>NZ_LQBP01000005.1 GCF_001507545.1 Ruegeria profundi
CCAATCGTCAGGCAGACGCGCCCATCTACAAAATCTCTGTGCCCCAATCAGTGCCCAGCGAACGCCACCAGCGCCAATACCGCGAGAGCGGTTTCGTCCATGTCCGCAAAGTAGACGTTCAAGCAAGTTGCAGCGAACGACCGCAATGCGGACTCAGCCGTCATTGGTGGACGAAGCTAAACGGACTTTGCGACAAAGGACTTGGCTTTGATCTAAAATTGATTGGATTTAACCAATTTGAAATCTTCAACGCTGCCTTAGTGGGAGAAATCGAAGCCACCAATAACTGCGAAATATGTAGCCTTTCTGTTCTCCCATAGAGAGGCAAAAGTCTCGCAATCGACAGTGAAGAGTTTGCCATTTGAAGCTGTGTACAAACGCAATGATCTACCTCCGGGCGCCAAAGGGATCGAAACCTCATATCTCACGCCGTTCTCTCCCGATGGTAAAATCAAACTCGTTTTTCGAACCACTTTTGCTTTCAGCCAACTTTGCGAGGCCACAAGTTCATTTGCCCATTTCTTCAGTTCAGCGTGGCTATAGCGCCGCTTTTTCTCTTTCAACAACGCCCAATGAACACCACAAACGGATAGACCATCAGGGGAAGTGAACAAAACAGGAGATGATTTGGAATTCTCTACGGTCCAATCGGAAGGCACAATGATATGCCAGTCATCATTTTTCCCCCTTACTTGCTTATACGTTTCGGCGGCAAAAAGTTCCAAAGTCCATAAAATCATTGAGCATGAACACATTAGCAGGACAAAACTGCGGAGCATCATTCCTTCTCCGAATTGGCTGAATTCATTGCGATATCGAACTTGCGGTTCTGCCTTTGCTAAATTTGTTTCGCTTTACTTGCTCTGTTCTTCGCTGAATGCCTTAGTGTTGAGATGCGTGGATCAAGCGCTTGTTTCAATCACAGTTTCGATAGTTGGATCGGAAACAGTTTTCTGCTAGGCGACTTGCCTCTTTGAGCTCGGCAGACGTCATTTTGGAAGACAACTTAAATTGATACAAGGTAGCGTTTTTGTGTCCATTCTTGATTGCCAGCGTCCACCAAGCGTAAGCCAAGACCTTGCTTTTCTTCACGCCGCGACCTTTCTCGTAAGCAATTGCGAGATTGTTTTGAGACGAGGCGTGACCTTGTTTAGCTGCCAAACGATACCAGTTGGCAGCTTTCTTGTCGTCAACTCGCAAGCAAGTACCAGAGTCGTAGGCGACACCAATATTATGTTGAGCCATTGCATTTCCTTGCTTGGCCGATTTGTTGAGTAGATCTATTGCTTTGGCGCAATCCTGTTTGAAATGTTTGCCGGTTAGATACGCTATTCCGAGATGAAGTTGTGCGCGAGGATCTCCGCGTTCGGACAACTTTGCAAACTGCGACAACGCACTTGCTACGTCCCCTCGCTTGTAGGCAGCTACTGCATTCTCGTATTCTCCTGCGTGCGCTGAAGCGCCAAAAAATGTGAGTAGAAGAACCAAAACTCTGGATAGAAGCTGTATCAAGGTTGCGCCCCCCATATCCAAGACAGGTATTGTCTGCAATTTGTCCCCCAGAGCTTTTCCGTCTTGAATGTAGTTACAAGATAGTGGTGTTAGGATTGGGATCGCCTTGATCTGGCTCAATCATTGTGGGCGGTGTTCTTGGTTCGCATACAAGGAAGTCCCGACCCTTTTCAAAAACGAGTCAAACAAGACCTTGAGTTATCAGTTTTCGATTGTAGCGCAATTTCCGCCGTCAATCCGTTTCAGCTGTACTATCGGCTCTGCCGCATAGAACGACCGTGCCTTGAACGCTGATTTGTCCGTCTGGCAGTTTTCCCGTTGGTCAGAACCTGCCGCTTTGGAGCGAACGGTGGCATTTTCTGATTTGGAGAAATTCCGCTTTGGGCTCGAAGCGGAAGATTAACGGGAGATTCCGAAAGTCTGCTTAGGAGCGGCGAGCGGACGATCCCGCCCGCCTAAATCGTTAAAGATCGATACGTTCGGCAATACTAAGCGCGTCTTCAAGCTCGACGCCAAGGTAACGCACCGTACTGTCCACTTTGCTGTGACCGAGCAGAAGTTGAACGGCACGTAGGTTTCCGGTCTTTCTGTATATCAAGGCCGCTTTGGTGCGCCTAAGCGAATGCGTTCCGTAGCTGGACGGATCGAGACCAATCGCTGACACCCATTCCCGGACAAGCCTAGCGTATTGCCGGGTCGAAAGATGCGGCAAAGCATGCATACGACTTGGAAACAGATACCGTTGTCCATGCATGTGTTGAGAAGAGACCCATTGCGACACGACTTCACGTGTATTCTCCGTCACTTCAAATTGCACTGGCTTTGCAGTTTTACGTTGAACAACGGATACCCGATCGCGAACAGAATTGCCGACGGCGAGATCGTTAACCCTCAGGCGGACGAGATCGCACCCGCGCAACTTGCTATCGATGGCAAGATTGAACAGTGCCAGGTCTCTCAGCTTGTTTGCAAGTTCGAGCCGAGCGCGAATGGCCCAGACTTGCTTTGACTGCAATGGCCGCTTCTGTCCGACTAGTCTGCCTTTGTTCCAAGGCGGACGACGCGTTGTGACAACGGGAAGTAGAGATTTGGACATCTTATATCTCCGTCCATTCCCTTCCGTCCCAAACATCGACACTGTGCCGACAGCTGCAGTCTAATTGCCGCTCGCGTGTCTTCAGCACAGGAAATTCTCAGGTTTCAGGAACTGCCACCGCTGATCTTCTTACCCATCACATCCGCTGCCTGCCGCAACGGGTCATCTGCGAGGTGCGCGTAGCGTTGCGTGGTAGACTGGTTCGTGTGTCCAAGCAATCGACCGACTATAGGCAGACTCAGACCGCTGGAAACGAGATGCGACGCATGCGTATGCCGATTGTCGTGGATACGGTAGTCTTGAAGACCTGCTGATGTGGTGACCGAGCTCCAAAATTTCTTCAGATCTTTGTACGGTTGGTCCGGAGAGCGTCCCGGAAACAACCAACGACTTTCAGGAGATGCCCCTGCTTTCATTGCCGCAAGTAAATCACAGGTTGCTGACGAAATCGGCAGGTGCTCACGTCGCTTTTGCTTTGTGTGGTGCGACGGCTTTGTCCAGACCGCGCGATCCAAATCGAAGTCTTCCCATTTTGCCTTCAGCACTTCGCCGATCCGTGCGCCTGTCAGGAGCTGCAGGCGAATAGCGTTCGCTGCAACCTGATTTGGATGCTCTGACAGAGCCACCAAAAGTCTTTGCAGCTCACCGTCTGACAACCAGCGGTCCCGCTTTTCCTCGGGGAACTTTTCTATGCCACGTGCCGGATTGTCAGAACGCTGACCCCAGCGCACAGACAGTTCAAACATTTTCGACATGAGCGCCAGAGTGCGATTGGCTTGATAGGGCGTATCACGCATTTGATTGTGAAGCTTCTGAACATGCTGATGCGTCACTTCAATGACTTTAAGATCCCCAAGCTTGGGGAGAATGTATCTGTCCAGCATTGACCGATCATTCCGAACGCTACCGGGACGTTTCTTCGGTTCCGCATGTTCGGTCATGTATTGCGTGGCAAGTGAGTTCACCGTTGGTGAATGCCTTAGGCTTTGAGCATCGGCGACAGGGTCTGCGCCACGTACCACGTCAGCAAGAAGCGCGCGTGCTATTTCGCGGGCGGCGCCCAAAGTCAAGGTCGGCCCATATCGCCCAAGTGTCTTGCGTTTCGACCGACCGGTTTGTTTGTTGCGATATTGAACTAAGAAGCTTTTGACGCCGGTCGTTTTCACGCGAAGTCCAAAACCCGGCAGACCGTCGTCCCAATATATCGTGTCCCGGTTTGTTGCTGAAAGGCGATCGACACTTGATTTTGTTAATCTGACGTTGGGCATATTGGTCTCAGACGGCTTGGGTAAGCACAAGGTAAGCAAAGTGTGGAGATTTGGGAAGGGTCTTATAGAAACCTCTGCACGCTAAAGCTTTTGTTATTGAAGAGAATATACTGTCCAATCGAATTGGCTACAATGCTGTCGAAAAGGGGCTTATAAGACTTTTAATCAGTGGGTCGCAGGTTCGAATCCTGCACGGCTCACCACTTCTATAACAGTAGTAAAACCTGCATGCGTCGTCGGTTACTGCCTTTCGCAGAGATTCGCTTTCCAAGGGCATACGGCCGTTCTTTAATGAGAACTTCCAAGTGCCAAAGAGGCGCAGTTGATGCACTTTTCGTCGCGCTTAGGTACCGGCTGCTACAGAAGGTTTGGGATGAGGTTTAATTGATTTTGAATAGATTGATTTCGTCCTGCAAAGCCATCGGTTTTTATATTGCCATTTGGTCAGACAAATCCGGGCTCGCGACGATATCCCAAGGGGTAGTTCGTCACGACAATTAGCGGCTTAGTGACCCGGATTTCTTGCACAGCTCAAAAGTTTTCCACCTCGAGCAGCTTACAGCACAGAGATCAACACATTGGCGGCACCCGCAAATCCGGCCAATGCCGCTGCGCTTGCCAAGGTTATGCAAATTATTTCCCACACGCTTAGTTTCATTATGGCCCCCACCAAAATGCCCGTTACCGTGCAGATAGATCAGATCGGGAATATCGAAAAGGTAGGGTCAGTTTACGTTGCGGAAACTCGCTTCGTGGACAGCGCATATTCGCCGAGATACGGTGCTTTCGGATGACTGGTGGCCGTTTTGGACCAAATTGAAACTTGACCTGTAGCCGTTCAGCATCACCTGACGCTGCTATCAGGCCTTTACCGATCCTTTCTGATAGGCTGCGATAAGAAGGCGTTGAATGTCTGACGTTCCGCCCAGCGTAATCGTGCCTGCCATATCGCGAACCATCCGTTCGCATTCTCCGGTCAAATAGCCGCTTGCACCGTTGATCCGCTGCGCGTCCAGTGCATTTTCTAGCAAAGATTCCGCAACCTGTAGCTTTGCCACCGACGGGGTCATGCGATTTTGGATACCGGCATCCAATTCTCGCGCGGCGTTTTCGATCAAGAGGCGGGCGATCTCATAGCGGACCTGCATATCGGCCAGACGATTCGAGACGGTTTGATTGTTGATGATTGGCCTACCATTCGGCGCGCGATCTCGGGCAAACAACACCGTCTCGTCCAACTGCCGTTTCATCGCCCCGACATGGCTTGAGAAAATGAAACTTCGTTCCCACGCAATCGAAAGGTTGAATATGGCATGCCCGGACCCTTCCGACCCTAAAAGGGAGGTTTGGGGAATTTCGACGTTTTCAAATGTCAGTTTCCCGGTGGGAACGGTTCGATGGCCAGCCTTTTCATAAGGCGCGCTTTTCGAAATGCCGGGCAGGTTCAGATCAACTAAGAACGCTGACATTCCCCAAGCCCCGAGATCAGGGTTGGTTAATGCAAAAACTTGGGCAACGTCGGCGGCAGGTGCCATCCCGATCCAAATCTTCTCACCGTTCAGAACATACCCGTTTTGCGTTTTCTGAGCCGTCGCGCGAATTCCCGTCACGTCTGAGCCGCTATTCGTCTCGGTCACGGCATGCGCACAGATTGCATCACCATTGATCAGGATCGGCAAAAAGGTCGATTTCTGTTCCTCGCTGCCAAACTCCAGAATTGACTTCTGCATTGCCCAAAGCTGGCCGTTTAGGCCAAGCAACATGCCATTGTCCCGACACCCTTCGCCCAGCGCGTGCAGCGCCTGAACAGCTTCAAGAAACGACCGGCCCTCGCCTCCGAACTGTTCCGGCACGGTTAACGCCAGAACCCCGGCGTCGGCAGCCGCGCGCCAAAGGGTTCGCCAATCAGCCGCGTCTTTTGCACCGCGTTTGTCGCGCTCTTCTACATCAGCGCTCAGAACCTTTTTGCCCAGGCTGCGGAAGGTTTCGCACTTTTCACCAATCGGTCGCATCGGAACACACCTGTCGTTTGAGCGGGATCAGAGAGTCTTCAACAAACTCATAACATTTTGCACACTGCTGAAGTTTTCGAACGTGATTTTGTCTGCCGGTATTTCGACCTGCATCTCCGTTTCCAAATGCGCAACAAGTGTCATGACGGCCAGCGAGTCCAAAAGCCCTGACATCAGCAGCTCATCAGACGGTGCAACCTGCCGACCGTCCAGAATGGTGCCCGAGATAAAATTTGCGATACCCTGCTCACTCATGCTGCTCAATTGTCAGCCTCCAATAGGTGTCTTCGATTGATCTTGCCGGTGCTTGTTTTGGTGAATGCTTCTTTGAATTCTATTTCGTCAGGAACCATGTAGCCAGGAAGTTTGGAGTGTAGAAATGACTTCAGATCCGCCGCGCTTAACTCCTGGTTTTCCAACAAAGTGACAAACCCCAGAATTTTGGCACCGTCTGACGAGACAACAGCCGCCGCCTCTGCAACAGCTGCGTGAGAGTTCATTGCCAACTCAATCTCATCAAGTTCAATACGATAGCCGCGCACTTTGGCCTGGCGATCTTCGCGTCCCAAGAAAACCCACAGCCCGGATGGATCCTGTTCGACTCTGTCCCCTGTCCGATAGAAACGCTTACCGTCCAGTGTCGTAAAAGATCGGGTATTCTGTTCGGGATTGTTCCAGTACCCGGTCATCATGGAACTGGATGACACTAACAATTCACCGTCGCTTGTGCGCACAAACGTTGCGTGATCCATGGTTCGGCCGATGGGTATCGGTTCGTTGGCGGGGTGGGTGTCAGGAACGGTGTATTCCGAAACCTGATTGACCTCAGCCGGTCCATATGAATTTGATATTTTTGCAGAAAAAGAAGCGCGCAACAGCGGCAGCGCTGATGGCGGCATCGGTTCGCCACCATAAATCAGCCACCGCAGGCGGGACACATCCCGCTTATCAAGCGCGCCGCGCTGGCAAAGCTGCATGAAAGTGTAGGGGACCGAGCTCCAAATCGTCCCGCCACTGTCTTCCAACAGTTTCGAAAGGCTTGCGGGGAACAGCAGCGCTGGCTCTGGGACAAGTTCGGTCGTTGCGCCCACCATTGCAGGGGTAAAGAAATCGGCCAGAGAGAAATCAAAATGCAGCGGTACGGTGTTAAAGAACACGTCGTCAGGACTTAACCCATAGTGCCTTATCCAAGCGTGGGAAAACGCGCTGCCCGAGGAAAATGTGTGACAAATGCCTTTTGGGGTGCCGGTGGAGCCAGATGTAAAGATGATATAGGCCAAATCATCCCGTCTGTTTTCATGACACTCAAAACCGTTCGCCTGTTCATCTGGCATCGAACAGTCGCAATCGGGGATTTCTACGCCGACAATATGAACGGACTTTTCGGCGACAATCTTTTTTATCAACGCCTCACTTCGCGGGGCGCCAATCACAACCGAAATAGCGCAGTCTGAAATGATCTGGACCAAGCGCGCGACAGGTGCCGTTGGGTCGAGCGGCACGAAAGCGGCACCAACCATCCAAGCCGCGTGGATGGCGACTGGCATTTCCAGACCTTTGAACAACGCCAATGCGACACGATCACCGGGTTTGACCCCTGCTGAACGCAAGGTTACGGCCATAGCCTCGGCTTTCCTGCGCAGTTCAAGGTAGGAAAGGGAAGCTCCGTTGCAGCTGAATGCAACGCGGTCGGGCCATTTTTCGGACGCACGCCAGAGCGATTTATCAATGTCGCTTATTTCAATAGTATCGTTCAATAGGTCACACCGGCGATTTAGTCGGGTCATGCAGCACGTGACTGGTCGCGCCACAAACCCAGTCGCTGTCTGTTTCGATCTTAGACTTTTTTCGTTTGCAAAGTGGAGTTGGATCACTTGTGATTAAATTTGTTTGATCTTTTGCAGCCTATTCAACTTCAGAGCCAAGCCCGAGCGACACGCGGCGCCAGCGCTGAGAGGAACGGAAGCACCGGTTGCATTGTGCCCTGCAAAGCTGCGTCCCTAAGTAACATCTATGTAGGTGGACGACATGCGCGACAGGGTCTCTTGCCGCTGCATCATCTTTGGGGTTTCCGGCAGGTTTAGATGCTTCAGGATATCCGACCACCTGTGTAACCAATCGTGTTTTTGAAGGGCGTGTTTCAAGTTGATCTGGCGCATACGGTCTTGTTCAGCCGTGTCGTCAAGGATCGAAATAATTGCGTCCAGGGCTTTGTCAGGGTCTTCTGGCAGACGGATTACGGATTCAGGCCAGTCGAAATAGCGCAGATAATCCTCTGTTTCTGGCGCATACCCAACTTGAATGGCACCACCTGCGAGACCTTCGACATGTCGGGGCCCCCAGGCAATATTGCCCTTTTTCTGATCGTCGTGACCGATCTTGGCGATGTCGACCATGAATAGTTTCGAGTGTTGGATCAGATTTGCCAGTAAGTCCCGGTGCACTTTGTGCTGCGCCGTAGTCGGCGGTTTGGTCGCCGAGTCATATAGGTAGAAACCGCGCCGCTCTGCCAATGTGGTCAAAAGCCTGTCATGCAGTTCGGGACGGCGGCGTCCCATGCAATAGATGTCAATCGGGCGGTCCGCGGTCAGAGCATAAGGCGCAAACCGAACCATGTCGGCGGCTCCGGGTAGGTGAATAACGGGTTTCCCGGTAATGCGGTGCAACGCATCGCAAGATTCGGCAAACGCGCTGGCAATCAGGTCGAATTTCGACAGTGACTTTATCAGCGGCAGATATTGTTCGATACCGCTGCTCCAGACCTCTTCCAGAACACAGACCGCAAGACCGCATCGGTCACGCCAATTTGGGATTGCATCCAACGCCAGCAACTCCAAAGGTTTTTGGGCATTGCAGAAGAATAGGTCATAGTTCCGCGTCAGTGGGGTTTTTTCCACCCCGGATGGCCAGTACTGAAACAGAGCGCTGCGCCGGGACAGCCACCGTTTGGGGTTCAATGGAATTTTGCCACTGGTCCTGAGGTGGGGTGCCACAAGCTGCGTATCTTCGATATCGGAAATGACGTCCTCAAACTCGAACCCTGAACAACGGGACACATTGTCATTGAGATTGCGTTGCGAGAAAATCAGGACTTTTCGGTCTGAAGACGCCAAGTGCTTATCCTTTGTCAGCAATAAACCAGCCCGCATTACACACACAGAGTGTCAAATTTTAAACAATTTTTCCGCCGCGCGGGTGGCCGGGCGGTTCGAAGGCACAGTTTTGTGCAGAAAAAACCAAGAATCATGGAAACTGAACCCATTGTCTGGTTAGCTTTTGGCGTGCCTTCAAATGCCTGACAACGCGTGGCTGATTTTGGCCAGCGTTGCTTGGCAGGAATTTTTTTGAACAAGGCGCAGTGTGTGTAGTTGGTTGCGGTCTAGTAGAGGCGGTTTTTAATGATTTTCACAGAAACGCATTTGCGTGGCGCTTATCTGGTAGACTTGCAGGAAATCTCGGACGATCGTGGGTTCTTTGCCCGGGCCTTTTGCGCAAATGAGTTTGAAAAGCATGGTTTGAAACCAGCAATCGCGCAAATAAACCTTTCATTTAATGAGAAAAAAGGCACGATGCGTGGTCTGCATTACCAGCAGGCCCCGGCGACCGAGGCCAAGTTCATGCGGTGTATCAACGGCGCAATCTACGACGTGATTGTAGACATGCGCCCGGACAGCGACACCTACCTTCAGCATTTCGGGATAGAGTTGTCGGTGGAAAACCGGCGCGCGCTCTACGTGCCCGAAATGTTCGCCCACGGCTATCTTGCGCTGACGGATGGCGCGCAGGCTTACTACTCGGCCAGCGAGTTCTACACCCCCGGCGTTGAGCAGGGGTTGCGCTACGATGATCCGGCTCTTGGTATACAATGGCCGCAAACTGTAACGATTGTTTCTGAAAAAGACGCGGGGTGGCCGCTGATCCAGCGCTAAGCCCCACCGCGAATCCAAGGACAGACAACCTTTTCATGACACGTTCGACGGAACATAAAACAACGGTAATGGTCACGGGGGCCGGTGGGTTCATCGGTCGCGCTGCTGTCCAAGCGCTTGCTCGCCAAGGGCACCGCGTGATCGCGACATACCGAAGCGACCCTTGCCCCAAAATTTACGGCGATGTGCATTGGGTCAAGCTTGACGTGACCAACACCTCGGATGTCAGTGCCATCATCCATCTGCACCGGCCCAGCCACTTGCTCGCCTTGGCCTGGTACATGGGGCCAGGAAACCAGCAGTCGCCTGAGAATTTTCGCTGGATTCAGCATTCAATCGACCTTCTGTTCGCTTTCTCGAGCGCAGGCGGCAAACGTGTAACGTTTTGCGGGTCGTGTATGGAGTATGATTGGTCCGGCACTGACAAGCTGCGCGAAGACAGCACTCCAATTTCTCCGGCCACGGAATATGGTGCGGCCAAGGCGGCTTTGTTCACGGCCTTTGGCCCTATGTGCAAGGCGCTGGACCTGTCCGGGTCATGGGCGCGGCCGTTTTTCCTGTACGGCCCGGGCGAGAACCCGCGGCGGCTTGCGGCGGATGTCATCCGCTCGCTGCTGCAGGGGCAAGAAGCGCTATGTACACATGGGCAGCAGAAACGCGATTTTCTGCATGTTGATGACGTTGCCACCGCTATGGTCGCCTTGCTGCTGAGCGATCTGCAGGGGCCGGTCAATATCGGCAGCGGAACGGCAATCCCACTGGCCGATCTGATCCATGAGATCGGGCGTCAGACCAAGGCCGATGATCTGATACGTCTGGGTGCCCGCGAGGCGCGCCCGGGCGATCCGCCGTTGGTCGAAGCCGACATCACCCGGCTTCACGACCAGCTGAAATGGACTCCTAGATTTACATTGAAAACTGGAATTGCGGATACCATCGCGTGGTGGCGCCGCGAAATTGTGAGAGAACGTTGATATGAGTGACAAAAATATTGTTATCCTGGGCTCCGGCATGTCCGGATTGGGCGCGGCCCACCACCTGCACGGTGCCGGCGTGTCCAGCAGAATGTATGACAAGAACGCCTTTCCCGGCGGTCATACAGCAACCTTTACCCATGACAGTGGTTTCATCTTCGATGACGGGCCGCATATTTCCTTTTCGAAGGATCCGCGCATTCAAGACCTGTTCGCCGAGAATGTCGGTGGCCAATACGAAAAACTCCAAGCCTATGTGAACAACTATTATCATGGCGCATGGGTCAAGCACCCGGCGCAGGCCAATCTGCACAACCTGCCGGACGAGTTGAAAACACAGTGCATTTTGGACTTTATCGAAGCCTCGAAACAGGATGTGGTTGAAAAGCCTGCAAATTATCTTGAGTGGCTGATCTCGGTCTTCGGCAAAACCTTCGCCACCCATTTTCCGGCCGTCTATGGAAAGAAATACCATACCGTCGATGCTGACCAGATGAGCACCGTCTGGATGGGGCCCCGGCTTTACCGGCCTTCGATGGACGAGGTCATCCGCGGCGCGGTTTTTGCCGAGACCCCCGATGTTCATTACATCACCGATTTTCGGTATCCGACCGAGGGCGGGTTTATATCCTACCTCAAGCCGTTCATGGAAAAGACCGATCTTCATCTGGATCACAAGGTTATCGCCATCGACCCCGAGGCGCGCACCGTGCAATTCGAAAACGGTGTGACCGAGACTTATGACCACCTGATTTCCTCGATCCCGCTGCCTGACCTGATCCCGATGGTCAAAGGCGCGCCGGATCATGTGCGCAAGGCGGCGGCGAAGCTGGCCTGCACCACCTGTATCACGGTGAATATCGGCCTGGCGCGCGACGACTTCACCCCGGCCACATGGACCTATATCTATGACGAGGACATCGTCTTTACCCGCCTCAGCTTTCCGCACAAAATGTCGACAAAAACCTGTCCACCGGGTTGCGGATCAATTCAGGCGGAATGCTATTATTCTCACAAATACCGCCCGCTGGATGTGTCACCGGATGACCTGATTCAACCCGTGATCGACGATTTGGTGAAGATTGGTCTGATCGAGCAAGATGAGAAAATCCTGCACACCGATGCCCGCCTGATCACCCATGCCAACATCATCTTTGACCTTGACCGGGAAGAGGCGTTGCCGATTGTCCATGACTGGCTGGATCAGGCCGGTATCCACTATGTTGGCCGCTTTGGAGAATGGGGATATCAGTGGACGGACGAGGCCTTCAAATCAGGTGAGCGCGGCGCCCGCACCGTGCTGGAAAAGATCGGGGCGCTGGTTTAAGCGCCCCGTTTTGAACCAGGTCAGACGATAGGCTCGGTCCGGCGGAAATCCTTGTCCAGCTGGTTTTCCTGAAGCAGTGCTTCAAGCTGGGCAAGGCGTTTGTATTTGCGGCCCTCGAAATCCTCGACCTTGAGGTCACAAGCCTTTACCGCGTCATAAATTTGCTGCGCGCCCCGGACTGCGTCCCATTTCGGCTTGAACCCCGGGATGGACTTTTCGATTTTGGCCGAGCTGACGCGGTATGACCGGTTATCTGGTCCAGCATCCGCCGCGTAGTCTATATGTGCGCCAGGCACCGTCTTGGCGACAATCTCGGCCAGGTCACGGATCTGATAGTTATTCTCGGTCCGGCAGACATTGAAGGCCTCACCCGAAATGGCCTTTGGGTCGGCTTCCAACGTGGCGAGAAAGGCGCGGGCCATATCCTCGACATGGATGATCGGTCGCCACGGTGTACCATCCGACATCATGAGGATACGCCCCGAGGTATAGGCGTGCGCGATCAGATTGTTCAGCACGATGTCAAACCGCATCCGGGGGCTGGCACCGTAAGCGGTGGCAAAGCGCAGGAAAGTGGGTGTGAAGTTGTCATCGGCCAGCGGTTTCAGGTCGCGTTCGGCCAGAACCTTTGAAACGCCGTAATCCGTCTGCGGGTTCAACTTGCCTTCTTCGTCAACAAAACCCTCACCCGCGCGACCATAGTTGGAACAGGACGAGGCAAAGACGAACCGGGATACCCCCGCCGCCTTGGCCTGTTTTGCCACGTGAATCGTGCCTTCGTGGTTTATCTGTTGGGTCAGACCCGGCCGCAATTGGCCGAGGGGGTCGTTTGAAAGTGCCGCCAGGTGCACGACCGCGTCAAACCCTTTCAGGTCTTCGACCGTCAGATCACGAATGTCTTTACCCAGGTTGGGAATGTCCGGAACGGTGCCGCCCGGGGCGAAGTCCGCGCGGTCAAAGAGATTTATATCGCACCCAGTCACCTGGATTCCCGCCTCGGCCAATACCGGGGCGGTGACCGTCCCCACGTAGCCGAGATGCCCCGTTAACAGAACCTTTTGAATGTTCCCATGTTGCCCACGGACGGTTGCCATTTTTCCACATCTCCTCAAGTCGGCGTTTGTCCGCCAGGTGATCCATGCAATACCAGAATCCAGGATGGCGATAGGCCATCAACTCACCCATCTCCATCAGTTTGGGCAGGGGGCCTTCTTCCCACATGATCTCATCGCCATTCACGCTGGCGACGGCATCGAAAACGCCGGGTTCCAGTACGAAAAAGCCGCCATTGATCCAATCAGCCGCGGTTTCTGGTTTCTCCATGAAACCTTCGACCAACCCATCGTCGCGCACCTGAAGGTGGCCGAAAGTGGTCAGCGGGCGCACCATGGTGATGGTGGCGAGTTTTCCGTGCGACCTGTGAAAGGCAATAAGCGCATCCAGATCGACGTTCGATACCCCATCGCCATAGGTCAGCATGAAGGTCTCATTGCCAAGGTAAGGTTGCAGCCGGGCCAGACGCCCACCCGTCATGGTGTCCATGCCGGTATCGATAAGATCCACGGTCCAGGGCGGTGTCTCAGGCTCGGGCCCACCGTTGGCATAGTCGGGTTCACCGAACAGCTCGCGCTGATCGAAATCAATACGCAGGTTTCCCTGATACTGGCACAGTTCTGAAATGTAGCGCTTGATCAGATCACCCATATACCCAAGCGCCAGAACAAACTCGTGGTGCCCGTAGGTCGAATAGTGCTGCATGATATGCCAAAGGATCGGCCGGTTGGCGATCTCAACCAAAGGCTTGGGGCGGACCCGGGTCTCTTCAATCAGGCGAGAGCCCTTACCACCTGCAAATATGGCTGTTTTCAATTGTGCCTCCCAACGGAACTGATTACTGCAAAAACATTTAAAAGTAGGAACATTCAAATTCGACACTACGTAGGCGGCTGCTGTCAATCTTTGTGGCCACGGCAGGCGCAGAAAACGCAGAAATTTTTGATATTAGCTGTTCACAGGTCGATAGACGGGTTCCGAACCGATTGATTTGGCGGTGCCGCCATCATGTGCGACGGGTGAATCCCGGAACTTGGCATCGTCTCTGATCGCCCTTGCCACAAGGTTCATTTTGGTGACGTAGGCGACAAAGAATATCCAGTTGGCCTCTAGCCGGCCAAGCAAGGTGCTTTCGGTAATATTCGCCAGCAAGTAGGTAACCATCAGCGCCAGAGCGCAGACAATCCCGGCCCGGTTTTCGACGAATCGCATGGAAAAAAACGCGGAAAAGAAAAAGCGAACAATGGCGGTGCCCAAAAGTGCAACGCCCAGAAAGCCGGTATTCAGCCAGGTTTCGATCAGACCGTTATGAGAATAAAAGGGCGTGAAACCCAGATTGGCCTTGTTGGAAAACCATGCCAGGTGGCTGGAATCGGGGTGCCAGAACACCCCGTAGCCCCAGCCAAGCCAGAACCGGTCCATGACGTAAGGCCAGGTAAGCTCCCATATGGGGATCCTCTCGGACAGGGTTGGTTTTCGACCGATCAGCGCAAAAAGCGGGTCGGCCAGCGGCGAGGACAGTAGAAAGGCAATCAAACTAATGAGCAGGACTGAGAACAGAATAAAGCAGATCGCCCAGATGACCTCGAACCGAGGAATGATTCGATTGACTACCAGCGCACTCATCGAGACCAATGCAACCACTTGCGATGTGCGGGATTCAGATGCGACCAGCAACAGCAGTCCGAGGAAAAATGTGACCTGAAACACCAGCTTCAGTTTTCCTTTCACCTGACCGATCGCGTAAAACGAGGTCAGCAAAGTCATGACGCAGGCTGCACCCAAGCCGTTCTTGTGCAGGAAAATTCCGTTCCACGTATCGCCCCAGGGCGGTATCCCCCGGGCTTGTGGCAGGGCAGCGATAGCACCCATGGTCAGTACCATTACAACCGCGTAAAACGACGCCATGAATAACAGCAACCCGCGCAGCGACATGATGCTGCCTAAAAAAAGGGCAAAAGCGGTTGTGACGACCAATGGCACGCATCGCTCGAATGAATAGGCCGGAAGGCTGCTTATTGTGGTCGAGACCAGCGCCCAGATCACAAGGATCGCAAGCTCTGGCGAAGCAAAAGCTCCGCGAATAAGATGCCGGTAATACAATGCTGTAATTGCCATGGCGGGCAGTAACATCAGGATTTCCAGCTTGTTGGCCAGATTGTTCTGCCACAGCACAATGTTGAACAGATCCGTGCCGAAAAAAACCACAAGCATCAGACATAAAGCAAGGATCACGTGACGGAACGGCAGGTCCGATGCGTGTCGATTTGCGTTATTCTGGCTCAGGGCGGTCATTGTCAAATCTGTCAGACCAATTGATAGCGCTCCGGGCTGAACAACCCGGCGGTTTTTCGAATAAATGCGAGTGTCCGAAGCTTACGCAGCGATACGTGGATTGTCTATCACGGCAGAACCTGGGAATGCGGCAACGCCGACTTGGTGCACAATTACTCGGCAAACTCGGGGGGCCGTTAGGTTGCAAACAAAGACCCTGTCGCTGCAAAGCGTGGTGTTTTAGGGCTGTGATCAGGATATTGTTTTCCATCGGCACATATGAGTGTCAGTATGCTCCATGGGATACGCACGCGGTCAGCTAGGTAGTCGGCATGCCAGAAAATGGTGAGTTTTACGAGTGTTCAGTGCCTAATCCGGGCTATTGGATGTGTATGGGTTTAGAGTTGCCGGCCAAGGGATACAGTCCGCGATGACATGGTATTTTGTTCCACGAATGCTGTCGGCGTTTATCGCGATTGTGATTCTGATCGTAATGACCCGCGTTTTGGGTGCTGCAGACTTTGGGCGATACAATCTTACGCTTTTGTCTGGAATGTTGCTGTTTTCGTTTACATTCCATTGGCTGGCCATATCCATTGGTCGATTCCATCACGCACCTGAGTTCGACGGGCAGACGATCGCGACGGTCCTGGGGGCTTCGGCTCTGCTGGGGGTGTTTTTGCTGTGTCTCGTCGGTCTTGTTCGGATGGTTCTGCCAGCGGAGTGGGTCAGCAGTTTCTTCCTGGCCGTTGTGTTCTGCACCAGTCACGCGATGTATGAATTGGGAACGGTCTGCCTCAGGCAATACAATGAGGGACCGAAATTCGCCGCCGTGACCTTGCTGCGCCAGGCCTTGGGCGTGTCACTGGCCGTGACGTTTGTGATGTATGGCGGAGGCTACGCAAGTGCGGTGATTGGAATGTCGATGGGCGCGGCGATTACAGGTGCCTATGCCCTTGTCTTCGCGCTGAGCCGGTCCGGCATCGTGGTGCCATCCCTTGGTGCGCTCAGAACTTATTTCCGGTTCGGATTCCCATTGGCGGTGGTGTCGTCCAGCGCCTCGTTCTTTGCGATGTCTTCTCAGTCTCTTCTGGCTTTCTTCGCGGGGATGGACGCGGCCGGATATTTTGCAGCGGCACAAACGCTTGCTTCCAAAGCGCTGAAATTGCCGATGACGACACTGTCGCGTGTCGTGGCCCCCAGTGTTTTCGAAGCGCATGAGACCAACGGGCTCCGATCATCGGACGCCGTGCTGGAACGCTATTTCTCGTTCCTCGTGCTGATTTCAATGCCGATCGTCGTTGCGCTGGTCTTTGCTGCGGACGTATTTACGCATCTGCTGTTCGAGCAGAGCTTTGCCGAAGAAACCGCACTTTACCTAAGATTGCTTTCCCCTGCCGCATTTATCGTCGGCTTGCAGGGCGCCTATTTCAGCTATGCATTTATGCGGTCAAAGAAAACCGGATTGCAGCTTGGCATTAGTGTTGCGTCACTTGTGGTGCATGCTTTTTTGTCGCTTGTAACTATCTACCTGTTCGGCGCGCCCGGCGCCCCGATTGCATTCCTGATCAGCGGTGTAGTTAGCTTTGTCGCTTATTACTACATCGGTCGAAAGGTCGACCCGCTACGGGTGTCGACGACAGAACTGAAATATGGCGTTCTTGGTGCGATAGCTTATGCGCCATTTTGTATCTCTGCCGGGATGTCAGCGAATCTGACCCTGCAACTTGCACTTCTAGCGGCTGGTTTGATGTTTATGTTCTGGGTGTTGGTGTTGCTTGGACAAGTTGCGGCGGTCGTCGTGTGGCGCAGGGCGCGCGGGTTCGTGTCTTGGGCGAAAACCTGAACGCAAAACATCTCAACTTAACAGAGATTTGAGGCCCAATGGGCAAGATTTTACCAATCGTGTGGTGCTAAATCGCCGATAGGTTATGGAAATCCGGGAAAAGCGCGCCCATCTATCGTCGACAGAACTGATTGGTGTTAAGGTTAAGGCCTTCTTAATGAGTTTCTTTTTGCGTCGATGACCGGGATCAGCATGCACCAAGAGGGTGCTGCCCCAAAAGTGACACAATGCTGCGTACAATCGGGCCAGTGCGTGAAACAGTGGATGAGATCTAACCAAGCGAGCTGAGGCTGGAATGATAATTTTCTATTTACTATCAGGCCCTCTGTTTGCCGCGATTGTCTTCGTGGCGTTGGCGATATCGGATGCAAGCTCGATTGCAGCGCTCTCCGGTGGCCTTGTTGCTGGTTTTTGCGCACCCGCTTTGATTGCTTCTTTGTATCTTGTTTGTAAAAGCAAGTTGCGTGTGAAGATCATCAATAAATTACCCCTGAAAACCGGACAGTAACGGGCTGTTTTTTGGGCAAGCCGCTCAAATTTTGACGTCTGCACCATCACGCGATGTGCGGTTGGGTATTACGGCCGCGATTATTCAGATAAAAATCGGGGTTGAAAGCTTTTCTGCAAAGAATACGAAATGTGTCACGCATGTGGAAAAGTTAACAAACAAGTTGTCACCTCAGGCAATAAATGCAAACATATTTCAGGCAAAAACCCGGCCATTTTATGACATCGAGTCGGGAAGCAAGACGAAACGGGGCAGCGGATGTGGTGTCGTTGCGCCGTTGATCTATTGAGCAAAAGAAGTTTGAAACTCACGGCTTTCGCCCTTTTTTTGGGGTAGGCTCGCGGGTCCATAAGGTGTGTTGTGCCTTGGTTTTAGGCGCTTTTTTTGAGTAGTCAGTGCGTAAGTTTGGGGGTCATTATGAACCACAATCGAGGTTCTTTTCCGATAGAAGAGACCGAAATATATAATACAAGACAACATTTTATACCTGCTTCAAAAAATCGCGTAAATCTCCAAGGTTTCTATGCGGCCAAGGGTAAGCGTTTGTTGGATATTGTTCTGGTCTTGATTGGCGCGCCCTTTGTGCTGCCACTCATGCTATTGATTGCGATCTGCGTGAAACTGGACGGCGGGCCGGCAATTTACAGACAGAGGCGTGTTGGTCTGGGCGGGCGTGAGTTCGATTTTCTGAAATTCAGGTCCATGATGATCGATGCAGATCAGATCTTTCTGGATCATCTGAGGGAGTGCCCTGCTGCTGCGGCGGAATGGCAAGCCCGGCAAAAGCTTGAAAACGACCCGCGTGTTACCAAGGTTGGACGGTTTATTCGGGCCTCCTCTTTGGATGAGTTGCCCCAGCTTTGGAATGTTCTGATCGGCGACATGAGCCTTGTTGGCCCACGCCCGATGATGCCTCAGCAACAGGCGCTGTATCCGGGAAGCGACTACAACCTGATGAAACCGGGGATCACCGGATTATGGCAGGTGTCCGAACGCAATGATGTCGAGTTTTCGGACCGCGCCGTTTTCGACACTGAATATGCTCAGAAGGTTGGTCTGTGGGTAGACATTAAGATTTTGTTTCAAACCATCGGCGCTGTTTGCAATGGCACAGGTCGCTGAGCCGTTGCACCGCAGCCAAAAAAACAGAGTGATGCTACGATCATGAAGTTGACCCGTAAGAAAATATTTCATTCCGTACCTGCACTGTTCAGGTTGTCATCATTGGCCCGAAGCCTCTGTGCGGCGCTATGCCTGTTTGTGTTGACGCACGGTCCTGCCGCTGCTGATTACAAGCTGGAGCCCGGAGACCAGATTCGTTTGTCCCTGACCGGCCTTGATGGCCTGTCTTTTGATGCAATCGTTGATGCGCATGGCAACGTAAACTTGAAATGGCTGGGCCATTTTGAGGCCAAAGGCCTGTTGGCCGATGAGCTGGAAAACCTTGTGCGGTTGGATGCGGCTGGCAAAATCGTCAAGCAATACAATGCGAATGGTGAAATCTACATCATTCAGCTGGACGGGGACGAGATCGAAGTCGCCCGCAATGGATACAGGCCCATCATAATCGGTGGGGATGTCGCGCGTACTGGTCAGATTGATTTCCGTCCGGCCATCACCGCACGTGAGGCTGTGGCCCTTGCCGGTGGCGTCCGCAGCATGCTGTTGGCCGATGATGTCACCATCGACCCGATACAATTGATGCGGTGGCAAACCACCTATGGGCAAGCGGCGCTGCAACACGCGCAGGCAATCGTTCAGGTCTGGCGCACGACGTCCGAGCTGCGACAAGATCTTGACATGCCGCCACCGACGCACGCCCAAGTCTCGGTGTCCAACGCGGTTCTGGACGAGTTGATCGCCGAGCAGATCAGGATCAGAGCCGTCAATCAGGAAAACGAAGCCGGTGAGCGGCGTTATTTCGAAGATGCTGAGGACCAGGCCGAGCAACGCATTGAAATCCTGAAAGAACAGGAGATCGAACTAGCTAAGGCTCTGGCGTCCGATGAAGAGGAAGAGGCCAGAGTGATCAGCTTGATCGAACGTGGGTTGGCCGCGGGTTCAAGGATTGCCGATACGCGCCGGACCACCGTGTTGTCCGCCACGCGCTTGTTGGAGGTCGAAGAAGATCTGGCGGCCACAAATCTGGTTCTGACCAGATTGAAACGGGACCGGGAGCTGTATGAACAGCAGCGATCCCTTGTGTTGTTGCAGCAACGTCGCGACGCGCATCTGGCCCTTCGCGATGCCAGCTTGCAAATGGATACGATTGCAAAATATCTGGCTGGTGCGTCCAGCGAGATCGGCACCGAAAGCCTGATCAGTGATATTGATTACTCGGTTACGATTTTCCGGGTTGTCGACGGTGAATTGCAGGAGCTTCGGGCTGAGAAAATGACCCAGCTGCTTCCGGGCGACAGTGTCGAAATCTCGGTAGAGCAGGTGACACAGCAGACCATACAGCAAACAACACAATTGACCGAATAGTGGCCTGCGGGAAGGATCAGGTCGTGTTTAAGTAACGAGTTGGCCCAAGGAGTCGCGTATTTCGCGGGTTCCGGGGCGGTTTTAAGAAGTGAAGTTTTTTAATGGCGTATCTCAAAGCTAAGGCCGCGCCTCATTCGCAAGGCGCAAATCTGACGACGCTAAAGGCGTGCATCTTGGTGCTGTGCTTTGCGGTTATGCAGACTGTGCCCGCGGCGATAAATGGCTTTCCCTTTATTTTCTTCGATACGCGCGGTTACAACAATGCCGGCAAGGCGGTAGTAGAAACCATAGCGGGTAAGCAATGGGTCGATGAAGCGCCGGTAACCAAGGCGACCTCGCCAGCGGATCCTTCGGTCGAACAGGCTGTGGCGGCCGCACCGGACCAACGCGTGATTTCGATGTCCCGTTCGCCTTACTACGGCGCTTTGGTCTTTGTATCCCTGCAAGCCGAAGCACTTTTGTTGGTGCTGTTTCAATCGCTGATCGTTGGCTACGTGGCTTGGCTTGTGGTGCGGCAAATTTGCAAGGAAAACCCCACGAAACCTTATCTGGTCATTGGCGCAATCTGTGCCGCGGTTACACCATTGCCGTATTTCACAGCCTATGCCATGCCAGATGTGTTTGCAGCCGTGGTGCCGCTTTGTCTGTTTCTGCTGTGTTTTTCGAAACGCAGCCTGACGAAAACTCAGATAGTAATCTGCTGGGTCATTCTGGCCGCAGCGGTTGCCATTCACAGCAGCCATATTCTTTTGACCTTTGGCCTGTTGGTGCTTTTGGCGCTGATGTCGCTATGGCCGCGGGTTAGACCGCTGCTATCTGGTTGGCTTATGTCATTTTTGGCTTTCAGCGCCGGGGTGTCGGCGGTTTTTGCCTTTGCCTTCGTGTCCCAGGCCGTCTTCGGCAGTTGGCCGCAGAACCTGCCTTTCCTGACAGCGCGCGGGATCGAGGATGGTCCGGTGGCCGAGCTGATGGCAAATGACTGCGGCGGGTATGAGTTTGCAATTTGTGACGCAGCGCCTTTGGACAATAACAGTTCGCAACTATTTCTTTGGGACAAGAACGGCTACTACCAGTCAGCAGATGAAGCTACGAAGCAACGGCTGAGTGACGAAGACTTCTCAGTTTTCCTGACAGCCGCGCTTGCGGAACCAGTGATGCAGATACGGGCTTCGGTTGGGAATGCATTAAGACAACTTGGTATGTTTGGTTTATACGAATTCTATACCGCCAAACGAGTCTTTGCTGAAAGCGCGCCGCACTTCATGAATGGCTCTAACCTTAGCAGGTTCGGGGCATCTTTGGCTGTTACTGGCGGCTTCCCGTTTATATTCCTGTCGACGTTTGTCTATGCGTCGGCCGTTATTAGTCTGATTACGGTGGCTATTATGTTCGGGGTGCGATCAATATCAAACACGGCGATGGCGTTGGCCGTGCTGATCCTGGCAACCTTGCTGATAAACGCTGTGGTCTGCGGCGTGTTGTCGGACCCGCACCACCGATATCAGGCGCGGGTTATCTGGTTGTTGCCCTTCCTGGCAACATTGCTTGTTTTTCACGGTGCTCAACGCGCCAAGCGGGTCCCGACCCAGTTTTCCGCGGAAAATTCAGATGCAACGCTTTGACCTCAGACTTTGGTGGAGTTCACCGGTCGGCGCAAAAGCACATCGAAGAAACAGAGTGTAAAGGCGGATTTCCAAAGATGCCCTCGTCCCAGTTCTTAAAATTCGCGATCGTGGGTGCTGTTGCCTTTGTGGTGGATGCGGGTTTGCTGCTCATCGCGATCGAGGGGTTGAACTGGGCACCAGAGGTCGCGCGGCTGCTATCCTTTTTGGGGGCTGTGACCACAACCTGGTATCTGAACAGAACGTTTACATTTGCCACCCAGGCATCGCCCACGGTGAAGGAATTCATCAGCTATGTGCTGGCGATGAGCTTTGGGCTGGCGGTGAATTACGCCGTCTTTGTCGCCGTGATCAGGTTGAACGAGATCGCGGGTGCCCATCCGGTGATTGCGCTGGTGCCATCGACGCTGGCCGGGATGATCATCAACTTTCTGTTTTCACGCCGTATTCTGGATGCGGGTGACGCCCCGAAATAGGGGGCTATGCTTGTAGGCGGGGCTTAATCAGCGGTCGTGCTATCGGCCAGATGACGGGCAAGCTCTTCCCGGTCTTCAGGGGTCAGAAGCCATTCGTCATCCATCCCGGTTGCAAGACCCAGCTGTTCGATATTGGGGCGCGACACCCCAAGAAGCTGCCGGACCTGGTCGCGGAACTTGAAACCGACAACGCCGGTAATGACACTGCCAGCGGCGAAACCACCAGCGCCGAACATGAGGTTTCTGCGGGTTACATCAAACTTCATTTATCACCCCCAGTTTGTCGCCCAGCCGCGCCGCAAGGGCCATGATGGTGAGCGTAGGATTGGCGTGACCGCCGGATGCAAACACCGATGACCCCGCCACGAAAAGGTTCTGATACCCGTGCACGCGGCAATCGGCATCGACGACGCTGGTTTTCGGACTGGCCCCCATCCGCGTCGTGCCAAGGGTGTGACCACCTCCGGTGACGCCGAACATGATCTCTTCGTTGGACATCCGCAGTCGCCCGGTATCCGAGGCGATCAGCCGTTCGCCCAATGTTTCAAGAAAGGTATCGACCGCCCGGAAACTGCGGGCACCGATGTGGAAATCTGTGCGCAGCTTTCGCAGACCGGACGGGTCGGTGCCCTCTCTGACGGTGACCCTGTTTTCAGGTTCGGAATCCATTTCCGCCCGGACGATGACGCCATAGGCCACCGCACCGTCGCCCCATTTGTCGGCAAACATCGTTTCGACGGGATCGTCCGAAACGAACTTTCCGGGATATAGGGCGACCGACACCTCAAGCCCGCCGATTTGCCGATACAGGTCATCGTCCGGTTCCAGCAGGGCGGTCAGCTCGCCGAAACCGTCGGGAGCAGTGGGAAACTGAAAGGCCCCGTTGCAAATCAGCTTGGCGCAATCGGGGAAATGCGGATGCTCCATCAGATAGCGGCCGACCTGATCGTTCTCGTTGCCGACCGCAGGCCCGGTCTCGGGCTGCGAGCTGAGCAGAATTTGCGCGTTGCCCATCGCCCCGGCTGCAAGCACGACCGCTTGCCCGGGCCGCAGGTCAATCCGTCTGGTGCCGCCGTCCAGCGTGTAGATCGAGATGGCCTCGACCCCCTTCCGGTCGTCCCTTGGGTGCAGGTGGCTGAGGGTGGCGCCAAGCGCAAGATCGGTTGTGGGCAGTCCATCGTAGAGCTGGGGTTCGCGGATCAGGCGCAACGGGTCTTCGGTGGAGATGGGCCGGTAGACGAAACCCGGCTCAAAATCCGCCGCATAAGTCAGGAATGGTTCTGGCCTGCCCAGATATTCCGCGGCCATTTTGTAATAGGGGTCCAGATCGCTGCGCGTGATTGGCCATTGTCGAAAATTGCGGTCGATCAGCGGGCTGCAATACCCGGCCCAGACGGCGGATGTTCCACCCATGGCGCGCACCCAATGCAGCGGCCAGTGCGATCCGTCCAGATGCCCGCGACCGAAGATCTGGGCAAAGTCGGATTGAATGTCATCGTTGTATTGGGCCTCTCCGGTCTCAAGCATGATCGCGCTTTTGTCGTGTGCGCCAAGGCGTTTGGCCATCGCATATGCGGCAAGACCGGAACCAGCGACAATAACGTCGTAGGTGTCGAAATCTACTTCACTCGCTAAAACCTGCAAACTGGCTACTCACTTTATTGGAAACAAAAACGGTCATTGGGCAATGCGGTCATGGTAAGCGATTCTTATGCGTGGTCGTATATTTTTTTCGGGTCCAAGCGCTCAATCCCAATCACAATCGGCGTTTCGTGCACCGCAGAGTGAATAAGCAACCAATCAGCCGAAGTTCGGATCGCCGTAAAGTTTCGCCTTCTTCAGGTCGACGCGCGTCGCCACCAGTGCGGATGGGCGCACGCCCACGTTTTCCAGTTCTCGGATCGCCTGCAACATCGAATTAACGCGGGTGCTGTTCCAGCGGGTAAACAACAGGACGCGGTTGGATATTTGCGACAGATAGGCCGATTCCACTGCCGATAGCAGCGGCGGGGTATCCAGCAGAATGACGTCATACATATGCGACAGCGAGTAGAGCAGATCAAGGAACGCCGGTGAGCATAGGAAATCTGCGGCTACCGTTTGGGCCTCTTCCCCTTCGCCGCAGATCAGCGGCAGGATATCCAGCCCTGCCTGCGGGCTGCCGACGACATAGTTCAAAAGAAACTCCGGGTCTGCTCCGGCGTGTTGCAGGGCGTCGGGTGTCAGTCGGGAGTAGTCACGATAGGCCGAAGTCAACGTGTCACAATCTATGATCAGCGTGCGGTAATTCGCCTTGGCGCAGACTGCGCCCAATAACAGAAGCGATGAGGTCTTGCCCTCATCCGGCAGCGCGGAGGCACCCGAAAATATCACACACTGCGTGTCCGAAGCAGAAAGCTTGTTCTTTCCTTCCGGACGGTTCGAAAAAATCATGCTGGCTTGGGCCTCTGGCTCGCTTTGCGTGTTCGAGACGCGAAGGCCGACATCGCTGCTGGCAAGCAGCTTGCGTCCGAAATGGTGCATTTCCGCATCCAGCTTGCCGTCATGAATAAAGAAGGTCTCGAACGGCGGGTCTTCTTTGGCCTCTGGCACGATCGCAGACAGCTTGACCCCGGTTGTGCTTTCATACTCGTGCGTTGTTCTGAGCCGCTTCTGAAAGAGCTCGCGCACAACCGTTCCGATCAGGCCGAAAAACACGATCGCGAACATGACGAGGATCGCCGTCTGCGAGCGTTTGGGTTCCGAAGGATCAATAGCAGGCCGGGCCCGTTCGATGATATGCGCGCCCGCATCCAGATAGTCCGCTTGTTCTGCCCTACGGCCCAGCTGCGACACGAAATCCCGATAGATGGTTTCCGTAACCAGAATCTCGTTTTCGATCCGCTTGGTGACCGAGTCGTGCTGCACCTGCCGGGCCTGCTGCTCGCGGAATGTTTCGATGCTTTGTTGCAGGCCAACCAGTTGGGCATTCAATTGGTCCATTTTCCGCTCGGCGGATTGCTGTATCGCATCCAGCGCGGTGATGGCCGCATCGTCTGTAATGTCGCCGCTTGTGCTGCGTGACAACAGCCCGACCTGGGCGGCATAGTCGACTGCTTCGCGCAGATTGCCCTGATCGCGCAGCTCTGTGATCGTGTTTGTTTGTTCTTCAAGCTCCTGCAGGGATGCGTTGGCCAGAGAAGATCGCCGTTCCGCCTTGATCCTTTGCGCCTTGATCGTTGCATATTCATCAGGGGAATAAGGCGTCTCGATCGAGTGCGTCTCAAGGTCTGAACTCAGTTTGTTCAAGTCTTCCCGCAGCTGACCGATACGGATAGTCAACCAGCTTTGCGATTGCCCAAGTGCTTCGCGCTTCATTTTGGTCAGAACGGTCAGGTATTCCGATGCCAGGCTGTTGGCGATTTCAGCGGCTTTGTGTTTCGACTTTGTGGTCACTCGAATTTCGTACACGGCCGATAGGTCCCCGACCTGTTCAATGCGCCTCGATCTCAGCAGGTTTTCGACGGCTGCCTCGCGGCGTATCTCTTCCTCGGAACGTGTGTCGCCGTCAGCAGTCGCTTCGTCACCGCCCGCGAGTGTATCCACCAAAGCATTCTTTAACCCACGCGCCAGCGCGATCGGGTTCAGGGTAATTCCGCCTTCCTCTCCGGCAAACTCGGGATCGTTTTGCAAATTCAGGCGTTCAACTACGCTTTCAATCAGGTCCGTGGACCGCAGCAGTTGCAATTCGCTTTCAAGAGATGTCAGCGACAGCGGCAAGCCCGAGACCTGCGGCGTGAATTCCGTTTCCGTTTGTACACGGGTTTCGATCATAACCTTGGCGCTTGAGGTGAACCGGGTGTCGGCCGTGTAGGTCAGCAGATAGGCTAGAACCCCACCGCAGAACGCAAGTGCCAGAATCCACAGAATGGATCGGCGGATGGCCCAGACAGCATTGGACAGCATTCTAAGCTCGGGATCGCCGGCAGCGGCTTGCCCCACACCCGATAACTCTACGTCGAGCCCTCTGCGATACTGATCAGTCATAACTCATAACAACTTTTGACACAGATATAGTTCAGGTCAGCCCGGCAGCGTCTGGTGGACAACATGTGTCGTCAGCGGCCATCAGCCTGCGGGCCAGAAAAATTCAACAATGCATTAACCAAACCACAATTGACGGTGAAAAGTAAGCAAGTTTGACAGGAAACGCGCAAATACACATGTTATTCGAAACAATCCGGGTCAGAACCGATGAATTTCCTAGCAAGAATCGATGGGCCTGCTAACCTGCTTACACTATCGTTTTTTTGTGACCAGTTGGCTTTTACATGAATAAGATTCTGGATAAGCGCCTGCCGCATGCTTTTGTCGGGGGCATGCCAGTTGCGATCGCGGGTGCCAACGAATTGACAGACGTCATGCTTGAGGACGTGCAGCGGCGGCGGTGCGGTAAGCTCAATCGTGCGACAACTGTGTTTTCGTCAAACGCACAGGCGATTTCGCTGTATGCAAGCGATGAACACTTCGCCAAGACAATGGATTTGGCCGATATTATCCACGCGGATGGCCAGATTGTTGTCTGGGCGTCCCGCTTATCCTATGGCCGTCTTGGCATCCCCGAGCGAACCGCAACAACGGATTTCATCCACTCGGCGGCCACGGTTGCGGCAAAAAATGGTCTGAGCTTTTATTTGTTGGGTGGGGTCGAAGAGATCAACCGCGAGTGTGCGGAAAAGTTGGCCCTTATGTATCCGGGCCTTACCATTGCCGGACGGCGACATGGTTACTTTGATCCCTCCGAAGAAGACGCGGTCGTGGCTGATATCAATGCCAGCGGTGCGGATATCCTGTGGGTCGGGCTGGGCAAGCCAAAGGAACAGTTTTTTGCGGAACGGATTGCAACGAAACTGTCGCATTGTGCCTGGATCGTCACCTGTGGCGGGTGTTTCCATTATATTGTGGGCGATTACGCGCGCGCGCCGGAATGGATGCAAACCTTGGGATTGGAGTGGTTGCACCGCATCGCGACAGGGCCGGGCCATCTGGCCCGTAGATACATGCGGACCCTGCCTCATGCGCTCAGCATTGTGTTGCGCAAGGATGTTCCCAATCGTTTTGGCCGCAGGTAGGGGCAGACAGTTGCCATAAGTTTGAGTTTTGCCGCCGCCTCCGGTTGGTTGGTGTGTTGTGAAAGGTTCGGTGTGAGTAAGGTCGAGTTCATTGGAATCGGTGCGCAGAAGGCTGCGACGACGTGGTTGCACCATGTCCTGTCGGAGCATTCCGCCGTGACCATGGGCGACACCAAAGAGCTCAACTTCTTTACCGCAAATTATGACCGGGGCTACATCTGGTACGAAAGCTGTTTCGCCGATGGCCCCGCCGGTACGATCAAGGGCGAATGCTCTCCGACATATTTCTTCAGTCTGGACGCCCCGCAGCGCGCAAGGGACTACAACAAGGACCTAAAGCTGATCTGTATCCTGCGCGATCCGGTCGAAAGAGCCTATTCCAACCACCTGCATGAAATCCGCAAAGGCCATATCGCATCCTCGATCTCGTTCGAAGATGCTCTGGCGCGGAACCCGGCCTATGCGCGGCAAAGCCAGTACAAAACGAACCTTGAACACTGGCTTGCCTGTTTTGACCGAAGCGCGCTGTTGTTGCTGTTTTCCGAGGATATCTCGGAAAATCCCAAGCGGGCATACGATCAGATCTGTCGTCACCTCGCAATTGCACCCGATCCGAATCCGGCGTCGCTGTCTGATCGCCACCACGAAACCGTCACCTACCGCAGCCCGGCTGTACAGCATACCCTGCGCCGGGGTGGTGACATGATGCGCTCGCTGGGGATGCGTAAAGCGGTACGAACGGTGAAAGCTTTGCCGGGGTTTAAACACGCGCTGTCCATGAACAAAGAGCACCTGAAAACAAAGATCGCGCCGCCAACGTCCGAAACGCGGCAGAGGCTGACTGACCTCTTCACGCCCGATATGGAGTTTGTGGCGCGGGTCACGGGCCGTGCGGAATTGCCCTGGCAGACTTGGCGCGAACGGAAGGGCGGCGTTTAACCCATGCGATTGAACCGTGCCGCCCAGATCTTCGGAGAGATGCGCATCAACCAGATGGGCCACGTCGCGCGGCGTCTGCTCGGTGCCCGGTTTCTGAGCATCGAAGATTTCTTGCCACCGATTACCCCAGAACAAGGCGCGCGCCTTGCAGCCTTGGCGCGTGGTGCACGCGGTAAGATCAACACGCCGATCCTCGTGCTGGGAGTCATGCCGCGCTCGGGCACGAATTTCGTACGTGATCTGGTGGCTATGCACCCGGATGTGGCGGCGGATGCCGGACGGTTGTATGAATTTCCCTTATTGCATGCAGCGGATGACGCAGCTGCGTTTGGGCGGGATTTCCTAAGGTATTTTCCGCGAAACGGCGAGGTTCTTGAGAAATACGATCTGCTGGCGATGTTGGCAGGGGCGTGGTTTCGGGAATTGCAGGCGCAGGCGCCGGGCAAGCACATCCTGCTGAAGTGTCCGCATGTGCATAACCTGACCCTCGCGCCGTATATCTTCCCGGACGCCAAACTGATCCTGTGTCTCAGGGATGGGCGCGATGTCGTGGATTCAACACTCAACACCTTTTCGCGATATTCTTTGGCCCGTAAAACCTTTCGCCAGTTGGCTGATGAGTGGCGGCTTGGAACCGAAGCCATAACAACCTTCGCCGAAGGCGGCGTGAATGAGACTGAAGACGCGTTGGTGGTGCGGTATGAGGATATCGTCGCGGACTCGCAGCTTTTTGTTACGAACATGCTGGCCCATACCGGGCTGAACCCCGAAGTTTTCCCCTGGGATCGGGTCGATCAATTGCCGGTGCGCGGTTCGTCGCGGTCAAATGCTTCAGACGATGCGCGTTGGCAGCCGCAGTCAAAAGCGTCGGATTTTAATCCGGTAAAGCGCTGGGCGGCATGGTCGAAAGCAGACAAAGCCCGGTTCGACAAACTGGCAGGGCGCGCATTGGAGCTTGCCGGGTATGAGCGGTGAACGCAGAGCACAACCCGGCCCGCATGTGGCCATTTGCGTCGCGACGTATCTGCGTCCGCTGGGGCTGCGGGCATTGATCGAAAGCCTGAACGCGCAAACCATCAGCGATGAACAGGTGCAGGTGACACTGGTGATCGCCGACAACGCGCCCGATGCCACGGCTCAAGCCACGTTGGGGGATATCCAAAGCCTGTCGAACTGGCCGGTGATCTATGTGACCGAGCCGACACGTGGCATCGTGGCGGCCCGGAATCGCACCTTGTCCGAAGTGCCCCAAGATTCCGATTTTGTTGCTTTCCTCGACGATGACGAAGAGGTTTCGCAAATCTGGCTGGCAGAAATGCTCAAAACCATGCGCCTGCCCGACACCGTGGCAGTTCAGGGCCCGGTTGAGCCGCGCTATCGCAAAGCCCCGCCGGACTGGGTTGATGCCTTGAACCTGTTTCGTATGGGACCCTATGATCAAGGGGCGGAATTGGTGTCGGCGGCCACCAACAACTCGATGGTACGGTCTGCCGTCATCCGTGATCGAAAGCTGCGGTTCGATCCGCGTTTCAACATCACGGGCGGAGAGGACGAAGAGTTCTTTACCCGTCTGCGCGACGGTGGTGGCACGATCCGCGCGGCGGCAGATGCTCTGGTCTGGGACGACGTACCCGAAAACCGCACCACGATCCGGTGGCTGGGGCGGCGTTGGTTTCGCAAGGGCAACACGCTGAGCCGCATTGCGTTGATCCGGCGCAAGGCAGTTGGGATGCGGGTGGTCAAAAGCCTTGGCGCCCTGGGGTGGGGGTGCGCGATGTGCCTGTGTCTTGGCTTCGGCTCACAGGCCAGGTGGTATCGCGGCCTGCTCGAGATATTTCGGGGCGCTGGCATGATAGCTGGCTTGTTGCGGTTTGAGTTCTCTGAATACAGCAACTCAGCTGTAAAGGTCGACCGGGTCGGAGGCCGATAACATGCAGCACACCACGTTTTCGATCATCATCCCGGCCCGAAACATGGAGCCGTACATCGCTGAAACGCTGGATAGCGTCAGCGCTCAGAGCTTCGGGGCATTCGAAGTGATCTGCATCGATGACGGCTCGACCGACCGAACGGCCCGCATCATTGAAGGCTTTACCCGGCGCGACGTCCGTTTCTGTTTGGTGCAGGGCCCGTCAAAGGGTGTCAGCGCAGCGCGAAATCTGGGTCTGTCACAAGCAAAAGCACCCTTTGTCTTGTTTCTTGATGCTGACGATCTGCTGCACCCCGAAGCGTTGCAGCGCTACTATGACACGCTGACACGCACCCAAGCAGTGGGTGCGTTGGCGGGTGTGCAGCGTATGGCTGTCGACGGCCATGTCATGCGTGGCACGGATAACAGGGCACTGGTTCCTGCTCAGGATCAGCTGGACGCGCTGCTGTGCAAGAATTTCGTGGTCAATGGCGGTGCTCTGGCGCTACGCACTGACAGCGCAAAGCGGGTAGGCGGATATGACGAAAGCCTGGTAAAAGGCGAAGATTGGGAGTTCTGGTGCCGTCTCGCGCTGCTGGGAGAGTTCGCCGTGGTCGACGGGCCGCCGCTGCTGCGTTACCGTCAGGTGGCCAGCGGGGCCAATCATCAGGCGCGTGGGTCCGTTTTTGCCCGCCGTGTGCCCAGCATTCAGAAGGTTGCGGCCAATGCGGATATGAAGGCGCGGTATGGGTCTCGGCTTCGTCGACTTTTGCGTAAGCGTCAGATTGATATCTTTTGGTCAGGCGTTCGCAACCAATTCCAATATGGGCGCAAGTCGACCGCTGTGTTCGAAGGCCTGTGCGGCGCGGTTCTTTATCCCGATAGCCTGCTGCGACCAAAACTGATCTGGCGGTTCCTGCAGAGTTTGGACCGTCGTGCAAATCAAGGGACCGTTACACCCGGTAAAAGCGAAGGGAGGCACTGACAAATGAGGATATCCCGACGTGCGGTTTTGCTGCAGGGCACTGCGCTTGCTGTATCTGTTCCGTTTCTGAACCAGATGGCCCTGGCCGAGCCTGAAACCGATGGCGTGGTCGGGTTCGTTGGTGAGGACATCGTTCAGCTGACCGTCATTGATACGTTGTTTGAAATCTCGCCGGTGATTCCGGTAACCCAGCGGGATGACCGGGCGTGGTACCCCGATCCGACGGATAGTTTTGGATCGCTCGGGCAGCTCAACGGTGTAGAAGGGTATTTCTCGGGTTTTGCTAATACCACGCTGCCGCAGGGTTTTACCGAATGGCCGAGGGTCATCAGCGATACCCGGCGGTCTGGGTTCCAGATGACCACAGGAGCGTTTCTTAAGCATATCCCTGTTGATCAGCCCGACCAATGGCGCGTCACTATTGATGGAAGTCCAGCGAATGTCGTGTCGGTCTATCGCAAATCTGTCCCGATCCGCACCAGAGCAGTTGCCAAACGCAAGTGGGAAAGCACCAAGCGGCACAACCTGACCCTGATGCTGGATCGTGCCATACCGGAAGGCGCCGTGGTTGTGCTTGAGGGGCCATCGGTGCCAGCGGTCAGTCAGCGCAAGTCGCCCGAAGTCTTCAACGAGGCGCTGCATGTGTGTCACGCAGGTTATCCGCTGAATGGTCCGAAGAAAGCGTATATCGGGTCATGGTGGGGGCACAACAATGTGGGTCAGCCGGGCAACACCGATGCAATTTTGTCCCAGAATACCGAATGGGCAGTGCTTTCAACCGCAGACGGCGCGGCGGTTCGCACCGGCAGCCTGACCCTTGCCAAACCCGCGTCCGAGCCGCATCGGAACGATCAGAATTTCAACGGCTGCGACATATACGAGGCGGATTTTTCGGACCTAGACGAGGACGGAGAATTCATCCTTCAGGTCGACGGTTTCGGTCGGTCGTTTCCATTCCGGGTCTCTCCCGCGCCCTACACCAAAACACTGCGACTGGCCGCGCGTTGGTATTTTCACCAAAGGTCGGGATGCGAGATTACCGAACCCTTCGGCGAAGGCCGGACCCGTCCGCGCAACGGCCACCCCGAGGATGGCCTGACCGTCTGGCAAACCGATATCCGCTTGGGCAGCACCGGCGAAGGGTATGGCAAGACCGGGGCAAGTGGGCTTTTGTCTGAACAGCCCGTGGGCGTCACTGGTTTTGACAGTATTCCTGTATCGGCACGCGCGCAGGACAATCCCGATGCCTGGGGTGGATGGCATGACGCCGGGGATTGGGATCGTCGCATTCAGCACATGGATGTCGTCTATCACATGGCCAATATCATCGAGGCTTTCGACTATGCCCGCGGGCTAAACCTGAACTTGCCCGAAAGCGGCAAGCCGTTCGCTCACCCCGATGTTATGGCGCGCAAGGATGCGACCGATCGGGGTGACGGCATGACAGTTCTGCCCGATCTTATACATGAAGCACTGTGGGGCATTTCGCTGTGGCGTCGAACACAGGGTGAAGACGGGGCGATTATCGGTGGCGTGGAGTATTCCAATCCAGGCATTTTCGGATCGGTGTCATGGAACCCTGTGCAACTGACCTATGCCTACGCCCCCGAGGACTGGGCCGCATACAATTTCGCGCTGAGCGCGGCAAAGCTGGGTCATGTCATCAAGCAGGTTTGCGGTGATCCCACACTGGGCGACGCCTTGATACAAGAGGCTACGCGGGCCTGGCACTGGGCAGAACAGGATTTTCTCTCCGACACTGCCGAACCGCGCGACCCCGAGGCGGTCGAAGTCATCAATCGGTCGCGCGTGGCCTCGGCCGCAGTTGTATATCGGGCCAGCGGCGATACAGCGGCCCGCGATGTGTTCGAAGCGCACAATCCCTTTGTACCCAGGGCCGAGTCCCCGGCAGAGGGGGTCAAAAGGGGAATATACTCCCACGCTTACCTCGAATACGTGCTGGCGGCGCGGGATGGTAAGCTGGCAGACCCCGAGATTGTTGACGCAATCGAAGGCTGGATCAGGTATCGCGCCAGACGCTCGGAACGCATGGGGGCTGATTTCGGCCTGCACAATACCGGCACCTATCCTTGGGGGCGGGGGTGGCTGCGGTTTGGTCCCGGATCCAACTGGCGGGCCGGAGAAATCGCGATGTTCTTCTCGATGGACAAGCAGTTGTCACCGGAAATGTCGGATGCCGTGACCGAAGGGATGTGGTTCGGCCTGGGTTGCAATCCGTCGAACACGAGCTTTGTGCAGGGGTTGGGACACCGGGACTTCGCCGACCCGCTGATGACGGATGAAAACGGCAAACCTCCGATACCCGGGCAGATCAGCTTTGGCGTCGCAGGTGGCAAGCTTCACCAATGGGAAGAGCGCAAGACGTCGGGTGCGATTTACCCACCCAATCAAGACGACTGGCCGATTTATGCGCAGATTTTCGAAAGCCAAAGCATCGCAATTTGCTCTGAACATGGGGTGAAGTCCAACGCGTTGGAGTGGCTGGTGGCCTGCGCCATGGTTAACGCGGGAAGTCCTGAACCGTCTCAGTGACATTTTTCATCGCAGACCCTGCTGCCCTGACAGGGTTGAACGGGCCAAAAATCGCTCTTTATCATATAGGCAGCGGCAACCCTTTCGCGCCCCAGCGGTCTTGGATAAGACGGTTGCAGCGCCGTCAGAGCTTAGTCTGACGCAATTAACCAGGAGCGCATTCATGAAGTATCGTCGTCCGGTGTTTGCAGCTCTTTTCTGCGCGCTGCCTTTTGCGGTTCAAGCTCAATCCACGCAAGATGCGTCGGGGCTAATGATTGAGCTGAATGCAGTAGAAACTGTCGAAGGTGCCTGTCGGCTGACTTTTCTGGTCGAAAACGAAACTGAAACCGCGATTGATACTGCCGATTACCAGGTGGTGATCTTCGATGCCTCGGGTGTGTTTGAACGCCTGACCCTTTTTGCGTTCAGGGATCTCCCGGCGCAGCGTCCGCGCGTGCGCCAGTTCGATGTGCGCGGCCTGTCCTGTGAAAACCTCGGGCGCGTTCTGATAAATGGGTTAAGCGGTTGTACCGTCGAAGGCGCAGAAAGCGATATCTGCGACGAAACACCGACCCTGAACAGCCGTACAGAAGTGGAGCTTTTGGGATGAGTTTTCTTGACGCCCTGCGCGAAATCCTGGCCCTGGGCGGGCCGGTGGTGGCAGTCCTGATCGCGATGTCAGTGGTGACGCTGGCCGTCACGTTTTACAAGCTTTGGCAATTCGCCGCATCAGGTGTAGGGCGGCACCGGGTGCTATCGCAGGCGTTGCAGGCTTGGGACGCCGGGGACAAACAGGCCGCCCGCGCGCGGTTGGCAGAAAGCCACAGCTATCTTGCACCGCTGGTCGGTGTTGCAATGGATGCGCCTGACACGCCCGGTTTGGATCAGCGATTGGACGCTGAGGCGGGGCTGGCGCTGGCCGGGCTTGAACGCGGCTTTCGCCTTCTGGACACGGTGGCGCAACTGGCGCCCTTGCTGGGTTTGTTCGGAACCGTGTTGGGCATGATCGAAGCATTCCGTAGCCTGCAAGCTGCGGGCTCCTCGGTCGACCCCTCGCTGTTGGCGGGGGGTATCTGGGTGGCGCTGGTAACGACCGCCGTGGGGCTTGCCGTGGCGATGCCGACCTCGATGGTGTTGTCATGGTTCGAAAGCCGTACCGCGCGCGAACGGGTTTTTGCCGATAAGGCGTTGCGCACCGTTCTGGTGCCGGGGCAAGCGATCCCGTTGACCGAAGACGCGCAGAGCATGGCGACCACGCCCGGACATGCGTAACATCGCACCATTTGTCAGACGGCCGCTGGCGATGACGCCGCTCATCGACGTGATCTTTCTGCTGTTGTTGTTTTTCATGCTGACCTCAACCTTTTCCAAATATGGTGAGATTGAGTTGAGCAACGCGACAGCCGGTGGCGCGACGTCTGACGTGCCTCAGGACCGAGCGTTTGTTCAGTTGGGGGCTGACAGGCTGGTTCTGAACGGTGCGCCGGTAACACTGGACGACCTGACGGCGCAGGTGACAACAGGTCAGGTGTTGATCGACCTTGATCCCGACACAACGGCACAGAGGCTGGTGGACGTGCTGGTTCTGCTGCGCGGGCGTGAAGGTCTGAGTGTCTTGGTGCTGGAATGATCCGCTATAGCCGCCCCCGCCGCAAACGCGACTCGACTATTGCGCTGATCAATGTCGTGTTTCTGATGCTGATCTTTTTCTTGATCGCGGGTACGGTGGCGACGCCTTTGGACCCAGACCTGAATCTTGTCGAAACATCTGAACTTGAGGGGCGCGAGCCGCCCGACGCGCTGGTGCTGCATCGGGATGGGCGGCTCAGCTTTCGGGGCACGCCAGTAGACCCCGAAGCCTACATGGCTGGGCGCGACCCCGGACCGGTGCGTATCGTTCCTGATCGTGACGCATCAGGTGCCCGCCTGATGGAGGTGACAGGCGCGCTGCGCCGACTTGGAGCAACATCGGTGTTTGTGGTCACTGAAAAGGCACTGGAATGATCCGGGGGTCCGTGATCGTTGCGGGCTTTGCTGCTCTGCTGTCGTTGCTGTTGCACCTGATGGGGCTAAGTCTGACCGCGCCCAGATTGGCAGGCCAGCCAACCGCCAGCGGCGCGCCAGATAAGGTTGAACTTGGAAGCAGCTTTGAGGATTTGGTCGACGCTGTTGCGGAACCGGTTGAACCGCAACCGGTGGAAGCACCTGAACCGCCTGTCGACGAACCGCCCGAACCCGCTGAGATTCCGACCAGCGAGGTTCACGTGGCCTCGGACAATCCACAGCGCACATTTGCGCCGGATACGGGTACCTCGGAGGTGTTGCAGCCAGTCGCACCCGAGCCGGTCGAGGCTGACGCTCCCGAGTCCGAAGACACCACCGACGGTGACCAGAGCGCCAGTGACGACGCGGACGAGACACCGCCCGAGACCGCCGAGGCTGTTGAACCACCCGAGGGCAACCCAGAAGTTACCGAGCCGGTCAATGAGGTCCCCGTCGCATCCCAACCTGCTGAGACCGAACAGCTTGCCGCCCTGCCGGACCCGACCGACGAAACCGTGCCATCGGTCGTTCCCGTTGTTCCGTTGGAAAGCGAAACGGAGGAGGCCGAAATTGCCGCAACGCCGGTCGAGCCAGTGCCAGATACATCCGAGAACACTGAAAGCTCAGAGCTGGCCGTAACCTCTTCGATCCGCCCGCCGCTTTCGGATCGCCCTTCGCAGCCTGACCGTCAGGGAACACTGAACAGAGCCCGTGATTTTAGTGCCCTTCGGTTCCCGTCCCGTGAAATCGAGTCTCCTCTGACCACCTACAGGCGCCGGGGTGTCGATACATTCACCTCGGGCGATAGCGGAACCCGGTCTGGCGGGCGCGGACCTGGAAACTCGGACAGAACCAATTACGCCGGGCGGGTTCTGGTTCACTTGAACCGCGCACCGATCGTTTACACGGCGGCACGCGGGTTTGCGAAAGTGTTTTTTGAAATCAACCCGGACGGAACCCTTGCCTGGGTTGATGTCGTTGACAGTAATGGCACGCCGGATGTCGAGCGCGCCGCCAAGGCGCAGGTCCGCGCGGCCTCACCCTTTCCAAAACCACCCGGAGGCGTGAGCCGCAAACTGTCCTTTGTGTATTCCAGCAACTAATCGGACGCGCCGGTCTCAAACTGATTCGACATAGCTTCCGCCTTTGGTTGGGGCGGTTCTTTCCTCGCGCAAATGTGTTTTTTTTCGACGAAAACGCGAGCAGCGAGCCAAATGTTATTGTTTTGTAAATTTAAAGACCAATGACCGTTTTTCTGCATTCAACTTCTTGTTAAAAGATCGTGAAATCCTTCAAGTAATTGAAAATAAACAATTAAGAGAATTTCTCGTCTTAGGTCGTATGCAAAGGTGCAACGCAGGTTTCGCGCCGAGACGTTCAACAATTCCTGTGCGGTTGCCTGACCATCGAGTTTGTTCGATTAGGCAGTCCGTCACGCTCTGTGGCGACTCCTCTCAAAGTAAATGGAACTACCATGAAAAAGATTCTCATTGCATCGGCCGCTCTGATGGCGACTGCAAGCGTTGCAGCGGCTGAATCCGGCGTCAAATTTGGCGGCTACGCCCGTTTTGGTCTTGGCTACGTCGAAGACCGTACCGGCACCGTCGAAAACTTCAACACAGTTGGCGGCGTAATCACGTCCACTGATACCGCCACTGTCGATACCGATAACACCGCCCTGATATCGCGGTTCCGCCTGAGCATTGACGGCTTCACCGAGACGGACAGTGGTGTTCGCTTTGAGGCTCGTGTTCGCTTGCAAGCCGACGACACCCCTTCGACCGGCGAACAGCAAAAGGCTGGTCTGAACGGCGCTCGCTTCTCGGTCATCTACGGTGGTCTGCGTGTTGATGCCGGTAACGTTGCTGGTTCGTTCGACAACTTGGACGACTATTTCGGCACCGAAATCGGCCTGGAAGACTTCCTGGGGCAGTATTCGGGCGTGAACTACAGCTTCCTCGAGTACACCTCGACCGGCTCTGGCGCGAACGCTGTATTTGTCAAATATAGCGTCGGTGATTTGTCCGTATACGGATCGTATGACCAAAATACGATTGCTGTTAACGGCGGAAAAGACAGTGCAGACCGTTGGGACGTCGGCGCGAGCTACACTTTTAACGACATCATTACTGCATCGTTGCTCTACGGTGAAACCGACCTCGCAACTGGCGGTGATGAAAGCCTGGCCCTCTTCACCTTGGGTGTAGATATGGGAGATTTCTACGGCACACTGTTCTTGGCCGATGATGATGTTGAAAATGACGACGAAGACGGCACGGCGTACGGTTTCTCGGTTGCCTACAACGTAGGTGCTGCGACCACGCTGGAACTGGCATACGGTGACGGTTCGGCTGATGATGACCAGCGTTTCATCGGTGTCGGCGCAATCTATGATCTGGGTGGCGGCGCGTCTCTGCGCGGCGGTGTCGGCGAGATCAAAGATGGCGATGAGGACGGTATTATCCGTGCCGACTTGGGTGTCCGGTTCAACTTCTAAGTTGACCTAAGCTGAATATGTGAAAGGGCGGGTTTTTGAACCCGCCCTTTTTTCTGCTTATTTCTTTTCAAAAAACAAGATAACTTCGCCCAGACGGACCCCGAAGCGCGAGACATAGGCGCGGTTCAGCAGACGATCATCCGTCAGCAGCCACATCCAATCGTCGAAGTTCACGCGCATCGTTCCGTCTTTGACCGGTAGATCGATCTTATATTTCCAATTGAACGTATCGCCACGCTCGATCCCGCTGGCGGTGCCCAGAACGCCGGGTGCGGTACCGGTCCAGGTGTCTTCGCCGGTTTTGGTCAATGTCCAGATGCGTTGTTCGGTGGCACCATCATCATAGACGAAATCCTCGACCAAGGTCAGGGTTTCGCCATCCCAGGTTCCGTCAATGTCGACAGTAAAGCGGCGGGGTACATTGCCCAGAACATCCTGAAACTGACCGTAGGCAACAGTTTTTCCTTCAAAGAACTCTTCAAGGTTCAGTTGCCGGTCGGACAGAAATGTCTTGGGGACGCGCGGTTTCGCGGAACAGGCGGCCAAAGCCGCAAGCCCCGCGATGGCAAAACCCAGGATCAGAACGCGGCGAGCAATCATTGAACGACCCTCGACTCTGCCGCCGCGTCATATCCGTTGGTACCGCTGACATGGGCGGTTTTGGTTTCCGGTGCCGGACGCATTGTAGCAACCAGTTCAGCAACCTTGAGGCCAAACTTGCGCATTTCCGAACGGTTCATGATCACGCCATTTTCGGTCAGATACATCCAATCAGTGACATCCAGCGTGTGCCCGCCCGCGTCCTGCGGCAGGATGATGCGATAGGTTAGCTTGACGGTCGAACCCGATATGGTTCCTTTGCCTTCGCCCACGATATCATCTGCCGTGGCGGTAAACGTGTTGCCGGTCCCAAGCGTCAGATGCCATTTCCGTGTCATTTTCTTGCCGTTGGAATAGGTGAAATACTCGGCCAGTGTACCGGTGTTTCCATTCCATTCCCCGACCATGCGGGCGACGAAACTGTTCGACATTTTGCCATTGGGCCCATAGATCAACCCTTCGGACAGTATTTCGCCGGTCAGAACCTCTTTCATTCTGAACTCGGGGCCGGTGCCGGAATAATCGGTGGGCGATTGCGATCTGAAGCTCAGGAAACGGTTCTTGGAAACTAAAAGAACGAGGATTGCGAGCAAGAAAACAACAAGCGTATTCATTTGGCTGTAACCTCCGTGGGCAACGTCAGGACCAACCCGAACGCGCCAAGTTTCAGGATGCAGGGCAGTACGGCATACGCGATGGTGAGTGTCCGCAAAGCTTCGGCGGAATTCGCCTGCCCCGGCGTGAAACCGCTGCGTTCCAGCAACGGCAGGGTGAAAAAGGCAGCAAGCGCAAGGCCCAGCTTGCCTGCAAATGACCAGATGCCAAACGCGGCCGAGGCGTTCAGCCCTGCACGTGTCAACACGACTGAAAACATGGCAGGCAGCACTACCATATCCGCCCCAAGCGCGGCACCCGAGGCGAAGCAGATAAGGGCAAAGCCTGTCAGGTCCCCCGCCGACAACATCGCTGCACCGACAAAACCGGCGATCGACAGGGGCATGGCAATCATCAATGTCTGTTTCGCGCCAATCCAGTTGCTGAGTTTAGCCCAGATCGGCACGGTCGCCCCCGCGCTTAGGAAAAACAAGATCAACAGCGGTCCGGCCTTGCCGGGCAGTTGCAGGCGGTCCTCAACAAAGAACAGAAACAGAGTTGATGTGATGGCGACTGGCAGGCTGTTAATCAGCGCCAGAAACAAAAGGCGCAGCGCGCCGGCTTGACCAAGCCCCGCAAATGACAACCCTTCACCTGTGATCGGTGCGCGACGCCACATCGGAAGCGTCATGATCAGGGTGAAGATCGCCAACAATCCTAGAAACAGGCCAAACGCGGGATAGCCTTGTGCGCTGGCCCCCAATGCCACGAACAAGGTCGGGGCGCTGGCAGCAAGAACAACTCCGGTCAATTGTCCTCCTTCGCGCCAGGCGGCCAGTGTCATAAGTTCCTTCGGGTCAGTGCGTTTTGCCAAGGTCGCGCTTCGGCCATACAACAATATGGTGCCCACGCTGTAGGCCGAGAACAAAAGGATCAAAACAGACACTAATGCAGCGATACTTGCCCCCTCGGGTAAACCAAATAGCAAGGGAAAACCCAGCGCCAGTCCAAACGCAGCGACAGCAGCAAACAGGGCTTGCGCGCGCGGCCAACGGTCGATGGCCCAACCGATAAGCGGATCCTGCACCAGATCGACCAGTCGGATTACCAGCAGAACGGTACCGATCACAGCCAATCCGATACCCAGATTAACGGCGGCAAATCGCGGCAAATGGATATACAGCGGAATACCTGCTGCCGCCAACATCAGGGCGTATAGGCTGACCCGGGGGTAAAGCATCACTGGCCTTTCAATTGCCGGGTGAAGCTGGCTGATCTTGTGTCATTGCCAAGGAAGATGGACATGAAGGCCCGCTTGGCCCCCGGGTAGGACAGGGTGCAGGTTTTTTGGCCGTTGCGCCAAAATCCAACCTGGTTCGCACCTTCCGAGATGGCGACGTAGTTATCGCCCCGGCTCACGCCTTGGAAACACTGCTCCAATTGACCTGCGGTGGGCGCAGGGTTGCCCTGGCGCGCCATCTCATCCAGTGTCGACTCGACCAGGGCTTTTTGTTTCAGGTTCTTTCGGTAGGTCAGTTGAATCCCAAAATCTTCATTCCAATTGAACGCGTCACCCTGAGAGGTGAAAAGCTTGGCGTCGTAAACCGGTACACCCAAAAATCGAAACGTCGCGCTGCCCTTGAGCTGCGCGTCAGAAAGCGTCTGATTGATAGGAGACGCAGCAAGCCCGCCCGGAGCCAGTATCACCAAGGAAACTAGCACCGTACGGCAAGCGTCAGGTATCAGCCTATGCAGGAATGACCGGGTCTTTTTCAAGCGTTCCATTGTCAGCTCCGAGTGTTTGCGGGGTGCCATTCAGACGCTCAACAACATGCATCGCGCTGGCAATCCCATCTTCGTGAAAGCCGTGCCGATTGTAGGCGCCGGCAAACCAAGTTCGGTTCTGTCCCTGCATCTCGCGGATTTGTCCCTGGGCTTTCAGGGCGGCTTTGTCGAATACCGGATGGGCAAATTCGACCTTGTCATAGATTTTATCCGCGGGAATTTCCGATGACGCGTTCAGCGTCACGAACAGCGGATCGCTGTCCGGAATGTTCTGTAGCCGGTTCATCCAATATGTCACGCCGACGTTTCCGGCTTGTGACCTATAGGTCCAGCTTGACCAGCAGGCGCGCCGCCGTGGCATCTGGCCCGGGTCACAGTGCAAAATCGCGGTGTTGGGCTGATAACGGATAGACCCTAATGCGGCCTTTTCTGCATCCGTTGCGGCCTCACCTAGAATCGACAGCGATTGATCGGAATGAGTGGCGAGAATGATCTCATCGAACAGATCGGCCTGTCCTTGGCTGTGTACCGTCACGCCGGTATCGTCCCGGTGAATTTGATCAACCGGGCAGGCCAGGCGTATTTCACTGCCACGCGCCCGCAAAGCAGCATCAATCCGGCGGACATATTCGATACTTCCGCCTTTGACCGTGTACCACTGATGCTGATTGGCCCGTCCGCTCGCCAACAGGGCATGATTGCGGAAGAACTGCACCAAAGAGCGGGCCGGGAACTGGTCGACAAACTCCACCGGGGTGGACCAGATGGCGCCACACATGGGCATCAGGTAATTGTGGCGGAACCAATATCCAAGGCGAAGCTGATCGACCAACTCTCCGATCGTGGTGTCATCATCCTTGGCGGCCTCGGGGGCTTCTTTTCCGAACCGTACAATGTCCGCAATCATCTTGTAATAGGCCGGCCGCGCAAGGTTGCGTTTCTGCGCCGTCAGGGTGCGCAAGTTGTTCAAACCGTATTCGATGCGGCCATCGTCAATCGTGGCCCCAAAACTCATCTCAGATTTGATGACCGGCACGTTTAGTTCGTCAAACAGACGTGTCAGATACGGATAGGTGGCATAGTTGAAGACAATAAAACCGGTATCGACCGGCTGATCCCCGTTCTTGCCAGCAAGCACAGTGCGCGCGTGACCACCAAGCCGCGGCTCGGCCTCAAACACGGTCACGTCGTTGTTTTCTGAAAGATAGTAAGCAGCCGACAGACCGGAGATACCTGCACCTACTACTGCGATTTTCTTGCGTACGCCTCGGGTTTCGTCGAACATGCCATCCTCTATATGCGACATTTTACAATAAGATACGCATCGTATGCGCGGATGGATCAATCGTATTGAATGTTTTCTCGGTGGGCTGATGCGCTGTTGCCCGGGATGTGATCCATCCGCTCTGGCCAACCGTAGAACCTGCATGACAACAAAAACGGACGAGGAATGAGCAGTTTCAGCGGGAAAACCTATTGGATTATTGGCGCCAGCGAAGGGTTGGGCCACGCGCTGGCTAAGACGTTAAGCCGTCAGGGCGCGCGGCTGATCCTGTCTGCCCGGAATGCAGACCGCTTGGCTGAAATCTGCGATACGCTGCCCAATGCGCAATCCGTACCGTTTGACGTCACCGATCTGGACGCCGTGCGCCGCGCTGCGGTCGAGGTCGCTGAAGTGGACGGGCTGGTCTATAACGCGGGTGCTTATGAGCCGATGCGCACGGCCGATTGGGATACCGAGGCGGTATTGTCGATGACAGACGTGAACTATACTGGCGCGTTGCGGGTCCTGGGTGAAACAGTGCCGGATTTTGTGCGCTCGGGCCGGGGGGATATCACCTTGATCGGATCGCTTTCAGGATATCGTGGGTTGCCCGGGGCTGTGGGGTATGCGGCCAGCAAAGCAGCCCTGATTTCTCTGGCAGAGACGATGCGGTTCGATCTTGCCGGAACTGGCGTAACCGTGCGGATCGTCAACCCGGGTTTCATCAAGACCCGACTGACCGAGAAGAACGATTTCAAGATGCCGATGATTATGACGCCCGAAGATGCAGCCGAGCGGGTGGCTAAGGCGATGTCACGACGTCGCTTCCGTACTGACTTTCCAGCGCCGTTTTCCTGGGGAATTCGCTTGCTGGATTACCTGCCGGATCTGCTGGTCTATCGCGAAAAATAGACTCTAACCAAACTGCCCCTGACAGAACCAGCCCGCCGACATGGTGCCGCCATGGCCGTAGAACAGCCACAACCGCTCCCCCTGTTCCGTCACCACCACCCAGTAATCCCGGACCCCGCTGCGCCAATTGGGGTCGTCCAGCCACCATTCCGGTGCGATCCGCTCTGGGCCGGTGGCCTGCGCCAGTTGCCAGTCACGCCCACGCCAGCGAAAGGCACTGGGCACTGTCGGGGTTTCCGGGGCCATGACCGGTTCGGGCTGCCACATCAGCAAGGGTCGCGGGCGGGGCGACGGGGGCCAGTCGTGTGCCGGTTCCGACCATGCAGCCGCCAGCGTCTGCGCGGTTTTTTCGGGGATATGAGAGGCAACGGGATGATGCCGAGTGATCGCCTCTAACCCCACCCGTGCGCCCAGCTTGCCGATGAGGTCATCGACGGCTGTATTGCCGTCCAGCCGCTCGCGGGCCACGCGGCGGGCCTCGGCATGGCCTGCCATGGTACGGGCGTGGATGGGTTCGGTCTGGATCGCCTCAAGCCGCAGCATGTCGATACCATAGCCCGCATCAATCTTGTCGGTTTTCATCTCTAACAAAGGGCGGATTCGGTGTTTGTCATAGGTTGGACGGGCCAAACCAACCTCGATGATCTCAGCCGCCTGATCGGCGCGGTGCGCCTCCAGCCGTAATGTCCGCACGCCGCGCCCCTTTTCTTCCAGCTTGGTGCAGAGCGTTGGCAGCATCCGGTCGATGGCGGCCATCACGTCCTCGATCAGGCCGATCGGATTGGGCAGCGTCATCCGCACCGCAAAGTGGTGCGGGGGCCGCGCGGGCGAAACCGGCTCGGGCGCGCTGCCCATGGCCTGATCCAGCCGCAGGACCAGCCCGCGCCCGAACCTGCGGGCCAACGACGCGCGCGGCTGGCCCAGCAGATCGCCGATCCGGCGCAGCCCCAGGCGGTTCAACTGCGCGACCACCTGATCTTCAAGCCGCAGCGCCGCGATGGGCAGGGGGCTGAGCGCACCATAGGACTGCCCCGGCGCGGCGATCCGTGCACCGCCGCCCAAGGTCATCACCTGTGGTGCGGTTCCACCCTTGGTCCAGTGCCGCCGCTTGCCCGCCCGGGCGCGGGTGGCGCGGGCCTCTTGGCTGATGGCGTCGCCGTTGCGGTCGGATGTGGCCTCTTGCCCGGCATAGCGCGCCAAAGCCCAGGCCGCGCCCAGCGTGTCGGCGATGCCCATCTGCACACTCAGGCCCATATCGGCGCAGTCGACCTCAAGAACGTTCAGCAGCGCCTCTTCCCCGCCAAACAGATGCGCGCAGCCCGACAGGTCGACGATCAGGCCATCGGGGGATTCTTCGGCGACCCACGGGCTGAACTTGCCCGCCCAGCGGCGCAGCGCGGTCAGAAATGCAGCCTCGGCCGGGGTGTTGCGGGGGCGTGTCACAAGGTTTGCGCACATGGCATGGGCATCGCGCACGGGCTGGCCCACGCGCAACCCGGCGGCTTGGGCTTCGGCGTTCAGCGACGTGACAACCTGCATATTCGATTGTTCCGCCACCACAGCCAAAGGCCCATCCTGCAGCCCCCGCGCAGCGCGGATCAGCCGTTCAGCCCCCAAACGGGGAAACCACAGGGATAATATTCGGCGTTTTGGCATCGGGCAGACATCAAAATGTTCTTACTTTGTTCTAATTGAGAATCATGCCCTGAGTCGAGTCCGCACTTACCCGCAGGTCAGCCGCTGAATGATCCCGGAGCCGTTCACGTAGATGTTCAGCCGGTCGATGCGATAGTCCTGCGTGGCCAAGTCATCGGGGCCCAGCACGCGGGACCGTTCCGGCAGGCTGGCTTGAATGGCCGAGACCGGCTGGCCTACGGAATCGGCAAAGGGATCCCCTTTGCAGAAGGCCAGGTCCACCGGGGCGGCTTCAGGCTCAGTAGGGCCGGGCTCGGGCAGGTCGGTTTCAGCGCAGGCGGCTAGGACAATCAGGATCGGGATAAACCGGTGCATTGGCGCTCCTCTTTTCGGCAATGTCGTTTCTGAAATATCAAAAGCTTACAGAGGCTGCCATGAAAGCGCAGTTGAAAACACCCTGTAATTGACGCAGGGTCGGGTCAAACAAGACAGGGAGATAAGCACCATGCGTACCCGTGCCGCCGTTGCCGTTCAGGCTGGCAAACCTTTGGAAGTGATGGACGTAAACCTAGAAGGCCCCAAGGCGGGCGAGGTTCTGGTTGAGATAAAAGCGACCGGTATTTGCCACACCGATGAGTTCACCCTGTCAGGTGCAGATCCAGAAGGCTTGTTTCCTGCCATTCTGGGCCACGAAGGTGCGGGCGTTGTGCTTGAGGTCGGCGCTGGCGTGACCAGCCTGAAACCGGGCGATCACGTCATCCCGCTCTACACGCCCGAATGTCGTGAGTGTGAGTACTGTCTGCATCCCAAGACAAATCTGTGTCAGGCGATCCGTGAAACCCAGGGCAAGGGCTTGATGCCCGACGGCACCTCGCGGTTTTCGACGCTGGATGGGGATCCAATCCTGCACTACATGGGCTGCTCGACCTTCTCGAACCACACGGTTCTGCCGGAAATTGCGTTGGCCAAAGTGCGCGAGGACGCTCCCTTCGACAAGATTTGCTATATCGGCTGCGGTGTGACCACGGGCATCGGTGCGGTGATTAACACTGCCAAGGTCGAAATCGGCAGCCGCGCCATCGTGTTCGGTCTGGGCGGCATTGGCCTGAACGTGATCCAGGGCCTGCGTCTGGCCGGGGCAGATCAGATCGTTGGTGTCGACCTGAACCCGTCGAAGGTCAATATGGCGACCGCGTTCGGCATGACCGACTTCGTGAACCCCAAAGAGGTCGAAGGCGATCTGGTTCCCTATCTGGTCAACCTGACCAAGGGCGGGGCGGATTACACATTCGACGCCACCGGCAATGTCGGTGTGATGCGCGACGCGCTGGAATCGGCGCATAAGGGCTGGGGTGAATCGATCATCATCGGTGTGGCGCCTGCAGGCGCCGAGATCTCGACCCGTCCGTTCCAGTTGGTGACTGGCCGCTCATGGCGCGGCACCGCGTTCGGCGGTGCCCGTGGCCGGACCGATGTGCCAAAGATCGTTGACTGGTACATGGAAGGAAGGATCGAGATTGACCCGATGATCACCCACACCATGGGGCTGGACGAAATCAACAACGGGTTCGACTTGATGCACCGGGGTGAAAGCATCCGGTCGGTTGTTGTGTATTAACAACCCTAAATTGACAGGGCGGGGTTTGACCCGCCCCTTTTGATTCTTATCTTCAGGTCATTGTAAATTTCTGAATTGAGGGACTAAATTGACCAACAAGACAACGGAACGCTTGGCTGTTCTGATTGACGCCGAGAATGTCCCGGCGAAGCATGTTGCCGAGATATTTGAAGAAGTCGCCACCTTGGGTGAGGCTAGCCTGCGCCGAATCTATGGTGACTTTTCGGGCGGTATCCCGCAAGGCTGGAGCGCTGAGAAACTGGCGGAATACGCCATCGTTCCTCACCAGCAATTCGCCAACACCACAGGCAAAAATGCCGGAGACATTGCCCTGGTGATCGACGCAATGGACATTTTGCATTCTGGCCGCTTCGACGGGTTCGTTCTGGTGTCCTCAGACAGCGATTTCACCCGGCTGGCCAGTCGTATCCGCGAACAGGGGTTGAGCGTTTTTGGGATTGGTGAGCGCAAGACGCCCAAGGCCTTTGTCGCAGCTTGCAACCGGTTTATCTACATCGAGAATATCAAAAAAGAAGAAGCGCAGACCAGCGGTGCTGAAGGGAAAACAAAGAAGCCTTCTGTCAAACAGGATCTGAACCACGCATATCAGCTGATCCGGAATGTTGTGCTCAAATCTGAAGACCCGGACGGTTGGGTCGGACTCAGCGGGGTTGGTAGCCAACTCGGCATGAACTACCCGGATTTCGACACGCGCTCCTACGGATTCAAGCGCTTGAGTGACCTGGTACGCGCAACCGGGAAGTTCGAAGAATCCAGCGAAAACGGGGGCCTAAAGATCAGACCAAAGGATAGGTAAGGGTTTACGTATCGCGGCCGCGCTAAAACATTGGCCGGGCTGATGCCCCCGTATCCGACCGCGGTGACCGCACGCGCAAGACTGGCGTATTCGCTGACGTGTTCGCCCGGCTTTCACGCCAGACGACAAACACTCCAGATGCGATGATGATACTGGCCCCCACGGCGACCCAGCTGTCCGGGCGTTCGCTAAAAAAGATCATGCCGAACAGCGTTGCCCAGATGATCTGGCTGTACTGGCTGGGGGCGACAACCCCGGCAGGGGCCGCACGGTAGGCCAGAATGATCAGGTGTTGCGCGATAACCGAGAAGATTCCAACCAATGCCATCATCGCCAGATGTAGCAGAGACGGAGGTTGATAAACGGCGGGTTGTACGAGACTCATGACTGCGATCGCCAGCAGCATCGGATACAGGATCAACACGGCCGAGCGTTCCTCGTTCCCGATTTTTCGCACCAGAACGGATGCAGAGGCGCTGCAGAACGCAGCCGTCAGCGCCGCAAGGTGGCCCAGGGTGATTTCGGTTGCGCCGGGTCGCAGGACGATCAGAACACCGATCATACCGACGCCGACCGCCGCCCAGCGTTGGCCGCGAACGACCTCACCCAAAACCGGAATCGACAGGACGGTCACGATAAGTGGGAAGGAGAACAGCAGCGAATATACCTCGGCCAGCGGAAGCACTGAAAACGCATAGAACGCGCAGACCATGGACGTCACCATCAAGCCTGAGCGCAGCATAACCAGCCACGGGTGATGCGGCAGGAAGTTTCCTGTTGTCCGGTCGGTCAGGATCGTCACAGCCATCGGCACAAAGGAAAAGAGCGTGGCGAAAAAGATGATCTGCATCACCGAATACGTGCCACCCAACACCTTGATCAGGGCATCATGGCTGGCAAAGACAGCAAAACCCAAAAAGGCATAGCCAAGGCCGCGAAGGGTGGTATTTTGAGTGCTCATCGCTGCGGCCCCAGGTGATGTATCGGCGTTACCGTCGCAGCGCGGGTGGTGTTCCGGCTGTCGTGTCTTGAGTAAACACATTTCAGTGGGGCGCATAGCCCCTAATTTACCGCTAACATTGCATACCCGCTATGTACCGGAATCATCGCAGGACTGGCGGCGCGTCTTTAGGCTGACGTGCGGACTGAACCCCCGCCTTCATGCCCGCTCCGATCCGCCGGGCAAGCGCACTCCACGGAGTAGCCGTTTCCGGTGGCAACGTCTGAGTGGCGACTTCTTCGAACAGGTCCAGCCAATGGGCGAACATCTCGGGTTTCACGTCTGGCCGTTCGATATGAACCCGCTGTGGATTGCCGTCATAGCAGCGCTCGAACAGGATGGCGTTTCGCCAGAAGGCGGCGATCTTGTCCTCATGCGCGGGCCAGTCGTGGACGTGCGTGTTGAAAACGGGGCCAAGCACCGCATCCCTGCGCACGCGGGCGTAAAACGCACGGACTTGCGCGTTGATCTGGTCCGGCGTTGCAGGAAAGCGCGGCGGCAGGGTGGGTCTGGTCATTGGGCTCTCGGTTTTCGACTCTGATCAGGGCCATATCCGGTTCAGGGGTCACACGACAGGAGTGGTTTTGTCGCGCGGGTCCGGCGTCAGAAGATGCCGCAGCAGGGCCACCGGATGAGCCCGCAGGCTGAGGCGCGTGGCAACGTAATCCTCGACCACCTGTTCGCCCAGGGTCATTTGGGGCAGATAGGCCTCGGGTTCATCCAGCACCTCGCCCTCAAGATCCTGCGAGAACAGCGGCAAGGGTTTGGCGGTTGCAATCGCCTTGGCCTGCCACAACGCCTCGCGCCGGGTCAGGTCGCAGGCGGCAAAGGCGTCGGCCTCGGCCAGCCGTTCGATCACCGCCGGACCAAGCCCGGCACGGCGCCAGACGTCATCGATTTGATGGTAGCCATTGCCGCGCGCGGCAGTCAGCCAACTGGCGTCTTCCTCGCTGAGACCCTTTATCTGGCGGAACCCCAGTCGCAGGGCCAGACCGCCATGGCCGTCAGGCTCCATCACATTGTCCCAGAAACTGGCATTGATGCAGACAGGGCGCACCTGCACGCCATGCTCGCGCGCATCCCGCACGATCTGGGCAGGGGCGTAGAACCCCATCGGCTGTGAGTTCAGCAGCGCGCAGGCGAAAATGCCCGGGTGGTGGCATTTGATCCAGGCCGAGGCATAGACCAGCAGCGCAAAGCTGGCCGCGTGGCTTTCGGGAAATCCGTAGGACCCGAAGCCTTCGATCTGCGAGAAACAACGCTCGGCAAAGTCGTCGTCATAGCCGTTGCGCTTCATGCCGCGTAAGAAAAGCGCGCGGAATTCGCTGACACTGCCGTGTTTCTTGAATGTCGCCAGCGACCGCCGCAGCCGGTCGGCCTGTTCCGGGGTGAAGCCTGCACCGACAATGGCGATCTGCATCGCCTGTTCCTGAAACAGCGGTACACCCAGTGTTTTGCCCAGCACCTCACCCAGCGCGTCCGAGGGGAAGCTGACCTCCTCCTCTCCGTTCCGACGGCGGATATAGGGGTGGACCATGTCGCCCTGAATGGGGCCGGGGCGGATGATGGCGACTTCGATCACCAGATCATAGAAATTGCGCGGCCGCATCCGAGGCAGGAAATTCATCTGCGCACGTGATTCCACCTGAAACACGCCCACCGAGTCCGCCTTACACAGCATGTCATAAACCGCCGGATCTTCGGGCGGCAGGGTGGCAAGGGTATAGCGGGTCTGGTGGTGCTGACCGATCAGATCGAACGCCTTGCGAATGCAGGTGAGCATCCCAAGGCTGAGAACATCGACCTTCAGAATACCCAGAGAGTCGATATCGTCCTTGTCCCAGCAAATGACGGTGCGGTCCTCCATGGTGGCGTTTTCGATGGGGACAAGTTCGTCCAAACGCCCCTCGGTGATAATGAACCCGCCCACGTGCTGCGAGAGGTGGCGGGGGAAGCCATCGATCTCATAGACCAATGATAGAGTCTGTTTCAGGCGGTGATCTTCGGGGTCCAAGCCAATCTCGCGCATCCGGTGCGCCTCGAGTCCGACGGTCGAGAAGAAGCCCCATAGCTGCGATGACAGGGCCGAGATCGTGTCTTCGGTCAGGCCCATGGCGCGCCCAACCTCGCGAATGGCGCGTTTGCCACGGTAATGCACCACCGTAGCACAGAGGCCCGCGCGGTCCCGGCCGTAGCGATCATAGATGTGCTGGATCACCTCTTCGCGACGTTCATGTTCGAAATCCACGTCGATATCAGGGGGTTCGTCGCGCGCCTCGGAGACAAAGCGTTCAAAGACCATTGTGCCCAGCTCGGGGCTGACTTCGGTGATGCCAAGGCAGTAGCAGACCACCGAATTGGCCGCCGAGCCGCGCCCCTGGCATAGGATATCGCGGGACCGTGCGAATTTGACGATGTCTCGGACGGTCAGGAAGTAGGGTTCGTATTTCAGCTTGCCGATCAGGGTGAGCTCATGGGCCAGCATCTTTTTTGCCTTGTCCGACGCGCCCGCCGGGTAACGCCATTTCAGCCCCTCATGCGCCAGACGGTGCAGACGTTCGGTCGGGCTTTCCCGCTCGCTACCCTCGCTGGGGTATTCATAGCGCAGTTCGTCGAGCGAGAATGTGAGCTGTTCGCTAAGGTCATGCGCGCGGGCGATAGCCCCTTCATGCCCTTTGAAAATGCGCAACATCTCTGGTTCAGAGCGGAGACGCTGTTCACCATTGGCAAGCGCCTCACGACCCAGATCGTCGACCTTGCGGCGCAGGCGGATGGCGGTCAGCACGTCGGCCAGTTTGCGGCGGGTGCCGTGGTGCATCATCGGCGTGGCGCTGGCGAGCGTGGGGATGCCAAGCTGCTTTGATTCAGTCTCTAATAGGTCGAAATATGCAGTATCTGCCCCATCATACCGAGGATGCATTAGCAGATGCATCCGTCCGGCAAAGCGGCGCGTCAGCTGTTGTGCCTGTGTCCGCCAAGCGTTCGCGCCGCCCGGAGACCGGGTCGCGTGTGGCCAGAGCAGCAGGTGAAGACCGTCTGAGAATTCCATCAGGTCCGACAGGTGCAGGATGCAGTCACCTTTCTCGGCGCGCAGACGGCCGGCGGAGAGAATACGGCACAGGTTACCCCAGCCTTGACGGTTGAGCGGCAGGGCGGTGACGGTGGGCGCGTCGGTAAAGATCAGCCGCGCCGCCGGGATCAGGCGCGGCACCGCGTGGATCGGGTATGAAGGCGGTTTGGGGATGTGATCGGGGCAGGGTGGGCCGATGGACGTATTCTGCGCCTCCCACTCCAGCCGTTCACGCACCTTGCGGGTGATCTCGCGCCCCCTTGTATGGGCGCGAACGATCCCGGCGACCGAGTTGTCATCGGCAATGGCAATGGCGGGTAGGCCCAGGGTGACGGCGCGCTCCATATACTCCTCGGGGTGTGAAGCCCCGGTGAGAAAGGTGAAGTTCGATGTGATCGACAGCTCGGCATACATGGCGATTCCACATTATATTCACGTTTTGTTCTTTTTCGAGTCCTTTACGCCAAAATCAATGCTCATCGGTCAGAATGACGCTCTCGGTCCAAGATCGTGCAGAAAAGCATGTGCCGCGCATTTCTCAACGCGCGGCACATGATTGTAAGTCACTCGCGTGACTTGATAAGAAGATCGCAGCCCGTTGCGGCGTGAACGGGTTAGCCGTCCAGCCCCTCGGGCTTGCCGACAATTGTGAAATGCAGACCTTCGGGGTTGAGCAATTCACTTGCGACGCGGTTCACCTCTTCCAGTGTCACCGCGTTCACCTTGTCGTTCCGCGTGGCGATATAGTCGATGGGCAGATTTTCCATCTGCATCCCGACCATGATCCCGGCGATACGACCGTTGCCGTCAAACCGCAGCGGATAAGCACCAGTCAGATAAGTCTTCGCGTCGTCCAGCTCTTTCTGGGTGACGCCCTCGGTCGCGGCGCGAGCCCATTCCGCGCGGATCACTTCAACCGCTTCGGCAATACGGTCGTTGGAGGACGAGACCGACCCCAGATAGACTGACGCCAGATCTTTTGGCACTAGGTAGGTTGCAATACCATAGGTCAGGCCACGTTTTTCCCGCACTTCCTGCATCAGGCGGCTTTCGAACCCACCGCCACCAAGAATGTGGTTCAGGATAAAGGCGGCAAAGAAATCAGGATCGTCGCGATCAATTCCAGCATGACCAAACAGCGCAACCGATTGCGGCGTGTCGAACTCAACCACGCTCACGCCACCGGGGATGTTTACCTCGGCCCGCTCTGGTATGGGTTTGCCTGTCTCGGGCAGATCGGCCAGCAACGTGTCCAGCAGCGCGCCAAGTTCTTCGGCAGTGATGTCACCCACGGCGCCGACATAGAGCCTATCCTTGGCGAAAACACTGTCATAAGCGGCCACCACGTCATCGCGCGTCAACGCGCCGACACTTTCGATCGAGCCTTTGCCCTCGGACCCGTAGGGATGATCGCCGTAAGCCATCCGCGCAAAGTTGCGCCCCGCGATATCGTTGGGATCGGTCTGGTCCGACCGCAGGCCAGACAAAATTTGCGCCTTTACGCGCTCCACAGCATCTTCGTCAAAACGTGGTTCGTGGATCGTGGTGCGCAGCAGGTCGATCACTTCGTCGCGGTTTTCGGTCAGGAATTGCGCCGAGATCGACACTGAATCATCCGATGCGTCATATTGAAAGGAAGCGGCCAGAGCTTCGAGTTCGCGCGCGTAGGTCCGGGCGTCCATGTCACCCGCGCCTTCTTCGATAAGGCCGCTCATCAGGTAAACAGCGCCGCGTTTGTCCGGATCATCCAGCGACGTGCCGCCACGAAAACGCAATTCCAGCGCGGTGAACGGGATCGAATGATCCTCGACCAGCCAAGCGGTGATGCCACCGGGCGAGGTCACTTCCTTGATCTCAATCGCAGCCCAAGCGGGCAGCGCGATGACAAAGGCAATCAGGGTTGCGAAGATCCGTTTCATTGCGTCACCTCATCGTCTTTCATCAGCCAGCCAGTGACGGAAGTTTCAAGCTGCAGAACCTCGCGCGCGGCTGCAATGATCTCATCCCCGGTCACGGCTTGCAGGATGTCGGGCCAGGCTTGCACGTCTTCGACCGTCAGGCCACTGGTCAAAGCGCGGCCGTAGCGGTTGCCAATCCCGTCCACATTGTCGCGCGCGTAAATCTGCGCGGCGCGCAGCTGCATCTTGATCCGGTCCAGATCATCCTGGTTCACACCTTCGGCAATGAAATCGGCAACGGCCTGATCCATTGCATCTTCGGCCTCTTGCAGCGAAACGCCCTGCGCCGGAACAACCAACAGATCAAAGGTCGTATCGTCCAATGAAACGCCACGATAGAAAGCCCCGGCATAAACAACCTTTTGCTGCTCGAACTGAAGCTTTTCATTCAGATACGACGTGGTGCCGCCGCCCAACAACTCAGACAGCAAATACAGGGCAGCCGCTGTTTCCTGTGCACCCGGATCACGCTCTGGTGCCAGATAGCTTCGTTGGACATAGGGTTGCGCAACACGCGGGTCTTTGTACGTCAGCCGTCGTGCTGCTGTTTGCGGGGGCTCTTGCGCGCGGTCCCGCCGCGACACATCCGGGTTGGCCGGGATAACGCCGTAATATTGCTCGGCCAGGGCTTTGACATCATTGGGTTTAACGTCGCCCGTGACCACAAGAATAGCGTTATTGGGTGCATAATTGTTTTGGTAGAAGGATAGTACGTCCTCCATACCCAAGGTCTCCATCTCATGCCGCCAGCCGATGATCGGCACAGCGTAACCATGGTTCAGATATTGCGCGGCGCTCATCTGCTCGCCGAAAAGGGCGCGGGGGTTGTTGTCTGTGCGCTGGTTCCGCTCTTCGAGGATCACGCCGCGCTCGGTGGTGATGTCTTCTTCGGTCAGACTCAGATTGCGCATCCGGTCCGCCTCCATCTGCATCATCAATTCCAATCGATCTGCAGCAACACGTTGGAAATAAGCGGTGTAATCATAAGACGTGAACGCGTTGTCATTCCCGCCATTGGCCGCGACGGTGCCCGAAAACTCACCCGGAGCCAGCGTGTCGGTGCCTTTGAACATCAAATGCTCAAGGAAATGTGCAATGCCGGACGTACCCGCAGGCTCATCGGCTGATCCGACACGATACCAGACCATATGCTGCACAACAGGCGCACGGTTATCTTCGATGACGACGACATCCATGCCGTTGTCCAGCGTGAATGTTGTAACCGCCTCATGCCCTTCTTTGGCAATCAGGGGGCTGGCGGCGAGCAGGGCGGCAGATAATGCCAAAGCCCGAACCATGGGGCATCCTCCGTTTCGTTTGGTGCTATTCAAACTACGATGGTGCGGCGCAGGTTCAAGGCCGATGACGGAAAGTTAAGGTTTATTCATTCGCCGGAGGCGCGGAAGGCGTTTCAAGCCCGGCGCGGCGCGCGGCTTCGTTTTGCGCGGCAGCATCAAGCGCTTCGCGGCGATAAACCTGCTCGTACCGATCCACTTTGAACAGGCGCAGACGCGTCAAACGGCCTTGTTTCCTGCGGAACTCAGCATCTTCGGTTTCGATGACCTGCCGTGTGTTGGCGGGAACGCCATAGCGGCTTGAGGCCGTGACCAGCGCGGCGTCGCTGGACGGAATCGCGGTATTGGGGTTCAAAGCCGCCTCGCTGCCGCCCAACGCCACGATGGCATCCGCTTTGGGGTTCGGGTCGGTCAGGTTGGCGCCGCCCGGCGTTGGGGCAGGCAGGAAATCGTAATCCTTGGGCTGCGTCAGCGGTTTGACTGGCATGACCGAGAACTCATCCGGGCCGTCTCCGGGTGCCTCAAGGTGGCGCAGGCCGATGTTCGAGCATCCGGCAATTGTAAAAGCCAATGTCACAGCAAGTATGGAACGCGGCAACCGCATCAGAGTCTCCAGCCTGTTTGTGGCGCTTTTATCCCATTTCGTAGGGGAGGTCACGAGGGCTTTTTCCCATCAAACACCACAAGCCCGATAGCACCGGCAAAGATAAACACATCGGCCAGATTAAAGACAAACGGGTTGTTTATGCCGCAGCAGGACATGTTCAGGAAGTCCAGCACAAAACCGTACAGCACCCGGTCAACCACATTTCCAAGCGCGCCACCAATCAGCAACCCGCCGCAGACAAGCATGAGTTTCGTGGGTGCTGTCCGCATCAGCCAGACCAGAACACCGACCGAGATCGCCAGCGAAATGCCGATCAGCATCCAGCGGGCGGCCTCGGAATTTCCTTGGAACAGGCCGAAATTGATGCCCCGATTCTCGCCGTATTTGAAGACCAGAAGCGGCGGCAGAATGTCGATATTGCCCTCGGCCACGCGCAAAACGTGGACGACCAGATACTTGCTGATCTGGTCGATCAGGAACGCGGCCAGCGCCGCCCAGAGCAGAAAGCGATAACGCATCAGTGACGGAAGTGGCGCATGCCGGTGAAGACCATGGCAAGGCCTGCATTGTCCGCAGCGGCGATCACCTCATCATCGCGCATCGAGCCACCGGGCTGAATCACGCAGGTGGCACCGGCTTCAGCGGCCTCCAACAAACCGTCGGGGAAGGGGAAGAATGCATCCGACGCCACGGCAGAGCCGATGGTCAAAGGTTGCGCCAATCCCAGCGCATCGGCCATGCGTTCGGCTTTTTTGGCGGCGATCAGGGCCGAGTCGACCCGGCTCATCTGACCCGCGCCCACACCGACGGTTGCGCCGTCCTTGACATAGACGATCGCGTTCGACTTGACGTGTTTCGCCACTTTCCAGGCAAACAGAAGATCGCGCATCTGCTCTTCTGTCGGGGCTTTCTTGGTGACGACTTTCAGATCATCCAAGCCAACAAAGCCGTTGTCCTTGTCCTGCACCAGCAGGCCCCCGGCCACCTGCCGTACGGTTTTGCCGCCGGCGGTCACGTCCGGCAAACCCTCGGTCGTCAGCAGGCGCAGGTTTTTCTTGGCGGCAAAGATCGCCTTTGCCTCATCCGATGCTCCGGGGGCGATCACAACCTCAGTGAAGATACCGGTGATCTCTTGCGCAGTCGCGGCGTCCAGCGGTTGATTCAACGCAACGATGCCACCAAAGGCCGAGGTCCGGTCACAGTCGAAGGCGGCTTTGTACGCCTCAAGCAAGGTCGCACCCTTGGCCACTCCGCAGGGGTTGGCGTGTTTGATAATGGCACAGGCCGCGCTTTCTGACGGATCGAACTCGGCAACCAACTCGAACGCAGCGTCGGTGTCGTTGATGTTGTTGTAGCTCAGTTCTTTGCCCTGATGCTGCACGGCGGTCGCCACACCGGGACGGTTGGTGCCATCGGTGTAGAACGCGGCCTGTTGATGGCTGTTCTCGCCATAGCGCAGGGGCTGCTTCAATTTTCCGGCAAAGGCGCGCCGGGTGGGTGTGTCCAGTTGCAGCGCATCCGCCATCCAGTTCGACACGGCAGTGTCATAGGCAGCCGTGCGCGCGTAAGCCTTTTGCGCCAGCCATTGACGGAAGCCATACGATGTCTTGCCGTAATTCTCTTCCAACTGATCCAGCAGGGATGAGTAATCCTCGACATCAACCACCACGTTAACAAAAGCGTGGTTTTTCGAGGCCGCGCGGATCATCGCCGGGCCGCCAATGTCGATGTTTTCTATGCATTCATCGTAGCCCGCGCCTTTGGCCACTGTTGCCTCAAACGGGTAGAGGTTCACAACCAGCAGGTCGATCGCGCCGATTCCGTGTTCCTCCATCGCCGCAACATGGGTGTCATTGTCGCGTAGGGCCAGCAACCCGCCATGCACCATCGGGTGCAGGGTTTTGACCCGGCCATCCATCATTTCGGGGAAGCCGGTGATCTCGCTTACGTCTTTCACCTTTAGCCCCGCATCGCGCAGCGCTTTGGCTGTGCCGCCGGTCGACAACAGCTCAACCCCGCGCTCGGCCAGTGCCTTTCCCAGTTCGACCAGACCGGTCTTGTCGGAGACGGAAAGCAGCGCGCGGCGCACGGGGTGAAGATCAGTCATGGGTCCAAAGGTCCTTTTGGCGTCAGTCGAAATCGGGCTCGTCCCGGTGCAGGTCGCGCACGGCATAGGCTGTATCCTGTGCCTTGCTCAACGTCCACTGGATGCGCGTCGCATACTCCATTGCGCGCCCGGATAGAACGATCTGTTTTGTCGCGCGTGGCTTCAACCGGCCTTTTTCGAGATAAACGCTTGGTTCAACGGTTAGTTTTGCAGCACCATCATGACGGAAAACCCAGATTTCCCCGCTTTTGAGAGCCATTGACACCGCCGCACCGCCCAGATCAATGGCCGCATCAACATCCGGATGCAGGTGAAACCGGATGTCATAACCAATCCCATTCAGGCCCGACGCATCCAGCGCCCTGTCAAATTGCCGTTTGGCCTTGTCGCTGGCGGTCAGCAAAATATCCTCGCCCGTCAGCTCGCGCCCGTCGAAGCGCAGTTCGAACGTGCGGGCGTGGGTCAGACCGAAAACCTTGGTATAGCCGTCATGCCCGGCCATGAAGCGTGCGCCTTCCATCGGCTCTTCAAACTCCACCGGTACATCCTTGGGGGCGTCCACCAGTGCCTCGCTGTCGCTGCCGGGTCCTGCATTCGCCAATCGGGCACTGGAATACCCATCAAGACATAGCGTCGAATGAGACGGCGTCGCCCGTCCGGCCCGCCGCCATTCCGCACCGAAAGTTTCACCGGACCCGCAGTTCACAATCAACGGCCGCCGGCCTGATGTGAGTTCAAAGGCAAGGGTAGACGCGTGCGCATTGTAAGATGCAGCCCCTGTGGGCGGCGCGCTGGCGTCCAGGATCACACTTGTGCGCCCTGCGTAAAGGCGCGCGTAGCCCATCGCCAGACCGGATGCGGGCTGGGGTCGAACGCCGCTTTGGGCGAGGGCCTGATCCAATCGCCCCTCGACGCCGCGGCCCCCGCCATGAAACCGGGCAAGGGCGCCATCGGAATGGCGCAAGCTGCGCAAGGTGGGCGCGATGCGCTTGATCGCGTCGGCCTGCGCGCCGGGCGTCCCCCGCCCCAAAGCGCTGAGCGCGGCCGAGGTCCAGGACAACAAAGTAAAGACTTCCAACAGTTCTTCGGGATTGCGGGTGGAAATCCCACCCTGCCGGTCAACTTGTTTCTCGCATTCCTTTGCAAGGGCGCGCAGGGCCGGGTCTGACATCTGTTCCAGCCCTTTCAGCGCCAGCCCGGCCTGCACCAAACCGGCCAGCGCCTCGAATCGCGGCAGGCCCGGCGTGGCTGCGTGCCAGCGCTTTGACAGGAACCATGTTTGTTGTGCCAACGCGCGGAAGAACAGACGGGTTCGCTTTTCATCCGCACCCCGCAGCAGGAAGGCCGCGTGATTAATCCAACGCATCACGCGCCGTCCGGTCAGATCTGGGGCCCATCCGGGCCCATGCCCGCGCCCATGCGCTTCGATCCAGCCCCAAACCCAACGCTGCGCCTTGTCGCGCGCCCGCATGTCTCCGACTGCGGCAAGATCATCCAGCCAGGCAAACCCGTGGCGCTCGTTGTCAAACCCGGTGCTGGGCGCGGTAACGTCCCACAGATCTGTATCTTCAGCCTCGACCAGATATCCGGCAAACAGCAAATTGCCCGCAACCAATTGCCGCCCGCGCGCAAACGATCCAACGGTACGGGGTTCAGGCTCGGTCACGAAGCCGGTGACTGCCTTGCGTCTCTGGCTGAGCCGCGCGTACAGGCGGTTCTGAAACCGCGTCCACCGGTTTGTCATGGTATCTGTCTTTGACATGACGCTCGTTACTCTGCCCCTTGCGCTCTGCTGGCGCCTGAGACCCAACGATAGACCGCGCTGGTCGTCAAGTCACCGAAAAGCGTGCCCTTAGGCGGATTTGTTCAGGCAGGCGATGTAGAAGCCATCCATCCCGCCAAGGTCTGCCCAGTAATCGGGCCGCAGGCGCAAGCCGCCCTCTGGCGTAATCCATTCCTGATCCACACCGGAAATCTTCAGCGCTTCGCGGTCGACCGTCATGTCGGGGTGTTGATCCAATGCCTCTTCAATCTGCACCTCCCCCTCGTCCGGCAGCAGCGAGCAGGTGCAGTAGACCAGCCGCCCACCGGGTTTCAGTAAGGTCCAGGCATGGGCAAGCATCTGCGTCTGCAACGCGATCAGTCCGGCGAATTCCGAGCCGTCCTTGGCAAAGGGCAAATCGGGATGCCGCCGAATCGTGCCAGTGGCCGAGCACGGCGCGTCGAGCAGGATGGCGTCGTACTGGCCCTGATGCTCTAGCGCATCGCCTGCAATGACATTTGCTTGCAGATTTGTGCGCTTGAGATTCTCGCGGACTTTTTCCAGACGCGAATCCGAAATATCCAGCGCTGTGACAGTCGCCCCGGCAGCGGCCAGTTGCAGCGTCTTGCCACCGGGTGCCGCACAAAGATCCAGTAAGGTTTCTCCGGCCCGTGGTGCCAGAATGCGCACTGGTAAAGCCGCCGCGGCATCCTGCACCCACCAGTCACCCTTGGCGAACCCCGGCAGGGTCGAGACCTGCCCCGCATCGTGAACACGAAGTGACCCGGTCGGCAGCGCCTCTCCGGGTCCGGTTGCACCCGGCTTGACCGTGATATCCAGTGGAGCGCCAGCGAAATGGGTACGTTCCATTCCTGCGACGGCGTCCGCCCCCCAGGCCGCGATCAATGGCTCGCGTAGCCAATCGGGCATACGCGGTACACGCATTTTGGGCCAGGCCTCGGGTCCTTCGGCGGCCACTTTACGCAGAACCGCATTCACCAGACCCTTGAGCCGCCCATGCTTGCGCGACCGGCCCACGATTTCGACCATGGAATTAACCACGCCATGTGCAGCTTCACCCAAGCACAGCTCAACCGCGCCCAGACGCAGCGCGTTCCGGACAGTCAAAGCGGGCGTGCGATTCAGATGGTTGTCCAGCAACCGGTCGGCGCGTTCAAGCCCGCGAAGGGTTTGCAAGGTCAGACGTTGCGCCCGGGCGCGATCGTCCGGTGCAAGCCGGTCCAACGCGCCGGCGGCCAGGCATTCAGGCAAAAGCCGCCCTTCGCCCAGTATTTGATCCAGCAGATAGATCGCGCTGCGTCGCGCCGCTGTTGCGTTGTCGGACATAGAACCGCCTTTGATTATAAACGCGTCCGCATTGCCAACAGCGGACGCGGGCGTATATCAAGCCCATGCACGGAAAGGAACCCGATGTCATGAGTGACGACCGCAAAGACCTGCCCCCTGCCGCCCAACGCGCACTGGCCGAGGCGGAAGAGCGCCGCAAGAAAGCCGATACCGAAGCCAAGAAGATGCCCAGGGAACTGGGTGGTCGCGATGGGCCCGACCCCGCACGCTATGGCGATTGGGAGAAAAAAGGCATCGCGATCGATTTCTAATCCTCCGACCCGGTGACGCGCGAAAAAGACGCTAAACCGGTGGTGTCGTACATTTGAGTCAACGCGCACCGCCTGTTGTGCAGGCCGTGCCGTGACCGGTTCATAGCCCCAGCACATCAACCATATCGTACTGGCCGGGCGTCTTGCCTTGCCCCCACAGCGCTGCTTTCAGCGCGCCGCGAGCAAAGATGGCGCGGTCAGTGGCAAGGTGGCGCAGCACGATCCTTTCACCGGGGGCGGCAAAAAGAACGTCATGCTCACCCACGATGTCACCGCCGCGAATGGCGTGAAACCCGATGTCGCCCCTTTTGCGCGCGCCGGTGATGCCATCGCGGCCCCTGTCGGCCACATCTGCCAGCTTGACGCCCCGCCCTTCGGCGGCGGCCTCACCCAGCATCAACGCGGTGCCCGAAGGAGCATCGACCTTGTGGTGGTGGTGGCCTTCGATCACCTCGATATCAAAATCCTCATCCAGCGCGGCGGCGACTTTTTTGGTAAGTTGCACCAGCAAGTTGACACCAAGGCTCATGTTCCCCGCCCGTACGATGACAGCATGGCGCGCGGCAGGCTCTAACGCTGCGATCTGGTCCTCGGTCATTCCGGTGGTGCCGATCACATGCACGCAACGCGCCTGTGCCGCCAGAGCAGCAAATCCCAGTGTCGCCTCAGGCGCTGTGAAATCAATCACCGCCTGTGCCTGCGCGAAAGCCTCCAGCGGGTCATCGGTCACTTTGACACCCAGCGCCTGAGCACCCATTGTTTCGCCTACGTCCTGACCGATCCAGTCATGACCCTCACGCTCGACCACTCCGACCAGACGGGCGTGGTCGCTGTCCGAAACAGTCTTGATCAGCATCTGCCCCATGCGGCCCGAAGCCCCTGTGATAACGATCCCCGGAATATGGGTCATTGTGCTGGTCCTTTCGTATTTGTCGGCTCAAAGCCTCCTACCCCGTTCGCGCCCGCTTGGCAAAGCCCTGCTTTGGGCTTAGATCGGGGGTATGGCAAAGAACAAATTCCACGATGGCCCCGGCCCGTCCCAACGACAGCTGCGCGTCGGCGAGCTGATCCGCCGCACCCTGTCCGAGGTTCTGGCGCGCGGAGATGTCCACGACCCCGACCTGAATCGCATGTCCATCACTGTGGGTGAGGTGCGCACTTCACCCGATCTGAAGATCGCGACGGCCTATGTGCTGCCCCTAGGTGGCAAAGGGCAGGAGGACGTGATTGAACTGCTGGCCCGCAACAAGGGTGAATTGCGGCGCGTGGTTGGCAAGAAGGTCGGCCTGAAATTCTCGCCCGATCTGCGGTTCCGTCTGGATGACACGTTTGATCGTCTGGACGACACACGCCGCATGTTTGAACAGGACGCGGTGCGCCGCGATCTGGACGAGTGATACGCGCACTTATCTCCTTGGGCGCTGTCCTTTGGGCCGCGCAAGCTGCTGCGGTGACCTGCGAAAAGGTGACCCATGAAGAAAAGCGTTACACGGTTTGCGAAGTGGATGCGTCCGAGGCAGACCTTCGCCTGTTTCTGAAGGATGAAAATGGCGAGTTGCTGGGGCATTTCTCCTCGGTGAACGAAGTGCTGGCCGCCGACGGCAAACGTCTGGCTTTCGCGATGAATGCGGGCATGTACCACGATGACCGCTCACCCGTTGGCCATTATGTCGAAGATGGTCAAGAACAGATGCGCGTGATCCCCAATGCAGGGCCGGGCAATTTCGGCCTGTTGCCCAACGGAGTGTTCTGCATCCGTGACGGTCGCGCCGACGTGTTCGAAACGCTGGACTACGTAGATCGGGCACCCTTGTGCCGCTTTGCTACCCAGTCCGGCCCGATGCTGGTGATTGACGGGGAATTGCATCCGCGTTTTCTGCCTGATTCGACCTCGCTCTATGTGCGCAATGGGGTGGGCACCAGCGCGGATGGGGCGCGGGCGGTGTTTGCAATCTCGGACGATTATGTCACCTTCCACGAGTTTGGCAGCCTGTTTCGCGATGTGCTGAAAACTCCGAACGCGCTGTTTCTCGACGGCAATATTTCCCGAATGTATGAGCGGGCCAGCAACCGGTCTGACATCGGGTTTTCGCTGGGTCCCATTGTGGGGGTGGTAGAAGACGCGCCCTGAAATTGACAGCGGCAGAGCGATCCGCTAGGTCGCGCGCCTCAGCAAGGATCAAGGTGCAAGATGGGACGCAAACGCAAGGGCCGCGACATTTCCGGTTGGCTGGTGGTGGACAAGCCTGCGGGCATGACCTCGACCGCTGTGGTCAACAAGGTGCGCTGGGCTATGGACGCCAAGAAAGCGGGCCATGCGGGTACTCTGGACCCCGAAGCAACCGGCGTTTTGGCCGTGGCTTTGGGTGAGGCGACCAAGACCGTCCCCTACATCACCGATGCGCTGAAAGCCTACACCTTCACCGTGCGTCTAGGACAAGCCACCAACACCGACGATGCCGAGGGCGAAGTGATTGCGCAGAGCGATGCGCGCCCTTCGGATGACGATATCAAACAGGCGCTGACCCCGTTTCTGGGCGACATCATGCAGGTGCCGCCCAAGTTCTCAGCCGTGAAGATCGACGGACAGCGTGCTTACAAGCTGGCTCGCGATGGTGAGGATGTGGAACTGTCCGCCCGCCCGCTTTGGGTTGAGGAACTGGTTCTGGTCGACCGCCCTGATCAAGACCACGTTGTGCTAGAGATGACCTGCGGCAAAGGCGGCTATGTCCGCTCGATTGCCCGCGATCTGGGCGAAGCACTGGGATGCCACGGCCACGTCAAAGAACTGCGCCGCATCTGGTCCGGCCCGTTCGAGGCCGAAGACGGCCTGAGCATCGAGCAGATCGACGAAATGGCCAAGACACCCGCGCTGGACGAGTATCTACACCCGCTGGAAACCGGCCTGACCGACCTGCCAGAGCTGAAGTGCACCCCTGAGGGCGCCACCCGTCTGCGCAATGGCAATCCGGGCATGGTTCTGGCTGGTGACGTGGAATATGGCGATGAGGCATGGGCTTCGCTCGACGGCAAGGCCGTGGCCGTGGGCATATATAAATCCGGTGAGCTACACCCGCACCGGGTGTTCGTCGATTGACCGGCATGCTAGGCGAAGGACATGATCACCCGTTCCCATACCAAAGGCGATGCGCCCTCGACCGCCGTTTACTCTGACTGCGAGAAATATCGCTATAGCCTGACCCGTATCTGGGACCCAGCAGGTCGCAAGGCGCTGTTCGTGATGCTGAACCCATCGACCGCGACCGAGGTGCAGAATGACCCGACCGTCGAGCGCTGTGAACGGCGCGCGCGGGCGCTGGGGTTCGGCGCGTTTCAAGTGACCAACATCTTTGCCTGGCGCGACACCGACCCGCGCAAGATGCGCGCCGCAGCCGATCCGGTGGGGCCGGAAAATGACGCCGCCATTCTGGGCGGAGCAGATTGGGCCGATCAGGTCATTGCCGCCTGGGGCACCCACGGTGCGCATCTGGAGCGTGGCCCTGCGGTCGAAACCCTTTTGCGCGGAACGGGTCTGCCGCTGTTTCATCTGGGGCTGACCAAGGAAGGGCACCCGAAACATCCGCTCTATATCGCGTATACTCAGCAACCCGAACCATGGTGACAAAGGGTTAACCACAAGACCAGCTTGGCTTTGACCAAGCGGTTGATTGCATGGGATATTTACCGTCGGGGCGATGCGTTCACGGAGGGTTCCCATGTTTCTGTTCGGTTTGCTGAGCCTTGCCGCCGTCGGTGGTGCGGCTATTGCCTTGAGCGACGCGTTTGTCTCTGATGACGCGCCTGAAGAGGACGACAGCATTGATGACCAGCCCGACGAAATCTCTGAGGGTAAATTTATTGAAATCGACACGCCTGAGGAAGATACGCTCGAACCTGCAGACCAGACCGAAGCTGAAGAGCAGACCGAGGCGGAAGACTCCTCAACCGGTACGCCCCCAACCGGAACGATTGTGTCCGAGTATCAAGGCGATCTGGTCATTGCTGGCACCGCCGAAGCGGATGTTTTGAACGGGCAGGACGGAGATGATCAGATCAATGGTTTTGCCGCCGATGACATCATTGATGGCGGCGAAGGCAATGACGTGCTGCATGGGGGCGCCGGTTTAGACACCATTTTAGGCGGTGTAGGAGATGACATCCTTCGCGGTGAGGACGGGGATGACCTGATGGCAGGGGGTGACGGCGAAGATACGCTTTACGGCCATTTCGGCGCAGATCAGATGGAAGGGGGTGCGGGCGACGATACCCTTTACGGCGGGCAGGACGATGACACTCTGCTTGGCGGTGACGGCGATGACGCGCTGCATGGCGGTTTCGGCGACGATATCCTGGACGGAGGCGCGGGCGAGGACGTTCTGTTCGGCGGCGATGGCAATGATGTGCTTACCGGTGAGGACCCCGATGGCGAACACGCCCCTGACTTTCTGAACGGCGGTGCCGGAGAGGACACATTTCTGGCAGGCAGTGGAGACATCGTTACCGGGGGCGACGGCGCGGATGACATCATTCTTGACCCCGATGCCGAGGATGAAGCGGTGACCGTGATGGATTTCCAACCCGGCCAGGATAAGCTTTTCGTGTCCTGGGACGGTCAGGATGATCCGGAAATTCAGATCGAAACTGACGCTGAGAACGAAAATCTGGTCCATGTGGTTGTTGACGGGCAGGGTGTTGCGCAGTTGCTTGGCGCAGAAGGATTGACCGCTGACGACATTCAACTGATCTCGGGTGCTGAACTGGCGCACCTGACCGCGCTAAGCTGATTTAAGAAACCCTTTGCCATTCGAAGAAAATACGCCTATACGCGCCCATCCGCATCGGAATCGGTGCGGTTTTCTCCATGGGCCTGCGCTGGACGACATCCCGGCCTGCGCCATTCACGCTAACCTTAAAAGGAGACCCCGATGTCGATCACTGCCGCTGAAAAAGCACGCGTCATGAAAGAATTCGCAACCAAGGACGGCGACACCGGTTCGCCAGAAGTCCAGGTTGCCATCCTGACCTCGCGCATCAACACCCTGACCGAGCACTTCAAGACCCACAAGAAAGACAACCATGGTCGTCGCGGTCTGCTGAAGATGGTTGCCCAGCGTCGTAAGCTGCTGGACTACCTGAAGGGCAAGGAAGAAGCGCGTTACCAGGACCTGATCAAAAAGCTGGGCATCCGCCGCTGAGGCTGGATCGTACCGCTTGCAGATTTGAAACGCCCGCCACTTTGGCGGGCGTTTTTTTGTGGTACAAGATATTACAAGAAGAACCGCAAACGTTTCATTCCGCCGTGCTAGGGCATACAACTTTTTTGCGAACCTACTATTGACTAATCGCGCGGCATTGCGCACTTTGGTGAAAGGCAAGCGCCGGGGCACTCGCAAGCCCAAAAAGCAATGAACACACCCGAAAGTTCGACAATGCTCTCTGTCACAGAGGCTCCCGTCATAATTGCGAGCGTATGGAGCCGTCAGGAGAAAAGCATGTCGCTTGATTTTCAGTCTTACAAATTGCTCAAAACTGCGCTTTGGCCCATCCGGGACCAGATCAAATGGAACCATTTGGATCAGGGCCTTGCTCGAGGGTTTGGTTTCCCGGACTCCTATGGGTTGCAATTAGCCCTTAAATCGCCTTCACCCGACGACAGAACCGTACTCCCGGTTGTGCGGTTTGATGTTGAGGCGTTCCTTAAACGGATGAATGAACTTGGGTATCGTCCAGAGCCAGATTACCGAGATCCACACGCATCCCTCTGGGCCGTAGCGGTAACCGCGCTTTCCATCATCGAACCAACCCGTTTTCTGGAAGTCCTGAAAAGAACCAGCCTATCAGGCCCGATTGTGAGGCTTGATGTGACGTCGGGCGACTGGAAAAAGCAGGTTGAGGGATATCGCGACGCGCTGACGCGTCACTGGGGGATCGGGACGCCCGGCTATCGCGATACAGCGAACGGAAAACCGTGGGTGACCTGGAAAGTTGGAATGCCGCTACGCTGGAAACGTGGGGTCGAGCTGGAGATCGACAATTCCCTTGTCGAAGTCGGCCAGGGAGGTAACTTTTCGCGGAAGCTTGACGAAAGCGACGCCGCGCGCATCAGGGCAATCAAAGCCGAAACCGGCGAAAGCCCAGACGAGTTTTTCAGCCGCATCCTGACTGACCTCCGCCCATACTTTCCGGGTCTTGAAGACAACGATATCGATCCCATCGAGGATGTTACCTTTTCTGAGGCCGGATTGATGGTCCATTGTTCCCTAGACAATCGCCGAACCCTTGGTATGGGGTGTTCTCTCCATTTCGAGAAGATTCCGTTCCGGCATCTGAGATCAGTCGCTTGATATGATTGAGGCGTTGCCCCGCAGTCAATTCGGGGCAACGTTATTTTGATTTAGGGCTCCTTCCCTACCTCTTCGCCTTTTCTGAATTCAGTGCCAGCCGCAGGCAATAGCGCATCATTATTGCCACCGGCGTATTGGGGATTCTGCAGACACCGCCTCAGCTTTCAGGGCGGCAAAACCGCCGCCCAAAATCAGGGCGATGGCAACTAAACGTTACAACGCGCCCCTTTTTAATCCTGAGTCCTGCGCGAGAAAGCCCTCGTTTTTCGCTGTGCCGCGGCCCGCAAGTGGCCGCCAAAGCTTAGGACGTCGGTGCTCTGGTCGGTCTGCGCGCCTAGCGGTTCGGCGTGGTTTACATCCAACCGGAAGGTCGCGCGCATCGGCATCAGGCCGTCGACCACGTTCATTCAGTAATCGGAGGAGTCGATGGTCAGCAGGCTGATCAGGCGGACAGGTTCATGGGAATATCTCGGCGTCCAGTCGCTGTTTAACAGCACCCGGATCATCGAATTGCTCGGGGCTGAGGTCGCGGAACGGATCCTCATAATCCTGCACCGAAGGGTCCGGAAGGTCAGCCCAGCCCAAAGACGCGGCAGGTGCCGCATGGGCCACCGCGACCATAAACGCCGCGAACAGGAACCGCATCAGGGTGATCATCCACATCCTCCGACGGCGGGTCGTTGATACACATGCCTCAATCTAGGTGCTTTGTCTCGCAAGCCCATCCGAAAAGGGCATAGTTTCGACGCTGCGCCGCGCGGTCTGGCCGTTCGGTTTCGCTTTCCTTCGGGTCCATTCTCATGTATGCGCCAGACATCTGAGACGTTGTGCCCTGACCCCGGCACTCGAATGGAAGATAAAGTGGGGTCGGCGGCAATGGGGCCGCCAAGCAAACGGGAGACCCGGGATGCGCCTGGGAGTGCTCCCTTTTAGGATACGCATATGTTTGATGTAACAAAGAAATCAATGCAGTGGGGCGAAGAAACGCTTACACTGGAAACCGGCAAGATTGCCCGTCAGGCCGACGGCACCGTGATTGCCACGCTGGGCGAAACCAGCGTCATGGCGAACGTGACCTTTGCCAAAGAGCAAAAGCCCGGCCAGGACTTTTTCCCGCTGACCGTACACTACCAAGAGAAATACTATTCCGCCGGTAAGGTTCCGGGCGGCTTCTTCAAGCGCGAGGCGCGCCCGACCGAGAAAGAAACGCTGACCGCGCGTCTGATCGACCGTCCGATCCGCCCGCTGTTCGTTGACGGCTTCAAGAACGAAGTGCTGGTGATGTGCACCGTGCTGAGTCACGATCTGGTCAACGATCCCGACATCGTTGCGATGATCGCGGCGTCGGCTGCGCTGACCATTTCCGGTGCGCCGTTCATGGGCCCGATCGCCGGTGCCCGTGTTGGTTTCGTGGATGGTGAATACGTCCTGAACCCGACCGTGGACGACATGCAGGACCTGCGCCTGAACCCCGAACAGCGTCTGGACCTGGTTGTGGCTGGTACCAAAGACGCCGTGATGATGGTGGAATCGGAAGCCTACGAATTGTCCGAGGCTGAAATGCTGGGTGCCGTGACTTTCGCGCATGAGCAGATTCAGCCGGTCATCGATCTGATCATCGGTTTGGCCGAAGAAGCCGCGAAAGAGCCGTTCGCCTTCGAAGCCCCCGATTACTCGGACCTGTACGCTGCCGTTGCAGCCGCCGGTGAAGAGCAGATGCGCGCGGCCTTTGCAATCACCGACAAGCAAGAGCGCACCGCCGCTGTTGCTGCAGCCCGTGAAGCGATCAAGGAAGCACTGACCGAGGAACAGCTGGAAGACAGCAACCTTGGTTCGGCGATGAAAAAGCTGGAAGCCGGCATTCTGCGCGGTGACGTCGTCAAAGGCGGCAAGCGCATCGACGGTCGTTCAACCACCGATGTTCGCGCGATCGAAGCCGAAACCTCGCTGTTGCCCCGTACGCACGGTTCCGCCCTGTTCACCCGTGGTGAAACGCAGGCACTGGCTGTGACCACGCTGGGCACCGGTGACGACGAGCAGTTTATCGACGCGCTGCATGGCAACTTCAAATCGAACTTCCTGCTGCACTACAACTTCCCTCCCTACTCGGTTGGTGAGGTTGGTCGCGTTGGTTCGCCTGGTCGTCGTGAGATTGGTCATGGCAAGCTGGCATGGCGCGCGCTGCAGGCGGTTCTGCCTGCGCCGACCGACTTCCCCTACACCATCCGCGTGGTGTCAGAGATAACTGAATCCAACGGCTCATCCTCGATGGCGTCGGTCTGTGGCGGTTCGCTTTCGATGATGGACGCGGGTGTTCCGCTGAAGGCTCCGGTTGCCGGTGTCGCCATGGGTCTGATCCTGGAAGATGACGGGTCGTACGCCGTTCTGACCGACATTCTGGGTGACGAAGACCACCTTGGCGACATGGACTTCAAAGTAGCGGGTACCGAAAACGGCATCACCTCGTTGCAGATGGACATCAAGGTCGCAGGCATCACGCCGCAGATCATGGAAACCGCCCTGGCACAGGCCAAAGATGGCCGGATGCACATCCTGGGTGAGATGGGCAAAGCCCTGTCCGAGACCAGCGAATTCTCGGTCCACGCGCCGCGTATCGAGACCATGAACATCCCGACTGACAAGATTCGTGAAGTGATCGGCTCGGGCGGTAAGGTCATCCGCGAGATCGTGGAAACCTCGGGTGCCAAGGTCGACATCAACGATGACGGGGTCATCAAGATCGCCTCGCCCGATGGTGAATCGATCAAAAAGGCCTATGACATGATCTATTCGATTGTGGCCGAGCCGGAAGAAGGTCAGATCTACACCGGTAAAGTGGTCAAGATCGTCGACTTCGGTGCCTTCGTGAACTTCTTTGGCAAGCGCGACGGTCTGGTCCACGTGTCCCAGATCGAAAACCGCCGCCTGAACCATCCGTCGGATGTTCTGAAGGAAGGTCAGGAAGTAAAGGTCAAGCTGCTGGGCTTTGACGACCGCGGCAAGGTCCGCCTGTCAATGAAAGTCGTCGATCAGGAAACTGGCGAAGAGGTTGTGCCTGAGAAAAAAGAAAAGAAAGAGGAAAGCGCAGACTAATCTGCACGCCTTTTTTGACCCGAAAGGCCCCGGTTTCGACCGGGGTCTTTTTTATAAGGGCTGCTTTCGCTACCTCTTGAAAAGTCGATGGGCGACACCGAAAGTAAAAGGACTGTTCTAAGAGGCCCTTACATGATCCTTGAAATACGTCACTACACCCTCAAGCCCGGACGCCGAGAGGAGTTTATCACGTTCTTTGAAAAGCATAATCGCTCAGCACTGCGCGACGCTGGTATGCTGGTTTTCGGCCCGCTTCGGGATTTGGAAGATGCAGACAAGGTTCACTGGATGCGCGCCTTCCCCTCGATTGAGGCAAGAGAGAAGATAAAGGGCGATTTCTACGGCGGGCAGGTCTGGCATGACCAGATCGAACCAATCGCAATGTCGATGATCGCCCATTTCGAGGCAGAGGTGGTTGAGACCACTGACGGTTTCGAAAACTTTAACGGTGCCTCGTCAGTCGACGGATAGCTTCCGCAAAAACATCGCCGTCTTGCACGCTTGGGTCATGACGTAGATCGCTAATGCGCCACTCCTGACGGTCCGTGCTTCATGACGTGCCATTGCCCGTAGCTGTCGGTCAGGTCCAGCTTGATCGCAGCATCCGCCTTGGTCGACGCGCTGCCGATTTCGGCCAGGGTAAACTCAATCCCGCCGGGGATGTCGATGCGAACGCGGTGTTCGCCGCCACCGTGGGGCGCCTGAATTGGGCGACCGGTCGAGTTCAGGACGTCCCCGATTGCGACCTTCGCGGTGCGCCCCTCTATGTCCATTTCAAAGTCAATGGGCGCAAACAGCGTTTCGTGAATGGTTTTGCACATGGCTCGGAAGACGAACCAATGGGTTGCCATTTCCTCGGTCTCTTCCCCATGAAAGATCTTTTCCAGTGCAACCCGCTGAGCATCCGATGCGCTGGGGTCGATAATCACCTGCATCTCACCGCCGCCCTCAAAAATCGGGCCCGGCCAGGCGTAAATCAACGCGGCCTTTGCCCCGGTGAGGTCGATGTCCCCGAAATGACCTTTGGAAATCTCTAAAACCTCGAACCCGCGGCAATGACCGTGGGTCGGCAATTCCTCGAACTGGCAGGGGCAGGCATAGCCGCAATTGCAGTTCCCGAAAGCGTCGCCTTCAACGTACCAATCTGTGAATGCCATCGTCCTCTCCTGTCTTGCACGGCCTGTATGCTCGAGGTCGACGGTCTGCCTGAATGCGGGTCTGCCACCGCCACCCTACCATATAAGGGGCAAATCACGAACTGATGTCCGTGCCTTTCGGTGCCTTCACCTAAAGTCCGGCTCGCCCTGCGGGTTCTGAAAACGCGCGGCGCAGAGTTTCGCTTTCCCTGCAAGCATCTGTGATCTATGCAAAGCGCTATGCGATCTTTTGTCATTCATATGTCCTCAAGTATGGCCCGGCGCCCCAATGCTGAACGGCTTTGCGCCGACCTTCCCAATGCCGAGCTTTTCGAGGCAGTAAATGGCCGCGACCCTGATCAAATTGCCAGAGTTCAGCTGCACCCCGGCAACCTGCACCGACCGCATTATCCGTTTGCGTTGCAGCCGGCAGAGATCGGCGTCTTCGAAAGCCACCGCCGTATCTGGCGCAGGATGGTCGAGGAAGAGATTGATCTGGCGATCATCACCGAAGATGACCTGCGTATCGACGCCCCGCGTATGGCCGAGGCGTTGGAGATGCTAGAACCGATCGCCACGCCGGATCACTACATCCGCATCCCCGTGAAACAGCGCGAAGTCCCGGCCCAAACCCTTGCTTGCCAAAACGGGCTGCGCCTGATCCTGCCCAAGGTGATCGGCCTGCAATGTGTCTGTCAACTGGTGGGGCGACGCGCGGCCAACCGTCTGCTGGCTGCCACCACTCAGATCGACCGGCCCGTGGATACGTTTCTTCAGATGCACTGGCTGACCGGCCAGCCGATCCATGCGTTGCAAGGCAGTGGCAATCAGGAAATTGCGGGCGAAATCGGCGGCTCGACCATTCAGAGCAAGCCACCTTTGTCTGATAAACTGACCCGAGAGTTTAAGCGTGCTGCCTATCGGGCGCAGCTGCATCTACACCCTCAGCGCCCGCCCGCTGCGTCGGACTAACATCTTTGCCAAACTGCGCCCGAACGCGCGATTGGGGGCCGAGTCGGCCCCCAATACCCAAATCCGTATTAGGACGGTGCTTTTGTCGTACGAAGATATGGAAAGACCGTTTTGAACTCACCAAACTTTTCTTTCGCCTCGTCGTTTGACACCGCAGGGGGGATGATCACGTCCTCGCCCGGTATCCAGTTTGCTGGTGTGGCCACACCCTTGGCCGACATTTGCAAACCGTCCAGCGCACGCAAAATCTCGGCAAAGTTCCGGCCCACGGTCATCGGATAGGTCATGGACAGCTTCAGCTGTTTGTCCGGCCCGATGATAAAGACCGACCGCACGGTGGCGCTGTCTGCGGGTGTGCGGCCATCGGGCAGGTATGCCTCGGCTGGCAGCATGTCGAACGCCTTGGATACCGCTAACCCGTCATCGGCGATGATGGGAAAGCCGGGATTGGCGTTGCCATAGGCTTCGATGTCCTTTTTCCACTTTTTGTGGTCTTCGACGCCGTCCACCGACACGCCCAGCACCTTGGTGTTGCGGGCCGCCCATTCGTCATTCAGTTGCGCGACGGCCGAGAATTCGGTCGTGCAGACAGGCGTAAAATCCTTGGGGTGCGAGAACAGGATTGCCCAGCTGTCGCCGATCCAGTCGTGAAACTGAATGGTGCCTTGGTCCGTTTCTGCTGTGAAGTTCGGAACCGTATCGTTGATGCGCAAACCCATTGTGAAGCTCCTTTGCTGTAAAAGCCCGATTCGGCTGCCGTCAACCTAAACACTTTCCGCGATTGTTAAACCTTGCATTCGCGCGGAATGATTTGATCAAATCATGTCTTGCCGCGCCCTGTTGCCGGTGCCAGAGTAGCCGCAACTACGCTATTTTGAGCTGCGGGCACAGGAGAATACGCCATGATCGAAAAACGCGATTTTTACATCAACGGTCAGTGGGTGGCCCCCGCGTCGGGCAATGACTTTCACGTCATCAACCCCTCGACCGAAGAGCCATGCGCGGTCATCTCACTCGGTACGCAGGCCGATACGGATGCAGCTGTGGCGGCGGCCAAGGCGGCCTTGCCAGGGTGGATGGCCACCCCGGTCGCGGATCGGATTGCTTTGGTCGAAAAACTGGCCGAGATCTATCAGTCCCGCGCCGAAGATCTGGCACAGGCCATGTCGCTTGAGATGGGTGCGCCCATTGATCTGTCGCGCACGGCGCAATCGGGTGCGGGGATTTACCATCTGAAAAACTTCATCCGCGCGGCGCGTGACTTCCAGTTCGAACGCCCGCTGGGTGATCATGCCCCCAATGACCGGATCATTTTTGAGGCCGTTGGTGTCGCTGCCCTGATCACGCCGTGGAACTGGCCGATGAACCAGATCACGCTCAAGGTGGGTGCTGCGGCAATTGCGGGTTGCACAATGGTTCTGAAACCGTCGGAACAGAGCCCGCTAAACGCTATGATATTTGCCGAGATGATGGATGCGGCCGGTTTCCCGCCCGGGGTTTTCAATCTGGTGAACGGTGATGGCGCCGGAGTTGGGTCACAGCTTTCAGGCCATCCGGACGTGGACATGGTCAGCTTTACCGGCTCGACCCGCGCCGGTACTGCGATTTCCAAGAATGCTGCGGATACGTTGAAGAAGGTGCATCTGGAACTGGGCGGTAAGGGCGCAAACGTGATCTTTGCCGATGCCGACGAAAAGGCGGTCAAGCGCGGCGTGTTGCATATGATGCAGAACACCGGCCAAAGCTGCAACGCCCCGAGCCGTATGCTGGTGCAGCGCCCAATCTATGATCAGGCGGTCGAGACAGCCGCCGAAGTGGCTGGCAAGGTCACTGTTGGACCGGCGTCCGAGGAAGGACGCCATATCGGCCCGGTCGTGAACGAGGTTCAGTGGACCAAGATTCAGGATCTGATCCAGAAAGGCATCGACGAAGGCGCGCGTCTGGTTGCAGGTGGCACAGGGCGGCCCGAGGGGCTGAACAAGGGCTACTACGTGCGCCCCACGGTGTTTGCAGATGCCAACAACCAGATGACCATCGCGCGCGAGGAAATCTTTGGCCCGGTCTTGACCATGATCCCCTTCGATACCGAGGATGAAGCCATCGAGATCGCCAATGACACGCCGTATGGCCTGACCAACTATGTCCAGACTCAGGACGGCGCGCGGGCCAACCGGATGGCGCGTCATCTGCGGTCGGGCATGGTCGAGATGAATGGTCAGTCACGCAGCGCCGGGTCGCCGTTTGGCGGGATGAAGCAATCGGGCAATGGACGCGAAGGCGGCGTTTGGGGTCTTGAGGATTTTCTTGAGGTCAAAGCCGTTGGCGGCTGGACGCTAGAGTAAAATCAAACACCATCGAAAACAGATTGGGCAAGGCGAAGAGATGTGCCTTGCCCTTAGTTTGTCAGATGGGTCGAACCACCAACTGCGGTTCACCATTCGATGTTCGGCGCGTGGACCGGCCATCCCATCCAACCTCGCCACTGACCCGTTGCCGGAACGACGAAAAGCTGTCGAAAGTGACCACGTCGACGGGCGCGTCGAACTGCAGGGTAATCCGCCTGTGCGCCCCATCGCCCAATACAGTCAGGCCGCGAATCTCAGCGGTGAAGGTCTGACCCAAATAGGTGCCCTTGACCCTGTCACCCACACGCAGGTGCATCCGGTTTCCGGCCATGGCGCGCAGCGTATTCCAGTCGCGCACGCCATGCTGGTGGGCGACCAGTTCCAGCGATTGTGCGTGCGACAGGTCGACCCCTGTGCCGCGCAGTTTTTCACGCAGCCGCTTGCCCTGCGCCTTGAGTTCGCCTATCGGGGCGATTGTTTCGGTTTGTGTCATGTCTTGCCTCGTTTCCGTAAACGGGCGCAAAGATTGGACGGGGCTCGCATTGCCATCCGTGCGCCGGGAAAGGGCAACAGATGTTCACTCAACCGGGTTTCACCAAAATCATAAGACCGCGAGCGGCAGGGGACCCGAACCTAGCCGCCTTGTTGCATTGGCAAGCCTGCCTGTCAATCAGGCATCGGCCTGCGCGGCCTCGTAGGCGAGCATGGCGCGTTTGACCGGCAAGCCCCAGTGATAGCCGCCCAAGCCCCCGGATTTGCGCAATGCCCGGTGGCAGGGGATCAACCAGCTGACAGGGTTGCGCCCAACCGCCGTTCCCACGGCACGAACGGCCCGAGGTGAGCCGACCCGTTCTGCGATCTCGGAATAGGTTGTGACATGGCCCGAAGGGATGTGCATCAGAGCTTCCCACACCTTGATCTGGAGGGGTGAGCCAATCAGGTAGAGCGGTGTCGGCTCCAGCCGGTCGCTGGCCGCGCCAAAGGCGCCGAGTGCCCAAGGCCGCAGCCGCATCGGGTCCTCGACAAAATCAGCCTGTGGCCAACGTGAAAGCATATCCTCCATCGCGCCTTCTTCGCCGGACTCTGCCCCGAAGGCCAAACCGCAGATCCCCCTTTCAGTCCCCATGACAAGGGCCGGGCCAAAGGGGCTTTCGAACCAGCCCCAATAGATTGTCAGCCCAGCCCCTTTGCGGGCGTATTCCCCGGGGCTCATGGATTCCCATTTCAAGAACAGGTCATGCAAGCGGCCACTGCCTGAAAGGCCAACGTTGTGCGCCGTCTCCAACGTCGTAAACCGGTCGCGCAGCAGGGCTTTGGCGTGACCCAATGTCAGATATTGCTGAAAGCGTTTCGGCGACACCCCGGTCCAGCGCGAGAACAGGCGCTGGAAATGGGCCGGGCTCATGTTCATCTCACGCGCCAGTTCTTCAAGGCTCAGCCCCTCGCCGCCTTGGTCAATCAGGTCGATGGCGCGCCGCATGACGTTGTAGTGATAACCGGATTCGGAGTTTTGGATATTCATGGCTGTCACCTTTTTGTGGCTCGCCCTGATCCTAGACGGTCGAACCTGACCGAAGCGACCCGAAACTTGCGATTTTTGTGCCCATTGTTGGAATCAGCCCGGCTGATTACTCTGAGGAAACTCAGGAGCGACTGATATGCCCCAAGCCGACGCCTTCCACCTGTCCGGTGCCGCTGCCCGAAAGTACCAGGATCATTCCGTGCCTGCCATGTTCGCGCCGCTGGCGAAGGCCACGGTTAAAAAGCTGGGACTCTGCGAAAATGACCATGTGCTGGATGTCGCCTGTGGCACCGGTGCGCTTACGCGAGAGATCATCGCAACGTTACCGGGTCGTGGGCGCGTTGTCGGTGCTGATTTGAACCAGACGATGATCGACGTGGCCTCGGCGTTGACACCTGCGTCCAGCCATTCCGTGGACTGGATGGCTGCCGATGTCACTGACCTGCCTTTTGACGATCATAGTTTTGATGTGGCCTGTATTCAGCAAGGGCTACAATTCTTTCCCGACAAACCTGCGGCACTGGCCGAGATACACCGCGTGCTGAAACCGGGTGGTAAACTGTGCCTGACCTGCTGGAGCGCGATCTCAGAGTTCAACAACGGGTTGGCCGAAGCACTGGAGCGGCATGTCAGCCACGGTGCCGCGCAAAAGGCGCGGGCGCCGTTTTCGTTTCGCGATGGCGATCTGATCACCGCGCTTTTGGACGACGCCGGGTTTCGGGTTGCCGAGCATGACATCATCACACTCCACCGCCGATTTGAAGACTTGCGGGCGCAGGTTCTGGCCTTGCCGGTGGAACAGGACATGCGCGCAAAAGGGGATGCCGTCATTGACCGCGTTCTGAAGGATATCGCCGATCACCTTGCCCCTTACGACAAGGACGGGGTGTTCATCGTTCCGCAAGAAGCGCATTTCTTTGCCGCAACTCGTGCCTGACGCACTTTACCCGCCGGTTCAGGCATTGCATTAAGGGTCGGATGGCAAAGCAACTCGATTATCACAAAATCCGCGAGATCTTCACGCGCTTCCATGACGCTGACCCCGAACCCAAGGGTGAGCTGGAGCATGTGAACGTCTATACGCTTGTCGTCGCCGTGGCCCTATCGGCGCAGGCGACAGATGCAGGTGTCAACAAGGCCACGCGCGCCTTGTTTCAGATCGCAGATACGCCGCAAAAGATGCTGGATCTGGGCGAAGAGGGGTTGATCGAGCATATCAAGACCATTGGCCTGTTCCGCCAGAAGGCGAAGAACGTCATCAAGCTGAGCCGCATTCTGGTCGATCAGTACGGTGGTGAGGTTCCAAATTCCCGCGCGGCGCTGCAATCCTTGCCGGGCGTGGGACGCAAGACGGCCAATGTGGTTTTGAACATGTGGTGGCGGTACCCTGCGCAGGCCGTAGACACGCACATTTTTCGTGTCGGCAACCGCACCGGTATCTGTCCGGGTAAAACCGTTGATGCTGTTGAGCGCGCAATCGAAGACAACATCCCAACCGATTTCCAGCTTCATGCGCATCACTGGCTGATCCTGCATGGCCGCTATCATTGCAAGGCACGCAAACCGATGTGCGCAACCTGCATCATCCGCGATCTCTGCGAATTTGAGGACAAGAACCTATGAAAACCTACCAGCTTGTTGGCATCGGAAATGCCGTTGTGGACGTGATTTCCCAGGCCGATGACAACTTCCTTGAACTGATGGGGATCGAGAAGGGCATCATGCAACTGATCGAACGTGACCGGGGCGAGGTTCTTTATGCCGCGATGGAGGGGCGGGTACAGACTCCGGGCGGGTCGGTCGCCAACACGATCGCCGGGGCCGGTGCGCTGGGCCTGGACGCCGCGTTCATTGGCCGGGTTCATGATGACGCGCTGGGCCGGTTTTATGCGGATGCGATGAACGAGGACGGGGTGGATTTCGTCAACCCGCCCGTGCCGGGGGGAGAATTGCCGACCTCACGCTCGATGATCTTTGTCTCGCCCGATGGTGAACGGTCGATGAACACCTATCTGGGCATTTCCTCGGAACTGTCGTCAAAGGACGTCCCGAATGAGGTGGCAGGCAACAGCCAGATCATGTTCCTCGAAGGCTATCTGTTCGACAAGGAAAAGGGCAAGGCTGCGTTTCTTGAGGCCGCGCGTGACTGCCACAAGGGCGGCGGCAAAACCGGCATCGCCATTTCCGACCCGTTCTGCGTGGAACGCCACCGCGCCGATTTCCTGCTACTGATCGAACACGAGTTGGATTTCGTTATCGGCAACGAGGACGAGATCAAGTCACTGTTTGAAACCAGCGATCTTGAGGAAGCGCTGGCGAAAACGGCTGAGATTTGCCCTCTGGTCGTCTGCACCCGGTCTGGCGATGGGGTGAGCATTCTACACGAAGGCACCCGCATTAATGTGCCGGTTGAAAAGATTGTGCCCGTCGACGCAACCGGCGCGGGCGACCAGTTCGCCGCCGGGTTCTTGTACGGCATGGCGACAGGCCGCGACTACGAGACCTGCGCAAAAATCGGCAATGTCTGCGCCCGCGAGGTGATTTCGCATATCGGCCCGAGACCCGAGGCGAACATGGTGGAATTGTTGCGGGAGGCGGGATTGGTTTGAAGGGGGGCCGTTTTGTGGGCAAACTGTGACTCCGCAGCCGCTGTGCCAATGGCAACCTTTATCGAGAGCAGGGTATGCTTAACCCATTATTATGATTGCGCAAACTTTGAGAAACACTGTCACCGTTGGGTAGGTTAGAAGCGCTACGCCGACTGTGAAAAAAACGAAACACGTCCAGCGCGCGGCTTCAAAACGGGTATTTTGAAAAGAGAACCACAACGCAAGAATATCTCGATCATACATCTCGCTAGCTTTTGGCCGGTCATATTCTTTGTAACGGTTAAAAGTTTCTTGGATACGCGAGGTATCCTTAGGCACGCTCTTGTTCAGCACACTGCGAATTCGACGGTTAAACTCATGGTGGAACACTTTTGTGTTTTCAGCAACATAATCTTCTACGTGCCAAAATTTCTTCACTTCATGGGGACAAAACCCTTGGAAGACTACGGTAGAAAGACCAATAGCAGAAAGAGCAATATAGATATTCACTACCTTGCGAAGCATGAAGTCATTGTCAAGCTTGGCGAAACCACCGTCACCACAAGCAACACTTTGAAATGCGATACATGCCCATTCCATCGACGATCCTACGAGCGCAACAAAAGCGTCGTTGAAAATAATGAAGTATCCAAAAACTGGGACAAAGACACTCAGTTTCGCAAATCTTGAACTGCCGAATGAGCTAAGCAGCTCCCAAGTTGGAGTGAATGGCATTCAGGAGTACCTGCGTAGCTTAATTGACCCACTTATTCAGGCTGTAGCTACGCTTGTCCATCCATTTAGCCCTGAGCTGTTGCAGGTATGGGCGTTTGTGCAACGCCTGACATCAGCTTCATCAGGCTGAAAACGAACAAACAGCCCTCACCCCAAATACCCCTCAAACGCCTCCATCACCCGCTCATACACATCTCGTTTGAACGGCACGATCTCATCAATCAGGCGCGCGGGGTCCTGCCATTTCCAGCGGGTGAACTCGGGGTGGTCAGTCTCGATGTTGATCTGGTTATCAGTCCCCAGAAAGCGCATCAGGAACCATTTCTGTTCCTGCCCGCGATAGCGGCCCTTCCAGATCTTGGGCACGATGTCATGCGGCAGGTCATAGGGTAGCCAGCCATCGGTTTCAGCGATGATCTGAACCAGATCGGCAGTAACGCCGGTTTCTTCCCACAACTCTCGCAGGGCCGCGTCGCGGGCGTTCTCACCTTTGTCTACGCCGCCTTGGGGCATCTGCCACGCATCCTCAAACCGGTCGTTGCGCTGACCGACAAAGATTTTACCCCCAGTATTCATCAGCATCAGCCCGACACAGGGGCGATAGGGCAGTTTGGCGATCTGTTCGGGGGTCATGCGCGGCCTCATGGTTGTCCGGCCAAGCTGTACCAAGCGTGACCGCTGCAGCAAAGGGGGTGACGTGAGGTTTCGCGTGACAAAGGTGACGCGCACGGCAATTTGGGGCATGACGTCAGGAGGGAGAGTTTTGCCATGACCGCGTACCCAAACATGCTGGCCCCGCTTGATCTGGGCTTTACCACCTTGAAGAACCGTGTGTTGATGGGCTCGATGCACACGGGGCTTGAGGAAACCGGCGACTGGAACCGGGTGGCCGAGTTCTATGCCGACCGGGCGCGCGGCGGCGTGGCACTGATGGTGACGGGTGGGATTGGTCCAAACCTGGAAGGATCGGTTCTGCCGGGTGCATCGATGATGACGACCGAAAAGGACGTGGCGAACCACTCTATCGTGACGGACCGGGTGCATCAGGCGGGCGGCAAGATCGCGATGCAGATCCTGCATGCGGGCCGCTATGCCTATGGCCCGAAATGCGTAGCGCCCAGCCCGGTAAAATCGCCCATTTCGCCATTCCCTCCAAGCGAGCTTGATGAGGAGGGCATTGAGAAACAGATCAGCGATATCGTCAACGCTGCCGTTCTGGCTCAGAAGGCGGGTTATGATGGGGTCGAAATCATGGGGTCCGAGGGGTATTTCCTAAACCAGTTCCTCGTGACCCATACCAACAAGCGTACCGATCGCTGGGGCGGGTCTTACGAGAACCGGATGCGCCTGCCCATCGAGGTCGTGCGCCGCACGCGTGAGGCAGTGGGCCGTGAGTTCATCATCATCTACCGCCTTTCAATGATCGACCTTGTTCCCAACGGCTCGACCCATGACGAGGTGGTGCAACTGGCGCAAGAGATCGAAAAGGCCGGCGCCACGATCATCAACACTGGCATCGGCTGGCACGAGGCGCGGATCCCAACCATTGCCACCAGCGTTCCCCGCGCGGCCTTTGCGTGGGTGACGAAAAAGCTGATGGGCAAGGTGTCTATTCCGGTGATCACCTCGAACCGCATTAACACCCCCGAGGTGGCCGAAGAGGTGCTGTCGACAGGTTGTGCCGACATGGTCTCGCTGGCCCGTCCGATGTTGGCGGATGCGGATTTCGTGGCCAAGGCAATGGCAGGAGAGTCTGCCAAGATCGCGCCCTGCATTGCCTGTAACCAAGCCTGTCTGGATCACACGTTCAGCGGCAAGCTGACATCATGTCTGGTGAACCCACGCGCCTGTCACGAGACCGAGCTGGTGATCGAGAAGACCGACAAGCCAAAGTCCGTGGCCATCGTCGGCGCAGGTCCGGCTGGGTTGTCCACCGCGATGACCGCCGCCCAGCGTGGCCACAGCGTCACCTTGTTCGACCGTGCCGGTGAAATTGGGGGCCAGCTGAACATGGCGAAACAGGTTCCGGGAAAAGAGGAATTCTGGGGGTTGGTCGACTGGTACCGCACCATGATGGCCGATCTGGGTGTCAAACTGGAACTGAACCGCGAAGTCAGCGCCGACGAACTGACCGGCTTTGACGAGGTGGTGATCGCCACGGGTGTCACCCCGCGCGATCCGCAGATACCCGGGCAGGACCGCGACAATGTATTGAGCTACATTGACGTACTGCGCGGCAAGGCCGAGGTCGGCGCATCCGTTGCCGTAATCGGCGCCGGGGGTATCGGCTTTGACGTCTCTGAATTTCTGATCGAAGACGGCCACAGCGCGACCACCGACCTTCCCCTTTGGATGAAGGAATGGGGCGTCACCGACCCGGCCAATTACCGTTCGGGCCTGGCCCCCGAAGGCCCACAGCCCGAAGCGCCCAAGCGTCAGGTTACGCTCTTGCAACGCAAGAAGCAGGCGCACGGCAAGGGGCTTGGGAAAACCACGGGCTGGATTCATCGCGCGACGCTGAAGATGAAGCAGGTAAATTTCGTCGGTGGCGTGAACTATGAAAAGATCGACGAAGACGGCCTGCATGTCAGCTTTGGCGAAGACCGCGCCGATCCCACCGTCATTGCGGCGGATACGATTGTTTTATGCGCGGGTCAGGTTTCGGACCGCAGTCTTGCGGATGCGCTGATCGAACGCGGTATCACGCCGCATGTTATCGGCGGGGCGGATGTTGCCGCGGAACTGGATGCCAAGCGGGCGATTAATCAGGGTACACGATTGGCGGCGGCGTTCTGAGATTACCTGGACTGGCCTAATGACCGGCCCGCCGGGCGCTTTACCGAAAGGCGTGCAAACTTACATCGAAAATGTCAGGCCGGTATCGTTTTCAAAACGCGCGACATAGTCCCGGTAGTCGCGATAGGCCCGGCGACACAAGAGACGCGTGAGAGCCGTCGCCTTCCATGGTTTCTTGCCGCCGACATAGTGCCACATTTTCGGATTGTCCCGCGCCTCGGCCAGTTGCGCCCGAAAGAGATCCGTCATTTTTCGGTATTTCGGATTGACGGTGTCAAACCAGATTTGGGGTCGCGTGTTCCACTGCATGGGCAACCGGCTCCATTTACCAAAAAAAATCTCGTTCAGCCTATCCTGTTCGGGCAGATCGTGGATATGGGGGATCAGCCTGTCGAAGTCGTCTAAGTCACCTAGATCGGCGCTGTTCCGGATTGCCGGGCAGTCCATCACCATGATGCCTGCATTGAAGTAGTTTTCGCCGGGAATGAAGCCTAGCCTGATGCTTTTGATCACCCTGGTCAGGGATTTCTCGTATTCTCGCGCAGGTCTGAGCATCTGTTGCAGGTTCGGGCGCAGGAACCGGCCCTCACCCATCGTCACCAATCCCATGTCGACGCAGGCCCCGAGTGCATGGCCATCAAGGTCCTGTTCCAAAAGCTCGCACACGTCCGAAAGGACAAGCGTATCAGCATCGATGAAAACACAACGCTGGTCACAGAGTTCAGGCAGGAAGAGCGGCAGCAAGGTGATTGCCGGAAACTTTGTTTTGAAATCCGGAAACCTATTGAGCTTGGCAAGGTCATAGGCGCGGTAAGACACCGTGCCGCGCGCCAGAGTGCTGTTTACCTTTTCGACCAGAGCAATATCATCAGATGTGAAGTCTTGCCCGAAAATGGTGACATCAATCGCCTTGCTGGCGTTCTGAATCGCCGAATATGCAGATACAAGGGCTGGAAACAGAAGATTCCCATCCACGCCGTAAACCACTTGCATAACAAACCTAGGAATATGTTTATTTGATGGGCACAGTTACAACCACGACGAACGTATTGCAAATGCAACCCTGTGCCGGACTGCATTGGTTGATTTTTGATAACATGTTCCCGAATGTGAACCCGTGGGTTATTCCACTGTTATCGTGATCACTTCCGAAACGATCGGAGTTGCATGCGGTACATGGCTGGCATCACCCAGTACCAGTTGTAGCGTGTGCTCTCCGGGCGCGAGGTCCAGCGTTACCTCTGTCTGGCCACCGCCGAAATGCAGGTGGTTGTCATCGGCAGGCAGGCCATAAGCCAGTTCATCTGCGCCGTCTTCACCTTCGCCAATTGGCGGGCGATCTATCAAAAGGTGGTGGTGGCCGGTATTCTCTTTCTCGGTCCCGGCCGGGGCCACGCCCATACCCCTGAGACCAAAGACCACCGTGACCGGAGATTGAACCGTTTCCCCGTTGGCAGGGGTCACGAAATAGACTTCCGCGTCGGGGTTTGACGGTGTTTCGCCACCGGCCAACGCAACGGTTGCGGACAGGCACAGGGCCGCAATTGCAAAAAGCGGTTTCATGTTCTCCTCCATGGTCACAAATTTGCCATTCTCATCCTAGCATATCAGGATCACCGGTCCTAAAATCGGTCTCTTTTATGGGTGTAGTGTATTTGGAAACCACTGTTTCCGCGTTTCCCATCTGCAAACGATCCGTTTTAAAACCCTGATATTATCCCATGTCTGCCCAGTTTCCGCCCAGATTGACGCCAATAGTGAGACAAAGAACGAAAGACCTGGGGAATGAGAATGGACCGACTGACCGAAATGGAAGCCTTTGCCAACGTGGTGGACCAGGGAGGCTTCACCGATGCGGCCAAGAAAATGGGCATCTCCAAATCGGCTGTGTCAAAGCACGTATCCAGCCTTGAGGCCCGGTTGGGCGCGCGGTTGCTGAACCGCACCACGCGTCGCGTTTCCCCGACCGAGATCGGATTGGCTTATTACGACCGCGCGCGCCGCGTGCTGAATGACGCGGGCGAGGCGGATGCGCTGGTTACCTCAATGCAGTCGGCACCGTCCGGCCTGTTACGGATCAGTGTGGCGACGGATTTCGGGGTGAATCACCTGTCACCGGTTTTGTCGGATTTTCTGGCCGCCTACCCGGACATCACGGTGAACATGGTTCTGAACAACCGCTATGTAGAGCTGATCTCGGAAGGGTTTGACGTGGCCGTACGTATTGGTGAGCTGGAAGACAGCACCCTGCGCGCCCGCAAACTGACTGAAACCGTTAAACGCATGGTCGCCGCGCCCAGTTACATCGAAAAGTTTGGCCGCCCGCAGAAGATCGACGATCTGAACGAACACAAACTGCTGCACTATTCCAGCCAGTCATCCGGCAATGTATGGCGGTTGACCGCACCATCCGGCGAAAAGCGACAGGTACGCACGGCTGGCTGGCTGAGCGTCAACGACGGTCAGTCGCTGCTGAATGCGGCCATCTCGGGTCTGGGGATCGCCTATCTGCCAAGCTATCTATACGCGGACGCGCTGAAAACAGGTGCGGTTCTGGATGCGATGCCATCCCTGCCTGATGAAGTGCAGGGCATCTATGCCGTCTATCCACCCGGCCGTTTCACGCAGCCCAAGGTGCGCGCTTTTATTGATTTCCTCGTCGAGTCCTTCGCAGACAAAGGCCTGATGGACTGGGCGAGTTGACAGAAATCACATTACGCTGGTGCGAAATCCTGCTGCGTTCTGTGAATTGACTCACTTCGTTCGCTTAAGGTGCTGGCAATACGCCAAAGAAAATCTCATATTGTCTTTGTTTCGTCGACAAATCGTCTTTTTTGGTGAAGATAGTTTATAGAATAGCACATATCTCCTCGGTAAACTTTGACGGCCCGCGCTTTGATGCGGGTCATTTTTTTTGAATTGTCAGAACCCTTCGACGCAGGAAAGCCGAGTCAGTTGACCAGCAGCACGGCCTCAACCCGGCGATTAAGGTCGCGACCTTCGGGTGTGGCGTTCGAGGTTAGGGGGGCTAGGTATCCGATTCCGCGCGCTTCGATCCGGTCGCCTGACACGCCGTACGCCTCGATCAGTCGGACGCGCACCGCTTGCGCCCGTCCCGTGCTGACAGAGATGTTGGCGTCCAGGGCGCCGGTGTCGTCTGTATGCCCCACGAGTGCCAGCCGCGTGCCCGGGTTGTCGGCCAGATAGCCCGCTATCTGCGCCAGTGAGGCAAACGGGCCGTCGCCCAGGGTGATTTCACCGGTGCGGAAATGCAAATCGTCCAGAATAACGTGCCCGTTCTGCGCCAGGGCAGAAAGCAGTCCGCCCGAGTTCTCGACTGTTTCTTCGATCACCAACGGGGGCGGGGCAGGGGCATCTACCGGGGTCACCCGGATCATCTGGATGTAACCGCTGGGCGGGTTGCGGCTGACCAGCAGGGTCAACACGTCTTCTCCGCGTGTGGCGGCCAGAAAGCGATAATCCTGTATCGCCACGTACATGTCGGGGGTTGGCACCACCTCTGTCGCGAAGCGGAAGTCGAACCCGCCGCAGGCCTTGGCCGCACATTCGAACATAATGTCATAACCTTGCGCGGTGATTTGTTCGCGCAGCGGCGCCAGAAGTTGCAGTGTTGTGCTGGAACCAGACTGCACGCGCCATGTGAACCTTTCGACACGACCTTCGACTTGGCGCACCGGCAGGGTGCCACCGTCGAATGGGCCGGTCGGCATGTCGTAACTGTCGAGCGGACTGACACGTTCGCTTAGCTGGCGCGCGCCGGTGGGCAACGTCAGATCCTGTGCGGCAAGGGGTCCTGCCAGCACCAAAAGGATCACTTGGGCAATTCGGATCATCGAGCCTGCGCGTGATAGTCGTCGTTCGGAGCCATAGCAGTCGCGCTTGCAACCCGGTTAGACATGTTGAAAAACCCGGCGACATTGGCAATATCCCAGATATCCCGGTCGGTGAAACCTACGTCGCGCAGACGCTGGCGATCAGGCTCTTCGATCTCAGTGCTGGCTGTGGTCATCTTGGCGGCGAAATCCAACATCGCGCGCTGGCGGGGGTTCAGATTGGCAACGCGGTAGTTCATGACCAACTTCTCGCCCAATTGCGGATCGCCAGACAACTGTCGCACCGCTGCGCCATGGGCCACTAGGCAGTAGAAGCATTTGTTGATCGCTGACACGACCACCGCGATCATTTCGCGCTCCAACTTGCTGAGGCCGCTGTCGCCCAGCATAAGATCGTTATACATCGCGGTAAACGCGTTCAGCTTGTCGATGTCAAACGCATAAGCGCGCAGCACATTGGGCACAAAGCCAAGCTTTTCCACACAAATATCGAAGTACTTCTGCGTTTCGGGGGGCAGCGGGTCCACCATCGGCAGGTTCAGCGCAGTGGGCATAGTCTCGTCGGTCACGTCGGGCTCTCTCCTTAGGCAGACTGACGGTAGTGGTATTCGTCGACAATCTCCATCCCAAGTGCGCGATATAGCCCGTTGGCGCCGTCATTTGCTTTGGTGCAGATCACGCTGAGCGTTTTGGCGCCGTTCGCCTGCGCCCAAAATGCAGCAGCGCGCATTGCCCACGCACCCAGCCCCTGCCGGCGGTGTTCTGGCAAAACCTCAAGTGCGTGAACCATGACAATGCCGTCCTGCAGCGCAGCAAAGCTGGTGCCGGCGGGATGATCGCTGCGACGCAAAAGAAAACCGGTTTTCGGACCCTTCGCGCGGTCCATCACGGCGATCCGTTCCGGCCCGATCCCGCCCTGCGCCCAGATTTCGCGCATAATGGCCAGAGGCTCCCAAATGGTGAAGACCGTTACACGGGGGATGGGGATGTCGGTCAGATGATCAACAGGGCAGGCATGGATATTGACCGGGTCCAGAATGTCATACCCTCGTGCGGCAAGCTGCACGTCCAGCGCCTCATCCCCTGGACGCAGGCAAAACAGGCGCTTTTGCCCCATCGCCTGCATCGCGGCTTCGGCGGCGTCAATATCAGCCTCGGTCGCCGGACCCAGCGCACTTGCGGCACTCACGCGTGAGCCGCCGCCCTGTCCCTGTCGCAATTGAAATGGCCCTAGCCTTTCGTACCGTGCAGCAGGCCAAGTGCCGTCGACGATGGCGGCCCAGTTGGTGTTCACAGATCCAGTTCTTTCGCCAATCGGGTTATGGCCGCGTCAATTTGCGCGCCGTTCGTCCCCCGCACGACCACGTTCGCGCCAAAGACACCATTGACCTGGAATGGATAGCAACCGATCGAAAGATCCTGAAAGTTCTCGGCCAATGCGGCGAGGGTTGCGGCGATATCGCCTTCGCCCCTGTTGACGCGCAAGGTCTGTGACAACAGCGGATTGCCTCCGGTCAGGCCGGGTAGCACGCTGGCGACCATAGCCTGAAAAACTGACGGCACCCCGGCCATCACGTGCACGTTTTCAATGGTAAAACCGGGTGCTGTCGAAACCGGATTGTCGATCAGCGTGGCCCCGTCCGGAATACGCGCCATCCGCAAACGCGCGTGGTTCAGCTCCAGACCGGATTTGTCGTAGTGGGCCTGCAGCAACGCCCGCGCATCCTCGCGCACGTCGATGGGCCTGCTGAATGCGCGCGCAATGCAATCTGCGGTGATGTCGTCATGGGTCGGGCCGATCCCGCCGCTGGTAAATACAGTGTAATATGCCTGCGACAGCGCCTTGACTGCAGTTTCAATGGCGGGCGCGTCGTCGCTGACGACACGCACTTCTTTCAGGTCGATACCGTGTTTGGTCAGCTCTCCGGCCAGGAAGTGCATATTCGAATCACGGGTCCGGCCCGACAGGATCTCATCTCCGATTACAAGCATTGCAGCGGTTGGATTGGCCACGGTACGCGCCTCCCTCTTGATCGACCTTTGGGGCAGGTATAGGCCGTGAGGCATGCGATTTGAAAGCCCCCTCGTCCCCGCCCGCCTTATCCGCCGCTACAAACGCTTTCTGGCGGATTGCATGCTTGAGGACGGACGCGAGGTCACGGCCCATTGCGCCAATCCCGGCTCGATGATGGGGCTGGCTGAACCGGGTGAAAAAATCTGGCTTGAGCCGAATGACGATCCGAAGAAAAAGCTGAAATACGGCTGGCGTTTGGTCGACCATGAAAACGGGCATTTCACTGGTGTGGATACATCCGTTCCCAACAAGGCGTTGCGGGCTGCGTTAGAGGCGGGTGAGATACCCCAACTTGCCGCCTATGGCACCATTCGGGCCGAAGTAAAATATGGTGAGAAAAGCCGCATCGACTTTTTACTGAGCGAACCGGGGCTGCCGGACGCCTATGTCGAGGTAAAAAGCGTAACTTTGTCACGACAGCCGGGTCTGGCCGAATTTCCAGACAGCGTGACCGCGCGCGGCGCCAAGCATTTGGCCGAGCTGTCCGGGATGGTGGCGCAAGGGCACCGGGCGATCATGCTGTATCTGGTGCAGCGTACTGACTGTGACCGGTTTGCGCTGGCGGCGGATATCGACCCCGCCTACGCCAAGGCGTTCGACGCTGCAAAAGCGCAGGGCGTGGAAAGTTTGATCCATGGAACGCGAATTTCGACTGAAGGGGTATGGGTGCGGCCCGAAACAGGAAACTGGGTCAAGTAAGCATAGCTTTGCGTCAATCGGCGACAACGGCGTCCACTTCGATCTCGACCAGCCATTCGGGGTTCACGAAACGGTCGATGGCCATGATCGTGTCGACCGGCCGCGCATCCAGGCAGTAAAGTTTCCGGGCCTCAATCGCCTGCTTCCAATTGTCGATATCCGTCAGGATCACGCGGGTACGCACGATGTCGTGCAAACCGGACCCTGCCTGTTCCAAGGCTGCTTTGATAATTTCAAAACACTGCTTGGTCTGCACGAACACGTCACCGACCCCTACGGTCTTGCCCTCCTGATCGACCGGGGCGGTGCCGCCTACCGCAATGAAATTTCCCACTCTGACTGCACGGCTGAACCCGACAATGGTTTCCATCGGGTTTCCGTTTGAAATCAATTCTCGCTTGTGCGGCATTGTTCTGCTCCCTGGCAATATCGGCGAAATTCGGCGTCACTATGCAGAATAGGCGCCGAAACGGGCTGAAAATCGAGGGAAATTTCTGCCCGAATCTGTCTGCCAGCCTCGATACAACGCGCTTCACTTATCCAATTGACGCGGTGGCACTTGCAGAACCGGCCCAAAGGACCATCTAATCAACCTACCGCACGCGACCTCAAGCCCTCTGGAACTTTCTGCACAAGCAGCGTAAAAGACGGGTTGCGCGAAACATTCGGAGCCTTGCATCCATGAAAGAACATCGTGGCCGTCTGACAAAGGACGGTATCCGTATCTATGAACAGGGTGACTTTGCCGGTATGCATACGGCAGGGGCCTTGGCCGCGCGGATACTCGACAACATCGCGGAGCATGTTTTTCCTGGCCAAACCACGGGTGAGATTGACCGGATCATCACCCAGATGGTCGAGGATGCAGGCGCAACTTCGGCAACGATTGGCTACAAAGGCTATCAGCACGCCAGTTGCATCAGTGTGAACCACGTGGTCTGCCACGGGATTCCCGGCGACAAACGGCTAAAGGACGGTGACATCCTGAATATCGATGTCACGGTGATCGTGGATGGCTGGTTCGGCGATACATCGCGCATGTATGTGGCGGGCAAGCTGCCGCGCAAGGCCGAGCGTTTGATCCAAGTGACCCATGACGCGCTGTTCAAGGGTATCGAGATGGTCAAACCCGGTAATACCTTTGGTGATATCGGCCACGCCATCCAGGCCTATGTCGAGGCGCACCGGATGAGCGTTGTTCGCGATTTCTGCGGCCACGGGCTGGGCCGGGTGTTCCACGCGCCGCCGAACGTGCTGCATTATGGGCGTCCGGGGACTGGCGCGATGCTGGAAGAGGGTATGTTCTTTACCATTGAGCCGATGGTCAACCTGGGCCGTCCCGAAACCAAGACGCTGGCCGATGACTGGACAGCCGTGACCCGCGACAAATCGCTGTCCGCGCAGTTTGAACACTCGGTGGGTGTAACGGCGGATGGTGTTGATATCTTTACCCTATCGCCGGGCAATAAGTTCCACCCAACCTATTCGTCCTGATCAGCGGACTGGTCGCGCAACAGTTTCAACAGCAGGGTTTCGTCGCCCAATGGCGTCATCGCGTCCTGGATGAAGACCGGGGCTCGCATGGGTTTGCGTTCAGGCCCCGTGGCCGCGTCAGCGTCCTTGGGGACAGACCAGATCGAAGGGGTTAGGGCTCGGTCCATGGCGAGTACACTAACACACGCTGGCCAGTTTCTCAAAAGACAGAATAGCTGACGCGAGGCGGGTCAGAGGTCCGTTCGGTTTACTTGGTTATCTGTCTGGATCACCATGCCACATGAGCGTGATATGCGTATCGCCGTATTTCCGAGCGTCCTGCATAATGAACCCGTCGGGCGCCCGCATCGGTGCGTTTTCTTCCCAGACAATCAGGGCACCGTCAGCCATCCAGCCATCCGATAGGGCCGCAATGGCTTTCTGCCCCAGCGCTTTGCCATAGGGGGGGTCTAGGAAGATCAGGTCATAGGCCTTGCCCGGATTCTGACCCAACCGCGTGACGTCGCGGCGGATCAGGTCGGTGCGGTCGGCGCTGTGGGTCAGGTCGATATTCTTGCGGATCAGACTCTGCGCCACGCGCCCGTCATCCACGAAGGTCACGTGCGCCGCGCCACGCGACAAAGCCTCAAGCCCCAGCGCGCCAGTGCCCGCAAAAAGGTCCAGTACGCGCAAGCCATCAAAATCAATCTGATTGGTCAGAACATTGAACAGGCTTTCCCGGACCCTGTCGGTAGTGGGACGCAGATGTGCACCTGTATCCCCTTTGCCGACCGAGGTCAAAGCCCGGCCCCGGAACTCTCCGGCAATGATTCTCACGCTCTAAGCAGCGGTTTCAGGTCCGCTTCGGGGTCGGCAACCACCGCAGGATCGGCGGTCTTGCCTGCATCAATAAGGCGTTTGCCGACCATGTAGGCGCGCGGGTCGTTCATCGCGTCAACTGCAATCAACTGATCCCCGTTATAGTACCAGAAGGATACAGTCTGCCCCTCGCCCTGACGGGTCACGACACGATCATAGCCTGTGTTCAGCCCGGCGATCTGGAGTTTGACGTCATATTGGTCCGACCAGAACCAGGGCGTCGCAACATAGTCCTTGCCCGCGCCCAGCATGTTCTGGGCCACAAGCTCGGCTTGATCGATCGCGTTTGGCACGCTTTCGAGTCGGATGCGCGTTCCGGCATGCGGGAAAGACGCGCAGTCACCCGCTGCCCAGATTGAGGGATCGGAGGTGCGCCCATGTGCGTCGGTCTTGATCCCGTTGTCCAACTCTAACCCGGCCATTTCGGCCAGTTGGGTCGAAGGGGTAATCCCCACGCCAACAACAACAAGGTCGACGTCAAGTTCGGTGCCATCGGTCAGAACTGCGCCGACCACCTTGCCGTCTTCTCCAACCAGATGGTCTAGCCCCACGCCCTCGCGTATATCGGCACCGTGTTGCGTGTGCAAAGCACGAAAATAATCACTGGTCTCGGGCGCGGCTACCCTTTGCAGGATACGATCTGCCATCTCGACCAGAGTCACCTTGACCCCGCGTTTGGCGCAGACGGCCGCAGCCTCAAGCCCGATATAGCCGCCGCCCACGATCAGGGCGCGCGCGCCTTCAGTAACATAAGGCTCCATTTCATCCACATGATACAGGTCGCGCACCACATGCACGCCCTTCAGATCACCGCCAATCGAGGCGGGCAGATGGCGGGGTTCAGATCCGGTGGTCAGTGCCAGTTCATCGTACGAGATCACATCGTCCCCCACGGTGACCGTTTTGGCCTGCGGATCTATGGCGGTAACACGCTGGCCCAAGCGAAGGGTGATGTTGTTTTCGGCATAAAAACTCTCGGGACGCAGGAACAGGCGCTCAAGCTCCATCTCTCCTAGCAAATAGGCCTTTGACAAAGGCGGGCGCTGATAGGGCAGATGCGGCTCGGACCCAATCAGGGTGATGTCCCCTTCAAACCCACCCTTGCGCAGCCCGGCCACAAGCGAAGACCCTGCCTGCCCCGCACCTATCACGACAATATGGCTCATGTACCTTCCACCCCATCGAATTCCCGTGGTTTCATCCACGCGACCACCTATATTGCGGCTAAGCCCGACTCTGCAAATCCAAACGACAGGAGGTTAACAATGATTTCAACAGGTGACACGCTGCCCGACGCCACACTTACGCAGATGGGTGCAGATGGCCCCGAAGAGGTGCGGATTTCAGACAAGACCAAAGGGCGCAAAGTCGTGATTTTTGCGGTACCCGGTGCATTCACACCGACATGCCATTCGGCCCATGTTCCCAGCTTTGTGCGAACAAAGGATCAGTTCACTGCCAAAGGTGTGGATGAGATCATCTGCGTCGCCGTCAACGACCCTTTCGTGATGAAGGCCTGGGGAGAGGCCACGGGCGCCGCTAATGCGGGGCTGACCATGCTGGGCGATGCCTCGGCCGAGTTTACCAAAGCCATCGGGATGGATTTTGACGCACCGCCTGCTGGCCTCTATGCCCGGTCCAAGCGGTATGCCATGCTGGTGGAAGACGGAAAAGTCACCGCGCTAAACGTGGAAGAAAACCCAGGTGCGTGCGAAATTTCAGCGGGTGAAAGCCTGCTTGAGACGATCTGATCGCGTTTGGCCTCGGGCGATCCTCGGGGCCCTGCACGCTAATTAACTTGATGCAACGCCCTGATCCGCCAATAGTTACGGCATACGATCAGGGAGTTCATCAATGAAACTAAAGATTTTCACCCTAATTCTTGGAACTGCGGGCGCTTTAGCTGCCTGTGGCCCGGCACCCACCCCACAACAACAAGCCGCGCGGCAACACGAAATCGCCTGCCTCAGCGGATCGTTGGGCGGAGCGCTCATCGGCGGAGCAATAGGCAACCAGTTCGGCGGCGGGTCCGGACAATCGATCCTGACGGCAACAGGCGCAGCCGCCGGTGCCGTACAAGGCAACAGATTCGCATGCTGAGGAGAGCTGAGATGACACGTGGACTAGTGATTGCTGCAGTTGTTCTGTTGGCAGGTGCGGTTTCGGCTGAAACCGTCGGCGGATTGCATGAAAACGAACTCAAGACCATTGACGCGAATAACGACGGATTCCTCTCGCGCGATGAGTTCAACGCATTTTCGGACTATGCCTTTCAGGAAATGGACGAGGATAAGAACGGTACGCTGGGACGAGACGAGGCCGAACCGTTTCTGGACATAAAACTGTTCCAGAACGTTGACCGTGACAACAATAATCTTATTTCAAAGGCTGAATATGATGCGCAAATGAGCGCCGATTTTGATGCCGCGGATCAGGATGGTAATGGTCAGCTAGACTAACAACCGGAGTGTGCGATGAAAAAATGGATCGGTTTTGGATCACTTGCACTGCTGGCGGCCTGCGATGTGCCTCAAGCTCCGGTTGTGAACGGACCGGACGGGCAAACGCGCATTCAGATCAACACTTCGGGTTTGACCTGCTATGACAATAAATGCCTGGATATTAACCCGGCTGCGCGCAGTGTCCGGCAGATCGGCAACCGAACAACCGGCATTCCACGAAACATCGATGTTAGCAGCGGCAGTGTGACCCCGGCAGAGTTTGCGCAGATGGGTACCGCTGCATCGCTTGCGGGTGGTGTCGGTTCGGGCAACCGCTAGCAGAGACTGTCCATTTTTCGCGCCAGCTTGGCGTCCAGCGCAGATATCCCACCTACGTCATGCGTAGCCAGCGTCACCTCTACCGTTCGGTAGACGTTGCTCCATTCTGGATGGTGGTTCCATTTCTCGGCAAAGATGGCAACTTGGGTCATCCAGCCAAATGCGTGTACGAAATCTTCGAAAATAAAGGTTTTTGTGATCGCATCCCGGCCTTCGACCATGGTCCAGCCATTGTTGAACAGCGGATCCAAAAGCGGTCCGCGGGTCTCGGGTGACAATAGTTCGGTCATTGCTGTTCCTCCGGGTTCGATTTCCTGAACGGGCCGTATTCCGTCAGAATCTCAATCTCTTGTCCCACCGCGTGGGTCTCGGCGTCCAGATATTTCTTGATCGCATCCGCAAAACCGGGATCGGCGACCCAATGCAAGCTGTGCGTGCGCGTCGGCAAGTAGCCGCGTGCCAGCTTGTGTTCGCCCTGTGCGCCTGCCTCAACGCGGGCCAGGCCCTGTGCGATGGCGAAGTCTATGGCTCGATAGTAACACAATTCGAAATGCAGGCAGGCATGGTGTTCGACGCAGCCCCAATAGCGGCCAAACAGTGTTTCGCGTCCGATGAAATTCAGCGCCCCGGCAATGGGATAGCCATCCCGTTCAGCCAGCACCAACGCCATGTCGTTCGCCATGGTTTCCTGCGCAATATCAAAGAATTGCCGCGTCAGGTATGGCGAGCCCCATTTTCGTGCGCCAGTATCCTGGTAAAACCGCCAAAAGGCATCCCAATGTTCGGGGCGCAGGTCATCCCCCGTAAGCGTGCGAATATCTCCGCCAAAATCGCAGGCCTGGGCGCGTTCTTTGCGGATGTTCTTGCGCTTGCGCGAGGATAGAGCGGACAGGAACCCATCGAAATCCTTGTAGCCGTCATTGAGCCAGTGAAACTGCTGCGACTCGCGCAGCATCAAACCCATCTGCTTGCCTGCCAGTGCCTCTTCCTCGGTGCAGAAGGTCGCGTGTACGGATGAAACCCGATTGTCAGCCGCCAATTGCACCGCGCCCTGCACCAGCGCCGACATTCCCAACGCCTCATACCCCGGCCGCACCAGAAAGCGTCGCCCGGTGGCAGGGGTGAAAGGCACTGCAATCTGTAATTTGGGATAATACCGCCCGCCCGCATTTTCGTAAGCATGGGCCCAATTGTGGTCGAAAATATATTCACCCTGACTGTGCGACTTGGCATACATGGGTGCAGCAGCAATCAGCATACCGTCTTGGTAGGTCACCAGATATTGCGGCTGCCAGCCCGTACCCGGCCCAACAGACCCGCTGTCTTCCAGCGCAGACAGGAACCGATGGGTGGTGAACGGATCAAGCGGCCGACCGCCATCCGCAGCTTCGGGGCAGGCGCAGGCATCCCAGTCCGCCGCAGAAATCTGCGAAAGCGTTCCGAGAACCTGAACTTCGATTTGTGCCTGATCCATCTGCCCTCCGCGTCTCGTCTTTATCTGTGCTGGCAGGGGGAAGGTTCAACCCGGGCACAGGGCAAATAACCTTCGAAGGTCACATTATCGGCAACGGTGCAAGCGTGTGTCTTTTGTTCGGGTGAACGCACTGTCGTTTATCGGACCGGCCTGCCCATTCGTAACCGCTAACAACCGCCCCCCGAACTTTCTGCTGTCAGTTGCAGATGAATCTTGAGTCCGTATCCGACCTGAACAGCAGCACGAATGGCCGCCCGGCTGTTCTCCGGGCGGCAGGGGCGGAGTCATTGAATCTCGAAAATACCTTCGATTTCGACGGCCACACCCAGCGGCAGCGCGGCTGCACTGACAGCCGAGCGTGAGTGGCGGCCAGCCTCACCCAATGCTTCGACAAGGAAGTCAGATGCGCCGTTGATCACCTGCGGCTGAGCGGTGAAGTCCGCGGTCGAGTTCACGAAACCCGTCAGTTTGATCACACGGACCAGTTTGTCGATGTCTCCACCGCAGGCGGCCTTGACCTGTGCCAGAAGGTTGATGGCGCAGACCTTCGCTGCTGCCGCGCCGGCCTCGACACCCATGTCATCACCCAGCTTGCCGGTGATCAGATCGTCATCCTTGGAAATCTGGCCCGAGACGTAGACGATGTTGCCAACCCGCACAAATGGCACGTAATTCGCCGCCGGTGCAGGTGCGTCGGGCAGAGTGACGCCCAGGTTTTCCAGTTTTGCTGCGATGCTCATGACGGTTTCTCCCAATCTTTGATTCGGGGCGAAGCTATCCGGCACGGCTCTGATCGAAAAGTGCGAAAACAGGAATAGACGCGCCCTACATGTAGGCGTAACTGTTCTTATCCCGAACACTTGAACGCGTGTCGCTTTACCTGCCCCCATCAAGCGGGTTAAACGCTAGCTGTTTCGTGCTGGTCGTGAAACGTCTAAAAGATATCAGATCAGGCCGCGTAACGTGGCCAAAAGGAATATTGGTTTAACGTTCGGGAAAATAATATCCGAACGGTTAGGAGTGGCAAAGACCGTGTTGAGCAAACCCCGCTGCAAGCACCTGATCGTCCTGTCCCTGTTGACAGTGCTTGGCGCCTGCGCCACGCGCCCTCCTGAGGGTATGCCCCCCAACGAAGTGTTCGACCCCTACGAAAAAACGAACCGGGGCATTCACCAGTTTAATCTGGGTGTCGACAGGTTCCTGTTCCGGCCAGCTTCGAAAGGGTATGTCACGATCGTACCCGATCCAATGGTGACCAGCTTCAGTCATTTTGCTGAGAACCTGACGATGCCAGGTCAGGCGCTGGACTATCTGTTGCAGGGCAACATCAAACAGTCTGGTAATGCGCTGTTGCGTTTCTTGGTCAATACCACCGTGGGCGGCGCGGGCCTGTCCGATCCTGCCGCCGAACTGAACCTGCCGCCCGTTGACACTGATTTCGGCGAAACGCTGCATGTTTGGGGTGTCGGCGAGGGCGCTTATGTTGAACTGCCGTTCTATGGCCCGTCTACCCAGCGCGATGCGATCGGTGTTGTGTTCAACCTGTTCTCGAACCCGATCAACTTTTCACCAGTGCGACCGGTCGACAATATCGGCGTATATGCCGAGGTTGTGCGGCGTATGGGCGATCGGGGCAGGTTCTCGGATACGGTCGACTCGATTCTGTATGAAAGTGCCGACAGCTATGCGCAGGCGCAGACGATTTTCATCCAAAATCGCCGCTTTGAACTGGCGCGGGATGATGAAGAAACCTATCTGGGTCTTTACGACGACCCTTATGCCGAAACCGGGACCGACCCTGTCAGGGACCCCTACCTAGACCCCTACGAGGACCCCTATGCCGAGTAACCATCTGAACAGACGCGGCTTTGTCGCCACCTGCATGGCCGGTGCGGTGATGACCGCACTTCCCGCATTTGCGCAGACCGAAGCCAGCGCAAAGGCACTGGTTGTGAGTGTCGTGGATGACATCAACCGCGTGATCGCCTCGGGTAAATCCGAAAAGGCCATGATCCGCGATTTCGAAAAGATATTCGTTCAATATGCCGATGTGCCGATCATGGCGCGCTATGTGCTGGGGGCCGATGGCCGCTCGGCCAGTCCGTCGCAGATCCGGCAATTCACCGATGCGTTTCAGGGCTATATCTCGAATAAGTATGGCCGCCGTTTCCGTGAATTCATTGGGGGTCAGGTCACCGTTCGCAATGCCCGCAAGATCAAGGCCGGGTACGAGGTGCGCACTTCGGTCAAATTGCAGGGCTCATCGCCGTTCGAAGTGACGTTTCTGGTGTCGGACAAATCGGGGCGGGACAAGTTTTTCAACATGTTCATCGAAGGGGTGAACATGCTTTTGACCGAACGCACCGAAGTTGGTGCCATGCTGGATGCCAGGGGCGGAGATCTAAATCGCCTGATCAACGATATGAAGCGCAATCAGATCAGCTGATCCAGTTTACACCGTGCAATTGCGCCGCGCGATTAGCTTCGCGCGGCGCTTTTGGTTTAATTCAGGCGTTCGCCGGTCTCTTTCGCAAAGTATGACACCTTGCTCATGTCAAAGGCGAGGTTCAGCATCTCACCCGCCTGTGCACTGGTTTCCGCGTGCAGGCGCGCGGTGACTTGCTTGCCGCCCAACTCTGAGACCACATAGGTGTCCGCGCCCGCCGGTTCGACCATATCGACCAAACACGCGGCCTCTTGCACGCCAGCCCCTGCACGGAACCCGGCCTCGGCAATGTCCTCAGGGCGCAAACCAAGGATAACGTCCTTGGGTAACGATAGGTCCCGGGTATCTTTCAGCACCAGTGTGTCACCCGTTTCACGCGCGATGGCGATCTCGGTGCCCGACCCGTTCTTGGTCGCCTGCGCCGGAATCAGGTTCATCGCGGGAGAGCCCATGAAATCGGCCACGAACAGATTGGCCGGATTGTTGTAAATCTCGGCCGGGGTGCCGATCTGCTGCACAACGCCGCCCTTCAGCACCACGATCTTGGTGGCCAGGGTCATCGCCTCGATCTGGTCGTGCGTGACGTAAACGATCGAGGCATCCAGCGTCTGGTGCAGTTTCTTGATCTCGGTCCGCATCTCGACCCGCAGTTTAGCGTCGAGGTTGGACAGAGGCTCGTCAAACAGGAACAGCTTTGGATCGCGCACCAGCGCCCGGCCCATCGCCACGCGCTGACGCTGACCACCCGACAACTGGCTGGGGCGGCGGTTCAGCAACGGCTCGATTTGCAGAAGCGATGCGACCTCTTTCAACTTGGCGTCCTGTGTGGCCTGATCGACCCCGCGTACTTTCATGCCGAAGGTGATGTTCTTGGCCACCGTCATCGTCGGATACAAAGCGTATGACTGGAACACCATGGCAATATCGCGGTCCTTGGGGCTGACATGCGTCATGTCCTTACCGCCAATGGACAAGGTGCCGCCCGAAATCGGCTCTAACCCCGCGATACAATTCAATAGGGTGGACTTGCCGCAACCCGAAGGGCCAACCAGAACCAGGAAATCGCCCGGCTCGATCGAAATGTTGATGTCCTTCAGAATCTCGGTTGCGCCGTAATTCTTGAACAGATTGTTGATATCTAGGATCGGGGCCATGATTTATCCCTTCACGGAACCAGCGGTCAGGCCGCGGATGAAATACTTACCGGCAACAACATAGACGAGCAGCGTCGGCAGCCCCGCGATAATCGCGGCGGCCATGTCGACGTTGTACTCTTTGACGCCGGTGGTGGAGTTTACGATGTTGTTCAGCGCCACAGTCACGGGCTGTGTTCCTGCTTGGCTGAACGACACGCCGAAAAGGAAATCGTTCCAGATCTGTGTGAACTGCCAGATCACTGTCACTACGACGATGGGCAGCGACAGCGGCAGGAAGATCGACCAGAAAATTCGCAGGAAACCAGCCCCATCGACACGGGCGGCCTTGGTCAGTTCGGCCGGGATGGTGACATAGTAGTTGCGGAAGAACAGCGTGGTGAAGCCCAGCCCGTAGATCACGTGAACAAAGATCAGGCCCGGAATGGTGCCTGCGATGCCCATCATGCCCAGCAGGCGCGCCATCGGCAGCAGAACCACCTGGAACGGGATGAAGCAGCCAAACAGCATCAGCGAGAAGATGATATTGGCCCCTTTGAACCGCCATTGCGCCACGACATAGCCGTTCAGCGCACCCAGCAGGGTCGAGATGGCCACAGCGGGCACCGCGATCAGGACCGAGTTCCAGAAGTAAGGCCGCAGACCTTCGCACTGGATACCGGTACAGGCACCGGACCACGCGGTTTTCCAGGCGTCAAAGCTGACCTCTCGCGGCAGTGAAATCAGGGATCCCGTGCGAATTTCCTCGAGGCTTTTCAGCGATGTCGTCAGCATCACGAACAGCGGCATCAGGTAATACAACGCGAACAGGCCGAGTAGGATGTACAGCAACCAGCGCAGCGCAATCTTGCCAGTGGCGCTTTGGCTGCGGGTTTGGGTTTGGGGCATCGACAGATCAGTCATTTTTCGCCCTCAGCTCTGAGTAAAGATAGGGAACCACGATGGCAAAGACGACCAGCATCATGATCATCGCGGACGAAGCCGCCTGACCGATATCACCGCGCGAAAACGCCATCGCGTACATGTAAGTCGCCGGCAGATCGGTCGCGTAACCCGGACCGCCCCCCGTCAGGGCGATGACAAGGTCAAAGCTTTTGATCGCAAGGTGCGCCAGCACGATGAAGGCGGACAGGAAAATCGGGGCCATCGACGGGATGATAATCGCCGTGTAGATGCGCCATGTGGGGATACCATCGACCTGCGCGGCCTTGATGATCTCACCATCCACCGACCGCAGACCCGCCAGGAACAGCGCCATGACGAAGCCAGAGCTTTGCCAGATCGCGGCCATTACGATGGTGTAGATGGCGTAATCCGGGTTCACCAGCCAATCGAATTCGAAATTCGGAAAGCCCCAGCCCTGCACCATGGACTCGATGCCCAGGCCCGGGTTTAAAATCCATTTCCACGCGGTGCCTGTAACGATCATCGACAGCGCCATAGGGTACAGGTAGATCGTGCGGATCGCCCCTTCGACGCGAATCTTCTGATCCAGCAGGATAGCCAGCAGCAGACCCAGCACCATCGCGATCGCGATGAACAGCGCGCCAAAGATATACAGGTTGTTGATCGCCGTATCCCAGCGGGGCGAGTCAAACAGGCGTTCATATTGCATGAAGCCCTTGATCTCGTATTTCGGCAATAGTTTTGATCGGGTCAGCGACACCCATGCGGTCCATCCGATAAATCCATAGACAAAGATCAATACGGCGATGAACGACGGTGCCAGCACCACCTTTGGCAGGTGGTTTTCCAGCCATTCAGACATTTCAGCCTCCGGGGAAAGATGCTCTGCCCCTCAGTATAGGGGGCAGAGCGTATTGGATCAGTAGCTGTTTGCTACCGCGTCCGCCAATTGCTGAACCGCGTCAGCCGAGGACATATCCGAGTTGAAATGTGCGGTCACAACATCCGTAATCGCACCGGACTGCGCACCGCGCAGCGCCATGCCATGAGCATAAGACGGCAGCAGCGAGCCCGCGTCCGAAGTCGCGCCCATATCTTCGGCCGACAGGTTGGCGCAGATGTCGAAATCATCCAGCGCCACGTCGGTCCGTGCAGGGATCGAGCCTTTGTTCAGGTTGAACACCTTCTGGAAGTTCGGCGCGACGATCAGCTTGGCCAAGAGGTCCTGACCGGCTTTCTTGTCATCGCCGTCCACGTCGAACATGGCAAAGCTGTCGACGTTATAGAGATAGCCGTCGCCGGGGGTCGAGGCGCACAGGAAATCTTCACCGGGTTTCTTGCCTGCTGCCAGGAATTCACCCTTGGCCCAGTCGCCCATGATTTGAAATGCCGCTTCGCCATTCATCACCATGGCGGTGGCAAGGTTCCAATCACGGCCCGAGAAGTTTTCGTCCACATAGCCACGCAGGGTGCGCATCTGGTCAAACACCTGCACCATGGTGTCCGAGGTCAGCGCATCGGTGTCCAGATCAACCAATGCTTTCTGGAAGAACTCCGGCCCGCCAATACCAAGAACCACGGTTTCGAAAACGGTCGCATCCTGCCACGCCTGACCGCCATGGGCCAGCGGGATCACACCGGCGGCTTGCAGTTTTTCTGCGGCGGCGTTGAATTCATCCCATGTGGTTGGCATTTCAATGCCGTTGGCTGCCAGAACGTCTGCGTTGGCCCAGATCCAGTCGACACGGTGGACGTTGACCGGTGCTGCGCACCATGCGCCTTCACACATCATGTGGCCCGCGATCGACGCCGGTAATACCTCGGCCCAGCCTTCCGCTTCGGCAACCGAAGAGATATCGGCCAGAACGCCCTCTTCGTACCATTCCTGGATCGCGGGGCCTTTCAACTGAACGGCGGTCGGTGCGTTGCCGGACAGAACACGCGCACGAAGGGCGGTCATGGCAGCATCCCCGCCGCCGCCAGCAACCGGCATGTCAGTCCAGGTGCCACCGTTCGAGGCAAACTCTTCCTGCAAAACCGCCACGGATTTGGCTTCACCGCCCGAGGTCCACCAATGCAGAACTTCGGCTTGTGGCCCCGCCAGTACCGACGATCCGGCCATGACAGCCAGCGTCGATGCAGTGGCCAATGCGATACTTTTCATTTTCTGTCTTCTCCCTCGAGAACTCTGTAACTGCAAAAGCAGCGATGCGGGCCATACTGCGGTCAGATTGCCGTCTGGCAACGCGTAATCCGGCGCTAAAGCGCGCCTTGGCCCAAAAATCCACCGCTTTTGTTACAGCGTGTTACGTTGACATTGAATCTGTTTCCGTTCGTTACAATGAATGAGACCTGAGGAGCAGAATTCGGGAGGAAAAACCGCGTGAGTATTCCGCGACTTTTGGTGGTGGATGACGACCCCGAGATGCGGTCGATGATGACGCAGTTCCTGCATCAGAACGGATTCATTGCCTTGCCAGCCAGTTCGGAAACGGAAATTCGCACTCATCTGACGTCAGGGCGGATCGACCTTATCCTGCTGGACGTGATGCTGGGGGACGAAAACGGGGTCGAAATCTGCGCCCGGCTGCGCGCCGAACAGGATGTGCCGATCATTCTGGTCTCGGCCCTGTCGGCCGATCATCAGCGCATGGCGGGGTATGCGGTTGGTGCGGATGACTATATTGCGAAACCTTTCAACCCACAGCTTTTGCTGGCTCGTGTCCGTGCCGTGATGCAACGCGCACGGCGGACGCCTTCGTTGGCGTATCGCCGCCGCACGCACAGCTTTCGGTTCAACAACTGGACCTATGATGGCAAACGCGATGAGGTGCATTCGCCTGAAGGGTACCTTGTATCCCTGTCGCAGCGTGAGACCGCGCTGCTCAAGGTTTTGCTGGCCAACCCTCATATTCCGTTGACCCGGATCGAAATTGCCGCCGCGCTGGATGTAACCGGCAGCACCGACAAGCCCGAGGCACAGGGGCGCGCGATTGATATGCTTGTCGGCCGGCTGCGCTCGAAGATAGAGGCCAACCCGAAAGAGCCGCAAATGCTGCGAACCGAGCGCGGGGTCGGTTATATCTTTGCAGCCGAGGTGTCAGCGGTGGAAGACGACGAATGACATGGGCGCCGCGCCTTCGCAGTCTGGGCTGGATCTGGAGCGGAGCGGCTTTTGCTTCGGGGCTGCTGTCTGCGAGCCTCTGGTTCTATTCGGCGAACGCGTGGGATGATTTCCTGACTCGCGCTTATGTTGCAGGTTTTTCAGTTTACGAAGAGCTGCGGACCGAAAAAAGCCCAACGCCGGGGATTAGGATCAACCCCTTGCCGCCAGAGGCCGCGCGATTGGCCGATGCGGGACAGTTCGAACAGCTACCAGGCATGTCGGACCGCAGCTTTGTCACCAACCTGTCGATTCTGACCGACACCACCACCCCCCTGACCGGACGCGAGCTGACGCTGGCTGTGATGTCTGACAGGCTTATCTACCCGGTCTCGGATATTCTGTCGCGGATTGATCAGATCGGACCTGAAAAGATGGGCAACCTCACCCGTCTGTTGGCGACCTATTGCAGCGAGCCCATCCTGATCGCGCAGTTTGGATACAATGATTGGCATCGCGTGGATGGGACTGATATCTGGGGCTGCAAGGCGGCTCCTGCTGACCTGCGCCTGCCCGCGATTCTGGCTGCGATTGTCGCATTATCGGTCATAATGTCTTCGGTTGGCAGCGTCTCAGACAGTTTTGCCCGGTTCTCGGGCGCACTGCGCGACCGTAAGCGTCGGGGAGGACCCAGCAGCTATGATGCGGATGGTCCGCTTGAGTTGCGTGAGATCGTTTCGGCCGTGAATAACCATTTGGATGCTGAACGCATGCAACTGGAAAAACGCGCCACCGTTTTGTCCGGCGTCAGTCACGATCTGGGAACGCCGGCAACGCGTGTTCGTCTGCGCGCCGCCTTGATCCCGGATAACGAATTGCGCGAAAAGCTTGAGGCCGACGTGGATCAGATGACCGGAATGATCGAAAGCGTTCTGACCTACACCCGCTCTGAGCTCAATGTTGAAGAGCCCCGCCAGATTTCCCTGACCGCGTTGGTCGAGTCCCTTGTCGCGGATTACCAGGACATGGATCTGCCGGTAACACTGAAGAAAATTGCGCCGGTCGCGATCGAGGGCGCGCCTTCAGTCTTTATGTCCCGGCGCGGTCATGGGTCACTGCCCGAGACACGAAGAATGCTGGTCGTCGGGCGGCCGATCTCCCTGAGGCGGGCTTTGACCAATTTGATCGACAACGCGCTAAAATACGGTCGCCATGCCGAGGTTGAACTGGAAACCGACGCGCGTATGGCGACCATCACGGTTGAGGATAAGGGCACGGATCTCTCAGTCTCGGATATCGAGGCGCTGATGGCCCCGTTTCGGCGCGGTGCCAATATCGGGTCATCAGACGGTTTTGGTTTGGGTCTTACAATCGCCGCCACCGTGGCCGAGCAGCATGGCGGCACCCTGAGTTTTGAGGCCGGGGATCATGGCCTGCGCGCACAGTTGCAGATTACCCGCCAATAACGCGTCACGTCACATAGCTGCGCACCAATGCCCCGGCGATAAGCGACCAGCCATCGGCGATGACGAAGAAAGCCAGTTTAAACGGCAGCGAAACGGTCGCAGGTGGCACCATCATCATCCCCATCGACATCAGTACAGCAGCGACGACGAGGTCAATGATCAGAAACGGCAGGAAAATCAGAAAGCCAATCTGAAAAGCGCGGGCTATCTCGGACAGCATGAAGGACGGCATCAGTATAGACAGTGGAGCTTCGGGCGTCAGGGAAAGGGTGTCGCCGCCGGGCCGAAGGGCGGCCATGGCATGAAACGTATCCGGGTCCAGCCGGGCGGCCATGAATGCACGAAACGGTTGAATCGCAAGTTGCAAGGCCGGTTCAACGTCCATGGTTTCTTCGACCAAGGGTTCGATGCCGGTGGTCCACGCTTCGGAAAAAACAGGTTCCATGACGAAGTAGGTCAGGAACATTGCAAGGCTTACGATCAGCATGTTGGGCGGCGATTGCTGCAACCCAATACCCTGCCGTAGTATAGACAATACGGTGATCAGAAACGGAAAACAGGTGATCATGATCGCCAACCCGGGCGCAAGGCTCAGGATAGTGATCAGCAGGATCAGCTGGATCGATCGCGCCGAAATTGAGCCCCCCTCACCCAGCGAGAGAGGGACCTCCTGCGCCGCAGCCAAGGATGGGGACAGGGTTGCCAGCGCGATGACCAGCCAGAGCAATACCCGCATCAACCGATCCCGTTCTGCAAATCCGCGATCTCGGTCAAACGCACGGCAAGCTGCCCGGCCTGATCGCCCTCCAACTCCTCAAGAAGGCCCCGAGCAACCAATTGGTCACCGACATAAAGCTCAACCGGATCATCAATCCGTTTGTCTAGTTTCAGCACAGCGTTCTCACCCATGTTCAGCAGATCGCGGATCAACGGGCGCGCGCGCCCGACCGAGACCGTGACCTCAATCGGGACGGCCTCAAACGGGTTGATTTTTTCTGGTTTGTGGAGGTCACTCATTTGCTAAAGCCTTTTTTGCCTCAAAAACATACGCGTCGAATGCCGCGGCGATCGAAGTGAGCAGGCTGCTGCAATCCAACTCGCGTTGTGATGTGCCGACCTGCAAGCGGGCCCGACCGGGTTCCAGCGCTGCGTGCTCGCGCACGCGGGTGGATGATGACAAATCTTGCGGCAACAACGCTTCCACTTCAGCTACGCGGCCTTCAGGTACAAAAATCTGCATTGGTTGATTGATCTGTTCCTGCGCCATTTCGCATAGCTGTTCGACCAAACGGGCGGCGAAGCCACGGTTTAGTGTCTCGGGAAGGACAACATCCACCAAGCTCTGGAACATCGGTTCCAGTGACAGGGACATTCGGGTTGTGGCTTCCTGATAGGTGAAGGACATGTCCTCCAGCGAACGTGCCAATTCGTCTGAAACCCGCCCCCGGCTTTGCTCCTGTGCCTGAACAGCGTCTTCCCAACCCGCGCTATAGCCTTGCTCGAAGGCGGCTAATCGTTGTTCCTCCAGCGCGTCCTCGTCCAGAAGGTGCAACTTGCTGTCGTCGGGCTGCAGTTTGAAGTCTTCAAGAAGATGGGCAATCGACATCACACACGCTCCTCACTTTCTTCGAGCCAGCTGCGAAGGATCTCTACGGTTTCTTCCTGCTTGTCGCCGATCATCTCCCGCAAACGGTCGACCGGGTCTTCGCCAATCTGAGCGCCCAGTGCAGGGATGTCGCCGTCGGACACGTGAACAGGTAGCGATTGGAATGGCCCACTTTCGTCGAGCGCAATCTCACCGGTCAGAAAATCATCGGGTTCGGGGATCGAATCAGTGGTTAACAACGCGGGGGCGGTCACAGGGTTTGTCAGGATCGGTCGGATCACGAACAAACCGAGGACGACAGCAACAATCGCAAGTACAGCCATTTGAATCAGAGACATCGCATCAAAATGGACTTTCTGCCAGATCGACGAAGACGCCAGCGTCCCTTGCGGTTCGACCGCAGGCAGATCAAGTGATTTGAGGGTGATGACATCCCCACGCTCGGCGTCGTAACCGACGGCCGATGCGACAAGTTCCCTTAGCGCCTGCAACTCTGCTTCGGGCATTGGTTCAAAGGTCTCAACCCCAGCGGCATCTACCGCTTGCGTGCCATTGACCAGAACCGCAACCGTCAGACGCTTGATAGCACCGGGAGCGTTGTGAACCTCAAGTTCTGTCTCCGAGACCTCATAATTCACCCGCTCACGCGTTTGCGTGGCCGTGGAGTTTGATTCGTCGCCACCAGCCCCATCGCCGTCCGGTAGATTCGAGGCCACGGTCACATCCGCAGATTGGTTACGGGCGCTGTCCGAGCGTTCTTCGATGTCGGTGCTGATGGCGACGCGGCTATTTGGATCAAAGCGGCGTTCGCGGATGGACTCTGTTTTGGTCACCGTATCGACACTGACTTCGACCACTGCATTTCCGGTCCCGACGCGAGCCTCAACCAGCCGCATGACCCTTTCGCGCAACTGGCGCGCCTTGTCATCGGCTGTATCCGCCGCAACCGTTGTTTCCTGTGCCCCAATAACCGTCCCGTTCGAATCGATTACCGTAACCTTCTCGGGCGCCAAACCACTTACAGCCGACGCCACCAGAAACCGGATGGCCTTGGCCTGGTCCGACGTGACCTGCGACCCCGAAGGTACCAGATAAACCGACGCTGTCGGGGCCACGTTTCGCTGAAACGGGTTGGCCGACCCGTTGGCAATATGCACGCGCGCCTGACTGATATGAGGGCTGCCAACGATGGTGCGGGCCAGTTCACCTTCTTTGGCGCGCCAATAGGCGGCATCGAACATCTGCGACGTCGTGCCGAAGCCGCTGAGCGTATCCAGCAGTTCATAGCCTTGATTGCCATTTGCGGGCAGGCCTTCGCTGGCCAGAGTCAGGCGAAGCTCGTCCCGCTGTGATCCGGGCACATAAATCGAGCCGCCCCGAATTTCATAGGAAACCCCGCGCTGATCCAGCGAACGGACAATGTCTCCTGCCGCACCGCTTTCCAGCCCGGCATATAAAAGGGTCATCGATGGCGCTGTCACCAACCGCGACATCGCAAGGACCCCAAGAAAAACCAGCACAACTGCGCCGGCAACGATAATTTGTCTACGCCTGTCCAAACTTGCCCAGACAGTTCCGATCTGCTGCACGCTCACCTCCGACTCGCCGACATTCTGCCCGGCGCGTCCCCTGTTTGGACGATTGCCCTTAACAATCGGTTAGTTCCTGCCGGGTTATGACGATTCCGGAACCGACAAATGAGGACGTCATGACTGACGCGACTGCAGAACAGGCAGAGACACCCGTAAAAAGCGGGAAAAAAGGAATGATTATCGGGTTGCTTCTTGCTGTGGCCGGGGCTGGCGGTGGGTACTTTGTGACCACGTCCGGGATGTTGCCATTCGGCGGCAAGCACGTGATGGAAAACGCCAGTGGGCTAAATGAGACTGAGCCTTTGAAGGTGTTACCGAACGTGGACTTTATCGACCTTCCGCCAGTGGTCGTCTCGGTAAAAGCAGGTGATTCGCGGCATCTGAAATTTCACGCTCAGCTAGAGGTGAACAGCGACTACATAGACGATGTCGAAATGATGAAACCTCGCATCATGGATGTCCTGAACGGATACCTGCGCGCTGTTGAGATGTCGGATTTAGAGGATTCGCTGGCCCTCATGCGTATCCGGGGGCACCTGCTGCGGCGCATTGAAATCGTTGTTGGAGAAGGCCGCGTACGCGACGTTCTCGTCATGGAATTCGTTTTGAACTAGGAGGCGAAATTGGAGCTGATTGCAGATATTTTGCTGGTCGCTGGCGCACTTGGTGCGGGTCTTTACTGTTTCGTGCTGTCCCGGCGGCTCAGGCGCTTTACTGATCTGGAAAAAGGTGTGGGCGGCGCGGTCGCCGTACTGTCGACCCAGGCAGATGAGTTGAAAAAGTCATTGGACGCAGCACGTGATGCCTCGGACCGGTCAGGCGCGGTATTGAAAGACCTGACACAGCGCGCGGAATCGGTTGCCCAGCGACTGGAACTGATGATGGCGTCCATGCATGACGTCATCCCACCAGAGGATGAGCCCCCGACGCCGACCGTATCACCGACCGCTGAAAAAACAGAAGAGGTCGAGGCAGAAATCGAAGATGCGGTGGAACATAATACGGTGGAAGTGGACGAAACTGGGGAAGAGGTCGCAGACTTCGCGGAAACAAACGCCCCCGAATCGCCCGAGGCCAAACGGTCCGATGGTTTGATGTTCTTCCGGCACAACCGGTTGCAGGGCGAGGCATCAACATGACCCGCCAGCAAAACGAGCGCGCACGGGGTGGTGTGCTTGCTGTGATTTCGTTGCTCATGATTGGGTCTGCCGCCATTCGGCTTGGGTTGGAGGCAGGACCAGCATTCGCAAAAACGACCGAACCTTCTGCCCCATCCACCAAACAAGAGCGGGTGGATATGCCCGGAGCGCAAGTTTTACTCACCGAGCTATTGCGTCGAGAGGAGGCGTTGAAACAGCGCGAAGCGGCGGCCCTGGATAAGCAGAAAGCGTTGGATATCGCGTCTGAGGCGATCGAGAAAAGGCTGGCTGCCTTGCAAGAAGCCGAAGAATCCCTGCGCGCGACGCTCGCCCTTGCAGAAACCGCCGCCGAAACGGATCTGACGCGCCTGACGGATGTGTATCAAAGCATGAAACCCAAAGATGCCGCTGCCTTGTTCGAAACAATGGACCCAGACTTTGCTGCCGGGTTCCTGTCGCGCATGCCCCCGGACGCGGCAGCCGGCGTGTTGGCCGGGCTGAGGCCTGAAGCCGCCTACACGATAAGCGTCATTATGGCGGGGCGAAATGCGGCTGCGCCTCAGGAATAACATTTGAACCCCGCACAGGAACTTGACGGAGATCACCCATGATCGGAGTTATCGGAATTGTCATCATTTTCGCAATGGTGTTCGGCGGCTATCTGGCGGCGGGCGGCACGATGACCATCATTATGAAGTCGCTACCGTTTGAAATGATGATTATCGGCGGCGCAGCCGTCGGTGCCTTTATGATCAGTAATGACTCGAGTGCCGTAAAGCACACGGTCAGGGATATGAGAAAAGTCTTCCGGGGACCGAAATGGAAGCCCGAGGACTACCGTGACTTGCTGTGCCTGCTGTTCTCGCTGATCCGAATTGCCAAGGCGAACCCGGTGGAGGTTGAGCACCACATAGAAGACCCTGAGAACTCGTCGCTGTTTTCGGCCTATCCGAAAATAAAAGCCGACAAAGAAGCTGTTGACCTGATTTGTGACACGATGCGCTCGGCTTCGATGAATTACGACGATCCGCACCAGGTGGAAGAGGTTTTGGACAAACGGATGGAGGCGAATTTCCACCGCGCAATGCACCCTAGTCACGCCTTGCAGACGGTTGCGGATGGTTTGCCCGCCTTGGGTATCGTTGCGGCGGTTCTGGGTGTGATTAAAACGATGAGTTCGATCGACCAGCCGCCAGAGGTCTTGGGCAAGCTGATCGGGGGCGCGCTGGTGGGGACCTTTCTGGGCGTGTTCTTAGCTTACGGTCTGGTTGGTCCGTTTGCGGGTAAGTTGAAGGCGGTTGTTGAAGAGGACAATCATTTCTACCAACTGATCAAAGAAGTTTTGGTCGCAAATATGCACAACCATAACGCCGCCATGTGTATCGAGGTTGGGCGTCAGAACACGCCCACTCATAACCGTCCCGGCTTTACCGAGTTGGAAGAGGCATTGAAACAACTCAAGCAGGCGGCAGCATGAACCGGTTCGCATTAATTACTGCTGCAATGATCGCGGCGGCCTCGGGGGCTGCAGCGAAAGACTTGACGGTACGCTCGGGCGAGCATGAAGGTTTCACCCGACTTGTTGTCCACGTGCCGCAAGACACCGGCTGGGTTCTGAAACACACGAAAAACGGCGCACGGCTGCATGTCGCTCTCAAGGATGCAACGTATGACACCAGCTCGGTTTTTCGGCGCCTGACGCAAGACCGGCTGACCGCCATGTCTCAGGCAAAGCCCGGCGCGGCCCTTGAATTGGAGTTCGGTTGCGATTGTGTCGCGTTGGCCTATCTGTTCAAGAATACAATGATCGTGATTGATATCGCTCCCGGCAGCTTGCCGCCTTCGCTGATCAGCGATGTGCCCCTGCCGGTTTTGCCCGAAAACCGGAAACATGAACCTGCACCTGGATCGGAGCAGGCCTTGGACACGTTGGCTTTACCGCTGTTGAACCAGAACGCAAACGGGTTTGAGGACCAGCTTTCGACCCGTCTATTGCAAGGCGCGGATCGGGACATTATCGATCTGAACATTGCGGCGGTTGGACCAAGGGCCTCGACCAGCAAGCAAGAGGTGTTTTTACCATCTGATTTGGAGATGAACATTCAGGTTACGTCTATCCTGGACGATCTTGAAGGTCTTCTTGGGCCGGATATCCCCGAGTTGAAGAAACGTCGCGACTGTGTGTCCAGCGACGAACTGGCGTTTGAAGATTGGTCAGATGGCAGACCATTCGCCGTACAGGCCGCATATCTTAGGTCCGAATTGTATCAGGAGTTCGACACCGTTGATACGCATAAGGCGATGGAACTGGCAAAGCTTTATGCCTATTCCGGCTTTGGCGCCGAAGCGATGACGGCCCTGAATTTACTGGCTGACCAATCACTAGAAACTGATCGTGTCGCCGCCATTGGGCGTGTTCTGGATAACGGGCCTTTGACCGAAAACAACCCGTTCGCCGGGCTTCAGCGATGCGACAGTGATGCAGCCCTTTGGGCGGCACTGACCGAAGGGCACCTGCAAGAAGACGCCAATCTGACAGCGATCGAACAAAGCTTTGTCCGATTGCCTGATCACTTGCGGCGCCATGTTGGTCCGGCACTTTCCGATATTCTGGTAGATGGAAAGAAACTGGAGGCTGCGCGGCGCGTATTGCGCTCGGTTGATCGCGTCAACACTCAGACGAATGCGAGCCTTGCGCACGCCAAGGCAAGTGTCGCATCCGCTGAAGGGGATGCCCCAAAGACCGAAGCGTTGTTGACCGAAGCCATCGAAGCCTCGGACGCCACGTTCGAGGCACCCATAGCGTTGGCGCGATTGGTGGACAAACGTTGGCGTGAACGTGGCGCGATCTCGCCCAAAGAACTGGAATTGGCGGACTCCTACACGGTTGAATTTCGCCATGCTGACATTGGCGAAATGATGCAACGGACGCACGCAGTCGCGCTTAGCCTGGGGCAAGAGTTCGATGCCGCATTGGATGCATTGGCCGAGCTTCCCGAGGACGAGGATACCGCGGACGCATTAAACCGCGTGGTGCTTATTCTTACGGAGCGGGCAGAAGATGCCACCTTTTCGCGCCGTATTCTGGCTTTGCCGCAAAAGCAAGCCGACCAGCTTACAACTGATACAGCCATTGCTGTTGCGAACCGGCTGACCGAACTTGGATTTTCAAGACAGGCGCGGGCTTTGGCAAATCGGCCTCAGGATAGGCTCAGAACAGACGAGCTAGCCCGCGTGCGCGCCAGAGCAGCGCTTTTGGACCAACGCCCGCATCAGGCATTGCTTGAGCTGGAAGAGGACCACACAGAGGAGGCGATAGATTTGCGAGCCGAAGCTTTACAGGCCGCCGGTGAATTTGCCGCCGCGGGGGCCTTGATGCGTGGTGCGGGCCGTACGGATGATGCAAGCCGGTTCTACTGGCTGGCCGATCAGACAGACGAGGCGGAGTTGGCGCAGAGCGAAAAGTTCGATCTGGTCATCAAGTCGACGCTGGGCTTAACCGCCGAAGTGGGTCGCTTGCCGGACACTCCATTGGCTGATGCGGAAAACTTGCTGAGAGACAGCGCGGAGACCCGTCAAATGATTGCTGACCTTTTGGGAACGCTGGTTGAGAACTGAGTCTGGCTGTGCATCCCCTAATCCAGCGGTTAATCGACATATAGGGAAAAGACAAATCCGTGCGTCAGGGCTCAAAGATCAATGGTGACAGATCAGAGAATCGCGAGCCCGGCGCGACCCAACCCAAAACAACATCCCGGATCGCCTCTGCGCGCGCTAGGCCAATGACCGGCACCGCAAACTCCAGGTATTTGTCGATCACCTCATCCCGCTGCATCGGTGCCTCAGGGCCGCCTCGCGCGTGGACGTCTTCGGATTTTAGAACCTGACCGTCCGTGGTTTCGATCGTGACATCGGCCCAGCGGCCCACGGGGAAACGGGTGTTGTGGCGGTCCGTTTCGGTCACATGGATACGGGGAATAAACTCGGCAATCGCCGGATCCGACAAGCCAGAGCCCGAAATATGCTCTACGCCGATCCGGCCATGGATGGCTTGCGCGGCGACCGCGAAAGGCAGCGAGTATTGCGCTTGAGACGTTGTTGCGGGCATCCCGGCATACAAACATGCCGCCTGATGGAATGTATTGATTTGAACAGATCGAATCTGCGTGTTTGTCAGGTTGTTGTCCCGCATCACCAAACGCACTGCATCTATTGATGCATGGGCCCAACGACAAATCGGGTACGGTTTCACATATTGATGCTCGACCTGCCAGAACTGGCCCAGATCAGCCCAATGAGTTGCTGCTGACTCTGCCTCGATTGTAATAGCGGGTGCCCCGGTAAATCCGCGTTCGGCCAGGATCGCGGCGGAAAGACCGACCATCGCCCCCCATCCCGACCCGTCATGCAGCATCGTTGGGTTGGCGATCTCGCGCATCATCTGGCTGCGGGGACCGTGATATTCGGCAATACCCATCGCCTGACGCAGTTTGTTCGGCGTATGGCCCCGTAGCCGAGCGGCCATTGCGACCACGCCCAACGCATTCCACGCACCTGACGTATGATAGTCGCTCACCGATGCGTGCAACGACAGCCCGGCGCGCCCGGCGATTTCGTACCCGGTTATCACGGTCGCCAGCGCGTCGGGGCCTGTCAGATCCGGGCAATGCTCGGCCAGTGCAATCAGCGCTGGCAGAACCACCACGCCAATATGCCCCTTGGTGGGTTGATAGCCGTCATGGCCGTCCAAATTGTCGATCTGTGTCGCCCCTGCAAAAGCCGCCCCGGCCATGCTGACCGAGCGGCCATCAAAGGCCATGCGCGCGCTAAAACGCGCGTCTGAACTGGCATAAAGCAGCGCGGCCGCATCGCGCGCGATCACCCCGGCCTCCATCGGGCCGGATGCGATCAGGATGCCCATCGTATCCAGCATCATCAGCGCCGCCGCCTTTTTGGCGCTGTCGGGCATCTCATCCGCGCTACGGTTCAGGGCAAAATCTGCAACGCTTGAGAAGACCCCGGCCATCAGATTGTCTCGGCCACCGGCTGAATGTTACGTAGCTTAAGCCCCTTGGGATCGAATGGCGGTTCCGCGAGGATTTTCGCCTTGTGCGGTTTGCCCAGAATAAAGACTTCGACTGTATCGCCCGGACCCGCCACTTTGGGGTCAGCATATCCAATGGCCAGAGATTTACCTACCGAATACCCATATGCGCCCGACGTCACGCGACCGACGGGGGTGCCATCGGGGGTAAAGATCGGCTCCCCTCCGGTCGCGTCAGCCTCAACCGTCTCGACCTCGAAAATCGACAGGATTTCACGGGCGGGGTTATCCTTGATGGCGAGGTAGGCCTGCTTGTTCAGGAAGTCCTTATCCAGCTTGATCAGGCCCGCTAGCCCAACCTCCTGCGGCCAGTATTCCTGAGAATACTCACGCCCCCATGAGCCATAGCCTTTTTCGATGCGCAAGGATCCCAGTGCGCGACCACCCACAGGACCTCCGCCTAGGTCTTTAGCTGCATCAATAAGCGCGGAATAGAGCCTGATTTGATCACTCTCGGCGCAATGCAACTCCCACCCCAAATCACCTGTAAAGCTAACACGGATGGCGAGGCAGGTGACTCCGGCAACATCGATCACCCGAGATCGCATGAAACGGAACCCTTCATTCGACAGGTCCGCATTGGTCAAGCGCTGCAAAAGATCGCGCGACTTGGGTCCGGCGACGTTGACGCCAGCGATACGGTCAGTGGCAACTTCGAACGTGGTGTCGCTTGGTAGGTCGACCATATTGAAAAACCGCTGATGATAGCGTTCGGCCATGCCCGAGCCGATCATCATGTATTCGTCTTTAGCGACCTTGGTGATGGTAAAATCGCCAGCCACACCGCCGCGAACCGAGATCAGGGGCGTCAGACATGAGCGTCCGATTTCGGTTGGCACCCGATTTGCGACCAAACGATCCAGCCAGTCATGTGCACCGGGGCCTTTGATCACGTAGTTGGCGAAATTCGAAATATCTATGACGCCAACATGATCGCGCAGCATCTGCACCTCACGACCCACAGGCTTCCACCAGTTTTGGCGGGTGAAGCCGTTGGTCTCGGTCGTGCCGGGCTGATCTGCGAACCACAGCGGATGTTCCCAGCCGCAATTCAGTCCAAACACGCAGCCCATTTCTTTTTGCATTTCATAGGCCGGGCGAACGCGGGCAGGGCGGCCGGCGCTGCGTTCTTCGTTCGGGAAGTGAATAGCGAAACGGTGCGTATACGCGTCTTCGACACGGGCCTTGGTGAACGCCTTATCGGCCCAGTCCCCAAATCGGGCCAGATCCCAGGCAAACATATCGTATTGCGGCTCACCCTCAATCATCCATTGTGCCGACAGCAAGCCTAGGCCGCCGGACTGCGAGAAGCCGGGGATGATACCTGTGCAACAGAAGTAGTTCCGCAACTCGGGCACCGGTCCCCAAATCGCATTGCTGTCGGGTGACCAGATCATCGGGCCATTGATTACCCGTTTTACCCCTGCGGTTGCCGCAACCGGAACCCGCTCAGTGGCGCGGATCACATTCTCCATGATCCGGTCCAGATCGTCAGGAAACAGATCATGGGCAAAGTCCAGCGGGGTACCGTTTTCTGCCCAGAATTTCATGTCCTTCTCATAGGCGCCGATCAGCAACCCGTTGCCTTCCTGACGGAAGTAGTATTCGCCGTCACGGTCAGCGATTGAGGGCAAGCGACGGCCCAGAGACGCAACCTCGTCAATTGCCTCGGTCACGAAATACTGGTGTTCGGTCGGTTGCAACGGCAGCTCGATCCCGGCTAGCGCTGCAACCTCACGCCCCCAAAGGCCTCCGGCATTCACTACCCATTGCGCATGGATATCGCCTTTCTCAGTACGTACGATCCACGAGCCATCAGGCTGCTGTTCCGTCCCTATTACAGGGCAAAACCGCTCAATCGTTGCCCCGAGCGCACGCGCACCGGCAGCGTAGGCCATTGTCACGCCTGAGGGATCCACGTTGCCGCCATCGGGTTCGTACATGATGCATCGGATGTCATCGAACTGTGCCAGCGGGTGCAGCTCTTTCGCTTGCTCACGGCTTATCTCGTGGAAATTCAGGCCATAAAACCGCGCCTTGGCTTCTTGCAGGCGCAGTTGGTGCTCGCGATCCTCTGTCTGGGCCAAGTACAGTGAGCCGGGTTGGAAAACGCCGCAGCCTTGCCCGGTTTCCTTTTCCAACTCCTTGTACAGGTTCATTGTGTAGTGCTGGATGCGGGTGATGTTGTTATTGTCGTGCAGCCCGTGGATATTCGCCGCCGCGTGCCAGGTCGACCCCGAGGTCAGCTCATCACGCTCCAGCAAGACCACATCGGTCCAGCCGAGCTTGGCCAGATGGTAAAGGATCGAGCATCCGACCAGCCCTCCACCAATCACAACGGCCTGTGCGTGGGTTTTCATGGGGCTTTCCTCCTGATCGTGTGCTTGCGTGCCCGTTCAGGAAAGTCAGCCACAGGTCACGGCCAGCTTATGCTCTGTTCCCGACGCGAAATGTCGGGAACAGGCGCAGAGGTCCGGTTTCTGTGGAGTTATCTTTTTTGGTTTGTCAGTCAAAAAAGGCTGGCCTGGCATATTTCCGCCGAGTCCCCCGTGCCCCCACTTGAAATAAACTGTTAATGTTCCATCTTTGTTCTATACAGTCAGAGGAACATCCGATGGCACAACACACGCAAAGCACCGCCTTGGGCGGCCCGTCAAACGACTATCACCTGCTACCCGTTACCGACCGACAGATGCGCTATGCCCGCGCCATCGCCAAACAGTCCGCGTTGGAAATTCCTGTTGAGGCGCAGCGCGACCGTAAGTCAATGTCGGCTTGGATTTCGGCGCACAAACCGCATGACCCGTCACCTTTCGCCAACTATCCCACAGGCAAACAGGTCGCTTTTGCCGAACGTATCTCGCGCAGCAAACGTAGGCCGATCCCGTCCGAGTGTTTCCGCGACAAGCACGCGATGTCCATCTGGATCGACCGCAACAAGTAAGCAGTCATTGCCTTTTGTGATCGCGCGCGTAAATCCCGACAGCCGCGGCGACGAACAGGCCTAACAGGATGTAACCGGTAATCGCCTCGGCCACGGCCAGCCCACGACACAGCCCCGCAGGACGCAAGTCGCCGAAGCCCACCGTCGTAAAGGTGACGTATGAAAAATACAGGACATCGGATGGCCCTTTAGCGCCGACAACACACAGGTCGTAATACCCGAACGAGCCGTAGACGGCGGCAAACAGGAAGGGGACGACTTGTATAAAAGATATCCCCATCAGTAAAAGCTGGCGCTTTGGCGATTTGACCTGAGTCATTGAGTACCAGGTCTGCGACACCAGCCAGATCATCAGCAGTATCGTTGTCGCCGTACCGATCTTGTCGCCGGCAGTCGTCTCACTCAGACGGGACAGACCAAACCAGGCGACGAAGCTGACAATCACCAGGCCAAGCGCGGCGACCAGGGTCGACTTCCACTCTTCCAGCGTTTTTGGTTCGCGGCGCATGATACCTCCGGTCGGGTGATACGGGTATGATGATCGGCTTTCCGACCCGCCCCTGCAACCTTGTTTATCAGTGCCTTAGTCGGTGCCCAGATGCTCGTGTCCGCGCTGGCGTGCCAGGGCGATCTGTTTCTGCCGCTCGCGAAAGCGCATCTTGTCGGCCTCGGATGTCTCATGAATGCAGTTGTGGCACGACACACCATGTTCGTATTCAGGGCGCTTCATGTCTTCGGGCAGGATCGGACGGCGGCACCCGTGACACAGGTTGTGCGGGCCTTCGACCAGCCCGTGCCCGACCGAGACACGATTGTCGAATACAAAACACTCACCCTGCCAGGCGCTGTCTGCGGCAGGCATTTCTTCAAGATAGCGCAGGATGCCACCCTTCAGGTGATACACATCCTCAACCCCTTGGCCCAACAGAAAATTCGTCGACTTCTCACAGCGGATGCCGCCGGTGCAGAACATCGCGACGCGCTTGTTATGGAACCGATCCTTATTCTCCGCCCACCAGGCCGGAAACTCGCGGAAACTGGCTGTTTCAGGGTCTATTGCGCCTTCAAACGTACCAATTGCCACTTCGTAATCGTTGCGAGTGTCGATCACCACAACATCGTCTGAACGGATCAGATCGTTCCAATCCTCGGGGTCGACATAGTGGCCGACGCGGGCACGGGGATCGATATCCGGCTGGCCCATTGTCACGATCTCTTTCTTCAGGCGGACTTTCATCTTGCCAAAGGGTGGATGATCGGCGGTCGCCTCCTTCCATTCCAGATCGGCACAGCCGGGCAGGGCACGGATATGTGCCAGTACCGCGTCGATCCCCCCTCGTGGCCCGGCAATGGTGCCATTGATCCCCTCTTGCGCCAGCAGCAGTGTGCCTTTGACCCCTTGCGTGCGACATAGCTGTATCAACGGCTCGCGCAGGGCAGCGTGGTCGGGGAAACGGGTGAAATGATATAAGGCGGCAATCGTGTACATGTGCGCGGTCTAAACCCGCGCTGAAAGAGTCGCAAGGGATTGGATTGACGCCCCCCTTTCATCCGCTTACCGATGTGGCAACCTGACGGAGACCGCGATGACCCATGCCCTGCTTGTAATCGACGTCCAGAACGATTTCTGCCCCGGTGGTGCGTTGGCCGTATCCGGCGGGGATGAGATCGTGGCCCCGATCAACTCCATGATGGACGACTTTGATGCAGTAATCCTGACGCAGGACTGGCATCCGGAGGGGCATTCCTCATTCGCCAGCTCTCACAACGGGAAAAACCCGTTTGACCTTACTGAAATGCCCTATGGCCCACAGGTGTTGTGGCCGGATCATTGCGTACAGGGAACACAAGGCGCGGCGTTTCACCCGGACTTGCGCACAGATGGCGACCTGATTATCCGAAAGGGGTTCCGCCCGACAATCGACAGCTATTCCGCCTTTTTTGAAAATGACCAAACGACCCCAACCGGGCTGGAGGGGTATCTGAGGACCCGCGGGATCAACAGGTTGACCCTTGTCGGACTGGCAACAGATTTCTGCGTCCATTTCTCGGCCGTGGATGCTGCGCGGCTAGGGTTTGACGTAGCCGTTCGTATGGACGCTTGTCGCGCCATTGATATGGACGGGTCGCTGACCGCCGCCGAAACAGCGATGAGAGATGCGGGCGTTGCGCTGATTTAGGGTGTGGTGCCCTGGGACGCCAGGTACCTGAGAACGACAATCACGATCACCGCCAGCCCAAGTGCAAAGCCGATCCGACCCTGGATCGAGCGCCGCTTTGGTTTCTTCACCTCGGCTTGCCGGGCCTTTGGTGTCCAGTCCGGTACCTCGCGGGTAATTTCTGCTCTTGGTCGGGCGCGCCGCACATCATCCAGAAATTGCCAGAAGTCGAAATCGCCGCAGTATTCGCCCTGAACACCCATATTTCGGATGTTTGCAAACAGCCGCTTTAAAATACGCTCGCGATCTGCGGCATCCTCGGACCGGTAATACCCGTGTGGCAGGCCATTGCCTTTTGATTCCAGGCTGAACCCGGATTCCAGAAATATGCGGCGAATCTTAGGGGACGCGCTGTGCAAGGCCGCGATGGTTCGGGCGTTGCGAAAAGACGCGCGAACGGCCCGGTGACCCTTCATGGCGGCAACACCATGTTCGGGATCGACTTCGTCCGGTGCGATCGCCACAATATCAAAATCGTACTCAAGAACCATTCACTAACTAAACCTTGTTCTTCCAACCCCTTCTTTTCACTAACCAATGAAAAGACCACACAATTTGCTCGATTTGTGACCTCAACTTGTCATTGTTATCAATTTAGCGACTCTTGCTAATCCGCGCACCTATTGATCTAACAACGGAAATCGCAGGAGTTTTACCATGGTCGATATTGCGACGCGTGTGTACAATCATAAATGGAAGATTGACCCGATTGTACGGTCTTTGATCGACACAGACTTCTACAAACTGCTGATGTGCCAGTCAGTGTTTCGAAATAAGCCCCAAACGGATGTGGTTTTTTCGCTGATCAACCGGTCGAATCACATTCCACTGGCGAATCTGATCGACGAAGGTGAGCTGCGCGAGCAACTGGATCACATTCGCTCGCTGGGTCTCAGTCGGGGCGAAAGCACCTGGCTGCGCGGCAATACCTTCTATGGCAAACGTCAGATGTTCCGGTCAGATTTCATGGAATGGTTCGAAAATCTGCGCCTGCCGCCTTATCACCTTGAGCGGAAAGGCGATCAGTATGAGCTGACGTTCGAGGGCAAGTGGCATGAGGTCATGCTATGGGAAATTCCGGCGCTGGCCGTGCTGATGGAGCTGCGGTCACGTGCGGTTCTGAACCAAATGCGCCGGTTCGAGCTACAAGTGCTCTATGCTCGGGCCATGACACGTGTCTGGGAAAAGATCGAAAAGCTACGCAAGATCGACGGCTTGGGAATCGCGGACTTTGGCACTAGGCGCCGACATTCGTTTCTGTGGCAGGACTGGTGCGTGCAGGCGATGATAGAAGGCTTGGGGCCCGCGTTTTCCGGCACCTCGAACTGTCTGATTGCCATGCGGCGCGAGGTTGAAGCGATCGGTACAAACGCGCATGAACTGCCGATGGTCTATTCCGCGCTGGCCGATTCAGATGAAGATCTGGCGCAAGCCCCCTATGATGTACTGAGCGACTGGCACGAAGAACATGATGGGAACCTGCGCATTATTCTGCCCGACACCTACGGAACCCAAGGATTTCTGGACCGCGCGCCGGACTGGCTGGCGGGTTGGACCGGCATACGCGTAGACAGTGGCGATCCGGCTGCGGGGGCTGAGATTGCTATCAACTGGTGGAAATCGCGCGGCGAAGACCCGACGCAAAAGCGGATCATTTTCTCGGATGGATTGGACGTTGGGAAAATCCAGGAGCTGCACAGCCAATTCGCCCATCGCACCAAAGTGTCCTTTGGCTGGGGCACGTTGCTGACAAATGATTTCCGCGGCCTGGTCCCGAATGACGCGCTGGCGCCATTCTCACTGGTTTGCAAGGCGGTTTCGGCCAATGGCCGACCGACCGTGAAACTGTCGGACAACCCGGAAAAGGCAATGGGTCCGAAAGATGAGATCACGCGTTACAAGCGGATCTTTGGTGTGGGTGCGCAGGAATCGGTAGAAGTCATTGTTTAGACCCTAACGGTGATACGCTGCCACGGTTTTTACTTGTGAGAACCCATAGAGCGCCTCGAACCCTTTTTCCCGGCCATGACCGGATTTACCCACGCCGCCGAATGGCAGTTCCACCCCGCCACCCGCACCGTAATTGTTGATGAATACCTGTCCCGAGCGAAGCTGTTTTGCCAGCCGCATCTGGCGGGCTCCATCGCGGGTCCAGATGCTGGCGACCAATCCATACTCCGTCGCGTTGGCGATCTGAACTGCGTCTTCCTCGGTGTCGAAGGGAATCAGAACCTGTACAGGGCCGAAAATTTCATCTTGGGCCAAGACGTGATCCGGTGGAACATCAGCAAAAAGAGTAGGCTGGACATAGGCACCGTTTTCTGGCGCATGGTCAACGATGCGCCCCTGACCCGCGATGCTGAGATCAGACCCCTTGGCCAAAAAGCCTTCTACAATGTCTTTCTGGCGTGCTGAAATCAGGGGGCCGAGCGGCAAATCCTCTTGCGCAGGGCCAACCTTCAGGTTGGCATACGCCGCTGCCATGCGCGTTTTGACCTGATCATACACACCGCGCTGGACCAGAATTCGGGATGAAGCCGAGCATGTCTGCCCGGCATTCTGAATACCTGCATTCACCAAAAAGGGCAGGGCGGCATCAAGATCGGCATCGTCAAACACCAGCTGCGGGGATTTCCCGCCCAATTCCAACGTCACCGGCACCACGTTGCGCCCGGCGGCCTGCTGGACAAGCGCGCCAGTCGCAACCGAGCCGGTGAAGGAAATATGATGCACACCCGGATTTGCTGACAATGCTGCCCCGGCCTCGACCCCAAGACCGGGCATGACGTTTAGCGCGCCAGCCGGCAGGCCGGCCTGTTGCGCCAGGTGGGCAAAGGCCAGTGCGGTCAGGCAGGCCTCTTCCGCGGGTTTCAGGACGCAGGCGTTGCCCATCGCCAGCGCCGCCCCGACCGAGCGGCCAATGATCTGCATCGGGTAATTCCACGGCACGATATGGCCCGTGACGCCATGCGGTTCGCGCAGGGTGTAGACTGTGTAGCCATCCAGATACGGGATGGTCTCACCCATCACCTTATCCGCCGCGCCGCCATAAAACTCGCAGTACCGGGCCAATGCCACCGCATCCGCACGTGCCTGCGTAAGCGGCTTGCCCACATCCATCGCTTCAAGCTGTGCGAGGTCATCGACCTTTTCCAGCACCAACTGCCCCAGCCGCGTTAGGATGCGCCCCCGCTCCAACGCAGTTTTTCGCCCCCAATCGCCGTCCAATGCCTTTTGCGCCGCCTGCACCGCAGCGCCGATATCCGCTATGTCGCCGCGCGCAATCCGGCAGAGTTCCGATCCGTCCGATGGGTTGGTCAGTGACAGTGTTTCCCGCGAAACCGGTCTGACCCATTCGCCGCCGATCAGACATAACTCGGTGTTGAACCAGATTGGATGAGACATCAATTCTTCTCCTTAGGGTCTAAACCCGCTCACGCGACGTTGTCGCTGATCTCTGGTAAAGTCGGTGCGGCGTTGATTAAGCTTTGAGTATAGGGGTGTTTGGGCTGGGCAAAGACCTGTTCAGTCTCGCCCTCTTCGACGATCTTTCCCGCCTGCATCACCATCACCCGGTCAGTGATCGTGCGGACGACGCTTAGATCGTGGCTGATGAAAAGGTAGGTCAGGCTGTAGGTGGCGCAGAGTTCGGCAAGCAGGTCGAGGATCTGCGCCCTGACCGAAACGTCAAGGGCCGAGACCGCCTCATCAAACAGGATCAGCTCAGGTTGTATGACCAAGGCGCGGGCGATGGCGATCCGCTGCCGTTGGCCCCCTGAAAACTCATGAATGTATTTGTCTGCATCATCCGGGCTGAGACCCACAGCTCTGAGCATTTCCGCGATGCGGTCCTGTCGCTCGGACCCTGTGGGCGGAGTTTCAAGCAGGTGAAAAGGTTCGGCGATCAAACGGGCCACGCGGTGACGTGGGTTGAAACTGCCATATGGGTCCTGAAACACCACATGCATCTTTCGTCGGACTGCGAGGTTGGGTTTGTGGCCTGAAAAAACCGCTTGGCCATCCAATCGGATCTCACCTGCCTGTACCTCATCCAGCCCTAAAATTGCCTTTGTTAGGGTCGATTTTCCACAACCGGATTCTCCGACAAGGCCAAGGCGTTCACCCCGGTTCAAGGCAAAGCTGACGTTATCAACAGCGCGGTGATGTTCCGGAATGTCGAACAACCCTTTCCGCGGCAAGCGATACGTTCGGATGACGTTCCTGACCTCAAGCAATGGCTGAGGCTGCGGCCGTTCTGGCAGGGTCACCTGATGGCCCGAGGCCTTGAACAGCATCCGTGTGTAAGGGTGTTGCATGTTGTGCAGCAGGTCGGTTGTGGCCCCGCTTTCAACCACCTCACCATGGCGCATGACAACAATCTTATCCGCCATGTCGGCCACAACGGCCAGATCATGGGTGATCATCAACAGGCCCATCCCGAATTCGCGCACCAGCCCTTTGAGCAGGTCGAGGATTTGTGCCTGTGTTGTCACATCCAGCGCGGTGGTTGGTTCATCCGCAATCAACAGCTTGGGCCGCAGCGCGATGGCCATTGCGATCACGACCCGCTGGCGCTGACCGCCGGAAAGTTCATGCGGGTATCGTGACAGCGGGAACCGGTCTTGAGGCAGACCAACGCGCGTCAACACCTCTTGCGCGCGCGCCTGAGCCTGGCTGCGTGACATGGCCTTGTGGATCAGGATCGTCTCCATCACCTGATCGCCGATGTTTTTGACCGGGTTCAGGGCTGTCATCGGCTCTTGAAACACCATGCCGACCGAGGCACCGCGCAAGGTGCACATCTTGGGCTCAGACAGCGTCAGCAGGTTCTGGTCCTCAAGCAAAACGGACCCGCTTACCTGTGCTCCGTTCGGCAGCAATTGCATCACGGCCAGCGCCGTCATCGACTTGCCTGAGCCGCTTTCACCGGTTACGGCCACAATCTGACCGGGTGCGATTGACAGGTTGACGCGTTTCAGAATCTCAACGCTGTGTATCGATAGTGAGAGGTTTTCAATTCGCAACAGGCTCATGCGCGTGCTACCCGGATGCGGGGGTCCAGCCAGTCTCGCAACCCGTCGCCCAACAGGTTCAGACCCATCACGGTGACGATGATCGCCAGACCCGGAATCAGAGCCAAATGCGGGGCAAAACTGACCATTGTCTGCGCATCAGCCAGCATCCGCCCCCAACTGGGCGTTGGCGGTTGCGCGCCTAGTCCGACATAGGACAAGCCTGCCTCTGCCAAAATCCCAAGCGAGAACTGGATGGTTCCCTGCACGATCAGCAAATTGGCCACATTGGGCAGGATATGTTCTGCTGAGATCCGCGCCGCGCCCTTGCCCGAGACCCGCGCGGCAAGAATGAACTCGCGTTCCCAAAGAGAAAGCGCCGCCCCGCGTGTGATGCGGGCAAAGACAGGAATGTTGAAGATGCCGATGGCGATGATTGCATTGATTGCGCCAGCGCCAAGGATCGCGGTGATCAGGATGGCGATAACCAGCGATGGGAAGGCAAAGACCAGATCGTTACCGCGCATGATCACCTCGTCCAGCCAGGTGCCCTTGCGCGCTGCGGCCATAAGGCCAAGCGGAATGCCCAGCGTCATCCCGATACCGACTGCCACCAGGGCCACCGCAATGGATGTTCGCGCGCCGATCATGATCATCGAGAACATATCGCGCCCGAAATGGTCTGTTCCGAACCAATGCTGTATACTCGGGGGCTGTAACTTGTTCGGGATATCCAGCGCTGCATAGTCATAAGGTGTCCAGAAAAACGACAGCAACGCCGCCAGCAGCACCAGCGATGACAGCAGCGCGCCAAGGATCAGATTGCGGCTCATGTCCGGCTCCTTAGCCTTGGATCGACGGCGGCATAGGCCAGATCGACCAGAAAATTGACCGTGATGACAGCGAAGACCAGAAGCATGACGACTGACTCCACGACAATCAGATCGCGCGCGGAGATCGCCTGAAACACTAGCCGTCCCAAGCCCGGCAGGTAGAACACCTTTTCGATGATGATCGACCCCGCCAACAGGAAAGAGAATTGCAGCCCGATGATCGTCAGAACCGGGATCAAAGCGTTGCGCACACCGTGCCGCCACAACGCCTGACGGCGGGACACCCCCTTGGCGCGGGCGGTGCGCATGAAATCCTCACCTAGAATATCCAAAAGCGACGATCGCATGACCCGCGCCAAAATCGCGGCTTGCGGCAGGGCGAGTGCGATGGCAGGCAGGGTTAGTGAATGCAGACCCGTCCACAGGCCGTTTTCCCAACCTGCAAACCCCCCCGCGTTAAACCATCGAAGGTTGATTGCGAAGATCAGCACCAGCATCATCGCAAACCAGAAATTGGGCACCGCAATACCCAGTTGTGTCGCCCCCATCACCGTCAGGTCGCCCGGCTTGCCCCGGCGTGCAGCAGCGTAAATCCCGGCCGGGAACGCGATCAGGGTGGACAGTGCCAGCGCATAAAGCGCCAAGGGCAACGAAACCCAAAGCCGATCCGCGATCATCTGCGATACTGGCGTGCGATAGGTATAGGATGTTCCGAAATCCCCCACCAGCATACCGCTGACCCAGTTGAAATACCGCTGAACCTTGGGCACATCCAACCCCAACTCGGCCCGCAACGCGACCAGAGTGTCCTCTTGCGCGTTCACACCCAGCATGAACGAGGCCGGATCACCGGGTGCAACCTCGATCACCATAAAGATGACCACGGAGGCAACCATAAGGCTGATCAGCAGGGATATCAGGCGTTTAAGGGTATAGCGGAGCATTGGGGCTACGTTAGGGTGACATAAACCCCGGGTCCAGCAGATAGGCAAAAATCGCGTAGCCGACAATTGCTGCGTATCCAAGTGGATAGATCCACTTGATCGCGTAATTATCAAGCATCTTTGCACTACCTACCCGGCCCGAAGTCTTCATCCTTCGCAAGGCGACGTTAAAAACTATGATCGCGCCGGTCATCAGAAACATGCATTGCAGAACAAAATCCAAAAACGTCAGATATCCCAGTTTTGGCAGGTCAGCAGAAATCGCCCAGTTAAAGGCCACAAAAACCAACAAGTTGCCGCCGGCGATCTCGATCCTTTTTTGGTATTCATCCAGGAAGAACAGGGCCCAGCCCACGGTGATCAGAACGAGCATAGGCAGAAAGATTCGAATAACGTAGTAGGTCAGATGCCGTGTGCCCGTGAACACAAGCTCTACCTGATCACTTTCCCTTCCGGACAAGCCAATGGTGGTCGAAGCAAGGAGTCTTTCGTTTCCAAGAATCCACTCCTCTTCACCCAGCATGTCTCCCAAGCCTGAAAATGCATCGAGTGAATAGAAGCGAACAAACTCGGACGGGAATACCGAGGCAACCTCAAAATGAAACTCCTGCGTGTCGAATGGGAATTTGACAAAATTGAAATGCGGTGCCTGTAAGGTCAGAGAGGATTTTTCGATAAAGGTAACATGTCCATCATAGCGTAGAGCAGCGGCTGATTCATGAATCCACCGGTTCGATTGCTGATTGTGAATGACAAATGCCGGAATAACTGTATCGAGGTTGCTCGCATGGGTAACGAAAGCCGGAGGATCAAATACCCGAAAATCTCGCCCCATGGCTTCTCGGTCGAATGCTAACGTGGGATCTGTCCACTCTAGTCGCAGGACAACGACGGCGCCATAGTTCTCGGCCTTTTGATTGACGTCGGTGATTTGATCGATCTTGATACCAACACCCACCTGAAGAGGGTTGTCCGGTGTTCCAACAAGCCTGTCGTGGTGCCCATGAAACAATCCTTGCGCGCCTAGCTCCCCAGGAAGCAACAAGGCGGCAAGAAAGAACGCCAGTACCTTAATGCAACGTCCCATGATCGAAAAAACTCACCATCAGCATTGATATGCCGGGCCCCGAGCAGGCAAGGGGCCCGAACGGGGTTTTGTCATTCGGCCCAACTGATCTGGGTCAGGTCAATCGCCGCGGTCGGCGCGTTTGCCCACAGGCCTTGAACGCCGGTCTTTGCGACCCCCAGCTTGGCCAACTGGAACAAGTAGCCATTGACGAAATCACTCGCGATCAGGCGCTGCATCTCTTCCAGCAGCTTTTTGCGTTCGTCCGGGTCCGTAGTTGCATTCAGCGTCTGCATCAGCGTCTGGGCGTCCAGGCTGTCATACTGGAAATAATAGTCGGGCCGCGCGTAGATACCGATATCCATCGGCTCGGTATGGCTGATGACGGTCAGGCCGAAATCCTTTCCCTTGAAGACCGATTCCAGCCATTGCGCCCATTCGACGTTGATGATCTCGGCCTTGATACCAACCTCGGCCAGTTGTGCGGCGATGATCTCGCCTCCGCGCCGGGCATATGCGGGTGGCGGCAGGTGCAGCGTGGTTTCGAACCCGTCTGCATACCCCGCTTCGGTCAACAGCTCAGCTGCCTTTTTCGGATCATAGTTCGAGGTTCCGGTCAGATCGACATAGGCCGGGTTGTGAGGTGCGAAATGCGTGCCAATGGGTGTGCCATAACCAAACATCGCCCCATCAATGATAGCCTGCCTGTCAATGGCATGGGCCAGAGCCTGCCGCACGCGTATGTCGTCGAAAGGAGGTTGCTTGTTGTTGGTCGACAGGATCGTTTCGCCCTCGGTCGAACCGACAATCACCTGAAACCGCGGATCAGCTTCGAATTGCGGCAGGTTTTCGGGGGCAGGGAAGTTGTCGAATGCATCCACGTCTTCAGCCATCATGGCAGCAAACGCTGCCGTCGGGTCCGAGATGAATTTAAAGGTGGCAGTCTCTAACGCGGGCTGTTCGCCCCAGTAGTTCGGGTTGCGGTTCAGGACTATGCTATCGCCCTGCACCCAGTCGCCGAAAGTAAACGCCCCCGTGCCCACTGGATTGGTCTGAATCGTTTCGATGCTTTCAGGCGCCACGATAACCGCATCGCCCCATGCCATATTGAACAGGAAATTGCCGTTTGGTTCGGACAGGGTGACTTTGACGGTCAGGGGATCGACCACCTCAACACTTTCGATCCCTGCAAACAGCGCTTTTTGTGCATTGACGCTGTCTTCGGCCATGGCGCGATCAAGGCTGAACTTGACGTCCTCGGCATCCATTGCGGTGCCGTCATGGAACGCGACCCCCTCACGCAGCTTGAAGGTATAGATCGTACCGTCGTCAGAAATTTCCCAGCTTTCGGCCAGCCCCGGCACGACAGAACCATCGCCCATGAAACGCGTCAAACCTTCGAAAATGTTGGTGTAAACCACGGAATCAATGGCTTGGGCCGCGGCGCTTGTGGGGTCAAGGTGGGGCGGCTCAAGCTGCATCGCGATGGTGATGTCGGACTTGGCCAAAGCCCCCGTGGCAAAGACGCTGGTCCCTAAAACCAGCGCAGAAGCAAATGATCGAAACGCTTGCTTAGTCATGAAAATCTCCCCGCGTTGCATAACTGTCCCCGCTGTTTTGCGGGCTTTGTAGAAACAATGTTCCTTTAAACCTTGGTTCAATCAAGGAAATGTTCGCGCAACCGGGGTTTCTATGACCCTGTTCAATCTGCTATGCCGCGCTGCAACATGAACTCCGGAGGAGCGACCATGAGCGCCACCGCCCGCAAAAAAGCCCCCAATGCCGAGGATATTCGCGCCCGGAAAGGCGGCACGCCTTTGGTTTCACTGACGGCCTACACGACGCCGGTGGCCCAGTTGATGGACGCGCATTGCGATTTTGTTCTGGTCGGCGACAGCGTGGGTATGGTGCTGCATGGGCTGGAATCGACGCTGGGCGTGACGATGGAGATGATGGTGCTGCATGGTCAGGCCGTTTCGCGCGGGCTACATAATGCGATGATGGTGATCGACATGCCCTTTGCCAGCTATGAACACAATCCGGCAGAGGCGTTTCGCAACGCCGCCCGGCTGATGGCGGAAACCGGTGCAGGTGCGGTCAAGTTGGAAGGCGGCGTGGAAATGGCCGAAACGATCCGCTTTCTGGTTCGGCGCGGCATTCCGGTGATGGCGCATATCGGGCTGACACCGCAGTCGATCAACACGCTGGGCGGTTATAAGGTGCAAGGCCGTGATCAGCAAGCGCAGGCCGTATTGGCAGATGCGCATGCTGTGGCCGAGGCAGGCGCGTTTTCCGTGGTGCTTGAGAAAATACCGCAGGGTCTGGCCGACCGAATCACCGCCGAGATTGCGATTCCGACCATTGGAATCGGCGCCTCAGCAGGGTGTGACGGGCAAATTCTGGTTGTTGACGATATGCTGGGTTTTTTTACCGCGTTTAAGCCGAAATTCGTCAAACGCTATGCCGAATTAGGGCAGCAGGCCGAAGATGCCATCGCAGAATACGCGGCCGACGTACGTTCCCGTGCGTTTCCTGCCGACGAACATGTGTTTGCAGATCACGCCCCGGCCAAAGGGTCCGCGACATGAACGCCCCTATATTGCGCCGCCTGACCGAATTGCGCGCGCTGACGACCACGTGGCATCGCCATGGCGAAATCATCGGAGTCGTCCCCACGATGGGCGCACTTCATCAGGGGCATTTGTCCCTGGTCGAAGCCGCCAAAGCTGGCACCGACCGTGTGATTGTCACGATCTTTGTAAACCCAAAACAGTTCAACAACCCCGAAGATCTGGTAAACTACCCACGGACTGAGCATGAAGACGCACAAAAACTGGCCCCCTACGGTGTTGATGCGATTTATGTGCCTGACCCCCAAGAGGTTTATCCGCAAGGCTTTGCCACGACAGTCTCTGTCGCGGGTCTGACCAATGTGATGGAGGGCGAATTCCGTCCGGGACATTTCGATGGCGTTGCCACCGTTGTGGCCAAGCTGTTCCTGCAAACGCAGGCAGATCGGGCCTATTTCGGCGAAAAAGACTATCAACAACTGATGACTGTCCGCCGCATGGCCCGCGATTTGGACATCCCGATTGAGGTGGTCGGCTGCCCAACTATTCGCGAAACCTCGGGGTTGGCGATGTCGTCGCGCAACCTGCGTCTTTCGCCCCAAGGGTTGGAAGTTGCGGCCAACAAATACCGGATCATGACCAATCTGGCCTTGGCCCTGAAACAGGGTGCGGCCTTCGAGGCTTTGGCTCCACAAGCTGAATCGGATTTGCTGGCCGCGGGTTTTACGCAAGTCGAGTATATTCAACTGCGGTGTGCTGAAACGCTGGAACCTTTGACCCACGTGACGCAACGCCCCGCCCGACTGTTTGCGGCAGCGTGGGCGGACGGTGTACGACTGATCGACAATATTGCTGTCTGAACGCACTGGCACGTCCGGCGGTGTTTGCGCTAAAGTCCTGCAAAAGCAAATGGGAGGGGCGCGAGGAATGACCTATATTCTCGCTATTGATCAGGGCACCACATCATCACGGGCCATTTTGTTTGACGCCAATATGCAGCGCGCAGGCACGGCGCAGCACGAATTCACCCAGCATTTCCCGCAGGAAGGCTGGGTTGAACATGATGCCGAGGAAATATGGGAAAGCGTTCTGCGTGTCTGCCGCGAGGTGATGGACAGCACAGGCGTCACACCAGAGCAGATCGCCGGTATCGGAATCACCAACCAGCGTGAAACCACTGTCGTCTGGGACCGCGCCACGGGCCAACCAATCTACAACGCCATCGTCTGGCAGGATCGCCGTACCGCCGATATTTGCGCGCGTTACAAGCAAGCCGGGTGCGAGGATGACGTGACCTCTCAGACCGGGCTTTTGCTGGACCCCTATTTTTCTGGCACCAAGGTCAAATGGCTGTTGGACAACGTTCCGGGTGCCCGCGCCCGCGCAGAAGCCGGAGAGCTGATGTTCGGCACCATCGACAGTTTCCTGATCTGGCGCCTGTCCGAAGGTCGCAACCACGCCACCGATGCAACCAACGCCGCCCGAACCCTGCTGTTTGACATTCACAAGGGGGAGTGGAGCGTCGAGATTTGCGACCTGCTGGATGTGCCCATGAACATGCTGCCCGAGGTGCATGATTGCGCCTCGGACTTTGGACATACGACCCTATTAGGGGGAAAAATCCCAATTCTGGGCGTTGCCGGCGATCAGCAGGCCGCCACGATCGGGCAGGCCTGTTTCCAGCCCGGCATGATGAAATCGACCTATGGCACCGGCTGTTTCGCCCTGCTCAACACGGGCGACAAGCCGGTCACGTCAAAGAACCGCCTGCTTACAACAATTGCCTACCAACTGGATGGGCAACGGACATATGCGCTGGAAGGGTCGATTTTTGTGGCCGGGGCTGCGGTACAATGGTTGCGGGATGCCCTGAAGATCATCGAAACGGCCCCTGAAAGCGGCGAACTGGCCCAACAGGCCGATCCGAATCAGCACGTTGTACTTGTTCCTGCCTTTACCGGACTCGGCGCGCCATATTGGCAGCCCGATTGCCGGGGCGCGATATTTGGCCTGACCCGCAATTCCGGCCGCGCAGAATTTGCCAAGGCAACGCTGGAAAGCATCGCCTACCAGACCCGCGACCTGTGGCATGCCATGCAGGGCGACTGGGGCGTAGATACCGAGGTCACCCTGCGCGTAGATGGCGGGGCCAGTGCTTCGGACTGGGCGATGCAGGGGCTGTCAGACTACCTGGGTGCCGCCGTCGACCGCCCTGTCATGCAGGAAACCACCGCTCTGGGTGCTGCGTGGCTAGCCGGAATGCGCGCGGGGGTTTATCCAGACCAACAAGGGTTTTCGAAAACCTGGGCACTGGATCGCCGGTTCGAGCCGAAACTGTCAGCCGAGGACCGTGATGCCGCCTATGCCCGCTGGCAGCGCGCGGTCGCTGCTGCCATGGCGTTCTGAGAATGGTGAGGGATCAGCTGTGATCCTTCATCAGCCTTTGTTTCTGACGTGACCAGTCCCTTTTGGCCTGGGTTTCACGCTTGTCGTGTAGCTTTTTGCCCTTTGCGATGCCGATTTTTAGCTTGGCCCGGCCTTTGTGGTTGAAATACAAAACCAGCGGCACCAGCGTCATACCCTTGCGCTGGGTCGCGTTCCAAAGGTTTGAAAGCTCTTTGCGCGAGACCAGCAGCTTGCGGCGGCGGCGCTCTTCGTGTTTGAATACCTTGGCTTGCTCATATGGCGCGATATAGCTGTTGATCAGCCAAAGCTCTCCGTTATCGACCGTGGCATAGCTCTCAGCTATATTCGACCCGCCCGCACGTAGGGATTTAACCTCGGACCCTTCAAGCACGATGCCGCACTCGATATCCTCTTCGATCGCGTAATCGAAGCGGGCGCGCCGGTTTTCGGCAATCACTTTGTAATTCGGGTCTGTCTTCTGTTTGGCCATGACGCGTTGATTTAGGCGGCTTGAGCCGCCCTTGCAAGCCAAGGATGTCAGGACGTGGCAGCAAACATCAGGTCGGGGCCGAATATCGTGTCGGCATAGTTGTGCAGATAGATCTTCAGCCACGGCGTAAAGCGCTGCGGGTGGCGCTGCACTTCGGCCAGTAGATCGTGGTAATCAATCCAGCGGATATCCATGACTTCGTCTGGGTTCGGCTCGATTTTTAGCGGGCTGCGAACATGGGTCAGAAAGATGTCCACGACCTCGTGTTCGATCATGTTGTTACCAACATCGGCGTGATATTCCAGACGATGGCGGTATTCGGGATACAGGCCGGTGATCCCCAATTCTTCACGCAGGCGACGCACCGCGCATTCCGAGGGCGTTTCACCCCAATCGGGATGAGTACAGCAGGTATTCGCCCAGAGGCCCGGCGTATGATACTTCCCCAAGGCTCTGCGTTGCAGCAGGATCTCGGTCCCGCGAACGGCAAAGACCGACACCGCCTTGTGCCGAAGACCCTTTTCATGCACCTCAAGCTTGTCTACTGGGGTCAATTCGCCGTCAACCCAGGCCGGGATCATAATACCCATCTGTCGTCTCCTGCTGGCGATCCGCCGAGCGGCGGAAAAGGTCGAAACTGGCTGCCGTCGGATCGGCTTGGCTTTGTGGCATCACGCGAAAGCACGATGAACACGATTTGTAAAAGGTGGCGCTGATCGGACAAGTTATCAATCGCACGAAAGGCCGCAGGGGCTGCGGCCTTTTGTAACTTTTCGGTATGTAAGGCCTCAGGCCCTATTCGGCCGACAGGCTTGCGATATAGGCGTAGACGTCTTCGCCGCCAGATTTCAGCTTGAACGACATCTTGGATTTGGCAGCCGTGTCATCCAGATAGGATTTCAGGAACGCCTTGGGATCCTGCGTATATTCCGCGAAAATGGCTTCGTCCCAGACCAGGCCATTCTCACCGGCAGCGACGAGACTGTCACCATATCTGAAGTCTTCCACCGTGCCTGCCGTGCGGCCAGCGATGCCATAAAGGTTGGGGCCAGTCCGTCCGCCTTTGACAATCACGTCGCCATCTGGGGTCGCGATCATGTGGCATGACTTGCATCTGTTAAAAGCTTTCTTTCCAGCCTCGGCATCTCCTTCAGCATAGGCGGGAAGGGCCAACAGACCCACAATTGCGGTGGCAAGGACGCGATTCATAACTTTTTGCTCCGTAGTTTTGGCTGTGCCGACAGGATCGTTGGTTCCGGGTGGAGTCAATGCGCAGATTGCCGCGTGGTGGTAATTCCCAGCGCAACAGTGATGTCACTTGGACTGTTCGTTGCGCAGATTGGACCAGCACGGCAGAAGATCTTTGTCTGATGGAGTCGCCAGATAGACCGCCCGCGCAATGGCCCGCGACAGGCAGAGCGCGGCCGCGTGCCCGATCAACCCAAGTTGGGCTTCGGTGTCCACCGCGCGCGCGCCGGTGCTGACGCCAAACACAAGATCGCCATCGCCCGGCGTGTGCGCAGGCAGAATGGCGCGGGCAATGCCATCATGTGCGGCAACGGCCAATCTCTGACATTGCGGTTTTGAGAGGGCGGCATCCGTGGCCACAATCGCGATGGTGGTGTTACCCTTATCCGATCCAACCAACTGCATAGCCTGCGCCTTAAGGCTGGGAACGGGCAGACCCAGACCCACCTTGGAATCAGACCCTAATCCGCCAAACTCGGCATCGATTTCGAACGGCGCGGCCCAGAAATGTTTGTCCCCCGGCGTGGTCACGCTGCCCATTGGGTTGGCCGCGACAAGGGCACCTACAGTGATACCATTTTCCAACACCAATGAGGCTGATCCCAATCCGCCCTTTTGTCGCGCCGTCAACGCGCCGGTTCCCGCACCTGCCGTACCCAGTGCAAAATCCTGCGCGGCGTTCTCGAATGCTGAGCGCCCCAACACACGATAGGGGTTTTCAGCCCAATCCTTGTTGCCGCCGTTCAGTAGGTCGAACAGGATCGCTCCGGGTACGATCGGGACCTTGGTGTTACCTACCGGATAGCCGCGGCCCTGGGCGCGCAGCGCATCTGACACTCCAGAACAGGCATCCAGCCCGAAAGCCGACCCCCCGGACAGGGCGATTGCATCCACCTGAGCCACCGATTTGTCTGGCGCCAGAAGATCGGTTTCGCGGGTCCCTGGTGCCCCGCCCATAACATGAACCGAAGCGGTCAAACTTTGATCCGACGTCAAAACAGTCGTGCCGGATTTCAACCCGTCATCCTGCGCGTTTCCAACCAGAACGCCGGGGACATCGGTGATCAGATTCCTGGTTCCTGGTTTCATGCGTGGTCCTTAAATGCAGCGTCCACCATCAACCTCCAACGCAGCGCCGGTGATCATGCCAGCCTCGTCCGAGCACAAGAAGCAGGCGGTATTGCCCATGTCCTCGGGTGTGGAAAACCGGCCCAGCGGGATGGTTGACAGGAACTTGGCACGCATCTCTGGCGTGTCTTCGCCCATGAACGATTTCAGCAGCGGCGTTTCCCCGGCCACCGGACAGATCGCGTTCACGCGCACGCCAAAGGGCGCAAGCTCCACCGCCATGGTCTTGGTCGCAGTGACCATCCACCCTTTCGAGGCATTGTACCAGTTCAGGTTTGGGCGCGGCGACAGGCCCGCCGTCGATGCGACGTTCAGAATCGCGCCTGAACCGTTCGCCTTCATTGCGGGCACAAACGCCTGCGCGGTCAGGTAAACCGACTTCATGTTCACGTTGTACACACGGTCGAAATCTTCTGGGCTGACTTCTTCCAGCGGCATCGGCAAATGCGTGACGCCAGCATTGTTGACCAGAATGTCCAAGCGGCCAAATCGCTCTTGTGCGATGTCTGCCATGGCGCGCACCGAAGCCGCATCCGCCACGTCAACCATCTGAGCTATAGCATTTGGCCCGTGTTGCTTTGCCTGAACCTCGGCCGCGTCGCCGTTTATGTCGGCGATCATGACCCGCGCGCCTTCGGACAGGAATTTCTGCACGATCCCGGCCCCAAAGCCTGAAGCGCCGCCTGTCACGATTGCGGTTTTTCCCTCTAACCTCATGGTCTTGCTCTCCCTTGCGGGGCCAGACTAGCAAGGTGCGGTAAAACTACCAGATCAATCTTCTGCCACCTTGCCGCGCAGCGCCTTCACATCCGACCGCGCCTTTTTTGCCGCCAGCCGCCGTTTGACCGATCCGTAAGTGGGTTTGGTTGCGATCCGCCGTTTGGGTTTGACGAGGGCTCGTGTGATCAGCTCAGCCAGCCGGGCGCGGGCAATCTCACGATTTCGGGCTTGCGACCGGGTTTCCTCACACTGAATGATGATCGCGCCATCTTTGGTCCAGCGGCGCCCGGCAAGCCGTTTCAGCCGGTTCTTGACCGGATCCGGCAGCGATGGAGAGCGCGCCGCCTCGAACCGCAGTTCAACCGCCGTTGAGACCTTGTTCACATTCTGCCCGCCGGGACCGGACGAGCGCACAAAGCTCTCGGTCATTTCCCAGTCTTGCAGAGTGATATCGTCGGTGATGCGCAACATTGGCGCGACCTTACAAGGGTCGTGCAGAAACAGAAAGGGCCGCCCCGGTGGGACGGCCCTTCGAAAGTACAGGAGGGTGGGTCGGTTAGATCAATCGACCAGCCGGAGCGAGCGCTCCGCCAAGGGCTGCCTTAACAGGCGATCCCCCCGGTTGTTCCGACACCTCTCTCCAATCCCTTTCTCGACATTGGATCACCTCCTTTCAAACTATTGCGGTTGAGACTGAGCGTGGCACAAGTTGTGCCAATCTCAAAGCATTTTTTTACGCGGGCTGGGCGGTCAGCCGCGCAACGATCACCTTGAACGGGATCAGCGCGATCAGGGCCAGCGACAGCTTAACCAGCCAATCGGCAAAAGCCAGCGTCACCCACAAAGGTGCAATTGGCCCGGTCAGCATGAAGGGCACAGGCTCCCACGCCCAGTTGATTGCAGCGTCCGCATTGGCGCCGAACATGGTGATCGACGCCGAAAACGCGATGGTGAAGAACAGCGCGGTGTCCAGCGCCGATCCGACGAGTGTCGACACCAGCGGCGCGCGCCACCACCGGCCACCGCGCATTGCGTTGAATACGGTTACATCGGTCAGCTGCGCGATCAGAAAGGCGGTCCCCGACGCGACCGCGATCCGCAGCGGTACGGCGGCATAGGTAAAACCATCACCCTGCAACATGATCTGGCTACCGATCAGCGAGCAGATGATACCGGTGATGAACCCGGCAAACACGACCTTGCGGGCCGTTGCCGCGCCGTAGACACGGTTCATGATGTCCGTGACGAGGAAGGCCAGCGGATAGGTGAAAGCACCCCAGGTCAGCAACCCGTCAAGGATCAGGAACTGGACCAGGATGTTTGAGGCCACAACAATCGAGGCCATGGCAATGATGCCGGGAATAAAGCTGCGTTGCATTTTCAGATGCCCGTTTTGACAAGGTGGCGGCGACTTGGCCCCGGGCTCATCCCAAGGCAAGCCGTGCGTTTAGACCCTTGATCGTGACGAGTCAATCGGGCAGCAGGTATTCCACCAGTTCGGTCCGTTGCAGCGCCAGAAAATTGTCATCCGAGATCATCGTGGCCCGCAGCCGCCCCTGATCGTCGCACCAGACGGACAGCCCTTCGAGATTGTCATGTGCGCCAGTGCTTGTTGTGAACAGAGTTTCCTCGGCCTTTGCCACGTCGTCTTCGATCCGCCACCGTCGCAGGCGTGTGCGAAAACCGGTAAGCACAAAACTGCGTTCCAAAACATAAAATCGCCCATCGGGGCCGAAATCGGCTGAAACGGGCAGGAACTTTCCCCGTTGCGGCAGCACGAATGGCGTTGACCATGCCTGACCGTCCCAGCGGTAGACAGGGATATCGCCCTGCTTGGTTCGGTTTTTCTCGGGCAGGGTATAAAGCCACCCGCGATGATCTATCGCCATAGCCTCGAATGAGCCATTCATGTTCAGGTCATCAAATACCTTGGGGCGCGGCAACACCTGCGCCTTGGCATCAGGGTTTGCGTATTGGGCCACGCGGTGCACCGCCTCGAATGAGATGTAATAGCTGCCATTCGGCGTGACGGCGATACCTTCGGAATCCCCCGTGCTACCTGACAGCGGACGGCCCGTACTGGACAAAACCGGCCAGCGTTCGGTGATCTGAATTTGCGCGATCTGATCGCCGTCACGGTGAATCCGGGCGTGAAGCAGTATCGACCGATCACTGAGCGCGATCATGCTCTGACCATTCTCAGAGATATGAATGGCCGAAAACCCTCCAAACCAGTCTGCGCTGTGACGCCAGACAAAGCTGTCTAGCTGGGTGGCCTGCTTGACTTCGGCGGCACCAACTGATCCGGTCAGAAGGAGAGCGGCAATCAGTTGGATTGCAAAACGGCGGCACATTGCTGTGGCAAATCGGCCAGTACATACTCCCGGCGTTTCTTGGGGGGTGGTGCGTTTGGATCGGGTGGCGGTGGATTGAGGATGTTGTTCACCCATTTGCGTGCATCCTCACATCCATCCCCCTTGGGCGGGGGGTCCTGATTGACACATCCGCGCGAGCCTCGGGGACATTTCAGCCGAACGTGGAAATGATAATGATGTCCCCACCAAGGGCGAATTTTTCGCAGATAGGCGCGATTGCCCTTCTCATCGTTGCACATTTGGACCTTGGCACCGGGAAAGACGAAAATTCGGGCTACGCGTTTGTCCTTGGCAGCTTCGCGCAGTACGGCGTGATGCTGCTTGGTCCAGTTGCCATTCACATAGGCTCCGTTGGCCCGGCGCAGCGAGATGGACGAGATATTTTCGCGCGCCTTGCGGCCCAGACGCATATTGTCACCGGGCAGCATCCAGATATCGATATCCAGACCCAGTTGATGCGAACGATGGCCCGACGTCATCGGCCCGCCCCTAGGTTGGCTGATATCCCCTATATAGAGACCATTCCAACCCGGTTGCTTTGCCGCAAACCGGCTGAGGTCCTGCACGTAGTCAATCGCGTCCGGATGACCCCAATTGCGATTGCGCGACAGGCGCATGGCCTGCCATGTCGGCCCAGTTTCGGGCAACTGCACCGACCCGGCGGCACAGCCGCGCGAATAACTGCCGAACGCGGCAGGTTTTTGCTGTGAACTTTCCTTCTGAGCCCCGAACAACTGCTTGGCCAGGCGCTCTGCCTCGACCGTGCCTGCAAATGTTATCGTGGCGACTATCGCCAAAAAGCGTAATAAAATCATCTGCTCTGATCCCCTTCCGGTTTCACCCAGCGCATTAGGAACAGACCTAGAATAAACAACAGAATGATTGGTGACACCCCCAGTCGGGCGCTGCCGGTTACAGTTGTGGCAATACCGATCAAAAGTGGCGCAGCAAAAGCAGTTGCGCGGCCCGATAAGCCGTAGAGGCCAAAGCTTTCAACCGGGGCTGCGGGATCGGTATGCCGCACCATCAGGGATCGGCTGGATGATTGCAGGATTCCGCCCATACCGCCAATCAGAACGCCGCAGGCGAAAAACAGCAGATCGGGAAGACCCGATCCATCAGGCAAAGCGATGCCGAAGACCTGTGTCCGGTCCATCGAAACGATGGTCGCACAGACCAGGATCAGCACCCATATCGCCACCACAATGACTGGCTTTGGTCCATATTTCTTATCCAGTTTTCCACCAATCCAGGAAAAGGCCGCGGCGGCCAGAACGCTTACGATGCCGAACACACCAATCTTGATCAGGTCCCACTCCAACACCAGCCGCGCATAGACGCCGCCAAAACTGTACAGCCCGTTCAGCGCGTCGCGATAAAACATAGACGAGCCCAGATATGTTGCCAGGCTGATCCGGTGGCGCAGGTTTGAAACGGATTTGCCCAATAGGTGCAGCGCCGCGCCAAGACTGCCGGTTCTGGCACCGTTTGGATCGTCGCGCACCCATAGGAAATAGGGCACCATGAACAGAACGAACCATCCGGCCGTAAAGGGACCTACAAACCGTGTCCCTTCTTGCTGGTCGGCGTCCAGTCCAAACAATGGGTCCAGCCCGATCAGTGTTTTTCCGTTGGGCTGTTCAACAAACAACGCCAGCATGATCGCAAGCGAAATGAGCCCGCCGAAATAGCCGAATGCAAAGCCCGAGCCAGAAATCTCTCCAACCTCTTTGTCATCACCCAGATCGGGTAATTGTGAGTTGATGAAGATCAGCGCATATTCCGCGCCCACAAAGCCCAGCCCAAAGGCAGACAGCATGAGCCACATGTTCGAGCCGTCCGGTGTTGTATACCAAAGCGCTGCTGACCCCACCACATACATGACCGAAAAGGCGAATATCCACGGGATACGCCGCCCGGAAACATCCGCCATCGCGCCCAGCAAGGGTGCACCAAAGGCGATGATCAGCCCCGTGATGGTTAGGCAGTTGGCCCAGATCGTCTGCGCCCGTGCCGCTGCGGCCTCTGCATCCAGACCGGCGCCCGAGAAGTACCCCGCCGCAACGCCGGCGAAGTAAGGACCAAAGACAAAGGTGACCAGTAGGCTGTGATAGGGTTGGCTGGCCCAATCAAAGAACCACCAGCCCCAAATGCGCTTGCGCTGCGAAATCTCTGCCATGACCGCCCCTGTTTTATTGAGGTTATAAGAGGGGGCTTTGGCCCTTTTCGCAAGCGTTCTGTTGGCGCGGGCTTGCTCTTTGCTGCGGGTGCGCTTAGGTCTCAGCAGATGTGAAAACGGAGGCCCCATGCTGTCGCTGATCCAAATTCTGCTGCTGATCCTGGACATTGTCTGGTTCATCATCCTGGCCCATGTGATTATGAGCTGGTTGATCAACTTTCAGGTTCTCAATCTGCATCAACAGCTGGTCGCGCAAATCTGGTACGGTCTGAACCGCATATTAGAGCCGATTTATGCCCCGATCCGGCGGATTCTGCCCAATATGGGTGGGCTGGACCTGACGCCACTGGTGGTCCTAATCGGGGTCTATGCGGCGCGGATCATCCTGATCAACAATATGGGCTATTTCGTCTGAACCCTTGTTCGACGAATCTTTGTGTGTGATTGTCCTGTTTTAAGAGCAGTCAAACCATAAAACAGGGCAACCCCGCACATGTTCGACTCCGCGCCTTTGCTGCGAGATGTCTTTGGATTCGATGACTTCCGCCCCGGTCAGGAAGAAATCGTCGATGCGGTAACCGCTGGTGAAAACGTATTGGCGATCATGCCAACGGGGGGCGGTAAATCCCTTTGCTTTCAACTGCCTGCCCTGCTGCGTGACGGGGTGACTGTGGTGATCTCTCCGCTGATTGCCCTGATGCGCGATCAGGTGCGTGGGTTGCAGGAAGCCGGGGTTGAGGCCGGTGCGCTCACGTCCGGCAACACCCCCGAAGAAACGGATGCGGTGTGGGAGGCGCTTGAGGCCGGGCGGCTGAAATTGCTCTACATGGCGCCTGAACGGTTGGCCGCCGGGTCGGCACTGGGGATGCTGCGTCGGATCAACGTCAGCCTGATTGCCGTGGATGAAGCCCACTGCGTCAGCCAGTGGGGTCATGACTTCCGCCCTGACTATCTGCGGATCGGCGAGCTGCGCCGTGCTTTGGGCGTGCCGTTGGCTGCTTTTACCGCCACGGCGGATGCGGAAACGCAAGACGAGATTGTTGAAAAACTCTTTGACGGCACCGCGCCGCGCAAATTCCTGCGCGGGTTTGACAGGCCCAATATCCATCTGGCCTTTGCCGCCAAGGACGGGCCACGCAAGCAGATCCTGGATTTCGCCGCTGCCCGCAAAGGCCAATCGGGCATCGTCTATTGCGGCACTCGAAACAAGACCGAGGTTCTGGCCCAAGCCCTGCGCGCCGAAGGCCACGTGGCCTGCCATTACCATGGCGGTATGGAAGCTGAAGACCGCCGGATCGTCGAAACGCGTTTTGCGCGCGAAGACGGTCTGATCGTCGTCGCAACCGTGGCCTTTGGTATGGGGATCGACAAACCCGATATCCGCTGGGTTGCCCATGCGGACCTGCCCAAATCCATCGAGGCCTATTATCAGGAAATCGGACGCGCTGGGCGTGATGGCAGCCCTGCCGAGACGCTGACACTGTTTGGCCCTGATGACATCCGTCTGCGTCGGTCGCAAATCGACGAAGGGCTGGCCCCGCCCGAGCGACGCATGGCTGACCACGCGCGGCTGAATACCTTGCTGGGATTGGCCGAAGCTCTGGTCTGCCGCCGTCAGGCTTTGCTGGGTTACTTCGGCGAACAGACCGAGCCCTGCGGAAAATGCGATCTGTGCGACAACCCACCCGAAGTGTTCGATGGCACCACTCCCGTCCGCATGGCGCTGTCCGCGATTTTGCGTACGGAAGAATGGTTTGGTGCGGGACATCTGATCGATATCCTGCAGGGTGTTGAAACCGACAAGATTCGCGCACGGCGTCACGACGCTCTGACCACGTATGGCGTCGGCAAAGATTGGTCGCGCCCGCAATGGCAGGCGATCTTCCGGCAGATGATGGGTCACGATCTGGTCCGCCCTGATCCCGAACGCCACGGCGCGCTGCGCATGACCGAGGCTGCAAAACCGATCCTGAAGGGTGAGGCTACGATCAATCTGCGAAAGGATACGCTGCGCAAGGCTGTCCGACGTCCTGCTGTCAAAATGATGGTGTCCGAGGAAGACGCGCCCTTGCTGAGCGCCTTGAAGGCTAAGCGCCGCGCACTGGCGGAATCGGCACGTGTTCCGGCCTATGTCATCTTCCCCGATCGGACGCTGATTGAAATGGCTGAAAAGCGTCCCGCGACGCTGGATGATATGGCACGCATCAGCGGCGTTGGTGCGAAAAAGCTTGAGCGGTACGGTGATACCTTCCTTGAGGTTCTGACCGGCACGGTCGAAGAGGTGCATCCCGCGCGGCGCAAACTGGCCGGACGCGACCAGGGCGCGATCTATGACCAGCTATTGGAAGTTCAGACGCAATTGTCGCGCGGGCCGGATGGTGTTGACAAGCCATTGACATGCTCGGCCTCGCAATTGGCGAAGGTTGCGCAATTGCGCCCCGACGATCCGCGCGGGTTGGCGCAAGTTCTGGGTGACCGTCGTCACGAAAGGTTTGGTGCCGCCTTTCTGGACGTGTTGCGTCAGGCGGGCTAGATACCCGACAACAGGCAAGGAAAGAGGGCGGATATGCTGGTAGTGATTTCTCCGGCCAAGCGGCTGGACTGGGCAGAGCGGGATGTTGAGGTCACGCAACCCGACTTTCAGGACGATGCGATCCGGCTGGCGAAAACCGCCCGCAATCTGACTTTGGGCGATCTAAAAAAACTCATGGATCTCAGCGATGATCTGGCGCGTCTGAACCGGGACAGGTACCGCGAATTTGAACTTACACCAGGCGCTGATCAGACCCGTCCCGCGGCGTTGGCTTTTGCGGGTGATACCTATCAAGGGCTCGAAGCGGCCTCGTTGGACGCTGACGAAATGGCCTGGGCTCAGGATCACCTTCGAATTCTGTCTGGTCTCTACGGTGTGCTGCGTCCGCTGGACGCCATTCAGGCTTATCGTTTGGAAATGGGTAGCAAGCTGAAAACCCGGCGCGGCAAAAACCTTTACGAGTATTGGCGGGACCAACTCAGCAAGGCGCTGAACGCGCAGGCGCAACAGATCGAGTCCAAGGTTCTGATCAACTGCGCCAGCCAGGAGTATTTCGGTGCAGTAGACCCTAAGGCGCTAAAATTGCGGGTCATCACACCTGTTTTCATGGAAGACAAAGCCGGTACGCCCAAAATCGTCAGCTTTTTTGCAAAGAAAGCACGCGGTGCCATGGCGCGATACATCATTCAGCACCGCCTGACCGATCCCAAGGCACTGCTGGATTTTGACACTGGCGGATATGAGTATCGCCCCGACCTGTCGGAAGAGGACAAGCCCGTCTTTCTGCGCCCCTATCAGGCTTGATTCAGGATCGACGGGTCATAAGCGACCAGCTCGACCGTATTGCCTTCGGGGTCTTCGGTGAAAATGCCGCGCCATCCGATCCAGTCAAACTGTTCAACGCGGTATGGTTGGCCCAGCTTTTCATACCACCTCATGACGGCTTCTTGCTCAGTGAAGGGTAGTGAAAGGGCGATATGGTGCAGAGATGATCCAGCCCCGGTTTCAGGCCTTTCGGCACCGGTTGGATGCAACCCGGGCCGAGGGGCTGCCGTATGATGAAACAGCGCCAACACCTGTGTGTGCCCACCGAAACCTTCGGCAATGCGAAAGAAGGTAATAGCGCTGTTATGATCTCCGGTCAGGCGTTTCAACCCGACCACGGTCTCATAGAACTCGACCATTGCGCCCATATCCGCGCAGCGAATAGCAATCTCTCCTAATGCTCGCGGGTGAAATCCACGTTCTGACATAGGATCAGCCTAGGGTTACAGTGCAGCGTTTTCCATCGTTCTTTGTCGGTCCCGGGTTGGAAAATGGCACTGGGGCTTGAACCTGTTGGGCAACGCAAAAGATCACAGCATCGCAGGACAAAGACCAGCCTTGTTTGTATGAAAATCAGCTGCCGCTCCACGAGAAATACAAGGTTCTGTGACCGTCCACCCGCAGCTCGCGTGGTGTCGGTTTGGTCGGGGTAGTGCCCTGCGCTAGTCATCCACCAAGGTTCCGGCAAGGATGGGTGCCGCCCCTTCCGGCTTATAATCCAGGATCATCTTGTGGATTTTCCGTTTTTGCAGCGGCTTGGTCAGGTAGTGATCCAGGCCGGCGGATAAAATGTTCTTGTCGTCACCGGCCACTGCATGCGCGGTGAGGGCTACGATGGGTACGTGACGCCCTGCAATTACCTCGCGGCGGCGGATTTCGGTCGTAGCTTGCTTTCCATCCATTTTGGGCATCGAGATATCCATAAAAATCAAGTCCGGATCGAAATCACGGTGCTTTTCCAACACCTCAATTCCATTGGCTGCGAATTGTAGATCAATGTTCAGATCCTTCACCATTTTTTGCAGGATGAGTTGATTGGTCCGGTTGTCCTCGGCGGCCAGCACACGCATGCGCGGCAGATGCCTGCCGGGTTCAGCGTACGGTGTTTCCGACAACGCCTTGGGTGCCGAGGTCGAACGCCCAAGCGCGCTCAGGCAGGAGTAGAGTTCGGCCCGGGGAATAGGTTTTTGCAGAACACCTTCCAGAAGATGTCGGTCAGCGCTTGCGTGGATCAGGCCGGGATTGGTTGTCACCACCACCACGGGCAGATTGTCCCAACCTCGGTTCCTCAGTTCAGCGGCAAGTTCCAAACTGTCCATATCCGGTAGATCATGATCGCACAGCAGCAAGTCGACGCTGTTATCTATCGCGGCCAGCGCTTCGGTACCGGTTGAGCAAACCGTGACACGAGAGCCCAACCGCCCCAGTTGCTTTGAAAGAATGGCGCGACTGACGGCCATATCCTCGACCACAATCACATGGCGCAGTTGGTCTGACAGATTGGGCGGTGCGGGCTGCGGGCCTTCGGCAGTCGGCAGCGACACCCGAAAGCCAAAGCAAGAGCCATGCCCAGGTTCACTTTCAACCCAGACCGACCCTCCCATCAGTTTGATCAGGCGCTCCGTAATTGCCAATCCCAATCCGGTGCCTTCAAAGGGGCGGTTTTGCTTGTCTTCGACCTGACTGAATTCCTCGAAGATATGCTCAATCTTTTCGGCTTCTATCCCGATACCCGTATCCTCGATCGTAACATGGATATCGCATTGATCAGACTTGGCATTGGGCACCCCGGTGACCCGGATCAGCACGTGCCCGTTGGACGTGAACTTGACGGCGTTGCCAACCAGATTGGTAAGCACTTGCCGCACACGCCCCGGATCGCCCACGAATAAAGTCGGTAGAAACAGATCGTAGTCAACCAACAGGCACAGCCCCTTGTCGCGTACGCTGGGCTGCATAAGCATCGTAACTTCAAGAATGCAACGTTCGAAATCGAACTGCTCGGCGTGTAGGACCAGCTTGTCAGCCTCGATCTTCGAGTAATCAAGCACGTCGTTGATGATCACAAGCAAAGCCTCGCCGGAATTGCGGATTGTGTTCAGATACAACCGCTGTTCGTCATCTAAGGGCGTTTCCGACAAAAGCTCGGCCATCCCGACAATGCCATTCATCGGGGTCCTGATCTCATGGCTCATATTGGCAAGAAAGGCGGATTTGGCGCGGTTGGCGGCTTCGGCGCGTTCTCGCGCGGCCTCAAGCGCGGCCTCATGCTTTACCGAAGCGGTTATGTTCAGGCCTAGGCTGACCACTTCGCCGCCAATGCCGCGATGGGCAATCACCTTAAAATACTCACCATTCCAAAACTTGATTACAACCGAGTCGGGTTGAGGCTGCGCCCAACGCTCTATCATTCTGTTTTGCCAATCCTTTGGGGATTCCGCACCAATGTCGATCAGCTTTTCTTCCGTCAGGATCTCAAGGATACGCTGGTAAGTTGTACCCGGTCCCACCTCTGGCAGCCCGTCGAACACGCCAAGATAGGTCGCATTAGCAGCGATCAGGCGGCTTTGGTTGTCAAAGAATGCGAATCCGTCCCGAATGGTTTGCATCGAATGCCAAAGGCGGCGTTCGGCCACTTCGATTTTTGCGTTGGCCAGCGTCAGATCGGATTTGACCTTTTCGTTTTCATCGCGAACCGTCTCTACCTCCGCTTCGGTTTCGCCGATGCGTTTGCTCAGGGCCAAGGCGTGCAGGCTGAGCTCATGATTGGCGGCAGACAGCTCGGCCTGTTTCATTTGCAACAGCCGCTCGGCGGCCAGCCGTGCGCGGCGTTCGTGTGCCAGTTTGGTTGCAAGACTCATCTTTTCGGGTTCCGGATAGCGTGCGCCAAGCATCCGTAGAGGAGGTAAAAATCTGTTTAAGCCGTTGCTGTCGCTTTGGAGTCCGTGCCACAATTTCCGAAAAGCGGAGGTGAGCCATGCAACCTGTGTCGTATATCTGTTTACTCTGTGCCGCTGTTATTGGGTCCCAAGTGGCGGCTGAATGTGCTTCGGACGCGCAAATCGAACGATATGTGCAGGACTATGTGACCAATACGCCCACTGCGGCCCTCTCGGTGAATGACAGCATGGAAGATGCGCACTGTACGCAAGCCAAGATAGTCGCTGCTTTAGAGCCGCATATGGGTCCGGTCATCGGCTATAAGGCGGGCTTGACCAGCAAACCCGCGCAAGAGCGCTTCGGCGCCGCTGAACCCATTCAAGGCGTCTTGTTCCGCGATATGATGCTGGACGACGGGGCGACAGTACCAACCGCATGGGGCGCACGTCCGGTTTTCGAAGCTGACTTGGTTCTGGTTGTTGCCGACGCGGGGATCAATCAAGCCACAACACCGCAAGAGGTCATCGCGCATGTTGCGGCCATCCGCCCCTTTATCGAACTGCCCGACCTGACATTGGCCGAGGGTGAGCCGATCACGCCTTTCACTCTGACGGCCATCGGTGTCGCGCCAAAACTGGGTGTGTTGGGCTCTGAAATCCTTGTCACAGACGCTGAGGCAATGACAAAAGCCCTGGCGGATATGACTGTCACGCTCAGTGCGGCTGATGGTGAGGTTTTGGCCCAAGCGCCGGGTACGGCAGTGCTGGGGCACCCCGCAAATGCCGCCCTGTGGCTGATGTCGAAAGGGATTGTGTTTGAGCCCGGAGACCTGATCTCGGTCGGGTCCTTCGGGCCGCTTGTACCGCCGGCAAAAGGCAAGGGCGGGGCGTCCGCCACATATACGGGTGTGCCGGGTAATCCCACTGTCAGTGTCACGTTCGAGTAGTTAACGCCGCCCTTCGCGCAGCCAGCCGCCCAACAAAAAGCCACCGGCCAGCAGCAGCACCAGCCAAGGCGGCAACAGACCAGCCTGAGTCACATCACGTGTCTCATAAGCATCGCGCGGGGTCAGGCCGATCCAGCCACGCCCGGCAGCCGGACGTCCGGCGCGGACATTGCGGATCGAGGGCAATCCCTCTTCCAGCCGAACTGCGCCACCGCGCATCTGAGTCAATACAGGGTCCAGAACCTCGGCGGTGGCAATGGTGCGCTCAAACTCTTTTGGTGCCGCCGGGCCCAACCCGATGACCGCCATCTGCTCGCCTTCCTGCAGCCGATAAAGCCCGATCTCTGGCCCGAAATACGTCGCTTCGAACCGGCCGGGCGATACCTCGTTTAGGGTGATTTCGAGTGTCTCTCCGTTCGGGCGGGTGATCGTTACCGGACCAACCTCATCCTCTAGCGTTTGGCGGATGATGCGCATGACCTGCCCATTGGCCTCGGCCCAAAGGGCTTCCTCTTCCAATTCAGGCTCTTTCATCATCCAATGGGCCAGACGGCGCAGCAGTTCCAACTGCGGTCCGCCCCCTTCAAAGCCTCGGCTCCACAGCCAGGCGTGGTCCGATGCCAGCAGCGCAACCCGTCCTTCCCCCACACGGTCAAGCACCAGTAAAGGGCGTTCGTCCACGCCGGTCATTAAAAGCTCACCGCTGCGATGGCTCACATCGATCTGACGCAGCCACGCGCCCCAATCCTCGGAATCGCCAAGATCGGTTGTCACCGGATGGCGATGACCCAGATCGGTGACCATAGGCACAAAGCGTTCTTCAATCACCCGTGCCGTGGGCTGCGCTGGCAGGATTGGTGCCAGAGGCGACCGAAAAATGCTGTCTGCGCTGGCAAAGTCCGGTCCCGCAGCAATCAGAACCGCCCCGCCGTCGTTGATGTAGTTGGTCACGTTGTCCAGATAGATCGCAGGCAGGATGCCGCGCCGCTTGTAGCGGTCAAAGATGATCAGGTCGAAATCGTTGATCTTCTCCAGAAACAACTCACGTGTCGGAAAAGCGATCAGAGACAGTTCATCGACCGGTACCCCGTCTTGTTTTTCGGGCGGGCGCAAAATGGTGAAATGCACTAAATCAACCGAGCTGTCAGATTTCAACAGGTTGCGCCATGTCCGCCCGCCCGGATGCGGCTCGCCCGAAACCAGCAGCACGCGCAGCCTGTCACGTACACCGTTCATCTGGATCAGCGCAGTGTTGTTGCGGTCGGTCAGTTCGCCGTCGGCCTGCGGTACCGTGAACTGGATCACGTTTCGCCCGCCATGGGGCAGCGTGATCGGCAGTTCGACATCAATTCCGATGGGAATATTCAGCCGCTCTGGCTCAGCCCCGTCAACCGAGACTTCAAGCGGTGCGGTCGTCTCACCGGCGGGTGCCGCCCCGCTGTCCTCGATCCGCAGGGTCAGCGTGACCGGCTCGTCTATGATAGCGAACGCGGGGGCGTTTCGGACGATCAGGCGGCGATCCCAGTCATTGTCACGCCCAGTCTGTAGCAGATGCATCGGGGCGGGAAGGTCGGGGGCCTGATCGACGTCATGGACGATCCCGTCTGAAACGACAAGAATGCCGGCAATGCGCGCACGCGGCTCTTCGGCCAGTGCAGTGTTCAGCGCGGTCATGACCTGCGTGCCTTCGTCGCCGTCCCCGTCGCCGAGTGTGATCCGTCGCAGTTCGGTATTATCGCGGGATTCAATTTCGGCGGCCAGCTCCTCGGCCGCTCGTGCTGTCTGATCAGCCCGGTCCGACAGGGTCTGGCTGGCGCTTTCGTCTTCGATCATAAGGACGATATCGGTCAGCGGCGCGCGGTCTTCGACCTGATAGACAGGCCCCGCCAGCGCTGCGATCACGACGAGGGCCGCCAAACCACGCAATGCCCAGCCCGACAGGCCGCGCCACAGGGCCAAGACAACTCCGGCCACCGCAACAGTGGCGACAATCGCCAGAACGGGCCATGGGATGAGAGGATCAAAGATGACGGTTCCGGTCATTGTCCCAACCTGTCAAGCAAAGCAGGCACATGGACCTGATCGGATTTGTAATTCCCGGTGAGTACATGCATCACCAGATTGACGCCGAACCGATTGGCAAGCTCACGCTGACGTTCCCCGGCGTAGCCACGCCCGACAGGCAACATCGCCTGCCCGTTTCGATCCACCGCCCAAGCCGACGCCCAGTCATTGCCGCCGATCACAACCGGAGTCACGTTGTCATTGAGATTGCGGAATGGCATGCCTTCGATCTGTTCCGCGTCCAGCGGCGCGGCCTCGACCCAGACTTCGGTGCCGGCATATCGGCCCGGAAAGTCCTGAAGCAGATAGAAGGCGCGGGTCAGCACGTGATCACGTGGAACAGGCTCTAACGCAGGGATATTCAACGGCGCGGCCAGTTGTTGCAGCTTGCGCCCATTGGGGCTTGAGGCGCCAAACTGCGCCACATCCGCGTCGCGCGTATCGAACAGGATCATGCCGCCCGACCGCAAAAAAGCGTTGAGCTTGGCGTAGGCCTCGGCAGACGGTTGCGGCTGATCCGGCGTGATCGGCCAGTAAAGCAGCGGGAAAAACGCAAGTTCGTCACGCTCAATGTCCACGCCGATGGGGTCTACCGGCTCGACGGATGTGCGAAAAAACAACGTCTGAGCCAATCCACGCATGCCAGCCCCGGCCACCTCGTCCACCTGCGCGTTGCCGGTCAGTACATGGGCCAATACCAGCTCTTGCGTGGCGGTCAGAGCGAAGTCGGTTTCTTCCGCAGTTTGTGCCTGTGCTTCGGGAACCAACAGCATCGCACCCAGTGCCACGGCTGCGGCTTTGGCAACGCCAAGGCGGCCGGACAAGGCGAGTGAGGCGATTACATCAATCGTCAGCAGCAGCAACGCAAGGCTGAGCAGAATTCCCCCGATGGGCGTTTCCGTGTTCACCTCTTGCCCCTTGATTGGCACATCCGAGGGCCAAGCTGCAGGTGTCAGGACTGCATCTTCGGACAGGACATTCAATGCCAGCTTTTGCTTGCCGCTTTCATAAAGCCCGGGCTGCAAGTCTGGACCAATCGTGCCCGAGATCAGACCGACCCCATCAACACCGGCAAGGTTCCCCGCGTCGGACAAGGTTCCAAAGCCATCCATGACTTGTATCGGTTCCCACGTGGTGCCTTGCAACTGCGTATCTTGCCGGGATTTCGCAGCCGATGCCACGGCCAGACGATCCAACATCTCAACAAACAATCCTGAAAGCGGCAGGCTGGACCACTCTGCATCCGCTGTGACATGGAACAGGACCACCTGCCCCAAACCCAACGCCTTGCGTGTTACCAGCGGCGTTCCATCGGACAGGGACGCAATCACGCGATCCGCCAGATTAGGGTCTGGTTGTGCCATGACCTGAGTGCTGATCGTAACGTCGCCGGGAATACGCAAACCAAAGAATGGGGAGTTCTCGGGGAAGGGGGCCAGACCCTTGGCCTCGCCCCAACTCATCGCGCCGCCGACCGAGCGGCCCCCGCTGCGCAACCGTACGGGCAACAGCGTATCTTCGGCGTCGCGGCCCAAATCACTGGCGGCCATGCGCGGACCGGCAAACCTTAGCAGCAGCCCACCCTGTTCGACCCATTCAACAAGCGCGCTCTGCTCACCCTCAGACAATTTTGCCACATCCGCCAGTACGATCACGTCCGGGTTTGCAGGCAACACGTCCAGCAAGCCACCGTCGACGAAATCTGCCGTGGGGCTTAGAACCTGCGTCAGGTAATGCAGTGGTGACAACAGCTCCAACCCTTCGCGGTTCAGCGTCCCGGCAATCAGAGCAACTTCGCGTCTGCGCAAACTGTCATCGGTCAGGGTCACTGCACCGGCTGATCGTTGGCCCTGAATTTCGAACCGGGTAATCCGGGCGCGCAGTTCTGACGGAAGCGCCAAATCCACCTGAGCTTGCGTGTCCTGACCCAAGAACTCGATCTCGGCCCTTTGCAAAATACGTTGTGCGCCTGCGGGATCTCGGCCCTGTGCTACTATGGTGATGCGGTCCACCGGTCCCGGTTCGTCGCGCTGGGCGGTCAGTTGGATGACACCATCCTGATAGGCAGCGGGTAAGAGTGCAAGGACAGGCGCCGCGGCCTGATACACCGACACGTCACCGCGGGATTGCAAGGCTGCCAAAACCCTGTCATGGCCGTTATACGTCAGGCGGTCGCTGAACCAACGGGTTTCAAATCCACCTTCCACCTGATCCAACGCGGCCAAGGCTTGATCTATCTGAATTTCCGTGGGTTGCCACGGTTTGGGGGCCAGACCCGGCAGGCGTCCGCGCCAGGCTTCAGCGGCCTGGAAAATCGGCGGCTCAGGCTCTGTCAGGCTCAGGATGGCAACCGTCCGGCCTGCACGTCCGGCTTCGGTCAGTTGCGCGTCGATCTGGTCCAGCGTCGAAGGCCACCCGGTCGCCCCTGCCCAACTGGCATCCAGCACCAACAGCAAGGGCCCCGACCCGGAAACATCCCGTGACGGGTTAAGGACCGGTCCGGCCAGACCGATGATAATCGCCGCCGCAGCCAGCATCCGCAGTAAAAGCAACCACCACGGTGTGCGATCGGAAACACTTTCATCGTCTTTCAGGCCCAACAACAACGTCACCGCAGGAAACAGACGGCGTATTGGTGCGGGCGGCACGGCACGCAGGATGAGCCAAAGGATCGGCAGGGTCAGCAAACCCAGCAGCACCCAAGGCGCGGTAAAACCGATGCCCGCCAGTACAGTCATCGCGTTCCCCCATCCAACGCACGGTAAAGCCACAACAGGGCTGCTTGTGCGCTATCCCCGGTGTGATGCAAACCCAGTTGCCATCCCGTGGCGCGGCATAGCTGTGTCAGCGCGTCCTTGCGTTTCGCAAGCCGTTCCAGATACCGCTCTCGCAGCTCGCCAGCTTTGAGCGTTTCGTGCCGGACCGAGCCACCGACGCTTTCGAAAATCGTCCGTCCGCGATAGGGAAACGTCTCTTCGCCCGGATCAAGTACCTGCAGCAGGACACCGCGCACCCCGCGGTCGGCGGCTTTGGTCAAAGCCAGCTCAACTTCGTCCATTGGGCCGAGGAAATCGGAAATGAACACTGCACGGGCATGAGGTATCATGGCACGATGCTCGGGTGGCGCGTAGTCTGTCTCAAGGTCTTGTGACAAGGCTTCAGCCAGCCGGATAATCTGCGCATTACCGCGCCGTGGCGGCAGGGTGGTGCCGGTCAGACCAACGCGTTCACCTCCGCGAACCAAAAGAATGGCAGTTGCCAGACCCAAAAGGCGCGCGCGATCAGCCTTTGAGACAAGGTTCTTGTCAGATGCGAACCGCATCGAAGCGCCTTGATCCACCCAAAGCATTACCGATTGCGCGATCTGCCATTCACGTTCGCGTACGAATTGCTGGTCACCACGGGCTGATCGCCGATGGTCAATCATTCGGCGGCTATCGCCAATCTGCGCGGGCCTGTATTGCCAGAAATCATCACCCAGACCCGATCGCCTGCGCCCGTGATCCCCCAGCAGAACGGTTCCTGCCAGATGTTCGGCACGCGCCAATAGTGGCGGCAGCCGGGACGCCTCGGCCTCGGATCTTTCGCGAAGGGTCAGTGCCGCATTCACGCCGCTGCCTCGGTACGGATCAGGCTGGCGGCAGTTGTTTCGATCAGATCGGTCAAGCTGTCACCGCGTGCGCGTGCCGCGAAGTTCAGCGCCATCCGGTGGCTGAGAACAGGGCGGGCCATGTCCAGCACGTCGTCAGCGTTCGGTGCCAGCCGTCCTTGCAGCATCGCCCGGGCGCGCACTGTCATCATCAGCGCCTGCGCCGCGCGCGGGCCGGGACCCCAGGCAACCGTTTCCGTCACGCGTTCCGAGGCGTCTGCCTCTTCGGGACGGAATGCGCGGACCAGATCAAGGATCAATTCCACAACCGACTCTCCGACCGGCATACGGCGCAACAACACCTGTGCGGCCAGCAATTCCTCTTTGGTAAATATTTCATGGGCCGCGTCTTCTTCGACGCCCGTCGTGGCCAGCAGGATGTCCCGTTCGGTCTGACGGTCCGGGTATTCCACGTCAATCTGCACCAGAAAGCGGTCCAATTGCGCCTCGGGTAGGGGGTATGTGCCTTCCTGTTCAATCGGGTTCTGCGTTGCCAGCACGTGAAATGGCTCACCTAGCGAGCGATCCTCACCCGCGACCGTCACGGTGCGCTCTTGCATGGCCTGCAACAGGGCTGACTGGGTGCGCGGGCTGGCGCGGTTGATTTCGTCCGCCATCAGCAACTGACAGAAGATCGGGCCGGAAATGAACCGAAAGTGGCGCGAGCCATCGTCGGCGGTGTCCAGAACCTCGGACCCCAGAATATCGGCTGGCATCAGGTCAGGCGTGAACTGGATACGGTTGCCGTGCAGGCCCATCACCGTCGACAGCGTTTCGACCAATCTTGTTTTGCCCAGCCCCGGCAGACCGATCAGCAAAGCATGCCCGCCGCACAAAAGCGCGGTCAGGGTCAGGTCCACGACCCTTTCCTGTCCAATAAAGCGACGGGTGATCGAGGACTTTGCCTCTTGCAGCTTGGATTCCAGCGCTTCGATCTCGGACACGAGGTCGGCAGGTTCGGTCATGACTTTCCCTTCCGTGGGCTATTATGCTTTGAAGTGTATCGCGCTTAGAGGAAATGGCAAAAGTAATGAGCGGACAAAAACCTGTGACACCTTCTCCTGACGGTCTGGCAGCATCGGTAAAAGCAGCCAAAACCAGGGGTTTGCCCCCTGTTCACCTTTGGAATCCTCCGTTTTGCGGCGATCTGGACATCCGGATCGCAAAAAATGGTACATGGAGTTATTTAGGTTCGCCCATCAACCGGTTCGAGCTTGTGAGGCTTTTTTCCTCAATTCTTAAGAAAGAAGATGGGAAATATTTCCTGGTGACTCCGGTCGAAAAGGTGGGAATCACCGTGGAAGACGCGCCATTTGTCGCCGTGGATTTCGACGCCGCAGGCGAGGGGGACGCGCAAAACCTGACCTTTATCACCCAGGTCGGTGACACGGCGGTGGCCGGCCCGGATCATCCGATCCGCATTGTCATTGACCCCGAAACGGATGAGCCGTCGCCGTATGTGCTGGTTCGCGCAAATCTTGAGGCGCGGATCGATCGCAAGAGTTTCTACCGCCTTATCGACATTGCCGTTCATCGCGATGAATGGTTCGGCGTGTGGTCCGGTGGTCAGTTCTTCCCGCTGATCCGGTCGGATGATCTGCCTGACTAAGCCGGGCGGGTCACACGACGATCCTGCGCAAGCACAACGGCCAGCGCAACGATACCGGCACCCAAGGCACGGGTGCTGTTCCACTCTTCTCCCATCATCATCATGATCACCATCACGTAAAACGGTGCGATATTGATATGAAACGAGGACAAGGCCACTCCCAGCTTGCCTATGGACGCGATGAACAAGACCTGGCTGAGACCCATCGAGATCAGCGCGTAGATGACCAGCATTCCCAACTGTTGGGCATCAACGGGCTTGGAGGGCAAGACGTCCATCCCAAATTGCGCCGCGCTGAATACCAAGAGCGACGCCATAACCAGCCCGCCAACGAAGGTGATCGTTGTGCGGCCCGTCTGGCTGAGTTCCGGAAAGTCCCGCGCGGTCGCCATGCTGGCCCAACAGAACAGACCCGTGGACATGATGGCGAGGGCCGCGCCAAGACCTAACTGTGCCGGAGCCATCGCGCTTGTTGCGATCAAGCCGCCGACAATTGACACCAGTACGCCTAGCGCGAAGTTCCAGCGCAGCCGTCGCGTGCCGGACGCAAGCTCTAACAAGGTTGCAATCAACGGTGCGCACGAGGCGATGATCGCCACCGTAACCGGATCGGTTAGTTTCTGCGCCACGATGATCAGGAACATGCCCGTTCCCAACCCGACCCCGCCAACACCCATCGCACGCATCCAGCGGGCACGCATCACCCTGCTCGGCCCGTCGATCAACAGCCAGATCGGAACCATGATCGCCACCGCCAGAGCCAGCCTCGCTGCGAACAAAGCCACCGGAGGCCATGTTTGCAGCAATACCTCAGCAGCAGGAAATCCAGCCGCCCAAGTCAGCATGGATGCAACCGCCAAACCGTTGCCGGACAAAGCGGAATTTCGACCCGCAGCCATAGAAAGATTGGTCCCGCGCGCGGGGTCAGGGCTCATCGCCATAGGAGTCAGACCTCATGTTGGCACGGCAACCTGAAATGGTTCGCCGCATTGGCCCAAAGGGTCACTGATTCGCAGCACGCGATCTGGCTGATTTTCGACAATCTGTCGTTTTTGACCCCCTTCCCCTGCAATCAGCCTGTGAGTATGGTCCGGGCGACAGCCGCCCGAGACCCCTCATGCCCAAATTCGCCGCCAATCTCTCTCTGCTCTATACAGAGTTGCCCTATCTTGAGCGCTTTCAGGCCGCCGCCGAAGCCGGGTTCAAAGCGGTTGAGGTTCTGTTTCCCTACGAATTGGCGGCAAAAGAAACCCGCCGCGCGTTACTGGCCAACGGGCTAGAGCTGGTTCTGATTAATGCGCCGCCGCCAAATTATACCGGTGCCGAGCCTGGCTATGCCGCTATCCCCGGTGCCGAAGCGCGGTTTCAGTCCGATATCCGGCGCGTTTTGCGCTATGCCGATGTTCTGCAGCCAAAGCTGATCCATATCATGTCAGGCTACGCAACCGGACCCGAGGCGCAGGATTGTTTTGTACGCAATCTGCAATGGGCTGCTGATTTTGCACCAACACAACAGTTCACGATTGAACCCCTCAATCCGATCTCACAACCCGGTTATTTTCTGAGTGACTATGAACTGGCCGCGCAGGTGCTGGACCGCGTGAGCCGCCCGAATGTCAGCCTGCAATATGACAGCTTTCACGCACATATGATCCACGGCGATGCGCAGGCGATCTGGGATCGCTTTTGCCCCCGGATCGTGCACGCCCAAATCGGCGCCGCCCCTAACCGCAGTGAACCGCGGTCCGGGGAAACGAACTTCGAACGTCTTTTCCGGGCGATTGACGCCGCAGGCTATTCCGGGTGGGTTAGCGCGGAATATACACCGTCAACAAAGCGCACATCCGACAGTCTTGGATGGATGCAGATGTAGGTCTGGCATTTTTATAGAAAATGCATCACATCGTAGAGGCTTCGACCAATAGGACGCCCGTGATGATCCCTGCCCAATATTCCCGTGCCGTGTTCAGCCTGATCATGTCTGGCCTAATGTCCCTTATCGTGACAGGTATCGCGACCGTGAAGGCAATCGGGTTCGGCCCAAGCACATTTGGCAACTGGATGGCATCGTGGAGTTTCTGCTGGCCGATTGCCTTTACCGTCATCCTTCTGTTCGGACCTATGGTGCAACGGGTGGTCAATCGGCTGGTCAGGCCGCAGGACTGACCCGCGGCGAAGAAGGCCCGCTGGGCCCGATGAGCTGCGCCTTTCCTAATGCGCCTCAGCCCAGTTCGCGCCTTGGCCTGCATCCACGCTCAGCTTTACATCCAGCTTGACTGCAGGGTTCGACGCACCCTCCATCACGTCGCGGGCAACGTCGATTACCTGATCCACCGCATCCTCGGCCACTTCGAACAGCAATTCGTCGTGTACCTGCAGCAGCATCTTGGCGGGCAAGCCGTTGATTGCATCCGGCATTCGTACCATGGCCCGCCGGATCACATCCGCCGCAGTCCCCTGAATCGGCGCGTTGATCGCCGCCCGGCGCGAGAAACCGGCATGCGGCCCTTTGGCATTGATTTCGGGCGTATGGATTTTGCGTCCAAACAGGGTCTGGACATAACCATGATCCTTCGCGAAAGCGATGGTGTCGTCCATGTATTTCCGAATACCCGGGAAACGTTCGAAATAGCGGTCGATAAAGCCCTGCGCTTCGGCCCGTGGAATGCGTAAGTTGCGCGCAAGTCCAAAACCCGAAATGCCGTAGATCACACCAAAGTTGATCGCCTTGGCCTTGCGGCGAATATCTGGCGTCATCTCGTCCGGTGGGACATCGAACATCTCGGACGCCGTCATCGCGTGAATATCCAACCCATCCGTAAACGCCTGTTTCAGGGCCGGAATATCGGCGATATGGGCCAGGATTCGCAGCTCGATCTGGCTATAGTCAAGGCTGACCATCACGTTACCCGGTTCGGCAACAAATGCCTCGCGAATGCGACGCCCTTCTTCGGTGCGCACAGGAATGTTCTGCAGGTTCGGATCAGTTGACGCCAGACGTCCCGTATTGGCCCCAGTGATCGAATAAGACGTATGCACCCGGCCCGTATCGGGATTGATATGGGTCTGAAGCGCATCCGTATAGGTCGATTTCAGCTTGGAAAGCTGCCGCCAGTCCAACACCCTGCGCGGCAGTTCATGCTCGGTCGCGAGGTCCTCAAGAATATCTGCGCCGGTCGAATACTTGCCGGTTTTGCCTTTCTTGCCGCCTTCCAGACCCATCTTGTCGAACAGAATTTCACCCAGCTGCGCGGGTGAGCCGACGTTGAAAGTCTCACCTGCCAGTTCGTGGATTTCAGCCTCTAACCCGGCCATTTTCTGTGCAAACGCGTTGGACATGCGCGATAGAACATCGCGGTCGACCTTTATGCCATGCATCTCCATCTCGGTCAGGACCGGCACCAACGGACGTTCCAGCGTTTCGTAAACCGTTGTTACCTGAGCCTGATGCAGCTGGGGTTTGAACAGCCTCCACAGGCGCAGCGTGATATCCGCATCCTCGGCGGCATAGGCCGTAGCCTCATCAATTGGCACCTTGTCGAAGGTGATCGCTGATTTACCCGATCCCAACAGCGGTTTGATCGGGATCGGTGTGTGGCTCAGATACCGCTCCGAGAGTGTATCCATGCCATGCCCATGCTCGCCGCCGTGCATCGCGTATGACATCAGCATCGTGTCGTCGATGGGGGCAATGTCGATGCCATACCGTTTAAAAATCTTGGCGTCGTATTTCATGTTCTGCCCGATTTTCAGGATCGACGGGTCCTGAAGCATCGGTTTCAGCAGTGTTAGAGCCTCATCCACCGGCATCTGCCCTTCGGCCAACGCATCCGATCCGAACAGATCATCAGCCGCCCCATCCCGGTGGGTCAGTGGCACATAGCACGCCTCACCGGGCTCGATACACAGTGAAATACCCACCAGATCAGCAATCATCTCGTTCAGACCGGTGGTCTCGGTGTCTACCGCGACCCAGCCGCGTTCATAGGCCAGATCAATCCATTTCTGCAGCGCGCCAGCGTCCCGGATACACTCGTATTTCGTTGCATCAAAGGGCGCGGCCTTAACCTCTTCCACCTCGGCGGCAGGCGCAGGCGCGTCGGCAATCACGGGCGCTTCTGCCCCCAGTTTGTCCGCGATGCGCTTCGTTAGTGTGCGGAACTCCATCTCTGCCAGAAAGCCCAGTAGGATCTCGGAATCAGGGTCCGTCACCTCAAGATCGTCCAAAGTGAAGTCCAACGGAGTGTTCTCGTCCAATTGCACAAGTTTCTTGGACAGTTCGATCTGATCGCGCTTTTCGATCAGGGTCTGGCGGCGCTTGGGCTGCTTGATCTCTTCCGCACGATCCAGAAGCGTTTCCAGATCGCCAAATTCGTTGATCAGCAGCGCTGCGGTTTTTACCCCGATCCCCGGTGCGCCCGGAACGTTGTCGACGCTGTCGCCAGCCAAGGCCTGCACATCAACCACACGTTCTGGTCCAACACCAAATTTTTCAACCACGCCATCCCGGTCGATACGCTTGTTCTTCATCGCGTCCAGCATTTCAACGCCGTCGCCAACCAGTTGCATCAGGTCCTTGTCAGAGCTGACAATGGTGACACGTCCGCCCGCATTGCGCGCCTGAACAGTGAGCGTCGCGATGATGTCGTCGGCCTCGTAGCCTTCCAATTCCTTGCATGCGATGTTGAAAGCGCGGGTTGCTTCACGGGTCAGCGGAATCTGGGGGCGCAGGTCTTCGGGCATCGCCTCGCGGTTTGCCTTGTACTGGTCATACAGGTCATTTCGGAAGGTATGAGAGCCCTTGTCAAAGATCACCGCCACATGGGTCGGTGCATCCGGCCCGGAATTTCCTTCGACATATTTTTGCAGCATGTTGCAAAAGCCCGAAACCGCGCCGATCGGCAATCCGTCAGATTTTCGCGTCAGCGGAGGCAACGCGTGATAGGCCCTAAAAATAAAGGCCGATCCGTCAATCAGATGCAGATGACACCCTTTTCCGAAATTGCTCATGCGACGTCTCCGATTTGGTTGGAGACGGTTCTGCCACAGGGGCGCGCGGGTGACCAGTCAAGAAGGCGATCCATCCACCGGCAAGCGCACTCGCAGGCCGCCGGGGCCAGCCATAATTACACAGTGCGAAATGCCCGATGCGCCTTGTCCCAGATCAGCCCTGTCCGATCAGCGATGTATTGCATCTGCCTGCTGAGCGAACGGTCATTCAACCTGCGGCTCAGGGTGCGCAAGGGGATCACGTTGCGCTCTCCGAATCCGTCAATCAGAACAAACATTTTGGTTTGATTGCGCAGCCCATAGACTATGTTTTCGGGGTGAATATCGCGCCCCACGATCTGAAGCTGGAACAGGCTTTTCACAAAGCTGTTCAATTGGTTCAGGACCTCGTCGCTCAGCGTTCCCTGTTCACACACCCACGACAATTGTCGAGCAAGCTGCCCGTCTTCGGATTGTATGCGCTCTACAACAAGACCCGGGCCGACATCGGTCTGCACGACACCGAAAGAGCGTGCCAACGGCAATTGCGCAATATCGGTACCGCTTTTCAAAGCTGCCTTCAGCTCGCACTCCATTTCCTTCAGGGCGTTGCGATAGATCGCATCGGGAAACACTCGTCGGATCAGCCGCTTTGTGTAGGACCGAATGGGACGTTTGCGCGGCCGTGTGACCTTGATCAGTAGCTCTGGGAAATCCGGACAGGCATACACGTCCCTTTGACCACCGGTCGTCAGAGGCTCCTGACTCGACAGCTGCAAAAGATCCAGTGCAAACAGCATCACGCCTCCGTAGTGTTTCGAAGCCGCGATGCTTCGTCTGGCCGAAAAAGGGAAAAGTCGGGCAAGTGGGCTGCCAGCCCTCTCAGCTCTGCCCCGCTGCGCCTTTCAGCACGTATTTGCAGTCGCAATAGGGGCATTCGACCCAACCGATGTCCTCGGGGATTTGAAGCCACACGCGCGGATGACCCAGCGCACCCTCGCCACCGTCGCACGCGACACGGGTGGTTTCGACGATCTTGGTTTCCGGCGCTTCGATGGTCACGGCTGGCGATCCTTCTTCAGTTGTCGGCCTCGCGGGCATGTATTAGGTGCGTTTATGAGCGATGAGCAAACCGGGGGCAAGAGCCACATGAGCGATGCGGCAATCACAATTGAAGGGCTGCGCAAGACCTATAAAGGCGGCAAGGGCCAGCCTGAGAAGCATGCACTCAAGGGTATCGACCTGACAGTCCCGCGCGGTTCGGTTTTTGGTTTGCTCGGGCCAAACGGCGCTGGAAAGTCGACGCTGATCAACATTTTGGCCGGTTTGGTGGTTAAAACTGCGGGCCGCGTCGTGATCTGCGGGTTTGATCAGGATAAACATCCGCGCCAATCCCGCGCTGCAATCGGTGTCATGCCGCAAGAGCTGAACCTTGATCCTTTCTTCACGCCTCGTGGCGCGTTGGAAGTTCAGGCGGGGCTTTACGGCGTTCCCAAGGCACAGCGCCGCAGCGCCGAGATTCTGGATCTTGTCGGCCTGAGCGATAAAGCAGAGGCCTATGCACGAACCCTGTCGGGCGGCATGCGGCGGCGGCTGCTGCTGGCCAAGGCGCTGGTGCATCATCCCAAGATTCTGGTTCTGGATGAGCCCACGGCCGGTGTCGATATCGAGCTGCGCCAGATGCTTTGGGCCAATGTGCGCAAGCTAAACGAACAGGGTATGACCATTATTCTGACCACACATTACCTGGAAGAAGCGCAGGAGATGTGTGACGAGATCGCCATCATCAATCACGGAGAAATGATCGCGCAGGACAGCACCGCCAACCTGCTTGGGCGGATGGACAGCCGCACCATGGTGATCGCGCCGGACGACCCTGTCACCGACCTGCCCTCTGCGGATGGTGTCGAAGCGGCGCTGCGCGAGGATGGAAACCTGGTGCTGCGGTATCAGAGCATCCAGACCAGCGCCGAGCAGGTCCTGGAAGCCGTTCGTCAGGCAGGTATCCGTATCCGCGACGTCCGAACCGAAGAAGCCGATCTTGAGGATGTCTTCCTCGCGCTTACCTCATCCCGCGAGGATGAAGCCCCGGTGGACGATCACGACCAGCCCCGCAGGGGGATGCACCGGGTCAGGCTGTAGGCCCGGTTGATCCGCACAGGGCCAAAACATTCCACTTATTTAGGGTCTTCTTTTGCCTGCGCGCGCAGCATTTGCCCCATCATTTGTCCGAATTTACCCGATCCGCGCTGATACAGCGCCCCGTCGACGGACAGAACTGTTCCACTGATATAACTGGCCCAGTCCGAGCACAGGAACAGACAGGCATTGGCCACGTCCTGCGTGGTGCCCCACCGCCCCAGCGGCACGTCCTGTTTGATCTCTTCATGCGCGTTTTCCGTAGGAGCCAATCGGCGCGCCCCCTCGGTGCCCTCGATGAAACCTGGCACCACCGAGTTTACGCGAATCCCCTCAACCCCCCATTCCATCGACAGCGTTCGGGTAATCTGATCGACGCCCGCCTTGGCCGCGCAGACATGGGCCTGCCCTTCATAGGGTAGGAACGCTTGCGGGGCGGAAATGTTGATGATGCTGGCACCGGGTCGTTTCAGGTATGGATAGGCGCCTTTCATCACATGGACGGTGCCCATCAGGTCGATATCCACCACCGTCTTGAACGCGTTTACCGACATCTCAGAGGTCAGCGCCGGGAAATTCCCCGCCGCGCCCGAGACGAGAACGTCGAAATCGCCCAAGGCCTCGTGGAATTGTCTGAGGCCCTCGGCCACCGCCTCGGGGTCGCGCACGTCAAAGGCTGCGCCGACCACCTCTGCGGCACCGGCCTCTTTCAACGCGGTGAGCGTATCATCCACCTTCTCCTGCGACCGGCTGGCAACGGCCAGTTTGGCCCCCGAGGCCGCAAAAGCCTCGGCAATACCCCGATTGATGCCGCTGGTCCCGCCAATGACGATTACAGTTTGCCCTGCAAAATCCATGTAGACCTCCCTTAGCGGGGTGCCTTACTCACCGTAGGGCACCCAGATGTTCTTCACTTCGGTTGCAGCCTGAAGGAAGCGGCGCGATTGGTCCACGCTCCAGTCAAATGCCGTCGCGTTATTGACCCAGGTCCGCTTAAGGTTCCCGGCTGACACGGTTTCGATTTCTTGCGACAGATCGGTGGAGGAGAACGACCAGACCGCATCCAAGTTCAGATGCGAGGCCAGCGGTTTCGCCAAATCCGCATGGCTGCCTGTCAATATGTTGACCACACCCGCAGGCACGTCCGAAGTCTCAAGCACCTGGTAGAAGTCTGTCGCGGCAAGCGGATAGGGCTCTGACGCCACCAGAACCGTCCGGTTTCCCATCGCGATCGCAGGCGCCATCACGGACACCAAACCCAGCAGAGGGGCTTCATCCGCACAGAGCGCGCCGATCACCCCGACGGGCTCTTTCATCGCGATCGCAACGCCCCGGATCGGAACGCCATGGACCTGGCCGTCATACTTGTCGGCCCAGGCAGCGGCGGTGAACAGACGCTGGATCGAGGTCTCGACCTCTTTCCTGCCGTCTTTCTTGCCGGTCATGGCGTCGATGCGCGCGGCGAATTCATCGGCACGGGCCGAGAGGTTCTCGCCAATGTAATACAGGATCTGCGCGCGCAGATGGCCGGTGGTCTTGGACCAGCCTTTCGCGCCTGCCGCAGCCTCAACCGCGTTGCGCACATCCTTGCGGTTGGCAATCCCCACATGGCCCAGCAGGCCGGATTTGCCCCACACGGGTTTGGAATAGCCGCTGTCGGGCCGCGCCTGCTTGCCACCGACATACATTTTGGCGGTGCGGTCAATCGGGTCGACTGGAGCGCCCTCGCCCATAGTGGCTTCAACCTTCGCAAGCGGCTTCGCCTTGCCCTTGGGTCTGGTATAGGCCGCCAAGCCTTCCCAACCGCCTTCACGGCCAAAGCCGCTTTCACGCACGCCACCAAAGCCAGCGGCGGCGTCGAACAGGTTGGTCGCGTTGACCCAGACCACGCCCGCAACGAGCTTAGGCGCGATATCCAGCGCGAGGTTCACATTCTCTGTCCAGACAGTTGCCGCCAGGCCGTAGCGGGTATTGTTGGCCAGCTCAACCGCCTCGGCCGGGGTGCGGAAGGTGGATGACACCAGCACCGGGCCGAAAATCTCTTCCTGCATCAGCGGATCGGAGGTTTCGAGGCCCGAGATCAGGGTCGGCGGATAATAACAGCCATTTTCGGGCAACTCACAGGCGGCTTGATGCACGTGACCAACCGTATTGCTTTCAACCATGCCCTTGATGGTTTGCAACTGGATGGGATCCACAACCGCGCCCACGTCGATGCACTTGTCCAGCGGATCGCCAATACGCAGCGTGTCCATCCGTGCGCGCAGCTTCTCGTGGAAACGGTCGGCTATCCCCTCCTGCACCAGCAGGCGAGACCCTGCACAGCACACCTGCCCCTGGTTGAACCAGATTGCATCGACCAGACCTTCCATGGCGCTGTCGATATCGGCGTCGTCAAAGACGATATAAGGTGACTTGCCACCCAGCTCGAGCGTCAGGGCCTTGCCCGACCCGGCGGTGGCCTCGCGGATGCGGCGGCCAACCGAGGTCGAGCCGGTGAAGGCGATCTTGTCCACGTCCGCGTTTACGATCATCTCACCCACCGCACCGTCGCCGGTGACGATGTTGACCACGCCCTTCGGCAGCCCGGCCTGCGTGCAGATATCGGCAAACAACAACGCTGTCAGAGAGGTATACTCGGCCGGTTTCAGAACCACCGTGTTACCCATCGCCAGAGCAGGCGCGATCTTCCACGCCAGCATCAGCAGTGGGAAGTTCCAAGGAATGATCTGCCCGCATACGCCAAGCGCTTGCGCGTCTGGCAGCTCGCTCTCCATCAGTTGCGCCATACCTGCGTGATAGTAGAAATGCCGCTGCGCCAGCGGGATGTCGATGTCGCGCGATTCACGGATAGGCTTGCCATTGTCCAGGCTTTCCAGCACTGCAAACAAGCGCGAATGCTTCTGCAACAGCCGTGCAATGGCGTAGAGATAGCGCGCGCGTCCCGCGCCGCCCAGCTTTTCCCATTTCGGTTGCGCCTTGCGAGCGGCAGCGACGGCGGCGTCAACATCGGCTTGCTTGGCCTGCGTCAGCTTGGCCAGAACCTCTCCGGTCGCCGGGTTGCGGCTTTCGAACCCTTTGCCGGGTTTGGTGAAAGCGCCATCGATATAATGGCCAAACTTGTCGCCCTGATCGACCAGCCATGCCAGCGCCTCGGCCGCGCTTTCGGGGGCGGGGCCGTAGTCCATGGTTTCGAAAATCTCTTTGACTGTCATTGTTCTTGTCCTTTTCCCGGGGCTTCGCCCGTTCGGCACTGAAATCGCTCCACTGGAGCGACTTCCGGGCGTGCCTCAGCCCATAGAATGACGGTAACCGGCGGAATATGCGCCCGTCACATAGTGTTCCAACTGCCGTTCAATATCACCCAGCAGAGACGACGCGCCAAAGCGGAACAGATCGGGTTCCAGCCAGCGATCCCCAAGCTCATCTTTGATCAGAGCCAGATAAACCAGTGCATCCTTAGCCTTTGAGATACCGCCCGCAGGCTTGTACCCAACGCGATAGCCGGTGCGGTCATAATAGTCGCGGATGGCGCGGATCATCACCAGTGAAACGGGCAGGGTGGCGTTGACGCTTTCTTTCCCGGTCGAGGTTTTGATGAAATCCGCCCCGGCCATCATGCAAACCAGCGAGGCGCGCGCGACGTTTCGCAGGCTACCCAGTTCACCAGTCGCCAGGATGGCTTTGACATGCGCATCGCCGCAGGCCGCACGGAAGGCTTTCATCTCGTCATACAAAGCCTGCCAGTTGCCCGACAGCACGTGGCGACGCGAGATCACGATATCGATCTCCTCAGCCCCGGCCTGAACGCTTTCCTCGATCTCGGCCACGCGCAGGTGAAACGGCGACAGGCCAGCCGGAAACCCCGTGGACACCGCAGCCACCGGGATGCCGGTGCCTTCCAGTGCCTCAACGGCGGTTTCGACCATGTCGTGATAAACGCAGACCGCCCCGGTGGTGATCGGCGTCATGTCCATTGCACGCAACAGCGTAGGCGACACCGGTTGACGTGCCTTGGCACAAAGGCGGCGCACCCGGCCAACCGTGTCGTCGCCCGACAAGGTGGTCAGGTCGATCATCGTGATCGCCTTCAGCAACCAAGCCGCCTGATAATCTTTCTTTACAGATCGTCGACCGGGCAGGGTTGCTGCGCGACGCTCTATGGCCGACGTATTGGCCTGAACGGCACGCACCCAGTCCAGATCAAGATCCATTCCGGGGTTTCTGGGCTCGGTCACTTGCGGCAGATGCGCGGTGCGCACGGGGCTGTCTGAGCTCTGCGTTTCCATTGTCACATCCTTTGGAGGTTTGCGTCAAACTTGCACGAGAGGTGCCCAAATGGAAGGCGTAGCAGCGCACAGCCTGAACATTTTTTGACCAAATGGACAAAATACATACTTTTTTTGCGAATAATTCGCAATAGCGTTGACTTAGTTGCGAGTGGTTCGCATATTCATTTGCAAGAGGACAGCAAACCGGGGATTGGTATGATTCGTCGCAGCTTTCTTGCAGCGCTGGCTTTTGCTGCTGCATTGCCTTTAGCCGCATGGGCCGAAACGCCCCTGAAAGTGGTCGCAACAACTGGTATGATCGCTGATGCGACCCGTCAGGTCGGTGGTGATCAGGTAGAAGTCAAAGGTCTGATGGGGCCGGGTGTTGACCCGCATGCCTATCGCCAGACGCGCAGCGACATCGTGGCGATGACCCGCGCGGACGTTGTTCTGTGGCATGGTCTGTATCTTGAAGCGCAGATGGAAGACTTCTTCCGTGATCTTGCGCGCAAACAGACCGTTGTTGCGGTTGCAGAAGGGATCGACAAATCCAAACTGCGCGCCCATGACGACTACGCTGACAAGTACGACCCGCATGTCTGGATGAGCCCGGACCTGTGGCGTGAAGTCGTAATCGAGATTCAGGACACTCTGACCGAGGTGCGCCCCGAGGCTGCAGACATCTTCGCTGCAAACGCACAAGCGCATCTCGCCGAACTTGAGAAGTTGCAAGCCTACGCTGACCAGACCCTTGCCGCCGTTCCGGAACAGAACCGCGTATTGGTCACAGCGCATGATGCGTTTGGCTATTTCGGCGCTGAACACGGGTATGAAGTGATGGGCATTCAGGGGATTTCGACGCAGTCCGAGGCCGGCCTCAACCGCATCGGAGAGCTGGTGGATACACTGGTCGACAAGCAACTCAAGGCGGTGTTCGTGGAAAGCTCGGTCTCTGACCGGTTGATGCGCGCTTTGATCGAAGGCGCGGCGGCTAAGGGCCACGATGTTGGTGTGGGTGGTGAGCTTTATTCGGACGCGATGGGTGAGCCGGGCACCTACGAAGGCACCTATGTGGGCATGCTGGACCACAATATCACCACGATCGCCGGAGCGCTGGGCGCAGACGTGCCCGAACGTGGGATGAACGGCAAACTGTCGGCGGGGTACTAACGCATGCTGGAATTGGCCACAAATCAGGGTATCCCGGTTGCCGAACACAATGTTGAGGACAGCCCCTTGGCCATACGGGGCCTGACCGTATCCTATGGTCAGAAACCGGTGGTTTTTTCGGTTGATATGACCGTGCAGCCGGGGGCGATGACTGCAATCATCGGCCCGAACGGAGCGGGGAAATCGACCCTGCTCAAGGCTGCTTTGGGGATTGTGGCGCCGCTGTCCGGGCAGGTGACGGTTTTTGGTCAGCCGCTGGAACAGCAGCGCGCCCGCATCGCTTATGTTCCACAGCGGGCCAGCGTGGATTGGGATTTCCCCACTCGCGTGATCGACGTTGTCTTGATGGGTTTGTCGCGGCAGCTGGGGTTGCTGGGCCGTATCCGGGCACGGCACATGTCGCGCGCGATGGAATGTCTGAACCGCGTTGGCATGCGCGATTTCGCGGATCGCCAGATTGGCCAGCTTTCCGGCGGTCAGCAGCAACGGGTTTTCCTGGCGCGCGCTTTGGCGCAGGATGCCGACCTTTATCTGCTGGATGAACCGTTTGCCGGAGTTGATGCCGCAACCGAGAAAGCCATCATCGCGGTTCTGAAATCGCTGAAAGAAGCTGGCAAGACAGTTGTTGTCGTGCATCACGATCTGGCTACTGTCACTGAGTATTTTGATCACGTCTTCCTGATCAATACCCGCAAAGTGGCCGAAGGTCCTGTGGACACGGCGTTCACGGCTGAAACACTGCAAACAGCCTATGGCGGCCGCCTGGCCACCGCTCAGATCGACCAGATCTCGCGCGCGCTGGCGTAGTCATGTTTTGGGAAGCCCTGACCCTACAGCTTGGCTACAATGCCACGCTGGTCGCGATTGGCGCGACTCTGTTGGGTGTGTCAGCCGGAGTCACCGGCACTTTCCTGTTCCTGCGAAAGCGCGCGCTTGTCAGTGACGCGATCAGCCATGCGACTTTGCCAGGCGTCTGTCTGGCTTTCATGATGCTGGTTTTCCTGGGTGGCGACGGGCGCAACCTGATCGGCTTGCTGGCCGGATCGGCGATTTCGGCGTGGATCGGTTTGCTTTGCATGAATTGGCTGACGCGCCGCACCCGACTGGCTGAGGATGCGGCGATCGGGGCTGTTCTTTCAGTCTTTTTTGGCTTTGGCATCGTGTTGCTGACGGTCATTCAAACGATGGGTGTGGGCCGTCAGGCCGGGCTCGAAGGGTTCCTTCTGGGGTCGACGGCCGGGATGCTGTGGGCCGACGCGCTGATCATCGCGATTGGCGGGGCGGCGACATTGTTGATGGTGATGATCATTCGCCGTCCAATGACGATTGTTGCCTTTGATGCGGACTACGCTGCGGCGCAGGGTTTGCCAGTGCATCGAATTGATCTGGCCATGATGGGGCTGGTGATGGCTGTCACTGTTGTGGGTTTGAAAATCGTTGGTTTGATCCTGATCGTGGCACTACTGATTATCCCCGCTGTCACCGCGCGATTCTGGACCGAACGGTCCGACAGGGTGGTGATGCTGGCAGGTCTGGCCGGGGGGCTGGCGGGATATCTTGGCGCGGCTCTTTCGGCTGTGACGCCCAACCTGCCGACCGGTCCCATCATCGTCTTGGTCAGCTTTGGCTTCTTTGCTCTGTCGCTGTTGTTTGCGCCTGGCCGGGGTGTGCTGGCGGCGGTTTTGCAGCATCTGAAATTCCAGCGCCGCGTTCATATTCGCCAAGGCCTTCTGGCGCTTGCACAAGGTCAGAAAATCTATGAACCGCTCACCCTGCGCCTGCTGGCACGCGCTGGTCTTGCCCGTGCTGACGGGGTTGCCACCGAGGCTGGCAAGGCCCTTGCTGCCAAGGCGCTGCGCGATGAAAAACGGTGGGAGGTTATCCGAGCCGACCAGGCGCATGAGGCGACGGCGGCGCTCTATGACGGGTTGCGTGATATTGAGACCGTGCTGACCCGAGACCAGATCGCCGAAATTGACCGACGGATCGGCGGTCCGCAGGAGGTTCCGGCATGAGCGGTGAAGACTTCGTTCCGCTGTCGCTGACACCTTTGCTCATCGGCACCTTCGCAGCGATTGCCTGCGCATTGCCCGGTAACTTTCTGGTCCTGCGAAAACAGGCCCTTATTGGTGATGCAATCAGCCATGTGGTTCTACCGGGCATCGTGGTGGCCTTTATCTTGACCGGCACAATCTCGACATGGCCCATGATGCTCGGCGCTGCGGGCGCGGCGATTGTCTCGGTCGTGATGATCGAGGCGATCCGGCGGTTGGGCCAGATCGAACCGGGGGCCGCGATGGGCGTGGTGTTCACCACCATGTTCGCGGGCGGCGTGCTGTTGTTGGAGCAGACCGATACGTCGAGTGTACATCTGGACGTGGAACATGCGCTTTATGGCAATCTGGAAAGCCTGATCTGGCTGGATGCGGTGGGGTGGTCGTCGCTGTTGGACCTGACGGCATTGGCCGGCCTGCCACCGGAACTGCCGCGAATTGCGTTGACGCTGGTCGGGGTGATCCTGTTCATCTGGGTGTTCTGGCGTCCGTTGAAGATTTCCACTTTTGACGAAGGTTTTGCCCAGACCATCGGCATTCGCACCGGTGCGCTTGGCATGGCGCTTGTGATCGTGGCAGCCATATCCGCCGTGGCCTCTTTTGACGCGGTCGGCTCTATTATCGTGATCGCGATGTTCATCTGCCCCCCGGCGGCAGCGCGGATGATGACCAACGGGCTTGAGGCGCAGATCGCGTGGAGCGTCGTCTTTGCCGGTGCGTCGGCGGTGTCGGGGTACGTTTTGGCGGGATACGGTCCGCTTTGGTTGGGGGCTGCGGATGCGGTCAGCGCGGCAGGAATGATCGCAACAATGTCCGGCCTGATTCTGGCAATTGCAGCACTGTGGGGTCCTTACCGCACACGTACCGGCGCCCCTCAAGAGGCTTGACACGGCGTGTTCCCGCTAACGGTGAATCGTATCTTTCGGCTGAAAATCGCCTAGATACGGTGCGTTAGTAGATCACGTAACTGTGATATCGCGTTTCGTGCTAGGACAACCGCTAATGAATTCAGGATGACCACCACTCACTTCGGAACGTTCGAACAATCTCGATCAGCTTTGCGTTAAACAAGACCAGCGCTGCGAGATTGTTCGAACGCCCCCTCTTCCGGACAATTACAGCCGCCAAACCGGTGGCAGAATCGTGCGAACCTGTGCTAGGTCTGGTAGCATGGCGCAGGCAAACCCCAATATCAGCGAAAATCGCCCGGTAATCCGGCAACTCGACGATGCCGCGATCAACCGTATTGCCGCGGGTGAAGTTGTGGAACGTCCGGCCTCTGCCGTGAAAGAACTGGTCGAAAATGCGATCGACGCCGGATCGACCCGGATCGCCATAGACATTGCCGATGGGGGTAAGACACTGATTCGTGTCAGCGATGATGGTTGCGGGATTTCAGCAGAAGACTTGCCGCTGGCCTTGTCACGCCATGCAACATCAAAGATCGATGGCTCGGATCTGCTGAACATTCACACCTTCGGTTTTCGGGGCGAAGCGTTGCCCTCGCTCGCGGCGGTTGGGCGGCTGACCATCACCAGCCGGGTGCCGGGGGCAGAGGCTGCCTCGATCCACGTGGCGGGCGGCAAGATGGAGGCGGTAAAACCAGCGGCGCTGCGTGCTGGTACCGTGGTGGAACTGCGGCAGCTATTTTTTGCCACGCCCGCCCGTTTAAAATTCATGCGCACCGACCGGGCTGAGGCACAGGCAATCACCGACACGGTAAAACGGCTGGCCATGGCCGAGCCTTCGATCACCTTTACCTTGCGCGATGTCTCGGGTGGGGGCGAAGGCCGTGTGACCTTCCGCGCCGACCGCGAGAACGGCGACCTGTTCGACGCGCTACATGCGCGCCTAGCGCGTGTGATCGGCCGCGAGTTTGCCGAGAATGCCTTGCAGATCGACGCGACGCGCGAAGGCATCCGACTATACGGATACGCCGCATTACCGACCTATTCGCGCGGTGCAGCGGTGGCCCAATACCTGTGCGTGAATGGCCGCCCTGTGCGGGACAAGATGCTCACTGGTGCTTTACGCGCAGCCTATTTCGATTTCCTCAGCCGTGATCGGCACCCGGCGGCGGCTCTCTTCATTGACTGCGACCCAACTCTGGTGGACGTGAACGTGCATCCCGCAAAGTCCGAGGTCCGCTTCTGCGACCCCGGCGTGGCGCGTGGCTTGATCGTCTCGGCCTTGCGGCATGCTTTGGCCGAGGCAGGGCATCGGGCGTCCTCGACCGTGGCCAATGCCACCTTGGGTGCAATGCGGCCCGAACCGGCCTTGCCAGCGCAGCCCGCAGCGGCGCAGGTATATCAGATGGATCGGCCGTCGGTTGCGGCACGACAGGCCGCATACAGAGCGCAGTCGCCCGGATTCGCCGATCTGTCGCACGACTACAGCGGCAGCATTGTTGAGCCCGCGCCTGCAGGGCCAGTCGTTGAGGAGCCTCTGGCGCAAGACTTGCCCTTGGGCGCGGCGCGCGGGCAGGTGCATGAAAACTACATCATCGCTCAGACCGCCGATGGCATGGTGATCGTTGACCAGCACGCCGCGCATGAGCGGTTGGTTTACGAAAAGCTCAAACGCCAGATGGCAGAGAATGGCGTGTCCGCACAGGCATTGCTGATCCCCGAGATCGTTGAACTCTCCGAGGGCGATTGCGCGCGCCTGATGGCTGTAGCTGATGATTTGTCCCGCCTTGGGCTGACGCTTGAGCCTTTCGGTGGCGGTGCCATCGCTGTGCGCGAAACACCGGCGATCTTGGGTGAGGTCGATGCCCGCGCGATGATCCTGGATATCATAGACGAGCTGGCCGATCAGGGTGAAAGCCAGACGGTGCAGGCGCGGATTGAGGCGATTCTAAGCCGGGTTGCTTGCCATGGATCGGTCCGCTCGGGTCGCCGAATGCGCGCAGAAGAGATGAACGCCCTGCTGCGCGAGATGGAGGCCACACCGCACTCGGGGCAATGCAATCACGGGCGACCGACATACGTCGAACTGAAGCTGACCGATATTGAGCGTTTGTTCGGCCGCAGTTGATCTGACTGTCAAGCCGGGCTAAGAAGAATAAAACAAGAACATCCGAGGCGACATGATCGAGATTGCTGGCACTAAAATGGCTTTGAACGACCCTGTGGTACTGGTCGCGGGTGGGATTGTGACCCTGATCCTGTTGCTTCTGTTCATGTCTTTGCGCGCTTCGAATCGCTCAGCCCGGATGGCCGAACCCCTGGCGCGGCAGATGGCCCATCTGGGTCAGCATGTGCAGCAATTGGGGCAGGGACAAGAGCAACTGCGCGGCGGATTGCAGCATGTATCAGACACGCAAGCCAACGCTCAGGTGCAGGTGATTCAGACAGTTGAATCTCGCTTGTCCTCGGTTCAGCAACAGATGAATGATCGGCTTGCGGATAACGCGATGAAATCGGCCCGCGCGCTGGCCGAGATGCAGGAGCGGATGAAGGAATCGCTGCATGGCTCCTCGAAACAGACAGCTACTTCGCTGACGCAATTGCAGGAACGTCTGGCCGCCATCGATAAGGCGCAGGACAATATCACCAAACTTTCTGGTGACGTGCTGTCGCTGCAGGACATCCTTTCAAACAAGCAAACCCGCGGTGCGTTTGGAGAGATCCAGTTGAACGACATCGTCTCTAAAGCGCTGCCTTCGGACAGTTTCCAACTGCAGGCGACCCTGTCAAACGGGCGCCGCGCGGATTGCCTGATCAACTTGCCTAATCCGCCGGGACCGATTGTGATCGACAGCAAGTTCCCGCTTGAGGCGTATGAGGCGCTGATCGGATCGACCAATGACATGGAACTGAAAGCGGCCGTGCAGATGTTCCGCACCACCGTGCGCAAGCACATCACGGATATATCTCAGAAATACATTCTGGACGGCGAAACCGCTGATGGTGCGCTGATGTTCCTGCCGTCCGAAGCGGTCTATGCCGAGCTACACGCCAAGTTCCCCGAACTGGTGCAGGAAAGTTTCAGCAAACGCGTCTGGATCGTGTCCCCGACCACCTGCATGGCCACGCTGAACACGATGCGGGCAATCCTGAAAGACGCACGGATGCGCGAACAGGCCGGGGCGATCCGCAAAGAGCTGGGTATGCTGCACAAGGATGTCGAACGTCTTGAGGATCGGGTCTCAAACCTCGATCGTCATTTCGGGCAGGCGGCAAAGGACATCTCGGACATCAAGATCAGCGCCGAGAAAGCGGGTCGCCGGGCGCAGCGTCTGGACAATTTCGATTTCGAAGAACTCGCCCCGGGGGATCACACAAACGTCGTGCCACTTGGCAAGACCGAGGGTTAGGGTCTACTGGATCGATAGGTCCAGATTGTACCCAACCGTTTTCCCGGTGTCGCGGTCATTGCCCATCAGGTAGACACGGATCGTATAGTTTCCGTCATCGGGCAGATCGATCCGGGCGGTATTCCCGTCGATTGAGCCGTTGTAAATCGCGGCCCCGTCGCTGCCGGGTGGCAGGATATTGAAATAGATTACGCCATTGCCATTTGTATCACTGACCTGAAGCTCGGCAAACATCTCCTGCCCGGCTTTTGCGCCTAGGTTGTAGTCAAAATATTCATCGCCGGTGATGGTACCACTGACCATTGTACCGAAGTTACCCGGCTCGAATTTAACTTCGGCTGTCTGTTGTGCCCACGCAGTAAAGGCCAAGCCCGCGAAGAATGCACTCAGGATTAAACGCAATTTCATGATCTACTCCCTAATCGAACTTGGGAAAGTATAGCACGAACCACTGCCTGGTCAGATGCGAAGGAATGGCTGGAACAGACGCGGCATCATCTTGGTGAACTTCAGCGGCGCATCAGTAACGGCCAGACAGATGCAGTCCTCTGAAAAATCCGCGGTCGGCATGTGGTGCAGATCTTCATCCGCGATCTCAACATCGCCGCGGGCAAAGTGGTCAACCTCATCCGAAAAAGCACCTTGCAGCACCATCGTCAGTTCCATGCCGTTGTGGCTGTGGTCCGGAACCGCAGCACCGGCAGGAATGAACAGCAAACGCGCAGTAGCTTCGCTTGTGGTTGGAAGGATCGCCTGCTTAACGCCCATGCCGATCGACCGCCATTTGATGCTGTTGACGTCCCCACCAACATAATCCTGCAACGGTGCAGGCAAAACCGAGCACCCCGCGCGGACGGGCTTTGCGATCGGAGCACCTTTGGCAATCAAAGCCATTGTGGCCGCCAGTGACCCGTCGGACATATTTGCGGTGCCGTCTTGCTCTTGCAGAACACAGCCGCCCACAGCCTCAAAGCTTTCGGCACGCGCACGGCAGTGGTCGCACAGCGACAGATGCGTGGCGACCATAAGGTCGAACGCTTCGGGCAATGTACCTGCGGCATAGGCCATAAGCAGGTCATCGGTCAGGTGATGTTTGATCTCTGTACTCATCTTTTCATCTCAATTCATCGCGTGGCGCAAGCGGTCCAGCGCCAGCCGTATACGTGATTTGATTGTTCCCAAAGGCAACCCTGTCTGCGACGCTATTTCGCGGTGGCTTAAGTCACCAAAATATGCCTTCTCAATCAGTTCTCTTTGCGCGGCAGGAAGTGCCGCCATGGCATCGCGCAACTGCGCGGTTTCCTGTTGCAGTGCGACGACGTCGTCCTGTTCAGGTTCAGCTTCGGGGCCCCAACCCAAATCTTCCGGTTCGGGGCGACGTTGTTTGCGCAAAACGTCGATACGCTTGTTCCGGGCAATCGTGAACACCCAGGTGGCTACGGTTGCACGGGTTGGGTCGAACATATGTGCCTTGTGCCACAAGGTTGCCATAACCTCTTGGGCGCATTCTTCGGCCAGTGCTGCATCTGATCCCGACTTGATCAGAAACGCTTTGATCCGAGGCGCAAAATGCTGGAAAAGTTCGGCAAAGGCCGCCTGGTCCTGCGCGTCTCTTATGCGTCTGACGTGGCTTACCCACTCAGTTCTGGTTTCGCGATTGCCATTCGCACTGTTCACCGACTTGCCCCTGGTACGTGTCTTTTCGCGCCAAGGCTTCAGCGCTGGCCTGTCGGCCGCCGGGTCGTCCAAGGTCACGGTATCAATCTCGGTAAACATAACCACATTACGACGCGCGACCCAAGCCGGATCACTTTGTTGTTCGTTTTTGATCCGTCTGCGGCTGCATTTCGTACAGACATATGTATACAAATGAGGAAAAGAATGCCGATTGAGCGGTTTACAGGCGCGGCGGAGATATTCAATTGAACTGGGTCGACCATATTGCAGGCCACACATATCACGGGCGAAAGGGCGCGATTCAGAACGCTTTTCGTTACTCGGTCGACTACATCCTGCTTGATCCAGAGTCCGACCCTGACACCCCGATGCTGTTTTCGAAAAACCAACCCAATGTGACAAACTGGCGGGATCTGGACCATGGCGGAGAACCGGGACAAGGGCGCGGCGCGGTTTGGCTGCGTGAGCAGTTCGACCAGTTTGGTGTGGCACAGCCCGCCCATATCACCCTTCTGACGCAGCCACGTGTGTTTGGTCATGTGTTCAACCCGGTAAGCTTCTGGTTCTGCTTTAATGACACCGACCAGCTTTACGCGGTCGTGGCCGAGGTCACGAACACCTACGGCACGCGCCATAGCTATCTGTGCCACAATCCGGGTTTCGCGCCGATTCAACCGTCGGACCGGATCGTGGCGGACAAGCTGATGCATGTCTCGCCCTTCCAGAAGGTCGAGGGGTGCTACACATTCCGGTTCGACTATCGCGCCGAACGCGTGGGGGTATGGATTGACTATGGCCGAGAAGGCGGTGGTCTGATTGCTACCCTGACCGGCCCTCGGACCAGGTTGACCGACTGCGCAATCATTTGGTCATTGGTCCGTCGCCCCTTTGGCGCCCGCCGCGCGTTTTTACTGATCTTGTGGCAGGCGATGAAACTGTGGGCGAAAAAGGCCCGGTTCCGCGCGTTTCGCTCTGCGCCTGTTCCCGATCATCCCGTGTCTCGTATTCGTGAACCTTGAGGCCGCTTTGTTTGAGTAAGATCAAAGACTCAGACGTCTGACAATGATTGTGCTAGGGTTGAAACCGCGAACACAAGGAGTTGGGACATGTTGGAAATCTCGGCAAGAAAAATCGCTCAGGTGGCCATGATGGGTCGTGAACTGAACAGGGCCGAGGGGGAACTGCGCGCATTTATTGACCGTATGAGCGAAGATGAGCAGGCAGAATTGGTTGCGGTCATGTGGGTCGGGCGTGAAAGTTTCTTTGCCGAGGATCTGGCTGAAGCAATCGCAACCGCCAAATCAGAGGCCTCGACGCCCTGTGCCGATTACCTGATCGGAACCCCGCACCTGTCGGATCATCTTGAAAACGGATTGGATGCGCTTGGTATCTCGGCTGAGGATGTAGAAAACGACCTTATGTAGGGTCTGTTTCCGGTCGAATAAACGTCGAGCTGGTGTTCGGATTTGCAGACTCCTCGATGCCGCCCTTCTCGCGGCCAGCGTCGAAGCCGCTGGCCATCCCATGTTTTTAGCTCGTCATCAACAAAGCCGAGCTGCGTTCGGGGATTAAGGTCTGCCCTAATTTGCTGGACAGGCCTTTTTCTTTGAGATCACGCCGTGTGGTCCACCACTTGCAGGTGTTGGGCCAAGGTGTCGATTTCAGCCATCCAGTCCTGCACCAGCTTCGGATCGCTGGGGGCGGCATGGACACCCGCCGGGATGGCGCGATTCAGAACCGCCTCGACAGCCAGCGAGACCGGGATCGAAACCAGGCGCGCCATGGCTGTACCGCGCGCGTCGCCCCATGCGTCCATCACGTAGGTCTTATGCCAGACCGGGATGCCGTCTTTTTCTGCCTTGAGCCCGACGCACAGAACCACGCGGTCCGGTTCACCCTCGTCATAGGCGTTTTCAGCCCAGAACTGATCTGACATTTCTTTCAGGCGCGCGTCTCCTTCAGGGCCGGAAAGTGTCTCGATCTCAGTAAACACATCCGACCAGGCCTCTGCCCAACCGTTTAGGCGCAGGGTGCCACGGACGAATTCCTTAACCGGCCAATGGTCTTCGAACTGATACTCTTCCATAAACGGGATCGAGTCGCGGTTCGGATACACCTCAAAGCTTTCCGGAGCAGGCAACGGCGCGATATAGCTGGTGATCGCATCCCACGGGCGGGCGACGTCCAGCGGAGCGTAGTCGCGGATCGACCTGGACGGCGACCGCAGTGCCTTGAGCACACCCAGAGGAGACCAGCTGAATTTGTACCGGAACGGGTTCGGGTTTTTGGGAATACCGCCACAATACGAGATGAAGCTCAGGTGGTTCTGCGGATCAAACGCATCCGAAGCGCGGTAATCATCCACCAAGGCATGCGCCATCAGGTGATCGATGCCGGGATCAAGGCCCACCTCGTTGACCAGCGCGACACCGGCCTCGCGCGCTTTGTCGTCCAGTGCGCGCATCTCTGGCGCGATGTAGGAGGATGAGACAAAATTGGCTTCTTTCGAAATCGCCAGTTCGGCCAGAGGTACGTGCCAGTCGCCCGGCAGCATCGAAACGATCACATCACCCTTGCCCAGCACCGCGCCCAGCGCGTCGATATCAAATGCACGGATATCGTCGGTCAGATCTCCAACTTCGGCTCTGGCCTTTTCGACGGTCCGATTCCAGACGGTGACCTTGTGCCCGCCTTCGATCAGGCGGCGCAGGCCGGGGATGGCCGACAGGCCGGTGCCACACCAGTGAATCGTCATCGCTCAGAGTCCTTCGATATGTGTTTTGTAAGTTGCTTCTGCCCGACCCCAGACGCCGCTGTCCAGATCGGTCAGGGTCAGTAATGAGGGCAGCAGTTGCGCTGCATAGTCTTGTGAGCTTTCGACCGGCAACATCGACGGCAGGTTGTCGATCGCCATCACATCCAGAACCGGATCGGTTGCCACGCGAACGGCGGGTTGGTCCCATGTCGTAGCACGATCATAGACGGGGACCGGGTTGTAGTCGCTGTCCGGGTCGCAGGCCACATCACCAATTGCGGTCAAGGTGCGCGGGGCCGTCAATGCCTCTCGCGGGACAAAGACAGGTGTGCCGGGGCGTGCAAAAATGCAGTTCAGGAACAGGTCATGGTCAAGGATTTCGGGAAATGGCCCACCACTCGCGGTCTCAGCAATATCCCACTTGGTTACTTTTACGCCCATGGCTTCGCACAGATCGGCTGCACCTGTCCCCACGCGACCCAACGCGCCGATGACGATGGCGCGCGGACGAACGGCACCAGTGGCATCCAATTCAGCGCTTAGTTCGGCATTCAGCGCATCCTTGCTGGGGTAGACGCCGACCGGGGGGCATTCCTCAGCCCGTTGCTGCGCAGCCCATGTTTTTAGTGTTACGGCTGCCCCGGCGTACCCTGCCCAATAGCCAAAGGCCGCAACGCGGCGGCCATCGTCATCCACTAGATATTCAAGGTCATACAGTGTACCGCCGCCCGCCTTGAAACGTTCCAGCAAGGCGCGGCCGGAATGCTGGCCCTTATAGGCGTGACCGAACATGATGTGGCGGTGGGGCAGGGGCGTGCCATCCTCTGGCAGTTCCTTGAGGCCGAAGATGATCGCATCCAACGGCGCGTCCGGCCACGTATTCTCGGGCGCGATTTCGCATCCGACCTGCTTGTATCCCTCAATCGGTATCGCGCGGACAGTGCTGTCTTCGACCGTGACGCGGATACCCGCCGCGATCAGTTCCTTGGCGCCTTCGGGGGTCAGCCCGACCCGTTCCTCGTTTGGGCGCTGTTCTGCCCGGACCCAGAGATGTGTCATGCGTTTTCCTTTTGTCAGAGCATTCCAGCGGCTCGTACAGCCTGAACCGAGGCGCGCGCCTCCATCGCCGCGCGGAAGGCTAGAATCTTGGGAAAGGCCGCGACGTCTACGCCATCACCTTCGAGCCAGCTACAAACCACATAAAGATAGGCATCGGCCAGCGAAAAGGCCTCACCCAGCACAAATGGCCCGCGCAACCCGTTCGAGGTGATGTACTTGCAGGATGCGGTCATTGTCTGCGGCACCTTGTCCGCCATGTCGGTCCAACTGGACTCGTCGTCGGCCCAACGTGAGCCGCGCATCTTGTGGGCGTGGTTCACATGCATCGTCGAAGCGAGGTAGTACATAACCTCGCGCATGCGGGCCGCAGCAACCGGGTCATTGGGTACCAGCCCTGCTTCGGGTTTGATCGCGGCTACATAGTCCAGCAGGGCGCCCGTTTCTGTCAGAATGCCGCCCTCTACCGCCAAGGCCGGAACACGGCCTTTGGGATTGATTTGCGCATAGGCCGGTTTGGTCTGCTCTGCCTGTGCAAAATCAAGACGGATGGCTTCATAGTCCAACTGGGCCTCTTCCAAGGCAATTGCGACAGCAACCGAGATCGTGCGCGGAGCATAATAGAGCTGCATGAACGGGGTCTCCGGGGGTGGTTTACAGATGCGTTTGCGCGAATTGCCGGTCGGGGGCTTCCAGATGGGGCACCGCGTTGAACAGAACCGGGCTCAGCTGTTCTCCGATCGGATGCAGCCGATGCAGCGACGTGTTCATGATGGCAAGCGCCACCCGTGCCATTGCCGGAATATCCAGCCCCATGGCCTGCCGCACCACCATCGAGATGAGACCGCCCGACGTTACAACAATGGCCGGCCCGCCTTCGGATCCAATCTCGTGCAGCGCGGCGGAAACGCGGGTTTCGAAGGCTTCGAACGTTTCCGGCGTGCCTGTGATCTGACCCTTGGCCCATGCTTCAAAGGTACGGGGCAGGTGTTCGACAAAGCCTTCACGATCCACTGGAACCGCTACACCGTGCTGCTGTTCGTAAAGCTGCGCCATGGTGAAATACTCAATCTCATTCAGGCGTGCGTCCTGAATCGGGTTGGTCAGGCCCATGCTGGCGGCAGTTTCCACGTGCCGTTTCAGCGTTCCGCAATAGACCCGCGGATAATGCGCACCGGTATCCTGTAGATGCGCGCCCAACCACCGCGCCTGCTGATGACCCAGATCGCTGAGCATGTCATAGCTTTCTTCATCACGGGCAGTTGTATTGGCCTGGCCGTGTCGTACCAGTGTAATGTGTGACATCGCGGTTCCTCTTGCGCGACGTCTTAGGGCAGGTTTCGGGCAGGGACCAGAGGCGTTTGACTGGGTGCGGGCACAAATCGGTCTGCAGACGATGATTACCCGTCGCGGATTCGGCAAAACACTGTGCGCCTTTTGTGTTGCCTAACGGAAAAAAGTTTCCTATACGATACAAGATTGCTGCATGCGGCCGCATACCACCTGCTTTCGTGCCCGGGCAAACCCTGTTGACTCGCAATAGCGTCCCGGGAACCTTGGTGCCTGTCAAAGCTGTCATTGCGCCCCGCACGGCAACCTTTGCAAACGGCATTGAAAGGTTAAGAAGATGACCGCACCAAAGCGCACACCGTTGTATGATCTGCATGTTGAATTGGGCGGTAAGATGGTCGACTTTGCCGGGTGGGAGATGCCGGTACAGTACCCGATGGGCATTATGGGAGAGCATAAGCAGTGCCGCGACAAAGCGGCGGTGTTTGATGTAAGCCACATGGGTCAGGTGATCCTGCGCGGCGAAAACGTGGGCGAAAAGCTTGAGGCGCTTTGCCCGCAGGCCTACGCGACGCTGAAGGAAGGCAAGGCGCGGTATGGGTTTTTCACCAACCCTGATGGTGGAATCATGGATGACCTGATCGTATCGAACGCCGGGGATCACTTTTTCGTCGTGGTCAACGCAGCACTGCGTCATCAGGACATTCCGCATATGAAGGCCAATATGGAAGGCGTCGAAGTGACCGAGATATTCGACCGCGCCTTGGTCGCTGTGCAGGGTCCAAAGGCCGAAGATGTGGTGGGTGACCTTTGCCCGGCGGCCCGCCATCTTAAGTTCATGGAAACCACCGAGGCAGACATCATGGGTGTCGCGTGCCGCGTATCGCGCCTGGGCTACACCGGAGAGGATGGCTTTGAAATCTCGATCCCCGAGGACAAAGCCATCGAGATTACGCGCGCGTTTCTGGCGCATGCCGATTGCGAACCGGCCGGTCTGGGCGCACGCGACAGCCTGCGGCTTGAGGCGGGGCTTTGCCTCTACGGCAATGACATCGACCAAAGCACGTCACCCGTTGAGGCCTCTTTGGGATGGGCCATTCAGAAACGCCGCAGGGAAGAAGGGGGCTTCCCGGGGGCGGAGCGTATTCAGAAGGAACTGGCGGAAGGTCCCGCGCGCAAGTTGGTAGGCATCGCGCCCGAAGGCCGTGCACCCGCGCGGCAGGGCGTCGAAGTGCAATCCCCCGAGGGGGATACGATTGGTCAGATCACCTCGGGCGGGTTTGGCCCCACGGTCGGTGGGCCGGTTGCGATGGGTTACGTCTCTGCCGACCATAGTGCGGCAGGTGAGACGGTGAACCTGATCGTACGCGGCAAGCCATTGCCAGCGCAGATCGTGGCGCTGCCCTTCGTCAAACAGAACTACAAGCGTTGAAGTCAGGAGAAAGACAACATGGCAACCTATTACTCAGAAGAGCATGAATGGATCGAGGTCGAAGGTGACACCGCCACTCTGGGCATCACTGCGCATGCCGCCGAGCAGCTGGGCGATGTGGTCTTTGTCGAACAGAAAGACGAAGGTGAGGAATTCGAAAAGGGCGATGAGATTGGCGTGATCGAGTCCGTCAAAGCAGCCTCCGAAATATATGCGCCGGTTGATGGCGAAGTGATCGAAGTCAACGAGACATTGGCCGACAACCCCGCCTCTTTGAACGACGACCCCGAGGGCAACGCCTGGATTTACAAGATCAAGCTGAGCAACGCCGCTCAGTTGGAAGACTTGATGGACCTGAACGGTTATAAAACCTTCATCGGCTGATCCAATGGCGGGTTCCTGTGTGGATCCGCCCTTCATCTGGCAAAAAATATCCCCGCCGGAGGCTCCAGCCACAGCGGCAGGGCGAGACATACTTTGAGGAGTGCAACAATGGCCTTCAAACTGACCGATTACGAAGCCTATGACTTTGCCAATCGCCGTCATATCGGGCCCAGCCCGACCGAGATGCGCGATATGCTCAAGGTGATTGGTTTCAAGACGCTTGATCAGCTGATCGACGCCACCGTCCCGCCAGCAATCCGGCAGGCTGAGCCGCTGGATTGGGGCCCGGCGATGACAGAACGCGACGCGCTGTATCACATGAAAAAGGTGGCCAGCAAAAACAAGGTTCTGACCTCGCTGATCGGTCAGGGCTATTACGGCACCACCACACCCGCACCGATCCTGCGCAATATTCTTGAGAACCCGGCGTGGTACACCGCTTACACGCCCTATCAGCCCGAGATCAGCCAGGGACGGCTTGAGGCGCTCTTGAACTTCCAGACCATGGTCAGCGACCTGACCGGGCTGGACGTGGCCAACGCGTCTTTGCTGGACGAAGCCACAGCAGCGGCCGAAGCCATGGCCATGGCCAAGCGCGGCGGTCGGTCCAAGGGCAATAACGCGGCCTTCTTTGTTGACAAGAACTGCCATCCGCAGACCATCGCGGTGATCAAAACCCGCGCCGAGCCCTTGGGTATCGACGTGCAGGTTGCCGATCCGGACACGCTGGACGCCGGTGCCGTTTTTGGCGCGATCTTCCAGTATCCAGGCACCCACGGCCATGTGCGCGATTTCACCACTGAGATCGCTGCGCTGCACGAACACAACGCCATTGCAATCGTGGCGGCTGACATCCTGTCACTGGCGTTGCTCAAGTCGCCTGGTGAGATGGGCGCGGATATCGCCATCGGCTCGACCCAGCGCTTCGGTGTTCCGATGGGCTATGGCGGCCCGCACGCGGCCTACATGGCCACCACCGACAAGCTGAAACGCGCGATGCCCGGCCGGATCATCGGTGTGTCGATCGACAGCCGCGGCAACAAGGCCTATCGCCTTGCCCTGCAAACCCGCGAACAGCATATTCGGCGCGAGAAAGCGAACTCGAACGTTTGCACCGCGCAAGCGCTGTTGGCCGTGATGGCCTCAATGTATGCCGTGTACCACGGCCCCGACGGGATCAAGGCGATTGCGCAATCGGTCCACCGCAAAACCTCGCGTCTGGCCGCTGGCCTGGAAGAGGCAGGCTTCGCGGTTGAGCCCGAGGTGTTCTTTGATACGATTACGGTCGAAGTTGGCCATCTTCAGACAACCGTGATGGAAGCGGCTGTTGCCCGTGGCATCAACCTGCGCAAGGTCGGCGAGACCCGCGTCGGCATCAGCCTTGACGAACAGACCCGCGCCGAAACGATCGAGGCGGTCTGGGGCGCGTTCGGCATCGACCGCAAGGATGACAGCTCGAACAAGCAGTACCGCCTGCCGGATTACGCCCTGCGCGAGACGCCCTATCTGACGCACCCGATTTTCCACAAGAACCGGGCCGAGGCCGAGATGACCCGTTACATGCGCCGTCTGGCCGATCGCGACCTGGCGCTGGATCGGGCGATGATCCCGCTGGGCTCGTGCACCATGAAGCTGAACGCCACGATCGAGATGATCCCGGTCACATGGCCCGAGTTCGGCAATCTGCATCCGTTCTGCCCCGAAGATCAGGCGCAAGGCTATCACGAGATGATTGCCGATCTGAACGACAAGCTGTGCCAGATCACCGGCTATGACGCGATCTCCCAGCAGCCCAACTCGGGCGCGCAGGGGGAATATGCGGGCCTGCTGACCATCCGCAACTATCACGTCGCCAACGGGCAGGGGCATCGCAATGTCTGCCTGATCCCAACCTCGGCACACGGGACCAACCCGGCCTCGGCGCAGATGGTGGGCTGGCAGGTTGTCCCGGTGCAATCGGATGAGAATGGCAATATCGACCTCGCCGATTTTCGCGCAAAGGCCGAGAAGCATTCCGATCATCTGGCCGGTTGTATGATAACCTACCCCTCGACCCATGGCGTGTTTGAAACTACCGTTCAAGAGGTCTGCCAGATCACCCATGATCACGGCGGTCAGGTCTATATCGACGGGGCCAACATGAACGCTATGGTCGGTCTGTCGCGTCCGGGTGATATTGGCGGCGACGTCAGCCACCTGAACCTGCACAAGACCTTCTGCATCCCACATGGCGGCGGCGGCCCCGGCATGGGTCCGATCGGCGTCAAGGCGCATCTGGAGGAACACCTGCCCGGCCACCCGGAATACGGCACCGCCGTGGGTCCGGTCTCGGCGGCGCCCTTCGGGTCTCCTTCGATCCTTCCGGTCAGCTGGGCCTATGTACTGTTGATGGGCGGCGCGGGTCTGACGCAAGCGACAAAGGTGGCGATCCTGAACGCCAACTACATCGCGGCGCGTCTGCAGGATGCTTATCCGATCCTCTATACCTCCGAGTCCGGTCGCGTGGCGCATGAATGTATCCTCGACACCCGCCCGCTGGACGCCGAGGCGCATGTGACCGTGGATGATGTAGCGAAACGTCTGGTCGACAGCGGCTTCCACGCCCCCACGATGAGCTGGCCAGTGGCCGGTACCCTGATGGTCGAGCCCACCGAGTCCGAACCCAAGGACGAGCTGGACCGCTTCTGCGACGCCATGCTCTCGATCCGGGCCGAGGCGCAGGACATCATCGACGGCAAGATCGACGCGGAGAACAACCCGTTGAAAAACGCCCCTCATACGGTGCGCGATCTGGTCGGTGACTGGGATCGCCCATATACCCGCGAACAAGCGTGTTTCCCTCCGGGCTCAATGGGCGTCGACAAGTACTGGTCTCCTGTAAACCGTGTCGACAACGCATATGGTGACAGAAACCTGGTGTGCACATGCCCGCCAATGGCGGACTACGCTGAGGCAGCGGAATAAAACCATCAAACCCCGCCAAGAGACTGGCGGGGTTTTTCGCCAATCGGAAACCTATGTTCCAATTTGCGCCCCTTTCAGGTGTCGTTTTTTGCAAGTGAAGCGTCTTTTCCGCTTGCTGCAATCGCAAGCGCGCCATACCTCTGTCCGTGGGACACCCCTCCCCAACGAGGGGCGTGTATCTGGAAGGGTAATACAGATGAGCATTGAACAAACGGCGTCGCGCGACGCCGCGCGCAAACCTGAACTGCGGCCAGCTAATCCGCGTTTTTCCTCGGGTCCTTGTGCCAAACCCCCCACATTCGAATTGATTAAACTGGCCGATGCCGCTCTGGGTCGGTCGCACCGCGCGGCTGTTGGCAAAGACAAGCTGAAGGCGGCCATTGAAGGCACGCGTGAGGTTCTGGGCATTCCGGCAGATTACAAGATCGGCATAGTTCCCGCCTCGGACACCGGCGCGGTTGAGATGGCGATGTGGTCGCTGCTGGGTGAGCGCAAGGTTGAGATGCTGGCTTGGGAAAGCTTCGGTGCGGGCTGGGTCACGGATGTGGTCAAACAGTTGAAAATTGATGCCGAGGTCAAAACGGCCGAATACGGTCAGATCGTTGATCTTGCATCCATCGATTTTGCCAATGACGTTGTCTTTACATGGAATGGCACCACGTCGGGCGTGCGGGTGCCGAATGGCGACTGGATAGCAAATGACCGTCAGGGTCTGACCATCTGTGACGCGACCAGCGCAGCGTTTGCGATGGACCTGCCGTGGGACAAGCTGGATGTGACCACGTTCAGCTGGCAGAAGGTGCTGGGCGGTGAAGCTGCGCATGGGATGTTGATCCTGTCGCCCCGCGCGGTGGAGCGGCTGGAAAGCTATATCCCCGCATGGCCGCTGCCCAAGATTTTCCGCCTGACCAAAGGTGGCAAGCTGATCGACGGCATCTTTACCGGTGCGACGATCAACACGCCGTCGATGCTGGCGGTCGAAGACTATCTGTTTGCGCTGGACTGGGCGCGCTCGGTCGGTGGCTTGCAGGGTCTGATCGCCCGTGCCGATGCCAATGCCGGTGCGGTGCACGCGTTCTGTGACCAGAATGATTGGATCGCGAACCTGGCCGAAGACGCAGCAACGCAATCAAATACCTCGGTCTGCCTGAAATTCACCGATGCGCGGATCAAGGATGGCGCAGCCTTCGCCAAGGCCGTGGCCAAAAGGTTGGAGGCCGAAAACATAGCGCTGGATATCGGAGCCTATCGCGACGCGCCGGCGGGACTGCGTATCTGGTGTGGCGGCACGGTCGAAACCTCGGATATCGAGGCGATGCTGCCCTGGCTCGCATGGGCTTTCGAGGCTGAAATCGCGGCGCAAACCGAAGCCGCCTGATCTTGCGCACCGGGCCGCAACAGGCCCGGACCTTTCATACAATTCAAGGACCAAAGAAATGGCCCCCAAAGTACTCGTCTCTGACAAGCTCAGCGAAACCGCCGTTCAGATTTTCCGCGACCGAGGCATCGACGTGGATTTCATGCCCGACCTAGGTAAAGACAAGGACAAACTGGCCGAGGTGATTGGCCAGTATGACGGCCTTGCCATCCGGTCGGCGACCAAAGTGACGCCAACGATTCTGGAAAAGGCGGACAAGCTGAAGGTTATAGGCCGGGCCGGCATCGGTACCGACAACATCGACAAGGAAGCTGCGTCGAAAAAAGGCGTGATCGTGATGAACACGCCTTTCGGTAACATGATCACCACCGCTGAACACGCGATCGCGATGATGTTTGCGGTTGCACGCCAAATCCCCGAGGCCAGCACCTCGACCCATGCGGGCAGGTGGGAAAAGTCCAAGTTCATGGGGATCGAGCTGACCAACAAGACGTTGGGCGTGATCGGTGCGGGCAATATCGGTGGTATCGTCTGTGAACGCGCGCTGGGCCTACGTATGAAGGTCATCGCCTACGATCCGTTTCTGAACGCAGAAAAAGCCGCGAAGATGGGTGTGGAAAAGGTTGAACTGGATGAGTTGCTGTCGCGCGCTGATTTCATCACCCTGCACGTGCCGCTGACCGACCAGACCCGCAACATCCTGAGCCGCGAAAACCTTGCCAAGACGAAGCCGGGTGTGCGTATCGTAAACTGTGCCCGCGGCGGTCTGGTGGACGAGGAAGCACTGGCCGAGATGCTGCAATCGGGCCATGTCGCTGGTGCCGCATTTGATGTGTTCAGCGAAGAACCGGCCAAGGATAACCCCTTGTTCAACCTGCCCAACGTGGTGTGCACGCCGCATCTGGGGGCAGCCACGACCGAAGCGCAGGAAAATGTGGCCCTGCAAGTGGCTGAGCAAATCTCAAACTACCTTCTGACCGGGGCCGTTGAAAACGCGCTGAACATGCCCAGCGTGACCGCTGAAGAGGCCAAAGTGATGGGGCCGTGGATCAAACTGGCCGGACATCTGGGCAGCTTCATCGGCCAGATGACGGACGAGCCGATCAAGGCGATCAACATTCTGTATGACGGTGTCGCGGCAAAGATGAACCTTGCTGCGCTGAACTGCTCTGTTGTCGCTGGGATCATGAAAAAGTTTAACCCCGAGGTGAACATGGTCTCGGCCCCCGTGGTCGCAAAAGAGCGTGGGATCCAGATCTCGACCACCAATCAGGACAAGTCCGGCACGTTCGACGGCTATATCAAGGTGACCGTGGTGACCGAAAAGCGTGAGCGTTCGATTGCCGGTACAGTCTTCAGCGACGGCAAGCCGCGCTTTATCCAGATCAAGGGCATCACCATCGACGCCGAGGTGGGCGCGCACATGCTTTACACCACCAACGAAGATGTGCCGGGCATCATCGGTGCGCTGGGTCAGACCATGGGCGAAAACGGTGTGAACATCGCGAACTTTACCCTTGGTCGAACCGAGGCGGGCGGCGAGGCAATCGCCCTGCTTTATGTCGACGAACCTGTTCCGGCAGAGGCGCGGGCCAAGCTGGCGGAAACCGGGCTGTTCAAGCAGATCAAGCCTCTGGAGTTTGACGTTGCCTAAGCGGTACTGATACTCCGCGCATTATCGCGCCCGCGCCATCATTTGCGCGGGCGTTTTCTTTTTCCGGTCGCCAGTTTACATCACACAAGCAATACGACTTGTTACAAAGGTATTTCATGACATCTCCGCTTTACGCCATCGGCGATATCCACGGTCAGCTAGACATGCTGGAAAATGCGCTTCACCTGATTGAGCAGGATGGGGGGCCAGATGCCCGCGTGGTGTTTCTGGGTGACTACGTGGACCGCGGACCAAACAGCAGCGGTGTGCTGAACCTGCTGATCGAAGGGCAGCGCGCGGGCAGAAACTGGATCATGGTCAAAGGCAACCACGACCGGATGATGGCGCGCTTTGTGCAAGAGGGCGAAATCGCAGACAAACACCTGCCGATCATGCTCAACTGGCTGCATCCGCGTTTGGGGGGTGTTGAAACGCTGGCGTCCTACGGGGTCGAGGTTTCTGACGATGACCGCATTTTTCAGGTTATTCAGCGCGCCTGTGCGGCGGTGCCGCCCGCGCATATCGACTTCGTCAACGCGCTACCATTGTATCATCGCGAAGGCGATCTTTTGTTCGTCCATGCCGGTATCCGCCCCGGTATCCCTCTGGAGCAACAGGCCGAAGACGATCTGGTCTGGATACGCCACGAATTTCTGCAAGAGACCGGTCCGCATCCGTGGCTGGTTGTCCACGGGCATACGCCGTGCGACCGGGCCGAACATTGCGGCAACCGGATCAATCTGGATGCGGGCGCGGGTTATGGCCGGTCTTTGGCGGTGGCCGTATTCGAAGGGCGGGATTGCTGGCTTTTGACCCGGACGGGACGCGTTCCGCTGACGCCTAACCCTTTGTAAACAGGGATTCGTAGGTTTCGCGCAGTGCGTTTTTCTGCACTTTGCCCATCGTGTTGCGGGGCAGCTCGTCAACTACGATCAGCTTGCGCGGATGTTTGAAGCGGGCCAGCACGTTCTGGACATTGGTCAGGATGGAGTCCGGGTCCAGTGCCTCGCCCGGTTTGGGCACCAGAATGCCCAACACGGTCTCGCCGAAATCCGGGTGCGGCACGCCGATCACGGCGCTTTCCAGTACGCCGGGCTGATCATCCAGCACCAGCTCGACTTCTTTAGGATAAATGTTATAGCCGCCCGAGATGATCAGGTCCTTACCGCGCCCAACGATGTGAACATAGCCATCCTCATCCACGCGCCCCAGATCACCAGTAATGAAGAACCCATCTTCACGCAGTTCGGCCGCAGTTTTCTCGGGCATCTGCCAGTAGCCGCTGAATACGTTGGGTCCGCGCACCTCGATCATGCCAATCTCACCCTGTGGCAGGTCGGCGCCTGTTTCCGGATCAGTAACCTTCAGTTCGATACCAGGCAGCGGGAAACCCACCGTGCCCGCGCGACGTTCGCCATCATAGGGGTTCGAGGTGTTCATGTTGGTCTCGGTCATGCCATAGCGTTCAAGGATGCGGTGGCCGGTACGCGCTTCGAACCGCTCATGGGTTTCCGCCAGCAGCGGGGCCGAACCCGAGATGAACAGCCGCATATGCCGGGAAAGATCACCTGTAAACCGCTCATCACCCAGCAGGCGGGTGTAGAAGGTCGGAACCCCCATCATCGACGTCGCCTTAGGCATCCATCGCAGCACCTCGTCCAGGTCGAATTTCGGCAGGAAGATCATCGACCCGCCCGACGCAAGCACCACATTCGTTGCCACAAACAGGCCATGGGTGTGAAAGATTGGCAGGGCGTGTAGCAGAACGTCATCTTTGGTGAAATGCCATTCCTGTACCAGCGTCTGGGCATTCGACAGCAGATTGGCCTGTGTCAGCATCGCGCCCTTCGAGCGCCCCGTCGTGCCCGAGGTATAAAGGAACGCGGCAAGGTCGTCTTCGGTGCGCTTCACCGGTTCAAATGCAGGCAACATCCCCAACGCCCGCCGCATCAGGCTACCAGTGCCATCGGCGTTCAGCGTCTCTAACCGGGCGTTCTGGGCGGCTGCGATGGGCGTAAGGTCTTGTTCTTTTGCCGCGTCGCAGACAACGAGTTCTGCCCCACTGTTTTCGATGAAATAGCGCAGCTCGGTTGTGGTGTAGGCTGTATTCAGCGGCAAAAAGATCAGCCCGGTCTGGGCGCAGGCAGCATAAAGCGCCAGCATTTCAGGCGACTTTTCAACCTGCACCGCCACCCGGTCGCCGGGTTCAAGTTCGTACCCCGTCAGGGCATTGGCGATCTGCGCAGTCATGTCCAGAAAGGCAGCATGGGTCAGGGTCTGCCCGTCCGGCAGATAAAGAAACGGCGTGTCCTTGCCCGCATGAATGCCAAACAGTCGGTCATAAAGCGGGTTGGCCATTTCGTCATTCCTTTTGCGCCTGCTCAATCGGGGCTGAATCTGTATCGGATTGAAAGGGGGGTAAAGCCCTTTGGCGCGGAAATTCAAAACTCGTTCAGAATTCTGTAGTCATACGATATCCGGCGGCAAAATACATTTTGGCAAAGGTTACTGGCTGACCCTCTAACCACGTGATCCGCTCTCCGGTAAAGACGGGGTCCCCTTCGGTCACGTCCAGAAACCCGGCAACCGTTGCATTGGCGCGGCTGGCAAGAAAGCTAAGCTCGACATTGGTGAAGGGAACAGTTTGGATCAGCCACTCATTCGGGCCGACTTCCGAGAAATCAGTCTGCTGCACCTGAGGGACCGAGGCTGTGACGATCCAGCGGTCCTCATACTGAAACGGAGTGTTGCCGTTGAAATGCATGCAACGCACATGCACCACGCTTTGCTTTGGCGAAAGGGCCAGACGGGCGCTTAACCATTCTGGTGCTGTTTCAGAATCAGCCGAGACCAGCGCATAGCGATAGGTGCCGCCCAACGCCTCAACCTCATCCCGGACCATCGGGATGGTAAAGCGAGCTTGCCGTTGTGGTGCGCTCAGCACCCGGGTTCCGGCTTTGCGGCGGCGTTCCAGATAGCCTTCCTCGGCCAGTTCCCGCATGGCGCGGTTTACCGTAGTGCGGGTGCAGGAAAACTCAGCAGCAAGCTCCTGCTCGTTCGGTAACAGCGAGTCAGGCTGCCATTTGCCCGACCGAATGCGCGCCAGAACGGTCTGTTTGATGTCTTTGTAGCTGGTTGTGTCGTTTGATTGAGCCATCGCGTCGTTCCTTTAGACCGAGGCCAACAGACCCGCAATCGCGGATCGGTAGTCGGCAATGATCTGATCTCGTGCGATGTGACGGCCCTGTTTCACCACATGGCGCCCGGCACTCCATAAATCGGTAACCAAACCGTCGGGGGCGGTAAAGCACAGACCATCTAGTAGTTGATCGTCGGTCAGGGCGCAGAGCGTCGGATGGCTTCGGTCGATGGCAACCAGATCCGCAAGCCTGCCCTCGGCAATCTCGCCCGCGTCGCGCCCAAGCGCGCGTGCGCCGCCCTGCGCAGCACCTGTGTACAGCGCCTGCCCGACCGAGCCTTCGCCGTTCACCAGAACCGCACGCTCATGATCGCGGAGCCGTTGCGAGTATTCCAGTGTTCGCAACTCTTCGGGCAAGGAAATCCGAGTATTAGAGTCTGATCCGACGCCGAATTGCCCACCTTCGGCAACATAGGTTGCGCCGTTGAAAATGCCGTCGCCCAGATTGGCCTCGGTGATCGGGCACAGCCCGGCGACTGCACCAGACCGGGCCAAGGCGCGGGTCTCAGCGTCAGTCATGTGGGTTGCGTGGATCAGGCACCACCGCGCGTTTACTTCAGCATTGTCCAGCAGCCACGCCACCGGGCGCCGTCCAAGCGCAGCCCGTACATCTGCGACTTCCTTTTGTTGTTCTGCGATGTGGATGTGTACTGGCCCTTGGGGCACTGCCCGCAGTACTTCGGAAAGATCGGCGGGAGAAGTGGCGCGCAAGGAATGAGGTGCGATGCCCAAACCAGAGTCAAGAAATGGCAGGTCTTTAAGGCAATCTTCCACCAGTCTTAGGAATTGATCCACGGTATTGCCGAACCGCAGTTGCCCGCCTGACAAGGGCTCTTGCGAGACGCCCCCATAAGTATAAAGCACGGGCAGATGGGTCAGCCCGATCCCCGACTGGCTTGCGGCCGCAAAGATGCGCTGGCTGAGTTCCGAGACGCAATCGTAAGTCGCGCCGCCGGGTTTGTGATGGACATAGTGGAATTCGCCGACCGAGGCATAGCCAGCCTCTTGCATTTCCATGAAGACCAACGCTGCGATGGCCTGGATCTGCTCGGGCGTCAGTTGATCGAGGAAACGATACATCAACGTGCGCCACGTCCAAAAACTCTCACGCCCGGTCATACGGGTTTCGGTCATACCGGCCATGGCGCGCTGAAAAGCGTGGCTGTGCAGGTTACCCAATGCGGGCAAAAGGACATCCACTTGCGTGTCGCCCGGCATCGCCTTGGACTGTCTCTGCAGCTGACTGATGTGGCCCTGACCCGTTTCAATCCGCACATTCTGAACCCAGTCGGTGCCTAACAAAGCAGTTTTGGCGTGAATCTGCATTTTGGTCCTATAATGTGTAGACTTTATATCTTTTCACATATACGAAAAAATCAAACAAGAGGGGAGCCGAAAAGAATCGCCATGACCAGAAAAGCGGTTTTGATCAGCGCCGGAATGGCCACGATGACCGATGGGGAAACGCCCTACGGGCTGTGTCACGATGCAGCGATTGCAGTTGACGGGGCCAAGATCGTTTGGGCCGGGGCGCATAGCGCCCTGCCGCAGGAGTTCACCGACTGGCCGATTGAAGACTTTGGGTCGCGCCTGATCACTCCGGCCCTGATCGACGCACATACGCATGTTGTGTTCGGCGGTGACCGCGCGGTTGAGTTCGAGATGCGGCTGAAAGGTGCGTCGTACGAGGAAATCGCCCGCGCCGGGGGCGGTATCCTGTCTACGGTCAACGCCACGAGAGCAGCCAGCGACGACGCGCTGTTGGCGGATGCGCTGACCCGGGTTGACGTTCTGATCGCTGAGGGTGTCTGTACCATTGAGGTTAAGTCTGGCTATGGGCTGGACACAGAGACCGAGCTGAAGATGCTGCGCGTGGCCCGCCGTATTGGCGAATCCCGGCCCGTCCGAGTGAATACCAGCTTTCTGGGCGCGCACGCGGTGCCGCCGGAATTCGCTTCGCGGCCTGATGATTACATCCGCGATGTCTGCATCCCGACCCTGCGCAAAGCCCATGCCGAGGGTCTGTTGGATGCAGTAGACGGTTTCTGCGAAGGGATCGCCTTTACCCCCGCTCAGATCGCGCAGGTTTTCGACGTGGCGCAAGGTTTGGGCATTCCGGTGAAGCTGCATGCAGAACAACTGTCCAACTTGGGCGGAACGCAATTGGCGGCGTCCTACGGAGCTTTGTCGGCTGATCATGTCGAATATCTGGATCAGGATGGAGTGTCCGCCATGGCAAGGGCTGGAACGACGGCCGTCTTGCTGCCGGGCGCGTTCTATACCCTTCGGGAAACGCAGGTGCCGCCTGTCGACCTGTTGCGCCAATACGCAGTGCCAATGGCGCTTGCGACGGATTGCAACCCGGGGTCCTCACCGCTGACTTCGGTATTGTTGGCGATGAATATGGGCTGCACCCTGTTCCGCCTGACGCCAGAAGAGGCGCTGGCGGGTGTTACCAGAAACGCGGCCCGTGCGCTGGGAATTGAAGATGCCGGGACAATCGCGCCCGGACAACGGGCGGACCTGGCGGTGTGGGACGTCGCTCATCCTGCCGAGCTGTCTTATCGCATCGGGTTCAACCCGCTCCACACACGTGTGTTCGGAGGGTTGGCATGACCATTCTGACGTTACAGCCGGGTCAGGTGTCCCTGTCGCAATTGGCCGACGTGTATTGGAACCAATCGGCCGTGTTGCTGGATCCTGCGTGTAAACCCGCAGTCGACGCAGCTGCTCATCGCATTCGTGCCGCCGCTCGGGGTGACGAACCCGTCTATGGCGTCAATACCGGTTTTGGCAAACTGGCCAGCCATAAGATCGCCGCGCAGGATACGTCGATCCTGCAACGCAACCTTATCCTGAGCCACTGCTGTGGTGTGGGACCGGCTATCCCAAGGCGACTGACGCGACTGATGATGACGCTCAAGCTGTTGTCGTTTGGTCGGGGGGCGTCGGGTGTGCGGTGGGACCTGATCGAGGTGTTGCAGCAGATGCTGGTCCGAGGGGTCACGCCGGTGATCCCGGCGCAAGGGTCGGTCGGAGCGTCGGGCGATCTTGCACCGCTTGCCCATATGACCGCCGTGATCATCGGCGCAGGCGAGGCAGAGGTAAACGGAGATATCCTGCCGGGGGATCAAGCCCTGAAAAGCGTTGATTTAGAGCCTATTCAACTAGGCCCCAAGGAAGGCCTTGCCTTTATCAACGGTACGCAGTTTTCAACGGCCTTTGCGTTGGCTGGTCTGTTTGAAGCCTGGCGCGCGGCACAAAACGCGCTTGTCATCTCGGCCATGTCGACCGACGCGATCATGGGGTCAACTGCCCCCCTGCGGTCCGAAATCCATACACTGCGTGGTCATCGCGGCCAGACTGAAGCCGCCAGTGCCATGCGTGCCGTGCTTGATGGGTCGGAAATTCGCGAAAGTCATCGCGATGGCGACACGCGGGTGCAGGACCCATACTGCATTCGGTGCCAGCCGCAAGTCACCGGTGCAGCCATGGATGTAATGCGTCAGGCTTCCGCCACGCTAGAGGTTGAGGCCAACGCGGCCACCGACAATCCATTGGTGCTGGAGGACGGTATCGTTTCGGGCGGGAACTTCCATGCCGAGCCGGTCGGATTCGCCGCAGATATGATCGCCCTTGCCCTGTCCGAAATCGGTGCCATCGCGCAACGCCGAATTGCGCTAATGGTGGATCCGACGCTCAGCTTTGACCTGCCGCCTTTCCTGACGCCCAATCCCGGTCTGAACTCGGGCCTGATGATTGCCGAGGTCACGACGGCTGCGCTGATGAGCGAGAACAAGCATCTGGCCAATCCATGCGTGACGGACAGCACTCCGACCTCGGCCAATCAAGAGGATCACGTCTCGATGGCGGCGCATGGCGCGCGGCGATTGACCCGTATGGTTGAGAACTTGAACTACATTCTGGGTGTCGAACTGCTCTGCGCCGCGCAAGGGGTCGAGTTTCGCGCACCTTTGACCACAAGCACCCCGTTGCAACAAGTTATCGCCCGGTTGCGGGCAGAAATTCCCGCCCTAACCGAAGATCGCTATCTGGCGCCGGATCTGGAGGCCGCAAAGCACTTGGTCGCAGAGGCCACCATTCTAAGCGCGGTGGGTGTTCAGATGCCGGAGATTACGTGATGCAAGTGGCGAGCGTGCAGCGCGGCGGTAGCCCGATCGTGCTGGGGCAACCTCACGGTGGGACATTTGTGCCTGATGAGATTGCGGCCCGTTTCAATGACACGGGGCGCGCATTGGCCGATACCGATTGGCATATAAATAGGCTCTATGAAGGGATTTTGGCGGGGGCAACTGTCGTGCAATCCCATATCCACCGCTATGTGATCGATGCCAACCGTGACCCTGAAGGTATCTCGCTTTATCCCGGCCAGAACACAACGACGCTGGTGCCGCTGACAGATTTTGATGGCCAGCCCATCTGGCAGAGTGGGCAGGAACCCTCAGAAGACGAGAACGCCGAACGATGTCAGGCCTACCATGCGCCCTATCATTCTGCGTTACGCGAAGAGGTTGAGCGTGTCCGCGACCGCCATGGGGTGGCGGTTTTGTTCGATTGCCACTCAATCCGCAGCCGCATTCCGTTTTTGTTTAACGGAACGCTGCCCGACATGAATATCGGAACCGATGGGGGCGCAACCTGCGACCCGCAAATAGAGTCTATTACAAATGAACGTGCCTCCAACTCACCTTTTAGCAGCGTCTTGAACGGACGCTTTCGAGGTGGGTGGACGACGCGCCACTACGGTCGCCCGGCTGACGGGATACACGCCATTCAGATGGAGTTGGCACAGTCCACCTATCTGGCGGCCGAGGCCGCGCCGTGGCGCTATGACCCGGCCAAAGCGGACCGGTTGCGCCGCTGGTTGCGCGACATTCTGAATGCCATCCAGGACACTGCATTGGAGCTTACGCCATGACTGACCCTCGTAAGAATACCCGCGACATCTATCCTCCGACTGGTCCCGAGTTAAATGCGAAAAGCTGGATGACCGAAGCGCCGCTGCGGATGTTGATGAACAACCTGCATCCGGATGTGGCGGAAAATCCGCATGAGCTGGTGGTCTATGGCGGTATCGGACGCGCGGCGCGCACGTGGACTGATTTCGACACTATTGTTGATGGTTTGAAAGATTTGGAAGAGGACGAGACCCTGATCGTTCAATCCGGCAAACCCGTTGCAATCATACGCACACACAAGGATGCGCCGCGGGTGCTGATCGCCAATTCCAACATCGTACCACACTGGGCGACCTGGGATCACTTCAACGAGCTCGATAAGAAGGGTTTGATGATGTACGGCCAGATGACGGCTGGCTCGTGGATCTATATCGGCACGCAGGGCATCGTTCAGGGCACATATGAGACCTTTGCCGAAGCCGGACGCCAGCATTATGGCGGCGACCTGACGGGCAAGTGGATTCTGACCGGAGGGTTGGGCGGTATGGGTGGTGCGCAACCGCTGGCGGCTGTCTTTGCCGGGGCGTGTTGTCTGGCGGTTGAATGCAACCCTGACAGCATCGATTTTCGCCTGCGGACCAAGTATCTGGATGAAAAGGCCGAGACGCTGGACGAAGCGCTTGCGATGATCGATCGCTGGACCAAGGCGGGCGAGGCCAAATCCGTAGGACTGCTGGGCAATGCCGCCGAGATTTTCCCCGAGATCTACCGCCGCATGGCCGAGGGCGGAATGCGCCCGGATATCGTCACTGACCAGACGAGTGCTCATGACCCGATCAATGGCTACCTGCCGCTGGGCTGGACCATGGCGCAATGGCGAGAAAAGCGTGAAACAGACCCCAAAGCAGTTGAAAAAGCGGCCCGCGCGTCGATGAAGCAGCATGTGGCCGCGATGGTCGATTTCTGGAACGCGGGTGTTCCGACGTTGGATTACGGCAACAACATCCGGCAGGTGGCGCAGGATGAAGGGCTGGAGAACGCCTTTGCCTTCCCCGGCTTCGTGCCTGCCTATATCCGCCCGCTGTTCTGTAAGGGGATCGGCCCGTTCCGCTGGTGTGCCTTGTCCGGTGACCCGGAGGACATCTACAAAACCGATGCCAAGATGAAGGAGCTGTTCCCCGAGAACGAGCATTTGCATCGTTGGCTCGACATGGCTCGGGATCGGATCGCGTTTCAGGGTCTGCCAGCGCGTATCTGTTGGATCGGGTTGGGGGATCGTCACCGTGCCGGGCTGGCCTTCAACGAGATGGTGGCCAGTGGCGAGCTGAAAGCGCCGGTTGTTATCGGTCGTGACCACCTCGACAGTGGTTCGGTCGCCAGTCCGAACCGGGAAACCGAGGCTATGCTGGACGGGTCCGATGCGGTGTCAGATTGGCCGCTGCTAAACGCATTGATCAATACCGCCAGCGGCGCGACCTGGGTGTCGATTCATCACGGTGGCGGGGTCGGTATGGGCTTTAGCCAGCATGCAGGTGTCGTGATCTGCGCTGACGGGACCGAGGATGCTGCAAAACGGCTGGAGCGTGTCCTTTGGAATGACCCGGCCTCGGGCGTGTGGCGGCATGCGGATGCGGGGTACGAAGCCGCAAAAGACTGCGCCCGCGCCCACGGGCTGCGGTTGCCGGGTATTCTGGGGTAGACACTTCAACTGTCTCTGGTGAATTGGCGCCCTCTGCGGTATGCGCAGGGAAGTTCGCAGGAGACCGAAGATGTATGTTGCCACGCTGTTGACCAACCCTGACACGCCCAAGCTTGACCTGGCTTTGGTCGAGTCGCTGTGCAATGCGTGGGGCGGCGACGATCTGGTGTGGCTCAGCCAAGATGAGGCCGCGCAGTTTTTGTTCCCCAACCTGCCCGACAATCAGTGGGAGGTCTGGGCCGAGCTGCAACTGCTGGAAGTCGACCTGATCGTTCAGCCGCTGGGGAAGCGCCGCAAACTGATGCTGTTGGCCGATATGGACAGCACGATGATTCAGCAGGAATGCATCGACGAACTGGCCGATGAGGCCGGTGTGGGCGATCGGGTCAAGGATATCACCGCGCGGGCGATGAATGGTGAGCTGGATTTTGAAGGCGCGCTTATTGAACGCGTTAGCCTGCTGAAAGGTCTGGATGAGGCTGTGATCGGCAAGGTGCTGGAACAACGCATCACGCTGATGCCCGGCGGTAAAGAGTTGGTCGCAACAATGCGTCTGAACGGAGGGTACGCCGTTCTGGTATCAGGCGGGTTCACCGCCTTTACCGCCAAAGTGGCCGATCTGCTGGGTTTCGATGAGAATCGTGCGAACACTCTGCTGGTCGAGAATGGCAAGCTCACGGGCGATGTACAGCGTCCGATCCTCGGGAAACAGGCCAAGGTGGACGCGCTGGAACAGATCACCAAGCGCTTGGGTCTGTCCGAAGCTGACGTGATCGCTGTCGGCGACGGGGCCAACGATCTGGGGATGCTCAGCCGGGCCGGAACCGGGGTGGCGCTGCACGCCAAGCCGTCGGTCGCAGCACAGTGTGACATTCGGATCAACTACGGGGATTTGACGGCGTTGCTATACCTGCAAGGCTATTCCCGCACGGCCTTCGCAGACATCTGACCCAAAACGGGCTTCCTTTTATTTAACAAAAATGTTAAACAGTGGTCATGAACACGCTTCTGACTGCTTTCTCGGCCTTGTCCGACGCCACCCGATTTTCAATTGTCGAGCAATTGATGCAAAGCGGCGAACTGTCTGCCGGTGATCTGATCGAAGGGCGCGGCATGTCGGGGGCGGCAATTTCGCGCCACCTTAAGGTGCTGCGCCAAGCCGGTTTGGTTCAGCAACGGGTGCGGGGCAGTCAGCGAATATACTCCATCCAACCCGAAGGGCTGCGCGCGATTGCCGAGTGGACCATCTCGAAACGCCAGTTTTGGGAGGGTAGCCTGGACCGTCTAAATGATTTGATTGAAAGTGAAAATTCATGGCCGACCTGAGACTGGAACGTGAGTTCCCAACCACCCCCGACAACCTGTTTGCGTGGATCAGTGACGGTGCAAAGCTGTTGCAATGGTGGGGGCCGGAAGGGATGCATGTGCCTGAACATGACCTGGATTTTTCGCGCCTCGGGCCGTGGTATTCGGTCATGGCGAATGCGGAGGGCCAGCGTTACAAGGTTTCAGGACAGGTTACCCATGTTGACCCGCCAAATTCTGTGGGGTTCACTTGGGGGTGGCACGATGATCAGGATCAGCGCGGGGCAGAAAGCCATGTGACGCTGACGGTCGAACCCTCGGGCGATGGAGCGCGCCTAATCCTCGATCACCGCGATCTGGGCGATGACGAGATCGCGGCCAACCACGAATCCGGTTGGACCTCATCCCTGCGCAGGCTTGAGGCACAGTTTCAATAGGCTCTCATAACGGAGGAAGAAAATGCCCCAATACTTGTTTGTCTATCATGGCGGAACCACCCCGACGGATCCCGCGGAAATCGACGCAACCATGGCCGCCTGGGGTACGTGGTTTCAGAACATGGGCGATGCGCTGGACATTCCCGGCAACCCGGTTGGCCAGTCATATACCGTCAGCTCCGGTGGTGTCGTTGACAATGGAGGTGCAAATCCGGCCTCTGGCTTTACCGTGATTAAAGCCGACAGCATCGACGCCGCAACCGAGATGGCCAAGGGTTGCCCCATGGTCATCAACGGTTCGGGTTCGGTCGAGGTCGCCGAGGTGCACGAAATCGAAATGTGACAGACTTAGCCGGGGAATCCTGACGCTGGTTTGATCACTCCACATTCCAGCCCACGCCGGCTGTATTGCGTGGCGTTCATGAATTTGCGGGTGGCTGGATGGTTGGCCTCCAGCACACCCAAGCTGACCAGAATGGCGGCGATCGCGCATTCACTGGCGCGGGTTGTGCCATCGGTGATCTTCAACGCCACGCCCATGCGTTTTTCCGGTACGATGGCGACGTAGACGGCCTCGGCCCCGGTCTTGATCGCAGCGCGTCCTTTCATGGCGCGCATCAGTTCGGTACAGGCGCGGTTTTCTCCGGCGACCAGTTCCGGGTGCTTCATCATTGCGGCGGTCAACTGAGCCGCCGCATCGCTGGCCCGGTCCGAGCGATCAGCAGCTGACGCAAACCACGCCATCGACCGCGCCAGCCCCACGAGCGAGGTGGCAAAATTCGGGGCCGAACAGCCATCTATGCCATAAGCCGGGCTGGTTTCGCCCGTTGTTTCCTCAATCGCGGACAGGCAGGCCTGTTGCACGGGGTGGTCGATCTCAAGGTATTCCGGCCCGGCGCCCATATGCTGGGCCACCGTTAGAAACCCGCAGTGTTTGCCCGAACAATTGTTGTGAATCTGGCAGGGCGTGTCATCGGCCAGGATCAACCCGTCCCGCGCCGCCATGTCCTGCGGTTCTTGCGGGCCACAGCGCAGATCATGCTCGGACAGTCCAAGGTGATCCAGCCAAGCCGACACGCGATCTGTATGTATATGTGCGCCATTGTGCGACGCACACGCCAGAGCGAGATGTTCGGTCGTCAATCCGTATTTTGCGGCCGCTCCAGATGTGATCAAGGGCAGCCCCTGAATCACTTTGGCCGAGGAACGGGGATAGATCACTGCGTTGGGATCACCCCAGCTTTGCACAATCTGTCCGCTGTCGTCACAGATCACCGCATGCCCCGTATGCAGGCTTTCCAGCAGGGGGCCTCGCCACAGTTCTGTCATTGGTACCGGTTGCGTCATCTGGCCCCTCCGTTATATGCGCAAAATTCTGCCAATCGCCCTTTCGCCTGTGGCGAAACCTGCGTTAGTGTGTGTATGTCGACAATCATCGGAATACGCAACTTACAGACGAACCGGCAGAGTTCACAGTTATGTCCGATGGGTATGAGGTATTAGGTCGGGCTAGGAGGCTGGACAGATGGGATCGAAACTCGTCCGTGTGATTGCGGGCCTGTGTATGGCCGGGTTGGCCACAACTGCAACCGCTCAACAGGCGTCAAGCACCAATCGCGTGGCGGCGAAGACGGATTGGAGCGTTTTCGTCGAAGATGATCCCACCGAATGTTGGAGCGTGTCTGCCCCAAAGGAAACCGTGAACACCCGAGGTGGTCGCGTGGTGTCTGTGCGCCGCAGCGATATCTTGCTGTTCGTGTTTTATCGTCCGAACGCAGACGTGAAAGGGCAGGTGACGTTCACCGGCGGATATCCTTTTGCAGCAGGTTCGACAGTGAATGTCGAAGTCGATGGGTCCGAGTTTGAATTCATCACCGACGGCGAATGGGCCTGGCCCGCGACGGCTGGCGAAGACCTGAAGGTTGTCGCGGCCATGAAGCGCGGAACCGAGGCGGTGCTGACCGCGCGCTCGGAACGTGGCACGCAAACCAAAGATACATTCTCGCTTCTGGGCTTTACGGCCGCAATTGAAGACGCCGAAAAGCGCTGCACAGAATAATCCGGAACTTTCAGCGCGCAGATCCCCGTCATCCGGCGGGGTTTTGTGTTTTTCACACAGACGCATTGTTTACGTCACGTCCGGTATTCAACTTGATCCGTATCAAAGTGATCCTCTGTCTTCTGAACTAATCAGTTTACGGACAAAGGAAGGAACCTGGAAATGCTGAACAAAACTCTCGCCGTGTTGATGCTGGCCGCCGCTTTGCTGAGCGCGTGCGAAAACACAACTGAGACCTACCCGATTTCGGGTGAGGAATGTGGCCCGAACGACCCGGTACAAACCTTGGATGCCGCGGATTGTGCCGTTGTGCCTGCGGGTATATGACGGCCTTTGCCTCGATATTCTTGCCGTGACTTGAAAGACCGGTCAGGCCGCAGCGTTCGTTGCGTGGCGGCCAACTGAACTAGGCACTTTTCACAGCTTGTGCTACCGTCAGCGTGTATGAAGTGCTTGCTGGACACGAGTTATGCGTCACGTTCTGTTTGTTCTGTTCCTGCCATCCGCCGCGTTTGCGGACCCGACGCTGGAATGCTGGGACGCCAGTTCACAGGTTGAGATCGGGTCTTGTGTTCGCGACGCAGAAGCCCGCGTCGACAAGGCAGTCGAGGCGAGCTATAGCCTCGCCATGCGTGCCGCAAAAGAGCTTGATGACATCACCGAACGATTGGTCGCGCAACCCGCATTAGAGGCGGCGCAAGACGCGTGGGTTGCTTACCGGGATGCACAATGCGAAGCGGTTGGCGCATCTTTTGGCGGCGGCTCGGGTACAGGGATTGCCATTACCGCTTGTCGGGTCGATCTTGGCCGTGCACGCGTTGATCAATTACTTGGCTATGCGAACTAGGCGCGACGATTCCTTTTGATCTTTGCGCGCAATCCTATATAGAGGCGCATCCCAAGCCAGAATGTTCCGAGATAGCCACATGTCGCCCAAAGCGCCGATCACTCAAGACGTCATGACCATCCCTCGCAAGTTGCCGGAAGGGAAGACAAACCTTGTCGGCCTGACCCGCGATCAGTTGCGTGAGGTTCTGATCGCACATGGCACGCCTGAAAAGCAGGCCAAGATGCGCACCGGACAGATCTGGCAATGGATTTACCAGTGGGGCGTTCGCGACTTTGCCGAGATGACCAACCTTGCCAAAGCCTATCGCGCGCAACTGGCGGAGAACTTCGTGATCGAAATCCCCGAGGTTGTGACCCGTCAGGTATCCGAGGATGGCACCCGCAAATATCTGTGCCGCATCGCAGGCGGGCATGAGGTCGAAGTGGTGTATATCCCAGAAGAGGATCGGGGCACGCTTTGTATCTCGTCCCAGGTGGGCTGCACGCTGACCTGTTCCTTCTGCCATACGGGCACACAAAAGCTGGTGCGTAATCTGACCGCGGCCGAAATTGTTGGTCAGGTGATGATGGCCCGCGACGATCTTGAGGAATGGCCGACCCCCGGCGCGCCCAAGGATGAAACGCGCCTGCTGTCGAACATCGTGCTGATGGGCATGGGTGAGCCGCTCTACAATTTTGAAAACGTCCGCGATGCGATGAAGATCGCCATGGACCCCGAGGGGATTTCCCTGTCGCGCCGGCGTATCACTTTGTCTACATCCGGCGTGGTGCCTGAAATCGCACGCACGGCCGAGGAAATCGGCTGTTTGCTGGCGATCTCGTTCCACGCCACCACCGATGAAACCCGCGACGTACTGGTGCCGATCAACAAGCGGTGGAACATTGAGGAGTTGCTGCAGGCGCTTGCCAGCTATCCCAAGGCCTCGAATTCCGAACGGATTACGTTCGAATACGTGATGCTGGATGGTGTCAATGACAGCGATGAGGACGCGCATCGTCTGATCGATCACATCAAACGTCATAACATTCCGGCCAAGATCAACCTGATTCCGTTCAACGAATGGCCCGGCGCGCCTTACAAGCGAAGCTCGAACAATCGTATCCGCGCCTTTGCGAATATCATCTATCAGGCGGGCTATGCCTCACCGATTCGAAAGACACGCGGCGAGGATATCATGGCAGCCTGTGGTCAGCTGAAATCAGCAACCGAGCGCGCCCGCAAATCCCGCAAGCAAATTGAGGCAGAAACTGGTCTGCAAGGCTAGGCCGTTCAAGTATCCCAGATCAGAGAGGTATGGTATACTGGTCAGGTCGCTGTCTTTGGCCTTTGGAATTTGGTATGTTTTTCAGGCTCGGATCGGGTTCCGCATCTCACTCTTTCGCACAAAGCTGTGAGAGCCTTGGCCCGGCTGTAGCGCGTTTCTACAAGGCCGCTATCCTTCCTTTTGTCGGGCGTGCGGCGCTTCGGCGAACCTTGTCCAACAGGCGGGCCATCCAAATGTTTTTACGATTAAGACGTCTTTTTTCGATTTCAATTTCAGCCGCAGCGCTTGCAGCTTTGGCCGTGTCGAACGCAGTTGCGCAATCCGCTGGGGAAAACGCTCATATCGCCATCGAAAACCCGGCTGAGTTGTCCAAGGATGAGGCTCTGCGCATCTATCAGTCGTTGCAGAAGCGCATGGCGCGAGGTTACGGCGCTGCGCACTTGGATCAATTGCTGAATTACCAGAACTGGCCGCTGTTCAATGATGCCCCTTATATCTCGGCCACGCATGGCAAGAGGTTTGTAAACAGCTATGCCAATCGAATGGCGCATAACTACGGCACCCTTGAGGCGGGAGAGAAACTGCCCCTCGGTTCGGTTCTTGCAAAGGACAGCGTCACCGTGACGGATGAAGGAAATGTCCATCCCGGCGCGTTGTTCGTGATGGAGAAACTGGCCCCGGGCGCCAGTCCCGATACGGCTGATTGGCGCTATATCATGGTACTGCCAGATGGTTCGCTTTTTGGGGATACAATGGGTGACCGCGCTAGTTCGGTCGCCTATTGCCACAGTTGCCACGAAATGGTTGCGGACCGGGATTATACTTTTTTTGTGCCCGAAGAGTTCGTCGTAGGTAACTGATCTCACTTCCCGCCGAAGCGAGCCGTGCCAATTACCTTGATCAGAGCCTGACGCACCGGTTCCGGTTGCGCCTCAATCGCCTTCAACACCTCGCGCAGTTCCGCGCGTAACCCGTGCATCTGGTCAATCAATGAGATCATCATCGACAGGGCGTCAGGCTCCATCTCGTATTGATCATGTAACTCGCAAGCCAGTTCCAGGCGGGCGGCGTCGAGGGTGCGATAGACGGGGCCTTTCTCTGTCTGCTCTGGGATGACAATCTCGGCGGCCAGGTATTCGGTCAGCCGGGTCGATGTCAGGTGGGTGACGGTTGCAATCAACTGCTCTTCGGTCAAGGTGCGGGTCATGACGGCATTCCTTTGCGCGGATCATAGCGGTGGTTTTCGCGCCACGTCTCCATGAATTGCTTTAGCTCGTCGTCAATCCGGTCCGGCATCGAAACGGTCAGTTCGATCAATTGATCACCGCGTTCGCTTGATCCGCGTTTCTTTACGCCCTTACCGCGCAGGCGCAGCGTTTTGCCACTGCTGGTTCCTGCGGGAATATTGACATTTACACCGCCATCGATGGTGGGCGCGCGGACTTTGCCGCCGAGAATGGCCTCGTCAATTGTGATTGGCAGGGTGATACGGATGTCATCGCCCAGACGTTCGAATACGGGGTGATTGGCAACCGAAACCGTGACCAGAGCGTCACCCGGTGGACCTTCGCCAAACCCTGGATCACCTTTGCCGCGCAGGCGGATGGTCTGTCCGTCCGTAATTCCGGCCGGGATTTTTACTTCGATCCGGTCGCCATCGGGCAGGGTCAGTTTCTGGCTGGCACCAAAGACTGCGTCCAGAAAGCTGATTTGCAGGGTATAGCTTCGATTGTGCCCCGGCGCGTGGAAATCACCTCTACGCTGCCCAAAGCCACCGCGTCCGCGCATGAACTCGGCAAAGATGTCTGACATATCGTCTGGGTCTGCCGCCCGTCCGCGATAAGGGTTTCCGGCAGCCTCGGCATATTCGCGATAGTATTGCTGTTGCTTACGTTCCTGACCTGACGCGTCAATCTCGCCCTTATCATACCGGGCGCGCGTTTCGGGGTCTTTCAGCAAATCATAGGCGGCGGCCGCAGCCTTGAACTTGGTTTCGGCCTCTGTATCGCCCGGTTTCAGATCAGGGTGGCAGTCTTTGGCGATGCGCCGGTAAGCTTTTTTGATTTCGGCGGCGCTGGCATCTTTGGCGACACCAAGCACGGAATAGGGATCGTCGCTCATCTCACCTCTCGCGGGTCGGGCGGAACAGGATAGGTTTTATCATGCGATTTCACTCGTCCGAAAGGAAGAGGCATTTGAAACCGCTCGCAAAATCCTGCAAGCTTGTTAACATATGCATATTTCGAACTGTTAGTTGACGGAGATCCCCCATGACGCGCAGACTCAAGTCTATTCTGGCGCTGCTGGCCGGCAATGCCATCGGGTTGTTGCTTGCTGCGCTGTTGCTGCCGGAATTTGCGGTAAAGCCAATCTCGTTCATCGTTGTGGTGATTGTCTTCACGCTGGTGCAGTGGATCGCCGAGCCGCTGATCCTGAAACTGGGTGAGAAAAAAGCACCCGCGATCAAAGGTGGTATCGCGTTGATTGTGACATTCATCGGCCTGTTGGTGACTGATCTGGTCACGAATGGGCTGACAGTCGGTGGAATTTCCAATCTGCTGGCGGCGACGCTGTTGGTCTGGCTGGGCGCGTTGGTCGCCAGTGTTGTGCTACCGATCTATGTGTTCAAGGAACTGCGCGAGCCGAAGAAATAACTACAGCGCGTTCAGGCTGCCCTCGATCGCTTTCCACAGCTCTTCCAACGGTTCACAGCCCACCGACAGGCGGATGAAGGCAGGGTCAACATCATCGCCCCACCGCGCACGGCGCTCGGCTGAGCTGTGGACGCCGCCGAAGGATGTCGCGGGGCGTAGCATCGGGCAGGTGTTTATGAAGGTTTCAGCCTTTTCCTCTGACCCCAGCGTGATCGACAGCAAGAAGCCGAAGCGCGTGGTTTGAGCCTTGGCCAGAGTGTATGATGGATCATCGGGCAGTCCAGGGTAGCGGATTTGGCCTACCGCCGGGTGCTCTGCAAACCGTTCCGCCAGAACTTGAGCGGACCCACACATGCGGTCAAACCGAACATCCAGCGTTTCAAGCCCACGATGCAGCAGCCACGCCTCATGCGGTCCGGGGATCGCGCCCGAAACTTTCCGCCATTCCTCTACCCGCTCCATGATTTGCGCATTGCGGCTGGCGACGTGACCCATCAGCAGGTCGGAATGCCCGCCCATGGCCTTTGTGTCCGAGGCCACCACAATGTCGATACCCATATCCAGCGGCCGTTGGCCCAGTGGGGTTAGGGTCGTATTGTCGGCAATCGTAATTCCCCCCGCCGCACGCACCGCCGAGGCGATGGCGGGCAAGTCCATCATATCCATCCCAGGGTTCGAAGGGCTTTCGACAAAGACCACATCGAATCCGTCAAATCCACCATCGGCAAACGTGGTGGTCGGGCGTTCAGTGACCAATATGCCCAGATTGAACAGGAACCTGTCGGCCAGAACCCGAGTCACGTAGTAGCCATCAGACGGGATCAGCAGTCGCGATCCGGCCTTCACAGTTGCGAACAACGCCGCGGAAATCGCCGCCATGCCGGATGGGAAAGTCAGGCAGGGCGCGTTTTCAAGATGGGCCAGTACATGTTCCAGATGCTGCCACGTAGGGTTGTCGACCCGGCCATAGGTGGGCAAGCCATCCGGCGCGCCGGGCAGGTGGTACATGCTGCTTTGGACAAGCGGCAGCGCCACCGGTTCACCCTGTTTCAGTGCATTGCCACGCAGATGCAGCATCTCTCCGTTCTTCGAAGTCATTCGTCAACGCCCCGGAATTTCGTCGCGGGCCGGGGCGGGGTCCCAGTTCTCGATAATGTCGACCGCCTGTTGCGCGGTGTCCACGAAACGGAACAGATCGAGATCTTCGGCCGAGATGGTGCCGGCGTCGGCCAGCGCCTCCCAATTGATGACCTTTTCCCAGAACGCGCGCCCAAACAGCAGGAAAGGTACGCGTTCCATCCGGCCAGTCTGGATCAGGGTCAGCGATTCGAAAAGCTCATCCATCGTGCCAAAGCCACCGGGAAAGATGGTGATGGCACGGGCGCGCATCAGGAAATGCATCTTGCGGACGGCGAAATAGTGGAAATTGAAGCTCAGCTCCGGCGTCACGTAAAGGTTCGGTGCCTGTTCATGCGGCAGCACGATGTTCAACCCGATCGAGCAACCGCCCGCATCGCTTGCGCCCCGGTTTCCGGCCTCCATCACACCGGGGCCACCGCCGGTGACGATGACGTTTTCGCGGCAGCCGGTTGCATTGGATTTCTCGGTCATCAGCCGGGCGAACTCGCGCGCCTCGTCGTAATACTGCGACAGGCTGGCCAGCGTTTCGGTTCGGGCCGTGTGTTTCTGCGACGGCTCGGGAATGCGCGCCCCGCCGAACATGACGATGGTTGACGTGATCTCACGCTCGGACATGATCATCTCGGGTTTCAGTAATTCCAGTTGCAGGCGCACGGGCCGCAATTCCTCACGGCACAGGAAATCGTCATCCGCGAAGGCAAGGCGATAGGAAGATGAGCGCGTCTGCGGCGTGTCCGGAACCTCGCTCGCGGTTGAGCGGTCTGTCTGTGCGTCGCGGAAAGGGCTGAGGCGATCTTCTCTCATTGGTGACAGTTCCCTGCTTGCGTGTCCCGCAAACAGCTATAGGGTTCGCGCGCAGAGCGCCAGTCACGGAAGAACAAGAATGAATTGGAAGAGTGAAATTTCAGCAGCAGCAGATCGGATTTCCGGATATGCGCAGGTGACCCCGGTTATGGAAAGCCACGCATTGGGGCTGGACGATCCTGTCGAGATAAAGCTGGAACACATGCAACATACCGGTAGTTTCAAGGCGCGCGGGGCGTTTAACACGCTGCTTAGCCTTGATGTGCCAGAGGCGGGTGTTGTTGCGGCGTCTGGCGGCAACCATGGGGCGGCAGCAGCTTTTGCGGCGCGGGCCTTGGGATATCCGGCCAAGATTTTTGTGCCAGAGATGGCGGGGTCGTCCAAGATTGCCCTGATAAAACGGACAGGCGCTGATCTGAGTGTTGTCCAGGGCGAATACGCAAATGCGCTGACCGAAGCACAGGCCCATGAAAAGGCAACAGGCGCGATGCAGATTCATGCATACGATGCACCGGCAACCGTGGCCGGGCAGGGCACCTGTTTCGCTGAGTGGGAGGCGCAAGGGCTTCAGGCGGATACCGTGCTGGTCGCTGTAGGCGGCGGGGGTCTGATCTCGGGCGCGCTGGCGTGGTTGCAGGGCGCGCGCAAGGTTGTGGCGGTTGAGCCTGAAACCTCGTGCGCGCTGAACGCTGCTTTGCAAGCAGGAGAGCCGGTAGATGTTTCCGTCTCGGGCATCGCAGCCAATGCGCTGGGCGCGCGGCGGATCGGGTCAATCTGCTTTGGATTGGCGCAGGGGATGACCTCAGTTCTGGTAACTGACGAGGCCATCGCCGAGGCCCAGAAGTTGCTGTGGCGGGCACATCGAATTCTGGTGGAACCCGCGGGGGCCACGGCCCTGGCCGCGTTGATGTCGGGGGCTTATCAGCCCGCAAACGGGGAACGTGTGGCGGTGCTGGTTTGCGGTGGCAATATCTCACCCGACCCGCTGAGCGACTGAATCCGCACGCATCAGCCGCAAAGCACGCGTTCAGCGTCGCATTGCGGCCAGTCCTTCGCTTGCGTATAGGCAACACCAACGTGAACAGATTCTGCAGGGAGCCGCCAAATGTCCAACGCGCAACTGGAAGCCGCCATCGAAGCCGCCTGGGAGGCGCGCGATACGATCACCCCCGCCACCACTGGGGAACAGCGTGAAGCAATCGAAGATACGCTGAACGCGCTGGACAGCGGGTCGCTGCGCGTGGCCGAGAAATTGGACAACGGCGACTGGCACGTAAATCAGTGGGCCAAGAAGGCGGTTCTGTTGGGCTTTCGCATCAAGGACATGGAAATCCAATCAGGTGGTCCGCAGGATGGCGGCTGGTGGGACAAGGTGGACAGCAAGTTCGCCGGTTGGGGTGAAAACCAGTGGCGCGCTGCAGGCTTCCGCGCCGTGCCGAACTGCGTGGTGCGCAAATCGGCCTTTATCGCGCCGGGCGTGGTGCTGATGCCCTCGTTTGTGAACTTGGGTGCTTATGTCGACGAAGGGACCATGGTCGATACCTGGGCCACCGTTGGCTCCTGTGCTCAGATCGGGAAGAACGTGCACCTGTCGGGTGGCGTCGGCATCGGTGGTGTGCTTGAGCCGATGCAGGCCGGTCCGACCATCATCGAAGACAACTGCTTTATCGGTGCCCGGTCCGAAGTGGTCGAAGGCTGTATCGTCCGCGAAGGCTCGGTTCTGGGTATGGGCGTCTTTATCGGCAAGTCAACCAAGATCGTCGACCGCGAAACCGGTGAAGTCACGTATGGTGAAGTGCCGCCCTACTCGGTTGTTGTTGCAGGTTCGATGCCGTCCAAGAACAACATCAGCCTTTATTGCGCCGTGATCGTGAAGCGGGTGGACGAAAAGACGCGTTCAAAAACCGCCATCAACGATTTGCTGCGCGACTAAGCCCAGAGCGTTCAGGAATCGGGGCTGTAGCCGTGCGCTACGGCCCTTTTTTATGCGTCTCTATCCTTTTATCGGATAGCGGTCAGCCTCTTCAAACGCATCAATGACCCGCGTGCCGGCCTTGATCCTTCCGCCATGTTCAACGCCGGACGGAATCGAATAGCTGTCGCCCGGGCGATAGGTTTTGGTCACTCCGCCGATGGTCAATTCAACCTCCCCTTCGATCACGGTGCCCCATTGCGCCTTGTGCGCATGCGCGGGCAGTTCGAAATCCTTCAGGAAGGTAAAGAATGCGACCAGACCGACATCCGAACGGATCACCGCAGTTTGCACCGTATCCTCAGGGAAAGGCACGTCGAGGCTGGGAAACTGGGTGATGAAATCCGGAAAGGGCATGGAAACGTCCTGTTTGGTTCGAGGTTGCTTTGCTGGCACTATGGCGTCGAAGCTGCGGCCCCGCAATTCCCGACTGCTTGACCGGGGGCGGACGCGCGGATATGGCCCCCTGCATGGAAAAGCAAAAGAAACCTTCCCGTCAGCAAGTCTATACCCTGCTGGTACAGATCGGTCGCAAAGAGGGCGATGGCCTGCCCGAAGGCGCGACCGGGGCGGCGTTGATGTGTTTCGCCAGCGGCGTCGATGAGGCCGAGGCCGTGCGCGAAACGGTGGCGATCCTCAAGCAAGCCGACACCGCACCGCTTGATGTGACAGGGTATGGCACCCTGGCTGAACGCGAAGCGCAGGGGCATGACATCGATCCTGATGAGCGGGCACTGATGCAGCGGGCGTTGGACGAGAACGCAGTTATCGTTGCGCAGATGACGCCGTTTTACGGGGATGAGGCACAGGCCTAGTTCCGCGCCCCGAACCATTTGCGGTAAATCTCTTCATAGGTTCCGTCTTCACGCAGCGACAGCAACGCCTGATTGACGTCCTCGACCAGGGGCGATCCGGTTGGGAAGGCGATCCCATAGCTTTCGCGTAGAAAAACACCACCGGTCATCGTGGCGATCCGGCGCCCCTCGTGCGCGGCGTAATAGGACAGGATCGGCGCGTCGAAGACCACGGCGTCCAGATCTTTGTCCTCGAAAGCGGCCAGCAATTCTTCGAGGCCGGGATATCCGGTGAACTCGATCTCGCGCCGGTTCAGGAAGTTTGCCGCGGTTGAGTCCGAGATCGTGCCGACCTGTTTGCCGTACAGGTCGTTCACGGAATTCACACTACCGCTGATCGCGTCCACCGTCATGACCGAGGTGATCCGCGCGGTAAAAACCGACACGATAAACAGCGACGACACCACAAGGATAACACCCAGCAGGCGGCCAAACGGAGTGCGCGGCATGCGTTCCTCGAACCCGCCATTCACCACAAGATTCAAAGCCCACCAGAACGAGGGGAACCACGCCTCATCCAGCTTTCGGTCAAAGTAAGGCTGTGCCCTGCGTTCGAACATCCACATCAACATGCCGCCGCCCAGCAGGATGGCAAAAGCCAGGCCGATGGCGATGAACAATTCGCGTGACAACAGCGCCTGCAGCAGGGAAGGCCGCCGTGCGGCTTCGGACGGGACCATGATCTGCAAGCCGGCCTCAAAAATCGGTTGGCTGAAATCCATCTGTGTCTCACGCGCGGCGGTAATCGAAATATTGGCGATGGCAAGATCGGCGGACCCCTGTCGCACCGCGTCCAGCATGTCACCGAACCCTTCGACCCTGTTCACTGCAAAGTCCCAGTCTAGCGCCTGTGCCAGCACTGTGAGCAAGTCTATGGAAAACCCGGCCTGAGCCCCGTCTTCGACATAAGAGAACGGAGTGCGGGTCACCGTAGCGACATTCAGTGTCTGCGCCTGGCCTTGCAGTGCAAAAACAGTGCAAGCCAAGCAGATCAAGGCAAAAAGGGCGCGTTTCATAGTCAGTTACCTGTTTCGCGCGGCTCTAACGCAAATGTGAACGTTGCGGCAAGGTGGTCGCGGGGTAAAGGCCCGTGTTTTATTGGTGTGTTAAATTGCAAGAAGGGAAAAAAAGCCTTTGGATTTGAGGGTGCAGGGGTTGGCAATCGGGCCAATTCGTTGAATCTGTGCGCGAACCAGCGTGCATATGAAACAAAGAGGCGCGATCATGACCGATCCTGTTCAACTGACTGCGGACCTGATCCGTTGCCCATCGGTCACACCCGAGGAAGGCGGCGCTTTGGTTTTGCTGGAAAATATTCTGGGTGCGGCCGGGTTTGAGTGTACCCGCGTTGACCGTGGCGGCATCAGTAACCTGTTCGCGCGCTGGGGTGAAAAAGGACATGCGCGCAGTTTTGGGTTCAATGGCCACACCGATGTTGTGCCAGTTGGGGATGACGCCGCCTGGACCATGCCGCCTTTCGGGGCGAAAATCCGCGATGGTGTGATGTTTGGGCGGGGGACCACCGATATGAAATCCGGCGTGGCGGCTTTTGTTGCCGCGGCTGTCGATTTCGTCCGCGACACGCCGCCGGATGGTGCGGTCATTCTGACGATCACCGGCGATGAGGAAGGTGACGCCATAGATGGCACAACTGCGCTGCTGGACTACATGGACAGCACGAATGAACGCATGTCCGTCTGTTTGGTGGGCGAGCCGACCTGCCCCAATACGATGGGTGAGATGATGAAGATCGGGCGGCGCGGTTCAATGACCGCGTGGTTCACGGTAACGGGCGTACAAGGTCATTCTGCCTATCCGCATAGGGCCAAGAACCCCCTGCCTGCCATGGCGCAGTTGATGCACCAGTTGGCCAGTCACAGGTTGGATCAGGGCTCGGATCATTTCGATGCTTCGACATTGGCTGTTGTGACGGTCGACACCGGAAACACGGCAACCAACGTGATCCCAGCGCAATGCCGTGGGACAGTGAATATCCGTTTCAACGATCTTCATTCCGGAGCAAGCCTGAGTGAGTGGCTGCAGGCCGAGGCGACCGCTGTCGCCAAGGCTCATGACGTTGAGATTGACGTAAAGATAAAGATCTCGGGCGAAAGCTTTCTGACCCCGCCCGGCCCGCTGTCCGATCTTGTGGCGCAGGCGGTTGAGGCGGAAACCGGTATCCGGCCCGAACTCTCCACCACGGGCGGCACCTCGGATGCGCGCTTTGTGAAAAACCACTGCCCGGTGGTCGAGTTCGGATTGGTTGGCAAGACAATGCATCAGGTGGATGAATGCGTTGAAGTGGCCCAGATCGAGCAGCTCAAGGCGATCTACACGCGTATTCTGCGGGACTATTTCGCCTGAACCATGCAGCGCACTCTGGTCATCATGGTGAAAGAGCCGCGTCCGGGCCGTGTCAAAACGCGCTTGGGCCGCGATATCGGAATGGTTGGTGCAGCGTGGTGGTTTCGTCATCAGACGCGCACGCTGATCCGACGGCTGCGTGACCCGCGCTGGAAAATCGTGTTGGCGGTGTCGCCGGATCACGAGGGGCTGACCAGCCGTATCTGGCCCGTTGACCTACGTCGCGCAGCGCAGGGCAGCGGTGATCTGGGTGATCGTATGCGGCGGATGTTGCGGGGCATGCCAAAAGGTCCCGTTTGCCTGATCGGAGCGGACATTCCTGGCATAACGCGCGGACATATCGCCCAGGCGTTCAAGGCTTTGGGCAGGGAACAGATGGTGTTCGGCCCCGCGCCGGACGGGGGGTATTGGCTGATTGGTGCACAGCGATACGGTGCGTTGCCTTCAAGCTTGTTCAATAAGGTCCGCTGGTCGACCGAGAATGCTCTGGCCGACACGCTAGCGTCGGTTCCGGGTACGCGTGTAGCCTTGCTGGATCAGTTGCGCGATGTCGACACGGTTGCCGATCTTAGGCACTGATCCTTTTTGGTCATGACGCGGTCGCGTCCCCGTGCTAGGCCGGAATTATGACTCGCATCCCCACCAAGCAGGAGGTCCTTGACTGGATCTCGGCGAACCCCACCCTGACCTCGAAGCGCGATATCGCCAAGGCCTTTGGCATCAAGGGCGCGGATCGGATTGATCTGAAGCGCGTGCTCAAAGAGCTTGAGGCCGAAGGGCATCTGGAAAAGCGCAAGCGCAGCTACCGTGACCCGGACCGCCTGCCGCCGGTCAGCGTATTGCAGGTCAAGGCTCCGAACGAGGATGGAGACCTGTTCGCGCGCCCGCTGGAATGGCATGGCGAAGGGGTCGAGCCGATTGTTCTGATCGTCGCGCGCGCCAGTGACCCGGCGTTGGGCGAAGGCGACCGCATTCTGGCGCGCCTGACAGTGGTGCACGAAGCCGACCACAATTACGAGGCCCGCCTGATCCGCCGTATCGGGACCAATCCGCGCAAGATCGTCGGAATCTTTCGCAAAGCGGCTGAGGGCGGCCGGATCGTGCCTATCGACAAGGCGGGTTCAACCGAATGGCTCGTGCAGGATGGCGCAGTACTTGGGGCCAAGGATGGTGAATTGGTCGAGGCCGAACAGGCCGGACCCAAGAACCGCATGGGCCTGCCCCGCGCGCGTATTGTCGAACGGCTGGGTGATCCCACGGCCCCCAAGGCAGTATCCCTGATCGCAATCCATCAACATGGCATCCCCGACGACTTCCCCGATAAGGTGATTGACGAAGCCGATAAGGCCAAACCCGTCGGCCTAAAGGGGCGCGAAGACTTGCGGGACATGCCGCTGCTGACCATCGACCCGTCGGACGCGCGGGATCATGACGATGCGTGCTATGCCCACGCCGATGATGATCCGAAAAATCCCGGCGGCCATGTGATCTGGGTCGCCATTGCCGATGTTGCGGCCTATGTATTGCCCGGCAGCGCGCTGGACCGCGAGGCGCGCAAACGCGGCAACTCCAGCTATTTTCCTGACCGTGTGGTGCCTATGCTGCCCGATCGTCTGTCGGGCGATCTGTGTTCGCTGCACGAAGGCGTTCCGCGCGCCTGTATTGCGGTGCGGATGCAGATCGATGCCGAGGGCAATAAGATCGGCCACCGCTTTGTGCGCGGCCTTATGCGCTCTGCCGCGTCGCTGAACTATGCCGAGGTTCAAGAGGCCATCGACGGCACCCCCAACGACCGAACCGGGCCGTTGTTAGAGCCTGTTCTTAAACCGCTCTATGCCGCCTATGCCGCACTGAAAAAGGCGCGGGCGGTTCGGCAACCGCTGGAACTTGATTTGCCGGAACGCAAGATTGTTCTCAGTGAAACGGGCAAAGTAACAAGCGTGGCCTTCCGCGAACGTCTTGATGCGCACAAACTGATTGAGGAATTCATGATCCTCGCCAATGTTGCGGCCGCCGAGACCCTGATCGCCCAGTGTCGCCCGCTGCTGTTCCGCGTGCATGAAGAACCCGCGCCCGAGAAACTGGAAAGTCTGCGGGAAACCGCCCAGGCGGCGGGGCTAAATCTGGCCAAGGGGCAGGTATTGCAAACCCGTCACCTGAACGCGCTGTTGAACGCGGCGGCGGGGACCGAAGATGCCGAGCTGATCAATTTGACCACCCTTCGATCAATGGCGCAGGCTTATTACAACCCCGAGAATTTCGGCCATTTCGGGCTGGCGCTGCGAAGCTATGCGCATTTTACTTCGCCCATTCGCCGTTATGCCGACCTTGTCGTACACCGGGCGCTGATCTCGGCTCATGGCTGGGGCAAGGACGGTTTGACCGAAGATGAAATCGCCAGGCTGGAAGAGACGGCCACCCATATCTCGGATACGGAACGTCGCTCAATGATGGCGGAACGTGATACGACCGACCGTTATCTGGCTGCCTATCTCAGCGAACGCGTGGGCAATGAATTTACAGGCAGGATCAGCGGCATAGCCCGCTTTGGCGCATTCGTGAAGATGGATGAGACCGGTGCGGATGGGTTGGTTCCCGTGCGGTCTTTGGGGCGTGAGTATTTTCATTTCGACCGCGAGGCCGGAACGCTTATGGGGTCGGACACCGGGCTGATCATCGCCATTGGTCAGCGCGTTACTGTCCGTCTGACCGAGGCGACGCCTGTCACCGGTGGGCTGGAACTTGAACTGCTTTCGATTGATGATCAGGCATTGCCGCGCGGGCGCGGACCAAAAGGGCGGCCAACGCGGCGCAAGGCCGTCAGCACCAAACGCAAGAAAGATAAGATAAAACGCAAGGTCGAGCGCAAGCGGCGGGCCAGATAGTGATTTGGCCGGTGTAAATTCGCGCAGTCCAAAATCATCAGCGCTTTGAGAAATTGCGGTTCTGCGCTATCCTGATCACGAGCAGTAATCAGGAATTTCGGAATGCGTAAATGCGCAAGTGGCATCATAGCCGCTGCATTATGGGCATCCATTTTGCAGGCGGAAACCATCAATCAACCGGGTGAATTGACCTCTATTCAACTGGCCTCGGCAGATGTGACAGTGTCCATCAGACCAGTCGTGCGGCCATCAGCGAAGGAGTACCGGGTGTCGACCGAAGGAAACGCGCGGTTCCAGGCGTGGCTAGGGGCGTTTCGTGAACGTGCCGGTCAACAAGGCATTTCACACGCGACACTGGACCGGGCGCTGGCGGGCCTGACCTACGACAAAAAGGTCATTGAACGGGATCGCAATCAGGCCGAGTTTTCCAAGCCCATCTGGGAATATCTGGACACGGCTGTTTCGGATAGGCGAATAGCGAACGGACGCGCCGGGCTGGAGCGTCATGACAGGATACTGACGCAGATTGAGGCGCGTTATGGCGTCGAGAAAGAGGTTGTGGCCGCGATCTGGGGGCTTGAAACCTCGTTCGGAACATTCCGGGGCAATGATCACACGATCCGGTCGCTGGCCACTCTGGCCTTTGATGCGCGGCGGTCTCAGTTTTTCGAAGCGCAACTGATCGCGGCGCTACAGATCATTCAAGCCGGCGATGTCAGCCCCCGCAATATGGTCGGCAGCTGGGCCGGTGCGATGGGGCACACGCAATTCATGCCCACTTCATACCTGGATCATGCGGTGGATTTCGACGGTGACGGGCGGCGCGATATCTGGTCCGAGGACCCAACGGATGCGCTGGCCTCCGCCGCTGCATATCTGGCGCGGCATGGGTGGACCAAGGGTCAGCCCTGGGGGATTGAGGTGCGGCTGCCCAAAGGCTTCGACTTTGCTACGGCCAAGCGGGACTATACCCTTTTGCCATCAGACTGGGCGGCGCGTGGGGTGGTTGGGCGCAACGGAAAACCGATCCCTGACCACGGGCGGGCCGCCATCCTGCTGCCTGCAGGCGGGCAGGGCGTTGCATTGATGATCTTTGACAATTTCGGGGTCATTGAGAAATACAATGGCGCGGATGCTTACGTCATTGGAATTGGGCACCTGTCAGACCGTCTGGCTGGCCGCGCACCATTTAAGGGCGATTGGCCACGCAGTGATCGGGTGCTGAGTTTCACCGAAAAAAAGGAACTGCAAACCCGCCTGACCCAGGCCGGATTTGACACGCAGGGCATTGATGGGCGCAACGGTCCAAACACGATCAACGCCGTGCGGGAATATCAACTGGCGCAGGGGCTGCTGCCAGACGGATACGCGAGCTTGAAGCTTTTGGAGCGGCTGCGTTAAGAAATGAAGCGTCTCGCAAGCGGGACCGTTGTCCAAGGTGCTGCCCTGTCACTCATAGTCAGCGCCCCGCGAACGGGTTTTGGAACGTGGCGGGGTTGTCTGCCCCATTACGCGCTGTACGAAACGCTGTCACAAAGGATCGGAGAACCTGTCTCATGTGCGCCAGACTGTCGCCGTTCCTTGGTTGGTGCTGTCTTTTTTCAGAACGCACCTAGCTGTCTTCTCAAAGATGAGGAGACTTAGATGAAAGACACATACGACACCGAAAGGCCGGACGCCGTCGCGCAATACAAACGCGAATGCCAGCAAGCCGAGAGGGTAAGAGTACGAAACGGTATTGTGGCCATGGCCGCTTTTGCGCCCCTGTGGCCAGCCGCAGACCCCAAAAGCCGCTTGGCCTATTTTAACCGCATAGCGCCTTTTGTGTTGATCGGAACGGTCGTCGCATTTGCGGGCATGGTGGCCTTGGGGCTTGTCTGAAGCCTTTGGTAGATCCTGTGCCGTGGTGACCCTGCGTGGCTAACATGATCCACGGTTTAGCATCAATAAAGGCGGCGTTTTAGCGCCGCCTTTCTGTTATGTAAGGATGTCGATTTAGGACGCCGCCTTCATCAACCCTTGATCGATAATGTCCTTCTGCGCCTCGTCCAGTGATTTGTGAATACGCACAAACATCTCGTCGATATCCGAAGGGGTCAGGATCAGCGGGGGCGAGATGATCATCCGGTCGCCCACATGGCGCATGATCAGGTTGTTAGAAAAACAGCGGTCGCGGCAAACGTAGCCAACCGTACCGGGCGCAGAGGCAAACTTGGCGCGGCTGGCCTTGTCCGGCGTCAAGGCGATGGATGCCATCATCCCGACGATTTTGGCTTCGCCAACCAATGGATGATCGACCAGAGCCTCCCATTTCTCTTTGAGGTAGGGCGCAGCCACATCGCGGACGTGATCGACGATCTTTTCCTCTTCGAGAATGCGTAGGTTTTCCAATGCCACAGCAGCGGCGACCGGGTGACCGGAATAGGTATAGCCGTGGTTGAATTCGGTGCCACCGATGACCTCGGCAATCTCATCATTGACGATGGACCCGCCGATCGGCGCGTAGCCCGAGCTGAGACCCTTGGCGATGGTCATGATATGCGGCTTGATCCCCACGGTTTGCGAACCGAACCAGTTGCCGGTGCGACCGAAACCGCAAATCACCTCATCCGCGATCAGCAGGATATCGTATTTGTCGCATATACGCTGAACTTCGGGCCAGTACGTATCGGGTGCTACGATCACGCCGCCCGCGCCCTGCACGGGTTCGGCGATAAAGGCTGCGACGCGGTTTTCGCCCAGTTCCTGAATGGCTTCTTCCAACTCGCGCGCGCGGGCCAAGCCGAAGTCCTCGGGCGTCATGTCGCCACCTTCGGCCCACCAGTTCGGCTGGTTGATATGGTGGATATTCGGGATCGGGATACCACCCTGCGCATGCATCCCCGCCATACCGCCCAGCGAGGCCGAACCCACCGATGAGCCGTGGTAGGCATTGTGGCGGCTGATAATGATGTTCTTGTCTGGTTGGCCCTTCTCGGCCCAATATGTGCGCACGAGGCGGATATTTGTGTCATTCGCCTCGGACCCGCCGGCGGCAAAGAAGACGTGGTTCAGATCACCGGGCGCAAGATCGGCCAGCTTTTTGGCCAGCGCGATGGCAGGCACGTGGGTCGTCTTGAAGAATGTGTTGTAATAGGGCAGCTCACGCATTTGGCGATATGCAGCCTCGGCCAGTTCATCGCGGCCATAGCCGACATTGACGCACCACAGACCGGCCATGGCGTCAAGAATCTGCTCACCATTGCTGTCTGTCAGATAGACGCCATTCGCGCGGGTGATCACACGGGCCCCTTCTTTACCAAGCGCGCCGTTGGCTGAAAACGGGTGCATGTGATGGGCGGCATCCAGCGCCTGCAATTCGGCGGTGGGCATGTGGTTGGTGATGGTGGACATCCGGAAATCTCCTGCAAGAGCGGTTGGCGTTCACAATATGATCAAATTTTTCCGTGTCAATCGAATCGCGTGGGCTGAGCATCGGTCAGCGCCTCGGCCATCAGCTCCATCCCCTGTTCGATGTCCTGTGCAGTCGCTCTGGCAACTCCATCGGCGTTACGTGCGCGCAGTGCTTCGATGATATCCTTGTGGCGATCTGGTAGGCTTTGCGTACCGAACCGACCGCAAACCACCCGCAGCGATGGCCCGAATCTGAGCCAGAGCCGCTCGGCCAAGTCACTGAGAATCGGGGCATGGGCGTAGGAATACAACGTCTCGTGAAACGCGTGGTTCAGATGCAGGTAGCCACTGACGTCCCCATCTGCAATTGTGCCGTCCAGACGTTGGTCGATACGCTCAAGATCGTCGATATCAGTGCTGTTCACATTTTCGGTCGCGCGCTTCGAAAGCTCTGATTCTATTGAAATTCTGGCGAAAATCATCTGCTCAACGTCACCAGATGACAACAACGGCACGCTGACCCTGCGATTGCCTTGAAACACCAGCGCACCGTCCGAGATCAGACGGCGGATCGCTTCGCGCACCGGGGTCATTCCGACCCCGAGTGATTCCGTCAAACCCTGGATCGTGACAGGTTGGCCGGGCACCAGCTCACCAAACATGATCTGTGCTTTGAGAGTTTGATAGACCTGTTCATGTGCTGGCCTTTTTTCAGCCTCTTCCAACGCGGCCGATGCCTTATTTTTGATCAAATCCAATTGGTTTGCCCTGTTTCCAATTAAGGTGACTTGTCAGGTATCTGACCTCGTGAAACCATACGCATGTTCGGAGGAAAACGCAAAACTTGATCAAATCACAAAAAACGGGAAAATACCCTTACACTTGCAGGGAGAAAAAAATGTCAATCAAAACGCTGAGCATGACTGCGGTCATCGCATTGGGGACGTCGGCGGCTTTCGCCGAAGAGGTGCGCGTATACAACTGGTCCGACTATATCGACGAAGACCTTCTTGAGAAGTTCGAACAGGAAACCGGCCTGACGCTGATTTATGACGTGTTCGACAGCAATGAGGTTCTGGAAACCAAGATGCTGGCCGGCGGGTCAGGGTATGATGTGGTAGTGCCGTCCGGTACATTCCTGCAGCGCCAGATTCAGGCTGGCGCGTTTCAGGAGCTTGATCAGTCTAAGCTGTCGAATTCCGGCAACCTGTGGGACGTGATCCAAGAGCGTACGGCGGGCTATGACCCCAACAACGCATATTCAATCAACTACATGTGGGGAACGACCGGCCTTGGTGTGAACGTCGACAAGGTCAAAGAGGCGCTGGGCGAGGACGTTGCACTCAACAGCATGGACTTGGTTCTGAAGCCTGAGAACATGGAAAAGCTGGCCTCGTGCGGGGTGCATTTCCTGGATGCTCCGTCCGAGATCATTCCGATGGCCTTGCAATATATCGGTGAAGACCCGGACAGCCATGACACGGATGTCATTGCAAAAACCGAAGAGGTTTTGATGGGCGTGCGCCCACATATCCAAAAATTCCACAGCTCGGAATACATAAACGCCCTGGCCAACGGCGATATCTGTGTCGCTGTCGGTTGGTCGGGTGATATTTTGCAGGCGCGGGATCGCGCGGCCGAGGCTGACAACGGCGTGAACATTGAATATCACCCCTTCGCCGAAGGATCGCTGATGTGGTTCGACCAGATGGCCATTCCGGTGGATGCCCCGAACCCGGAAGGTGCACATAAGTTCCTGGATTTCATTCTGGATGCCAACAACATGGCGGCCGCATCGAACTATGTGTATTACGCGAACGGCAACAAGGCCTCGCAAGAGTTCCTTGAAGAAGATGTAATCGGTGATCCGGCGATCTATCCGGACGATGCGACCATGCAAAACCTGTATATCACGACGCCTTACCCGTCCAAAACACAGCGGGTCGTGACCCGTCTTTGGACCAAGATCAAATCCGGCACCTGATCTGATTTGTTCATGCAAGGCGGCCTGGCCGCCTTGTTTTTTACCAGATTGTCGAACGGGGGCTGTAGTGAACTCTGACGTCTTTGCGCCGTGGGAAGACCCGCAGGCGAAACCTTTGATCCAGTTCCGGAATGTTACCAAGCGCTTTGGCGACTTCACGGCCATCGACGACCTGTCTCTGGATATTTTCGAGCGTGAGTTTTTTGCGCTGCTGGGGCCTTCGGGCTGCGGCAAAACCACCATGATGCGGATGCTGGCGGGATTCGAAAAACCGACCGAGGGGCGCATCATTCTGGGCGGGCAGGACATTGACCCGATCCCGCCGAACAAAAGGGCGGTCAACATGATGTTCCAGTCCTACGCGCTGTTCCCGCACCTCAGCGTCCGGGACAACATCGCGTTTGGCCTGCGCAGGGACAACATGCCCAAGCATGATCTTGAAGATCGCGTCGAAGAAATGTTGCGACTGACACGGTTAGAGCGGTTTGCCCGACGAAAACCGCATCAGATTTCGGGCGGGCAACGGCAAAGGGTGGCGCTGGCGCGGTCTTTGGCCAAGGCGCCGAAGCTGCTGTTGCTGGATGAACCACTGGGTGCGCTGGACAAGAAATTGCGGCAGGATACGCAGTTTGAACTGATGGACATTCAGGAAAAGACCGGCACGACCTTCGTGATCGTCACCCATGACCAAGAAGAAGCCATGACCGTGGCCAGCCGCGTTGCGGTGATGGATCAGGGCAAGCTGATGCAGGTGGCGACGCCGGACAAGATCTACGAAAGCCCGAACTCGGTCTACGTGGCGGATTTCATCGGTGATGTGAACATCATCGAAGGCCGGGCCACGGCGAACGGAGACGAAACCTATCAGGTCGACTGGGCCGAGGGGCAGGCACCGCTGACTGCGACGTCAGCCACCGGGTTTTCGAACGGACAGACCTGTCACCTTGCCATCCGGCCCGAAAAGGTGACGATCTCGGTAGATCGCCCGGCAGATGCGATCAACGCGGTGCAAGGCAAGGTGCATGACATCGCCTATCTGGGCAACCTGTCCACCTATCATGTCGCACTGCCGAACGGCACGATCATCAAGGCGCAGACGGCCAATACCCGCCGCATCTCGCGCCGGTCCTTTACGTGGGAAGACCCGGTCTGGCTGTCCTGGACAGCGACGGCCGCGGTTCTGCTGGTCGACTGATGCGCCGCGCGTTTCTGATCGCCGTTCCGTATGTCTGGTTGCTGGCGCTATTTCTGGTGCCGTTCTTCATCGTTCTGAAGATATCGCTGTCAGATACCGAGCTGGCCATCCCGCCATACACTCCGACACTGGACCTGTCGCAGGGCTGGGCCGGGATCAAAGACTTCTTCAGTCAGTTGGATTTTGAGAATTTCGTCTGGCTGACCGAGGACGATCTTTACTGGAAAGCCTATCTTTCCAGTGTCCAGATTGCGGTTATCTCAACCGTGCTGACCTTGCTGGTGGGGTATCCGATCGCCTACGGCATGGCCCGCGCACCTGTGGAGTGGCGGCCGACGCTGATGATGCTTGTGATTTTGCCATTCTGGACCTCGTTCCTGATCCGCGTTTACGCTTGGATGGGCATCCTGTCGAACGAAGGTTACCTGAACCAGTTCCTGCTGTGGACGGGCATCATCTCGACCCCGCTGACCATTCTGAACACCAATACAGCCGTGTATATCGGCATCGTCTACACCTATTTGCCCTTCATGATCCTGCCGATCTATTCCTCGCTTGAAAGGATGGACGAATCCCTGATCGAAGCCGCCGAGGATTTGGGCTGTTCGCGTTTGCAGGCGTTCTGGCTGGTGACGATCCCGTTGTCGCGCCCTGGCATTATCGCTGGGTGCTTCCTTGTCATGATCCCGGTGATTGGTGAGTTTGTTATCCCCTCACTTCTGGGTGGGTCTGGCACGCTGATGATCGGTAAGGTGCTGTGGGAGGAATTCTTCTCGAACCGCGACTGGCCGGTTGCCAGCGCCGTGGCGGTTGTTTTGCTGCTGATCCTCGTGGTGCCGATCGTGCTGTTCCAGCGCAACCAGCAAAAACAGGCGGAGGCGGAAAAATGAGCAGGTTAAGCTGGTTTAACACAGTCTCGCTTACGCTGGGGTTTGCGTTCCTGTACATCCCGATGATCATACTGATTATCTTCAGTTTCAACGAAAGCAAACTGGTTACGGTCTGGGCCGGGTTCTCGACCAAATGGTACGGCGCGGTGGTCCAGAACGAGGCGTTTTTGGATGCCGCCTGGGTGACTGTGCGCGTTGCCGTGGTCTCATCGACTCTGGCGACGATCCTGGGTACCGCGGCGGCCTATGTGCTGGTGCGTGGCGGGCGATTCTTTGGCCGTACTCTGTTCTCGGGCATGATCTATGCGCCGCTGGTGATGCCCGAGGTGATCACCGGCCTGTCGCTGCTGCTGCTGTTTATCGGTATCGGCTTGGATCGGGGTATTGTTACCATCGTTCTGGCGCATACGACCTTTTCGATGTGTTTTGTCTCGGTCGTGGTGTCGTCGCGTCTGGTGACTTTCGATCAGTCGCTGGAAGAAGCAGCGCTGGACTTGGGGTGCTCTCCGGCGCAGGCCTTCCGGCTTGTGACCCTGCCGATCATCGCGCCTGCGGTGATTTCCGGATGGTTGCTGGCGTTTACTTTGTCGCTTGACGATCTGGTGATCGCATCCTTTACCTCGGGCCCGTCAGCCACGACCCTGCCGATCAAGATTTTTTCGGCCGTACGTTTGGGCGTCAGCCCTGAAATCAACGCGCTGTCCACAATCATGATCGCGGTCGTCACGGTTGGCGTCATCACCGCGTCGCTGGTGACTAAGCGCGCGATGGTCCGGCAGAAGCAGGATGAGTTGGCCGCTGCGAAAACGGAATGAAACGGCTATTCCCGACCTACACTTACGGACCCGGTCCGCGGACCAACTGCTGGTGGGATGAAACCATTGCCAGCCCGGACTGGCCAGTTTTGCAGGGCGATTTGAACACGGATGTCGCGATTGTCGGGGGCGGCTATACCGGCCTGTCTGCCGCGCTGCATCTTGCCGAGGCTGGAATACGCGTAGCAGTGCTTGAGGCCGAGACGCCAGGCTGGGGCGCATCGGGGCGAAATGGCGGGTTTTGTTGTTTGGGAGGCTCGAAACTCAGCCAGGCCGCAATGGTTCGCCAGTTTGGAGAGGGTGCCGCGCAGCGCTATGCGCAGGCTGAAAAAGACGCAGTTCACCTTGTCGCGGATCTTTTGAGCGGTCACGCCATTGACGCGGATGTGCATTCGGCAGGGGAAACCCAACTGGCCCACACGCCCCGCGCGATGGACTCGTTGCGAAAACAGGCCGAGGCGTCAGGCACCCTTCACGAAGCAAGTGACCTGCCTGCGCTTGGCTTCGGGGGCGGGTTTCATGGCGGATACACCAACCCGGTCGGCTTTGCTCTGAACCCTAGAAAGTATCTTTTTGGTCTTGCGGGGGCGGCTCGTTCATTGGGGGCTGATCTGTTTGGCAACACCGCGGTTCACAGACTCCGTAAAACGCAATCCGGGTTTGACCTTGGCACGAACAACGGCCGAGTTACGGCGCGTAGTGTTTTGATCTGCACCAATGGATATTCCAGCGAGGATGTGCCGCCCTGGATGTCGGGCCGCTATATGCCTGCTCAGTCCACAGTTCTGGTTACCCGCCCGCTGACGGAGCCCGAATTGCACGCACAAGGCTGGACCACGGATCAGATGGCCTACGACACCCGGCATTTACTGCACTACTTTCGGCTGATGCCCGACCGAAGATTTCTGTTCGGAATGCGCGGCGGTTTGCACTCGTCCCCGCGGGCTGAGGGAGCGATTCGGCAAAAGGCTGTCCGGGACTTCCGGCGAATGTTCCCGGCGTGGGGTGGGGTCGAGGTCACTCATATGTGGTCCGGTATGGTTTGCCTGTCGCGAGGTCTGACACCTTTTGTTGGCGAAGTGCCGGGTCAGCCCGGCCTGTTCGCGGGTTTTGCCTATCATGGGAATGGGGTGGCAATGGGGAGCTATTGTGGACGTGCGCTGGCTCGGCTTGTTTTGGGGCAGGCAGATGACCTACCCGACCCGATGACGCGCATCCCTGCTCGTTTTCCCCTTGGCCGCTGGCGGCGCGCTCTGATGCCGCCCGCTTATGCGATGATGGCCGTTTTAGATTGGTGAAGATGACAGAGTGGCGCGTTCCAGCTCTAAGCCTACTGCGTAGTCCGAAGCACCGTTTTCAATTCGCCAAAGGCAATAGGCTGCCATCCGCCACGCGTACCAGCGGCGAAGCGATTTGTACCGTTCCACCGTGTCGGCACAGCCATAGGCAGAGAGGAACAGGCTTTCCTCTGCAGTGGTCAAGGCTTTGCCCCGGTACAGGTGCTGCATGGCAGGCGACAGGAACAGCGCAAGGTCCTCACACGGATCACCCTGCGCGGGGCATTGCCAGTCAATAAGGGTCAAACCCGAGGGCGCCACCAGAATGTTCCCTGCAACCGGGTCGCCATGTATCAGGCAGGTGTGGTGGGTCGGCGGAATATAATCGTCGGGCCGTAGCGCCTCTAGCTTTTGCCGCATGCCAGATCTGCACCGATCAAGAATGCTCTGCCCGTGGCGGGCCAGGTCCATACTGCCATTACACCCCTTGGGTGCTTGTATCTGCAGATCAAACTGATGCAGTTTGCCCAACAGCTCTGCCACTGGCGCAACGCCCTCACGCCACGGGGACCCCGGTGCGTGGTCGTAAAAGACCCAGCGGTCATCTTGGTGCAGGCCAGTCGCGCGCAGGCGGGGCACAAACCCGGTCGGTTCCAAAAAAGTAAGGCACTGCGCCTCGAGTTCGCCGTCGTTGCGAAACAGCGGGTTGCGCAGGCCGGCGCGGTAGAGTTTCAGGACCCTACCGCCGTTTTCGTCGATTACCTTCCAAACCTGATTGGTACGTCCGCCATACATGGCCTGGAATTGCGTTTCCGCAGCTATCAGGCCTTGATCGCGCAGTTGCGCAACCAGTTGGATTGGAGGGCTGTTCGGGTCAGGCAGGGGGATCACCAAGACGATAAGCGAGTCGCATGTCGCACTGGTGTGGCCTGTCCCGGCCAGTAGATCAAGCTCAGGTGCTTACCAAAGTCACCATCCAGACCGGAACGGACTGCCCGTTGTCCAGTGTCAGCGAAACCGTCCCATCCGCGGCCTGCGCTTCGACCACCTTGCTGAAAGGTGAAACTGACAGCGTCGATATCAATTCATCCTCATAGTAGCTTTCCAGCGTAGCCGAATAGCTGCCCGGAGGAAGAGGACTTCCATCGCTTGCGATTCCGTCCCAGGTGAATTCAGACTGGGTCACGGGAATGGATACCCGATCAACCTCGGTTCCTTCACTGTCTACGATCACCATCTCGGCGCTGTCTGCCTCTGCTGCGGCCTGTCCATGCATGGTCACCGGATCACCATCAAACTGGAACGAGGTTGTCTGAACAGACATGCCGACCCAATTTGCAAGTTCGTCGAGTTTTACGCTGCCCAAAGTCAGCGCCAGTTCTGACAGGCGATCATTGGTTTGCACCTGCTGTTCCACCATCGAGAACTGAGCCAATTGCGAGGCATATTCAGCAGACCCAATCGGTTCCAACGGATCCTGATTCTGCGCCTGTGTCGTCATCAACAACAGGAACGTGTCGAAATCCGACGCGATTGAGGACGTTCTGGATTGGGATGCGGACGTGACCTGCGTGTTGGTCTGGGTTGTGGCTTGTGTTGGGTTGATCATGGTCAAAGCCTCATGTCGATTCGGCCTTCAGGGCCTAATTTTGGAGCGGCTGGTGCAGCCTCGGTGATCTGTTCGGGCTGTGTGTCCGAAAACCCTGCGCCTTCGCCTGTATCAGAGTCGCTGTGCTGTGACCCTGCAGATGTCCCAAGGTCAAAAGACAGGTTGCCGAACCCGAAGTTCTGGAATTCTGCCTCAAGAACCGAAAGGTGGCGGCGCATCATGTCCAGCGTCTCTGGACGTTCGGCTGAGATCGTCATGTGCAGACCGTCTTCGCGACCGTTCAAGACAATCGAAACGCGCCCCAACTCTTCAGGGTTCAAGGCGACTTCGATCATTCCGGGCTGCCCCCGGGCAGAAACGACGGTTGCCATTTGGTTGGCGACTGCGCGCGCCGTTTCAGCCCGTGCCGTTGCCGTCGTCGTCGTTTGCGTCATGGGGCTAGAATCGCGTGATGAAGAAAGCGTTGTGGCCTCCCTGCTGAGCGGGATGTCTTCAATCTCGGTTGTCGGGTTCGCCTCGGGTTGAAGGGTTTGAGTGTCGGCGGCGAAAAGCTGTATCTGGACAGGCGTCGGCGGCGTGCGGCTGGGTTTTACTGCCTCCGGGCGACTAGCCTGCGGCACGGCCCGGGTGGCAGGTGCCTCTTTTTCAGGCCGGGGAGGGGTTGGAAGGTCAGGCGTTCCATCAGGGTGAGCATCTGGTGTCGCCAACCCCACGGGGACGCCATTTGGCCGAGCTACGACCTGTGGCGTTTTTTTCGGAGGGACCGACGCAAAAATCAGGGCCTGAACGGTCGGTGCAACTTCGGCCTGCGTTGGGCGCGGCTGTGATCGCACCGTTTCACTCTGCACGATTACCGGCTGCTTGGAGGCGGACACCTCAGCTTCAACAACGACAGCCGGGGCCGCTACAATTGGCTTTTCAACCTGCCTTTTGACGGTCGGATTCTCAGCTATTTCAGCCGCAGCAGGGCGTATTTCGGTGGGCGGCTGATCCTGCGGCTCAATTGGTAAAGGCGCGACCTCACCATCGACAACGATGATTTCCGAGTCCGGTGCCAAATCGGGATTCTGAATCGCAGGTTCACCCGTATTTTGTTCGTTTGGCTGCGCGTCGGCCTCTTGATCCATGACCGTTTGAAATGACTCGGCGCCCTTGGTGTTGCTTGCGTCTTTCGCGGCAGCCGCAGGTTTCATGGCGCCGCCCGACGCAGGCATCAGTGCTGAAATAGGGTTGGGCATTTTGCTCCGACTCCGTTTGTGTGACCAGCAACCTGCCCGCAGGAAGTTACGTTTATTTTAACCGCTTTCGCCTTTGATCAAGAAAGTTCGATGTAAATTTCGGAGAATATAATGAAGATTTCTGGAACCCTGCCTGGCTCCCATCCCCCAACCACAGCCGAGAAATTGCAAGCTGCCGCTGTCGAGCTTGAGGCGGCATTCCTGGCTGAAATGCTCAAGTCCTCTGGATTGGGTGAGACACATGATTCCTTTGGTGGCGGTGCCGGCGAGGAACAGTTTTCGTCGTTCCTTATACAGCATCAGGCGCGCACGCTGGCTGAGGCTGGTGGTGTTGGGCTGTCCGAGATTCTGTTCCAATCCATGATGGAGAAAACAAATGCCGACCAATACTGATACCGACCTGATCCGCTCGCTTGAAGATGTGCTGGACCTTGAACGCACCGCGCTTGTCGATGGTGATCTGAACAGACTGAACCAGGTGGTACCGGAAAAAGAAAAACTGATTGATACGATCAATGAACTTCAGGTCTTTGAAAGCGCCGAGTTGATTCGGTTGCAGAAAAAGGTCGAACGGAACCAGCTGTTGCTCAACAGCGCCGCCGAAGGGATTCGCGCCGTGGCCGACCGCATGGCTGAACTGCGTCGCGTTCGGCAAGAGTTCACCACCTATGGCGCGGACGGGCAGCGCAACGGGTTCGCTGTGCGTCGCAATCCAAAGCTTGAGAAGCGAGCATAGGTACGGGTTTGATTCAAATCCAAAATTTTTGACCGAGGGGCTTTAGCACTCCGTTAGGAGGTAACGGGCAAAGGTGGTCCTGCACCTGATACAACAGGTGGCGCGAACAGCCCGACGGCGGATCGCATCGCTCAGAACGACGTCAAAGCCCGCTTACGGTGCGGGGTAAGCATGGGCGCAAAGTGCCCGAACACAAAGGAAGAAAGCTATGTCCAGCATTCTGACAAACAATGGCGCAATGGTGGCGCTGCAAACCCTGAAAATGGTCAACAAGAATCTGGGGCAAACCCAGACCGCGATCGCAACTGGTAAGGATGTTGCAACCGCCAAAGACAATTCGGCAGTTTGGGCGATTTCCAAAGTTATGGAATCCGACGTCAAGAGCTTCAATGCGATCAAAGACAGCCTCGCACTGGGTGAATCGACTGTCGCGGTGGCTCGTAACGCGTCAGAAACCGTGACTGACCTGTTGATCCAGGTGCAAGAGAAAGTCGTCGCGGCACAAGAGGATAACGTCGAACGGGATAAGATCAACGCCGATATTACCGCGCTGAAAGATCAGATTAATTCGGTTGTCGACGCGGCCCAGTTCAATGGCCTTAATCTGGTTAAAGGTGGCTCAGGCGCCAAGATTCTGGCTTCGCTGGATCGTGACAGTTCTGGTGGTGTGACACCGTCCTCTATCACCGTTTCGGCTGCGGATTTGTCTACTGGCGGTTACACTGCCGCTGACGTTTTCACCGGATCCGATGGTGTAACTACGGATGTCGCTGACGCATTCGGCTTCGCCCTCGATGCGAATGGTGGTTCGACAGATGCCGGCAGCATTGTGATTGCTGATCCTGGCTCATTGTCTGCGGGTGATTCATTTACTATCCGGCTGGGTGACATCGAAGCAACCTATACGGTTAAGGCTGGCGACCTCGGTGCAGGCAGCGCACCTGAAGAACTCATCGCAGTCGGGTTGAAGTCCGCAATCGAAGCTTCTGGTGCGAACGTTACGGTCGCCTACGATCCGGGTTCGAACGCAGCGCAGCTTGACATCACCAATGACGGAGCAGATTCGCTGCAAATCAGTGGCCAGTACGCCAACGCGGGCTCAGGCGGTTTAAGTGCGTTGTCTTCGATTTCCGTGACGTCGAAATCGGATGCAGCTGCAGCCTTGGGTACGATTTCGGGTCTTATTGACACTGCCATCGATGCGTCGGCTGCTTTTGGCTCGACCCAAAACCGGATCGAGACTCAGAAAGAGTTCATCTCGAACCTGAGTGACTCGTTCAAATCCGGTATCGGGTCGCTGGTCGATGCCAACTTGGAAGAGACATCGGCCCGCCTTCAGGCCCTGCAGGTGCAGCAGCAGTTGGCAACCCAGTCACTGTCGATCGCCAACCAGGCACCGCAGTCGATCCTGTCATTGTTCCGTTAATCTTCGCAGCCCGGTCGGGGCGCAACCACGCGCCCCGACCCTGACCGCCAAAAGACGGCCTATTGGAAGGAATTCAAGTGACACCGCAAACTGTTGCCCAGCGCGCATATGCGCAGACCGCCGCCCCAACGCGTACCCCACGCGATACCGAATTCGAAGCGATTTCAAGGATTACCCATCGGCTCAAGGCTGCGACCGCCCAGCGCAAAACCGACTATGCCGGGTTCGTTCAGGCACTTCACGAAAACCGTCGCTTGTGGACGGTTTTGGCTACGGGTGTAATGGATTCCGACAACGCCCTTCCCGACGATCTGCGCGCGCGGATTTTCTATTTGGCAGAGTTCACGGAACAGCACAGCACCCAGATTCTGAGCAACAATGCAACCGTAGAACCTTTGCTTGAGATCAACATGGCCGTCCTGCGTGGCCTGCGGCAGATTGGTTTGACGTGATGGCTGGGCTGGTTCTGAAACTGGCACCGAAAGAGAGGGTGCTAATCAACGGTGTGGTCGTGGAGAATGGCGACCGCCGCAGTCGGTTTTCGATAATGACGCCCGGGGCAAATGTCCTGCGTCTGCGTGATGCCATCCATCCTGATGAGGTGAATACCCCGGTTCGGCGGGTCTGTTATGCTGCCCAGCTTGTTCTATCCGGTGACATGGAGCCCGAACAGGCGCACCAACAGCTTTTGCGGCGTGTTGAGGAATTGAGTCAGGTTTTTACCGACCTGGACAGCCGTCAGGTGCTGTCTGAAGCCACCGAAGCATTGCTGGCCAAACAGTATTATAAATGCCTGAAATCGCTGCGCGCCCTGTTGCCGCGCGAAGAACGCCTGATGGCGTATCAGCAATGACTTTTCAGCCAGTAGTCCCCGCAAACGGAATCGTGGGCTGGCGCTTTCTGCAGCGTACCTACGACGCGCAACTGCAGAGTTTTTCATCCTCCTCTGTTAATGAAAGAGAGACCAAGTATTTTTTGGACAACATCAGCAAGGTTCAGACGGCTGAAGATTTGGTTTCGGACCGGCGCTTGTTGCAAGTGGCGTTGGGGGCCTTTGGATTGGACGGTGACATCAACAACCGCTTCTTCATCCAGAAAATACTGTCCGATGGCACCACAGCTGGTGACGCGCTGTCAAACCGGCTGGCTGACAAGCGATATCGGGAGTTCTCCAAGGCATTTGGGCTTGGGCCGGGTGAAATTCGCAAAACCGGGTTGATCACGTTTATGGAGGAGGTTGCCCAGGACAATGTCGTGTCCCAGTTTGAAATCGCAGTCGGCGAGTCGGATGAGACAATGCGTATATCGCTTTACGCACAGCGCTCCTTGACGGATTTGGCATCTCAGGACAACAGCGTAGATACCAAATGGTTTGATCTGATGGGCCAGCCGCCGCTGCGGAGCATGATGGAGACGGCTTTGGGTCTGCCGTCAAGCTTCGGGCAAGTTGATATCGACAGGCAGCTTGAGGTGTTCAAAGACAGGTTGTCACGTCTGACAGGGTCAGATGATCTTGCGCAGTTCACCGATGAGGCCGCCATTGCCAAGCTGACGGATACATATCAAGCCCGCAGTCAGATAAAGCAATTGCAAAGCACGATATCACCGGGTCAGACGGCATTGATTCTGCTCAGGGCATAACGCGGTAAATTTGGATTTTCCGCGATTTCAGGTACCAAAAAAGCAAATCATACCAGGCAGCAATCCGTCTGACCGACGAACGCTGCGGGCCATTAGGCATTCAGCACTGCATCCGCCGACGTACTTAGCGCAAAGGATGTCACAGGCAGTGACACATTGTGCAGTTTGATATCGCCTAATGGTATGGCGCTGGTGCATGCGGGTTGTATATCCCCCGAGACGACAATGCGGTGCCCCGATGACTTACCGTATTCACCCAGCCGGGCTGCAACATTCGCGGCCTGACCGATGACAGTGAAATCCAGCCTTTCGCGCGACCCGACATTGCCATAGGTAACCTGCCCGTAGGCTATCCCGATTGAACAATCGCAATGGGCTTCGGAGCCGGATTGGCGCAGTTCCCCCAGCTTTTCGACGATCGCAATCGCTGAACGCTGAGCATTACCGCGCGCCACGATTGAATCTTCACCTTCAGGAAAGACCGACAGAACAGCGTCTCCGATGAATTTCAAAACCTCGCCACCGTTGTCATGCACGATACCTGATACCGTTTCGAAAAAGTCGTTCAGCAAGTTGATATAGTCCGCGCGGCCAAGCTGTTCCTCAAGACTGGTGGAATTGCGCAGATCGCAGAACATGATTGCCGCGTCGATCTCATCCCCATCGCCACGCCTGATTTCACCGCCTAACACCCGCGCACCCGAGCGTTTGCCAACATAGGTCTCAAGCAGAACCTGCGCATTCTCGCGTTGCATGAAAACTTCGTAAAACCGGGCAATAACCGACGAGCATTCGAAAACCAGCCCAAGATTCTCGGTAGTGAATCCGTCTGGGTGATCGCACGTCAAGGTCAGAACGTTTGTGCGCCCATCCGAAAACGGTAGCGGCATCGCGACGTAGTCTGTTGCTCCCTTTGCCCTGAGGTCTTCCATTATGGGAAAGCTGTTATGCGGGTTGTCGTCATTCAACCGCTGGCGAACACCGCCCAGCCCGTTCGAGACGTGGCGTAAGGGACTGTTGATATAGGCCGGGTGGTCATGGATTTCATAAGTTGGCACATTGGTCGAAATCTCGGCCGCGCCTTTCTCCCAAATATAGTGCTTACCTGCGATCAATGGATGCAAGGACCACGTCAAAATGCTGAGACGCTGGATCGCTATCCCATGCTCCAGCATCTTTTCGGCAAGCGCCTTGGTGAAGGCCTCGGGCGTCTTGCTGTCAGATGCGCGGCGCATCAGCCAGTCGATTAGTGGGCCGCTGATATTGCCATCCTCAGCATCTCGGAGAGTGTTCTCACCCAGGTCGACATGCGTGTAGGCGTCCGGCACAAAGCCAACATAGCCTCGAATGGCAAGGCTTTCAGGCAGCGGGTCTTCGTAGGCCCAAACAGAGTTGGCCAACCGCTGGTCTTCCAGAATAACGTCGTGATAGGTCGCCGTCCCCTTGAACGGGCAAAAAGTCTGTAACTCGCTTTCATCACCCATATCGACGCAAACATCTGCGCGGGGGACGTAAATGGTGGCTGGCAAGCGCGTTTCGTACATCACCTTTGCACGGGTACTTTCAGCCAGTAGGGTTTTATCCCGGTAGATCGCGACCCGCCCGGTCAGGTCTTCGACCGAGATGCCAAAACCTTTGGTCTTTGGGGTGGTGTGCACATTCATCATCAGACTCCCTGACGTGACTATTCCATAGCATGGGTCCTACATGGGTTTATTCCAAGGGGTGTAATCGGCTTTTTCGCGCGCATGACCTGTGCGACCTGTTCAAACCATTTGAATCACGTCTTTCTCAATCGACAGCATGTAGCCTTTCTTGGCGATATTCTTGACCAGCAACTCGCTGACCATCTGATTTCCCAGGGCATCCCGCAACCGCTTGATACGGGTGGCGCCTGCGGATTCGTCGCAATCAGCGGCGTCTCTACCCGAAATCATCGCCTCGATCTGGGCGCCGGACAGAACTTCGTCATCCAAACGGGATTCAGCCAGTACCGACAGCGTTTCCATCGCGGCGGGGGTCAGTTTGAAATCCATGTTGTTGAGGTAGACGGTATTTTCCTCGCGGCTGATCAAAAGCGAGGTAACCTGAATTCCGGTCCGTTCGATCTGGGCCATTCGTCTGTTCAGCAAAACCAGCATCACCAGAAAAACCAGTGCCGATACCAGCATGGCGGTGGCGAAAACGAGCAGCACAAATATCACCATACGATAGCTGGACAGGGTATCAGCAAAGGCCGTGCCGGATTGGGCCAGTATCTCAAGCAAACGAATCTCGGCCTGCGAGGTCAGATCGCTTTCGACGAACAGGCGCTCGACCTTGGCGTTGAAAGCATTGGCATCCGGCAACGTCCAAAACAGGAAAACGGCTGCCGTCACCAGAATTACGACGATCGCCGCAATGCCGGCGCCGACCAGCCTGACACCGGACCGGCGAGCCTCAGTAACGGAGATAGAATTGTCCGGCATTGGCCTTCCTTTTATCCAACCCTTCCGATCCGAACACGGATATGACGTTCAGCAGGGTCCAGCCCGACCCTTTGAGGCGCTGGGCGACTTCTTGATTTGCCTGCCCTTTGCCGCAGGATGACACCTGCATAACGCCATAGTGCAGACGCAGCGGATTGTCCTTTTTGGCCTTGTAGTCGGCATAGCAATCCTCCGCCGCAGCGGCGGTGCCAAGCGATATCAGGGCCAGCAGGACCAGAGAAGAGAGGATCTGTTTCATAGGCCGCATCCTGCGCATGGGTTGGCGCGATATTCAATAACCGAAGGGGTTTCGCGGCGCTGATATCGGATAACAGGGACCCGTTATTGCTTGTCTGGGTGGGGGATTGCCAGTGTCAGGGCATCGAGCACAAGGCCCGCGACCGGGTCACCTCAAGACACCTGAAGGACAAGTAGCATGCACAGGAAATTCATAGCTTTGATCGTGGCTTCGGCGGTTGCCATCACGGGCATTTCAGCGTCGCAGGCGCGGGCGGCAGATGTTGGGGATATTATTGGCGGGCTGGCTGCAATCGCGTTGCTTGGGGCCGCTGTAAAGCACTTCAGCGATGACAACAAAAAGAACACCGTTACACATAACTACAATCACGTATATAAGGCACCGCATGACCACGTGTATAAAAGGCCAAAGGACAGGCCGCATCACGTTCGTCCACTGCCGAAACGTGTTGCGCGCTATACTCTGCCGCAACGATGCCTGCGCACCTTCAAAGGGTATTCACCTGATCAGCGGCTGTTGGGGCAGACGTGTCTGGGGAACCATTACAAATACAGCAACAGCTTGCCGAACCAGTGCAAGGTCAGGTTCTGGAATGGCAAAAAGGTCAAGCGCGCCTACCACCCTGGCTGCCTGCGTCAGCAAGGATACCGTGTGGGTTCCAGATAACCGGTTTCGAGCAGGAGCGGCGCCAAAGAAGCGCCCCGCGGGAGAGGGTGGCGCAAGCTACCCTCTCTTTTCCCCTTGCGATGGTCTTAAAAACGCGATTTCCCGAAATGTATGACGTTACCGGATTATGAAATTGAGAAAGCCGCCCTTGCGCAGGGATATCTGCGGATCGCCGGCGTTGATGAGGTAGGCCGCGGGCCACTGGCCGGGCCGGTGGTCGCAGCGGCAGTGATTCTGAACCCCGAGGATATTCCCGTCGGGCTGAACGACTCCAAAAAGCTGACGGCCAAACGGCGTCTTGCATTGGACACGGCGGTGCGCCAACGGGCCAAGATTGCGGTTGCCGAAGCCTCGGTTGCCGAAATTGATGAACACAACATCTTGCGTGCTTCGCATCTGGCGATGGAACGCGCGGTCGCGGCGTTAGACCCAACGCCGGACTTTCTGCTGATTGATGGAAACATGGTTCCGCGCGGTCTGACGATCCCGGCCCGGGCAGTGGTCAAAGGTGACGCGCATTCTGTATCAATTGCGGCTGCTTCGATCATAGCGAAAAACTGGCGCGATCAACTGATGGTGGATTTGGCGCAACAGCACCCCGGCTATGGGTGGGAGACAAACGCCGGTTATCCGTCGAAACAACACAAAGAGGCGCTGCAAAATCTTGGTGTGACCCCACACCATAGACGTTCGTTTAAACCCGTCCACAATATCTTGTATCAAGAGTAAATCGTAAGTCCATGATTCAAAAAAGAAATTGACGGCGATTCGTCTTTGACTCATCCTTGTCTCAACCAAATGAGCGCAAAAGCGCCGTGGAACTTGAGGCAGCAATATGACAACGACCAAGACAAAGGGCGCAGCCGCGCTCTCGTTAAACACGATTCTATCCGGAGACTGCATCGACGTGATGAACAGTCTGCCCGAGGCGTCGGTGGACCTGATTTTTGCAGATCCGCCCTATAATTTGCAGCTGAAAGGCCAGCTGCACCGCCCCGACAACAGCCAGGTAGACGCGGTCGACGATCACTGGGACCAGTTTTCCAGCTTTGCTGCCTATGACCAATTCACCCGCGACTGGCTCAAGGCGGCGCATCGCCTGCTCAAACCGAATGGCGCGATCTGGGTTATTGGGTCTTACCACAATATCTTCCGCGTCGGCTCGGCCCTTCAGGATGCTGGGTACTGGATTCTGAACGATGTGGTCTGGCGCAAATCGAACCCGATGCCGAACTTCCGCGGCAAGCGGTTCACCAACGCGCATGAGACGATGATCTGGGCATCCAAGCGGGAAGGTGCGAAATACACGTTCAACTATGAGGCATTGAAGGCGTTGAATGAAGGCGTGCAGATGCGTAGCGATTGGGTCCTGCCGATCTGTACTGGTCACGAACGCCTGAAAGATGAAAACGGCGACAAGGCGCATCCGACGCAAAAGCCTGAATCGTTGTTGCATCGTGTTCTGATCGGCTCGACCAATCCGGGCGATGTCGTGCTGGATCCGTTCTTTGGCACCGGTACAACGGGCGCGGTTGCAAAGATGCTGGGGCGTGAATTCATCGGGATTGAGCGTGAGGAAAGCTATCGCAAGGTGGCCGAAAAGCGTATCGCAAAGGTCCGCAAATTCGACCGCGAAGCGTTGGAGGTCAGCGCCAGCAAGCGCGCTGAGCCTCGCGTGCCGTTCGGCCAACTGGTTGAACGCGGCATGCTCCGCCCGGGTGAAGAACTCTATTCCATGAACCAGCGCCACAAAGCCAAGGTTCGCGCTGATGGCACCTTGGTCGGACAAAACGTAAAAGGCTCGATCCATCAGGTCGGGGCGCATTTGGAGAATGCACCGTCCTGCAATGGCTGGACCTACTGGTGCTTTAAACGCGATGGAAAGACAGTTCCGATCGACGTTCTGCGGCAGCAGATACGGGCCGAAATGCACAACTGATTTACGAACACCGCCGGTGCCTGTGGCCTGACACAAGGCACTAAGCCTTGCCCCGCCGAGTCCGGCGGGGTCTTTTGTTTTGCCGGGCGTTTGGATTGAACATGCGCTTTCTGTATTCTGCGGCGCAGTGAAGGAGCTTGTGCAATGTCGGACACTACAGCCAGCGGATCCCGCTTTGATCGGTTTTTCGTGACCCGCCCGGACACTTTCGACCTTGAAAACAAATACACCGAAGCCGCGCTGGAGCGTCACAAACGCGAAGGTCTGGAACTTGCCGTCCGCGCACGCTGGCTGGCGATGGCGCTGACCGGGGTTCTGTTGGTTTTCCTGAACCCTCAGTGGGAGGTGTTGTGGTATCACTTCATTCTGCTGCTGATCTGCGCAAATGGATGGCTGATCCGAAGGGCCGGGCGCGTTGGGCAATCACGGGTCGAGTTGCTGCTGATCTTTGTGGACCTGCTGATCATGACGCTTGGGATGATCCTGCCCAACCCGTTCAGCGACGATGTCCGGCCTTTGGCGATGCAGTACCGGTTTGATAACTTCCAGTACTTCTTTATCATTCTGGCAGCGGGTACGTTGGCATATTCCTGGCGGACGGTGGTTGCAATCGGATCATGGACAGCCGGGATTTGGACCTTGGGATGGATCGTTGCCTGGTGGGTGGCGACCCCGATGCCTGGCCTTAGCGAGCGCGTCGCCGAGGCTTTGTCCGGGTATCCGGCTGTGGCCGAACTGTTGGACCCCAACAGCTTTATGCCGTCACATCGCATCCAGCAGGTAATTGTATTCATGATGGTGGCGGTGACGTTGGGCGTGTCAATGCGGCGCCTAAACCGGCTGCTGATGACAAATGCGGGGCTTGAACGTGAAAGGGCGAACCTGTCGCGATATTTTTCACCCAATGTTGTGGAAGAACTCAGCCAGAACGACGAGCCTCTGAAGCAGGTGCGCAAAGAGAACGTAGCGGTTTTGTTCATCGATATCGTGGGGTTCACGAAATATGCCGCAGGGCGCGATCCCTATGACGTCATCGAGGTTTTGCGTGGTTTCCACGCCCGGATGGAATCTGCGGTGTTTCGCCATCACGGGACGCTGGACAAGTATTTGGGTGATGGGTTGATGGCTACGTTCGGGACACCGGTGCCGACGCCGCTGGATGCCACAAACGCGGTGGCCTGCGCGGTGGATATGGTCGGTGTCATTGATCGCTGGAACTCGGAGCGTCGCCGCGCAGGAGAGCCCGAGATCAAGGTTGGGATCGGGGTCCACTTTGGGTCTGTGGTGCTGGGCGATATCGGTGCCAATCGACTGGAATTCGCGGTGATTGGCGATGCCGTGAATGTTGCAGCCAAGCTAGAGGCATTCACCCGTGACATTCCGGCAAGGGTCGTGATCAGCGATGCCGTTCAAAGCCAGTTGGAACGCGAAAGCCATAGTGCATCAGATGTGTTGGCAGGATTTGAGAGCCAACAGAATCAGGCTGTTCGAGGCATAGACGCCCCGATGAACCTATGGGTGATGAGGGCATAGCGGCTCCCGCCAATCTGGCATGCATCGAAGACGCAAGTCAGATTGTTGGGCCGGGCAGCGCGCTATGGCGCGCTGCGGTCACGCGCGTGGCAAGGGGTTTTGCGACCTGTTGTAGGGGACCCAATCCTTGACCTCGGGGTAATGCTGGCGCCGCCATGCGCGGACGCGCGGGTTCATCACACGGCGCCAGAGTGGTGGGATCATCGCAGCGACTGTCATGACTGGATAGCCATAAGGCAATTGTGGGGCAGTGTCGTCGGGGTGATGCTGCAACAGCGGAAAGCGGCGGTTCGGTTTATAGTGGTGATCCGAGTGGCGTTGCAGGTTGATCAACAACCAGTTCGACGCTTTTTGTGAGGCATTCCAGGAATGACGCGGTTGGACGTGTTCATATTTGCCATCTCCCAGATGTTTCCGGGTCAGGCCGTAATGCTCGACGTAGTTAACCAGTTCCAGCTGCCAGATGGCGGTGCCGGCCTGGATAAGGAACAGGGCGAGGCCGGACCAGCCTCCGATCAGGGAAGCAAGCCCAAGCATGGTGCCCTGCAGCGCCCAGTAGCGCCAGAACGGGTTCGCGGGATCGGTCCAGGCGCGGTCCTTGCGGGCCAATTTGTCGCGTTCAGCCTTGAAGGCAGAGACGAGGCATTGTTTCAACACCCGCGGGTAGAAGCGGTGAAAGCCTTCGTTGTATCGCGCGGTTACAGGGTCGCGCGGCGTGCCGACAAAGCGGTGATGCACCAGTAAGTGTTCCGAACGGAAATGCGAATAAAGCACCATTGCCAACAGGATGTCGCCGAGCCAGCGTTCAAACCGACCTTTCTGGTGCATCAACTCATGGCTGTAATTGATACCTACTGTTCCCGAGATCACGCCCATTCCAAAGAACAGACCAATCTTTGCCAGAGTCGACAGTTGGTCAGCATGTGTTGCGTACCAGATCAATCCGTAAAGGGTCAGAAACTGAACCGGAACCCAGACCTTGGTCAGCAGGACGTACCAGCGCAGAATCGGGTCTTGAGTGTCGGGGTCGGCGTTTCGAATTTCAAGGCCGGTCAGCCGATCCAGAACAGCAAAAACCCACCATGTCGACAGCGGCACCAGCAGAACCCACCAGCCACCTGCAATCGCCGTAAACCAGATCAGTGGAATCAACAGGAATGAGACCCAAAAGGGCAGGGCCGATTGCCAGCGGGACAGAGTTTCTGTTGCGATCATTCCCAAGCTCCGAACAACTGGGCCGAGACTAGTCCAAGTCCGTTACACCGCACAATGGGTTACCGATTGCGCCAAAGATCATGCGCCTTGCGCATCACGGTTGGCAGGTCGCTGGGGCGGAAAGCATGTTTGTCTAACACAATTAAACGATGTGGGTGGAGCCCGGCAGGCAGCGGGGCGGTCCATATACGCAGGATCAGGTGGAAATGGGTGAACGTGTGGCGAACCTCGCCCGCCAATTCCTGCCAGTCCGCTGAAAAAGGGGGTGTGTTGACCGGCGTATCTGACCAATCGGACCCGGGCCAGCCCAACATACCGCCGAGCAGCCCCTTGTCGGGGCGACGCTCCAACAACAAGGCTCCGTCTTCGCGCTGGGCTATGTAGACATGGCCATAACGCGTTGGCTTGGGCTTTTTGGGCGTTTTACGCGGCAGATCGGTCTGTGTTCCGGCCGCGCGGGCCTGACAGGGGTCCCGCAGCGGGCAAATTCCACAGGCGGGTGACTTGGGTGTGCAGATCGTGGCACCCAGATCCATCACCGCCTGTGCGTAGTCGCCGGGGCGCGTGTTCGGCGTAAGTGCAGCGGCCTTGTTTTTGAGTACCGGCTTTGATCCCGGCAGAGGCTCGTGGATGTCATGCAGGCGGGCCATCACGCGTTCGACGTTGCCGTCCAGCACCGTTTCGGGACGGTCAAAGGCGATGGCCGCGATAGCAGCGGCGGTATAGGGACCGATCCCCGGAAGTTTCAGCAGGGCATCGTAGGTATCGGGGAATGCTCCGCCATAGTCGTCGGCCACCACACGGGCACATTTCAGCAAGTTGCGGGCGCGGGCGTAATAGCCCAGCCCAGCCCATTCCCCCATCACCTGATCGTCGGGGGCGGCAGCCAGCGCCTGAACTGTCGACCAGCGCGTGGTGAAGCGGGTGAAGTAATCGCGCACGGCAGCAACGGTGGTTTGCTGCAACATCACCTCGGACAGCCAGACCCGGTAAGGGTCGGGCATAACGCCTGCTGCCCGGTCGCCCGGCCCAACGCGCCACGGCATCACACGGGCGTTGCGGTCGTACCAGTCCAGCAGGTCGGTGCTCAGGTCAGATTGAATAGCGTCACGCAAGTTTTATCTATCTCTTTGTCGGGTTTTTCTGGCGCCCGGTGTCATGCCCATTACAATAGCGGCGCAGGAGTTGGAAACCAGATGCAGCGCAGACGTTCTTCGACCCGCGGGTTCAAACGCACCGCGACATTGCTGAACGACCAGATCAGGCGCGCCGGGGAGAGCCGGGGTTTTGCCGTGTCACGTCTGTTGACCCATTGGGCTGAAATTGTCGGGCAGGATCTGGCCGCTATCGCGAGGCCAGTGAATGTCGGCTATGGCAAGGGCGGTATTGGCGCGACGTTGACGGTGCTGACGACCGGTCCGCAGGCCCCAATGCTTGAGATGCAGAAAGAACAATTGCGCGACAAGGTGAACTCCGTCTATGGCTACAACGCCATCAGCCGGGTGCGCATCACGCAGACCGCTCTGACCGGGTTTGCCGAGGGGCAGGCCAGTTTTGACCACAAGCCGAAACCGGCAAAACCAAGACTCAATCCAGAGATTGCAGCCGAGGCAGACCGGACCGCACGCGAGGTTCACGATGGTGATTTGCGCGCGGCCCTTGAACGTCTGGGTCGTAACGTTCTATCCAAACAAAAACGCTGAGAAAGGGCTGAGAAATGAGCCGTATTGCAACTGGAATCTGCGCGGCTGTCGCCATTGCCGCAGGCGGCTATTGGCTGTCGCTGTCGAATTCCACGTCTTCGTATCCGCTGATCAGCAGCGCCGAAGCACAAGAAGCCGATCTGGACACCTCGACAATTGTCGAGATGGTGCAGGGGGCCGAGGATGCGCCTGTCGAAATCATCGAGTATGCCTCTTACACCTGTCCGCATTGTGCCAATTTCCATAACGGCCCGTTCAAGCAGTTGAAAAAGGACTTTATCGACACCGGTAAGGTGAAATTCATCTATCGTGAGGTGTATTTTGACCGATATGGTCTGTGGGCCTCGATGGTTGCGCGTTGCGACGGGCCTGAAAAGTTCTTCGGGATTTCTGATCTGATCTATGAAGGTCAATCCGAATGGACGAAGGCAGGCGGCCCTGCCGAGATCGTGGATGAACTGCGCAAGATCGGGCGGCTGGCCGGTATCGACAATGATCAGCTTGAGGCTTGTCTGCAGGACGGAACACGCGCTCAGACGCTGGTGGCCTGGTATCAGGAAAACGCCGAACGCGACGGCGTTCAATCCACACCGTCGTTCATCATTAACGGAGAGAAAGTGGGCAACCAGTCTTATGCCGATTTCAAAAAGCTGATCGAGGCTGAACTGGGTAGTTAAGCAATTGATGTGACCAGCCTGTTCAGGGCTGGTCGCCACTCAGGGCGAGGGGGCAATCCGCAAAAGCATCTGCCGGACCTTGTCGGGCTCATTTACCCTAAGTCGCACCGGCAAGGTGATCACCTTGCTTCGAAATGCGGGTGGCAGGCGAACCGCGTCTTTTTCCGTTGTAACCATCTGCGCGCCGAGCAGGCGTGCGTCGTTTTCCAACCGCGTCATCAGCGCCGGGGTCAAAGGCTGGTGATCATCCAGCGCTTCGGCCCTTAGCAACTTAGCGCCTTGCTGGCGCAGGGTGGCAAAGAACTTCTCGGGATGGCCGATCCCTGCAAAGGCCAGAACAGGCGTGTCACTCCAATCCATACCGGTTTGCAGGGGTTCAACGGCTCCTGTTGCATGGGGTTTGGTCAGGGCTTGCCCCCAACGAGCCGCAAATTCGGTTTGCGCCGCGTCATCACCCAGAGACAACACCAGATCAGCGCGCCTTAGCCCGACCTCGACAGGTTCACGCAACGGTCCTGCTGGCAGGCACAACCCATTGCCAAAGCCACGTGCCGCATCTACCACGATAACCGAGAAATCCTTGGCGACCGACGGGTTCTGAAACCCGTCATCAAGCAGAATCACAGTTGCACCTGCTTCCGCTGCGGCGCGGGCACCGGCGGCGCGGTCCTTGGCGACCCAAACCTCGGCAAAGGCAGCCAGCAACAATGGCTCATCCCCAACCTGTGCGGCGCTGTGTTTGGTCGGATCGACCTGCACCGGACCCTCCAGTGACCCACCGTGACCGCGTGTGACGACGTGTGGTTGGTGCCAGGCGTCGCGCAGTTGCTCGATCATCCAAATCACGGTCGGCGTCTTACCGGTGCCACCTGCGTTCAGATTGCCGATGCAGATGACCGGAACACCGGGTTTGTAGCCCGCGCCGGCCGCGACCCGCCGCGCCGTGGCTGCGGCGTAGACGTGGCCAAGCGGCGCCAGAAGACGCGCGCGCAGATCCAGTTGGTCCGGCGCGGTGTTCCAAAAGTTCGGTGCCCGCATCACTTCGTACTCCGCTGATCCAGGCAATCCTGTACCATATCGACCAGTTTATCAGCCTGGGGTGCGCCTTCGGAAACGATACGCCATCCCGCCAATGCCATATCCGCGGCGCGGTCCGGCGAAAGCAGCTCAACCACGGCGTCACCCAACTCGGTTGCCGTTCTGACGACGCGGGTTGCCCCGGCCTGATCCAACTGATCGTATATCTGCTGATGCCGATGCACAAACGGGCCGTGGATCACGGATGAGCCAAGCGCAACGCCAACCAGCGGATCATGCCCGCCCGCGCCCCTTTCAAGTGAGCGGCCCATAAAAGTGACAGGCGAGACCCTGTGCCACAAACCCAGATCTTCCTGTTCGGACGACAGTATGACCTGCGTGGTGTCTTCGATCTGCCCGCCCGTATCCCAATTGGTACAACGCAGGTCCATGTTTTCCAGGCGGCGGTGCAGTGGCTCGGCCTCGGCCACGTCCGCCACATGCAGCACCAGCGTTAGCCGCGGCAGTATCCGCAGCGCCTGACGGTGGGCGGTAAGGACCGAGATGAATTCCGTATCCAGCACACAGGCTGAAAGCCAAACTGGACGCCCGGCCAGCGCGTGGGTGATCTCGATCAGCTCATCTTCAGGCCAGGGTTTAGGGTTTGGACTAACATGCAGGGGTGGAGCTTCGGACACCTTGCTTGACGCGATACCAAGGCGTCGGATGGTGCGTACCGTTTCGGGCGTTGTGGCCAGAATCGATTGAAAGCAATCTAACGTAAAACGGGTGATATCGGGCAGCCACCGTGCACCGCGCGCGATGTTGATGTCGATCTGCGCCTCGATAAGGATCAGGGGGATACCCCGCTCATCGGCGCGTGTAATCACATTTGGCATCAGGCCGCCCCCGACCCACAGGCCGATATCCGGGCGCCAATGATCAAGAAACGCCCGCGCTGCGCCGGTCTGTTCCAGCGGCAGATCGACAAGCGGAAACTCGGACCGATCCCAGCGCGACAGATCGGCTCCGGGCGGCGTTGTCAGCAGTACATTCAAATTAGGCCGGACCTGTTGCAGGCGACGGCAGAAATCGGTCACCGCGCGTTGACGGTCTTGGGTGCTGATGTGCGCCCAAATGACTTCACCTTCCGGGCGGTCTGGATAAGACAAGGCAGCCGCGTTAGGTACGCCCCAGGAAAGAACCCTATATGCAGCCAGGCTGAGCGAACGCGGCTTGCTCATGGGCGAATGCCGGTGCTGCCGGGGTCAAGCCGTGCCCGCAAGATCTGGTGCACTGCCGCGCCCGCCGCAATCACGCCGTTCAGACGTGGATTTGCGTTGTTGAATCGCAGAGGAAGACCGAGCCGGTCAGAGCAGGTGCCGCCCGCCTCGCGGATAATCAGGTCGCCTGCGGCGATATCCCATTCCCAACTCGGCCGAAGCGTCAGCATCCCGTCGAACCGGCCTTGTCCGACAAGCGCCAGTCGATAGGCAAGCGAGGGGCGGTAAACCCGTTTGAATTCCGGCACTTCGCCTTGCCGCCAATGGCGCGGGTCGAGGTTGGGCTTGGCGGCCAGAATCTCGGCCGTTTCCAAGGTTGAAACCCCGGAAACACGGATCGGGGCACCGTTCAACGTCGCGCCTTGCCCCTTTGCAGCCGCGTAAAGCAGATCGCGCCGCGGTAGGAAAATCACCGCTGCCGTTACTTCGCCCCGCTCGGCGACCGCCAAAGAGTGCGCCCATGTGCGCGACCCTTCGGCAAAACTGCGGGTGCCATCAATGGGGTCGATGATAAACAGACGGTCCTTCGATAACCGGGCGCTGTTGTCTTCGGTTTCTTCGCTTAGCCAGCCATAGCCGGGCCGGGCGAAGGGCAGGCGCTGTTCCAACATGGCGTTGACGGCAAGATCGGCCTCGGTCACCGGCCCCGCGCCGCCGGGTTTATCCCAGCGTTGCGCCGTATCACCCGAATACCGTGTCGCGATCTTTCCGGCCTCTAATGCGGCGTCGATCAGAAGTTGCAGGTCAGCTGCCGGCAAGTGTCATTCCTTCGACCAGAATCGAGGGGACAACCCGCGACAGCCAGGGCCGCGCGTCGTTTGCCGGGATGATCCGTTTCAGCATATCGCGCAGATTGCCTGCGATGGTGCATTCATTGACCGGGTGCGTAATCTCTCCGTTTTCGACCCAGAACCCCGAGGCCCCGCGCGAATAATCGCCGGTGTTCGGATTGATGGTGGACCCGATCATCGACGTCACCAATAGGCCGGTGCCCATGTCGCGCAGCAGGTCTTCGCGGCTGTGTTTGCCCTGCGTCAGACTCAGGTTCCAGTTGCTGGGCGATGGCGGTCCGGACACACCGCGGGCCGCATTGCCTGTCGAGGTCATGTCCAGTTTGCGCGCGCTGGACAGGTCCAGGGTCCAACCGGTCAGGACACCATTTTCGACAATCGCACGCCGTTGCGTCGGCAACCCCTCGGCATCAAAGGGGCGCGAGCCTGAGATGCGTGGGCGGTGTGGGTCTTCGATTAGCGACAGATGCTCTGGCAGCACTTGCTCGCCCAGAGAATCCTTAAGCCAGGATGCCCCGCGTGCAATTGCGGCCCCGTTACTGGCCGCCAGCAAATGACCGATCAGCGAGGATGAAATTCGTTCGTCAAACAGGACCGGAAACGTACCTGTGGCAGGCTTGCGGGCACCCACCAGCGCTACGGCGCGTTCGCCGGCGGTGCGGCCGATCTCGTCGGGGCTGCGCAGGTCGCTTTGGAAGGTGCGGCTGTCGCCGTCATAGTCGCGCTCCATCCCCGTGCCTTCGCCCGAGATCGCCACGCAAGAGGTGGATCGGCTGCTGCGGGCATAACCGCCGGAAAAGCCATTGGTTGCCGCCAGATGCACGCGATGCGTGCCATAGCCCGCCGCCGCATCCGAAACTTGCGAAACGCCGTGAACCGCAAGCGCCGCCGCCTCGGCCGCCAATGCATCTTGCAACAAATCCTCAGCTGCCGGTTCCTGGGCTGGATCGAACAATTCAAGCGCGGTAACGTCCCAGCCAGTGGCCAACTGGTCCGAATGGGCTAACCCGGCAAACGGGTCCTCTGGTGCCTCGCGGGCCATGGCGACGGCGCGTTCGGCCATGGTGGCCAGTGTTTCGGGGCTGCTGTCCGAACTGGATACAATCGCTTGCCGCTGACCCAGCAAGACCCGCAGGCCAAGATCAGTACCCTCTGACCGCTCGGCATGTTCCAGCGCGCCGCCACGGACTTCGACAGAGACCGAAGATCCGTCGATCACAATGGCATCCGCAGCATCCGCCCCGGCTTTGCGGGCAGCGTCCAGCAGGGCGTGGCTGATATCTTCAGGTGTACGGGTCATGCGGCCTCCGGTTGCAATGCACTGGACCTAGCCTTGGACTGCCGTTCCCGCAAGACCTCAGGGCAGATTGAGTCGCCGTTGAGCCCGGCAAACCGCGCCTAGTTTCGAAGGCGGCAGACAAAGGGTCTGGGTCTTTAATCAGACGCGTCTTCGGTGTTCTAGGGAGGTTGAACGTTTCTGCAGTAATCGTGCCTTTCAACGTGTTCGTCGAGCATGGCCTAACGGCCGAACCTCAAAGGCATGTTCTGTTGCACCACGCTAAGTTTTTTTGTTGTGAAGCAAAAATCCTTCAAACGAGAAGTTGAATGCGAATATCCTGGCACTTTTTGATGGCCGAAAGGCCGGGCGACGCATCGCTCGGGCGCTGATGGAAGAACTTAGTTAGAAACCTGAATTCCTAGTGCGGCGAAGCCCATTTAAGGCTGAGCTTCACCGCTGAGAGCATCATTTGATGCGCTGACCATTGGCCAGAATCTGACCGTCTTCGGTGAATTCGATCTTGGAGTTCAGCGTGTCCGGCGCGTCGCCCGGAACAGCCATCATGCCCATCATCATGCGCGCGCCAATCGCTTCGTTCTCGTCAACCAGGCCCATGCTGATCAGCGTGTCGATCAAAGCGTTGGCACCCACCAGTTGCAGGTTCGCCACGCCCGTAGGGGTCGGCATACCGTCAAACTCGGCCGCGTTGGAATTGTCGAAGGTAAAGTCGCCATCTCCGGTCAGCTTAGCGCCAACCAAAGAGACCAGCAATTCGTTGATCTTCAGCGAATGCAGCTCACCCGGCGCAGCGCCCGTGGTCTCCATGGCTTCGACCGATTCCGGATCGAACAAGTTTGTCAGTATTTTTGCAGTACCGGTTGCGTCCAACGCAATGGTTGCAGGGTCACGCGGTAAGGCGCCTGCCGGATCGAACATGCTCCACAACACATCCGACATGGTGAAATCCTTCAGGTTCATGGCAAAGCCAAAGGGCTGAACCTCTTCGGATTGCTGTACCGGAAATTCGAACTTCATACCGGCATTTGCCATCGCGATTTCGATCGGAAAGGGCAGGTCATCCGTGGTCACCGCCAGTTTCGAGCTGTTCTGCTCGACATCATAGGCCAGGCGCTGATCGTCGATGCTGACGCCAAAGCGTCCGCCTTCGGATTCGCTTCCCATCGAGAATGCCTCGCCCTCGCTGGTGCCTGCAATCGCGGTTTGACCGGAGGCATAGGTAAACAGACCCGAGAATGAAAAGCCGTTCTCAAAGAAGGCTTGCGGGTCTGTCCCGTCGAAATCGTCTGGGACCACGCTGGTACCCTCGAACGTGAGCTGGTTCAGTGATCCGTTAATCTTGCCGTCATCCGATCCTTCAGGGTCGTTGAACACCAGATCATAGGTGAGCGTCGCGGCTGTCATATTCTGATCAACTGACCGCGACTCACCGATTTTCATTCGTGTGCTGCCAGCCAGGTCGGATAGTTTCAGATCCATGTCCAGACTGTCTTCTGGAATGGTCTCGTCATCGACTTGCAGGCCGCCCAGCTTCAGTCCAAGCGCTGGCGCGGAATAGTCATAGGTCATATCGTCAGGATCGCCCGAGACCACCATCTCCAGCCCTGTGTGGTAGTATTCGATATCGACCGAGAACGCCTCGCCATCCTCTTCACCGGACAAGGTCATGGGAAGGCTTTCCGGCAGACCGATATTGACTGTGCCATCGCCGTTTTCGGTCAGGGTCATCTGCGGGACGTTCATCTCAAACGATCCGCTAGCGTCCGGAACGGTGGCGACCACCTTCATATCCGTGATGGTGGTCACATTGCCTGCTGTCGATTGCTCTGCCGATACGGTATATCCCATCTGGGACAAGTAGGCTTGCCAGTCATCCCACACCTGTTGGGCGGTGACGTCGGCGAGCGCGCCTTGGGTGACAAGGGCATAAGCTAAGACTGCGCCGCTGCTGCGACGAAGGAAAACGGACATCTGAGAACCCTTCTTTATCAATTTGCCGGCATCGTCGTGCCTGCAGAGGCAGGCGTCAAGGGGCAAGGGCTGGACCCTTTCCCCCTTGGCGCGGTAGAGATTCACTTAATCTCAAAACAACGGAGGTACAGGGTGGAAATGCAGGGCAAAACCGTACTGATAACAGGAGCCAGCCGCGGCATCGGGGCCGAGGCGGGGCGCGTTTTTGCCGCAGCGGGGGCAAATGTTGCACTGGTGGCGCGCAGTGGCGATCAGATCGGCGCATTGGCCGAGGCGCTGGGTGATCAAGCCATGGCGCTGCAATGTGACGTCAGCAATTTTTCGCAGGTTGAACAGGCCGTCGCAGAGTGTGTGGACCGTTTCGGCGGGTTGGATGTCGTGATCGGCAACGCGGGTGTGATTGATCCGATCTCTCATTTGTCCAATGCCGATGTCGCAGCCTGGAGCGCGGCCATCGATATCAATCTCAAGGGTGTGTTCCATGGAATGCGCGCGGCGCTGCCTGTGATGCGTGCTGCCGGAGGCGGGACGGTGATTACCGTTTCATCAGGCGCGGCGTCTAATGCAATTGAAGCATGGAGTCATTACTGCGCCTCGAAAGCTGGGGCCAAGATGCTGACCGAATGTCTGCATCTTGAAGAGTCGATACACGGCATCCGCGCCATGGGCCTTTCCCCCGGAACTGTTGCCACGGATATGCAGCGGGTAATCAAGGCCAGCGGCATCAACGCCGTCAGCCAGTTGGAGTGGAGCGATCACATCCCCGCCGATTGGCCCGCGCGGGCGCTGCTGTGGATGTGTTCGTCCGATGCGGATGAGTTTTTGGGCACCGAAGTTTCTCTGCGGCGCGAAGATATCCGCAAACGGGTTGGGCTGACGTGATCGAATTGACCAAGGCAGATGGGTTGTGGACGGTCACGCTCAATAATCCGTCAAAGGCCAATGCTCTGACGGCTGCGATGCTAAGTGATCTGGCCGAAATCGCGGAAGCCGCGACCGAGGCGCGCGCTCTGATCCTGACCGGTAAAGGCAAGGTTTTCAGCGCGGGGGCTGATCTGGAAGAGGCGCGGGCGGGCCTTGCAACCTCGGACCTGTGGGAGCGGGTATCGGGCGCAATTGCAGCTTTGCCCTGTCTTACGGTTGCCGCCTTGAACGGAACGCTGGCAGGTGGAGCTAACGGGATGGTCTTGGCCTGTGACATTCGAATTGCAGTGCCGCACACCAAGGTCTTTTACCCGGTAATGAAATTGGGTTTTCTGCCGCAACCATCAGATCCCGGGCGTATGGCTGCCCTGATCGGGCCAGCGCGCACCAAGATGATCCTGATGGCCGGGCAAAAGATAACGGCTGAGGAAGCCTATGGCTTTGGGCTGGTTGACAGGGTGGTTGAGCCCGATCAACTGATGCAAACGGCGCGTGAGCTTGTCGCTGACAGTCTGGCCGCCACGCCTGAGATCGCGGCAGGAATCGCAAGGATGTGCCGATGAGATTGTCCGCTTTGCTTCTGCGTGTCGCGAACCCCGAACGGCTTGCAGGTTTCTATGCGGATGCTTTGGGCATGACGGCACAAGCACAAGGGCCGAACCACAGAGTTGGCTATGCGGGTCAGGACGCGGACCTGCTTTTGATGCCGGGTGGAGGTGGATATACGCATGACGGCGGGCAAAGGTACTGGAAGATCGGGATCACCGTGCCGGATGTTGATCTCGCCGTATCCCGTCTGCGCCAAAAAGGTGTCGAAGTCTCGGAACCGAAACAGTTTCTCGACATTGGCTATATGTGTCACCTGAAAGACCCGGAAGGGTTTGTAATCGAGTTGCTGCAACATGATTTTCAGGCCAACCGCCCGTTGAACGCCGCCAATCCTGCCGCGCCATTTGCAAAAGCTTGCATCGGCCAGATCACCTTGCGCACAGGGAATATCGCCGCCGAAGATGCTTTCTGCCGTGCTCAAGGCATGCGGCTGTTGTCAATTCAGGATGTGGCCCAATTGGGGTTCGACCTGCATTTCTATGCCTTCACCGATGAAACGCCGCCTGACCCCGATATTTGGTCTGTTGCAAACCGCGAATGGCTTTGGAAACGACCATACACGGTGCTGGAGTTCCAGCATCTTTCCGGGGCGCAATTCGCGCCGGCACCTGACTATCGCGGGTTAGAGGTTCAGGGGCTGGCGGTATCCGTCCGCGATGCCTTTGGTGATCCTGTGCGTCCGGGTTGATCACCGCCCACGGCGTTTGCCCGGAACTTTCGACCGAAAGCCGGGCGGTCGTTTCCGGACCCATTGCAGAAATTTTTCAAGCCGTGGATGACCGCGCAAAGCCTCGACGGTGTTGAACTCGCGAGCCAATTCCGCTTCGGTCAGCGTGGCGTGAACCTCTTTGTGGCAGATGACATGCAACAAAACCGTCGGTCCGCCCTTGCCCCCTTTGAGTTTTGGGATCAGATGGTGCAGGCTGCCGCCCCCATTCGGAATGGGGCGGTCACAGAGCGGGCAGATCGGATCACTGTTCGACATGGCCCACGTAGAAATGCGCGGGACGGAGCGGAAAGCAAGGGGGCAGTCGTGGCGCAGGCAGTGATAATCGGGGCTGGACCCGCAGGTTTGATGGCTGCTGAGGAATTGTCTGCCGCTGGCCATGACGTTCTTGTGGCCGAGGCCAAGCCCTCGGTTGGTCGCAAGTTTCTGATGGCGGGGAAATCGGGTCTGAACCTGACCAAGGATGAACCCCTTGAGACTTTGTTGCAATCGTATGGGGACGCGGCCAACTGGCTGCGACCTATGATTGCCGATTTCGACGCCACTGGCGTACAGCGCTGGGCGCAAGGGTTAGGGCAAGAGGTATACACCGGTACGACAGGCCGAGTGTTTCCGACGGTGATGAAAGCATCGCCGCTGTTACGTGCGTGGCTGTCCCGGCTTGAGGCCGCAGGCGTTCAGATCAGAACCCGCTGGCGTTGGCTGGGTTGGGATCGCGATGCACTGCTGTTCGAAACACCGGACGGCGAGCAGAGGCTTGCGCCGGATGTGACAATACTGACACTGGGCGGGGCAAGTTGGGCGCGGTTGGGCTCGGACGGCCAGTGGGCAAAAATCTTGGGGGACGCAGGTGTCGCGACGGCCCCTTTTGCACCGGCGAACGCTGCCTTATCCGTTGGTTGGAGCGATCATATGCAACCGTATTTCGGTTCGCCGCTCAAGTCGGTGCGCTGGAAGGCTGGAAAACTGCAAAGTCGGGGCGAAGCCACGATCTCGGCAACCGGGCTAGAGGGTGGGGGGATGTATTCCCTGACTCCAGCGTTGCGTGAGGGTGCGCCGCTCTACCTCGATCTGCTGCCAGATTTGGACCTAGCGGCCCTGCAATCCCGGCTTGATAGAAAGAAATCCAAGACCACGCTGTCACAATGGCTGAAAAAATCACTCCGCCTGCCGCCACAAAAGATCGCGCTGTTTCATGAGATGACCAAAAGTAACGGTCTGCCGCAGGCGCGATGGCCCGAGGCCCTCAAGTATCTGCCGATCCGATACGATAGCCTGCGTCCTATGGACGAAGCGATTTCGACAGCGGGCGGCATAAAACGTACTGCTTTGGATGGTGGGCTGATGCTGACCGCGATTCCCGGTGTGTTCTGCGCCGGAGAGATGTTGGATTGGGAGGCCCCAACCGGCGGCTATCTGCTGACCGCCTGTTTGGCGACCGGGAAATGGGCCGGGCGATCTGCCGCGGAATGGTTGCAAGCGCGTTAGCGAGACCGCGCCAGCATCGCCAAGCGAATCATCGCACGTTCGACCAATGCCATCGCGGGTGCGGTTTGACCTGCTGAGCGCAGTGAAAGGTCGGTATCGGTCAGAACGGTCAGCGCGGTCTGCAATTTCGGTGCGCCCCAACCTTGCGCCTGCCGTAGAATCCGGTCACGGCGTTTACCATATACCGGTGGCCGCAGCTTACCGATTCCCTGTGCTGCCCCGCCGGGGTCCGACGCACAGGCATAAAGCGTGCGAAAATGCCGGGTCGCACCGATGCACAGGGTAACCGCGTTGGTGCCTTGGGATTGCAAACGCCGAATCAGCGGGCCGATCTCGCCGGCACGGCCCTCGGCGATTACGTTCAGAACATCATCCAGCCCGGCCTCGGTCGAGCGGGGGGCGCAGGCCATGATATCCTCGATAGACAGCTCTGACCTGTCGCCGTACTTGTAGAGCGACAGTTTTTCGATGGTTTGCGCAAAATCACCCGGGCTGATCGCGGTCGCCAACTCGACCAATGCAGACATTGAATCATTGGGGATGTTGTCCAACCCGGACTGCTTAAGAATCCGTTCGACCTCGCCCCGGGATGGTGGGTCGTCGTAGATACCGACCGCATAGGCCAACGGGTGCGCCTCGAACGCTTTGCGGATTTTCGAGCTGGCTTTGAGCTGCCCGGCAGTAACGATGATCTGGGCGTCACCCGGAGCCCAATCCTCGAACGCGGCGATGATCGCGGGGGCTGCGACGTCCGTAGTGTCTTCGACAAATACCGCGCGCGGCCCGGGGAAAAAGCCCACCGCCTTGACCGCATCCAGCAACAGGGCAGGATCGCCGCGTAGATCAGCGCCCGGCATTCGGGTCAGGCGCATTTCTTCTTCGGCATTGCTGCCCAGTAGTGCGGTCAAAACCTGTTGGCGTTTCAAAGCCACGCGCATCGCATCTGCGCCATAGATCAAAAGCCCGGCCTTGTCGGCGTCGGGCCGCGCGAAATACCCCTCAGCCTCGCGCGGGCTGAGCTTCATGAGCCAAGACCCGGCGTGGCATAAAGCTCGTTTACGATCTGGTCCGCCAGGATCACCATCAACCTTTGCCGGGCATCGCGCTCGTCTGCCAAGGTTGAGACCGTCGATCCGGCAGCTGAATAGCCGACGAAATTATTGACGGCACCGGATGCAACAACCTGACCCGTGCTGTTGGATTTCAGGGCGTAATTCGCTCTGCCTTCAATGGTATAGCGGTTGATCTCGTTGGTTGGGGTGATAGCGGCCGACCGGATAACAGTCGCGACACTCACGTCCAGATTGTAGTCATTCCCCGAATTCGCGCTGCGACCCAGACGTTGTTCAAGATTCTGGACCATCAAGTAGCTGTCGGTCGAGTTCGGGACTGAAACGGCAACCTTCCCATTCAACGCTGCGCCCGACCCGCCGGGTGCATAGACCGGCTCAAAGCCACAGGCTGCCAGCACCAGCGGCATCAACAACAGGGTTCTGCGGTCAAACAACGACATTCACGATCCGGCCCGGGACAACAATCACTTTCTTCGGCGCGGCACCATCCAGCGCCTTTTGGACAGCTTCGGTGCTGAGCGCGATTTTTTCAACCTCTGCCTTGGCCAAATCCTTGGCCACGCTGATTTCCGCGCGGCGTTTGCCGTTGATCTGGATCGGCAGGGTGATGGTGTCGTCGATCAGCATCGCCTCATCCGCGACAGGCCACGGGGCGGTGGCAACCAGCCCTTCGCCGCCCAAAAGCTGCCAGAGTTCTTCTGACAGATGCGGGGTCATGGGCGACATCAGCTGTGCCAGCGTTTTGGCTGCCTCGCGTTTTGCGGCTGTGCCTGCCTTGGATTTCGCCAGCGTGTTGGTAAAGGCATAAAGCTTGGCGATGGAGGCGTTGAACCCAAAAGATTCGACCCCACCCGTCACGTCATGAATGGCCTTGTGCATCTCGCGCAGCAGGGTTTCGTCGTCGGCATTGGGCGGAACGTTTGACGCGGTGATCTCGGTCGCGATGCGGTGAACGCGACTGAGATGCTTGAATGCGGCTTCGGCCCCGGATGCGGTCCACTCTACGTCACGCTCGGGCGGCGAATCGGACAGCACGAACCAACGCGCGGTATCTGCGCCAAAGGCCGAGATGATGCTGACCGGATCAACAACGTTTTTCTTGGATTTCGACATTTTGGCCGAAGGGATGATCTCAACCTCTGTCCCATCGGCCAGTTTGCCGTCGGTCACATCCTCGGGCAGGTGGTAGACTGGGCGGCCTTTTTCATCGCGTGTCTGGTATATCTCGTGCGTCACCATGCCCTGCGTAAACAGGGCATCGAAGGGTTCGATGGCTTTCTTGGGCAGGTGGCCGGTGATGTTCATCGCCCGTGCGAAGAAGCGGGAATAGAGCAGGTGCAGAATCGCATGCTCGATACCGCCGATGTACTGATCAACGTTCATCCAGTATTCGGCCTCGGCCAGATCGGTGGGTGTTTCAGCGCGCGGAGCGGTGAAGCGCGCGAAATACCACGACGAATCAACAAACGTATCCATCGTATCCGTTTCGCGCCGGGCAGATCCGCCGCATTTGGGGCAGGCACAATCGCGCCATGTCGGATGACGGTCCAGCGGGTTTCCCGGTTTATCGAAGGTGACATCGTCGGGCAGACGGATCGGCAGGTTTTCTTTCTTCTCGGGCACAACGCCGCATTTTTCGCAATGCACCACGGGAATCGGGCAGCCCCAGTAGCGCTGGCGCGACAGGCCCCAATCACGCAACCGGTACTTGGTGACGCCTTCTCCCCACCCCGCCTTTTCGGCGAAATCGACCGTGGCGTTGATCGCCTCGTCACCAGTGGCCTCGGTCAAACCTGCAAAGTGATTCACCCAGCGGACTTTCTCGGTTTTGGGCGGGACGAATGCGATCTTGTCGACCGGAGTGCCGTCATCCAGCGCAAAGAACGTGTCGATCACGGGCAAGTCATACTTGCGGCAGAAATCCAGATCGCGCTGGTCATGCGCCGGGCAGGCAAAGATCGCACCGGTGCCATAATCCATAAGGATGAAGTTCGCGATCCAGACCGGCAGCTCCCAATTCGGGTCCAGAGGATGTTTGACACGAATACCGGTGTCGTATCCAAGCTTTTCGGCGGTTTCGATGGCTTCTTCCGTGGTGCCGCCTTTGCGACATTCAGCAACAAATTCAGCCACTTCCGGATTCTCAGCTTCCAACTGTCTGGCTATCGGATGATCCGGAGAGATACCGACAAAGGACGCGCCCAACAACGTATCGGGGCGCGTTGTGTATACGGTGATCGGCTCACCCCCATCGGTGCGCTCGAACCCGAATTGCAGACCGCGCGATCTGCCGATCCAGTTTTCCTGCATCAGCCGCACCTTGGCGGGCCAATTGTCCAGTGTGTCCAGTGCCTCAAGCAGCTCTTCGGAATAATCCGAGATCTTGAAGAACCACTGTGTCAGTTCGCGCCGCTCGACAAGCGCGCCAGAACGCCAGCCGCGCCCGTTTTCAACCTGTTCGTTGGCCAGAACGGTCATGTCGACCGGGTCCCAGTTCACCACGGCGTTCTTGCGATAGACCAGCCCGGCCTCAAGCATATCCAGGAACAAAGCCTGCTGCTGACCGTAGTATTCGGGGTCACAGGTGGCGAATTCGCGGGACCAGTCGATAGACAGCCCCAGTGGTTTCATCTGCCCGCGCATGTCGGCGATGTTGCCGTAGGTCCAGTCCTTCGGGTGGCCGCCAATCGCCATCGCGGCGTTCTCTGCCGGCATACCGAACGCGTCCCAGCCCATCGGATGCAGCACGTTGTGCCCGGTCGCCAGTTTGTGCCGCGCGATCACGTCACCCATCGTGTAGTTGCGCACATGCCCCATATGGATTCGGCCCGACGGGTAAGGGAACATCTCAAGCACGTAGTATTTCGGCTTGTCCGCCTTGTGGTTGGCGGTGAAGATTCCGGCCTTGTCCCAGGCCTCTTGCCATTTTGCTTCGATTTCGGTGGCCGAATAGCGAGACATCGTGCGGTCCTTCGTGAATGAAAACGCCGGGCGTGAACCCGGCGTGGTAATATTGCGATTTTCGGCGGGTTGCTAGAGCTTGTTGTCCGCAATGCGCAACTGGCGGGCGCGGGACAGGATCGCATCCTCGACAGCGCGGGTGGTTGCCGCGCTAACCGGATTGCCGCCGCTTGTCTGCAAAGCAACTCTCAGAGATCGCGCCGCAAGAGCCGGATCGCTGATGTGAACCGTTGCCCGGTATTGCCGCCCCCCGCCCGGAGGCGTGCCGTAACCTGTTACAATTACACCGGTAAACGGGTCAATCTCCTGAACGGGCAGGAAGTTCAGAACGTCCAGCGATGCAGCCCACAGATAGCGATTCACGTTGGTGACTTGCTCGGCATCAGCCGTGTTGAAGACATCCCAGATGGTCGAGCGGTTCGGATCGTTCAGTTCCTGCTCATCGGAATTGCCACCGGTTGCAAGCACATCCGGGTTCGGCGTGGCCCCCCGATTCTCTCCGCAGGCCGACACGGCAGCAGTCATTATGATCAAACCGAAAATCGTCTGCAGGCGCATTGTCGACTGGTCCTGTTCACTTTGGTCTACATTGTCTGAGTGATACTCCTAGACAAGGACCCGTTCAGCAACAACCCTATTATTGTCACATATGGTTTGGTGTGGGGTCCATCAGGCCCTCAAAACCGACTGTGGCATCCTTGCACCAATTCAGGGTCAATGAGCGGGCAGTCCTTATGCCAAGCTTGCGTAAAGGGGGCAAAAAGAGCGAAACGGTGTCCGTGCTGAGACATATGCTGTGGCATGTGTCGAGTAGATAAACTTTTTGAAACCGAGGGAAACAAGATGAAAAAAGTTCTCTTCGCAACGACGGCTCTGATTGCAACCGCAGGCGTTGCGGCCGCCGAGTCCGGCGTTAACTTTAGCGGTTATGGCCGCTTTGGTATTGGGTACTCTGAAGACCGTACCGGTACTGTAACGAACTTCAACGTCAACACTGGTGTAACCACAACAACCACTGGCGGCGCCACCAACACTGGCCAGACCACCACCACCACCGGTACTGCAGTTGTCGACACCGACGACGCAATCCTGGTTTCGCGTTTCCGTCTGAACATTGACGGTTTCACCGAAACCGACGGTGGCGTTCGCTTTGAAGGCCGTGTTCGTCTGCAAGCCGACGAAAACTCTTCGACCGGCGAAGCCAACTCGGCTGGTCTGAACGGCGCGCGCTTCTCGGTTATCTACGGTGGTCTGCGTGTTGACGCCGGCAACGTTGCCGGTTCGTTCGACAACCTCGCAAACTACTATGGTAACGAAGTTGGTCTGGAACTGTTCGCTGGTCAGTACTCCGGCGTTGACTACAACTTCCTGGCCTACAGCTCGACCGGTTCGGGTTCGAACGCTGTGTTCTTCCAGTACGCAGTTGGTGACTTTGCGTTTGGCGCATCGTACGACCAAGCGACTCTGGGCCTGAACGGTTCTGCAGTTGACGCTGACCGCTGGGACATCAGCGCGACCTACTCGTTCAACAACATCACCGCAGCGATTGCCTACGGTCAGACTGATCTGGACGACTTCGGTGGTAGCGATCCAAGCCTGACAGTTCTGACTCTGGGTGGTGAATGGGGCGACTTCTCGGGTACTCTGTTCGTAGCAGACGACGCCACCGAAGTTGACGCAACTGACGGCACCGCATGGGGTCTGTCGGCTGCCTACAACCTGGGTGCCGCAACCACTCTGATCTTCGCCTACGGCGACGGTAACGCGGATGCGGACACTCAGCAGGTTGCTGCTGGCGCCATCTACGACCTGGGCGGCGGTGCATCGCTGCGCGGTGGTATCGGTGTAAACGACTGTGACGTTTGCGACGACTCAACGATCGTTGCTGACTTCGGTGCGCAGTTCAACTTCTAAGTTGATCTGAACCGAAAGGTTTAAGGGCAGGTCTTCGGGCCTGCCCTTTTCTCTTGCGGCGACATGGTGTTTTCCTGCGCATAAAGCAGATTGAGGTACCCTATCTATGTCGCTGCAAGATATCACCGCCCGTATTGCCAAGGCCGAAACCGCCGCAGGGCGGTCTGCGGGGTCTGTTAAATTGATCGCTGTTTCCAAGGTGCAACCGGATGAGCGCGTGCAGGCCGTTCTAGAGCAGGGCCATCGGTGTTTCGGCGAAAACCGGGTGCAAGAGGCCGCCGGAAAATGGCCGCGTTTTACCGAGCAGTTTCCAGATGTTGATCTGCACCTGATTGGACCCTTGCAAACCAACAAGGCCCGGCAGGCGTTTGACTTGTTCAGCACCATCCACTCGGTTGACCGTCCCAAGCTGGCAAAAACACTGGCGCGGCTGGCGCAGGAAATGGGTAAATGCCCGGACCTGTTCATTCAGGTCAATACGGGGGAAGAGGATCAAAAGGCAGGTATCCTGCCCGCTGATGCAGATGCCTTTGTTGCGGAGTGCCGGGATCTGGACCTGCCGGTGCAAGGCTTAATGTGTATCCCCCCAATAGATGAAGAACCGTCCCTGCATTTCGCCTTGCTGGCCAAGATCGCTGAACGCAACGGGCTTAATGGTCTGTCGATGGGTATGAGTGGTGATTTCGAACAGGCCATCGCGCTGGGCGCAACCCATGTGCGCGTGGGGTCGGCCATTTTTGGTGAGCGCGTTAAGCCCGGGGAATGATCAGGCGCGTACCCAATGACACCCGCCCAGCGATCCAGCGCAGGTGATCGCGGCGAAACGCAACACAGCCTTCGGTCGGGAATCCCGGACGCCGCCATTGGTGAATAAAGATCGCCGACCCACGACCCGGCACCGCGTTGGGCCAGTTCCAGTCGGTGATCAGCACCAGATCATATAAAGGATCGGCGCGGCGCAGTTTTTCATGGCTGAAACCGTATGGCGCGGTGACCAGGTTGTTGTAGTGACTGTCGCGGCCATCGTCCGACCAGAGATCGCGCGGGCCGATGGGAATCGCCCAATTGGCAGGACGGGCCATCCGTTCTGGCCGATAGAGCATCCCTACGATGTGATGCACGCCGGCGGGCGTTGCCCCGTCGCCCTCTTGCTTGGTGTTGGTTAAGCCGCCTTTGCCGATCACGCATGGAAACATCCGACCCGCGAACCGTGTTCCGCGAGGGGTCAGAACCAGATCATCTGGCGTCAAAGCAAATGCCCCGATTTTGCGGCCTTTGTCGCCAGGTAGCCCCGGTTATGGGCCGTTTCGCCGACCTTCAGCGGGACGCGTTCAGCAACGGCAATCCCGGTCTTTTCCATCATAGCGATTTTCGCAGGGTTATTGGTCAGAAGGCGTACCGAGTTGAATCCCAAGGATTTCAAGATATCCGAACCCAGCCGGAAATCCCGTTCGTCATCCTCGAACCCCAACCGGTGGTTGGCCTCGACCGTATCGAACCCCTGATCCTGCAGGAAATAGGCTCGCATCTTGTTGGCTAGGCCAATGCCACGCCCTTCCTGGTTAAGGTAAAGCAGAACCCCGGCCCCTTCTGCGCCCATCTGCGCAAGCGCGCCCCTCAGTTGCGGACCGCAATCGCATTTCAGGCTGCCCATAAGGTCACCGGTGAAACAGGCCGAATGCAACCTGGCCAGAACCGGTTTGTCGCGCTCTGGGCGGCCGATTTCGACGGCATAGTGTTCTTCGCCACCGTCTTCGGGGCGGAAGATGTGAAGCCGCCCAGCTTCGGATACTTCCATTGGCAAACGGGCCGCGGCCACCTCGTGCAATTCACTGCGATCAGCCAGATGCGGCGCTGCGCTTGCGTGATCGATACAGGTCAGGCCATGGGTGGCGGCAAAGCTGCGCCCATCCTCGATTGGCACAACAACAGCCGCAGGTAAAAGCCGCGCCGACTTGGCCAATGCAATTGCGATGCGATGCAAGTTGGCATTGCCCTGACGCCGAGTCATCAGGGGACCTTTCATCGGGGCATTCAGGTCGTCCGACGGATCGGCGACAGCCTGAACCCACGCGATATCCGCATCCATTGGGATGATCACCCGCGCAAGATCGCCATCATAGGCGCGCGCCTTGAGCGTCTCGGCCCGGCGCACGGTAACGGCGACGACCGGATCCTCTCCGACGCTGCGCAGGTCCGCAAGCCGCTGCGCGGTCAGTGTCTCGGTCGCGATGGCCAGTACACTGAACCCGCTGTCATCGGTCAGGGCAACAGGAACACCCATCCGCAAATCCGCACGGGCCCGCGCCAGCAGTTCTGAGATATCAGGAACAAGGCTCATCAATGGTATCCTGTCACAATCCGGCCTTCCCATATCCTGATCTGGCAATAATGTGAAATAATTCCTCCTCATCAGACACGACCGCGTGAGCGTGTTGCAGCAAACCTTGTTGATTGCATCTTCTGCGCGCAAGTGGTGGAAAAGGTTTGGAGGACCCGACATGGCTCAGCTCAAAAAAATCCTGCTGGTAGATGACGATGAAGACCTGCGCGAGGCGCTAAGTGAGCAGCTTGTGATGACCGAGGATTTCGATGTGTTCGAAGCTCAGGACGGTCAATCCGCGATGGAGCGCGCACGCGAAGCGATCTATGATCTGGTCATCTTGGATGTGGGCCTGCCAGATACCGATGGTCGGGAACTGTGCCGCCTGATGCGGAAACAAGGTGTCAAAAGCCCGATACTGATGCTGACGGGCCATGACAGCGACGCTGATACCATTCTGGGTCTGGACGCAGGCGCCAACGACTATGTCTCTAAACCCTTTAAATTCCCGGTCTTGCTGGCCCGTATCCGTGCCCAACTGCGCCAGCATGAACAGTCAGAGGACGCGGTTTTCGTACTTGGCCCCTACACGTTCAAGCCTGCGATGAAAATGCTGATCACCGAAGAGGATCGTAAGATCCGGTTGACCGAGAAAGAGACCAACATCCTCAAGTTCCTGTACCGCTCGGCCGATGGTGTGGTCGCCCGCGACGTTCTGCTGCACGAGGTCTGGGGCTACAATGCGGGTGTCACCACGCACACGCTGGAAACGCATATCTATCGCCTGCGTCAGAAGATCGAGCCCGATCCATCCAACGCGCGCCTTTTGGTCACAGAATCGGGTGGATATCGCTTGGTGTCATAACTCGTTGTGGATTGACGTGCATCAAAGTGATACTCTGGATGTGTAATTAGTTTACTCCCAACCCGCGCATGTCCGGGTTATGACATGCACCTCCCTGTTGGACTGCCGGGCCCTTGGGCCCGGCCTTTTTTTGTGTATGCGCGGACCATTCTGCAGCGATGCTTTCTGCGGTAGGAAAAGCTGAAATGACCAAAATTGAATTCACCCGCCTGCCGGATATCGATGCAAAAGAGATTTTGTTCCACATGTCGGACCCGCGCCTGATGGAACATATGCCTTTGCTTACAGGTGCTTGGGGCTTGTCCGATGTGGCTCGTTTTGTCGAAGCCAAGGAACAGTGCTGGTCACGTGATGGGTTGGGGCATTGGGCCATTTTGCACAACGGAAACTATGTCGGTTGGGGCGGGTTTCAGAAAGAAGAGGGCGAGTGGGATTATGGGCTGGTTCTTAAACCGGACTCATTTGGGCTTGGTGGGCGGATCACCCGGAAAGCACTGGATTTTGCCGCATCAGACCCGCGCATTCCGTTTGTCACGTTTCTGCTGCCGCCATCGCGGACAAAGACCGGTGCCCTGTTAAGGCTCGGCGCAGAGTTCATTGGCGAAACGGAGTATGAGGGTGCCCTGTTTCGAAAGTATCGGCTGAACACGGGGTGAAGTCGCGCGCCGTTTCGCGATAGTGATGCCATTGTCAGGGTTTTCCGATGGCACCCCGGCCCGCACCGCGCTATTTTCCGGTCAATCGCGACAGAGGATTCCCCGAATATGCCCTTTACCCTTGCCACCTGGAACATCAACTCGGTCCGCCTGCGCGAGCCTATCGTCCTGAAATTGCTGCAGGAAGAGGCTCCGGATGTGTTGTGTTTGCAGGAATGCAAGTCTCCGGTCGACAAGATTCCGACCGAAGGGTTCGCTGCGCTGGGCTACACTCACATGATCGCACGTGGTCAAAAGGGCTATAACGGTGTCGCCATCCTGTCTCGGATTCCGATGGAAGAGGTCGGCGATAAGGACTTTGCAGGTCTTGGCCACGCCCGCCACATCGCAGGGCGGCTGGAGAATGGCGTAACAATCCACAACTTCTACGTTCCGGCGGGCGGCGATGTTCCGGACCGTGAGGTGAATGAGAAGTTCGGTCAGAAACTCGATTACCTCACCGATATGCGTGACTGGTTCCATGCCGATAAACCCCAGAAATCCATTCTGGTCGGTGACCTGAATATCGCTCCGCGCGAGGACGACGTTTGGTCGCACAAACAACTGCTCAAGGTCGTCTCGCACACGCCGATCGAGGTTGAAACACTGGCCGAAACCCAGGATGCGGGGGGTTGGGTTGACGTAACCCGGCAGGATATTCCCGATGGGCAGCTTTATAGCTGGTGGTCTTATCGTGCGCGCGATTGGGATGCGGCGGACAAGGGGCGGCGGCTGGATCACGTCTGGGCCACGCCCGATATCTCAAACGCCGGTCATTCCAGCCGTGTTCTGCGCGACGCGCGCGGATGGGAGAAGCCGAGTGATCACGCGCCTGTTTTTGCCAGTTTCGACCTGTAATTGCGCAACTCTGCCCTTGGTTTCCGCTGCCAGCGGTTGCATATAAGGCTCAAGTTCGAACCGGAGAGTGAATGCCATGGACCTTCTGAACGCCGCTGCCAGCCCTGACACTACCGATCTGATCAAGGACGGGTCCGAGGCCACGTTTATGGCCGATGTGGTCGAAGCATCGCAGGAAACGCCAGTCATCGTTGATTTCTGGGCGCCTTGGTGCGGCCCATGCAAAACGCTAGGCCCGATGCTGGAAGATGCCGTGACCGCCGCCAAAGGTGCGGTGAGGATGGTCAAGATCAACGTGGACGAGGCGCAGATGATCGCAGGACAACTGCGCATCCAATCGATCCCGACGGTGTATGCCTTCTACAAGGGCCAGCCGGTGGATGGGTTTCAGGGCGCACTGCCAGGCTCCGAGATCAAGGCGTTCATCGACCGTGTGATCGAAGCTGCGGGCGGTGAAAGCCCCGGCGGTCAACTGGACGAAGCCGTTGAGGCCGCCGAAGAGATGCTGGCCGCTGGCGCTGCCAGTGACGCCGCGCAAACATTTGCCGCCATTCTGGGCGAAGACCCGAACCATGCGGCGGCTTACGGCGGTTTGGTCCGCGCCCATATTGCGGCCGATGATCTGGAACAGGCCGAGGCGATCCTGAACGGTGCACCGGCCGAGATTTCCACTTCGACCGAGGTTGAGGCGGCACATGCGCAACTGGAACTGGCAAAGCAGGCCGCAGATGCGGGCCCGGTCGCCGATCTGAGCGCCGCGGTCGAGGCCGATCCAGACAACCACCAAGCCCGTTTCGATCTGGCGCAGGCCCTGCATGCAAACGGCGATGTTGAAGAAGCCGTTGCTCAGTTGCTGGAGCTTTTCCGCAGGGATCGTGAGTGGAATGAAGGCGCGGCCAAGGCGCAGCTGTTTACGATCTTCGACGCGCTCAAGCCAAATGATCCGATTGTTTTGAATGGGCGGCGCAAACTCAGCTCGATGATATTTGCCTAATCTCCGATCAGAGCTAGAATCGGGTACATGATGCATCCCGCTGATCTGCCTGAAACGGTGTCCGTTTTTCCATTGCCAGGGGCGCTTTTGCTGCCCCGGTCCCGCCTGCCTCTGCACATTTTCGAGCCGCGCTATCTGCAAATGTTGGATGACGCCCTGAAAACGCAGGAGCGATTGATTGGCATGGTGCAGCCGAACCCGTGCAAGAGTAATGAAGGCAAGCTGCACCAGATCGGCTGCGCCGGTCGCGTGACGCAGTTTTCGGAAACCGAAGATGGCCGTTATCTCATTACGCTTACGGGAATATCGCGGTTCCGCATTCGGTCCGAACTGGACGCATTTACACCTTACAGGCGATGTGTGGTTTCGTGGGAAGGGTTTGACCGTGACCTCGGCAAGGTGGAAACGGACAAAGGCTTTGATCGTAAGCAGTTCATGAACCTTCTTGAACGGTTCTTTGCGTCACGCCACCTTTCAACCGACTGGGACACACTGAAAGACGCCGAGGATGAGCTATTGGTGAACTCGCTCTCCATGCTGCTGGACTTCGACCCCGAAGAAAAACAGGCGCTTCTTGAGGCGCCTTGCCTTCGTACGCGGCGTGAGACACTGGTGACTCTGATCGAAATTGCCATGCGCGGCGGAACGAATGAGGAAAAGCTTCAATGACCGAGCCTGAACACGCGTTTGATCGACATATGCTTGAGGCTCTGATCTGTCCACAGACCCATACCACGCTGCACTACGACGCAGAAAAGCAAGAGCTGGTGTCCAAGGCGGCGGGTCTTGCCTTTCCCATTCGCAACGGAATCCCCGTGATGTTGGTGGATGAAGCGCGCGCGCTGGACTAGATTGGGCGACCTTGTAAAAGCTTAGGCAAGTCCCCGGTCAACCCGGCGGCTTCCCGCACGAAACCGCGCCGTAGCCCAGGTAAAGAGCCTACGATCCCCATCCCGATATCCCGACCCATCCGGAGTATGGGATTGTCGTTGGAAAACAGCTTGTTGAACATATCCGTCGCCATCGCCAGTGAGGCGGTGTCAAAACGGCGCCACGCCTGATAACGCTCCAGCACCGTGATTGAACCGATATCCTCGCCCCGTCGGCCTGCAAGGGTCAGCACCTCGGCCAGTGCACCGACATCGCGCAGGCCCGCGTTCAGACCTTGCCCGGCAATGGGGTGCATGCCGTGTGCGGCATCTCCGACCAAGGCCAGATGATCCGCGATGAAAGAGTTGGCGATGGTCAGGTTCAGCGGATAGGTGAACCGGTCTCCGGCCAGCTTGATCTCGCCCAGGAAATCACCGAACCGGGGCCGCAAGACCTGTAGGTAATCGGCTTCGGACATGGCGTTGATCCGCTCAGCCATTTCGGTCCGCTCGCTCCATACGATCGAACTGCGATTGCCAGTGAGGGGCAGGATGGCCAAAGGGCCGGGGGGCATAAAAAACTGATGTGCGATGCCGTGATGGGGCAGCTCGTGCTCGATAGCGCAGACCAGCGCTGTCTGACCGTAATCCCAACCGGTCCGCTTTATCCCCGCCCGTGCGGCCGTACCGCTGCGGCGTCCATCACAGCCGACCAGCAGATCGCCAGTCAAGGTGCTTCCATCATCCAAGGTCAGCGTAACGCCGTTTGCGTTGCTCTCTTGTGCGACAACCGTCTTGCCACTGAGTTCCGTGATGGCCTTTTCCTCGGCCATTGCGTCCAGAAATGCGCGCCGCAGGTGACGGTCTTCTACCATGTACCCCATCGGGCCTTCTTCGATCTCGGCATGGTCGAAATGCATGAAAAAAGGTGAAGGACCTGCCCCGGCGTGCCCGTCAGTGACCTTGATCTCCAACATTGGCTGGGCGTGTTCGGCCACGCGGTCCCAGATCCCAATCGCATCCAAAAGACGTTGTGACGCAAGCGCCAGCGCATATGAACGCCCGTCAAAGGCCGCATTCTTGCGCACCTTCTCGGCCAACGCGTCAATCACGGTGACGGAATGCCCGGTCTGCGCCAGGGCCAAGGCCAAGGCCGGGCCATTCAGGCCTCCGCCCACGATCAGGATGTCGGGTTTCTTTTCCATGCGGTGCAATATGCGCGCCCATTCGGGATTGTCCATGTGCGGTCCTGTCGCTACCGTCGCCAAAACCAAGAATTGAGAAAAAGGGGGCAGGGATGCAAGATTGGCTGACCATGACGGCGTGTGATCTGGGTCGCGGCATAGGTATGGGTCGAATCGACCCTGTGGAGTTGACCGAGACGTTCCTGTCCGCAATCGACGCGCATCCCCACCGTGACCGGATTTACGCGCGCGTCACCCACAACCGTGCGCGGGCCGAGGCTGCAGCCGCGCAAGAGCGGGCCAAGCTCGGTCTGCGCCTGTCTCTGCTGGATGGCGTGCCGATCAGTTGGAAAGACTTGTTCGATACCGCCGGCATAGCGACCGAGGCGGGTTCTGCCCTGTTAAAAGGCCGCGTACCGCAGGCTGACGCGGTCGTGTTGCGCAATGCCACTGCGATGGGCGCGGTCTGTCTGGGCAAAACGCATATGAGCGAGCTGGCCTTTTCCGGTCTGGGCCTGAACCCGATTACCGAAACACCGCCTTGTGTTGACGATGAAAAGGCCGTTCCCGGCGGGTCATCCTCGGGCGCGGCGGCATCGGTCGCATGGGGGCTGGCTGCGGGCGGTATAGGCTCGGACACTGGGGGCTCGGTGCGCATTCCGGCGGCTTGGAACAATCTGGTCGGGCTAAAGAGCACCTCGGGTCGAATCAGTCTGGAAGGGGTTGTACCTTTGTGCCTGCGCTTCGATACCGTTGGCCCGCTAGCCCGGTCTGTCGAGGACGCGGCGCATATGCTGGCGCTGCTTGAAGGAAACAGCCCAGCCGACCTGCGAGGCGCCAGCCTGAAAGGCCGCCGTTTCGCCGATTTGCAGAATGTCGCAAAAGATGATCTGCGCGATGCACCGCGCGCAGCCTATGACGCGTCGCTGGATCGTCTGCGCGATGCCGGAGCCGAGATCGTACCCATCGAAGTCCCTGAGCTGAACGAAGCGATGGGTCTTTCCGGCGTTCTTTATACGACCGAAGCCTACGGACTGTGGCGCGATGTGATCGAGGCCAACCCTGACGCGATGTATCCCGAGATATTAGAGCGTTTTCGTGCTGGCAAAAACGCTGCGGGTCCAGATTATGTTGCCGCCTGGTCCACGCTCAAGGCGTGCCGTGCCGCTTGGGATGCGGCCACGTCCGGCTTTGATGCCGTTCTGGCCCCCACCGCGCCGATCCTGCCGCCGAATCTTGAAAGGTTACTGAGTGATCACGACTATTACGTCACCGAAAACCTGTTGGCGCTGCGCAACACGCGGATTGGGAATCTCATGGGTCTGGCCGCGCTCAGCCTGCCGACAGGCACCTCCGGATGTGGGCTTATGATGTTGGGCTACCCAGGTTCGGAAGAGGCTCTTTTGCGTCTTGGTTCTGCGGCCGAGACAGCATTGGCCTGAATGCCACAATCCCCTGATTCGGCACCTCTTTGTCTGGACGAAGCAGGGTGCGGTCTGTAATCTTCTGAAAAAACGGGGCGAAATGACCCCGATATTGAGGCAGTAGTTATGAATTTTCCCGAGCGGTTTTCGAACCTACCGGAATATGCATTCCCACGTCTGCGCACCCTGTTGGACCACCACCAACCGGGTGGAGACGTGATTCACATGACCATCGGCGCGCCGATGCATGATTTCCCGTCTTGGGTAACGGACGTGATCATGGAAAACGCAGCGGGATTTCAGGGCTACCCTCCAAACGAAGGGACGGCTGAGTTGCGCCGCGCGATCACCGATTGGATTGGCCGTCGCTATGGCGTAACCATGGACCCCGAGACCAACGTGATGGCTTTGAACGGCACGCGCGAGGGGCTGTACAATGCCGCCATGGCGCTCTGCCCCGAACAGAAAAATGGGCAAAAACCGGTTATCCTATGCCCGAACCCGTTTTATCAGGTGTACATGGTCGCCTCGATCTCGGTTGGGGCTGAACCGGTTTTTGTGCCCGCCACGGCCGCAACCGGTCATTTGCCGGACTATGCAAGCCTTCCCGATGATGTCTTGAACCGCACCGTTGCGGCTTATATCTGCTCACCGGCCAACCCGCAGGGCGCTGTTGCGTCGCGTGACTATTGGGCCGAATTGATCAGTTTGGCCGAGAAGTTCGATTTCCGGATTTTTGCTGACGAATGCTATTCTGAAATCTATCGCGACAAAGCACCCACGGGTGCGCTGACCGTGGCGCAGGAATTGGGGGCAGATCCCGAACGGATCACGCTTTTTAACTCGCTGTCGAAAAGATCGAACCTGGCCGGCTTACGCTCGGGGCTGATTGCGGGTGGCCCTGAGACGATCAAACGGGTCAAGCAGTTGCGCAACTATGCAGGCGCACCCTTGCCCGCGCCGTTGCAGGCGGCGGCGGCACGTGTCTGGGCTGACGAAGAGCATGTGGCCGAGAACCGCGCTCTCTATCAAGAAAAATACGCGATTGCCGATGAGGTGTTTGCGAATGTTCAAGGCTATATGCCGCCAGAGGCCGGGTTTTTCCTTTGGTTGCCGGTCGATAACGGCGAAGAAACCGCATTGAAGCTGTGGCAGCAAACCGGTGTTCGGGTCCTGCCGGGCGCTTATCTTTCCCAAGGTGATTCCGGGCAGAACCCGGGCGAACATTATATACGGGCCGCTCTGGTGGCCCCAAAAACAGAGTTGCAGCAAGGGCTGATCAAGCTCCGCGACTGCATCTATTCGTGAGGTACGAGGGCAAAATGGCATCATATAACGCGCGCAAACGCGATCCATTGCTGGACAGCACGACCCAGGCGGCAATTGAACGACGCAGCAAAGAGCTGATCGGGATCGCGCTGATCCTGCTGGGGTTGGCCTCGGCCGCGATGATATGGTCCTACACGCCCGATGATCCGAACTGGATGGTTTCGACTGATGCACCGGTGCAGAACTGGATGGGTCGGATCGGCGCATCGATCGCTGCGCCTCTGTTCATGATCGTGGGCTGGGGTAGTTGGGGCATCGCGCTGGTGCTGATCGGTTGGGGTGCGCGCTTTACCGGCCATTTCGGTGAGGATCGCGCGGTCAACTGTCTGATCTTCGCTCCGATCTGGATTGCCGTTGTGTCCGTTTACGCGGCGACGCTGGTGCCGGGTGAGGCGTGGCGCGCCACGCACAGCTATGGCCTGGGTGGGCTGTTCGGCGACACCGTGATGGGTGCATTGCTGACCCTGCTGCCGCTTTCTTCGCACTTCATGGTCAAGCTGATGTCGCTGGCCATGGCGGTCGGGATGCTGGCGCTTGGTGTTTTTGTGCTGGGTTTCACCAAATCCGACGTGCGCAAGGGGTTCCGCGCCTTCCTGTTGGGCTTGGTGATGTCCTACGACATGCTGATGAACGTAATGGGTCGAGGGGCGGCGGCCACTGCACAGGCCGCCCGTGATCGCCGTGCACAGTGGGATGAACGCAAGGCAGCGCGGGCCGAAGCTGCCGAAGCCGTGTTTGACGATGACGTGGCCTTTGCCGATCCGGTATTTGAAGACCTTGAATATGCCGAGCCCGAGCCTGCAAAGTCGGGGCTTCTGGCACGGATGCCCAGCCTGATCCGTCGTCCCGACCCGATGCCCGAACCTGAATTGATTGATCAAGATCCGGTTGCCGGTTTCGATGAAATGCCGGGCGAAGATCGCATCAGATCCAAGATCTCTGCCGCCGTTCGCAATCGCAAAGTGGCCACCGGAGAGATGACACCCGAGCCTGATCCGAACCTGCCGCTGACTAAGGGGCGGGGTCGGGGGCCTGACCCATTGATCCTGAACCCAAGGGGCACGGGTGAACTGCCGCCCGAACCGCCCGTGACGTCAGCAGGTTTGCCGCCCGAACCCATGCAGACTGCGACCCCTGATCCTGAATGGCAGGACACCTTGCATGATGACTTTGCGCCCGAGCCGTATGACCAAGACGATGACGTGTTCGAAGACGCACCAGAACCGGAACCTCAGCCGCGTCCAGCGATGAAAATTCCGGTGGCCGAGCCGCGCAAACCGGTCGTCGCGCAGCCTGTGCGCCGCACTCCGCCGCCTTCGCGCCGGGCTCAGGCCGAGGCGCAGCCGGCATTGTCTTTTGAAGAAAGGCATTCGGATTTCGAACTGCCGCCGCTGGGTCTTTTGTCCAATCCGGCCAGTATTCAGCGCCATCACCTCAGCGATGAGGCACTGGAAGAAAACGCGCGGATGCTGGAAAACGTTCTGGATGATTACGGCGTAAAGGGTGAGATCGTCAGCGTCCGTCCCGGCCCCGTTGTCACGATGTACGAATTGGAGCCAGCCCCGGGGTTGAAAGCCAGCCGCGTGATCGGCTTGGCCGATGATATTGCGCGTTCGATGTCAGCCCTTTCGGCGCGGGTTTCGACTCTGCCAGGGCGTTCGGTGATCGGCATCGAGCTGCCAAACGAAAACCGCGAAATGGTTGTGCTTCGCGAGATCTTGGCCAGCCGTGATTTCGGTGATGGCAACCAAGCACTGCCGCTGGCACTGGGAAAAGATATCGGTGGCGAATCCGTCGTAGCCAACTTGGCCAAGATGCCTCACCTGTTGATCGCCGGGACAACTGGTTCGGGTAAGTCTGTGGCGATCAACACGATGATCCTGTCGCTGCTCTACAAGCTTACACCGGATGAGTGTCGCCTCATCATGATCGACCCCAAGATGCTGGAACTGTCGGTTTATGACGGTATCCCACATCTGTTGTCGCCCGTTGTGACCGACCCGAAAAAGGCGGTTGTGGCCCTGAAATGGGTCGTGGGCGAAATGGAAGACCGCTATCGCAAGATGTCCAAGATGGGCGTCCGCAATATCGCGGGCTACAATGGCCGCGTGAAGGATGCGTTGGCCAAGGGTGAGATGTTCAGCCGCACGGTCCAGACCGGGTTTGACGAAGAAACTGGCGAGCCGATGTTCGAGACCGAGGAATTCGCGCCCGAGGCGATGCCCTACATCGTCGTGATCGTCGATGAGATGGCCGACCTCATGATGGTTGCCGGCAAAGAGATCGAAGCCTGCATTCAGCGTCTGGCACAAATGGCGCGGGCTTCAGGTATTCACCTGATCATGGCGACGCAGCGCCCCTCGGTCGACGTGATCACCGGCACGATCAAGGCGAACTTCCCGACCCGGATTTCGTTCCAGGTGACGTCCAAAGTCGATAGCCGCACTATTCTGGGCGAAATGGGCGCCGAGCAGCTTTTGGGGCAGGGTGACATGCTGTACATGGCGGGTGGCGCCAAGATCACACGCTGCCATGGACCGTTTGTTTCGGATGAGGAGGTTGAGGAAATCGTCAACCACCTGAAACAGTTCGGCCCACCGGATTACGTTGGTGGTGTGGTCGATGGCCCGGCTGAGGAAAAGGCCGACAATATCGACGCCGTTCTGGGCCTGAACACCGGTGGCAACACCAATGGTGAGGACGCGCTCTATGACCAGGCGGTGGCGATTGTGATCAAGGATCGCAAATGCTCAACCTCTTACATCCAGCGGAAACTTGCCATTGGCTATAATAAAGCTGCGCGGCTTGTTGAGCAGATGGAAGACGAAGGCGTTGTTTCGTCAGCAAATCACGTCGGTAAGCGGGAAATCCTCGTCCCCGAGCAATAGGATATTTAATAACAAGGGCAGAGCGCATATCTGTAGGGCATGAAACAGATTGCCCTTGCCCTTGCCTTTTGCCTTGCCGCGCCAGCCGCCTGGGCTGCCGACAAATTGGCCTTGTCACAAATCTCTGACTATCTGAACGGCCTGAAGGCCGTTGAGACAACATTCACGCAGGTCAACGATGATGGCTCATTAAGTACTGGAAAGTTGTGGCTTCAACGGCCCGGCAAGATGCGGTTCGAGTATGACCCGCCAAACAGCGCTGTTGTTTTGGCGAATACCGGAACCGTGAAAATCTTCGACCCGAAGTCTAACCAACCGCCCGAGCAATACCCATTGAAACGAACGCCGCTGTCACTGGTGTTGGCGCGCAATGTGAATCTGGGGCAGGCGAACATGGTGGTGGGTCATGATTTCGATGGCACTGCTACGGTTGTCACCGCGCAGGACCCGAAGAACCCTGAAACTGGACGGATTGAGCTGATGTTCACCGATAACCCGATTGAGCTGCGCAAGTGGGTTATTCATGACAATGCCGGCAGCCAGACAACCGTTCTGTTAGGACAGTTGAACACAGGCCCGAACCTGAGCCGGGACCTGTTCTCATCTTCAAAACGAAGCGGGTCAAACAATCGCTGACCCGCGTGGTTTTTAGTGGCGGCAGCCAGCCAGTTGCGCCTGGTATAGCTTAGCGCGGGCATCTACGTCATTGGCGACATTCAGCAGCCAGGTCTTGCTGTAGTGGCTACCCCGGGCATAACCCGAGTGACCCTCATGATAGGCGAGGTACTGGTTACGCGTGTCGCTGGGATGGATGCCGTTCCGCGTGTAGCTTTTGTTCATGTACCAGCCGATGAAGTCCGACGCATCGCGAATACGGTCACGCTTGGCGCGGCGTTTGCCGGTTTCCTTCTGGTATTGTTCCCAAGTACCATCCAACGCCTGACTAAAGCCATATGCGCTGCTCTGACGACCCATCGGTATTACACCCAGAACGTATTGGTGCGGTGTGCGCGCGTCATGCCGATAGCGACTTTCCTGATAAATCGTCGCCATCTGAACGTGAACGGGGATGCCCCATTTGCGTTCAGTGTTTTTGAAGGCCTTTATAAATTCAGGCCTTTCACGCGCAATGCTGCACGCGTCATTCAGCTTGCTGGGCGGCTGTTTTGAACCACCCCCACAGGATGCCAAAAGCAGCACCCCGAAGAGTACGATAAGAATTCTGCTCATGTGCCTCGTGCCTTTTTTCCTTATTCTAGCGTAAATTGACGTTTTAGGAAATCACATTCGTCATAGAATAATAGCTAGAATTAAGGGCATTGCGCCTATTGAAAGGGCGGTTGAGACCATGACCATCCCGGCGACGGCATCGGAATCGGCCTCGAACCGTTCGGCCAACAGGTATGAGGTCACGGCCACCGGCGCGCAGGCCTGTAGCACCAGAACTCCGAAGGCCACGGCATCCAGACTGAACACACGTGCAACAGCCCACCCCAAAACGAAGCAGACCCCCAGCTTCAGCAATGAAAGCGAAAATGCCTGACCCAAGCGATGCGTTGTCAGGCGTGCCACCGCAACGCCCAGAGTGATCAACATCAGGGGAACGGCCATCTGCCCCAACAGATCAAGTGTGTTGGTCAGGAACACGGGCGTTTCCCAGCCGCGCCACAGAAACAAGGCACCAAACAGGGTCGCCCAGACAATCGGTTCACGCAAGACTTTTCCGAACGCGCCTTTGCCAGCCACCAGATAGATGCCGAAAGTGAATGAAAACAAAGCAGTAGTCGACAAGAAGATGACGGCATAGCCCAGTCCGGCCTGACCAAACGCAAACAGGCACAAAGGTAGGCCAAGGTTGCCTGTATTCCCGAAGATCAGCGGCGACAGGTAGGTGCGCTGCTCAAGCCTCAGCCCGCGTGCAATCACCCAGAATACCCCCGTCATCGCCAGATGTGCTGCAACGGATGCAACGGTGAAGCGAGAAAGGTCCTCCCCCGGAATATCTGTTTTCATCAGCGCCACAAAGATCAGACTGGGCACCGCAAGGGTCATGGCAAAGCGCGTGACGAATTGCAGTCGGTACTCAAACCCAAGCTTGACCCACGCAAAACCGATTCCCGCCAAAAGAAAAACCGGCGCCACAATTTCGAAGACTGTTGGCAAGAGGTTCACAGACTGTTTCCCTAAATTTCAGATCAATCATTGGCATTTCGGCCCGGAAACAGGTAGTAAGACCAGTGGGGGCAGAGATAATGCTGAAGACAAACGCCAAATACGGTTTGGGACAGGTGGTCCGCCATAAGAAACATCCCTTCCGAGGGGTGATTTTTGACGTCGATCCAGAGTTTTCGAATACGGAAGAATGGTATCAGGCCATCCCCGAGGATAGCCGACCTGTCAAGGATCAGCCGTTTTACCACTTGTTGGCAGAAAACGATCAATCGTTCTATGTCGCTTATGTTTCTGAACAAAATCTGGTTGCGGATCAGTCCGGTGAACCGGTTGAACACCCAGATATTCCCGATATGTTCGGCCCGTTCGAGAATGGCGCATATCCGCTCCACTTTCATTTGAACTGAAGTCGTTCGACCAGACGTCTGTTTTTTAGTACCCAAGCGCACATCCGTCTTTTCGCGGGTCGCTTGCGCCCTGCAATACACCGCTTTCACAGATTCGAATTGCCTGAGCACCGCCTAACGGTGTTTCCGATACTTGAATATTGTGACCAATCTCACTCAATTGTTGAGCAACCTTGGGCGAAATTCCGCGCTCAAGCTTCAAAAAGCCTTTGTCGAAAAATGCGCGCGGTCCATCGATGCTGGCCTGTAGGCCCATGCCGTGGTCGGTCAGGTTTGACACGAACCGCGAGTGGCCGGTGGGTTGATAGGCGCCGCCCATAACGCCAAACGGCATAAGAACGCGCCCATCTTGCTTCAGCAATCCTGGAATGATCGTGTGCATTGGCCGTTTGCGACCGCCCAATTCATTCGGGTGCCCAGCTTGCAGGGTAAAGCCCGACCCCCGGTTCTGCATCAGAATGCCGTATTTTTCGGACGCGATTCCCGACCCGAAGCTGTGGAAAATGGAATATATCAGAGATACCGCCATCCGGTCCCGGTCCACGACGGTGATGTACACCGTATCCTTGTGGACGGATTCGGTCAGAGGGGCTGCTGCAGCCATGGCCCGTTTCGGATCAATCAGCGCGGCAAGGCGGTCAGCTACATTCTGATCCAGGAAACGATCTGCATGCGTCGTGTGATCAGGGTCCGCAATGAACCGGTTGCGCGCATCGTAGGCGAGCTTCGAGGCCTCGGTCTCGATATGCAGACGCTCCACCCCGAACGGGTCCATGCTGGCCAGGTCAAAGCTTTTGAGAATGTTCAGCAGCAGAATGGCCGTGGCCCCTTGGCCGTTGGGTGGATGCTCAACCAGTTCCAGACCGTTGTAGTTGCCACTGACGGGCTGTGTTTTCGTACAAGCTGTGGCCAGAAAATCATCGGCCGTGTGGACGCCACCGAGTTGGTTCAGCGTCGCGATCATGTCGTCGGCGATTTCACCGGAATAAAAAGCATCCCTCCCATCCCGCGCGATCCGGCGCAAAACCTCTGCCTGACCGGGAGAGCGAAAAACCTGCCCGGTCTCAAGCGCCTTGTCGTTGACCAGATAATGCGAACGCGCTGCACCTTGCAGCGTTGCTGCGCCAATCTGCCAGTCAAAGGCAACCCTCGGGGCAACCGGCACGCCGTTTTCGGCATAGTGAATGGCGGGCTGTAACAGGGCATCCAGCCCCAGCTTGCCCTCGGCCTGCGCCAAGTGGCAGAAGGCATCCACGGCACCGGGGACAGTCACTGCATCAGCCGTATTCAGCGGGACCGCCTTTAGCCCTTGTGCCCGAAGTTTTTCAGCATCGGCAGCAGCCGGTGCACGGCCCGAGCCGTTCAGGGCGCGCACCTCATCCTCACCCGCGCGGTTGAAAAGCACGAAACAGTCACCGCCAAGCCCGGTCATCTGGGGTTCGCATATGCCAAGCAGAACTGCACCGGCGATTGCGGCATCCATTGCGTTGCCACCTTGGGCAAGAATGTCCAAAGCCACCTTGGCCGCCAACGGGTGCGACGTCGCGCACATCCCTTCGGTGGCCAGAACTTCGGACCGGCCCGGTGTTTGAAAATCCCGCATGGTGATGTCCCCCCGATTCAACGCGCCGAACCTATCGCGCGGCCCGGGGTTGTCCAGTAAAATCAATGGGAAATTCCTCGGCGCCGTTCACTGGGTGGGGGCTGTGACACATGGCGCCGAGGGAAGCTATCTGAGCTACGTGTTCCTTTTTGCCCTGCGTTTGCGGCGTTACAATGGTTCGATCTGGGCCTTATTGTGACGATTTTTGGTCATTACACGGTTTGAACGAAGTCGAAGCGCAACGACAGTCGGTTGCGCCCGTTGCTACGCTCATAGCGGATTTCACTAGTCAGTTCGTGGATCAGAAACCAGCCAAACCCCCCTTCGGGCAGTTCACTCAGTGTTGATCCAAGTGGGGCAAGGATGCCGTCCGGTATACATAGCCCAGGCAACGGGTTGCCGGTGTCCGTGATCAGAACATCCAGCCAAGTCTTGTGTAATTGGCAACGAATCTCGACCTCGGCAGGGGTGAGGCCAGCATAGGCATGTTCGACAACGTTGTTGATCGCTTCGGCCAAAGCAATTTTGACGTCGCCCGCCCAAGGGGCCGGAAGCCCTTGGGCCTCCAGGTCTTGGCTTATTCGAGCGACCCCGGCGCTGGCCTTCGACTGGGTCGCTAGGAAGCTCAAATCCAAACACTTGCCGGTTTGCATGGGCATCGCGCCTATTCAGATAAACAAAGGCGTCAGTCTGTTGCGGCTGACAGGGCGTCATCAAGCGTTGGGTACAGTTTGAACACTGTATCCATGCGGGTGAGTCGAAAAACCTTTTCGACAAAGGGTTGAAGGCCGGCCAGGTCCAGCCTGCGGTCGCTGCCAAGCTGCTTCATCGAGGCGACGATCGCGCCCAGCCCGCTTGAATCGATGAATTCGACATTCGTCAGATCGAGAACAACCCTGGGGGCACCCCCTTCCGCTTCGCCCCGCATGTTTTCCTTGAATTGAATTGCCATGGCCGCATCAATGCGGTCGCAATGCACCTTGATGATCTGGGTTGCGTCGTTTGTTGTGCTGGTCAGGGCCATGCGCGACGGTCCTTTAATCTGAAGGTTGCTAGTAGAAATACGCTAGACGACAAATCTTACCATTCGGTATCCATCGACTGGCAAAACAGGAGAAGCATCGTGAAACAGGTCGTTATTGCCGGCGCAGCACGGACGCCCATGGGTGGGTTTCAAGGAGTATTCGACGGCGTTGCCGCATCCGAGTTGGGCGGTACCGCGATAAGGGCCGCGCTCAAGGGCGCTGGCGCAGAAACCGTTGACGAAGTTTTGATGGGATGCGTCCTGCCTGCGGGGCTGGGTCAAGCACCTGCGCGCCAGGCCGGGTTTGCGGCCGGTCTGGGGGAAGAGGTGCCTGCGACAACGCTGAACAAGATGTGTGGATCAGGCATGAAGGCCGCGATGATGGCCTTTGATCAGATCGCGTTGGGCCATGCGGACACCATGGTGGCAGGTGGCATGGAAAGCATGACCAATGCCCCCTACCTGTTGCCCAAAATGCGTGGCGGTGCGCGGATCGGGCATGGTCAGGTCGTGGATCATATGTTCCTCGATGGGCTCGAGGATGCTTATGACAAGGGCCGCCTGATGGGAACCTTTGCCGAGGACTGCGCCGAGGCCTATCAGTTCACGCGTGAGGCACAGGACGAATACGCGCTGCAATCTCTGTCCAACGCGCTGTCGGCGCAGGAAAGCGGTGCTTTTGAGGATGAAATAACTCCGGTCACGACCCGCACGCGTAAGGGCGAAGTTACATTCGCGGAAGATGAACAACCAAAATCCGCACGGCCAGAGAAAATTCCGACGCTGAAGCCAGCGTTTCGCAAGGATGGGACGGTGACGGCGGCCAATTCGTCGTCAATTTCTGACGGTGCTGCGGCCTTGGTCCTTGCCTCGGCCGAGGCGGCAGAGGCGCAAGGCCTGACCGTGCGCGCCCGGATCGTCGGCCATGCCAGTCACGCTCAGGCGCCAGGCTTGTTCACGACCGCTCCGGTTCCGGCAGCGCAGAAGCTGTTGTCTAATATTGGCTGGTCGAAAGAGGATGTTGATCTGTGGGAGGTGAACGAGGCTTTTGCCGTCGTGCCCATGGCGTTCATGCACGAGATGGGGCTGCCCCGCGACAAAGTGAACGTAAATGGCGGTGCCTGCGCGCTGGGCCATCCAATCGGCGCGTCGGGCGCACGGATCATGGTGACGCTTCTCAATGCGTTGGAAAAGCGAAACCTGAAACGCGGTGTGGCCGCTATCTGCATCGGTGGTGGAGAAGGCACCGCCATTGCCATTGAACGGGTTTGACCCCCTGTCCTTTTCCGCATAGTGCGGGGAAAAATTCCTGCAATGAGCACGACCATGACCGCTGACTACGACGCCCTGGCGAAAACCATATCTGCGCTGACCGAAGGTGAAACGGATCAGGTTGCGCTGATGGCAACCGTCGCCTGCGAGGTGCACCATTCAGATGATCGGTTCGACTGGACCGGGTTCTATCGCGTTACCGAACCGGGTTTGTTGAAGATCGGTCCATACCAAGGCGGTCATGGTTGCCTTGTCATTCCGTTCGACCGGGGAGTCTGTGGCGCGGCGGCGCGCACGGGCGAGGTACAACTGGTTCCGGACGTGGATGCTTTTCCGGGCCACATCGCCTGCGCCTCGTCCACCCGGTCCGAGATTGTTTTGCCGGTACGCAACGCTCAAGGGGAGATAATCGCCGTCTTCGACATCGACAGCGACCAACCGGACGCGTTCACCGAAACGGACGCGTCTGCCCTGTCTTCAATCCTTACAGACGTTTTCGCAAGATAGGCTCGACCGGCGTCAAGCCCCGTTCGAGATCGGAAAAGCCAATGTTTTCTGTCAGGTTCCCAGTACCTTGGCTTTCTGAGCGGCGAATTCTTCATCCGTCAGGTGGCCTTTTTCCTTGAGGCTCGCAAGCCGCTCAATCTCATCCGCGGCAGATACGGATGCGACTGATCGGATATAATCCTTCTGAGCCTCTTCAATCTGGTTCATGGTCTCAACGCTGTGTTGATGCATCTTGTCGCCGCGCACGATGAGATAGCACAGGACACCCAACCATGGGATCAGGATCACGAAGGCAATCCACAGCGCCTTGCCGCCTCCGCTCAGGTCTTTTGAGCGAAAGACATCGGCAACAACCGATATCATCACCCAGAACCAGGCGACCATCAGGAACAGCCAGAAGATCGACCAGACTACGTCAAAGAAACCAAGCCCGTTTTCCATTTTTGTCCAATCCTTTAATCAATTGTAAGAAATCCCTGCGCTTTGAGATCACGCAATTGTAACAGGCAGGTCGCGCGTTGGTTAGAAAATTCTTTGGGTGCGATGCGCGGCTTACAGCAATGTGGGCAGTGTTTCGGATATAATCAGGTAAACCATAGCCGCTTGAGTCAAAAAGATCCCGAACAGCCAGATCGAAAACCCGCGCTTGCGCGTCTTGTGCCGGAACATCCAACGCCCCAGCACCGCACCGGGGCTGCCGCCAAGCGCAGCCAGCCAAAGCAAGCGGCGTTCCGGGACGCGGCGCTTTCGACGTTTCGCGCGGGCCTTGTCCCAACCAAAGGCCAGCAAAGTCAGGGTGTTAATCGCCCATAGGTACATCACTGCAATCCACATAAACGCGGCATAGCAAGCGGTGCCACCAATGCAAATGAAAAAACCCTTGGAAATTTCATGATTCTGCGACATCGTGAAAAATGTGATGCGAATTTCACAAGGTGCCGCCCAGCCATGAACAGCCAAGCCCCCCATAGCGCGACACTTGGAGCCGATATTCGCGCTCTGCGCAAAGCGCGCGGGCTGACATTGACCGAGATCGCGACGCGATTGAACCGCTCGGTGGGGTGGCTCAGTCAGGTTGAGCGAGACATGTCGAACCCTTCAATCTCGGATCTGCGCCAGATTGCCGAATGTCTGGGCGTTCCGATGTCGATGCTTTTTGCGCATTCCGCAGTGCCAGCTGACGAGCAGGGCTATGTCGTGCGCGCGGGAACACGTCGGCCTATGGGGTCTGGTGATGAGGGGTTGATCGAAGAGCTTCTTTCACCCGATCTGACCGATGATTTTGAGGTGGTGCATTCCACGTTCGAGCCACGGTCCAAGATGCAGAAACCGGCCAACAGACCAACGCAAGAGGTCGGCTATGTCATTTCGGGCCGGTTGGATTTGACCATTGGATCCCGACAGTTCACGGTAGGCGCGGGCGACAGTTTTCGCATCAAGCACGAACCCTATCAATGGACCAACCCCTATGATGAGCCTGCCCTGGCTATCTGGGTCATCGCGCCACCGGTGTATTGATGAGTTTTGAGGCCTGGACCATATTCGCGCTTTTCTGGGTGGTTTTCGTGACCACTCCGGGTCCGAATGCCGTCAATTGTATCTCGAACGGGATGAGCCTGCCTTTTCCCAAAGCGATGCTTGGAGTCTTGGCGATCCTGACTCAGGCGAGTGCGTTCCTGATCCTGTCGGCGCTGGGCATCACTGCACTGATCGCGGCGTCTCCGACCGGATTTTTCATTGCCAAGCTGGTGGGCGCGGGATTTCTGATATGGGTCGGTGTGCGCGGTTGGATAAACGCGACCAAGCCCGCCCCGGCCCGCGAACAACCCGCGCGGCATGTCTATCTGCATGCGCTGGCGGTAGCGACGATCAACCCCAAAAGCGTGGCCGGATACCTTGCGGCCTTTTCCCAATTCGTTCAACCCGACGTGCCGGTGTGGCAGCAGATGGGGGTGATCATGCCCACTGCGCTGATTATCACCACGCTCAGCTACACGGGGTTTACCCTGCTGGGCGCGCTGATGGGCAAGGCCGCGTTGGGGGCCGTGTTCAACATCTGGGTCCGCCGGGTAATGGCGGCCTGTTTCATTATTTACGGCGTGTTGCTGGGGGCCAGCTCCACGCCCACAACAACTAGGGGATAACGACATGCAAACTGGCTCATGTCTTTGCGGCAAGGTTGCGTTCACGATTGAAGGAGACCTCACCCCGCCCAACGCGTGTCACTGTGGTCAGTGCCGCAGGCAATCAGGGCATCTGTGGGCTTCGACCGTGACGCATGAGGACAACCTGAGCTTCACCGCCCAAGAGACGCTGGGCTGGTATCACGCGTCTGACATCGCCAAGCGTGGTTTTTGCAGCGCGTGCGGTTCGTTCCTGTTCTGGCAGCACAACGACGAGGACACGATCGCGATCTCCGTGGGCTCATTGGACGAACCCACCGGATTGAAACTCGCCCAGCATATCTTCGTGGCGGACAAAGGCGAATACTACGACATCATGGACGACCTGCCCCAACGGGCCCAGTAACAGGGAACAAGACCAATGAGCGATTTTCCGAAAAAGGCCCGCGTGGTTATCATCGGTGGCGGTGTTGTGGGGGCTTCCTCGCTGTACCATCTGGCCAAGAAGGGCTGGACCGATTGCGTCTTGCTTGAAAAGAACGAACTGACCGCCGGGTCAACGTGGCACGCGGCGGGCAACGTTCCGACCTTTTCAACGTCATGGGCGATCATGAACATGCAGCGCTATTCGACCGAGCTGTATTCGCGGCTTGCCGAAGAGGTCGACTATCCGATGAACTACCATGTTTCGGGCTCGATCCGTCTGGCGCATAGTAAGGAGCGGATGCAGGAATTCGAGCGCGCCATGTCCATGGGCCGCTATCAGGGCATCCCGATGGAGATTTGGACCCCGGAACAGGCCAAGGAACGTTACCCGTTCCTTGAAACCCATGATCTGGAAGGTGTGCTCTACGACCCGACCGATGGCGATATCGACCCGGCGCAGCTGACGCAGGCATTGGCCAAGGGCGCGCGCGATCTGGGACAGAAGATCATCCGTTTCTGCCCGGCGACCGGCGTGACCCAGCAGGAGGACGGCACATGGACGGTTCATACTGACAAGGGCGATATTGACTGTGACTATGTCGTCAACGCTGCGGGCTACTACGCGCAGCGTGTGGGTGAGTGGTTCAAACCCTTTGGCGGCCGCACTGTACCCGCGATGGTCATGAGCCATCAGTACCTGTTGACCGACGAGATTCCCGAGATTGAAGCCTGGACCAAAGAAAACGGTGGCAAGCTGCCGTTGCTGCGCGACGTGGATGTTTCCTACTACCTACGGCAAGAGAAGAACGGCTTTAACCTCGGCCCCTACGAGCCCAACTGCAAGGGCCACTGGATGACCGAAGATGATCCCATGCCCGATGATTTCAGCTTCCAGCTTTGGAATGACGATCTGGACCGGATCGAAGAAATCGTTACAGACGCGATGGAGAGGGTGCCACTGATGGCTACCTCGGGCGTGGGCCGCGTAATCAACGGCCCGATTCCATACGCGCCGGACGGTCTGCCGCTGTTGGGACCCATGCCGGGCGTGAAGAATGCGTTTGAGGCGCACACTTTCACCTTCGGCATTGCCCAAGGCGGCGGTGCAGGCAAGGTGCTGGCCGAATGGATCGTCGATGGCCACACCGAATGGGATATGTGGGCGGTCGATCCGCGCCGCTATACCGATTACACCGATCAGGATTACTGCAACCAAAAGGGGATGGAGGTCTATGGCAACGAATACGCCATGCACTTCCCGCATCACGAATGGCCCGCCGCGCGGGACAAGAAACTGTCACCCGTACATGACAAGGTCAAAGCGCTGGGCGGTGTGATGGGTGCCTATAACGGCTGGGAGCGCGCCAACTGGTTCGCCAAGCCGGGCGACGACACGTCGCTTGAGGCCACACATACCTGGGGTCGCTCGGGTCCGTGGGAGCAGCGCGTCAAAGAAGAATGTGAAACCGTGCGAGACGACTGTGGCGTGCTGGATCTGCCGGGGTTTTCGCGGTTCAAAATACAAGGTCCGGGCGCGGACGAATGGCTGCGGGGTCTTGTAACGGGCGCTTTGCCCAAGATTGGTCGCGTCGGGTTGGTATATTTCGCCGATGAACGAGGTCGCATCCTTACGGAAATGTCTGTGACGCGTGAGGCCGAAAACCTCTTCGTTTTGGTGACTGCGGCCACGGCGCAATGGCATGACCGCGAATGGCTAGAACGCCACATACCTGCTGACGCGGCCTTTACGCTGGAGGATTGGACGACGCGGATGAGCACACTGATCGTGACCGGCCCAAAGTCGCGCGAGGTGCTCAGCAAGGTTTGCGATGCAGATCTTTCGCTTCCATGGCTCAGCTTTCAGGAGAGTGAAATCACCGGCGGCTGGGTTGCGCTTTTACGCGTGTCCTTCGCGGGTGAGCTCGGGTGGGAGGTTCATGCAGAAAACGCGGATATGCCTGCCATTTATGACGCGATCCTTGAGGCCGGGGCCAAGCCTTTCGGCATGTACGCCCTGAACTCACTGCGCATCGAAAAGGGATACCGCGCGTGGAAGGGCGATCTTTCGACCGACTATTCGCTGTTGGAAGGTGGCTTGGAGCGGTTCGTCAAGCTTGATAAGCCGCAGGATTTTCCGGGTAAGGCTGCGATCCTGAACGAAAAACAGCAGGGTGTGAAAAAGTCCTTTGTAACCCTGACCGTGGATGCGGGTGACTGCGACGCGCCGTACATGTCGTGCATCTGGCAAGGTGACCAGATTGTGGGCGAGACGACCTCGGGCGCATGGGGATACCGTGTCGGCAAGTCCATCGCGTTGGGCATGATCAAGGCTGAACTGGCAAATCCGGGCACCGAGCTTGAGGTCGAAATCTACGGGCAAAAGCATCGTGCGGTCGTAGAAAAAGACCAGCCGCTTTGGGATCCTGAGAACCAGCGGCTTCGCGCCTGACAGGAAACTGCCGTGAGCAAACGATACGCATGATGGGACCCGATCTGGGTCCCATTTATAACCGGAAGACTGACCAAACCCTATTACACGGTGTCGGGTCAGAACACGGGCGATGCATAATTCTGATGGGGTCGGTGACACCGCATCTGGACGACAAGACGTAAAGGTGAAATCCAATGACCCTCCCCAATCACATGTCCGGCGTTTACCTGACCCGACACGGCGGGCCAGAGGCTCTGGAATGGCGCGATGACATACCGGTGCCAAGGCCCGGTCCGCGGCAGGTTGTGGTTCGGGTTGCAGCGGCGGGCGTGAACAACACCGATATCAATACGCGGGTCGGCTGGTATTCCTCGGACGTGACCAGTGCCACGGATGCGGTCGATCAGGATGTTGAGGCCGGAGGCTGGGGCGGTGCGTTGCAGTTCCCGCGCATTCAGGGCGGTGATCTTTGCGGGGTCGTAGCGGCGGTTGGACAAGGGGCGGCGCTCCGACCCGGCCAGCGCGTGACCTGTCCGATCAACCTGCCACGGCCACGACCTGGAAACCCGACCGGTTTTATCGCCTTGGGCTCAGAAATGGACGGAGCTTTTGCGCAATATTGTCTGGTCGAGGCGGGTGATCTCTATGATGTTTCGGCCTCACCCCTGTCTGATGTTGAGATTGCCGCGATCCCCTGCGCTTTTGGCACCGCCGAAAACCTGCTGACCCGCGCAGGTGTGAGCCCTGGACAGAACGTGCTGGTCACAGGCGCATCGGGCGGCGTTGGACTGGCCACCGTGCAGCTGGCGGCGTTGCGCGGGGCAACGGTTTGGGGTGTGACCAGCCCAGCCAAGGCCGAGGTTGTCAAAAGCCAGGGCGCTGTAGATACGTTTGACCGTGACGCGGCGCTGCCCACCGACACTTTCGACGTGGTGATCGACGTTGTGGGCGGACCTGCGTGGCCCGGTCTGATACTCGCGCTGAAGCCGGGTGGACACTATGCGGTTTCGGGTGCCATCGCTGGCCCGGTGGTGCAGGCCGATCTGCGCGACATCTACCTGCGCGACATCACCATTCACGGCTGCACCCATCAGGCCTTCGAGGTATTTGGGCGACTGGTTGAGATGATCAATAGCGGTCGGATCAGACCTTTGATTTCAAAGACCTATCCGCTAAAAGACATCGCCGCTGCGCAGGAGGATTTTCAATCCAAATCGTATCCGGGCAAACTTGTTCTGATCCCCTAACTAGGCTGAAAACATGGCGAATATCACTCTTTTGGATGGCTCAATCGGGCAGGAATTGGTCAAACGCAGTGGTGACAAGCCAACACCCTTGTGGTCGACCCGCGTCATGATCGACCATCCTGAGCTGGTCGGGGACGTGCATGCAGAGTATTTCCGGCGCGGGGCGACAGTGGCCACAACAAACACCTACGCCATTCACCGGTCGCGGCTTGCGCGGGAGCAGATGGAAGACCAACTGGCGGATCTGGTCAACGCGGCCCTGACACAGGCCGAACGGGCGCGCGAGTCAAATGGCGGGTGCATTGCCGGGGCGCTTGGGCCTTTGCTGGCCTCTTACCGGCCCGACCTGAAACCAGATGTGGACGACGCCGCCGCAAAATTCTCTGAGCTGGTGAACCTTATGCGTGAACGCGTCGATCTGTTCCTGATCGAAACCGTTTCCTCGGTGCAAGAGGCCGAAGGTGTTTTGCGCGGTACTGCGCATGGTGGCAAACCGGTCTGGCTCGGGCTTTCGGTTATGGATGATGACGGGACACGGTTGCGTTCGGGCGAGCCGCTCTCCGATATCGCTCCGGTGGTGGATCATTTCGCGCCCGAGGCTGTTCTGATCAACTGCTCGCGCCCCGAGGCCATCCCGGCCGCGCTGAAGATCATCGCAAAACTGGGGCGCCCATTCGGCGCCTATGCCAACGGATTCACGCGCATCACCCAGGGGTTTTTACAAGACGCGCCCACGGTGGATGCACTGGAACAGCGTCATGATCTGGGACCTGATGCCTATGCGGATCATGCGATGGGCTGGGTGGCGCAAGGGGCAACCATTGTTGGCGGCTGTTGCGAAGTCGGGCCGGATCATATCGAAACCCTTGCCAACCGGCTGCGCGCAGCCGGTCACCAGATTGTCTGAGAGGCAGCGGATGGGAATACCGGCGGACGCTTCAACACAAACGTGCGGCACCGCATCGGTAATAATCGCCGATACTGTGACGGTTTTCGCACATTTGTTGTCGGTCTTTCATGGCATTTTAGCACAAACCTGACACAGCGGAGATTTCAGGATGGTTGATCTTCCCAGCAAGGCCCGAGTGGTGATCATTGGCGGCGGCGTTATCGGATGCTCGGTCGCGTATCACCTGACCAAGAAGGGTTGGAAGGACGTAGTATTGCTTGAGCGCAAGCAATTAACCAGCGGCACCACATGGCACGCCGCAGGCCTAATAGCGCAGCTACGTGCAACGGCGAACATGACCAAGCTGGCGAAGTACAGTCAAGAGCTCTACGGCTCACTTGAAGAAGAAACCGGCGTCGCCACCGGGTTCAAGCGGTGCGGATCAATTACCGTCGCGTTGACTGAGGAACGCAAGGAAGAGATTTATCGGCAAGCGGCCATGGCGCGCGCTTTTGGTGTTGAGGTCGAAGAGATTTCGAATGAACGCGTGCAGGCGCTTTATCCGCATCTGAACCTCGATGGTGTCAAAGGTGCTGTTTATTTGCCGCTGGACGGGCAGGGTGACCCGGCAAATATTGCCCTTGCTTTGGCCAAAGGCGCCCGCCAGCGCGGTGGCATCGTAAAGGAACGTGTAAAAGTCACCGATATCGTCAAACAGGGCCGTAAGGTAATCGGTGTGGATTGGGTGGCGGATGACGGTAGTGCCTCGGGCCATATTGAATGCGATATGGTTGTAAACTGTGCAGGCATGTGGGGCCACGAAGTTGGCCGCATGGCTGGGGTGAACGTCCCGCTGCACGCGTGTGAGCATTTCTACATTGTCACCGAAGCCATTGAAGGTCTGACCCAATTGCCGGTGCTGCGCGTCCCTGACGAATGCGCCTATTACAAAGAAGACGCGGGTAAAATGCTGCTGGGCGCGTTTGAACCAAACGCAAAGCCCTGGGCGATGAAGGGCATCCCTGACAGTTTTGAATTCGACCAGCTACCCGAGGATTTTGACCATTTCGAACCGATCCTTGAGGCCGCGTGCAACCGTATGCCCATGCTGGCCGAGGCGGGTATTCATACCTTTTTCAACGGCCCGGAATCTTTCACGCCTGACGATGCCTACCATCTGGGCCTTGCACCCGAGATGGATAATTTCTGGGTGGCGGCCGGGTTTAACTCAATCGGTATCCAATCGGCGGGCGGTGCCGGTATGGCGCTGGCCGAATGGATGGATAGCGGCGAGAGACCGTTTGATCTAGGGGATGTGGATATCGGCCGGATGCAGCCGTTTCAGGGCAACAAGAAGTATCTGTTCGAACGGTCCAAGGAAACGCTGGGTTTGCTCTATGCCGACCACTACCCCTACCGCCAGAAGGCGACTGCCCGCGGCGTTCGCCGGACCCCGTTCCATCACCACCTCAAGGAACAAGGCGCGGTTTTCGGCGAACTGGCAGGGTGGGAACGCGCCAACTGGTTTGCCAGTGAAGGACAGGAACGCGAATACCAGTACAGTTGGAAGCGCCAGAACTGGTTCGAGAACTCGGCGGCCGAGCACCGCGCGGTCCGTGAAAACGTCGGCATGTACGATATGTCGTCCTTCGGAAAAATCCGCGTTGAAGGGCCGGATGCCCAGAGATTCATGAACTACATCGGCGGTGGTGACTATTCGGTGCCAACTGGCAAGATCGTCTACACGCAGTTCCTGAACCGCACCGGCGGGATTGAGGCTGACGTGACCGTTACGCGCCTGACCGAGACCGCATATCTGGTTGTCACCCCGGCAGCGACCCGCTTGGCGGATCAGACATGGATGATGCGCCATGCAGGTGATTTCAATGTCGTCATCACGGATGTGACTGCTGGCGAAGGTGTTCTGGCTGTTATGGGTCCGAATGCGCGCGCGCTGCTTGAAAGAGTGTCGCCGGGTGATTTTTCGAACGCGACCAACCCGTTTGGCTCCGCGCAAGAGATTGAACTCGGCATGGGGCTGGCCCGTGTACACCGCGTCACATATGTGGGTGAATTGGGGTGGGAGGTCTATGTCTCGGCGGACATGGCTGGCCATGTTTTTGAAACCCTGTACGAAGCCGGGCAGGACATGGGGCTGAAGCTTTGCGGTATGCACATGATGGACAGCTGCAGGATCGAAAAGGGGTTCCGCCATTTCGGCCATGACATCACCTGCGAGGATCACGTGGTCGACGCGGGCCTCGGCTTTGCCGTGAAGGTGGACAAAGGCTGTGACTTCATCGGACGCGAGGCCGTGATTGCGCGCAAGGAAAGCGGACCGAAGAGCCGCCTGGTGCAGTTTAAACTGACCGATCCTGAGCCGTTGCTGTTCCACAACGAACCGATCATTCGGGATGGCGAGTATGTAGGCTATCTGAGTTCCGGCAACTACGGTCATACCCTGGGTGGTGCCATTGGTATGGGCTATGTCCCGTGCAAAGGGGAGAACGCGGCGGATGTTCTGGCTTCAGACTATGAGATCGACGTGTGCGGTGTGAAAGTTAAGGCAGAGGCATCGCTCAAGCCGATGTACGATCCGAAATCCGAACGCGTTAAGGTGTGATCAAATCGTCGGGGCGCTTCTGCGCCCCGGCCCTTTCCGACCGGCCGTCACTAGTAGGTCGGATACATCAGCATTCGTGATGACCTTGTTCACAGTTTTCTGAGTTCCCAAGCGCGCCTGATTTGCCATAGAGAACCAGGGTATCAATCGGAGACCCGCCGTGGCAGACACCCCCTTACCGCCGAACACGATGGACACGCCCAAGGGGCTGGTGCTGGCTGTTACGGCATACGTCCTGTGGGGCTTTCTGCCGTTGTACATGAAAGCCATTGCGCATGTCGGGGCGGTCGAGATCGTGTCGCATCGTATCATCTGGTCGGTTCCCGTTGCCGGACTGCTGCTGGTCGCGTTGGGGCGCACGCGGGATTTGAAGGCGGCATTGGTGAACCCCAAGATGCTGGGAATGGCCTGTCTGACGGCGGCGCTGATCTCGGTGAATTGGGCGATCTATGTCTGGTCCATTGCAAATGACCGGGCTTTGGATGCCGCGCTTGGCTATTACATCAACCCATTGTTCAGCATAGCGCTGGGCGCGATTCTGCTGCGCGAGCCGTTGACAAAAACGCAACTGGCGGCGGTGGCGATTGCCGCGCTGGGCGTGCTGGTTCTGATTGTCGAGGCAGGCAGCCTGCCTTGGCCCGCGCTGGGGTTGATGGTCAGTTGGGGGTTCTATGCCTTTTTCAAACGGTCCCTTCCCATCGGGCCCAATCAGGGCTTTTTGCTTGAGGTTCTGATCCTGCTGATCCCGGCCTTGGCATATGTCACATGGCTGGGTGTGCAAGGCACGGGGCATTTTGGAGTCACCGCGACGGACACAATGCTGCTGGTGGGGGCTGGGATCGTGACGGCGGTGCCGCTGCTTGTTTATGCCAACGGGGCCAAGCTGGTACGGCTGTCGACGATGGGCATCCTGCAATATATCGCTCCGACCATGATCTTTATCACGGCGATCACTGTTTTTGGCGAACAGATTGACCGTGGGCGCATGATTGCCTTCCCGCTAATCTGGACCGCTTTGGTGGTGTATTCGATCCCGATGATCCGGCAGGTGCGCGCTCAGGCTTGACGCAGCAGACGGGCGGCTTCCTCGGCCCATAGGGCATAGGCTTTCGGACTGGGGTGATATCCGTCAGGGGCGGCAAGGGCCGGGTCGTCGGGCAGGTCCAGTTTCAGATGCCGGACCTTTGGAAAACTGTCTGCGACCTGCTGCAAACCCTGATCCAGCCGCGCGGCCTGACGTCCAAGAACCCAGGCCAGCGGTTGTGGCAACGCCGGGAACCTTTGCATCTGTGGCACCGCAGTGACCACAATCCGCCTAGCACCCAATCGACCGGACAAGAGATCAAGCAATTGGGTCTGCTGCGTGATGAACCGTCGGCGCGTCACACCTCGGGTCACGTCATTCACGCCAAGCGCGGTGACCGCCATATCGAACTGGTCATTGATTTTGCCAAGCCGGTCAATCGTGTCCTGCGTCCGATGCCCGGTCGTGGCCTCAAGCCGCCATTCAACAGCATAGTGCTTGGCCAATCGGGTGACGAGATGCCCGGACAAAGCTTGCGCCTGTGTTCCCGCGCCGACCCCGGCGGCAGAGCTGTCTCCGGCAATCAGCAAGCGCAATCGGGGGCCACGCCCTATGCGCCCTTGGCGTGGGCCAATCGGTTCGGGCAGACGTTGCGCCTTGCGGCGTACCGATAGGCCTTGAGCAGCCAGAACCGGCAGCAAGGGCAAGCGGAGCAGTTGATCTGCGGCAACGGGCATCGTCAGCTCAGCGCGCTTTTGAACTCAAGGAACCGCGCGTCTGTCATGATGCGCGCCATCATCGCCTCACGCAGGGCGCCGATGGTCTTGTATGGCCGCATGACGACCTCGAACTCCTGGATCAAGCCATCCTTGTTGAGGGTTATCAGGTCAACGCCCACGGCATCCAGATCCCCGACCTTGCATTGAAACTCCAGGGCCCAATCGTTGCCTTCGCCCAAAACACGGCGATAGCGAAAGTCGGAAAAGACCTGCCCCACATGCCCCAGTACAGCTGCCACAGGCGCACGCCCGGTCCAGGTGCTGTAGTAAGTCGGCGGAGAGAACCGAACATCTTCGGCCAGCAATTCGCAGATCAGGCTTTCATCGCCTTTGGCAACCACCTCTTGCATGCGTTCGATAGTGGGGTGCATGGGGTCTCCTTACCTTTTGGGGCAGAGTTGCGGAACCAGTCCACTCAGGCAAGCCCGACGTTGCGGGAGGTCGCGCGCTGCGATACGCAGGCGCGCATGAGCGAGACCTATGACCCCCCGACGACACCCTTGGATGTATTGCACGAGGACGCGCAGTTGATTGTGGTGAACAAGCCAGCGGGCCTGTTGTCAGTGCCGGGGCGGGGCGCGCATCTGGCCGATTGTCTGCTGGCGCGGGTACAGGCGGCATTCCCGCAGGCCCTTTTGGTGCATCGGCTGGATCGGGATACATCCGGCGTGATGGTTTTTGCACAAACCCCCCATGCGCAGCGGCACCTGGGCTTGCAATTCGAGAACCGCCAGACCCGAAAGACCTATGTGGCGCGTGTCTGGGGGCGGGTCGCTGATAAAACGGGAACAGTTGACCTGCCGCTGATCGTGGATTGGCCCAACCGACCGCGTCAGATGGTCTGTCACGAGACGGGCAAGGCAGCCATCACAGAGTGGCGCGTCGTGAAGCATGAGGGTGAAACGACCCGCCTTCGGCTATTTCCAAAAACGGGCCGTTCGCACCAGTTGCGCGTACATATGCAGGCGCTGGGTCACCCGATTCTGGGTGACCCGTTTTACGCCGAAGGGCCAGCGCGGGATTTCTCGCGCCTGATGCTGCATTCCGAAGAGCTGCGGCTTAAACACCCCGAAGGCGGTGTTTCAATGAAGTTCCGGGCCAAAGCGGATTTTTAGAACTCAGGCCGGTTTTCTCAAAAGCCGTTTCAACTTTCCGAGAGAAAGCCACCTTTTGCGTGTCTTCGCGCTGGTCAGGCTGCAGTGTCGAGTCGCGGCAATCTCGCGCTCGATTTCGAACGCCCGCAAAGCGTGGTCCTGAGACCATTGACCAAGTTTCAGCGTCATCATGACGTGGTTGTCGAGGCAGGGCATGTTCTGTCTCCGTTTATTCAAGAACGGGCCCAGCTTCGCGCATCACTCCTGACACTACCCTGTCAGGGGCGAGTGATAAGATGTCAGCAGATCGCACGGAGGAACATATGCGCCGCTCAACCAGATTGTTTGAAATCATCCAGATCCTGCGGGCCGCAGGTGCGCCGGTGACCGCCGAGGAACTGGCCGCGCAGCTGGAAGTTTCCGTACGCACGGTTTATCGCGACATTGCCGAGTTGCAGGCCCAGCGGACACCTATCGAAGGCGAGGCGGGGATCGGGTATCTGATGCGGCGCGGGTATGATCTGCCGCCCTTGAACTTCGACGCAGAAGAAGTTGAGGCGCTGTGGGTCGGTCTGTCGCTTCTGGCACGAACCGGAGACAGCCACTTGCAGCGCGCCGCCAACCGCATCTGCCAAAAGATCGAGGCGCTGCATTGCCCCGCGGATTGGCTGCATGTTGCGCCGTGGGGCGCTCCGGTTGATGATCCGGCCAAGGGCTGTATTCCCGTTGCCAGTTTTCGCGAAGCGATCCGAGCCGAACAGAAAATTCGCATAACTTACGAGAATGGCGATGGCGATCGCACGGAACGCGTGGTCCGCCCGGTGGCGCTGATCTATCATACCGAATGTACGATGCTGGCGGGGTGGTGCGAACTGCGCGACGGGTTCAGGCATTTCCGAACCGACCGAATCTGGGCCAGCGAATATGTTGGGCAAAGCTTTTCGGGGCAGGCAAGGTCGCTTCGGGAACTCTGGCAGGAACGAAACAGTGCACAAGTACTGGCTGGGCGATGCGACCCGTCCGAGTTGGCAGGTATTCGCTGATTTCACCTGATTGTTGCTTGAGCCTAACTGCGGGTAAAGCGATATACTGCACCAAACAATATGCGCCCGGAAAACGGGCGCCGGAGCAGAAGGTGTTATCATGTCGATTTCCAAATTTGTTATTCCCGCTGGGCTGGGTGCGGCCATGATGCTGGCCGCCTGTGCCGATCCGGGCACGCTGAACTTGCCTGCCGATCCCAATCAGAACACCAGGCAGGGCGCAATTCTGGGTGGTTTGGTTGGTGCCGGGGTAGGTGCTATCGCGAACAGCTCGGACCCGCTCTTGGGTGCGGCTGCCGGTGCGGCGATTGGTGCCGCCGGGGGTGGTCTGATCGGCAATCAACTGGATAGACAAGCGGCTGAACTGCGCCAGCAACTGGCCAATCAGGGCATTATCGTCACCAACGCCGGTGACCGACTGATCGTTACCGTGCCGAATGACATCACCTTTGATACCGACAGCGCGACCGTTCGCCCGGCGCTGCGGTCTGATCTGGTGCGGGTGGGGCAAAACCTTGTGAATTACCCCAATTCGAACGTTCAGGTCATCGGCCACACCGACAGTGATGGGGAGGCGTCCTACAATCAGGCTCTGTCCGAACGCCGCGCCAGATCGGTGGCAGACATTTTGCAGGCCAATGGTGTCAGCGGTGCCCGGATTTCAACGCTTGGTCTTGGGGAAAGCCGGCCAGCCGCCTCGAACCTGACGCCCGAGGGCAAGGCGCAGAATCGCCGGGTCGATATCGAAATCGTTCCCAACGGCCGTACCTGAGCATTCAGGGCGCGTTTCGACGCGCCCTGATTGCAAATTGACGGCGCGTCACATGGGCTTTGGCCCGCGCAAATTCTGAACTAGCTATTGGGAATTACAATAGCGGAGCTGATGAATGTCCGAACCGATCCTTCTGAGCCTGTCGGGCTCATTGCGCCAAAATGCGACCAACCGAAAACTGCTGCGGGAAGCAGCGCGTCTGTTTGCCCCCGGAACACATATCGAGGCAGATCTGAACCTGCCCTTGTATGATGGGGATCTTGAGGATGGTGAAGGCATTCCCGAGGCCGTACAGACTTTGTCCGACCAAATCGCGCAGGCCCATGCGGTCATCATCTCTACCCCGGAATACAACAAGGGGCCGTCCGGCGTTCTGAAAAATGCGCTGGATTGGGTCAGCCGGACGGGCGGGCGACCTTGGGCTGATAAACCGGTGGCCGTGATGTCCGCCGCCGCTGGCCGCGCCGGTGGCGAGCGCGCACAGATGGTGTTGCGCGGCTACATGGTGCCGTTCCAGCCGCGTATCCTGCAAGGGCCTGAAATGCACCTGGCCGACAGTTCCAACGAGTTTGATGAACACGGTAAACTCACCAGCGACCGCTATGAAAGCACGCTGCGGACCCTGATGGAAAAGCTAAGGGCCGAGGCGGGTTTCTAGCGCTTGTTCCCGCGTGAACGGCTGCCTAATCTGCCGTCATGACAGTGGAAATTCAAACCGATGTAATGGACCCGGCCCGCGCCGCTGCTCTGCTGGTGGCGCTGGGTCAAGAAGGGGGCGTTGAATGTGGCACTCCGCTGCCGTCGTTCTTTCACCAGCTCTATTTCTGGTCGCCGCGCCCACCCTCTCAGCTTGGTCGGGACGGGCACCCGAGAGTTGGCGAAGGGGTGATCCCCGATATGGGGCTGCCCCGCCGGATGTGGGCGGGCGGACGGTTGCAATTCGATGCACCATTGATTGCGGGCCGAGGAGCCGAGCGGCGAACCACCTGCGAAAATGCAACCTCAAAGACTGGGCGCACCGGTCTGCTGGGGTTTGTCACTCTACGCCACGAAATCTGGCAAGACGACGCATTGTGCGTGACAGAATGGCAGGACTTGGTTTACCGTCAGGACCCCGCTGCTGATGAGGTCAAGCCAACGCCGCCCGCCGCCCGCACCGATCAGACCGATCAGCGCGATGTCACGTTCGATTCGACCTTGCTGTTTCGCTATTCGGCGCTGACCTTCAATGGTCACCGCATCCACTATGATCTGGACTATGCCCGCGATGTTGAAGGTTACTCCGGGCTGGTGGTGCATGGCCCGCTGCTGGCGCAATTGCTGATGCGGTTCGCCGAAGAGCTCATGGGGCCGTTGGCGCAGTTTTCTTTTCGCGCTACAGCGCCCTTGATGCATTTCGAAACGGCGACCCTGTGCCGGGAAGGCCTTGCGCTGTGGGTGCGCGGCCCTGATGGGCGGCAATGTATGACGGCCATGGCTGTTCCGCGATCAGAGTGAAGCCTCAGGATGGAGGTCCTTGGGTATATTATCGGTTCCCTCAAGAACCAGATCGGCCATCACCTCGGCGATCTTCGGAGCCATGCCAAAGCCGATCTTGAAACCTCCGTTTGCGATAAACTGACCTTGGTATACCGGGTGAGCGCCAAGCATCGGCGCGCGGCTTTTGCTGCGGGGCCGCACACCGGCCCACCTTTCAAGAACCTCGGCACCGTGCAGCACCGGCACGGCGCGAGTTGCCCGCTCAAGCACATCGTCCAAGGCGGCGTCGGTGCTGGTGGGGTCATCATAGTCACGCTCTGACGTGGAGCCGATCGCCAGCGTGCCGTCCGCATGGGGGACGAAGTGAATGGCATCAGCGAACAGTTGCGGTACGTCGCCCGCGTCGAACCGCAGTAGCGCGGCCTGACCTTTGACGCCATTGCCGACCGTTTTCCCGAATGCGGCGGAAAGCTCTTGCAATCCGGCAAGACCCGTTGCGTGCACCACTTGCCCTTGGTCCGGTGCGTCCGTGACCACGTTGACCCCCATCACCGCCAGCGCAGACACCAGCGCCCCACAGGCGCGTCGGGGATGCATTCGGGCGCTTAGTGTATCGTGAATCACGAAACCGGTCGGGCTGGGCGGGCACCATGAGCCAAGTTTGCGACCCTCAACCACACGCCATTCGGCGCGACCCTGCCAAAGCTGCGCCGCGGTCTGTGCCCGCGCGTGGGCAAGTTTTAACGTCCGGTCGTCCGCAATTGGTTGCAACCGTCCCAACCGCGCATATCCGGATGAGACGCCGCCGGTGGCTTCGACCTGTTTCCAGAAGGGTTCGGCCATCAACAGGCTGTCGAACTGAAACGCCTTTTTAGCGTTCCAGTTTTCGGGCACATGCGGGGCCAGCGCACCGACAAGCCCACCGCTGGAACCGGCACCGGGACCAAATGGATCAACGACCTGAACCTTGGCGCCGCGCCGCGCGCATATCCACGCGATGGACAGGCCAAAAATACCCGCGCCGCGCACCGTCACATCGGCCATTGCCATTCCCCTTTTCCTTGTTCAGTGTCGCGCCGGTGACTACAGGATTTCCCGATGGCAGACCAGCACGCCGAACTCACATGGACCGAGGATCACATCCCGGTCTCGGATCGTTTTGACGACCCTTATTATTCGTTGCAGAACGGGTTGGAGGAAACCCGGCACGTGTTTTTGGAAGGTAACGATCTGCCTGCGCGGTTTACACCGGGGTTCCGCATTGCCGAACTGGGCTTTGGCACGGGTCTGAACATGCTGACCGCCTGGTCCGAATGGGAAAAATCCGGTCAGACAACGCCCTTGTCCTTCACCAGTTTCGAAGCGTTTCCGATGACCGCGCAGGATATGGCGCGTGCGCTGGCGGCCTTTCCGGAACTGAAACCCTGGGCCGCCCGTTTTCTGGCTCGGTGGCAGGGCGGCACATGCCAGCTGGATACTTTGCACCTTGAGGTCATCGAAGGTGACGCGCGTCAGACATTGCCCGCATGGACGGATCAGGCGGATGCGTGGTTTCTGGATGGATTCTCGCCTGCCAAGAACCCGGAATTGTGGGGCGCTGACCTGATGCAACAGGTTGCTAGCCACACTGCCAAAGGGGGCACTGCGGCGACCTACACCGCAGCGGGATTCGTGCGGCGTGGGTTGCAAGAGGCGGGCTTTGCCGTATCTCGCACTGCCGGATTTGGCCGCAAGCGCCACATGACCCGTGCGGTCCGGCCATGACACAGCAGAACAACGCCCGTGCAGGCATCGCACTGATGATTGCCGCAACAATCGTGTTTGCCCTTCAGGATGGTATCTCGCGCCATCTGGCGGGGACCTATAACACCTACATGGTTGTCATGATCCGCTACTGGTTCTTCGCGGCCTTTGTCATCGCCTTGGCCGGACGCGCGCCCGGAGGCTTAAAGGTCGCGTCGCAGACCAGTCAGCTTGGGTTGCAGGTGTTTCGCGGCATCTTGCTGGCGGCCGAGATTTGCGTTGCCGTTTTTGCCTTTACGGTTCTTGGCCTGATCGACAGTATGGCGGTCTTCATCTGCTATCCCCTCTTGGTCGCAGCGCTCAGTGGCCCGGTTCTGGGTGAAACTGTCGGCTGGCGCCGCTGGACTGCAATTGGTGTGGGATGCATCGGGGTGCTGATCATCCTGCAACCCGGCAAGGGCGTCTTCAATCCGTGGGCTGTTCTTCCTTTGATGTCAGCACTGATGTTCGCGGTCTATGGCCTGCTGACCCGCTATGCCGCCCGTAAGGACAGTTCGGCCACCAGCTTCTTCTGGACGGGTATCGCCGGGTCGGTGACGATGACCTTGGTTGGCATGTGGTTCTGGGAGCCGATGGCCCAATCGGATTGGGCGTGGATGGCGCTGCTGTGCGTCAGCGGTGTCAGCGGGCACTGGTTGCTGATCAAATGCTATGAAATGTCTGAGGCCAGCACAGTGCAGCCTTTTGCCTATTTCCACCTCGTATGGACCGCCATCCTAGGGATCTCGGTCTTTGGAGAGGCGCTGCGGCCAGAAGTTGTTCTGGGCGCAGCCTTGGTCGTAAGCGCTGGTTTGTTCACCCTATGGCGCGAAAGACGCCAGGGTTGAGCCGATCAGCTCTTGCGAGAACGGAATCGGTAGCGCGGGCTGACCCAGCCGCGCGCGATAAATCGGCAGGCTTTCCGCCACCCGCATCACGTAGTTTCGGGTCTCGCTGAACGGGATGGTTTCAATCCAATCGACCACGTCGATCTGACCGGTGCGGGGATCGCCATACCGCTCCATCCACGAGATTGGGCGGCGGGGCCCGGCATTGTAGCCAGCGGCCATCATAACCACGTTGCCGTTGAAATCCGCGGCCAGCCCAGACAGATAATTCGCCCCCAGCTTGGCATTGTACTGCCAGTCCGAGGTCAGCTTGATCGTCTTGTGCCCGCTGAGGATGCCAAGCTCTTTCGCGACCAGTTGCGCCGTGGCGGGCATCACCTGCATCAAGCCGCGCGCGCCCGCGCCGCTGATCACCACCGGATCAAACTCGCTTTCGCGGCGGGCAATGGCCAGCGTCATCTCTTTCGCCATGGGAAGCCCCATGTCGGCCACCGGGTGAACCGGATAATAGGCCGCAGGTAGAACAATACCGCTTTGAGCCGCGCGTTTTGCGATCATCACCGCCAGATGAGGCTCGTTCAACTCGATCACCAGATCACCCAGCTGCGTTGCTTCGGTCTGATCCAGGCTTTCGACCAGATGGGTCAGAAAACGTTCGGAAATAGTGTCTTCACCCGCGCGCAGCAACAGCAGGCCAGCCTCCAAGACACTGGAGTCAGCAAAGTCAGCCTGTTTCCAATGCGGCGCGCGACGGGGGTTGGCCAGATCGCTGTCAAAAGGCCGACCGATCCGCTCGGCGGCCAAAAGGCCATAGAACGAGGTTTGGTGATCGGCGCCAGCCGAATATGCTTCATAGGCTTTGTCCGCATCACCCAGCGCCGCATAGGCCCGCCCCAACCAGTACCCTCCGCGCCCTTTCGAAATCGGAGACTGTACCGCTGCCGAGAAGTTCTGGAAATGTCGTACCGCTGTGGCAGGGTCATTCAGCTTGCGCAACGCAAGGAAGCCAGCCAGCCATTCCAGATCCGCATAGGCATAGCCCATTTCCGGTGTCATGTGGTGGTTGGCTGCGATCCGATAGGCCCGATTGGCGTCGCCGTTGCGCATCTCAAGCCGCGCCAGTCGGCGACGTCCCTCGGCCCATTTGTCAGGCTCACCCAAGGCATCCGGCCCGGTCGAGCGCGCCAGCATCAGGTCAATTGCGCTGTCGTCCAGCTCTTTCTTGTCGCGCCAAACAAAGCGGTCAAAGGCCAGCCCAGGTGCCTCCGCCACGGATTTTGGAACTGCGGCGACTTTGCCATCAACGCCGGGCTGACGTTTCTGCAAGGCGATCCGTGCCTCGGCCAGCTTGCGCTGATCGGTGCTGACCAGCGGTAGCATCTGCGCGGCACTCACAAGGTGGTTGTCCCACAGCATCCTGTCCAACCGGGCCGCGTGGTGGGGTTTCAGAAGCTCGCCGAAGTTCTCCAAGTAGTCTTGTTGCAAACCCTTGCCCATCGGCATGGTCCGCCACGCGGTCACAAGATCAGCCTGCGCCTCGCCCTGACGCCCTTTCGCCAGCAGTGCTACAGCGTAGTTCAACGCCCCTTCGGCGGTTTGCGGTGGTTTGCCTGCGTAGAATTTCAGCACCCGGTCGGGATCAGCGCCGGTAAATGCCGGCTCACTTTTGCGTCGCAACCAGGCCAGACCCGGCCAATCCGGCCGGCGATCCAGAAAAACAAGTACATCGCCTGAGCTGCCATACCCCTCGCGCAGCCAGTGCCACACGATGATATCACGGCTGACCGACCCCCGTTGGCCCGACACCCGCAAGGCCGCATTCCAATCGCCTTTGCGCATTTCCGCCATTCCGGCGCGCAAATCGCCCACCGCATCGGCTTGTGCTTGCCCAACTGACCCAAGAATCACCGCTATCAAAAGCGCCAGAACGCGTGTCATGCCTTGCATTTCCCAACCAACCAAGGATACAGCCAATCAGGATAAACCTTGCGCTGCCGGGATCAACTCACATCGGTTGGATTGTGATGACTCAGGGCGCAAAAAACACACTAACTGCACCCTAAGGAGCGTGTCATGTTCAAAGGCTCAATGCCGGCCCTCGTCACCCCGTTCAGCAACGGCGAGTTGGACCTGAAAACGCTCAAACACTTGGTGGAATGGCAGATTCAGGAAGGCTCGACCGGGCTGGTGCCCGTTGGCACCACCGGCGAGAGTCCGACGCTGGGCCATGATGAGCATGAAATAGTTGTTGAAGAGGTGGTCAAAGCCGCAGCCGGTCGTGTTCCCGTCATCGCAGGGGCGGGTTCTAACAACACGGTTGAGGCGATCCGGTTCGTGCGATTCGCGCAGAAGGTTGGCGCTGATGCTGCGCTGGTTGTGACTCCATACTACAACAAGCCCACCCAGAAGGGTTTGATCATGCACTATCGCGCCCTGCATGATTGCGCGGATATTCCGATCATCATCTACAACATCCCCGGCAGGTCAGTGATCGACATGACGCCTGAAACCATGGGTGAGCTTGCCAAGCTGCCGCGTATCATCGGTGTCAAGGACGCCACCGGCGATCTGGCCCGTGTCAGCCAGCAACGCGCCACCTGCGGGCCGGACTTTTGCCAATTGTCGGGTGAGGACGCCACGGCGTTGGGTTTCAATGCGCATGGCGGCGTCGGCTGTATCTCGGTCACTGCAAACGTCGCGCCGAAGCTGTGCGCCGAATTCCAGCAGGCCACATTGGACGGCGACTATGCCAAGGCGCTGGCGTATCAGGATCGTCTGATGCCCCTGCACGAGGCGCTCTTCATCGAACCGGGACTTGCCGGAGCGAAATACGCGCTGAGCAAGCTGGGCCTTTGCAGCGAGGAAGTGCGTTCGCCCCTGACAACGTTGGAAACCAGCACCAAAGCAGCGATTGACGCGGCGATGGCGCATGCGGGGCTTGTGTAATAGGGAAATCGGGGCCTGTTTTGATCTCTGCAGGCTCTAATCGCTCATAACGCTTTCCAGGTGCCGGGTCTTGTCGGGATTGCGCACCATGTAGATGGCGGCGATTTTGCCTTTGTCGATCGTCACCGATGTTGCTTGCAAAGTACCGCCCGGCTCGCGATTGATGATCGCGGGTAAACCGTTCAGCTGACACGCAACCCAGTGAGCGGGCTGGGTTGCAGAAGGTTTACGCGACAATCCGGCAAAGAACCGAATGACTTTATCCCGACCGATAATAGGGTTCAGAGTCGCGATGATTTTTCCTCCGCCATCCGAATGGAGTTGGACATCGCGTGACAGCAAATCAGTCAGGTGTTTCGTGTCACCGCTTTTGGCCGCGCTGAAAAACGCATTGGCCAGTTCCTGACCGTGTTCGCGGTCAACACGGGCGCGGGGCTTCATGTGTTCGATGTGTCTCCTGGCGCGGCTTACAAGTTGGCGGCAACTGCTGTGACTACGCTCAAGCGTATTGGACAACTCATCGTACGAGCACTCAAAAACGTCATGCAAAAGAAAGGCGGCGCGTTCCAGGGGTGACAATCGCTCGAGCGCCATCATCAGCGCGACCGAGACATCGCGGTCAAGCCTTTCTGTTACATCGTCGGTGACGAGTGGTTCCGGCAACCACTCACCCGGGTATGCGTCACGGATGGCCCGCGCCGCGCGTAAGTGATCAAGGCATAGTCTGGTGACAACCCTTATCAGGTAGCCGGTTTCGTCCCGCACCTTTTCTGCATCGACACGTTGCCAGCGCAGATAGGCGTCCTGAACGATATCCTCGGCATCGCTGACCGTTCCGAGCATGCGGTATGCAACCGCAAAAAGACGCGGTTGCAACTCAACGAATGCCCGATCCCTGGGCTGTGTATGTGATCGGGTCACGCGGCCACTTCTTTGGCTTTGGGATGCGGAACCGCAAAGCCGATGGCCAAGCGATTCCACGCGTTGATCTGGGTGATCACCAAAGTCAGCGCCACCTGGTCATGTTCCGAAAATTGGGCAGCCATGGCGCTATAGACGTCATCAGGGGCACGGTTGGTTTCAACTCGTGTCAGGGCTTCGGCCCACGCAAGGGCGGCACGTTCACGGTCTGAATACAGCGACGACTCGTGCCATGCGTTCAACAGGTGCAGGCGATCTTCGGTTTCACCGTTGGCGCGGGCGTCATGCGTGTGCATGTGAATACAATAGGCGCAGCCGTTGATCTGCGACACCCTAAGCTTGATCAGTTCTTTCAAACTGTGTTCCAGCCCGGATGCGCTCAGGCGTTCTTCCATATCGAGCATGGGTTGAAGCAAGTTGGGGGCGACGGCAAAGTGATTGATCCGAGGGGACATCGTATTCTCCTGATTTTGAAGTTAACAAAAACAGGACATGCGTGGCACCGGATTTGTGACAGGGTCAGAGAAAAAAAATCCCACAAGGTCTTTTCCCGGTCAGCGTTTGCCGTAGTACAACCCGACCACATGCTCGGCCTGCGCAAAGAACAACCACCGAGACGTGGCGACCCCGGCAAGATGTGAAAGGACAGCCAGCAGGGCCAAAACGTGTTTTACTGCGGTGCTTTCAACCGGAGGCACGATCAAAAGCAGCGGTAGACCGAAAGCCAGGCTGAACGCTATCAATCGCAGTTTTTCGGCATGTTTGCGACCAACCACATAAACGAATTCGCGCAGTAAGTAGTTCGTGCCCGTATGTGGTGGCTCGAATGCGCGGACAGTGCCGCGCGCACCAAGCCCGGTGGCAGTGCCCAGATCGGTGCCGGACTGCTTTAGCGCGATGTCTCCCTTCCGCCAAAATAGCACCTGTACCGCGGCAGCGATCGACAAAAGCGGTATGGCCAGCGTGATTTGCCCCGCCAAGAGGGCTCCTCCGGCAAGGCTGAAGCTTAGGAACATGGCCGGCGTCAGGTTCATGTTCCACCGCGGAATGGTCTTTAGCTGGGTATAGATCATCGAGGTGGTAAAAACCGTCGCCAGTGAAAACGCCGCGCCAAGGACGCCAAGACCGCCCCAGCGCTGCCCGAAGAATACGGCGCCGATCGCGTAAAGCCCCATAACCAGCAGCGCAATGACGGCGCACCAGCCTTCGCGGCTGAGCCAGCTTGAGCGCCACTGCGTGAACGCTTTCCATGCGCGTTCGGGATGACCCAGATGAAATGTCGAAGCCAAAAGGCCGCCGACGGAAAGCCCATAGGCGATCAGGTAGAAAACGAAAGCCACCCAGCCCGTGACGTCCGGCATGCCGAGGCCCAGGAAAAACAGCAGTCCAAAGCCGAGACCAGACAAGGTGGTAAATAGGATGACGGAAGGGGCGGGATGCATCAGAGCTTCTCCAATGTCTTGTCCAGCCAGCCCAGAAAGCCCTTGGGCTCGTCGGCGACGGGGGCCAGAAGCGGGGCCAGAATGTCGATCTGGTCCTCGATCTGATCTTTTGGCCGCGGTGGCAGGTATTTGTTGACGGGTTTGGTGCCCATTTCCGGCATCAGGTCCATGCCTTCGCGTTCGGCCACCAGTTTGCTGACGTCGCTGTCGGGATCACCAAGGTCGCCGAAATGGCGGGCACCGGCCGGGCAAGTGCGCACACAGGAAGGCACGCGGTCTACTTCCGGCAGGTTTTCGTTGTAGATGCGGTCAACACACAGCGTGCATTTCTTCATCACCCCTTCGGTCATGTCCATTTCGCGCGCTCCATACGGGCAGGACCACGCGCAAAGGCCGCAGCCGATACAGTCGCTTTCATTCACGAGGACAATGCCGTCTTCAACGCGCTTGTAGCTGGCTCCAGTGGGGCAGACAGTCACGCAGGGCGCGTCCTCGCAATGCAGGCAGGATTTGGGGAAATGGATAAGCTGGGCAGGTCCGTCTTTTGGCTGCACCTCGTATGAGTGCACACGGTTCAGGAAAGTACCCGATGGGTTTGCCCCATATGCATCCTGATCGGACAGTGGCGCGCCGTAGTTCTCGGTATTCCAGCCTTTGCATGAGATGACGCAGGCATGGCAGCCGACGCAGGTGTCCAGGTCGATGACCAGTCCCATTTTACGGTTGGAGGATTCGGGAAGCTGGGTCATATCAGGGAACCTCGGCTGTGGTAGGCGGGGGAGGGGGCCAGCCCCCTCTTGAGCCTGCGGCTCAATTCACCCCCGGGATATTTTTGACCAGATGAAGGGCGGATCCGGGTCATTTGCCCACCTTCCATGCAAGATCTTTCGGACCGGTGCCTACTGGGGACTTTATAGGGGCAAACTCGGGCTGGCTTTCGGCATCGCTGGGGGCTTCGGCTTTTTCGATTTTGACTTTCAGGTCGAACCACGCGGCCTGACCGGTCACCGGGTCAGAATTGGCCCATCGCATCCCATCCCCTTTTGGTGGCAGCAATTCGTGAATTAGGTGGTTCAGCAAAAAGCCTTTGGTGGCTTCCGGTGCATCCTCTTGCAATGCCCACGCGCCTTTGCGTTTGCCGATGGCGTTCCACGTCCAAACGGTGTTTTCGTTCAGGGCGGCCATCTCCATGACAGGTACCGTGATCTCTCCGTGCGGGGACGTGACCTTGGCCCAGTCGCCATCGTTCAGCCCGTGCTCGCGCATCAGTTTGGTTGGCACATATAGCGGGTTGCGGCCATGCAACTGGCGCAGCCAAGCGTTCTGAGTGCCCCAACTGTGATACATCGCCATAGGGCGCTGGGTCAGGGCGTTAACCGTAAAGCCTTCGTTGCCCTGCTGATCGGTTTCATACCAGATGGGCAGCGGGTCCATTGCGTTTTGAACCCGTTGGCGCAGATGATCGGGCGGTTGGCAGTCGCCATACCCCTCGGCGGCCAGTTGAAACTTGCGCATAGGTTCCGAGTAGAGCTGAAACAGGTAAGGCTGGGTGCTGTCATACAGGCCCATACCCACTGCCCAGTCCTGATAGGCCGTGTTCCAGGGTTTGTAGTAATCCGCACCTTTCGGAATATGCGAAACGAAAAAGCCGCCATTTTCGATGTAGCGGTTTAGCTGGTCTGGATTGACCTCACCACGCCCGACTTTGTCACCGTTGCCGCGAAACCCGGCCAAAGGTCCGATACCCGGTTTACGCTCGTGGTTGACGATGTAATCGGCGTAGTCCTTCCACTTGGGTGTACCGTCCGCGTTGGTGAAACCGGGCAGGCTCATGCGGTTGGCCAGTTCGATCAGCACCGACTGAAAACCACGTACGTCTCGGTCGGGTTCCACGACGGGCCAGCGGATCGCGTCGGCTGCGGCGTCGGCCTCGCAGATCGGACGATCCAGCAACGAGATACAGTCGTAACGCTCCAGATAGGTCGTGTCAGGCAGGATCAGGTCCGCATAGGCAACCATTTCCGAGGAATATGCATCAGAATAGATGATGCGGGGAATAACATATTTTCCATCCTCGTTTCGGGCGGTCAGCATCTCCATCACGCCCTTGGTGTTCATGGAGGAGTTCCACGACATGTTCGCCATGTACATGAACAGCGTGTCGATCTTGTACGGATCTCCTGCCGCGGCGTTCGAGATCACCATATGCATCAGGCCGTGGGCCGACATCGGGTTTTCCCAGGTAAACGCCTTGTCGATGCGCTGGGCGGTGCCGTCCTCGTTAAGCAGCAAATCCTCGGGGCCGCGTGGAAAGCCGAGATGCGGGCCCTCTAGTGGGCGTCCGGGCCGGCGGTCGCCATGCGGGGTGGGGTGCGCCTCGACCGGTTTCGGATAGGGCGGTTTAAATCGGAATCCGCCGGGGACCTCGACCGTGCCCAGCAGGATTTGCAACACGTGCAGGGCGCGGCACGTCTGGAAGCCGTTGGCATGGGCCGAGATGCCACGCATGGCGTGAAAACTGACCGGGCGGCCGATCATCTTCGCATGTCTCTCGCCCCGGAAATCGGTCCATTCTTGGTCCAGCTCGATGGCCTCATCAAAGGCGACGCGGGCGATTTCGGCGGCGATGGCGCGGATGCGTTGGGCCGGGATTCCGCAGCGGTCGGCGACGGCCTCGGGTGCGTGGTCGTCGGACAGGTACTTCTCGGCCATCAGGTGGAAGACCGGGCGATGGGTAACGCCATCTAGTTCATAAGTCGCCGACAGGTCCGGGCGCACACCCGGCTTGTCAAAGGCGGTGGGTTCGCCAATGGTGCGGTCGATCACCAGCGGTTTGCCGTCGGCGTCGCGTAGGAACAGGCCTTTTTCCGGACCTTCCGCAGCATTCACCAGAACTGGCGCGTTGGTGTAGCGGCTGAGGTAGTCCAGATCGATTTTGCCTGCCTTCATCAGTACATGGATCAACGACAAGATGAACAAGCCATCGGTGCCCGGCGTGATGCCGACCCAATCATCGGCGACCGCGTTATAGCCGGTTCGGATCGGATTTACCCCGATCACCCGCGCGCCGCGCGCCTTGATCTTGCCAATACCCATCTTAATCGGGTTGCTGTCGTGGTCTTCGGCCACGCCGAACAGCATGAACAGCTTGGTGTGGTCCCAGTCGGGCTGGCCGAATTCCCAAAACGCGCCGCCCATTGTATAGATACCGCCCGCCGCCATGTTGACCGAGCAGAACCCGCCATGCGCCGCGTAGTTCGGCGTGCCGAAATTCTGTGCCCAAAAGGACGTGAAGCTTTGGCTCTGATCCCGACCCGTAAAGAACGCCAGCTTTTGCGGAGCAGTCTCGTGCAACTCGTTCAGCCAGCCCACTGCGGTGCTGATCGCTTCGTCCCACTCAATCTCGCGGAACTCACCTGATCCGCGCGGACCGACGCGCCGCAGCGGCTTGCGCAAGCGCGACGGCGCGTTGACCTGCATGATCCCTGCGCTGCCCTTAGCGCACAGAACGCCCTTGTTCACCGGGTGGTCGCGGTTGCCCTCAATATAGGCGACTTTATCGTCTTTCATATGCACGTTTATCCCGCAGCGGCAGGCGCACATGTAGCAGGTGGTCTGCCGAACTTCGTCAGAGACTTTTGGCGAAAGATCAAGGTCTGGTTGCTGGCTCACGTGCTGGCTCTCCGGTGTGTGTCCCGTTGCGGTGCCTCTGCATTCAACAGGCGCAGCGTATCGCGTGCAATCTGCTTTTCTTCATCGGCGGGCACAACATGAACGGGGACCTGCCCCAAAAAGGACAGGTGTTGCATGATGTTGTGTCGGATGGGCTCCGCATTTTCACCGATGCCCCCGGTGAAAGCGACCGCATCCAGCCCGCCCATCGCGACAATTGCGCTTCCGGCGTGGCGTGCGGCCCAGTAACAGAAGTGATCAACCGCAAAGCGTGCCGCGTCGTCGTCGCGGCTTAGAAGTTCGGCCATGTCATTTGTACCGGCCAGACCCTTCAACCCACTTTGCGTGTTGAGTATCTTGTCGGTCTGCTCCAGACCATATTCCTGAACCAGCCGCAAAACCGCCATGCCATCGATAGCGCCGCTGCGGGTACCCATTGTCAGCCCGTCAAGCGGGGAATAGCCCATACTGGTTGCCTTGCTTTTCCCGTCGAGAATGGCACACAGGCTGGCCCCGTTTCCCAAGTGGAACGCCAGTAAACGCGACGGCAACGCATCACCAAAATGTTCTACAAGCGCCGCATAGCTGAGCCCATGAAACCCACTGCGTCGCAAGCCGAGCGACCGGGCTTGTTCGGGCAGGGCGTATGTCGTCGCGACGGCCGGGTTGCTGGCGTGAAAAGCCGTGTCAAAACACGCGAACTGCCTCAGGTCAGGCATTTTGTTCGCAAGACTTTGGATTGCCGTCAGGTTGTGGGGGTTGTGCAGCGGGGCCAAAGGAATGCAGGCGGCGATCTGATCCAGCACGGTTTGCGTCAGCCGTGTAGGCTGCGTCAGTTCGGTGCCGCCATGGACCACGCGATGACCGGCTGCGCTGAGGTCTGACAGGCTTACACCTTGCTCCTCCAACGCCTCTAACACCCTAGTCAGAGCCACCGCGTGGTCGGGTACCTCGACACTGGCGGTGATGTCGCCAAGTTTCAGCCGTGCGGCACCGCCGATTTCTGTAACCGCAGCAGACAGGGCCGAGGTAAGGTCGAGCTTGAAAAGCTCGACCTTGATCGAGGACGATCCTGCATTGACGACAAGAATCATAGATCCCGGCACGTCAGATTGTGCATAGGTCCGGTTTCGGTCAATCAAAGGCTCCTGTTGTGGAGGCAGGCAAGCAGAGGCTTGCCTGACCGTTCAATGTTGCGGTGCCATATCTGCCGCGTCGACTCCGGCGACTGCAACTGGCTTTTTCATCGCGTCGCGGCGGAACGGCTCACCCAATTCCTGATTGATCATGACTTCAATTAGGGTGGTCGTGCCATTCTTCTGGTCTTCGATCGCCTGTTTTAGCGCTGCGGTCATCTCGTCCATCGTGCGGGCGACGACACCCTTGAGGCCACAGGCCTGCGCGATACCGGCGTAGGATACCTTGGTGTCCAGCTCGGTGCCTACGAAGTTGTCGTCGAACCACAGGGTCGAGTTGCGCTTTTCCGCGCCCCACTGGTAGTTGCGGAAAACGACTTGCGTCACGGCCGGCCATTCCTCGCGGCCGATAGCCGTCAGTTCGTTTACAGCGATGCCAAACGCGCCGTCACCGGCAAAGCCCACGACCGGCACATCCGGACAGCCGATCTTGGCGCCGACGATGGCGGGCAAGCCGTAACCGCAGGGGCCGAACAGGCCGGGCGCAAGGTATTTGCGGCCCGCTTCAAAGGATGGATAAGCGTTGCCGATGGCGCAGTTGTTGCCGATGTCCGAGCTTATGATGGCCTCTTTCGGCAGGGCCGCCTGTATTGCGCGCCATGCCATGCGGGGGCTCATCCAGTCGGGCTTGGCCGCGCGGGCGCGTTCATTCCAGGTGGTGCCGGGGTCGTCGTCTTCGTGATCCATGCTGGAAAGCTGCTGAGCCCAGGCAGATTTCTTCTGCGCGATCTTTGCCTTGCGGTCCGCGCGGCCTTCGTCACCGGCGGTGTCGCTGAGCTGGGCCAGAATGCCCTTGGCCACTTTGGCCGCGTCCCCGATAATTCCGACCGTGACCTTCTTGGTCAGACCGATACGATCCGGGTTGATGTCAACCTGAATGATCTTGGCATCGGCTGGCCAATACTCCATGCCATACCCCGGCAAGGTCGAGAATGGGTTCAAACGTGTGCCCAGACACAGAACCACGTCGGCTTCGCTGATCAGCTCCATCCCGGCCTTCGATCCGTTATAGCCCAGCGGTCCAGCAAACAGAGGGTGCGAGCCGGGGAAGGCGTCGTTGTGCTGGTAGCCAACGCAGACCGGTGCGTCCAGACGCTCGGCCAAAGCTTTTGATGCCTCGATCCCGCCTTCGGACAGGACCACGCCCGCTCCGTTCAGGATGACGGGGTTCTTGGCGTTCGACAGCAGTTCGGCGGCTTGCGCAACGGCGGCTTCACCGCCCGAGGGGCGTTCGAACTCGACAACTGCCGGCAGTTCGACATCGATGACCTGAGTCCACATGTCTCGCGGGATATTCAACTGGGCCGGGGCGCTTGCACGTTTGGCCTGCATGATCACGCGGTTCAGAACTTCGCAAACGCGGGTCGGATCGCGGACTTCTTCCTGATAGGCAACCATGTCCTCGAACAGCTTCATCTGCTCGACTTCCTGGAAGCCACCTTGTCCAATTGTCTTGTTCGCCGCCTGCGGAGTGACCAGCAATAGCGGGGTGTGGTTCCAGTACGCGGTTTTCACGGCCGTCACGAAGTTTGTAATTCCTGGGCCGTTCTGCGCGATCATCATCGACATCTTGCCGGTGGCGCGGGTGTAACCGTCGGCCATCATTCCGGCGCTACCTTCGTGCGCGCAGTCCCAGAACATGATCCCGGCCTTCGGGAACAGGTCCGATATCGGCATCATGGCCGAGCCGATGATGCCAAAGGCGTGCTCGATACCGTGCATCTGCAAAACCTTCACAAAGGCTTCTTCTGTGGTCATCTTCATCTGAGCGATCTCCGAGGATAAGTGGAACGGCGGGGCGGTTTGCGCTGCCTTTGCCTACGGTTTTGGCGTATGGGACGGGGCTGCGTTAGGGCCAGAACGGGTGGCGGATTAGGTCCAGTCTGGTGTTAGCTTGCGCGTATGGCATCAGCGATCAGCTTGACGCCCGGATCGATCCGATCCTGCCGGATTGAGGAATAGCCAAGGCGGTAGAAATTCTTTGGTTTGTCCAACCCAGCAAAGAAAGACGCCCCGGGTTCTATATGGACACTCTGGCCCTGCAGGGTATGGGCCAATTGCGTTGTGTCGACATGGTCAGGCGCTGACATCCACAGGGACGAGCCGCCCATGATCCCCCGTCCGGCGACGGTCAGACCGTGTTCCTCTATTGCTGTGTCCAATGCCTCGCGCCGCTGTGCCAGCGCCTTAGACATGCGCCTGATTTGCGCGTCGTAGTGGCCCAACGACAGGAAATAGGCTGTTGTGCGCTGAATATGGCCCGGCGGGTGGCGCAGCACCAGGGAACGCAGCGCGCGCGCTTCGCGGATGAACGGTTCGGACCCGACCATGTAACCCAAGCGCAATCCGGGAAAGATCGATTTCGAAAAGCTGCCGACGTATATCACGCGGCCATCCCGGTCCATCGACTTCAGCGCCGGAGAAGGGGCGCCCAGAAAGGCCATCTCGAATTCGTAATCGTCTTCGACCACGATGGCATCCAGATCCCGTGCGCGCTCCAGCAGCTTGGTCCGGCGTTCAACGGGCATTGTTGCGGTTGTTGGGCATTGATGGCTGGGGGTCGTGAAAATGACATCGGTGCCGTCTGGCAAAGCATCAGGCGGCAATCCATCACTGTCAACGGGCAGAGCGGTCACGTTGCAATCCCAAGGGTCCAACAGACTGCGGAGGGCGTAGTAGCAGGGATCTTCGATCACGGCAGTCCGATTGCGGGTCAGCAAGATTTGAGAGGCCAGCCATAGCGCATTCTGCGCCCCCATGGTGATCAGAATCTCTTCGGGGCGGGCGGCTATGCCGCGGCGGGGCAAGGTGTGGCGGGCGATGAACTCAACCAACAGGGGATCATCCTGATCGACATAGTCTGCGGTCAGTGTGTCGAACTCTTTGTGCCCAAGCGCACGCACGGCGCACAGGCGCCAGTTGGCGTGGTCGAACAGCGACTGGTCGGCCTGACCGTAGATGAAGGGATAGCGATAGCTGCGCCAATCGGCCGGTTTCGCAAGCACATCCCCGCCCGAAAATCGACGGGCAAGGGCAGCGTCCCAGTCAACGGTTTCCGTCCCGCGCTGGACAGGCGTGTATTTGGGCGGCACCGGTGCGTTTTGCGAGACAAAATACCCCGACCGCCCCTTTGCCGTCAGGTAGTCATTGGCAAGCAATTCCGTATATGCCAGCGTCACCGTGATGCGACTTACCCCCAGGTGGGCGGCCAGTTTGCGTGACGAAGGTAGTTTTTCACCGACGTGAAAACGCCCGGACAGAATGCCCTCGGCAATCATCTGCTGGATCTGGGCTTGCAGAGTGCCTTGCCCGTTGAGTTCAAGAAAGAATGTATCAACCGATATTGCCATGAGGCTTTATAGGCTGGACTTACGGGGTGGGCAATCTGGACTTATGTCCTTTCGATAAATCCTGCGTCAGGTGATTGACTGAGGAATTCGATTGCATTAAATAACTAGAAATCTAGTTTAATGGAGTAAGCAAATGTGGGAAACCGCGGCAGCAGGATTTTCGGCCATGGGATCAGAGGCCCGGTTGAAGGTTCTAAGGACTCTGGTCCGGGCTGGGCAGGCTGGGCTGACAGTTGGTGAAATACAGGAACGGACGGGAATCGCGCCGTCGACACTGGCGCATCACCTCCGGTTTCTGGCCGCTGGTGGGGTGGTCGAACAAGAGAAGGCCGGGCGCAGCACGATCAACCGGGCCTGCTATGACGAGTTGAGGAATCTGGCGCAGTTCATCCTTGCGGAATGCTGCGCGGACGAAGTGGGAAAGGCCGCGAACGATGGCTGAGTTAACGCAAAACCCCAAAGTGCCCGTAAAGGCGCTTGAACTGATCAAAACCCCATGGGCGCTGATCGTCGCGATCCTGATAGCCGTCGCGCTTTTGGACCCCGGCAACTGGGTTGAGGTCGTTACCTTTGCCGGCAAGGCATTGGCCCATACCGGCCAGTACATCCTGTTTGCTGTTCTGCTGCTGTCCTATCTCAAGGCAACAGGGGCCGAGGTCATGGTCGCGCGAGCGTTTGAGGGGCGCGAGACTCGGATGATCTTTCTTGCCGCCGTCTTTGGCGGGTTGGCCCCTTTCTGTTCCTGCGAGGTCATTCCCTTCATCGCTGGTCTGCTGGCGCTGGGTGCGCCGCTTTCTGCCGTGATGGCGTTTTGGCTTAGCTCACCCTTGATTGACCCGCCGACATTGCTGATCACTGCAGGCGCTCTTGGATGGCCCTTTGCGATCGGTAAAGCCGTTGCTGCGGTCGCGCTGGGTTTGTTCGGCGGCTTCGTCGTGCGCGGCCTGATGCGCTCGGGCGCTTTTTCCGCGCCTCTGCGCGAGTATAAACCGGCTAGCTGCTGCGGGTGTGGGCCCAAGCAGGATGACAAACCGGTCTGGGGGTTCTGGCAAGAACCCGACCGTCGTCAGCGGTTCCGCGCTGAGTTTGTGCATAACGGTCTGTTCCTGCTGAAATGGCTGGCCTTGGCCTATGTACTCGAGGCGTTGCTGGTCAACTACGTTCCGGCTGACATGATTGCCAACGTGGTGGGCGGCGAAGGGGTCATGCCCATTGTAATCGCCGCGCTGGTCGGGATGCCCGCCTATCTGAATTCATACGTTGCGCCGCCACTCTTGGCTGGTCTGACCGAACAGGGGATGAGCGCAGGCGCAGCAATGTCATTCATGATCGCGGGTGCCGTCAGCTCGATCCCGGCCATGGCAGCGGTCTGGTCGTTGGTCAAACCCAGGGTCTTTGCAACCTATCTGGGGCTAGGTGTCACCGGGGCGATCATTGCCGGTATTCTTTTCCAAATGACCTAAAGGAAAAACCGCCCGGAGATGCCTCCGGGCGGTTTTGCTTATTGGTTGGCCTCGCAGAGGCTCGGCTGTTTAAAGCGGTACCGTGGCTCTCCGCTTTCGACGAACACGCGTTTTTCCACGCATGCAGTGGTGCCAACGGTTCGTGCAATATGCTCTTTGGGTTCGTTGATCGAGATGGCCGAGCCATCTGGAAGCTGGACGGAGGCAATGACACCGAATTTCAGATCCCCATTCACAGGGGTCGCTGAAAGAACCGGAAGGGTCAGGTACGCCTCATGTTCATGCGTACCATCGTCATTCAGCACCAAAAGCGCCGTTGCGATCGAGATGGTGCCGATGACCGCCACCACCAGCAAACCCCAGGTTTTCAGAAACGCATAGATTGATACAGCGCGGTGCGGGCCAAAGATCTTGGACAGGATGGTCAGCATGGGTTCCCCACGAAAACACCCCAGCCTTTACGGGCCGGGGCAATCTGAGCATCAGGCGCGCTGATCGTCTTCGTCTTCTTCCTCGGCTCCGCCTTTGGGCAGATTGAAGAAGCTGTCGGCGTCAAGGATCGGCTCGTCCTCTTTTTCTTCCGCAGGTTCGTCGGACAGCGAGAACGTTTCCAGCCCTTCGATGGCTGTCGGAATCTTCGGCGCGGCGTCCATTTCCAACGACTGCTCGGTCGAAACCAGCTTGCGGCGCTCGTCATCGCTCATGACGCCACCTTCGGCGGCCTTCTTGGCGGCGGCTTTCTGAACGATCGCATCCAGCTCGGACTGTTTACACAGACCCAATGCAACCGGGTCGATGGGCTGCATGTTGGCGATGTTCCAGTGCGTACGCTCACGGATCGACTGGATGGTCGGTTTGGTGGTGCCAACCAGCTTTGCGATCTGGCCATCGCTAAGCTCGGGGTGGAACTTGACCAGCCACAGGATCGAGTTTGGTCGGTCCTGACGTTTCGACAGCGGCGTATACCGCGGGCCGCGGCGCTTTTCCTCGCCCGAGGCGGCCGGGTTGAACTTGAGCTTCAGCTTGTGCAGCGGATTGTTCTGCGCGGCGTCGATCTCATCCTGGGTCAGCTGGTTGTTGGCAATCGGGTCGAACCCTTTCACGCCAGCGGCCACATCGCCATCGGCTATACCCTGCACTTCAAGTTCATGCATTCCTACAAAATCAGCGATCTGCTTGAAGCTGATCGTTGTATTGTCCACCAGCCATACGGCTGTTGCCTTGGCCATAAGCGGTTTTGCCATCAGCCCGTCTCCTATAAGTACATCTGTCCCGTCGCCGGAATTCGGCGGCCCCGTGATCTTGGGGCAGGTTTCCGTTGTCGGGGAACTTGGGGTCTATATAGTCGCGGCAGGGCAAGAAGGAAAGAGGCGAATGCTGCGGCCTATTCTAGGACTGGTTCTGTGGGTGTTGGGCACTGTAACTGTGCTTGCCGAAGGCGAAAAGGCGGGAGAGTTCGACTACTACATTCTGTCGCTCAGCTGGTCGCCCAACTGGTGCGCGCGCGAAGGCGATGCGCGCGGGTCGGACCAATGCGATGCGCGCCACGACCACGGCTGGATTCTGCATGGTCTTTGGCCGCAATATCACCAGGGTTGGCCTTCCTTCTGCCGCACGCCCGAGGCGCCCCCGTCGCGTGCGATGACGCGCGAAATGGCGGATATTCAGGGCTCGCCGGGTCTTTCATGGCACCAGTGGAAGAAACATGGCACTTGTTCGGGCCTGTCCGCAGCGGATTATTTTGCGTTGTCGCGGCAGGCTTATGCGCAGGTCGAACGCCCTGAGGTATTCCGTCAGCTGGATTCGTCGCTCAAATTGCCTGCTTCGGTGGTGGAAGAGGCGTTTCTGAAAGCCAACCCCACGTTGGAGCGCGACATGATCACCGTCACCTGCAAACAAGGTTACATCGAAGAGGTGCGGTTGTGCTTGTCACTTGACCTTGAACCTGTGCCCTGTGGTCGGGACGTCATCCGTGATTGTTCTGCCACAGATGCCTTGTTCGATCCGATTCGTTAAAGCGTCCGGTTCTGACACTCGCGGGCGTATTCCAACGCCTTGGCAGTGCCTTTTAGGTCAATCGCCATCACCACGTCACCTGTGGAGTTGTAGACGGTCATCGTCCTGTTCTGCGCAATGACGTCGACGAAACGTCGGTCTGTGAAGAACACGGTCGCGCCGGGTACACGGCCCTGATTAAACCCAATGGCAGTGGCGGCATAGCTCTTACTGTCTAGTTCGAAGCGGATCGGATAGCTTTCGCCGTGCTCGATTTCGCCCCAAGCCTTGTTGTAAACGGCGAAATACCCGCGATTGTCCAGCGCGTCATAGCCGATACGCACCACCGAGAGGTCCTGATAAACTGTCTGGATCAAGCACCCGTTGCCAAGCGCAGGGTCCATCATGATGTTCCAACCTTCGACAAAACCCTTGTCGATGAGTTCTTGAGACAGGGCTGCGGTTGCAGTGAAGGCGGCGAAGATGAGGGCGAGCAGGCGGGTCATAACAGTTTCCAAGAATGTGCGTTGTCAAATTTTGGCTTTCTGCAAGATAGCGAACTCGTTTAAAGCAGGCTACATCCCAATGTGCCGATCGAGAGACTTAAGAAATGTCACTGCGGTTTCTGCGCAGTAAACTGGCAATCCAGCGAACCACACCGTAGATACTAAAACTGGCTGCATCAAAGATCAGAAAAAACCTGGCAAAACAAGGAAGGCCAGCCCTTTCATTCCGGTGCAATTCCGACACCGACCTGTTTTTATCACGATATACAAAGCTGCAAGACTGATCACCATGTCAATTGTCTGCAGACCTACGGCAATCTTGAGCCAATTCAGCTTCTTAAGATACCCCAAGACTACCGCCAAAGCAGGCACCGTGAAAAGCAGGGCCAGGAAGGTGTCATGAGTGAGGCTGCTAATAAAATTCAATAGATTATCTAGTTGACTTCGACCTTAATAAAACAGCAACAAGAATTGCCCAATAACTGATGTCTCAGACTTCCTTCCGAGCCCTGAGCGCCGCTGTAATCGTCCCGTCATCCAGATAGTCCAGCTCACCTCCAATCGGCACACCCTGCGCCAGTGAGGTGAGGCGGACCTGCCCCTCTAACTGATCCGCGATGTAGTGCGCGGTGGTCTGACCGTCGACGGTGGCGTTCAGGGCCAAGATGACCTCGGTGATCCCTTCGGCCGTGACCCGATCTTTGAGGCGGGGGATTCGCAGATCGTCCGGGCCGACGCCGTCCAAAGCGGACAAGGTTCCGCCAAGAACGTGATAGCGGCCTTTGAACACGCCCGCGCGTTCCATTGCCCAGAGGTCGGCGACATCCTCGACCACGCACAGCTCTCCGGTCGCGCGAGCCTCGCTGTCGCAGATGTCACAGATATCGGTGGTGCCGATATTGCCGCAGTTCAGACACTCACGCGCGGTGGCTGCGACCTGCTGCATCGCGTCGGACAGCGGGGTCAGCAGCAGGGCACGTTTGCGGATCAGGTGCAGCACCGCGCGACGGGCCGAGCGGGGGCCGAGGCCCGGCAGCTTGGCCATCAGGTCGATCAGGTTGTCGATGTCGCTGTTCGAACTCACGGCGCGTGCTCCTGCAAATGGGCCGGGCAGGGTGCCCGGCCGATATTCCGTCAGGAGTGTCTATCAGAACGGCAGCTTGATGTCTGCGGGCAGGCCCATGCTTTCGGTCAGCTTGGCCATTTCAGCCTGCGCGCGCTCAGCAGCTTTAGTCTGCGCGTCCTTGATGGCAGCAAGGATCAGGTCTTCGACAACCTCCTTTTCGTCGCCGTTGAAGATCGACGGGTCGATGTCCAGACCCTTCAACTCACCCTTCGCGGTGGCTGTGGCCTTGACCAGCCCAGCACCGGATTCGCCGACAACCGTGATGGTGTTCAGCTCTTCCTGCATTTCTGCCATCTTTGTCTGCAAATCCTGGGCGGATTTCATCATCTTGGCCATGTCGCCAAGACCGCCGAGTCCTTTGAGCATCGCTTTTCTCCTACAAATCGGTTTGTCGCCTAAATACGGGCGGCATTCGCGCCGCACAAGGGCGCAGAGGCTCCCGCCCGTCGTCACGGTCTTTTGCAAGACCTTTCTTCCCGTTGGTTCCGGTTTTGCCTAGTCTTCTTCAAACGGGTCCCACTCGTCTTCGACCTCGGGCAGCGCTTCGGTTTCGACCTTGGCCTCGCGCTGTTCCGGTGTTTCGATGCTTTTGATCCGCGCCTTGGGGAATTGGGCCAAAACAGCCTGCACCAAAGGATGCGCACGCGCTTCGGCTTTCAACGCTTCCTCTGCCGCGTTTTCCTTTTCGTAGATCGTTTCCCCACCGCCTTCGTTGACGACCGTGACCGCCCAGCGATTGCCTGTCCACCGTTGCAGGGCTGTCCCTAAACGCTGCGCCAATTGCGGAGAGGCACGTTCAGTCGGCTGGAATTCGATGCGTCCGGGCTGGTAGGCGACCAGCCGCAGCGCGCGCTTCACCTCGTCCAGCAGGACACCATCGCGGTTGGCGCGGATCAGATCGACCACGTGATCAAAGGTCGGGTAACGTGCCAGTGCGGTTTGTGCGTCCTGCGCCAAAGCGGCGCTTGGTGCGCCGGCCCCTCCGCGCATGGGGCTTGTGTAGGACGATGCCACCGGCGTCCGAGTGTGCGCGGCAGGTTGCGACGGCGCAGCCACTCCACCGCCGGGTCCACCATTGGGCGGCGGAGGTGGCGCATCCTGCAAGCGCTTGATCAGTTCTTCGGGGCTGGGCAGGTCAGCCACATGGGTCAGACGGATCACGGCCATCTCAGCCGCCATCATGGCGTTTGGCGCAGCCGAGACCTCTTCTAGCGCCTTCAGCAGCATCTGCCACATCCGGGTCAGGACGCGCATGGGCAGTGCCTCGGCCATTTGTTGACCACGCGCGCGCTCGTCGGGTGAGACTGTCGGGTCTTCCGCCGCGTCCGGCGTGATTTTCACCACGGACACCCAGTGGGTGATTTCTGCGAGATCGCGCAGCACGGCCAGAGGATCTGCGCCTTCGGCATATTGCGCCCCCAATTCGGTCAGCGCCGCCGCCGCATCACCACGCAGGATCATGTCCATCAAGTCCAGCACGCGTCCGCGATCGGCCAGGCCCAGCATAGCGCGCACCTGGTCTGCACTGGTTTCACCCGCCCCGTGTGAAATTGCCTGATCCAGCAACGACGTCGCATCCCGCGCCGATCCTTCAGCTGCACGCGTAATCAGGGCCAGGGCGTCATCCGCAATCTGAGCGTTTTCCGCCGCTGCGATCTTGCTGAGCAGGCCGATCATGTCTTCGGGCTCAATCCGGCGCAGATCAAATCGCTGGCAGCGCGACAGGACCGTCACCGGCACCTTGCGAATTTCGGTTGTGGCGAAGATGAACTTCACATGCTCAGGCGGTTCTTCAAGCGTTTTGAGCAGCGCGTTGAACGCACTCGTCGAAAGCATGTGAACTTCGTCGATGATATAGATCTTGTAGCGTGCGCTGGCGGCGCGATAGCGGACGCTGTCGATGATCTCGCGAATATCGTTCACGCCAGTTCGGCTGGCGGCGTCCATTTCCATCACGTCGACATGGCGGCCTTCCATGATGGCAACGCAATGCTCGCACTGACCACATGGTTCGGTTGTTGGCTTGCCCTGGCCATCCGGACCGATGCAGTTCATGCCTTTCGCAATGATCCGCGCCGTGGTGGTTTTTCCGGTGCCGCGAATACCGGTCATGATAAAGGCTTGCGCGATCCGATCAGCGTCGAACGCGTTTTTCAACGTTCGCACCATCGCGTCCTGACCCACAAGGTCAGCAAAAGTTTCCGGGCGGTATTTGCGGGCAAGAACCTGATAGGCGGGGCTGGGCGTGTCGTTCATATCTGCTCTGTCGGATTCGGTTCAGGACCGCAGCGTAGAGACCCCCGCGCCCCACGTCCACAGCCACCTAGGATGAAAATTCGTTTGCAAGAATGTTTGAGCACCCTAGAAGCACAGATGAAAGAGGGGACACGGTGGACAGGTTTGATATTCACCCAGTTCACGTTGGAAACGGCATTGTTGCCTTGTCGCCGCTGCCCGGCTGCGGCGATGGATACGCACGGGACTTGGTGTCTATTTGCGATTGGCGGCCTGGTCTTGTGATCTCGGTAACTACGACGGATGAAATGCTGCAAGAAGGCGCGATCAGATTGGGGGACGATCTGCGTGCAAATGGTGTCAGGTGGGTGCACTTGCCAATTGAGGATTTTGGCACTCCGACGCCGCCGGTTGATACGGCTTGGGCCGATATAGGCGCAATAGTGTCGCGTATCCTATCCTGTGGGGGGCGGGTGCTGGTGCATTGCCGCGGAGGCTGCGGTCGCTCTGGTATGATCGTTCTGCGCCTCATGGTCGAACACGGAGAGAGCCCGGACACCGCGTTAAAACGGTTGCGTGCTGTGCGCAAGTGCGCCGTCGAAACCGATAGCCAGATGCAATGGGCGGCCCGGCCCGTGATAGGCCGCTAGGTCAGAGCGCCATTTGCCGGTCCATCGTAACGGCAGGGTCTGTCGCAAGGGTCGTGACTTCCAGCATCGCGCAAGGCGGAGTGGTCAGCATTCCGGCCGGACGCGTGGCCGTGTCCGGGCCAAACATCATGTCCGCAAATGTCTCCAGCACTTCGAGAGGCGCATCTTCGGTGGCCCCGCAGTAGATACGGATAAGGTCTTTTTGCGCTCTGAACCGTGCGACGCAGCCTTGCGGGCAATGGGAAAGCTCACTATTGCCGTCGAATTCAAAATCAGGGGTCGTCGCCGGGACCGCGGTCTCGACCGCCCGCACGACCGAACGCGCCATCTGCGCCAGTGCCGGGCAGGTTTTGCCGGTTTTCTGACACACGGTTGCTGAGAATTGGTGTGTCTTTGTCTTCCAGATCATACTGCGCCCTCCGCGCATGGATCGGGGCATGGATCAGGTGTGACAACGTCTTGACGACCCGTCCGGGCACCCCGCCCGAGTTTCGATTTTGTTTCGATGGCAGGTCTCCTGACTTGCAGGTCATCGCGTTGCCGACCTTCCCAACCTTGCGGCCAGTGGCGTTTCGGCATTGCTCACCGCTTACAGTTGCGGGGGCAGTCTCGGCCTTGGTCCATTCCGATTTCACGGGCAGGACCGCACCGTGTTCCCTTTTCATCCCGCCCCGGGGTCCGGGGCAAGAACCATCAGCCCATCGCTAGCGGGTCAGTGTGGCTTGAGTCAAGCGACCTGTTGGTTTGGGAGGTGGACGTGGGGTCATGTTGAAACCCGGTTGACTTGGCCCGGCAATCCATGTGGGTACATCAGGTGAACTGATTGGTTCAGATAGAGGGTAGGATGCTGGATACCGAACAAGCCGTGCTGACCGAAGATATTCTGATTCCGTCAGGTACGACCCAATTGTCGGCTCGGCTATATTGCCCGATCGACACGCCCCGAACGGCCGTCGTCATTCACGGGGCAACCGGCGTGCCGCGGGACTTTTACCAACATTTTGCGCGCTGGCTGGTTGCTGAGCAGGGCATGGCCTGCCTGACCTATGATTACAGCGACTTCGGCCATTCGCTGAGTGGTCCGCTAAAAGCGGCGCGGGCCACGATGGCGGACTGGGCTTTGACAGATATGCCCGCAGCACGCGCCGAAATGCGAAATCGATTTCCCGATGCGCAGCAATGGAGCATTGGCCATTCCATCGGTGGAATGTTAGGGCCGATTCAATCCGATCTGGATCAGATTGACCGTATGATTTGTGTCTGTTCCGGGTTGGTCACAGTGTCGGATCACCCGTGGCCGTACCGCGGCCTAGCCTTGCTGTTCTGGTACGGTCATGCCCCATTGGCCGTAAAAGCACTGGGCTATTTACCGGGCAAGGCGCTGGGTTTCGGGGCAGATTTGCCCGCGTCAGTGTATTGGCAGTGGCGCGGATGGAGTACCGCACCGCGCAACTATCTGCCCGAAATCGGGGTGACCCTGCCCGACGCTCGCGAAGCGCCGCCAGACACACCCGTGGACCTTTTTACATTCGACGACGACGATGTAGTGCCGCCAAAGGCGGTTTGGCGGTTAGCTGGTCTTTTCGGACCCAACGCGCGCCGACATATATTGTCTCCGGCTGAGCTTGGATTGCCCAAGGTAGGACATATCGGAGCTTTTGCCCGTCGTAACGCCGCAATCTGGCCGCGATTGATTGCCTAGGCCGCACGTGCACAGAGAAATGGTGAGGATGAAGTGAGAGGTTGGACATCGACCCAAGCGGGGCTCGTTGTGGCTGCTTCCTTCCGGACCTGACCAGGTTGGCGAGGCGCTCGCCCGCGCCAACCTCTCACGCAGGGATATAAGCAAACCACTTCCGAAACACAACCCGTCAGAGCGTCAATCGGATAAGCAAAAAGCCTTCATCATCTGTTCCGATGACTTGAGGGTCAAAACTATCCAGTTCCGCGATATGAGCTTGCGCCTTCGGGCCTGTTCTAAGCAGGCATGTGGCCCCCTGCACGGGCACAAAGGTAAACGGGTAGGGGGCTGCCTCAAGTGGGTCGCGCGGCAAAGATCCGGACAGATAATCCTGCAGGGCGCGTTGAACAAGCAATGGCGGCAGGGTTATGCGTTCTGCTGCTTCCATAAAACGGAAATGGCCACCGCCATTGGCGCGATAATTGTTCGACGCAACCACAAACCGCTGATCAGCCGTCAATGGCTGCCCCTCAAAACAAATGTTTCGAATACGCTGGTGAGTGGGGGAAATCAGATGGCCTGCCAAGTCAAAACGTGGGGGCTGCGAAAGGTCGATCCGATAGGTCAGACCCTGCAGAACGTCAAAATTGTACCCGGCCCGGTTTGTGTTGATCATATCGGCGTGCTGGCCGGGTTGAATGCGATTAAAAACACTCGCGGACATTTCCAGCCAATCCGTGACCTGTCTTCCGTCAACCAATACGGCCCGCAATTCATTGGGAAAGATACATAGGTCGTTCACGTGGCGCACAAAGATCTGACCGGCCGGAATATCGGTGAAATATCGCGGACCGGCGCGTCCTCCGACCTTGGAGGGCGCGGCCGCAGACAGAACCGGCAAACCCGCAAACGGTGTCGTCTGCAAATAGGGCCTGACCGCTGCCGCTTGCGCAGCCGCCGTCAGAACAAGACCCCTGTCCGGGGCGCAAAAGCTGAAATAGCTGTGCAGGTGACGATCGGTCTGACCGATATGTTGTGCGGTGCGTCGCCGGGTTTCCAAGTGACCGGGGGCGAAAAGTTGCCTCAACACCGGGTCTTTTGCGACGGGCGCGGGCGACGCGCCGGATTTTGAAGGGCATACCGACCGCAGTTCGACATGGCTGTACCGCACGCGCCATTCGCTGCCCTCAAGCCTGTCCAACTCCAGATCAACCAACCCAAGATTTGCGCCGGCCGCTCCGGGCATCACGACCGGCTTTCCATGTACCTTCCCCTGTTTCGCATCGACATGCGCAAAACCGTCATGTGCCTTTCCGGGCAACGTCAGGTGCGAATGTCCTGCGATCAAGGCATCAATCCCATCAAGGGCGGCCAGCGGTATGATGGCATTTTCTAGATCGGAGTCCCCTTTCGTGGGGCCAATACCTGTATGCGCAAGGGCGATGATCAGATCACAGCCCAGGCTTTTAAGATCAGCGACCTTTTCTGCGGCGCATGCCAAAATCCCGTCCATGACAACCATTTTCTCCAGCTTATGCGCTTCCCATTTCGCAGTTTGTGGCGGAAGAACTGAAAAAACACCAATTCTCAGCGAAACTGGCTGACCCTTGTACAGACCCGTTTTGGTGACGATGGTATGTCCCTGCCACGAGGGGCTGGCATCCAGCCGGTGCGCATTGCTGCAAATCACCGGGCAGCTTGAGGCCGCGATCACTTGGTCAAGCGTATTCAAGCCGAAACTGAAGTCGTGGTTGCCCAGCCCAATGGCGTCATAACCAAGATCGCCAAACGCACGCATCAGGATATGAGGCGCGTTTTCCGGTTGTACCGCCCATTCCCCAAGCGGCGTACCCTGCAGCGAATCCCCGTTGTCAAACAGCAGAACCATGGCGCCCTGCGCCTCGGCTTCTTGCCGGGCAGCACGGATCAGGTGTGCCGTGCGGGTGAAACCGATCGACGGGTCAGGTGTGTCTGAATAATAGTCAAAGCCGCACAGGTTCATGTGAAGATCGGAGGTTGCAAGAATCCGTATCTTTAGCGGGGCGTTCGGTGGTCGGGGGGAGTGAGTCAAGCTTCTACTTCTGGATGTTGTATGTGCGCCATATTCTCCAAAAAGTATAATATGTGCAACTTGTAAGGTATGTCTGCGATCATCCGGCAGCCTGGGGTGTTCCGGTGCAAGAATTGCCATTGCAACATGGGGTCAGCCGTGGCACCCCCGTGCCGACTACCCGAAGGACTTATTATGAAACACGCGGAACTTGTGACGTTTGGCAGTTCAGGCCTTGATCGCGCGGCGCAGATACGGGGCGATCTTGACAAACTGGCGCAGGCCCAAGCCCATCCACAGGCGCGCTGCCTTCTGCTCTGGCGTGGCAAGCCGCTGGTTCAGGGCGAGGCGCTGGACCGTTTGGGCCTCGTGCCAATGGATCACGATCTGGTCAAGAATGGACCGGGTGGCAGTATTGAAGAGCCGGTGTTTCTGGGTCTTTCCGATGGTGATCCGGTGTTCGCTCAGGATATATCGGAATGGTCACCCGACGGGATGGACATGTCGCAGGTTGGCGGCTTTGTCGATCCGTCAGAACAGCAACACCCGGACTTGCCCCAAGGCTATGTCTTTGCTGAACTGCGCCGGATTATGACCCGGCTGTCTGCCCGAGAGGCAGAATTGGCGGCAGCAGCCAAAGCGGTTATCGGCTGGCATGAGACGCACAGGTTCTGCGCGCGGTGTGGTGCGCCCAGCGAGGTATCGCAGGCCGGATGGCAGCGCAGTTGCCCGGTCTGTGGCGCGCAACATTTCCCGCGGACCGATCCGGTGGTCATCATGTTGATCACCCATGGGGATTCGGTTCTGATCGGGCGATCGCCGGGATGGCCCGAAGGGATGTATTCGCTGCTGGCCGGTTTTGTCGAGCCCGGCGAAACGCTTGAGGCGGCAGTCCGGCGAGAGGTGATGGAAGAGGCAGGTGTGCCGGTCGGTTCGGTCAGCTACCTCTCCAGCCAGCCGTGGCCATTTCCCGCGTCTTTGATGTTTGGTTGTGCCGGCGAAGCACTATCGCGCGAGATCACCATTGATCCGGTCGAAATCGAAGACGCGATATGGGTAAGTAAGCCCGAGATGATGCAGGTCTTCGCGGGCGAGCATCCGACGCTGCTGCCTGCGCGAAAAGGGGCCATCGCGCATTTCCTGTTGCAAAACTGGCTTGCGGACACGCTGGACTGACAAAATACTGAGTAAAGAACGAAAAACACGAGCCGCCATGCAGTTTACAGCACGCGAAGACATCGAAGCCCCGATCAATGCCGTGTTCGAAATGGTCGCCGATTTCGAGCGGTTCGAACGCATGGCAATGCGCCGCGGGATCGAAGTGCGGCGTCTGACAGGGCATATGGGTGTCGTCCCGGGAACCCGTTGGGAGACGCAGTTTAAACTGCGTGGAAAGCCCCGTCATATTGCGATTGAAATGGACGAATGCGACCCGCCATCGCTGATGCGGTTCCAGGCGACAAGCAAGGGCATGAAGGGTATGACACTCGTCGAATTTCTGGCCCTATCGCAGCGGCGCACCCGTATGAGTGTTGAAATGTCGCTGGCTGCCAGGTCTTTGCCAGCGCGGCTGTTCCTTCAATCGCTGAAACTGGGGCAAGCTCGCTTTCGTCGCCGGTTCCAGATGCGGCTCAGCGAATTTGCGCGTGAAATTGAAGAGCGTCATCTCCACGGGTCGTGAGCGCCGCAAAGTTGGAAGGGCGCAGGAAAGCGTAGACATTTCTTGCGACGCGAAGCCGAGATCACCGATGCTGTGTCGAAGAAATATTCACTGAAGTGACCCGTCGCGCGGGTCAGCCGCGCGGTTGCGCTGCGGGGTATACACCCAGTACTTCGACATTGGTGGTAAAATGCTCCAATTCTTCCATCGCCAATTGTACATTGTGGTCATCGGGATGGCCTACGATATCTGCATAAAACTGTGTCGCGGTAAATGAGCCATCGACCATGTAGCTTTCCAGCTTGGTCATGTTGATGCCATTGGTGGCAAACCCACCCAGCGCTTTATACAATGCGGCGGGGATGTTGCGCACCTGAAACACAAAGCTGGTGATCATTCCATGTGGACCACGCCGGGATAGGTCCGTTTCCCGTGACATGATCAGAAAACGGGTGGTGTTGTTGTCTTGGTCCTCGATGTGACGGGCCAATACGTTCAACCCATAGATTTCGCCCGCCAGTTCGCTGGCCAGCGCCGCCGAATGCAGATCTCCCTGTTCCGAGACCTCACGCGCGGCACGGGCGTTGTCGGGGCTGACTCGGCCGCGTATGTTGTGTTCTTTCAGAAAACCCGCGCATTGCGGCAGCAATACCAGATGCGAGTGTGCCTCGGTGATGTCAGCCAGAGTGGCACCTGGAACTGCCAGCAGATTGATATGCACGCGGACGAACGCCTCATCGATAATGTGAAGCCCGCTATGCGGCAGCAAACGGTGAATGTCGGCCACCCGCCCATAAGTCGTGTTTTCGACCGGCAGCATGGCAAGGTCCGCCTCGCCCGTCCGCACTGATTCGATCACATCTTCGAACGTGCGACAGGGCAGGGCCTCCATTTCGGGGCGCGCATTGCGGCAGGCCTCGTGGCTGTAGGCGCCGGGTTCTCCCTGAAATGCAATTCGTTTGGTCATGTGGTCGATTCCGTGCAAAAAGTTTTAGGGTTGGGCGTTTAGTCGCGGTGTCTATACCTTGCCTCTTGCAAGGGGAAGCCTTAGACACCCCAAAGACAGCTGAAATGGACAAGCGATCAATGTTCGACACGATGACAGTTACCAAGGCCGCAGCAGGCCTTTTTGGCACCTTCCTGGTCCTGCTTCTTTCAAAATGGGCAGCCGAAGTGCTTTACCATGCGGACGGCCATGGTGAGACGGCCTCTTACATCATCGAAACCGAAAGCGCAGGCGAAAGCGCCGATGCCGAAGAAGTCGTTTTCGAAGACCTGCTGGCCGCCGCTGATCCGGAAAAAGGCGCAAAGGTATTCCGTAAATGTACTGCCTGCCACAAGCTGGATGATGGTGCGAATGGCACCGGCCCATATTTGTACGCAGTTGTGGACCGTCCGGTGGCATCTGCGAAAGGGTTCACCGGCTATTCGGCTGCGATGCAGGCGCACGGCGGCAACTGGACGCCTGAAGCACTGGATGCTTTCCTGGCCAAGCCCAGCAGCTATATCTCGGGTACATCCATGAGCTTTGCCGGCCTCAAGAAACCTGAAGATCGCGCTGATCTGATTGCCTATTTGCAGACGATCGGCAACTGATCCAGTGATCAGGATGACCAAATTCAAAGCCGCTGCACTACGCAGCGGCTTTATTTTTGCCTCATAACATCTTCACAAAGTGTTCACGCAATCTAAACTTGAACCTGACAGCGCTGGCCATTTAGCTGGCGCGTATAAGTTATTGAAACAGGTGAAGCAGGGGATGAGCAACATGAAATCCAACAGAGTTTCTGTTCAGGCACGTGCAATGGATTTCAGTCGCTGGACACATGCGTTGGTGATCGGGTTCTGGCTTCTTCTTCTGATGACCGTTCCGCTGTTTGCGGAAGAGAAGATTATAAAAAGCCACGGATTTTCGGAGTTTGGTGATCTGAAATACCCCGAAGGCTTTGCGCATTTCGATTATGTTAACCCTGACGCTCCGAGAGGAGGCGAGCTGTCCTATGCTGCGCAGGGCACATTCGACAGTTTCAACCCCTTCACGCGGCAAGGCCGTGCTGGTGCGCGGTCGGCTGATCAGTACGAATCCCTGCTGGTCGCGTCTTATGACGAGCCTGCGTCTTACTACGGGCTGCTGGCCGAAAGCCTGGAATATCCCGAAAGTCAGGAATGGGTCATTTTCAACATGCGCCCCGAGGCGCGGTTTTCTGACGGTACGCCAGTGACGGCCGAAGATGTGGTGTTTTCCCATAATCTGCTGCTGGATCAGGGGCTCAAGTCATATGCAGATGCGGTTCGCAAGCGTATCCCCCGCGCCGAAGCACTGGATGATCACCGGGTCAAATTCTATTTTGCCCCGGATATTCCGCGACGGGCATTGATCTCGCAGGTGGGTGGCACGCCGGTGTTCTCAAAAGCGTGGTTCGAAGCGGACCCGGAAAACCGGCGCTTGGACAAGTCGCGGCTGGAGCCGGGGATCGGATCGGCCCCGTACCTTTTGGACAGCTACGACATCAACCGGCGTATCGTGTACAAGCGGAACCCGGACTATTGGGGTGACGACATCAACGTGAATGTCGGCCGCAACAACTATGACACGATCCGGATCGAGTATTTCAGCGACTCGATTGCCGCGATGGAGGGGTTCAAGGCGGGTACTTTCACCCTGCGGCAGGAAAACAACTCGAAAAGCTGGGCAACCGCGTATGATTTTCCCGCAATTGCCAACGGGTCTGTCATTCGGGTTGAACTTGAGGACGGCAACGTCCCCACGGCCTCGGGGTTCATCATGAATCTGGACCGCCCTCAATTTCAGGACCCACGTGTGCGTGAAGCGGTTCAGCTTGCCTATAACTTCGAATGGACCAATGAAAGCCTGCAATACGGCTTGTTTCAGCAACGCCATTCGTTCTGGGAAGGCACACACCTTGAGGCAAAGGGACTACCGGAAGGACGCGAGCTTGAAGTACTGCAAAGCCTTGGCGATGCAGTGGACCCGGCTGTTTTGACTGAAGAACCGGTGATGGCTCATGCCTCCAGACCCGCGCGCCAGAACGATCGCCGTAACCTGCGCACGGCCATGGCCCTGCTGGATGAGGCCGGTTGGGTCGTCGGCGGCGACGGCATTCGCCGCAATGCCGAGGGCAAGGTTCTGTCCATTGAGTTCCTGTCGGATCAGCCCACGTTGGACCGGATTATCCAGCCCTTTGTCGACAATCTGCGCGCTATGGGGATTGATGCGGTCTACAACCGTGTGGACAATGCCCAGTTCACGCTGCGTCGTCGTGACCGAGACTTTGACATGATCGTCGGCGGATATCCAACATCGCTGCAACCTTCGACTGGCCTTTATCAGCAATTCGGGACCGAGGCGGCCTCGTATTCCGTATTCAACCCGTCAGGTGCGCATGGCCCGGATATTGAACCGCTGATCGACAATATTGTGGCTGCAACCGAAAGCGAGGAGTTGTACGCCAATGTCCGCGCCCTCGACCGTGTCTTGCGCGCCAAGCGCATCATGGTGCCAACATGGTATCTGGGTAAATACTGGGTCGCTTATTGGGACATGTATGAATACCCTGAAAACCTGCCGCCTTATGCTTTGGGGGTCGAAGACCTGTGGTGGATCAACGCCGAAAAAGAAGCCGAGTTGAAATCCTCGGGCGCGTTGAGGTAATCCGCCCCCATGGGAGCATATATTCTAAGACGTCTGTTGCTGGTCATTCCAACCCTGCTGGGGATCATGATCGTCAACTTCACGCTGGTTCAATTCGTCCCCGGCGGTCCGATTGAACAGATCATCGCCCAGATGGAAGGGGGCGGTGACGTGTTTGAAGGTATCGCGGGCGGCGGTAGTGATATCGAACAACAAACTGGTGGTGCGAACGATCGTTATGTCGGTGCGCGTGGACTGCCGCCAGAGTTCATCGAAGAACTTGAAAGGGAATTCGGGTTCGACAAACCTCCGGTCGAGCGGTTCCTGGACATGATGGGCAATTACCTGACGCTGGATTTTGGTGAGAGCTATTTCCGCTCGATCAGCGTGATTGATCTGGTGCTTGAAAAGATGCCGGTGTCGATCTCGCTTGGCCTGTGGTCGACGCTGATCGCCTATCTGGTGTCGATCCCACTGGGTATCCGCAAGGCGGTCAGGGACGGGTCGAGGTTCGACACATGGACCAGCGGAACAATTATCGTGGCTTACGCGATCCCCGGCTTCCTGTTTGCGATTCTGTTGCTGGTGCTGTTTGCCGGTGGGTCGTATTATCAAATCTTCCCGTTGCGCGGACTGACCTCGGACGATTGGGACAGCCTCAGCCTGTTTGGCAAGATCGTCGATTATTTCTGGCACATCACCCTGCCGGTGATTGCCCTGACGATTTCAGCCTTTGCAACGCTGACGCTGCTGACCAAGAACTCGTTTCTGGATGAAATCAAAAAGCAATATGTCATGACGGCCCGCGCCAAAGGATTAAGCGAGGGGAAGGTTCTATATGGCCATGTCTTTCGCAACGCCATGCTGATCGTGATTGCCGGGTTCCCGGCCGTGTTCATCGGGGTTTTCTTCAGCGGGTCGATCATAATCGAGACCATCTTTTCGCTCGACGGTCTGGGTCGTTTGGGCTTTGAGGCCGCGGTGGCGCGGGACTATCCGGTGATCTTTGGCACTCTATTCATTTTTGGCCTGATGAGCCTTGTAGTCGGCATCATTAGCGACCTGATGTATGTGCTGGTCGACCCACGCATCGATTTCGAAAAACGGGAGGGGTAGATGACACTTTCCCCGCTCAACCAGCGCCGTTGGCGCAACTTCCGCCGCAATGGCAGGGCGTTTTGGTCGCTGATCATCTTCTCGGTTCTGTTTGGCCTGTCGCTCTTTGCCGAGTTCATCGCAAACGACAAACCAATCCTGGTTAAATACCGGGGTGAGTTTTACACGCCTATCTTCAATTTCTATGCGGAAACTGAATTCGGTGGCGATTTCCAGACCGAAGCGATCTATCGCGACCCCGAAGTGCAGTGCTTGATCGACAGCGGTGGTCTTGAAGACTGTTTCGACGACCCCGAAGGCATTATTGATGAGATCAAAGCCGGTACGTTCCAAGCCGAAGGGTTTGAACGCGGCTGGGCCATCTGGCCACTGATCCCGTATTCCTTCAACACGAGCGTAGACCGTCCAGGCGCGGCACCATTGCCGCCCAACGGACAAAATCTGCTTGGGACGGATGATACAAAACGTGATGTTCTGGCGCGGGTGATCTATGGCTTTCGCCTGTCGATCCTGTTCACGCTGATGGTCACAGGTGTCGCCAGCCTGATTGGTATATTCGCCGGGGCCATTCAGGGCTTTTTCGGCGGCTGGCTCGATCTGGTGTTCCAACGCATCATCGAAATCTGGTCGGCCACGCCTTCGCTCTACGTCATCATCATTATGTTTGCCATTTTGGGGCGAAGTTTCTGGCTGTTGGTGGCCTTGTTGATTCTGTTCAGTTGGACCGGGCTGGTGAGTGTTGTCAGGGCTGAATTTTTGCGCGCCCGCAATCTTGAATATGTCCGTGCGGCGCGGGCACTGGGCGTTGGGAATATGACCATCATGTTCCGTCACATGCTGCCCAACGCAATGGTTGCAACGCTGACTTTCATGCCCTTCATCGTGACGGGCACCATCGGGGGTCTCGCCTCGCTGGACTTTCTGGGTTTTGGTCTACCGTCCTCGGCTCCGTCGTTGGGCGAACTGACTTTGCAGGCCAAACAGAACCTGCAAGCGCCTTGGCTGGCCTTCACGGCCTTTTTCACCTTTGCCATCATGCTGTCGCTGCTGGTCTTCATCTTCGAAGGTGTCCGCGATGCGTTTGATCCGAGAAAGACCTTTTCATGAGCCTGTTGGATGTCAAAAACCTCAACGTCTCGTTTCGGCAGGACGGGCAGGTCAGCGCGGCGGTAAAAGGTGTTTCGTTTACTGTCGACCGGGGGGAGACGGTTGCCCTTGTGGGGGAATCCGGGTCGGGTAAATCGGTTACAGCCCTGTCGACGGTTTCCCTTTTGGGTGACAGCGCCATCGTCGAAGGTTCGGCCACATATGACGGCCACGAGATGATCGGCGCGTCCGAAGACAAGCTGATGGAAGTGCGGGGCAACGATATCAGCTTTATCTTCCAAGAGCCGATGACCTCGCTCAACCCGCTGCACACGATCCAAAAGCAGATGGCCGAGTCACTGGCCCTGCACCAGGGTCTGACCGGTGACGCGGCGCGCGAAAGAATTGTCGAGCTGCTGACTAAGGTCGGCATCCGTGACCCTCGGGAGCGTTTGGACAGCTATCCGCACCAGCTTTCGGGCGGGCAACGGCAGCGTGTGATGATTGCCATGGCGCTGGCCAATAAGCCCGATATTCTGATCGCTGATGAACCCACCACCGCGCTGGACGTGACGATTCAGGCGCAAATCCTGAACCTACTGGCCGAGCTTCAAAAATCCGAAAACATGGGAATGCTCTTTATCACGCACGATCTGGGTATCGTGCGGCGTATCGCGGACCGGGTTTGCGTGATGAAAGATGGCGAGATTGTCGAAACCGGCGCGACGGCTGAAATCTTCAACAACCCGCAGCACCCCTACACTCGCAAACTGCTGGGTGCTGAACCTTCGGGTCATCCCGATCCCGTGGCATCGAACGCGGAAGAGATCGCCCGAACAGAAAACCTCAAGGTCTGGTTTCCGATCCAGCGGGGGTTTTTGAAACGGACTGTCGGTTACGTCAAAGCGGTGAATGATGCCACGCTAAGCGTGCGGGCGGGCGAGACGCTGGGTATTGTTGGGGAAAGCGGCTCTGGCAAGACAACTCTGGCGCTGGCGATCATGCGGCTGATCGCGTCTGAGGGCGGTATCACCTTCCGTGATCAGGACGTGCGACGCTGGTCCACACGGGAACTGCGCCGATTGCGCAAGGATATGCAGATCGTGTTTCAGGACCCGTTCGGCAGCCTCAGCCCGCGTATGACGTGCCAGCAGATCATTGCCGAAGGGTTGGCGATCCACAATGTCGATCCTCATCGCGCCCCGCGTGAATTGGTGGCCGAGGTGATGACCGAGGTTGGCCTGGACCCGGCGGCGATGGATCGCTATCCGCACGAGTTCTCGGGCGGGCAGCGTCAGCGTATCGCTATCGCACGCGCCATGGTATTGCGGCCCAAGCTGTTGGTTCTGGATGAACCGACCAGCGCACTGGACATGACGGTACAAGTTCAGATTGTTGATCTGCTGCGCGACCTGCAACGGAAATACGGGCTGGCCTATTTGTTCATCAGCCACGATCTGAAAGTTGTGCGTGCCATGTCGCACAAGGTGATCGTCATGCGTAATGGCGACGTTATCGAAATGGGCGCGGCGGAGGATCTGTTTGAAAACGCCCAGACTGATTATACCCGCGAACTGATCGCGGCGGCGGGCTGAACCCAGCCCGCGCCATTCGGTCAGGCATTAGCGCTTTCACGCGTTGCGGTTTTTGGCACTGGCCCGCGCAACTCTTCGTAGTGATCAAAGCTCAGCTTGACCCAGCCGGTGCCGCGCGTTGCGCTGGCAAGGGTCCGGTGAAGCTCATCCTCGGCCACGGCGGGCAGTTGGGCATTGAAAATCTCCCATCCCGACGCATTGGGGTTGCCCTCGAATCCCAGCACCTGCCCTTGCAGCGAACTGATCGTCGGAACGAGATCCCCGACAAAATCCGAAGGCAGGTGGATTTCGGCGCTCAGAATCGGTTGCAGAACCACGGGTTTGGCTTGCGGCAAGGCTTCGCGCACGGCGTTCTTGCCAGCAGTACGGAAGGCATAGTCTGAGCTGTCCACATTGTGGTGCTTACCGTCGCTGAGTGTCACCTTCACGTCGACCACGGGGAAGCCCTCGGGTCCCTGCGCCAGCGCGTCTTTGGCGCCGTGTTCGACCGACGGGATGTAATTCTTGGGTACCGCGCCGCCCTTGACGATTTCTTCGAACTGAAACCCCGATCCGCGTGGCATCGGCGCGACCGAAATCACCACGTCGGCAAACTGCCCCGCGCCGCCAGATTGCTTGCGGTGGCGGTGACGGTGTTCGACAGGTGCACGGATGGTTTCGCGATAGGCAGTTGCGACCGGATCGGCCAGTATCTCAATTCCGAAATCCTCGGCCAGTTTCGCGGTGACGCGGCGCATATGCTGCGGTCCCTGTGATCCCAATATGGCGTGTCCGCTCAGTTCATCCTGCGCCAAATGAAGACCTGGGTCGATCTCGGCCAGACGTGTCAGCGCGTTGGACAGGCGCACGTCATCGCGTTCATGCGCTGGTGAAACGATTTGTCGATGCGCGACCGGATGCGATGCGGCCCATTCCGGTAGCGGGGTCGAAGATGCGCTGTCATACAGGTTTCCGGGGTTCAGGTGATCGGACTTGACTGCAAGCCCGATTTGCCCGGCGGGCAGTTCGGCGATCTGCGTTTTGGCATCCAGAGTAGTCAGGTTGCCGACGGTCTCGCCCCCAAGGCTTTCATGCGCTTTCACGCCCTCACCAAGGCCGCGCAGAACGACAATCTTGCCGATGTGTTTTTTCACATCCGCGAACCCGGCGATGGCTCGGGCGTTTTCGGCAGCCTCATCGCGCCCGGCCGCAATGTCGAACTCCGGGGCTTCGTGCCGCAGCGCTTTCATCAGGCGGGTCAAGCCGTTACCGTGGCTGGCCGCGCCCAAGCAGGCAGGGATCAGTTGCTGGTTTTGCATGACCTGCGCGGCCAGGTCATAGACTTCGGCGCTGGGGGGCCGCTTGTCTTCGATCAATTGCTCTAACAGGTGGTCGTCGAAATCCGACAGGGTTTCCAGCAACTCGGTGCGGGCCTCCTGTTCGCGGTCTTCAACCGATTGCGGAAGCTCGATAAGGGCCGAGGGTTGCCCTTCCTGATATTTCCAGGCCCGTTCAGATATAAGATCGACCGCACCGATGATCGCGTCACCTTCGCGGATCGGAACTTGCCGCAGGGCAATGTGATGGGTGCAATAGGTCTGCAAGGCCGCGATGATGTCACGGATTCGCCCGTTAGGGTTGTCCATTCGGTTGATGAACAGAAAGCAGGGGATGCCCGCCTCTTCAACCAGGCGCAGATATGGGGCGCACAGGACTGCGGCGTTTGGATCGGGCGGAACAACAACCACCGCCGCGTCAGAGATCGCCATGGCCGGTCCGACATACGCCAGATTGTCGCCGCCGCCATCCACGTCAACGGCGCACCAAGGCTCTCCCAAGTAAGAAAAACCGTGCAAATGCACGGTTCCTGATACGTCGAATGTGGTGGGTCGGTCATCTAGGCGGCTGATCGCCTCGACCAGGGTTGTTTTGCCCGATTGGCTGGGGCCGAGGACGGTGAAAACGCGCATGAGTGCTGTCCCTCTTTCAAATTGCAGTTCGACTGCACGGAAGGGATAGCCGTGCACGGATGCGCCGGCGCTTTGCCTGTTACTCGGCCTGCCTCAGCCGTGGGCGAGGTTCGCCCACCCTGTAAGTGTGCGGATAACGGACCCACCGCGTCAAGCCCTGACATGCCGTCGGGTCAGATGGCTGAGCTGTGACCAGCTTTGCTGAGATCGTAAGAGTCAAAGCTGCGGGCGATCATACGGGTCAGCGGGCGCGCCTCGGGCGGGATGAACAACCCGTCCTCGGTGATCCGAAGCAGCCCGTCAAAGGCTGCGTTGGCCTTCTGATACATGCCCTGCAACTCGGTCTCGGTAATGTCGTGGTCGCGAAGAATCTCGGCGCTGTTGATCTGGAAGTCGCACATCAATGCCTCGATCAACCGGGCGCGCAGGACGTCTTGCCCCTTGAATACGTGCCCGCGCGAGGTCGAGAACCGTCCTTCGCGGATAGCCTTCGTGTGTACCGATGTCGCAGGTGCGTTCTGTGCATAGCCCTGCGGAAAGCGTGAGATCGAACTTGCCCCGACGCCGATCAGAACCTCGGAACGATCGTCGGTATAGCCCTGGAAGTTCCTTTTAAGCCGCCCCGCCTTAAGTGCATGGGTCAGGCCATCATCCTGCGTGGCAAAATGGTCGATTCCGATCTCGACATAGTTGTCCCACATAAACAGACGGCGGGCGGTGTCGAACAGGTCCAGCCGCTGCTCGGGTGTAGGCAGGGCGTCTGACGGGATCAATTGCTGTCGTTTTGCCATCCATGGCACATGCGCATACCCGTACAACGCAACCCGGTCGGGGGTGAGAGATAACAGCTTCTGCACACTTTCTGTCATGCGCGCCTTGGTCTGATGCGGCAAGCCGTACAAGATATCTGCGTTCAGGCTGGTGATCCCACGGGCGCGGATCATGTCAACAGCCTTGCGCGTGATGTCATAGCTTTGGATGCGGCCGATAGTCTGTTGTATCTTATCGTCGAAGTCCTGCACCCCGATCGAGGCCCGGTTCATGCCGACCTCGGCCAACACATCCAGGCGGGATTCGTCGATCTCGTTCGGATCAATTTCGACAGAGAACTCGGCATTCGGTCCCAGCGGCACCACGTCAAGGATACGCGTCGCAAGATCGAGCATCAAATCGGGGTTCAGAAGGGTTGGTGTGCCGCCGCCCCAATGCAACCGCGACAGCGCTACGCCCTCTGGCAGGCGAGCGGCCAATAGATCAAGCTCGGCCTTAAGCACGTCTACATAGGCAATTACCGGGTTGTCCGTTTGGGTTCCCTGCGTCCGGCAGGCGCAGAACCAGCATAACCTGCGGCAAAACGGGATGTGGATATAAAGCGATACCTCGCTTCCCGGTTTGATCCCGGAAATCCAGTCGCCAAAAAGACCTGACCCCACGTCATTGCTGAAGTGGGGTGCGGTGGGATAGCTTGTATAACGCGGGACTTTCGCGTCAAATAGTCCAAGCTTTGCCAATTGTGGTTTCACTATCATGGCGATACGCTTAGGGGGTGGCTCGCCTGCGTGCTTTGACAGAGATCAAGTGGAAACGTTCATGACACCGATATTTAAGGTCGACCATACGAATTGTCAGGACTGCCCCATCCGGCATCGTGCAGTGTGCGCGCACTGTGATGCGGATGAGTTGGAAGAGCTTGAAGAAATTAAATATTATCGAAGCTTCGAGGCCGGCCAGACGATCATCTGGTCAGGCGACCAAATGAATTTCGTGGGCTCTGTCGTTTCTGGAATCGCCTCTTTGACGCAGACGATGGAAGACGGGCGCACTCAGATGGTGGGTCTATTGCTGCCGAGTGATTTCGTCGGGAGACCGGGGCGCGAAATCGCGCCATATGACGTGCAGGCGACAACCGACTTGGTTATGTGCTGCTTTCGCAAAAAACCCTTTGAAGAACTGATGGGTACGACGCCGCATATCGCGCATCGCTTGTTGCAGATGACATTGGACGAGCTGGATGCAGCCCGCGAATGGATGTTGGTGCTGGGCCGCAAGACCGCACGCGAGAAAATCGCGAGCCTGCTGTCGATCATCGCGCGTCGCGATGCGTCTATCAGTAAAAAAGGCAACTCCGGCCCAATCGTGTTTGACTTGCCGCTTACGCGCGAAGCCATGGCGGATTATCTTGGCCTGACACTGGAAACGGTCAGCCGCCAGATATCGGCCCTGAAAAAAGATCAGGTTATTTCGCTGCAAGGTAAACGGCACGTCACGATCCCCGATATGGGGCGCCTGATGGAAGAGGCTGGCGATGACTCGGACGGCGGGTTCCTGGTATAAGGCGGTTGGGGCGTGACTGGGGCCACCCGAAATGCTTAACTGGGGTTGAGTGAAGACCACCTCAGGAGCAGGTCATGCAATTCACAAGCATACTGGCGATGCTTGTCGTCGGTGCAGTCGCCGGTTGGCTGTCAGGCAAGATCATGGAAGGCCGAGGGTTCGGCCTGATCGGCAACATTATCGTTGGTATCGTTGGCGCTTTTCTGGCCGGGCTGATTTTCCCCGCGCTGGGCTTCGCAGTCGGCGGCGGAGTTTTCTCATCCATATTTTTCGCCACCATCGGGGCGATTATTTTGCTGTTTTTGATCGGGCTGGTGAAGAAGTAAAACCGCCCACTTCGTGACGGTTTTACGCTGACTGAACTAGTGGGCCAAGAAAACCGGCACTGGGGATTGTTCCAGCATGTTTCGTGTTGCGCCGCCCAGAATGGCTTCGCGAAAGCGCGAATGTCCATAGGCACCCATTACGATCATGTCCGCCTCGGTGTCTGTCGCATGCCGGTTCAGGATGTCTGACACACGGGCCATGGTCTTGCTCAATACGTCGATCTCGCATTTCACGCCGTGGCGGGCCAGCATCTGTGACAGCATTCCGCCCGGGTCCGACCGGTCAGGTCCGTGGCGCGGCGGGTCGATTACCACTATGCGCACCAGGTCAGCCTGGATCAGGAAAGGCAAAGCGCGACGGATGGCCCGCATCGCCTCGACGCTTTCGTTCCAGCCAAGCAGGATGGTACCGGGGCGTTCAAACGGGGCCACGTCATCCGGAGTGACCAGAACAGGTGCATGCCCTTCGAACATTGCGGCTTCGATAATGGATTCGGCCTCGGCACCACGGTCTTCGCCATAAGGTTGCGGTAAGATGACAAGGTCTGAGAATCGTGCGCGATGCGCCACGTGGCGGCCGATATCCGCAATCTGAGCAACGCCGCTTTCGGCGGACCAGCGGGCCCCGGTCTTGCCCAGATACTCCTTCGCGTAGGTTAGTATTTCCTCAGCCTCGGCGCTTGCGCGGCTAAGAGTCTCTTGCAAAATCAGGGCGTTTGCCCCGGCGTAGTAGTACCCGGTCTGGCTGCGATCGACACCCAGACACAGAGCTTCGGCATGCGCATCCTGTGCGCCTGCCAAGGCCACCATCTGCGCCAGTGCCGATCCGCTTTGCTTTGCGTCTGTCATGACTGTGAGAAGAGATTTGTACGCCATTTTGACCTCGTGCCTTTAACGCGTGTCTTGCTGCGGCCCGATGCCTCAGCCGCTGGTCTACGATTGTCATAGAAATCAGAGTACTGTCTTGACACAGATCAAAGCAGCTTCGACGCCTGTCGGACAAAACAACAGCTAGTCAAAAAGGTCCTGCGACACATAATGAACCACGCGGGGCATGGCAAAGGGACGCAATATGTCAAATTACATCAAGCTGATCGTGCTTGGTCTGGTCGTGATTTTTGCCGCGATCGGATCCAACTACGCACGCGATTTGGCGTATCAGGTGCATGCAATTCTGGTGATGTTGATCGCCGGTGGTTTGTTCATCTGGACGCTTCGAAACACCGATGAGCCAGATATTCTCATAGACCGCTCAGGTGAATATATGGATGACGTGATCCGCTATGGCGTGATCGCAACCGCATTCTGGGGCGTGGTCGGGTTTCTTGCAGGAACCTTCATTGCGTTTCAGTTGGCCTTTCCTGTTTTGAACTTTGAATGGGCGCAGGGCTACCTGAACTTTGGCCGCCTGCGCCCGCTGCACACCTCGGCAGTGATTTTTGCATTTGGCGGTAACGCCCTGATCGCAACCTCGTTCTATGTGGTGCAGCGCACCAGTGCCGCGCGGTTGTGGGGTGGAAACCTGGCGTGGTTCGTGTTCTGGGGCTATCAACTGTTCATCGTGCTGGCCGCGACCGGCTATGTACTGGGTGGCACGCAGTCCAAGGAATACGCAGAGCCCGAATGGTATGTTGACCTGTGGCTGACCGTGGTCTGGGTGGCATACCTGGCCGTGTTCCTGGGAACGATCGTCAAGCGGAAAGAGCCGCATATCTATGTAGCCAACTGGTTCTATCTGGCGTTCATCGTCACCGTCGCGATGCTGCACCTGGTCAACAATATGACCATTCCGGTCAGCATCTGGGGTTCCAAGTCGGTCATCGTCTGGTCGGGCGTACAGGATGCCATGATCCAGTGGTGGTATGGCCACAACGCTGTGGGCTTCTTCCTGACCGCCGGCTTTCTGGGTATGATGTATTACTTCATCCCGAAACAGGCCGAGCGTCCGGTCTTCTCGTACAAGCTGTCGATCATCCACTTCTGGGCGCTGATCTTCCTGTACATCTGGGCTGGCCCGCACCACCTGCACTATACCGCGTTGCCTGACTGGGCCTCGACGCTCGGCATGGTGTTCTCGATCGTGCTGTGGATGCCGTCCTGGGGTGGTATGATCAATGGTCTGATGACCTTGTCGGGCGCTTGGGACAAGCTGCGTACGGACCCGGTGATCCGGATGATGGTAATCTCGGTCGGCTTCTACGGCATGTCCACCTTCGAAGGCCCGATGATGTCGATCCGTGCAGTGAACAGCCTGTCTCACTATACCGACTGGACCATTGGTCACGTGCATTCGGGCGCGCTGGGCTGGAACGGCATGATCACCTTTGGCGCGCTGTACTTCCTGGTACCTGTCCTGTGGAAGCGTGAGCGTCTGTACTCGCTGCAAATGGTCAGCTGGCACTTCTGGCTCGCCACTATCGGCATCGTGCTGTACGCGGCGTCGATGTGGGTCACCGGTATCATGGAAGGTCTGATGTGGCGTGAAGTGGATGCCAACGGTTTCCTCGTGAACTCGTTCGCCGACACCGTGGCTGCCAAGTTCCCGATGTACGTGGTGCGTGCTCTGGGTGGCGTGCTCTTCGTCGCTGGATCGCTGATCATGTGCTACAACCTGTGGATGACTGTACGGAGAGCGCCGGTCAAAGAAGCCAGCCTGACCGTCGCGGTCCCGGCTGAATAAGGAGGGCCGGAGCAATGGCAATTCTCGACAAACATAAAATCCTCGAGACCAACGCGACCCTCCTGCTGATCTTCAGCTTTCTGGTCGTGACCATCGGTGGCATCGTTCAGATCACCCCGCTGTTCTACCTTGAGAACACCATCGAAGAAGTGGAGGGCATGCGCCCCTACACGCCTTTGGAAATGGCGGGCCGTGAAATCTATCTGCGCGAAGGCTGCTATGTCTGCCATAGCCAGATGATCCGCCCGATGCGGGACGAGGTTGAGCGTTATGGCCACTACTCGCTGGCGGCTGAGTCGATGTATGACCATCCGTTCCAGTGGGGGTCCAAGCGTACCGGGCCTGACCTGGCCCGTGTTGGCGGCCGTTACTCGGACGACTGGCATGTACGGCACCTGCGGGATGCGCAGTCTGTTGTCCCGGAATCGGTTATGCCGAAATACGGCTTCCTCGAAACGCGGAAGCTGGAGGATAGGTATATCGGTGACATCATGGCCGCGAATGCGATGGTCGGAACGCCTTATTCCGAGGAAATGCTGGAAAATGCTATGGCTGACCTGCGCGCTCAGGCTGATCCCGACAGCGACTACGATGGTCTGCTTGAGCGCTATGGCGAAAACGTCAACGTGCGAAACTTCGACGGTCAGTCAGACCTGACCGAAGCCGACGCGTTGATCGCCTATCTGCAAATGTTGGGCACGCTGGTTGACTTCTCGACCTTCACCCCGGACGCGAACCGCTGACAGGGGGGTGTGATGGAAGAATACACCCTTCTACGTCAATTCGCGGACAGCTGGATGTTGCTTGTTTTGTTCGTGTTCTTTGTTGGCATCGTCATCTGGGTTTTTCGCCCCGGTGCCAGCAAGGAATACAAGGACACGGCCAATATTCCGTTTCGTCATGCAGACGCGCCTGCTTCGCAGCAGGATCAAGATAAAGCCACGCCCCAAGAGGGCGACAAACCCGCCGAGTCCAAGGAGGCGAGGAAATGAGCAAGAAAGCTGAAAAACAGCCGGGTGACCCTAACACCACTGGTCATACCTGGGACGGTATCGAAGAGTTTGACAACCCGATGCCCCGTTGGTGGCTATGGACCTTCTACGCCACCATTATTTGGGGTGTGATCTACACGATCATGTATCCCGCGTGGCCACTGGTTCAGTCCGCAACGGCTGGTGTAACCGGCTGGTCGTCCCGTGCGGAAGTCCAGGAAGAACTGGTGGCCTTCCAGGAAGCCAACGCGCCGTGGAACGTGCGGCTGGTCGAGACCCCGCTCGAGGAAATCTCGGCCGATCCCGAATTGCAGCAATACGCAGTAAACGCGGGTAGTGCGGTATTCCGCACCTGGTGCGCACAGTGCCACGGCTCGGGTGCCCAAGGTGCCACAGGTTTCCCGAACCTGCTGGACGACGCATGGCTGTGGGGCGGTACGCTGGAAGATATCGAGTATACTATAGCCTATGGTATCCGGAACGAGGAAAGCGACGACGCACGCTATTCCGAAATGCCGGCCTTTGGCGAGATCCTCGAAAATGAAGAGATCACCCAGGTTGTTCAGTATGTGATGTCATTGTCCAATGCGCAAACTGATGACGCGGCGGCGCAGGCGGGTCAGGTTGTTTTTGAAGACAATTGTTCGGCCTGCCATGGCGAAGAAGGTAAGGGCGACGTTTTCCAGGGCGCACCGAACCTGACCGACGCAATCTGGCTATATGGTGGCAGCGAAGAGGCACTGACCGAAACGGTCACGTATAGCCGCTTTGGCGTCATGCCTCCGTGGGAAAACCGCCTGACCGACGCGCAAATCCGCGCGGTCACGGCCTATGTCCACCAGTTGGGTGGCGGCCAGTAACGGTAAAAGAAAACCTTCGGACGGTTCGCCGCCCGAAGGCCAAGGTACCGGCTGTTCTATCTGTTCGCGCGTTTCCTGAACAGCCGGTGCCATTAAGATGCACCAATAGCCTGTTCGCATTAGCGTTAGAAGCCTCGTTACCTGAAACGGGAAAATGTGACGCGCTTTGTCTTTTTCCAAAAATGATGCCCGGGTTTTTCTTTTCGGCTCTGGGGTGGATTATGCCCATCCGTTCGGGTGGCAATTCTGAACGAGTTCGCAAGGATCGATAGCATTCGATCTCTCCTGTTGATGGTTTCGCATGCCTTCAGGATTGATCCTTCGGTCAGAAAATGCGACTCAATTGCCATTCGACCATGTAACAGGAGCTTACATATGGATTGGATGAAGATGCCGCCGCTTGCGTCGCTGAAGGCGTTCCATGCTTTTGCGGAAACGGGAAATGTGGTGCAGGCGGGGGCATTGCTGAATGTCAGCCACGCTGCCATTAGTCAACAATTGCGCGCGTTGGAAAAACACCTTGGTGCCGCCCTGTTGGACCGAAGCGGGAAGTCCATGACGCTGACCGCCGATGGCGAGAAACTGGCTCGTGCCCTGCATCTTGGGTTTGGCGCCATCTCGGACGCCGTGGCCGATCTTTTGCATATTACCCAAGATCGTCCAGTTCACGTTTCGCTCACCCCGTCGTTTGCTGCGTCGTGGTTGATGCCACGTCTTCCGGCGTTTCAGTCAGAATATCCCGATGTTCCCTTGACGCTGGATCCTACACCCGCGCTTGTCAGCCTGCGTCCGGGTGGCGTTGATGTGGCAATTCGGTATGGAGAGGGCGATTGGCCGGGTTTAAACTCGGAATTGCTGCTCCAAAGTCCAATGGTGATCGTCGCTGCACCCGCATTGCTGAAAGGTCGCACGTCAATGACGCCGGACGAGTTGAGCCAACTGCCCTGGCTTGAGGAACTTGGAACAACCGAAGCCACCACTTGGTTGGCACAGCAAGGTGTCGAACACGGCCCTCGTGCGGGTCGCATCGCGTTGCCGGGCAATCTGATGCTTGAAGCCTTACGCGCCGGTCAGGGGGTGACTGTCACGGCGCGACATTTTGTCGAGGCCGATGTCAAGGCAGGGCGGGTTGTTGAACTTTTTCACGAGCCCAGCCGGCGTGGATACCATATCGTCACTGCAGATGCGCCTTTGCGACCAGCAGTTAAGGCGTTTGTCGGCTGGATCAGAAGGCAAGCCAGCCAGATGTGACAAAAGGTGTCTGTGCGATGCGCTTTTGACACATGTCAAAGTGAGTGCCTGTATGATCTGAAACAAGACGCAGAAATACAGCCACATCTGGAGCCAGCTCGTGAGCGATTCCGACCCCGCCCCCAGCCTTTATGCCGCTAGGGAGCCGATCTTCCCCCGACGTGTATCCGGGCCGTTTAGAAACCTTAAATGGATCATTCTAGCGGTTACACTGGGTATCTACTATGTAACGCCATGGATCAGGTGGGACCGAGGGCCAAGCTTGCCGGATCAGGCCGTGCTGCTGGATCTGGCAAACCGGCGTTTTTACTTTTTCTGGATCGAGATTTGGCCGCATGAATTCTACTTTGTTGCTGGCCTTCTGATCATGGCAGGCTTGGGCCTGTTCCTGTTCACCTCGGCGCTGGGTCGTGTGTGGTGCGGATATGCCTGCCCACAGACGGTTTGGACAGATCTGTTTATTTTGGTCGAGCGCTGGATCGAAGGGGATCGCAACGCACGATTGCGTCTTCACCGACAGGAAAAGATGGATCTCCGCAAGGCGCGGCTTCGCATTACGAAATGGACAGCGTGGTTGTTGATCGGTTTGGCGACCGGTGGCGCCTGGGTGTTCTATTTTGCCGATGCGCCGACGCTGCTGCGCGATCTTGTTACCGGAAACGCCCATCCGGTTGCTTACACGACCATTCTGATTCTGACCGGAACAACCTTTCTGTTTGGTGGGTTCGCCCGTGAACAGATTTGTATCTACGCGTGCCCTTGGCCGCGTATTCAAGCTGCGATGATGGACGAAGACACTCTGGTCGTCGGCTATCGAGAGTGGCGCGGAGAGCCTCGGGGCAAGGGGAAGCGTACGGCCGATTCCGAATTGGGCGACTGTATTGATTGCATGGCTTGCGTGAATGTTTGCCCCGTGGGCATCGATATTCGCGATGGTCAACAGCTTGAGTGCATAACCTGCGCCCTTTGCATCGACGCTTGCGATGACATGATGGCCAAGATCGGCAAGCCACGCGGCCTTATCGATTACATGGCGCTGAGTGATGAGGGCCGTGAACGGGCAGGGCAGCCGCCAAAAAGCGTGTGGAAACACATCCTGCGGCCCCGTACGATCATGTACACGGGCCTGTGGTCAGCGGTCGGATTTGCATTGCTGTTTGCGTTGTTTATCCGGTCGGATATCGATCTGACAGTTGCACCAGTACGTAACCCGACCTTTGTTACGATGTCGGACGGCACCATCCGCAACACTTACGATGTGCGGCTGCGTAACAAGCATGGTGAGGACCGTCTGTTCAAATTGTCGCTGACCGGAGATCCGGCAATGCGGATAGTGATCGAAGGCACGGATCTTGATACAGTCAACGTTGCGGCAGATACGTCGCAGTTGCAACGTGTGTATATCATTGCCAGAAAAGACACCGATCCTGCTGTGGCAGACACAACTCCGGTCCGTATCTGGGTCGAAGACCTGCAAAGTGGAGAACGCGCCTACAAGGATACTTCTTTCAACGGACGAGGAAACTAGGATGGCTGAGCGGCAATTCACTGGAAAGCACGCCTTGGCGGTGTTTGTCGCCGCCTTTGGCGTAATCATTACCGTTAATCTTCTGCTGGCCTATAACGCGGTCAAAACCTTTCCGGGGCTGGAGGTCAAGAACTCCTATGTCGCCAGCCAGGAATTCAATGATCGACTGCAGGAGCACAAAGCACTGGGCTGGGAGATTCGCGCAGAGTTATCCGGCGGTTTGTTGGTCCTGTACATAACCGATAAGAACGGAGCCCCGGTTGAAGTGGCCGAGCTTCAGGCCGTTGTCGGGCGCGCCACTCACGTGAAAGACGATTTCTCCCCGGATTTCATCTTTGACGGCCAAGCTTATTCGACGCCAGCGTCTCTTGGGCGGGGCAACTGGAATATCCGTTTGGTCGCAAAAGACCATGATGGGGCTGAGTTCGCGCAGCGTGTGCCGCTGTTCGTGAAAGGGTGAAAGGATGACCGCACAGGTGACCTCTGGTACTGCGGCCTGTCCGGGCTGCATTGCAAGCCCGGCAGAGCCCGCCCGCCCCATACCACAGGATGTGCAGATTGCCTTGTCGTTGCCGGGTATCCATTGCTCGGCTTGTATCTCCAAGGTCGAACGTGAATTGAACGCACATCCCGGTGTCGAGGACGCGCGGGTCAATCTGACGTTAAAGCGTGCCATGATCAAAGCGGCGCCTGATCTGCAGGCCGCCGATCTGATCCCTGTGCTGGAAAATGCAGGGTATGAGGCGCACGAACTGGACCCCGGTGCCCTGTCCGCCACGCAAACAGACAAGGCTGGGCGTGATTTGTTGATGCGGCTGGCCGTGGCCGGGTTTGCTTCGATGAATGTGATGCTGCTGTCGGTTTCGGTCTGGTCGGGTGCATCGGACGCCACGCGCGACATGTTTCATTGGATTTCGGCGGCCATTGCACTGCCCGCGATTGCATTTTCCGCCCAGCCCTTTTTTGTCAACGCCTGGAGCGCCCTGCGGGTCAGGCGCCTGAACATGGACGTGCCGATTGTTCTGGCGATCGTGTTGGCCTTGGTCACGTCGTTGTGGGAAACCGCGCTTAGCGGAAAGCATGCTTACTTCGATGCGGCCCTGACGCTGACGTTCTTTTTGTTGGCAGGTCGGTATCTGGACTATCGCACACGTGCCGCGGCCCGGTCTGCCGCCGAAGAACTGACAGCGCTTGAGGTCCCGCGCGCCACTCGGCTGGTGGATGGCGTCGAAGAGGAGGTCTCGGTTGCCTCGCTTGGAGTTGGTGATCTTGTCCTTGTCCGCCCCGGTGGCCGTATGCCGGTGGATGGTGAAATCGTCTCGGGTCAGTCAGAGCTTGACCGCTCGTTGCTAACCGGGGAAACGCTGCCCGTGTTTGCCCAGGCGGGTCTGAACGTGAGCGCGGGCGAGGTCAACCTGACCGGCCCTCTGACCATTCGGGCGACCGCAGTGGGCGAGGATACTTCGCTGCACCGTATGGCTGATCTGGTGGCAATCGCTGAATCGGGGCGGTCGCGTTATACCTCGCTGGCGGATAAGGCGGCCAAGCTTTACGCACCCGGCGTTCACATCCTGTCGGCGCTCAGCTTCGTGGGCTGGTATCTTTATTCCGGCGATATTCGCACTGCCTTGAACATCGCTGCTGCGGTGCTGATTATTACATGCCCTTGTGCGCTCGGTTTGGCCGTACCTGCGGTGACGACTGCCGCGTCAGGCCGTCTGTTTCGCAAGGGGATGCTGATCAAACATGCCACCGCTCTGGAGCGTCTGGCCGAGGTCGATACGGTTGTGTTTGACAAGACCGGCACGCTGACGTCGGGCACCCCTGAATTGACCAATTTGGGCGATCACGCGCGTTCTGATCTTGAGATTGCTCTGGCACTGGCCGAGGCATCGTCACACCCGTTGTCGGTTTCGCTGGCCAAGTCGGCGCGGGATGCCGGTATCACGCCTGCGGGCGTTAAGGATACCGTGGAGGTGCCGGGTTTTGGCACCGAGGGCCTCTTCCGCGGTCAGCGGGTGCGTTTGGGCCGGGCTGAATGGACCGGCGCGCAGGATGGCGATCAAACCGCGGCGTGGTTGTCGGTGGCCGGACGTACGCCTGTCGCCTTTTTGTTCTCAGACAGCCTGCGCGCCGGTGCAGCCGAGGCTGTAGAGGCGTTTCGGGAGGCTGGTAAAGATGTCATTCTCATCTCCGGCGACACGCAGGGCGCTGTTCAAGCGCTGGCCGGGAAACTGGGGATCGAAAACTGGATCGCGCAGGCGCTGCCGCAGGATAAGGCCGCCCGAGTGCAGGACCTGAGCAATCAGGGTCGCCGTGTTCTGATGGTTGGCGATGGGTTGAACGACACTGCTGCGCTGGCGGCGGCGCATGTGTCGATCTCGCCGGCTTCGGCACTTGATGCAGCGCGGGTGGCGTCGGATATCGTGTTGCTGGGCAACAATCTGTCCCCGATCGCCGATGCCTGCGACACTGCGGTAAAAGCGACAAAGCGGATTCGTGAGAACTTCCGCATTGCCACCGTTTATAATATCATTGCCGTGCCGTTGGCCGTGGCCGGTTTGGCCACACCGCTGATTGCGGCTCTGGCGATGTCGACTTCGTCCATCACCGTGTCTCTGAATGCCCTGCGTCTAAGGTAGTTGATATGGAAGTTCTGGCTTATCTGATACCGATTTCCCTGTTTTTAGGCGGGGTTGGCCTTGTGGCTTTTGTCTACACGGTCCGCTCGAACCAGTATGATGATCCCGAAGGCGACGCACAGCGTATCCTCAGCGATGAATGGGACGACAAGCCCAAGCCCTGACAACCCTTGAAATCGCCGCAATGCCCGGCTATGTCCAGCGCATCCGCTAGCAGAGAGAACCAAGCCAAATGGCCACCATGAATCCGATCCAGTTCATACAGCAAGTCCGTGCCGAAGTTGCAAAGGTCGTCTGGCCGACCCGGCGTGAGGTGCTGCTGACCACGGTCATGGTGTTCATCATGGCGGCGCTGACGGCCGTATTCTTTGCGCTGGTTGATCTGGGCATTCGCGGCGGGCTGCAATTGATCCTTGGTATATTCGGCTAGGACCGTTCGGGCGCAGCGGAAACGCCACTGCCCCCTTGCACAGCCAGCAATGTCGGAGTAGGTGACGGTACTATTCGGAATGGGCGTGCGGAGATTCGGGCTGCGCGCCGCTTTTTATTCCGGGTGACGTGATAGAATTTCAATGACGGTGCTTGCGGCGATACCAACGCACCGAAGGCAAACAAGGACGACAGGTTCATGGCGAAACGGTGGTATTCGGTCAGCGTTCTTTCGAATTTCGAAAAGAAGATCGCAGAGCAAATCCGCACGTCCGTGGCCGAGCAGGGCCTTGAGGACGACATCGACGAAGTTCTGGTGCCCACCGAAGAGGTGATCGAAGTGCGGCGCGGCAAAAAGGTTACGACCGAACGCCGCTTTATGCCCGGTTACGTACTGGTGCATATGGAAATGTCGGATCAGGGTTACCACCTGATCAACTCGATCAACCGCGTCACCGGTTTTCTTGGTCCGCAGGGGCGTCCGATGCCGATGCGCGATGCTGAGGTGAACCAAATCCTGAACCGCGTCCAGGAAGGTGAAGAAGCGCCCAAGCTGATGATCACCTTCGAAATCGGCGAAAAGGTCAAGGTCAACGACGGCCCGTTCGAGGATTTCGACGGCATGGTTGAAGGCGTGGATGACGAGAACCAGAAGCTGAAGGTTTCTGTTTCAATCTTCGGCCGCGAAACTCCGGTTGAGCTGGACTTTACCCAGGTTACCAAGCAGACCTAGCGGGTTATTGCACCCGCAGGACGTAAGTTCGCCAGCGGGTGCGAATATGCTTCGGTTTACTGCGCCGCTGTCATTGCTGTTCGCAAAAGTTGCGGGCGATCGGCTTGGGATGGCAAGAAGACAGCTTCTGATCCGGCGTCCAGTGCAGACAGGCTTGCATCATACCACTGCATCGCAAGATCACGGCGCTCCTGAACGCCAAATCCTTCACGCAAATGGTGTCCAATCAGCTCGCCATAGGCGGGTTCTCCCATTGCGACCAACATCAAAGCAGAGCCAACTGCGGTGTCCATGTTGTCCTGACGGTAGCCCATTGCAAGACAGACCTTGCTTGTCGCTGCCAGATCTTCGGGGCTGAGTCCCGAGTCCAACGCAAGCTTGCGCATCTGTGTTTCCGCCTCGGTTTTTGTGTTCAGAGACAGCGAAACAACCTGCGGTTCCAGCATTTCGCCGAATGAGGTGCACTGGGTTGCTATCTGGTCCGGTGTCAGCCCTTGAATGTCCTGCATCAGATCCTCACCGCGCGCCATCGCATAGCTTCTGGCAAGGCAGAATTGTTCGCTAAGTGCGAAATCAGGATCTGACATATTTGCCAGCGTCGTATAGCCGCCGTTGGTCGACGTTTGCAGCATTACTGCGCTGCAACGATTGGCGAGGGAAGGACGCGCGGTGCCGCCAGAGAAGAGGGTTGGCAGTGAAGCGGACGTTGTCTCGCCAGCATCCGGCACTGGTTCGGGCTCTTGCGTTGTTGGAACCGGAGCAGCCTCAGCCTGCGGCTGAGCTGCCGCCGCAAGGGCAGAACCGCTAAGCTGTTGTTGACGATACGCCATCAAAAGCGGCTGGCCCGCGAGCTGAGTTGTCGCCTGTCCACCGCTTGTGGCCCAGTAATACGCCTGCATCAGAAAGTCGTACTGATACGGCTGAAAGTCATATCCGTTAATGGGATAACCCATCGACGCCTGATACCGTTCGATGGCGGCTCGGGTCCCACTTCCGACTTGGCCATCGACCCGTCCGGCATTATAGCCGAAATAATTGAGGGCCGTCTGAGTCTGAGCTCCTTGCGTGGTTGACGGAATGCTGGGCCGGTAGGTTCGGGTCGTTCTTTGAGTTTTTTTCTTCTGTTGGTCCTTGCCAATCGCATAACCAACAACGCCACCTACAACAGCGCCGCCGAGGAAGTCACCGGCGTCGGCCCGCGCGGTCTGAGGGGCGGTGACAGCGAAGGACAGCGCGATGCCAAGAGTTGTTATTAAACGCAGAATCATAACTTACCTCCAATACAAAGGCCTTAATCTGACAAGTATAGCACATTCGCAGCGCAACGCGGACACGCACATTTCGCCGGGCGAAACACGCCATTGGCAATATGAGAAGCTCCGGGTCTGCGAAAACCTCTTGGATATAGGGAAAAGCCAGATACGGCTTGGCTCCACTGGCTACTTGCCAACCTCTTTGTTCACCTGTAAACGCCGCTTCTATCGTCTTCGGGCGAGATTCTCTCGTGGGAGATTGCTGGGATCGCGATCCCGGATCGGACCACGCAACATAAACCGGGTGGGACGCGTCCTGCCTACGTTGAAAGGAAAACCAAATGGCCAAGAAGCTTGCTGGTACAATGAAGCTGCAGGTTCCTGCAGGTCAGGCGAACCCGTCACCGCCAGTTGGTCCGGCGCTGGGTCAGCGCGGCATTAACATCATGGAATTCTGCAAGGCGTTCAACGCCAAGACCGCAGACATGGAGCAAGGCGCTCCTTGCCCGACCGTGATCACCTATTATCAGGACAAGTCCTTCACCATGGACATCAAGACGCCGCCCGCGTCATATTACCTGAAAAAAGCCGCTGGTCTGAAGCCGGTTGGCAAGCGTAACCGTCCCCGTGGCGCGGAAAACCCAGGTCGTGAGACCGTGGCAACCGTGACCTCGAAGCAGGTGCGCGAAATCGCCGAAGCCAAAATGAAAGATCTGAACGCCAACGACGTCGAAGGCGCAATGCAGATCATCCTGGGCTCGGCCCGCTCCATGGGCATCGAGGTAAAGTAAGATGGCAAAACTCGGTAAACGTACCCGCGCTGCGCGCGAAGCTGTCGCCGGCAAGGAAAACCTGTCGGTTGAAGAAGCTGTTGCCCTGGTCAAAGGCAACGCAACCTCGAAATTCGACGAGACCATCGAAATCGCGATGAACCTCGGCGTTGACACCCGTCACGCAGACCAGATGGTGCGCGGCGTTGTCGGTCTGCCGAACGGCACCGGCAAAGCGATGCGCGTTGCTGTTTTCGCGCGTGGCCCCAAGGCAGACGAAGCAAAAGAAGCCGGTGCAGATATCGTTGGCGCAGAAGACCTGATGGAAACCATTCAGGGCGGCACCATCGACTTCGATCGCTGCATTGCCACCCCGGACATGATGCCGATCGTCGGCCGTCTGGGTAAGGTTCTGGGCCCTCGTAACCTGATGCCGAACCCCAAAGTTGGCACCGTGACCATGGACGTGAAAGCGGCCGTCGAAGCAGCCAAGGGCGGTGAAGTTCAGTTCAAGGCGGAAAAAGGCGGCGTTGTGCATGCCGGCGTCGGCAAAGCGTCCTTCGACGAAGCCAAGCTGGTCGAAAACGTCCGTGCGTTTGTCTCGGCTGTGGCCAAGGCCAAGCCGTCAGGCGCCAAGGGCACCTACATGAAGAAAATCGCACTCAGCTCGACCATGGGCCCGGGTGTGACATTGGACGTCGCAGCTGCTGCAGGCGAATAAGCGGCGACCAAGCGCTGAAAACTACAACCCGGGGTGCAAACGCAGCCCGGGTTTTCTGCATCTCGAAAACCCGTCAGTAATAGGCGCGCAATACGCTGGCCTCACGTGCACTGATCGTTTTCGCGGCTGTATGCCGGAAGGCATCACTCATACTGTTCATCGACGGGAAAAGAGCGAGGATTTCAGCCCTCTGCGGAGATGACAGTGCATGTTCAGCAATGTCCCCAAAATAATAGCTTTCGGTCAGCGCACCGTTCGACCGAATGATGTGGTGCTGGTCAAACATGAAATGCGTATACGTGATGCGATCAGTCTCGCAAATGGAAATACCCGGAATACCGCACAGGTGCTTTGCGGCGACGAAAACTTCGGATGAACCGAAAAGCATGTCGGTTGCAGGGGACTGAATCAGGATGCGGTGTTGTTGCGACACCACCAGCTTTTGCGTGTTCCCGATGATGCCGGTTTCAATGACGACCGGTGCAAATGGGCCGAAACCGTGAACCTCGGTTGATCCGATCCACCAGATCGGCTGCAGTCCGCTGTCACGCGTCCAGACGCGCTGACCTTTCCCAAGGTTTTGCACCTCAACTGCGCCATGTTCCGTTTCGATCAGTGTTCCGGGCCCAAAGCAGGTAACGAAGCTAGAGTAGGCGGATGACCCGTCATTCGAACCGCCAACCTTGATGTAAGACGTGCCGGAATCCAAAGGCGCAGATGTGCTGTATCCCCAAACATCCTGTGTGACTCCGTTCTTGGAAAACACATAGATGTCGATCTCGGGTCCAGTAGGGTTTCCGTCTCCATCCAGTGCTCGCACTCGAATTATGGATTCGGATTCGACTTGTGTGCCATTCGCGACAATCCCACCGCCATCCGTGATGACGTGGCGGGACTCCAGATCATCATTAAAGACATTTCGGCCACCTCTTGTGTCATTCAATGTCACGGTGGTTCCTGTCCCGGCAGAATAAGAAAACACGGTGCCGTTTGGTGTGTCTGAATTGTTTATGATCGGATTGTTGACAATGCTTCCGTTGGGGCTCGATGTTACGATCAGACTTGCGTTGTCCTGGGCGAAAAAGCTGCGAAGTGCCATCTGTGGCAAATTACCTTCTATATAACGGATATTTTTGGATTTTTTATTTGACAACCATAGATCGGTTTTAGGCGCAACTAGAAATACAAATGCGGTTTGGCGTCAGTACTGGGCTTATATCTTTGTGCTGCTCAGGCAGAGCCATCCCAAGGGTCAATCCGTGCTGAACGCCGCCCTAAGCCGAAGATGCAGCCGATGTTTTTTCCGATCTTCGAAAGGGCTGCATGTAAAATCCGTTTGCCAAAGACGCAGCCAGTCTTTCAAAAGTCGGCCACGCAGGCAGCACTCGAGGATCTCAGGGTCTATCGGGTGTCGGTATTGACGAAAGAACATGTCCTTGTTCTTGCGCAGCACCCCACTTCGGTCGATCTCGGATGCGGGGCCGTCCCGAAAGATATCGGCTTTCAGCAAGTCAACGATATCGTAGACGGCCAGCTTGTCGCGCGCTTCTGTGAAATCAAGGCCAATGACTGTGCCCGAACCCATGATCAGGTTGTCGCCGTGAAAATCTCCGTGAGAGAATACGCGAATGTCCGGTCGGTTCTTAAGCCGCTTTGCCTGTGACAAGAACGCGTCGATCATTGGCTTGCTGGCTTCTTCGATATGCAAGGGCAGCGCGGTAGACAGGTCATTGATGCTGTCTGTCATCCATCGTGGACGAAAGGCATATTCGGTTGGTGCCTGAAAGCTGTGCAGGGTATTCAGCCAGGACCCAGCGCGCCGATACACCTGGGCCACCTGGTCATCGTTCGAGCTGTTGTAGATGTAGTCCACAGCTGTTGGCCGGTCGATGAATTCCGTGACCATAAACGCGCCATGCGGGGCTAAATAGACCGGACGTACGACCCGATTAGTTTCGTTACCCTTGAAGTGGTCCGAAAGCCGGGTCAGGACGTCGAATTCCTTGCTCAGCCGCCCCGTCTCGGGTGAGAGGGTGTCAATCTTCAAGGCAAAGGGCCGCCCCGATTTTTCGATTTTCCAAACCAGCCGGGAAGCCGGGAAAGCGTGCGATCGGTAGATGCAGGTAACGTCCTTTACCGAGCTGTTGACTTGCGCCCGTGCGAATTCCTCGGCATAGGTGCTGGCCATGTCGTATTCATCAAGGGTTGGCGTCGGCATGGTCTGGTGGTTCAGCGTTTCAAAAACAGGTTGCGGAAACTGCAGCGCCAAACAGACAGGAAGGGCTTTGACATGTCAATCACGCGATCCTGAAAGGATTTCGTGCGAAATTGCCCGCACGGTGCAAAGGGTCAATTTACCCCTTGGAAACCCCTGTCATCTGCCCTAAAGAGAGTTACGAGATAAAGCGTGCGATTCGTCGTGCGCTTTATTTCGTTTCGTCCAAGACGGTGGGTGGGTCCAACCGGCCCCTTAATTCCCTGCCTGAGACGGGTAAGACCAAAGAATTCTGGGGGTCCAACCCTCGGGCGTGTTTTGGCCAATCCCGTAACAACGGACCTGAACGCCGGGGCGTGAGCCGCGGCAAATATGAGCCGGGGTGAGGTATCGCCCCTAACTTGGAGAGAACTGTGGATAGAGCCCAGAAAGAGAAAGTGGTCGAGGAACTCGGCCAAATCTTCGAAAGCTCTGGCGTCGTAGTGGTTGCTCACTACGCCGGTCTGACAGTTGCCGAGATGCAGGACCTTCGCGCACGTGCTCGTGACGCGGGCGGCTCCGTGCGTGTTGCCAAGAACAGGCTCGCCAAAATCGCCCTTGAGGGTAAGCCGTGTGAAAGCATGGCCGACCTGCTGACAGGGATGACCGTTCTGACCTACTCCGAGGACCCCGTGGCAGCAGCCAAGGTGGCCGAGGACTTCGCCAAGGATAACAAGAAATTTGAAATCCTCGGCGGTGCAATGGGCGAGAACGCTCTGGACCGCAAAGGCGTCGAAACAGTTTCGAAAATGCCGTCCCGTGAAGAGCTTATTGCTTCGATCGTTGGCTGCATTGGCGCACCTGCTTCGAACATCGCCGGCGCGATTGGCGCACCTGCAAGCAACATCGCAAGCATCCTTTCCACCATCGAAGAGAAGGCGGAAGCTGCGTAAGCGGTTGGCACTGAATGATCTGCGTGGGGCATATGCCCTGACGTTGGAACACACACTGTAAACGGAAAGAGCTGATAAAATGGCTGATCTGAAAGCACTCGCAGAAAGCATCGTGGGTCTGACCCTGCTGGAAGCACAAGAACTGAAAACCATCCTCAAAGACGAATACGGCATCGAGCCCGCAGCTGGCGGCGCCGTAATGGTCGCAGGTGGAGCTGGCGATGCCGGTGGCGCAGCCGAGGAAGAGAAAACCGAATTCGACGTCGTTCTGAAGAACGCCGGCGCTTCGAAAATCAACGTCATCAAAGAAGTTCGCGGCATCACCGGCCTGGGCCTGAAAGAAGCCAAGGAACTGGTCGAAGCTGGCGGCAAGATCAAAGAAGCTGTGTCGAAAGACGAAGCCGAAGAGATCAAAGGCAAGCTGGAAGCAGCTGGTGCCGAGGTCGAACTGGCCTAAATCTGTCCAGTGGCGCATCCCTGATGCGTCGGAAATTTGGCTGGGTCCGGAGAAATCCGGGTCCAGCCGAACCTGTCTTAGAAAGGGCCTCACAAGCTGGGGCGTTTTCTAAGACGCGGTTCGCGGGTCGGGAGGCTGCCTTCGGGACGGTGGCCATGAATTGATCCGGACGTGTCGTCTCGAATGTGCAAGGCGCCGGGGCCCGACGGCGTCTTTGCCCGCTGAGAACATCGAAAGGTGACATCTGACATGGCTCAAACGTTCCTTGGCCAGAAACGTCTTCGTAAATATTACGGCAAAATCCGTGAAGTGCTGGAAATGCCGAACCTCATTGAGGTCCAGAAATCTTCTTATGATCTATTCCTGCGCTCTGGTGATGCGGATCAGCCGACCGACGGCGAAGGCATCATGGGCGTGTTTCAGTCGGTTTTCCCGATCAAGGATTTCAACGAAACCTCCGTTCTGGAGTTCGTGAAATACGATCTGGAAAAACCCAAATATGACGTCGAAGAGTGTATGCAGCGCGACATGACCTACAGCGCGCCGCTGAAGGTCACTCTGCGTCTGATCGTTTTTGATGTTGATGAAGACACCGGCGCCAAATCCGTCAAGGACATCAAGGAACAGGACGTGTTCATGGGCGACATGCCCCTGATGACGCCCAATGGTACGTTCATCGTGAACGGAACCGAGCGCGTGATCGTGTCTCAGATGCATCGTTCGCCCGGTGTGTTCTTTGACCATGACAAAGGCAAGACCCATTCTTCGGGTAAGTTGCTGTTTGCCTGCCGCATCATCCCGTATCGCGGCAGCTGGCTGGACTTTGAGTTTGACGCCAAGGACATTGTCTACGCACGTATCGACCGCCGCCGCAAGCTGCCTGTGACAACCCTGCTTTATGCGCTGGGTCTGGATCAGGAAGCGATCATGGATGCCTACTACAACACGGTATCCTACAAGCTGGACAAGAAGAAGGGCTGGATCACGCCGTTCTTCCCCGAGCGTGTGCGCGGTACGCGCCCAACCTATGACCTTGTCGACGCGAAATCCGGCGAAGTGATTGCGGAAGCGGGTAAGAAAGTGACGCCGCGCGCGGTCAAAAAGCTGATCGACGAGGGCACTGTCACTGACCTGTTGGTTCCGTTCGACAACATTGTCGGCAAGTTCGTTGCTAAGGACATCATCAACGAAGAAAACGGCGCGATCTATGTCGAAGCCGGTGATGAACTGACCTTGGAATACGACAAGGACGGCGAGTTGATCGGCGGCACCGTGAAAGAGCTGATGGATGCGGGCATCACCGACATCCCGGTTCTGGACATCGACAATGTCAATGTCGGCCCCTACATGCGCAACACAATGGCGCAGGACAAAAACATGGGCCGCGAAAGCGCGCTGATGGACATCTACCGCGTCATGCGTCCGGGTGAACCGCCCACAGTCGAGGCTGCGTCGGCTCTGTTCGATACCTTGTTCTTTGACAGCGAGCGTTATGACCTGTCTGCCGTTGGCCGTGTGAAGATGAACATGCGCCTGGCTCTGGACGCGCCGGATACTCTGCGCACGCTGCGTCGCGAAGACATCGTGGCCTGCATCAAAGCTTTGGTTGAACTGCGCGATGGCAAAGGCGACGTGGACGATATCGACCACCTCGGCAACCGTCGTGTGCGTTCGGTCGGCGAGTTGATGGAGAACCAGTACCGCGTTGGCCTGCTGCGCATGGAGCGCGCGATCAAAGAGCGTATGTCGTCGGTTGAGATCGACACCGTCATGCCGCAGGACCTGATCAACGCGAAACCGGCTGCAGCTGCTGTCCGCGAATTCTTCGGCTCGTCGCAGCTGTCGCAGTTCATGGACCAGACCAACCCGCTGTCGGAGGTTACCCACAAACGCCGCCTCTCGGCGCTTGGCCCCGGTGGTCTGACGCGTGAGCGTGCTGGCTTTGAGGTCCGCGACGTGCACCCGACCCACTATGGCCGGATGTGTCCGATTGAAACGCCGGAAGGTCCGAACATCGGTCTGATCAACTCGCTGGCCACCTTTGCCCGCGTGAACAAGTATGGCTTCATCGAAACACCGTACCGCGTTGTCAAAGACGCCGAGGTGACCGATGAGGTTCACTACATGTCCGCGACCGAGGAAATGCGTCACACCGTGGCGCAGGCGAACGCGACGCTGGATGAAAACGGCAAGTTCATCAACGATCTGGTTTCGACCCGTCAGGCCGGTGACTACACTCTGGCTCCGCGTGAGAATGTTGACCTGATCGACGTGTCACCTAAACAGCTGGTCTCGGTAGCGGCCTCGCTGATCCCGTTCCTTGAAAATGACGACGCCAACCGCGCTCTAATGGGCTCGAACATGCAACGTCAGGCGGTTCCGCTGCTGCGGGCCGAGGCACCGCTGGTCGGTACCGGGATCGAGGAAAAGGTAGCGATCGACTCGGGTGCTGCGATTCAGGCGAAACGCGCCGGTATCATCGACCAGGTCGATGCCCAGCGTATCGTTATCCGCGCCACCGAGGATCTGGAACTGGGCGATGCTGGCGTTGACATTTATCGTCTGCGCAAGTTCCAGCGTTCGAACCAGAACACCTGCATCAACCAGCGTCCGCTGATCAAGGTGGGTGACACCGTCCAGAAGGGCGAGGTCATTGCCGATGGTCCGTCGACCGATATGGGTGAGCTGGCACTTGGTAAGAACGTGGTCGTCGCGTTCATGCCGTGGAACGGTTACAACTACGAAGACTCGATCCTGATCTCGGAACGTATCGCGCGCGATGACGTCTTTACCTCGGTCCATATCGAGGAGTTTGAAGTCGCCGCCCGTGACACCAAGCTGGGCCCGGAAGAGATCACCCGCGACATCCCGAATGTCGGTGAAGAAGCGCTGCGCAACCTCGACGAGGCGGGCATCGTTTACATCGGTGCGGATGTTGAGCCGGGCGATATTCTGGTCGGCAAGATCACTCCGAAGGGCGAAAGCCCGATGACCCCGGAAGAAAAGCTGCTGCGCGCCATCTTTGGTGAAAAAGCATCTGACGTGCGCGACACCTCGCTGCGCGTGAAGCCGGGCGATTACGGTACGGTGGTCGAAGTCCGGGTCTTCAACCGTCACGGCGTCGAGAAAGACGAGCGTGCGCTGCAGATCGAGCGTGAGGAAGTCGAACGTCTGGCCCGTGACCGGGACGACGAGCTGGCGATCCTTGACCGCAACATCTATGCGCGTCTGCAAGGTCTGATCCTTGGTAAAACCGCTGTCAAAGGCCCGAAAGGCGTCAAGGCGGGGTCGGTGATCACCGAGGAGTTGCTGGATACCCTGACCCGTGGTCAGTGGTGGCAGCTGGCGCTGGAAGGTGAGCAGGACGCACAGATCGTAGAAGCTCTGAACGAGCAATACGAAGTGCAAAAGCGTGCTCTGGACGCTCGTTTCGAAGACAAGGTCGAGAAGGTCCGCCGTGGCGACGACCTGCCGCCGGGTGTGATGAAGATGGTCAAAGTCTTCATCGCCGTGAAGCGCAAGCTGCAGCCGGGCGACAAGATGGCCGGTCGTCACGGGAACAAAGGTGTGATTTCCAAGGTTGTTCCGATGGAAGACATGCCGTTCCTGGCCGATGGTACGCCGGTTGACTTCTGTCTGAACCCGCTGGGTGTGCCGTCGCGTATGAACGTTGGTCAGATCCTTGAAACCCACATGGGTTGGGCCGCGCGCGGTTTGGGTCTGAACATCGACGACGCTCTGGGTGAATATCGCCGGTCTGGCGATCTGACCCCGGTGCGCGAAGCGATGAAGCTGGCCTATGGCGAGAATGTCTACGAAGAAGGCATCACTGGTCTGGACGAGGATGGCCTGATCGAGGCTGCGGGCAATGTGACCCGCGGTGTTCCGATCGCAACCCCGGTCTTCGACGGCGCCAAAGAGGCTGACGTCAACGACGCGCTGGTGCGTGCTGGCTTCTCGGAAAGCGGTCAGTCGGTTCTGTTCGACGGTCGTACGGGTGAGCAATTTGCACGTCCGGTGACCGTGGGCATCAAGTACCTGCTGAAACTGCACCACCTTGTGGACGACAAGATCCACGCGCGTTCGACCGGGCCGTACAGCCTGGTAACCCAGCAGCCGCTGGGTGGTAAGGCGCAGTTCGGTGGTCAGCGCTTTGGTGAGATGGAGGTCTGGGCCTTGGAAGCTTACGGCGCCGCCTACACCCTGCAGGAGATGCTCACCGTGAAATCGGATGACGTCGCCGGTCGGACCAAGGTCTATGAGTCGATCGTCAAGGGCGAGGATAACTTTGAAGCGGGCGTACCGGAATCGTTCAACGTTCTGGTGAAAGAAGTCCGTGGCCTTGGCCTGAATATGGAACTCCTGGATGCGGAGGTTGAGGAATAAATGCAGCTTAAGCGGCTCGCTATCTCTGCGGCTCTTATCGGAGCGGGTTTTCTGGCAGGTATCTTTGCCAGCACCCGTACAACTGAGTTGGTGCTTAACTACAGAGATGGCGTGCTGGTTGGCGGTACAGTGACGAATGAGTTTGTTGGCTCGTTCGTTCCCGCCGACGAGATCGCAACAGCTGCGTGTCGTACTCAAACCGACCTTCTGAATTTTGACATTACACACGCCATTCTGACGACTTCTAAGTATCAGTTTGACTGTGTGGAACCTGGAAAGGATGCCTCATGAACCAGGAAATCACCAACAACCCGTTCAACCCGCTGACGCCCCCGAAGGTTTTCGACGAGATCAAGGTCTCGTTGGCGTCGCCCGAGCGGATTCTGTCTTGGTCCTATGGCGAGATCAAGAAACCCGAAACCATCAACTACCGGACGTTCAAGCCCGAGCGTGACGGTCTGTTCTGCGCGCGTATCTTTGGCCCGATCAAAGATTACGAATGTCTGTGCGGCAAATATAAGCGGATGAAGTATCGTGGCGTTGTCTGCGAGAAGTGTGGCGTGGAAGTCACCCTGCAGAAAGTCCGCCGCGAGCGTATGGGCCACATCGAACTGGCCGCGCCTGTTGCGCATATCTGGTTCCTGAAATCGCTGCCGTCCCGCATCGGTCTGATGCTGGACATGACGCTGCGCGATCTGGAACGCGTTCTGTACTTTGAAAACTACGTCGTTATCGAGCCCGGTCTGACTGACCTGACCTACGGCCAGATGCTGACCGAAGAAGAGTACATGGACGCGCAGGATGCCTACGGCATGGACGCGTTCACCGCGAATATAGGTGCCGAAGCCATCCGTGAGATGCTGGCCCAGATCGATCTGGAAGCCGAAGCCGAGCAGCTGCGCGCTGATCTGGCCGAAGCAACTGGCGAGCTGAAGCCCAAGAAGATCATCAAGCGTTTGAAGGTTGTTGAATCCTTCCTCGAGTCGGGCAACCGGCCTGAATGGATGGTGATGACCGTGATCCCGGTCATTCCGCCGGAACTGCGTCCGCTGGTTCCGCTGGATGGTGGCCGTTTTGCGACCTCGGATCTGAACGATCTGTATCGCCGCGTCATCAACCGGAACAACCGTCTGAAGCGTCTGATCGAGCTGCGCGCGCCTGACATCATCGTCCGCAACGAAAAGCGGATGCTGCAGGAATCCGTGGACGCTCTGTTCGACAACGGCCGTCGTGGCCGCGTGATCACCGGCGCCAACAAGCGTCCGCTGAAATCGCTTTCGGACATGCTGAAGGGCAAGCAGGGCCGCTTCCGTCAGAACCTTCTGGGTAAGCGCGTCGACTTCTCGGGCCGTTCGGTCATCGTGACTGGTCCGGAACTCAAGCTGCACCAGTGTGGTCTGCCCAAGAAGATGGCGCTGGAGCTGTTCAAGCCGTTCATCTACTCGCGCCTTGAAGCCAAGGGTCTGTCTTCAACCGTGAAGCAGGCGAAGAAACTGGTTGAGAAAGAGCGTCCCGAAGTATGGGATATCCTCGACGAGGTGATCCGCGAACACCCTGTCATGCTGAACCGTGCGCCGACGCTGCACCGTCTTGGCATTCAGGCGTTCGAACCGGTTCTGATCGAAGGTAAAGCCATCCAGCTGCACCCGCTGGTCTGTTCGGCCTTTAACGCCGACTTCGACGGGGACCAGATGGCGGTTCACGTCCCGCTGAGCCTTGAGGCCCAGCTGGAAGCGCGTGTTCTGATGATGTCGACGAACAACGTTCTGTCGCCTGCAAACGGTGCGCCCATTATCGTTCCGTCGCAGGACATGATCCTTGGCCTCTACTATGTGACCCTGGAACGCGAAGGCATGCCGGGTGAAGGCAAGGTCTTTGGGTCGATCGAAGAAGTTCAGCACGCGCTGGACGCGGGTGAGGTGCATCTGCACTCGAAAATCACTGCGCGGATCACGCAGATCGACGACGAAGGCAACGAAGTTCAGAAGCGGTATGAAACCACTCCGGGCCGTCTGCGTCTGGGTGCCTTGCTGCCAATGAACAACAAAGCGCCGTTCGAGCTGGTCAACCGCTTGCTGCGGAAGAAAGAAGTGCAGCAGGTGATCGACACCGTCTACCGTTACTGCGGTCAGAAAGAGTCGGTCATCTTCTGTGACCAAATCATGTCGATGGGCTTCAAGGAAGCGTTCAAGGCGGGCATTTCGTTCGGTAAGGACGACATGGTCATTCCGAACGACAAGTGGGGCATTGTTGATGACACCCGCAACCAGGTGAAAGACTTTGAACAGCAGTACATGGACGGCCTGATCACTCAGGGTGAAAAGTACAACAAAGTCGTCGATGCCTGGTCGAAGTGTAACGACCGCGTGACCGAGGCGATGATGAGCACCATCTCGGACGTCGCCAAGGCCGAAGACGGGTCGGACATGGAACCGAACTCGGTCTACATGATGGCCCACTCGGGTGCGCGTGGTTCGGTCACTCAGATGAAACAGCTGGGCGGTATGCGTGGCCTGATGGCCAAGCCGAACGGTGACATCATCGAGACGCCGATCATCTCGAACTTCAAGGAAGGTCTTACCGTTCTTGAATACTTCAACTCGACCCACGGTGCCCGTAAGGGTTTGTCGGATACCGCTCTGAAGACGGCGAACTCGGGGTATCTGACCCGTCGTCTGGTGGACGTGGCACAAGACTGCATCGTTCGTGAGATCGACTGTGGCACCGATCGTGCAATCACGGCCGAAGCCGCGGTAAACGATGGTGAGGTTGTCGCCTCGTTGGCCGAACGTGTGCTGGGCCGTGTGGCCGCCGATGACATCCTGCGTCCGGGCACGGATGAGGTGATCGTGGCTGCTGGTCAGCTGATTGATGAGCGCATGGCCGACACCATTGATGAAGCTGGCGTTCAGTCGGCCCGCATCCGTTCGCCTCTGACCTGTGAGTCCGAGGAAGGCGTCTGCGCGATGTGCTACGGTCGTGATCTGGCGCGCGGCACCATGGTGAACACGGGTGAGGCTGTCGGCATCATCGCCGCCCAGTCCATTGGTGAACCCGGTACGCAGCTGACGATGCGGACCTTCCACATCGGTGGTGTTGCGCAAGGTGGTCAGCAGTCGTTCCAGGAAGCCAGCCAGGCAGGTGTCGTTTCGTTCGAGAACCCGCAGATTCTGGTCAATGCCGCAGGTGAAAGCCTGGTCATGGGCCGGAACATGAAGCTGGTAATCAAAGACGAACATGGCGAAGAGCGTGCAAGCCACAAGCTGGGCTACGGCTCTAAACTGTTCGTCAAGGACGGCACCAAGGTGGACCGCGGCGACAAGCTGTTCGAGTGGGATCCCTACACCCTGCCGATCATCGCCGAAAAAGCTGGTACTGCGAAGTATGTTGACCTTGTTTCGGGCCTTGCTGTCCGTGATGAGACTGACGAAGCAACCGGCATGACGCAGAAGATCGTGGTTGACTGGCGCGCCGCCCCCAAAGGCAGCGACCTCAAGCCCGAGATCATTCTGGTCGGTGAAGATGGCGAACCGGTCCGCAATGACGCGGGCAACCCGGTTCACTATCCGATGTCGGTGGATGCGATCCTGTCGGTCGAAGACGGCCAGAAGATCGAAGCTGGTGACGTTGTCGCGCGTATCCCGCGTGAAGGCGCCAAGACCAAGGACATCACCGGTGGTCTGCCGCGTGTGGCCGAACTGTTCGAAGCGCGTCGTCCGAAAGATCACGCGATCATCGCAGAAGCCGATGGTTACGTGCGCTTTGGCCGCGACTACAAGAACAAGCGCCGCATCAGCATCGAACCGGCTGACGAGTCCATGGAGACCATCGAATACATGGTACCCAAGGGCAAGCACATCCCGGTCGCCGAAGGGGACTTCATCCAGAAGGGTGAATACCTGATGGACGGTAACCCGGCTCCGCATGACATCCTGTCCATCATGGGTGTCGAAGCGCTGGCGGATTACATGATCGACGAGGTGCAGGACGTTTATCGCTTGCAGGGCGTGAAGATCAACGACAAGCACATCGAGGTCATCGTGCGCCAGATGCTGCAGAAGTGGGAGATCCTGGATTCAGGTGACACCACCCTGCTGAAAGGCGAGCATGTCGACAAGCAGGAGTTCGACGCGGCCAACGAGAAGACCATCGCGCGCGGTGGTCGTCCGGCACAGGGCGAGCCGATCCTGCTGGGGATCACCAAAGCCTCGTTGCAGACGCGTTCGTTCATCTCGGCGGCCTCGTTCCAGGAAACCACCCGCGTGCTGACCGAAGCGTCGGTACAGGGCAAAAAAGACAAACTGGTTGGCCTGAAAGAGAACGTCATCGTCGGACGTCTGATCCCCGCCGGTACCGGTGGCGCGACTCAGGCCGTGCGTCAGGTTGCGCAGTCCCGTGATAACGTCGTGATCGAAGCCCGCCGGGAAGAGGCCGAAGCCGCCGCCGCCCTGGCCGCTCCGACCATTGATGATGACATGGTTGGTGACGAGTTGGACGTTATGGTGGAGACTCCAGAAAGCCGCGAGTAACCTCTGACCGGAAGCAAGAAAGAAAGGCCCTGCGTACCCGCGGGGCCTTTTTGCGTGCGGGCTCTGAAACTATCAGAAGTGTGTAACCCTCTAGGATTTGTGACCGGGTTCGCGAAAAACCCTGTTGATCTCAACCTACCTTGAGATTCGATAGTGACGCGGAGCATGCGGATTGAGCTATACCGTTCAGCTTGCGCCGTAGTGTGACGCCGCCAGCTTCTGCGGACGGTTGTGCAATTTGCTCACAATGACAATTCCAGCCCGGAGCTTGCGCATGCACGTCCTGACCGTCCTCGACCATCCTAACCCCGCCTCGTTCAGTTCTGCCGTAGCCCGGCATTTCATGGATGGCGCCACGGCGGCGGGGCATTCGGTCGAGCTTGCAGACCTGCATGCGGAAGGTTTTGACCCGCGCTGGTCGATGGCCGACATTGAGCCGGACGGTCACATGTCCGCACTGCCGGACGTTGTTGCGGAGCAGGACAGGATTGCCCGGGCGGATGCAATCTGTCTTGTGTTTCCATTGTATTGGTGGGGCATGCCCGCGATGACCAAAGGGTGGGTTGACCGCGTTTGGAACTGGGGGTGGGCCTATGATCAGTTGGATGACCCCGAAAGATCGCTTCAACGGCCCCGATCCGGTGTTCTGTTGATCCCCGCTGGCGCGCGTTCAGATGAGATTGAGGGCGAAGGATACCTGGCTGCCATGGAAACGGCCTGGATGAAGGGAACATTCGGCTATTTTGGTTTTTCGCCCCGAAAGCTCGAACTGCTGTGTGGTGCGACGGGGTCCGAAAAACGGCGGCAGGTGCTGCTTGAAAAAAGCTACCGGGCGGGTTTGGACCTGCAACCTCCACGACAGGTTCGGCAGGGAGGAAAAAGTATAACGGTGCCTGGTTGACAACCCTACGGAGGGCGGGGCCAATGTCGCAAGAAATGCAGACCGGACCAGACCAAGATGACGCCAAACGTTAAGGGTGCTTTGCTGATGATGGGCAGCATGGCCGCATTTACCATCAATGATACACTCGTCAAGGCGGCAGGTGCAGAGGTGCCTTTATTCCAGATGGTTGCAATGCGTGGTGTGTTGGCGACGATCCTCGTCTACCTTCTGGCCCGTCATCTGGGGGCGCTGCATCTGAATTTTCCGCGTCATGACAAGTGGCTGGTTGTCGCGCGGTGCCTGGCCGAGCTTTCGGCTACGTACTTCTTTTTGACCGCATTGCTGCACATGCCGTTGGCGAATGTCACGGCGGTTTTGCAGGCCTTACCATTGACCGTGACACTGGGTGCTGTGCTGCTGTTTCACGAACAGATCGGGTGGCGCCGTGTCGTTGCGATTGTCTTGGGGTTCGTCGGCATGCTGACGATCGTTAGGCCCGGACCCGACGGGTTCAGCATCTACGCGATTTACGCGTTGATCGCGGTGGCATCGGTGACGGCGCGCGACCTGATCACACGGCGCATGTCGTCTCACGTGCCCTCGCTCGCGGTCACATTGGCGACCACCGTGACGATCACCTTGGCGGCAACTGTCGCTTCGTTCGGGACAGGTTGGCAGCCGGTTCCGGCTGGGGCCGGGATTATGATTGCATGCGCCGCTGTGTTCGTGCTGGCGGGATATCTGTTCAGCGTCATGGTCATGCGTGCGGGCGATGTTGGTTTTGTTGCTCCATTCCGGTATTCCAGCCTGATCTGGGCCTTGGCGCTGGGGTGGCTGGTCTTCGGAGACTGGCCGGACGCGCTTACGATGTTTGGGGCAACTCTGGTCGTTGGGGCAGGGCTGTTCACCTTTTTCCGCGAACGCCAGTCTTATGCAAAAGAATGAGCCCGCCGCACCGCCTTTTGGTCAATGGCAAAACGCGCGATGAACTCGCCTTCTTGTTCAGGGCTTAGGGCAGGCAGATCTTTGGTACTGTTTCGAGCGCCCCAGGAGTCATTTGAACCGTTCAGAGTGCGCACCCACATGGGCGCGTCCGGGTAGCTGACGACAGGCATGAAACGACCGATGCGGTGATGTGTGAAGCTGATGATCGTCTGTTTGCATCCACCAGAGACATACATGCCCAGTCCGACGCCAAGAAGTGATTTGAAGGTTTCTTCCGCCCTGATCCCATTCGCATCCATCCGGGCAACGAAGCCTTTGTTGAAATCTATGCCAACCGTGCGATTTCTGGCCATAAGCGGTTTGCAGTCCTCGACCGCTTCGCGCAGGCGTTCCACGAAATCGACGGAAACGGCGTCGTCGTCATCATGGCGAAATTGCAAACAGGGTTGGGCCGGGTCAGTACGGGCTGCGTTCAAAATGTCTTTCATGATGTGCCGGTGCGATTTGTCGGTTTCGGCCGATTTTTGAAGAATCCTGATCTGCTTGATGTCGGCTGTCAGGTCAGTCAACCGCTCAAACGCTGATCTGGGAAGGCAATCACCGACGACTACCAGCAGTTGAAAATCCTCATCCGTGTGTTCCCTAAAACAGGGGAGGGTGGAGGTTTCGAAAAGCCGGAACCTCTCTTCCAGCCGCTTGGGGTCGTACAGATGCCGGCGCCGGTCTTCGAGTGTTTCATGTTCGATCTGAAAACTGCCCAAGGCGGGGAAGGAAAAGCGGCAAAGGCCAAGTACTTGCATGGTGCATCCATCATCAGAATTCTGGCCCGACTATGCCGGGCGACGACCTTGCCCGCAACGCAGGACAGGGCTGGATGTCAGTCCCGAACCCAAGTAAACGCACGATTCCTCGCCAGATTGGCGCAGGTGGGCTTGTGCTGTTGACACTTGCGCCGACTCCCCCTATTACGCGCGTCATCTCGGTACCGGGGGCCGCCCCATAACCGATTTCAGTAATGAACTGGTCAAGACCCGGGCAATTTTGTCGTTCGCGTCCTCTGATAACCAACCGCGACGTTCACCTCGGAATGGGAACGCTCGCGGGTTTTGCGCTTGTGGACGCATGAGTGCAGCGAATTTAACCGCACGCAACGCGCGTGCATGTCATGTGTGTTGCAAAACGGGGAAGAAACCGGAATGCCAACTATTCAACAGCTGATCCGCAAGCCGCGGCAGCCGAAAGTAAAACGCTCGAAGTCCATGCACCTGGAGCAGTGCCCGCAGAAACGCGGCGTCTGCACACGTGTTTATACGACCACGCCGAAAAAGCCGAACTCGGCTATGCGTAAGGTTGCCAAGGTACGCCTGACCAACGGGTACGAGGTCATCTCGTATATCCCCGGTGAAAGCCACAACCTGCAGGAACACTCGGTTGTTCTGATCCGTGGCGGCCGTGTAAAAGACCTTCCCGGTGTGCGTTACCACATCCTGCGCGGTGTTCTGGATACTCAGGGCGTCAAAGACCGTAAGCAGCGTCGTTCGAAATACGGCGCGAAGCGTCCCAAGTAAGAAGGAGAGGCTGATATGTCACGTCGTCACGCCGCCGAAAAACGCGAAGTCCTGCCTGACGCCAAGTTTGGCGATAAGGTTCTGACCAAATTCATGAACAACCTGATGATCGACGGCAAGAAGTCGGTCGCAGAGCGCATCGTTTACAACGCGTTTGACCGCGTTGAGAACAAGATCAAGCGCGCACCTGTCGAAGTGTTCCACGAAGCGCTCGACAATATCAAACCGTCGGTCGAGGTTCGCTCGCGTCGGGTTGGTGGTGCAACCTATCAGGTTCCGGTCGAAGTGCGCCCCGAGCGCCGCGAAGCACTGGCCATCCGCTGGCTGATCACTGCTGCGCGCGGCCGCAACGAAAACACAATGGAAGAGCGCCTTGCCGGTGAGCTGCTGGACGCTGTTCAGTCCCGCGGTACCGCCGTCAAAAAGCGCGAAGACACCCACAAGATGGCCGAGGCGAACAAAGCCTTCAGCCATTACCGTTGGTAATCCCAGAGGTTTAGACACATGTCACGCGAATATCCTCTCGAACTGTACCGAAACTTCGGTATCATGGCGCATATCGACGCAGGTAAGACCACCTGTTCGGAACGTATCCTGTTTTACACTGGTAAATCCCACAACATCGGTGAGGTGCACGATGGTGCAGCCACCATGGACTGGATGGAGCAGGAGCAGGAACGCGGTATCACCATCACCTCGGCTGCGACCACCACCTTCTGGGAGCGCACCGAGGACGGTCAAACCGCCGATACGCCCAAGCACCGCCTGAACATCATCGACACCCCCGGCCACGTTGACTTCACCATCGAAGTCGAGCGCTCGCTGGCCGTTCTCGACGGTGCCGTCTGCGTTCTGGACGCAAACGCCGGTGTTGAGCCCCAGACCGAAACCGTGTGGCGTCAGGCTGACCGCTACAAGGTTCCGCGTATGGTCTTCGTCAACAAGATGGACAAGATCGGCGCTGATTTCTTCAACTGCGTTCGCATGATCGAAGACCGCACTGGCGCACGTGCTGTTCCGGTTGGCATCCCGATTGGTGCTGAATCAGAGCTGGAAGGTCTGATCGACCTGGTCACCATGGAAGAATGGCTGTGGCAGGGCGAAGATCTGGGCGCAAGCTGGATCAAAGCGCCGATCCGCGACAGCCTGAAGGACATGGCTGACGAGTGGCGCGGCAAGATGGTCGAAGCGGCCGTCGAGCAAGACGACGACGCCATGATGGAATACCTGGAAGGCAACGAGCCCGACGTCGCAACCCTGCGCAAACTGCTGCGCAAGGGAACCCTTGCGCTGGACTTCGTTCCTGTTCTGGGTGGTTCGGCGTTCAAGAACAAAGGCGTTCAGCCACTGTTGAATGCCGTGATCGACTATTTGCCCAGCCCGCTGGACGTTGTTGATTATATGGGCTTCAAGCCCGGTGACGAAGAGGAAGTTCGTGACATTGCGCGTCGCGCCGACGACAACATGGCCTTCTCGGGCCTTGCGTTCAAAATCATGAACGACCCCTTCGTTGGTTCGCTGACGTTCACGCGCATCTACTCGGGCGTCATGAAGAAGGGCGACTCGATCCTGAACTCGACCAAAGGCAAGAAAGAGCGCATCGGTCGTATGATGATGATGCACTCTAACAACCGGGAAGAGATCGAAGAAGCGTTTGCAGGCGACATCATCGCGCTGGCGGGTCTGAAAGACACCACCACCGGTGACACCCTGTGTGACGCGAAGGATCCGGTGGTTCTTGAAACCATGACCTTCCCCGATCCGGTGATCGAGATCGCGGTTGAGCCCAAAACCAAGGGTGACCAGGAGAAGATGTCTCAGGGTCTGGCCCGTCTGGCCGCCGAAGACCCGTCTTTCCGTGTGGAAACTGACCTGGAATCGGGTCAGACCATCATGAAGGGCATGGGCGAACTTCACCTGGACATCCTGGTGGACCGTCTGAAGCGCGAGTTCAAGGTTGAGGCGAATATCGGTGCGCCGCAGGTTGCATACCGTGAAACCATCTCGATGCCGGTTGAACACACCTACACCCACAAGAAACAGTCGGGTGGTTCTGGTCAGTTCGCCGAAGTCAAGCTGGAGATCCAGCCGACCGAGCCAGGCGAAGGCTATTCGTTCGAAAGCCGCATCGTTGGTGGTGCCGTTCCGAAGGAATACATCCCCGGTGTTGAAAAAGGCATCAACTCGGTCATGGATAGCGGCCCGCTGGCTGGTTTCCCCGTGATCGACTTCAAGGTTGCCCTGCTGGACGGTAAGTTCCACGATGTTGACTCGAGCGTTCTGGCGTTTGAAATCGCGTCGCGGATGTGTATGCGTGAAGGCATGCGCAAGGCCGGTGCCAAGCTGCTGGAACCGATCATGAAGGTCGAAGTGATCACCCCGGAAGAATATACCGGCGGTATCATCGGCGACCTGACCTCGCGTCGTGGCCAGGTGTCTGGTCAGGAACCGCGCGGCAACGCCATTGCGATCGACGCGTTTGTTCCGCTGGCGAACATGTTCGGCTACATCAACACCCTGCGTTCGATGTCGTCGGGCCGCGCCCAGTTCACCATGCAATTCGACCACTACGATCCGGTTCCGCAGAATATCTCGGACGAGATTCAGGCGAAATACGCATAAGCGAAGATTTGAGGGAGCGCGGTTCACGGGCTCCCTTCATTACCGAAAAAGGAGGCCATCATGGCAAAGGAAAAGTTTGAGCGTACAAAACCGCACGTCAACATCGGCACGATTGGCCACGTTGACCATGGTAAGACGACGCTGACCGCAGCAATCACC
>NZ_LQBP01000006.1 GCF_001507545.1 Ruegeria profundi
CAGGCAGACGCGCCCATCTACAAAATCTCTGTGCCCCAATCAGTGCCCAGCGAACGCCACCAGCGCCAATACCGCGAGAGCGGTTTCGTCCTTGTCCGCATGTGAGACATCGGACGTGGGCGCAGCGAATGGCCGGTTTGGATTTCAGTCTGTTTCACGCCTTTGAATGTCCGGTTTCGGGACACGTGCTGCAACGCCGCGTCAGGAGCCGAAAACAGCACGTCGTGTTGAAGCGGATTTCGCAGCATCGGCGACCGGAGGAAAAGTCCGCGACTCGGACATAGCCGCGTTTTTCGCCACTGTCCGCTCCTACGCGAAGCAGCTACTCATGGTCGGAACATTCAAAATTTCGCTCTTAGCGTCTGCTAAACGCACATTACCAGTCATCTGATCAAAAGACTCGGATGACTGCGTCGAGCCCAAAGTTGCCAGTGGTGCTCAGGGCGCGAAGGTCTGCGATGTGTAGATAGGAGCACTTACAGCCAAGTTGGTTGAAACAACTAGACTGAGGTTGCTGTTATCGACTGGATGGAAGGTGGCGAGTTGGTCGCGCGGACTCCTTCGGCTAGCTGAACTTCTGCTGACTCAACTTGGTGAATACATATCAAGCACCGAAAGAACGCGCGAACGAGTTGCGGAGTCATTCACGAAAAACCGAGCTATAACTTCATGGGCAGGAAAGTCCGGCCAAGTGTCCAACATTTCGACGATTGCCTTCTCCGCCCCTGCAGTATTGCCTGTTTCGTGATAGGCGGTCGCGAGCAAAAAGAGGCTTGGAGGACTTACGGGATGGCCTCGCTCTGCCGCTTTGGAGAAGGCCTCTATGACTGTGTCATAGTTCCCCAGCATTAGTTGTGAAGCGCCGTAGATATTGTTGTATGCGAAACGGCCGACGCCTAGTCGAGACCGTTGTGGGTCAGACACTTCGGCCATAAATACTGGATCATTTACCACTAGGGCCGTGATGCCTATCAGATCCAAAGTATGGCCGTCTTGAGGGCTAAGGTCCAAGGCAATGCGGGCACGTCTAAGCGCTCCTGAACTATCTCCAGTCACGGCAAGAGTCCAGCCATGAGCGGCCTGGGACCAACCATCCAAGGGGTCTAGCGTAGTAGCGCGTTCTGCCATTTCCAAAGCTTCAGCAACTAAAGCGGTTGATGCGTCAGTATCGCTTGTCAGAAGTGACTTAAGTGTGAGCACCTGGGCCGAACCCGCGTAACCTGCAGCAAGGTTCGGATCGAGTTCAATCACATACCGAAACGTTTCCAGGTTGATAGCTTGCCGTCGGAGGTCGATCAAAGGAAAAAACAATCCCCGTGTTTGCTCGGCTAAGTTGACAGCCTGAACACTGGTAATTGACCGTTCCCGAAGCGCAGCCAGTTCTGCGGAGCTTTTAACGGTTGCGAACTCCGTTTTCGATTGGGAACCGCTAAGTCCAACATACCCCAGTACAATTGCCAACAAAAGCGTTGATCCGACGAAGGGCAGCAGGAGTCTGTGACGCCATAAACCGAAAGAGTTCGAAGATTCCGACTGGCTTTGTCCAACACTTGGCTTCGTCGCGAAGGATCGTTCAAATTGTGGTCGATACCCCCCGGTTTGCATAGTTATGCGCAAAGGGTCCGATCTGCCCGCGCCACTGTAGTAGTTCTCCAAAGCACGCCTAAGGCGACGGGCTTCAACCCGCACGAGGTTTAGTGCCCCTCCGTTCTCGTCAAGTTCCTTATCGTAGACATCGGTCGCAATAACTTTGCCCTTTATAGAACTCCCATGACCGTCAAGTTCCTGCTCGACAATGTACTTCAGGAAGGACTGCAGTCTGGGTGAACCAGCAAACTCTGCAGATGTAAGGACGCGCTCAAGTGCTTGTCTAATTTCTTCAGCTGTTACCATTTTCTTAGAAAAAACCTGATTTAAGCAGTCTTTTCAATCTATTAATGACCATCCTGATCCTCTGAATTTAAGCTGAACTTACCCCTAGCTCACCGTAACTCACTTTCCTTTCGCTTCATCCACCTTCTAACATATTGACTAAAGTGAATACAAAAAGGTCACATTCTGCCATGAACTGCAGGGAACTCCACACCCTCATACCCGAGTATTCCGAAGCGGCTCTGTCCAGAGCCCTAAGGAACAAAAATGTACTTGAGGCGGTGGAAGACCTTGATGAAGCCCTTAAGCATGTAGCCCTCTCGCCAGAAGAGTCTTCAGTGCGAAAAGAGTGGGAGACCATTCGAGATGAACTACTAACTGAAATTCGAAGACTTACGCAGAGGTTAAGCGATGCAATTTGACATCGAAGATGCGACCGAACCGTTGATCCTGATTGTCAGGGATCAACGGCAAGCCAAACGCTGAGCACCCAGTCTTTACTCGGAGGATCCAAACATGAGCCAACCACGCAACCCTTACGGGCAACGCCCCGGCGGTGGTATTACGCTGCCAGAGTACTACCGCCCAACACCAGGCTGCAGCAGCAACAACTTTTTTCCACCGAATGAGCTTCTGCCAGAAGGTGAGATGCGCATTTGTTTCACCGGCAGTACACCTTGGCCACCCACTTTGCAGCAATCGGGCACCTCAATTGTGCTGGAACTCGGCAACGGTACGCCCTTCCCGCGCCGCCTGTTCTTTGATTTTGGCAATGGTTGCGTGAAGAACATAATCCAGCTTGGAATTTTGCCGCCGATGGTGCGCGACATCTTCATCAGCCACCTGCATGTCGACCACTATGCGGACTTGCCCTACTTCATGCCGTTCCGCGCTTGGGGCGGTGGTTGGCGCAATGGTCTGCGCATCTTTGGCCCGACTGGCGACCGTCCGGAGACGGGCACGCAATATATGGTCGACAAGATGCACGAAATGATGACGTGGCATCTGGAGAACTTTGACCATTGTCCAATTGGCGAAGGCTACAACACGGAAGTCGTCGAATTTGACTATAAAGACGAGGGCGGCGTAATCCTCGAAGAGCCTGGTCTGAAAGTCACCCACTGGGCGCGCAGCCACGTGAAGAATGGCGCGTCGGCCTATCGTGTGGACTGGGAAGAAGCGGGTCTGTCCTTTGTATGGACGGGTGACGGTCGTCCGGACGAAAGCACGATCAAGTTTGCAAAAGGCTGCGATATCTTCGTCACAGAAGGTCAGGCCGATACGCCGCAACTGTTGAACTATAAGTACGGTACTCCGAAAGAGGTATTGGAGTTCACTTTGGACACCTACCATACGCCGTACTACGCGGCAGGGTATCTGATGAACGAAATCCAACCCCGCGCTGGTATGATTTGTCACTATACCGAAAGCCCGGAAGGCGAAGCCATTCAAGAGATCAGGGCGCATTGGGATGGTCTGTTCATGTGGGGGGGGCCTGACATCAAGGTGGTCAACGTCACGAAAGATCGGATCTGGGAACGAATGGCCCTGCGGCCCGAGACGCCCGCGATGCAGCCTCCTAACCCTGCCACCTTGCCGGTGGAACGATTCCCGGATGGTAAATTGCCGGAATATGTGCAAATGCCGAAACCGCGTCTTCCGCGCGAAGAACAGCAGGATGCATTCCTGCGTGAGCGGGAATTGGAACCGTCGATCTATATGCCAGAAGATGTCATTCGTCCGTTAACTCAGCACTACGATGAGGAAACATTCCGCGTGGACATCCAAGCGCTGATCGACGCTCGCGAGGGTCGCTAAGTCATATAGCCCAATGACAATCCGCCGCGCTGGAATCCGGCGCGGCGTTCTTCCCATTTTATAATGAGACGAGTTCGAAAATGACCGAAACACTCAAGGAAGCTGTTCCACTGACGATCCTGACGGGTTTTCTGGGGGCAGGCAAAACAACGCTTTTGAATCACATTCTGACCGGTGATCATGGGCTCAAGGTGGGCATTCTTGTGAACGACTTTGGGGCAATCAACGTGGATGCCGAACTCGTTGTCGACGTGGAAGACGGGATGATCAGCCTCGCAAACGGCTGTGTGTGTTGTCAGATCAGAGACGATCTGATTGAATCCGTCGCTGAATTGCTGGAGCGTGACGACCCGATCGAGTACATAATCCTCGAAGCAAGCGGTGTTGCCGATCCTTCGGGGATCTATATGACATTTGTGGACTCGTCTTACCGGGACATGATCCGCTTAGACAGTGTGACCTGTGTCGTTGATACCGACCAGATCTTCTCGCATGAAGATCCGGAACTCGTGAAACTAAAACTGGAACAAATCGGCTTTGCTGATCTTGTGATCTTGAACAAAGTTGATCTGGCTGGTGTAGAAGAGGCTGCAAAAGTCAAAAGCTGGATTGATGGGCACTTCAAGCGGGTGCGCATCGTTCCTGCGGTGAAATGCGAAGTACCGCTCGAAATTTTGCTTTCAGTCGGTCGTTTTGATGTCGCACGGTCAATTCCGGACTCGGATCACCACCAAGACCATGAACACCACCACGGGCATCATCATGGGATCACCTTCAAAACCTGGAACGGAACTTGGGTTGAACCGGCGTCGCGACGCGCGCTTGAACGCATGGTCAAACGCGAACTTCCCGGCAATATCTACCGGTGCAAAGGTTTCGTACGTTTGGCCGAGGACTCGGCGTACCGATACGTGTTGCAGGTTGTAGGCAGGCGCGTTGAACTGACGCGGGACCGTCCATGGGGCGAAGAAACTCCGCAAACAAGGCTTGTCGCGATTGCGCATGGGTCAACGCTCGATCCAGAGCATTTGGACGAGTTGTTCAATTCTTGCATGATGTCGTCTGTCGGAAACGAAAATAGCCAAGATATAACTGTCGCAGCGGGATAGTTACCATGCATGGTTTCGAGATTCTGATCGTTCAAGCGGCGAGCTATATCCAGATCATTTTCGAAGCGGCGAGTGTTATCGTTGTGGCGGCAGGGGGCATCGCCTTCGCTCTTGCGCTCATCAAAAACCGGAAGTCGGACGCCGAGCCGATCGCCCGGCGTATCCTTGGGAAATACCTGATTGTGGCGCTTGAACTACAATTGGGCGCGGACATCATCGCGACCGCAACAGACCCAAGCATCGAAGAGCTTGCCAAGCTGACCGCCATCGCCTTTGTCCGAACGTTCCTCGACTATTTTCTGGTTCGAGAGGTCCGCGAGGAGAGGGTCGAGGACAAACCAAGTGAAACCTGATTTTCTGACTGAGGCGCCTAATGGACTTTGACGACGAGGACTTGCCACACCGTTCCAACGCGCAGTTGGCCAGTGACCGAACAGATCTGGCATTCGAGCGTTCTCGGCTCGCGTCAGACAGGACGACCATGGGGTATATGAGAACGGCTACGTCGCTCGTTGGTTTTGGCTTCTCTATACCCGCACTATTCAGAATTTTGACTGATGTGCCTGGGTTGGAAGAGGTTCCGATAGAACATGCACGTTTTGTCGGATTATTCATGCTGATACTGGCAGTAATAATGCTATCTGTCGCCATCATACAGCAAATTACTTTTCTTAAGCGGATCTCTGATATCTCAGGAAAGCCATTTCCGATTTCACCTGCGCTGGTCTCAGCCGGGTTGATCTTGGCGGTCGCTATTTACGCTACAATCAGCATCCTTTGGAATGTGGAACCACTGTGATGGAGTCGCCACTGCCCTTTGAGCAATCCGTCACCCTGTTCATCCATATCTTCATTACTCTGGCCATGCTTTGCATCGGGATGAGTGCCACGCTGCGCGAAATGGGTGCTGCGGTTCTGGAACGCAAAAAGCTAACGCACCTGCTTGCTGCAAATGTCTTTATACCGCCCGTCATTGCAATCCTGATTATCGGGATTTTCCCCCTACCCAGACCGGTCAGCGCCGTTTTGTTTTTGTTAGCGGTCGCCCCCGGCGGCATCAACGCTGTCCAGTTTTCGACCAAAGCGCCGGGACAAGTCAGCGCGGCCGGGGCCCTATTGGTCTTACTTTCAATTATCGGCTTGGTTCTTGCACCTTCGGCCGCACAGGTCGTTCTTCCAACCGCCACGCTGGAACGTGTCGCTTGGGACCAGCTAATGATCCGCATTGTGGGTGTGATCGGAATTCCCTTGCTTTTGGGGATTTTGATCCGACGATTTTACCCGGATGTCGCCGAGCATATCTACAAACCGGCGATGCTGATATCGACAGTCTCATTCATTGCATCTGTCGTAGCAAGCATCAGCATCCGGCAGGAAGCCGCTGTTGGATTGGGACCTTCGAGCCTGATCGCCATATTGGTTTTCATTCTGTCCCTAATGGCGCTCGGCTGGTTTTTAGGCGGCGAGAATAAGGAGTATCGGCAGGTCCTTGCGACCTGCACAAACCTTCGCAATGTCGGTCTTGTCTATCTACTTGTGGATGCGTGCTGCTTTGATCCGGCCTATTCAGCGAGCGTTCTGGCCTTCATGATGCTGATGGTCCCAATCAACCTTGTGTTCACAATTGCCTGCGCGGTGGTACGGAAACGGCGTAGCCAATCCGGGAATGAGGGTCGGAGCACCAATACATGACAAGTGTTCAAACGTGTCTTGCCACCATGGTCATTATAGATGCTTCCGCTTCTTGGGCGCAGACCGGAGAAAACGAAAAACTATCGGATGATCCGACCAAAATTGTTACGAAAATCGGCGTTCGTTATAGTGACTTTGGCACTCTATTCGGTTCGGTTGCTTTTGGGCCTGTCACAAAGATCAATATATCGGTCTCAGAAGACGATCAGTGGCGCATTGGTGGCTCTTATCTCTTCGATTTTGGGATAGTTAATTTCTCAGCGTCCGAGCAAGAGCTGGAAGGCGGCGTCAAACAAACGCAATACGCCATAGGGACCTTTGTGCCGCTTGCCGCGTTTGGCGTTCAACCGAAAGGATGGCTTTTGTTCCCGGCTCTTGGGGCAAACTATACCGACGGTCGGATCAGCAACAGCGACTTTGAATTTGCTGATGCCTTTCCCGCTGAAATTGCCAGCAAGGGCGGTTATATCGGAATACTTGGCCTCAAGCCATTGTCTGAACGATGGGTTGTAAAGACCGGTGGTGTCCTATCTGCCGGTTCCAACGACTATTCCGGGTACACCATTGGTGCGGGCCTTACCTTCAATGCGTCGCCGGAAGACAGCATCAGCGTGTTTGGCAGCCATATCGACAATAGTTTCGGAACACGTGATCTTGTTGGCATCAGCTATACGCACGAGTTTTGACGGCAACGGATCAAAAGAAACACAGTGAGGGCGATCAACGATGCTCATTATTCTCGGACTGTATTTTGGCATTGTCTGGCTGGTTTTTGCGAAGCTCAAAATCCTGCCTTGGAACGGGTTCTTCAAGACGGTCGTATATGGTGGAGCTTTAGTGATAGCACTGGTAGTTGTTGGAGCCTTAAACCACACGACACCATCCGGGACTGTGTCCGTGCAAGGCGCTGTCATCAACATTGCACCGAACGTATCCGGCCCTGTCACTGAAGTGGCGGTTACGGCAAACCAACCGGTGGCGAAGGGTGATGTGTTGTTTCGAATAGATGACACCACCTACGCGGCTGAAGTTGCCCGACTTCAAGCCTCTCTCGCATCAGCACAGTCGACCGCGGACCAGTTGCAGACAGACTATGAGGCGGCGCTTGCAGAAATTGATTCTCTTGAAGCTCAACTCTCTTTCGGTGTGCAGCGTCGCGACGATATCGTTCAGCTCACTGGGCGCGGTGCTGCCGCTGAATTCCAATTGCAGGAGGCAGTTTCCACGATTGAACAACTCGAAGCTGGTCTGCGTGCAGCGCAGGCGCGTAGGCGGAGCCTTGAACGACGCATCGCGGCGCAAGTGGACGGAGTCGATGTTGGAGTTGTAGAAGTTCAAGAGGCGCTGGCCCAAGCTGAGTGGGCATTGCAGCAGACAGTTGTACGTGCGCCTGCTGACGGTATTGTGACGGCGCTCTCGCTTCGGCCTGGCAATCGCGTCACGACCTTGCAAGGCGCAATAAATTTCATGGCTCCTTCGGATCGGCTGCTGATCGCGCGGTTGCCGCAAAGCAGTTATCCCAACGTGTCCGTTGGCGATACGATCCGGATCGCTTTGGGCACAATGCCAGGTCAAGAGTTTGAGACCACTATTCTGTCAATCCCGCCGGGAACGAGAGAAGGTGCGTTGGACACAAGGGGCGGGCTGCCTGGCCTGCGCGAACTTGCAGGCACGTCAAGCTACATTGTCACCATTGATATCCCAGATGGCCTTCCTTCAGATCGTGCGCAGCTTGGCACATCAGGAACCGCACTGATAATCACGGAAGAGGCCGGTGCAATTTCAGTGCTGGCTGAAATCCTGTTTTGGATCAATAAGAAACTCAACTACATTTGAGTTCAAGTTCGACAAACGGGGCAACTCGGCGCACCAATTACAGGAAACTGAATGCGGCTGATCAGAATTTGTTTGGTTTTGATAGCGGTGATTGCGCTAGCCGTCGTTGGGTTAAGGTTGGCATTTCCGCTGCCTGAGGAGAATTTTTCGCAGCAAACGTTGAAACAGGACGCCGATTGGGCCGGCCCCTTGGGTGAAACCATTAAAAACGCTGTTGAACGCAACCGCGGGCTCGATGGGGTGCGGACTTTGGGCGATGGGCGCGCTGCATTTGCGGCCAGGGCTATCCTCGCGAGAGAGGCGACTTCCTCAATCGATGCGCAATACTATTTTTGGCAAGATGACGTCACCGGCCTTATGCTTCTTGACGAGCTTAGGGCGGCAGCCGAACGCGGTGTTCGGGTCAGATTGCTTGTCGACGACAACGGTATCTCGGGGCTGGACGATCTGCTTTCAGAGCTAAACGCTCTCACCAATGCGAACGTGCGTATATTCAATCCGTTTACGTTGAGAAAACCCAAGCTCCTGTCTTATGCATTTGACTTCAGCCGACTGAATCGGCGGATGCACAACAAATCAATGACTGTAGACGGGGTTGCCACGATTGTTGGGGGGCGCAACATTGGCGACATCTATTTCGACTATGGGGCTGGAACGCACTACCTGGATTTAGACGCGATAGCCATCGGCCCAATTGTGGACGAGGTTTCACAATCGTTCGACGCCTACTGGAACAGTGCCTCGTCTTACGATGCTGGACTACTTTTAGATCCTCCAGCGGAAGACAGCCTGCAATCCAAGGCGGATGCAGCACGGCAAACCGCCGTTGGCGCAGGTTACCAAAAGGCTATTCAGGAAAGTGAACTGGCCGACCACATCGCGGCACATAATCTGAAGTTTGATTGGAGCGAGGTCACCCTTTTGGTCGACGATCCCGCGAAGGGATTGGGCGAAGCCAAAAGTGAAGACCTGATGGTCGAACAACTGATCGAATTCGCTAAAAGTTCACAGACCTCACTGGACCTTGTTTCGGCATACTTTATTCCTGGCGAAAGAGGCTCTAAGGTCTTGGAGGAGTTAGCCAAGTTAGGTGTTAGGGTCCGTATATTGACCAATTCTTTGGACGCGACAGACGTGATGCCGGTTCACGCTGCGTATATGCGTTATCGATATGATTTGTTGAACAGCGGAGTAGAACTTCTGGAACTGCGAGCCTTGCGTCGGGAACATCGCGACAGAAGCCTGCCAGAGATCCTGGCTGGGTCGGCATCTGGGCTGCATGCAAAAACCTTTGGGGCGGATGGTGAGCGGATCTTCATTGGCTCATATAACCTCGATCCAAGGTCTGCGCATCTCAACACAGAAATGGGCATCATGATCGAAAGCCCAACGATTGCTGCGTCACTGGCTGAGCAATTGAACAAACCCGAGTATTCGTATCGCGTCGATCTGAAGGAAGACGATGAGATGATTTGGATTCAAGAAGAACAGGATGGGACAGTCACTGTGCATACCACTGAACCGGAAACCAGTGGCTTTCAGCGAGGGCTTACTGCAGTCGTCAGGTGGCTACCGGTCGAATGGATGCTGTGAGCGGTTTTTCGAATATGGTACTTTCATCATACACGGGCCGACCACCCGTTCACCGGTCGGTTGGGCCGACGGAGCCTTTGATTTTGGCCTTCACAATCTCCATCCTATGAGGACGCGCCTGCTGCGTTCCTTGGGAGTACCATCCCAACCAAGCTAGACAGCCTGACACATCACCAGACATTGCACCCCATAGCACCGAAATCTGCCCGCGCTTTCCTCCTTGTCAGATTTATCGCCGCTGCAGCTCACGCTGACAGCAGCCACAAACCTTAGACGAAGCCGCCGATGAGTCAGTTTGTCGGGATGTGTGACAACGGCCCAAAGCCGACTTTGAGCACAGCCGCCGAATTCTGCGTCCGCAGCCCGCTTAGCGGCCCTTCCCTGCGACCGCAAAATCTCAACACAAGCGAACTCACAGAACGCGGACACAGCGGCCACCCGCTTCCTCTTCAACAAGGGCCGTTGGCAGCCCCAAGCGGACATTTAATGAACTACTACACTTCGCAGTCAGACACAGCTTCAAGGCTGATGCCTTATCAAGACTTAACAATCGCTCTTTTTGGAAATGTGTGTTCGGCTAGCGCATCTGGCCTAGAAGCAATTTTGCGTTTAGCGTGGTGCCCACTGTGGGAGTTCAGTCTTTGGAAAGACGTCTAGCAGCGATACTTGCCGCCGATGTGGTTGGCTATAGCCGTCTTATTCGAAATGACGAAGCCGGCACGCTTGCAAGGGTCAAATCCCATCGCGAGCAGTTTTTTGAACCAATTGTCGCTTCGCGACATGGGCGCATCGTCAAATTGATGGGCGACGGCTTGCTTCTTGAGTTTGCAAGTGCAGTTGAGGCCGTTCGGTGTGCGTTGGACATGCAACACTATGTAAGCGTCGCTAATGCGGACCTGCCGCAAGATTCGCAGGTGCGATACCGGATCGGTCTCAATGTTGGCGACATTGTCGTCGATCAGGATGACATTCACGGGGATGGTGTAAATGTCGCCGCACGCATTGAAAGCCTGGCTGTCCCGGATGGCATTTACATGTCGGCTAGCGTTTTCGAACAGGTCCATACCAAGCTCGATCTCACCATCGAAGATTTGGGGATGCGAGAGGTCAAGAATATCTCCGAACCCGTTCACATCTACTGCCTTGCAATGGATGAAAAGGCGAAAGCCATCGTTTCTCCTATCGTGCCACTTACAAACAAGCCTTGGAAAAATCGCCTAACCACGGTTAGTTGCACCGCAATTGTACTGGCGTTAGTAGTCGCGGCATGGCTTCAACCTTGGTCCGTGGTGCAATCCCCGGACACGGATGAACAAGCCGCAGCCCTGTCTGGCAAACCCTCCATCGCGGTCATGGCGTTCGACAATCTCAACAACGACCCAAGCCAAGATTACCTCAGCGACGGACTGAGTGAGAACATCTTGACCGCCTTGTCCCGTTTTTCAGACTTCTTCGTAGTCGCCCGAAATTCGACGTTTTCATATAAGGACACTCCGGCAGATATACAGAAAGTGTCAGAAGAATTGGGTGTTCGCTATATTGTTGAGGGGAGCGTTCAAATTGCCGGTGAGCGTTTGCGCGTGACGTCCCAACTCATTGATGCGACGACGGGCCAGAATATCTGGGCAGACAGCTATGACCGAGACCTACAGGACATTTTTTCAGTACAGGATGAGATAACGCGAACCATAGCTTCGCTTCTCTCCACGAATATCGATTTGGCAGAGTACAGCCGTCTTAAGCATCAGCCTACTGATAGTCTTGGCGCTTACGAATTGCGCAAACGCGCGCAGGAGGAGTGGTTTACCTTCACAAAAGAAGGAAACATCAGGGCGGAAGAGCTTAGCGCAAAAGCCATTGCTCTCGATCCGAACTATGCTGGGGCGTATGTCGAAAACGCTTGGGCACATATAAACGGATATCGTTGGGGGTGGACGAACTCTTTAACGCGCGAGGAATCACTGAAGCGCGCATTTGAGATGGCGCGGAAAGCCATTGAACTGGAACCCTTCAATTTCAAAGGTCATTGGGTCTTAGCCAATGCAACTACTCAGAGCGGTAACCTTGAGCGGGCTGCTTCGCTTTACGACAAAGCAATTTCTCTGAACCCAAATTCGGCATCCGTTCTGGCAGATTCCATCGACCCGCTCGTCTATGGCGGCAAGGCGCCTGAAGCCGTTGAGCGCATGAAACTGGCGATCCGGCTGAACCCACATCACCAAGACTGGTATCTTTGGAATCTGGGTTGGGCTCAGTACTTCGCCGAGGAGTATGAAGATGCAAAGGCTTCAGTTGAACAAATGAACGTAATACCCGACGGCTTGAAACGCACCTACGCGCCAATTCTTTTGCGCCTTGGTCTTCCCAGTGATGCGCAGACCGTTATCGATGAGTTTCTAGCGGCCAATCCCGAATTCACTATCCAAGAGGCGATGAATGCGCCATTCGAGAGTGAGGCGTATCTCAATCGATGGGTAGAAGATCTGCGAAAACTGGGTGTGCCTGATACCAAAGAATGAACGATAATTCGAGTTTCGCTTTGCGGGTATCGCCACCAGACTCAGACACTCACAACTATCGCGACAAACTTTAATCCTGCGATTTGCGGCTGTGGCTTTGTAGTATTTTCAGCCCGAACCGGACATTCATCGTTGGGCTTTGCGAACGGGAAGTAGAGATTTGGACATCTTATATCTCCGTCCATTCCCTTCCGTCCCAAACATCGACACTGTGCCGACAGCTGCAGTCTAGTTGCCGCTCGCGTGTCTTCAGCACAGGAAATTCTCAGGTTTCAGGAACTGCCACCGCTGATCTTCTTACCCATCACATCCGCTGCCTGCCGCAACGGGTCATCTGCGAGGTGCGCGTAGCGTTGCGTGGTAGACTGGTTCGTGTGTCCAAGCAATCGACCGACTATAGGCAGACTCAGACCGCTGGAAACGAGATGCGACGCATGCGTATGCCGATTGTCGTGGATACGGTAGTCTTGAAGACCTGCTGATGTGGTGACCGAGCGCCAAAATTTCTTCAGATCTTTGTACGGTTGGTCCGGAGAGCGTCCCGGAAACAACCAGCGACTCTCAGGAGAATCCCCTGCGCTCATTGCCGCAAGCAAATCACAGGTTGCTGACGATATTGGCAGGTGCTCTCGTCGCTTTTGCTTTGTGTGGTGGGACGGCTTTGTCCAGACCGCTCGATCCAAATCGAAGTCTTCCCATTTTGCCGTCAGGACTTCGCCGATCCGTGCACCTGTCAGGAGTTGCAGTCGGATAGCGTTGGCTGCAACCTGATTTGGATGCTCTGACAGAGCCACCAACAGCCTTTGCAGCTCATCGTCCGACAGCCAGCGGTCCCGCTTTTCCTCGGGAAACTTTTCTATGCCGCGCGCCGGATTGTCAGAACGCTGACCCCAGCGCACAGACAGTTCAAACATTTTCGACATGAGGGCCAGAGTGCGATTGGCTTGATAGGGCGTACGACGCATTTGATTGTGAAGCTTCTGAACATGCTGATGCGTCACTTCAATGACTTTAAGGTCACCAAGCTTGGGGAGAATGTATCGGTCCAGCATTGACCGATCATTCCGAACACTCCCGGGACGTTTCTTTGGCTCCGCATGTGCGGTCATGTATTGCTCGGCAAGTAAGTTCACTGTTGGTGAATGCCTGAGCGTTTGAGCGTCCGCGACAGGGTCTCCGCCACGCACCACGTCAGCAAGAATCGCGCGTGCCATTTCGCGGGCGGCACCCAATGCCAAGGTCGGCCCATATCGCCCAAGTGTCTTGCGTTTCGACCGTCCGGTTTGTTTGTTTCGATATTGAACTACGAAGCTTTTGACACCGGTTGTTTTCACGCGGAGTCCAAAACCCGGCAGACCGTCATCCCAATAGATCGTGTCCCGGTTTGTTGCTGAAAGGCGATCGACACTTGATTTTGTTAATCTGACGTTGGGCATATTGGTCTCGGACGGATTGGGTAAGCAAAAGGTAAGCAAAGTGCGGAGCGTTGGGAAGGGTCTTATAGAAACCTCTGCACGCTAAAGCTTCTGTTATTTAAGAGAATATACTGCCCAATCGAATTGGCTATAATGCTATCGAAAATATGGTGATAAGATTTGTAATCAGTAGGTCCGCGGTTCGAGTCCGTGTGGGGGCACCATTAAATTATATTAAATCAATACCTTAAAGGCACACGCAGCTTGCGTTTATTATAAGCTCGAGTTGTAAACACTAATAAATCACATTTGGCCTCAGTCGAGTTGGGAATCGCTGTTTGCGGAGGCTTTCTGGGCGTTCAATTGGACGGCCCTCATTCTTCTATTAAGTGGCTGAAAATCAGAAAAAATCTGGTTTGTTGACCAAATTATTGGGGCTGGAAGCATAAAGATCAGACGTGATCGTTGATGAGGTCATGTTTGTCTTGGAAGGCGCAACGTCGCAGCGGAAAGCCCCTTTTCTAAGTTCACCGCCATTTGGCTTCAAAGTGTCGCTGTGATGATCGGGGAGGCTGCGGATTTATTTTGTTTAAGGACCCTTACCATCATGAAAACAACTAACCAGATGTCCTCTATCCGACACGACCGGCCCCGGCCGAACGACAAATGGCATATGAATGAGGTCGTCCGATCAATGGCGTGAAACACTGGGTGTGGAAGGCAATCGATGCCAATGGAGATGTACTCGACATTCTGAGCCAGCCTCGCCGCAATGCCAAAGCCGCACGGCGTCTCTTGGGTTGGCTGGTCGCCACCTACAGCAATCCGCGTGTTGTGATCACCGATAAGCTGCGCAGCTATACGAAACCGATCAAGGCTATCACGCCGGGTGCCGACCATCGTGCGCACAAGGGCCCCAACAATCGGAGCGAAGGATCACATCTGTCGACGCAAATGCGGAAAAAAGATCATGGGCCGATTCAAGTCAACAAACCGAGCGCAACGATTCCTTGCCGCCCACGATCAGATCAACACAATCTTCAGAACCCGCCGATATCGCCTTCCCGCTCTGTCCTACCGCCGCGCGAGAACTGACGCACTCGACCTTTGGAACGCTTACGCTGCCCAGCTGTCAGTCTGATTTCACGTTTATTGAAACCGATCCGTGCAATATGGTCCCCTGCCCTGGATCCGTCTCAGCGATGCTCGCGGATATCCGCGCTGAACAATCGCGTCGCAAGAAGTTCCTCGGAATCACGCTGGTCGAAGGCGGTGTTCAGGGCAGCCTCATAGTCGGCGGATGCCCGATTGAACACTTCGCGCCCAGTGTCAGTAAGCACGGCATAAATGCCTCTTTTGTCATCAGGACATGGGTCGCGCGCCACGAGTTGACGGCGTTCGAGCCGCTCCACCATACGGGAGACTGAACTCTGGTTCAGGCGAAGCTGGGAGGCGAGTTCCTGAAGGCGTAGTTCGGATGTCGGTGACATGGAAAGCGCCCGCAGGGCACGGTATTCTGAGAGGCCAAGACCATGGCCGGACTGCAGGGCAGCAGCCAACTCGGACTCAATCTCTGCGATCTGATGGATCAGCCGTTCCCAAAGTTCTCTCTTGCGGGACATCGTGAAGCAACACTCCTCTTATCGATCTCGGTGGATGTATGTCCATGCAAAATTCGAACCAAGCCTATTGTCGCGATGTTCGCAAGGCGTGGAACTCCTCGAACGGCGCGATCGCTCCCGGCACCTCCAGCCTGCCGACAGAGGGCGTGTGCCAAGTCTGCGGGTCCTGAGCAAAGAGCGAGTAGGTGAACCGATAATCAAAGCCCATTCCGGCGGCTTCGTCGCGATCCACGGCATAATGGATCTCGGCGATTCCGGCGTGGAGCGCGTTCATGTAGCACATGGCGCAGGGTTCTCCGGAGGCCAGTAGAACGGCACCCGGCAGATAGGAGGTCCGTTTCGCCCGGCAGGCGTCGCGGATGGCCTCGACCTCGGCATGTGCCGTGGGATCATTCATCGCAGTGACAGTATTGGTCCCTCGCCCGAGAACTGTCCCGTCCCGGTCAACAACCATGGCGGTGAACGGAATGCCGCCCGCCTTCACGTGCTGTGTCGAATGGGCGATGGTTTCTTTCATAAGGCGCACGAGGCGCGTCTTCGCATCTTCAGTCATACTGTGTTCCCATTTGTTGGTGGCGCGCCGTGATCAATAGGCGGCGCGCCCGAATCGGCGTCAGCCGATGCAACCCATGGCTCTCTGTATCCTTGGACTATGGCGAGCTTTAGCCATATCACCCCGAGGATGATGACAGCCAGCCAAATAGCTTGAGTGAGCGCAAGCGACGGATCGAGCCGCACGTTTGCAAGATAAGCCACCCCGACAGAGCCGAACCCGACATCAGTCTTCTTTAGCGCTGCGCTGAGGAAGTCGAGCGTCTGAAGGAGTGCCGAGGTATAACCAAGACACGTTCATTCTCCGGCGAAAGGCTGCTGGTCGCATCAGAGTGCCGCATCCAGTTCGAGATCATGAATCGCGATCGTCAGGTCCTTTACCGATGGCGTGCCGCGGAATATCCGGCGGCCGATAACGATGGTCGGAACGGACGTGATTTCCATATCGTCTTGGGCGTGTCTCAGAGCTTCGCGATGGCGCTCTGTGTATGTGCCGTTCTCCAGTGCTTTCCTGGCGGCATCGAGATCGAGACCGGCATCGGCCGCCAGATCGATCAGGACATCCGTGTCGCCTATATCGCGATCTTCCTGGAAGAAGGCTCGCAACACACGCATGGAATAGGCATGCGCCCTATCAGCATCCTTGGCCATCTCAAGAAGTTCAAACGCTTTTGCCGTCCTGGGTTGCGGTGAGATGGATGGAAGCTTGATTGGGACCCCAAGCTGTTCGGCCATGGGGTAAACCGATTGCTCCCAGATCGCGGGCAAGTAAGGGTCTTCCGGGCGAAGTGTTGGAACGGGATCGGGCCTTAGCTCGAACGCGCGCCATTCTATATGGATGTCCCGCTCCCCGATCACTTCGGAAAGCCGTGCCTCCGCCAGAAGACAGAAAGGACATACGTAGTCTGAATAGACTGTGATGGAGTTCACTAGAGGTCTTCCCTATATTTATGCGTGCGCATGCAAATAGATAAATCTATGCCGGTGATCAATCCTGCATGCACATGCAAATAAGTCACATCGCGGTGATAATGATCAGCGCTGCAAGTTGATTGCATGCATATGGTGATCAGGGGGCCTGTTCCGGTGGGGGGTACGCTAAGCAGAACCCGCCAGGCCCTGGCGTTTTATGTAATAGCCCCAGCGGAACTGGCCCCAGAAATTGAGTATCGCCATCACAAGGGGTTAAACAACCGCTCCGAGGCCTCACACAGACATACGCAACGGCGAGAGAAAACAGTGAGCCGGTTTAAGTCGTCTGGTCAGGCTTAAAGGTTCTTGTCGGTCTACGATAAAACCGCCGCACGGTTCCGCCGACAACGCCACCGACTTTCTGCCCGTTCCCAGGGCCACGCCCGAACCGATGCCTTCGCACTTTGGACCGAGCATGCAAAGGACTTAGCCGCTTTTAACCAGCACTCTACCCCGCTCTTGCCCGGCGCAAAACAGCCTGACAATGCCCACTGACGGCAAAGCGTGCGAATTTCAGCAACGGATCGTTAGAGTCTTGTTGATTTCAGCAACAGCCTCCTGCCGCTAAGATCGGAAACAGTTGATGTGGGAGGAACAGATGACACATTTGACGCGTAGAAATTTTGTAAAGACAGGGGCCACTGCGCTTGTGAGTGGCATGGTCAGCGCACCATTCTTGAGCAGTCGTGCAAAAGCGGCCGAGCCGATTACTGTCGGTGGCATCCATGACACAAGTGGCATTCTGGATATTCTTGGCAAGCCCATGGCGCAACTCGCGCGGTTTGCCGTGCATGAAATCAACCAGGCCGGAGGTCTGTTAGGCCGGCCGCTTGAACTGGTTGAGTATGATCCCCAGTCCAACATGCAACTCTATGGCCAACTGGCCCAAAAGCTGGCGCTTCAGGACAGGGTCAGTGTTGTTCACGGCGGAATTACCAGTTCCAGCCGAGAGGTCATTCGCCCGGTTCTTCGCCGCTTTGAAACTCTGTACTTCTACAACACACTTTACGAAGGCGGAGTTTGCGACAGAAACCAGTTCGCAATCGGGACAATGCCCGATCAGACTGTGGCGAACCTGATGCGTTATGTCATGAAAACGCATGGAAAACGCGTCTACGTTCTGGCTGCGGACTATAATTTTGGTCAGATCAGCGCAAATTGGGTGAAAAAATACGTCACCGAGAACGGTGGGGAAGTCATAGAAACCGAGTACTTCCCGCTTGATTTTGGCAATTTCGGCCCGACAATTTCCAAGATTCAGGCGTCCAAGCCGGATGCGGTTATCTCGATCCTGGTAGGTGCGACCCATCTTGGATTCTATCGTCAGTGGGCTGCGGCTGAAATGCTGTCTCGCATACCTTTGGCGTCAACGACGTTCGGCGCTGGTGGCGTCGACATCAAACAATTGGAGACACGGGAAACGGATGGCATCATCAATGCCGCAACATATGTTTCCGGAATCCAATCCAAGGCCAATCAGGACTTCCTTACGCGGCTGAACGCGTTCTATGGGGATGATGCTCCGTTCATGTCGGAACTGCCCTGCACAACATACGAAGGCATGATGCTTTGGGCAAAAGGGGTAGAAGCGGCAGGGTCCCTGGACAGGATGAAAGTGATTGAAGCGCTTGAAAGCGGTCTCAGCTTTGAGGGGCCGTCCGGCCGCGTTTCAATAGATCCAGCAACGCATCATACCATCCGTGATGTTCACATCTCGGAACTGTCGGACCGGAAATGGACGGTTTTGGAGACAACACAGCAGGTGCCGCCAACGGCCACGCAAGAAGTCTGCGATTTGAGCGCAGACCCAGACGCCAACTTTCAGCACAAGCTGTAGACCCACGTCACCATCACTTTCAGGGCGGAGTATTCGGCCGCTCTGCCCGAAAAACTTTTCGAATGTATCCGGGAAACCGCCGGGTGCATTCAGGGAGGATCCAATGGACTATTTAGCTGTCGTCGCGATTGAATTGTCTACTGCGATCGCCACGCTCGTGTTAATCGCGGCAGGGCTCGCAATTATCTTCGGTATGATGCGTGTAATCAATGTCGCACATGGCGAATTCATGATGCTGGGCGCCTATGCGACGCTGATGGCGTATACAGCCGGCCTCAATCTATGGATATCGGTGTTCATTGTCGCACCGCTGGTGGCTGGCATTTGGGGGGCCATTGTTGAGTTTCTGCTCATCCGGCGGCTTTATGGCCGCGTCGCGGATACGCTTTTGGCAACCTGGGGCCTTAGCCTGTTCATGATTGGCGCTGTTACCAGCATTTTTGGCAATACATCGAAAGGCATTCCAACACCACTCGGGGCAGTCAATATCGGGCAGTATTCTATCTCGGCCTATTCTCTGGTTCTTGTATTGTCGGCGGTGGCCGTTCTGATGGCCACGTGGCTTGTATTGAACAAAACGCGTCTCGGAACGGTCGTTCGGGCAACGATCCAAAACCCGGATATGGCAGAAGCGTTGGGCGTCGATCACCGAAAGGTTTATTCGCGCACGTTTGCTACCGGCGCAGCAGTTGCCGGGCTGGCTGGGGGCGTTCTTGCCCCGATTTCCGGCGTCGTGCCAACGATGGGGGCTGCGTTCATCGCAAAAGCTTTCATTACAGTCATCAGCGGCGGCGCTGCAATCGTAGCAGGTGCGCTCAGTGCATCCGTTGTGTTTGGCGGCATTAGTCAGGCCGTCACTTTCGTGTCCGGAGCCGTTTGGGGCGAAGCCATGGTGCTGTTCGTTGCAGTTGTCATTCTGCGCGTCATGCCCGGCGGCTTCAGTGAGTTTCTGAAAGGAAAAAGGTCATGAATGCGAACCGTAATAAATCAACGGTCTCGGCTGCATCCATCGTTGTCATCGCAAGCGTGGCGGCAGTGTTTGTACCCAGTATGCTGCCGATGTTCCAAGCGATACAGATGACACAGTTTGTGGCCCTGTCCTTTCTGGCCCTGAGCCTTGCCTATGTTTGGGGGCACGGTGGGATCATGTGCTTCGGGCAGGCAATGTTCTTTGGCATCGGTGGCTACGCCTATGCGATTGCAACGATCAACGGCTTGGAAAGCACCATAAGCCTGCTGATCTCTGCCGCCGCATCCGCATTTTTCGCCCTGGCCCTTGGATACTTTATGTTCTTCGGACGGCTCAGGGCGGACATCGTCTCGATTGTTACGCTGGTCGTGTCCCTTATCTTCTACAAACTGCTGGGCAACAGCAGCGGCGCAAGTCTGCAAATCGGTCAAGCCAGCTTGGGTGGCTATAACGGTATTCCTGGAATTCCTCCGTTGAACGTTCCGTTTGACAGCACGTCCTTTCTAGCCCCACCCGAAACGCTTACCTTCAGCGCGTTGCTGCTTATCTTGTGCTATTTGTTTCTCGCGCAGTTGAACTGGCGGAAATTCGGGCGCGTCACGCATGCCACTCAGCAAAACCCGCTGCGCGCTCAGCTGCTTGGCTACGATACGCGGCGCCAGTTGATGTATGTTTTCGCCATCGGAGCGGCAGTCGCTGGATTGGGCGGAGGCCTGTTTGCGGCATACCAAAACTTCATCGACCCCAACGTGTTCGCCCTGCCCATGTCTTCCCAAGCTTTGGTTTGGGTCATGCTGGGCGGGCGCGGTACACTATTGGGGCCGATCATCGCAACCTGGGTGCTTCAGTACTTGACGCTGCAACTCGCCGGTCAGAAAGCAATCGGTCCCAATATCGCACTTGGCGTTATCATGATGGCTGCGGTTCTTGCTTTCCCCAAGGGTCTGGCTGCCCTCAACAACATATCTCTGGATTTCTGGAGAAAAGATCAGAAGAAGGAGGAGAAGGCATGAACACACTCCTGCAAACAAAAAATCTCACAAAAAGCTTCGGCGGCGTCGTTGCCCTGGATAACGTCGACTTCTCGATCAAACCCAAGGAGCTCAGATGTATAATCGGCCCGAATGGTGCAGGTAAAAGCACTTTCTTCCGATGCCTGACAGGCCAGCACATTCCCACAACGGGCAATGTCTTCTTCAAAGGGCGTGAAATCACCGGAAGACAGATGCATGAGATTTCAGGCTGCGGAATAGGGACCAAGACCCAAGTCCCGAACCTGTTTGACGACATGACAGTGTATGAAAACCTTTGGCTGTCCGCTTCTAGCAACGCATCGAAAAACGAAGCACAGGACCGAATATCCGAAGCTGCGCGGCTTACACGGACAGAGTCACTCCTTGATGAATTTCCCAAAAATCTGGCGCATGGACTTCGCCAGCGTGCTGAACTGGCGATGGTTATCTCTGCAGCGCCTGATCTGGTGCTGCTGGATGAACCCGCCGCCGGGCTTACACATGCCGAAACATGTCAATTGGCCAAAATCATTCAGGCTGTGAATGAGAAATCGGCCGTCGTAATCGTGGAACATGACATGCAATTTGTGCGTGAGATTGCGGATAAGATTACAGTCCTCTGCCAGGGTGCCATCCTGATCGAGGGCTCCGCGGAAGCCGTACTTTCAGATGCTCGCGTGCGTGAAGTTTATCTTGGCAGAAAGGCGGCTTGATCATGGTTGGACCTCATAAACTCATCAGCGTCCAAAATACCGAGACAGGATACGGGTCAATAAAAGTGCTGAACCGACTGTCGCTGGACGTGCAAGAAGGCGAATTTCTGGGCATTCTCGGGCACAACGGAATGGGCAAGAGCACTTTGATCCGCTTGATCATGGGTTATCTTCCGGCGTGGAGCGGCTCCGTGCACTTTCGGGGGAAGGATATCACGCGCCTGTCAATCCATGAGCGGGCTCTGCTTGGGTTGGGATATGTTCCGCAAGGTCGGCAAATCTTTCCGGATTTGACCGTTGAGGAAAATCTTCTCATGGGCCTTCAGTGCAATATCAAAAGCAAATGCAAAACTGATGTCGACAAAATTCTCGACTATTTCCCCCGGCTTTCCAGGCTTCTGGATCGAAACGGTGGAGTTCTGTCTGGTGGGGAGCAGCAATTGCTTGCTCTGGCGCGATGCCTGATCGGTGATCCCGCCGTTGTGCTGTTGGATGAACCCACTGAGGGCATTCAACCGAATATCCTCGACGAAATAGTAGACACCTTGCTGCGCTTCAAGAAAGAGCGGTCCCTTTCGCTGGTACTGGTTGAGCAGAACCTGGATTTTATCTTAGATCTTTCGGAAAGAGTGGTTACGCTGGAAAGCGGTCGCATCACCGGCGCGATGGATCCGAAACGGTTGCAAGACCCCAGTGTTGTTCAGGAATATGTAGGGCTTTGCTAACAATTTTCGCCGCGAAAGAAATTTCGTGGCGAACTATATACGATTTTCTAATGCAGCAGGTTGGATTGCTCATTCAGGTAGTCGATAAATAGCTTTGCTGCTGGCAACAGGCGGCGCTCTCTTCTTCGGATCAATACAGTGCTTGGCGCTACGTTCAACAACTTGTCAATTTTTGCCGCCCATAATTGCCCCCTCTTTACCTCTTCGGAAACCGCATAATCTGGCAGAACAGACACTGCGCCAAACTCTCTTACATAGCTTTTTATCGATTCAATGTGGTTCATTGAGCATATGATCCGCGGCCGGATATCACACTGATTGACGGCCTCGTCAAAAAGTCTTTTTGTTTCAAACCCATCATCCAAGCTTATCATTGGATACTTCACCAAGTCGTTGAGTTTCACAATCTTTTGCGCGGCAAGAGGATGGTCATTTTGCATCACTGCAACAATTGCCGTATCGAGCTTTAGCACTGTATCAATCTCGGGCGGGGATTGGGAAAAAATGGCAACTCCGAAATCAACTTCGTTGCTGATGACATCTTCAATTACATTTTTTGACGCTGATACGTTGCATTCAAAATCAACGCCTGGGTATTTTTCAGAGAATGACGAAATTATTCGAAGCACCCAGCTCGACATGACGCCTTCGATTGCTGAAAACCTAACTGTGCCGGATTTGATGTTGTGTATTTCATCTATCTGACCACGCGCCAGATCAAGGTCGCGCATCGTTTGGCGCATGTGTTGGGATAGTATCTTGCCTTCAGGGGTAAGAAACATACCGTCAGAACGCCGTTCAAACAGTTCAGTTTTAAAGCTGTGTTCAAGCAGTTTTATTTGCCTGCTAATTGCGGAAGCAGACACATTCAATCTTTCAGAAGCCGCGCGCACGGATCCGCTATCAGCAACGGAAAGAAAATATCGGAAGCTGGTTATATGCACGATTCCACATCCTTGGTGTTCCAATATATCGAACACATCATTCGCATGATTGCGAGTTTTTCGCCAGCATTTTTAATGTACGATGAATTCAAGACTTCAATAATTGCAAACGGCAACGCGTCGGAAAGGTAAAAAATGAAAGAAACTGTTAAGGTTGCAGTGATTCAAGACAGCTCCATTCCATTCGATGCAACGGCTACGACAAAGAAGGCCTGCAATCTGATTAGGGAAGCGGCTGAAAACGGTGCAGAGCTTGCGCTTTTCCCCGAAGCTTTTGTGGGAACCTATCCCAAGGGGCTTAATTTTGACGCGCCAGTCGGAAAACGCTTGCCTGAAGGCCGCGAGGATTTTCTGCGATATTTTAATAATGCCGTTGAAATAGACGGCACCGAGGTTGCCCAACTTGTAGATATAGCACGCGAGTGCGGGATTTTTGTGGTTATTGGCGTCATCGAACGCGATGGGTTCACGCTCTATTGTACCGCGCTTTACATTGACCCGCAAAAGGGCCTTGTCGGGAAGCACCGCAAGGTGATGCCAAGCGGGTCAGAACGCTTGATCTGGGGCTTTGGCGACGGATCCACGCTTGAGGCGGTTTCGTCAAACCTTGGAAAACTGGGGGCAGTGATCTGTTGGGAAAACTACATGCCGGCCGTCAGGTTGGCTATGTATGATCAGAACGTCGAAATCTATCTTGTCCCCACGGCGGACGATCGGGATACCTGGCTGCCGACCATGCGTCACATCGCGGTTGAAGGGCGGTGCTATGTCCTGAGCGCATGCCAGTATATTCAGTTGAAAGATTTCGGTCCCGACTATCGCAGTGTACTTTCCGATGACCCGGAGGCGGTTGTGATGCGTGGCGGAAGCACGATTATCTCCCCCCTTGGCGAAGTGATCGAAGCACCGGTCTTTAACGAAAGAACAATCCTCTACGCGACATTGGACAACGCGAGCCTGATCCGTAGCAAATTCGACTTTGACCCGGTTGGACATTATTCAAGGGCCGACCTCTTTTCGCTTCATATGGACGTATCGGTCAAAGAGGTCGTGACCAAAGCACCGTCTGACCCGGCGTCCCAGACATCCGGCACAAACATATACAGGGAGGATGCGTGATGTTTCAAAAACCAACCGTTGAACAGGTTCAAGAGACTGCATCAGAGCTTGGCATGGCATTGCCGCCCGAGAAAGCTGCGGCATTTCTGAATGAAATGGGGCCGGTGTTTGAGGCTTACGACCTTCTGGATTCACTGGATGACGACATTCCGCCAGTCAATTATCCGCGCGGTGAGATCGTGGAGCCATCTCCAAGCGAGAATGACATGAATGCCTGGACTGTGAAGGTTCGCATTGATGGCGCGCCAGAGGGCAAGCTGTTTGGAAAAACGGTAGGCATTAAGGACAACGTGAACCTTGCCGGCGTGCCAATGGCCAACGGCTCACCCACGCTTGCCGGTCATGTCCCCGCATTCGACGCCACGGTTGTGACACGGCTGCTCGACGAAGGCGCGTCCATCGTTGGCAAGACAACATGTGAGTGCTTTTGCTTATCAGCTGGAAGCCACACGTCCTGGCCGTTGCCGGTGCACAACCCTCATCTGCATGGTTTCTCGGCCGGGGGTTCCTCCTCGGGCAGTGCGGCTCTGCTGGCGTGCGGTGAGATTGACCTCGCTATAGGCGGCGATCAAGGCGGTTCGATCCGCGTGCCTGCCGCGTTCTGCGGCGTGGTTGGCATGAAGCCGACTTATGGTTTGGTTCCATATTCCGGAATTATGCCGATCGAAGCGACGGTGGACCACGTTGGCCCGATGAGCAGAAACGTACGAGACAATGCGCAGATGCTGGAAGTGCTGGCGGGCAAAGACGGCCTCGATCCCCGGCAATCCGTCGACCATAAACCCGATTACACGGCCTCCCTTGGCCGGGGCGTCGATGGTTTGAAAGTTGGCATACTAAAAGAAGGGTTCGAACTGCCGCTTGCCGAAAAAGACGTCACGGATGCGACCCGCTCTGCCGCTGAAAAGTTGGCTGAAAACGGTGCGGTCGTCGAAGAATTTTCTCTTCCGGAACACCATGTACTGGCTGCGCTTTGGGCCCCTCTCGGCATGGAGGGTTTGACCGCCCAAATGATGCTTGGAAACGGCATGGGATATAATTGGAAAGGCTTGTACGACGTCGGCCTGATGGAGGCGCATAAAGACTGGCGTTCCCGCGCCGATGAATTGTCCACCACCCTGCGGATCGCCATGATCGTCGGACGCTATGCCCAAAAGAACTACTTCGGGACTTATTACGCCAAGGGTCAGAACATCGTCCGTCGGTTGACGCGCAAATATGACGAAGCCTTTGCCAAGTATGATGTCATTCTGACACCCACGGTGGTCATGAAAGCGACACGCTTGCCCGGCCCGGACGCCGACGTTTCCGAAATTGCGGCAAGAGCCTGGGAAATGCTGGGGGCTACATCGCAGTATGATCTGACAGGGCATCCAGCGCTTTCCCTGCCATATGGATACTCTGACGGTTTGCCCATCGGTGTTTCAATAGCATCCGCCGCGTACCGAGAGGATCTGATCTATCAGGTTGCCGCGGTTCTGGAGGCCGACTGACAAGCCGCCACGACCTCAAGCCTTCGCGCTGTGCCGTTCCGACCTTCGCGGCTGATTTTTAATCTTTGACATCGGTAGCTTGAAACAAGCTGCCCGTCCGAAAGGAGTGCCAACATGAAGGATAAACTGTGCCTTATCACCGGCGTAGGTGACGGGACCGGGGCATCCGTTGCCCGACGGTTCGCATGGGACGGATACCGCGTCGTTTTGCTGGCCCGGAATACTCAGCGATTGTCAGAGTTGGAAAAAGAACTGCCAGATGCGCGGTCCTTTGCATTCGACCTCGAAGATCTCGACCAACTCGTCAGGGTGTGTCGCCAGATCAAGGATGAGATGGGCACACCCGACGTGATTGTCCATAACGCGGTACGGGCCACCTTTAAGTCGTTCATGGAGGCCGACCCAGAGGAGCTGGAGCGAAATTTCAGGGTCAACACCACGAGTCTGCTGTACTTAGCGCGTGAACTGACCCCGGCCATGGTAGAACGCGGCAGCGGCTCTATCATCGTAACGGGCAACACTGCCGCATTGCGTGGTGTGCCGAACTTTGCGCTTTTTGCGCCGACAAAAGCCGCGCAAAGAATTTTCGCACAGTCGCTTGCGCGTGAGCTGGGCCCAAAGGGCATCCACGTGGCCTATGTTGTGATAGATGCAGCCATTGATACACCGTGGACGCGTATCCCCTTTAATCCCGATGAACCCGAAGAATTTTTCAGCAAGCCGGACGCTATCGCGGAAGAGGTGTTCCACACCGCTCATCAATACCGATCCACATGGTCATTCGATGTAGAACTGCGGCCATTTGGGGAGAAATGGTAGATCTGTCGCAAAGGGCTTAAACGAAGAACCAGTCGGAAGCAAAATCTGTCGGTTTTTGTGCCGAAGTACTTCGCCCGTCGAAAGACGGGATTGTCAGGTTGATTTTGGAGCGCAGAAGGCTGATGTCGCACGGTTCACTACATAACGCGCGCGCTCTTAACGGGAAACTCCGCAAGCTGCATTGTTATGCGTCTCAAAGCCTTAGCCCATCTCGTCATCCGTCAGGTTGCCAATTATTAAATGATAGCCAACGCCTTTGGTTAAAAACAAACTAGACCGGCCTGGGGCGGCCGCATTTGGACGAAGTGGTCATCCCGATCAACGGTCGGAAATGCTGGCGCTGGCGGGCCGTGGATGCGAACGGTGAAACTTTGGATGTCCTTGTCCAACCTCTGAGGAATACAAAGGCAGCCAAGCGCTTTCTGAAGCGGTTGATTTCACAATTCGGTAAACCCCGTGTTGTGATCACCCCCTCTCGGGACATTGCTGCGCAATGCCCTGCCGGGCAAGGGAACCTTTGCGCTTGCTTTCATCGCGTTTAGCGCTGGTGACGCGGACCTCGGGCAGTCTGTTCTTACGCGCACGGCGCAGTCCGCACTTTCAGAACGTATTGCGGTGCAGCTTGTTAATACAGTCTATTCTTATATCGTATACAGGGCCGAGCAACCGTGAAAGCCGCATAAAATCAATAGGTTTAGGTAATCCGACGCCTCCGGTGTCCTTGTTGGCGTAGATGACCGATCTGTTGCGCTTCTTTCCTGTGCACGAATCGCGCGGCGAACCCCACCGCGACTAAGCGGATTTGACTGTTCAAGTTACAGGTTGTAACCCGACAAGCGAGGTGAAAAGCAAGGACAAGACCCGAAGATGCAGGTTGCTATCCACGCAGGCGCGGCTTTTACCGACGAAGGGCGTGTGCTAAGCTCGCTGAAGAAAAACTCTGCTACCCTCTCTGCAACGGGGGTCAGGTTTTTCGGCTGGCGTCGTTATAACAGAATCTTCAAGCCCGCTTTCGACAAGATTGAGGCCGAGGCTGTCCATTTAACCTCATATCAAAACCTCAAAGCCATTCTTCCAACCGGACCGGACACCCGGCGCGCGATCTTTTGCAGCGGAAAGTTTGCGGGCGATCCGGCCGATGCTTTGAAGGACGGGCAGTTGTACCCGCAAGCTGGTCGCAGGATGGCACTGCTGGAACAGGTATATAGCGACCATCAGGTTGAGCTGCTGATGGGGCTCAGAAATCCAGGAAGCTTGGTTCCGAAACTTCTGATGTCCCTCACTGAAGAGGCGCGCGAAGACATCGTTCGGAACACCGACCTAAGCTGCCTTAGCTGGATTGGTATGGTCGAAGATATCCGGGACCTTGCACCCAGCGTTCAGATTACCTTGTGGAGCGATGAAGACACCCCCTTCATTTGGGGGGATGTTATACGTGCGCTCAGCAATCTGGACGAAGACGTCGTTCTGGCAGACGAATATGAGCTTTTGACAAGCTTGCTGGATGATACTGGCCGCGAAAAGGTTCTGGAACTGACCGGTCGGGATACGCAATTGGGCAAGTCGGACCTTAATGACATGCTGGCTCAGATCTTCGAAGATCACGCACAGCCTGATAAGGTTGAGGAAGAACTGGACATGCCCGGCTGGAGTACCGAGATAGTCGAAGCATTCTCGGAACTCTACGAACAAGACCTTGAACGTCTGAGCACGATGCCCGGCGTACGTGTCTTGAGGCCCTGAAGAACCCGGCGATGCCCGGCCAGACCGAATGTGTCAAGCGGACTGACCCTGGCTTGAACGCCAAACGATCCTTGCGCTTGCGGGCACCGCCGCAAAGGGCTGTACTGGTCTGAAACCGGAACACTGGAAAGAAAGAGACCCTCTGTTTGCGCTCAAGCCCGAACCTTCCACCGCTCTTGTCCCTTCGCGCTTTTTCTGCGGTGGCGCGGCTGCTTAGTTTTCGAAAGGCAGCAGATGAGCTGCTGATTTCACAAAGTACAGTCAGCCATCACATCCGGCAGCTAGAAAACACGCTTGGGACACCGCTGTTCGTACGACATGCACGCAGCGTTTCTCTAACACCTGAAGGGGAACGCTATCTCAGTCATATTGACGCTGCCTTCCGTACCATCACAGATGCAACAGCAGAGCTTCGGGCCCAGGTTGGACTGCAAACGCTGCGCGTGACGGCGCTTCCGTCCTTTTGCTCATTGTGGCTCGTGTCGTGTCTTTCTTCGTTTTCAGAAGCGCATCCAGAGATCGAAATCGAACTTGATCCATCACTTGAAAATATCAGCTTTACGCGGGATGAGGCCGATCTGGGCATAAGATACGGAACCGGCCCGTGGACCGGAGTTGATGCCACGCTTCTGCATGTCGAAAAGATTGCACCTGTTGCGCATGCTGCAAGATCCACATCGCTCGGAGATCTGTCCGACGAACAGCTTCTACTCAGCCTCAAAAAACACGAATGGCAAGTCTGGGCGAAATCGCAAGGCGTGACGCTGGCCGGTGCGAAACGCATGCCGCTGACTGATTACAACGTAGTCGTCCAGGCCGCGATTGACGGATCAGGTGTGGCAATCGGTCGTCAGTTGCTTGTTGATCCGCTTGTGCGCGCAGGTCGACTAAAGTGGCTTGCAGACCCCAAGATTGTGGACCAACGCCTTGGCTATTGGCTGGTCAGCGCCAAGGGACGCGCCTTTACCCCAGCGATGTCGGTGTTTGCCGATTGGTTGACCGGGGCTTTTGCCGAGATCAAAACCTGAAGCGTCATCACTCAGCCATCTAAAAAATAGATTGCTCGTACGCCTTTTTCGAATTGGTAAGGCGTCGAGCGCCACATTACGTCCCCCATGTAGCGGAAAGGAGAACGCCCAACTGGCGTCTCGTGAAACTGCGCGCCCGTTGGAAAGGTTACACCGTTTTGCCTGCCGGGAGGCGGGCTTCCTCAACTCAGAACTCAAATTCTGTATGCACATTGGAAGGATGCCGGGATGAGCCCGTTCGAGCCACTCGCCCACAAGAGTAACTTCACACGCCGCAAAATGCTGCAGTTGACCGTCGTCGCAGGCGCGCTTGGCGCGGGCCTGCGGCCATCTCAAAGTTTTGGAGACTCCAATATGACCACAATAACCCCCGCCGTACCGTCTGACGCCACTTTTGACGGTACCTGGCCCTTTACTGCAAACTACACGGACGCACCCGGCTATCCCGCCCACTATATTGACGTTGGTGAGGGACCCGAGACTTTGCTGTTACTGCATGGCGAACCCACGTGGAGCTATCTGTTCCGGCATCAAATCGCTGAATGGTCGCGCCATCATCGGGTCATTGCTGTCGACCATATGGGTTTTGGCAAAAGCGCCACGCCAAAAGACCGAACCTATTGGTTGCAGGATCATGTCGACAATCTGGAGACGGTCGCCCTTGCCCTCGACCTCCGAGATGTGACGCTTGTGATGCATGACTTTGGCGGGCCGACCGGCATGGGGTTTGCGGTTCGCCATCCCGACAGGGTCAAACAGATTGTCTCGGTCAACGGACCAACACCACTGGGCCAGCCAGACCTGATTGATCGGCTGGTCGCGAATGCGGGTGATGCGCCGTGGTTTCAATGGATTCTCAAGGCACATGACAACGGCACGCTTGAGCCGCTGTTAGGCCAGCTGGATTATACCATCCTCTCAACTTTGAAACTGAACGGCTTTGAAGACCCCTCAATCGTGACGGACGCCTGGCTAGACGCCTACCGCGCACCTTTTCCGACACCGGCCGAGGCTGCCGGAGCCATCGGGTGGGCCAAGGGGTTTGCGGCCGGGGCGCACAAATTCGAAGAACCAGATGCGGCGACCCGAGCAGCGATCAGCGCGAAACCCGCGCTTGCGCTTTGGGGTGAAAAAGACCGGACACTTCATGCCAAGCATTTTCTTCCGCTGTTCGAAGCCGCATTCCCGAACGGCAAAATTCACCGCCTTCCCGAAGCAGGCCATTACAGCCCAGAAGACGCCCCGCAAGACGTGACCAGCCACGTTCTGTCCTTCCTAGGGTAAACCTGATCCGCGGCTGCTCAGCCTAGCCTGAGCGGCCGCATAAAAAGGCTTTCGATGGGCAAAGCAGGCTTTGGGAAAAAATGCTCCCAGCCCGGCAAGACAAACCTTTTGGCATAGCTGTTGCTAGTTCATGCCAAGGGCTTCTTTATTATGTTGGCTGAGAAACCGAGTCGTAGCTTAGTTTACTATTCGCTTTGGCTTTGAAGCGGTTCTCAGCCGCTCCATAGGCACTAGGCCGCGACGATCCGTTGCGGAAGTGAATAAAACTGAAGTTCGTCTTCTAAAGGGTTCGAATCGCGGTATGAGTCCGCGAAAGATCTCACCCAGTTTCCCAACCGTGAGTCGAAGGCCTTTCAGAGAAGAAGTCCTGAGCTCAGCAAAGCGCCCAGCAGGTCAACTGTGCGGCGCAAGGTCGTCAAAACTTAGCCAAAAGGCTTTAAAAAGTATCGTCACTTTTTTTTCTTGAGCCAATCCCAACAACATTTCCGCTGTCACGCATTTTGCGAATATCCGCTTCTAGGTTTTCTATTTTGGTTTGAAGTTCTTCCTTCTCGATCAGCCAAGCTTGTGCCTCGGATGACATCTCTCTTATTGCTTCTTGAAGAAATGCAATCGAGTCCCGCCTCGCTTTCTTAGACTTTCGTTTGGCGGCTGTGTCAGAACTCTTATGTTTCCTTAACCAGGCTCTGACTTGCTCGCGAAGGTCTAGATGGCGCTCGTTCCTCAAGTAGTTAACACCAAGACCGGACCTTCGCAGAACCTCTGCCATCGAAAGGCCAAGAGGCCGGTCAGGGTCCTTGGGATCACAATAATAACCTCGCGCAGAAATCTCCGTATCGATCTGCTTCATCATGTCGTTAATACCATCGCGAGCTCTCTTGCTACGGTTTGCATGATAGTCTTTCAAGGGGGCCGATTTCCTGCTTTGTTTTTTTGGTTCGCGTTCCATGCTTAACCAACAAGTTGAGCCAGTTTTTCTCGGGTCGATGGTGGGAGCGGCGTGAACAGTTTCTTTTCACAGTCGAACAGAGCAGCTTTAAATCGCTTGTCGTCGAGAAACTCGTCAATCATTGACTCAAAGACGGACAAGTGCCCTATAATCTGCGATTGAAAGAATACTCGGATTCCCCTTCCCACGTCCCCGGAAAGGAGTTGTAGGGCATTCCTGATTGCTTCCTTTCTATCTTGTCGAGCCGCAGCCATTTCCAATCGAAATATGCAGGAAGAGTTGCAAGCTCCAACGTCACGTTGACCTGTAAACTTCGAACAGAGCCCATTCTCCATATCCCCAGCAGTGCAATATCTTTCTGGGCCAACTTGTTGAATGTTAGGCAGTACTGCCAGAAGCAGCTCTGGGTCATCGTCTCCAAGGTCTTCCCGTATACCTCGCGAACGGAGTTCGTCGCGCGCCACTCGAATTCTAGGCGCGCTTGGTCCACCGCACTCATCAATTTCATTGACGATCCTCACTCGGAGCAAATGCTTGTGCTCCTGCCTAACTTTTTCTGCATCCGCCTGAAACTCAGCGTCAGAGAGCATGTACCCGAGAGTAACGTCCATATCTGTGTGACCCAGTACGTCAAACAGGATGTTGTTTGCACCCTCCAAGGCCAAACCAACCAGTCGCGATAGAGTTTTTCGGAAACGGTGTGTAGTCAGTTTGCCGTCTAGCTCTCCGAGCGCCACGCCGTTAAGAGTTCGGACACGCGAGCCAAAAAGTGCGACCGCCTGCTCCATACCGGAGATTTCTGTCGTGTTGTTTTCTTTTGACCACCAAAGGTATCGGCCTGTTTTACCGAACGTTCTTAGCAGGCTCTGCTGCCTTTTTACCGCTGCGACTGCGTGATCAGGTAGAGCCCAGTGACGTTGTTCTCCCGCGGGAGTGTCTGTCTCTTTGAACGTGTATCCAACAAGTATTGTGTCATCATCAGAACGCTTAAGTGGCTCTTTAGATAGGACTTTCAACTCGGAAACACGCCCCGCCGTTGCGGACAGTAATATCTGCGCATTAGCGCACTGGCAGAGCAAAAGAAGTGATTTTACCCCGTCGAGTGTTTCCACCGGCCAGCCCGAAAAGAACTTACTTGTCCGTGCCTCACCGGGGACTCCTAACTCGAAAGGGAATGAGAAACCTGGTTCCAGGACATCACCACGCCAGGACTGGATTGCTTCGTTTCTTACGCGCCTGACGAGATCTTGCCCATAACGCCCTTGATCATCCTCCGTTATGCTTGAGATTTCTGCGTAGCAACTCTCGAGGTCGTGCTGGATACTGGCCAGGAAGAAACTGGCGCGAAGAATTTGAGAGAATGCACTATCGTTAAAAGGCTGAATTGCTTGCGATTTGAACCTTTTAGGCGACACATCTTCTGCCGGCCAATCGTCAAACAAGCCCATCATAAGAAAGGCATTCAAGCGAGACGTGTTCATTTGAAAGAAATTTGGATTGGCTTTCCTGAGATCCTGGAATGCCGCCGGCGACAAATGCTTGAAAATCGAAACGCCGTCCGGGCACGTCGATATGGCGCTTGGTTCCTGCGTGTCAATCTGAAGAGCCATTTTTGCGGCGCGTACGAGAAACCCAGTTCTTGACACCCAGGTGAGTGCCTGCGGAGGACTCATTTTTCGATTGCTTTTCACGGTCTGCGTCAAGTCCAAGAGGGCGATCCTCTTGAGGCGTCTCAGGGCCATCTCTGAGCGATGTTCTGACCGTGACCAACTTTGCGGCAACGCTTTGGTAAAGTCGATCTGGCGCAAGCTGAGTTTGGTCTTTGCGGGAGGAACCATTTCGGCCGGAACCTCGACAATATCATCAGAAAGCGCGAATCCGGGCATCACTGGCAAATTGCAGACATCATCCCAAGGCAAGCTCCAAACCAGATCAAGACGTATCGAATTCTGAGTAAGCTCGTCGCGATGCGCGTTTAAGATTGGGTTTAAAGAGCCTCTCGACATCAATTGACCTCCCCACCCTCAGTAGTAAAGGCCTTGAATTCGGATGCGACCTCTCCCAACGGAACTTCATCAAAAATCAGTGCACGCCCTTCGGTGAGAGCCCTACGATGATTGGCCAATTCCCTGTTAAAGGCATCCCCAAGCTCCGGGTAGGTTTCTTCACGAACAATCAGAATTGCCTGACGTTCAATCTCAAAGGATGATTCTAAGAAACGTTGTGCCGGAATTGAACGGCTTAGTTCGAGCAGCTCAGCGAGGCGGCGCGCGAGGTGTGGAATCGCCTCTGCTGTCAACCTGCCGTGTCGGCACAGAAGACAGCGCTGGGTCGCACATAGAGTACCAGCAATGTGATTGGGCGCAATTTCTGTAGGTGGCTCAAATGGATTTGAACAAGCCATTCCGTAGCGTGATCTAAAGTCTAGTAAGTTCTGATGGTCCTTATCCGTGAAGCCTGACGAACTCATTGCCATGTGTAATGCCGTTGGATCAACGTCTCGTCCGTTCTCGATTGCCTCAAAAAAGTGCTTGCACATATCTCGGAACGTCCGAAGTCTGTTCTGGATTTGACGGTTTTGTCTGAGGTATACTCTCGTCGTTCTCATGCTCTGGTGCTGCAAAAGATGTTGGGTGACGAAGGGGTTACCACCTGAGGCGTCATAAATGTAAGCGGCAAAGCCATCCCGTACGTCACCGGCGGTCATACGTTCGATGTCTTCACAAAGATGACCTTTACCCCGTCGCTGCGCGGCTTGAATGGCGGCAGGTGTTAGATACCTCTTGAATGTCGCGGCAATCGGCTCCGTCACTCCCAACAGTCCAACAGCTTCATGTCCCTTGCGTTTATGGTTGAAATAGATCCAGGGGGATCGCAGCTTTCGCTCAATCTCGAAAATCTCACGCCGCTTCTGATCTCTTAGCCTCTCCTTCGCTAGATACCTCCATCGCAACATTCTGAGCAGATCGCGCAGGTGTTTCGTTCGTTGTATTTGATCTCGCAATACCGAGTACGGTCGGTATCGCGAGTTTTTGAATGAAAGCGCAGCGTGAAGACGGCCTGTTTTTGGCCGAATTGCTTTCAAGTCTACCTCGTTACTTGATGTGTCAATACCGTGCGGCTTGGCTAAAATCATTACCGAAGACTGACGCTGATTCCGCTCATCCGGGCTTGTTGATCGATCAACATACCAATCCTCACAGTCTTCGAAGTCTTCGTCCACGACAGAGATTGCGCCGACAGTATCCGTCCAACCGGTGTGAAAGGACACAAGCATGTAGCTGGCCAAAGTGGACCTACAGGACGGACTGTGCTGCTCCATAAGTGCAAGCGAAGGCGTGGAAAAGTACCTTTGTGAGCATTGATTTAGTTGCAGAACATCGTCCTGATCTATGTCGCGGTACAAAAGTACACGCGTGCTGAGCCGCTCGCGCGCAAGTACTGAAAGGTTGAAAACGTTTTCCCAAGGACTTTCCAACGTTTCCGGGTCTTTGATCTCGCCTCGTGGATCGTAGCCCTTCTCGAGCGCTTTATTGCCCTCCAAACCGTACTCGACACTTTTGTCGTGAAGCCTCTTTGCGGCGGTATAGATCACCTTAAGCGCCTTAGGGTTCACATCCCTATGCATCTTGGGTGCGTTACCACTTTCGATTGTCGGCCAAATTAAGCGAGTTTGGGCGTCATCTAAGCCGTCCATCAGTCGACGACGTGAGGCGTTCAGAATTGCCTCCACTGCACGTAACGTCTCTTGCTTTCGACCGACCCCAAATCTCTGCTCCAAGAGAAACCTCTTGAACGCTTCACCGTGGGCGACTTCCACATCGAGGCAACGGCTTACTCTGGAGTCCCACTGGACTTCAAACTGAGAAAGAAAACGAAAGAACTTCTCCAAGAGTTCCAGTCGTTTCTTAATCGAAGACTTAGCCTTGTTGGATGTCCATATCCGAATTTCAGGCGCTAGATCATATATCAAGGCGGGGCGACCGACAAACCCAGTTTCATCGGATCCATCTCTGAATTTGGTTAAATCAACATCAAATTCACCTTCTCTTGGATTGAACACCGTCCAAGTAAGTGGATTGGCGTTGGCCCCACTAACCCTAGAAGCCCCTGTCTTTCTTCGTGTTTTTCCTTCTCCGCCCTTGGAGAATTCTAAGTCAGTTTTGTGCTTTTGCAGTTTTTTCACGCGTTCGCCCCGGTCTACGAGTCAAGCCAGTGCGACCACTCGCGCACATAACGATCTGACTGCACCTGCCCGGCCAGCCATCGTAGGTATAAGTCGGTGGTTTCTTGGTTCACATGTCCCAAAAACGGTTGAACATGTAACTTGATTAGGGTCTCTCCAATTCGCGTGGTCCACTCTATAGATGGCGTGGTTACCTCACCCTGACTTGCCTTCATCTCGAAACGGAGAACGTCGAGTTCAGCCTCCATCCTTTCAAGCAATTGATAACATGCCCATGTGTGACGTCCGGCATGAGGCGACCACGCCTCGAATGGCAAAGACTTGTTCAGCAAGCCTTTTTGCACCCAAAACTCCCGAAAGCGGGAATAACTATATGGCATTCCAGTATAAGGTGAGAGGAACAGCTCTTTTGGCAATGTGGCACCCGGGTAGAGCTCCTTGTGCACTTTCAATGCGAGTTTTCGAGTCATCCGCTTGTAGTCGCTCAAACGGACCAACCACTCCCGGGACATTCGGATTGACCGTAGTTTGCCTCTCTTTTCTATATCTTGAGGATCTCTGCCACCCTTTGTGCCGTACTTGATCGGAATGAAGACAGCTTGTTCACTCGGATCAATGCTATCTGGGTTTGGCAACTGGTCAGCGCGAAACAGGATGACTTCTTCTGCCCGCATCGCAGTTTCAATGACCATTCGGCACATCATGTATGCCGTGATACCCAAAACCCCGGGAAACCCCCTCAACACGCAATCAAGCCAGTTCTTAATCTCGCTTCTTGTTGGCAACCGCAAATCAGCAGGGTTTGCACGAACACGCCCTACCCGACGGGTCGAGCTTTTGCGATTTCCAGATGCTGAAGATCTCCTTATTGGCTCACTACCTACCGCGAATGGCCTCCTCCAACCTTGAGCGGCCGCATAGGTCAGAAAGTCACATGCTGTATCAACTCGGTTGTTGATTGTCCCAGGTGAAAGTGGGTCTCCACTGTTTGCTGCCTGACCATTGTGCATCTCAGTTTGGTAAGAGTTCAGCAGTTGCTCATAAGAAATCTCCTGCCATTCCAAGTTTCGCCGTTCGCAATATGTAAGGAAATGCTCAAGGTTACGGGCATAGAGTAACATGCTGTTGGCTGCAGGCTTCGAAGCTATACTGTAAGGGGATTTTTTCCCCATTCGAGGCGCCCATTGCCCAAGTCCACGTGAAATAAGATACTTGGAGGCCTCCGCCATCAGCCTCCAGTCTTGGGACCAGATTACTGGAATGTGAGATATCTGACCAATACCAAGCTCTTCAGATCGTTTTTTATCTGTCATTTCCAAAAACGCCATGAAATCTTCCTTATATATCCGCGTGCATAGGCGTCCAAAAATACGTGATTTGGCAATTGCCGACTCACCAAAAAGAGATAAGAAATTACTCAGAACTATTGCCTCCTACTAAAGCTGGAAAACTGCGCCTAACTTCTTACTCCCAAACTAGATTTTTTCTCGCCTACCGGTAGTGTTTGCGCAAAGCAGAAGGAGTGCCATCAAAAAATTCAGAATTGATAAATATTTTTCGTTCAACTCAAATCGGCGGAATATCGCGAATAAAAATCAAAAACGCTAGCGCTAGAAAAGGGAGCTTGAACTCTCAATTTTACTCTTGAAAAGCAAGAATAGTCTCCAAATTTCATTTGAACTCGAAGATTAACAATGAACAATAGTTTTTAAATCTCGGGCCTTATTCTTGCATATCCAATTATTTTTACAGCAAGAATAAGTTACTGTTCATGGTAATTTGGACACAAAGAATTTTTTTTGGAACGAATAAAACGGGCTTAAACGTCAGCCAACCAGTGCCGAGATTCTGGAATCAGTCTACAGGCATCACTCCAACCTCAATCTCAAGTCGCCGATCACCCGACACCCGCCCGGACAATTCGACTTGTTTGGCTATCCTTGCCTGCAAACCACTAAGCTGCACTCACCCCTATGGGTGCTCCCACCTACCTTTTTGTTTGAAAGCAGAAGCCTATCGTACGAGAGCATTAAGAATTTTACGCGCGGAAAAAATGTTGATTTATTAAAAATTAGATTCAAACATGTGAATTTGACACAACTTTCATTTTACCTCCGTTGTTGTCGTTGTTGCCCGATGTCTCGGGCCCTTCTGACTGCTAGAGTGAGTGCTGGCGGTCGGAAGGCACTTTACACGGATCAGTCGTTGGGAGAGCGCGATGCTTAGACTTAATGTACTCGCCCTCTTTCCAGAGTTTGCTCTAGCTTTTGCCAGTGATTTCATTCGGCCATCCCACGTTGTTGGAGGTCTTGGCAGTCAAAGTAATAGTGCTCTGCCCGCCAAGCCCCCCGCGGCAAGTTTTGGGAAAGGTCGTCACAGGAACGTTGTCTGTTCTGTCGGCTGCCCAAAGGCGAGAGCCTCAAACAAGCGCATCCAAGTTCATTAACTTCAACAGACTCAGAGGGAGAAGAAAATGACCAACAAGATGGTGATGATTGCAAGCGCAACTTGTTTTGCACTGCTCGCGGCCTGCGACGACACGGGTACATCCAATGCGTCCGCCGAACTCACGCCGGCTCAGCAAGCGTGTTTGCGAGATGTAGCCAGCACAACGAACAATTCACAAGTCGTGGTGCTCTCATCCGCGTTTAGCGAGGCGGGAACACAGGTCACAGTCGGCGTTGGCGAGGATCGCGCTCCTTGGAACTGCATTGCTTACAGTGATGGCACGACAGCTGGTATCGAGTTCCTGGGTGACGAAGGCGCATTGTAACCTGTCTGCTGCGTTGCTGAAAACGGCTGCGCAGCACTGGCTTGATCTGCTGAGGCTCGACTTGGTTTGTAGAACCACCATCATCGTATTCGCGGTCCTGTACCTGTTGGCGTTGGTTGCATTCTTGACGGGCACATTTGGCTGGTTGGGACAGGAACGAGACCCTTTGTCCGGAGTGTTCCTGCTGCCGTTGGGACTACCTTGGATACTTGTGGCGGACTTATTTTCGGATTCCGCCAAGCCGTGGTTCGCGGCGATTGCACCGGTGCTCAACATTTTGGCGCTGGTTTTCATTTGCAGGTGGGCTCGCAGTTTACACCAGAAATGAAGGAAGAGCTCTGTCTCACCAAAAGGGAGGAAAACATGGGAAAAGTGATCTTGGGAATTGTGATCGGGCTCGTCCTCGGCGTGGTTGGGGCGATGACCTTGGGTGGTGGGGCCGCGGTGGGTGTCGGCGTTGCGACAGGCTTGTCCGCCGGTGTCTGCACCACATTGAAAGGAGCGCAAGCCGAGAACCTGATCACCGCCGAGCAAGCGGATCAGATCCTCAATCGCGTAAATTCCGAGATGGCATCTCTGCAAGGAATTGAAACGACAGGCGAGATCGTCGGCAGCGCACAGGCATGCGATGAGTTTCTGTCAAAGTTACGAGAAGCGAAGTGAGGTTCCGCTTTGTACGGAACAAAACTCTAAGGATTAGCCAGCAAGGGACCATCTGATGAAATTCGCTGTACTCAAATTCTTCGCACCGATGTTCGCAATCGCAGGCACAGCTTCGTTTGCAATGTCTGAAGCAGACGACGCGTGTATCGATCATTTGCGGCAGGTTGGAGGACCAGACGGTCAATCAGGTACGATTGAAAGCTCGGAGTTCTCAGAAGCGGGCACGCTCGTCATGCTACGTGACGCAGGCGGAACGCTTTGGCGCTGCATCGCGTACAAGGATGGAAGCATCGGCGAGATGTCGGTTGTCGACGCGATGGATGATGGCGGTGGAGCCATGGCAGGCGCTGCCGGGTCTACTGGTAGCCAACGTGTCAAATTTGATTCTGGTTCCACTGGCGCAGAACTCGTTGGTGAACTCGCGCCCGGAGCGTCGCAGCAATACGTTCTGGGTGCCAAAAACGAACAGTTCCTTTACGTTCGCGTTGCTCCGCGAAATGGCTCCTTGGACTACGTTATTCGCAACCCCGATGGTTCTGAACTGTTGGGATTGATGTCGGCGGACAAGGAGTATCGTGGGCAGCTTTGGCAATCCGGTGATCATGTTGTGGAGGTTATCAATCGCAGCAACTCTTCCGTCGACTACAACGTAATTTTCGGAATTGAATAGGTGATCAACCAGAAACCCAGGAACGCAAGTCCAAAAAAGAGAGGGAAAAACAGATGAAATCCAAGGTCCTATTGGTGGTCGGCACGGCGTGTATTGCTGCGCTTGCAGCATGCGACGACAGTGGCGGATCAGTGGATGCAACTGCACCAACTGTGGGTAGCTCTAGCGATCTTTCGTCATTTGAAGGGGCAAGAGCGGGCCAAGCTGAAATGGGCATCCAAAGTCTCGGATTTGAACTCATCCGAAGCGAAGGGCTGACCTCGTACTGGTTTAACAAGGATACTGGTGCATGTGCTCAGATCACGACGTCTGAGGGAAGGTACTCAGATGTAAATATGCTGCCATCAGGTGACTGCTGACACATTTTCATCAATCAAACATTTGCAAAAGGGAGCTTTGGATTGCATTTCGACTTGGCGCATGCGGCGGTCACCATCGTCGCTCTAATTATAACAAACCTGGCGTTGAAATCGGCCGGCGCGATAAACGAAGAAAACAAACACCAATGGAACTGGAAAGTTTTTCTGGCCTACTTCGTGGTCGTCTTTATCATCAATCTCGTGTGGCCCATCTAAAGTTTCACAGCGGAAAGCTATTTACCCACTTGATATGGTTTTCATGAACTAGCCTTTCCGAGAGACTATCAGGTCGCAAGAGTTTGAGCATCAAAGGTTCAAGAATAGAAAGGATTTGGCATGCGGTTTTTGGCTTCCCTCATATTCATTGGTGTTCTCGCAACCGCTGCGAATTCTGACGTGACCAGTCGAAATGGCGGTCCAAGCAACAGTCAAATGCTTTCAAAGGGTGGTGACGGAGGCATTGATGGTGTCGCTTTCTTTCGCCCAGTCTTAAGCGGAGTGTTGTATCGATCCGGTTTCAAGGGCGGCGACAAGGATCGAACTGGCCTAAGTGAAGGTCAACGCGAAACTCTGTGCAATGAAGGGTTTTCAACAGGGTTTTATGCCGACTTCGGCAAAAACACTGAATACGGTCGCACCAGCTGCGGAAACGGATCCTTTGACTATCAGAGCGCCAGATCCTCCCGACCCGATGCTGTCATGGCGTCCATACACGAGGTGATTCAAAACCCTGGAAAGGGCCCTGTTCTGGTGCACTGCATGTGGGGCGTTCATTCCTCAGGTGCATTGTCGGCGATGGCGCTCGTTCAGTTTTGCGGTTGGACAGAAGAAAGGGCCAAGGAATATTGGAATGATGCCCGAAACGGAGCCCCTTGTTCAGGCGGGTGCGACCAGTGGATTGGCTCAAAATTTTCCAACTTCAGTGTCGACCCAAAATTGAAGATCTCCAACGAGCAACAGGCAGCGATTTGCCCCAAATGATATTGGGAGGACTATCCAAATGAAGTTCAATCTTCTGGGGTCACTTGCTTTAATTGCACCCACTGTCTTGTGGGCGAACGACGATGTTCTCGGTGAAGCCACGACATTTGATAGTCCCAACGGCGTTACTGAACGCTGTATTCGGATCGAAAAAGTTCCAACGGGCGAGTATAAGAAAAGCGATCTTGAGGAAGAAACGGCCTATTGCGAGATCGATTTCTATGCCTCCGAAATTGCTATTTGCCCAAAAACCTGGAGCACCAGCCCAGGAATGGCAGTCTACGATATTTCGGAAGGACCTTACGTGGGGAACCGTTCTGAATTCGAGAGAAACGCTTGCAAGGAGGGGAAGGCGGCAAAAGATCTGGCCAAGGACAGGGTGGCTAAATTCAAGTCCACCATGAACCAAAAAGGCACCAGTGGAACCTTTTCCACGTCTTCACTGCTTTACTATCATTTCTCCAGATATTTCGACGCGACTGTAAAAGTTCCAGTCGCCGTTTGGCGTAGCATGGACGCCCAGGCGCATTTTTACGAGGTCGCCGAGCCTGGTCTTGCGATTTCTGGTGGCTCTCATGGCGGGCGCATGAACCACGAAGGCTGGCGGGTCTTCGCAGCTGCGGATGCTGACCCGAACTCATACCAGCCAACCGACGATCTGTTCACCGCAGATCGAACGCAGATATACGGTGTGCTGCTTGATAGCCCTGGGCATCGATACGGCTCGGAAATCAACGGCACCCGTAAATCTGGTTGGGGGAAAGGTCAGAACCGCGATTTTCAGGAAACTCCTGCTTTCTTGGCTTTGCGTTCTTCAAAACCCTTGCCAGAGGCCATTGTAGAGGGCGTCGGAGAAGGTCGAAGAGACCGGATGATCAACAAGGATCTCGGTCCCGATGTCAGCGACCAACAGATGACCTTTTGGATGCAAGAACTTACCGAGATTGTACTCCTCGATTTCATCTTTAGCCAGCAGGACCGCGTAGGAAACATAGACTTCACACCCTATTGGTATTGGGTCGAAGACGGAAAGCTGAAGCATAAGAAAGCCAAGCACCATGAGCCAAACGATGGAGACGTTCCCGACGACGCATTACTGATCCGTCGCAGCAATCTAAACGACAACGATGCTGGTGGGCGTGTCGAATACGCCAACTTCGCGAAATCTACTCAAATGCTGGAGAAAATTCGCCACTTCTCTCCAAGCACGTATCGGCGCTTGATTGCATTGAATAGTGACCTTCAATCCCAAGGCCCAGTCTATGACTGGCTATCGCAAAGCTTTGGGTTGTCAGACAGTCAGATTGCACAAGTTGTCAAAAATACTGCGCTGGCAACGTCCATTCTCCAGAGCAATTGCTCAAATGGCGATTTGATGTTCGACTTGGATCCTGTCGCATTCTTTTTGAGAAACGGCACCGATGTAGAGGCTGTGGACTGTTATGTACCGTAGGTGTTCTGCTCTTATTGCGGTGTTCATTTGGACCGCTCTGCTCGCCTGCAAAGCGGCGGCATTGGATGTCATCGTCATATCGGATCTGAATGGAAGCTATGGTTCGGTAAGATACGATGCCCGCGTCGACAAGGCGATTGAGCGCATAATCGAGATTGATCCAGATCTGGTTATTTCGACCGGAGATATGGTTGCGGGACAGCGCATTCCCAACTTGTCCGACAAACAGGTCAGGGAGATGTGGAATGCGTTTCACGAGGCCGTATCAGATCCATTAGAGGCTGCCGGCATTCCATTTGCGGTCACACCTGGAAACCATGATGCCTCCGCCTACCGAGGGTTCGAGCGTGAAAGGAAAATATACGCAGAGGAATGGACGCCGAGAAAACCAGGCGTCGACTTCCTGGTTTCGGATGACTACCCGTTCTTCTACGCTTTTGAGATGCAGGGCGTAACGTTTGCGTCTTTGGACGCTACGACCTTAGGACCTCTATCCGGCGACCAGCTGGACAGACTTGAGGAACTGGGGGCAAATGGAGACCCGATTGTCACTTTCAGTCACCTCCCACTCTGGCCCTTCGCGATTCAGCGCGAACGCGAAATTATTGGTGATCCAACACTTGAAAAAATCTACCTGGAAAGCGGTGTTGTTCTGCATCTGTCAGGCCACCATCATGCCTTCTACCCCGGTTGGAAAGACGGTGTGGCTTATGTCTCTCAAGCTTGTTTGGGAGGTGGTCCGCGGCGGCTTATTGGCGATAGCGCCAGATCACCTCACAGCTTCACTCATGTTACGTTCCAGCCGAACGGAGAGTTTGGGATAGCCGTATATCGAGGACCCGATTTCGAAAGGTCGGTAAACTTCAAGTCGCTTCCGAAAGAGATCAGATCCCCGAACGCGGTATTGACACGTTTGGACCTTGTTAAGTGACTAGAGGTTGAGTTTCAGTTCGACTTTTTCAGGGACCAGATCATTTATCATCTCTTCGATCCGGGCTTCCGTCAGTCCACCCGAGGTGATGAAAAGCAATGAAACGCGAGATTTTCCGGGAACGTGGTGTTTTCTGACCAGCTTCCAGCCGGCGTCTGCGGCCATGGCTTCAATGGCACCGCTGACTTTCAATGAGTGCTCTTCATCTGAAGCTTTGAGCGAAACTTCCACGCCCTTGTTTCGCCCACCGAGCCAAATGAAACACCAACATACAACCGCCACCAGTGTGGCCATCAAGGGCAAGCCCAGCCCTACCGCCAGCCCAAGCACGGTGACTATAATCATTTCCACCGTGTCGACCGGGTCATCCATATTTGATCGGAACCTTAACAGAGCTCCAATTCCAAAAATCACGAACCCGATCATTGATCCGTGCTGTACGACCAGAAACCCAACCGCCATGCCGACAAGCGCGTATAGGAAGAACAGTCGCGGCATGACGATATCGCTGACACTTCTGCGGGCTCTCCGCCTCACAGGGTGATAAACGATTAGTCCAGTCAATATGACAGTTACGATGACGTCGAGAGTAAAGAAATACAGTTCCTGTTTGCCCCGAAACTGTATCCAACGTCGTTCGATAAGTATTTCCGACTCCGAAGTACCGGCCAACAAGGTCGCGGGGTCGACTTGTGACACCGCAGCGCCTGGCAACAGCACCATCAATAGCACGGCCATAAGTGGGAACGTCGTGTTCAACTTAACTTCCTTCCTGCTTACTCTAGCAGATTACGTTCCGCCAAAGACAATTCTTGTCCAATTCAATCGCAACAGTCGGGATCAGGTAAAGAGATTACAATGCACTCTTCGGACATCGCATCCAGACTGTGATACGAACGCTGATACGGAGATGTGGTCCAAGCGCGAGAAAATCCAATGACAGAATACAAGCCACTTCGGTCGAAACTTGGGTTTTCACGGTGCTTCCCCAAGCTTGGAACACTAGCTTCTTTTGCAAGCGCGACTGTTTCATTTCTGGCATGGATCGAGGGTGCCCATGCCGAGAGTCCAGGCTTGACACTCATCGACTCCTTCAAGGTGGCGGATAAATCGGAAGGCTTCTCGGAGCCTTCCGGATTGTCTCTGTCCAACGCGGAAGGCTTCTTATGGTCAGTAAGCGACGCTGAACCTAAACTGCACCTACTTGGAATCGACGGGGCATTAGGAAACTCATTCAAGCTGCCTTCATTGGCGGGATCAGATCTGGAGGGCGTCGCATCACGAAAAGATGGGTCTGTTTTAGTACTTCAGGAAACTGATCGATCAATTCTAGTCGTTCACCCGACTGACCCCATTCAACTAACTACAATCCCTCTCACATCTCTCAAAGGCTACTCGGACGCCGCTGAATTGCTCGTCGGCAACCCTTTGAACAAGGGACCTGAGGGCATCGCCGTCGAACCGGAATCTGGGCGGGTCTTCATTGGCATTGAGGGACAACCAAGGTTGTTAATGGTCGTATCACCAGAGCTAGATGAAATTGTTGAGATGATTCCTTTAGCCCGCGATGCAGGTTTTATCTCCGAGCGTGTAGATGATGATGAACTGGATTTGAGCGGCCTGGCATGGTCCCCGTCCTCACGTTCTCTTTGGATTGTGAGTGACAAAAGCCGTCAAATCTTCGTCTACAATCCAGAGTCCAAGTCCATAAAGTCTATCAGTTTGACGTTCACAGAAGATGGAAAACAAAAAGAAGTTAAACATCCCGAAGGGATCGCCCTCGATGAGACCCGAGGGCTTTTCTATATCCTGACAGACGACGCCAAGAAATCGCGGCTTTATGTTTTTAATATCCCCAAATTTTGATCGCTAGAGAATGACGCTCACACCGCCACGTTAGCTTACGCAAGTTGTTGCAGCTAGCTTACCATTCCTCTTCTTTGGTCCGCCCTAATCAGAACCGAACGCTTAAGTTTGCACCGAGACCATGCTCTTGGCCGTTGGAACGAACTGAGTAACCATACCCTGCCGTCAGTCTGGCCAGATCAGAAATCTGATACCCTAGCCCCAGACCAAGAACGAAACCATTTGCTCCTCGGTTTTGTCCGACTTGTGTGAACGTGCCAAATATCGGGCTCGTGACAGTGATTTCGTGTTCACTGTCCTTGTTGGCAAAAAAATCATACTCGTAACGAGCAAAGGCAATTGGGGTTAGCACACCATTCTCTGTCAAGAAGTCGCGTTGATAATCAACTCCAATGGAAGCAACCAGAGACTCTGCGTTCGCTTTTTCAATCGAGTAGTTGAAATCACCACCGCCCGTCTCTGTGCCTGAACCTTGTTGAATACGCCCGTAGTTCAATCCAAAAACCGTGGAAACCCTTGCACCGCTGTCCAGGTTAAACAACTTCCGTGCCTGGATACCGGCATGGATGCCCTCTTGGTCCAAATCAGACTTTGCCTCGCCTCCTGTAAAGCCATCAACAGAAGGGTTATTTCGCTTAGCGTCGGTTTCACCGAACATGTAACCGACCAGCCCGGAGAACTCCCAAGTTCCGGTTGTTGTACGCCCATAGACGCCCACATGATAGCTGTCGGTCGAAAAGTCCTGATCGACTTGATCGTGTTCATCCATGGAGGATGTCCCAAAACCTGCGTACACGCCGACCACACCTCTGTCGGTGCTTGCGACATCCGCTCCGACCAAAATGGTGCCCAGCGAATAGTCGAATGTCCCAAGGCCATTGCTTCCATCAACGTCCCCGCTCACATAGGCCGTGTCGATCCACCAGCGCCGATCAGAGCAGTCTATTGCGCCGCTCGGGCCCTGGGCCGAGTCGATGTCTCCCGATGCAATAGGTTGATCCTCATTGTTGAAGCCAACCGCTTGATACTTGCGGCAGTCAGCGTGGCTCAGCACAGTGTTGGTTATCAGGTCAAGTTGCTCAAGCCCAACGGTCAAATTGGAGGAATAGGGTTCTGCGTGCACACGATTAAACCCAGCCAAACCTGAATTGGTAAGCGTGTTAACGGTATTACCCAAGGTTGAGCCATTGGTCAGATTAGTTCCAGGTGACGTGTTTGTAGTGTTGGCCACCGCACCAGCAAGGTTGCTTGCATTGGGAGATCCAACAACTGATGGATGTTGCGGTAAACTCGAAACGGGGAGGGTCGAAAACGCTATGTCGATTCTACCGTCCGCGGTTGGCGTGTTTGAGATACTCAGACTGGATAGGGCGGGCAGAGATCCTCCGGCAACAAGAGTTGGGGAGTTTCCATCGAAACTCGAGGCTTGAAAAACCGTGTAGTCGTTGCCAGCAGCATAGTCCTGCGCAGTCAGGCCAGGACGAGCGGCTTCGACTTGTATGGTGGCGTTGTTGATACCAGTGACTGCGTCTGTTGACGAAACCAGATCCGCGTTTTGTGCCGCTGTGGGGTCGACTTCTGATAAAATCGTCGACCCCGCATCGAAGAAAATTGCACTATTAATATTCAACGTCCCAATCGAAGAGCCCGGTGAAAGAACAGCGCCATTTCTCACGTTGAAATTGAATGCATTCACGGTGCCATTACCGGCCAGAGTACCAAAGTTATCAAAATCGACCGTGGTTAAGCTGCTGGACGCGTCAAGCCTAAGTGTTGAACCACCACCGATCACCATATTACTGGTGGCCGACATTGAACTGTTGGTCAGTGTAAAATCAGACGCTTGAGCACTTCTTGTCTGAATGTTGATCACACCAAACGCGATTTCCGTCGCGTTTGTTACTGTCAAGTTATCGTAAGTTAACGGCGTGTCTGATTGGAAATATACCTCGGTTGGATCAACATCACTCCCATTTGCGGGCGCAAATGTCATGGAGCGTCCTGATCCTATCGAAGTCCCTACAATATTGACTCTTAGCTTGCCGTTGATTTCCGTCGTCAGGGCCTCCCGTGAAACAAAGTCGCCGCTCCCAGCCGCGACATCGACGTTCAGCAAAGCCAGTACCGATGCTCTGTCTGGATTTTGACTCTGCCCCGGGACATACAGCTCAATTTCCCCAGAAGGCGTTATGGTGGAATTACCAATCAGAAGCGCCGTGGTGGGCCCGTTTGGAATTGGCAGGCAGGTTTTCACAGTAGAAGATATCGTCTGCCCGCTAAGAATGGTCTCTGTTCCAGCAGTGTATTCTTGACGCGGAGCACCAACTTCAACGCAAGATTGCGAACTTTGGGCCTGGGCATCGCCGGGCAGTAAGAAGTACACCAAGGCTCCCAGAGTGAGCTTAGAGAAAAGTGCGCGATCAACGTAAGGCGCTACGCTTGCCTGAACTCGATACTTTGTTTCCATAAGCTCTCTCCACTAACTTCACAAACGCGGTCACAACCTTTTGCGATGATCCGGAGATCATTTGAGCACAAAAAAGTACTCGGATGACAGAACGCTTTGGCGAATGGTTTTTAATGGGGGCCGCGGCGCAACAGTGCCGCTTGAAGATTATTCGCCCCGCGATAGAATTCACTCACAAAACTGCAAGAACTCTACCCGGAGTATTCGCGCATGCAGAAAGCACACCAGTTACGTCCGGCTGCTGCGACGAAGCGCATACAGCGGTCGTTCAATCAAAGTGCAGCGAGTTGTCGAATGCCGGTGTTAGAACTATGGATTGGGCGGATGATGTTTGCGCCCAACTGTCACGCGTCGCGGCGAACTGCAGAGGAACTCTTCTGCAGGGAAAGGAGCCCCACGGTGGAAGTGCGGAAAGTTGGACTGGATATCGGTTTCGCCACGCTCAAAGGCTCGTCCACGGCGGTCAATTCCCAGCGCTTAGCCTGCAACTCCGGCGTGTCGAAATCTCGGATCATGGAAGCGTCTGAAGGCATAGTCTGCTGCGGAAATGGTGCCGCAGAGAAGGTCATCGACAACGCTTTCGTTAGAGAGCCATACGACCCTTGGAGTATCAGTGTTGCTTAAGATGGCGATACCATTCGCGCGATGACGTCGCGCAGCTTTTTCGATCACAGCCGCCGACAGGGTTCCAGTTCGGGCTGCTTGGCGAAGAACGGTCGAAATTCCTTGTCTTCAGTGATGGTGACGAAACTAAATCGAATTCGGTGACAACTCCGGCGAACCATGCAGCGGAACCTTAGGTACATGATGGAGAATCGAAAATGGAGACTAAGATAGCCAGAAAGAGCAATCGCGACGATGCCCGGAAATGGGCGTTCTTTCTCTGTACAATCTTGACGGCATTCAACACTGGTCCGGCAATTGCACAAGATTGGTCTGCGCTGCCGGCGCAGTTGGCCGAAAAGGTCGAAGCCGCCCAAAGGGCTTGTTCTGAATTCGAGAACGGACAGTTCGCCCTGGAGTTCGGTGCGGTTCGCCGCGTGGATCTGGACGGAGACCTCCAGCGGGACTGGGGGCTGGACGAAAGTGGATTCTCGTGTTCGACCGCTGCATCACTCTATTGTGGTACAGGCGGTTGCATGTCCCATTTCCTGATCGAGGATCGTGCGTTTTCGCTTCTCAATCAGGGTTGGGAGATGGCGAACATCGGCCCGTTCCGGGTGCTTCTGGCGGATGTGCATGGCTCGCAGTGTGAAGGTATCAACCCAACGCCCTGCATCGTAGCCAGCGCATGGGATTCAGAAGAAAAGGTGTGGCGCAGCACGCGCGCTGAGTGGGAGTAGCGTATTTGAAACGACACCTCGAAATGATTATGCTCTATATCGGCACCATCGCATCGGTGCTGGCTGTTGCGGGATGCGCTGAAACCACTCCTGAGGTTGCCACAAGCGAATCTGATCCGGAATTGATCTTCGTCCGCGGCTACAGAAGCGCTGCTGATGATTGCCGCCTCGTTGGCGAAAGCGCTTTTACCCTCGATTTCTTAGACGACGCTGCCGATCTTGTAGCGTGTTCGACCGGTTCGACGGATATGGATGAACTCATGGCACAGACTGGTGTGCCAATCCTGACCCAGACGAACAGCTACACATTATTCAGCGTACCGCGAAGGTAAGAAACATCCATGTCCGCGTCCCAATTCATTTTTTCTTGCGTTCCCACAACAATGGCAACCATTACAAGAATCACGGCCACTGCGAGGAGTGCAACGACATCTTTCAGAGAAAAGTTGTCCACATCGTTTGCCATCTCACTATTGGCTGCAGCTGTGATCGGGAACAACGCTGCGGGGGATCCTATACCCGAGGGTCCACCTGGCGACATTGGCACCTTGACCGAGGAAGACTTCATTGTCGATGGATCTGCAGGTGGCGCAAAACGCTTTACCTTCACCAATGGCGAGCGAAGCCTGTATTTCATCCCCATGATCCATATTGCCGAGCAGCCTTTCTATGATCGTATTGCCGCTGAGGTCGAACGCCTCAAGCTAAATGGAGCGGACCTCTATTACGAGTTTATCGACTTCGACACGGCCAGCGTCGCCGACAAACGAAGGATACGCGCAATGCTGGGCATGCTGCCCTCGCCGGCCTTCTATGCCGAGAACGTGTCGGACGGTCTTGTTGCACAGGACAACGAGGCTTTCCTTGGCTTCCCAGGTGGTCAGGATGTGAACGTGGATCTGACACCAGCACAAATCGCAGACGCCTATGAAATGCTGATTGGACCACTCGAAATCAGCGAAGAGAACCTGTCGACGCCCATGAGAGACTTCGTTCTGCCGACTGCGGACCCTGCGCGGGTCACGCAGATCACAGTTGACGCACGTAACAGACACTTGGCAGCCGTGATCGATACCGCTCCGGGTAACGTCGTTGTCCTCTATGGCGCAGCGCATGGCGCGGGGACCCTGCAAGAATTGCGGGCTCTCGATCCCGAATGGCGGCGCGCGCCCACATTTTGACCGGCCGACCCCACGTGACAGTTTAGCATCGACGCCCGAGAAAGAGTGCGTGCGTCTTCGCGTCTGGTTTACCCTAGAAGCGTGCTTCACTCAAAGAGCAAGATGAGGTGACACGGAGGCCAAGGTATGGGTAGGGTTTACTAGGTGCATTTTGTACTTCCGCTACAGGGAAACCGAGCGCTGCTTCAGAGAAGATTCTAAGGTGGCTAATTTGGACACTCACCGGTTTTGAGGGAGCAGTGCCAAGGCGATTGACTAAGCCGTGGAGTAGGGTCCATGATTTCAGAGAGATCGGGCCGCCGCTCTAAGGAGTTCGGAAATATGGGATTTGTTCAAGCAACCAAAACGTGCTTTGGAAAGTACTTTGTTTTTTCCGGGCGTGCAGTGAGGTCTGAGTACTGGTGGTTTGTGCTGTTTGTTGTTCTCGTAAGCCTCATCTTTGCAATCGTCGACGCATCAATCTTTGGGACGGATCCCGAAACCGGACAAGGCATCCAAGTCCTGACCCCAATTTTTCAGCTGGCCGTTCTAATACCCATGCTGGCTGCTGGATGGCGTCGACTGCACGACACAGGTCGACCGGGCTGGTATTTGCTTTTGCCTGCAGCACTAAGCATCGCGACTGTGCTCATGCTGTTCAGTGGCATCGCAGTGTTCTCTGCGCTCGAGCAAGGCGCGAATGATCCTGAAACTCTGAGGGGCCCAGCGGCTTTCCTCGGTGTCACCGGGTTGATGGTTGTCGGTATTCTGCAACTCATACTCACAGTGCTCATGATCTGGTGGCTAAGTCGACCGTCACAAGAAGGCGATAATGCATACGGTCCCGCTCCAGTTTGACGCTATGACGCAGACTTGGTCAGAGGTTTTGCGGGGACTAAGTAAAGTTGCTTGGGAGAATACTAAGGAAGAATCTACGGTTTGCCTGCACAGGTCTCGCTATTCCGACTGTCTACAACCAACAGAATCAAATTAGGGGGGAAAAAGTGTCTAACTATTCAAAAATTGGCTTTGCAGTCTTCGTTGCAACGGCTGTCGCAGGTTGTGTCGAGACAACGCAACCCGGCTCTGGAGACGGTGAAGCTGTCGCGCGCGCCAATTGCGTCGCGGATGTCAACTCTACCGTCGGTGTCACCGGTTCGTCAGTGAACGACGTTACTCGCCTTGAAGATGGCTTTAGCCTGCTCATGAACGTACCCGGCGCACAAAATTTCTGGGTCTGCGAGACGACTCCGTCCGGCGCTGTCACGTCCGTGTTCTTCATGGGTGAAGGATAAGCTCTTTGAAGCGGACGGTCTAAAGAGCCGCCTATTCCAAGAGGAAAAAAGATGTGAAGCGGGTGTAGCTTTGGGCACTAGGTTGATGAGTCAACTGGCTCTCACGAATTTGAACACCGGCAGCCGCCGGTTCCGCTCTCTACAATAATGAGGTCATAAATGAACAGGCTTTCCATATTATTTACGTCCTTTTTGCTCGCTGCTCCATTGTCGGCAATGGCAGATTGGCAGTTTAGTTCAGGCCCAAGCCCTAATGCATTCATTCAGGCGAACAATATCACTTTAGAACTGCAATGCGACCGCATACGGTTTGCTCCAGCAGGCTATGAAGACAGCCAGGACATCGTGAACAAGCAGGGGCTTTCGTTTCGATTCATGAGCAACGGCACAACTGAAGTCGGTGCGTTTCAGGCCGGGCGGGCCAACAGTTCCTTCCGGGTTGTGGACAATTACCCCGTAGAAATTGAGTTCAATGACGCCAATGACTACGTGTTTATTCTGGATCAGATTGCCGCTAACGCGACGCTCAATCTCTCTATGACCGATCAGGACATTTCGTATGCGATCCTCGAATTGAAGGGGTCTTCGGCGGCCATCCGTTCGTTGAAACGCAGTTGTAGTAACCTCGCCTCGTCGGGTTCAGGTTCCCGTCCGGAAGCACCTGAAGGCGTAGTCTACTGCGGTGGGGGCGGCACTCAGCGACAGATCGAATATGCCATTGTCGACACCGGCAGCGACTGGGACGCGCGTGTTACGGTCAACGGTGAAACGATGGACGCAATGACGTCCTACAGCTACTTCGGCAATGCAGAGCCGCCGCGTGGCTTTATCGTCGCTCTCTTGGGCCAGGACCGTTCCGAGTTTCTCGTTTTTGAAGATGGTTCAGAGCGTTGGATCGAATACGGAGACTATCGATATGATCAGTGCAACTAGGCGCGCCGCGAAAGTGACCCTGATCTCGGCGCTGTTCTCTTTGACCATTGGTGCGGCTTTATGGGTCCTCTATTGGGTGCAAGGTGTGCAGATTGACGAGGACGGAGTGCTGCGCGAAGCGTTTTTCCTTCTCGGCCTTGGGTGGATATTCACCTTAGGTGCAGTGGCGATGCTTCTGACGTCGCTGTTTCTTTATTTTTGGAACCGTTAATGCGGCTCTTCGCCCTAGTCGCGGCGATGGTAGTGCTGGTGACTGCCGCGTTCTGGGCGGGCGCGCGTGTACAGCTGGCCGTACAGGAGGACAAGTGCCTGGACCTCGGCGGTGGAAGACATCCAGGGGACTACCCGGTATGCGTGGTAGAGCGATTTCCTGACTGGATTTCCATCGGCCCGATTGCTCTATTGCCTGCTGCTGTCCGCGAAATGAGCACCGAAGAGACCGGCAATGAGCAAGTGATACTTCGGCTCGAGCTAAACGAAGACGCTGCTTTCGCCGTGGCGGGCCTGACAAGGGCGAAGATCGGAAAGGACCTTGAGCTGCGAGTTGGGAACAGGATGGTTAGCGCCGTGACGGTCAGAGAGGAGATCGCGAACAGGCGATGGAACCTCATCCTTCCCAAGGAGGCCGCCGATCTTGCGGTGCGTGAATACCAATGACTCTGCTAGCGCAGCTTCCTGCATCGAAATAGAACAATTGTGCGGGTCTGCTAGAGGAAAATCTATGGTCGAAAAACTTAGATAGCACTCTCTGCCGCAGCCTTGATCTTCAGCTTTCTGCTTCTGGCGGGATGTGCAGATCCCGTCCGGCAAGGCGGCGCGTGACCGGACACCCTGTCGGTGGTTTTGGATCAGGGTCCGCCCAGCAATATCGAGCGGCTCAACGATGGTCGGCGAGCATACCAGTGGATTGTCGAATTCACAGGCACGCAACCGATTGTAACCAACACAACGTCGAATGTAGAAAACGACATTTTATGTTCTACCCTAGCGAATACGTCATCTACTACGTTCGAGCCCTATTAGTATCGTTGCCCTTATTCTTTGATTGCGACGCCGCAGGGATATAAGTGGGCCATAGAGGGGCTTTTCAACGGGCGACCCAGATGTAACTAACCTTGCACCGATTTAGGTTATGCAGAATACGGCCCGAAGATCATCTTAGCCATGGAAATAACGGGAATCTGCACTCATCATTGAGATTTATGGAATCATCAAATGACGGAAAACCTATGAACTATGATGTCGCGCACGCGCTTGCTTCTGGTGCCCTACTTTACGCCACCTATTGGTTAATGCAGCTTACCGGTGTCCTTGACGGAAAGAGCAAGGGAAGACAGCGGCTGACACTTGCGGTCGCCTTTGCAGTCGTTATTCTTTTGCTAAATCTGGTGTGGCCAACCGCCTGATGAGTTTCCTTTAAGACTAGCTCACGAAGTCGCCGGGAGAGCGCTACCGCATTCAGCTCTCAGGAACCCATCCGCATAAAGTGTAGATCTGGTAAGTGGAGGTTTCTTCGTCTGGTGAGTTTACAACCAGCAGCCTATTTTTCTCAAGCGGGGTCAAGAGCTGGCGGTAAGAATAGGTTGCACCGTCAAATGAGCAGGCCAGATCAACGATTTGCACAGCGGTTCCGCGAAGAGCCTGAACTTGAGCGTAAGCACAAGACCCGTCGTCCGATTTGCGCCCCTCGTCGTCATAGATGACGTATCCGGCACGAAGGTCCCCATATTCCTCCGAAATCCGCGCGCCTTCCGCGCACGAAAGACCTTCCGGGACATAGAGTCCAGAAAAATGAACCTTTTCGGCCACTACAATCGATGAACTTAAGCCATACAAGATAGCGGCAAGATGTACCGTAGATTTGGAAACCATGCGGTTATATCACGCGCGAGGTCAGTGTGGGTCAAGGCGATTCCGTGTAACGCACAACTCAATCACGCGCTGTTAGCACTTCCCTAAAGGCTATCGTTTGGGCCACGACCAAGGTATGGGTTCCGCCGCTTCGACAAAGGTTTCCCCAGTGGCTTTGCCGAGGTGATGCGTGAGCGCATTACCCTTGCTCAAAGCTTTGGCTAACGCTCGGTTGTGAGAAACGACGATGATCTGACTTCGCGCGGAGGCTTCTTTGACCAACCGAGCTAGAGGTGGGATTAAGTCAGGATGCAGGCTTGTTTCGGGCTCATTTAGGACCATCAGGCTAGGAGGTCGTGGCGTCAGTAAGGCCGCCACGAGGAGCAGGTATCGCAGGGTCCCATCCGACAATTCCGCAGTGCTGAGCGGGCGCAGCAACCCGTGCTGCTTCATTTTGAGGCTGAATAACCCACCTTTCGCATGAACCTCAATTGAACTTCCCGGAAATGCGTCCATGATGGTCTTTTCAAGTGTTGCCAGATCGCCGATTTCCCGAATTGTCTCAATAGCTGCCGCCAGGTCCGAGCCGTCACTCGCAAGAATTGGAGTTCGGGTGCCGACCTGTTGCCTTCTGGCCGGGGCCTCACGATCAGTCCGAAGTTGATCATAGAACCGCCAATTCCGCATACGGTCACGTAAATGCAGCAGCTCTAATGCGTTATTCGGATCGGCTGCGTGGGTCATCATACTGTCAAACGGTGGAAGGTTAGTGGCCGCCTGGTTCCAAGAACCGTACTCCGACCGAACCCGTACACACGGGCCACGGCGCTCTGCAAGCGCGTTGTGTCGGCTCAATGTCTCGCCGATCCACAATGCTTCGGACTTGATCTCAGGATCATTAGAAAAGGCTGAGGTTTCTGCTGGCAATCCAAGCTCGACTGCGTACCCGTAGTCTTCGGACGCAAAGCCAAGCCTTAGGCCGACTGGTTTGCTCCGAGTCGTTCCGGTGATGGGCACTTCACCCGTTTTCATCCCTCGAGACAGCACTTCAGGCCCCGCCCACATTGTGGAGCCCAACCCTCCTTCAGACGCGAGTGTAGAGATGACACTACCTTGTGACACCTCGCCCAACATTCGAAGCGCGCGATACAGCGACGACTTTCCGACCCCATTGCCACCGGTAATTACCGTCAGGGGAGCAAGTGGCAGAACCAGATTTCGGAGGGATCGATATCCGGCGACAGCAACTGTAACAAGCATTTTAGACTTCCCGGCTCCGCCGATTCTGCTGGCCACCGGTTGTAGTGCCGCAATCCTAGTTATAACAGTGCTTTGTCAGTGTCGAGCGGCGCAAAATGAGCAGACGATACCGCATTTGGTATGGCATAGGCGTTACTTTAATCCCCTTGGTCGTTCTGATTGTCGAGTACTTTGATATCCACTCATAAACCTATCGAGGAATCCCGCAAGGATTTGGATCAGAGCGAGACTCCTCGCGATCTGGTATTGCCTAGGATGATGATGAAAAGAATGATCCGCCCTCGAAGTATCTGTCTCATTCTTTTTAGGAATCGTATATTTCAACCGAACGGGCGTCCGTGTCGAGTTTCTGGAGCCTTTGCAACGCACCAAACTCAGAAATCGAGTATGAATGGCGATACCGAGTTAAGAACCTAACTGATGATAACCTACGTATTTCCGTCGGATATGAACTCGTTGGAAAACATGATCGGTTTTTTTGCGACTTCTGACGCCTACGAAGATGCCAAACCCGGCGAAACGGTGGAGATCACTGGCAAGGGCCGTATCGACTATTTCGACGCCAGACAGGTTTTGGGTTCAAGTTGGGGAATTCGTCGAAGGCCAGTTCCTGGATCGTAGCACCGAGAGACTACAACGAGCACAGGGTTTGCCGCAAAACAAGGACTCAGGCACAGTGTCCGCACGGGGGTAACCGGATAGGATTGTGCCCGCGGACACATCTGAGTGTGGCATGAAAGGCACTTCACAACTGTGACGTCTTGAGCTATGCCTAAGCTATGACCTGCTGTGTACACCAATTGAGCACCCGAATAACTCGCTGATTCAGCGAGCCTTTGGGAGTGCCATGGTGGGCCAGGAGTCTTATAAGCTCTTTACGCCAGATTAGCGTCGACGGTGAGGGATCATGCCCCTCCACTCCTACCATTTAGGAGGAGTCCGTCATGTCGGATAGCAATATCGGCGTCGTCGATTATGACGACATCAAGAATTCAGTTGAGAAAGAGCTGGGCTACACGCCCGACGGCTGGGCAGGTCTGGTCACGGATCTTTTCCGGAAGATCAAGGAGCACTGCGACAAGCAGGAGATCGAGTATCCTGTGGTCTCTCAGATCAAGCAAAAGTTTGGCCAGTTGCGTATCTATTTCGGGACTGTGGTTAAGGACGAGCGGATCGACAGCTTGTTTCAAACGACAATCGAACGAGCCAATCACAGCTGCGAAAAGTGCAGCAACGCAGCCCAGGTGCAGCTCGTAGAGGGCTTTGTCACAACGCTGTGCTGTTGGTGTGCGCATGAGCTCGTGTCGTCCAGGCGTCCGCAGAGTAAGCGCCTTTTCGGAGATGGGCGGCCTGTGAAGGATAGGATGGCCTGCAATGTGTGTGGCTATAGGGGGCAGATCGACCGGACTGATGAGCACGGACGTTGCCCTGCTTGCGTTAAGAAGAATTGGTGAAACATGCTCAAAGTCGTTGTTTTTGTGAATGAGAGAGAGGTTGCCAGGGCTCACCTGAGCAACATCAGCGACCTCGCTGATATCTCCGACTATGAAGTCCAAATGAACGAAAGAGAATGCGCCAAGCTCGGCATTGCAGAGCGAGGCATCAAGGACGAGATCCTGAGCCACAAGCGCAAGCAGACCGTCTGGGCTTTGGTCGAGAAGGCCGCAACGCTCTGGATACGGAAAACAGGTGAGCGAGGTGATGAACTGACCAGGGCATTCCTGGCGAGGAAAAAGGCCGAGTTTATCGCCGGGCGACTGCCGCTGTCTGATCCGATCACCGCAGAAGAGATCAGGGCGCGCAAAGTGTATGATGAGAATGACGATGAGAGTGATTGAGCCGGTTTACACCGAGACTGAAGATCCGCGTTTTTAGCGGATGACATTTGCCGTCAGAAACGGCGAAAGCGGCCGGTGGTTTCCCATCGGACCAAAGGATTTCCCAGACCTGACTTATGAAGAGATGACGGAAGAGCGGAGCTCTGAGATCATCGACGCGAAGGCGGAGTGGCTGAAAGGAGGCCAAAATGAATGGGATTCATTTGAGACCTGAAGATATTGCCTATGGTTGGGCCGTTTGGCGAGAGCAAATGGTCCTTCAGCTCGAAGACGATGATGCACCAGAGTATATCAAGCGAAGCGTTAGGGAGTGGTTTTTCGAGGAATACGAGAAAGCTACCCTCCGCGGCATGGAGATGCCCTGCCCTGATTTCTTCGAAATCCGGTGGACCGGCAATGATGGTCTCATCACGCAGCATGAGGACACGCGTACGGCAGGTATCCTGGCATCGAGGCTGCAAGCGAAGCTCAAAGCCAACGTCATTCAAATCGAGAAGTTCCTTGAGCGGTGGCAGTTGTGACTATTTTCAGTGTTGTTTTCAGCGACAGATTCGCTGTCCAAAGGTTTACCGAGAAATCGCTATTTGCTACTCAGCCTCTTCTTCAATTTCGGAAACCAATTTGGTCAAAGAAAGACCAAGCGCGCCACTAAGAAGTTGTAGTGTTCCGAGAGTTGGTTGGTGGTGGCCGGATTCCAGAAGTGAGATATATTGCATGCTTCGGTTAGCCTGGGTGGCGAGCTCTAGTTGCGATAACTTCTTGGCGAGTCTGTGACGGCGCAAAACTCTGGAAAATGCTGCTAGCAATTGGTCTTCTGGTTCGTTCGCCATGTTTTGACAAATCGCCCACGCAACGCTAGTCGTCTATACAGTATACTTTGAATCTCAGAGTAAAATCCAACAGCACAAAGGTTTGGCAAAAAGCGAGGGCCGTTACATGGCGGAAAGAGTTCATCTGACAGAAGCCCAGATGATTGAAATACTGAACAGACTGGAAATACGCTTCTTGGAGCGACTGACTCTCGAAAAAGACCACAAGACTTTTGTCAAACCGCGCCTTGCTTCGGGTGAAAAGCCAGCTCGAAACGGTGGTAGGCCAAGGTCTCAGTATGTTGGGCAACTGCATCTATCGATTTTGGAAGAAGATGAAGCCTGGTTCAAAATGACTGCACAAGCCAACAACCTACAGTACGGAAAGTTCTTCACGTACTTACGACAAATCTTCGAGCAACACGGTTAGGTTCGTACTCGAAGAAATTGAAAATCCAAACTAGCTTTTCTGCTTGGTACAGGCGCGGAAGTTTAAATGGGTATTCAATCCAAATACCCGTTAGTGATTTGAAAGGATAACCGCACTGCTACCTGGGGCTGCGATGGTTGATGTCTCCGCCCCAGATAGCAGTGCTATGTCGCGCTTCTTTGCATTCGCCAGCCTCAATCACCACGCCATGGGCAAGTGACCTGAGTCTCAGGGCCGGTTCATAGACTCGGTTTTAAGTCATACCAAGAATTTCTTTGTACATCTCGATAACGGCTTCTTGCTCTGCAATATCGTCTTTGTCTCGTTTTCTCAGAGAAATGATGCTGCGCAGGGCCTTCACGTCATAGCCCCGAGATTTACTTTCGGAATAAACTTCCTTTATTTGATCGGCGATGTCTTTTTTCTCTAGTTCCAAACGCTCGATACGCTCAACAAATTGGCGAAGCTCACCGGCGGTGACTTTGTAGTTTGCTTCTGCGTCTTCGGTCATGCTCATCTTGCTGTTCCTGATACTGGCCTGTTGTGGTGAAGGAATTCCTGCTGCACGTCATGTATTCCGCTTACTTCATGTTCCTTAAGAACAAAAATCCGACTGGGTTTCAGTAGGGCTTCGGGCATCCCCTGGTTTCAATGCTGCAACAGCGGGTATCACGCCGGATACAATGCCACTGCCTAAGCCGCAAGCATCCAATCCTACCGCACTTGTGAATAAGCGGGCGATCCGCTAAGCGCTGACGGCAATGATACGCAAATGTGGGGAACCATGTTCGAAGTCATCACCTGGGGCGGTGCCGCCCTTTCACTCGCCGGGCTGCTGGGCCTCGTTTGGTGTATCCTGCGTGTGATGAAAGCGCGCAGATCCGGTTTGTCAGACGACGAACTGCGCGCAGTTGTTCAAGGTGTTCTGCCGTGGAACTTGGCGGCTCTTTTTCTTTCCGTGATCGGACTGATGGTCGTGATCGTTGGAATATCCTTTGGCTAACAAGCTGTAGTCAGACCGGCAGATTATCGAAACGCGCTTCCATTGCGTCTTCGCACAATGCCGCGTCCAGCCGACGCAAGCGCGACGGCACATGCACCCCTTGCTGGCGCATCCTTTCGATCACCTTGGTGACACTCGGCTGCAAAGCAAGGCGCGTGTCGAGGCTTGCACCGTTCAGCTTTTTCTCAAGCTGTTCGGCTTCGGAATACAAATTTACTGCTGACATAACATCCTCCCAATAACGTTATCGTACCCGGAAACTGGTAACTGTTTTACGACTTGGTTACCCTAGGTCAATTGCGCGCGGAATCCCGCCGGTCACACGCGTAATCAAAGCACCCAGATACAGATTGTTTAAAATTTACTCGAAATGCGCGCTCCTTGCTTTGACCGGCATCAAACTGCGTAGTGTTGATCGCAACAGAATCTGCAACTAATACTTGATTAGACTCCGGCGGCTGAGGACCATATGACACCGAAAGTGAAGCCTTTTTTTGATCCAGACACGTTTACGGTTTCTTACATCGTGCAAGAACCCGAGGGGCAAGGTTGCGCAATTATCGACAGCGTTCTGGATTTCGACCACGCCTCTGGTCGCACCAGCACACGATCAGCGGATCAGATAGTGGACTATGTTCAGGCGAATGGCCTGCGGGTGGAATGGATACTCGAAAGCCATGTCCATGCCGACCACCTGTCTGCAGCCCCCTATCTACAGCAGGAACTGGGTGGAAAAATCGGGATCGGTGATCAGATCGTGACTGTTCAGGAAACCTTTGGGAAAGTCTTCAACGAAGGCACCGAGTTCCAGCGCGATGGCAGCCAGTTCGACGCCTTGTTTCGCGAGGGTGACAGCTTTCACGTTGGTCAGATGCGCGGCGACGTTCTGCACACCCCTGGCCATACACCCGCCTGTCTGACTTATGTCATCGGGGATGCGGCTTTTGTCGGTGACACCTTGTTCATGCCCGATTTTGGTACCGCGCGTTGTGACTTCCCGGGCGGGTCATCCGCAACGCTGTTCAACTCGATCCAGAAAATATTATCCTTACCGGATCAGACACGTATCTTTGTCGGCCACGACTACAAAGCACCGGGGCGCGATGACTACGCGTGGGAAACTACGGTAGGCGAACAGAAAGCGTTGAACGTTCATATCGGACAAGGTCGCTCGATCGAAGAATTCGTGGAAATGCGCGACGCGCGCGACGCCACACTGCCAATGCCACGCCTGATCCTGCCGTCATTGCAGGTCAATATGCGTGCAGGCCAAATGCCGCCAGCAGATGAAAAGGGCAACGTGTTCCTCAAGGTGCCTTTGAACAAACTCTGAAACGCTGGCTGCGATCTCACAAAGGAAGAAGAATGCAAACTGAATGGATTTTAGGCCTTGGCGGAGGCCTTCTGATTGGGCTGGGCGCTGCAATCTACCTGCTGGGCAATGGGCGCATTATGGGGGCAAGCGGCATTCTCGGTGGTCTGATCGACGGCAGCGACCGCTCGCTTGAAAGGCTTGGTTTTTTGGCCGGTCTTATCGGCATGCCCTTGTTGCTGCGTCCACTGATCTCGCCTGCGACTGAAACTCATCTGACCGGGAATATCACAATCGTAATCGTCGCGGGCCTGCTGGTGGGGCTGGGAACACGCATCGCCAATGGATGTACGTCGGGGCACGGTGTCTGCGGCATCTCAAGGCTCTCTTTCCGTGGGATTGCCGCCACTCTCGTCTATATCGCGGCCGGAGGCGTAACAGTCGCACTGCTGCGCCATGTCTGGGGGCTGATCTGATGCGCATGTTGATTTCGATTCTGGCCGGGTCCTTGTTTGGCACAGGTTTGCTGATCTCAGGCATGACGGACACGACAAAAGTGTTGGGTTGGTTGGATGTTTTTGGCAACTGGGACCCAACGCTTGCCTTTGTAATGGGCGGCGCAATCATTCCAATGCTGTTTGCATGGCGATTGACGACAAACCGTCAGCCTCTGACCGGCGGTCATTTTCCACCAAAAAGCACACCTGAGATGAATCGCCGCCTGATCCTGGGGTCAACCCTGTTTGGAATGGGCTGGGGTCTGGCAGGGCTGTGCCCCGGCCCGGCGCTGGCATCGCTCAGCTATGGCGGAATCGGCGGTGTGATCTTTCTGATCGCTATGATTGCAGGAATGGTTGCGGCCCCATCGGTTGGTGCCCAACTGGACAGATCAGCGAACCCGGCCTAAGCAATACTCATGGAGATTCGCCCAATTACACCCCGCTATGCTGTCTCGCCGCAAATCACGGTCGAGGACGTTCCAGCAATCGCCGAAGCCGGCTTTGTAAAAGTGATCTGCAACCGCCCCAATATCGAGGTTCCGGCGAGTCTGCAGTCGGACGTAATCGGAGAAGCGGTACGCGCGGCTGGTATGGAGTACGAAGTTCTTGAGCTGACTCACCAGACGATGACACCCGAGAATGTAGCCCTGCAACGCGAAATGGCCGAAAACTGTGACGGACCAGTTTTGGCCTATTGCGCCTCGGGCACGCGGTGTTCTGTGGTGTGGGCGTTGGGTCAGTGCGACCAGATGAGCACGGATGACATCCTGCGCGCTACCACCAAGGCGGGTTATGCGCTTGAAAACCTGCGACCGATCCTTGATCAGAATCGCGCCGGTACGGATTGATTTAGCTGTGACTGCCCGGTTCGGTTTCTGATGTAGCCAGCTCTGCAAATTGCGCAGGATCAACAAGCAGTTCATCTGACTCGGTAAAGTTCAGGTCAGGTTCAATGCGTTCATCGCAGGTGGGTCGAACAGGGCGGGCACCTGCGCAACCTCAGTCTGTATGGGCATCTCGGGTTCGTTGTGCGGCACCATAGACGAAGGTGAATCTGAAAACTCCTCATTCTCGGATTGCGGCAGCGACGCTACGTTCACGTATTCATTCAGGCGCACCGCACGCATTCCACTGCATTGTCCCAAACGTCCAATTGCAGTGCGCGTGCGGTCGATTGTCAGCACTTCGGCATGATCCAGCCTTGATCCTGTCAATGGCAGGACATCACCAACCACAAGGTCCGACAATGTCGCCAGTGGAAGTGACATACGGCAGATCACTGTATTGAGTTCAGCCCGTAGTACTCCCGACGCCTGTTCAAGTTTGGGGCCGTTGTCCTCTGGCAGGTCTGGGTCGTTTTCCTCGTCAGGGCGCTCCGGCAATAAGATCGAGACACGCCCCTGCCGTAGTCCACCGCCCAGCTCAATGGTCAATTCAAACGCTCGATATACGTCTTCGACCATCGCCAAGGTCAACGTACGCAGATCAGAAAAGCGCGCAGCAAATTCATACCCGGTTAGAATGGATTGATCCGCCGATGCATCCACAAGTTCTACCGCCCGCGAAAAAACGTCTTCGATCAATGGGGCCACCATTGCCCCGTCCGTATGCGTAAACACGCGGGGCGCAGGATCGTCAGCCAACATCTCTCCAAAAGTTTGCACTTGTACAATGGCCGCAACGACACCAAGCTCCATGCAGACTGATGCTGCCTTACCGTTACGATCCACAAATCGTAGCAACAGCCAGTCTTCCCCGATTCCATCCGTTAGCGCATCTGTTGATCGACTGGACTGCTTTGCGCCGATTACAGCCAACGGCAGTTGCAGCCGGTCGCTGGCTGCGCGGGCAAAGGCCAATCGTAGCGCGCGCATGATTGAACGCGGCTTTTCTTCCTGCTCTTCCCGCCCTACCGAAAGCTTGCGCGCCAAAGCTGCGCTGACCGTTTGCGTCATGCCCGAATCCGCTGTGTATTGCTGCGTCTGGCCTTGGGTCTAACCCAGCTCTGGTTAAGAATAACTTTACATCTGTGTCACTGAGCGGCCTGCTGATACGCCAATGGCAACCTCACACGGAATGCCGCACCGCCCTGCCCGGGTAGATACATGATCTCACCGCCCAGACGCTGCATGATCTCGCGGCAAATCGCCAGTCCCAGCCCTGCGCCGCCTGCCTTGTCTCCGCCCACGCGGGCAAATTTCTCAAATACCACCGACCGCGAACCGGGCGGGATACCGCTGCCGTTGTCAACAAAATCGATCACCACATGGCCACCCACATCATGGGCTGAAATCGTAAGCTCTGGCTCATCTGCGTCGCAGTATTTCAGGGCATTCGAGATCAGATTGATGAATACCTGACCCAGCCGGTCCAGATCGGTTTGCAGCGGGATACGCTCGGCTGCCTTTGTTCGACGAACTGTCAGGGTTTTACTAGTTCCAGCAAGCGTGCTGGAAACCGCCCGATCCAGTACAGAACGCAATGTATCATCGCCCACATTCAGGCTGACGCGACCGCTTTCCAGAACGCTCAGGTCCAGAAGATCGTCCAGCAACCGGGTCAGGCGCAAAGCCTCATCGTGGATGATCGCGGCATAGCGTGTCTGCTCTTCGGGGCTAAGCTCGTCAGTATCGCGCATGATCTCAGAAAAGGCACGGATCGAGGTCATGGGTGTACGCAGCTCGTGGCTGACCTGACTCAGGAAACTGTCCTTTTGTTCCGAGATTTGCGTCAGTTTGGTGTTGGCCTCGCGCAATTGCCGCGCGGTACGGGTAAGTTCGGCAGACTTTGCTTCAAGCTGACCGGAATACTCTAGCAACTGTGCGGACTCGTCAGCCACGGCCAGCAGGTCCTCAACCGATACGGACGAGCCGCCAACGATCTGACCGATCATCGCATGCGCGGTCGCAGCCCCGACAGACCCGCTGAGCTCGCGCTCCAAGCGTTCGAGAAAGGCCGGCGTGGGCTCGGGCAGACTAGCCCTGCCACCTTGCTTTTCGGCTTCGGCCTGAAAGAACTCGTGCGCGGGGCCTGCACCCAGAATACGCTGGGTCATGATCATCAGATCTTCGCTCTGCGCCACCGAACCGGTCCAACCACGCGGCGCGACGGAATGATCAAAGACGTTGACGAATTGTGCGGCCTGCAAACGCTCTAACGGGCTGGGGAAGCTCAACAAAGAGGCTACGCAAAACGCGATTGTATTCAGTGAAAGGGACCACATGACCGTGTGCACCATCGGATCCATCCCTTCGATGCCGAACAATGCCTGTGGACGCAACCAACTCAAGCCAAATGGGCCGCTGTGGAGAACAGACTCGGGCATCAACACGCCGCCCATCCCCGGCAGCAGCAGAGTGTAGATCCAGAGCAAGAACCCGACCGTCAAACCCGCAAGCGCGCCGGTGCGTGTTGCCCCGCGCCAGAACAATCCACCAACCAAGGCCGGCAGTATCTGCGCAATGCCGGCGAACGCTATCAGTCCGATCGACGCCAAAGCCGCGCCGCCACCGGACAAACGATAGTAGAAAAATCCCAGCGCCATAATCACGGCAATCGATATGCGCCGTGCAAGCAAAACGATATGTCGGACATCACCAGATACGGACCCCGACCCTCCCTGCGTGCTCAGCCATATGGGCATGACCACGTGGTTCGAAACCATCGTCGACAGCGCCATCGCCGTCACAATGACCATCGACGTGGCCGACGAGAATCCGCCAATGAATGACAGCATCGCCAACCAGTCATTGCCTTGCGACAAAGGTACCGTCAGCACAAACAAATCCGGGTTCGAGCCTTCGGGCATAATGTCCAGACCGACGACGGCAATCGGCACCACGAAAAGACTGATAAGCAGCAGATACAGGGGAAAGGCCCAGGCGGCAGTCCTCAGGTGTCCCTCATCCGTGTTTTCGACCACCATCACCTGGAACATGCGAGGAAGGCAGACAAAGGCCGCTGCGGATAGAAAGATGAAGGTTGTCCAGCGCCCCGTATCGACATTCCAGTGCCCGATCTCAGAGGCATCGATGCGGTCCATCATCGGACCAACGCCCCCCGCGACACCCCAGACAACAAAAGCGCCAACGGCAAGCAGGGCAAACAGCTTGACCACGGACTCCAGTGCGATAGCCGTCACGACCCCGTGGTGACGCTCATTCGCATCCAGGTTTCGGGTGCCAAACAGGATCGCAAAAACGGCCAGGCCAGCTGCAACCCAGAATACACTTGAGCCTTCGCGGTAAAGGCCCGAAGGGTCGGCGTCGGCGAATATTGAAAACGACAATGTAATGGATTGAAGCTGCAGCGCGATATAGGGCGTTCCACCCAGTACCGCCAGAATGGTCACGCAGATCGCCAGCGTGTTGGATTTGCCATAGCGCGAGGAAATTAGGTCAGCGATAGACGTCACCCGATGGCTGCGCCCGACCCGCACCAGTTTTCGAAGACCCCACCACCAACTGATCATCACCAGCGTTGGGCCGAGGTAGATCGTCACGAATTCCAGCCCTGACCGCGCGGCATTGCCCACGGCGCCATAAAACGTCCACGCCGTGCAGTAGATCGAAAGGGACAGCGTATAGATCAGCGAAGACCGAAGCCATGCCCCCTTACCGGCTGCTGCCAACCTGTCTGCGGCAAAGGCCACACCGAACAGCAGCACGACATACCCTAGGCAAACCAGGATCAGAACGTTCAGCGTGGCCATTGGTCCGACCCGGGTTTGGATTCGTCTTGCGCCGACATGCGACGAGCCGCAAACCCAAAAACAAGGCTGGCGACGATCAGACCAACCCAGCAGGCAAAGATGTAAAACATGGCAGAAGACAACGGCACCGCTTGCTGGCGGTTCGGATCATCCGGCCAAAGCAAAGGAACAGCCAGCAACGCTGCCCCAAGAAAGGGCAAAAGCCGCGCCGCATCCGTCAACCTGCGGCGGCGATAGCTTTGCCGCTCAAGAAACAGCGAAGGCCGCGCACCTGAGGGCGGTCGGTCTTCGTGCGTGCTCATGACTGTGTCGCCTGTGCATGCAGATCGCGTACAGCCGTCAGCATCTCTGAATTGGAAAAAGGTTTGGTCATAAAGCGGCTGACGCCCGCATTTTCGGCCATCTCGCGGTCGCGGGTCTGGCCACGCGCCGTCAGCATGAGAACTGGCAATCCTTGCATGTCCTCCAACTCACGCAGGTCGCGTAGAATCTCCATCCCGCTTTTTCCCGGCAGCATCACGTCCAGAATCAATAGGTCCGGGCTTGCCACCCGGATAACCTGCAACGCGTCCGCGCCTTCTGCATGGGTTTCCACCTGCCACCCTTCGCGTGTCAGCAGGAACCGAATAGCCTCGGCGATGTTGGGTTCATCCTCAATTAACAGAACCTTACGGCTCATGACTGTCTGTCCTCCCCGTGACAGGTCATTGATTGGACGACCTATCCACGTCAGCTTACGCGCGATGTCGGGAAACTGTCAAAAACCTTCGCTCAGAATCGACGGCTCACGCCGGGACGAACAATTGTCGTGGGGGCACACCCTGCAACTGGGGCCGACGCGCGCGACGGCCTGCGCATCCTGCGCGACATCCTCAACCGAGCGCACCAGCATCACCGAACGATAAACCGGAGCCTGGTCAAACTTGGATCCCGGTTGCGGCCAGGCGTAGGCGTAGCAATCGAAGACAGCCGCTGCCCGCCCAAGCTGAGCGACGCGTTGACGGATCGGGACCAATGGCCTGTTCAGCGCCTGAAACAACGGCCACAAGGGGCAGGCTTCGCCAAAACGTGGCATGGCGAATCCGGGAACCGATTTGCTGAACAGAATACTTCCGGATGCGTCACACACGACCAAACCGGTTGGGCGGCCTAGATACCCGTCCGGTAAGGTCGCAAGCCGACGCAGAACCGTTGCAACATCCACCGAAAACCGGGATGCCAGCTGCAGTGGATCAAGCGGTGCCTCCGCCAAAGCGGCCTGCACATCCTTCAACGGCATCGCCCGTGCGTCTGCGGCATAAATAGCAAGGAAGTCCTGCGTCAGAGATTTCGCCGCTGCCGAGTCCAGTTCGGACAGGTCGACGTCCGCCGCTGCTCCACCGTGCTCGATATCGTTGAAATGATGGTTGTTGGCGTCAAAAAACGCCTCGACGTCTTCCTGCGGAACACCGCGGTGATCCCCATCAGAATCGCTGTTGTCCAGATAAGTGACCAGAGATTTCGAGCTGTCCGCCAGACGTTCTGCATCCTGATGCAGGTTTTTGTGAAATCTGTCCCGCCACTGCGGCTCGATCTCTTGGGTGTCAGCCAGAATCGCAGCGGTTGAGCGAATCGCAGCAGCGGTCGACAAAACCTCATGCATGGATGCGGCCAGATGCGGATCATGCGTCAGACGGTCAGACAGCGTTTCAACCGTACGCTCAAGGGACACGACCCGGCGGTGCATTTGCGCCAGAACGCCCGCCCATCCGGGAAAACGGCCGGCGAATTCCTCTAATCCGTCCAACTCTGCCTTCTGCCCGACGGAATCCGCCGCAGCCTCGCGCAGCGCCGAGATCAAAGTCGCCTCGATACCCCGCGTCAGCACCGAAGGTTCCACCGTCAACGCCGATGCGATATCGACCAACAGTTTGCCACCAATCCGCCGGCGATTGTGTTCGATAAGGTTCAGGTATGAGGCCGAAATCCCAACCTGCCGCGCCAGCTCGGCCTGCCGCAGACCGGCAATCTGCCGCCTTTCCCGTATACGGCTGCCTGTCAGAGTATCGCGCATGCTCTCGCCCCTCCCTTAGCGAAACCATCCGTTGGGATCATCCCGTAATTTTCAGAACTCTTGTTGTATTTGTATTATTTAATTACTTATTTTCATAGTGCATTTACAGGCTTAACAAACTGAAACACGACTCCGCACCACAACCCAGGCCAGAATCTGCGCACCACCCCTTCTATTTTCGATGAATTACCGGCACGATAGCACGATGAGCGATCCCGCCTTTGAATATGCCCCAATCGGATTGGTCGAACTGGAAAACCGGGTCATCCGGCGGTGCAATTTACAGTTCGCCCGTACCTTTGGCGGTGAAGCCGCAGACTACCGCAATATGCCGCTGCTGCACCTTTACCCATCTGTCGCCGATTGGGAGCGTATTGGTGCCCGCAGTCTGCAAGTGATGCGTGATACCGGATATTACACGGACGAAAGGGTCATGCGGCGGCGCAATGGTGGTTTGTTTTGGTGCCGCGCGCGTGGGCGCTCACTAACGCCCGATGATCCGTTCCGCCATGGAATCTGGAGCTTTTCCGACATTTCCGAGGAACGTCCGCTGGTTGAACTGACCGCCCGCGAACGCGAGGTCGCCATCCTGTCCTGCCGTGGACTGTCGGCAAAAGAAATCGGGGCAGAGTTAGAGTTGAGTTATCGCACGATCGAAGCTTACCGAGCGCGCCTGCTGGAGAAATTCGGCGCCCGCAAACTGCCCGAACTGGTGGCGAAACTTTCGGGTATGCCGCTTTAACCCCTTTTGCCTTGCGAGAACCTGAAAAAACCGCCTTCCCACAAGGCCAGACTGCGCTTTTCATGACCGGGCGCTTGGCTTATAACGCTGCGTAATCAGACCAAAGCCCGCAGGAACAGACGGGCCAAAGGGGAACCGTCGAGGACACTCATGACAGACACCAAACACGAAGCGGATGTGGCATTCATCAAGGCACTGGCAGAATTGCTGCGCGAAAATGACCTGACGGAATTGCAGGTCAAACGTGAATATGGCGAAGAAGACAGCCTGAACGTACGCGTCAGCCGATTGACCCAGGCCGCTGCCGCTCCGGTTCAGGTCGCCGTTCCGACCGCTGCACCTGCCGCACCCACTGGCGCCCCTGCTCCTGCCCCTGCCGATGCGCCCGCCGTTGTTGAAGACCCGGCAAACCATCCCGGCGCGGTGACGTCACCCATGGTTGGTACCGTTTACATGCAACCCGAACCGGGCGCGCCCGCGTTCATCTCGGTCGGCGCATCTGTATCCGAAGGCGACACGCTGTTGATCGTCGAAGCGATGAAGACCATGAACCACATCCACGCACCCAAGGCGGGCACAATCAAACGCATTCTGGTCGGAGACGGCGATGCAGTGGAGTTCGGCTCCCCTCTGGTCATCATCGAGTAAGGCGGGCCCATGTTCGACAAGATCCTGATTGCCAACCGAGGCGAGATCGCCCTGCGCGTCATCCGCGCCGCGCGCGAGATGGGGATTAAGACGGTCGCCGTCCACTCCACCGCCGACAGCGACGCGATGCATGTGCGCATGGCAGACGAATCGGTGTGTATCGGCCCGGCCCCCAGCCCGCAAAGCTATCTTTCGGTACCTGCCATCATCTCGGCCTGTGAAATCACCGGCGCGCAGGCGATCCATCCGGGCTATGGCTTTCTGTCCGAAAATTCTGAGTTCGTTCAGATCGTCGAAGATCACGGCATCACCTTTATCGGCCCAACCGCCGAGCATATCCGCATCATGGGCGACAAGATCACCGCCAAGGACACGATGAAGGAACTGGGTGTTCCTTGCGTTCCCGGATCGGACGGTGGCGTGCCTGATTTGGAAGCTGCAAAAAAGATCGGTGAAGAGTTCGGCTATCCCGTCATCATCAAGGCCACTGCCGGCGGTGGTGGACGTGGTATGAAAGTCGCCCGCAGCGCCAATGAGATGGAAAGCGCCTTCCTGACCGCACGCGCCGAAGGCAAAGCCGCCTTTGGCAATGACGAGGTTTACATCGAGAAATACCTGACCACGCCGCGCCATATCGAGATTCAGGTCTTTGGCGACGGGAAGGGCAACGCGGTGCATCTGGGTGAGCGCGACTGTTCGCTGCAACGCCGCCACCAAAAGGTGTTCGAAGAAGCCCCCGGCCCCTGCATCACCCCCGAAGAACGCGCGAAGATCGGCAAGATTTGTGCCGATGCCGTAGCAAAAATCAACTATATCGGTGCGGGTACAATCGAGTTCCTGTATGAAAACGGCGAGTTTTATTTCATCGAAATGAACACGCGCCTGCAGGTGGAACACCCTGTAACCGAAGGCATTTTTGGCGTCGATCTGGTGCGCGAGCAAATCCTTGTCGCCGCCGGGGAAGAGATGTCGTTCAGCCAAGACGATCTGGAGATCAACGGCCACGCAATCGAGGTTCGGATCAACGCAGAGAAACTGCCGAACTTCTCCCCCTGCCCTGGCAAGATCACGGCTTACCATGCGCCCGGCGGCCTTGGGGTACGTATGGATTCGGCGCTGTATGACGGGTACTCGATCCCGCCCTATTACGATTCGCTGATCGCCAAGTTGATTGTTCAGGGCCGCGACAGGGCCGAGGCACTGGCACGGCTGGAACGCGCGCTGGGTGAACTGATCGTCGATGGCATTGACACCACCGTGCCTCTGTTTCACGCCCTGTTGCAGGATCCCGATATTCACAGCGGTGACTACAACATTCACTGGTTGGAGCACTGGCTTGAGGAAAATATGGCCCAGTAACATACCGGGGGCGAAGGACACCAATCCTTCGCCCCTTGAGCATTCCAGATGAGCCTTTCCCCGGACCTTTTACTGCACGGCTATTCCATCGGTATCTTCCCGATGGCCGAGCACCGCAACGCGGCCGAGCTTTTCTGGGTTGACCCCAAGTTTCGCGGCGTCTTTCCCTTGGATGGCTTTCACGTTTCCCGCAGTCTGGCGCGTCGCATTCGAAAATGCGGGTTCTCGGTAACGATCAACCAGGACTTCGCCGGAGTGGTCGATGGCTGTGCCGACCGTTCTGATACCTGGATCAATGCTGAACTGCGTGACCTATACCTGAAAATCCATCACTCAGGTCAGGCGCACTCGCTAGAGATTTGGGAGGGCGACCAATTGGTTGGCGGCGTTTTCGGCGTTACGCTGGGGGCAGCCTTTTTCGGCGAGAGCATGTTTTCCCGCCGAAAGGACGCTTCAAAGATCGCATTGGCTTATCTGGTGGATCGTCTGCGTCAAACCGGTTTTCGATTGTTCGATACTCAGTTCCTCACGGCGCACTTGGCGTCCCTTGGCGCGATCGAAATTCCGCGCTCGCAATACCGAAAGGAACTGGAAGAGGCGATTAACGCCAGCGCTGATTTCACGGCGCCACTAGCTCAATCAGCCGAGGGCGTTATACAACGTATGACCCAGACATCGTAACGGGCGTGATCCAGCGCGTTCAATGCCGGAGAGGTCGCGATCATCCACCCGTCAAACAGCTGATCCGACTTTCCTTTTTCCCATATCGTCAGATAGGCAAAGGCATCACCCGTCGGGTTTTCCGGCGGATAGCGACAATCTCCCAAAGCGACGTCCAGTCCAAAAACCTCTCCGCTTTGACCGCTTTGCATTTCGACATCCACGGTCTGGCCGCTGACCTTGTCCAGCCCTCGCAGAATCGCCCCGGGGCCGGACTGGACCTTTTGTTGTGCTGAAACAGTCGTCGCGGCCAACAGTGCAGCGCCAAGGGCAAAGTGTTTCATTCGCTGCCATCTCCGGCCACGAATTTGACCAAGAGCGAAATCAAGCTGACCGCGCCTTGCGTATCCGTAACCTGATCACCGGGTTCAAAGAAAAACGGCGAACCGCCGGGCATCACTTCGACAAAATTGCCACCGAGCAACCCTTCGGACGAAATTACAATGGCGCTATCGTCAGGCACCAGTATGCCATCCCGGATCGTGAACGTCGTGTCCGCACGGTAAGTGTCAGGGTTCAGATCTACCCCTGTCACCGTACCGATCTTGACACCGGCAAGCCGTACATCCGTACCAACGCTCACCCCTTCGAGTGAGCGAAACGAAGCCTCTAACTGGTAGCCCGTGGCGCTCTGCGACAGTCCGGTGGACTGGCTGGCATACACGCCAAACGCAACGGCAGAGGCCAATACGGCCCCACCGACCAATACTTCGGTTAAATTGTAAGTCGACATTGCTCGCCTCGTTTATTCCGGGCTCCAGGCCTCATAGTCTGTGCGTTCGACCGGGTCTTTGCGGCGCAGGGATCCGGCAGGCGTATAGGCCATCGCAGTGCCTGTCAGGTTTTCCTGATGCGGCTTTTCCCAGGTCTTGTGCTTTAGCGGCTTATCGGTCGGCGGCTCATCCCACGTCCGGTGCAACCAGCCATGCCAATCAGGATCGATCCGGCTGGCCTCGGCCTCACCGTTGAAAATCACCCAGCGTTTGCTGTCGTCGGCGTTGCGATAAAAGACGTTGCCCTCATTGTCCTCGCCGACTTTTTGGCCTTTACGCGCGGTGTAAATTTGCGTGCCCAAAGTGGCCCCATTCCACCAGGTCACGGCCCGCAATAATGTGTTCAAGATACCCATCGGCTGCCTCCGGCATTTCTATCACCGCAGATATGGACCAAAGGCACGCCAAGGTCCAGTGTCGCTAGGACCGCACTCACTATTACGGCAACGCAGCGGTCACTTCGATCTCAATACGGTCTTTAGGAGTAATTAAGTTGCATTCTGTCACAGTAGCGGCCGGGGGATTCGCGCCGAATGTTTCAACCAGTAGCGGCCAACACAGTTCAAACTCGCTCATGTCCGGAAGGTAATAGTTCACCCTGACGACATCTGCGAAACTTGCGCCAGCCTCGGCCAACGCTTTACCAATCGCATCAAGCGCTGACTGGCACTGACCAACGATGTCTTCCGGAATATCGTCACCCTGCGCGCAAGTTCCGGCCACAAAAACAAAGCCTTTTGCAACAACCGCACGGCAATAGCCGACTTTGGCCTCATACTCTCCGCCCGAAGATATGCGTTTGATCGTCATGTTGACCTCACAAGAAAAAGGCGCGGTCTTTGCCGCGCCATCTCTGATTTACTGTTAAGGACTTATCCCGCCGAGGCCGACTCCGCTGCATCCGCGTAAATGATCAACGGCTGCTTGTCGGACGACACTGCCTCTTCGTTGACCACAACTTCGGTCACATTCTTCATGCCAGGCAGTTCGAACATCGTATCCAACAGGATGTCTTCCAGGATCGAGCGTAGGCCACGCGCTCCGGTTTTGCGTTCGATGGCCTTCTTGGCGATCGACTTCAACGCATCATCCGTAAAGGCCAGCTCAACATCTTCCAGCTCAAACAACCGCTGGTATTGCTTAACCAGGGCATTTTTAGGTTTGGTCAGGATCGTGACAAGCGCATCTTCGTCCAAATCTTCAAGCGTTGCCAACACCGGCAGACGACCGACGAATTCAGGGATCAATCCGAATTTCAACAGGTCTTCAGGCTCCAGATCCTGGAAGATCTCGCCTACGCCGCGCTCGTCATTGTCACGCACATCAGCACCAAAGCCCATCGCCGAGCCTTTGCCACGCTGCGCGATAATCTTGTCAAGCCCGGCAAACGCTCCACCACAGATGAACAGGATGTTGGTGGTGTCCACTTGCAGAAATTCTTGCTGCGGATGCTTACGCCCACCTTGCGGCGGTACGCTGGCCACGGTGCCCTCCATCAGCTTAAGCAGCGCCTGTTGCACACCCTCACCTGATACGTCGCGCGTGATCGAAGGATTTTCAGACTTGCGCGTGATCTTGTCGACCTCGTCGATATAGACGATACCGCGCTGCGCGCGCTCAACATTGTATTCGCTGGCCTGCAAAAGTTTGAGAATGATGTTCTCAACATCCTCACCCACATAGCCGGCTTCGGTCAGCGTCGTCGCGTCCGCCATGGTGAACGGAACATCCAAAATCCGCGCCAGCGTTTGTGCCAGCAGGGTCTTGCCGCACCCCGTCGGGCCGATCAGCAGGATGTTGGACTTTGCCAACTCGATATCGCTGCCCGCTTTCTGAGCATGATTGAGGCGCTTGTAATGGTTGTGAACGGCAACCGACAGAACGCGTTTGGCTGTGGCTTGACCGATTACGTAATCGTCCAAAACCTCGCATATGTCTTTTGGCGTCGGAACACCATCCGAGGATTTCAGCCCGCTGGCCTTGGTTTCCTCGCGGATGATATCCATGCATAGTTCGACGCATTCATCGCAGATAAACACGGTCGGTCCGGCAATCAGCTTGCGCACCTCATGCTGGCTCTTGCCGCAGAAGCTACAGTAGAGCGTGTTCTTGCCGTCACCGCCTGAATTCGTCGCCATGTTCTACCTTTCGGGCTTCTTCCCTGCGGCCGTCATCCGGCCGCGCTTATTGTCTTATGGTGCAGCTTAGGCCAGCACCGAGACGGCTACAATCTCAAAATGTTACCCGCGCTACCGACGCGCGGGTGTGAGTTCAGGAATCCTCGCCGTCCATTTTGGCGCGATTTTCGACGATCTCGTCAATATGACCCCAATCTTTCGCCTCTTCCGGGCTCATGAAATTGTCGCGATCCAGCGCCTTTTCAACCGCCTTTTTGGTCTGACCCGTGTGACGTACATAAATGTCGTAAAGGCGATCTTTCAGTTTCTGCGTCTCGGCCGCATGGATCATGATATCGCTGGCCTGACCCTGATATCCGCCGCTGGGCTGATGAACCATGATCCGGCTGTTAGGCAGAGAAAACCGCATCCCCTTCTCGCCACCGGCCAGCAAAACCGACCCCATCGACGCCGCCTGACCGATAACCAATGTCGAACATTTCGGCTTGATGTACTGCATTGTGTCGTAGATCGACAAACCGCTGGTCACAACACCACCGGGCGAGTTGATGTAGATCGAGATTTCCTTGCTGGGGTTTTCCGCCTCAAGATGCAAAAGCTGAGCGACCACCAGATGGCTCATCCCGTCGTGGATCGGACCATTGATGAAAATGATCCGCTCTTTCAAAAGGCGCGAGAAAATGTCGTAAGCGCGTTCGCCCCGGCTGGTCTGTTCGACCACCATGGGAACGAGCGTATTCATGTAGGTGTCAACTGGATCGAACATTATGAACCTGCCTGTTTGCTATGGATTGGGACACTACCCAAAAAAACGTTACCCGAGTCTTAGTGTCGCCATCGGGGGGCTGCAAGGGGGCCACGATACTTCATCCACTACCGCGGCGATACGACAGCAAAACAGGCGTTGGCGAGGACCCGGGTGAAAAAAGTTAATCACATATTAACACCTTCACATCACACCATTTTGATCCGTGCATGTAGAAATGCACAGACAGACTATATAGCTAGGGTTCTATTCAAAAGCACCGAAACCACTCACAAACTACCCCGCTCCTGGGGCAAACAAGGAAATAACCAATGGCCCTTACCCAAGTATCGCAGGATGCAACGCCCGAGGCTTTCGACAAGATGGTCGCCCACGCCGCCCACGCGGCAAATTTCCTGAAGGCCATCAGCCACGAGGGCCGGTTGATGATCCTGTGCCATCTGGTGTCGGGTGAAAAATCCGTGACCGAATTGGAAGAGCTGTTGTCAGCCCGACAGGCCGCCGTGTCGCAGCAACTGTCACGTTTGCGGCTTGAGGGGCTTGTTGTACCGCGACGGGAGGGCAAGGCAATTTACTATCGCCTTGCAGATGACCGCCCGCGCCGCTTGCTTGCACTCGTCTATGACCTATTCAATGGCGAGGAATAGCGCGCCTGTCATCTCTTGCGGCGCATTCCACTCGTTTTCTGCCAAATAACAGTTCAGTACCCGGTGTTTGTGCGACTTGCCGGGTTCAACAGAGGCTGCGCCGTATGGTCTGGTTCCGCGCTGGGAAAACTGTTACGCAGCATTCGACTGACACAAATGGAGACACCGATGATCCGTGCGATTCTGTTGGGGCTTGCCTTGTTTACCCTTACCGCCTGCGAAACGGCAAAAGGCGCTGGCAAAGATATTGAGAAAGCTGGCGACGCGATCCAGAATGCGGCCACGGACGTTCAGCAGAGCCTGTAGACCGCCCCCTACAATCTGTGACTCTATGGGCCTCGCGCCCAAGATGTAGTTGAAATCGACACCGATACACTGTAAGTACAGTCGTACAGGTGCATAGACGCGGTATTGCATTTCTGACACGTCGACGGGGTTCTTGTGGCATCACAAGAACCCCGTTCCCTTGTATACAAGGGATAGAGTGGTGCCCTGCTTGTTCTTCTAAGACGCGTAAAGGAAAAGGCGTCAGGTGCGCAGACGCGGTCCATGCATGTATCCTTGCGGACACTCCTGACGCCTTAGTGGATCGGTACGTCCGGGGGACGTTCCGAACCGATTGCCTCAGCCCCGGAAAGGGCCGAAACCACTGCCTAGCACCAAGCGGCACTTCGCAGCACGCGCCGGCCGTCTGAGAAGATGACCACCTGATCCGAAGGTAACTCCGACCCAGTCAATCACCCACCGGTAAGCCCCTGCTGTGAAAGGAAAAGTCCTAGAACTCTCTTTCACCGCTGCGACCCCCTGGCCTTTGCGCTCCGCTCAGGTTCCTGAGAACCGTTGCGATGGAATGACTGTTGCATTGGTCTGAGTGTCCGACAAGAAAATAGCACTGCAGCATGAAAATTTGACGGGGATAAGATGTTGATATCCGGCTGGAGAGCTTTGTGGATAACCCGGGAAATCTTGCTGCGGTGCAGCTTTACTGGTGGATAAGTCAATCTGGCCGAAAACTCCCGGTTTTCGAGTGTTTTCTGCAGGTGCGAAGGTCATCGGGCTGCTTGAGCATTCAAAACTGGGGGCATTCTTAGAGCCTCAGGCCCCATTTCCCTCGAATCACATTGCCAGCGACCGTCATTGGTGGCGCGTTGAGCATGCGGGGGAAGATCGGACGGCAGCGTTTCCGCAAGACAACACACAGCCCAGTTAAGGTGTCCGTTCTTGAGAAGCGCTCCGACCCGGCCGTGATTACCTATTACGCGCCGCGACCTACCGCAGCCAGTACCCCTACAGACCGGACGGGCCGGAAACGCTTCGGTTCACCTGTCGGACGGGCCAGTTCTGTAGGACAAGCCGATCCGCAGGCTACGTGAAACCTGTGACTACGAGATTGGGGTGGCTTGGGGAGACTGCAAGTTACGCTAGGGAAACTTCATGAATGGCCCATTGGATTGTTAGGTGGGTTGGGTGTTTTGGGGGAGACAATTCTTCGGTATTACAGGGACAGGTCAGCGCGGCCCGGCAGTGCCGCCGGTCGGGGGTTAACATTTAGAGTTTGAATGCTTCACTTGTGGGTTTCGGCTGAGAACTTCAAATGGGGCCACATCCCATAGATCCAAGCAAAAAATGCAGCCAACATGAACGCTGAATAGGTCAATGACCAGAATGCCCCACTAGTCTGCGCAGCTTCAAAAAAACCTCCACCATCTCCGACTTCTCGATACCAGAGCCTTGAAGCGGAAACTAAAGCGGAAAAAACAAAGTATACGGCCATCAGGATCAAAAAGCTTGAGTTCGCTACCTTTACTACCGAAGGCGTCAGATCGTTTGTAGCTCTCAAGTCCTTCAGGAAATGCTCCCAGCCCGCCACATTCTTAAATTGGTTTTCAATACGTTTTTCAATAAAACGCCCGGCTCTCGCGATGCCGTTAACCTCAATGACAAACAAAAATGACATTGCGACAACAACTAGCGGAACAATGTACAAAAATGTTCCTTCCATTACGCCAGTTATTTTCAAACCGGACACACTGGGTATTCCCAGTGCAGCACCAGCAACGATAAAGAAACGTCTCTGTTGCCGATCTAAGATTTCTTTACGTAGAGACCGGTACTGCTCTTCAAATACCACAATTTCATGGTCGCGGGTTTCAGTTAGCTTGAAGTGTCTATCGTATTCGCTCATTGGAAACGCCTAAATTGGTTGCGTTTCAATAACTTCTCATAGCACGCACATGCACTCAAGCATGCCCTTCAAACTAAATGTTTGTTGTCCGACTACCGTGTGGGCACGCAGTTGGCTGCGCCAACCGCTTTCGCCTACCCGCCGTAAAAATGGCCAGCTTTTAGCTGTCCATTTTTAAGGCGCTAATAAACGCCTCCTGAGGAATATCAACCTTCCCGAACTGACGCATCTTTTTCTTTCCCGCCTTCTGCTTGTCCAGCAGTTTACGTTTCCGTGTGGCGTCGCCTCCGTAGCATTTGGCGGTCACGTCCTTGCGCAGGGCCGAGAGGGTCTCGCGGGCGATGACCTTGCCTCCGATGGCGGCCTGGATCGGGATTTTGAACATATGGCGCGGGATCAGGTCTTTGAGTTTTTCGCACATCGCCCGGCCCCGCATCTCGGCCCGGTCGCGGTGGACCATGGTGGATAGCGCGTCGACGGGTTCGTCGTTGACAAGGATCGACATCTTGACCAGCGCGTCCTCACGGTACCCGGTCATCTGGTAGTCGAAGCTGGCATAACCCTTGGTCACCGATTTCAGGCGGTCGTAGAAGTCGAAGACGACCTCGTTAAGCGGCAGGTCATAGACGACCATGGCGCGTTGGCCCGCATAGGTCAGGTCCATCTGGATGCCGCGGCGGTCCTGACAAAGTTTCAGCACGTCGCCCAGGTATTCGTCGGGCACCAGAATGGTCGCCTTGATGCGCGGCTCCTCAAGGTGGTCGACCTTGCTGAGGTCCGGCATATCGGCGGGGTTGTGCAGCTCGATCATCTCACCGTCTTTCATGAAGACGTGGTAGATCACCGACGGCGCTGTGGTGATAAGCTCGATATCATATTCGCGTTCAATGCGGTCGCGGATGACCTCAAGGTGCAGCAGGCCGAGGAAGCCACAGCGGAAGCCAAAGCCCAGCGCGGCTGAGGTTTCCATTTCGTAAGAGAACGAAGCGTCGTTCAGCGCCAGCTTTTCGATCGCGTCGCGCAGGTCTTCGAATTCGGCTGAATCGACGGGGAAAAGGCCGCAGAACACCACCGGTTGCGCGGGTTTGAAGCCAGGCAAAGCCTTGTCAGTGCCGTTGCGGTCATTGGTGATGGTATCACCGACGCGGGTGTCGCGGACCTGTTTGATGGACGCTGTCAGAAACCCGATCTCACCGGGGCCAAGCGAGTCGACCATCTGCATCGCGGGACGGAAAACGCCGACGCGGTCGACATGGTGCAGGGTGCCGTTCGACATGAACTTGACCCGCATGCCCTTTTTCAACGTGCCGTCCATGATGCGAACCAGAACGATGACGCCGAGATAGGCGTCGTACCACGAATCCACCAGCATCGCCTTGAGCGGCGCGTCCAGATTGCCCTGCGGTGCAGGCAGTTTCTGCACGATGGCCTCAAGTGTTTCGTGGATGCCCTGCCCCGTCTTGGCGGAAACCTGAATGGCGTCGGTGGCGTCGATGCCGATCACATCCTCGATCTGTTCGGCGACACGGTCACAGTCAGACGCGGGCAAGTCGATCTTGTTCAGCACCGGCACGATCTCATGATCGGCGTCGATGGCCTGATACACGTTGGCCAACGTCTGCGCCTCGACCCCTTGGGTGGAGTCGACGACCAGCAGTGAACCTTCCACCGCGCGCATGGAGCGGCTGACCTCATAGGCAAAGTCCACGTGGCCTGGAGTGTCGATCAGGTTCAGCACGTATTTTTCGCCGTTGTCGGCAGTGTAGTCGATGCGGACCGTGTTGGCCTTGATGGTAATGCCGCGTTCACGCTCGATATCCATGCTGTCAAGCAGCTGTTCCTTCATGTCGCGATCCTGCACCGTCCCGGTCTCTTGTATGAGCCGGTCGGCAAGGGTGGATTTGCCATGGTCGATATGCGCGACGATGGAGAAATTACGGATATGAGCAAGGTCTGTCATGCAGTGGGATATGTCCGCAGAATGAGGCCCCGTCAAGCGGCGAAGCGCCACGTTCGTTTGCCATTTGCAACAGTTACACCTGTGCCGTTCACCTAAAATTGAGGTCAAGAGGTGATTTTGCTAGCAAGAGACTAAAATACCAATTCAAGAGCAGTTTAGTTTATGGCGAGATATTCCATTTTCATACTGGGAGAAAGCCAACTCTCGGTCTCGGTTCCACAGGGGCTCGACGGTCTCAATCAGGGGACCGGGGTTCATCTGATTGGTGAAACAATCACGATCGACTCGCGGTCTGCGACCGAGGTTTTTATCAGAGATAACGGCAGCGATAATAGATTTGCCGACAATGACGGGAACCAACGTCTGGACGGTGATCAGACGATCGACGGCGTTCTGTTCAACGATGGCACCCGGGTCGAGGCCGAATATGGCATCACGCTGACCGATGGTACCAACACATGGCAGGCCGTGGCGTTCAACGTAAACAACTCGAACCTGTCCTACGCAACCGTCGAAGGCATCGCATTTATCGGCGGCCCCGGCGATTTCCCACCAGCCGGCGTGAAGCTGACTGTGGTCGATACGCAGGAAGGGCCAAGTTTCCAAGCAGCCGATTACGTCACACCGATCTGCTATGACCGCGGCACGTGGATTCGCACTGATCAAGGCCAGATCCGCATAGAAAAATTGAAACCGGGCGATAAGGTCTGGACGCAAGACAGTGGGTATGTCCCCGTGCGGTGGGTCGGAATGCAAAATGTGATCGCGACCGGGCGGTTCAAAATGGTCGAAATCCCCTGTGGAACGCTGTCAAATTTTGCCCCCCTGCTGGTGTCGCAGCAACATAGGTTGTTGATCACACACGCCATGGCCGAATTGCATTTCGGTTCGTCAGAGGTGTTTGCCCCGGCCATCAGCTTTGTTGATGCTGGCGCTGCATGGCTGTCCGACAAGAAAACCGCGTGTTATCATCACCTTTTGCTGGACCAGCACGCTGTGATCCTTGCAAATGGCGCGGCGTCCGAAAGCCTTTTGTCTTCTCCGGCGTCCTGCGCTGCGAATCCGGACAGTTTGTTTTTCAGCGACCTTGCAGGCTTTGCCTCGGCAGCCACAAAAACGGCAAGATTAGCGCTTACAAGACGCGAAGCGGTATTTTTGATACGGGAGATCTTGGCCATTGAACAGGCACCCCGTTTGATTCATACTTCCGCCTAGACCGAGAGGGGCGCAAGACCCGTCCGGGTAGGCAAAACAACGAGGCATGAGCATGACAAAGTTCCTTCTGATCGCACTTTGTGCCACGTCTATCTTGGCTGTGGCGCCAAAATCCCTTGAGGCGGCGAATATTAAACGCGCTTGCCTTGCATCCGACCGGGCAGAGGCAACGCGCGACCGGTGCAATTGCATTCAGCGAGTGGCAGATCAGGCGCTGACGCGCAGTGATCAGAAAACCATCTCGAAATGGTTTCAGGACCCTCATCAGGCGCAAGAGTTAAAGATGTCGCGGACGGCGCGTGACGATGCGTTGTGGGATCGGTATCAGAACTTTGGCCAGATGGCGCAGGCGATCTGTAGCTGACCTATTCTGAAACCTTGACCTGACCCGCGCTGCACCCCAGAAAAGGCGCAGCGAAAGGGATATCTGATGGTTATGAAAGGGCTGACCCTGCGCGGGCTCGAAGTGTTCGAGGCCTTGGCGCGGACAGGCTCGGTTGCGCAGGCGGCCGAGATCACGGGGCTCAGCCAACCGTCAGTGTCGCAGCAACTGCGCAATCTGGAAAATGCTCTGGGCACCGATCTGGTCGATCATGGTCGGCGTCCGATGCGTTTGACCCAGGCCGGACGCAGCTTTCTTGCCCGGACCGAGGCGGTTCTGGCCGAGCTTCAAATGGCCCAGAGCGAGCTGACCTTGATGGATCTGGGGCATCTCACCACGCTGTCCATCGGGCTGATTGATGACTTCGACAACGACCTGACCCCACGGCTGGCCACGTTGTTGGCCGACAGCCTGACCCGGTCAAAGTTCAAGCTGATCACCCTGCCCAGCCTCGACCTATTCGATGAGCTTGAGGCACAGCGCCTGCATCTGGTGGTTTCGGCCCATTCCGGTGAGGTGCTCGAAGACGTGGTCGAATACCCGCTGGTGCAGGATCCATTTATTCTGGTAACGCCGAAAGGTGCAACAGATGCGGTACAGGAATTGCCGTTTCTGCGCTATGCCCGCGAACAGCTTATCAGCCGGCAGATTGAGGCCCACTTGGCTCGGCACAAGCTCAACTACGAGGAACGTTTCGAAATCGGCTCGCATCTGGCCCTGATGGCGATGGTGGCGCGTGGGCTGGGTTGGGCAATCACCACGCCGCTTGGCTACATGCGGGCAACACGGTTTCACGACGCGCTTGAGGCACACCCCGCCCCGTTCGGTGATTTCGCACGCACCATTTCCTTGTTTACGCGAAACGACTGGTCTGATCAGGTGCCACAGGATGTTGCCGGCATGATGCGCCGCTTGATGCGCAACCAGGTCGTTGATCCGGCGCTGGCACAACTGCCGTGGCTTGCGGATCGCCTCAGGGTAATGGGTTAGCGCCGAAGATACGCGTCAAGTCCCGCAACAGCGGCTTCGATCAAGTCCAAAGCGCCATCAAAGTCCCGCGTATAATAGGGGTCCGGCACATGATCCGTACCCAACTCTGGCGCAAAATCTGTAAGCAATCGCACAGGCGTTTCGTTTCCGGCAGGTCGCAATTCCTCGATATTCCTGATGTTATCTGCGTCCATTCCTATGATCAGATCAAAACTGTCAAAATCCTCGGCCACGAATTGCCGTGCCCGTAGGCCGCTGAGGTCAATTTCGCGTGCACGCGCTGCAGCCTGCATCGGCCCATAAGGCGGATCACCAATATGCCATCCCGAGGTCCCGGCACTGTCGGTGATGCAATGCGGCGCACGCGCGCGAAACGCGCCCTCGGCAGCAGGGGAACGGCAGATATTGCCCAAGCAGACAAAGAGGATACGGTGGGTCATGGGCAAGGGTTATCGCATGAGGCTAGGATGGAAAAGATCGTCATTTTGACCGGGGCCGGGATTTCCGCCGAAAGCGGATTAGGCACCTTTCGCGACGAAGGCGGGTTGTGGTCACAGCACCGGATTGAGGACGTCGCCACGCCCGAAGGGTTCGCACGCAACCCTGCCCTTGTCCATGAGTTTTACAACGCTCGCCGCATACAAGCCGCAAAGGCGCGGCCCAATGCAGCGCATGAGGCACTGGCGCGTCTTCAAAAGGATTTTCACGGCAAGGTCACACTCGTCACCCAGAATGTCGACAGCCTGCACGAAGCCGCCGGTGCGCAAGGCGTGATCCATATGCATGGTACACTCGCCGGTGCGCTCTGTGCGTCCTGCGGTCACCGATGGCCTGCTCCGCCCGAGATGATGGTAGGTGAGCCCTGCACAGCCTGCACCGCCCCTGCAGCCCGCCCCGATGTGGTCTGGTTTGGCGAGATGCCTTATTTCATGGATGAAATCTATGACCACCTTGCCGAAGCGACCCTATTTGCAGCCATTGGCACCTCAGGCCAGGTCTACCCCGCTGCCGCGTTCGTTTACGAAGCTCAAAGCTCCGGTGCCCGCACGGTGGAACTGAACCTTGACCCCTCGTCTGGCGCTTCCAGCTTTGACAATGTCATACTCGGTCCGGCAACGGAAACGGTCCCACGCTGGGTAGAGGGTCTGCTCAGCCGTAGATAACAGCAGACACACAGTGAGATTTTAACCTATAGTGAAGCCCTGATACGTCAGGAGGGTACAATGACCGATCCCAATTCCCCTCGCGAAGAAATCCTTGAGGTGGGCAGCCTGGACAACCGTGATGCCCTTGGCGATCAACTTGCCGGGCTGTGGTGGACGTTCCTGCTGCGTGGCATTTTGGCCGGGCTTCTGGGGATTGCAGCACTGTTCTGGCCAACTGGCAGTATTTCCTTGCTGTTGCGCCTTGTTGGCTTGGTCCTGATCGTGGATGGCAGCCTGACGCTGCTGGGCTTTGGGCGGCGCGGTCTGATCGGAGGGGTCGGTATCGGCGCGCTTCTGATTGGTTTGGTGCTGTTGATCTGGCCCGAGGGCGTGGCGCGCCTGACCTTCTTCCTCTTGGGTGCTTGGGCACTCATTGTCGGGGTTGGTTCGCTGATGGCATGGCGACAAATGTCGGATCAGCATCCCGACGCGCCATCGGTCCGCAATTCGGGGATTATCGCACTGCTAATCGGACTGGTTCTCATATTCTGGCCGGGCAGCGGCATGGTCGCGCTGGGTTGGGCCATCGCCTTCGGCGCATTGGCGTTTTCTGCGATGATGTTCTGGCTGACTGCACGATTCAAACGCGCCCATGACCGTGTTGCCATGCGGGTCGTCAATCGCTAACGGATCGGCGAAAACGACAGCAGGCCGGGTATGACCCGGCCTGACGCATGGATGACGGCCGCGCAGCGGCCCGAAGACAGGCGTTGCCCTAGTTGGAATGAGACCCGTGACCGCCCTTGTCTTTACGATCAAGATCAACCGGGATCTCTATTTCGACTTCCCCGGCGTTTTCAAAAATCAGTGTTACGGGAACTTTCGCGCCCTGCTCAAAGGGTGCGGTCAGGCCCATAAACATCACGTGGTCGCCACCGCGTTGCAGCATATAAGTTTCGCCAGCCGGAATGACAAAGCCTTCTTCGACTTCGATCATCTTGGCCACGCCGGCGTCATCAATCTTATGCGTGTGCAACTCGACACGCGCAGCCGCATCCGATTTCGCGCCTATTAGCCGGTCATCCGTGTCACCGCTGTTTTGGATCATCATAAAAGCCGCGCCGGCCTTAGCCGTTTTTCCCGAAGACCGGGCGTAGGCATCGTCAACTGCAATGGTACTTTCCGCAAATGCAGTTGTTGCAAGGGTAACCGCAGCCATCGTGGCCAACAGGTTGGATTTGAGGGACATCGCGTCTCTCCTGGTCTAGATTTCATTCAATATTACAGAGGGTTTCAGAGAAAAATAGGCGGCGCGCGCGCTGGTTTTCTCGGGACCGGCAAAGCAATCAAGTTGTCTGCCTTCCGCAGCGGAGCAGGCTGGGTGACCTTCGACGCCAACGGTAAATCCAACGCCGGAACGTCGATCGCGCCCAATAGCGCCAAGGCATAGTCTGGGCAGAAATGTGCAGGTCGCGTTGGTTGACCGCTGGCGTCCATATAGACCACTACCGGGCCTGTACTTGTACACAGAACCATCTGCCCCACCGGGCCATCCATTCCGCGCGACGCAGCCACGCCCTGCCCCGTCAAGATGACAAGCAGAGAAATCGCCAATGGCAAGAGTCTGTTCAGAACGGGTTTCATCCTGCGCTAGGTATAGGCCCGACACAAAGCGAGCTTCAAGCACAATCGGATGCGCCCAAAGCCCGCAGAACTTGGTATCGTGTCAACTGTCCGCAGGTGGACGTTTGACAGACCCCTTGGTCAGGCTCGTATGCAACCTGTTCACCTGCCGTTGCATCCGAAAGCATGTCCCAACCGATTTGCCAAAAAAGGCAGCCAACAGGGAGAAATAATCAGAAGTTTTATATGACATGTGACTGAACTCCGTCAGATGAATATGAACAAACATAAGCTAAAAAGGGCGCATTGTATGTGAACAATATCACCAAGCGGCGTTATTTATTTCCAATTGAAGAACGGCGAGCAAAGAAAAACCCTGCACCAATCGGTACAGGGTTCGAATTCTTCGCGGTCTGAAAAGGAATTAGGCCGAGGCTTGCGCCTTCGCGATTTCCTTTTTCACCTTCAGCGCGTTTGCTGACAGATCTTCATCCTTGGCTTTGGCCAGGAACGCGTCCAGACCACCGCGGTGATCGACCGAGCGCAGCGCAGCCGCCGAAATGCGCAGCTTGACGCCACGGTTCAGTGTTTCCGACTGCAAGGTAACATCGTTCAGGTTCGGCAGGAAACGACGTTTGGTTTTGTTGTTGGCATGGCTGACATTGTTGCCAGTCATCGGGCCTTTTCCGGTCAGTTCGCAACGGCGCGACATGGTTTCTTCCTTTGTTTCTGGAGGCCGGGTAAAACACCTGCGGCCAAATCACAAGAGGCGCAACCCGAAGTCGCGCCCGAAAACTGGTTGGATGCGTGTAGTGGGAATCGCCAAGGGGGTCAAGATGGCTCGCACGAAATCTTTGCGTGCAAGCCAGAGCAGGTTGGTTGTGGGTTCCGCAACAAGGGTTTTTTGTTTCTGTGGTGCCGCTGAAGCAAACGCTTCTGCTGCTGCGTACGCGGGATAAGGCGAGCGGGCTTCAGTATCAGCTTTTTGTCGCGCAGTTCGGGAAAAATCTCGAATATCTCTTGTCTGGCATCCGAGCCCAGCGTTTTCAGGGCTTCCTCACCAAGAAACAGGCTTTCGGTCGGTGCATCTTCGGCAAAGATGACTTGGTGGCAGTCAAAGAGCAGGTGAAAATATTCGACGCGTTGCACACTGTCATCGATGAATATGCCCGGCAATGCGGTCAGTTTGATTGCGGGAATCAGAACCTCGGTTGTCCCAAACATCCGCTCTGCGATCTTCGAGCGCACGAGCATCCTGTGCTGACGCGATACCAAGAGGTCGCGCCGGGGCAACCCGTTGCCCAGCGCCCCCGCCAGAATCCGAACCGGCCATAGGCGCGGATTGTTCAACAAGGCGGCACGGTCAAACCGGCGCCGTCCGATCCACCGGATCGGCTGCGCCCCGTGTTCCAGAGTTAAAATCATTTCGCCAATCCGCAGGCATTGAACTGGTCGCACCTCATTCTGTGTCAGGATACCAGTATCCCGGACAAGGCATGGAACGCCCGCCCCGTTTTCAAAGGCCGAATAGGTAACCACAATGCCAGAGGGCAGAGTAAACGTGCCACTGGATACCGAATATCGAACACCGTCCTCGACGGTGATCCTGCCAAACGCGACGTCGTCGATAACTGTCCCGGCCGGCAGGTTCAGCGTGTCTGTGCCTCCGCCCCCGCGAATGTCTCCGTCAACCGTTGTGCTGCTGAAATTCAGCGTGTCATTTCCACTGCCCAGACGAATGGAGCCAACGGTTGATCCTGTGATATCGACCGTATCCGCATCCGAGCCGCTGGCAATTCGCCCGCCCACCGTACTGTTTGTAACGGTGATAGTGTCATTCCCGGCATTTCCGAGGACATTATTGGCGATCGTACTGTTGGTGATGTCTATGTCGTCATCACCGCCGCGCGCCCGAATATTGTCGATTGGGCTGCCCTGCGGTACACCGTTCAGCGTTCCGTTGTCATTCGTGACGTCGATATCATCGTCACCGTTTGTCCCGTCAATTCTGGGCATCAAAACCAGTCCAGCACATTCAGACCGTTAGAATAGCACGGTTCCTTGCGATCTTTAGTCTATGACGAAACTTTTATCGGAACTGTGTACCGCGGCGCGCCGCCTAACGCGGCAGCAAAGACGCCAGCATGGTTTCGGCCGCCGCCGAAGGACTTAATTCACCGGTGCGGACCTGAGCACCCAGATGGGCCATGTCGGTACGCGCCTGCGGGGTTGTTAACCTTGCCAACAGGGCGGCACGGACTTCCTGCTCGAACCAGTACTGCGCTTGTGCGGCGCGATTGGCATCCCAATGGCCGCTTTCCCGACGCGATTGGACCAGGGACTGCATCTCGGCCCAGGCCTTCTCTAACCCGTGTTCCTCGACCGCCGAAACGGTCATGGCCTTGGGAAAACCCTCTGGGTCCTGCGGGCGCTTGCGCAACAGGCGCAGGGCACCGGCATAATCGGCGCAGGTCCGGGTCGCGGTGGCTTTCAAATCCCCGTCCGCCTTGTTGACCAGGATCATATCCGCCATTTCCATAATACCGCGCTTGACACCCTGCAACTCATCCCCACCTGCGGGAGCCAGAAGCAACAGGAATAAATCAGACATTTCGGACACCACGGTCTCGGACTGGCCAACACCGACGGTTTCAATCAGGACCACATCGAAAGCAGCAGCCTCGCACAAGGCAATCGCTTCACGCGTTCGTCGGGCAACGCCACCCAAATGAGACTGGCTGGGGGATGGTCGGATAAAGGCGTTTTTCTCACGGCTCAAGCGTTCCATCCGGGTTTTGTCGCCCAAAATGGAGCCTCCCGACCGGGTCGAACTAGGATCAACCGCCAGCACCGCCACGCGCAAGCCCTGTTCGATTAGCATCATGCCAAAGCTCTCGATAAAGGTGGATTTACCAACGCCCGGAGTGCCCGACAGTCCGATACGCAGCGATTGCCGATTGGATTTCGCCAAATGGGTCAGCAATTCCGTCGCCTGCGCCCTGTGATCCTCTCGGCCACTTTCGACCAAAGTGATTGCGCGGGCCAGCGCACGACGCTCGCCTTTCAAAATCCTGTCACCCAGGCTGCGTATGTCCATTTCAACCCCGATCTTTTGCGGCATGACTACTTGCCGCGGGAATACCGTATTTGTCCAGAGCGTTTGGGAAATGCGCAAGATGTCCCCATTCGCCCACAAGACTCGCTTCTTATTTCTTATTGCCCCTTCTTGGCGTGGCGCTTGTTCGAAAACCGTACATGAGCTTGGGGCTGCGCCGATTGCGGAACTGGACCTTGCCGGACGGTTGGCAGATAAAGCGCGCATGACACGCCTGCCAATCGATGACACCATCCCAGAGTTGCTTGCCGCCCTAAAGGCTTCGGGCCGCGCTGTACTTCAGGCGCCTCCGGGGGCGGGTAAAACGACACGCGTACCTCTGGCCATGCTTGAAGCGGGCTTGTGCGATGGCAAGATCGTGATGCTGGAGCCGCGCAGGCTGGCCGCGCGCGCCGCCGCCGAGCGTATGGCGGAAACTCTGGGTCAACGTGCGGGCGAAACAGTCGGTTACCGCGTGCGCGGCGACGCAAAACTGTCCAAAGCAACCCGGATCGAGGTTGTGACCGAGGGTATCTTGACCCGAATGCTCCAATCCGAGCCTGACCTGCCCGGTGTTGGCGCGGTGATCTTCGATGAATTCCACGAACGCTCTTTGAACGCGGATCTGGGGCTGGCCCTGTGTTTGGAAGTCACCGGTGCGCTACGCGATGATCTGATCCTGTTGGCCATGTCCGCGACGCTGGATGCAGAGCCTGTCGGTCGGTTGATGGATGCACCGCTGATCACGTCCGAAGGCCGCAGTTTCCCGGTTGAAACGCGTTGGTTAGACCGGCCCTTAGGCGTTCAAGCGCGGCGTCTGGACGCGCTGGTCGATCTGGTCGTTCGCGCCGAGCGGGAAACGCGCGACACGGGTGGCGGCATGTTGGTGTTCCTACCCGGTGAGGGCGAAATCCGCCGGGCCGAGGGCGCTTTGTCCGGACTGTTGCCAGCGGAGTGCACGGTGCGCCCCCTGTTCGGAGCGATGCCTTTTGCTGCCCAGCGTGCCGCGATTGCGCCGGTGGAACGCGGTCGCAAACTGGTGCTGGCCACTTCGATTGCCGAAACCTCTCTTACAATCCCCGACATCCGGGTCGTTGTCGACATGGGACAAGCCCGGCGCGCGCGGTTCGATCCGGGATCTGGCATGTCGCGCCTGGTGACCGAACGGGTGACACGGGCCGAGGCGACGCAGCGCGCAGGCCGCGCCGGTCGTGTTGCAGAAGGGGTGTGCTACCGCTTGTGGTCCAAAGGAGAGGAAGGCGCGCTCGCCGCCTACCCGCCCGCCGAGATTGAGGCAGCGGACCTGACCGGGCTGGCCTTGGAACTTGCGCTGTGGGGTGCGGAACCCTGCGATCTGGCGTTCCTGACATCCCCACCCGAAGGCACAATGGCCGAAGCCAAGGCGCTGCTTTCCATGCTGGGCGCGCTGGACGCCAAAGGGCGGATCACCAACCACGGGCGCGCTCTTGCCGCGCTGCCGTTGCATCCGCGACTGGCACACATGCTTGAACACGCAGGACCTAATGCTGCGCCTTTAGCCGCGCTCATGGCTGAACGCGACCCGTTGAAAGCAGCACCAGCGGATATATTGCTCCGGCTCGAGGCCCTGCGCGACCCGCAAGCGTTTCAACGCAACCGCGTCTGGCAGCTGAACACCGGCGTCGCGGACCGCATAAGGGCCGAAGCCAAGCGTTTGCGCACCAAAGGAAACGCCAGCGATCTAAGCCCTGCCGCAATGGCCGCACTGGCCTATCCCGACCGCATCGGGCAACGGCGCAAGGGTGACACGCCCCGTTACGTTCTGTCTGGCGGAAAAGGTGTGGTACTGGACAGCGATGATACCCTCGCCGCCGCGCCCTATTTGGTGGTCACGGATACGGACGGCAACCCACGCGAAGCCCGCGTGCGCATGGCCGCACAAATTTCAGAACGCGAAATCCGAGACCTGTTCGCGGATCAGATCAACTGGGTAGACAGTTGTGAGTGGTCGAAACGCGACCGTCGTGTTGTGGCGCGCAAGCAGGAAAGGCTGGGCGCGATCACTTTGAGTGACCGGATCTGGAAAGACGTACCCGACGAGATGGTCGCGCAGGCCATGCTGGATGGCGTTCGCGACCTGGGATTGCGGCTGGACGGGGCAGCGGCGCGATTGGCGGCTCGGGTAGAACTGATACGGGCCGAAGGAGCGGACCTGCCTGAATTTACGACCGAAGGGTTGATAGACACACTTGAAGATTGGCTACTGCCCATGCTGTCCGGTGTGCGCAATGCCGAGGACTGGAAACGCTTTGATTTGCTACCCGCCCTGCGCACGCGGCTGGACTGGACCCAGATGCAAGAGTTGGACCGCCGCGCACCTGGGTCGTTTGAAACGCCCTTGGGGCGCAAAGTGGCGATTGACTACAGCGGCGCGGTGCCTGAGATCTCGGTGCGTCTGCAAGAGCTGTTCGGTGTCACACAGCATCCGATTGTGGGGGGCGAGGCACTGAAGATCACCCTGCTGTCTCCGGCACAGCGCCCGATCCAAATCACCCGCGACCTGCCCGGTTTCTGGGCGGGAACCTATGCTGACGTCCGAAAGGACATGCGCGCGCAATACCCCAAACACCCCTGGCCCGAAGACCCGACACAGGCCGATCCGACATTGCGGGCAAAAAGGCGGCGGTAGTTTCGCAACTCATTGCAAAACGGTCTGTTTTTAAGGGGTGGTTGAAATACCCCTTTTCAACTGTAAGTTCACCATCACGTTCACTCGGTGGCAAAAGCTCAAACTCATCAATGTCGACATGGTATCAAAAAATCTGGCAAGAGGTGGCGCGGCCTGTTTTCCGGCGCCCCCCACGGGTGCAGTTCGCCGCAATATGCACGCGCGACACGCCGAACGGGCCCGAGGTGCTGTTGATCACCAGCCGCGACACGGGGCGTTGGGTCATTCCCAAGGGCTGGCCAATCAACGGAAAAGACGGAGCCGAAACCGCGCAACAGGAAGCCTGGGAAGAGGCTGGGGTGCAGCCGGATCACTTGGATCGTACCTCAATCGGTCATTTTAGCTATGACAAGGTTATGGACGACGGCTCGTCCATTCCGGTGCACGCCAACGTGTATCGCATACGTGTCAAAGGGCTGGCTGAGAACTACCCCGAGGCAGGACAGCGAGACCGGCGCTGGTTTCCCCCGCAACAGGCGGCTGAACTGGTCCGTGAACCGGAGCTGAGCGCGCTTCTTCAGCAATTGTAACGCTTTGGCAACAACTCTTTGTGAGTCAGCTTGCCCCGTGTTTTGAAACCGGATACGCGCGCCACTCGATCCACGCCACCTAAAGAAATCTGATGTCGGACACACTTTCCAAAAAACGCTGGCAAGCTCTGGACAGCGATCTAAACCGCATTTCGCGGGTTGAAACTGCGAATTCACACATCGTGCGCCCGATTCTGGCCCCAGGTATTGCGCTGGCCTTCATCGCCCTGGCCGGATTGTCGGCTGCGGTCTTTTTCGGGCAGGCAAATGGCGGTTTGATCGTCGTCGCTGCGGCAGTCTTTGGGGCCTACATGGCGATCAATATCGGCGCAAACGATGTTGCCAACAACATGGGGCCAGCCGTTGGCGCCAATGCCCTGACCATGGGCGGCGCGATCGTCATCGCCGCAATCGCAGAAAGCGCAGGGGCCTTGCTTGCCGGTGGGGACGTGGTCTCGACCATTTCTAAAGGAATTATCGACCCGGCCTCCGTTCAGGACAGCTCTGTGTTCATCTGGGCCATGATGTCCGCGCTGATTTCCTCGGCCATGTGGGTCAATATCGCGACATGGTTCGGCGCACCGGTATCGACCACCCATTCCGTTGTGGGCGGCGTGGTCGGTGCAGGTATCGCCGCTGCGGGGCTGAGCGCGGTAAGTTGGGGCACCATGAGCGCGATTGCCGCCAGCTGGGTGATCTCGCCCGTCTTGGGCGGTGTGATCGCCGCCATGTTTTTGGCGCTTATCAATGCAAAAATCCAGTATCAGGACGACAAGATTGCCGCGGCCCGGCGGTGGGTTCCGATCCTTGTGGCCGTTATGGCAGGTGCATTTGCAACCTATCTTTCGGTCAAAGGTCTGAAACGTATCGTGAAGATCGATCTTGAGGTGGCGCTGATGATCGGGCTGGCGTTTGGAGTTTTGGCGTGGTCAGTGACGGTGCCATGGGTGCGGCGCAAGTCCGAAGGGCTGGAAAATCGCACCAAGTCTTTGAAAACGCTGTTCGGCTTGCCCTTGATCATTTCAGCGACGTTCCTCAGTTTCGCACATGGCGCGAATGATGTCGCCAACGCCGTTGGCCCGTTGGCCGCAATTGTACACGCCGCCGAGTTCGGCGATTTCGCCTCGAAAGTGTCGATCCCTACATGGGTCATGGTTATCGGAGCGTTTGGTATTTCATTTGGCCTGTTTCTTTTTGGTCCGAAGCTCATAAAAATGGTGGGCAGCCAGATCACCAAGCTGAACCCGATGCGCGCATTTTGCGTGGCCCTCTCGGCAGCAATCACCGTGATCGTGGCCAGCTGGCTGGGTCTGCCCGTCAGTTCAACCCACATCGCCGTTGGTGCCGTGTTCGGCGTTGGGTTCTATCGCGAATGGCATTCGGACCAGCGTTGGAAACAGTCAAACCGTCAGCGCCCGCCCGAACAGCGTCTGGCGCGCGAAGAACATCAACGTCGCAAGCTGGTGCGTCGCTCGCATTTCATGACTATCGTCGCGGCCTGGGTCGTCACGGTTCCTGCTGCGGCGGCGATGTCGGCGGCAATTTTCGTGTTTCTGACGGCTTTTGTCTGACACCCTTAGGGTGCTATTTGGTCCGGTAACAGCGCAGCCTCTGGTGCCTGCTTAATAAGGGCGCTGACCTTGGCACAGATCGGTGTTGCGACGCCAAATTGGTGGCCCAGACGCATGATTTCCCCTTGCAGGCTGTCGATTTCGGTCGGACGGCCTGCCAATAAATCATACGACATTGAGGTGCGTGCGCTTGGGTCGATGGTCAACATGCGGGCCGCAATGCGGGAAAAGACAGGCGTCGGCAGGCGCAGGATGTATGGCGTCATCCACGCCGGCAGCGGCGTGGTCGACGCGACAGGATGGCCAGCAGCCTTGAGAACGGACAAAGCTTCGGACATCTGATCTGCCATAAGCCGACGCCAATTCCGGTCCAGCAGTTGCTTTTTCAAGGTCAATCCCGACAGTGCATTCAGAGCGTTATTTAGGTTTATCAGCAGCTTACCCCACTGGACGGCGTCAATCGTGTCGCTCTCCACGATTGGCAGGTCAGTGCAGCCCAGCTTTTGAGCCAACGCTCCGGGGCCGCTTTGGATGACGATTTCACCAGAGGTGGCACGGTGAAAACAAGCCGGTTCAGTCGGTACAACGTTGAACGGCACCATCCCGGCACGGACATCATGGTCCGGCAATATCGACCGTAGACAGCGCGCGTTGTCCATCCCGTTTTGCCAGGACAGGACCGGCGTGGAAACCGGGGTGTGTTGCGCAATCAGAGTGGCCATGTCCGATGTCGCACCGGCCTTGACGGCCACGATAACCACATCTGCATGTGCAAGGCATCTGGCGTCGTCAGTCAGGGTAACGTCCTGCGCGGCCACGTTTCGCAAAAGGCCAGAGAAATCCGTCACCGTCAGCCCCTTGTCGCGTATGGGGTCAAGAATGCGGCTGCGGCCCAACAGCGTGACTCTGTGCCCTGAAGACGCCAACAGTGCACCGCAATAGCATCCTATGCTGCCTGCCCCCGCGATCACAATCCTCATGGCAACCCTCCGCACCTAATAGGATCGCTGTCTAAGGGGTCAGGGGCAAGCCCCCCTGACGCGTGGTCAGCGCGCCAACCTCGGGCTGGTCCGCTCCAGCTCTTTCGAAATCGGGATGTATTCCTCATCATCGCCCGGTGGCAAATGAAAAGCGCCATTCGCCCAATCCGCAGTTTTCCATTCGCGCGTGGCCGCCTCGATCTTTTCTTTCGAGGATGACACGAAATTCCACCAGATGTAGCGATCTTCGTTCATGGTCGCGCCGCCCAGCAACATCAGGCGCGCCCCCGCTGGTCCGGCTTTCACCGAAAGGGGATCACCGGGGCGGAACACCATCATCCTTCCCTCGTCGAATGTATCACCCGCAATTTCGACCGAGCCCTGCGTAACATAAACCCCTCGGTCTTCGTGATCCTCTGGCAGGGGAAAGGATGCGCCCGGGTCAAGCTGGACATCCAGATAAAAGGTTTCCGACAGCATCGTTACCGGGCTGGATTCACCATAGGCCGACCCCAGGATTAGCCGGGCGCTGACACCGGAGTCCTCAATGTGCGGCAACGCAGCCTGTTTGTGATGCTCGAAGTCGGGTGCCATATCCTCATGCGCTTCGGGCAGCGCGATCCAGGTCTGGATGCCAAACAGGCTGTGCTTTGTGCTTCGGGTTTCTGCACTTGTGCGCTCAGAATGGGTCACGCCGCGACCGGCAACCATCCAGTTGACCTCGCCGGGGTAAATCATCTGATGCGTGCCTAGACTGTCGCGGTGCTCAAACTCACCTTGGTAAAGATAAGTGACCGTCCCGAGTCCGATATGCGGATGCGGGCGTACATCAATCCCGCCATCGGTGATGAATTCAGCCGGACCCATCTGGTCGAAGAAAATGAATGGTCCGACGAGCTGACGTTTGACCGAAGGCAATGCCCGGCGCACCTCAAACCCGCCCAGATCACGGGCGCGGGGAATGATCAAAGTGTCCAACGCCGCATTTTCAGACAGGCATTCGGGGCTGTGGGTCGGATTCCAACTCATGACGTCACTCCTGCGATCAAATAGATAACTTACTTGTTTCGGAGTATAGAGCGTTTCGTTCACAATGGCAGACGCAGCGGCGCACAATCGGAGTGCGGAAGTTTGGCATGTGGGTGCATATATGCTCACCTGTTGCGGACATCCTGCCCGCGATAGGTCAAAGAAATTCGGCCAGGACGAGAATGATCACAGAATCGTGATCGTCAACTCGGAACTGATCTGAACCGTGCTATCTATGTTGCCAAGCATGAATCCCTTCAGGAGGTTCCGTTATGACGCATCCACACTTATCCCGCCGCTCTGTGATGGCCTTGGGCGGGGCAGTACTGGCCACCGGCGGCACGGGGCTGCTGCTGCCCGCGCGCGCAGCCGGATTGGCACCGACGCCTTCCATGCGCGGAGGGTCCAACAACTACCGCCCTGGCGCACCAATCGTTGACCGGATCGGCGGTGGTGGGTTCTGGATGACGGGCACAGTCCGCCGCGCGGGTGACGGTGCCCCGCTGCCCGGCCAGCGCATTCAGATATGGGCGCACACCACCGAAGGTCACGAACGTGACCCGCAAAGCCACGGCGCGACCCTGACTGATGCAAATGGTGAATTCCGGCTTGAGATGCCGCAAATCGTACCCGCCTTTGGGCAGCCACATGGTCACTTAGCCTATGACAGCGGAGATTTCGAAACCGTATTCCTGCGCCCGGTTATGGCCAGTTCCAAGGACCAGACACTGGCGGCACATTTTGTCCTGAAACCTGTCTGACCTTCGTGATCCGGACTCTTGTGATCTGGGCTGTTGTGACCGCCGTCTTGGCGGTGCCGCTTGTTGCGGCGGCCTTCAGCCCACTTTTGGCTTGGCGCGATCCGATCTACATCCTGGCCGGTTTCGCCGGAGTGCTGAGCATGGGGCTTTTGGTCCTGCAGCCCTTGTTGGCAGGGCGAGACCTGCCCGGGTTGACCCCCTTGGAAAGTCGTCACTGGCACAGATGGGTCGGCGTCACGCTGGTCATCGCCATTTTGATCCATGTGGCTGGGCTCTGGGTTACCAGCCCACCAGACGTGGTTGACGCGTTGCTTTTTGTCTCACCCACACCGTTTTCAGCTTGGGGAGTCGTCGCAATGTGGGCGGCACTTGCGGCCGCCACGCTGGGAATATACCGACAACGTCTGGCCCTGCGGTTTCGGGTCTGGAGGTTGAGCCACACCGGGCTGGCCACCGTCACCATCATCGGCAGCGTTGTACATGCCATGTTGATCGAAGGCACGATGGAGATCATGACCAAGACAGCTTTGTGCGCCTTGGCCGTGTTGGCAGCCGCCCGAACGCTGATCAGATTGCGCGTGTGGGATATCCGCCGCCGCAGTTAGACACCCAGACACCAGCGCATAACCGCCTTTTGCGCGTGCAAACGGTTTTCTGCCTCGTCAAAGATCACCGAGTTCGGCCCGTCCATGACCTCTGATGTCGCTTCCTCCTCGCGGTGCGCAGGCAGGCAGTGCATGAACAATGCGTCGGGTTTGGCATGTGACATCAGCTCGGAATTGACCTGATAGGGGCGCAGGAGGTTATGGCGGCGTTCCTTGGCGGATTGGGAATCGTGCATCGAAACCCAAGTGTCAGCGACCACAAGATCGGCGCCCTCAACGGCCTTGAACGGATCACGCTCAACCACGATCTTCGACCCTTTTTGACGGGCAAATCCCATAAATTCTTCCTCGGGGTCGAACTGCGCCGGGCCTGTGAAGGTCAGGTCAAAGCCGAACTGACCAGCCGCATGCAGGAATGAGGCGCAGACATTGTTCCCGTCGCCGGTCCAGACCACCTTCTTGCCTTTGATCGGCCCGCGATGTTCTTCGAATGTCAGAACATCCGCCATGATCTGGCACGGATGCGTTCGATCCGTCAGACCGTTGATGACCGGCACGTCCGAGTATTCCGCCATCTCCGTAAGAATGGTTTCGTCAAAGGTCCGGATCATGATCATGTCGACATAGCGCGACATCACGCGGGCCGTATCTGCAATCGTTTCACCGTGCCCCAGTTGCATATCCTTGCCGGACAGCACCATGGTCTGCCCACCCATCTGACGTACACCCACATCGAAGGACACGCGCGTCCGGGTCGAGGGCTTTTCAAAGATCAGCGCAACCATGCGGCCTTTTAGCGGCTGATCATCATCCGGTGCGGCCTTGGGGCGACCATGGCGGGCCATTTTCATTTCTCCGGCCGTGTTGATCATCGTGCGCAGATCGCCCGCGTCCGTTTTGTGGATATCAAGGAAATGGTTCATTTCGTTTCACTTCTGGCTATTGGTTGGGTTGCCCAGGGACAAGGCCCCGGAACAACAAAAAATCAGGCGTCCGCAAGCTGGGCTTCGATCTGCTTGGCGGCTTTATCAAGGCGGATCATCGCCTGTGCGATGTCATCCTCGGTCAGGATCAACGGCGGCAGCAGCCGGATCACATTGTCCGCCGCAGGAACGGTGATGACTTCGTTGTCATAGCCTGCATTCACCACGTCAAGATTTGGGGCCTTGCACTTCAATCCCAGCATCAGACCCACGCCGCGTACCTCCTCAAAAACCTCGGGGTGATCAGCCACCAGACCTTCCAGTTTTTGACGCAGCAATCCCGCCTTGCGGCTCACGCCTTCAAGAAAGGCAGGGGTTGCGACCTGATCCAGAACCGCACAGCCCACGGCGCAGCCAAGAGGGTTTCCACCATAGGTCGACCCGTGCGTCCCAGCGGTCATACCGCTTGCGGCGTTTTCGGTCGCAAGCACCGCGCCCAGCGGAAAGCCCCCACCAATGCCCTTGGCGACCAGCATGATGTCCGGAGTGATCCCGGCCCATTCATGCGCAAACAGCTTGCCGGTCCGGCCCATGCCGCATTGTACCTCGTCAAGGATCAGCAGCAGCCCATTGTCATCGCAGATCTGGCGCAAAGCCTTCAATTCGGCATCTGGCACAGGGCGAATGCCGCCTTCGCCCTGAACCGGTTCGATCATAATCGCTGCGGTCTTTTCGGTGATGGCATTGGTGACGCCATCAAGATCGCCGAACGCGACATGCACGAAACCGGGCAGAAGCGGGCCAAAACCCTTGGTCATCTTCTCGGACCCGGCCGCGGCGATACCTGCCGAAGACCGCCCGTGAAACGAACCGTCGAAGGTAATGACCTCGACCCGCTCGGGCTGGCCCTGATCATAGAAGCACTTGCGGGCCATCTTCACCGCCAATTCGCAGGATTCGGTGCCGGAATTAGTGAAAAAGACAGTGTCGGCAAAGGTATGCTCGACCAGCTTGTCGGCCAGCGCCTGCTGCTGAGGGATGTGATACAGGTTCGATACGTGCCACAGCGCGTGCGCCTGTTCCGTCAACGCATTCACCAGCGCCGGATGCGCATGGCCCAGTGCATTCACCGCGATCCCGGCACCTAAGTCCAGAAAACGTCGGCCGTCCGCCTCGGTCAGCCAGGCGCCTTCACCCTTTAAGAATGTCAATGGCGCGCGGTTATAGGTCGGCAGAACGGACGGGATCATCGGATCATCCTTTTCAGATAAGTTAAGCCTTGTGAGTGATACACGAGGCCCATGTTCGTCAACAGATTTGGTGGGGTCTGCGCGGTTTTACAGCGCGCAAGTGATCAAACTGGCCGGTTACGCGGTCAAGCGTCGGCGTCGGAGGCGCAGGATATTTGCACGTTTGATCATGTGACGTGGTATAGCGGGGCACGCGCTCAGTGGAAACCCTGAAATTCACGTCACGGAAGTTTCACGTGATACGCGGCATTTCCTGCTTGCCATTCCCTGCACAGTGACGCACCGCTGAGCCATGACTCCGGCACGACATAATCCCCCCCTCGCAGCTCTGCTGATCGTTGCCGCCAGCGCTTTTATCGCGGGCACAACTTTGCTGGCCAAAGCCTTGGGGACAGACACACTGGGTCCGGCCTTGCATCCGATGCAAATCAGCCATGGGCGGTTTCTGTTCGCGTTTCTGGCGATCCTCGGCGCAGTCGGCGTACTACGCCCGCGTTTGAGCCGCCCACATTGGGGTCTGCATATCGGACGGACAAGCTTTGGCTGGGCGGGGATCACGCTGATGTTTGCCTCGGTTGCTTTCATTCCAATCGCGGATGCCACCGCGCTATCGTTTCTGAACCCTGTCTTCGCCATGGTTCTGGCAATTCCGTTGCTCAAAGAGGGTGTGGGACCGTGGCGCTGGCTGGCCGCTGCCGTGGCCCTGACCGGAGCGTTGATCCTGCTGCGTCCAACGCCCGCGAGCTTTCAACCTGCGGCCTTGCTTGCTCTGACAGCAGCTATGATGATCGGGATGGAGTTGATTTTCATCAAAAAGCTGTCCGGGCGTGAGAGGCCGATACAGATTCTGCTGATCAACAACGCGATGGGGCTGACCATTGCCTCAATCGCGGTCAGCTTCGTGTTCCAGATGCCAACGCCCCAACAATGGGCCGCGGTGGTGGGGATCGGCCTACTGATGGCCTGCGCACAGGCTTGCTTTGTCAACGGGATGGCGCGGGCGGATGCATCTTTTGTGGCCCCAATCAGCTATGCCACGCTGATTTTTGCAGCCCTCTACGATTTTGCCGTGTTTGGCGTCATTCCGGACGCAATCAGCCAGCTTGGGTCAGCCATCATTCTAACCGGAGGCTTTATTCTTGTCTGGCGCGAAGCGCGTGTCAGAACCGCGTAGGCCGAAGGTTTACCAAGCTTCACGTAAAGATCGGCCGAACCCGCCTCGGGCAAAAAAATTTCGCGCCCTATGCCTTCAGCCGGTACCCCTTGCGCAACATCTGCCAGGTCACGGCGCAAATAGCCAAGGTCGCGCCACTGCACACTGCAATCCCCAACGCCGGAGCGCTGTCGGACACTCCGATCATGCCATGACGTAATCCGTCGATCAGGTAGAAAACCGGATTTACATGGCTTAGGCGGTTCAGAATAGGCGGCAGCGCTTCGACCGAGTAAAACGTGCCAGACAAGAAGGCGAGCGGTGTGACGATAAAGTTGGTAATGGCCGCCATCTGATCGAACTTGTTGGCAAAAATCCCGGCAAAAAGACCCAGCGCGCCCATGAAGGCACCTCCGAGAATAACAAAAATTAATGCAATCAACGGGTTCTGCGGCACCAAGCCCAGCACCAGAGCAAGCGCAAGCGCGATAACAAAAGCGATCAGAACACCACGCGCGATCCCCCCGGCCAAATACCCCAGTAGGATTTCCAATGGTGAAAGCGGCGGCATCAGCGTGTCGACGATGTTTCCCTGCACCTTGGCGATCACCATCGAAGACGAGGTGTTGGCAAACGCGTTCTGGATCACGGTCATCATCATTATGCCGGGCGCAAGGAAAGTCAGAAATGGCACGCCCATTACGTCAGCGCGGCTGGGGCCAATGGCGATGTTGAAAATCAGCAGGAATAACCCGGCAGTCACCAAAGGTGCCAACAGGGTCTGCGTCCATACCACTAGAAAGCGCTGGGTCTCGCGCTTGGCCAGCGTGTACAGGCCCATCCAGTTGACCGTTCCGAAACGGCGTTTGTTCTGCTCAAAGGGAATTTGCATCCTTGATCCTTAACCTGATTCGAAGACTGCTTGTAACTCGGTGCGCAGTGATTAGAATAGGGGGCTGATACGAATTCCCAAGGCGGTCCGAATCTGGGGCCGCTTTCCGCTTTTGAAAGGCAAATGATGTCCTGGACTGACGAGCGCGTAGAACTTTTGAAAAAGATGTGGGGCGAGGGCCAGTCGGCAAGCCAGATCGCCAAGGAACTGGGTGGCGTGACCCGCAACGCCGTGATCGGCAAGGTCCACCGTCTGGGCCTGTCGAACCGCGCCACAGGCGCGGCCCCGGCCAAGTCGGAACCCAAGGAAAAACCGGCTCCTGCACCAAAGGCCGAGGCGAAGCCCAAACCCGCGCCAAAAACCGAACCGGCCCGCCCTGCCCCCGCCCCAACGGCTGAGGCGAAGCCCGCCGCGCCCGCACGCCGCCAGATCATCCCGGCTGGTCAGCCGCTGCCGCCTCAGCCCTCGGCCAATGAAATCAGCCCGGAAGCGCTTGCCAAGGTCAATGAGATCGAGAAAAAGGCCAAAAAGCTGACGCTTATGGAGCTAACGGAAAAGACATGCAAATGGCCCGTAGGCGACCCCGCAACCGAGGACTTCTGGTTCTGTGGACTGCCCGTTGAGCCCGGCAAACCCTATTGCGAGGCTCATGTGGGCGTTGCCTTCCAACCGATGAGTTCACGCCGCGACCGTCGTCGGTGATACCGGCGCCGATGGTCAAAGCCGCAAACAAAAACAATGGTTTGATCACGTGAATCGCTACACGGCGCTGGCCAAACATCGGCCAGCACTTCACCGGCAGTTCCTGTGATGTTTAGTGCCATTCCGACGCATTCGGACAAAAGCCTATCGTTTCCGAGGTCCACAGGTCTTGGACGAATTGCACTAAAAGACAAGTGTTTCCATTCGGTGGACTAGGACCAAGGCCCTTTGGCTTTATCTATTGCGCGGGATGCGAAGGCACATCCGGCATCGCAACCCATCCCGGCAGTTCCTCTGGCGAAACCGAATCGTGCAACCGCTCAGACCGGTCGCGGCCTATTGTGCGATGTTTACGCAGCAGAAAAATCTTACCCCAACCTCGCCACGTTCCAACTGACGGTCCAGAAGTCGAGGCGGGAAACCTGTGACGCCAATCTTCAGGCAGCGGCAGCCCGTGCCGCTCGGCCTTCTCTAACATCCAGATAAGTGAGATGTTGCTAAGCTGGCGCGCCTCTTCAAAACCGTTCAATTGCCCGCCGACATCGCCGTGCGTTCCCCGGAACCAGACCTGTTCAACGTGACCCTTGAAGTCAGGCGTGCATTTCCAAAGCACCGGCTCAAAAACTTCGCGTGTTTCGTCCAGCGCAATCGCGTGGTACCCGTGCCGGACGGCGGGGCCAAGTTCATGATTGTGGAATGCATGCTTGTCCTCGGCCCAGCGCCACAGCAGAGGCAGGCGCAGACCGAGCGCCTTGACCGTATCCCAGACCCCAATCATCTCGATAGCAACCTCCGGGTGGCAGAACCGCTGGCGGAAAACCTGCGCTGCCATTCCGTCTGGATTGCATTCGTAGTGGCGATAAGCCTGTTTGATGTTGCGCTCAGTCGCATGTTCCGCCTTGAGCAAGCCGATCATGTCAATCACACCCGCAAGGCTGCGCACGCCATAAGCCCCGCGTGAATACCCGATAAAGAACACCCGATCGCCGGGTTTGTAGCGCGATGCGAGATACCCATAAGCTCGACGGATCTGTCGGTTGACACCGCGCCCCATCATCACATCAAGCGAGGATTTCCAGCTTTCCCACTGCACCCCTGCTTCGTAAAAAACCGAGACCTTGCTGCCCATCTCTTGACACAAGCGGAATGTCTGGCCGGCGTGGGTTTCAAAACCCGGCTCAAGTGTCGACATTGTGCCGTCGAGGATAATGACATGACTAATAGGCTCGCGGTGCAACGCCTCGGCCGAGTGTTCGGACCGCAAAGGCCGTCCGAGCCATCCCAGTACCTTTCTACTCAGCCGCGACAGATTCATGTGTCAGCATTTCCCAAACTCTGAGGGGTGTGAAGGGCATATCCGCCTGCCGCACCCCGTGTTCCCAAAGCGCGTCCTGAACCGCGTTTGCCACTGCGGCCAGTGCACCCACGGTGCCGGCCTCACCACATCCTTTCATTCCCATCGGGTTGGACGTTGACGGAACCGGCGCCGAGGTAAACTTAATCATGGGTATCTCGGTGGCGCGAGGCAAGGCGTAATCCATCAACGAAGCCGTGAGCAGTTGCCCCTGCGCATCATGAACCACATGCTCGCTCAGCGCCTGACCGATACCCTGTGCAACACCGCCATGTACCTGACCTTTGGCGAGCATCGGGTTGATAAGGTTTCCGAAATCATCAACCACGGTATACCGGTCAACCCATGTCTCACCCGTTTGAGGGTCGACAACCACCTCTGCAACATGGGCGCCATTGGGATAGCTGCGCGCGTCCAGCGTGATGCGCGCCTCATGCTTCATCAGGTCGGTGCGTCCATCGGCGCGCGCCATCTCTGCCGCCTCAGTCAATGTCGGTGTCAGGTTTGAAACCGGCGCGCGAAATGTTTCGTGGTCAAAGCTCACCTCAGCCTCCTCCACCCCCATCTTATCGGCGAGATAAGGCGTGAATGCGGCGATCATGACGTCAACTGTCGCCAGCGTAGCTGTGCTCTGAACCGTGACCGAGCGCGACCCCCCCGTTCCGCCGCCTTGGGGCAACTGATCGCTGTCCCCCTGAACAACAGTGATCTGATCCATCGGAATGCCCGTTTGATCCGACAGGAATTGGGCATAAACCGTTTCATGCCCTTGCCCATTCGACTGCGTCCCGACGTAAAGCTTCACGGTTCCATCCTCGCAGAATTCCACTTCTGCGTTCTCGGAGGGATCACCCAGAATACTTTCGATATAGTAACACAGACCCTGCCCCCGGATCAGACCCCGCGCGGCATCAGCGGCCTTGCGATCGGCAAAGCCGCGGGTTTGCTCGCCCGCGCGCGACAGGACCATGTTGAAATCACCAACGTCATAGGTTTCGCCCGTTGCGCTTTTGTACGGGAACGCCTCGGGCCGGATGAAATTCTTGCGGCGTAACTCCCATGGGTCGACGCCAAGCTCACGCGCGGCGCGGTCCATTGCCCGTTCAAGTACATATATCGCCTCGGGCCGACCCGCCCCACGATACGCGTCAACCTGCGTGGTGTTGGTATAAAAGCCCTCGACTCTCAGGAAAGTTGTCTGAACGTCGTAGACGCCCATCAATACTTTGCTGAACAGGCTGGTCTGGATCGCCTGCCCGAAATGGCTGTTATAGGCCCCTAGATTGACCTTGCTGTGCACGCGATACGCAGTGATCTTGTGATCTGCGTCAAAAGCCAGCTCTGCCAGAGAAGTCAGATCACGACCGTGATGGTCTGACAGCATCGCCTCGGACCGGTCGGACATCCAATGAACGGGCTGGCCTAGTTTCATCGCAGCTGCGGCAACACAGAAATACTCGGGGTAAGGCATGGCTTTCATGCCAAACCCGCCGCCAACATCCGGGGTCGTGACACGGATGGAGTCAGGTTCCAGCTTCAGCTTCTGCGCCAATTGTCCACGCATGGCCCAGACACCCTGCCCGCCGTAAGCAAAGTGCAACCGTTCGCCAGCCCAATGCGCCTGACACCCGCGCGGTTCAATAGAAGTTACTATGACCCGGTTGTCAGCCACATCCAGCCGGACAGTATGGGCCGCATTCTGAAAGGCCGCCTCGGTCGCCGTCTCATCACCCAAACCCCAGTCAAACGCACGGTTGTCGGGCGCGTCGTCATGCAGCGGTTCACCACCACTAGCCAAATCCAGCTTGGCGGGCAGGTCCTCGGTTTCGATCCAGATCAGTTCAGCCGCATCGCGGGCCTGTGTTTGTGTTTCTGCGATCACCACGGCGACAGGCTCGCCTACAAAGCGCACACGGTCCTTGGCCAGCATATGCCGTTCCGGTGCTGCCGCCTTCGAGCCATCGCGGTTCGACAACGTCGTTGCGCTGAGAACAGTATCGATTCCGGCCTCTGCCAAATCGTCCAGCGCCAAGACCAGCCGCACACCGTCCGCCTGACGCGCTGCGCCCAGATCCAGCGCCTTGATCCGTCCATGCGCGACCGGACTGCGAAAGAAGGCAGCATACAGCGTATCAGCGGGCACCGAGTCGTCGATATATTGCCCTTGCCCGGTCAGAAACCGCTGATCCTCGGTCCGTTTCACCGGCTGACTTTTTCCGAATTTTTCCATGGGTTGCTCCTGCGGCGGCCTGTAGGGGCGACATTAGGTTCCACCTGTCCAATGTCCAGAGGGTCCGCAGACCCTTCCCCTTCCTTTAAGCATTCGTTATTGCAGGCGCTGACCCAAGATTGATGACGCAGGACGCACCCCATGGCGATGGAAAAGACATTCAACGCGGCCGAGGCCGAGGCCCGCATCTACGAGGCCTGGGAACAGGCCGGAGCCTTCAAGGCAGGCGCGAACAAATCGCGCGACGAAAGCTTTACCGTCATGATCCCGCCGCCCAACGTGACGGGTGCCTTGCATGTGGGCCACGCGTTCAACAACACGCTGCAAGATATCCTGATCCGCTGGCACCGGATGCGCGGCTTTGACACGCTGTGGCAACCCGGTCAGGACCACGCGGGCATTGCCACACAGATGCAGGTCGAAAAGATGCTGATGCTGACGCAGCAACCGGGTCGTCGTGAGTTGGGGCGTGAGAAATTCCTTGAGAAAGTCTGGGAGTGGAAGGGTGAATACGGCGGCACGATCATTGAACAGCTAAAGCGTCTGGGTGCCTCTTGTGACTGGTCCCGCAATGCTTTCACCATGGCTGGTGCTGCGGGTGATCCGCGCACGGGGCATGAGAACTCGGCCAATTTCCACGATGCGGTGATCAAGGTCTTTGTCGACATGTACGAAAAGGGCCTGATCTATCGCGGCAAGCGACTGGTCAACTGGGACCCGCATTTCGAAACAGCAATCTCGGATCTTGAAGTCGAGAATATCGAAGTTGCGGGCCATATGTGGCATTTCAAATACCCGCTGGCCGATGGCGAGACCTATACCTATGTCGAGAAGGACGAGGATGGGAATGTCATCCTCGAGGAAGAGCGCGACTATATCTCGATCGCCACGACGCGACCGGAAACCATGCTGGGTGACGGCGCGGTGGCCGTTCACCCCTCGGATGAGCGTTACGCGCCAATTGTTGGTAAACTCTGCGAAATCCCGGTTGGTCCGAAAGAGCATCGCCGTCAGATTCCGATTATCACCGATGACTACCCCGATCCTGATTTCGGCTCGGGCGCGGTGAAGATCACCGGTGCGCATGACTTCAACGACAACATGGTCGCCAAGCGCGGCGGCATTCCGATGTACCGCCTGATGGACACCAAAGGCGCGATGCGGGCCGATGGCGCGCCCTATGCCGAAGAGGCGGGCAAGGCGCAGGAATACGCGCGCGGTCGTACATTCACCGAGAACGAGATCGACGCGATCAACCTGGTCCCCGATCACCTGCGTGGGCTCGATCGGTTCGAGGCGCGCGCGAAGGTGGTGGAAGAAATCACTGCGGACGGTCTGGCCGTGATGACCCGCGCGGATGACCCGCGACTGGGGTCGACCGCCTTAAAGCCAGATCATGAGGGCGCGGAGAAACTGGTGCCTCTGGTCGAGAGCAAACCGATCATGCAGCCCTTCGGCGACCGCTCGAAAGTGGTCATCGAGCCGATGTTCACCGACCAGTGGTTCGTGGACGCCGAAAAGGTTGTCGGACCCGCGCTGGATGCGGTCAAGGACGGCACGGTCAAGATCATCCCTGAATCGGGCGAGAAAACCTATTACCACTGGCTGGAAAACATCGAGCCCTGGTGCATCTCGCGCCAGCTGTGGTGGGGACATCAGATTCCGGTTTGGTATGCCGCAGATAGAGAAGCAATTATCGCTCGAACAATAGAAGAATTGAGGCGTGAAGCCGCGGTCGCTAAGCGTGTGGAAGATGAAGAGCGGCAGGAGCAAATCCAAGCAACGATAGACGAAATCGAACAACAACTTTCTGAAATTAGAAAAGGGAACCTCGGCGCAGAAGCACTCGTCTATTGTGCGCCTGATAAGGAAGCCGCTTTAGCTCTAGCTCGAGAACGAACAAGGCAAAATGTCGAAGCGTTCAATTCCGAAGCTGAAGCGATCAAACACATCCTGAGTCTACCTCCCAACAAACGAAATGGGATTTATATCTACCGCGACCCCGACGTCCTCGACACGTGGTTCTCCTCCGGACTCTGGCCCATCGGAACGCTGGGCTGGCCCGAGGACACCGAGGAGATGCGCCGCTACTTCCCCACGGACGTTCTGATCACCGGCTTCGACATCCTGTTCTTCTGGGTCGCCCGGATGATGATGATGCAACTGGCCGTGGTCGATCAGATCCCGTTCCACACCGTCTACCTGCACCAGCTCGTCCGCGACGAGAAGGGCAAGAAGATGTCTAAGACCACCGGCAACGTCATCGACCCGCTGGAGATCGTGGACGAATTCGGCGCCGATGCGTTGCGGTTCACCAACGCCTCGATGGCGGCGATTGGCGGCGTGCTGAAACTGTCCCGCGAACGCATCACCGGCTATCGCAATTTCGGCACCAAGCTGTGGAATGCCGTGCGCTTCGCCGAGATGAACGAGGTCTTCACCGACGCCGTGCCGCAACTGGATGTGGCCGATCTGAAACCCAAGGCGGCCGTAAACCGCTGGATCATCGGCGAGACTGCCCGCGTGCGGGAAGAGGTCGACGCGGCGCTGGAAAGCTATCGTTTCAACGATGCGGCCAACGGTCTGTACGCCTTTGTCTGGGGCAAAGTCTGCGACTGGTACGTAGAACTGTCCAAACCGCTGCTGCAAGGCGATGACGCCGAGGCGCAGGCCGAGACCCGCGCCACAATGCGCTGGGTTTTGGATCAGTGCATGGTCCTTCTGCACCCAATCATGCCCTTCATCACCGAGGAACTCTGGGGTCTGACCGGCGACCGCGCGAAAATGGTCGTCCACGCCGACTGGCCGACCTATGCCGCTGCCGACCTAATCGACGCCGACGCGGATCGCGAAATGAACTGGGTGATCTCGGTGATCGAAAACACCCGCTCGGCCCGTGCGCAAATGCGGGTGCCGGCTGGGCTATATGTGCCGATGCTGGTGACTGAGATCGACGCGAATGGCCAAGCCGCATGGGACCGGAACGAGGCGTTGATAAAGCGTCTCGCGCGGATCGACAGCCTGACCAAGGCCGACGAGCTGCCTAAAGGCACGATCTCAATCGCTGCGCCCGGTGCATCCTTCGGCCTGCCTTTGGCGGATATCATCGATATCGGCGCGGAAAAAGAGCGGCTGGAGAAAGCCAAGGGCAAGCTGGCCAAAGAACTTGGCGGCTTGCGCGGACGTCTGAACAACCCCAAATTCGTGGCTTCGGCCCCTGAGGAGGTGGTTGAGGAGGCCAAAGCCAACCTCGCCGCCCGCGAAGAAGAAGAGGCCAAGCTGAACGAAGCCCTCGCCCGTCTAGACGAAATCGCCTGACCTTCTTTCATTCCACAGCGAAACACCCCCACCGCGCAGCCCCGCAGTGGGGGTTTTCTATTGTTTTCAACGCGTTCAGAAAAGACTTCTGCCCTGCCGTGTCGACGAAACCTACAGCGATCCGGTCATCGCGGCCGGGTATCGAATCATTGCGCAAGCTGCTGTGCTTCCTGAGAAGGCGTAGAATCGCGAAAAGCTTGATGCTGCCAGAGGGGTTTAGGCTGCACTCACCAAATCCAACACATACAAGCGCCGTGGTGCGCGGCGTAACTTCCTGCGCTGACTACTTAAACTCAGGCTTTCGGCCCTGCATCTGCGCCATCACAACCTCCATCTGATCGGGTTTACCAATCAACTCCACCTGTTCACCCGACTCCGCCATAAGCACGTCTGCGCGCGAACTGGTCTCGGCCACCTCGATCAGGCGTTTCGCGGCGCGAATCGCGGATGGGCTTTTGCCAGCAATATCTTCGGCCAGTGCCTGCGCCTCGGTCAGCGGATCGTCCGAGAGTTTGGTGACCAATCCCCACTCGGCCGCCTGCTGCGCCCCGATTGGACGCGCAGTGTAGGTCAACAGGCGCAGCACGTCCGAGCGCACCAATCGCGGCAGCAACACCATCCCACCCATGTCGGGGATGATGCCCCATTTCATCTCCATCACCGCCAGCTTGGCCTCGGGGTGGGCAATGCGGATATCTGCCCCCAACGCAATTTGCAGACCACCGCCATAGGCCACACCCTGAATGGCGCAAATCACCGGCACTGGGATGCGGTGCCAGATCAGGGCAAGTTCCTGCATCTCATTTGCGCCGTTATGGCTGCGTTCCATCAACCATTCGGTCGGGTCCATATGAGCCATTTTTGCGAAGCTCGCCATATCAAGCCCAGCGCAAAAGCTCTTGCCTTCGCCAGATAATATGACGGCGCGAGCATCCGAGGCCTCAACCTCTTGTCCCGCTGACAGCAGGGCCTTGATCATCGCGTCATCCAGCGCGTTCATCTTGTCGCCGCGGGTCAACGTAACATGTGCGATGTGATCTTTGTATTCGACGGATACGCGTGTCATGCGGTCCTCCAAGCTCCGGTTAGGCCAACTTTGCCCGGAAGCATTGGCAAGTTCCACCACAACGTCGGGGCAGCACATGGTTGCGTGTCCTACGACCATGCGGTTATTTCAGCGTATGACCAATCCTCGCTACACCCCACTTGCCCTGTCGCTACCCGCCACCGTGCCTTTTGTCGGCCCCGAAACGCAGGAGCGGCAGCGTGGCGCCCCGTTCGTGGCACGTTTGGGCGCAAATGAGAGCGTTTTTGGCCCCTCGCCCCGGGCAATCGAGGCGATGGCGGCAACGGATATCTGGATGTACGGCGACCCAGAGAACCACGATCTGCGTCATGCGCTGGCGGATCATCACGGCGTTTCACCAGAAAATATCGTCGTCGGCGAAGGGATCGATGGCCTGTTGGGGTATCTTGTTCGGCTGCTCGTTGGGCCGGGTGATGCGGTTGTGACCTCGGACGGGGCGTACCCAACCTTCAACTACCATGTCGTCGGGTTTGGCGGCGTATTGCACAAAGTCCCTTATCGGAATGATCACGAGGACCCTGCGGCGCTGTTTGACAAAGCCGCGGAGGTGGCCGCAAAGCTGATCTATCTCGCCAATCCCGACAACCCGATGGGCAGTTGGCACAGTGGCGCTGATATCGTCGAGGCGATGGAGGCATTACCCCAGGGCTGCCTTTTAGTGCTGGACGAGGCCTACGTGGAATGTGCGCCGGATGGTACGGCAGCACCGGTTTCACCGAATGATCCGCGTGTGATCCGGATGCGTACGTTTTCCAAGGTTTACGGCATGGCTGGTGCGCGGGTCGGCTATGCGATTGGCGCGCCGGGATTGATCGCAGCCTTCAACAAGGTGCGCAACCATTTCGGCATGAACCGGGCCGCGCAGGCAGGAGCTTTGGCAGCCCTACAAGACGTCGTGTGGCTATCGCAGGTTCAGACTCAGATCAGTGCCGCGCGAGAGCGGATCGCCCAGATAGCACGTGAAAACGGGCTGGACCCTTTACCGTCAGCTACCAATTTTGTGGCAATTGATTGTGGACGGGACGGTACTTTTGCCAAGGCAGTTCTTGAGTCTCTGGTCGATCAGGGTGTCTTTGTACGAATGCCATTTGCCCCACCGCAGAACCGTTGTATCCGCGTGAGCTGCGGAAAAGCAGCGGATCTGGATGCTTTCGCCGCTGCACTGCCCAAAGCTTTGGAGGCTGCGAAAGCGTAGACTGACGGGTCTAGCCCTGAATCTGGTCAGCAAGAACGGCGGCCGCGGCCTCTAAGGCACCCGAGCCGCGCGGAATGCTCAACGCGGCCATAGCGGTTTCCATACCACCAAGCATCGCCATCACCATTTGTGCGTTCACATGGCCCATATGGCCCAGACGGAAGCAACCATCCTGATCCTCCATCCCCAATCCTATTCCAAGGGTCAGGCCCAACTGGGTTTCGGTAAAGCGACGCAGCGGTGTTCCTCTCCCATCCGTCAGCCGCAACGCAGTCACAGCGTGGCTACGATGCGCACGATCTGCAACGTTCAGTTGAAGCGCGTCACCTTGCGCCCAGATTTCACATGCGGTCCAGATTGCCTTGGCAAGGCGCGCATGGCGGGCCCAAATAGCCTCGATCCCTTCGGCGTGAATCAAATCGAGCGCCGCGCGCAGGCCATACAGGTGATGTGTAGGGGCTGTGCCGTTAAAATACTGGTAAAACATCTCGGGTGTGACGCGCGGCTGCCAGTCCCAGTATTGCGAAACACGGGGCATTTCCGCCCGTTTGGCCTGCGCTTTGTCATTGAAGAAGACAAAGCCAACACCTGCCGGGGTCATAAGGCCTTTCTGGGACGCCGTGACCATGACGTCAACGCCCCAAGCATCCATTTCGAACCGGTCGCAACCCAGCGACGCGATACAATCCGCCATGAGCAATGCCGGATGATTCAAATCGTCCAGCACCGCCCGCAATGCCGGGATATCGTTTCGGATTGAGCTGGACGTATCCACATGCACAGCCAGCACCGCCTTGATCTGATGAGTCGTGTCAGCGCGCAACGCCTCTGCAATGCGATCCAGATCCCACGTTGAGGACATTCCGAAATCAAGCAGCGAAACCTTGGCACCGATCCCTTCGGCCATTTCGGCCCAGCCATGGGTGAATCGTCCGGACGCCGGTGCCAGCACCGTTTCACCCGGCGCGATGACGTTGGACAGCGCGGCCTCCCACGTGCCGTGACCGTTGGCAATGTAGATCGCGACGTGATGTTCGGTACGCGCCACGCGTTTCAAATCGCGCGTCAAACCGGGCATCATCTCGACCAGCGCGCCGTCATAGATATTGGGCGACGGGCGGTGCATCGCCTGCAAAACCGCGTCAGGCATGACAGAAGGGCCGGGAATCGCCAGATATTCACGCCCCTGCGCGAGAGAGTATTGCTGTGTCATGAGGTCAACCTGTCTGAATTGTGGTCACCCTATCGCAGCAAAATCCTGCGTCAATCCATCAACTTTGAAGCCTCACGTGCTAGTGTTTCGATCCCGGCCCAATCTCCGGTCACAACCATCTGATTGGGTGCGACCCAGCTTCCGCCAGCACAGATGACATTTGAAAGCGACAGGTAGTCCCGAGCGTTTGCCGTTGATACGCCGCCGGTGGGGCAGAAAGTGATCTGCGGCAGCGGTGCGCCGATGGCTTTCAGGGCCGGTGCACCACCCGAGGCCTCGGCCGGGAAGAATTTCAGCATGTCATAGCCCTTTTCTAGCAGGCGCATTGCCTCGCTTGCCGTGGCCGCCCCGGGTAGAAGAGGCAGCCCCTCGGCTTCGCAGGCAGCAATCAGGGCATCCGTTGCACCGGGTGAAACTCCGAACTGCGCGCCCGCCTCTTTCGCGGCCCGGACATCTTCGGGCGTGACCAGCGTGCCTGCACCCACAACACCGCCAGGGACCTGCGCCATCGCGCGAATAGCATCCAAAGCCGCAGGTGTCCGCAACGTGACTTCGAGGGCGGGCAGACCACCAGCGACCAAGGCTTCGGCCAACGGGCGGGCCTGCGCGGCATCATCGACCACCAGAACCGGAACAATTGGGGCAAGACCGCAGATTTCGCGGGTGCGTTGAGTTTTGGACATCTTTAAGCTCCGAAAATGCTGGCGCCGGTGTCGGCTGAACCGACGGTATCGCGGAAGGTAGCAAACAGATCGCGGCCAGTGCCATGTTGGTTGGCCGAAAGATCAGCCGTGGCTGGCACGCGGTCCAGAACGCCTTGGGTCAGGATTTCCAACTCACCCTTGACCGCATCAACGCGCAGCATGTCACCATCTTGCAGATAGGCGATGGCCCCACCGTCCAGCGCCTCGGGGCTGACATGGATCGCGGCAGGCACCTTGCCCGATGCTCCGGACATGCGGCCATCCGTCACCAGCGCAACCTTTTGCCCCCTGCCCTGAAGGATCGACAGGATCGGCGTCAGTGAGTGAAGTTCCGGCATGCCATTCGCCTTGGGTCCCTGAAAGCGGACGACAACAATGACGTCTCCGGTGAACTCCTTGGCCTTGAACGCAGCTTTCACTTCGTCCTGATCGTGGAAAACACGCACGGGCGCTTCGACGACCTGATGTTCGGGCGCGACAGCCGAGACCTTCATGACGCCAGTACCCAGATTGCCGGTCAGGCGCGACAGGCCACCAGTGGGCTGGAACGGGTCTTTGGCCGAACGGACAATTTTTTCGTTCAGGCTGCGGCCTGCGCCATCTTCCCAAACCAGTTCGCCGTCTTTCAGCTTGGGTTCCTTTGTATAGTTATGCAGCCCCTGCCCCGCCACGGTCAGCGTATCGGGGTGCAGAAGGCCGTTTTCCAGCAGCGTTCCGATGCCGTAGCCCAAGCCACCCGCCGCGTGGAAATGATTCACGTCTGCCAACCCATTGGGATAGACACGCGCAACCAAAGGCACGACCGCAGAGATATCGGAAAAATCCTGCCAATCCAGCACGATACCACCAGCACGCGCCATCGCGATCAGGTGGATCAGCAGGTTCGTCGACCCACCCGTAGCCATCAGGCCGACAATACCATTCACAAAGGCGCGTTCGTCCAGAATATGGCATACCGGCGTATAATGGTTGCCCAGTGCGCTGAGCGACAGGGCACGGCGGGCACCTTCCTCGGTCAAGGCATCGCGTAACGGCGTATTGGGGTTGATGAAGCTTGAACCCGGCAGGTGCAGACCCATGAACTCCATCAGCATTTGGTTGGTGTTGGCAGTGCCATAAAAGGTGCAGGTGCCGGGGCCGTGATAGGCGGCCATTTCGGCGGCCATAAGTGCCTCGCGACCTACCTCTCCGGCAGCAAACTTCTGGCGCACCTTGGCTTTTTCGTCGTTGGGCAGACCACTGGTCATGGGTCCGGCAGGCAGGAACACGGCAGGTAAATGGCCGAACGCCTGCGCGCCAATCACCAAACCGGGCACGATCTTGTCGCACACCCCAAGAAATACGGCGGCGTCAAACGTGTTGTGGCTCAGCGCGACACCTGTCGCCAAGGCGATCACGTCGCGGGAAAACAGCGACAGTTCCATCCCCGCCTCACCCTGCGTTACGCCGTCACACATTGCAGGCACGCCACCTGCAACCTGCGCAGTGCCACCCGCTGCGCGGATCGCCTGGCGGATCAGCTCGGGGTAACGCTCGAACGGCTGGTGGGCCGAGAGCATATCATTATAGGCCGTTACAATGCCCAGATTGCCCGCCGTTCCAGATGCCATGGCTTGTTGATCCGACCCTGCACCTGCATAGGCATGGGCCTGACCGCTGCAGGACAGATGAGCGCGCGCGGGGCCCTTCGACCGGGCCTGCTCCATGCGCTCCAGATACGGACCACGCAGATTGGCGCTGCGGTCGATGATGCGTTGGGTAACGTCGGTGATGACGGTGTGGGTCATGTTAACCTCCGATTTGGCGCCAGCGGCGTCCATCGCGATGCAATAGCATCAATGCTTCTTCGGGCCCCGAACTTCCCTGATCATATCGTGCCGGGCGGTCGCCGCGTTCTTCCCATCCCTGAATGATGGGATCGACCCAGGCCCAGGCGGCTTCGGCCTCGTCGCCCCGCATGAACAAGGTCTGGTCACCGCGAATGACGTCCATCACCAATCGCTCATACGCGTCCGGAGCGCGGGTGTCGGCGCCCAACGCATCGGCGAAACTCATGTCCAACGCCACATCGGACAGGCGGAATCCGCCGGGACCGGGATCCTTGATGGTGGTGCGCAGGGTGATGCCTTCGTCGGGTTGCAGGCGGATCACCAGAACATTGCCGCGCAGCGGGCCTACGTTTGGGAAAATCGTGTGTGGCGGATCGCGGAAATACACGGCAATCTCGGATTCCCGCGCCCTCAGCCGTTTGCCGGTGCGCAAATAAAACGGAACCCCGGCCCAACGCCAGTTGCCCAGATGTACCTTGAGGGCAATAAAGCTTTCGGTCCGGCTAGACGGGTTTCCGACGTGATCAACATAGCCATCATCGCCATGTTCGGCGCGGTATTGACCCCGCGCGATATCTTTCGGTTCAACTGGTTCCAGCGCTTCGATTACCTTGACCTTTTCGTCGCGAACGGAGTTCGGTGCAAATTTGGAAGGCGGTTCCATCGCTGTCATGCACAGAAGCTGGACAAGATGGTTCTGGATCATGTCCCGCATGGCACCGGATTGGTCGTAGTACGCGCCGCGCCCCTCAACCCCAACGGTTTCGGCCACGGTGATCTGAACATGATCGATGTGGTTGGAATTCCACAGCGGCTCGAAAAGAGAGTTGGCAAAGCGCAGGGCCATCAGGTTCTGCACCGTCTCTTTGCCAAGATAATGGTCGATGCGGTAAATCTGATGCTCTTTGAAACAGGCACGTAGACCCTCATTCAAGGATTTTGCCGAGGCCAGATCGTGACCAAATGGCTTTTCGACCACGATGCGGCTGTCAGGCGTCGCCAGCCCGTTTTCATCCAGCCGTTGCGCGATGTTCGAGAAAAGATTAGGCCCCACCGACAGGTAGAAAGCCCGGACCACATCGGGCCGCAGAGATTTGGCAAGCTCGGACCAGCCCTTGTCCCCCATGACATCGACAGAGACATACGAGACCCGTTTGAGAAAACGATCCAGCACATCCTTTTTGAATTGCGGCGCGAATTCCTTCATCGAGGCGCGGATCTGGTCGCGAAATGCATCACTGTCCATATCAGAGCGCGCCGTTCCGATGATGCAGGCATCTTCGGGCATCTGCCCCACTTCGAAACGATGATAAAGACCTGGCAGGATCTTGCGCTGCGCCAGATCGCCGGTTGCACCAAACAGCACCAGATCGAACGGGTTGACCGGAATAACGCGTGAGACCATCGATGGGCTCCTTCAATTCTCGCCTGCGTCACCATAGCACTACAATTGCCTGGTACTCGTGACATGGGATATGTTATCGCTAACATTTGTGGCTTGAATATGCAATGCAGATGCAGAAAGCAACCCCGGATTTGCGGAATCAGACCTGATCCCGCAGCCATTCCATGACAGAGGGGCGCACGGATTGCTCACCACGGTGCCGCGCGTCCGCGATGATCTTGCGCAGCGCTTGTAGGTCTGCACGCAGCAGAACGCTTTTGACTGGCCCAATCGAAGCCGGGCGCATTGACAGCGTTCGGATTCCCATCGCGGCCAGACACAACGCCTCGACCGGGCGGCCGGCATCCTCACCGCAGAAGGACAGCGGTGTATTCGAAATGCTGCATCGTTCGACAATCCGCTCGATGAAGGTCAGGAAACTGACATTCAGCGTGTCATAGCGGCGGCGCACCAGCTCGTTCTCACGGTCGGCGGCAAAAAAGAACTGTTTCAGGTCATTCCCGCCGATCGAAACGAAATCGACCTCGTCAAAAAACTTCTGCGGCGCGAAGGCCAGCGACGGCGTCTCAAGCATCGCCCCGACCTCAAGCGTTTCGGGCAGGACATGACCCAGCCGTTTTTCACGCTCAATGGTTTTGTTGACCTCCCACCGGGCCTCGCGGAATTCATCGGCCTGCGCCACGAACGGGAACATGATCGATAGCGGGCGTCCGTTGGCAGCGCGCAGCAGCGCCTGCAACTGCATCCGCATAACGCCGCGTTTATCCAGGCCAACACGAATCGCCCGCCAGCCCAGCGCCGGATTCGGTTCGGCCACGTGCTTCATATAAGGCAGAACCTTATCGGACCCGATATCCAGCGTGCGGAAGATTACGCGCTTGTCGCCGGCGGCGTCCAGAACCCGCTTATACTGCGCCACAAGCTCTGACCGTTTGGGCATCTTGCTGCGGATCAGGAATTGCAGTTCGGTTCGGAACAGCCCGACACCTTCGGCACCGGAATGTCCCAGAGACGGCAAATCGGCCATCAACCCGGCATTCATCAGCAGATTGATCCGTTCGCCGTCACGCGTCACCGTGGGCGTTTCGCGGATCGACGCGTAACGTTCCTGCGCCTTGGCCTGCATCGCGATCTTATCGCGGAAAGCGCCCACTACCGAATCTTCGGGGCGCAAATGCACCACGCCCTCATCCCCATCAACAAGAATGTGGTCACCGTTCAGCGCCTCGGTGGTGATGCGGCCCACATGGACAACAAGCGGAATCGCCAACGCCCGCGCCACGATTGTTGCATGGCTTCCGACCGAGCCTTCCTCTAGCACGATCCCCTTGAGAGACCGGCCATATTCCAGCAAATCGCCCGGACCTATATTCCGCGCAATAAGGATCGGGTCAGGTGGCAAATCGGCACTGTCGGTTTTTCCCTGTCCGGTCAGGATGCGCAGCAAACGGTTGCTGAGATCATCCAGATCCGCAAGACGGTCGCGCAGGTACGGGTCCGTAACCTGCCCCATTCGCGCGCGCGCCTGCGACTGTTCTTTTTCCACCGCAGCTTCGGCGCTGAGGCCAAGGGCGATATCCTCTTCCATGCGTCGCATCCAACCCTTGGAATTGGCGAACATCCTGTACGCTTCGAGCACCTTGAGCTGCTCGGAATCACCGCCCTGCGAAATCTCAAGCATCTTGTCGACACCCACGCGCAGCTCTTCGACCGCCTCGGACAGACGTTCGCGTTCTCGGTGGGGATCTTCGGCAATTGGATTTGTGACGACGACGCGCGGCTCGTGCAACCAGACATGACCTTCTGCCGATCCCTCTTGCGCCGGTCCGCCACGTAGCAACACGGATTGCTGGTGCAGGGGCGACAGGGCAGCACCTTCGCCGACAAAGGCACCTAGTTCGGCCATTTCGGCCAGAACCATGGCAACCACCTCCAGCGCATAGACCTCATCAGCGGTAAACTCCCGCGCCTCGCGCGATTGAACCACCAAAACACCCAGTTTCTGACCAAGCCGCTGAATCGGTACGCCGAGGAAAGATGAGTATTTTTCCTCACCCGTTTCCGGCATGAACCGAAACCCCTTGGCAGATGGGGCATCCGCGGTGTTCACGACTTTGCCGGATTTCGCGACCCGGCCCACGAGACCTTCGCCCAGACGCATGCGGGTTTTGTGCACCGCCGCTGGAGATAAACCTTCGGTGGCGCAAAGTTCCAGTGTTTCCTCGTCCCGGAACAGATAGATCGAGCAGACTTCGCGCCGCGTGCTATCCGCGATCAGGTTCGTAATCCGGTCAAGACGTTCCTGACCGGCGGCCTCGCTCGCCATCTCTTCGCGCAACCGCCCAAGCAGCTTACGGGATTCTGTTTCGGTGCCGTCCACCATAGCCCAACCAAATTAGTGCGTCAGGCGAGATCCTTGGCTGAAATGCTCAGGCCGCCTTGTCCAATTCAAACGCATCATGCAGCGCCTGAACAGCAAGTTCCATGTATTTCCTGTCCACAAGCACGGAAATTTTTATCTCTGAGGTTGTAATGACCTTGATGTTGATCCCCTCATCCGAGAGTACCTTGAACATTTTAGCCGCCACACCGGATTGTGAGCGCATACCGATGCCCACAACCGAAACCTTGCAAACATCGGTATCGGCAACCAGTTCGGCATAGTTCAGCCCACCCGCATCCTTGATCGCCAGCAGCGCTTTTTCAGCACGGGCAACCTGATCAGTCGGGCACGAGAACGTCATGTCCGTGCGTCCCTCATCCGAGATGTTCTGAACGATCATGTCCACATTCACGCCCTCATCACTGAGCGCCGTGAAAATGATCGAAGCGATACCCGGACGGTCCGCCACCGATACGACGGTCATTTTGGCCTCGTCGCGGGAATAGGCCACACCGGCCACAATATTGGATTCCATGATATCCTCCTCGTCAACGACCAGCGTACCGGCCTCATCGGTCTGTTCTTCGAAACTTGAAAGAACGCGCAGTTTCACCTTATAACGCATCGCCAACTCGACTGAGCGGGTTTGCAGCACCTTCGCCCCCAGTGAGGCAAGTTCGAGCATCTCTTCGAACGAAATCTTGTCCAGCTTGCGCGCTTTTTCGCAAATACGCGGGTCGGTGGTATAGACGCCATCCACATCCGTGTAGATATCGCAGCGCTCGGCCCCGAAGGCAGCAGCAAATGCCACGGCCGTGGTGTCCGACCCGCCCCGGCCCAGCGTCGTAATGCGGCCTTCGGGACTGATGCCCTGAAACCCGGCGACAACTGCGACCTTCATACCCTCACCGAATTTCTGGTTCAGGTTCTGGGTCGGGATATCCTCGATCCGGGCCTGACTGTGGGCGCTTGTGGTCAACAGCGGCACCTGCCAACCTTGCCAACTGCGGGCAGGAACATCCATTTCCTGCAACGTCAACGCCATCAGGCCAGCAGTCACATTCTCACCCGAGGATACGACAGCATCATATTCCCGCGCATCGAACAGCGGAGACGTCTCGTTTACCCAGCCCACCAACTCATTCGTCTTTCCAGACATGGCCGAGACGATGACGATCACGTCGTACCCTTTGGCCACCTCAACACCGATACGTTTGGCCGCGCGGCGGATGCGGTCAAGATTGGCAACCGATGTGCCACCGAATTTCATAACGAGTAGGGGCATGGGGGTGGTTTCTCCGCGCCTTGGAATTCAGATCCCGTGCGTCTTATGCGAGGGGGACCACAAGGGCAAGGGTTCAAAACTGCCCGGCAGGCCGTCTGCGTTCGCTTTACATCCGGTTGCATGGGTGTCAGCCTTGGGTCGTTATTGTCCACGAGGTATTCCATGCTCCGCTTTGTTATCGCCGCTGTTATCCTGTCGTCCTCTTCTGCGATTGCGCAGGAGTCCACCTTGGCCGCCACAGACGGCAAAAATGCTTTGGGCACTGTACCCTGCGCCTCGGGCGGGGCACCGTTGGCCAGTTGCCACGCTGAATTGCGCCACCACGACGATGGCACAACAACTCTGGCCGTCGCATTGGTGGCTGGCGAGGTGCGCAGCATCTATTTCAGCGATGGCGTGCCGACCTCCAGCAGTTCGCCTTCGAACCTCAGCCATGAAATACGCGGGGACATGACGGTGATCTTCATCGACCCCGACGAGGTGTACGAAGTGCCAACGGCTGCTTTGAAACGCCAATAAGCGCGGTGGCGGCCATTTCGGATGCGGTGCAAATGATCAGACGCCGAAAGGGTAAATAAGAACCTTCGCCGCGCTAGCCGAGTATTCTGTCGGATCGATTGCCCTCAGATCCCAGTGCGCGCTCGTGTTCAGTAGGTTTAAGACCGGTGTCCTTGACCCTGAAAATGCTGATCAGTTGCTTTTTCGACTGGGAATAAATGGCAGCGGTGCCACGGGCACCCCATCTTCAATAAGTGCTTTCGCCTCTTCCGGCTTGGCCTCACCATAGATTGCGCGCTCGGGCGCGTCACCCAAGTGAATCTTGCGCGCTTCGTTCGCGAAGTCCTTGCCGACATAGTCCGAGTTCTCTTCGACCTTACGGCGCAATTCGGCAATTACCTTTTCCACGTCCGGTGAAGGTGCGGCCATATCGATGGTGTTTGCCTCAGGCTTTTGCGCGGGCATCTGCGCCTCGGCCTTGCGGGCCGGGCGAACTCGCGGCGTCATGATCGCCTTTTCAACCTTGTCACAACCGCATACGGCGCATGTCACCATGCCCGATGATGCCAGTTTGTCGTAAGCGGCCGCCGATTGAAACCAACTGTCAAAAGTGTGGCCATTGCTGCATTTCAACGCGTATTGAATCATGATCCGTCCAATTGTCGGTTGATAGATAGATACCTACGGTTAATGCAATATCAAGCCCCAGAAGAAGCACATCAGTGATGAACGCGTTCGACCCCGCGTAACAATCCTGCCAGTTCAGACGAATTGACCTGCAAGGCGGCTTTCCTGGGCGAAAACCATTTTCTTTGCCGTTGCTTGCACTCGGGAAAGCGCGCCGCAACAGATGTCGTAAACAATGGAAAAACGTCCACGACGCACATCACCTCACCCTTTTTCGGGTGACGTTTTTGGTAGAGGAACTGCCCCACAGCCTGAACGTCGCATTGACCGCGTATCCCCGCCTCTTCCCAGGCTTCCTGCTGCGCAGTTTCAGAAGGCGTCAGGCCGTTGATCCGCCACCCTTTTGGTATAATCCAACGCCGCGACTTCCGAGTGGTGATCAGCAACACCTCGGGCCGCCCATTCATGATGCGATAGCAAAGCGCAGCAGATTGCTGGATAACCGGCAACTGCCGGGCCTTCCACGACACATGGGGGGCAAGCTTTGCATCGATCACGCTTTGCTGCCTTTCTACGGTACTCTTGCCTGTTTCCCGCGAATTATTCGCTTATTTAGCGAGGTTACGGAACCAACATACCATATAAGCACGCCCCGTTCCAACTGTTTGTCAGGGGCTTACATGCGTGCCGATAGTCTGCGCACTAATTCCTCATGCGGGATATCGGCATCTATCGCCAATCGGCGCAGCCCAAAATGGACGCGAGCGATCTGCTGGTAGTAGCGCGTGTAGACATAGTTGGTGCCACCACCCGCAATCGCCCCCAACACGGGAACGGATTGCGCCGCGAGTTTCTGCCCCAGTACAACAGACAACCGTGGCGCAACAGCTGAAATCAACCGTTGCATGGCGGGTCCGCTCAGGGTCAGACGAACCGAAAAGAACCCAAGATCTGCGCCATCATCGTCAGACAGCGGTCCGGCAGCGGACAAAACCCCGACGCAATCGAATTTCACACCCTCTTCCGAGGGATCGAACCCCTCGCGCGCGGCTGCGCCTTGTATCGCGCGCAACAGCATCGCGGTGGTCGCCGGCAGTTCCATCAAAGCTGTAGACACACCGCCCAGCCCACCAGCCGCGCCCATGGCCGTAGTCAGCGCGGTGTTAATCCAAGGGTGTTGATCCGGCACCGCCCGGCGCGAGGTTTCAGCGGCGTGCATCGCCAGCCACAACGCGTGTTCTGTCGCGCCGGTCAGGCCTTGTCTGATGGGTTCCGGCAATTGATCCAAAAGGGACTCGGCCGAACCGCCTAGGCTGTTCAGCAGCTTGACGCCCGGCCCTCCGGCCGACCGGTAGTACCCGGCCAAACGTTCAAGTTCAGCCTCGGCATCCAGTTCTTCGACGAGCGCGACGTCCTGCATAGCGATCCTCCTGCCCGTAAGACATCGGGATTCACGGCTCGGGTTTCAATAGTTCAACGGCTCCAACGGGTCACTGGGCCATGCACACCCTCCCAAACGCCGGGGGTCAGTTCCAATCCCAAAACGCGATCCGGATTTGTGGGCGGTGGCATCTCAACCCCGCTGAGGCGTGAGAACCCGAACCGCTTGTAATAAGGCGCGTCACCAACTAGCAGAACGCGGGTCCAACCCAGCGCGCGCCCAGCCCGTAGGCCTTCGTGGATCAGGTATCCGCCCAGCCCTTCGCCCTGATGAGTGGGGTGTACGGCAACCGGCCCCAACAGCAGCGCATCGTGATCCCCGATATGAACCGGCCAGAACCGGATCGCGCCGGCCAGAATGCCCTGCCCATCCCGCGCCACCAGGGACAAGCCGTCGACGGGTGGCACGTCATCGCGCAGGCGGTACGACGACAGCGCTTCGCGCCCGGGCGCGAAACACAGGTCATAGAGCGCCTCGACCTCCCACCAATCGTCCGGCTCTTCCGGACGTATCCCCAACTGCTGCACCCCGACCTCTTTTACTTGCTGGCCTTCGCCCTAACACTTCGGTAGGCCTTGGGCAAACGCTTGGAGATGTGAATGTTCTACCGCCCCGAAGACGGCCACGGCCTGCCGCACAACCCGTTCAACGCCATCGTCACCCCGCGCCCGATCGGCTGGATATCGACGCGCAGCCCGGACGGGGTCAACAATCTGGCCCCGTACTCGTTTTTCAACGCGGTCGCCTACACACCCCCGCAGGTGATGTTCGCGTCGACCGGGGCCAAGCAGGATCAGGATGGCGGAAAAGACAGCGTCGCCAACATCGAAGCAACCGGCGTATTCTGCGTGAACGTGGTTGCCCATGCACACCGCGATGCGATGAATGCAACCTCGGCGGTGCTGCCCAAACATAGCGATGAATTCGAACATGCGGGCCTGACGCCGATCGAATGCGAAACGATTCCCTGTGCCCGCGTCCAAGGTGCCCCGGCGGCGCTTGAATGCAAACTGACCAAGATCGTCAACCTTCCCGGCGAAGCCAACCGAGTCGTGTTCGGTGAAGTCACAGGCGTGCATTTGCACGACGATCACCTGCGCGACGGAAAGTTCGACGTCACAACTTTTAATCCGCTGGCTCGGATGGGATACCGGGATTACTCGGTTGTCACGGACGTGTTCAGCCTTGCGCGCCCGGACGACTGATGCCTCTGCCAGACCCATGCCGCAGATATCCGATCACGCTTCCCGATGGGTCTGACCATGAGGGCACTGTATTTCTGTCACAAGCTATCGACCATCCGCGGTTTCAAGCCGGTGCGTTCACCTATGCCTCGGACTTTGATGCACCCCGGGACTGGGCCTCGCGATTGGCACCATATTTGTTCCCGTTTTCGCGGGAAAAACTTGTGCTGGGCAAGTTCTGCCAAATCGCGCACGGGGTACGATTTATCACGACATCGGCCAATCACGCGATGGACGGGCTGACATGTTTTCCGTTTCCGGTGTTTGACCCTGAGAACATGACAGGATTTCAGCCAGATACGCGCGACACGATTGTCGGAAACGACGTTTGGATCGGATATGGTGCATTGATCCTGCCGGGCGCAAGGATCGGGAATGGCGCAATAATCGGTGCAGGCGCCGTTGTTCGGGGCGACATTCCGCCATACGCTATGGTGACAGGCAATCCTGCAGAGGTTCGCCGCCTGCGCTTTGATGCCGACACCATACAAAGGTTGGAGGCCCTGCGCTGGTGGGATTGGCCCGCAGACGTGATTGCACAAGCAGAGAGCGCGCTGCTGTCCGCCCGTATCGACGAGTTAGAAAGGCTTGCCCCCAAATAAAAAGCGGCCGAATTGGCCGCTTTTTCGGTTAGTGCCCGCCCAGGATTCCGGTGCGAACAGAATAGTCCACGGCCAATTCATAGTCCGGGTCATCGTCACTATCGACCATCAGATGCCCTGCCTTATTCAGCAGTTTATGGCAATCCCGGCTGAGGTGCCGCAACATGACGCGCTTGCCGGCCTCTTCGTATTTGGCAGCGACATTTTCGATGGCTTGCAAAGCGGACTGGTCCACGACCCGGCTTTCTGCAAAGTCCACGATCACGTTTTCGGGGTCATTGGGCACGTCGAACAGCTCAACAAACCCGTCGGATGAGCCAAAAAAGAGCGGCCCCTGAATTTCGTAGACCTTTGCTCCCTTCTCGGTCTGGGAACTGCGCGTAATCGCGTGAATGCGCTTGGCATTGTTCCACGCATAAGCAAGCGCCGACACGATCACGCCAACGACCACGGCAACTGCGAGGTCTTCCATGACCGTCACCACGGTGACCAGCACAATGACGAACGCATCCATCAACGGCACCTTGCGCATGATTTTGAACGAGTTCCACGCAAAGGTGCCGATCACAACCATGAACATTACCCCAACCAAGGCGGCCAGCGGTATCTGCTCAATCAGTGGCGACGCAAATAGGATAAAAATCAGCAGGAACAGCGCCGCTGCGATCCCGGCGATACGGGTGCGGCCACCGGATTTGACGTTGATCATCGACTGACCGATCATGGCACATCCGCCCATGCCGCCGAAGAAACCGGTGGCAACATTGGCAACGCCCTGCGCTATACATTCCTGCGACGCTCCACCACGCTTTCCGGTGATTTCACCCACAAGGTTCAGGGTCAGCAGAGATTCAATCAGGCCAATCGCGGCCAGGATGACGGCGTAGGGCAGAATGATCTCGAAAGTTTCCCAGTTCAGCGGCACCATCGGAATGTGGAACGGCGGCAGCCCCCCCTCGATCGAGGCCAGATCGCCCACGCGCGGCACATCCAGACCAAAGCCGATCACCAGCGCAGCAACAACAAGAATCCCGGCCAAAGGGGCGGGAATGATACGGGTGAAGCGCGGCATGATCCAGATGACAGCCATGGTCAACGCCACCAGCCCCAGCATAGTGTAAAGCTGCATTCCGGACAGCCATTCGCCGCCCCCGACACCATGCCCGGTGTTTTCCATTGTTCCGGGGACTTTGAACTGGCCCATCTGCGCCAGAAAGATCACGATGGCCAACCCATTGACAAAGCCCAGCATCACCGGATGCGGTACCAGTCGGATAAAGCGCCCCCAGTGCATCGCCCCTGCGATCAACTGAAGGATACCCATTAGCACAACGGTTGCGAACAGGTATTCAACCCCGTGCTCTGCCACCAGCGCCACCATCACCACGGCCAAAGCTCCGGTCGCACCCGAAATCATACCTGGGCGGCCCCCGATCAGGGCGGTGATCAACCCGACCATGAAGGCCGCGTAAAGACCAACAAGCGGGTGCACCCCGGCAACAAAGGCGAAGGCCACCGCTTCGGGCACCAGAGCCAGCGCAACGGTCAGGCCCGACAGCAGCTCAATCCGCAGCCGCGACACGGTCAGCCCTTCGTCCGGCACCCAACGAAAGTCGGGTTTGGCAATACGGTTGGCAAAACTGGCCAGCATGGCTCGGGGCATAGATCGGTCCTGTCGGTCTGTTGGGTGCGCGCGAAAGGGGTCTTTTAACGGCCAAGACAGGCCTGCGATACCGCGTTTGGCGGGACCCTGCTATGCGTCAAATGCATACCGGGCGGACAATCAACACAAACCTTTGAACCCACTTGCCAAATCCCCTGCCGCCCCGCAGACAGGTCCAACAAGATTTTTCAAGCGGAGCATAACCATGACGCAGACCAAGATCGCAATCATCGGTGGATCAGGCATTTATGACATCGACGGGTTAGAGAATGCGGACTGGGTCACAGTGGAAACGCCTTGGGGTGATCCTTCGGATCAGATCCTGACTGGTACGCTGGACGGTGTGGAAATGGTGTTCCTGCCGCGCCATGGCCGTGGCCACGTGCATTCGCCGACCGAAATCCCCTATCGCGCCAATATCGACGCATTGAAACGCCTGGGGGCAACGGATGTGATTTCCGTGTCCGCCTGTGGATCGTTCCGCGAACAGATGGCGCCGGGCGATTTCGTGATCGTCGATCAGTTCATTGACCGGACATTTGCGCGCGAGAAAAGCTTTTTCGGCACCGGTTGCGTCGCGCATGTCAGCGTTGCACATCCGACCTGCCCGCGCCTGTCCGATGCGTGTGAAACAGCGGGCAAGGCCGCGGGGATCACAATCCATCGCGGTGGCACGTACCTGGCGATGGAAGGGCCGCAATTCTCATCGCTGGCGGAATCCAAAATGTACCGGGAACAATGGGGGTGCGACGTTATCGGTATGACCAACATGCCCGAAGCGAAACTGGCCCGCGAGGCCGAGCTTTGCTTTGCCTCAATCGCAATGGTCACAGACTATGACAGTTGGCACCCGGACCATGGCGAGGTTGACGTGACCTCGATCATTGCAACCCTGACCGGCAACGCCGAAAAAGGCCGGGCGCTGGTCAAAGGTCTGCCCAAGCTTTTGGGGCAAGACCGCGCGCCCTGCCCCCATGGTTGCGACCGGGCACTTGAATACGCGATCCTCACAGCACCCGAAAAACGCGATCCTGCGTTGCTGGCCAAGCTTGACGCCGTCGCCGGGCGGGTTCTTTGACGCGGTTATTGATCCAGAAATCCCTGCACGTCTCCATGTGTGCAACTGAACCGTGCTAACTGACTTTTCCGCCGCACCACGTAGTAATGCGGCGGAACTGTCTGATCGAGTGGGATGTGAAACAACGCCCTGAGACGTGCAATATCTGGGCAACGGCCAAAGCCGCGCTCTGGAGTTCCCGCATCTGAACAGCCCAGTCCGTAAGAATTGCTTGACCTGCGCGCACAGCCGGGGCTTGGTAAGCGCCTGAGCTATACAGGAAATCATATGTCCCTTGACCTCTGGCTGGCCTTTATGGCCGCATCCACCGCCTTGTTGCTGATACCGGGACCGACCGTTCTGCTGGTGCTCAGTTATGCCTTGTCCAAGGGGCGCAGTGTTGCGGTGGCGTCGGCTACGGGGGTCGCGCTGGGGGATCTTGTGGCCATGACCGCCTCGTTGCTGGGATTGGGAGCATTGGTTCTGGCATCGGCCACCCTGTTTTCGGTGCTGAAATGGGTGGGCGCGGCCTATTTGGTATGGCTTGGCGTCAAACTGCTGCGCAGCGCACCCTCAAGCGGTTTACAGACACTAGAGACAGGGCAGGATGTGACCGCACAAAGTGTATTTGGACATGCTGCAGCCGTGACTGCGCTGAACCCCAAATCCATCGCGTTCTTCATCGCATTCGTACCGCAATTTCTGCGCCCTGCAGAACCTCTGGGTCCGCAATTCGCCATCCTGATCGCGTCTTTTGTTGCTCTGGCATGGTTGAATGCGCTGGCTTACGCTTTGCTCGCTGACAGGCTGCGCAAAATGATCGGGCGCCCCGGCGTCATTTCCGCCCTCACCCGGTTCGGAGGGCTGACCTTGATTGGAATGGGTATAGCCACCGCAGTTTTGCGACGCCCGGCGTAAGGTCTTATTCCTCGGCGTTTTCCTTCATGAAGCTGCGGATAAACCGCCGGATTTCCCGCGCGGCCGACGTGTCCAGCTCTTTGCACAGTTCAACAAACGCGTCGCGCTCATCCTTGTCCAGACGCAAGACCAACTGACTGTTTTTCTTGGTAGACCCCTTGCCGTCTTTCTTTCCCACGTGCCTTTTCCCCGCCGAACACTTGAATCAAATGCCGATGCAATGTATATACACAGCATAGAAGTTGTAGATATCGAGCAACTAACAACAAAAATAGGATTATGGCAATGAACCTTCATGCTGCTCAGGCATTTCTTTTGCGAGATCAACGCAATTGGCGTAAACCGCATCTTTCGTGGCTTCCCGCCGCGCTGTATCGCTATCACGGATTGCCAAAGGCTTCTCCGCAACGCCGCAAGTAAAGCGGCACGAAACTCTGCTTGCATGACCGACCCCGATAGGCCAAACACGCCCGCGTGTTTTGACGTCAAAGGGGTTGGCCATGTCCAGAAGCAAGTCGGTCAAGGATTACATCCGTACCATCGTCGATTTCCCGCACGAAGGGATCATGTTCCGGGATGTCACAACCCTGTTCGCCGACCCGCGCGGATTTCGCATGGCGATTGACCAGATGCTACACCCCTACGCTGGTGAGCAGATAGACAAAGTTGTCGGCCTTGAGGCGCGCGGCTTCATTCTGGGCGGGGCCATTGCGCACCAGTTGAGCGTCGGCTTCGTTCCAATCCGCAAAAAGGGCAAGCTGCCGGGAACCACGATCAGTCAAGACTATAAGCTGGAATATGGCGAGGCCATTGTTGAAATCCACGATGACGCCATTCAGCCAGGCGAGAAGATCCTTGTTGTCGACGATTTATTGGCGACAGGGGGCACCGCGGCAGCCGGTATCAAGCTGATCGAAAGACTGGGTGGTGAGATCGTATCCTGCGCGTTCATCATAGACCTGCCAGAGCTGGGGGGGCGCAAAGTGCTGGAAGCAATGGGTATGGACGTGCATATCCTGTGTGAATTCGAAGGGCTTTGACGGCCAAATATTCACAAAAACGTGATTGGAAACTCAAAGCCGCGCAGGCTTAGCGCGGCTCAAGGTTTCGTCAATATCCAAATATCCGAATATTCAGTGATCTTGTTTCAACATCGGAACGTAGAAGGTTCGATGCCACTTATGGCATTCCAAAAAGGGAACCTGTTATCATGTTTCGCAAACTCGCAATTGCCGGCGTGGCCGGCGCACTGATCGCAACTACCGCATTCGCAGGTGGTAAGAAAGACATCGTTGATACCGCTGTTGGCGCGGGCAGCTTTGAAACCCTGGTCGCCGCTGTTCAAGCTGCCGAGCTGGTTGACACGCTGAAAGGCGAAGGCCCGTTCACCGTTTTCGCTCCGACCGACGAAGCCTTTGCAGCGCTGCCTGAAGGCACAGTCGAATCGCTGTTGATGCCCGAAAACAAAGACCAGCTGATCGCTGTTCTGACCTACCACGTCGTGCCGGGCAAAGTCATGTCCACCGACCTGTCCGATGACATGACCGCCGCTACCGTCCAGGGTGGCAATGTCACGATTGATCTGGATAACGGTGTGATGGTCAACGATGCGTCGGTCGTACAGGCCGATATCGAGACCTCGAACGGCGTGATCCACGTGATCGACAAGGTAATCTTGCCAGAGTCGTAAAATCTTTGGCGCGGCTCGTGCTTTGCCGGGCCGCGCTTAAGACCTCAAAACCGCGCCCGGATTCATTATCCCCAACGGATCCAGCGCGGTTTTGATGGCGCGCATCGCGGACATTCTTGCCGGATCGCCATATCTCTCAAGGTCGTCAGCTTTCAAACGGCCGACACCATGCTCTGCGCTGACTGACCCCCCAAACGCATTAACCAGATCGTGCACGCTGCGCTTGACCACCTGTCTTTGGCTATCGAATTCTGACCGTTCATGGCCCTTGGGCGGGAAAACATTGTAGTGCAGATTGCCATCGCCAACATGCCCAAAACAATTGACCCGGAACGGGCCCAACGCGGCCACCATCTCATTCGCACGTTCGATGAACTTAGGTATCAACGAAATCGGCACTGAGATATCATGGCTGGAGACTGATCCGATCAATCGGTTTGCCTCAGGGATGCGTTCACGAATGGCCCACAGATCAGCACGTTGAGCCTCACTCTGCGCAATGACCGCATCGCCAACAAGTTCTGCTTTCTCTGCCGCAACATAGAGTTTTTCCAACGCGTCCATGGGCGCCTGCCCCGCAAACAACCCCAGTTCGATCAATACGCACCACTCGGGCTGCGTGGCGAAAGGTTGGCGTACATCCGGCAGCGCCTCGGTCAGGAATTGCAATCCCTGCCTGTGGATCAATTCAAACGTGCTGACAGCATCGCCAAGTTGTTCATGCGCCAACGCAAGCAGCGCGATTGCCGCTTCGGGTGAGCGGACCTGTATCATCGCTGTCCCCACATTTTCGGGCCGTGGAAACAGCTTGAGAGAGGCCGCCGTGATGATGCCAAGCGTGCCTTCTGCGCCGATCAAAAGGTTGCGCAGGTCATAGCCGGTGTTGTCCTTGCGCAATCGGCTCAGCCCATGCCAAATCTCGCCACTCGGCAGCACTGCTTCCAACCCCAGGCAAAGATCGCGTGCGTTACCATAGCGCAGCACATTCACCCCGCCGGCATTGGTCGCCAGGTTCCCGCCAATCCGGCATGAGCCTTGCGCAGCCAGCGCCAGAGGGAACAATCGGTTGACCTGTTCTGCTGCGGCCTGCACATCGGCCAGAATAGCACCGGCTTCGACGATCAGTATGTTCTCAGACGGGTAGACTGCGCGGATCGCTGTCATACGCTCCAGCGATATAACCACAGGTGCAGGGCCTTCTGACATGACCTGCCCGCCAACAAGGCCAGTTCCACCACCATAAGGCACCACCGCAACCTGCTTGCGTGACGCCAATCGGACCAGCGCGGCCACTTCGTCGACCGTTCGCGGCAAAGCCAAAACGGCCGCTTGACCGGAAAAACGGCGGCGCGGCTCTTCCAGATAACGTTCAGTCACGGGGCGTAGAATGTCGTCGCCCAACTCGGCTCGGATCAGCCGGGCAAAGCTCTCATCAGCGGGATTCAGTGTCATGACCTTTCCTTGCCCAAGTCGGATCGCCCCGGCAAGCCCTATTCCAGGTCAATCAGATAGCCCGGCTCTAGAACAACTACCGTAGGCCGGTCCGGAAGCGTGCGCAGAGAGACGATGATCTCTGAGCCTCCGCTGCGTTCGACGGGGAAGTCATTTCGGATATCAACCAGAAACCGGTCGAGCGAAAACTGCGAGAACCAATGCATCGGGATGATGACAGAGCTTTTCAGCCGCTTGAGCACCGAGATCATGTCTGGCAGGGGCATGGTTGTCCCCCCGTCCACCGCCGCCATTACAACGTCCAAGCGGCCAAGGGCTGCGAATTGTTCATCGGTCGGAACATGGTGCAGATGCCCCAAATGACCAATGCACATTCCCTCAATCTCGAACACAAAGATCGAATTTCCGCGCTCTTCCACCCCGCCATAGGGCGACCGGATATCGGTTGAGACATTGCGAACCAGCATTTCACCCAAATCAAGGTGATGCTCGATCCCCTGACCGAACTCACCCCAGCCCGGCAAAACATGTGGAATGGCCGGATCGGGATTGGCGGTCCAATGGGTGCTGTGGGCATGGTTCATCGTGACCACATCCGGGATCATGTCAGCGCTGCCGATAAAGCCGGTAAAATCGGTGACCGCGTTCAGCCCACCCTGCGTCTGGATCAGAAACGAGGCATGGGCAATGTAGCTGATCCGGACTGAGAAATCCGGGATCGGATCGGTCCACGCGGCCTTGTGGATATACTCTATGCCGGGCGCGGCATCGGCGATGGCGATACAATGGCTTGGCCGCCGCTCCTGTGCTGCGGCACCGCCCGAAATCACCAAAAGTACCGCTAGAAACCAACGCATGACAGGAGTGTAGCGCAGAACATCACTAAGTCATGTGTATTGTTCAGACGAAAGCGCACCTTGCGCCCAAAAGAGTTCAGCATCGCGGAAAGATCCGCTATACCGGCTTACCCTGCGTCCGTCTTGCCGCGCCGGTCTGACCGCAGGCACGCGTATAGAACATGTGTCCGCCACCGGCCATTGATCTGTAAATATGACTGCGCAACGCCTTCGTATTTAAAGCTCGACCGTTCCAGCAAGCCCCGAGACGGTTTGTTTTCGGGCAGGCAGGCGGCCTCGATCCGGCTCAGGTCCAGACGAGTGAACGCGTGATGCACCACCGCGCCAATGGCCTCGCGCATAAAGCCATTGCGGGCGTAGGCCTCGCCGGTCCAATAGCCCAGTGTTCCGGCCTGCGCCGGACCACGGCGGATATTATCCAGGGTAATGGCCCCCACCAGCACGTCATCCTCGCGGCGGAACAAAAACAAAGGTATCGCAGTGCCACTGGCCACCGACCTTTGCGCCCAGTAAACACGGTTGGTAAAGGACTTACGGCTAAGATGGTCCTTGGCCCAGACCGGCTCCCACGGGGTCAGAAACTCTTTCGAGGCGCGTCGCAGGGCCGCCCACTCATTGAAATCGGAATGGACCGGCGGACGCAAGCTTAGGCGTGCGGTTTCGATTTTCAGCTTGCGTCTGCCCAGAAGCATCACGCCGCGCGCCTCTCCTGCAGTTTTTCCAGGGTAGGCGCGCCCGAGACCGGACCGTACAGGGCCAACGCTGCCGGAGCCTGAACGGCCATTGCCTGCGCAAAGTTGCGCACGTCTTCGGTGCTGACGGCGTCGATCTTGGCGACAGTGTCCTCAAGTGTCGGCACCCGCCCCCAGATCTGCACCAGCCGCGCCAGACGTTCGGCCCGGTTGGATGGGCTTTCAAGCCCCATCAACATCCCTGCCTTCATCTGCGCGCGGGCGCGCGCAACCTCCTCGGCGCTCATGTCATCGGCTGCGCGCTTCATTTCATCTATGGTGATAGTGGCCAGTTCTTCGACCTGCTCGGCCGACGTGCCCGCATAGATGGTCGTCGTGCCAGTATCGGCATAAGCACCGGTTTGTGCAAAGATCGTATAGCACAGCCCGCGCGTTTCACGCACCTCTTGGAATAGACGCGAGGACATCCCGCCACCAAGAGCCGTGGAATAAATCTGCGCGGTATAAATCGCGTCATCCCGATAGCCCGGGCTTTCGAAGGCAAGTGCGAAATGGGCTTGTTCCAGCTCTTTCTCTTGCCGGGCTTCACCGCCGGTAAACCGGGCTGCTTCGGGGATCAGGCCCTTACGCGGCTGCAGATGGCCAAACATCTCTTCGGCCAGTTTCATGAGGTCATCGTGATCCACGGCGCCAGCCGCCGACAGGATCATCTGCTCGGGCCCATAATGTTCGGCCACGAAAGCTGAAAGGTCCTCGCGCGAGAACGCACTGACCCGTTCAGATGGGCCAAGGATCGTGCGGCCCAAGGGCTGATCGTGATAGCTCTGCTCTTGCAACCAGTCAAAGATCACATCGTCTGGCGTATCATAGGCCTGACCGATTTCTTGCAGGATCACGCCGCGCTCAACCTCGATCTCGCGCGGGTCAAAGATCGGGTTCAGAACGATGTCCCCAATGACATCCATGGCCAGCGCAACATCGTCCTTCAATACCCGCGCGTAATAGGCCGTAACCTCACGCGACGTGTAGGCATTGACATACCCGCCTACATCCTCGATCGCCTCGGCAATTTGCAGCGAGGTCCGGCGCGCTGTGCCCTTGAAGGCCATGTGCTCCAGGAAATGCGCGATGCCGTTCTGTTCGATCCGCTCATGCCGCCCACCGGCGGTCACCCATATGCCGATGGCCGCTGATTGCAGCCCCGGCATGTGTTCACTGACGATACGAAACCCGTTTTTTAGTTGGTCTTGTCTGACAGTCACTCGGCGATATGCCCTTTGATATGATCCTCAATGGTGCCCAGATCATTGGCGATGCGGGTCACCCGTTCCGGACGTTCATACAGATCAGACATGCGAGAGGGAAGAGGCGGATGCACACCGCTCGCCTTCTCGACCGCGGCGGGGAACTTGGCGGGATGCGCTGTGGCCAGCGTTATCATGGGTGTATCGGTAGCACGCTGATCTTCGGCCACCTTGATCCCAACAGCCGTATGCGGGCACACAAGCTCGACGCTATGGGCCAACGTATGCTTGATCGTCTCCAGCGTTTCATCCTCGGAAACTCGCCCCGAGTCGAAATTCTCGCGCAGGGCTTCCATCGCACCCTGGCTGACAGTGAAACCGCCAGTTTTCAGTTCATCCATCAACTGCGCCACGGCGCGGCCATCCTCGCCATAGGCATAGTAAAGCGCGCGCTCAAAGTTCGAGCTGACTTGAATATCCATCGACGGGCTTATTGACGGGATGGTGTTGCCCTTGAAATACCCCTGCCCCGACAAGCAGCGATGCAGAATGTCATTCTGGTTGGTGGCCACGACAAGACGGTCTATGGGCAGGCCCATACGCTTGGCAATGTAGCCTGCAAAGATGTCACCAAAGTTTCCGGTCGGCACGGTAAAGCTGACCTTGCGGTGCGGTGCACCAAGGGCAACGGCGGACGAGAAGTAATAGACCACCTGCGCCAGCACGCGAGCGAAATTGATCGAGTTCACGCCCGCCAGTTTCACACCATCGCGGAAGTCGAAATCGTTGAACATATCCTTCACGGCGGCTTGGCAATCGTCGAAATCACCATCCACGGCCAACGCGTGCACGTTGCTGTCCGCTGGCGTCGTCATCTGACGGCGCTGCACTTCAGAGACACGGCCATGCGGGAACAGGATGAACACATCCACCGCGTCGAGTCCCCGGAATGCCTCGATCGCTGCCGACCCGGTATCGCCGCTGGTTGCGCCCACGATCGTGACGCGCTCGCCGCGCCGCTTGAGGGCTACCTGAAACAGTTGGCCGATCAGTTGCATCGCAAAGTCTTTGAAGGCCAGCGTGGGGCCGTGGAACAGTTCGAGCAAGAAGTGGTTTTCGTTCAACTGCTTCAAGGGCGCGCGGGCATCGTGACCAAAGCCTTCATAAGCGCGCGCAATGATCGCCTTGAACTCATCTTCGCCGAAAGACCCGCTGACATAGGGCCACATGACGCGAAAAGCGACCTCTTCATACGGCAGACCTGCCATAGCGGCGATGTCATTCTGGCTCATCACCGGGATTTCGGCTGGAAGATACAGGCCACCGTCTCGGGCAAGCCCGGTCAGCATCGCCTCTTCAAATGTCAGTTCTGGCGCTTGGCCACGGGTCGAGATGTATTTCATTGCGCTTCACTCTTTGAAGGGGCGCGGCTGCGCCAAAGGAAGTAAACGGTCATCGCGGCCCAGACCAGAGCAAGGCCAAACCAGGTCACTGCATATTGCAGATGGTCATTCGGTATACCTGCGGTATCAACAGGCAGCGGGGTTATACTAGGATCGGTCCGAGACCGCGCGATCAGCAGCACCGGCTCTGCGCCTAACGCGTTGGCCAATGCGGGAACATCGCGGGCGAACCAGATGTTGTCGTCAAGATCGGCCTCAGGTGTGTAGCTGTCAATCTCGTTGGGCCAGTGCAGGTTACCAACCACATCCATCTCACCGAGTTCACGTTTTGCAGCTTTCGCAGTTGTCGGTATGAAGCCGCGATCGATCAGAATGGTGCGATTATCCGTCAGGAAAGGTGCGATAATGCGATATCCGGGCCCGACCTGCTTGACCGAGACCAGCACATGCACCTCATCCGGCAGCATCTGCCCCGAAACAGCGACGGGCAGATAGCGGTCGTTTCCAGCATCCGGCGCAACGGGTAAAGACACCGGATCACCTGCGATGCGCGCGTCGATATCTTTCAGCAGCCCCTCTTTCCACGCCAACCGCTGCACTTGCCACACACCCAGCGACAGCAAAATTGCCAGACCGGCAATTCCAAAGATCAATAGGAAAAGGATACGACGCATGATAGGGCTCGGGCTTGGTTGCAGGTGGGCACTAGAACCGGCGCCTTGTTAAGGTCAGCGAAGGCGCAATTGCAACCTTGCAATTGTATGGGGCGCAATCTTGCACCCCGTATAGCGAAAAAGCCGCCCCCTGGGCGGCTTTTACAATTTGATAGCCTGACCGGCGTTACATCAGCGGAGCCTGACCCCAGATGTACACAGCAAAGAACAGGAACAGCCAGACAACGTCGACAAAGTGCCAGTACCATGCCGCAGCTTCGAAACCGACGTGTTTTTCAGGAGTAAAATCCCCGCGCAGCGCACGTATCAGACAGACGGTCAGGAAGATCGTCCCGATGATGACGTGGGCGCCATGGAACCCCGTCGCCATGAAGAAGTTCGAATAGAACTGATCGCCACCAAACACCCAACCTTCGTGCGCCAGCAGCTCGTAATATTCGTACGCTTGCAGGAAGGTAAACAGCAGGCCCAGTACGATACCGATAGCCAAACCATTCACCAACGCCTTGCGGTCATTGTCATGTATCAACGCGTGGTGCGCCCAGGTGATTGCACAGCCCGACAGCAGAAGGACGAGCGTGTTGATCAGTGGCAGGTGGAACGGGTCAACGGCATGGATATCCGGCTGGATGTATTCTGTACCTGCATAGTCGTACATCGGGTACATGCGATGCTTGAAGAATGACCAGAACCAGGCAAAGAAGAACATCACCTCGGACATCACGAACAGGATGAACCCGTAGCGCAGACCGATACGCACAACCGGTGTGTGATCCCCTGCGCGGCTTTCTGCCACCACATCTGACCACCATGCAAACATGCAGTAGAGCACAGCAACAAACCCGCCCCAGAACAGGAACGAGGTATTTCCGTGCATCCACAGGACGGCACCGAACAGCATCGCGAAGGCTGCGACCGCGCTCAACAGGGGCCAGACCGACGGGGCCAGAATGTGGTAATCATGGTTTTTTGCGTGTGCCATCAGCGTCCCTCACCTACAGGCGTTAGTTCGTGTTTTTCTCTGCCTGCGTTTCGAGGGCAGCGTAGCCCTCGGGCAGGTCAATTTCATAGAATGTATACGACAGAGTAATCGTATGCACATACTTGGCTTCCAAATCTTCGACCATTTCCGGATCAACGAAGAAAGTTACCGGCATTTGCACCCGCTCACCGGGTTGCAACACCTGCTCTTCAAAGCAGAAGCAGGCGATTTTCTGAAAATAGCCACCCGCTGAATACGGCGCGACGTTGTATGACGCCTGCCCCGCGATCGGGCGGTCGGTCGGGTTGTACGCCTCATAAAAGGCCAGCCCGGTTTCCCCAATGCGGACTTCCATTTCGCGCTCGACCGGTTTGAACTCCCACGCCATGCCTTTGGCTTTCGAGGCATCAAAGCGCACTGTAACCTTGCGGTCCAGGATATCCTCGGGCGCGGCTGCTGCCACCCCGGTGGTGCCTCCAAACCCGGTAACACGGCAGAACCAATCGTAAAACGGCACCGCTGCCCAGGCCAAGCCGCCCATCAGAACAACCACGCCGACTGTCTGCGCCACTGTTTTTTGCGGGCCGGACAATGCCATTAGTTCTGTACCTCCTGCGTTGGAAGCCCCAGGCTTGTGCCCGAGACCTTTACGATGGTTAGGCCAAAAATGATCACGATGAAGGCCGCCAGCGTCAGGCCGACCCCCAGATTGCGGCTGAACCGGCGCTGGTGGAGTTCATGACTCTTGCGCAAACTCATGACCAACCTCCCAAACCAAAAGGTTTTATCAGCGCCTCTAGCAGAATCGCACCAAAGTGCAGGAACAGATACAGCAGCGACAGCTTGAAGAATGCGCGTTCGGCCTTGAAGTTATCGGCTTCCGAGTCATCCTCGGTCCGGCGCGCGATCTGCCATGCGCCGCGCAAGAACAGGGCATTCATCACAATCGCAACGGTCAGATAAATTGGCCCACCGATGCCCGAGAACGCCGTCCCAACCGCCAACAAAGCAAGCAGGCCGGTGTAAACCAGAATATGCCAGCGCGTTGCGCGGCGACCATGCGTCACTGTCAGCATCGGAACGCCGGCATCGTCGTAATCAGACCGCATGAACAGGGCCAGTGCCCAGAAATGCGGCGGAGTCCACATGAAGGTCAGCGCGAACATCAGCCATGGCTCGAGCGTCATTGAACCCGTAGCTGCAACCCAACCGATCACAGGAGGGAAAGCGCCTGCCGCTCCGCCGATCACAATATTTTGCGGCGTCAAACGCTTGAGCCACATCGTGTATACGACAACGTAGAAAAAGATCGTAAACGCAAGAAAGGCGCCCGCGAGCCAATTTGTCGCCAGCCCAAGCATGATCACCGAAAGGCCCGACAATGTCAGGCCAATCGCCAATGCCTCGCCCGCGTCAACCTTGCCCGACGGGATTGAACGGCGTCTGGTGCGCTTCATAATCCTGTCGATATCCGCGTCCCACCACATGTTCAGTGCACCGGAGGCGCCGCCACCAATGGCAATGAACAGGATCGCGCAAAACCCAACGAAAGGATGCACAGGCACCGGGGCTGCCAACAGGCCGACCAAAGCCGTGAAAACGACCAGTGACATGACCCGAGGCTTTAGCAGGGCGAAGTAATCGCCAAAGCTTGCCTCGTCCGCGCAGGGCTGCGCGGAAACGGTGCTGGCATTGATGCTTGCGTCGGTCATCTCGGGTCCTTTTGGGGCGAAGGCCGCACGGTTTCCGCGCAACCTGCGTCATGTTTGAAACGGGCTTTAGCCCGTATCAGTTCGCAGCAACCTGGTAGGATTGCGGCAGTCCTGCATATTCGTCGATCGCACCTTGCAACCACTGTTCATAAGCGTCTTCGCTGACCACTTTTACCGTGATCGGCATGTACGCATGGTCTTTGCCGCACAATTCGGAGCACTGGCCGAAATAGATGCCCTCTTTATCGGCTTCGAACCACAACTCAGCCAGACGACCCGGGACACCGTCCTGTTTCACGCCGAAGGACGGGATCGTCCATGAATGGATCACGTCCGAGGCCGTGACCTGCATAACGATGACCTTGCCGACCGGGACAACGACAGCTGTGTCGGTGGCCAGCAACCATTCATCATCACTGTAACCGGCATCGGAAAGCTTTGCGCGCATCGCGTCATCCAGAACAAAAGGCGTGACGTCAGCATCCGCCGGGCGAGCGGACTCGTCCAACGTCGCCGGATGCCCCAACAGGTAGCTGTCGAACGCAAAATCGTGGTCAACATATTCGTAGGTCCAGTACCATTGGTTGCCGACCACCTTGATGACCACGTCGCCTTCGGGAATTTCTTGCTGCTTGAACAGAACCGGCAACGAGAAGGCGCCAATAAAAACGAGAACAAGGATCGGGCCCAACGTCCATGCGATTTCAACCGGTGTGTAGTGCGAGAATCGCGCCGGTGTCGGATTTACCCGCTGATTATAGCGCACAATGCAGTAAACCAGCAGAGCGGCAACCAACAAACAGATTGCTGTGATGATCACCAGAATCATGCCGTCCAGCCGCTGAATACCCTCTGCCAGGCTTGTGGCGGCGGGTTGGAAACCCAGCCCGCCATCGACCGGCTTGCCAATAATCTCAAGCTCCTGCGCCATGGAAGGCAGGCCGGAGAGGGCTGTCAGCAGCCCTGAAAGCATCAAAGCATTCTTCATGTTCTGTCCTGATCGTTTGATCTTTGCTTCTTTTGCGAGAAGGTGTGAATCAGTCGCACCTCTCCCGTTGTCTTTGGCCGCGTTAAAAACCATATTCTGGCGGGTAGATAAAGCAAAATGCTTGCGTCAAACAGACGCTATTTTTGATCTGGATCAAACCCGAAAGGCCCCAAGCGATGCCCGACACCCCGTTTCGACCGTTTGAAAGCGTTCTTCCGAAGGACGAAGCGCTTGCGGTTTTGCAATCCGCCACCACCGGGGCCCAGGACGGAGAGCTGTTTGTCGAACGGCGCAAATCCGAGTCTCTGGTCTTTGATGACGGGCGGCTGAAAACCGCATCGTACGACGCGTCCGAAGGGTTCGGCCTGCGGGCGGTTCAGGGTGAGGTTGCGGGATATGCCCATTCCACCGATGTATCGATTCCCGCCCTGAAACGCGCGGCCGAAACGGCGCGGCTTGCTGTGGGGGACGGTGGCGGTACGCTCGCCGAAGCGCCACGCGCGACCAACACCCGGCTGTATACAGACGAAGACCCAATCGAATCCGCCAGCTTCCCGGTGAAAATCGAGACCCTGCGCGAGATCGACGCCTTTGCCCGCGATCTCGACCCGCGGGTCGTGCAGGTCAGCGCGACCATCGCAGCCGCCGTGCAAGAGGTCGAGATTCTGCGCCCGGATGGCGTTATGGTTCGCGATGTGCGACCGATGACCCGCCTGAACATCTCGATCATCGTGGAACAGAACGGTCGCAGGGAAAGCGGTTCGGCTGGCGGGGGTGGGCGCATCGGCCTTGATGGGCTGATCGACCCGTCTGACTGGCAAGACAAAGCGCGTGAGGCGCTGAGGATCGCTCTGGTCAACCTAGACGCTGTCCCTGCGCCAGCTGGCGTGATGGAGGTAGCACTTGGCCCCGGCTGGCCTGGCATCCTGCTGCACGAAGCCATCGGCCATGGGCTGGAAGGCGATTTCAACCGCAAGGGCAGTTCAGCCTTCGCGGGTCTGATGGGGCAACGGATTGCGTCGAAAGGCGTGACCGTCGTGGATGACGGCACCATCGCAGATCGTCGCGGTTCGATCACGGTGGATGATGAGGGCACCCCCAGTTCGCGGACTGTATTGATCGAGGATGGTATCCTGACCGGCTATATGCAGGATCGCCAGAACGCCCGCCTAATGGGGGTGGCCCCAACCGGAAACGGGCGACGTCAAAGCTATGCGCACAAACCTATGCCGCGTATGACAAATACGGTCATGCTGGGCGGAAATGCAGATCCGGCATCGCTGGTCGCGGACATAAAAGATGGTATCTGGGCCGTGGGCTTTGGTGGCGGGCAAGTGGACATCACAAATGGCAAGTTCGTTTTTTCCTGCACCGAGGCGTATCGCGTCGAAAACGGCAAAATCGGCGCCCCGGTCAAAGGGGCGACCCTGATCGGAGACGGTCCCTCGGCTCTGAACCGCATCCGCGGGCTGGGCAATGACATGGCGCTTGATCCGGGCATGGGAACATGCGGCAAGGACGGTCAGTGGGTTCCGGTGGGTGTCGGCCAGCCAACCGTATTGCTGGACGGCCTGACCGTTGGCGGATCGGCGGCTTAAGCAGAATCGGCCCGATACTTAGGTTAACCCCTTACAGCAGTTTGTAGCGGATTATGGCGTCCACCTTGGGAAACACCCAGAGTGAGCGCCACTTTTTTTCTTTATTTCTTAGCTGCTTAAGTGAAATTAACGATGAAGTTCGAGAAAATTTCCGAATAATTTGAGAGGATTCACAAGCTGTTAACCTCCTAAGTCGTAAACCAGTTCTGCAATCAGGCGGAGCAACGGATGACCGAAGAGCAGCTTTCTTCCTATCACCCCACACTCCCACCCACCACGGAAGAGGATCGGTTTTCCTGGCTTCGTCTGTTGCGCTCGCGCAAGGTAGGTCCGGCGACGTTTCGCCGGCTATTGCGAGAACATGGCTCAGCGCAGAACGCGCTGGCTGCGCTGCCTGAAATGGCTCGCGCCGCCGGAATTGAAGGGTATGAAATTTGCCCGCCCGGCGTCATTGAGGCGGAACTCAAGGCTGCAAGGGCTGCAAATGCGCAGCTGTTGTGCCTTGGGTCCGCTGATTTTCCTAATCAACTGAGCGACCTGTCCGACGCCCCCCCTATGCTATGGGCCATCGGTGATGTGTCTATTCTGCGCAAGCCGTCTATCGCGATGGTTGGGGCGCGAAACTGTTCCTCGTTGGGTGCCCGAATGGCGCGCGGTCTGGCGACCGATCTTGGGAAACAGGGGTTTGTTGTAGTTTCGGGGTTGGCCCGCGGAATTGACACATCGGCGCATTTGGCCGCGCTGAGTACAGGCACAGTGGCGGTCATGGCTGGCGGTGTTGATGTCATTTATCCGGCTGAAAACACCGATCTGGCAAGAGACATCGCGCAATCGGGGCTGCGTTTGTCGGAACAACCAATGGGGATAAATCCGCAGGCCCGGCACTTTCCACGTCGCAACCGTATCATCTCGGGTCTGGCTCAGGCGGTTGTGGTGGTCGAGGCTGCGGCAAAATCCGGCAGCCTTATCACCGCCCGCGACGCCTTGGACCAAGGCCGTGAGGTCTTGGCCGTGCCCGGGCACCCCTTCGACGCCCGCGCAGCAGGGTGTAACCTATTGATACGCGATGGGGCAACACTGGTGCGATCCGCTGACGACGTGATCGAGGCGTTGCCGCAGCAGCCAGCAGACCTGTTAGACGCTGTCGAACCTGCAAAACCGTCTCAACCTGCTTTGTCAGGCGCTGCGTTACATAGGGAAATTCTATCCCGACTGGGTCCGTCACCCATTGCCGAAGATCAACTGATCCGCGATATCGCGGCCACGGCGGGTGAGGTTGGCCCGGCTCTGGTCGATCTTGAACTGGACGGGCAAATCCAGCGCCAGCCCGGCGGCTTGTTGTCCCTCACAGCCTGACAGGACCTACTGCTAGTTGCGGCACAAACCGCTACGTCTACACCGCTGAATTCACCTCGAATTCTGCGCGTTCAAAGGAACGCATTGACAATCCGCACTTGCCCCACACATTTTGCACCATCACAGAAGGCGCCCATTGAATTAAGCGAGGTTTCCCCTTAAATGCCTGTAGTTGTTGTAGAATCCCCGGCTAAAGCTAAAACAATCAACAAATATCTTGGCCCCGACTACACGGTTTTGGCATCGTATGGCCATGTGCGCGACCTGCCGCCTAAGGACGGATCCGTCGACCCTGAGCATGAATTCTCGATGAAATGGGAGGTTGGAAATGACAGCCGTAAGCATGTCAAAGCCATCGCAGACGCCCTGAAGGAAGACAATGCGCTGATCCTCGCCACCGACCCCGATCGTGAGGGCGAGGCCATCAGTTGGCACCTGCAGGAAGCACTGACAAAACGGCGCTCAATCAAGAAAGATACCCCTGTTAGTCGGGTGACGTTCAACGCAATCACAAAAGACGCAGTAACCGAGGCTATGCAAAACCCGCGTCAGGTCGACATGCCCTTGGTTGAGGCTTATCTGGCCCGCCGGGCGTTGGATTATCTTGTGGGGTTCAACCTGTCTCCGGTCTTGTGGCGCAAGCTACCGGGCGCAAAGTCAGCCGGGCGCGTGCAATCTGTGTGTCTGCGTTTGATTGTTGAGCGCGAGATGGAGATTGAGGCGTTCAAACCGGTTGAATACTGGTCGGTCCGCGCGTTGTTTGAAACACCACGCGGGCAGACCTACGAAGCTCGGCTTGTTACCTATGCTGGCAAAAAGCTGGACAAACACGACCTTAAAGATGCCACCCAGGCTGAGTTGGCAGTGCAGGCCATCACCAGCCGAGCGCTCAGTGTTACCTCGGTCGAGGCCAAACCCGCCGCGCGTAACCCCAGCGCGCCTTTCATGACTTCGACCCTGCAGCAAGAGGCCAGCCGCAAGTTCGGCATGGGCGCGCGACACGCAATGCAGGTGGCGCAACGCCTCTACGAGGCTGGTTACATCACCTATATGCGAACCGATGGCATCGACATGGCGCCTGAGGCCGTGGCTTCGGCCCGGGATGCAATCAAAGACCGCTATGGTCCGGAATATGTGCCCGACAGCCCGCGCATGTATAAGAATAAGGCCAAGAACGCGCAGGAAGCCCACGAATGTATCCGGCCTACGGATATGTCGCGCGATGCAAAGGCGCTGAAGGTTACAGATGAAGATCAGCGTAAACTGTATGACCTGATCTGGAAGCGTACCATCGCCTGCCAGATGGCCGCCGCGCGGCTTGAGAGGACCACGGTTGAAATCGGCAGCGATGACGGTCAGGTTGGCCTGCGCGCGACGGGTCAGGTGGTCTTGTTCGACGGTTTCATGCGTGTCTATGAAGAGGGTCGCGACGACGTTGTCGATGATGACGAAAAGCGCCTTCCGCAGATCATGCAAGGTGATCCGGCACCTTTCGCCAAAGCCTCATTGCGGGATCAATTCACCAAAGCGACCGCAGACGACAAATCTGCCGTTCTGTCCGAAAACGAGGCCGTTTTGGCCCTGCAACACCACACGCAACCACCGCCACGCTATACCGAGGCGACCCTGGTCAAACGAATGGAGGAGCTGGGGATCGGGCGTCCCTCGACCTATGCGTCAATCGTAACCACGATCCAGGACCGGGAGTATGTGCGCAAGGACAAGAACCGCCTGATTCCAGAAGAAAAAGGACGGATCGTCACTATCTTCCTGCTCAATTTCTTCCGGCAATATGTTGGATATGAATTTACCGCCAACCTTGAAGAACAGTTGGACGATGTCAGCGCCGGAGACCGCGACTACAAAGACCTGCTGGGCAAATTCTGGCGCGACTTCTCGGCCGCGATTGGCGAGACGTCCGAGCTGCGCATTTCAGAAGTTCTCAGCAAGCTGGACGAGGCATTGGCCCCACAGCTTTATCCCCCACGCGAGGATGGGTCTGACCCGCGTATATGCCCAAAATGCGGTGTCGGTCAGCTGCACCTGAAAACCTCACGAACCGGTGGTTTCGTGGGTTGTGGCAACTATCCGGAATGTACCTACACACGTCCTATTGCCGGGGAAGGCGCCGAGGGGGACGAGCGTCTGCTGGGCGAAGACGCAGGTGATGAGATCTGGCTGAAGTCAGGCCGCTTTGGCCCTTATGTGCAGCGTGGCGAGCCCACGCCAGAAAACAAGAAGCCCCCGCGCGCGTCCCTGCCGCGCGGGTGGAACAAGGATGACATGGATCTGGACAAAGCGCTGACGTTGCTGTCCCTGCCCCGCCAGATCGGTGAGCATCCCGATGGGGGCATGATCACTTCGAACTTTGGACGGTTCGGCCCGTATCTGATGCATCAACTGCCCGATGAGGCCAAGCCGGTCTATGCCAACCTCAAGGACCCCAACGATGTGTTCGAGATTGGCATGAACCGCGCCGTTGAGTTGCTGGCCGAAAAACGAGCCAACCCGGGGCGGCGTGGACAGGCCGCCAAACCCTTGAAAGATCTGGGCGAACACCCAGATGGCGGCGCTATGCAGGTTTTTGAGGGGCGATATGGACCCTACGTGAAATGGGAAAAGGTTAATGCGACGATCCCCAAGGATATCAAGCCCGAGGACGTAACGCAGGAAATGGCCATCGAATTGGTGAATGAACGGGCCGCGAATAAGGGAACCAAGAAAAAGGCTGCGCCCAAGAAAAAAGCCACCACCAAGAAAACAACCAAGAAGGCTGCCACTTAAGGGCCTTTAGGTAGAAATACCACCACCGACCTGGATTCGTTGACTTCCCCGAGACGTGGCGGCACAACCTGCCCATCACCACGTCATTGGGGGAGTTTCCATGAAGAAAATCTATGCCAATGCCGCCGAAGCACTTGATGGGGTGCTGACGGATGGCATGCTGATTGCCGCAGGCGGGTTCGGCCTGTGCGGCATACCCGAACTGCTGTTAGAGGCGATCAAGGACTCAGGCGCTCAGGATCTGACATTTGCGTCGAACAATGCGGGGGTCGATGACTTCGGCATCGGCATTCTATTGCAGACAAAGCAGGTCAAGAAAATGATCAGCTCATATGTCGGCGAGAACGCGGAATTCATGCGTCAGTACCTGTCCGGTGAGCTAGAGTTGGAGTTCAACCCTCAGGGAACCCTGGCCGAACGCATGCGTGCCGGCGGTGCGGGCATCCCCGGCTTCTATACAAAGACGGGTGTAGGCACCGTGATCGCCGAAGGGAAAGAGCACAAGGATTTCAACGGCGAAACCTATATCATGGAAGAAGGCATTTTTGCCGATCTGGCCATTGTCAAAGCGTGGAAAGCCGACGACACCGGCAACCTGATCTTCCGTAAAACCGCGCGCAACTTCAATGTTCCGGCTGCAACCTGCGGCAAGATCTGCATCGCCGAGGTAGAGGAGATCGTACCGCGCGGCTCGCTGGACCCCGACGCCATCCACCTGCCCGGCATCTACGTGCACCGCATCATTCAGGGTGATCACGAAAAGCGCATCGAACAGCGCACCACCCGCAAGAAGGAGGACGCATAATGCCTTGGGACCGAAATCAGATGGCCGCGCGCGCGGCGCAAGAGCTGGAAGACGGTATGTATGTGAACCTCGGCATCGGTATCCCGACGCTGGTGGCAAACTATGTAGGTGATAAGGACATCACCTTGCAATCCGAGAACGGCATGCTGGGCATGGGCCCCTTTCCGTTCGAGGGTGAGGAAGACCCGGACCTGATCAATGCGGGCAAGCAAACGATCACCGAACTGGCCCGCACGGCCTATTTCGACAGCGCGACCTCATTTGCCATGATCCGCGGCGGCAAGATCGCAGCCGCGATTCTGGGTGCCATGGAAGTGGATGAGAAAGGTGATCTTGCCAACTGGATGATCCCCGGAAAGCTGGTCAAAGGCATGGGCGGCGCGATGGACCTTGTGGCTGGTGTCGGCCGCGTGATCGTCGTTATGGATCACACGAATAAGCACGGCGACTCGAAGGTGCTGAAAGAATGCACGCTGCCGCTGACCGGTAAAGGTGTTGTGGATCGCATCATCACCAACCTGGGCGTACTGGACGTGGTCGAGGGCGGCCTCAAGATCGTTGAACTGGCCGATGGCGTCAGTGAGGACGAGATGCGCGCGGCGACCGAAGCCACAATCGTCAACTGACCATACCAATTGAAGAAGGCCCGCTGTTTTTTAGCGGGTCTTTTCAGTTTGTGGTCTGGAAAACGCAGCCGTCCGAGATCAGCTCGGGCGGGGTTGAACACAAGGCTTTGGCGATCTGAAAAGCTGCCAGCACTTTGGGCACATAGTCTCTTGTCTCGGCATAAGGCGGCACACCGCTATGCTTGCGCACTGCGCCCTCCCCGGCATTGTATCCCGCCAGAACGAGGATCGGGTCATTTCCGAACTCGCCCATCAGCCAGTTGAGGTATTTCACCCCGCCCGAGATATTCTGCGCGGGCTGGAAACTGTCGCGCACGCCAAAACGTTTGGCCGTCGCGGGCATCAACTGCATCAAGCCTTGCGCGCCTGCTTGGCTCACCGCGTCCGCCCGCCCCGCCGATTCCACCGCGATTACGGCCAGAACCAGGGCAGGCGAGACGTTCGTCCCCACGGTCGAGCGTAGAATCTCGACCCCCTGCTGTTGCGCGATGTTCTGAAGGGTCTGTAGCCGCGGTGAGGCCACGTTTGTTGCCGCCAGGGCATTTATGGCTTCATTCAACCTCCAAGCGCCTGCCTCGGCCAATGCGGGTGAGATTTTGTCCCAAAAGGCTTTGTAAGACCCAACCGGTTTGGCCCCTGTTCCTGCGTCTGGCGCAGATGGGGGTACGACCTTGGTGCGCGCGATAATTTCGGGAATGACGATCTCTGTTCCCGTGCTGGGCGCGAAGGGGGCTGCGGCGTGTTCCTCGGGTGAAATCTGGATGGTGATCCTAGGCGTTGTTCCTGGCTTGGGCGCCTTTACTCTTTTATAAACGCCTCTGGGCTCAATCTCGTTTGCGACGACAGGCAGAGGTCCTGTCATCGTAAACGCCAAAATGCCGGCGCAGCTTATCGCGTCCCGGAGTTTCATTTGCCTGCCTCGTGCTTTTCTTTTTTGCCATTTCAAGCGCGAATCCCGTTGTAAAGCCAGAGAAACACGCCGAAATGGGGCAATTTCGCCTCATTTGGAGCAATTTTGCATCGGCAACAGAGGATGACCCCAACACTTTCGAATTTTTATTTGTTTATTTTCAGCCGGTTAGAAAAACTCCTACCAAAAAGTTAAGCCTGAAAGGAAAAAAACGGTGTTTGGCCCAATTCCTGCCATGCCTGACAGGCAAACATAATGCCATACCGAGTGGGTCGGGAGCGGACTGAGAGAGAAAGCTCTGTAAAGACGCCGAGGTTTATTAGACTTTTGATCCTTTAGGAGGGACGTAACATGATCAAGTTCATCAAGAACTTCCGCAAAGACGAAGACGGCGCCGTAACAGTTGACTGGGTCGTTCTGACCGCAGCTATCGTTGGTCTGGCCGCAGTTGCTTACAACGCAATCGGTACCGGCACGGGTACACTGTCGACCAATGTTGGCACCGAAATCTCGGGCACCACAGTCCAAGACATCGACACCAATTTCGCTGACTAAGCATCGGCTAATCTAGTCGTTGAAGCGAATCTATATGGTGGGGTCATGCTTGTTCAGGCTTGGCCCCCTTTTTTTTAGGCTGAGTAAATTTGGTGCTCCTATGTTGAAAAGAGTTAAACTTTTTCTGGAACATGAATCTGGAGCTGTCACGGTTGATTGGGTTGTGCTGACCGCCGCAATCGTTGGATTCGGTTTTTTCATTGGTCTTTACATTGCAGAGCCTGTGAAGAGTTTGGATGCCAAGAACGGCGCGGCCGTTTCCTCGGTTGTAGTTTACGACATCAACACTGACTTTTCCGGCACCACCGATCCTTGATTGGGGATCGTTGCTGAATCGTTGCAGCGTTACAATCACGAAATTAATCAAGATTGTCCCCCTTTTCGACACAATTTACGATTACGAAGACCTAAGCTTCATCGTAGTGTTGCGATGAACTGACTGGAATAGAGAGTAATACGAGGGGACGTAAATGCGTGCAGTATTTGGACTTGTCCTGATTATCGGGGTGGCTTTGGCCGGGGGTGCCGTCTATTTGGCGCGCGATTACATCACACAGCATCAGGCTCAACTCGCCGCCGAACGGCAGGCCGCGCAAGAGGCGCTGGAAAACGCTGCTTTGGCCGGCACCACCGGCGTTATTGTTTCCAACCGGACTATGAAATACGGCGAACGCCTTTCAGAAGAAGACGTGCGCATTGTGAATTGGCCTGATGAGGCAATCCCCGAAGGCAGCTTCGTGGACATGGCAGTATTGTTCCCTGAAAACGCCAACGGAGACCGATTCGTCCTGAGAACCATGGAAAAGGACGAGGCCCTGATGGAGGTCAAAGTCACCAAACCCGGAGAGTCGGCGGGTCTGACCTCGCAACTTGAAAAAGGTATGCGCGCTTTCGCCATCAGTGTCGATGTCGCATCCGGTGTGTCCGGCTTTTTGCGCCCTGGCGACAGTGTTGATGTCTATTGGACAGGAACCGTCAGCAGCAACTACGACGGCGGCGGCACCGAAATCACGCGTCTGATTCAAACCAATATCGAGCTGATCGCAGTCGATCAAACCGCCGGTACAGATCTGACCGGCGCAACGATCGCACGTACTGTGACAGTTGCTGCAACCCCGGAACAAATCGCGGCTCTTGCACAAGCGCAGAATACCGGTCGGCTTTCGCTGGCCTTGGTTGGCGTGCAGGATGACACGGTGTCTGCTGCAGTTGAGGTGGACCAACGTAAACTACTGAATATCCAAGAGGCTGCCCCTGCTCCTGTCGAGGCGGAGGAGAGAAAATGCTTCACCAATATTCGGCGTGGCGCAGAGATCGTACAAACTCCGATTCCCTGTACAAACTGACGTTAAATCAGAGATTTACGGATGCAAGCCGCGCCAGATGCGCGGCTTGCGTCATTTTGCATGTTGCGGAATACCCACATAAGGAAAATTCCAGAAACCCTTGATTATTGCAATAAATTCGGAATTCGCGCAGTGTTGTCGCACATAGGGCATCAGACCCAAAACGAGGCGTGATCGGAGAGGCAGGTCACATGAAAATACGTTCCTGGATCAGCGCAACCCTTTTTGGGTTGGCGCTTATAGTCGGTCCGGTCGGTCACACGGCCTGGGCTGAAACTTTACGCGTGGTGAAGAATGGCACGGCTGAAACGCTGGACGTGCCGATGAACCGCGCAATCGTAGTAGAAAGCGAAACACCGTTTGCAGAACTCAGCATCGCCAACGCTGGCATTGCTGATATTTCGTCGCTTTCGGATCGGACAATCTATGTTTTGGGTAAAGCCCCTGGCCTGACCACGCTGACCCTTTTTGACGGTGCGGGAAACCTGCTGGCGAATGTTCGGGTCCGCGTCTCTCCGGATGTATCGGAGTTTAAAGAGCGGTTGCGGCAAATCCTGCCGGGTGAGCCGATCGAAGTTCGGACCGCCAATGACGGCATTGTGCTGTCTGGCACGATTTCAAGCAGCGCAAAACTGGCCCGCGCGCTTGAACTGGCCGAACGTTACGCGCCCGAGCGTGTTTCGAACCTCATGTCGGTGGGGGGCGTTCAGCAGGTCATGCTGAAAGTGCGCTTTGCCGAGATGAACCGTTCGGTAGCCAAAAGTCTGACCGCATCGCTGGGCTTCGGTGGCAGCGACGTAACTGGTGGCTTTAACACGCTGAACAACCAAGGCGCGTTAACCAATGCCCTGAACAACAACATTCCTTTTGTGCAAACAAACACTGGCGCGGTCCTGTTCGGCTTTGGTTCCGGATCAACGCAAGTGCGTTTGTTGCTGGAGGCGCTTGAAGCCAAAGGTCTTGCGCGCAGCTTGGCAGAGCCCAACCTGTCGGCATTGTCAGGGCAGGAAGCAACCTTCCTGGCAGGGGGTGAAGTACCCATCCCGGTTCCACAGGACGACGGCGTTATTGCCATTGAGTACAAGACGTTTGGTGTCGAAATCGACTTTATTCCGCGTGTTGTGGACGGCGACTTGATCAACCTTGAACTGGCGGCAGCCGTTTCGGCAATCGACAACAGCTCGAACTTCACCATCCAGGGCGATACCGTGCCCAGCTTTGTGACCCGTCAAACCAGTACAACCATTGAACTGCGCGACGGTGAAAGCTTTGCGATTGCTGGCCTGATCCAAGATGATTTCAGCGATCTGAACAGCCAGGTGCCGTGGCTCGGTGACGTCCCGGTGCTGGGTGCCCTGTTCCGCAGTGCGGAGTATCAGCGTCAGCAGAGCGAGCTCGTGATCATCATCACTGCGCACCTTGTTTCGCCGACGCGTGGCGAGGCGCTGGCATTGCCCACCGATCGGGTCAAACCGCCAAGCGAATTTGATCTGTTCGTGAATGGCAGGGTCGGTCGTACAACGCGTCCGGGTTCTGGCGCAGCCTCAGAAGTGGCCAAACAGGACTTTGGCAGTTCTTACGGCTACGTTCTGGATTGATAGGAGGATAGGACCAATGCAGAAGTGGATCATCACACTGGGTCTTTCGGTCGCTGTCGCCGCATGTACGCGTGAGGCCGGGTACGAAGTTGACCAAGGCGCTTTCGGAAACGCAACGCTGAACAACGTTCAGGTCATGAACGGCGAACTGAGCTATGCCCAGATTCTGGGTCAGCGGTTCGCAGCCGAGGTTCCAACGCAAATCAACTTTGCCTTCGACAGCGCTCAGCTGGATGCGACGGCTCAGCGGATCTTGTTGCGGCAGGCCGCATGGATCAAGCAGTTCCCCGAAGCACGGTTCCGGGTTTACGGGCACACCGACGCTGTTGGCACATCGGCTTACAACAAAGCTCTGGGCCAGCGACGGGCCAATGCAGCGGTTGCCTTCCTGACTCAGCAGGGCATCTCGCGGTCGCGCCTTGAAGGCGTTGTGTCCTTCGGTAAGTACCGTCCGTTGATTGACACGCCGAACCGCGACCGGCGCAACCGCCGTACCGTGACTGAAGTGTCCGGCTTTGTAGATGGCAACCCGCTGGTTCTCGACGGCAAATATGCCGCGATTGTGTACCGTGAGTATGTGGAAAGCGCGACCTACGAGTCGCAGCTGCGTAGCCAGACCGCAGTTGGTACTACATCTGAACAATAATCCAGAATTGGGCGACATCGTCGCCCAATTCCCTACAATTGGTTCTTTTGCGCCCAATTCTTGCCCAAGTTCCAAGCCACATTTTCTACAATTAGATGACTTGTGGCCTGAAAAGGCCGCAACGGGGCAAAGGCGAACCAGACAGAATCTGCGGGTTCACTGGCTTGGTCTGCTCTCGCAACAAGGAATATGTTAATGACGAGCGCATCGCCACAAGATGACAAGAACGCCATTCTGGCTTGCACAATAAGCCGTGACGTCCAAAATTTCGACCTTCTGATCGAGGATATGGAGGTCGCGCTGGGAGAGCGATGGGGCGACCTGGGCTTTGCCGAAGCCCTTGCGTTTTTCAGTCAGCCCGACGCTGATTCCCTGGAATTTGTCGCCTTGGCGATTGATGGCGAAGATGAAGATAACCTGTCCCTGATGGGCGAAATCATCACCCGCGCCAAGGAAAAAGGCATCAAGATCGTCCTGATCGCCGAGGATGTCACGCCCGCCTCTTTACACCAGTTGCTGCGCAAGGGCGCAGATGAGTTTGTCCCCTACCCTCTGCCCGAGGGCGAGTTGCAGGAAGCCATTGACCGAATGAACCGGCCTGATCCGGTCGCCGTTCAACCGGCGGCGGCACCGCTGGCACAGGGCGCATCGAAAGAGGGTGCTTTGTTCGTGGTACATGGGCTGGCCGGTGGGGTGGGCTCAACCACGATGGCGGTCAATCTGGCTTGGGAACTGGCCACGGTCTCGGACAAGGATGCGCCGTCCGTATGCCTGTTGGATCTGGATCTGCAATTCGGCACGATTTCGACCTATCTGGACCTGCCGCGACGCGAAACGGTTTTTGAAATGCTGTCAGACACTTCGTCCATGGATGACGACGTGTTCTCGCAAGCGCTCCAGACATACGAAGACAAGCTACACGTTTTGACGGCGCCGTCGGACATCGTGCCGCTGGACCTGATTACCCCCGAAGATATCCAGCGTGTGATCGACATTGCACGCAAGAATTTTGATTATGTCATCGTGGATATGCCTTCGACCCTGGTTCTTTGGTCCGAAACGGTTCTTCAGGCCGCGCATGTGTACTTTGCCATGATCGAACTGGACATGCGTTCGGCTCAGAACGCGCTGCGTCTGAAACGCGCGCTTCAGGCCGAGGAACTGCCGTTCAATAAATTGCGCTTTGCTTTGAACCGAGCCCCGAAATTCACCGATCTGAACGGTAAGGGCCGGGTTAAGCGGATGGGCGAAAGCCTGGGTATTTCCATCGACCTGCAACTGCCCGATGGCGGCAAGCCGGTTTTGCAAAGTGGCGACCACGGACAGCCTTTGGCCAACGCGGCCGCCAAGAATCCGCTGCGCCGCGAAATCCAAAAACTTGCGAAGTCACTTCACAGTTTGGGCAGCAGCGACGCTGAGGCCGCGTAACCAGTATTAAAGGGAGAGAGCCGCCGTGTTTTCACGTTACAAGAAGCAGCCCGAAGCGCAGCCGGTTCAGACCCCGGTGGCGGCGCCCGCACCTGCTACCGAAAAAAAACCAGCGACCACAGCTGTCGCCCGTCGACCAGTACAGAAAAAACCGGCCGAACCTGCCGGTACAGATCGTGATCGCAAGCGCAAAGAGCGTCTTGGCGAAATCAAGATCGAACTGCACCGCGAATTGCTGGAAAACCTGAACCTTGCAGCCCTTGAAAATGCTGGCGAGGCCGAGTTGCGCGCTGAAATCAGTGCGATTGCCAGCGAAGTTCTGGAATCGCGCAATATCGTCCTGAACCGCGAGGATCGCACGCAGCTGAACAAAGAGCTGTATGACGAGGTAACGGGCCTGGGCCCGCTTGAAACCTTACTGCAGGACGACACGGTCAACGATATTCTGGTCAACGGCCCTCAGCAGATCTTTGTAGAACGCAACGGCAAGCTGGAAATCAGCGACATCACTTTCAAGGATGAAAAGCACCTGATGCGGATCATCGACAAGATCGTGTCCGCCGTGGGTCGCCGTGTCGATGAATCCAACCCTTACGTCGACGCCCGTCTGGCCGACGGTTCACGTTTCAACGCGATGGTGCCGCCAATTGCGGTGGATGGGTCTCTGGTCTCGATTCGTAAGTTCAAGAAGGACAAGCTGGGCATTGATGACCTAGTAAATTTTGGTGCCTTCACCGAAGAAATGGCCGCCTATCTTCAGGCCGCCGTGTCCACCCGACTGAACATCATCGTTTCCGGCGGTACGGGTTCGGGTAAAACGACCACGCTGAACGCCCTGTCGAGCTTTATCGACGACGCCGAGCGTATCCTGACCATCGAGGACACGGCGGAACTGCAGCTGCAACAGACCCATGTGGGACGGATGGAAAGCCGTCCGCCCAACGTGGAAGGCAAAGGCGAAGTCAGCCCGCGCGACTGTCTGAAAAACGCCCTGCGTATGCGCCCCGACCGTATCATCGTGGGCGAGACACGTGGCGCCGAGGTGATTGACATGCTGCAGGCCATGAACACGGGCCACGATGGTTCGATGACCACCATTCACGCCAACTCGGCACGGGACGGTATTTCACGTCTTGAGAACATGATCGCAATGGCCGGGATCGAAATGCCGATCAAGGCGGTTCGCAGTCAGATTTCAAGCGCTGTGAACCTGATCGTTCAGGCCAGCCGTCTGCAAGACGGTTCGCGCCGCATGACCTCGATCACCGAGATTACGGGCATGGAAGGCGACGTGATTTCAATGCAGGAAATCTTTAAATTCCAACGCGTTGGATTGACACCTGACAACAAGATCATTGGGCACTTCACCGCCACCGGCGTGCGCAGCCACTTTTCCGAGCGCTTCCGTCTGTGGGGTTTTGATCTGCCCGCTTCGGTCTATGAACCAACGACTATGTAGGAGATCTGACAATGCAACTGCCTGTTGAGGCGCTCATTTATGTCGTGATCTTCGCTGCGGTTTTCGCGTTGGTCGAAGGTATCTATCTGGTGGCGTTCGGCAAATCCATAAGCCTGAACAGCCGCGTGAACCGACGTCTGGATATGCTCGAAAAAGGCGTCGGACGAGAGCAAGTCCTGGAACAGCTGCGCAAAGAAATGCAGCAGCATATGAAGACGCAGAGCATCCCGCTTTATTCGCTGCTTGCTGACAAGGCGCAAAAGGCGGCGATCGCTTTCACCCCCCGGCAATTGATCTTGGTCATGGTCCTACTGTCAGGCTTTGCCTTTGTGGGGCTGAGCATCGGCACAGCAACCGAGATGCTTCTACGGGTGGCGCTGTCCGTCTTTATCGGCGTCGGCGGCGTCTACGTATGGGTTAATCGCAAAGCCAACAAGCGCATGAGCATGATGGAAGAGCAACTGCCAGACGCGGTTGAGCTTATGGTGCGGTCCCTGCGCGTGGGTAACCCGTTTGTGTCGTCCATTCAGATTGTCGCGAACGAGGTCCAGGATCCGCTGGGTACCGAATTTGGCGTAATCGCAGATGAATGCGCCTATGGCCGTGACGTGGGTGAGGCATTGAAGGATCTGGCCGAACGTCTGGACATGCAGGATCTTCGGTTTTTGGCCGTTGCTGTCGGTATTCAGCAGCAATCGGGCGGTAACCTGGCCGAAATTCTGGCCGGTCTGGCCAAAGTGATCCGGGCGCGCTTCCGCCTTTTCCGCAGGGTTAAGGCGATCACGGCCGAGGCACAGTGGTCCGGCAAGTTTCTGTCCGGCTTCCCGCTATTCTGTCTGGTGTTCATTCTGGTGACGGACCCGGGCTACTATGACGACGTGATCGATCACCCGTATTTCATCCCGGCCTGTTTCTTTGTTGGCATCATGCTGACAGTGAACCTGATCGTGATGCGCGTTCTTACAAACATCAAGGTCTGAGGGGATTACGATGGAAATTCTGGGCCCATTCAACGACCTGATCAAACAGTATCTTGGTGAATTCGGACCGCTTATCCTGGTCGGAGTTTTGGGACTGATCATGATCCTGATCGCCCTCACACTGATCATGAAGCAACCGGAAGACCCGCTGAAAAAGCTTCAAAGATCGACCGCAGCGCCAAAGCAGGACAAGAAAACCAAGAAAGACAAGCTGCGCACCGCCAGCCGCAACGAGCAGCTTGAAAAATTCGCCACATTCCTTGAACCGCAAAACGAGGATGAACTGTCGGCGATGGAGCTCAAGCTGCGGCAAGCCGGGTATCACTCGAAAGACGCGGTCCGCTTTTTCCATTTTGCGCAATTCGCGCTGGGTATCACTGGTATCCTGTTTGGCGTTTTGTTGGTGACTGTTCTGTCGGGCGGTCAGGAATTCACGGCGCAACAAATGGCGATCCGTGTTCTGGTTCCTGCCGCTGCGGGGTATTTTCTGCCGCGCTACTGGATCACGCGGCGCGTTGATGAGCGTAAAGAAGCAATTACGTCAGGCTTTCCCGATACGCTGGACCTGATGCTGGTCTGTGTCGAGGCCGGTCAATCGCTGGATCAGGCTATCGTGCGCGTTGCGGGCGAAATGAAGGCGTCATACCCAGATATCGCACAAGAATTCGAAGTCGTGGCCTACGAACTTAAGGCCGGTAAAGACAAAGACACCGTTCTGCGCGATTTCGGAACCCGCTGCGGTGTGCAGGATGTCAGCTCATTTGTGACGGTGATGATCCAGTCGGCCACGTTCGGTACTTCGATCGCCGAAGCACTAAGGGTATACGCGGGTGAAATGCGCGACAAACGCGTTATGCGCGCCGAAGAAGCCGCGAACAAGTTGCCAACCAAGATGACGCTTGCCACAATGATCCTAACGGTGCCGCCCTTGCTTGTCATTCTGGTCGGGCCGTCGGCGAAAGGGATCGCTGATTTTGCAGCGGGCAATTGATAACCCATTACTGTCAGGCTTCAGGCGCATTCAACCGTGGATACGCCGTCCTTTAAAGGCCGCCATGGTGATCGCCATGGTGGCCTCTTGCACAGAAACGGGGCTGCCCGATGATCTGAACGCCCCAGGGATCGACCCGAAAGGTGAAAGCGTAGATGAGATCACCGTCGGAAATCGGCTAATGGCATCCGGTGAGTACGAACTGGCGTTGGATGCATTTACACGCGCCGCGCTGGACCAGGGGATGACGACGCAGATATTGACATCTATGGGGACGGCCAATCTGGGCCTCAGGCGTCTGGGGCAGGCCGAAACCCTGCTGCGTCGCGCCGTCAAAGATGACCCCGAATGGCCCGTTGCCTGGAACAATCTGGGTGTTTTACTGATGGAAAAGGGTGAATACCCCGAGGCTGCACAGGTCTTTAAACGCGCCTATGCGTTGGACAATGGCGAAAGTGACGCAATCCGCGACAATTTACGCTTGGCACTCGCAAAAATGGAAAATCCTGTTAATAATACCGCTGAACTACAAGAATTTACGCTGGAGCAGCAAGGCGACGGGCAATTTAAGCTGCGCAGGCTCCCGCAACATGGGCAAGAGCAGTAAGGGACGCAAAAATGCGCCAACAATTCTTGATAGCACCAATGCTGGTGTGCGGGCTGGTTTTGTCTGCCTGCGAAAAAGAAACCGAGGAAGAAAAAGTCGAACGCACCTATCAGGAGGTCAACGTCATTGACGAGACCAACCTGAGCGAGGTGTTGCTTACAGCCGCCGACCCGAATGAAGCAGTTACATATTTCCAAGGTGCCGCTTCAAAAAACCCGGACCGGATCGACCTGCAACGGGGTTTGGCAATCTCGTTAACCCGCGCGAAACGCACGACCGAAGCCGCCGCCGCCTGGAAAAAGGTGACGCAGATGAAGGGGGCCGGGAATGTCGACAAGGTTGAATATGCCGATGCGCTAGTGCGTTCGGGTAATTGGAGCCAGGCCAAAACGGTGCTGGATTCCGTCCCCCCCACATACGAAACCTTTAAACGCTACAGGCTTGAAGCCCTGGTCGCCGACTCCAGAGAAGATTGGAAGCGTGCAGATCACTTCTACGAAACTGCGGTCGGCCTGACCACGCGTCCAGGTGGTGTCATGAACAACTGGGGATATTCCAAACTGACCCGCGGTCAATACGCCGAAGCCGAGCGTCTGTTTACCGACGCAATTCGGCAGGACAAGTCTTTGTTCACCGCCAAGAACAACCTCGTGCTGGCACGGACAGCGCAAGGAAATTACAGCTTGCCGGTCGTTCCAATGACGCAAGTAGAACGCGCCATGTTGTTGAACACAATGGGTATTTCCGCGGTCAAGCAAGGGGACGTGGCGACAGCCAAAAACTTGTTCCGAGAGGCCATTTCCACCCATCCACAGCACTATGATGAGGCTGTCCGCTCGCTCCGCGCGCTTGAGGGCACCTGATTTATGAGCATTCCTGCGGCTGCATCTCTGTTGTTCCTGCCGTTTGTCCTGCCAATTTGCTTGTATGTGGCGTTCACGGATATGCGGTATATGCTTATCAAGAACCACGCCGTTGTTGCGTTGGCGATTGTTTTCGTCGTAATCGGCTTGTTCGTGTTGCCCCCGTGGGCGACCGAATGGACGACGTTAAGCGTTGGATCGTTTTCCGTCGCCCTTCCCCCATATGTTTGGCACTTGTTGCATATCGTTTTTATCTTGATACTTGGTATCTTGCTTAATTCGGCTGGCGTCATGGGGGCAGGCGATGCCAAGTTCCTGGCCGCCGCCTCGCCTTTTGTCTGGGTTGGGGACTTGAACCTGATCCTGTTCATTCTGGCGACGACCACAGTTGCAGCATTTGCTGCACACCGGCTAGCCATGCACACACCATTGCGAAAAATGGCACCGGATTGGGAAAGCTGGAACAGGGCCAAGCACTTTCCGATGGGTCTTGCCTTGGGTGGCAGTCTGGCCATTTACCTGATCCTTGGTACTGTCAACGGTTCGTAAACTATCATTAACCCGCCTTTTCACTGCCTTGGTCCTGACACAAAGCGGGGCCAAATTTTTCGCAAGCAGCCCATTGTGGGATTTTTTGCGTGATTAGTAGATAGACGGGCAACGCTCATGAATATGCAGACAACCGCGGTTATGGCCCCCCCTGCCCCCAAGGGTCTGGGCGAAATGAGGCTCCCGATCGTTATGATGCGCGACATCATGTTGAAAACGATCTTCCGAAAGAACGCTGATACCGTGTCCGAAATCGCCGCGGCGATCTGTTTGCCGGGGTCCGTCACGCAAGAATTGATCGACATGGCCCGCGAGCAAAAACTGATCGAGGCCACAGGAACGTTGAACGCCAACAGTGGCAACGAAATGGGGTATCAACTGACCGATGCCGGTAAGGCCCGTGCCTTGGACGCGCTGAGCCAGTCCGAATATTTCGGCGCTATGCCAGTGCCGCTGGATGTCTACCGTGAACAGGTTGAACGGCAGTCGATCCGCAACATACAGGTCACGCGCGATCAGTTGACGGGCGCGATGGGCCATCTGGTTCTGCCCGACAGCTTGCTGGACCAGCTTGGCCCGGCAGTCAGTGCTGGCCGCTCTGTTCTGATGTACGGCCCCCCGGGCAACGGGAAGTCGTCGATTTCCAACGGGATCAGGGATGCCTTGGGCGATAACGTCTACGTCCCCTATGCCATCGAATATGCCGGTCAGGTGATCACGGTTTATGACCCCATCGTTCACACGGCGATTGAGCAGGAAGCCGACGACCCCAACAGCCTGCGCCGCCGCAAACGGTTCGACTCACGCTATGTTCAGTGTGAACGCCCGACTGTTGTGACTGGTGGTGAACTGTCGCTCAGCATGCTTGACCTCGTCTATAATCCCACCGCGCGGACCTATCAGGCGCCGCTACAGCTCAAGTCTACCGGCGGCATTTTCATCGTGGACGACCTTGGCCGTCAGCAAGAGCCGCCTCAGGCGCTGATCAACCGCTGGATTGTTCCGCTGGAAGAGAACAAGGATATTCTTGGCCTGCAATCAGGTGAAAAGTTCGAGGTGCCCTTTGACACGCTGGTCATCTTCTCGACCAACTTCCACCCGAACGAGATCTTTGACCAAGCGGCCCTGCGCCGAATCTTCTTCAAGATCAAGATCGACGGTCCAAACCAGGAAAACTTCCTGAAAATCTTTGCGATGGTCGCCCGCAAGCGCGGCATGCCGTTGGACGAGGCCGCGTTGGTGCATCTGCTGAAGGTCAAATACCCGACCATCAACAACGTCTACGCGAATTATCAGCCGATCTTCCTGATCGACCAGATGATCTCGATCTGCGAGTTTGAGGGTATTCCCTATCAGATGAGCCCTGACCTGATCGACCGCGCGTGGTCCAACATGTTCGTCAAAGACGAGGCGATTGTTAAATAACGCCGTGCCAATTCCGTAAAGGGTTGGGTAATCTGCGCGTATGACGCAGATTCCCGCCCGGATCACTGATTGGTTTGCCACCAAGGGCTGGTCCATCCACCCCCATCAGCAGGATATGTTTGACCGGGCCTCGGACCCGGCAACGTTACTGATTGCGCCTACCGGGGGTGGCAAGACTATGGCAGGGTTCCTGCCAACTCTGGCTGATTTGGCTCAACACGAACACGCAGGTCTGCACACGATCTATGTTTCCCCCCTCAAGGCACTGGCGGCCGATATTCGCCGCAACCTGCGCGGGCCAGCGGATGAGATCGGCCTGCCTATTCGGATCGAAGACCGTACCGGCGACACTTCGGCCACGCAGAAGAAACGGCAGCGGGTGGACCCGCCGCACATTCTGCTAACCACGCCAGAAAGCCTTGCACTGCTGACCTCGTATGAAGATGCACACCGAATGTTTGCGGGTGTCCAGCGGGTGATTGTAGATGAAATTCATGCCTTGGCGGAAAGTAAGCGCGGGGATCAGTTGATGCTGGCCTTGGCCCGGCTGCAATCCTTGTGTCCCGGCCTGCGCCGGGTCGGATTATCAGCCACGGTCGAGAACCCTGACGCCATCGCGCGGTTCCTGGCCCGCCACCCTGACCCATGTCAGATCGTACAAGCTGACCCCGGTCCTGACCCCGACATACAGATGCTGGAAACCGCCGAGATGCCGCCTTGGTCGGGCGGAGGTGCGGCTTATTCGATCCCGGCGGTGCTAGAGCAGATCAAGCAACACAAGACCACGCTGATCTTCCACAATACCCGCGCACAGGCCGAGATTTTCTTTCACAACCTCTGGCTTGCCAATGACGACGGCCTGCCCATCGGTATCCACCACGGCAGTCTGGACCGGCAACAGCGGGAAAAGGTTGAGGCCGCCATGGTACGGGGTGATCTGCGCGCGATCATCTGCACCGGAAGTCTGGATCTGGGCATTGATTGGGGCGATGTCGATCTGGTGATCCAGATCGGCGCGCCCAAGAACGTCAAGCGGTTGGTTCAACGGATCGGACGCGCCAACCACCGCTACAATGCACCTTCCAAGGCGTTGCTTGTACCTGCAAACAGGTTTGAGGTGGTGGAGTGCATTGCCGCGCTCGAAGCAGCCAAGGCGCACGAACTGGATGGCGAACCGCGCGGATCTGGCCCCCGCGACGTATTGTGCCAACATATCCTCATCGCTGCCGCGGCGGGGCCGTTCAACGCAGACACGCTGTTTGGCGAAATGACTACGGCTGGACCGTACGCGGCGTTAGGCCGCGCCGAATTTGATGACTGTCTGGAATTCTGCGCGACCGGAGGTTACGCCCTGCGTGCCTATGACCGCTGGCAACGGCTGCAGCAGCGCCCGGACGGGCTTTGGCAGCTACGCGACCCCCGTGCGGCGCAGCGTATCCGCATGAACCTTGGCACCATTCAGGATACCGATACGCTGAAAGTGCGTCTGAAACGCAATCGCGGTGGCAAACCGCTGGGCGAGGTAGAAGAGGCCTTTGCGGCATCTCTCACCCCCGGAGATACCTTTCTGATCGGCGGGCAGATCGTGCGATATGAAGGCCTGCGCGAAATGGTGGTCGAGGTCACGCGACGCGCCGACAAGAAGCCCAAGGTCGCCACCTTCATGGGCACCAAGTTTGCCACCTCTACGCAGCTGAGCGACCGTATCCTGAGGATGTTCGCCCAACCCAATTGGCCGCAGCTTCCCAAGCATACTGCCGAATGGCTTTCCCTGCAGCGGGATATGTCCCGCCTGCCCCAACGCGACCGGCTTTTGATTGAAAGTTTCCCCAATGACGGCCGCGAGCATTTGTGTGTTTATGGATTCGCCGGACGGAACGCGCAGCAAACGCTGGGCCTGCTGCTGACCAAGCGAATGGAAGAGACCGGGTTTGCGCCACTTGGATTCGTAGCCACGGACTATGCAACGCTGATCTGGGGGTTGGATGCAGTAACCGACCCCCGCCCCTTGTTCCAGATGGACGCTCTGCGAGACGGGCTTGAAAACTGGCTGGCCGGAAATGCCGTGATGAAGCGCACCTTTCGCGCCTCGGCCACGATCGCCGGTTTGATCGAGCGGAACACAGGCGGGCAACGCAAAAGCGGGCGTCAGGCAACGTTTTCCTCGGATATTCTCTATGACACATTACATAAATACGATCCAAACCACTTGCTTTTGCAAATCACCCGAGAAGAGGCCATGCGTGGATTGGTGGATTTTGGCCGGATTGAATCGATGATGGCACGTATCGGAGACCGCATTGACCTGCTGCGCCTCAAACACGTGTCGCCTCTGGCCGCGCCGTTGTTTCTTGAACCTGGCAAAGTTCCTGTCAAAGGCGCGGCCGAGGAACGCCTTTTGGCCGAAGAAAGCGCACGTCTTTTGCAGGCGGCTGGGTTGGAGCCCGGCTGATACCACTTGCGTCCATCAGCGAAACAGGCAAAGAACGGATCATGAACGAAGTGACGTTTTCCTTTGTCGGGCAAAACCTCAGCGCATTGGGGTCCGGTGCCTTATGGTGGCCAGATCAAAGCCTGCTCTGCGTGTCCGATCTGCATTTGGGCAAGTCCGAGCGTATCGCGCGCCGGAGTGGACCAACTCTGCCGCCATATGACAGCAGGGAAACACTGACCCGGCTGGCTGTCGATATCACCCGAACCAATCCCGGCACCGTCATTTGCCTTGGCGACAGTTTCGATGATCTGGATGCTTCGGCCGCATTGGACTTTTCTGAAAAGCAGGACATCACCGCCTTGCAAGCCGGTCGCCGCTGGATTTGGATCGAAGGCAACCACGACCCCGGCCCTATTGATCTGGGCGGTGCGCATCTTGTGGAATATGAAGTCGGCCCCCTGACCTTTCGACATATCGCGCATCCTGGGGCGCAGGCCGAGGTCTCAGGCCACTATCACCCCAAGGCGCAATTGAGAGCACGGGGGCGTTCTATCACCCGGCCGGCCTTTCTGATAGATCAGGCGCGGCTGATCCTGCCGGCCTATGGCACTTATACCGGCGGTTTACACAGCTCAGATCACGCTTTGAGCACACTGATGAACGATCCGGCGATGGCCATACTGACGGGTCCGCAGCCTCGGATCATTCCGATGCCACGATAACGGCGGCTACAGAAGACCATCCTGTTCAAGCTGAGGTTTATACTTTCGGCTGACAGGCACCAAGTCATTGTTTTTCAAACGCAGAAACGTTTTTCCGCCCCTCTTTTCCACCCGGTCAATAGCGGTGTCCGTCACCCAGTGGGATCGATGGGTGCAGTGCCCCGGCACGGGCTCCATCTCGGCAATGGCATCACTGAAACGAGACCGGATCGTGAATGTTCCTTCTGTCGTTACCACATCTACAAAGTGATCCCGAACCGTCAGCCGAAAAATCTGCCCACCGAAGGACCCCGGCAACCGCTTTGCCAGTCGCGGCGAAACGGCGGCGGTCTCAGGTCGTGCTGCAGATGGTTGATCATAACCGCGGATCAGAACCAACCCGGTTGCAAGCAACGCGCCGTACGGTGCCACCGAAAGCATGTCCGGGGCGGGCTGCCCGCCATAGGAAACAAGCAGATAAGATAAAAACCACATCGATGGCACAAACAATCCAAGGATCAACGCAATCAAGGCAACGTCACGCCATGAAAAATACGCGCCTGTGAAATAGGTCTTGGTCACGTATTTCGATCCCCAGATGACCGCCAATGCCAACCCGACAACCCCAAACCAAAAGATCAGCCGTTCAGAAAACGGCAAGTAGAGCTTCGGAAAAGGTTGGAACGTGTATGCCAGCAAAGGGGGAAACACGAGACCCGCAACCACTCTGCGCACTTTAAGCTCGGCCAGAAATCGGCTTGGCACGACTGTCACACTCACTCAAAATTTGCCGCCGACTGAAGCCAGCCTGCATCTCCGTCGGCGCATGAATCAATTCGTAACAGACTGGAATTGTGTCTTTATCATCGAAAACACAGACATTCAAATCTGGTTCGATAAGCTCCGGCGATCTTTAAATACCAATGGGTCAAAGGCCGGATAGCCCTTTGACCCATACAAGTTTTAGAAACGAAAATTGTTAGGCGGTCAGGCCTTCCGGTTCGGTCAGGCCGTTGGCGCGGCAACACGCGGTCAGCGTATTGGCCAGAAGGCAGGCGATCGTCATCGGGCCAACTCCACCGGGAACCGGGGTAATTGCACCTGCACGTTCCGCTGCACTGGCGTAATCCACATCGCCGACCAGCTTGTTCTTACCGTCGCGCTCAATCCTGTTGATGCCGACGTCGATAACCGTCGCACCCTCTTTGATCCAGTCGCCGGGCACCATCTCGGGGCGGCCAACGGCGGCTACAACAATATCTGCGCGGCGCACAACGTCGGGCAAATCCTTGGTCCGTGAATGCGCGATCGTCACGGTGCAGCTATCGCCCAGCAGCAGTTGCGCCATCGGCTTGCCGACGATGTTCGAGCGACCAATCACAACCGCGTCCATACCCGAAAGCGAGCCGTGATAATCGCGCAGCATCATCAGGCACCCCAGCGGGGTACAGGGGACCATCGACTTCTGACCGGTGCCCAGCAGACCCACGTTCGAGATGTGGAAGCCATCGACGTCCTTGGCCGGATCGATCGAGTTGATCACAAGGTCTTCGTTCAGGTGCTTAGGCAGGGGTAGCTGAACCAAGATACCGTGGACGTCCGGGTCATTGTTCAGCTTGGCGATCAGCGCCAGCAGGTCTTCTTCGGTGGTCTCGGCATCCAGCTTGTGTTCGTACGAGTTCATGCCGACCTCAACAGTCTGCTTGCCTTTGGACCGTACATAGACTTGGCTGGCCGGATCTTCGCCCACCAGAACCACGGCAAGCCCCGGTGTGATGCCGTTTTCCTCTTTCAGTTTGCCCACCTGATCGGCCACTTGGGCACGCACCTTGGCCGCAAAAGCCTTGCCGTCGATTACCTGCGCTACCATCCTTTGATCCCTTCTTTCAAAAAACGGATCGGGCGCAATATGCGCCCGGTTTTTCATTCGGGGCCGAGCACACGTTCTTCGCGGGCAATCGACCAGTCAATCAAGATACGCCAGAGTTTCTCGGCAAGATCAGGGTCCATGCCCAGCTCATCGGAACTCATGCGCACGCGCTGCACCACGTCTTCGACACGATCCGGAATGCGGGCTGGCAGCCCCTCGCCGGGTTTCAGCTCGGACGCGCGATCAATATAGCTTGCGCGCGTTACCAACAACTCGATCAATTGGCGGTCCAGCTTGTCGATCTGAGGCCGCAATTCCTGCATTGAGTTGCAGTCTTGTGGCGGTATCAGAGTGGGCATTTCAATCTCCTCACGGCCCGGGGATATCCCCGGACCACGAGATGTATCATTCGGGCGCTTAGAACAAGCCCTCGATCTGACCTTCATCGTTGAGGCGAATCGTCTCAGCCGCCGGTTTGCGGGGCAGGCCGGGCATGGTCATGATCTCACCGCAGACAACCACGATGAAACCGGCACCCGCAGACAGGCGGACCTCGCGCACAGGAACCGAGTGGCCAGTGGGCGCACCGCGCAGGGTCGGGTCAGTCGAGAATGAGTACTGCGTTTTTGCCATACAGACCGGCAGATTGCCGTAGCCTGCGTCTTCCCACTCGCGCAGTTGGTTGCGAATCTTGTTGTCGGCCAGAACCTCGTCGGCGCGGTAAATCCGCTTGGCGATTGTTTCGATCTTCTCGAACAGCGGCATTTCGTCAGGGTAGATCGGCGCAAAGTTAGCGGCACCGTTCTCGACGATCTCAACCACTTTTTCGGCCAGAGGGGCCGAACCTTCTGAACCCAGTTCCCAGTGGCGCGACAGGATGGCCTCGACACCATGTTCGGCACAATAGGCTTTAACCGCCTCAACTTCGGCATCCGTGTCAGTGACGAAATGGTTGATGGCGACAACAACCGGAACACCGAAGGATTTCACGTTCTCGATATGACGGCCAAGATTGGCGCAGCCGGACTTTACCGCATCGACGTTTTCCGCACCCAGATCGGCCTTGGCCACCCCGCCGTTCATCTTCATCGCACGTACGGTCGCCACCAGCACAACAGCCGACGGAGCAATCCCTGCCTTGCGGCACTTGATGTTCATGAATTTCTCGGCACCCAGATCGGCGCCGAAACCAGCTTCGGTAACGACATAGTCGGCCACTTTCAACGCCGTCTTGGTGGCAATGACCGAGTTGCAGCCATGCGCGATATTCGCGAACGGGCCACCGTGAACAAAGGCAGGGTTGTTTTCCAGCGTCTGCACAAGGTTGGGCTGCATCGCGTCTTTCAACAGGACGGTCATTGCGCCTTCGGCCTTGATGTCGCGGCAGTAGACCGGGGTTTTGTCGCGGCGATAGGCTACGATGATATCGCCCAGACGCTTTTCCAGGTCTTGCAGGTCGGTTGCAAGGCAGAGGATCGCCATGACCTCAGACGCAACGGTGATGTCAAAGCCTGTCTCACGTGGGAAACCATTTGATACGCCACCCAACGAGGCGGTGATTTGACGCAAGGCACGGTCATTCATGTCAACCACGCGGCGCCATGCCACGCGGCGGATATCGATTTCACATTCGTTGCCCCAATAGATGTGGTTGTCGATCATCGCAGACAGAAGCGAGTGCGCCGACGTGATCGCGTGAAAGTCACCTGTGAAGTGCAGGTTCATTTCCTCCATCGGAACAACCTGCGCGTACCCGCCGCCTGCAGCACCGCCTTTCATGCCAAAGTTCGGGCCAAGCGACGCTTCGCGGATACAGATCATCGCGTTCTTGCCGATGCGGTTGAGACCGTCGCCCAGCCCAACGGTTGTGGTGGTCTTACCCTCGCCCGCGGGGGTCGGGTTAATCGCGGTGACAAGGATCAACTTGCCATCTTCCCGGTCCTGAACCGAGTTGATGAAGTCCTGACTGACCTTTGCCTTGTCATGGCCGTAAGGCAGCAGATCAGTAGACTCGATGCCAATTTTCGCACCAATTTCCTGAATCGGCTTCTTGTTTGCCTCGCGGGCGATTTCAATGTCGGATTTATAGCTCATTGGGCAGGGTCCCTGATTTAATGCCGTGCTAAACCGGCGCGATGCGTCGGCGCTGGGAAACCCATACCGTTGTGTACCAGAGAGATGGCTATAGATTCCGACATAATCATGCCGCGAAACGGCGTTAAGGTGGATCAGGCGCTGCTCATCGGAAACAGGCGGACCTTAAGGCGCCCAATTTCGCTGATCCGGTACAAACAGGGCCATCGTATCGCCCAGCCTCAATTCTCCGGGCCGTTCAACCCATGCGGTGACACCGCGCCGCCCCTGGGCAGCCGCCTTGAATGCCGCGCCATGGCCGGGCAAGTCTGCTTCGATTTCGCGCCCCGGAAGAACACAGGGGCGGTTTTCCATGTCGACCACTATGGTCAGACCGCCGGCAACCTGAAGCCGTGACGATGGTGGAACATGCGTGAAGTCAGGGATACCACGCAGCACAAGGGAAGCCCCCAGAAGCGAGGGGTCCAAATCTTGAATGCCCATCTCTTTTGCTGTCGCCGCAATCTCTTCCAGAGACAATACTGACAATTGCCGGACGTTGCGGATTTCAGTTCCCTTTGGGTAAAGGTTGGCCACGCGTACGCAGGACGCCCTGTTTTCGCCTTCATGCCGCGCCCCAACGTCACCCGAAAACCCAAGGTCAAGCCAGTCAACCGCTTTGGCCCGAATACTGGTTCCTGCGGGGACATGACCCAGCCAGACAACCTCTGCCTCATAGTCGGTCTTGCGTAAAACCGGCATGCTTGTTTCCCGTCTCAGCCGCTTATTGAAGCGCACTAGAGGACAGAAAGCCAAGAATGAAAAGACAAAAAAAAGACCCGGGACATTGCCCGGGTCCAGTCCGTTTAAGCCGAGGGTTCCGGCTCCATCCCGCCTTCGGGCGGAGATTTTTTGACCTTGGTTTTCGGAATGGCGGTGACGCTGGGCGCGCTGCCTGCGTCAGGCTTGTCGCCTTCGTCATCGCTTTCGTTCGGGGACTCACCGTTCATGACGCGCTTGATCTCATCGCCAGTCAGGGTCTCATACTCCAGCAATCCTTGCGCCAGCCGCTCCCACTCTTCGTTTCTGTCGCTCAGAATCGTGTGCGCACGCTCATAGCCCTGTTGGATCAGGCGCTTCACCTCTTCTTCGATCAACTCCTTGGTATGCGCAGAGACCGAGAAGCCGGCGGTGTTGCCCTGATAGCCCTCGTGGGCTTCGGCGTAGTCGATATTGCCCACCTTGTCCGACATGCCCCAGCGCATGACCATCGCGCGCGCCAGCTGGCTGGCCTGCATGATGTCACCCGCCGGGCCGTTTGATACGTGATCCTCACCGTATTTGATAACCTCAGCGGCTTTACCGGCCATAGTCATGGCTAGCTTTTGCTCACACTCGTCACGATGATAGTTCAGGCGATCCATTTCCGGCAGCGAGACAACCATACCCAACGCGCCACCGCGCGGGATGATCGTTGCTTTGTAGACCGGATCACACAGCGGCAGTTCCAGACCAACCACGGCGTGACCAGCTTCGTGATACGCCGTCTTTTCCTTCTGATCCTGAGTCAGCACCATCGAGCGGCGCTCGGCGCCCATCATCACCTTGTCTTTGGCGTTCTCAAAGTCTTCCATGGTGACAAAGCGACGACCCACGCGCGCGGCCATTAGCGCGGCTTCGTTGACGAGGTTCGCCAGATCAGCACCCGAGAAGCCCGGCGTACCCCGCGCGATGATGCGCAGATCGACATCAGGCCCAAGTGGCGTTTTGCGGGCATGAACGCCCAAAATTTTCTCACGGCCTTTGATGTCGGGGTTGCCGACGGTCACGTTGCGGTCGAACCGGCCCGGACGCAGCAGCGCAGGGTCAAGAACGTCCTTACGGTTCGTCGCGGCCAGAATGATCACACCTTCATTCGCCTCAAACCCGTCCATCTCAACAAGCAACTGGTTGAGGGTCTGTTCGCGTTCGTCGTTACCACCACCGTAACCGGCACCACGATGGCGGCCCACGGCGTCGATTTCGTCGATGAAAACGATACAGGGCGCGTTCTTCTTGGCCTGTTCGAACATATCGCGCACGCGGCTCGCGCCCACGCCTACGAACATTTCGACAAAATCAGAGCCTGAGATGGTGAAGAACGGCACACCCGCCTCACCTGCAATGGCGCGGGCCAGCAAAGTCTTACCTGTACCCGGAGGGCCAACCAGCAGCGCGCCTTTAGGAATCTTGCCGCCCAAGCGCGAGAATTTCTGCGGGTTGCGCAGGAATTCGACAATCTCTTCCAGTTCTTCTTTGGCTTCATCAATGCCCGCAACGTCATCGAACGTCACTCGGCCGTGCTTTTCGGTCAGCATCTTGGCCTTGGATTTGCCAAAGCCCATCGCGCCACCTTTGCCGCCACCTTGCATCCGGTTCATGAAATAGACCCAGACACCGATCAAAAGCAGGAACGGTAGAAGCGTGATCAGGAATGATTGGAAACCCGATTGTTGCTGTTTAACAGCCTGAAATGGAATGTTTTCATCAAGCAACAGCTTGGTGACTTCGGCATCACCGGGCTTGATGGTTACATAGCTTGCGCCGCTTTCGGTGGTGTAGCGGATCTGCTCACCATCAACCGTCACATTTTTGACTTCGCCGCTTTCGACAGCGCTGACAAAATCGGAATATGTTCTTTCATTACTTTGGAGCGTTCCGCCTTGACCGCTGAAAAAATTAAACAGTGCAAGGATCAGTAGAAACAGAACGACCCAGAAGGCGATGTTACGAGCGTTGCCCAAGGAAGATCTCCCACAAGATTTCGGCAGATGGAGGTCTGCCGCTTTGTTTTATAAAATAGAGAGGATTCAAGCAGGTTCAATGCGATAAAATTGAAGAGTAGAACTCGGGCCGATGTGGCGCAAATTCGGCTGTCCAACCATTTGAATAAGCGACCAATGGCGCCGAAAGCAGTTTTTCCCCCTTCCAAACTGCGGGTGAGGATAAAAGCGCCTTGCGGGGTTTTCCCAAGTCTCGCCAGTCGGGCACTTGCGGCAAACCGTCCTTTCCCAGCACGCGCACCTCGGCACCGGGCGACGGTGGCCCCGATAGAATCCAACGGCTATCCCAAACCTCGTTCGGAGCGGACATTTCCCCCGCCACTGCGTTTAGCTCCCTGCAAAACCACGTTTTATTGCCATGCGGGATCAATAAGCAGCCAGATAGCGTCATTGTCCGGCCATCCGCGACGGCCGCAACGGCCTTATCGACGGCGGCCCGACGCGGCGCGTACCCCTGCCCCGCAATCCATGCGATGATCGCCACAACCAACCGTCGTTGAATTTCTGCAGGGACCTGTTTGAAACCACTGCGGTCCAGACAGACATCCCCGCCATCAACCACAGAGATGCTACGCGCGGATTCTTGCGTATAGCGCGCTAAAGCCTCACGCGCTTGTGCAAGATTTTCAGCCACCCGGGCCAAAGACTGCGCAGAAATCCCTAATGTCTTGAGGTCCTGCAGCGCTTTGCGCGCCTTGATCCGGTCGAACCTCTGATCCTGATTCGACGGATCTTCAACCCAGCCCACATCAAGCTCTGACAGATAGTCCCGTAAGGCTTGCCGCGTGATACCCAGCATCGGACGCAGCAATGTGACGCCATTGTGGACCCTTGCATTGGGCATGCCAGACAAGCCTGTCACACCAGCCGCCCGGCCCAACCGCATCAGCACAGTCTCGGCCTGATCGTCCGCCGTGTGGCCAAGTGCAATCGCCGAGATGTCGTTGCGCTGCGCCCAATCCGTCAACAAACGGTATCTTGCCTGTCGGGCCTGGTCCTGCAAGTTCCCTGCACCATCCCAGCCCTGCCACAGAAGTGTTTCATGCGCGATACCCAAACGCGCGGCCTGATCCGCCACCTGCTTGGCCTCATCAGCGGCTTCGGGACGCAGCCCGTGGTTCACGGTTGCTGCAAACAGGTGGATATTTTCGGACTGCGCAATCTCATGCAACAAATACATCAACGCGACCGAGTCCCCTCCGCCGGACACAGCAACGCCCAATCGCTGCGGCAGATGTTCGGGCAGCCCAGCGCGCAGTTCAGATCGAAGCGTTTCGGCCTGATGGGTCAAGAACAGCCCAGCGACGCCATTTCCTGCGTGGCCGCAGACACCGTGGCCGAGGCCGGAAAACGCACGCCGACTTCGGACAGGGTAATGCAGGCCTGATCGGTCTGTCCCAAACGTCCCAAGGCCGCCCCCAGTTCAAAGAGCGCCTCAGACGCAAAGGCGCCTTCAGAATCACCAGTAAAGCTGGCGAGGAACGCCCGTGCGGCTTCACGCGTGTTGCCCAGCCCTTCAAGCGCCTGACCGCGTTTCAGGTGCGCCTCGGGCGCAAGCGGGCTTCCGGGGTACGAAATATCGAACTGCGCAAACTGATCGGCCGCAGCCTGAAAATCCCCTTCGGCCAGCGCCAGTGCAGCAGCTTCGAAGTCGGACTGCTCACCAACCGCCAACTCTCCTTGTTCGGTCGCGGCTGGAGCGAGCGGAGAAGCCGGTGCAGCGGCGGTGATCTCTGCTTCGCCGCCCAAAGTCGAGGTCTCACCCAGCGTGCTGAGATCGCCGCCCTCAAGTTCGACAAGGCGGAATTCAAGGTCGCCGATCCGATTGGTGCCGTCGGTCACGATATTCTGCACCCGCTGGTTCAGCTGTTCGGTCTGACGGGTCAGGCGCTGCAACTCGGCCTCGATGGCATCTACACGCTCGAGAACGGAACTGCCGGACAGGTTCGGGGCCGGCGAACCGGTCGTCGAAAACTCACGCTTCAGGCGCTGTATTTCGACGTGAAGCACGGTCAATTCCTGCCGGATATCGGCCAAAGTCTGCTGATCCTGTGCTTGTGCCGCACCGGCGGTCGCAACAACCGCGGCCAGAATCCATCCTGCAATTCTCATCGTCTTACCCCAAGGTTGAACCGGTCAGCACCGTCACCGCGCGGCGGTTCTTGGAATAGCAATCCTCGGTGCTACAAATCTCGATCGGGCGTTCCTTGCCATAGCTGACCGTGGTCAGACGGTTGCCCGCCACCCCGCGCGAGATCAGGTATTCGCGGGCTGCATTCGCCCGGCGCGCGCCCAAAGCAAGGTTGTATTCGCGCGTACCTTGTTCATCCGCATGCCCTTCTATGGTCGCAACATAGTCCGGGTTGGCCAGCAACCACTGGGCCTGCCCCTCTAGGACCGTCTGAGCCTGCGCTGTCAGGGTCGATTGATCCACCGAAAACAGAACCCGGTCGCCGATCGTTTGCTGGAAATATGCCGGTGAGCGCGGATCGCTGGGTGAGCCCGACGCGAACGCCCCATTGGCCCCATTTGCGCCATTGCCAAAGCCGCCCAGGCCGGATGGGTCGTTATTGGTACAGGCCGCCATCGCGGTCAGCGCACCCAAGGCTATGATTTTGCCCAATACATTCATTCCAAGTGCCTCGTTGTTTTATCGGTTTATTGCCGTCTCTGTACCACAGTGCAGGTTTCTTGTGAACTTTTCCACACCTCTACCCCGATCAATTCTGCAATGGCCCCCATGAGGGATCGCTGCCACCGTCCGGCGTACGCACCGGGCGCAGGTTCCGGCCCGAGATATCCACCGAATACAATGTTGCCCGGCCACTGGCCCCTTGGGTTTCGCGGGTGAACATGATGACCCGGCCGTTGGGGGACCAGGTCGGACCTTCATCCAGGAACGACGATGTCAGCAGCCTTTCTTCGCTGCCATCCGTTCGCATGACACCGATGTGGAAACGGCCCTTGTTCTGTTTGGTAAAGGCGATCAAATCCCCGCGCGGCGACCAGACCGGGGTGCCATAGCGGCCTTGGCCAAAACTGATACGGGTCGCCTCGCCTCCATTGGCGGGCATTATGTAAAGCTGCGGCGTGCCAGATCGGTCGCTTTCAAACACAATCTGCGATCCGTCCGGCGAATAGCTGGGGGCCGTTTCAATTGCCGGGGTGTTGGTCAGTCGCGTGCTTTGACCCGAGGCCAGATCCATTCTCCAAAGGTCCGTGTTGCCGCCCTGGATCAGAGAGTACACGATCGAACGCCCATCCGGCGAGAAGCGGGGCGAAAAGCTCATCGTGCCGTCCTGGGTATTCAGCGCGGTCCGCCTGACCCGATCAACGTCCAGCACGTAGATGCGCGGCTGGCCGGTTTCGTAGCTTGTGTACAGCAGCCTGTCACCTGTGGGTGAAAACCGCGGGGCAAGAACAATGGCCGAGCTGTCCGTGAGGTACTGCACATTCGCGCCGTCGTAATCCATGATCGCCAACCGCTTCAGCCGCTGATCCTTTGGCCCGCTTTCCGACACAAACGCCACACGGCTGTCGAAGTAACTGCCCTCGCCTGTGATCCGGCTATAGACCTGATCAGAGACCTTGTGCGCCATGCGCCGCCAGCCTTCGGTCGTGCCAGCGAATTGAAGCCCATTGCCCAGTTCCTGCCCCGAAAACACATCCCAAACCCGGAACCGCACAGTCAGGCGGTTGCCCGAGACGTTTACCGCCCCGGTCACAAGCGCCTCGGCATTGATGGCCTTCCAATCCGCAAACTGTACCGGAGAATCAAAACTGCTGACACGGCTGATGAACGCATCGGCAGAGATTTCGCGGAACAGCCCGGTGCCGGTCAGGTCAGCTGCGACAACGCGTGTAATGTCATTTGCATATTGCGCCGCCGCCGGTCCGTCGGGCACGAAATTTGGCACCGCAAAGGGCAGCGGTTCAATGATCCCCTGATCCAGTTCCAGGCGCAATGGCCCGCTTTGGGCGTAGACCGGCGCTGCCAATATCGTCAGGCCGAGCAACAGGCTGGTCACAAATCTTATCATTTTATCCGCATCCTCTCGGGATTGAATGTAATCTCAATATCCTGCCATTGCTCGTATTTTTCAGCAGGCAGGGTGTATCCTTTGGCCCCACAGCGCAAAATCGCCCGTCGTGCGGCCTCAAAAGCCTGATTTGCCGACGCAGCCGTACCGCCTGAGCTGTCGATCATGCGCAGACTCCCCCCGACAACTTTGCCATCCGGGGTCAGCGAAAACGCCACAACCACCACCGTCTGCAACGCATCCGTGGACAAAGAACCCACGTTCCAGCACTGCGATACGGCAAGGCGCATGGCGTCTTTCTCTCCGCTCGTCAACGGCGGGCCGGAGGGTGCACTATTTTGCCCCAACGCCTCGGCCAGAGCATCATCAATTGCGGTGTCGTTCTGCGCAGGCTCGGGCGGGGTCGGGTCCTGTTCTTCGGCCACTTCAGGCTGGGCCGGAGGTGAAGGCCGGTTCGGTCGCACTCGCGGTCGTGGGGATGTGCGCGGTGCATTCTCTTTGGTTTCTTCGGCTTCGGTCACAATTTGATCGGTGGCCTCTTCCGGGGCGGTTTGATCCTGCTGCTCTTGCTGGGTTTCGGAGCCGTCATCCAGCGACACGGCGGGTGTTTCCACCTCATCGGGCTGAGCCTCTGGCGGCGGCGGAGCGATGGGCTGTGGTGCAACTTTATCGGCCGGGCGTGGCTGGGCCTCGGGGCCCGGAGGAACTGGCAAAGTCTCAGACACGGTTTCTGGCTGATCCAGTGTAGGGGGCTCTTCGACCAATTCGGGTTCAGGGGGTGCCTCAACTGGTTCCGGTACGGGATCGGGGTCAGGTTCTGGCGGTGTCACGACTTCGGGCGGCGTCAGCTCCTCCTCCGTCGCTTCGGGTGGCGTCACGTCTTCGGTAGGCTCTTCGGGAGGCTGTAACGCCGTTGGGGTTGGCACCTCGGGCGCGGTACTCTGCGCGGTCAGCGCAGCAAATTGCTCAGCCGACACCACCGAAACCTCCTGTACCGCCATTGGCAAGGGCTCGGACCGAAAGGTGCCGCCAAACAGGGCCCACCCAATCAAGGTGACATGGGCAATAGCTGAGATCTTGGTGCCGGTATCCACCGCGCGGCCTCACTCTCCACCTTCGTCCAAGGCTGGCCCACCGGTGTCTGTCACCAGGCCCACATTGGAAAACCCACCTGCATTCAGCGCGCCCATGACCTGCATCACCTGCGCATAGGGGATAGATCCATCCGCCCGCAGGAACACGCGGTCACTGCTGCGTTCTGCCGCGATGGCGCGTAGCTTGCCAATCAACTCCTGCCGCAAAACGTCCGTAGTCTGAATCTGTACCCGTCCATCTGCGGTCAGCGTCACGGTCAGAGGTTCCTCATTATCCCCGGGCAGCGCACTGGCCGCGGTTTTCGGCAGATCGACCGGCACGCCCACGGTCAGCAAAGGTGCAGCCACCATGAAAATGATCAGCAGCACCAGCATAACATCAACGAATGGCGTTACGTTGATCTCGGCCATGGGTTGCGCGCGACCACGGCGGCGCCCCCGCCTGCGTCCATTACCGCCTCCGTTCTGTTGAACAGCCGCGCCCATGTCAGCTGTCCAACTGGCGCGAGAGGATCGTGGCGAATTCGTCGGCAAAAGCCTCGTAACCACCGACAATCCGATCACTATCCGCACTAAGCTTGTTGTAGAAGATAACCGCCGGGATCGCGGCCAGCAGGCCCAAGCCCGTCGCCAAAAGCGCCTCGGCAATACCGGGTGCGACCACGGCCAAGTTCGTGTTCTGTTGCTCGGCAATCTCGATGAAGGCGTTCATGATGCCCCAGACGGTACCGAACAGGCCGATGAACGGCGCGGTCGAGCCTACGGTGGCCAAGATGGACAATCCCTTTTGCAGCGTCTCGGCCTCTTTCGCGATTGCAACATCCATCGAGCGGTCAATCCGCGCGGTGGCCCCGGCGATGAGACCACCATCAGTACGATGCGATCGCCGCCATTCGATCATGCCGGCCGCAAAAATCTTCTCCGAGCTGCCATCCGGTTGGGTTCCGATCTGGTCGAACAATTCATCCAGAGGGTTACCTGACCAGAAGCTTTCGTCAAACACCTGCGCCTCGCGCCGTGCGGCGCGGTAGTTGATCAGTTTTTGAATGATGATCGCCCACGACCAGATGGATGCAGCAATCAGCATCAGCATCACAAGTTTGACGATAAATGTCGCGCGGGCATACAGCCCCCACATGGAGAAGTCGATCTCCTGCGCCAGCGCCAGCGTTTCAGCTTCCATGAACCTGCTCTTTGTTTTGCCTGAGGGCCGTTCGTTTGGCCTTGTTTTTCCAAACGCTAACCCAGATGGTTATGAAAAGCCAACAGAACCACTTCGGCCTCGCAATTTGTTACAGCAATGCGCGAATCTCTGCCGGAAGACGTACGGGCTTTCCTTGTGCATTCATGCATACGGCGGTGACTGTTGCGCGAAAAATCTCGGTTTCGCCGCGCTTTATCAGCTGTCCCATCATCAGCCGAACGCCGGACCGCGAGATAAAGCGCGTTTCCACCGTCAGCTCGTCCTCGAACCTCGCGGTTGCCAGATAGTCCGCCTCGATCCGCCGGACGACCCAGACGATCCCCTCATCACGCATGGCGTTCTGATCATTTCCCAGCTGGCGCACGTAGTCCGAACGCGCACGTTCTATATATTTGAGGTAGTTCGCGTGATAAACCACGCCGCCCATGTCGGTGTCTTCATAGTAGACCCGCACGGAATAGACGTGCTTTTTCTGCTCGGGTTCTTGGTCGGTCATAGGGGACGGTCCGATCTTTCAATACTGTTGAAATTTGCTGACGCGGGACGTGCCATGCCTCACATATATATAGCCCCGCGTGCAATCCCTGTATGACAACAATTTTGCATGCCGCTATTTCGGAGAAAGAGTTTTTTCACCTGCTGACTTATTTAACGGCTAAGCCTAGTGCGCGAACAGAGTTGGACCGGAAACGGATCATTGATCTGGGCATTTCGACGCGCTAGATACCCCAGCCGCCTGTGTCCTACTGCACTGGCTTCATCCGCGCAAACAACCGCAGCGCATGGGACGCTTCCCGCGCCGCGCCGGGCAGAACAGGGTCATAAGCCGCCCGGATCAACTCGGCTATGTCTGGCCGCAGAACCGTCGTTTGCCCCGCCACAGCCAAGGGCGATTGTGAGCGAAAAGCCGTGTCCGACCACAGTAGAATGGTCTGCACCACCTGGCTCAGCGCCAAGGTTTCGGCCGAAACCTTCGACAATTCATTATCCATCCTCAGAAAGACAAAAGCCGCGCGGATCGCGCCATCCTCTTCGAACCGAAAGACCCGATACTGATTGGCATCCGCCGCCACCAGACGGTCCATCAAGGGCGCCAGATCCGGGATCAAACGGTCGAGGTCGGGAACCTCCAGCAACTCCTGCCAGTCGCGAAAAAAGAAGACCATGCAATTGGCGCCCAGCTCAGGATCGGTCTCGGCCATCTTGTGCCCGGCCAATGCCACCACTGCCTCGAACGCACCTTTGACGGTGGACAGGGTCGCATCCTCAACGCCAAAAACAATGGGAACAATGGGTCGCCCCCAACGGGCAAACAGAAAATCACCATTTTCGCGTGTAAACAGCGCCTCGATCTGATCGGGTGTCACGCCCTGCCCCCAGTGTTTCAAACAAAGCCGCCAGAGCCTTAAAGTCTAATGGCGCGCAGTTCAACCAAACAGATCGCTCTGTCGCTTGGGGGCCACCATGCCCAGATGCCTCCATGCTTTTTGCGCCAGCATCCGACCGCGTGGCGTGCGCTGTATCAGACCCTGCTGCAACAGATATGGCTCAATCACTTCCTCCAGCGAGTCCCGGCTTTCGGACAGGGCCGCCGACAAGGTTTCGATCCCCACTGGTCCACCGGCATAGTTTTCGGCGATCAGTTTCAGATACCTGCGGTCTGCCCCATCCAGACCCAGATTATCGACCCCCAGCCGCGTCAACGCACCATCGGCCAGATCACGGGTGATCCGCCCGTCCCCTTCGACAATTGCAAAGTCCACAACCCGGCGCAGCAAACGCCCGGCGATTCGCGGTGTCCCGCGTGAGCGGCGGGCGATCTCGCGCGCGCCATCATCTTCGGCAGGCGCACCCAGTTTGCGGGCGTTACGGGTGACGATCTCGTGCAGCTCATCAACAGTGTAGAACTGCAAGCGCGTTGGTATCCCGAAACGGTCGCGCAAAGGGGTCGTCAACAATCCCATCCGCGTCGTTGCCCCAACAAGCGTAAAGGGCTGCAACTCGATACGCACGGTGCGGGCGGCTGGCCCCTCACCGATTACGAGGTCCAGTTCGAAATCTTCCATTGCGGGGTACAAGACCTCTTCGACCGCAGGGTTCAAACGGTGAATCTCGTCAATGAACAAAACGTCCCGCGATTCCAGATTGGTCAGAATCGCAGCCAGATCGCCCGCCTTAGCCAACACGGGTCCTGAAGTCATTCGAAAGTTCACCCCCAACTCCCGCGCCATGATTTGCGCCAGAGTGGTTTTTCCCAAACCAGGAGGGCCATGAAACAGCGTGTGATCCATCGCCTCGCCCCGCTGGCGAGCCGACTGGATAAAGATACGCAGGTTGGCTCGGGCTTCGGCCTGACCGATGAACTCATCCAGACCCTGCGGGCGCAGGGCGCGGTCATTGTCCTCGGGCAGCGGGTCCGGGCGCAAGGTGGGGTCGGCATCTACCATATTATCACCCTCTCATTCAGCTTTTCGGGGCAAGCAGTTTCAGCGCAGCCCGGATCAGGTCAGCCTCACCCGCATCAGGCTGGCTGGCCGCTGCTTCGGCCACTGCAGAGGCCGCATCTGAAGGTCCGTAGCCCAGATTGCCAAGCGCTGACAGCGCCCCGGCCGAGGCCGCCGCCGCGCCCGAAACCGCCTTCGCCGCTCGCTTCGGCGCGGCGGTTGGTTCGGTGAGGTCGACAACATCCAGTTCTGGCCCCTCCATCGCCTCAGTCACAGTCCCGCCCATCGCCATTACACCCGGAGCCTTGTCCTTTAGGTCCAGCACAATCCGTTGCGCCGTCTTGGGCCCGACCCCCTTGGCCGCCTTGACGGCACCCCAGTCACCCAGAGCAATCGCCCGGCTCACGCCATCCGGCCCAAGCGCCGACAGGATGGCCAGTGATACTTTGGCCCCGACGCCCTGAACCGAGCACAGCAACCGGTGCCATTCTTTCTCCACCAGCGACAGGAAGCCGTAAAGCTGCATCAGATCCTCGCGCACGACCATATCGGTGTAGATCGATACAGCCTCACCCACACCCGGCAAGGCCGCCATCGTCCGGTCCGAGCAATAGACGATATAGCCGACACCGCGTACATCGATCAGCACGTGATCCGCCGCGCGGTAATCCAGCCGACCCGTCAATTTCCCGATCATACCCGCACCTCTTTGATCCGCGCTTGCGGCGCTGCCCCGTAATACGAGTGACAGATGGCAATCGCCAGTGCATCCGCAGCATCCGCCCCTTTGGGTTGGCAACCCGGCAATTGCAGTTTGACCATGTGAAGCACCTGCTCTTTTTCGGCGTGACCGACGCCCACAACCGTCTTCTTTACCCGATTGGGAGCATACTCACCTACTGGCAAACCTGCCTTGGCCAAGGTCAGCAACGCCACACCTCGCGCCTGACCCAGCTTTAGCGTACCCGCGCCATCCTTGTTGACAAAGGTCTGTTCGATAGCCGCCTGATCGGGCCGATGCTCGGCGATGACCTCGATAATTTGGTTATGCAAGGACAGTAATCGCTCGCCCAGATCGTCACCATCCGATTTGCACAAGCCGTTGGCAACATGACTCAGTCGGCTGCCATGCGATTCGATGACGCCCCACCCCAGGGTTCTAAGCCCTGGATCAATGCCCAGAATTCGCATGTTATGCCTCGGTCTGCTCGGGTTTTTGTGACCTTTGTTTCCGGATAGCACGAAGCATGAACATTTTCCAAGCGATTTGACTCGTCATCCGAAAACGACACGCCTGTCTCACCAACGACAGAACGGCCTGTTTGCGACAACGAAAAGCCTGGAGTCGACACGATTCATGAAGGCAAAATGACCAACAAATTAAGGGAATTTGGAGAAAATCGAGCATTGCAAAAACTGCATATGACACATGCAATTTTTGCACTTGCTAAGCGATTTTGACGACACTAGATGCCGCTCAGAACGGATGATCGAGACCTATACTTTAAACAGAAGGAAACAGGATATGGCTGCACTGGACACTACCCGCGCCACCACTGGCTCGTTCGGCCTCGTTGGCCGTATCGGCGCAACATTTGCATCGGTTGTTAACGCCGTTGTCGAATGGAATGACGCCCGTGTAACCCGCAACACGCTGAGCGGTCTGACAGATCGCGAGCTGGACGATATCGGCCTTTGCCGTGGCGATATTGACGTCGTGGCTGAGGGTCGTCGCTAAGACGAATTTACCACTCACTCGCCTCACTCTCCCGATACAGGGCGAAATAAAACGCCGCGCATCCCGCAATGCGCGGCGTTTCTTATCAAACGAAGCCGTTAAGATTTAGCGAATGAAACTGTTGATCTGGGTTGCAAGAAACTCTGACACAGGATCGATTTGCATCACCCAAGCGCCGGCTTTTTCGACAGGCGTTCCCAATGCCAGGTTATCAACGCGATACTGGTAGGCCGATGAGCCCAGGCTGCTCAGCAAAAAAACCTTGAACGCGAACAATCCGGCAAGGCAGATCAAAAGCAGCTTTGCCGGAACTGCCGAACGGACCCGCTGCGGTTTCATCACGACAAGACCATCTTTGCGCATCGTGGCGCGATAGCCCCGGCTGAGCTTTGCGTGTTTCTTGTTCAGGCGATGAATGCGCCGATCAAATTCCAGTTGTTTTCCCGTCATGGCAGCCTCCAAAAAACCGCCCCCGTAACCACAGTAAGACGGTAGTTACAGATTTCGACAAAAAGGAGGCAAGAATCCAAGAAACTCCTGTAAATGGTCTAATTTCAGCCTTGTTTGCTTAATATCAGCGTCGTCCACTCACCAATCTTATCGTTTTTAATAAGATTGAACCCATTTTGAAGATAAACCGATATCACGTCATCGGCCTGTTCATTGAGAATTCCCGACAAGATCGCATATCCACCGATCCGCAGATTCGCCGCGATTTCCGGGGACAATGCGACAAGAGGACCTTTGAGAATATTCGCGAAAATCAAATCGTAGGGCGCACGCGCCTGCAAGTCTGGATGGTCGAAACCAGCAGCTTCTACGCAGTGGACCTGTCCGGCCATGTCATTGGCCTTGAGGTTAGCCTCCGCCACATCCACGGCGACCTGATCGATGTCACTTGCGATGATGTCGCCATCCCAAACCCGTGCCGCCGCCATGGCCAGAACCGCGGTTCCACATCCGATATCAGCCACTTTAGTCGCCGAGAACCCCGTATCCAGCAAGTAATCCAGCGCCTTGAGGCACCCCAATGTCGTGCCGTGGTGCCCTGTGCCAAAGGCCATCGCGGCCTCGATCAACAGTGGGATGCGCCCTTCGGGCAGTTTTTCGGCATCATGGCTCCCATACACAAAGAACCGCCCCGCCTCGACCGGGGCCAGTTCGCGGCGCACATGGGCCACCCAATCGGTTTCGGGCAGTTCTGACACCACAAACGGTTTTGCTTGGAACGCAACGGCCAGAACGGCCAACGCCGCTTCATCCGGAGCCTCTGTGAAATAGCCACCAACTTCCCAAAGGCCCGAGCCATCTTCGACCTCGAAAACGCCGACGCCAGTGGGTTCCGGGTTCAGGCGTTCCATCGCTTCACCCAAACTGTCGGCGGCTTTCTTGCCTTTCAGCGTCGTAAGCGCGGTGAATGTGGGCATTTCGGCCTCCTGTCTCAGTTGAGACAGCGCCTAGGATGTGCGCCAGTCAAGGTCAAGCTCTGCCGGCTATTCCGCCGGGGCCGGTGCGTATTTTGACAGAATTGTTTCATTGCCCGGCTCCGGGTGACGTGGAATCAACATCGACAGCAGCAACGACACGATCGCCATCGCCGCAGCCAAGCCAAAAACCGCACCGGGGGACACGACCCAAAGCAAGCCAAGCAGGGCAGGCAAAAACACCGCAGCAATGTGATTGATGGTAAATGCCACGGCCGCTGTGGGCGCAATATCTGCGGGATCCGCGATTTTCTGGAAATAGGTTTTCAAAGCCAATGCCAGCGCGAACAGAACGTGGTCGATCACATATAGGATCGCCGCCAGCACTACGCCCCAGCCGAACCAGTAGATGCCACCATAGGCCGCGAAGACGATCGCAAGACCCGTATATTCAAAGATCAGGGTCCGGCGTTCACCGAACCTTGCGACCGCTTTGCCCAACAAAGGCGCGGCGGCCATGTTGATCATGAGGTTGATCAGGTAAAGGCTGGTCAGTTCATGGACCTGAAAGCCGAACTTCTCGACCATCATGAAACCTGCGAAAACAACGAATATCTGGCGCCGGGCTCCGGCCATAAACTGCAGCGCGTAATACAACCAATACCGTTTGCGCAGGATCAGTTTCTTGGTCTGCGGCGTCGGCGCATTAAACTGCGGATAGGCGAACAGACAAAACAGCGCCAGCAGGGCAGTCATCCCTCCGGCAGCCATGAACACGACATTGTACGACAGGTCGAACCGGTCCCAGGTCAGCACAATCAAGCCATAAACCACAGCCGTCGCCGCCGATCCCATAGCCACCAGCCACCCCAATATCTGCGGGGCACGGTCTTTTGGCAGCCATTGCAATTGCAGAGATTGGTTTACCGTCTCGTAGTAATGAAACCCTATCGAACTGAACAGCGTGACGAACAACAGCCCGCCAAGGCTGGGGAACCACGCAGTCACTGCCGTCGCCACCCCAAGCATCATCAGCGAAATCATCGCCAGAACCTGCTCACGGACGAAAATGATCACGGCGATCACGCCAACGGCCAGAAATCCGGGGATCTCACGAACCGTATGCAGCAGGCCGATATCCGCGCCGTCAAAATTCGCCACCTCGATGACAAAGTTGTTCAGCAGGGCGCTCCACCCATTGAACGCGATGGGCATGGTCAATGCCATCATGAACAACAACGTCACAGGACGTCGCCAGAACGGCAGGCTCTGCGCCTCGGAGAGTGGCATGGGTTTCAACATGCACACCCTCTACGCCCATTTATTCTGTTTGGCGAGAACGTATCGACGCACAAACGTCCTGCATTGGCGCAGGGTCAGTAAAAACTCTGTGGGTCGATGTCTACGGTCAGGCGTATGTCGCCCTTCAGGCGCAGCGGAGTAATCCAGCGGGTGATCGCGTCTTGAATAGGTGCTCCCTTGGGTGCCTTGACCAACAAACGCACACGATGCCGGCCACGAATACGCGCAATAGGGGCAGGAGCAGGGCCAAAGACCTGCGCTCCGATCTCGCGCAGTGGCGCATCGTTTCGGGCCAAGGTGTTGCCGATATCAAAGACCGGTCCGACCTCTGGCCCAGACAGTACGATCCCGGCCATTCGTCCATAGGGCGGCACGCCTGCAGCTTGTCGTCCAGCGGCTTCGGTTTTCCAAAACCCTTCTTCATCACCCGACAGGATAGCCCGGATCACGGGGTGTTCCGGCTGAAAAGTCTGCAACAAGGCCTGCCCCGGTTTGTCTGCCCGTCCAGCCCGCCCCGCAACTTGCCGCATCAGTTGGAATGTCCGCTCAGCCGCGCGTAAGTCGGCCCCGTGAAGGCTGAGATCCGCGTCAATAACACCGACCAGTGTCAGCTTGGGAAAGTTGTGCCCCTTGGCCACAAGTTGCGTACCGATGATGATATCCGCATCGCCCTGGGCAATTTCTTCGATCTTGGCTTTCAGCGCGCGTGCAGATCCAAACAGATCAGAGCTCAGCATCGCGATTTTCGCGTTGGGAAAGGTTGCCTCAGCCTCTTCTGCCAACCGCTCGATCCCGGGCCCGATCGGAGCGAGTTTGCCCTCGACCCCGCAAGAGGGGCAAGTTTCGGGCATCGGTTTGGTTTCTCCGCATTGATGGCACATCAGGCGTTTGAGAAACCGATGTTCGACCATCCGGGCGTCGCAATGGTCGCAGGCAATCTGTTCACCGCATGCCCGGCACAGCGTCACGGGTGCATAGCCACGGCGGTTGATAAACAGCAGCGACTGCTCACTCTTTTCGATCCGCTGCAGAACCGCCTGCCGCAGGGACGGGGAAATCCACGTTCCCGGCTGCATTTGCTCGGCCCGCATGTCTATGGCGTTCATCTCGGGCAGCACCGCCTCACCAAACCGCGAGGTCAGGTCAATACGGTCATACTTTCCGGCTTCGGCATTGGCCCAGCTTTCAAGCGATGGCGTTGCACTGGCGAGGATCACACGCGCTCCGCAAATGGCAGAACGCAGAACCGCCATGTCACGGGCGCTGTAATGCACCCCGTCTTCCTGTTTGTACGAGGTATCGTGTTCCTCATCGACAACAACAAGGCCAAGATCGCGAAACGGAAGGAACAAGGCCGACCGCGCGCCTACCACCAGTTGCGCATCACCCTGCCCGACCATTCGCCAGACCCGGCGGCGCTCGGTCATGGTTGCGCCTGAATGCCACTCAGCCGGGCGCGCACCAAACCTTGCCTCGACGCGCGTCAGGAATTCCGCGGTCAGCGCAATTTCCGGCAACAGAACCAGCGCCTGCCGCCCCATGCGCAGCGCTTCGGCCACTGCCTCAAGGTATACTTCGGTCTTGCCTGATCCGGTCACGCCTTTCAGCAGTGTTGTGCCGTAATCGCCGGTCCGCTGGCCTGCCTGCAACTTGGCAACCGCCTCTGCCTGATCCCCAGTCAACGCCTTACCCGGCAAATCCGGGTCCAGATGCGGATAGGGCAGATCGCGCGGGCTGTCCTCTTCGCGTACGGCCCCCTGCTTGACCAATCCCTTCACGACCGAGGACGTCACCCCCGCCTGTTCGGCCAATTCCTTCAGGGTGAACGCCAGCCCGCCGTAGTCCTGCAACACCCCAAGCACGCGGGTCCGCGCATCGGTCACCCGATCCGGCTGAGCCTGCCCCAATCGGTAAATTTTCCGCATCGAAGGTGGGTCACCCAGACCCGGCGCCCGCGTCGCCAAACGCAACATCGCAGGCATTGGCGTCAGCGTGTAATCCGCGACTTTCCCCAGGAAAACCCGCATCTCTTCGCGCATCGGCGCGACCTCAAGCACCCGGATCACCGAACGCGCCTTGGCCAGGTCAAAGCCACCCTGCCCCGGCCCCCAGACCACGCCCAGCACCTTGCGCGGCCCCAATGGCACCTCGACAAAGGCACCCAGAAAACACCCGCCCTCGGGCGATTTGTAATCCAGCGTCCGGTCCAGCGGCTGCGTTGTCAGCACCGCCACCAGCTCGCCTTGGTCGAAATACTCCTGAGTGCTCACCGCATATCCTAGGCAAGGGGGTTTCAGCATGTCTTTCTTTGGGGTAAAGCCATCCGCGACCAAGGCCAACCCATCAAAGGACTGCCCTCATGAAATTCTTCGTAGACACAGCCGAGATCGACGCCATCGCCGAACTGAACGATCTGGGAATGGTGGACGGCGTGACCACCAACCCCTCGCTGATCCTGAAATCAGGCCGCGATATTCTGGAAGTGACCAAAGAGATCTGTGATCTCGTCGACGGCCCCGTTTCCGCCGAAGTGGTCGCGACCGAGGCCGACGACATGATCGCCGAAGGTCGCAAGCTGGCCAAGATCGCGCCAAATATAGCCGTCAAGGTTCCGCTGACTTGGGCTGGTCTGAAAACCTGTAAGACCCTCAGCGACGAAGGTCAGATGGTCAACGTCACGCTGTGCTTTTCGGTCAATCAGGCGATTCTGGCGGCCAAGGCGGGCGCAACTTTTATCTCGCCCTTCATAGGCCGTTTGGACGATATCAACCTCGACGGCATGGAACTGATCGCAGACATCCGTCAGGTCTATGACAATTACGGTTTTGAAACCGAAATCCTCGCTGCTTCGATCCGCACTGTGAACCATGTGACGGACAGCGCGCGCATTGGTGCAGACGTGATCACCGCCCCTCCGGGTGTCATCAAAAAACTGGCTGACCATCCCCTGACGGATAAGGGTTTGGAAAGCTTTCTGTCTGATTGGGCAAAGACCGGTCAGAAAATCCTCTGATTTTTGGCGCAGCAGCGCGGCGCTGTCAGGCGCCGCGCCGGGCCCAACTGCAAAACCTGATCTTTTGATCAGGACTTTGCAGGCGGGAGCCTTGGCAACACATGCAAGCTTAAAATCCAATTTTGCCTGCATTTTTTCCAAGGCAAAATCGGCATCTCATGTTATAAACGCGCCAACAAAAAAAGACCGGACGGGACATGAGCAGCAACACAAAACTCAAGGACAATCTCCGCGCCGCGATTCTGGCCGAGCCGGACGCCGTGCTGGACGACAAGGATTTGATGCAGGCACTGGTGGCCGCAAACGAACACGCACGCGGTGCCAACGTTATCGACCTTCGGGGCATCGCCATGCAGCGGCTTGAGGCGCGACTGGATCGGCTTGAGGACACGCACCGCTCAGTCATAGCCGCAGCATATGAAAATCTGGCTGGCACCAATCAAGTACAGCGCGCCATTCTGCGCCTTCTGGAGCCGGTAAAGTTCGAGGACTTCCTGCAGACGCTTGGCAACGACGTAGCCGAGATACTGCGCGTTGATCATATTACGCTGGTTCTGGAATCCACGGTTATTCAGGAAGACCCGGCAATCGAAAAACTGGGTGGCGTGCTGACCGTGGTCGAACCCGGTGTGATCGACGCTTATCTCAGCAAGGATCGCAGCGGTCCTGTGCGTGACGTCGTTCTGCGTCAGGTGCAACAGCCCAGCCCGCGGATTTTTGGCCTCAATGCCAGCCAAATCAAGTCTGAAGCCTGCCTGAAGCTTGATCTGGGTGAGGGTCGCCTACCCGGCATGATCGCAATGGGTGCCAAGGATGCCAACCATTTCACCCCGCAACTTGGTACTGATCTTCTGTCGTTCTTTGCTGGCGTATTCGAACGGTCGATGCGTCACTGGCTGTCGTGAGCCTGATTTCACCAGCTTGCCGTGATGCGTTACAGCTTTGGCTGGACAGCTTGAGCGCCTTGGCCGGGCGGTCCGAAAACACGAAGACCGCATATAGCGGCGACGTGACAGAATTTCTGACGTTCATGACCCTACACCACAGCGAGCGGCAGGGTCTTGCAGCGCTGGCACGGATCACCGTGTCAGACATGCGCGCGTGGATGGCGGATCAGCGGGCCTCGGGGGTTGGTGCCCGTTCACTGGCGCGCAAACTCTCGGCGGTGAAAAGTTTCTACCGCTGGCTGTCCGAGCGTGAAGGGTTTGAGCCAACCGCCGTCCTGTCGACCCGTGCACCGAAATTCACCAAGAAACTGCCGCGACCGTTGGCCGAAGATGCCGCTCGCGCCATGATCGAAACGGTCGAGGTGCAGTCGGCAAACGATTGGATTTCGGCCCGCGATGTTGCCGTTGTCACGCTGCTATACGGCTGCGGGCTGCGCATCTCCGAGGCGCTTTCCCTGACCGGGACCGATGCACCATTGCCCGAAACCTTGCGCATTATCGGTAAAGGCAACAAAGAACGGATCGTCCCTGTCCTGCCCGCTGCACGCGCGGCAGTGGACCGTTACCTGAAGCTATGTCCTTACACGCAAACCGCTGACAAAGCACTGTTTCGCGGCGTGCGCGGTGGTCCGTTGAACCCACGCGCGATTCAGGGGGTTATGGCAAAAGCGCGGATGCAACTTGGTCTGCCCGCAACGGCCACCCCGCACGCCCTGCGGCACAGTTTTGCCACGCATCTTTTATCAGCTGGCGGTGATCTGCGGGCCATTCAGGAATTGCTGGGCCACGCCTCATTGTCCACGACCCAGACCTACACCGCGGTCGACACTGCACGGTTGATGGAAGTTTACAACCGCGCGCACCCAAAGGCCTGAGTTTTCAAGCCTGCCCCTAAAAAAAGCCGCCGCCTAAATCGCGCGGTTTTGCCCAGCAACGCCAAGGTAGCAGCCAGACAACAAGTTTGCGTGACTAATTTTCACAACTGTTCTTGTAAGGCTGGCAATCCGGGGCTTTTTGCTTTGCATCTGCTTCACGCATCGTCCATGACACCCCCATGACACTCAGATTCAAAGCACTTTCCGTCCATCTCTTTACGGCGACAGGCGCCGTTTTTGCAATGTTGGCCATGCTGGCCGCTGTCGAAGAAAAATGGAGCCTGATGTACCTGTGGCTGGTGGTTTCATTCGTCGTGGACGGCATCGATGGCCCTCTTGCGCGACACTACCACGTCAAGAAAAACGCGCCGGAGTTCGACGGAGAGCTTCTGGACCTGATAATCGATTATCTGACCTACGTGTTCATTCCAGCGTTTGCGCTGTTCAAATCGGGATTGATGGATGGCTGGACCGGCTGGGTTGCCATCATAGTCATCACCTTTGCCAGCGCCATGTACTTCGCCGACACCCGAATGAAAACAAAGGATAAATCCTTTTCCGGGTTTCCCGGGTGCTGGAACATGGTCGTCATCGTGATTTTCGCACTGGAACCCAATTTCTGGGTCATATTGCTGCTGGTCTCATTGCTTTCGCTGGCGATGTTCCTTCCTTTGAAGTTCATCCACCCAGTGCGGACCCAAAGATGGCGCAACGTATCGCTGCCCATTGCTTTTGCATGGACGTTCTTTGCAGGTTGGGCGGCTTGGGTTGATTTCCACCCGGAAAGCTGGGCGCATTGGGGTTTGGTGATTACCAGCCTTTATCTGGTGTTCGCAGGAATTGCGCAGCAAATCATCCCACAGCGCAAAAGCGCGGACTACAGAACCTCCTGAACCTCGAACTCGCTGCCGTTATGGGTGAAAACCTCGCCCTCTTGCAGGCCGGCCATGGCCAGATAAATCGGGCTTTGGGTTGAAATTCCCATATAGGTTTTTCCATCCACATCAAATCGCGTGGTTGAAACGCAAACAACAAAGCAACGGTTGTTGAACTTGACGACTGCGCCGGGCTGCACGGTATCTGTTACGCTGAAGTCCGTGTTTTCGATGACGTCGATCTTGGCGTGATGCGCGTGAACAGGTGCGTCGAAAGCCGCCGCCAGATCCGCATTCTCGCGCGAGGCGGCGATGTCGTCCTTGTCATGCCCTTCCCGGTCATCCAACTGAGAGTCCTTGAGAAATGCGTCGTAGTGGGCCTGCGCAGTCGCCAGTTCCTGCGCTTCCAATGACATCAATCGGTCGATAATGGCCTTTTTGCGGGCAGCCGGGTCTGATTGGGCGGTCATTCAATACGATCCTTTGAATTCTGCATCAGATACAGGTTGAGCCTCAACCGGCTTGATTGCAACAGAAATCCATCTTTTCAGATCAACAGGCCAGCCGCCCGTTCATGACGCAGCAGGGCAACCTTGGTTTCGATCCCGCCGTCACCGGAAAAGCCCCCAAGCCCGTTGGCGGCCAGCACGCGATGGCATGGGATGATCACCGGGATTGGATTCGCCCCGCAAGCCTGCCCCACAGGTTGCGCCGGCTGACCAAGCTCTTTGGCGATATCACCATAGGTGCGGGTATAGCCCTTTGGAATAGCATACATCAGGTCGCAGACTTGTTGCTGAAACGCTGATCCGGCGACATGATACGGCAGATCGAACTTGTCCAGCCGCCCCTGATCATAAGCCATCAACTGCGCTGCGGCTTCTTGCAGCAAATGTGTTTCTGGCCCCTCGTTCCGGCCGCCCCATACAAGGCGCGTGATTGCGCCGTCGGTTTCTTCGACCCCAAGGCGACCAAACTGAGTATCAACGGCGATCATCGGCATAAGCGCAACGTTTCAGATCACCAACGCCAACGCAAGCGATGAAAGAAAAACCCCCGGAAGCGTGCCAGGGGTTTTATCAGTTAACTTAACGCCTCATCGCAGCGCTTGCAGACACCGGCATGTGAGTGGAGCCCCACATCGGGCAAAATCTTCCAGCAACGCTGGCATTTTTCGCCCACCGCCTTTTCAAAGACTACTGATACGCCTTCGATTTCCGGCACGCGAAACGCTTCGGCGGGGGTCGGGTCTCCGGTGACGGTCAAGCCCGATGTGATGCACATGTCATCCACGTCGAAGGTTGCCAGCAAGTCGCGCGTTTCGCCTTCCTCAACATGGACGATCGGCGCGGCCTCAAGGCTGGACCCGATGACCTTGTCCTGACGCTGTATCTCAAGCGCGGCGGTAACAACGCGACGGACGCGGCGGACCTTGGCCATGTTGGCTTCCAGATCGACATCTCGCCAGTCTGCCGGCGTATCCGGGAAGTCTACCAGATGAACCGAGCTGTCATTGTCCGGAAAACGTTCAAGCCAGACCTCTTCCATGGTGAATACCAAGACCGGGGCCAACCATGTCGTCAGTCGGTGGAACAGGATGTCGAGAACGGTACGCGCGGATCGGCGGCGCAGGGTGTCACTGTCGCAGTACAATGCATCTTTGCGGACGTCGAAGTAGAAGGACGACAGATCAACCGTTGCAAAGGTAAAGATGGCGCTGAAAACACCTTGAAAGTCGAACGCGGCATAGCCGTCGCGCACCTGCGAATCCAGATCGGCCAGACGGCTGAGCGCCCAGCGTTCAAGGCGCGGCATATCTTCGGGTGCGACGCGATCCGCTTCGGTGAAATCAGCCAGCGAGCCCAGCATGAACCGCATGGTGTTGCGCAGACGGCGATAGCTGTCGGCGGTACCCTTCAGGATCTCGGGCCCGATCCGCTGGTCAGCGGTATAGTCGGTCTGAGCAACCCACAGTCGCAGGATATCGGCACCGTATTGCTTGACAATTTCTTCGGGTACGATGGTGTTGCCAAGTGATTTGGACATCTTGTTGCCCTTGGCATCCAGCGTAAACCCGTGGGTTACTACGTTCCGATAAGGAGCACGTCCTTTGGTACCACAAGCTTGCAGCATTGAGGAATGGAACCATCCGCGGTGCTGGTCGGTGCCTTCCATGTAGACGTCGGCGATACCGTCTTCTGTGCCGTCCTCACGGTCGCGCAGAACAAAGGCGTGGGTCGAACCCGAGTCAAACCATACGTCCAGCACATCAAAGACCTGATCGTAATCGTCCGGGTTGGCAATGCCGTCCAGCACCTGCTCTTTGAAGCCATCGGTGTACCAGATATCCGCTCCATCCTTCTCGAACGCCGCTTTGATACGAGCGTTGAGTTCTTCGTTACGCAGAAGGTAATCCGCGTCGGTGGGCAAGGCGCCTTTCTTGGTGAAGCAGGTCAGCGGCACGCCCCAAGCGCGCTGGCGGGACAGAACCCAGTCCGGGCGCGCTTCGATCATGGAATACAGGCGGTTACGACCGGTTTTCGGCGTCCATTTCACCAGCTCGTCGATGGACCGCAGAGCGCGTTCGCGGATGGTGTCGCCCATCTCGCCCATACCGTCGTCCAGCTTGCGGTCGACCGAGGCGAACCACTGCGGCGTGTTGCGATAGATGATCGGCGCTTTCGAGCGCCACGAATGCGGATAGCTGTGCTTGATCTTGCCACGTGCCAGCAGACCCCCGACCTCGACCAGCTTGTCGATAACGGCTTTGTTCGCGTCACCCTCGCCACCCTTGCGGGACAGGATGTATTTGCCGCCAAAGAACGGCAGATCGGCGCGGAACGAGCCATCGTCCATCACGTTATAGGTGATGACCTGCTCCAACATGCCCAGATCGCGGTAGAGCTCGAATTCCTCCATCCCGTGCGAGGGCGCACAGTGGACGAACCCGGTCCCTTCGGTGTCGGTCACGAAGTCAGCGGCGCGGAAGTCGCGGATATCGTCCCATGCTCCGTTGCCGCCTTCGGCCCCGGCCAGAGGGTGAGTCAGTTGAACGCCCGCCAGCTCATCGGTGGTCACGTCACGGACGCGGGTCCACTGGTCGTCGTTCAGGCGTGCACGACCCAGAACATCAGCGGCCAGATTGTCCGCCAGCAGAAACCTGTCACCTACATTGGCCCAGCATTCATCCGGTGCGCCAGTGACTTCGTACAAGCCGTATGAGATGTCCTTGCCGTACACGACAGCTTTATTCGAAGGTATGGTCCACGGAGTCGTTGTCCAGATCACAACAAACGCATCATCCAGATCACCCGCGTTCACGACCTTGAACTTCACCCAGATGGTGAAGCTTTCCTTGTCGTGATACTCAACCTCGGCCTCGGCCAGCGCGGTCTTTTCGATAGGCGACCACATCACTGGCTTCGAGCCCTGATACAGCGTGCCGTTCATCAGGAACTTCATGAACTCGTCGGCGATCACGGCCTCGGCGTGATAGTCCATGGTAATGTAGGGGTCGGCCCAGTTGCCGGTGATACCCAGACGCTTGAATTCTTCGCGCTGGATGTCGATCCACCCTTCGGCGAACTTGCGGCATTCCTGACGGAAATCGACGATGTTCACCTCATCCTTGTTCTTGCCTTTCTTGCGATACTGCTCTTCGATCTTCCATTCGATCGGCAAGCCGTGGCAGTCCCAGCCGGGCACGTAACGCGCGTCATAACCCATCATCTGATGGCTGCGCACGATCATGTCCTTGATGGTCTTGTTCAGCGCGTGGCCGATATGCAGGTGGCCGTTCGCGTAGGGCGGGCCGTCGTGCAGGGTAAAGGGCGTACGGCCTTCTTTCTCGCGCAGGCGGTCATAGACGCCTATGGTCTCCCACCGTTCCAGCCACGCGGGTTCGCGCTTGGGCAATCCGGCGCGCATGGGAAAGTCGGTCTTGGGCAGGTTCAGCGTGTCTTTGTAGTCAGGTGTCTGGATCGTGTCGGCGCACATTGGGGGCGTCCTTTGGATGATCTGGTCGTACTAGGATCGAAGCGGTCGGTGCGAAGTCTCAAACACCTTTGCCCGGCGTCTCAGAGGGTCAGAGCGCCGGGGATATAATTCGAATAATGATGGCCATACGGTCACGCATGGCGGGCTTATAAGACGCCCGCGCCTAATGGTCCAGAGGTTCCGCAAAATGCGGCGAATGGCGCAGCTTGGCCCATCGGTTCAGCCACGCCAACCCGGCAAGCGCCAGACCCAGAGCCAGCAGCGAAAACACCCGGATCAACCCGCCCAGCCCCGCAATATCGATCAGGAACACCTTGGCCACGGCCAGTCCGATGACCGCAAGCCCCGCCTTGCGCATCACATCCGACCTGCGCGCAAGCGATTGGTAGAACAGCACTGCGCCGATCACCAGCAAAGCCATTGTATAGGTGTAAAGCTCGGGCTGCGTGACGCCGTTGCCTTCGAACATTCCCCCTGCTCCCTGCCAGATGTGACGGATCATCAACCCGAGCCAGACACTCGCCAAGACACCTGCCACCCCCCAGCTTGCCCGCTTGATCCAAAGCGGAGTCCCGTGAGTACGCCAGACCGAAAACCCGATGGCCAGTGCGGGCATCAGATAGGCCACCGCCAACGTGTTCAGCACCGGCGGGCCCAGAACCGGTGGCGCAACCGGGCTGAGCAACGGGTTCGCGTCAAACAACGCTTGCCCCAGCCGCAACACTCCGTGCCCGGCAAAGAAAATGGCCAACAGATACCGGGCGTAATTCAGCTTGCCGCCCAGTTCGAACCTCTGCACCTGCGCAAAGGCCAGCAGCAACCAGATGATCGCCAACAGGCTCAGCCCCCAATGACTGTTGGTGGCGTTGCCTTCGCCAAAGCTTTGCAGCCAGCGCTCCAACAACAGGGACAAAAGAATGCCCCCGGTCGCCCAGGCTGCGCTTTCAAGCAGCAGTTTCGCGACAGGGCGATCCATGGGCCAAAGCAGCATCCATCCGAGCACAAAGCCAACAGTCGCAACGCTGTACACAAGCACCATTTCGATAATCGGCGCCGTACCGGCCCAATCAAGGCCAGGGTTCAGCACCAACCGCACTGTTATCGCAAAGACGCCTGCCCAGATGAACCAGGCCATCGGCGGCAGGGTAAACTTCCGGTCCAAGGCGGCAGCAACAACCACCATTGCGACCAAAGCAATCGTCAACGCCGCCGAGCTTAGTACAATGACGCAGGCAAAGGTCAGGCAGGACAAGGCCGACAACGTAGCCAGCGCAGGGCGAATGCGGTTTTCACCGTCAACACGCGCAAACCGTTCGGCAAAGACGACCATCAGTACGCCCAGCGCAATCGCATGCAGCGCCCAGGGGTACGCTCCGATAACCGTTGCAGGATGCCAACCGACCTCAAGCGCGATGGCCATGGCGGGGGCAAAAACAGCCGCAGCCCCGGCCCAGACCGCGGCGTAGCTGCGCGCTCGCAGCGACCTCCAGGCCGCAGCCAGCGAAACCACGGCCCCCAGCACAGTCAGAAGAGTGACGACCCAAGGGTAGTCTGCCTCAGGCGTTTCGGCATAGGTCTCGGCAAACTGGCGAAACACAATACCGCTGTCCCAACCGTGCATCAAAACAAACCAGATGAGGCCAAGCGCGGGCAATGCGGTTGCATCCTGCAACGCCTCGGCCCGTCGTCCCCAGACCATCAACCCAAGGGTCAGCCCTGACAGCAGTGTGACGCTTAACCAGAACTCACCGAAGGAATCCGGCCAGTGCAGGGATACAATGGCCGCGCTCACAGCCACCACCGCAAAGCCCAATCGCGTCGGGAATTCCGGCCAAGCGTCCCCCTTCTTGCGCCAAAGAACTGAACTGATCATCGCCCCGCCGTGGTTTGGCCAGAGTCGGCGGACGGGAATGGTAATGGCGATCACGGCCAGTGCCGATACACAAACCAGATACGCAGCCTCGGTCAAAGGCGCGGACAGAACCAGCAACAAGCAAGCGGAATAGGCGCCAAACAGTGTCAATACCGATATCCACGCCCAGCGCCGCACAGTGTCGATCACCAGACCCAAAGTGGCGGCGAGGAAGAAGTAGGCATACAACCAGCTTGGGTTCTCGGACGTGCCGCCCACTACGAAAGGGGCAGAGAACGCTCCGATCAAACCGACAGCAGCCAATAAGGGGCCGTGAAACCACCCCAGGACCAGACCCACCAAAGCAATGGCGACTATTGCGACCAAAGCAGTTTCTGGACCGATGAGATCATAGAGCTGCCTTGCAGCCAGCACGCCTCCGAACAGGGTAACCAGCCCGGCTCCGGAAAAGACTGACGGCAGATAGGCCGTAGCCGAGGTTTCGTCATCACCGTATCTGCGCCTGATGACCTCACCGGCAGCGATCAGCGCTGCACCAAAAAGTAAGGCCGCACCAACGCGGGCAGATGGCGGCAGCAGGCCGCTTTCTACACCGTATTGGACCAGAAAAATCCCCGCCAGCGCCAGTGAAAGGGCTGACACCGCATAAAACCAGTTTTCCCGAAGCCAGGAGCCGAGCGCCGCAAGGCGATCTTCGCGAAATACAACCGCTGCGGGCGGCGCTCTTTCAGCGGCAGGCTCAACCGTTGGAGCCTCGGGCTTGGCCCATGGGGCGGGCTTCGATGCCTTGTCCGGTGCTTCGGTGGATTGGCTGGGTTGTTCGCTCTTTGGCTCTGGCAGCGCGCCACCAAGTGAGAGTATTTGCGCCTCTAAGTGCTCTACCCGGCGGCGCAGGCGCGTTTGGCTGACCAATAGAACGAGAATGGTGACCGGGATGGCCAGCACAATCAGTCCGACCAGAACTAACAAAGATTCCACGGGGTTCTCCGGGTTGTTGCCCCGTCAGGCTACCCTAAGTGCTTGGCCTGCAACAGTGTTGGTGGTCAGGGATGGAACAAAGATCCCACAAAAAAGGCGACCAACGCTGCGACACCTCCGATCGCAAAGGTTTCAAGACCAGAACGCCACCAAGGCGACAACGACCAGCGGCTTTTGAACGCGCCGATGGCGAAGAACACGCACATGGTCATGCAGGCCGAGACAACAAAAGCGTTTTCCACCGAGAACAAAAACGGCAACAAGGGCACCAAACCGGCAAAAAGAAAGGCCAGGAACGTCGCGATCGCCGCCTTCAGGGGATGGGGATCAACGCTGCCCAACCCATACTCGCCCTCAACCATAAGGTTGATCCAGTTGTCATGGTTGGCTGTGATCGCATCTGTGGCTTCTTCCAAAATACGGCCCGTCAAACCCTTTTGCGCCAATATCTCGCGCACTTCGCGGCGCTCGCCGTCTGGATACAGCCGGATATGACGTTCTTCGGTGACACGGATACGGCGGATATTGTCCAGTTCGGCTTTGGTGCCGGAATAATTCCCGGCAGCCATCGAAAACCCGTCGGCCAGCACGTTGGCCAGACCCAAGGCCACGATAATGAACGGAGACAACCCTGCCCCCGCGACCCCGGCGACAATGGCAAAAGTGGTCACGGACCCGTCAATGCCGCCGTAGACCACGTCTCTCAGAACCCCGCGCCCCGGCGGTGCATTGATCCGTTCTGCGATTTCCTGCTGGCTGTGTCCGTGGTCGATCATCGCTGGCTCCGGCTTTGTTATGCATCTTAGCGGGCCACAAGACTTTGCGCTGTATCAACTTTTCGAGAATAACCCACTGAGCGCACGTTTTATCATACCGCGGGTCGAGGGTTTGTGCCGTTTGGAAAACGGCAGCGGGCGACAGACCTCCATCGCGGCGACGCCGACCCGCGCGGTCAACGCACCGTTTACCAGACCCTCACCAAACCTGCGGGACAGTTTGCTTAGGACCGACCCGCCCAAGACCGGCTCAAGCAGATCATCTCCGACGGCCACAGCTCCGGTTGCAACGAGATGCACGAAAACAGCGCGGGTCAGCCGCCAACTGCCCAGAAACCCGGCTCGGCCACCGTAAATCTCTGCCACCCGGCGGATCATTCGCAACGAAGCCGCAAGCGCAGTTGCCACATCCGCAAGCGCCAATGGCACCAGCGCAGTCACTGTTGCGACCTGCCGAGCCGCTGCCTCAACCTCGCGGCTGGCGGCGGCATCCAAGGGGGCCAGCAACTCATCCTCAGCCAAACTGAACAGTGTCGAGGCGTCGAACTGTTCCCCCATCCGTTCTGCCAGCCGGTCGCGACCCCACCGGGTTTCCTCGCGCCCTTTGTAGAACGCGATCAACCGGGTTGTGACCTTTCGGGCCTGGGCAAGATCGCCCTCGGCAAGGGCTGAGTCCACGTCCTGGCGCATCCCGTCCACGCGAGACAGCCGACCAATCGCCGCCAGCTCTCGCACCGCGATGATCAGGGCAACCACTACCAGCGCGCCGATCAGGACGGTGAAACCCCAACCCAATACTGGCGCGCGCAGCAACAGTGAATTGACGAAATCCCACGCCGCAACGGACACCACCGCGCCGATGACAGCCAATGCCAGTCCCCAGAACCAGCGCGAAAGCTTTGACGGCTTCCGCGCCGCCAGCCGAACGGCTGTCTGCATGGCCTGCCCCTGCGGCGGAGCAATATCGGGCACTGGCGGGGCCAGCGACACGTCTGCGGCAGGTTCTTCTGCATCCAGATCAATCAGTACCGGACCTTTAGCCATCCGCTGCCTCACCCCTGCGCCAGACATATTTAATGTCCGGCAGGTTTTCATCATTGTCAGCCCCGTCACTGCGGGCGACTTCGATAAAACCGTTACGCTCATAGAACCGACAGGCCCGTTGGTTGGCTTGAAAAGCAAACAAGGACAGTTCTTCCCGTTTGGTTTTTGCCTGATCCAACAGGCACCGACCAATCCCCCGGCCGCATTCAGACGGCGTCAGGTACAGACAGTGGATCTCTGTCCCGTTCAGCGCCAAGAACCCCACGACACCTGCATTGGTTTCGGCAACCGTGACCCAGTGTTGGTCGATCATCCAGCCACCAAACGCGATGGTTTCGGCACCGGAATACAGCTCGGGCATCCATTCGTGTTCGCGGGCAAAGCCGTGCAGAATATCGCCGATACGACCGGCGTCCGTGGTGCGGGCTGGGCGGAGGGTTAAGGTCACAGCCGGTCTCCGATCAGAAATTGCGCCGCGCGATCCAGCCGGATATGCGGCGGGCCGTCTCCGGGGCGCAGCGTCAGATGGGCAGGCGCAAACGACATGAAACCAAAATCCTCTTCCAGCCAGCTTTCGGCCCCGTTGCGGGCCGGACCCAGCAGATGGGCCGGATCCTCGGGCAGGTTGCCGGGAAAAAAAGCAGCTTGCTTGCCATTCAGCAAGGTTCCGCGCACACAGGGCAGCTCAATCCCGTTATGGGTCCGCGTTTCCTCGGTGGTTGCGCGCAACGCAGCCAGCGACAACGCCGCCGTTTCCGCACCGGCAAAGCTGGCTCGGTCACGGGCGTCGCGGGTCAGCGCCTCCATTATATGGGTCAGGCGGGGGTGTTGCGTGTGATGCAGGTGGTCGGCCTTGGTGGCGGCGAACAGGATACGCTCAACCCGTTTGCCCAATAGCAACTGGCTGAGCCATGCATTACGCCCCGGACGAAACGCCGACAGGATATCTGCCATTGCATGGCGCATATCCTCGACCGCTTGCGGCCCCTGATGGATTGCCCCCAGCGCATCGACCAGAACGACCTGCCTGTCAATTCGGGCGAAATGGTCCCGGAAGAAGGGTTTCACAACCTGCGACTTATACGCCTCGTACCGCCGCGCCATTTCCCGGTGCAGGCTGCGCCGGGGCGCATGACCATTGACGGGCAGTGGCGCAAAGGTCAGCACGGGTGACCCTGCAAGATCACCGGGCAAAAGGAATCGCCCGGGCGTACAGTCATAGAACCCGGCCTCCCGCGCGCCAGCAAGGTATTCAGCAAACGCCTTGGACAGTGCCTGCGCCGTTGGCTCGTCATGGGCCGTCGCTGGGTCAGACGCCTTGGCCTGCGCCAGAAACTGTTCAGCTTCACGCCGCCCGGAAATGCGGTCCAGCGTCTCGGATGACCAAGCCTCATAGGATTTGTCCAGAAGGGCCAGATCAAGCAGCCATTCGCCGGGATAATCCACGATGTCCAGATGGAGGGTCCGCGGCCCTTGCAGCCCCGCAAGCAAGCCCGAAGGCCGGGCCTTGAAGGACAGGCGCAGTTCGGACACAGCGCGCGTGCTGTCGGGCCAGTGCGGCTGCGGTCCGGTCAGCGCGGTCAGGTGGTTTTCATAGTCAAACCGGGGCACGGTGTCGTCAGGCTGTGGTTGCAAGTAGACGGTGTTTATCCGCCCCTCTTGCTGCGCAACGAGACCCGGCATCCGCCCCCTGTTCAGCAGATTCGCGACAAGGGACGTTATAAAAACCGTCTTGCCCGAGCGCGCCAGACCGGTGACGCCCAGGCGGATAACCGGCTCGAACAATGTCTCGGATACGCGATCACCCACGGCTTCGACACCGCGCACAAGACTGTCTGCCAGGGATGAGATGACCAAACCGTCGCCCCGCTTTTTTCGTTTCGCCCAAGATAGGTAGAGGACACGCCACATGCCAGAGCTTTCCCGCCCTTGCCCCCTATGGCGCGTCAGGGTACGAGCGGGCCATGCCTAGATACGCGCTGAAAGTCGAATACCACGGTGGGCCGTTTGCCGGATGGCAGCGCCAAAAGGATCAGCCATCCGTTCAGGGGGCGATCGAACACGCGCTGTCGCGTATCCAACCCGGCGACCACACCATTGCTGCCGCTGGTCGCACGGATGCGGGCGTGCATGCGCTGGGTCAGGTGGCCCATTGCGATCTGGTGAAGGACTGGGATCCGTTCCGCCTGTCCGAGGCGCTGAACTATCACCTCAAGCCCCAGCCTGTGGCCATCGTCAAGGCCGCAAGGGTCGGTGATGACTGGCATGCCCGTTTCTCGGCTTTGGAAAGACAATACCTGTTTCGCATCCTGATGCGGCGCGCACCTGCGACACATGACGCCGGGCAAGTCTGGCAGATCAGCCATGAGCTTGACGTCACCGCCATGCAGGCCGGTGCGGATGTTCTGATCGGACGGCATGATTTCACCACCTTCCGCTCATCCATCTGTCAGGCTGCCAGTCCTGTCAAAACGCTGGATGAACTGCGTGTCGAGCGGGTTGAGGGATTTTCCGGCCCCGAGGTGCATTTCCACGTGCGTGCCCGGTCATTCCTGCATAATCAGGTGCGCAGTTTTGTTGGAACGTTGGAAAGAGTCGGCGCAGGCGCGTGGACACCCGAGGATGTCCGCAACGCACTTGAGGCAACGGATCGCGCCGCGTGCGGGCCGGTATGCCCGCCACAAGGTCTGTATCTGGCGCGGGTCGGTTATCCGGACCCGGTGTTCGACTAGATCGCGCGCATCAACAGGCCAAAGGCGATCACGGCGATAATCAGACCTGCCACCAATTCGATTGTGGGTGCCAGTACCGAGGCAAACCGGGTCGCCGAAGCCGAGGCTATCAATCCCCCGCGCAACCCAAACGAAGTCCAACCGACAAGGGTCGTCACCGTCGCTGTCCCCAGCGCCATTGCAAAAGCCCCGGCGATACCAGCCATCGCTATGCCCATCTGCCAGGTCAGGATCAGCACAAACAGTGCTCCGGTACAGGGGCGTGCCGCGATGCCTGCGATCAGCAAGACAGACTCGCGCAGGCTTCCGACCTGCGCCACCTCTTGGGCCGTTGGGCCGTGTCGATGGCCGCAACTGGAACAGGTGCCGTGATCGTGATGACTATGTTGAGGCGTTGTTGCGCTGTGACTCCGCCGCGCGAAGCTGCGAATGGAACGCAGCACCAACCACAGACCAATGGCGGCAATCGCTCCGTAACTGATCGGTGCCATGACCTGTTCAGTTGCGCCCACCAGGCTTTCACGCGACATCTGGAAGATCAACACACCCGCATAGACCAACACAATGGCAGTGACTGCCTGCCCGAGGCTGGACAGGACGCTGATGGCAGACAGTCGCAGAAAAGCGACGTTGCGACCGAGCCCGTAGCCCCCGATCAGCACTTTGCCATGGCCGGGACCGATCGCATGGAAAAAACCATAGGCAAAACAAACCATCAGTAAGGTCGCGATGGCCGCAGGCTGCTCGGCACGCGCTGCACGCAGGGCACGGGCGATCTGGTTCTGGAATTCGCGTTGCTCACCTGCGGCCCAGGCCGCAAGGCTGTCAAACCCGCCGCTTCCCCAGAACCACAGCAATACGGCAATGGCTATAGCAACAGGAACAATCAGGTACTTGGACATGTAACAATAATCTCGGTTGCAAAGCTTTCACCGACCAACGGGATATCGTTTTCCTCAAGGTCGTAGTTGGCATCCAGCGTCAGCAGAAAGGCCCGCATTTGCGCCAACTCCGCGTCGATGTCAGGGTCAATCCGGTCGATCTTGCACGACTCTGGCCCCGACACCTTTACGGGGCGCGTCACCTCGTAGGCGGTGTAAAATGTCTCATCATAGGCTTTGGCCGTCAGCGCAGCTGCCGGAACCCCGCCGCCATCTACCGCCCTAATATGAGAGGTCACGATGCGTCCGTTCTCAGCCGTTGCGTCCGCCTCCATCGGGCCCGACAAGGCCACAGGCACGCCGTCTGCAAATACAACCAGATCACCGTTATATCCTTCGACCCACTGCGCATCGAAACCTGACAGAATTTGTTCTTCCGTTTCCGTTAGAACGCCATCGGCATCCTGATCCAGGTTCATGTCTTCCAGCACCAGCAACGAGTAGAACTCATCATATGCCCAAGTCACACGTACATGCGTCAGCTGGCCGGACTCGTCGACGATGAACTCTAACCCGGTGTCGATAAAAACATGCGGGTGCGCCGTGGCCGAAAACGGCAGGCAACAAATCAAAAAAGGTGCAATCCAACGCATGAACGCAAGATAGGATCTTGGCCCGCGCGCGGCAATGCGTTTCACACAGAGCGCGCAGAAAACGGCCACCGGATCAGGTTGGTGGAAACAGAATAATGGTTTGCAGGGCCGTACCCACCGGACCTTCGGTATCATACAGAACCGACTGAGACATTCCGATGCCGGACGGCTGCCAATGGCACACCGACTCAGAGGCCAGCCAATCCGAGACAGGCTCGCGGTGGATCTGCACTGTCAGGTCCGTATTCATGAACCCCATCTCAGAGGTTGGTGCGTTCCACGAGATACCATTCCCGCAATCGGCAAGCGGGCAGAGCGCCTGTATTGGTGACGGCACTTCACCGTCCAGCAAGGCAGGGGTCTGCATCCAGACCGTTTTTGGCCCTGCCCCCTGATTGCCGCCCTTGGGGTACAGAACATTGGAATGATTAGCAAAACCCGGCAGTCCGTGACGTACTTCGCCGATTGGAAACGGGCCTGCGACCGCATCTTCCAGCCGGGGGGACGGCATTTCTACATTCGGTACAGATCCAAGATCCCGGCGCGCAAGATGCATTGTCGTGGCCGTGGCGCAGAGCGAGTCGTTCAGGTCGTGCACCGTAACCCGCGTGGTGGCCAGCGTCTTGGTGTGGCGCGTTGTTTCCGCGGCAACCCGCAACCCGGTCAAGGGTTGCGGTCGTAGCAGATCAACCGTCAGCCGGGTCAGCATCTTTTCCGGCCCCACCTCGGCCTCGGCTGCACGTACGATCAGCCCGCTGACCGGCCCTGCGTGGCAGTGATCCGCTGACCACGGCCCCCGCGCAGGATCGTTGCCTATGAAAACGCCATCGTCGCGCAGATGAAAATAGGCCTGCTGGCTCAGGTCTTGTGTCCCGTTCATGGGGTGCCTCAATTGTATTGTTTGGTCCTTCCACCCGGCAACCGGGCTTTACGTTCGATCAAAGAATGGCTTAGCTGCGCCAGCAATGTCCAGTTCGGTGACGGGGCGTTATTTCACTCAATTTGCTGCCGAGGAGGCGCGACATGGCATTGTTGATCGAAACCGGGCTGACAGACTGGATCAATGACGGCGACATTGCCCGTGACATTCGTCACCTGTATCCCGACGCGGATGTGCGGACGCCGGATACCCTTGGTGATCCAGCCGACATCACGATGCTTGCCGTTGTCGGCTTGCAGGACACCCACCCGCAGCGCCTGCCCAATCTTCAGCTGGTTCAGAAGCTGGGCGCGGGGGTCGAAACGATCATCAGCAACCCGAATCTACCCACCCATGTGCGCATTGCGCGGCTTAAACCTGACGCCCCTGCACAGGGAATCGCCGAATGGTTCGTCGCCTATGTGCTGCGCCACCAGCGCCACATGACCTTTCACGAGGCGGCCCAGCGCCGTGCCGAATGGGTGCCCAAGGCACCGATCTACTCACCGGATACCGTGGTTGGCGTGCTGGGCTTGGGCCATATCGGGGCACGCAGTGCCAGAATGCTGAACGCCGTTGGTTTTCAGGTGATCGGTTGGAGCCGCTCTGCCAAACAGATCGAAGGCGTGACCTGCCTGCACGGTGAGGCCGCTCTGCCTGATCTTTTGGGGCGATGCGATCATGTTTGCGCCATTCTGCCTTCGACCCCACAAACTGTCGGGCTGTTCAATGCGGAAATGCTGGCCGCAATGAAACCGGGCAGCCAGTTGCTGAACGCCGGGCGCGGAGACCTGATTGACGAAACCGCCCTGATCACGGCACTGGATCGTGGCACACCGGGCCACGCGGTGCTGGATGTCACCTCGACAGAACCGCTGCCGTCCAAAAGCCCGCTATGGAGACATCCCGGCGTTACCATCACACCACATGTGTCGGGCTGGCATCTGGGCGAGGCCCTGGCGGATGTTGCGGAAAATTTCCGACGGTTGACCGCAGGCGAACCGTTGCTGCACGAGGTCGATAAATCGCGCGGCTACTAGGTTCGGATCAAGGGGTCAGAATCCAGTTGCCGCTGGCATCACGGCAGCGGCGGGTTCGGACCTCACGCGGTTGATCAGCGCCTTCAGGCTGAATGATGTGCTGTAGATGCACGCAATTGTTCCGCACATCACGCACGCGGATCGTGCCTTTCGAACCGGTTTCATCGTTGGTCCAGTTGCGTTCTTCACCCACCTGGGGCACCGACCCCGACAGCATCGCATTCGACGCGGCATTCAGAACGTTAAAATCCGCAGGCGTCAGCCCCATTTCTGCAATTATGCGCGACAGCGGTTTGGCCTGACCGGTTGAGGCCGTTGCCAGCACACATATCGCAACCAAGGTAGAAAGAATTCGGGCTGTCATACTCGCCTCGCCTGACTGAAATAATCTTGCGCTCAAGACTATACTGGCAAACGGTGCGGGCCAAGCCCCGCGCAGTGACCTTCAAATTATACCGAACAAACCTAGTGGGACTCTGCCGGTTGGTCCGGACCTGCAACCGGCCCATAGTCCCCACATCAAGAATCAGAGGACACCGATGGCAAACCCGACCTATTTCGCGCCCACGGGCGGCCACCCTGGCCAGGACCAGCTTTTGACTGACCGCGCCATGTTTACCGAGGCCTATGCGGTGATCCCAAAGGGCACTATGCGCGATATCGTCACCAGTGCCCTTCCGTTTTGGGAAAAAACCCGCCTTTGGGTCCTGTCCCGGCCGCTGAGCGGATTTGCCGAAACCTTTTCGCAATACATCATGGAGGTTCAGCCCGGCGGCGGCAGCGACCGTCCCGAGACCGACCCATCAGCCCAGGGCGTACTGTTTGTTGTCGAAGGTGCCGTAACACTCGGTCTGAACGGCTCCGAACATGTTCTGGATACTGGTGGATACGCTTATATCCCGCCCGGCAGCGATTGGACCTTGCACAACCGAACCGAAGAAATCGCGCGATTCCACTGGGTTCGCAAAGCTTATGAGGCCGTGCCCGGCCTGCCAGCACCTGATCCGATCATCACCAATGAACGCGACGTTACCCCGGTCGAAATGCCCGACACCCAAGGGCGATGGTCCACCACCCGGTTCGCCGACCCCCAGGATCTGCGCCACGACATGCACGTAAACATCGTCAATTTTGAGCCAGGCGGCGTGATCCCTTTTTGCGAAACGCATGTGATGGAACACGGGCTTTACGTGTTGGAAGGTAAGGCGGTTTACCGGCTCAATCAGGACTGGGTCGAGGTTGAGGCCGGTGATTACATGTGGTTGCGCGCCTTCTGTCCACAGGCCTGCTACGCCGGTGGGCCGGGACGATTCCGCTATCTTTTGTACAAGGATGTGAACCGTCACATGCCGCTGTCATTGGCAAAACGCCACGGCTAACCCCGCTTTTTGCGGCGCGGGGGTTCACAGAGGCGCTTTAATCTGGTGAAATAACACCTGTTTTTAGCACTGGAGATTGTTCAATGGTACTGCGTGGATCCCTGCTGGCACTGGCAGCTATAGTTGGCCTGACGGCCCTTGAGGCAACCCCTGTTGCCGCGAAAGAGACCAAATCGGTTTCCGTCATGAGCCGCACCTGGGCTATCACGCAGGTCGCGGATACTCCGGTCGTGTTTCGCGCCACCCGCGACAACAACAACCTGAACCCGTTTGGCCCGCCGCCCCGTCTGCGTACCATTCAGGCTATTGCCGCCATTCAGGCGGCCACCGGTTGCAAGCCGATCGTGGCCAGCATGTATCAAAATATCTCGGGTCAGTTTTTCTCGCAGGTTAGCTGCAACTGATTCTTTCGCCGGGCGGGCATTGAGGTCGGCGCACCCCACTGCCATAGCTTGCGCATGAAACTCGCAATCAATGGATTCGGCCGCATAGGTCGCACGATTCTGCGGCAACTGCTTGCGTTGCCGTTGGGCAAAGATATTGAGCTGGCGTTGATCAATGATATCGCGCCGCTCGAAACCTGCACTTATCTGTTCAAATACGACAGCACGTTCGGTCCCTACCCTGGCACGGTCGAGGCTGCAGATAGCATGTTGGTGGTTGACGGACACGCCATCCCAATGACGCACAACCCGGATCTGTCCTGCGTTGATCTGACCGGGGTCGACGTTCTGATGGATTGCACAGGTGTGGCGCGCACCTCGGACGTTGCGAGCCAAGGCCTGACCGCCGGGGCGGGAAAAGTGCTGATTTCCGGCCCCTCGCCCGCGACCGAAGTGACCATCGTTCTGGGGGCGAATGAAGACACATTGGGCAATGCACGGATCGTATCAAATGCGTCCTGCACCACTAATGGGCTGGCACCACTGGTCAAGGTAATCGACGGAATAGGTGGCATTGCTTCGGCCCATATGACAACCATTCACTGTTACACCAACAGCCAGCCCATGGTTGACGCCCCACGCGGCGATCTGGCTCGGTCGCGCGCCGGAGCCCTGTCGATGGTACCGACCACCACCAGCGCCACGCACTTGATTGATGAGGTTATGCCGCATCTTGCGGGCCGCATTTCAGGCGCCGCCGTACGCGTCCCGACCGCCAGCGTTTCAGCCGTAGATCTGGTCGCTACGCTGGAACGCGGGATGTCCGCCCCCGACTTTGAAGCCGCATTGCGCAACGCGGTTGCGCAATCCCGCGTTCTCGGCTGGACTGATCACCCGCTGGTGTCGTCGGACCTGCGCGCAAGACCTGAATCTCTTGTGATCGCCGGTCCCGAGACACGTATGGTTGGCGAAAATCAAATCCGCGTCTTTGGCTGGTACGATAATGAATGGGGTTTTTCGGCGCGCATGATTGATGTCGCCCGCCTTATGGCGCAACCCTGATCCCGCACGCGGGCGCAGCGGGCTGGCTTGCCCGCGCGCTGCCGGGCCCAACTGGTCCCAAGCATCTGCGATGCGACCGGACCGGGCGGGAGAACCCAGTTTAGCTTGCGACCACCTCATATGGCTCGTCGAACCAAACCTCCTCCAGATTGGCACCCTCGCCGATCCGATCCACAACGGCGAATAGGCCAGGGTCATGCAGGGGTGTCAGAACCCCATGCCATGTGCCGCGCCGGTAATTCACGCCCTGCCCAGGCGCCGTGACGAAGGCCAAAGGCTGCCCCGGCCGTCCATCGACATCCGGCGCGACAATAACCAGAAAGGGTTGATGCGTCATGGGAATAAAGGCCTGACTGCCCGCAGGATGCCGTTCGACCATGTCCAGCCGGTACGGCAGGTGCCTAGGATTTGCGTGGAACAAGCTGATACCTGCACGGCCATCGGAAAAATCCAACCCGGCAAGGTCATGATACCGGCCACATTGTCCCTGGTTGATAATCTTGTCCGGCTCTCCTGAAGCCTCAAGAACATCACCAAAGGGCGCAAAAGCCGCTGCGGTCAGCGGCGCGGCAACAATCCGGGTCATGATGGCAAAAGATCGCGCAGACGAAACTCCGCGATGCGCTCTACCTGGCGGCAGGCCTCTGCGAATTCTGTATCGCGATCCTGCGAAATGCGTCGTTGAAACGCTTGCAGGATTGACGCTTTGTCGTGATCCCGCACAGCAATGATAAACGGAAACCCGAACTTCTCTGTGTATCGCTGGTTCAGGTCGGTAAAGGTCTCTCGCTCCTGATCCGTCAGCGCATCCAACCCGGCCGAGGCCTGCTCGGAGGTGCTTTCCTGCGTCAAACGCTTTGCCTGCGCCAGCTTGCCCGCCAGGTCCGGATGAGCTGTCAGGACGCCCAACCGCTCTTCTTGCGAGGCCGAGCGGAACATACGCGTCAGCGCATTGTGTAACCCCCCGGCTGTGTCATGGGCCGGACCAAGCTCAAGATCATAGGCGCGCTCAGCAATCCAGGCGGAGTGCTCAAAGACCCCGCCGTAGGTGCCTACAAAGACGTCGCGCGTCATCAGTGAGGGTTTTGGGTGCTGGGCTGGCGGGTGTTGTGCCACCCAATGCTCGGCGATCTGCAGGCGCGTCGCGAACCAAACATCCGAGAATCCGCGCGCGTAGTCTAAAAATCGCCTCAACGCCATCACGCGGCCCGGGCGTCCGATCAGTCGGCAATGCAGGCCGATAGACAACATCTTCGGCGCACCTGCCAAGCCTTCGGCATAGAGCGCGTCGAAACTGTCCTTGAGATACGCATAGAACTGATCACCCGAGTTGAGTCCTTGCGGCGTGGCAAACCGCATATCGTTGCAGTCCAGAGTGTAGGGAACAATCAACTGGTCGCGCCCTTCGACTTGCGTCCAATAGGGCAGATCATCGGCATAACTATCCGCCACATAGGCAAATCCGCCTTCCTCGGCTGCCAATCGAACGGTATTCTCTGAACAGCGCCCGGTATACCAACCGCGTGGACGCTCTCCAACAACCTCGGTATGCAGTCGAATGGCTTCGGCGATGTCTGCACGTTCCAGCTCTTCCGGCATATCCTTATACTCGACCCATTTGAGGCCGTGGCTGGCGATTTCCCAACCCGCATCCTTCATCGCCGCAACCTGATCGGGCGATCGGGCCAAAGCAGTCGCTACGCCGTATATTGTGATCGGAAGATCATGCATCAGCCGATGCAGGCGCCAAAAGCCTGCGCGCGACCCATATTCATAAATCGATTCCATATTCCAGTGACGTTGACCGGGCCATTGCGTGGCGCCGACGATCTCGGACAGGAACGCTTCGGATGCCGCGTCACCATGCAAAACATTGTTTTCACCACCTTCTTCGTAGTTCAGCACGATCTGTACGGCCAGTTTTGCACCACCGGGCCATTTGGCGTTGGGTGGGTTTGCACCGTATCCGATCATGTCGCGAGGGTATCTGGGCGGCTTCATGACAACTTCCGTTCTTAAGCGTTTCGACAGCCTTACCGCATAAATGCGCCCGTGATTATCAAACTAATCCGAACGCTGCTTCCGGTTCTTTCGGCATTTCCACTATTTTGAACTTTGCGTCAGACTGCGAGAAAGCAAAAGACAAATCAAAGGAGCTTCCCTTGGCTGGCTATCTGACAACTCATGTTCTGGACACGGCCCGTGGCTGCCCCGCCGAAGGGCTGAAGATCACGTTGTACGAGATCACCGGAGACACCCGCCGTAAGCTTGCTGAGACCGAAACCAATTCAGACGGGCGCACCAACAGCCCCATCCTGCCACAAGAAAGCTTCAAGGTTGGCACCTACGAATTGATCTTCTCTGCCGGAGACTATTTGCGCAGCTCAGGTCAGGTTGCCGAGAATCCCTTGTTTCTGGATCAGATACCAATCCGGTTCGGCATGTCAGATCCAGAGGCGCATTACCACGTTCCCTTGTTGCTGTCGCCCTACGGCTATTCAACGTACCGGGGCAGCTAAGAGAACCCGAAACCCTCCCGCCCGTCGGCTGCCCCTTTTGGGGCACCTTCCGTTGGGCCAAGCGCCGCACCTTTCAGGCGCGGCGCGGTCGCAAGACGAAACTCATGTACCGCTAAAACTCATGCAGCCGCGCCGCGGCCAAGCCGCGGCGCCGGGCCCAACGCTGTGCAGTGCCCGCAGGGCGCAAACAGGGGCGGGAGGACGTGTTAACCTGGCGACTCCGCATTGCGCACGACCTTTGCGATATGACCGATCATGAAATCCATGAACAAACGCGCCTTGGGGTCTTGGTGGCGGCGATGCGTGTAAAGACAGGCCATCTGCACAGGAACCGGCGGCGTCATCGCTGCAACCGGCACCAAACGCCCCGCTTGCAGGTGCTCAGCCACTTCGAAGACAGGCTTCATCGCAATGCCCTGCCCGGATAAGGCCCAATCGGTCAGCACGTCGCCGTCATCGCATTCGAACCTGCCTGAAACGGCAAACCGCTTAGGCCCCTCGGGTGTTTCCAATTGCCACTGAAACTCCGTCGCGCCCGGAAAACGAAGGTTCAGGCATTCATACTTGCCCGAAATCAAATCAGCGCCGGTTTGCGGCATGCCCTTTCGCTGCACGTATTCCGGGGCGGCGCAGAGCACCCTCTGGCAATCAGCGATTTTGCGGATACGCAAAGTGCTGTCTTCAGGCTGGCCAATGAAAAACGCAAGGTCCAGCCCCTCGGTCGTCAGGTCGACCGACCTGTCTGTCAGGCGCAGACGCACGTCGATTTCGGGGTACTTGTCCAAAAACTCAGGCACATGCGGCGCCAATAATCGACGACCGACACCCAAAGGCGCAGCGACAAACAAAGACCCGCGCGGCGCTTCGGTCAGGTGGATCACCTGCGCTTCGGCCTCATCCACCGCATCCAGAACCGAAACGGCCCCGGGGTAGAACGCCCTGCCTTGCTCGGTCGGGCTGAGATTGCGTGTCGTACGCTGGAAGAGACGCACGCCAAGGTGATCTTCAAGCTGAGAAATGCGTGCAGATGTCACCGCCGGCGATATGCGCAGATCGCGGCCCGCAGCGGACATGCTGCCCAGATCGTAGACGCGAACAAAGGTACGGATATTATCCAGATAGGACATCTTATCGTTTTTTTTGATACAGTTTGACAATATACGGGAATACCGAAGAAAATCGGGTTTGCCTAGTGTTGCGGCACCTTATCGGAGAGACCTCTCATGTTCGAATTCGCCGTATTCTGGGATTGGATGGCGTTTGCGGTGCGTTGGTTGCACGTGATCACCGCGATTGCCTGGATCGGATCATCTTTCTACTTCATCGCGCTGGACCTTGGCCTGAACCGCAACATCCCCGGTCCTGCAGATGGTGAAGAGTGGCAGGTCCATGGCGGTGGTTTCTATCACATCCAGAAGTACCTGGTCGCTCCGGATCGCATGCCGGACCACCTGACCTGGTTCAAATGGGAAAGCTATGCGACCTGGCTTAGCGGTGCGGCCCTGCTGATGATTGTCTACTGGGTAGGTGGCGAACTGTATCTGATCGATGCCGAAAAAGCTGATCTGGCGTTGTGGCAGGGCATTCTGATCTCGGCTGCCTCGCTAACCGTCGGATGGCTGATCTATGACTTCCTTTGCAAGTCAGGGCTGGGCGAACGCCCTACCCTGCTGATGGTTTTGTTGTTCATACTGCTGGTCGCGATGGGCTGGGGGTATAACCAGATCTTCACTGGCCGGGCAATGATGCTGCATCTGGGTGCCTTCACCGCAACGATCATGACGGCCAACGTGTTCTTCATCATCATGCCGAACCAGCGGATCGTGGTGGACGACCTCAAGAACGGGCGCACGCCGGATCCGAAGTATGGCAAGATTGCCAAGCTGCGATCGACCCACAACAACTATCTGACGCTGCCGGTTGTGTTCCTTATGCTGTCGAACCACTATCCGCTGGCCTTTGCGACCGAATACAACTGGATCATCGCCGCGCTGGTGTTCCTGATGGGCGTCACCATCCGGCATTACTTCAACACCCGTCATGCCCGTGCAGGCGATCCGACCTGGACCTGGGCCGTGACCGCCCTGCTGTTCATCGCGATCATGTGGCTTTCCACCGCGCCGATGTATCAGCCGCTGGAAGAGGCCGAGGCGCAGCCGCTTACGCCATACGAACAGAAATTCGCTGCCGCAGATGGGTTTGAAGACGCGCATGACATCGTGCTTGGTCGCTGTTCGATGTGCCACGCGCGCGAACCGGTTTGGGACGGCATCCTCTGGGCTCCGAAAGGCGTCTTGCTGGAAACCGAAGGTGATATCGCCCGTAATGCCAGGCAGATATACCTGCAGGCAGGCGTCAGCCATGCCATGCCGCCCGCCAACGTGACCTATATGGAACCTGAAGATCGCACGGCGATCATCCGCTGGTTCCGCAATGCCGGATCGTGAAGCAAGGGCCAGACAGGCACATAAACCGCTTATTCGCCGTTTGTGTCGATAATTTCTTTCCCTGCTCTGAAACTGATGCTCTATGTTGAATACAACCAGCCGTCGCTTTGCATAAGACGGTGAAATTGATTTCGACTTGGGGCAGTTGGAGCCATTCGATGCGGGGACGCGGGCCACGGGCCTTTGTAAAACACTGTCTGCTCGGCGTGATGGCCGCCTTTCCGTCCTCTCTGGCTGCGTTAGAGATAACGCTTAATGCGCCCGGTGCGCCCGAGGCATTGGTTGAGCGAATTGAAGAAACCTCCTCGGTTGCAACAGCGGACAGCAGGGGGTTGGACACGCCCTTGGAAATCCTGTCCGCGGCCTTGTCGGATTACCGAACCATTGTTCAGATTCTGTATGATGAGGGCTATTTCAGCCCCGTTGTCAGCATAAAACTGAATGGGCAGGAAGCGGCTGAGATGAGTTCGCTGACCGTACCCAACGCAATCAACCGCGCCCTAATCACGGTCGAGACAGGGCCGACCTTCACGTTCGGCACCGCCGTCATCGCTCCTGTCGCACCGGAAACAGTCCTGCCCGAGGGCTTCGCTACCGGTAAGCCGGCGACGACCGGGGCCATCCAACGGGCAGTTTCTGACGGGGTGCAGGGGTGGCGCAACGCTGGCCATGCCAAGGCAGAACTAGAGAGCCAAAGCGTTATCGCCCGCCACGCCCAAAGAAGGCTGGATGCCCAGATCGCGCTTGCGCCCGGTCCACGCCTGACCTTTGGCAAGATGGTCATCAAGGGCGACACTGATGTGCGTCATCGGTCGATTGAAAAGATCGCCGGGTTTCCTGCGGGTGAAGTCTTTTCCCCAGAAAAGATCCAGAAGGTTGGCACTCGGCTGCGTCGAACCGGCACATTCAGCGTCGTTTCGATCGAAGAAGAAGAAACACCCAACCCCGATGGAACACTGGATTTCATTGCCACGTTCGAAGACATGCCCAAACGCCGCCTGACATTTGGTGTCGAGCTTGCCTCGAACGCCGGGCTGGACGTGACTGCGACGTGGACACATCGCAATGTTTTCCGCCGCGCGGAACGATTGCGGTTCGAAGCTGCACTGCGCAACATCGGCGGCACCGAAGATCTGGACGGACGCTTCGGCCTGCGTTTGGATCAACCTGACCGGCTCGGCCCGGACGACAATACTTTCTGGAGCGCGTTGCTGGAGCGGAAGAATACCGACAACTACAACGTAACAATCACCTCGCTGGCCTATGGTGCACGGCGTACTTTTTCCGATCGGTTATACGCCGAAGCATCGGCCGGGTTTCAATGGTCGGATGCGGATGATGCCTTTGGCGATGGGCGTAAGTTCCGGTACTTCATCCTTCCGCTGCGGTCAGAATGGGACGAGCGCGACAGCAAGGTCAGCGCCACCCGGGGCTTCTATCTGGATGCGCAGGCGATGCCCTTTGTCGGCCTTTCAGGCACGGAAACCGGTCTTAGGCTGTTTTTCGACGGGCGCGCTTACACCAGTCTGCGCACAGGCGGGCGACTTGTGCTGGCGGGCCGCGTGCAACTTGGCTCGGTAATCGGCCCAGCCTTAGACGGGGTGACGCCGGATTTCCTGTTTTTCTCAGGCGGTGCAGGGACGGTACGCGGGCAACCTTTTGAAAGCCTCGGCATCCCGGTCAATGGTGGCGTCGCGGGCGGCAAATCCTTTCTTGGGCTTTCTGGTGAAATCCGCGGCAAGATTACCGATGCGATATCGCTTGTCGGGTTCTATGATTTCGGTACCGTAGACACGTCCTCGTTTATTGGCAGCGGTGCCGAGTATCACTCGGGCGCGGGCCTTGGGGTACGGTATGATCTGGGCGGCTTTGGCCCGCTGCGTCTTGACCTGGCCCTGCCGGTTCAGGGCGACACGGATGGCGGACTGCAGTTTTATATCGGGATCGGACAGGCATTTTGATACGGCAGTATTCATATCCGGTTGCAACAACGGTGCTGATCCTGACCGCACCGCCCGTTTTTGCGCAGCAGGACGACGGCGGCGGCAGCATGCTAGAGCGGTTCCTGCAAGACACCCTGTCAGGTGACGATCAGAACGTAACCGTGAAAGGCCTGCAAGGCGCGCTGAGCGCACGCGCCACGATCGAAGAGATCACTGTTTCCGATGATGAAGGCGTCTGGCTGACCATCAAACAGGCCGAACTGGACTGGAACAGGCTGGCCCTGATCCGGGGGCGGTTCTCGGTCAATGCTCTGACCGCGCAAGAGATCGACATCGCGCGCGCACCCGGTACAACCACTAAGGACACGCCGGCACCTGCGGCTGAAACTCAGCCGTTTGAGCTGCCGGAGCTACCGGTTTCGGTTGAGATCGGGGAAATCCGAATCGATGAGCTGTTGCTGGGTGAGCCATTGATTGGTGTTGCCGCGGCACTATCGGTGACCGGCAATCTCTCGTTGGCCGATGGCACGCTGGACACCAACCTGGACATAACCCGGCTGGACCGTGCTGGCGACAGGGTGACTCTGACAGCCGGGTTCCAGAACGCGTCGCGTGAAATCAATCTGGATTTGGATGTGAGTGAGGCTGAGGGCGGCGTTATCTCTACGGCGCTAAAAATCCCCGAAAGCCCTGCGATTGGGTTCACCGCCAAGGGAGCGGGGCCACTAACGGATTTCACAGCCGATATTGCCCTGAGCAGTGACAGACAGCCGCGCGTGACCGGACAGGTCCAACTGCGCGCTGCAGAAACCGGCGCGGCGGACGGAATAGCGTTTACCGCCGATCTGGGCGGTGACCTGACCCCGTTCATGGCCGAGGATCTTGACCCATTCTTTGGCCCGAGAACACGCCTGTTTGTGGAGGGCCAGACCAAGCCACAAGGCGCGTTGGACCTTCCTGATATTGAACTGACCACGCAAGCCCTTGATTTGAAGGGCGAACTGCAACTGGCCGAGGGCGGAACGTTGGAAATGGTGGCCCTGCAGGGCCGGATCACACCACCTGACGGAGAAACCGTGGTGCTGCCGGTCAGCGGCGGAGATACCTCGATTGAGGCAGCGCAGATTTCTGCGTTGTTTGATCGCGCAAATGGCAACCTATGGGATCTGAGCCTGACGGCAGATGCGTTTCAATCGCCCCAAGCAAGCCTGAGGGATGCCGCGATCACAGCACAGGGTACACTGGAACAAGGCGACGCCTTCAGCATTCAAGGCGATCTTCAGGCTATTGTGGATGGGGTTGATCTGAATAATCAGGCCATCAATACCGCTTTGGGGGACCGCCTGACGCTGGACGGCCAGTTCGACTATGGCAGCGACCAATCCCTGAACCTGTCCGGGTTCGAACTGGTCGGAACTGACTATACGCTGGCACTGGATGCGTTGATCGACGGGCTGGACACTGGCTTGACGGTGGATGGCTCCGCCGTGCTCAACGCAACGGATCTGGCCCGGTTTTCAGACCTGGCGCAGCTTGACCTTGGCGGTCAGGCGTCGGCTCGGATCGACGGCAACGGCTCACCGTTAGAGGGCAGTTTTGATGGTAAATTGACTGTTGAAGGTCGCAATCTAGTGACAGGTCGCGACGACATCGACCCGATCATCAAGGGGGAAACAACGATTACCGTGGATGGCAGCCGTGGCAGTGGCGGCATCACCATCCGCGAATTTGCGCTGAATAGCGCGGCTGCGCAGGCGCAGGCCAACGGAGACATCACAACCCCCAATGGCAACCTGACCATTGACGGCCAAGCCAGCGTTACAGCGTCTGACCTGTCTGTTTTTTCCGGATTGGCAAAACGTGACCTTGGTGGCGCGCTGCAAGCAAAGGTTGACGGGAAAGGCGCGGTACAGACGCTTGAATTCGACGGCACGGCCAGTTTGACCGCTCAGGAAATCAAGACCGGGATGTCCGACATTGATCCTCTGCTGGCCGGCAAAACCGTGATCAATTGGGATGGCGCATATTCAGGCGACCAGATCGAAATTCGCGAGGCGACGGTGAACGGCGCCGCCTTGACCGCACAGGTTGCCGCAACGGTTGATGATCCGACCGGCGATCTGGCCATAGACGGCAATGCCCGCATTAATGCTCCTGATCTGTCGCTGTTCTCGGGGCTGGCAAAACGCGATCTGGGCGGTTCGATCGCGGCCAATATTCAAGGGAACGCGGCCATTGCCAACAGGATTTTCGATATTCAGGGCGAGGTGAACGCAGACGACATTCGAACCGGCATCGAAATGGTCGATACCTTGATCCAAGGCCGCACCACCCTAAACATCGACGCCGCGAACGGTGAACAAGGGGTGGATATCCGCACCTTTCGCCTGATGGGCACTGCCCTGTCCGCAACGGCATCGGGCCAGCTGGACCGTGAGGCCGGAGGGCTAAGCTTCAATGCCCGGCTTGATGATCTGGCCCGCGTCAACACCTTGGTGTCCGGGCCACTGACACTGGACGGTAATGTCGCCCCAACGCCTTCAGGGCTGGAAGGCACCACACGGTTGACCGGGCCCGACAGTTCTTATGCGGAGTTGACCGGAACCGTAGACTCGGATGGCTCGGCCGATCTGGATTTCGACGCCAAACTGAACAGGATTGAACGCTTTGCACCCGAGTTCCCCGGCACTGTTGCGGCAATTGGCAACGCTAAACGGAACGGTGGCGTATGGACCATCGACGGGTCGGCAAATGGCCCTGCCGAGATTAGCAGCACGATCAAAGGAACATTTGATGAGACCTCGGGCGAGGCCGATCTTGAGGCGCAGGGCGGCATCAACTTGGGTGTGGCCAATCTCTTTATCTCGCCCAACAAGATTGAAGGAACCGCGCGGCACAATCTAAGGCTACGGGGGAAACCCGGTCTTGGCGCGCTAAGCGGGTCCATCACCACCTCTGGTACGTCGCTTGCGCTGCCCGGTATCGGACAGACAGTCACCGGCATCAGCGGATCGGTTGAGCTTGCGGAAAGCCGGGCAACGATCTCGCTGAGCGGAGGAATGCGTGCAGGCGGAAACTTTACCGTGTCCGGCCCCTTGGACCTTACGCCACCGCTGAACGCGAACATAGTTACACGTCTCAACAACCTCGTGCTTACGGACAAATTGCTGTACGAGACTACACTGAATGGCGAAATCGCCATGACCGGCGCCCTGGCGGGTAACAGTGCACTTACCGGTCAGATCACGTTTGAAGAAACGAACATAAACCTTGCCGCGGCATCAGGTGCCGTAGGGGCCGCGCCGATCCCCGAGATCGAACACTTTAACGAAAGCCAACCGGTCTTCATCACCCGCGAACGGGCGGGGCTGGTTGTCGAGGAAGGTCAAACCAAGAGCGAATCCCGCATCGCGTTGGACATCAGTCTGCTGGCACCCAAGGCGGTTTTTGTCCGTGGTCGGGGCGTGAACGCGGAACTGGGTGGAAGGCTGTTTATCGGCGGCACAACGACCTCAATCATTCCATCCGGGCAAATCGAACTGATCCGTGGAAACTTTGATATTCTGGGGCGCAGGCTGGCGCTAACCAAGGGGCTTGTGACGTTGCAAGGGGACCTGAAGCCCTATATCGAATTCGCCTCGTCCACCAGCACATCCGACGGCACTGCCACCATCGAAATCGCCGGGCCACTGGACTCGCCCGAAGTTGATGTTTTCTCGGACCCTGAACGCCCCGCCGAGGAAGCGCTGGCCATGCTCTTGTTCGGCAATCGTTTTTCGGAAATCTCACCTTTCGTGATTGCCCAGATGGCGGCGTCGCTGGCGCAACTCAGCGGCGCAGTCGGAGACACAACCAAAGGGCTGCGCGAGGCTGCGGGCGTGGATACAGTGGATATCGGTGCAAGCGAAGGCGGCACAGGGCGCCTGGGTGCCGGGGCATACCTGAGCGATAACCTTTACACCGATTTCACCGTCAACACGGAAGGCGACACCGAAGTGAACCTGAACCTTGATGTCACTGACAGTTTCACCGTGCGCGGCACGGTGGACGGGCGCGGTGAAACTGGGCTCGGTGTGTTTTTCGAACGCGATTACTAGCGACGTCACTCGGCATCAACTAATTTTTCGACCCGTGGCGTGAGCCCGGTTGAAGCGTGAATCTACTTGGATCAGGGCCGCCACGCGTGGACCTTTGAAAAGAAAAAAAAGCGGGACTGTTGCAGCCCCGCCTTTTCCAGATTGTCACTAACAAAGAGTTACTCTGCCGCGATCGCGTCCCCGATCTTTTCAACGCGAATGGCCGCGAACTTGAACTCGGGGATCTTCCCATAGGGATCGATGGCCGAATTGGTCAGAACATTCGCAGCCGCCTCAACGAAGGCGAAGGGGATGAAGACCATGTCCTCGGCAATGGCCCGGTCGGCGCGGGCCATGATCTCGATCGAGCCGCGACGCGTGGTCAGGCGGACCATCTCGCCCGGTTCAATTCCCATCAGCTTGAGCGTGCGCGGGTTCATCGAACAGTTCGCTTCAGGCTCGACCGCGTCCAGAACCGTGCTTCGGCGAGTCATTGCGCCGGTGTGCCAATGCTCAAGTTGGCGGCCAGTGGTGGCAATCATCGGGTATTCCGCATCCGGAACTTCATCCGGTGGGATAACACTGGCTGGGGTGAACTTGGCCTTGCCGCCTGCCCTTGGGAATCCGTCGCCGAATACAATGGACTGACCTGGATCGGTCTCGCTAAGCGACGGGTAGGTGATCGAGGCGATTTCCAACCGCTCCCACGTGATATTGTCCAGCGACGCCATGGTCAGCTTCATCTCGGCAAACACCTCGGAAACGTCCGTGTAATCCCAGTTCAGCCCGATGCGCTGCGCCAGTTCGACCGTAATCTTCCAATCCTCACGCGCATCCCCCGGAGGCGCTACGGCAGGCCGCACACGCTGCACCTGACGATTGGTGTTCGAGGTGGTCCCGTTCTTTTCATACAGCGCCGAGGCTGGCAGGATGATATCGGCGTAGTTTGCCGTTTCGGTCAGGAAGATATCCTGCACGATCATCAGATCCAGCTTGGCCAGCGCGTCGCGCGCGTGGTTCACATCCGGGTCGGACATCGCGGGGTTTTCACCCATGATGTACATACCCTTGATGTTACCCGCATAGGCCTGATCAATGATCTCAGTAACTGTCAGGCCTTTTTCATTCGAAAAGTCGTCCGAGTTCCAGACGTTGTTGAACTTGGCCCGGATATTGTCATCGGTCACAGTCTGATAGTCCGGCAGGAACATCGGGATCAGGCCCGCGTCAGATGCGCCCTGCACGTTGTTCTGACCACGCAGCGGATGCAGGCCCGCACCCGGTTTCCCAACGTTGCCAGTCATCAGAGCCAGCGAGATCAGGCAGCGCGAGTTGTCGGTACCGTGGATATGCTGGCTGACGCCCATACCCCAGAAGATCAGACCGGCCTTGGCCTGTGCAAAGGTACGCGCCACGCGGCGTATCTGATCGGGTTCGATACCGCAGATCGGGGCCATCGCCTCGGGCGTGAACTGACGCAGATGTTCTTTTTCTGCGGCCCAATCCTCGGTCCAGCGGTGGATGTACTGGCTGTCATACAGTTCTTCTTCGACGATCACATTCATGATCGCGTTAAGCATCGAAACATCCGCCCCCGGACGGAATTGCAGCATCTCGCTTGCGAATTTGCGCATGCCGACGCCGCGCGGGTCCATCACAATCAACTTGCCGCCGCGCTTGGCGAACTGCTTGAAATAGGTCGCCGCGACAGGATGGTTTTCGACCGGGTTCGCCCCGATGATGATCGCCACGTCGGCGTTTTCGATCTCGTTGAAGGTCGCGGTCACAGCGCCCGAACCCACGTTTTCGATCAGCGCAGCCACAGACGATGCATGGCACAGACGGGTGCAGTGGTCGACGTTGTTGTGCTTGAAACCCTGACGGATGAACTTCTGGAACAGGTAGGCTTCTTCGTTGGTACACTTGGCCGAACCAAACCCTGCGACGCTGCGCGGGTCTTCCTCGCGCAGGGCCATCAGCTTGGTGGCGGCCAGATCCATCGCCTCTTCCCAGGTCGCTTCGCGGAAATGGGTCGACAAGTTGCCCGGATCGACGTTCAGACCCTTTTCAGGCGCGTCTTCACGACGGATCAGCGGCTTGGTCAGGCGGTGCGGGTGGTGGATATAGTCAAAGCCAAAGCGGCCTTTGACGCACAAGCGGCCTTCGTTGGCAGGGCCGTTGATGCCCTCGACATACTTGACCTTGCCGTCCTTGACCTTCAGCGAGACTTTACAGCCCACACCGCAGAACGGGCAGACGCTTTCTGTCTCGGAATCGTAGTCCTTGCTGTCGCCAATTTGCTGATCATCCAGCACCGTTGCGGGCATAAGTGCGCCGGTCGGGCAGGCCTGAACACATTCCCCACAAGCGACACAGGTTGAATCACCCATCGGGTCGTTCTGGTCGAACACCACCTGCGCAGTATGACCACGACCGGCCATGCCGATCACGTCATTCACCTGAACTTCGCGGCAAGCGCGGACGCAGAGGTTGCAGTTGATACAAGCATCCAGATTGACGCGCATCGCAACGTGGCTGTCATCCAGCAGAGGGATTTTTTCAGGCTCTTTCGCCGGGAACCGGCTGTTGCTGACATCGTTCAGCTTGGCCATGTCCCAGAAATGGCTGGAGGCGTCATGCGCTTCTTCGGGTTGGTCGGCGACCAACAGTTCCATAACCATGGCACGCGATTTCTCGGCCCGGTCGCTGTCGGTCTTGACGACCATACCGTCTGCAGCAGGACGGATGCATGAGGCGACCAGCGTGCGCTCGCCTTCCACCTCAACCATGCAGGCGCGGCAGTTGCCATCTGGGCGATACCCCGGCTGCGGCTTGTGGCAAAGATGAGGAATGGTGAACCCCTGCCCCTTGGCGGCTTCCCAGATGGTCCAGCCTTCGGGCACGGTGACGTCTTGTCCGTTCAGGTTGAAGGTGACGGTCTTGGTTGGGCTTGCATCAAGCATGGCTGTCTCCTTCAGATTTCGTCAGCGAAGTGTTTCATAACCAGACGGATCGGGTTCGGGGCCGCTTGCCCCAGACCGCAGATCGAGGCATCGCCCATGACCTGACACAGGTCTTCCAGCAGGTCTTGATCCCATTTGTCGGCCTGCATCAGCTTTACCGCCTTTTCGCAGCCCGCCCGGCAGGGGGTGCACTGGCCGCAGCTTTCGTCTTCGAAGAAGCGCAGCATGTTCAGCGCCGCATCGCGGGCTGTGTCCTGATCAGACAGAACCACCACGGCGGCGGACCCGATAAACGTGCCAAGCGGTTGCAATGTGTCGAAATCAAGTGGTACGTCGTTTATTGACGCGGGCAACAGGCCAGAAGAGGGCCCGCCCGGTTGATAGGCCTTGAACACGTGGCCCTCAGCCATACCACCGGCGGCATCAATCACGTCAAGGATGGTCGACCCCGCAGGTAAAAGGTAGACGCCCGGCTGCGCAACCCGGCCCGAGACCGAATAGCTGCGCAGGCCTTTGCGGCCATTCTTTTCAACTGAATTCAGGACCTGCGGCCCCTTGCGGCAGATTTTCGACACCCAATAAAGTGTCTCGACATTGTGGACCAAAGTTGGGCGGTTAAAGACCCCAACCTGCGCCACAAACGGAGGACGATGACGCGGCAGGCCCTTCTTGCCCTCAATCGATTCGATCATCGCGGATTCTTCACCGCAAATATAAGCACCGGCACCGCGACGCAGGTCGATGTAGCCTTTTTCGACAATGCCTGCGTCTTCCAACGCCGAAATCTCGCGGCGCAGAATTTCCAGAACCGCCGGGTATTCATCGCGCATGTAGATGAAGCAGGTCTGCGCCTCGACCGCCCAGGCGGCAATCAGCATACCCTCAAGGAATACATGCGGAGTGCGCTCAAGGTAGTAGCGGTCTTTGAAGGTGCCCGGCTCGCCCTCGTCGCCATTCACGGCCAGATAACGCGGACCTTCGTTCATGCGAACAAAACCCCACTTTTTACCGGACGGGAAGCCAGCACCGCCCAGACCACGCAGACCCGAGGACAGGACGTCTTCCTGCACCTTTTCCCAATCGCCGCCCTCACGCAGCTCTTTCAGTTTGGCGTAACCACCTTCGGCCTCATAGGTCGCGAAGGTTTCGTAGTCAGGCAGATGGGCATGCGTATCATCGGCAGCAATCGCCGCCTGCACCTTTTCCGGGGTCGCATGGTCGATGTGATTGTGACCGATCTCAAGCACAGGGGCCGTATCACAACGTCCCATGCAGGGCGCGCGCAAGACACGAACTTGTGATGCATCCAACCCGTCTTCCAGCGCCTTTTGCAACTGCTGGGCACCGGCCATTTCGCAGGACAGAGAATCACAAACCCGGATCGTCAGCGCGGGCGGAGGGACCTCATCCTCTTTGACCACATCGAAATGGGCATAGAAGGTGGCCGTTTCATAGATTTCGGCCTGACCGACCCGCATTTCCACTGCCAACGCAGCGATATGATCGGCGCTTATGTGGCCGTGCGCATCCTGAATTAAGTGCAGAAATTCAATAAGTAAGTCCCGGCGTCGCGGTCGGTCGCCCAAAAGGGCTGCGATTTCGGCTTGCGCCTCGTCCGTGAATTGACGGCCCTTGGGTGTGTGCCGTCCCTTGCCTTTACCTGACTTCCAGACGCCCTTGGGGGCTCCGGATGGCTTGGTATCTAATGGTGCCATGATGTCCTCCGATTGAGAGTCCGAATGTCATCAGACTAGCATATCGTCAAATCGCATATTTCAATCGCACGATAAGGAAATATTATTGCTCCAAAGACGTCACCACATCACGCAAAGCATCAACCGTTGGCAGTTCTGGTTCACGGATCAAGGTGGCCAGACAAATCGGTTTGCTGACCACCGGATCGACCAGCGGCAACACCCTGGTCCCCGTTAGATCACCCAAGGCACGTACCAGAACAAGCGGGACAACGGTTGCCGCCAGACCCTCGCACGCCATGACCATTGAGGCGGAAAAACCACTGGTTTCGGCAACCACGTCTGGATGCAAACCATGCTCGGCAAAAATTCGGTCAAGAATACGCCTGTTCTGCATCTGCGGCTCAAGCAGGCTCAGCGGGAATTCGGCTACTCGACCCCACGGAATTGGGCCGGTTTCATCCGTCATGTGTGTTGGGACCAACAGCACATAGGTCTCTTCGTACAGCGGCTGCACTCTGCGCAAGTCAGTGCCGATACTGTCACCGTAGGTCACTCCGGCATCTATGCTGCCTTCGTCCAGCCGGTACTGTATGGCGGTGGAGGACAGGGTTTCAATCCGGGTCACAATACGAGGGTGCGCATCCCGCAGGCGCTTGATCAGGTGCCCCGTGAATGCAATCGCCGTTGGGATCACACCCAGAATCAAAGTGCCGGTAATCTCACCCTTGGCCGCCAAAACCTGCTGTTCCAGCGCTTTGGTATCGTCGAGGATGCGCCGCGCCCGCTGGACGATCATCGCGCCTTCCTCGGTCAGCCCCTGAAACCGGTTCGCGCGGCGGACAATCGAAACCCCAAGCCGGTCTTCGAGATTGCGAATACGCATCGAAAAGGCAGGCTGCGAAATCCCGCATTCTTCGGCCGCTTTGGCAAAATGTCGGTGCCGCGCGAGGGCGCTAAGCAATTGTAGGTCACGGATTTCGATCATTTCAGGGCGTCTCAAAAGGCAAATCAGCCCCCACCTTAACGGCGGGCATACTGCATAGAAACGCAAGAATTGACCCGGACTGTCGCATTAAGCCAGCAACACGCAGAGCGCTTTCCAGTGCCCGAGATCGCGCGGGATAAACCGATTGTGAGCTTCACGGCAAGTTAAGTCATTCGTGAAGAAAAACTCGATACTACGTGTGGGGACAGCACAGTTCAAAGGGAGGGCGACGTGTTACTTAAGAAACTCGCCGCGCATATTATTCGGCGCGCAGAAAACCGTATCGGTGTTAAACTGGATTATACTCACAAGATCGCAGAGACCCACATGGGTCTTCTCATGCGGTACAACCGCATTTTTGGGTTTCTCGACCCGAACAAACACGTTCCCGCACTGGCATATCACACGGCCCGCCTGCGCGGCGCGATTGCTGCAGATTGCGGTATCTGTGTAGAAGCGGAAATCAACCTTGCGGGGCAAGCAGGCCTCGACGAAGCAACGATAGATGCTGTGCTGCGATCCGATTATTCCGAGCTTCCCGAGGATGTGACGGCCGTCGCAAATCTGACAGATGCGGTTGTTGGTCGATACGAAGATGACACTGAGGCACGTGAAATCATCAAGACAGCTTATGGAGACGCTGGTTTGATTGAGGTGAGTTTTGCCATGAACGGAGCGGCGCTTCTTCCGAACATCAAACGCGCGATGGGATACGCCACAGTGTGCGATATCGCAGTTCTGCGCCGGCAAGCCTGGTTGTCGGCAGGCTGAATGCACCTGACGACAATTGGCACCGCGACCTAAATCACACAGGTCAGATTGGTCGGAAACTCTTGGGTCAGGTATTGAACAGGAAGTGCATGACATCGCCATCCTTGACGATGTATCCCTTGCCCTCGGCCCGCATTTTACCAGCTTCTTTCGCCCCCTGCTCGCCATTGGCGGCAATGTAGTCGTCATAGGCGATGGTCTCGGCGCGGATAAACCCTTTTTCAAAATCACCATGGATTACGCCAGCGGCCTGCGGCGCGGCTGTGCCGGTTCGAATGGTCCAGGCGCGGGCCTCTTTCGGGCCGACGGTGAAGTAGGTTTCCAGCTTCAGCAGATCGTAGCCAGCGCGGATCAGACGGTCGAGGCCGGGTTCTTCCAAACCCATCTCTTCGAGGAACATCTGCGCCTCATCCTCCTCCAGCAGGCTGATCTCTTCCTCGATCTTGGCGCTGATGATAACGTGCGCGTTGCCCTGTGCCGCGGCCATCTCAGCCACGCGGGCTGAATACTCGTTGCCCTCGGCTGCTTCTTCCTCGGACACGTTGCAGACATAAAGCACTGGCTTGGTCGTCAGGAGCTGCAGCATCTTCCACGCCTTGGCATCTTCGTCCGAAACCTCGACCAAACGCGCGGGTTTGCCACTTTCCAACATGGCCTGAGCGTCGGCAAGAAGGCGGTCTTGCTGCTGCGCTTCCTTATCGTTGCCCTTCAGCTTGCGCACCAGATTAGCGCGTCGCTTTTCGATGCTTTCCAAATCAGCCAGCATCAGCTCGGTTTCGATCGTGTCGGCATCCGCGACCGGATCCACGCGACCATCAACATGGGTCACATCACCATCTTCGAAACAGCGCAGGACATGGGCGATGGCGTCAGTCTCACGAATATTGGCAAGGAACTGATTGCCCAGCCCTTCGCCTTTGGACGCGCCTTTGACCAATCCGGCAATGTCCACAAACGTCATGCGCGTCGGGATAATCTGCTTGGACGACGCAATCGCCGCCAACTTGTCCAGCCGCGCGTCAGGAACCGCAACGTCACCGACGTTGGGCTCAATGGTGCAGAACGGGAAGTTCGCCGCCTGGGCAGCAGCGGTTTTGGTCAACGCATTGAACAGGGTCGACTTGCCCACATTCGGCAGACCCACGATTCCCATTTTAAAGCCCATCCTGCCCTCCTGAAGCGATACGACGGCGTCTTCTAGGCGTGTCCGGGGAAATGCGCAAGCCGGACTGCGGATTGGTCGGTTAGCCCGATTGGAAACATCACGTAAACGTTCGTCATCTGTGAACTTGGGCTTGTTGAAAACCACGGCATAGGGTCGCCACGTAACAAGCCGAAATCAAACAAATAGTGAATACCTGACATGAAGAAAACTATCGCGGCCCTTGCGCTTATGCTTGTGGCCCAGACAGCACAGGCGCAGTCCATTGTCGTTGGTGCGGGGTATGCAGATTTTTCTCACAGCGCAGCCAGCGATGAGGCGGTCTTTTCGCTTGAGTACCAGCATCGCCCCTTTCATGAGTCTACACGCTTTTCCGCCGCATGGGGAGCGGCCCTGACCGTGGATACGGCCGGCGATGTTCATGCCGGGGTCGGTTTGATCGGGTTTTACACGTTTGCGGACCGTTGGTTCGTGGAAGGCAGCGTCATGCCTGGCTATTATTCCGAAGGCAAAGACAGAAATGACCTGGGGGGTGAGTTTCAGATCCGCAGTCTGCTGGGCATCGGCTATACGCTGAACAACGGTGACAAGCTGTCTTTTGCAATTACCCACAAATCGAATGCCAGCACGCAGGACGACAACCCGGGCGTCAACGAGGCCCTGCTAAGATATCACTTCACCTACTGAGGTGTTGCAGCAGGACCGGGATTGATTTTCGCGCAAAGTTTCTGCACATCAGGTCGAAACCTGAATGCAAGGACTGCAGATGACCCGTATCGACGCAAAGTTCGCCGCCCTCAAGGCCGAAGGTAAAAAGGCGTTTATCGCCTATATCATGGCAGGTGACCCGGATTTCGACACATCGCTTGAGGTCGTGAAGGGACTTCCCGGTGCCGGGGTGGACGTCATTGAACTGGGATTGCCCTTCACGGACCCGATGGCCGATGGGCCGACCATTCAGGCGGCTGGTCAGCGGGCCCTGGATGGGGGCATGACCTTGCAGCGAACCCTGGATCTGGCTCGCGCCTTCCGCGAGACTGACGATACGACCCCGATTGTTCTGATGGGGTACTACAACCCGATCTACAGCCGTGGTGTTGAGAAATTTCTGGACGACGCCAAGGCCGCAGGCATCGATGGTCTGATCGTGGTTGACCTGCCCCCGGAAGAAGATGAGGAACTGTGCCTGCCAGCCCAAGCTGCAGGTCTGAATTTTATCCGCCTTGCCACGCCAACAACTGATGACAAACGCCTGCCCCGCGTTCTGCAGAACACGTCGGGCTTTGTGTACTACGTCTCGATCACCGGCATCACCGGAGCGGCCGAGGCGCAGGCCACGAATGTCGGGCCCGAAGTGGCGCGGATCAAATCGGCAACCGACCTGCCGGTCATTGTGGGCTTTGGCATCAACTCGCCGGAAAAATCCAAGGCAATCGCCAGCGTTGCTGATGGCGCGGTCGTTGGTTCAGCTATCGTCAGTCAGATCGCGGCAGGTAAACCCGTGGCCGAGGTTCTGGACTTTGTAAAGTCACTGGCCGACGGTGCGCACTCGGCCTGACAGCCCGGCAAATAAGCTATTCAAAAGACACCGCAGCAAGCGAACAGCGTGCTGCGGTTTTTCATGCCAGCGGACGATTGCACCAAGCGGATTGCGCCAGTAAAACTGCGTGAACCATTCACCAGAGGCGCTGTTTAATGTCCGTAATAACAACCATCGAAGACCTGCGGCACATCTACGAACGCCGCGTACCGCGCATGTTTTACGACTACGCCGAAAGCGGCAGTTGGACCGAACAGACCTTTCGCGAAAATAGCTCGGATTTTTCGGATATCCGTCTGCGCCAACGTGTTGCCGTGGATATGTCCGGACGCTCGACCGCCTCGCAAATGATCGGTGAAGACGTCGCTATGCCTGTCGCGCTTGCCCCGGTGGGGTTAACGGGCATGCAGCATGCGGATGGCGAGATGAAGGCTGCCAAGGCCGCCGAAGAGTTCGGCGTGCCGTTCACCCTGTCGACCATGTCGATCAACTCGATCGAAGATGTGGCTGAACACACCACGAAACCCTTCTGGTTCCAGCTTTATACGATGAAGGATCAGGACTATGTCAGCCGCCTGATCCAGCGCGCCAAGGATGCAAAATGTTCAGCGCTCGTGATCACGCTGGACCTGCAAATCCTTGGACAGCGACACAAAGATCTGAAGAACGGCCTGTCAGCGCCACCGAAACTGACCCCCAAATCAATCGCAAACCTGATGACTAAATGGTCCTGGGGGATCGAGATGCTGAACGCCAAGCGCCGCGAGTTCGGCAACATCGTTGGCCATGTTGACGGTATCTCGGACGCTTCGTCGCTGGGTGCATGGACAGCTGAACAGTTCGATCCCAGTCTTGATTGGTCAAAGGTAGAAAAGCTGATGCAGCAATGGGGCGGCAAGGTCATCCTGAAGGGTATTCTGGATGCTGAAGACGCCAAGATGGCCGTAAAACTGGGAGCCGACGCGATCATCGTTTCAAACCACGGCGGGCGCCAACTGGATGGGGCTCTTAGCTCTATTCGCATGCTGCCGCAAATCATGGACGCTGTCGGAGGGGATATCGAGGTTCACATGGACGGTGGAATTCGGTCCGGCCAGGACGTCCTGAAAGCCATCGCCCTGGGTGCCAAAGGCACCTATATCGGCCGCGCCTTTGTATACGGGTTAGGCGCAATGGGACAGAAAGGCGTGGCCACTGCGCTGGATGTCATCCAAAAGGAACTGGATACGACAATGGCGCTGTGCGGAGAACGCAGTGTTGGCGATCTGGGGCGGCACAATCTTCTGATCCCCGATGACTTCGGCGGCCGCTGGCAGGACTGACCGCGCAAAAACAAGGCGCTCTGCCCCGACCGCCCTCTGGGCAACTCCCCTTGGACATTTGCGGCCAGATGAAGCAACGGATTCCGCATTCATCTGGCCCAAAATATCCCGGAGCGCGAGGCAGAGCCTCGCAAAAGGTCATAACGGCCAAAAAGACCTTTCCAATCACAGTGAATCAAGCTAAGGACGCGGCTTCACGCGGGCATACAGCCTTGGAGGATGCCCGCCCTAACATTGGAGATATATCATGGCTGGTGAGATTCCTGATCTCGTAGCTCTGGAACGGACGGGGACAGGCAAGGGCGCCGCTCGTCAAGCACGCCGCGACGGCATGGTTCCGGGCATTGTTTTTGGTGGCGACAAAGACCCGCTGCCAATTCAGATTCCGTTCAATGAAGTGTTCAAGCGCCTGAAAGCTGGTCGGTTCAAGTCGACCCTGTGGAACCTGAAGGTTGATGGCCACGAAGACGTGCGCGTCATCTGCCGCGACGTTCAGCGTGACGTCGTCAAAGACCTGCCGACCCACCTGGACCTGATGCGCCTGCGCCGGACGACCAAGATCGCGTTGTTCATTCCCGTTGAATTCATCAACGAAGAAGCGGCACCCGGCATCAAAAAAGGCGGCGTTCTGACCGTTGTGCGCCCCGAAGTCGAACTGCTGTGCACCGCCGGCGACATTCCTGAGAAGATCACTGTTGATCTGACTGGCATGGAAATCAACGACGTCGTGACAATCTCGTCGGTGGACCTACCCGAAGGCACCAAGCCGACCATTGACCGTGATTTCGTGATCGCAAACGTCTCGGCACCGACCGGTCTGGCGACCAGCGATGAGGAAGAAGGCGAAGAAGCCGAAGTGGCGCCAGACGAAGTTGAAGTCGTCGGCCAGGAAGAAGCCGAAGAATAAACCCGGGGTCATATTCCGGAAATTTGAACGGGGCTCAGATCGGGTCCCGTTTTCTTTTGTCGACCGCACTGGAAAACGGGCACCATTCCGTGCGATCAACCCCCTGTGCATATCGCTATAAACAAGGACAGAACTATGAAGCTGTTTGTCGGATTGGGGAACCCGGGATCAAAATATGCCCGCAACCGGCACAATATTGGCTTTATGGCCGTGGACCGGATTGCCGAGGATCACGGCTTTGGCCCATGGAAAAGCAAGTTTCAGGCTGAACTCGCCGAAGGTCGGCTAGGCGATCAAAAAGTGCTTTTGATCAAACCGCAGACCTTCATGAACCGTTCGGGCCAGTCCGTTGGTGAGGCGATGCGGTTCTACAAACTGGATTCGAGCGACGTGACGGTTTTCCACGACGAATTGGACCTAGCCCCCGGCAAGGTTCGGGTCAAAGCGGGTGGCGGCCATGCGGGCCACAACGGCTTACGCTCGATCCACGAACATATCAGCCCGGCCTATGACCGGGTGCGTCTGGGTATCGGCCATCCCGGTCGAAAAGAACTGGTCTCTCCCTATGTTCTGAGCGATTTTGCCAAGGCTGACGCCGATTGGCTGGACGACGTACTACGCGGTGTATCGGATGGCGCTGGATTTCTGGCTGACGGGGATGGCGGGAAATTCATGAACGCCGTCGCTTTACGCACGGCCCCGCCCCGGTCTTCCAAATCATCACCACAGCCAGACAAACCAGCCGAAAACCCAGCCCCTGCACCAGAGGTCGACGACCGCTCAGCTATGCAAAAGCTGCTGGACAAGTTCAAATAAGGCTGTTCACCTGACCGTAACGTCCCAATTACGCACTTATTTCTCGTGCGCTCCAATACTGCGGCGATAGCGGAGGCAAGTATGACAGCAGTGTTGAAACGGCTTTTGCGCATCTTTCTGATGCTGGTGCTGGCCGCAAGTGTTGTGGGGTTCTGGAAACGCGAAGAGATACAGCGCCTGATGGCTGTTAATTCTCTGTTTTCCGAAGAGAAAATTGTTCAAAACTTCTCTCATATGAACGAGGCCTTTCTGACGGTCGCCCTGCCCCGTGGCAGTGGTCCAACATGGGAGCTGCCTTATGGTCCCGCATTTGATCTGCCAGAAGGCGCCGACGCATGGATCAAAGAGCGTAAAGTCACCTCTCTGCTTGTGATGCAGGACGGACAGATCCGGTTTGAGGAGTATTATCTGGGCACAGCGCCCGAAGATCGGCGGATTTCCTGGTCAGTTGCCAAAAGCTACCTGTCGGCCCTCTTGGGTATTCTTGTGGACGAAGGTGCAATCGATTCACTGGATGACCCGGTCGTGAAATACGCGCCAAAACTGGAAGGCACCGCCTATGAGGGCGCATCCATCCGCAATGTTCTGAATATGGCCAGCGGTATTACCTTCGACGAGGATTATTTTGATCGCAATTCAGATATCAACCGGATGGGTCGTGTTGTGGCTTTAGGGGGTGAGCTAGACGATTTCACCGCGTCTTTTCAGAACACCTTCGCCACACCGGGCGAAACCTGGCAGTACGTATCGATCGACACCCATGTCATAGGCATGGTGATCCGCGGCGCAACTGGGCGGAGCGTGGCTGAATTGCTGACTGAGAGGATCATTCAACCCCTTGGTTTAGAGTATGACGGCTATTACCTGACGGACGGTGCCGGAGTTGCCTTTGTTCTTGGCGGGTTAAACTTCACCACCCGCGATTTTGCACGTTTTGGCCAGATGATTTTGCAGAATGGTGTGCGTGACGGACAACAAATTGTCCCAGCAGATTGGATCGCCGAATCTGTTCTGCCCAGCGCACCAACCCCGTCTGGCAAAATGGGATATGGGTATCAATGGTGGGTACCAATTGGCGCGCACGAGGGCGAGTTTCTGGCCCGTGGTGTTTACGGTCAGTATATCTATTTCGATCAGCCGCGCGGTGTGCTGATCGTCACGACCGCCGCAGATCGCAAGTTCCGTGATCCGGGCATCAATGAGGAGAACATAGAAATGTTCCGCAAGATCGCCCAAAGCCTGTAAGGTAGCCCTATGCAAAAACAAGACAGTATCAATGTATTAGGGGGTGTGCTCGCCCCGTGTTCACGTGATCCGCTGACCGGATTCTTCCGCGATGGAGCGTGCAACACCTGCCCCGAGGATCAGGGCAGCCACACGGTTTGCGCCGTAATGACGGCTGAGTTTCTGGCCTTTTCCAAATATGTCGGCAACGACCTCAGCACGCCACGGCCCGAGTTCAACTTTCCCGGATTGAACCCCGGTGACAGTTGGTGCCTGTGCGCAGGGCGCTTTATGCAAGCCCATGACGAAGGCTGCGCCCCCAAAGTTCATCTTGAGGCAACCCATCAACGGGCTTTGGATGTGGTGCCGCTGGATATCCTGAGCCTGCATGCTGTGACCGCGGATTGACGCCGGTCAGGGGACCTTCACCAAGCAGACGCCAAACGACAAGATGAACGTACGAGATACACCCTGAGCTTAAATGCGCTGATGGGTTCGTCCAAACTCGAAGGTTTCAACCGCTTTGTACAAAGGAAAAACCGGCCCTGTGACGGGGCCGGTTCTATCTTTTCTGGCTTCTCGGCGTTCAGTCTGCCGTGCGGCCTTCTGTATCGGACATATCGAAGTTCAGATACTTGGCGACAGTTTGGACGTCCTTATCGCCGCGTCCGCACATATTCATGCAAATCAAGTGATCCTTAGGCAGATCAGGCGCAATCTTCATTACGTGCGCCAGTGCATGAGAGGGCTCCAACGCCGGGATAATTCCTTCGGTCGCGCAGCATAGCTGGAACGCCTCCAGCGCCTCTTTGTCTGTGATCGAGACATATTTCGCGCGGCCAATATCATGCAGCCAGGAATGCTCGGGGCCGATTCCGGGATAATCCAAACCGGCCGAGATCGAATAGCCTTCCAGAATCTGGCCGTCGTCGTCTTGCAAAAGGTATGTGCGGTTACCATGCAATACGCCCGGACGACCACCGGTCAGCGAGGCGCAATGCTCCATCTTTTCGTTCACGCCTTTGCCGCCAGCCTCAACACCGATGATGTTTACGTCTTTGTCATCAAGGAATGGATAAAACAGGCCCATGGCGTTTGAACCGCCACCGATTGCGGCGATGATCGTATCAGGCAGACGGCCCTCGGCCTTCATCATCTGCTCTTTGGCTTCCTTGCCAATGATTGACTGAAAGTCACGCACCATCGCTGGATACGGGTGTGGACCAGCCACGGTGCCGATGCAGTAGAACGTGTCGCGTACGTTGGTGACCCAATCCCGCAGAGCATCGTTCATCGCGTCTTTCAGCGTGCCGCGCCCTGATGTCACCGGGATAACCTCAGCCCCCAGAAGGCGCATACGGAAGACATTCGGCGCCTGACGCTGCACATCATGCGCGCCCATGTAAACCACACATTTCAGACCGAACTTGGCACAGACCGTGGCGGTGGCCACGCCATGCTGCCCTGCCCCGGTTTCGGCAATGATCCGTGTCTTGCCCATGCGGCGTGCCAGAATGATCTGGCCCAGCACGTTGTTGATCTTGTGCGCGCCGGTGTGGTTCAGCTCATCCCGCTTGAGATAAATCTTCGCGCCGCCCAGATGCTCGGTCAGGCGTTCCGCATAATACAAAGGTGACGGGCGGCCCACATAGTTGGCCCATAGATCGTCCATTTCGGCCCAGAATGTGGGATCATCCTTGGCCTTCTCATATTCCTCCTCCAACGACAGGATCAGGGGCATCAGCGTTTCACTGACAAACCGCCCGCCGAAAATACCGAACCGGCCTTGTTCATCCGGGCCGGACATGAAGGAATTGAAAAGATCGTTGGCCATGGGTGTCTCCATCGTCGTACCCGTTGTTCATAGGAGGTGGCGACGGGATTTGCCATCGCAAAACGCATTATTCCGCCGCTTCAAAATGTTGCGCCCAGACCTTTAGCGCTTGCTCTCGGCTAGGAATGGCGATGCAGGGGAAATGATGAAACTGGTTCACGTCCGCCAGCCGCGACGTGACCTGAATTACACGGCGATGAGGACCGGAATGGGCAAAGGTCAGCATGGCCTCGGCGTCGTGCCAAACGCTCAGTGAGAAATAAAGGCCCCGGTGAGTGAACACGTCCGCTTGCAGGCACAGCGGATCACCGCGCGCCTGTAGCAGCGCCTGACGCGCATGCCAGAGCAGTTCGGGGCCGTAGTACCACCGTTTCAACGAAACGCCGCCAATTGCTGCGAGCATAAGTGCGCCCTCCTAAACGGAGATACGCCGTGATCCAGCGTTCAGATCACTGCGTTGCTTCGATAAATGCCCGAATTTTAGCCGCGTCTTTGACACCTGGTGCACTTTCCACGCCTGATGACACATCAACTTGCCGGGCGCCGGTCATGCGCATGGCCTCCGCGACGTTGTCAGGCGTTAATCCACCGGCCAACATCCATGGACGCCGCCAATACTTGCGCCCGGCCAGCAGGCGCCAGTCAAAAGCAAGGCCGTTGCCACCGGGCAATTCAGACTGACGCGGGGGCTTGGCGTCGATCAGCAATTGATCGGCCACCTCGGAATACAGATCAATCGCGGCCAGATCCTCGGCGTCGGCGACGCCCACAGCTTTCATGACCGGTAAGCCATACCGTGCGCGCAAGTCGGCCACGCGGTCCGGGCTTTCTTTCCCGTGCAGTTGAAGCATATCCAGCGGCACGGTAGCAGTGATGCGATCCAACTCCTCATCGGACGCATTCACGGTCAGCGCGACCTTGGCGACGCCAGAGGGCACCAGATGGGCAAGCTCTGTCGCGCCCTCAATAGTCAGATGTCGCGGCGACTTGGGGAAGAAAACAAAGCCGACATACCGCGCCCCGGCCTCCGCCGCTGCGCGCACATGATCAGGTGCGGTCAGACCGCAAATTTTAACAGACGCATCAGACATGTGAGGGCTTCAGTTGGTCTCATCCAGCAATGCCAGAACGTCGTCCTTGCCTTCGTTCTGTTTGTTCTTGAGCTTTTTAACCTCTCGCTCAAGCTTGCGCACTTCGCCCTTCTTCACCGTGGCATCTTTGCGGTGCTTGTGCTCGCGCAGCCATTCCCACAGGAAGCCAATCACCAGACCGGCCACGACGCCACCCAGAACCACAATGAACAGCGGCAATGATGTTGACAGGTTAAAGCCCAGTAACTCGGACAGGGCATCAGGCATCAGTTTGAGCTCAACAATCTGGCTGTTTCCCAGAGAGATTGACACCAGCACGATTCCCAAGATGCCCAGGAATCCATATCGAAGATAACGCATCATGCCCTAGGCTTTACCGTTCAATCGGTCCCTTAGCAACTTGCCAGTTTTGAAAAACGGTACGCATTTTTCTTCGACCTGAACAGTTTCACCAGTCCGGGGGTTGCGCCCCACCCGGGCATCGCGTTGTTTTACAGAAAAAGCCCCAAAGCCGCGCAGTTCAACACGGTCTCCGCGCGCCATGGCATCCGTCACTTCTTCGAACACAGTATTCACGATCCGCTCGACGTCGCGTTGATACAGATGCGGGTTTTCGTCGGCGATTTTCTGAATCAGTTCTGAACGGATCATGAGCGTTACCCTCCCAGGCGACCTTGGTCATCTCTAGTTGTCTGGCCAGTATAGAAAAAAACCCGGTACGGGGGAACGTCGACTCTGTGTCGAAAGACTTCATTTTTGCAATAAGTCGTGTGATTTTTTGCTTCTAGGTCCGAATTTCAACCAAAAGCGCAAACGACTATCAAAATAACACTACGTTTTGGAACATATTGATTCGCAACAAAAACGGCCCCTCGTGGGTACGAGGGGCCGAAAAATCTTTCGTTAGGCGCTTCGGCTTAGTCGCCGGATTTCAGCGCTGCACCAAGGATGTCGCCCAGCGACGCGCCCGAGTCGGAAGAACCGTACTGTTCCACAGCCTCTTTCTCTTCGGCGATTTCGCGTGCTTTGATCGACAGGCCCAGACGGCGGGTCTTGCTGTCAACGTTGGTGACGCGGACGTCGACCTTGTCACCGACCGAGAAACGCTCAGGACGCTGCTCAGCACGATCACGCGACAGGTCCGAACGACGGATGAACGACTTCATGCCTTCGTACTCGACCTCGATGCCGCCATCTTCGATTGCGGTGACTTCAACAGTGATGACCGAGCCGCGCTTCACGCCGCCCACGGCTTCGGCGAACTTGTCACCGCCCAGGGCTTTGATCGACAATGAGATACGCTCTTTTTCCACGTCAACTTCCGAGACAACCGCCTGAACGACGTCGCCTTTGCGGTAGTTCTGGATCGCATCTTCGCCGCGCTCGTCCCAGGACAGGTCGGACAGGTGAACCATGCCGTCGATGTCGCCTTCGAGGCCAATGAACAGACCGAATTCGGTGATGTTCTTGACTTCGCCTTCGACCTCGGTGCCCTCGGGGTGTGTTTCTGCAAACACTTCCCATGGGTTGCGCTGAGTCTGCTTCAGGCCCAGAGACACGCGACGCTTGGCGCCGTCGATTTCCAGAACCATGACGTCGACTTCCTGGCTGGTCGAAACGATCTTGCCGGGGTGGACGTTCTTCTTGGTCCAGGACATCTCGGACACGTGCACCAGACCTTCGACACCGGCTTCCAACTCGACGAACGCGCCGTAGTCGGTGATGTTGGTGACGCGACCCTGATGGACCGAGCCCAGCGGATACTTGGCAGCAACCAGATCCCACGGATCTTCCTGCAGCTGCTTCATGCCCAGGCTGATGCGGTGGGTCTCTTTGTTGATCTTGATGACCTGAACCTTGATGGTTTCGCCGATCGTCAGGATCTCGGACGGGTGGTTCACGCGACGCCATGCCATGTCGGTGACGTGCAGCAGGCCGTCGACGCCGCCCAGGTCAACAAATGCACCGTATTCGGTGATGTTCTTGACAACACCCTCGACGGTCTGACCTTCGGACAGGTTGCCGATAACCTCGGCGCGCTGTTCGGCACGCGATTCTTCCAGGATTGCGCGACGCGACACAACGATGTTGCCACGGCGGCGGTCCATTTTCAGAATCTGGAACGGCTGCTTCAGACCCATCAGCGGGCCAGCATCGCGCACGGGGCGCACATCAACCTGCGAGCCGGGCAAGAACGCAACTGCGCCACCCAGATCGACGGTGAAGCCACCTTTTACGCGACCAAAGATTGCACCTTCAACACGCTGGTCGTCGGCATATGCTTTTTCCAGACGGTCCCATGCCTCTTCACGGCGGGCCATCTCGCGCGAGATGACGGCTTCGCCACGGGCATTTTCTGCGGCGCGCAGGTAAACTTCGACCTCGTCACCGACAGCAATTTCAGGGGCTTCGCCGGGATTTGCGAATTCTTTCAGATCAACGCGGCCTTCCATTTTGTAGCCTACGTCGATGATGGCCTGGCCGGCTTCGATCGCCAGAACCTTGCCTTTGACAACAGACCCTTCCTCGGGTGTGTCCATTTCGAAGCTTTCATTCAGGAGGGCTTCGAATTCCTCCATGGATGCGTTAGCCATGTGGCGTTGTTTTCCTTTACATAACGTTTTTGCTGGCCGAGCGGTTGTCTCCGCCGGTCTTGTTTCCTGTTGTCATCAGGCGTGATCCGGGGCGCATCCGATTACACAAACACAAAGGGCCGAGGAAACCCGGCCCTGCTCAGATACGTCATCCGGACGTTAACCGCCCATGTTTAGACGGGTGCTCTATAACGGCTCGGGCGCTGCCCCGCAAGTCGAAAGCTGCATAGTGCCGCGTGTCGCGCTTAAACCCGCCCGCTTCACATCGGCTTGATCACGCGTCATACCAGTTGTCCTAAAATGCCCAGCGCGGCACTACACAATGTATTCCCTTTAACACAGGAGCAACCGGGCCATGGAAGACTTCAACCTGATCGTTGCGCAGCAGCCTCAATGGATTCAAATCTGGCTGAATATCCTGTCCTTCGGCGCCTTTCTTTTGCCGATTTCCTTGCTGATATGGCGCCAATCGCGCGTGGCCTCAATCATTACCTTGATCAGCAGCACGTTGGCCGCAGCGGGTGTAATTTTTATTTTCAATCAGCTTGGATATGTTCGGTTGATGGGGTTGGGACATATCATTCCCTGGACGCCTCTTGCATTTTACCTTTGGTATCAGCAAGCCCGGGCCGACATGCCTGAACCGCCCAGATGGATTATCCGCTTTATCCTTCTGACGATTACGATCTCGCTGGTTTTCGACTACGCAGATGTCGCGCGCTACCTGCTGGGCGAGCGGGCAGCATTCACCGCTCCGGCCTAGGGTCCGGTCTGAACACCGAAATTGAGTCACAGAAGGCAGAGGTTTAAGGCTCCGCCTCCCGAGCTTTTGTCGAAACACCTTACGGGTTGAACGCACAGATACCTTAAAAAAGTTGCAGATCTTTCTTGCCGCTCTGAATTTCAGCAAGGTTTGGCATGTTCTGGATCGTTATGGGTTCCGGCGCGGTACCTGGTACTGCGACTGTTGGTTTTGCGGCATTTGCCATAACAAAGGCTGGTTGCTTCAGCTCGCCGCGGATATCGCGCAAAAGCGTTTTGTGATCCGGCATTGTATTGATGATCTGCGCAAGATCCGCTTTGGCACGCCTCATGCCCTGTTCCCAAATCTGCTTTTTCAACGGCCGAACACGATCTCGGATGCCAGTTCCATAACCGGTATCATAAGACTGTTTGCCCAACAGAACCGTCTGATAGACGCGATGGTCAAACAGTGTAGCGAACTCGACATCGTGTTGCATCGGAAGACGGTGCTGCCACAACTCGAGGTTCTCGGCCAACCGATCCGGCACCTTCATTTCGGTGCGCGCGTCGATCCAATACGGGTCATCCTTGCGATTGCCCAACTTGTAGTGCAGGCAGATAAACTCCAGAACCTCGTTATACAGCTTGTCCATCTGCCGGTTGTACCTGGCCCGTAGCGATGGCTCGATGTCTCGCGTGGGCAGGTGTTCGGCAAACCAGCGCACCGCGTGATCAATCATATGGATCGCGGTGCTTTCCAGCGGCTCGATAAAGCCGCCTGACAAACCAATCGCCACACAGTTCTTGACCCAGGCGTTGCGCACGCGCCCGACGCGCATCGGAATCACGCGCGGCGTAGCGCCCTTGCCGCTGTCACCCAGCCACTCGAGGTATTCATCTGCCGCCTGATCATCCGTACGATGAGCCGACGAATACACATAGCCCGTACCCACACGGTTGTAGAGAGGCACGCGCCAAGTCCAACCTGCGCCAAGTGCAGTGGATCGCGTGAGGCTTTCGATCTTTCTTGGATTGGGATGCTCGATCTGCAGCGCCATGGCGCGATCGTTCGGCAGATAGTCTGAGTAATCCATAAACGGCTCACCAAGCGCCTGGTTGATGATCAACCCGCGGAACCCGGTGCAGTCCACGACCATTTCGATATCGTGGCGTCCGGCACGTTCCAGCATCAGATGGCTGACATTGCCGTTTTCATCCAACTCAACCGTTTGGACCTCATCCCGAATATGTTCAACGCCGCGCTGGGTGCAGACCTTGGTGAGCATGCCTGCGAATTTCACGGCGTCCAGATGATACGCATAGCCAAAGCGTTGTTCAAATTCAGGCTGGCCCAATTGCCGCGCGCCCTTGCACAGACGGCCCAGGTGATCATGCGGTGAGATAGATTGCGTGAAATCCCGATCTCCGTTGCCAAAGCGCAAGAAATACTCGGCGGCGTCTAACCCCTCGACCATCTGGCCGTGGGCAAACGGGTTCACGTAATCGATGCGATTGCCCTTGGCGTCCTTGTTCCAATTGCAGAACTTCACACCCAGCTTAAACGACGCGTTCGTCTCGCGGAAAAAATCCCGCTCTGAGATGCCCGCCTGGCGGAGCGTGACCGGCATGCGCGGCACGGTGGCTTCACCAACACCGACTGTTGAGATATTGGGGCTTTCGATCAGGCAGATACTCGGGCGATCTTTGGGGGCAGACGTGCGGGAAAACACCATATCCAGGATCAGCGCGGTCATCCAACCCGCTGTACCACCACCAACGATGGTGATCTTGCGCAAACGATTGTTCATGTTTTTTGGTCCCTGTTAGCTTGGGGAATTTTCTGCGGCATCCTCTTTTGAGGTTTGAGTGCTGCTTTCCCTCTTGGCGATCCCAGAACTATAACAGCTTTCCCGCATCCAGCTAGGGCTTAACCGTAGAAGGTCCGCTTTCATCTGACCAAGTAATTCTCGGTGCGGAAAGCGTACCGTACCGCGCCAGCTTTGAACGATCTGCAATGTTTATAGACCGTTCTGCGATAGCGCGTTCAAACCAAGCCCCCTAATTCTGTTTCAGCGGTTGGCAGTTCAGCCAGCCGAACCTGAACAGAAAAGGAAATCACTATGAAATCTCTGGTTCTCACAGGCCTGATTGCCACCTTGCCCCTGATCGCGGCCCCGGCCTTTGCGGCGGATGAGATCAACGTCTCGAACGGTATTTCGGCAGCCGGTGCGCCCTTGGCTGCGCACGGTGTCGATCTGGTTGCGCTGCTGCAGGACGGCAATCCGGTCGAGGGCTTTGCAACACACACGGCGACCCATGACGGCGCGTCTTACTACTTCTCCAGCGCTGCAAACCTGGAAGCGTTCGAAGCCAACCCTGCCGCCTATCTGCCGCAGCACGGCGGATTCTGTTCGTTTGGCGTTTCGGTCGGCAAGAAGTTTGACGGCGACCCGGATCAGTACCTGGTCTCGGACGGTAAACTGTACCTGTTCCTGAACGCCGAAACCCGCGCCGCGTTCCTGAAAGACGTACCCGCGACGGCAAAAACCGCTGACGATCAGTGGTCGAAGATCAAGAGCGTTGCAGTAGGCGAACTGTAATACTCTGCCCCGCGGCGCTATTGCGTCGCGGGGCGTTTGCTTTCGATCAGCGCCACGGCCCTTTCAAGCGCCGCCTCGATACTCAGGTCCGAGGTATCCAGACGCACGGCGTCCTCCGCAGGCTTCATAGGCGCCGTGATACGCTCAGCATCTCTGGCATCGCGCTCACGCACATCTGCCAAAACCTGTTCTTGCGTGACATCAGACCCTTTGGCCTTCAATTCCAGATAGCGACGTTCTGCCCGGACCTCGGCGCTTGCCGTGACGAACAACTTGATCTCGGCTTCGGGGCAGATGACCGTCCCGATATCGCGCCCATCCAAAACCGCTCCCCCGGCCCGTCGCGCAAAAGCCCGTTGAAAATCAACCAGCGCCGCGCGAACTTCAGGGATTACCGCGACTTTCGAGGCCGCCTGAGCAATGTCGGCTGTCCTGAGGTCGCCCTGTTCCAACTCGTCCGCCGTCAAGGCCTGCGCCGCCGCGATGGCGTCCGTGCCATCCAGTGTCTGACGCCCCACTGCACGATACAGCAACCCGGTGTCCAGATGCGCGAACCCAAAATGCGCCGCGACACCCTTCGCGATCGTCCCCTTACCAGCGGCAGCAGGGCCGTCAATCGCCACCGTAAAGCTCATGTGCGTTCAACCTTGGCACCCAGCGATGCCATCAGCGGTTCAAAGATTGGGAACGACGTCGCAATCGGGCTGCCATCATCTACAGATACCGGTGATTTTGCGCCCATGCCCATCACCATAAACGACATGGCAATGCGGTGATCCAAAAAGCTTTCACACGTGCCGCCGCCGGGAATATTGCCGATGCCCAAGCCTTCGACCGACCACCATTCTTCGCCTTCATCAACGGTAACACCGTTGGCGCGCAGGCCCTTCGCCATTGCGTCGATCCGGTCGCTTTCCTTCACGCGCAATTCTTTAACGCCACCCATCATCGTCGTGCCGGTGGCATTGGCTGCAACCACGGACAGAACCGGGTATTCGTCGATCATCGAGGCCGCGCGGTCGGGCGGCACGTTGATACCCTTCATATTCGGGGAATAGCGCGCGCGCAGATCAGCGACGGGTTCGCCGCCCTCTTCCCGCTCATTCTCATAGGTCAGATCCGCGCCCATCTCACGCAGAGTGGTGAACAGCCCTGCACGCGTTGGGTTCAGACCAATTCCCGGAACCAACACGTCGGAACCGGGCGTAATCAGCGCAGCGCACACTGGAAACGCCGCACTGGATGGGTCGCGCGGCACAGAAATGACTTGTGGCTTCAACTCGGGGCGGCCGGTCAGAGTGATAACCCGGCCTTCATCCGTATCTTCGACAGTGATTTCCGCTCCGAACCCGACCAGCATCCGCTCTGAATGGTCGCGGGTGGCCTCTTTCTCGATCACAACGGTTTTGCCGGGTGCGTTCAGGCCCGCCAGAAGAACCGCTGATTTCACCTGCGCCGATGGCACCGGAACCTCATAGCGCACGGGGATCGGCTCTGCCGCACCGATGATCGTCATCGGCAAACGCCCGCCCGATCGCCCAACCGATTGCGCACCAAAAAGCGACAGCGGATCAGTGACCCGTGCCATCGGCCGCTTGTTCAGGCTGGCATCACCGGTAAAGGTCGCGGTGATCGGGCTGGTCGCCATCGCGCCCATGATCAACCGCACACCGGTGCCCGAGTTGCCGCAATCGATCACCTGATCGGGCTCAGCAAAACCACCGACACCGACGCCGTGCACGGTCCATTCACCATTCCCGTGATCGGTGACTTCGGCTCCGAATGCACGCATGGCCTTGGCGGTGTCGAGAACATCTTCACCTTCCAGCAAGCCGGAAATCCTGGTCTCGCCCACTGCCATCGCGCCAAGGATCAGCGACCGGTGCGAGATCGACTTGTCGCCCGGCACCTCGGCCGTGCCGGTCAACGGGCCGCAGGGATGCGAGGTCATCGGGATGGGCGTGCCGTGTCCGGACATGAAGGCTCCTTATTTGCGCTATCAGTGCTCAAGCCGATTAGCGAATTGGGGCCGGTTGGTCCAGCCGCAATCAGTCTTTGCGCCGGAAGGTCAGGTAATGGGGCGTGCGCCCTTCGCGAAGGGCCTTCTGTTCATACCGGGTGGAAATCCAGTCGTCCCACGGTTCGCGCCAGTCCGAGGGGCGTTCAGCCAGCCATTCAAACCCGGCGCGCGGAACTTCTTCCAAAGTCTGTCGGACATAATCCGGAATATCGGTGGCTACTCGGAAAATTGCACCGGGCTTCAGGACTCGGGCCAGCGGTTCCAGATGTTCAGGAGTCACAAAACGCCGACGATGATGACGTGTCTTGGGCCAAGGATCGGGATACAGCAGAAACGCGCGCGATATACTGGCTTCGGGCAGTACATCGAACAGGTCACGCGCATCGCCTGGATGCACCGCAAGGTTCTTGACCCCGGCCTTGCGAATCTTACCCAGCAACATGGCAACGCCGTTGATATACGGCTCAGCCCCGATAATGCCAATTTGCGGATTGCGCGCGGCCTGATGCACCAGATGTTCGCCACCGCCAAAGCCAACCTCAAGCCAGACCTCCTTGCCACCAAATAACGTTTTCAAGTCCAGTGGATGACGTTCCGGGTTGCTCTCCCAATCCACGGCCCCTGGCGACAGGGCATCAAGGTCTTCGTTCAGGTATGCCTTCTGGCTTTGCTTCAAAGCCTTGCCTTTGAAGCGGCCATAGAAGTTTCTGCGGGGGCGTTTGGGTGTCTGGGTGCTCATGGCGGTGCCCATACTGCGCGGGCGACATCGAGGCAAGAGGTGGCCGCGCCCGTTCTGTTAGCGGGCCGCCACTTGCTGCGTTTTCAAACCATAGAGCGCGCCCGCAAGGGCGCACCTTTTGATAGCAATGGTTCAGACGGCTGCTTTCAGCGCATCAGCCAAATCGGTACGTTCCCAGCTAAAGCCGCCATCAGCATCCGGCTCTCGGCCAAAATGGCCATAGGCCGCGGTGCGCTGGTAAATCGGCTTATTCAGCTGCAGGTGTTCACGAATGCCGCGCGGGGTAAGATCCATAACCTGACCGACCGCCTTTTCGATCACCGCATCTGCAATCTGACCGGTGCCATGCGTATCGGCATAAATCGACAGAGGTCTCGAGACACCAATCGCATAGCTCAGCTGGATCGTGCAACGCTCTGCCATGCCCGCAGCCACCACGTTCTTGGCCAGATAGCGCGCCGCGTAAGCTGCGGAGCGGTCTACCTTGGTCGGATCTTTCCCCGAAAATGCGCCGCCGCCGTGAGGGGCAGCACCGCCATAGGTATCCACAATGATCTTGCGTCCCGTCAGACCGGCATCGCCGTCTGGTCCGCCAATGACGAACTTGCCGGTGGGGTTCACGTGCCACTCGGTTTCGTTTGTCAGCCAGCCTTCGGGCAGGGTTTCACGAATATAGGGCTCAACAATCGCGCGGATATCATCTGAACTCAGCGCCTCGTCCAGATGCTGTGTCGACAACACGATCGAGCTGACGCTGACCGGTTTCCCGTCACGATACACCACCGAAAGCTGCGATTTCGCGTCGGGGCCAAGCGCGGGCTCAGTGCCGTTCTTGCGCACCTCGGCCAAACGACGCAGGATTGCATGAGAATACTGGATCGGTGCTGGCATCAGCGCAGGTGTCTCAGTGGTGGCATAGCCGAACATGATGCCCTGATCGCCAGCGCCTTCTTCTTTTTCGTCCGAGGCATCCACACCCTGCGCAATATGGGCGGATTGTTCATGCAGCAGGTTCGTCACCTCGACGGTTTCGTGGTGGAACTTGTCCTGCTCATACCCGATATCCTTGATACAGGCGCGCGCGATCTCATCAATGCGGCCCATGTAATCGTGCAGCTTTTCCTGATCAGACAGACCTACTTCTCCACCAATGACGACGCGGTCAGTGGTTGCAAAGGTTTCGCACGCCACGCGTGCTTCGGGTTCTTCTTTCAGAAATGCATCAAGTACAGCATCCGAGATTCGGTCGCAAACCTTATCCGGGTGCCCTTCGGATACGGACTCCGAAGTGAATGTGTAGTTCTGTCTGGACATGAAAGTGCTCCATTAAGATTTCCCCATCACGCCAGGAAGCCGTTGTGACGGGCTTTCGAGGGGATACGCGCAGTAAACCAAAGGGTCAATCGGTAATTAAGAATGATCCCGCCGCACGTTGCGCCAAAGCAGCGCGAACATAGCCGCCAGCAGGACAAATACGGGAACATCCCCGATCCGCGAGTATACAGTTGGGTCATGCGGTGCAGGCAGTTTTGCATCAATGAACCCTGCCTGCCCCAAAGGCAGCGCGTCCGTGATGCGCCCCAACGGGTCGATCATCGCCGACACGCCTGTATTGGCAGACCGCATCATGGGCAATCCTTGCTCAATCGCCCGCATCCGTGCCTGTGCAAGATGCTGATACGGGCCAGACCAAGTGCCGAACCAGGCATCATTGGTGACTTGCAGCAAAAAGTCCGCACGCCCCGGTGCGGACAAGATATCCTGTGTAAAAACAGCCTCGTAACAAATCAGCGGCAACGCCTTACCCAGTTTACCAGCATCTATCAAAGCCGCCCCGGGACCAGAGCTGAACCCATGCCCCGCTGTGGTCGCCATACCGTGAATCCCGAACTCTGCCATGAGGTTTCCCAACGGCACGTATTCTCCGAAGGGGGCAAGGTGGTGCTTGTCATACAGCCCGGCCTGCTGGCCGGTCTCATCCAAGTAGATCATCGAGTTGTAGATACGTGGCCCATCCCCCCGCTGAATTCCCAAAAACACAGGTGTTCCCTGTGCAGCATCAACAACTGCGTTGAGATAAGGTTGAGCGCTGCCCAACCATGCCGGGATCGACGTCTCAGGCCAGACGATCAGGTCAGGCCGTGGGGCCGCCGCAGTGAACTCGATCTGACGCGCGAAGAACACAGGCGCATAATCCGGATCCCATTTCTGATGCTGAGGTGCGTTAGGTTGAACAAGCCGTACGACATGATCAGTCTCTGTCACCTCTGGACGCGAACTGGCGTAAACCAGTGCAAAGCAAGCAGCGCCGACTGTAAAGCCCAGCGGCAGGACAAAACCGCCGCGCTGCGTCAACGCAGCACCCAAAGGCAGCGTCGCAAGCAGCGTCACTGCCCCCAAACCGTAAGGCCCAAACAACGACAAAACCTGCGCCATTGGCGAGCCAACCCATACCTGCGCCAGCCCTGCCCAAGGAAAACCGGTCAACACATAGCCACGGGCGCATTCTGTCAAGGACACCGCCAAGGCCAGAAAAACCGCCTGAGACACCATGCGCGCCCCCGGGCACCGTGCGATCCAAAAGGCAAGTGCCCAGAACAGGGCCAGCCCGCCCGCCATGAAGACCAACGCAAACGGTGCCATCCAGGCGTGCCGCTCGGCATCCACGAAGAAAGGCTCGGTGATCCAACTGAGCCCATGCGCGAAGTAGCCGGTTGCAAAAAACCAACCAATCCACGCCGCCTGACCGCGCGTTTCGGTCGACAGAAACAAAGGCGGCAGCAGCACCAGCGCAACTGATGTTGCAGCCCATATCCCGAAAGGTGCAAGACCAAACGCCGCCACAACGCCAAGCAAAGACGCCAGAACCAGTCTCAGCCAAAACGGCCAACCCTTGGCTGGGTTCATGCGGCACGGCCCGGCAACATGACCTTCAAACGTTTGATCCGGCGTGCGTCGGCATCAATCACTTCGAATTCCGGACCTTCGGGGTGCAGAACAACCTCGCCCCGCGCGGGCACGCGACCCGACAGCATGAAAACCAGCCCACCCAACGTGTCGATCTCTTCTTCATCCACGTCTTCGTGACTGGTAAGCGAGCGTCCGATTTCCGCTTCGAACTCTTCCAATGGAACACGCGCCTGCACGATATAGCAGCCGGGCTTTTCCTGAACCCAAAGCTGATCTTCATCCGCGTCATGCTCGTCAGCGATTTCACCCACGACCTGTTCAATGAGGTCTTCGATGGTCAGCAACCCGTCAACACCGCCATATTCATCGATCACCAGCGCCATGTGGCGACGCTCGGTCTGCATCTTGGTAAGCAGCACGCCAATCGGCATCGAGGGCGGAACAAACAGCAATGTCCGAAGCATTGACACCAGATCGAACTCGGTCGACCCGCCATTGAACCCGTGGGTAAGCGCAAAGTCCTTGAGATGCACGAAACCCAAAGGCGTATCCAACGTGCCCTCGTAAACCGGTATCCGGGATAGGCCGCTGTCACGGAACACCTGCGCCAGCTCGTCTTTCGTGATGGTCGAGGGGACAGAGATGATCTCAGCCGTGGGGATGGCCACGTCTTCGACCCGCATCCGTCGCAGATTGATCATGCCGCGCGGCTGCACCTTGTCGACATCTTGTCCGTTCGTCACCTGGACCTCATCCTCGCTCTGCGGCGAGAACGCATCCACTATTCTAGAGAAGATGCCAACTTTCTCTTTGCCAGCATCACCGCCGTTCGTAGGTTGCGCGCTCTGCGCCGCCATAGAACTGCCGTCTGTATCACCCATTGTCCTGTTCCAAAAAATCGGCCGTTGTGGCCCGTCTATATCCTATATGGGTCATCGACACCCATTTTGCCAAGTATAGCGACCTCAACCCTTTCCATCAAAGTGGCGTCGGGGTCACGAATATGATCGTAGCCCAATAAGTGTAACGTCCCGTGAACAATCAGATGCCTGACGTGATCATCCATCGGTTTTCCGGCGTTTTCCGCTTCTCGCGCGCATGTCTCATAAGCAATCGCGATATCCCCCAGCGCGATTTCCCCTGAGAAATCCGCTGCCGGAGATGTTGGAACCTGCCCCGGATCCTCTGCCGACAGATCCTCGGACGGCCAGCTGAGTACATTTGTCGGCACAGGCTTTTCCCGGAACTCTGCGTTCAGCTCAGCGATCCGTGCATCGTCACAGGCCAGCAGACTGATTTCGCATAGATCGCTGTCCAAGCCGCAATAATCCAGCACGGCCTGGATGGACTGCGTGGCCAAGGGTTCCAGCCCTTGCCAGCGCGCATCTTCAATGGTCAGTTCGAGGTTCATGTTACGACGCCCAAAGCATACAGCCCCGGACGTTTAACCCGCCTCGCGGCCTGAGTCGGCCTCATACGCTTCGATGATGGCGGCGACAAGCGGATGCCGCACCACGTCTTTAGAGGTGAAGTAATTGAAGCTGATATTGGGGATCGTTTTTAGCAGACGCTCGGCATCCGCAAGCCCAGACTGGACCCCACGCGGCAAATCCACCTGCGACCTGTCACCGGTTATCACCATCCGGCTGCCTTCGCCGAGACGCGTCAGGAACATCTTCATCTGCATGGTTGTCGCGTTCTGCGCCTCATCCAAAACCACGAACGCATTGGCCAATGTCCGCCCTCGCATAAATGCCAGCGGCGCGATTTCGATACGCTTTTCCTCGATCAATTTGGCCAGTTGCTTGCCGGGAAGAAAGTCGTTCAACGCATCATAAAGCGGCTGCATGTACGGATCGACCTTGTCCTTCATGTCACCCGGCAGATAGCCCAGCTTTTCACCAGCTTCGACCGCGGGACGGCTGAGGATGATCCGATCTACATGCCCGCCAATAAACATCGAAACACCTACGGCGACGGCCAGATACGTCTTGCCAGTCCCGGCCGGGCCAATGCCAAAGGCCAGTTCGTTGCTGAATAGCGATTGAACATACGCCTTTTGCGCATCCGTGCGTGGTTCAACCAGTTTTTTCCTTGTCTTTATCTCGACCGTGCCGCCTCTGAACATCTCAAGCTGATCACCGTCGCGGCTGCCGGTTCCTTGTTCCGATACGCCCATCCGAAGCTCACGGTCTACATCAGCGGCCTCTACATCGCGACCGCCTTCCAGACGGGTATAGAGCGCCTGCAAAACCTCGATCGCCTGTTTCTGAGCGTCTTCATCGCCCATGACGGCCAACTGATTGCCGCGACGCACAATCTGGACGGACAGCTTTTGCTCGATGTCGGTTAGATTGCGGTCATACTCACCGCACAAATCAATCAACAACCGGTTGTCAGGGAATTCAACAAACGCCTCGCGCGGGGGCATGTCATCTTGCGGTGGGGTAAGGGCACCGATGGCCAATCCGTTCTCCTGTCTTGGCGTTAATGCTCCAAGCGTAGACAACAATTCTCGGTGGGCGCAAGCCACAGTTTCATTTTTTAAGAAACGGATGGTAAAACCGCCGAAACCGGGTCCGTCTACAACAGTTGGCGGTCTCAGAACGTATAGTTCAATCCAAAGCGTAAACCGCAGTATTTAGGAGTTGATTTGGTCGAGAAGCCATTGCCGAATTCAACCTCACGCGAGTCGAACTGCACGTATTCAAACTCACCCGTGATGGACCAATTGTTATTCAGCCTGTGTTCTGCACCAATGCTCGCCGAGAAGCCATCGCGCGTGCCGCTGTCTGAAAAAGTTTGAATCGTCGGCCCCAATGCCAGACCGCTTGTGGTTGTCACGTCGCCCTGCACATAACCGACAGTAAGGAAATACAGAAGCTTGCCGCTTTTGTTCGTTAAACCGTTGCGAAAGCGCAACGAGATGATGTCCGAAACTTCGGACCCTCCAGAAACCGTAACAGAGCCAATATCTGTCGATGCGTCGTCTTCTATCTTGCCAAAATCGTATCCGATTTCAAATCCATAGACATAATCGCGCCCGCCGGTCACAGGTACACTGCCACGCCATCCCCCGCGGAGACCACCATAGCCGCCTTTCAAATCCAGCTCGCCTATCGCAAATACATCTGCAGGGGTACGAAGACCAAACTGATCCGTTCCAGTGGACGCGTAGCCCGCGCTCAGCCCAAGATAGAACGCGCTTACATCAGCATCCAGGCGTTTCGGACTGGCAACCGGCGGATCAGTCAGCCCAGTATTCAGGTTGCCTGCAAACGTCGCACCGGAAAGAAATGAAAGCACCAGCATGATCGGGGCTAAGAATCGCATGTTGGGTGCAAAGCAACGCGTCAGGGTTTCCACTCGTCTCCTCCATCGACCCAACAAACAGGTCAGCACAGTACGTAGCTTTGGGAACCAATGACCCGGTTCAAAAAACTAATCTTTCTGGGAACATAGTTGCCAGCCATAAATCAAGGGTTAATGACTGGAATAAATCCTGACTATGGCTTTCAAACAGCACTTGTTTTCAGCTTCAGATCAGTTTGCCAGCCAGCGAATTCGCACCTGAGTTTGTGATCCGTACGTCCCTTAGTTCGCCCACTGCAACATCGGCATCGGATACGTGAACCGAATGTAAATACTCGGATTTTCCGACCATTTGCCCAGCGAGACGGCCGGGTTTTTCGAAAAGCACGCTGACCTTGCGCCCAACCATTGCATCCTGAATTTCGCGCTGATGCTGCGTGATCAGAGCCTGCAAACGCTGTAGGCGATCATCCGCTACGTCGGGGTCCACCTGGGACCGCTCGGCTGCAGGTGTGCCCGGGCGGGTGGAGTACTTAAACGAGTAGGCATAGCCGTATTTGACCTCTTGCACGAGGTCCAAGGTCGCCTGAAAATCTTCTTCGGTTTCTTCAGGGAAGCCGACGATGAAATCGCCAGACATCACGATATCAGGACGTGCGGCGCGAATACGCTCGATCAGACGAAGGTAGCTTTCGGCTGTATGGCTGCGGTTCATGCGCTTTAGAATACGGTCTGATCCCGACTGCACCGGCAGGTGCAAATACGGCATCAGCTTGTTGCAGGTTCCGTGCGCTTCGATCAGGTCATCTGCCATGTCATTGGGGTGCGAGGTGGTAAAGCGGATACGTTCCAACCCATCAACCTTGTTCAATTCCCAGATCAATCCCGCAAGGGTCATATCACCGTTGGGTCCGGCCCCGTGATAGGCATTCACGTTCTGACCCAACAGAGTGATCTCGCGCACACCACGTTCAACCAGATCTTGCGCCTCACGAATGATGCGATCCGCTGGTCGGCTCACCTCGGCCCCGCGCGTATAGGGCACAACACAGAAGGCACAGAATTTGTCACAGCCTTCCTGAACAGTCAGGAACGCTGTCGGGCCGCGTTTTGCCTTTGGGCGGTTCTTGAGCTTTTCGAATTTGTCTTCCTCGGGGAAATCCGTGTCCAGCGCTTTGGCGCCAGTGCGCGTCTTCGCCTCCATCTCGGGTAGCCGATGGTAGCTTTGCGGCCCCACAACCAAATCGACCAAAGGCTGTCGGCGCATGATCTCTTCGCCCTCAGCCTGCGCAACACATCCTGCCACGCCGATCTTGAGGTCGGGCTTTTCCGCCTTCAACCCTTTGAACCGACCAAGCTCGGAATAGACCTTTTCAGCAGCTTTTTCCCGGATGTGGCAGGTGTTCAGCAGGATCATATCCGCGTCTTCCGGGCTTTTGGTTTCAACATAGCCCTGCCCGCCCAGCGTCTCGGACATACGTTCGCTGTCATAGACGTTCATCTGGCAACCATAGGTTTTGATGTACAGCTTTTTGGGTTCTGACATGGGTATGGCCTTTGCGTCCGCGGGATCGGCGTCATCTATACCCGACGAACGCCGCTTGCAATGCCAAGGCGGATACCCGATTTTGAACGCAGATTCCAGCCGAGTGGAACCGGACAGGCAATGCAATACTACTCATTCGACGTTTTCCTGAACTCAGGTAGATCAGCCCTTGCCGAAGGTCCTGTTGCGCTCATTTTTGCCGAGGACAACATCGAGGTCGACAGCACCCTCCGGCATCATCTGCATCTTGGCTTCAAGTCCGTGATTGCCTTCATGCCACAAGACTTTACGCTGGACCCCGCGCTTGTGGACCGTATCCACCGCGTCAACCTGACCTGTGTTCCCGGCGCGATCGTCTTCAACACCATCAACCGGATCATTCAGGCCGCTCCGAACATCTGGATGTACTACTGCTACAACGCCGAATACCTGTTCTTTCCGTTTTGTGAGACCCGCACGGTTGGCGAATTGCTGACCTTCCACGCCGAGGAACGCCGGGACGCGATGCTGACCCACGTAATCGACCTGTATGCCGATGACCTGAACAGTTTTCCAAATGGCGTGTCCCCGGAGCGCGCGATGTTGGACAGAACAGGATATTATGCCCACACGCGCCACGACGCAGAAGGGCACCCGGTCGAGCGGCAATTGGATATGTCGGGCGGTCTGCGCTGGCGATTCGAGGATCACATTCCGTATGAGCGCCGGCGGATTGACCGCATCGCTTTGTTCAAATCGCAAAATGGTCTGGAACTCCGCCCCGATCACACGTTCAACGAGCCGGAATACAACACCTACTCGTGCCCCTGGCACCACAATCTGACCGCAGCCGTATGTTCATTCCGCGCGGCCAAGGCACTGAAAAGCAACGCAGGCTCGACCTTCGATATCCCAAGCTTTTGCTGGCAAAACTCGGTGCCCTTTCAGTGGACGTCAGGCCAATTGCTTGATCTTGGACTCATTGAGCCGGGGCAATGGTTCTGAGGTCAACGCCTGAGCAGCACTGGGAACCAATCTTCACGCAGGCGCTGGCCGGGGGTCATGTCGTGTCCGGGAAACGGCGGCGAAGTCCGGCCCGGACGTTCGACATAGCGCGCGTCATCCCCGACCAAGCGCAGTGAAAACGCCCGGCGACGACTATCGGACCGGTTTCCGCGCGCGCCATGAAGCGTACGGTAATTGAACGCCACCGCGTCACCCGGCTCCATTTCGTACTCGACGACCGTCATCCCCTCGGCATCCGGGTCCGGGACGGGAATGTACTGACCCTCATCCGGAAAGAATCCCTCTTCCGACACCCAGCGGGTGGGCAAGACCTCTTTGTCCCACAGATGCGACCCAGCCACGCAACGCAGCGTGGCTTCTCGCACCGGGTCAAGTGGCGACCAAAAGCTGATCGTTTGCTGACCTTCGACAAAATAGTACGGCCCGTCCTGATGCCATGGGGTGGCCATCGACGTGCCGGGCTCTTTCACCAGTACATGATCGTGGAATACCTGCACGGTTCGCGATTGCATCAAGTCCGCCGCGACTTCGGCGGCCGGAGAGTTCTCGATGACGTTTCGAAATTGATCAATCCGAGACCAGTTGCAATAGTCATCGAAGAACAATCCTGTCTCGCCCTGTTTTCTGTTGTCCGACGCGTACGGGCCCGGATTCGTCATATTTTCGGCCACACCGTCTTTGAGGTCTTCAACATGATCAGAGAAAAGACCTTTGATCAGAACGACACCGTCGCGCTGATAGGTATCGATCATCTCTTGCGTGACCAATGGGTGCGTCATGCCTGTCTCCGTTCCGTAGGCCTGCGTGATCTGGGCATGAGACTGCCCCGGTGTTCAACCCATATCTTAAAGGAAACGCGTGGTACTGGGTATCTGACTACAGGCGCACGACTCCGCACCAAGCGGCTGGGTGTTTTCAACACTGGACCTCCGGAGGTGCCGACACCAATGCATCTTTCGTCTGCGCGCCACAGCAGTGTTCGTCGCAGATCAGACATGTTCCGAAACCGTTTTGACCGCCTAAGAAACGTTACGTTATTTTTTTCGCAGACGGATCACGACGTCGACCGAGGCGATTTCCACGCCGTCTGGCGCTTGGGGCAGGCGTTGAATCACTAGCTGATCTGACGGCGCATCGCTCAGGCGGCCCTCATCCTCCCAAAAGAAATGGGGGTGATCATGCGTGTTGGTATCAAAATAACTTTTGGATCCATCCACGGTGATTTCCTGCAACACACCGGCGTCGCAAAACGCGCGCAGCGTATTGTAGACAGTTGCCAGAGATACGGCATCGCCGTTTTTTTTAGCCGCTTCAAAAAGGCTTTCTGCCGTGACGTGGCGGTGAAGCCCGTCCCCAACCAGCAGCTCCGCCAGTGCAACGCGCTGACGCGTCGGACGCAACCCTGCGTCGACCAACCAGGTGGTGGCTATGTTCTGGCTCTGAGGTGTCATATATCCGATACCTATTCTTTGCTTGACTATATATAAGTGCTGTGGACGGGTAATTTCAAATGAAATTCAGTCGCAAAGAACCCTCGGAACAACTCATGGTACGGGCGACCGCTCTTGCAGGACCTTGCAAACGGGTGCTAGACGAGGCCAGATAACACAAACAGACCCCTGGCAGGAGAGGCGGCATAATGGCCCAATTCCCGAGCAGCTTTGACAAGGACGATCTGCTGAAATGCGCCCGTGGCGAGTTATTCGGCCCTGGTAATGCGCAGTTGCCTGCCCCGCCAATGCTGATGATGGATCGTATTACCGAGATTTCCGGCGATGGTGGTGCGCATGGCAAGGGTCACGTGATTGCCGAATTCGACATAACTCCGGATCTTTGGTTCTTTGACTGTCATTTTCCCGGCAACCCGATCATGCCGGGCTGTCTGGGCCTGGATGGATTGTGGCAACTGACCGGCTTCAACCTTGGGTGGCGCGGCTGGCAAGGGCGCGGCTATGCGCTGGGTGTGGGTGAGGTCAAGCTGACCGGCATGGTCCGCCCGGATCGCAAGATGCTGAAGTATTTTGTCGATTTCACGAAGGCCGTTCAAACCCGACGCCTGACCATGGGTGTGGCTGACGGCCGGGTCGAAGCGGATGGCGAAGTCATCTATCAGGTCAAGGATATGAAAGTTGCATTGTCTGAGAGCTGACCCCAGCTTTCGTCAATGAAAAAGGGAACGGAACACAGGAGTACGCATATGCGTCGCGTCGTCGTCACCGGTATGGGGATCGTCTCCTCGATCGGGAACAATGTCGAAGAGGTCCTCGCCTCGCTCAAATCAGGCAAATCCGGCATTGAGGCCAACGAGCAGATGGTCGAACATGGCTTTCGTAGCCAGATCGCCGGATCTTTGAAAATTGACGTGGCTGAGCACGTGGACAAACGCACCTTGCGGTTCATGGGTCCTGGCGCAGCCTACTCGCATATCGCCATGACCCAGGCCATAGCGGATTCCGGCTTGACCGAAGAACAGGTGCAAAGCCCGCGCACGGGTGTTGTGGCAGGCTCAGGTGGCCCGTCGACGAGCGCGTTGCTAACGGCACATCAGACCGTGATGAAAACCGGTGCCACCAAGCGGATCGGACCGTTTGCTGTTCCGAAATGCATGTCCTCGACGATCTCGGCCAACCTGGCGACGGCCTTCAAGATCAAAGGCCTCAATTACTCGATCACCTCGGCCTGCTCGACCTCGCTGCATTGCATCGGCAACGCAGCCGAGCAGATCATGATGGGCAAGCAGGATATAGTATTCGCCGGCGGCGGAGAGGAGCTGGACTGGACGCTCTCCTGCCTGTTTGACGCCATGGGCGCTATGTCGTCGAAATACAATGACACCCCAGAGAAAGCCTCGCGGACTTTCGACGCGAACCGCGACGGTTTTGTAATCTCCGGCGGCGGCGGCATCGTGGTGCTGGAAGATCTGGAACACGCACTGGCTCGCGGCGCAAAGATTTATGCCGAAGTGACCGGCTTTGCGGCCACGTCGGACGGGCATGACATGGTTGCCCCCTCGGGTGAAGGTGGTGAGCGCGCGATGCGCTTGGCGATGGCCTCCTTGCCGGAAGGCCGCAAGATCAACTACATCAACGCCCACGGCACCTCGACCCCGGTCGGCGATGTGGGTGAGGTCGAAGCAGTCCGCCGCATCTTTGGTGAGGGCAATGTGCCTCCGATTTCATCGACCAAGTCGTTGACGGGCCACGCACAGGGCGCAGCCGGCGCGCTTGAAGCGGTTTTCTGCCTCTTGATGCTTGAGCATGACTTTATTGCGCCATCGATTAACGTAGAAACACTTGCCGAAGGCATCCAGCCCGGTGAAATTGCCACTCAAGTGGTTGAAAACGCAGGTTTGGACAGCGTGATGACCAATAGCTTTGGCTTTGGCGGAACAAATGGGTCCATGGTCTTGTCAAAGTATAGCGGGTAACAATGATGTCGGATCTTTTAAAGGGCAAGCGTGGCCTGATCATGGGCGTGGCAAATGACCGGTCAATTGCGTGGGGCATTGCCAAAGCCATGCACGAAGCGGGCGCAGAGCTTGCATTCACCTATCAGGGTGAGGCTTTCGGCAAACGTCTGGAGCCATTGGCCGCAAGCATCGGCAGCGACTTCATGGTGGATACGGATGTCACCGATGATGCCTCGCTGGATCGCGCCTTTAGCGAATTGGCCGCACGCTGGCCAACCATTGACTTTCTGGTCCACGCTATCGCCTTTTCGGACAAGTCCGAATTGACGGGTCGGTTTCTGAACACCTCGCGTGCGAATTTCAAGAACTCGATGGATATCTCGGTTTACTCATTCATCGAGGTTGCCCGCCGGGCGCATCCGATGATGAAAGAAAATGGCGGCTCCCTGATCACATTGACCTATCAAGGCTCGAACCGTGTGGTTCCGAGTTACAACGTGATGGGCGTGGCCAAGGCCGCATTGGAATCGGCAACACGCTATCTGGCCAACGATCTGGGCCCCGACGGTATCCGCGTGAACGCAGTCTCACCCGGGCCGATGAAGACACTTGCCGGGGCCGCCATCGGCGGCGCGCGCAAAACCTACAAGTTTTGTGACCAGAATGCGCCCATGCGGTCCAATGCAACGCTAGAGGCCGTTGGCGGCACCGCGGTGTATCTGGCCTCTGACGCCGGGATATGCACAACGGGTGAAATCATTCGCGTCGACGGAGGTTTCCACGTTCTGGGTATGCCACAACCCGATCATATGTGACCTGAACTTTCCCTGTCCTTGCCAAGATTTAACCATCTTTCGTCGGCAAGGATAACGGCATGAGCAAAGCAGACCAAATCATCGCAAACACCTCAAAGGTGTCCCGGCGCAAATCGGGGTTCTTGGGCCGTCGCGGACGTATCGCGTTGCTGGCCCTCACCACATTGCTGGTGCTTTTCGTGTTTCTCACGCAGCCCAATACACGCGAAGCCCTTGCAAACTGGACCAGCCTGATTTCAGGCTGATCCTCAAACACCGACCCAAGCCACCTAGTTGATCGATACGACTTCGATATCGAAAATCAGATCCTGCCCTGCCAGCGGATGGTTGGCATCAAGGGTAACGGTCGCGTCGTCCACATCCACAACCGTCACAGGCAGGGCTTGCCCATCAGGCGCTTGCATCTGCAACTGCGTACCGAGGTCCAAAGGGATGTCATCCGGGATACCTTCACGTGGGATCTGCTGCCGCATCGCGGGATTGATCGGCCCGTAAGCATCGACACAAGCGATCTCAACGCGCTTTTTCTCGCCTGCCGTCAAGCCAGGCATAGCCGTATCCAGTCCCGGAATGATCTGGCCTGACCCGACCACGAACTCCAACGGATCACGTCCTTCGGAACTGTCGAAGACGTTACCGTCCAGCAGTGTCCCTTTGTAGTGGATGCGAACTGTGTCGCCTTGCTTGATCTCGGTCATGGGTGGCCTCCGGCCTTTGGAAAATTGAACGGCACAGCCTAGGGTCTGTCACGGCATTGTAAACCCTTCCCCCTTTTGCGCCCTGAACACTTGTGACACCCTGCGTCAGACCAAGGGAGAAGATTTGATGCCTATCACCACCTGCGTATTCGACGCCTATGGTACGCTGTTCGACGTAGCCGCCGCCGCGCGACAGGCTGCAGCCGAACCCGGATTCGAGAAACTACAGCAGAAATGGCCCGAGTTGGCCAACCACTGGCGGCTAAAGCAACTTCAGTATACGTGGCTGCGCGCAATCACGGGTGCCCATGCCGATTTCTGGGACGTCACACAAGATGGGCTGGATTGGGCGCTTGAGGCCTCAGGGCTGGACGGAGACGCGGCCTTGCGGCAGCGTCTGCTGGACCTGTACTGGCAATTGCAGGCCTACCCAGAAGTTCCCCAGATGCTGGCCGATCTGAAAGCCGGAGGGTTGCAAACCGCGATCCTGTCGAACGGCTCATTGCCGATGTTGGACGGCGCGGTGCAGTCGGCTGGTATTGGTGACGTACTGGACGACGTACTTTCGGTCGAAAGCGTCGGCGTCTTCAAACCGCATTCCAGTGTCTACGATCTGGTGCAGAAACGCTTTGGCGGCGAACGCGATGACGTTTTGTTCGTCAGTTCAAACGGCTGGGATGCGGCAGGCGCCAGCGGGTACGGGTTCGTCACGGCATGGGTAAACAGAGCCAATGAGCCAATAGACCGCTTGCCTTGGAAACCAGCGCATGTACTGTACGACCTCACGACGATCTCTCAACTCGCTGGGCTTTAATGGCTTTTTTCACCACCTCCGATGACAGACGCCTGTTTTATTCGGATACCGGCGCAGGAACCCCGCTGCTGTGTCTTGCCGGGTTGACCCGTTGCAGCCGGGATTTCTCGTTTCTCGCACCGCATGTCACTGACCTGCGAATGATCACAATGGACTACCGGGGGCGAGGTCAATCGGACCGCGATCCGGATTTCATGAACTACAACATCTTTCGCGAATCTCATGACGTAATCGAGTTGTTGGATCATTTGGGCGTTGAGCGCGTGGTTGTTCTTGGCACCTCGCGCGGCGGTTTGATCGCCATGGCGCTGGCGGCCAGCCACCCCGAGCGTCTTTCGGCTGTGATTCTCAACGACGTAGGCCCGGTGATCGAACCCGTCGGCATCGCCAAGATCATGGACTATGTTGGCAAACAACCCGCCTCAAGCACCTATGATGAAGCCGCGAAGGCGCTACAGCATGGAATGGCGCAGCATTTCCCCGGTGTGTCGCTGGAACGTTGGCGGCAGCAGGCTGAAATACAGTACGAACAGACCGAAACGGGGTTGGTCCTGCGCTATGACCCAGCGTTACGGACTGCGCTTCTGGATCAGGCAGCGGCAGGTGCTATGCCCGATATGTGGATGTTCTTTGACGCACTGCGCGACATCCCGACCGGAGTTATTCGTGGTGCGAACTCAGACGTCTTGGGCAAGAACACGCTTGATGAAATGCACAGACGCCATCCCGGTCTCATATCTGCCGACATACCGGATCGCGGCCATGTGCCGTTTCTGGACGAACCGCAGTCTCTGGACCTTATCCGTAAGGTAATTGGCAAACTATGACGACATTGCAGATGATCGAAGCCGCCGCCGGGCGGTTACAGGGCCACATTCGGGAAACGCCTATGCTGACCTCGCCTTTTCTGGATGAGCTGGCCGGGCGGCGAGTCTTGGTCAAGCCTGAATGCTTGCAGCATACCGGCAGTTTCAAATTCCGTGGCGCTTGGTCGGCGATTTCCGCGCTCAGCGATGCGGAACGGCAGCGCGGTGTGATCGCGTATTCCTCGGGCAACCACGCACAGGGGGTCGCCCATGCGGCGGCTTTGCACGGGATATCGTCGGTGATCGTCATGCCCTCGGACGCGCCACGGCTGAAGATCGACAACACCCGTGCGCTGGGTGGTGAGGTTGTTTTGTACGATCGATCAAACGAGAGCCGCGAAGAGATTGGCGAGGCACTGGCGACTGAACGTGGCCTAACGCTGATCCGCCCCTATGATGAGCCTCAGGTGATTGCCGGTCAGGGCACAACCGGGCTGGAAATCGCCAGGCAAGCGGCAGCCATGGGCGTGGAACAGGCCGATGTTCTGGTGTGTTGCGGTGGTGGCGGCCTGACATCAGGGATCGCGCTGGCACTTGAAGGCCACGCACCCGGCCTACGCACCCGCCCGTGTGAGCCTGAGGGCTTTGATGATGTCAAACGATCCTTGGTCACGGGGCAGATACAAGGCAACACCGCGACTGCGGGCAATATCTGCGACGCGATCCTGACGCCGCAGCCCGGAAGCATCACCTTTCCGATCATGCACCGCCTGTGCGGTCCGGGTCTGACGATCACCGAGAAAGAAGCGATGCATGCAATGGCATTGGCGTTTCTGCGTTTGAAAATCGTGCTGGAACCCGGAGGCGCCGCATCGCTGGCTTCGGCACTGTTTCGAAAGGATGAGATCGAAGGTGACTCGGTGGTTGTCGTAGCGTCAGGGGGCAATGCAGACCCCGAAGTCTTTGGCAAAGCACTGAAATTCTTGACCTGACACAGGCCAATAGTCCAGTCTCTTTGCTACATCAACGTATGACGATAGGGGATTAAGTCATGCAAATCTTGGATACAGGAGAGGTGCGCCTACACTATCGGGTCGATGGTGATCCGAGCGGCGCGCCCATCGTTTTTGCCAACTCACTAGGTACCGATTTGCGTCTTTGGGACGCGGTGCTGCCTCATCTTCCTGCAGGTTTGCGCGTCATCCGTTTTGACAAGCGCGGGCATGGCTTGTCGTCACAACCGCCGGCCCCTTATTCCATGGGTGCGCTGGTCCGCGACGCCGAAACCCTGCTGGATCATCTGGAAGTTCGGGATTGTGTTTTTGTCGGCCTTTCCATCGGTGGTTTGATCGCGCAGGGTCTGGCGGTAAAACGTCTGGACCAGGTGCGTGCTTTGGTCCTGTCGAACACCGCCGCCAAAATTGGTACGCCCTCGATCTGGCAAGAGCGGATGGATGCAGTCCGTCAAAGTGGGGTCGAGGCACTGGCCGATGCAACGATGGAGCGGTGGTTTTCCAGATCATTCCGCGCTTCGCCGGATCACCTGCTGTGGCGCAACATGATGGTGCGGCAGCCAGTAGACGGCTATCTTGGATGTTGCGCCGCAATTTCTGGCACCGATTTCTACACGCCCACCAGCGGCCTGCGCCTTCCCACACTGGGGATAGCGGGCAGTGAGGACGGATCGACTCCGCCCGACCTCGTGCGCGAAACGATCGATCTGATCCCGGGTTCCAAGTTCGAGCTGATGCGCCGGGCGGGTCACTTGCCCTGTGTTGAACAACCGGTGGAATACGCGGCGCTGCTGCGCAGTTTCCTGACCGACATCGGACATATTTGAAGGAGCACGATTGTGGCAGATTTTCTGTTGGTCCATGGATCTTGTCATGGCGCCTGGTGCTGGCGTGATCTGATTCCGGCATTAACCGCACTTGGGCATACTGTTCGCGCCATAGACTTGCCAAGCCACGGCTCGGACCCGACACCGATTGCAGATGTCACGTTGGACAGTTGCCGCGACGCGGTGTTGTCGGCATCTGCGCCGGAGACAATTGTCGTTGGGCATTCCTGGGGTGGTTATCCTGTCAGCGCCGCTGCTGAGGCCGACCCCAAAGCCATGCGCGCGCTGATCTATCTGTGCGCCTATGTCCCGCAAAACGGGCTTTCCATGATCGAGATGCGCCGGAGATCTCCGCGCCAGCTCATCACCGACGCGATTGAAAAGTCAACCGACGGTCAGTCGTACACTGTCAAACCGGGCGCTGTGCGCGATATCTTCTACCATGACTGTCCGCCCGAAACGGTGCCCTATGCCCTTGCACGCCTGTGTCCGCAGGCCATCGCGCCGCAAGATACGCCTTTGTCTTTGACCAACAAGTTTACGCATGTTCCCAAGGCCTATATCCGCGCCACGGATGACCGTACGATCCCACCGGAATACGAAGAGCAGATGAGCCACATCGCACCCGAAGGATTACGAAGGGCGATTGACAGCGCACATTCCCCGTTTTTCTCGCACCCCCGTCATCTGGCAGAAGTCCTGAATGATCTGGAAAAAAGACTACCTGCGGCATAGCCAAGCGGCGCAAGTGCTTCACAGGTGAACAAGGCGTGATAGGGTCACGGTGAAACTCACGAGCGGTCACCATGCGTTTGCCCTTTCTCTTCGTTCTCGGCACGGTCATGATTGATGCCATGGGCATCGGTTTGGTGTTGCCGATCATGCCCGAACTGATTGTCGAGGTTCAGGGCGGCACACTGGCCGATGCGGCGATTTGGGGCGGTGTTCTTAGCACGGCTTTTGCCGCGATGCAGTTTGTGTTCGGGCCAATCCTCGGCAATCTGTCTGATGCTTATGGACGACGCACGATTCTATTGGTTTCGCTGTTTGTTATGTCCCTTGATTATGTGGTGATGGCTCTGGCTGGCAGCATATGGCTGTTACTGGCCGGGCGAATCGTCGGCGGAATCACGGCCGCCACCCATGCCACTGCGGCCGCCTTCATGGCAGACGTCTCAAAGCCCCATGAAAAGGCCGCTAACTTTGGCCTCTTGGGCGCGGCGTTCGGTGTTGGTTTCGTGCTGGGCCCCGTGATCGGAGGAGGGCTGAGCGAGTACGGCACCCGCGCGCCGTTCTGGGCGGCTGCCGTCTTGTCAGCTCTGTCTTTTCTACTCGGCTTGATGGTGATGCCGGAAACGGTGACCGACAAAACACGCCGTGCATTCAGCTTGCGACGCGCCAATCCCGTGAACTCTTTGCGCGCAATCGCAGCGCTGCCAGGCATCCGTCCGATGCTGTGGGTTTATTTCCTCTATTCGGTTTCTATCTACGTCTATCCTGCAATCTGGGCCTATTTCACGACTGAACGATTCGGCTGGTCACCCCAGATGATCGGCCTGTCGCTGGGCATCTACGGAATTGGCATGGCCGCTGTACAAGGTGGCCTGATCCGCCCCGCAACGCGGCATCTGGGCGAGCGTGTCACAATCATCTACGGTATGGTGTTCGAGATCGTCAGCTTTGTGCTACTGGCCTTTCTGACCAACGGGTTCATCGCGCTTTTGCTGATCCCCATCACTGCGATCGGCGCTGTCGTCACCCCTGCCCTACAGGCGCTGACGTCCCGGGCGACTCCGGACTCCCAGCAAGGAGAGTTGCAGGGTGTGCTCACCTCACTGCATGCTCTGTCGATGGTAATCTCCCCGCTGGTGATGACGACCGTGTTTGCGCAATTCATAAGACCGGACGCGACATTCTACCTGCCCGGCGCGCCTTTCCTACTTGCCATGTTGCTGATGTGTGCGGGATTCGCGATGTTTTTGCGCGCACGCCCTGCCGTGGCGTAACAACGACGCATTGATGACGGTTTCTGTCTTGCGGCCCGCGGTTTCCCGCGCCACCGTGCCGAAAAGGGAGCAAATACCAGCATGCAAAAAATAAAAGCCGCCGTATGTCGGGCATTTAACGAACCTCTGGTTATCGAGGATATTCTGATCGCGCCCCCTGCGACGGGTGAGGTTGAGGTAACTCTTGACGCGGTCGCGATCTGCCATTCCGACATCACCTTCGCCAGCGGCGCGTGGGGTGGCCATCTGCCCGCCGTATACGGGCATGAGGCTGCTGGGGTTGTTACGGCAACCGGTGACGCTGTGGGCGACTTCAAGGTTGGAGATGCTGTTGTTGTCACGCTGATCCGTGCGTGCGGGACGTGCCCGTCCTGTGCGGGCGGGCAGCCGACCATATGCGAGACACCGTATGACACCGTGAAAGGCCCGTTGCGGACCGCGGACAACGGGCCACTGGATCAGGCGATGGCCTGCGGTGCCTTTGCCGAAAAGGTCGTTGTAAGCCACCGGCAAATCGTCAAAATCCCATCGGACATGCCAAAAGATGTTGCCAGTCTGCTATCGTGCGGGGTCATCACCGGGGTCGGTGCTGCGGTGAATGCCGCCAAGCTTCGTCCGGGTCAGGATGTGGTTGTGATCGGCGCTGGCGGCGTGGGGTTGAACGCCATTCAGGGCGCACGCCTTGCCGGCGCACGGCGGATCGTGGCTGTCGACATGACTGAGGAAAAGCTAGAAATCGCCAAGGAGTTCGGGGCAACGCATGGTGTGTTGGCCAGCACTCAGCACCCCTGGAAAGCCGCCTTCAAGGCGCTGGGTGGGCGCGGTGCAGACGTGGTCCTGATCACTGTTGGCGCGATCCCGGCCTATGACCAAGCACCGCGATACTTGGGGCGGGGCGGCAAAGCGATCATGATCGGCATGCCGCATTCGGGTGATATGTCCACCTATGAGCCGGTCGTTCTGGCAGCGCTGGGCCAGGGGATCGTTGGCTCTAAAATGGGTGATGTGGTGATCCAGCGCGATATCCCGTGGATGATCGACCTCTATAATCAAGGGCGGTTGAAACTGGATGAGCTGATCTCGGGCCGATGGTCGCTGGATCAGATCAATGAGGCGATTGCGGACACCAAAACCGGATCGGCAAAGCGCAACGTGATCCTGTTCAACAGAGACTGACCAGAAGGGGCTTGGGATGAAACTGCAGGACCTCGACGTCATCGTAACCGCTCCGCCCGCACCGGGTTGGGGCGGGCGGTATTGGATCTTGGTGAAAGTCACAACCGATACCGGTATCACCGGCTGGGGCGAATGCTATGCCTCTTCGGTCGGACCCGAGGCGATGCGCCATGTGATCAGGGATGTCTTTGAACGGCACATGCTGGGCGAAAACCCCGAGAATATCGAACTGATGTTCCGCCGCGCCTATTCCAGCGGTTTTACACAGCGCCCGGACCTGACCGTGATGGGCGCATTTTCGGGGTTGGAAATCGCCTGCTGGGACATTCTTGGCAAAGATCGCAACCGCCCCGTCTATGCTCTGCTGGGTGGTCTGATGAACGAACGAATCCGGGCTTACACCTACCTTTATCCCCTGCCCCAGCATAATCTGGCTGATTTCTGGACCTCTCCTGAGCAGGCCGGAGAATGCGCGGCAGAGATGGTGCGCCGCGGGTTCACAGCGGTCAAGTTCGATCCTGCTGGCCCCTACACGATCCGCGGTGGACACATGCCCGCAATGTCCGATATCTCGATGTCGGTGGCCTTTTGCAAAGCGATCCGCGAGGCTGTTGGCGACAAGGCCGATCTGCTGTTCGGTACCCATGGTCAGTTCAACACTGCAGGCGCCATTCGGCTGGGGCAGGCGTTGGAGCCCTATTCGCCGCTTTGGTTCGAAGAGCCGACCCCGCCCGACATGATCGAGGACATGGCCCGCGTCGCCCGCAACGTCCGCATTCCGGTCGCGACCGGGGAACGCATGACCACTAAAGCCGAATTCGGGGCCGTCCTGCGTGCAGGCGCCGCCGAGATTCTGCAGCCCGCCCTAGGCCGCGCCGGTGGCATTTGGGAGATGAAGAAGGTCGCAGCCATGGCCGAAGTTTTTAACGCCCAGATGGCACCGCACCTTTACGCTGGACCCATTGAGTGGGCGGCCAATATCCATCTGGCCGCATCGATCCCAAACCTGTTGTTGCTGGAAACTATTGAAACCCCTTTCCACGATCAGCTGATCAAGGGCACGTTGCGCGTCGACCAAGGCTTTGTGACGGCCCCAACCGCACCGGGTCTTGGGGTCGAAGTAGACGAAGACTTGGCGCGCGCAAACCCTTACGCGGGCGACGGCCTGCATCTGCAAATGCAGGAAGACCCTTGCGACTATGCCAACGGTAACGCCTTTCAGGGTGGCGCCCCCGCGACCGAGGGGTAACAAACACCCCGATTTCGAAGACAATACGGAAAAAGCCTCTGTAAACGCGCAGGTCACCAAGAGAATCTGTCCCGTTCCATACCACGCCGACGTTTAATTCGTGACGTATCCCGCGATCACCTGCATCAGCTTGAACGCAGTTGCGGCGTCGTTTTCAACCACCGCGAGGAATTCTTCCTCACCGATCCGCAGGCAGGACAAATCGGATTCGGCAATCATGGTCAGAGCACGGGGTTCTTTGCGGATCAGAGCCAACTCTCCGACCAATGCCCCCGGCCCGACCTTGGTGATCAGTTGATCCGGGCCTTCCATCTGCGGGAGGTACAGCGCGGCCTCACCCTTGAGCACCACATAGGCGCCATCAGTGGGTTGGTCGTCTTTCAGGAACACAACCTCACCCGGTTTCGCGTCAAACCATTGCGCACCAAAAGCCAGAAGGCGAATCTGTCTACGGTCGAGACCTGAAAACAGCGGTGTCCGCTCCAATGCGCGCAGCTTTCGCGCCAAGTCTGCCGAGGCGGCGCTGTCCTCTTCCACGGTCGCATCCCCTTCATCCGAAACCACCCGACCCTGCCGGATTTCGACATAAATGTCGAATACATCGGGATTCTCGAAGTGATCGTTCAGATAAATCACCGTTGTATCCGGCAGCAATTCCCGCAGGTTTTTGTAAACAGAGACCTGAGTGGCCATGTCAAAACTGGCCAGCGCGTTTTCCAGGATCAGGATATCCGGCTTTTTGATGGTCGCACGAGTAAAGGCCAGAGGCTCGGCAAGAACGGCTGGCAAGTTCTGACCACCGATGGCAACGGGCATATCATAGATCAATTCGACCACGAGCGATCGCGCACTGTTTTTGTCCAGAACATCGACAATCAGCTTGCGCGCGTCATCCGAGCGTCCGCCCCCGATCTGGCTGACCTTGCCGAACAGCGCGTTTTCCATCACCGTCAGTCCGGGTGCAAATTCGTCTTTGTCCAGCGGCACAAAGACATCTTGCAGCCGCTCTAACAGTTTCTCGGAATGGCTGTGTCTTAACTCAAGAATACGATCTTTAAGCTCTTGCGTGAAGGCGGGCCCGATTTGTTCGGCTGAAATCACGAAGGGTACGGCCAGCAGATTGGCCAACTGCTCGTCATCAAGCCCGGATACACCTTCGTTCCGTGTCCGCTCGACCAGTTCTAACGCAGCCTCATACGTGTGGGCCTGTAGTCCGAGTTTGCGGAACAGCGGGTGGTCGGTGCCATCAATGCCAAAGATCTGGCGCAGCATCTCGATCACGTCGCGGGTCAGGCCGACCAAAGTTTCATCCAGCCCCAACTCGCGCAGTTGTCCAAGAAAAATCGTTTGGCTGGCCAACAGTTCTTGCGTGACCGGAACCCGCGGTGTTGCGAACAACAGGTTTTCCGCGACGGGCAAGGCCGGGTTGTAAATGCTGCGATCGAATATCAGTGCCTGTTGTTCCAGCCCGGCCTTTCGCACCGCCTGCTGAACCAGAGGCCGCACTTCAACCAGCTTGTGTGCCAATTCCGGGTGCTGGGTAGCATCAAAGATTTGCTCGGACCCACGCCGTAAAAGAGCAGCCCCAGACCCCATGCCATCAATCAGGCGTAACCACCAGTCACGCAGCTCTTTTGGGGTGCTCAAACCCGCCAGGGACGGGTCCAGCCATTCGACGTTGAACGGATCAGAGCTATTGCCCGCGCGTTGAGTCTCGGCAAAGTCGGGATCATCGTTCTCCAGCGTCACGGGCTTTTGCCGTATGGGCATCATGACGTTATCCCCCAAAGTGCCCTGGAACATAACGGGGCGCGACGAGGCATAGCCAATGCGTGCGGCCACCACGGCTTGATGCAGGGTCGAAAGGTTTTCGCCCCCAATCTCAACCCGGCCCGAACTGGGCAGAATTTCCCGCGTCAAAAGTTCGGACAGGGCACGCCTGTCCTCCTCGCTCGGGGCAGCGATGCCGACGGTTTTTCCGCCCGAAAAGCTAAGGTTCAGATCGTCAAGTACCTGATTGCCGTCCATATCCCGGACGGAAACGCCATCCAGAACGATATCTCCTTTCAGATGTGGTCGCGCCTCAGGCTCACCTTCAAACAGCTTTTCGTCGGGCATTCCCGGCGGGGCAAAGCGTTCGATGACCACGTCCCACCGCAAAGACATATCCTGCGTCTGGTTGTAATAGGTCAGCAGCTCTTTCCACGGCGCGCTCAGATCCTTGTACGCTGCCAGCGCCGCCACCAGGGCACCCAGCGAAACAGATCCTTGCAGCACCAGAATGCCGCCAACCAGATAAAACATGAAAGGCGTAAGTTGCGATATGAAGTTGTTTATGAACTTCATGAAGAATTTCTTCTGGTAAATCTGGAAGCGAATGCCAAACAACCGCCCAAGCTGCTCTGAGATCATGGCCCTGCGATAGCGCCAACCGCCATTTGCGCGCAGAGTCGAAGCCCCCGCGGCGTTCTCACCGATCTGTGCCGCCAAGACGCGGACTTCCTGTATACGTTTCTTGTTCAGAAGATTGATCTGGCGTTGCAGTTTGGGAATAAGCCAAGCCTGAAGCGGTATCAGCGCGACGGCGGCCAATCCAAACCAGACGCTTTGCAGGAACAGGAAGGACAGGATCGTAATCATCTGCCCGGCTTGCAGAACCGGCTGGCTGATTGCATCCCCCATCAGCCCGCCCATCGGCTCACTTTCCGCTGTGATCATCGAGACCATTTCGCCTTGGCTGACCCGTTCGAAATATGGTTGGGGGAACCTCAGCGCGCGATTGATCAACTGGTACCGCAGCCGGCGCAGCATCCGTTCGCTCAGCACACCTTTCATGGTGTTTATGCGCATCTTCATCAAGCCGTGGGCAAGCACAGCCGCCAGAAACGCGAAACACAGGATCACAAGAAACGTCGTCTGCGTCAGTTCATAACCCAGAAAATCCACGATCGGACTGGCGGCACCGATTGCGTCGTTGATGATCCGCTTTGGCAATTCCAGTGTCAGATACAGCAGCGGAAAGAGTGTAGCCGTCACGGCCAACAGAATTAGCTGATCGCGCTTTGAATACTTCCAAATGAACTGGAAAATTGAACGTTCTATATAACTTGCCCCTGGTTTGGATCACCGATCCGATCTTGACGACAGCGCCGCAAATCCAACACCCTGATTTTATCGCAACCGCGACATAAGACGCAAATAATTTCCAGTTTGGTCATTTATTTGCCGTTTGTGAACTAGTTCATTTGCGCCGCACCTGTTTAGCGCCTAGACTTTGCAACGGACGATATCGGGAGGAACAATTTGACTGCCAGCCTGGGTGCAGTGCTATTGATGCTCTGCTTGTTGCAAATCAAGCATATGTTTGCGGATTTCTACCTACAAACTCCTAAAATGTTGTCAGGCCGTGGCGAGTACTTTCATTGGGGCCGTGCGCAGCATGCTGGTGTGCACGTTATCGGGTCGGTCATCGTTTTCTTGCTGTTCGGCGCCCCTTGGTCGTTTATCCTGATCATTGCAGGGCTGGAATGGATCGTGCATTTCAATATCGACTTTGCCAAGGCCAGCTATTCTGACAAGAAGCAGTTATCCCCAACGCAGGCAGCTTATTGGCGTGCCGCGGGGCTGGATCAGTTCATGCATAACCTAACCTATATTGCCATGGTCTGGGCGTGGGTGAAATTTACTACGTAATTGTCTAAGCAACATTCTCATACGCGGCCGGGCAATACGCTGCCAACCATTGCTGATCCAAGGCATCCAGCTTGGCAGCGTCGAAGGTTTCCGCGGCCTCCCAATACCGCCCGGACGGCACAAAATATCCCAAATCTCGTTCCGCCTGAAGTATTCCGACCATCCCGTCAGTCTTCGGCAGATCGCGCGCCGCAGGGGTATTCCGATCAACTGATGGAAACAGCAAACGGCTTTCACCCTTTGACAGCCTGACAACCCGGCAGCCCTGAGCCGCGCCAAACATGGCCAAGCGCGCTGATTTGGCTTCAAGAGACCGCAAGGTAACGTCTTCTCGCAGCGGGTCCGCTGCTCCGGTTCCGTAGAAATGGGTTTTACCGGTTCCGGGATACACCATATCACACCCGAAAAACGCCATTACTGAGGGGCGCAACGCCGCCAATGCCCAGTAGCCAGCGGTAAATGCCATTGTTCCGCCCGCATAGACAAACCCGCCAAACCTGTTCTGTGCCGGGACATATTCCTCGGCCGTCACAACCCGCTGATGTGGTGCCATGCGGCCCGGCTGATTTTGCGTTGGGAAATCCTCTGGGTGGATCAGCACGTCCCAATCTGGCCGGATGCGCCACGCGTTGTTGATTGCAACGATATGGGTAAAGGGGGCGCGCGCCCAAGATTTCGCCTCGGCTGCACTTGGCGCGCTTCCCAGTATCAGAACTCGGTTCATTGGCTCGGTCATTCTGGGCCCCTTTTTGGTTCCCAGAAATCTTAGAGCGTTTTCCAGAGGCGGCTAGCCCAGAACCGAAAAACTGCTTTCTTTGTTGATCGGGCGTTTGCGGGAATAGAACCCGACATCAATCATCCGCTTGATATAGGGCAGTTCAAACTGCAACGGTTGCGTATCGTGATCCGCGCCGCCCTCGCAATAGTCGATCAGGGCCGCCATCATCTTGCCCGCAATCGGCGCGTTCTTGTACTGGTTCCCGCTGGTGCCGCAGGCCATGTAAAAGCCCGGCAGACTGGATTTATCGTAAATCGGAATCCAGTCGGTCGAGGCATCATACAGGTCCACTACACCGCGTGTTTTGGATGGGATGCCAAGGCTGGGGACGCGCTGGGCATAGCGCATCGCCTGCGTCGTCCACTGATCTGTGAAATCGTGATTGTAGTGGACGTCATCCTCACACCACTGATGCGGGTCACATTCCGGGTCTTCTGAGCCGACAAGGATGTGGTTGCCATGTTCGGGGCGGCAATAACAGGCGATATCGCTGTCCGAGACTATGGTTCCGTCATTCTCGAAATCGAACCCCTCGGGCGCGGGCACATGCACAACCTCTTGCCGCAGCGGGCGTGTTTCGATGGTCATGTCATCCAGAACACCTGCCATCTTGTTTATGATCGCCGATCCCGGCCCGGCCACGTTCACCACAACCTTGGCCCGTATTTCTTCGCCCGAGGCCAGCTTCACGCCAGCCGCGCGGCCTTCGTCGACCAATATTTCAACCACTTCGGCGCCGGTGCGAACTTCGGCCCCGTGCAGCTTTGCTGCGTCCATCAGGTTTTGCGCCGACAGTGCCGGATCCGTGACATAGCCCGCCTGCGGCCAGAACACACCACCTTGCATTTTGCGCCCGTTAGGATGGCCGAATTCCGGATCATCCATGCGTTTGGGTGGCGTGAAACTGTCCAGCGAATAGACCGGCAGACGTTCGGTGATCTTCTCGGGCGACCAGTCCTCGAACGGGCAATCCAGATCGGCACTGTTCTGTTTGTGCTTTTCCAGCATCCCATTGGCGTCGGTTTTCATAACCAGGCAACCCGTCTCGCGGAACTGCGCCAGATTGGCATCTGCGGGCAGCCCAAGATACTCAGCCCAATCCCGCCAGTAATGATAGCCCTCCCACGCGAAAGCGGTGCCGTCGAAGGTTGAATAATGCATGCGAATGATCGCGCATGATCCAGCGGTCGAACCGTGGCCGACCTGGCTGTTGCGGTCGAGCGATAGGGTCTTCCACCCGGCCTTGGCCATTTCGAACGCCACGGCGGCGCCAATGACACCGGTGCCGATGATGATTGCGTCTGGTTGGCTCATTCTGTGTCTCCTTCCAAATAGCGCTTTGAATAGGCGCTGAATTCCTCGACTTCCTCGGGCTTTGGCTCAACCCCAGTGAAGACGTATAGATAGTGCGGCACCATCGACAACCGCGTTTCCATCGGCTCGTTCAACTGGGCAAGATCGTAACCGATTTGCATGTAGTAGAGTACACGCGCGCGGGTCTCGGCCTCGACCTCGGAATAGCCGTACCGGGTGAACATTGCGTGCAAAGCCTGAAGACGCCGGGCGTCCGACTGATCCAGCGCACGCCGCACTTTACCCGATTTACGCGCCCAGTCCCGTACGGCAAAATCCAACGCCGTATCAAAGAGATCAGTGTTCACCACACAGCGATGAACGTTGCAAACTGCCCCTGTGATGGTGTCTGCAGGGGATTCGGCCTGTGCGACAAGCGCAGCGGTGTTGGTCGCCTGCCACCGCGCCAGCAACGCATCCAGCAACTCCTGCCGCGATTTGAAGTACCAATAGAAAGAGGACCGCGACACCGCCATCCGCTCGGCCAGGTTCAAAACCTTGATCTGATCCACACCGTCCGAGATAAGCACATCCATCGCCACGTTCAGCCAGTCTTCACGCGTGACCTTGATGTTGCCGACCAACGGCTCAGCTTCGGGGTCGTCCCGGTGCAGGATGGGTTTGGTGCTCATTCAACTCTCCGGCGGCGCGCCGCCTTCGGACGTGCGGCGTGCGATCAAGTCCTGCAAGGCTCCCAGTCGGTCACTGTTTGTCGGCGGTGCCTTAAACTCATCCAGAATCTGTTTCCAGACAGCCGTTGCACGATGATTGGCGTCAACCGATCCGCGCTCGGTCCAGGTTCCGAAATTGGCATAGTCATGGACGTGTGGCTGGTAGAACTCGGTATTGTACCGTTCCATCGTTTGGCTCGACGCAAAGAAGTGCCCGCTGGGCTCGACCTCTCGCAACGCAGTGTCAAAACCGATCTCAGCCGTCCCAGCCTGTGCCCCAGCGCAAAGCTCGGCGACCATGTTCAGCACCTCGGCGTCACAGATCAGTTTCTCGAAGGACACGGTCAGCCCGCCTTCAAGCCACCCGGCAGAGTGGATTACAACGGATGCCCCGGCCATCAGGCAACCCCACAGGCCAAACTGATTTTCGTTTGCCGCCTGCACATCGTTGATGTTCGACGCCGACCCGGCCGCAGATCGCCAGGGCAAGCCCAAATGCCGCGCCAGTTGTCCCGCCGCAAGTGACGCCTGGAAATGCGAGGGCGTTCCGAAGGCTGGCGCACCCGATTTCATGTCTACGTTGCTGGTGAAGGTTCCATAGCAAACAGGCGCGCCGGGGTTGGCCAATTGGGTTAGTGTAAGCGCCGCCAAGGCCTCGGCATGGGACAGGGTAATTGCACCTGCCACGGTAATCGGAGCCATTGCACCCATCAGAGTGAATGGCGTAATGATCGACATCTGACCATGTCGGGCAAAATCGATCAGGCCCTGCGCCATCGGAATATCCAGCGTCCGCGGGCTGTTGGTGTTGATGATCGTATAACAATGCGCGTTGCCGCGGAATTCGTCATCCGACAACCCCCGCGCCGTTGAAAGCATCTCAAAGCAATCCATCACTTGCGGCGTCCCGCGCGAGAAGAAGAACGGGAACTTGTCGGTCAGCTCCATCTGCGCCTGTGTCGTGAAATAATGGCGCAGATGGGTCGGTACATCCTGCGGCTCGACCTGAGGCGAGATCATCTGGAAGACGTCGAAGTGATGCGTCAGCTTCAGAAATTCCAGATAGTCCTGCCCGGTGGCGGGCCGGCGACCGCGTTCCAGATCGGTGGCGTTCGGGGCCCCTGCACCCGGCTGAAACACAAGGCTACCCAGTTCCAGTGTAAAGTCGCGATGGCGCGCACCCGCACGGCACAAGATGGATTTCGGGGCTGACGCAACCGCCGCATCGACAATCTCGCGCCCGATGAAGACCATTTCGCTGTCCTCATCCACACGCGCCCCGCCCGCAGCAAACAACCGACGCGCTTCGGGCAACAATACCTTGACCCCAAGTTTCTGAAGCGTTCGCAGAGCGGTTTCATGCATGTCCGCGATATGCTCTGCCGGAAAAACCTCCATCTGCGGGAAGGGGTTTTTTAACTGGCGGTAATTCACGTCGCGGCTGGGCGGAGGTGCAGCGTCAGCGCTGCGCCCACGCCGACGCCGACCACGCTCGGACGTTTGTGAGATCACCATCAGCCCCTCATCGCCTTGCCCTGCGGATCGTATGGGGACGCAGCGATGACGCGCGCGGGGCGTTCAACACCGACCACATGCACGGTCAGCTCCGTGCCCGGTTCAGCCTTGTCGCGGTTGACCAGCGCCATCGCCAGCGACTTGCCGGTGTAATGCCCATAGCCGCCCGAGGTCACGAAACCTACGCGATCCTCACCCGACCAGATCGGCTCGTACCCGCTGGCATCGGCGTCTAACGCGTCGACTTCCAGTGTCACCTGCACCTGCGCGGGGCCATTGCCGTCGCGCTCGGCCACGGCAGCCTCTTTACCAACAAAATCCTTGTCCCAGTCGATCCAGCGATCCATTCCGGTCATCCCCGGCGTGTAAAGCTGGGTAAACTCCGCGGACCAGATGCCGAAACTCTTCTCTAACCGGGTTGAGAGCATCGCGTTGAAACCGCATTCTCGGATGCCTTGATCGGCCCCTGCTTCAAGCAGCATCCGGCGCAGTTTGACGTGGTCACCGTACCGGCAGTTGATCTCATACCCTTTTTCACCCGTCACCGACATGCGTGCAACGCGGGCGCGGACCAGCCCGATATCGAACTCTCCGCACCCCATGAATTTGAGGCCTGAGATGTCCTGTTCGGCCAGTTTATCAACCACGGTCTGCGATTTCGGACCAACCACGGCAAAGCCGCAATACTCCTCACCCAGATCGCGGACGTTAACGCCCTTGATCATGTGATCGTCGAACCAACGCATGTGCCAGGCGCGCAGGTAGTAGCTGCCCATGATCCACCACGTACCATCACCCCAGTTGAGCACAGTCAGATCACCCTTGAGACGCCCGTTCTCGCCCAGCATCGGGGCCAGCTTGGCCCGCCCCGGCGCGGGCAGTTTTGAGGCCATCACTTTATCCAACCAGGCCTCGGCATTCGGGCCTGAAACCTCGAACCGCGAAAAGCCTGTGATATCCATCAAGCCCACGCCTTCGCGGATCACCTTGCATTCCTCGGCCACAATATCATGCGCGTTCGACCGCTTGAGCGTCGGCGTTTCCTCAAACCCTTTCGGCGCGAAATAAAGCGGTACTTCCAGATCCCAGCTTACGCCCCATTTGCAGCCTGCCTCGGTCATCGCGTCATGGGCCGGGGCCATTTTAAGCGGACGTCCGGCGGGCAGTTGTTCATTCGGGTAGGTCATCACGAAACGGCGGGAATAGAACTGACCGGTTGTTTCGCGAATGTAGCGTTTGTTCTGCGCGAAATCGCCATAGCGTGCCACATCCATTGGCCACGCGTCTGCCTCGGGCTCACCATGGATCATCCATTCGGCCAGAGTCTTGCCAACACCGCCGCCCTGCAAGAATCCAGCCATTACCGCACAGGCCGACCAGTATCCGCGTTTGCCGGGCACCGGACCGACCAAAGGGTTGCCGTCAGGCGAGAAGGTAAACGCACCGTTCACCCATGTCTTGATGCCAACATTCTGAATCGACGGATAGCGTTCAAAGCCAAGCGTCAGTTCGTTCTCGATGCGGTCGAGCTGTTCCTGAAACAGCTCCTCACCATAGTTCCAAGGCGCGCCGTCCATGGCCCAGTGTTCGTGGTCGACCTCATAGATTCCGACAAGAACCCCCTTCTGGTCCTGCCGCATATAGGTGAAGCCTTCGAGGTCAACGGTCATCGGCATCTCAAACTCTGCCTCAGCCAGCTCGGGCACCGTATCCGTGATCAGATAGTGGTGCTTAAGCGGAGAGACCGGCAACTCGACACCTGCCATACGGCCCACCTGCTTGGCCCAAAGACCCGCCGCGTTGACCACATGGTCACAGGTAATTGTGCCTTTGTCGGTCACCACCTGCCAGCCATCCGCGGTCTGCGTCAGACTTTCGACCTTGGTTTCCTCGTAATACTCCGCGCCCCGTTTTTTGGCCGCCGTGGCATAAGCCTGCACTGTGCCAGTCGTATCAATGTATCCTTCACGATCCGCCCACATGGCACCTAGTACACCATCGGTGGACATGATCGGGCAGCGCCGTTGCGCCTCTTCCGGGGAAAGCAGCTCGCAATCATCAATGCCGATGGATTGGAAGATGCGGTAGTTTGCTTGCAGCCATTCCCAGCGCTCCGGAGTGCCAGCCAGCGTCAAACCGCCTGTCATGTGCAAGCCGATATTCTGGCCGGATTCCTTTTCAATCTCGCTGAGCAGGTCAATGGTGTAGGCTTGCAACGACGCCATGTTCGGATCGGCGTTCAACGCATGGATGCCTCCGGCGGCGTGCCAGGACGAGCCGGACGCCAGACGCCGACGTTCCAGCATCACAACATCCGACCAGCCGAACTTGGCCAGATGATACAGAACCGAGGCGCCGACTACACCGCCCCCAATGACCACAACGCGATACTGAGATTTCATCCTGCCCTCTCCTGCGTGACTCGGGAAGGACGCTAGACCCACTGTTCACTTCTGTCTAGACATTATTGTACAGTCCAGACCGCGCGTAATGTTTCCGTGAACGCAGCGTGTCTAGAGTTGGGCGCTGGCCCGTGCGCCAACCCTTTCAAACCACGCAAGCGAGGCTTTGTTTTCCTGCGGAATCCGCTTTTTTATGACGCGTGCGAAGTCGACAAAGACAAAGGCTGTAATGTCGGCCATCGTGAATTCAGACCCTGCCAAGTAGGCGCTTTGCGACAGTCGCGCCTCCAGCAAGTCAAAGAACTGGTCAACACGCGCTGTTCCGCGCTGCGCCAGTTCGGGGATTTGCGCGTGATTTACGGGACCGGGAAGCGCCCGGTTGGCAAAGGCGGGGTGCGTGTTGCGCAAAGTCTCGGCTATTGGCACGCCGCCCTGTTGCTCAACAATGCTGTTCCACATCAGCACCATCCCCTTTTCATCCGGGGTGCGCCCCATCAAGGGTGGTTCGGGAAAGCGCGCCTCAAGATAAGCCGCGATACCCAGGTTTTCCGTCAGCACGGTGCCATCATCCGTGACCAGCACGGGCAGGGTTGCATTCGGATTGACCGCCTTAAACGCGTAGCTGAGTTGTTCACCCTTGGCGATCGAGATTTCGCGGGTTTCAATCTTCAACCCTTTTTCCGCAATGAACATACGCGCACGACGCGGGTTAGGAGCGGTTGAGCAATCGTAGAACAGCATGGGGCGCTCTTTCAGGTCAGCGGCGGTAGACAAAACAACGACCCGGAACCGCACCGGGCGGCAGGGGCAATTCGGTCAGGCCATCGAAATACATCCGATCACTGGACACCATCATACCACCCGTCGCCAATAAGGGCTCAACAAGGGGTGAGATGAACCTCGCAAAGGCATCATTCTTTTCCCTGTTATGGCCACCAAGATCCGCGTGAATCAGGCTTGCAGTGTCTCCAAAGCGCTCCAAGGCGGCGGGCAACGTCTCGCGCACGTCGCCAAGAATCACCCGATCCTCGGGTGGCGTCGATTCTGGATGCGATGCCACCGCGCGTTCAAACACATAGACCGGGCGCTTGTTTATATACTGCAGCATATGGTGGTACGTACGCCCATTGCCCAATCCCAATTCAAACACCGGGCCAGCCATACCGCGCGTTTCAGCGATGGCAAAATCCAGACAGGCGCGCTGAGACACCATTCGATCAATGAACAGATCCAGGCGGCTTTGGTCGTTGGGCACGGGAAATCTCTCCTTGATATCAATCGACTTGCCAGATGGGGTCGACGACGCATGTGATGGCAAATCTTCAAGTATTTGTGTAGTCAAATTGGTATCGTTTTCACGATTCCGCGACAATTCGGGTGAAGAACGGGTTTGACTAGCGTGCATCAACCGCGCGAAACTGACGGAAAAAACACAGGGAGTTGATCAAGCCGATGCCGACATACGGCCGAACGGGTGGAATACCCGCATGACAGCGTTGTTGTCTGTACGTGATTTAAGCATCGGTTTTGGTGCGGGTGAGTCCGTTGTCAAAGGCGTGAGCTTCGATGTGGACGCGGGTCAAACGCTGGCGCTGGTCGGAGAGTCCGGGTCCGGTAAAACCATATCGTGCCGCGCGGCCCTTCGGATTTTGCCACGCACGGCACAGATTCGCAGCGGTACGATCACGTTGAACGATTCAAACGGTTCGGTCGATCTGACAAGGATCAGCGAACGCCAGATGCGGGATATCCGCGGAAACAGGGTCTCAATGATCTTTCAGGAGCCGATGCGGTCCCTGTCCCCGCTGCACAAGATCGGCAATCAGGTCAGCGAAGTTCTTTGGTTGCACCGTGGCGCATCCGAAGCGCAGGCCCGCAAAGAGGTTCTGACTCAGTTCGAACGCGTGGGCTTCCCCGATCCGCAACGCGCTTATGACTCCTACCCGTTCGAATTGTCCGGCGGTATGCGGCAGCGCGCCATGATCGCGATGGCGATGGTCGCGCGGCCGGAACTGCTGATCGCGGATGAGCCGACGACCGCGCTGGACGTGACAACGCAGGCGCAGGTGCTGGGCCTGATCAAAGAGCTACAGCGCGAAACCGGTATGGCTCTGATCCTCGTGACCCATGATCTTGGCGTCGTCGCCAACATGGCCGAACAGGTGGTTGTGATGCATAAAGGACGCGTCATGGAGTCGGGTGCCGCGGCCCCGATCCTTACCTCACCAGCCCACCCTTACACCCAACAACTGTTCAACGCGGCACCCTGTATTCCCGATGAGAACGCGGTTGGCATCCCCATGTCCGACGAGGACATGATCCTGGAAATGAAAGATGTCTCCAAAACCTACACCATGCGCTCCAGCAGAGGCTGGCAGGGTGAGAGGTTGATCCATGCCTGCCGGGGTGTCGACCTGAAACTTGCCCGCGGCAAGACGCTTGCCATCGTGGGTGAAAGCGGATCCGGCAAGACAACGGCGGCCCGCATAGCACTTGGCGCCGAACTGCCCGACCCCGGAGGAGAGGTTCTGTTTCGGACCTCAGCAACCGAAGATCCGATCACGGTACACCACATGACGCGCGCCCAGCGCACCGCCTTTCAACGTAAAGCTCAGATGGTTTTCCAAGACCCCTACAGCTCTCTCAGCCCGCGCATGCGCATTCAGGACGCGATGACCGAGCCGTTAGAGATTCACAATATCGGAACTGCATCCGAACAGCGGGACAAGGCCGCCGATATGCTGAAGCGGGTTGGTCTGAACGCAGATATGCTGAAACGCTATCCACATGCGTTCTCCGGTGGTCAGCGGCAGCGTCTTTCCATCGCGCGCGCAATGATGCTGGACCCGCAGCTTATTGTCTGCGACGAGCCGACCTCGGCTTTGGATGTCTCCGTTCAGGAACAAATCCTGACGCTTCTGGAAAACCTGCAGGACAGTCTGAACCTGTCCTATCTGTTCATTTCTCACGACCTCGCCGTCGTGGCCCGCATCGCTGATGAGGTCGCCGTGATGCGCCGGGGACTTGTCGTTGAGCAAGCCCCGCCCGAAACGTTATTCTACAACCCCCGCCATCCATACACCAAGGCGCTGATTGCAGCCCAACCGGAACCTGACATCAACCGACCCATCAACCTGAAACTGGTTGCGTTGGGCGCAGGTTCACCAGACAGTTGGGATGACGCCTTCCGATTAACCGACTCCGTGATACCTTCACTTGTAGAGATGGAGCCCGGCCATAAGGTAAGATGCCATGTTTAAGACCACTCGCCCCCTTTTTCTGGCTGCCGCACTGGCCGTTGCGGGGATACTGCCCGCCACGGCAGACACTCCCACCCCGATAGAAGGGCAATTCTGGTCCTCTGAAGTGAACGCTGGACATTTGCCGCCGGTCCAGGAACGACTGCCCGCAGAACCGCTGGTTGTTGATCTGGCTGCGAAGGGTCGGGAATTCGGCACGCCGGGCGGCACCTTGCGAACGATGGTGACCCGGTCAAAGGACATCCGTCAGATGGTGGTGTATGGTTATGCGCGTCTCGTCGGTTTTAATGAGAAGTATGAGCTTGTGCCCGATCTGCTGGAATCGTTCGAAAACGAGGACAACCGCAAGTTCACCCTGAATCTGCGCGAAGGACACAAGTGGTCGGACGGATCGCCCTTCACCTCGGAAGACTTTCGCTATTGGTGGGAAGATGTTGCCAATAACGAACTTCTGAGCCCCTCTGGTCCGCCGGATTTTCTAATCGTCGAGGGTAAAAGTCCGACCGTTTCCTTTCCCGACGCCACCACCGTTGTTTTCGAGTGGGATGATCCCAATCCAAAATTTCTTCAATCTCTGGCACAGGCACGGCCGCCATTCATCTACCGCCCTGCCGAGTTTCTGAAGCAATACCACGAAAAATACGCAGACGCCGAGGAATTGGCCTTTCTGGTCGACGATGCGCGCGTCAAAAGCTGGGCGGCGCTGCACAACAAACTGGACAACCTGTACAAGTTCGACAACCACGAACTGCCCACGCTCCAACCTTGGCTGAACGCAAGCTCGGGCAAAAAAATCCGGCATAACTTTGTCCGCAACCCGTACTACCATCGTATCGACAGCAATGGGGTGCAACTGCCCTATATCGACGTGGTCGAAATGGAGATCGTCGCTCCGGGTCTCGTTGCGGCGAAAGCAAACGCAGGCGAAACTGATCTCCAGGGACGTGGGCTGTCCTTCCGCGATGCGTCGATCCTGAAAAAAGGTGAAAAGGTTGGAAACTACAAAACGCTGCTGTGGAAAACCGGCGTCGCCTCGCAAATTGCGATTTATCCAAACCTGAACTTTGCAGATGAGGCGTGGCGCGAGGTTTTGCGCGACGTGCGTGTACGCCGCGCCCTGTCGCTGGCCATTGACCGCAACACGATCAATCAGGCGCTTTATTTCAAGCTGGCGCAACCTGGCGCCATGTCGGTGCTGCCTGCTTCTCCGTTCTACTCTGAAAAGAATGCAGAAGCTTGGGCGCAATACGATATCGAACAGGCTAACGCCCTGCTTGATGAGGCCGGCTTGGCCGAGCGTGACAAAAGCGGGATCCGCTTGCTTCCCGATGGACGCCCGATGGAACTGATCATCGAAACCGCGGGTGAACGGCAAGAGGTTGAGAACGCCCTGCAAATCGTTACCGACACGTGGCGCGAGATTGGCGTTGATCTGGTGATGCGCCCGCTGGATCGGGATATCCTGCGCAATCGCGTTTTTGCGGGCAACACCATGGCCTCGGTTTGGTATGGCTGGGATGATGGAATTCCGCAGACCCACACCTCACCCGCCTACCTCGCGCCGACAGATCAGGTCTTTCTGGCCTGGCCGAAATGGGGCCAGTATCACCAGACAGGCGGGGATGTCGGCGAAGCGCCCGACATGCCCGAGGCCGAGCGTTTGATGAAATTGGCCCATGACTGGGAAATTGCCACAACGAATGAAGAGCGCGAGGCCGTCTGGACCGAAATGCTCAACATTCACGCCGATCAGGTTTACGCGATCGGCATATTGAACGGCGCGCCTCAGCCAATCGTGGTGTCCAACCGTCTGCGCAACGTACCCGAACAAGCCATGTGGGCGTGGGAACCCGGCGCGCATTTCGGCGTTCATCGACCAGACGAATTTTTCTTCGCCGACTGATCAGGAGCAGCTAAATGGTTATGCTGCGTTATGCAGTCTATCGCTTTTTCACGATGCTGCTGACGCTGGTGGTGGTGTCGGTGCTGATCTTCGTGATCATCAACCTGCCGCCCGGCGACTATCTCAGCAACCAGATCGCTGAACTTCAGGCCTCGGGTCAATCTGCCGGCGTACAAAAGGCTGAATTCCTGCGTAAGGAATACGCGCTGGACCGGCCTATTTGGGAACAATACCTGATCTGGATGGGGTTCTGGCCCGGCCCGCACGGGTTTGATGGTCTGTTGCAAGGCAACTATGGCTGGTCTTTTGAATTCGACCGCCCCGTTGCCGAGATCGTAGGCGATACGCTTTGGCTGACCGTTGTGGTCAATCTGGCGGCGATCCTTTTTGTGTATGCCGTTGCGCTGCCCCTGGGTGTCATCGCTGCGGCGCGGTCGCGGACGTGGATTGACTATACTTCGGCTTTTGTTGGCTATCTTGGTCTGGCCACGCCAAACTTCTTGCTGGCGCTGATCCTGTTCTATTACGGCCACCAGTATTTCAACCTCCCCATTGGCGGCCTTATGGATCCATCATTCGAAGGCCAGCCGATGAGCTGGGATAAGCTGAAATCCATCCTGGTCCACCTGATCGTCCCAACCTTTGTGATCGGTACATCCGGAGCATCGGCCATGATGCAGCGCCTGCGCGCCAATATGCTGGACGAGCTGGGTAAACCCTATGTGGAAACGGCCATTGCCAAGGGTATGTCACCTTCGCGGATGTTGACGAAATACCCGCTGCGCGTGGCCTTCAATCCGTTTGTTGCCGATATCGGCAATCTGCTGCCGTCGATGGTATCCGGCTCAGTTCTTGTCTCGGTCGTCCTGGGCCTGCAAACCATCGGCCCAACCCTGCTGACGGCGCTGAAAACGCAAGATCAGTTCCTGTCTGCGTTCATTCTTATGTTCGTGGCGCTGCTGACTCTGATCGGTACCATGATCTCTGACATCCTGCTGGTCATGCTCGACCCGCGCATCCGATACGAGGGGCGAGACGCATGACCCAACGTCCAGATGGTCGCTTTGTCGACGATGCCCCATTCGACCCGGAAGCCGCCCTGCAACAGCTTGAACGCGCCGATCTGGACGCGCCGAACTGGGTGCTGGTCTGGCGCAAGTTCAAAACCCACAAGCTGGGCTTGATCTCAGGCATCTTTCTGCTGCTTTGTTATCTGATGCTGCCCTTTGCCGGCTTCATCGCGCCCTACGGGCCGAATGAACGCAACGGTGAGCACCTCTATGCTCCACCGCAAAGCGTAAATTGGTTCTACGAGGGTAAGTTCATCGGTCCTCACGTTTTCCCCATCGTGGCCGAGGCGGATTTGGAAACCTTTCAATGGAAGTTCGTCCCCGACCTTGAAGACCCGCGTCCGATCAAATTCTTTTGTGAGGGGACAGAATACAAACTGGCCGGGCTGATCAGATCGGACACCCACCTGTTCTGTCCTCCGGAAGGCGCGACACTGTTCCTCTGGGGCTCTGACCGTCTTGGCCGGGACATTTTCAGCCGCATCCTCTACGGGGCGCAACTGTCCCTAACCGTTGGCCTGATCGGTATCTCGGTGTCTTTCTTTCTGGGCATTATATTCGGCTCAATGGCGGGATATTTCGGTGGCAAGATCGATTGGGTCATCAACCGCGTGATCGAGATTCTCCGCTCGTTGCCGGAATTGCCACTTTGGCTGGCCCTGTCCGCTGCGGTGCCTTCGAACTGGAGCCCTGTCGCAGTGTTCTTCATTATCTCGATCATCCTCGGCATTCTCGACTGGCCCGGTCTGGCCCGCTCTGTCCGCGCCAAATTCCTGTCCCTGCGCGAGGAGGAATATGTGCGCGCGGCCGAGATGATGGGCGCAAGCTCAGGGCGCGTCATTCGCAAGCACCTGCTGCCGAACTTCATGTCGCATCTCATCGCGTCGGCCACCCTGTCGATTCCCGCAATGATTCTTGGAGAAACGGCGCTCAGCTTTCTTGGCCTTGGCCTCAGGGCGCCCGCCGTCAGTTGGGGCGTAATGTTGAACGACGCACAGAACCTCGCTTCGATCGAGATATATCCGTGGACGGCAATCCCAATGCTGCCGATCATCGTCATCGTACTGGCCTTCAATTTCCTAGGCGACGGTCTGCGCGACAGTTTGGACCCATATCAACAATGACCTTGATGTCCGCCCTTCCCGCATCAGACAGCTACAAGTCGATTGGCAAGGGCGCACGACCCAGCGTTTTTGCTGTAAGTGAGCTGGCAACCGCCAGCTTCGCCGCCGTTGGACAGGAATTGGCGCGTCTTGTCAGCGCGTTGAACCTTGCGCCCAAGGCACCAGAGGTTTCCGTCGATCACCGATTGGCCTCACTGTGGTATGGGTTTTCTTTCAAGCCAGACGGGTGGGAGATGCCAAGCCTTTGGGATGCTGTAGCCGGAGATTATCAGGCGTCCGACGGCTGGATCAGGCTGCATACCAATCTGCCGCGCCACAAGGCAGCCGCTCTGAAAGTGCTTGGTGTTCCGGGCAATCGCGATGCTGTGTCCCAAGCTTTGAAAGAGTGGTCTGTCGCGGACCTGGAAACCGCGATCGTGGCCGGGGGCGGTGTGGCTGCAGCCATGCGCAGCCGTGCGGAGTGGCTTGAGCATCCGCAGGGTCGGGCAGTCTCCCGCGACCCGCTGATTGGCTGGCACAGCCCCCGTCGTATCGTTGTACGAGACCGGCCGGAAGCCACCGCCCAACGACCCCTGTCAGGCTTGCGGGTTCTGGACCTCACCCGCGTTCTGGCGGGTCCGGTCTCGACCCGAACGCTTGCTGGTTTCGGGGCCGAAGTTCTGCGCGTTGATCCCCCCGGATGGGATGAACCCGGCGTGATCCCGGATATCTCATTGGGCAAGCACTGTACGTATTTGGACCTAAAATCGCCTGTCGGCATGAAAAAGCTGGAACATTTGCTGTCACAGGCGGATGTGTTCGTACACGGCTATCGGCCGGGCGCTTTGGATGCGCTTGGTCTGCCAAAGACCAAGCGGGATGATCTGGCACCGAACCGGATTGAAGTCACGCTGAACGCCTACGGCTGGCAGGGGCCGTGGTCGTCCAGACGCGGCTTTGACAGTCTTGTGCAGATGAGCGCAGGCGTCGCTGATTCTGGCCGCGCCTGGGCCAAGGCAGATAAACCAACACCGCTGCCGGTTCAGGCGTTGGACCACGCGACAGGCTACCTTATGGCTGCCGCGGTCCTGTCTGCGCTAGCTGAGGCCGCATCTGGCAACTCCATAATGCTCGCACAGTTGTCTCTGGCCCGGACCGCAGATCTATTGGCCGCACTGGCGAAATCCGACACCTCAGAAGAGATCACGCACGCGACGCCCGCAGACTATAATCAAAAGCCCGAAGCGTCGGGCTGGGGGGCTGGCCATCGCCTGAAACCGGCATTGACCGTCGGGGCCGCAAATATGCGTTGGGCCTTACCCGCCGAAAAACTAGGCACATCTCAACCCGTCTGGTCATCGCTTTCCGGCTAGCGCAACCGCCGCGCGGTACGCGCGGCCCGGCCCAACGCTTTGCGGGGCGTCTCGCCAGAGACGCACACCAAAGGGGCGGGAGAGCCCCGCTAACGGTCGTCCCCTCCGGGTCCGATATCGTCCAGATAATCCTCATCAATAGCCGCCTGCACCGCGCCCGTGACCGCTTCGCGTTGTTTGGGCGTCAAATCCTCCGGCTCTTTGCCTTCAGCGAGCCGAACGGTGACTTCGCGGTGGGCAAAATTGATACCTTCCCGGGCAAAAAGCTCGCGGATTTCCTGATAGACCTTCTTGCGCACCAGCCACTGATCCCCCGGCTTGGTCATGAATTTGACCCGAATGATCATCGCTGAATCCTGCATCTCGATCACGCCCTGCGACTTCAACGGCTGGATAAAATTCTCACCGATCACAGGGTCACTCAGTAACTCCTGACCCAGTTTCTTGATCAGCTTCCGCACCTTTTCGACATCGGTGTCATAAGTCACCCGCAGCGGCAGCTTCATGATAACCCAATCGCGGGAATAGTTGGTCAGCACCTTGATCTCACCAAAAGGTATCGTGTTCAGCGCGCCCAGATGATGCCGCAACTGGAACGACCGGACCGAGATTTTTTCAACCGTTCCTTTGACATCGCCAATGTCGATGTATTCCCCTTTCCGAAACGCATCGTCCAACAGGAAGAACGCCCCCGAAAAAATGTCACGTACCAGCGTTTGCGAGCCGAACCCCACTGCCAGTCCGACCACACCGGCACCTGCGAAAAGCGGGCTTACATTAATGCCCAACTCCATCAGAACAATCAGAACGATGGTGACGACAACCACGGCCAGGATCGCCCCGCGGAACAACGGCAGCAGCGTTGCCAAACGGCTTTGCCCCCCCTCACCGCCTTCATCACCCAATTCGGCCTCTTCACTGCCGTCATCAATCTCTTCCGCGATTTTCGAGTCGATCCAGATGCGGAAGAAGTGGAACAGGATGTAGCCGATGAACAAGATCGTCATCACGTCCAGAGCCCGGTCAATGGGCAGGTCTTCGGTCCAGTCAATTCCGGGATTCCAGATCACGACCAACGCATAGAGGCCGACAACGAAGGCGAGTATTCCCGCCACACGGCGGGCGAGGTCCTCATATGTCAGGATCGATTGTTGCTGCCTGTCTGACTTTGGTTTCTCGACGGGTTCATCGATGTCCTCGGCCGCGTCTGCGTTCATTCCGTCCATCTTGCGGTTGCGATCAAAATATCGCTCGAGCAGGTAGTTCATCGCCCCATATGCAACAACCACGGACATGAAGATCGCATAGCTGCTGGCGACGATCGGCAGCGAGTGCTCATGCTCCAGAACCAGATCAACCGCCAGTTTGAACCAACTGAAGACAATATAGACGATCACGACCGGCGCCCACGCAAATGAGACAAAGCGTAATAACCACGAAACCCGATCCGGCGACCGCCCCCCCCTAATGGCATTGGAAATCGCCCGCGCGTTGAACAGAATCATCAAAACGTTGCCCAGCGCGCCGACCATGGTCAGGCTGCCATAGACCATCGCGTAGATGTTGTAGTTCAATCCAAAGTCAGCAACCCAGGTCGAAAACAGCACAACCGAGATATCATAGGTCGCAATCACCGACGCCCATATATACAGGCGCTTCGCGTCGCGATCCGAAAACGGTGGCAGCCGATACTGGCTGAGATAGGGCGACAACACCATGCGCCACAGGTCGGACACGGTGCGCGACAGGAAGAACGCGGTGAAGATCGCCGTGACCGTGAACTGGATCGAGATGTCTTCGGCCTCACCAAAGATCAAGTACCCCACGATCAGCGCCATCACCATCGCAAAGACAGTGGCACCTATGCCCATGAAGAAACGGAACACCAGGAAGGGCATTTTTTCGCGATAGCCTTTCGGGTCTTCCTTGGTGCGCGCCACTACGAACCGGCGTGCGATGCGCTTGCCGTAGATTTCGGCAGACAACCAGCGCCCCAGCAGCAGGAACAGAATGTTCCAGAACAAGACTTCAAGATATGTCTGAATCCGGCCGTCCGGGCTGGTTTGGCGCAAAATATACTGCACTTCGAAAATTGAATAAGGCAAAGCCTGCAAGCGCGCATGCATGGATGCGCGAAAATCCGACAACCTCTCCTGCGCTTTCATCAGCTGCGACCCGCCCCCCATCGGGTCGAGTGTGTCGGACTCAAGAGCCTCGTCTTGAGTACCCGAAGATACGACCTGCCCGGTGCTGTCTATAACAATCACGCTGGCGCCAGATTCGGTCGCAGCTCGGATCGCGGCGGCCAGATCGCTATCCTGATTTGTGTCTGTTTCTGTGTCGGAACCCGACCCATATCCAGGGATCAAGGATGTCTGTGCCGCTGCTGTGGTAACGAAGGCGGCTGCGAAAGCCCAAACAAGAATGGCTATCACAGCGCTGAGATTAAGTTTCATTAAGCAGCCTATCCAATTCTCGTATTGCCAAAAGACTACAGAAGCACCTGAGCGTATTCAAATATTCAGCCTTTTTCTTCTCGTGATCGTGTCATTTCGTGTTCCTGCTGCACTGCGAACAACAAGAGTGTTTTCAACCTAGGAAAAACTGAATATGACCGGCCCTGCAATTGCGTGGAACAGCAAGTCCGATGTCAGGCTGATGGGGGTGATTTCCCCTGACCTAGCCGCGTATCGAATGTTGCTATTCCGCCATGGTTGACGAATTTGCCCTGTCTTGGAAACCCCTTTGGCAAGCGGCGTCAAAAAATATACGGTAACGGGGGCAAACGCGCGGAGTTGAACCCAAAAACACGATAGGCGAAAGCATGAGCCTGGGAATACAAGACAAAACGACCGGCCGGGCGCCGCGCATTCTGCTCTACAGCCACGATACCTTCGGGCTGGGCCATCTGCGTCGGTCGCGCGCCCTTGCAGCGGCGATCACGCAAGCCAACCCGGACGCATCCGCTCTGATCCTGACGGGATCGCCGGTGGCGGGGCGATTCACCTTTCCGCGCCGGGTTGATCACGTACGACTGCCGGGTGTCACCAAACGCGCCGATGGCTCTTACGCGGCGCGGACGATCGGAATGGGCATAGAAGAAGTGACCGAGCTGCGCGCGGGCCTTATACAGACCTCTGTTGAGCAATTCGATCCCGATATGCTGATCGTTGACAAGGAACCCACCGGATTTCGCGGTGAGCTTCTGCCGACGCTGGAAACTCTTCTGCAGTCGCAGCGCACCAAACTGGTTCTTGGGCTACGCGACGTGCTTGATGAACCCGAAGTGCTGGCCGCTGAATGGGAGAGGAAAGAAGCCATCACCGCGACCGAGCGGTTCTATCATGAAATCTGGATATACGGGCTGCGCTCGATCTATGACCCGACCCAAGGCCTGCCTCTGAGCAGAGCAGCGCAGTCGCGCATTCACTGGACCGGGTACTTACGCCGAGACCTCACCCCTGTGGGTGAGCCGCCCGAGAAACCTTATATTCTGATCACTCCGGGTGGCGGCGGCGATGGCAAGGCGATGGTGAACCTTGTTTTGTCAGCCTATGAAAAAGACCCTACCCTGTCACCGCGTGCCGTACTGGTTTACGGCCCCTTCCTGTCTGGCGAACTGCGGGAGGAGTTTGAGACTCGCGTTGCAGCGCTTAACGGTCGGTTAACCGCCGTTGGGTTCGAATCCCAGATCGAAACCCTTTTTGCCGGTGCCTCGGGTGTTGTCTGCATGGGCGGCTACAACACCTTTTGCGAGGTACTCTCGTTCGATAAACGCGCCGTCATCGTGCCACGTTCGACTCCCCGGCTCGAGCAATGGATCCGAGCGTCGCGCGCCGAAAGTCTGGGGCTTGTCCGCATGCTGGACGAAAATCGGGACGGCTTGACGCCAGAGGCTATGATACAGGCAATTCGCAACCTGCCCGAACAACCGCTTCCATCGCAGGCTATTCAGGACGGGCTACTGGACGGGCTGGACTATGTTGTTGATCGCGTAGACGCGCTGTTGGGCCAGGAACAGAAACGGGCCACTGGATGACCTCGAAACAGCCGAAACTGGCGGTGCTGGTCAAAGGATGGCCGCGCCTGTCCGAGACGTTCATCGCCCAGGAACTTGTCGCCCTGCAGGATGCCGGGCACAGCTTTGATATCTGGTCCTTGCGCCACCCAACTGACGTCAAGCGCCATCCGTTGCACGACCGGCTCCAGGGTCAGGTGCATTACTTGCCAGAATATCTGTACGATGAGCCGCAGCGCGTCTGGGCTGCACGGGAAAAGGCGAAAACTCTGCCCGGCTACGCCGAGGCCTATCAGATTTGGCGTGCGGACTTGCGCCGCGATCCCACCCATAACCGCATTCGCAGGTTCGGACAGGCCTGTGTTCTGGCCGCCGAATTGCCCGAAGCGACAAAAGTGATGTATGCGCATTTCATGCACACTCCGTCCTCGGTCGCCCGTTATGCTGCGATCATGCGTGGCCTGCCATGGAGCTTTTCAGCCCATGCAAAGGACATCTGGACCTCGCCCGAGTGGGAAAAACGCGAAAAATTGCAAGAAGTGACACATGGTGCAGCCTTTGGCGCGACCTGCACATCCATCGGGGCCGAACATCTGCGTGGCCTTGCTGATGATCCGTCGCGGGTTGACCTGATCTATCACGGACTGGACCTTTGTCGCTTTCCCGCCCCCCCAAACCGTAAGCCGCGCGCCCCGAGCGGGCCGTTTCACATGCTGTCCGTCGGCCGATTGGTCGAGAAAAAGGGCTTTGATCGCCTGATCGACGCTTTTGCGCTGTTGCCTGAAACACTCGACTGGCGCTGGACGCATATCGGAGGCGGAACGTTGAGCGGCGCGCTCCAAAGCCGGGCCGCGGCCGCTGGTCTGGCGCATCGGATCACTTGGAAGGGTGCCTGCGATCAGCCCGAAGTCATCGCAGCAATGCGCGCTGCCGACCTGTTCGTGCTACCGAGCCGGATTGCAGCGGACGGAGACCGCGATGGCCTGCCCAACGTTTTGATGGAGGCTGCGTCCCAGCTGTTGCCAATTCTTTCGACGCCCGTGTCGGCCATCCCGGAATTCATTGAAACCGGAACCCACGGGGTGCTGTCCGACGACGATCCTAGCGCGCTGGCCTCGGCTATTGTCCGCCTGGCCGCTAACCCCCAGAAAACCGCGTTGATGGCTGTGGCGGCCTATGACCGCCTGATCTCTGACTTCCGCATGGACCCGGGGATCGCCCGTCTTTCCAATCGGCTGCGCGCATTGGGTGCGGACACAAACTGATGACTCGGGTCGCCTTTTACTGTCCGATGAAGGCACCCGACAGCCCGGTCCCATCCGGGGATCGTGAAATGGCGCGCAACCTCATGCAGGCGATTGCCGCGCAGGGGGACACTGTCGAGCTTGCCTCACGACTGCGTATCTACGACAAATCCGGTGATGCGCAGGTTCAGACGGTGTTGCGCGCCGAGGCACAGGCAGAGGTACACCGTCTTGTCGCTGAGATGCCCTTGGACACGTCCCTTTGGGTGACGTATCACAACTACTACAAAGCGCCCGACCTTGTGGGCCCGCGAGTTTGCAAGGCGCGGAAAATCCCTTATGTCCAGATCGAAAGCACCCGTGCGACCAGCCGATTAGATGGTCCTTGGGCCAGTTTTGCCCAAGCCGCGCATGCTGCCTGCGACGCGGCGCAAGTGATTTTCTATCATACGACCAATGACCTGATTGCGCTTGAACGGGACAGGTGCGGGGATCAAAACCTTGTCGAGTTGCCGCCCTTTCTTCCCCTGTCGGACTTGCCGCCTGCGTCCACGTGTGATGGCCCGATGCTGAGCGTTGGGATGATGCGTCAGGGTGACAAACTGGCATCTTACGACCTTATTGCCAAAACCCTGGCCCTACTGGATGGGGATTGGAGCCTGAATATTGCGGGCGATGGTCCGGCCCGTCGCGAAGTTGAAACTCTGATGGCTCCGTTCGGATCGAGGGTACGGTTTCTTGGTCAGTGCGACCGTGAAACGCTGCAAGAACTGTACAGTGCGGCATCGGTTCTGGTTTGGCCCGGCGTGAACGAAGCTTTTGGGATGGTCTATCTTGAAGCACAAGCCAGCGGTGTGCCTATTGTTGCGCAGGATCGGCCCGGCGTGCGGGATGTGCTGACTCCGTCGGACTACCCGCAGGTCAGCACTGGCGCAAAGGGGCTGGCCGCCCGATTGCAAAGGGTGTTGGATGACCTGTCGCTTCGTCTGTCACTGGGGGCCGAGGCCCGCATGCGGATGGCCGAGCGTCACTTGCTGCCTGCGGCCACCGAGCGGTTCTGGCGATCCGCACGCCCATTGGTGGAGACCCAAAGATGACTCGTTTAGCCCTGCTCAGACATGGCCACACGCACTGGAACCGCGCAGGCCGCATTCAGGGGCGCAGCGACATTCCGCTGGATGCGGATGCCCGGGCTGAACTTGCAAACACACGCCTGCCTGACACATGGAAGGACGCGGCCCTGTGGTCCAGTCCGCTGCTGAGGGCCAGCGAGACCGCGCGCCTTGTTGCCGGGCGCGACCCACGGACCTCGGATGCACTGACCGAGATGAACTGGGGTGATTGGGAGGGGTTGCGCGGTGTCGATCTGATAGCAGACCCGAAAAGTGGATACCGCCATATTGAGGATTGGAGCTGGGAATTCCGTCCGCCGAACGGTGAAAGCCCGGCCGAGGTCTGGTCACGGCTAATGCCCTGGCTGGATGGGCTATCTGGCGACACGGTTGCGGTCTGCCATATCGGCATCATGCGGGTCATTCTGGCACGTGCTTGGGGTTGGGATTTCGACGGCCCCGCCCCATTCAAAATCAAGCGCAATCGGCTGTATATCCTTGACATGCCATCCCTCACGCCGTTGCCAGAACCCATCCGCCTGATCCGGCCCGAGGCCAACCTATGAAGGTGATGATCATTGTCACGCACCTGCTGGGCACCGGGCATCTAAGTCGGGCCTTGACGCTGGGCAAGGCATTTGAACGAGCGGGGCACGAGACCTTTGTCGTTTCGGGTGGAATGCCTGCGCCGCAATTGGACAGTGCGGGTGTCAGCCTTTTGGGGTTGCCGCCACTTCGCTCGGACGGAACCGACTTTACACGGCATTTAACCGCAAACGGTGACATCGCCGACGCGGCCTACCTGAAAGCGCGTGAAACTGCACTGGTGAAAGCCGTTGAAAGTTTCGTGCCGGATGTTCTGATCACTGAGCTGTTTCCATTTGGCCGCCGGTCACTGGCGACCGAGTTCATCGCGGCGCTTGAGGCTGCCCGCACCCTGCCGCACCGCCCGACCATTTTGGGCTCGATCCGGGATATTCTGGCCCCACCGTCGAAAGAGTCCAAAGCGCAACGTACGGAAGAGATCGTGCTCCGGTACTATGACGGTATCCTTGTCCATGCAGATCATGATGTTGTTCCGCTGGATGTCAGTTGGCCGGTTACCGATCGATTGCGCAAGCGGCTGTTCTATACCGGTTTCGTCGCACCAGAAGCCCCCGCGCCGCACCCGGATGCCGTGGGCCAAGGCGAGGTGCTGGTCAGCGCCGGCGGCGGATCAGTGGGCCAGCCGATCTTTCGCGCGGCCATCGAGGCCGCCCGCAAGATGCCCAACAGGCGCTGGCGCCTGTTGGTGGGCGGTCAAGACGCACGGCAGCGCATTGCCGATTTGCAAAACGATGTGGGTGATGCCCCGGTGACGCTGGAACCTGTTCGTCCGGATTTCCGCCAGATGCTGCCACTGGCCGCAGCGTCCGTCAGCATGTGCGGCTACAATACCGCGCTGGACATTCTGCAATCTGGTACTCCAGCCGTATTCATTCCGTTTGACGATGGCAAAGAGGTCGAACAGACACTGCGCGGAACTAGTCTTGCCGGTTTGTCCGCAATCGAACTTCTACCCAGCAACGAACTTGATGGCTCTGCTTTGGCGCGGGCTGTTGAGGCTGTTATCCAGGATGGCCCACGCGCCGTTTCCGCCAAGGGCTTTGACGGTGCCGACAGATCCGTCGAAATTGCAGTAGGGCTGAGGGCGCAAGCATGACAATTGACTGGCACCCTTTGGAGTCCGAACTAGACCGCTGGCGTACACAGAACCTTGCGCTGCCACTGTGGTGGCGGGACGACGACGCTGTCTCAGTGACGCCGCAGCTAGAGACGCTGGCAGGCTTGTCCCAGACTCTTGACCTGCCGGTTCATCTTGCGATCATTCCGCGCAATGCCGATCGTCAGCTGGTGGATTACGTGGCGCGGCATCGGACGCTAATCCCGGTAGTGCATGGCTGGGCGCATCAGAACCACGCGCCTGAGGGTGAGAAAAAATCCGAGTTCCGACTGCACCGGCCCATCCCAGACATCACTGCGGATGCCCAGGCCGGGTTGGATCGCTTGCGTAAGCTGTTGGGTGACCGGCTGTGCCCGATGTTCGTGCCCCCTTGGAACCGTATTGCGCCCGAAGTGGTCGAATACCTGCCCGAACTCGGGTTCCGCATCATCTCGGCTGCAACACCACGCAAGGCGCGCTGGCCTGTGCCCGGACTGGAACAGATCAACACTCATCTGGATCCGATCGACTGGCGCGGAACGCGCGGGCTGACCGCAACGGACAAGCTGATTGGCCAAACAGTCAAACTGCTGCGTGACCGGCGTGAGGGGCGCACCGACAATGCCGAACCGTTCGGTGTGTTGACGCATCATCTGGTTCATGATCAAGACATCTGGACCTTTACCGAAGGGTTGCTGCGCAGATTGCTGGACGGCCCCGGCCGCATTTGGGTCGCACCATCTGAGAACAAACCCAGGGAGACCTGAATGAGCCGACTAGATTCCATGCTGCGCCGGTTAACGGCACAACGCGACGGGCTGAACTGGGCGGTCGCGCAGATCAGCGACATAGATGGCGACGTTCTGGATATGGGGCTGGGCAACGGGCGCACCTATGACCATCTGCGGGAAATAATGCCAGATCGGCGCATCTGGGTCATGGACCGGGTACTGCAATGCCACCCATCCAGCACCCCGCCGGCCCAAGATTTCCTGCAGGGCGAGGCTGAGCCAATGCTTAGAAAGCTGGCCGCTGGCGGCCCAAAGATCGTGCTGGCGCATTATGATTTTGGACGCGGAATCAAAGAAGAAGATGTCGCCGAAGCAGCCCGCCTGAGCCCCTTGATCGCGCAGGTGATGCGGCCCGGCGGATTGTTGATATCGGGGCAGCCTTTGGTGGGGTTTGAGCAGATCAGCGGCCCGGATACGATCGCGCCGGACAGGTATCTGTTCTACAGGGCCTGATCAGGCAACGCGCCCTCCGCGTGACCAGACACCATTCAGAGCAGGTGCACCTTCCCGTAATCGAAACCGGATCACATCAGCCCGTGCACCGATGCGCAGCTCGCCACGATCCTCCAGACCAACGGCCTGTGCGGGGGCTTGGGTCACGGTCCGTAAACCGCGGGACATATCGCCCCACTGCTCACCCAGACGCGCCGCTGACAGCAGCAAGGCGGCGGGCACATAGTCCGAAGACAGAATGTCGAGATGGCCAAGATCAGCCAGTTCTTGCGCGGCGACATTGCCGGAATGCGACCCGCCCCGGATTACGTTGGGCGCACCCATCATGACCTTGATACCGTGATCATGGCAGGCCCGTGCGGCCTCTACGGTTGTCGGAAACTCGGCCAGCCGAATGCCGTGACCGGCGGATACAGCCACCTGTTCCTGCGTGGTATCATCGTGACTGGCCAGGATCGCGCCAAAGCGTTTTGCTGCTTTCACGGTTTCAACTTCGTGCCGGTCACCATACCGGTCACGCAGCGCCTTAAGCTGGGCCACATGCTGCAGAAAGTCGTCGTCTGACATGCTGTGCTTGCCTTTCATATAGGCTTCGAGCTGCGACATATTCCGGAACTGCCGCTGCCCCGGCGTATGATCCATAAGAGACACCAGCCCCACACGATCTTCGGCGCTGAACTCATCCAACTCATCCACCAGCGTTTCCGAGCACACCTCGGCCCGGAGGTGCAAAAAGTGGCTGATCTTCAAGGCGTCCTGTTCGCGCAGCTGCCATAGCTCGCGGGACAGATCGCGGGCGTATTTCTTGTAGCGGTTGCCACTTGGGATCGAACCGATGCGCATCGCATCAAACACGGTGGTAATCCCAGTACTGGCCAGTTCGGCATCATGGGCCAGAATGGCTGCCGCATGGGGCCAGTCGACCTTGGGCCGCGGTTGGATGTGGCGTTCAAGGTTGTCGGTGTGCAACTCAACCAGACCGGGGCTGACATAGTCGCCTTCGCAGTCCATGGCACCGACGGGAACGGCCGGGCCGGTTGCGATGTCTGCAATCGTCTCGCCCACGATACGGACGCTGCCTGTAACCGTCTCATTCGGAAGAACAAGCGTGGCATTGGCAAGGATCATTTCTTCTGTCATCTGAACTTCACACGGTCTGAGATATTGAGAAGGCCACGCATAGGAGGCCAATGTGACATTCACGCGATACGCGATCTATTTTGCGCCACCAGCCACGGCTGAATGGGCGAAATTCGCCAGCAGCTGGCTGGGTTGGGACATCAAGGCCGGCACCGCCCTTGTCCATCCCGTGATCGACGGCGTTGATGTTGCAGCCGTAACCGAGGTGCCGCGCAATTACGGTCTGCATGCGACAATCAAACCCCCGTTCCGGCTGCGGGATGGGCAAACGGTTGAGGCGTTGCACGATGCCTGCGCGCAGGTTGCGGCCTCGCAGCCCATTGTGGTCCAGGACGGGCTGACGATCGCCCGACTTGGCCGGTTTCTGGCCCTGCGCCCGCTGGGGGATGAGGCCGCGCTGAACGCTTTGGCCGCCGCTTGCGTGCGCGAACTGGACAGCTTTCGTGCGCCGCCTGCACAGTCCGAGCTTGACCGGCGCCGCGCCAGCGGCCTGACGGCCCAGCAGGACGCCAACTTGGTGCAATGGGGTTATCCTTACGTGATGGATACATTCCGTTTCCACATCACGCTTTGCGGTAAATTGGACAGGGCCACGCTGACAACGGTTGAAGCGGCGCTGCAATCGCGGCTTGCCCCATTGCTGCCTCAGCCGTTTCAGATCAATGATCTGGCGTTGGTGGGTGAGGCCGAAGATGGGCGGTTTCACCTGCTGCATCGCTATGCCCTTTCCGGTTGAAGGTGGTCGAGGATCGTATCGATCGTAGATTCCAGCGACCCGGAATTGTCGATTTCGATGACCCGCACCAGCCCCTCGGGCAAGCTCGCTTTTGCACGTGTCATCCGCCGCGCCTGCTCGGCTACGCCTTCGCGTCCGCGTGCTGACAGGCGGTGCGCCAGAACCTCGGGCTCTGCAGTCAGCGAGATGACTACCAGATCGCCGAACACCTCTTGCGCCTGTAGCAAAACAGACCGCGACAGATTCACCATCACCCCATCCGCTTGCTTTCTAAGCTCCTCAACAGTCTTGGGTACACCGTAGAACAGGCCATGCGCAGGCCAATGCAAAGCAAATGCACCCTGTGCAACCATCTGCCGAAAGCGGTCAACAGACACACGGTCAAAGTCTTCGCCTTGTTCGCCTTCGGGCCGCGTGATGACCCGTCGCACCCGGTGAATACCGGGAACACGCGCGTCTAGCGCTTCGATTACGCTGTCCTTGCCGACACCTGATGGGCCAACAATTGCTATGACCGGAGCAAGGCTCATACCAGTACTCCGGGCGTGAAGTCAGAGACGTTAACCTCGCGATCGCAAACCCGGTCTCGCGCGCCGACATCGTGAAAAATCCCGACAATTGCGGCACCACGCGCCTTGGCCTCTTCGATCAATGACAGCACCGTCTCACGGTTCTGTACATCCAGCGAGGCGGTGGGTTCATCCAGAAGCATCGCGGGATAGTCATGCGCGAAACCGCGGGCTATGTTCACCCGTTGCTGCTCGCCCCCCGAAAAGGTCGTTGGACTCAGCCCCCACAGGTGTTCAGGGATGTTCAGCCGCGCCAACAGCGCCGCCGCTTTTTCCAGCGCCACCTGCCGCTCGCAACCGATTGCCAGTAACGGATCAGCCACCACCTCAAGCGTCGGTACGCGCGGGACAACTCGCAGGAACTGGCTGACATAGCCAAGTGTTTCACGCCGCAAAGCCAGTATCTGGCGCGGCTCGGCCTGTGCCACGTCAAGCCCGCCCACCAGTACCTGCCCGGACGCCGCCAGGTAGTTCCCATAGATCACCCGCATCAGGGTTGACTTGCCTGCCCCGGACGCTCCGGTCAGGGCAATGCACTCTCCCGGCGCGACGGTCAGCGACGCGCCCTCCATCACAGGGATCACCGCACTGCCCTGATTGTGCAGGGTAAAGCTTTTGCTCACATCTTTCAGTTCGATCATCGCCGCCATCTTCACACCTGCAATACGCTTGAGACCAACAGCTGCGTATAAGCGTGCTGTGGATCGTCCAGAACCTGATCGGTCAGTCCGCTTTCGACCACGTGGCCGTCTTTCATCACCATCAAACGATCCGCCAGCAGGCGCACCACGGCCAGATCATGGGTGACGATGATCGCGCTCAAACCCATCTCGCGCACAAGCCCGCGCAACAGGTCCAGCAACCGCGCCTGAACCGAGACATCCAGCCCGCCGGTCGGTTCATCCATGAACACCAGCCGAGGTCCCGTGACCAGATTGCGCGCGATCTGCAGGCGCTGCTGCATTCCGCCCGAAAATGCGGTCGGGCGATCATCGACGCGAGTCCCGTCAATCTCTACGCGTCCCAGCCAGTCGATGGCCTTGTCGCGGATATCACCATAGTGGCGGTCACCCACGGCCATTAGGCGCTCACCAATATTGCCGCCTGCACTGACCGACATACGCAACCCGTCCCGTGCATGTTGATGCACAAAGGCCCAATCTGTTCGCCCCAGCATCCGGCGTTCAGGCTCAGACATGGTGAGCGTGTCCACTGGCCCGTTAGCACGGGTGTCAAAAATCACCTGCCCTGCATCCGGTTCCAGATGACCCGCCAGGCAATTCAACAGGGTGGACTTGCCCGACCCGCTTTCACCAACGATCCCCATCACCTCGCCGGGGTAAAGATCGAAACCAACACCCGTGCATCCGATGCGGGTGCCATAGCGCTTTTCGATCCCTTTGACCTGCAATAAGGGCGTCATGCCGCGCCCTCCGTCGCCATGCGTCCCTGATGGCCCGCCTTGCGGCGCGAACGGCAATAATCGGTGTCAGAGCAAACGAACATCCGGTTTCCTGCATCATCCATGATCACCTCGTCCAGATAGCTGTCCTCAGCCCCGCACAGATCGCAGGGGTGATTGGCCTTGGTTGCTTCGAACGGGTAGTCTTCGAAATCAAGGCTCACCACCCTAGTATGGGGCGGCACCGCGTATATCCGTTGTTCCCGCCCTGCCCCGAACAGCTGAATTGCTTCCATTTCCAGTTTGGGGTTGTCGAATTTCGGGATCGGCGACGGGTCCATCACATAGCGCCCCGATACCTTCACCGGGTAGGCGTAGGCGGTCGAAATCGCCCCATGCTGGCTGATGTCTTCGTACAGTTTCACATGCATCAGACCATATTCTTCAAGACTGTGCATCTTTCGGGTTTCAGTCTCGCGCGGTTCTAGAAAGCGCAAGGGTTCAGGGATCGGCACCTGGTAGACGAGGATCTGATCCTCGCGCAGCTTGGCCTCGGGGATGCGGTGGCGCGTTTGAATGACGGTGGCCATTTCGGTTTCCTCGGTGGTCGCGACCCCTGCGGTCTTTTCAAAGAACTTGCGGATCGAAACTGCATTCGTGGTGTCATCCGCGCCCTGGTCGATCACCTTGAACGTGTCATCCGGTGTCAGCGTCGCAGCCGAGACCTGAACGCCGCCCGTTCCCCAGCCATAGGGCATCGGCATTTCCCGGCTGGCAAAAGGCACCTGATAGCCCGGAACAGCCAGACCTTTCAGTATGGCCCGACGGATCATCCGCTTGGTCTGTTCATCCAGATAGGCGAAGTTATACGCGCTCATTCCGCGGCCTCCTTGGGTGAGATACGGTCTTCGGCCTCGCGCCGCAGCTTGCGCACCAGTTCCAGTTCAGACTGAAAATCCACGTAATGCGGCAGTTTTATATGTTCGAGAAATCCGGTCGCTTGAATGTTGTCCGCATGGCTCAGGACAAACTCTTCGTCCTGTGCCGGGGCGCCCAGATTGTCCTCGCCCAACTCTTTCCAGCGCAAGGCACGGTCTACCAATGCCATGGCTATCGATTTCCGTTCCGACTGTCCAAACACCAGACCGTAGCCACGCGTGAATTGCGGTGGTTCGACCTTTGAGCCTTTAAACTGGTTAACCGTCTCGCATTCGGTCAGTTCTACCTCACCGATTTCGATAGCAAATCCCAGTTCTGGGATTTCCATCTCAACCGCGACTTTTCCGATCCGCAGCTCGCCTACAAAGGCATGGTTGCGGGCATAGCCACGCTGGGTCGAATACGCCATGCCCAGCACGAACCCTTCATCCCCGCGCGTCAGAGATTGCAGGCGCAACGGGCGGGTGGCCGGATACTCCATCGGTTCGCGGGTCAGATCGCCCGGGGCCGCGTCGCTGGCAGGTTCGTCCTGAAGGATGTCTTCAGCCTTGAGGAACCCGGATATATGCGGAGTGGAACCCGAACGCGGCTGGCCTTCGGGTGCTGGGGCAACTTCACCCTCAGCTGCCAGTTTGAAATCCAGAAGACGATGCGTGTAATCGAATGTTGGCCCCAGAACCTGCCCCCCCGGCGCATCCTTGAAGGTGGCCGAGATACGGCGATCGCAGGTCATCTCACCCGTATCCACAGGGTTTGAGTACCCGAAGCGCGGCAGTGTCGTGCGGTAGGCACGGATCAGAAAGATCGCCTCGATCAGATCACCGCGCGCTTGTTTGATGGCCAGCGCCGCCAGATCAGGGTCAAACAACGATCCTTCGGCCATGACCCGGTTTACCGCAAGGCTCAGTTGTTCACGGATTTGCGCGATGCTGAGTTCGGCGACATCTTTGTCACCGCGCCGCTCCTCGGCCAGCCAGGCATGCGCATTTTCGATGGCTTTTTCGCCACCTTTGACAGCCACATACATCGCTTATCCCCTGTCCTTGATCTGTGTGCTGCGCGGCAACGCTGCGAGCGTGTCGCCGCAGGTGAAAAAGAAGTCACACCCCAACGGATAGAGCGACGCGTTAGTCTGAAGCGCCCGAACATCCGGCAGCGACAAATGCGCCGTGCCCTTGATCCCCGGTCCTGTCAGCTTGGGACCCGTCTGTTGCAAGTCGTCGCATTCGACGATCAGGGTCGCTGAACGGTCAGGGTATTCGGGCGTTCCGACGCGGTATTGGTTCAACGGCCCCAGCGCCTGCCACGTTCCAACGGCAAAATCCGCTTCGGTCGCATCGGTCAGCGGCGCACCGGTGTGGAAGGTCAGCCATTGCCGCACCGCATCTGCGTTGGTCGCGCCCGCCAAGTGCACCTTGGTGTCCGGATCGCAGAGCGTCATCAGCAACACCCCCGCCGCGACGGACAAAGGTGCCGGGGGCTGGCAGCCGGAAACCGAACGGATTTCACCCGGCCGTGCCATGACTGTCATGGCAGCCCTAAAGGCATGGGCCGCATCAACGGGAGCGTTTTGGAAACCGCCTGAGAACTGGGTATGCGCGGCCATCAATCCTCTCCCCGAACCAGTGTGAAGAATTCAACCTTGGTGGCCGCTGCCTTGGCGGCCCGCGCCGTTTTGGTGGCCTGCATCTGCTGCGCAAGCGGATTGAGCACCCGCGCCCGGATTGCACCTGCGGCCTTGGTCTGCATCAAGGCGTCAATCAACGCCGCAGCCTCGGCTTTGCGTTTCGACCTACCCTGCACGTGGCCATGCCCGACAGTTCCATCCCCTAGCACCAAGGAACATCGCGTGACCGTCATCTCACCAAGGTTGAACGGGGCACCCGACCCACCGATCCGGCCACGCACCATCACACCGCCCACTTCCGGACGACGAAGCCACTCAAAGCCTGGGCTCGTGTTCATTTCGTCCCACAGCGGCATCAGCGCATCTTCCGGGGCGCGGGCCAATAGACCCATCCACTCCTGCCGCTTGGCAACCGCGATATTTGTTTGATCTGTCATCGAAGCCTCTTGGCTGAGTTGTCTACTTTAACTATACAACTAGACAAATATTACATCCCGGAGAGCCGAGTCGCAATCCGCGATACTGTGAAAGTTTGGTGACATGAGCAAAACGCCCGTCTGGAAAAGCATCGCTCTCAGCCTGACCGCCGACATTGCTGAGGGAAGATACAACAGCGGCGACCAGCTTCCGACCGAGGCGCAACTGGCGGCACAGCACGGGGTTAATCGGCACACCGTTCGGCGTGCGTTGTCGGAGCTCGCAGAGCAAGGGCTGGTACACTCACGGCGCGGTGCAGGTGTTTTTGTAACCGCGCGTCCGACCGACTATCCGATCGGCAAACGCGTGCGATACCACAAGAGCATTTCAGCAAGCGGCAAGATACCGGGTAAAAAGATACTCTCATTGACCACACGCGCAGCGGATGATGCCGAAGCTGAGGCACTAGAGCTTGAAGCCGGAGATAAGGTTCATGTCTATGACGGTCTGTCGCTTGCCGACGGCCAACCCATCGGGGTGTTCCAAAGCGTTTTCCCGGCTGATCGCCTGCCCGGCATCCTGGCTGCGTTACAAGACACGCATTCCGTAACCAAAGCATTGCAACGATGTGGCGTTGCTGATTACACGCGCGTGTCGACGCGGCTGACCGCGCGGGCTGCGACTGCGACTCAAGCGTTGCATCTGCATCTCACCGAAGGTGCACCGGTCCTCTTCTCTGCGGGGATTAACGCTGACCTGAACGGCGTGCCGGTGGAGTATGGCCGCACGGTCTTTGCCGGAGACCGGGTCACTTTGACCTTGAACGATGACTAAACTTCGACGTCCTCCCGCCCGTCTTCAACCTCCTGTCGGAGGTCTCATCCCGTTGGGCATAGCGCCGCGCTTTGCGCGGCGCTGGGCCCAAAGCCGCCAAGGAGGGTCGGCGCAGCCGAGGCTCCTACGGGTGCGGGTGCTTTTCCGCTACTTTGCTGCCGGATCATTCATATTTCTCGAGGAATGCTTCGACGCTTAACGCGCGAAAATCAGGTAGAGCCGCGCGCAGGCGTAGGTTGTCCCATTCCCACCACGCCAAGGCGAGCAGACGCGTTGCAACCGTTTCAGGAAAGCGGCGGCGAATTGGGCTGGCGGTCACACCGCCGACGATCATGTACGGGGGAACATCCTTGGTGACCACTGCACCGGACGCGATCACCGCACCGTGGCCAATGGTGACTTCGGGTTTGATAATCGCCGCGTGACCGATCCATGTGTCGTGACCAATTTTCGCCAAGCGACTGGCGCGATGTGCGAACCAATCCGCGTCATCCTGCTCATCATCCCAATAATCCGCTGAACGATAGAGGAAATGGTGCAAGGACGCCTTTTCCATCGGGTGGTCCGTGGCCCCTATTCGCGTGTAGCTGGCGATATTGGCAAATTTCCCGATCTCTGCATTGGCAATATCACACGTCCGGTCGCAGTAGGAATAATCCCCCCAAACCGAGTGCGTAATCCGGCTGCCCGCGCCAATTTCTACGTATGCGCCGAAACTGCTGCCGGTGATCTGGCAATCCGGGTGGATGAATGGCCGGTCAGGGCGAAGGCGTGCCATGGTCTTTGTCCTAAGTCGTCAGTCAGGGCAGCAGAAACGGCTTGGATCCAGGATCAGCCGGTTTTCGTTTTTTGCCCGTCTCACCCTTGATTAACCGTTTGCGCAGCCACCCCGAGAACCAGTCCATCAACATCACCATCAAGATGATCAGGACGATGTAATAGGCGACCTCTTCCCAGTCCTTCTGCGTGATGATCGCCTGCGTCAGCAACAAGCCAATCCCGCCGCCTGTAATCGCACCGATCACGGTGGCGCTCCGTGTGTTGGATTCAAGGAAATACAACAACTGACTCAGCAGGATCGGCGTCACCTGGGGGATGACGCCGAACCGATAGCGCTGAGGCGCGTTTGCTCCGGTCGATTGGACGCCTTCGATCTGCTTCTGGTCCACGTTCTCCAGCGCTTCGGAAAAAATCTTGCCGAATGTGCCGGTGTCCGTAACCAGAATTGCCAGAGCACCCGTCAATGGACCCGGGCCAAAGGCGCGCGCCAGAACCACGGTCCAGATCAGGGCATCCACGCCGCGGACAAAGTCAAAAACGCGCCGCGTTGCGAACCGCACGGACTTTAAGGGGTTGAAGTTGCGCGTCGCCAGAAAGGCCAGCGGCAAAGCAACCATCGCCGCCCCGAAGGTACCCAGAAAGGCCATCAGGATCGTCTCGAAAATGGCCCAGGCCACATCCTGATGCCGCCACATCTTATTGGTCCAGAAATCATTGAAGATCGCGCCCGCCTCACCTTTCGCGGCCAGCCCGACAAGTTCGCCGAACGATTTGCCATAGTAAGGGCTGTCCAACGTGAACCAGAACAGCTCCCACCCGGTAAAATATCGAAAGACTTCCGACCGGTTCCGGGTCACGGTCAGGCGGCCGGCATCCGTTGTAACCGCCAGACGGTTTTTCGAAACGTTGATCCACTCCGGCACCTCGCCCGGAGGCAGCTCTGCTTGTACACCAGCCGAACGAGAGGGCGTTGCCCGAACGGTGCCATATCCCGGAATGTCATACGTTACGGTTTCCGGACCGAAGCGCACGATATGACCGTCTGCGAGGTCAATCACCGTCGTCTCGCCCAGAGTAACCCAATCGGGCGCTTCACCTTCTGGATAGGCGCCCTTGCGCTCACCTTCGATGGCGGCAGACACTTCGCCCGTGCGATTGTCGCGTTCGATATGAGTTTTGTAGCTGTAGCTGTCCGAAACCAGCGTCTTGCCGTTTTCCCAATTCGCCCGTGCAGCCAGCCCTGCCACATCGAAGGCAAAGAAAACATAGATCAGGTAAACCAATACCAAGGCTGGCAGGCCAAAATTCATCACCCGTTTGCGGCTGAACAATCGATCCGCTTCGGCCTTCAACTCGGCAGTGGTCAGGTCGGTTGCAAAGGTGCTCATGCCGAGGCTCCTTTTTCGGACCCGTGGGTCAGGCGGTCCCGCAGATAGCCGGAAAGCTGGTCGACGACGACAATTGTAACGAACAACAGGATGAATATGGCAGCCGCTTCGTCATACCGCCCCTGCCCCCAGGACATGGCATTGCGCAGCTCATAGCCCAGACCACCGGCCCCGACAAAACCCAGAATGGCTGACGCGCGGATGTTGATTTCGAAGCGAAGCAAGGCATAGCTGACATAGTTCGGCCCGACCTGCGGGATCACGCCCAGATACATTCGCTGTGACCAGTTGGCCCCAACCGATTGCAGCCCTTCCACCGGTTTCAACGAGGCATTTTCGTTCACTTCGGAAAACAGCTTGCCCAGCGCGCCAGCAGTATGGATCGCAATGGCGATCATCGCAGGCACCGGGCCACCGCCAAGGATAAAGATCAAAACCAGCGCGATGACGATTTCCGGAACAGCCCGGAACACGTCCGAGATGCGCCGGAAAAGCGGGATCAAAGACGGCCAGTAGGCCATCCCCCGCGTCGACATCAGAGCCAGAAACGTTCCCAATATCGTCCCGGCCAGCGTTGCCGCCGCGGCGATGTTCAGGGTTTCCACAAGTGCAGGAAAGAAGGTGACCAGATTCGCCGGCATCTCGGCGATTTTTTCCCAGGCTTCCGACAGAACCTCGGACGGGTAGTCGAGAATGCGGTGCCAGCCGTCAAAAAAGCTGCCTGCATTGCGGCTGTCGGCTGTTCGGAACCCGGCAGCCATCATGACAACAAAAAGGATCAGCAGGATACCACCGTAGACCTTCTTGCGCCGCGTCATCGCAGTGTATTCGTCGCGGATATCCTCGACGGTCGGGGTCCCGGCAGTCAGCTCTGTCATGAAATGCTCCTGAAAGGCGGACCGAGGTCAGGCTTGCCACCGGACCCCGATCAATTCGCGCGCTGACTTAGTTGGACTTCAGCTTGCGGGCTTCAATGATGATTTCATAAGCGTCGTGCGTGATCGGCTCGAACGCCTTAGCCTCGCCTGCGGCCACGCCATAAAAGCAGTCAGCGTCTTTTTCATGCAGACCGGCCATCAGGGCCGTCATCTTCTCTTTCACGTCCGCAGGTAGGGCGGTACGCAGAACAACCGGACCTTCCGGGATCGGCTGCGACTGCCAGATCATGACCAGGTCGTTCATATCGACCAGACCCGCATCAACGGCCCGACGCAGCGCACCCGAGTTGAAACCGTCTTCCCAATTGCCCAGACCGTCGGCCCATGTCACGCCGCCGTCAACGTCGCCGTTGTTGACCGCAACGATGGTCTGCTCATGACCACCGGTGAACTTTACCTCACCGAAATAGTCGCCCGACTCCATAGTCGCGCCAGTCGCCTGGGGAATTTCAATCGACGGGATCAGGTAGCCTGAGGTTGAGTTCGGATCGCCAAAGCCAAAGGTCTTGTCCTTCATATCTTCCAACGAGGCGATGCCGCTGTCCTTACGGGCGAAACCGATGGAGTAATAGCCGTACCCGCCATCCACGTTCACTTTAACCAGAACCGGCTCAACAGCTTCGGGGTCGCTCAGATAGGTTTTCGCGTAACCCGACGCGCCCAGCCAGGCCATATCGATCGTGCCGCCCAACAGACCCTGGATCACACCGTTGTAATCGGCCGGAGCAAACAGCTTGGTTTCAACACCCAGCTCTTCCTCGGTATATTGACGCAGGCATTCGTTGTTGTTCAGACGATCCTGAGCGTTCTCACCGCCAAGAATGCCAATACGGAACTCGCTGATCTCTTCGGCCAAGGCCGGTGCGGCCAGTGCAGTGGTCGCCACCAGGGCAGCAATCAGTTTTTTCATCTGTCTCTCTCCAGTTTGATGTGCCGGCCTCTCATCGGGCCGGGCGATGAAAGGGGGGGTGGGCCTAGATGGTGGCTTCAGCTTCCATCAGCGCTTTCTGGGTGGCGTCCAGCGTGTCAATCTCGGTTGACGTCGCCGCTTCTGAAAAGCTGGCATCGGCCCCATAGATTTCGCGCGCGACGCCAGTGGTCAGCTGTTCGGGAATACCGTCAAAGACAATGCGCCCGTCGCGCATACCAACCACCCGGTCGCAGTAGCGTCGCGCTGTATCCAAAGTATGCAGGTTGGCAATGACTGTGCGGCCATCCTCTTCGTGGATGCGACGCAAGGCCTGCATCACCACCTGCGCATTCATCGGATCCAACGAGGCAATGGGTTCGTCAGCCAGAATGATTCTGGGATCTTGCATCAACGCACGTGCAATCGCGACGCGTTGCTGTTGACCGCCTGACAGGGCCTCTGCCCGCTTTGGCGCGTGTTCAGCGATCCCAAGGCGATCAAGAATATCGATGGCGCGGTGGATTTCTTCCATCGGGAACAGGTTGAACATGGTCGCCAGCGTCGAGTGTCGGTTCAACGTTCCATGCAACACGTTCGAAACCACATCCAATCGTGGCACAAGGTTGAACTGCTGGAAGATCATCGCGCAGTCCGCTTGCCAGGCGCGCTTATCACGGCCCTTCAGCCGAGTGACATCGCGGCCATCACACAGAATCTGCCCATCGCTGGAGTCCGTCAGACGGTTGATCATCCGCAACAGCGTCGATTTGCCGGCACCCGATCGGCCGATGATCCCGATCATGCAGGGTTTGTCTACATCCAGCGACGCGGCGTCTACGGCCACATTGTCCCCGAAGCGTTTGGTCAGTTTTTCGATGCGCAGCACGTGCCACCCCCAAGTCGTGTTGGCGGTGGGGTACAGACACTGCTCAACGGCTATGTGTCAGAGTGGTGAAAGTTTTGTAACGGAGCCCGTGTTACGGGGGCTACCCTTCGCAGCGCGGCGCGGGTATATGCAGGCCTGTCCCGTTATAAGAACTGAGGCCGCAATGAGCTTTGACCGCACCATCAAGATCGCTCCATCAATCCTGTCTGCCGATTTCGCGAATTTCGGGCAAGAGATTCAGGCCATCGAAGCGCAAGGCGCCGATTGGGTCCATGTCGACGTGATGGACGGCCATTTCGTTCCAAACCTAACCTTTGGCCCACCTGCCGTCAAAGCGTTCCGTCCGCATGTGAAAACGGTCATGGACGTGCACCTGATGATCACCCCGGTCGATCCCTATATTCAGGCTTACGCGGACGCCGGCGCGGACATACTTACAGCGCATATCGAGGCCGGGCCGCACACACACCGAACGCTTCAAGCCATCCGCGCCGCTGGCATGAAAGCGGGTGTGGCGCTAAACCCCGGCACGCCGGCCGAGGCTGTTGAACATCTGCTTGATCTGACCGATCTGGTCTGCGTCATGACCGTGAACCCAGGCTTTGGCGGTCAGAAGTTTATCGACCTGACCAGCAAGGTGCGCAAACTGCGCCAAATGATCGGCGACCGTCCGGTACATATCGAAATCGACGGTGGTGTCGATCCGCAAACCGCTCCGCTTGTGGCAGCCGCGGGTGCCGATGTACTGGTTGCGGGTTCTGCGGTGTTCAAGGGCGGCTCGGTGGATAGTCCCGAGATATATGGCGAAAATATCCGTGCCGTGCGGGCGGCGGCTGAGTCAGGACTGTCCTGAAACTAAAACGCCAAGCACCTTGTCCAAAGCTTGCTATTAAGAATTCGCGTTCAACTGTCGTTTGGCGCGGAAAAAGAAACTTGGTGCAATGGCCACTTGGCTGTCAGAGCGCGCTTAACCTTTAAACATCCAACCCGTTGGCGCGACCGAAGTCAGTGTAGAACGTCTCGCTGCGAAACTTGGCAAGCGTTTGTTCATCAACGTCATTGGGATCATTGCCAACTCTGCTGATGCCCGTTCCCTCAACCAGTCTGTTCACCAAATTGAACACTCCGCAAACCTGTATCGCATCGAAAAGCGCATCTTCAGACCATCCCGCCTTGTATACTGCGTTTGCATCCTCTTCGGTCATTCGGGAAGGTGACAGTGTAAGTTTTGCGACATAGGCGAGGATTGGCTTGAACCTTTGATCGACAGGCGCTGAATTGAGATCCTCCATAAGGGATTCAATCAGTTCCGGATCAATGCCATACGCACGGGCGAACATGGTATGGGCACCGTGGCAATAGGAACATGCGTTCAGTCCCGAAACGTAGGCCGCGATCAACTCACGCTCGGCAAAGGAAAGGTCGCTCTTGCCACGCATGACGAGGCTTTCATATTCGCACCATGGGGCAAGCTTGCCCGGGAACAAGCTGAATACACTGCCAAGCGTCGCGTCTTTGGATAGAGATGCGAACAATTTCTTCATCATTACCCCGTCAATCGAGGGAACGTTGACGCTCCTCCGATCCCGTCGCCATTTAATGTGTGCAGAGTACCAGTATTTCCCTTGTAGGAAAACGGGTGCCTATTCCCAAAACGAGGCATACGAAAAAGGGCGCCCAAAAGGACGCCCTTTCCGTTCGATCATTCGCTAGCGCGAATTACTCGATGATCTTCGACACGACGCCGGCGCCGACGGTGCGGCCGCCTTCGCGGATGGCGAAGCGGAGGCCCTGCTCCATCGCGATCGGGGCGATCAGCTCAACGCCGAACGACACGTTGTCGCCGGGCATGACCATCTCGGTGCCTTCGGCCAGGGTCACGGTGCCGGTCACGTCAGTTGTACGGAAGTAGAACTGCGGACGGTAGTTCGCAAAGAACGGGGTGTGACGACCGCCTTCTTCCTTGGTCAGGATGTAGGCTTCGGCTTCGAACTTGGTGTGCGGGGTCACCGAGCCCGGCTTACACAGAACCTGACCACGCTCAACACCGTCACGGTCAACACCGCGCAGCAGGGCGCCGATGTTGTCGCCGGCTTCACCGCGGTCCAGCAGCTTGCGGAACATCTCAACACCGGTGCAGGTGGTTTTCGAAGTGTCGCGGATGCCGACGATTTCGATCTCGTCGCCCACG
>NZ_LQBP01000007.1 GCF_001507545.1 Ruegeria profundi
GCGGTAGACCAAACCAAAGTGTCGCGGGATGGAGCAGCCCGGTAGCTCGTCAGGCTCATAACCTGAAGGTCGCAGGTTCAAATCCTGCTCCCGCAACCAGCGCCAGAAAATAAAAAGCAGCCCGGTCAGACTACAATTGATCCACCGGATCAATCGCTTAACGTCTTCACGGCACCGATGGGCGACCGTTTAGAAAGCACTGCCGACTGGATTGCGACAAGACACCTTCGGCAAGGTCTTGCGCCGCAGCCCTAAACTTGCATTTGTTTCAATTAAGCACTGAAGAACCGGAGACCATTCATGGCCGATATTTTCGACGAAGACCTTTTTCTGAAAGGGTTAGAGCAGCGCAAAGGCACCTTGGGTGCGGAATATGTGGAAAAGAACCTGGCAGCTGCCGATGACTTCACCCGCCCATTTCAAGAAGCGATGACAGCCTGGTGCTGGGGGTTCGGCTGGGGCGATGACGTGATTGATGCCAAGACCCGGTCGATGATGAACCTGGCGATGATTGGTGCCTTGGGTAAAATGCATGAATGGGAAATCCACTGCAAAGGCGCGATCAACAACGGTGTGTCAAAAGAGGAAATCAGGGCCATCATTCACGTTGTCGGCATCTATTGCGGTGTTCCGCAGGCGCTGGAGTGTTTTCGCGTTGCCCGTAAAGTGTTGGATGCCAGCTAACACCGAGAGCAGTCAAACATTCAGCGACAACATGTGAAAGCGTCCCTGCGCCCTTCTAGTTAGGTTGAAACAGTTGTTTTCTGATCTCCAGCGCTGGAATTACGCGGCTTTGCTGACGAAAGCACAGGAAATCGACGCCAAAGGTGTCCGTTCTTAGTGGTGGTCGGGCAGACCCCTTGGCGTGTTAATCTACGGCTTCGCGCATCCACTGTTGCAGCCGGGCGATTGAATGTTCTGACATCACCCCGCATCCCGGATCCAGCACCAGCGGACCGGGGCGATAGCCGCGGGACTTGAGGCCACGGTGGACGCTTTCAACAAGCCTGATGTCTTCCTCAACCGTGGTTTCCCGATCCTGAACGGCCAGTTGCCGGATCACTGCGCTTTCCGAACCACCCTCGGTGTACCACCCCCGGAACACGGTACAGTGGTCCGCGTCCTTGGCGCGCCAGTGATAAGTGTTCAACACATTACCCGGGTAGCATTGGAACGAAAACATCGGCCACAGAAACCATGACTGATAGTCTCCGGCATGGGGCACCGACAGGTCGATTGGATAGGTCATCTTGTCGAGGCTCTGACATTCGGTGGTGTGACGCAGGACATAACCGCCGTTCGCGTCGGGCTGGATGTCATAGGTCTCGGGTTTAACCACACCCTCAGCAAAGGTCGGGTGATTGGTCGGGCAGTGGTAGCATTCCGAGTAATTCTCGACACTGACTTTCCAGTTGCAGTTTTCGGGTATTTCGACCCATTCCAATGGTTCGAGATCGTCAATCTGAGGCACAAAAGCGCGGATTTCTTCGCGGACGCCGGGGTACCACTCATCCATCGGGGCGGCGGCGTCATCAAGGTTGACGAAGATGAAACCGTTGAACACCTCGGTTCGGACCGCGGTCAGGCAGATCGCGCTGCGGTCAAAGCCGGGTACAGATTTGATATTGGGTCCAGCGCGCAGTTGGCCGGACAGCTCATACGTCCAAGCATGATAAGGGCAGACGACGACGCGGGTATTCCCCGCACCCGTTACCATTTCATGCGCACGGTGCTGGCAGACATTGTAAAAAGTGCGGATTTCGCCATCGCGTCCGCGGATACAGAACAGGTTCTGCCCGGCGATCTCGAACGCAAAATAGTCACCCGTTTCCCGCACCTGCGCCACATGGCCTGCAAACTGCCACGTTCGCGCCAGAAGCCCCTGCATCTCGCGCTCGAAAATTGCAGGATCGGTATAGTACCGGGCGTCCAGGGAATGGGTCAGCGGTGCGTTCATTCGGGCTCCTCCGCGTAGAGGCCTAGTTGGTATCTGCGTTGGTGAAATCGTGCCACGCGCTCGACGATCTCATCGCTGGAAAGCGCAATCACGAAAGACAGCAGCGTTTCCAGCAAAGCGATGGTTGAAACGGATGACGGGAAGAATTGCGGTGTATCGGCGGCCACAACAAAACCGTGCTGCGCGTTCAGTATGACCGGGCTGGCCGGGCTGTCGGAAATGCCGATGACTGTTAAACCTTGTTGCCGCGCCAGTTTGATCGCCTCAATTACCTCGGTGCGGTAGGGATGGCATGTAATGGCAATCAGCACGTCCTGTTCATCAGCCCAGGCCAGATCGTCCACCGGTGTGGAGCCGGGTCTGGGGATGGCATGGAATTGCTTCATCCCCGTTGAGGCAAGATACGTGAAATTACGCGCGTTCGAATTGTTGACTCCGACACCCAGCGTGAACACCTGTCGTGAAGTCCAGATCGTTTCAGCTGCTTTCTCAAGGCGCTGGGCATCAATCCCTGCAAAGGTTTCTTCGATATTGCGGATCGCGGCACCGACCATGTCGGCATAAAGCCCGCCCAGTTCGCCGGACTTGCCGATATCCTGCAGCCAACGGGCGCGGTCCGGAAAAGACACCGTACCTTTGCGAATCGCGTCGCGGAAGGGTGCGCGGAAATCCTCGTAGCCCTCGAACCCCACCTGTCGGGCCATGCGCACGAAGGTGTTCGGTTTGACGTTGGCGGCTTCGGCGATCTCTCGCACCGTTGAAACCCCAACATCCGTTGGGTTTTCCAGCACGTAACGCGCGGCTTTCTGCGCTTCGGGCGTCAGGGCTTCCCATTCGCGGGACAATCGGTCGAGAACCGTATATGATACATTTGTGTCATTCATGATTGACGATGGTACAAATGTGGAATTAGCGTGTCGAGCAGAAACGCGACTCGGGAAGAGGAAAAATCATGTCCGAGAAACATTTGCCGTCACATGCCCGCGTCGTCATCGTGGGCGGAGGTGTCATGGGGGTCGGTCTGGCTTATCACCTGGCGCATGAAGGGTGGGGCGGTGATACCGTTCTTCTGGAAAAGGCTGAGCTGACCAGTGGCAGTACGTGGCACGCGGCGGGCCAGATCACGCATTCGACGTCAAGTTTCGGGCTGGGCAAATGCGTCGACTACAATATCGGGCTGTATTCGGGCGCGTTAGAGGCTGAAACGGGTCAACCGGTAACGTGGCATGGCTGCGGTTCCTTCCGTCTGGCCTATACCGAGGATGAGATGGACTGGCTGCGCCACACCTTGTCGGTGGGCCGGTCGCTGGGCTTCAATATCGAACTTGTCGGCCCTGAAAAGGTGGCCGAACTGCACCCGTTCTACAATCTCGAGGGCGTTCTGGGCGCACTTTACACGCCCGATGACGGCCATGTTGACCCGACCAACGTGACCATGGCGATGGCAGCCGGGGCACGTCAGAAGGGCGTGCGCATCGTCCGCAACTGCCGCGCAACCAACATTACTCAGGCCGACAGTGGCGAATGGGTGGTTGAGACCGAGATGGGCACCATCACCTGTGAGCACGTGGTGAACGCCGGTGGTACCTATGCAAGGCAAATGGGCGAATGGTCGGGGCTGCAACTGCCGATGACCTCGATGACGCACCATTACTTCGTGACCGAGCCTGTGCCAGAGTTTCAGAACCTGGATAAGGAGCTGCCGGTGATCCGCGATGACCGCAAGGTCTCGGGCTATATCCGGATGGAGCAGCAGCGCGGGCTGATCGGGATCTATGAAAAAGAGAACCCGAACTCGGTCTGGCATGATCACTGCCCTTGGGAATACGAGAACTGGCTGTTCGACGCGGATTATGACCGGGTGATGCCGTGGCTTGAAGAAAGCCTGAACCGCATGCCGATCTTTGCCGAGTTGGGTATTCAACGCGATGTGCATGGGGCGATTTCACATCCGCCGGATGGCAACCCGCTTATCGGGCCAGCACCGGGCGTGCGGAATTACTGGTGCTGCTGCGGGACTCAAATCGGGATCGGTTGGGGTCCGGGCCTGACCCGCGAATTGGCGCGCTGGATGGTGCATGGGGCCGCCGATATCTCGATGCGCGAATTCGACCCGCGCCGGTTCGGCAGTTATGCCACCAAGGAGTGGCAGGTGATCAAGGCCGAGGAAGATTACTGCCTGCGCCACGAAATCCCCTTCCCGCATTTCAACCGGCTTGCGGGGCGTCCAATCAAGCCGTCGCCACTGTATGAACTGCTGAAATCCAAGGGTGCGGTGCACGAAGAAGTCTACGGCTTTGAACGTCCCCGCTGGTTCGCGCGGGACGGGGTGGAGCAGTGCGATCATTATTCTTTCCGCCGGACGCCCGCCGACGATATGGTCGCGGCCGAGGTCAAGGCGGTGCGTGAGCGCGTCGGGATCATGGATGTCACCGCTTTCACCAAGGTCGAGGTTTCGGGGCCGGACGCTTACACTTTGCTGGACCGCCTGACTGCCAACCGGATGCCGCAAAAGGTCGGATCGATCACATTGACCCACATGCTGAACCGGCGGGGCCGGATCGAGTTGGAGACCACCATCGTTCGCATGGCCGAGGATCGGTTCTATCTGGTCTGCGCAGCGTTCTTCGAACAGCGCCTGCTGGATCACCTTGCGCAACAGCGCGCAGATGAGGATGTACAGATTACGGCTCTGTCCTCTGATTGGTCTGCCCTGTCGCTGAACGGCCCCCGGTCGCGCGATGTGTTGGCGCGCTGCACCGATGCTGACCTGACCAATGCCGGGTTCCGCTGGCTGTCCGCACAGGAAATTACTGTTGCAGGGCATCAGGTCTGGGCCTTCCGCATGTCCTATGCCGGCGAATTGGGGTGGGAACTGCACATGCCCAACGTCGCCTGCCTCGACGTCTACAATGCGCTCTGGGCGGCAGGTGAGCCGCATGGCATCGCCGACTACGGCAGCTTTGCCATGAACGTGATGCGGATGGAGAAAGGGTTTAAAGGCGCTGGGGAATTAACCAATGAGGTCACGCTGGCCGAGGCCGACGTGCTGCGCTTTGCCCGCACCGACAAGGAGTATCTGGGTAAAGAGAAAACCCTGAACACCGACCTGCCCTGGGTCTGCGCGTATCTCGAGATCGAGCCGGATGGCGAGATCGACGGGCATGGCGGCGAAGCCGTGATGTTAGATGGCCGTGTCGTAGGCTCGACCGCTTCGGTTGCCTATGGTCATACGGTCGGCAAAATCCTGGCCTTTGCCTATATCAAGCCCGAGGCCGCAACACCCGGAACCGCGTTGCAGGTGGTGATCCACGACTCACCCCGCGCGGCCCGTGTTCTGGGCGAACCCGCTTACGATCCGCAAAGCCTGCTGCCGCGCACCGACGCCGCATTCGAGACCGCCTGATGGCCCTGCCAAATACAATGAGGGCCATGGTCACCATGGGCCACGGCGGGTTAGAGCAAATGGTGCTGCACACCGACTGGCCGCGCCCTGAACCCGCGCCCGGCGAGGTGCTGATCAAGGTCGCCGCCTGTGGTCTGAACAATACGGACGTGAACACGCGCTCGGGCTGGTATTCCAAGACCGTCACAGACGCGACCACTGGCGACGCGTTTGAGAAGGTGGGTGAGGACGACCCGACTTGGGGCGGCAATCCGATCACCTTTCCGCGCATTCAGGGGGCTGATATCTGCGGAGAAATCGTAGCTGTCGGTGCAGGTGTCGACAGCGCCCACATCGGTCAACGCGTCATCACCGATGGCTGGCTGCGCGATCCGAATGATCCGGAAAACATGGACAAGACAGGCTACTATGGCTCGGAACGCGATGGTGGTTTTGCCGAATATGCGACAACGCTTGCGGTAAACGCTCTTCCAGTCAAATCGAACCTGTCAGATGCCGAACTGGCGACGTTTTCCTGCTCCTATTCAACTGCCGAGGGCATGCTGACCCGCGCCAATGTAACGGACAGGGATACGGTGCTGGTGCCCGGCGCCTCGGGCGGTGTTGGCGGTGCGCTGGTCCAGCTTGCCAAACGGCGCGGTGCGCGGGTGATTGCGATGGCGTCCGAGGTAAAGCATCCTGATGTTGCCAAGCTGGGGCCAGACCGCATCCTACCCCGTGCGCCAGAGAACCTGCGCGCGGCCCTTGGTGAAGAAAAGGTAACCGTAGTTGCGGATGTGGTTGGCGGGCCATACTGGCCGAATCTGATCGACATTCTGGAACGCGGCGGGCGCTATACCTGTTCCGGCGCAATTGCTGGTCCGATGGTCGAGTTCGACCTGCGCACATTCTACCTGCGCGACCTGACCTTTACCGGCTCGACCGTGATCGACCCGCAGGTAATGCGGAACATCGTGAAATACATCGAGACCGATCAGATCAAACCCGCCCTTGCCGCGACCTATCCGTTAGAGGACCTGCGCGACGCTCAGGCTGCTTTCATTGCAAAACAGCATACCGGCAACATAGTGGTGATCCCATGACATTGGATGCCGCATGAAAATTACCCGCATCCGAATCTACCAGACCGGGCTGCCCTATGTGGGTGGTGCCTATGTCTGGGGTGCGGGCAATGCGATCGAAACGGCCATCGCCTCGGTCGTGGTGATAGACACCGATGCCGGGTTGCAGGGATGTGGTGAGTTCACACCTTGTGGCGAGAACTACATGGCCGCGCATTCCCAAGGTGTGGCATCGCTGGCGCGTCTTGTGGCTCCGAAACTGCTGGGGGAGGATCCTCGGCACGTAGGTCGGATCGAGCAAATGATGGACCATCTGGTGCAAGGTCACGGCTATGCAAAGGCGCCGTTTGATGCGGCCTGTTGGGATATTTTGGGCCAAGCTTGCGATCAGCCGGTCTGGATGCTGCTGGGCGGCAAGCTGACCGATGGCGCACCGATGTACCGGGTCGCGCCGCAGAAAGCGGTGGATGAGACCGTGGCCGAGATGAACGCCTATCGCGATCAGGGTTACAGGCAGTTTCAAATCAAGGTCGGGGGCGACTGGGCCAGCGATATTGACAGGATACGCGCCACCGTGCCGTTGCTTGAACCGGGCGAAAAGGCGATGGCCGATGCCAATCAGGGATGGCGCGTCGACAATGCGATCAGGGTCGCCCGTGCCACGCGCGATCTGGACTTTATTCTGGAACAGCCCTGCCGCACCTATGAGGAATGCCAGCAAGTGCGCCGCGTGGCTGAACAGCCGATGAAGCTGGATGAATGTATGACCGACATCCAGATGGCGCAGCGGATCGTTGCGGATCGCGGGGCCGAGATTTGCTGTCTGAAAATTTCGAACCTCGGCGGGCTCAGTAAGGCGCGGCGGGTGCGGGACTATCTGATCGACAACCGAATTCCCGTGGTCAGCGAGGATACATGGGGTGGTGAGATCGCGACCTCGGTCGTTGCGCATTTTGCGGCCTCCACCCCGCCCGAATATCTGCAGAACACAACCGATCTGATGAACTACAATACGCGATCAACCGGAATTGGCGGGGCAACGTCGCAGGATGGCAAGCTTTATGCCCCGGATGCGCCCGGACTTGGTGTGAAGCCTGATTTCGAAAGCCTGGGTGCGCCGGTGGCGGAATATGTGTCATGAAGATAAAATCGATCACCGTATACCAAGCCGACCTGCCTTTGGAGCATCCCTATTGGTTGTCCGGCGGACGGCTGAAGTTCGAAACACTCGACGCAACGATTGTAAAGATCGAAACTGATGCAGGGCTGGTCGGCTGGGGTGAGGGTACCCCTTGGGGGCATACGTATGTGCCCGCGCATGGCCCGGGTATCCGTGCGGGTATTCAGACGATGGCCCCGTTCATTCTGGGCCTTGATCCGCGCAAGCTGCTGGTGGTTGAGCGCGCGATGGATACCGCCTTGCCCGGCCACCTCTATGCCAAAAGTCCAATCGATATGGCCTGCTGGGATGTTGCAGGGCAGGCAGCGGGGTTGCCAATTGCTGATCTGATGGGAGGAGGGTCGCGCACGCCGCGCCCGATTGCGTCGTCGGTGGGGGCGAAAACCATCGAAGAAACCCGCAAGGTGATTGAGCGGTATCGCAGTCGGGGGTATGTCGCACACTCGGTAAAGATCGGCGGCAATGTTGAACGCGATATTGCCCGCGTTCGAGATGTCGAGAGCTTCCGCAAACCGGGCGAGATCGTCCTCTATGATGTCAACCGGGGTTGGACCCGACAACAGGCCCTGCGGGTGATGAGCACCTGTGAGGACCTGAACGTCATGTTCGAACAGCCGTGTGAAACGCTGGACGATATCGCGGCGATATCGGGCCGTCATGCCTCGCCCGTTTCGGTGGATGAAAGCCTTGTCACCTTGCAAGATGCCGCCCGTATTGCGCGCGATGGGCTGGCTGAGGTGTTTGGGATCAAGCTGAACCGCGTTGGCGGGCTGACCAAGGCCGCGCGGATGCGGGATATCGCGCTGGCGCATGGCATCGACATGTTCGTGATGGCCACCGGCGGCTCGGTCCTGGCCGATACCGAGGCGCTGCACCTGGCCGCGACCATTCCCGACGAAAACTGCCACGCCGTCTGGGCCTGTCAGGACATGATCACAGTGGACATTGCCGGTGGACGCGGTCCGCGCAATATCGACGGTCACTTGTACCTGCCAGAGGTTCCCGGACTTGGCGTGTATCCCGACGAAGACGCGTTGGGTGCGGCTGTCGCGGAATATAGGGTTTGAAGCGAGAGACTGATATGCAATTTTATTCTAAGAGATTGAAATTATGGCAATTTCCTTTTATACTTCTGATATCAAAAGATAAAAATTGGACGAATAATGGATGTTACACATCTGATTGTTGCGATCATCGCGCTGAGCATTGGGGTGTTGATCGGTCGGAACGGAATACGCAAACGCGAAAACGAAAAAGCAATCGTCGGCAATCCAGAGACACTACCGCGCGGCAACGATGGGGGGCAGCGAAACGACAAATCGGAAATGTCTTTTGGAATGCGCGTGTTTTCGGCGGTTTTCCTGTTCGGTTGGCTTACCGCGTGGACAGCGGGTATCGCTATGGCCGTCTCAAACTTCAGCTCGACCGAGGGTGGGGCATCTCTTTTCATGGTGGGGTGGTTGATCGCAGCGATCGCCGGATGGGTTTGGGCTGTCTATACACTTTGGAAACTGGTTACCGGGCGGCCAGTGAAACTGCGGGGTTGGAACTAAGTAATTTACCGCTCCATTTCATGGGGGCGGAGCAATGAAGGTCAACAAGATAACGCTTTGGTCCGTCGATCTGACCAGCCATGAAACCTATCACATGGCCGAGGGTAAGACCTGCGCGACCGTGACCTCTCATGTCCTGTGCCTTGAGACGGATACGGGTTTGACGGGCTGGGGCGAGGTTTGCCCAATCCCCCATTACCTGCCTGCATATGCCGGTGGAGTACCGGCTGCTGTTGCGGAAATGGGGCCGGAAATCCTTGGAATGTCCCCGTTTGGTGTGGATGCGCCGATGCGCAAGCTGGACGGATTTCTTCCGGGTCACCAATATGCAAAATCCATCGTCGATATCGCCCTGTGGGACCTGTTCGGGCAGGCTACGGGCCAGCCGGTTTATGCTCTGCTGGGTGGACGGACGCGGAAGGATATGCCGCTTTACCACTCGATCACCTGCATTGCGCCGGATGACATGGCCCGGATCGCTAAGGCAGCTTACCAGTCCGGCATTCGCCAGTTTCAGGTCAAGCTGGGTGTCGAAGGCGACTGGCAGGCCGATGCCGAACGTCTGATCAAGGTGCGTGAGGCCGTGGGGCAGGGACCGCTGGTTTATGGCGATTGGAATTGCGGAGCGTCGCGGCTGCAAGCTACGCGCACGGGACGGGCGGTTGCCCACCTGGACATTATGCTGGAGCAGCCCTGCAAAACGCTTGAAGACTGTGCTGCTGTTCGGCAGGCAACCGGATTGCCGATGAAGATTGACGAGAACGCATATGATCTGGACTCGCTTTTGCGCGCGCATGAGTTGGGTTGTCTGGACGCGGTGGCGCTGAAATTATCAAAGTTCGGCGGGCTTTCAGCCATGCGGCGCGCGCGTGACCTGACCGTCCATCTGGGGGCTGAGATCTGTGCCGAATGCACTTGGGGGTCGGACATCGTGACGGCGGCGTCATTGCACTTTGCGGCGTCGACTCCACACGGATCTTTGTTGAACACCTGTGATCTCTCGTCTTATGTTGCGCCGCGCATCTGCCCGGATGCACCAAACCGTGTGAATGGCAGGATTGCCCCGCCGGACGGGCCGGGGTTAGGTGTTGCGCCAGACCCGGATATCCTAGGTTCCCCTGTATCGGAGATCGTGTGAAATGCTGAAAATCAATACTCAAGCCGAATGGATCGACCGAGCGAACGCCGTCTTGCCCGCCGGGGGATTTGGCAATTTCGACCCCGGTATCATCATTGCACGTGGCGAAGGCAGCCATGTTTGGGACGAAGATGGAAATGAATTCATCGACTATCTGATTGGCTCGGGTCCGATGCTGCTGGGTCATGGCCACCCCGAAGTGATTGAGGCCGTGCTGGAACAACTGCCCAAAGGCATGACATTCTTTGCCAACAACGCCAAAGGCATTGAGCTGGCCGAGGCGATCATTGATGCGGTTCCATGCTGTGAACAAATCCGCTTTGTCGCGTCGGGTGGCGAAGCGGACATGTACGCAATCCGCCTTGCCCGCGCCTTTACTGGCCGCGACAAGATACTTAAATTCGAAGGCGGTTATCACGGAATGAGTGCCGAGGCGCAGATGAGCCTTGCCCCAAGCCGCCAGGTCAACTTTCCGCAGGCCGTACCCGATAGCGCCGGTATCCCCGAAGGTGTGGCCGAGCAAATGCTGATCGCGCCCTTCAACGATCTGGAAGCCGTGTCGGCCCTGCTGGATGAACATGACGATGTCGCCGCGATCATGGTCGAGCCGTTGCAGCGGATCATTCCACCTTTACCCGGGTATCTTCAGGGGCTGCGGGACCTGTGCGACAAACACGATGTTCTGCTGATCTTTGATGAGATCGTCACCGGTTTCCGTCTGGCCTATGGCGGTGCGCAGGAAAAATACGGCGTCACGCCCGATATCTGCACCCTTGGAAAGATTACCGGCGGTGGTTTCCCCTTGGCCGCGCTGGGCGCCAGCGCCGATATCATGAAACATTTCGACAAAGCGCAAGTGGGTGAAGAAGGCTGGCTGATGCAGTTGGGGACCTTGTCCGGCAATCCCGTGGCATCGGTCGCGGGTCTCAAGACCATGGAAGTATTGCGGCGCGACGGTGTTTACGACCAATTGCGCGCGACGGGTGCGGCATTGCAGCAGATGCAAGTGGATGCGCTGACAAAGGCTGGCATTCCGCATCAGGTTTGCGGCGATGAGACACTGTTCGATATCTATTTTACCGATGCTGCCTGTCGTGACTACCGAAGTGCGAAACATGACGATCCACACCGCAACACACTCTACAACGATACGTTGCGCGCACACGGTATCTTCAAATCCCCCGGCAAGCTTTATCCGTCCTTTGCAGTCACCGAGGCTGATTTGGAACAAACCCGTGCAGCCGTTGAAAAGGCAGTAGACGCAATCAGCGCAGCGTGACGCACCTCAGAGAAAAGAAATGGGCCGCTGTCGAAATATGACAGCGGCCCTAACCGATCAGCAGTTTGGTGCAATCTCGCCCCCTCGAATACCACTTAAGCGAATGTACTGAAAAAACTTTCGACTTTTTTGAGACAGCCCCCTGATCTCATCGGTATGCCACCTTGATGCCAGATTGGCAGAGAATCTACAGTGAAGTAATTCACATTACTCAAATTTTTCTCAGGTTCTCCAATCAAAGAACCCGGGCCCCGCTTTCTTCAGAAGCGACTCTGCCATTTTGCGCCCCATTTCCGCTGCATCGGCGATGGTGCCAGAGATGTCTTCGGAAATCGCCTCGGAACCATCCGGTCGCAGCACTTCACCGCGCAAGCGCAGGGTGCCGCCCTGTATCTCGGCCAGACCGGCAATGGGTGTTTCACAAGACCCATCCAACGCGGCAAGCAAAGCACGTTCTGCGATCAGGCGTTGACCGGTTTCGGTATCGTGGATTGCCTCAAGCATACCCGCTGCGCGGGAATCATCGTTGCGGCGCTCGATACCGATTGTGCCCTGTGCAATGGCCGGTAACATCTGTTCAGGTGCGATCGCCGTGGCGGGCACGTCTTCCATATTCAGGCGGCGTATGCCTGCCATGGCAAGAAAGGTACAATCGGCCACACCATCCGCCAGTTTCTTCAGTCTGGTCTGCACGTTGCCACGAAATTCCACCACTTTCAGGTCGGGCCGCCGGTTCAGTAGCTGCGCCCGGCGGCGCAGTGATGAGGTACCGACCACCGCTCCCTGTGGCAGATCGTGGATCGAATTGAGCTTGGGTGAGATAAACGCATCGCGCACATCTTCGCGCGGCAGGAATGTGTCCAACACCAGCCCCTCGGGCTGTTTTACTGGCATGTCCTTGGTGGAATGCACTGCGATGTCGATATCTCCGCGCAACATCGCTTCTTCGATTTCCTTGGTGAACAGACCCTTGTTGCCGATCTCTTTCAAAGGTCGGTCCGCGTCGATCATGGCCCGGTTGTCGCCCGTGGTTTTGATCACCACGATTTCAAACGCATCGTCCGGCAGGTCAAAGGCCGAACCCAGCCTTTGCCGGGTCTCATAGGCTTGCGCCAGGGCCAGTGGCGAACCACGTGTGCCGATTTTCAGCGGTGAGTCGGGATTGGGCAGGGTCAGTGTCATATGCCAAGCTTTAGTCGCGTCACATTGCCCTGACAATGGGGGCAGAGCTTGACAAATTGCCGCCGAAGACGGACCCGTTCCGTTGACCGACACGATTGGGGGCAAATATGGCCGAGACAAAGAAACTGCTGCGGGCGCTGGCGGGTGAGGTGCAGGATGTGCCGCCGATCTGGATGATGCGTCAGGCCGGGCGGTATCTGCCCGAATATCGCGCAACCCGCGCGCAAGCCGGCGATTTTCTGTCGCTGTGCTACAACCCCGAACTGGCGGCCGAGGTCACGCTGCAACCTATCCGACGCTATGGGTTCGATGCGGCCATCCTGTTTGCAGACATTTTGTTGGTGCCACAGGCGCTGGGCGCTGAGTTGTGGTTCGTGACCGGAGAAGGCCCGCGCTTGTCGACCATCACGCAGCAATCCGACTTTGACGCGCTGAAACCGGTTGAGACGATTCATGAGACTTTGTCACCGGTCTATGAAACGGTGCGCATCCTTTCGAGGGAATTGCCGTCCGAGACGACGCTGATCGGGTTCGCCGGCGCGCCCTGGACGGTGGCGACCTATATGATCGCAGGGCGCGGCACACCGGATCAAGGTCCGGCCCATGCGCTGCGCGAAGAAAACACCGCGTTGTTCGAGGCGCTGTTGGATCGGATCACGCTGGCCACGATCGAGTATCTCTCGGCCCAGATCGACGCCGGGGCCGAGGTGGTCAAGATCTTTGACAGCTGGGCCGGATCGCTGAAGGGTGACGCATTCCAGAAATACGCGGTCGAGCCTTGCCGGGTGATTACACAAGCCATCAAGGCACGCCATCCCGGTATCCCGGTGATCGGCTTCCCCCGTGAAGCCGGGGATGGCTATATCGGTTTCGCCAAGGCAACCGGTGTGGACTGCGTTGCGCTGGACAATTCGGTGTCGCCGGAATGGGGGGCCGAGCATGTGCAGGTCGACGGTTGCGTTCAGGGCAATCTGGCCTCATCCCATATGGTGACCGGCGGACAGGCATTGGTGGATGAGACGCGGCGGATCGTCCAGGCATTCTCGAATGGTCCACATATCTTCAACCTTGGTCACGGGATTACACCGGACGCAGACCCAGAGAATGTTCAGTTGATGATCGACACAGTCCGCGGGCGGTAGGCAAGGGAAGGGGGCCAGCCCCCTTCTTGGCCTGCGGCCAATTCATCCCCCGGGATATTTTTAGCCAGATGAAGAGGTGGATACCTGTTGTGCGTCAAACTCGTTCAGGATGTCCTGACGATGTTCTCCGCGTCTGGGGCTGGGTTTGGGGCGCCATTCAGAAGTTGAAAATCTGGGGGCGGCGGCGGCTTGAAGGGTGCCATCTGTACTGCGCCATGTTTGGCGGGCAATGTTCATCGGGTGGGCATATGCTTCGGTCGGGCTGAGGACGGGCGCGACGCAGGCATCGGTGCCGTCGAAGAGATCTGCCCAATGATCACGCGGTTGGCTGGCAAAGATTTCGGTCAGGCGTTGTGTGAGGGCAGGCCAGCTTGCGCGATTGTATTGTTGCTGGAAGTCAGGGTCTTCGGACAAGCCCAGTTTTTGCAGAAACAGGGCGTAGAATTTGGGTTCCAGACACTGTACCGTTACGAACCCGCCATCGGCGCAGGTGTAAGTCCGGCTCCAATGAGGGCCATCCAGCAGGCTCTGCCCGCGCAATTCCGACAGGTTGCCCGTCTGGCCAAGGCTCATCAGCAGGTTCATCATATGGGCCGACCCGTCATAGATTGCGGCGTCGACCACCGTTCCTTCACCCGTTTTCTGCGCATTCAGAAGCCCGGCCAGAAGGCCAGCAACAAGATACAAAGCCCCACCGCCGATGTCACCAACAAGCGTTGCCGGGGTTTGCGGGGGCTGACCCGGTTGAGACGCATACCAAAGCGCACCGGACAGGGCGATATAGTTCAGATCGTGTCCGGCAGCGTCTGAAAGGGGGCTGTCCTGCCCCCAGCCGGTCATCCGGCCATAGACCAGCTTTGGGTTCAACGCATGACATTTTTCGGGGCTTAAGCCGAGTTTCTCCATCACGCCGGGGCGAAATCCTTCGATCAATCCATCGGCCCGTGCAATCAGGCGTTTCGCAATCTCAAGATCGCCTGCGTCTTTTAGATCGAGATCAATCGACCGTTTACCGCGGTCGAGCACCGAACGCTCTGGCATCCCGGGCGTTACCGCTTGTCCTTTTCGGTGGACGGTTATGACGTCTGCGCCCATATCCGCCAATAACATCGCCGCGAAAGGAGCCGGGCCCAGCCCCTCGAACTCTAGGATCCTGTAACCGTTCAGCATTGTGCCCCTTTCACTTTGGCGCAGGGTTTCGGGATCGTCCGCGAATTGCAAGACCCCAGTTGTTAGCTAAGGAGGCTCCTTCAATTCACAAAAGCGCAGGAGGATGTGCGGAATTGACCTGTTCTGTGCACGACGAGCGGGTTAGGGTCGCCGCCAGAACAAGGAACTTGCATGACGACCATTCTATCTATCAAGGACCTGCGCAAATCCTACGCCGACGGGTTTGAGGCGTTGAAAGGTGTCTCGTTGGAGATCGAGCAGGGGGAAATTCTGGCGCTGCTGGGGCCCAACGGTGCGGGCAAGACGACACTTATTTCGACGATCTGTGGCATCACCACGCCGACCTCGGGGGCAGTGACGGTAGGCGGCCACGATATTCAAACTGATTTTCGCGCCGCGCGTCGGATGATTGGTTTGGTGCCGCAAGAAATTGCCCTTGAGCCGTTTGAGAAGGTCTGGAACACGGTGCGCCTGTCGCGCGGCCTGTTCGGGCTGAGCCGAAACGACGAGAGGATCGAAGACATCCTGCGCAAACTGTCCCTTTGGGAAAAGCGCAAGAACGCGATCAAAGAGCTGTCCGGCGGTATGAAACGCCGGGTGATGATCGCCAAAGCGCTTTCGCATGAACCGCGGGTGCTGTTTCTGGACGAACCAACCGCAGGTGTGGATGTCGAACTGCGCAAGGATATGTGGGAGATTGTGGCCGAACTGAAACGGTCCGGTGTCACCATTATCCTAACTACACATTACATAGAAGAGGCCGAAGCGATTGCTGATCGCGTTGGCGTCATCGACAAGGGTGAATTGCTTCTGGTGCAGGACAAAGACACTTTGATGGCGCAGATGGGCAAAAAACACCTTGAGGTGATGTTGACCGAGCCGATCCAGTCTATTCCGGACAGTCTGGCGGCCCATAACCTTGAGCTCAACGGCAGTGGCGATGCGCTTGTCTATACATATGACACCAACGCAGACCGTACCGGGATAACCGCCTTGTTGAACGACGTGGCGCAGGCTGGTCTGGTTTTGCGTGATGTGCAAACCCGGCAGTCAAGCCTTGAAGAGATTTTTGTCAATCTGGTGTCGGGAGAGCCCGCATGAACTGGTCTGCCATTGCCGCCATATACCGCTTTGAAATGGCCCGGTTCTTTCGCACCCTGGCGCAGAGCTTCCTGTCTCCGGTCCTTTCGACTTCGCTGTACTTCGTGGTGTTTGGCACTGCTATCGGCAGCCGCATCCAAGAGGTCGATGGGGTTTCTTATGGCGCTTTCATCGTGCCGGGGCTGATCATGTTGTCAGTGGTGCTGCTTGCGATATCGAACGCGTCCTTTGGCATCTACTTTCCCAAGTTTCTTGGCACGATTTACGAACTGCTTTCGGCGCCTGTTAATTTTATCGAGATCGTGATCGGCTATGTGGGCGCGGCGGCAACAAAAGCGTTGTTTGTTGGTGTGGTCATTCTTGTGACAGCCTCGTTCTTTGTGGACTTGCGTATCCAGCACCCAATTGCGATGGCCGCTTTCCTGATCCTCACCTGCCTAAGCTTTTCGTTGCTGGGCTTTATCATCGGCATCTGGGCCAGCAATTTCGAGCAGATGTCTCTGGTACCTCAACTTGTTGTGACGCCGCTGATTTTTCTAGGCGGCACGTTCTACTCGATCTCGATGCTGCCGCCAGTTTGGCAGACAGTCACCCTGTTCAACCCCGTGGTTTATCTGATTTCGGGGTTTCGATGGTCATTTTATGGAATGGCGGATGTGCCAATCGGGCTTAGCCTTCTGGCAATTCTTCTCTTTACCGGCCTGTGCCTTGGCATCATTGGCTGGATATTCAAAACCGGCTGGCGCATCCGCAGCTAACCCGCAGACAGGAGTTGTATTTTTGTCCTCTGACCTAACGAAATCTGTTCGGGTTGCGCATTCCGCAACGGCGGTCCCTTGTTTACCGGTTGGGCGCACTCTACATCGGCACCCATGAAACTCAGCCTGCCTTTCATAAAGAAACACCCTGTCGTGGCCGTTGTGCGCCTTTCTGGCGCTATCGGGATGGCCGGACGTGGGTCAATGTCCGACACCACGCTGGCCCCTGTGCTTGAGAAAGCCTTTCGCAAGGGTAAGCCAGCCGCCGTCGCGCTTGAAATTAACTCGCCCGGTGGGTCGCCCGTGCAAAGCTCTTTGATCGGGTCGCGTATCCGGCGATTGTCGGATGAGCTTGACGTTCCCGTCATCGCGTTTGTCGAGGATGTGGCGGCATCGGGGGGCTATTGGCTGGCCGCCGCTGCGGATGAGATTTATGCTGATGACAGCTCGGTTCTGGGCTCGATTGGGGTCATTTCATCGGGCTTCGGCGCGCATATCCTGTTGAAACGGCAAGGGATTGAACGGCGCGTGCATACGGCTGGGCAGTCGAAATCCATGCTCGACCCATTCTCGCCGGAAAAGAAAGAGGATGTTGCGCGTCTCGAAGGGCTGCTGGCCGACATCCATGAAAACTTCATTGCCCATGTCAAAAATCGGCGCGGGTCCAAGCTGGATCACAGCCAAGACCTGTTTACAGGTGAAATCTGGCTGGCGCGTCGAGCGCAGGAGTTGGGCCTGATCGATGGTATTGCCCATCTGAAGCCCAAAATGCAGGAACGCTTTGGCGACAAGGTTAAATTCCGCCGGTATGGGCTGCGCAAGCCGTTATGGACCCGGTTCGGTGCGTCGCTGGCGCAGGATGCCATCGCCGGGCTGGAAGAGCGTGCCGCCTACGCGCGGTTTGGTCTGTAACGTGATCGTCAAGATTGTCACCCTTTTCCTGATCGCCATGGGCGTCCTGGCGATGTTCGGAAAGCTGCGTTTTCCGGGGCAGAAGCGGCTGCAATCTGCCAGATGTCCACGCTGCGGACGGTTCAGGATCGGTAAAGGCCCCTGCGCCTGCGAAAAAGGAGGCCGTACATGACGGCATGGCTGTTAACCGGCCTTGGTTTGTTGATCCTGCTGTTGGCGGGGGATGCCTTGGTTCGTGGCGCCGTGAACCTAAGCCTGCGTTTGGGGGTGCCAGCGTTGATCGTCAGCTTGACGATTGTTGCGTTTGGCACTTCGGCGCCTGAATTGTTGATTGCGATCAGTGCGATCAAGGAAAACGCGCCCGGAATTGCGCTGGGCAATGTTGTCGGGTCGAATACCGCCAATATCCTTTTGGTTCTGGGTGTACCGGCGTTGCTGGCAACATTGCATACCAGCGAATGCGACAGCCGAAAGAACTACGTGTTCATGCTGCTGGCTTCGGCCATGTTCATCGGGCTGGCCTTTTTTGGTGTGTTCACATTGCTAAGCGGGGCCATACTGCTGGCCGCCCTTGGTATCATACTGTGGATTGCTTTCCGCGAGGCCAATAACCATCGAAAATCCTGTGGCCAGACCTTTCCCAATTCCGACGACCTTGAAGGCCTGGAAGAAGCTGACCCCAGCATGCCGTATTGGAAAGTGTCGATCTACCTGGTTCTTGGCCTCATCGGCCTGCCGATGGGTGCGCATCTTCTTGTTGAAAACGCGACCCTGATTGCCCGGACCTACGGCGTCAGTGAAACAGTTATTGGCCTGACATTGGTTGCGGTAGGAACTTCTTTACCCGAACTGGCGACGACGGTGATGGCAGCGCTACGACGGCAGGCGGATGTGGCATTGGGCAATGTCATTGGGTCGAACATGTTCAACCTGCTGGCCATCGTCGGGATTGCAACCTTTGTGGGCCCCATTCCGGTGGATGCAGAATTTCTTCGCTTTGATCTGTGGGTCATGCTCGGGGCATCTTTGCTGTTGATCCCGTTTGTCTTTTTCAAACAGGATATCACGCGCATCTGGGGCATCTTGTTGACACTTTTGTACGCGGCCTATGTGCTCTCCCTGCTAGTGTGATTGGACGGAAAGGGCCCACATGACCCGAGCTTTAGTAACCGGTGCGGGAAAACGTCTTGGCAGAGCAATGGCGTTATACCTAGCGCGGCGCGGTTATGACGTAGCCGTGCATTTTGCCACCTCAGAGCAAGCCGCGCAGGAAACAGTAGATGAAATTCAATCCTTGGGCCGTAACGCAGTCGCATTACAGGCCGACCTGCTGGATGAGGCTCAGGTCAGCGCCCTGCTTTCCCGCGCGGCCGAGGCGTTGGGCGGCCCGATTACCTGCCTGATCAATAACGCATCTATCTTTGAGTATGACAACATCCACACCGCCACGCGTCAAAGCTGGGATCGGCATCTGGAAAGCAATTTGCGTGCGCCTTTCGTGCTGACACAGGCCATGGCTGAACAGGGTTTGAAACCCGACACTGATGAGGCGGGTGAACCCGTTGCCACCGGGCTGATCGTCAACATGGTAGATATGCGGGTGCGCAAACTGACGCCCGAGTTCATGTCCTACACCATTGCGAAAATGGGTCTGTGGGCCTTGACGCGCACGGCCGCTCAGGCGTTGACACCTGCGATCCGGGTAAACGCCATTGGGCCGGGCCCGACCATGCAGGGCCACCGTCAGACCGAGGACCACTTTAAGACTCAGCGCGCCAACACCGTCCTCGAACGTGGCGCGAACCTGTCGGATATCACGGCCGCGTTGGGCTATTTTCTCGATGCGCACGCGGTCACCGGACAGCTTCTTTGCGTGGATGGTGGACAGCATTTGGGCTGGCAAACACCGGATGTTTTGGGTGTTGAATAGGTAATTCCGCCGCAAGTTTTGCACCGCTCGCGTTTCCGTTACCAGATTGTTACAAAAATGTCTTTTTTTTCATGTACTTGCCCTGTGTATGAAAAAGTTTCTTTTAAAAACAATATCTTATGTATCCGCCTATTTTTTAGGCAATTTCAGCAATCCTTAATGAAACAAGGGAATTTCGTAATGCTCGGAAACTTATCTTCATACTTATCCACAGAAACCGTGGATTTGTTTTCTCTTGAACTGCACCGCCTAAGATTGCAGCCATAGTCAGAGAATCATATTTCAGGGCCATGAAGATTCAGAACGACCCGACACCCGAAATGCAGCCCTCCGGCTATGCCTGCATCCAGCGTTATGTGAAAACGCTGGACAGCTCGCCCGGCGTTTACCGGATGCTGGATGCAGACAGCCGGGTTTTGTATGTGGGCAAAGCACGGAACCTGAAAGCGCGCGTTTCGAATTATGCGCGCCCCGGCCATTCCGGACGGATCGAGCGGATGATTGCATCGACTGCCTCGATGATGTTCCTGACAACCCGGACCGAGACCGAAGCGCTGCTGCTTGAGCAAAACCTGATCAAGCAACTCAAGCCAAAATACAATGTGCTGCTGCGCGACGATAAGAGCTTTCCGAATATCCTGGTCGCCAAAGATCACGCATACCCACAGATCAAGAAACATCGGGGCGCGAAGAAAGAGAAGGGTGCATATTTTGGCCCCTTTGCCAGTGCGGGCGCGGTAAACCGAACACTCAACCAACTGCAAAAGGCGTTTTTGCTGCGCAACTGTTCAGACTCCATGTTCGACAGCCGGACCCGACCTTGCTTGCTGTATCAGATCAAGCGGTGTTCCGGGCCTTGTGTCGATTTGATCTCGAAGGAGGATTACCGGGAGAGCGTTAAAGATGCCGAGCGTTTCCTGTCGGGCCGCTCGACCAAGGTGCAAGAGGATTTGGCCGAACAGATGATGGCGGCCTCTGAGGCAATGGAATTCGAACGCGCCGCTGGTCTGCGGGATCGAATCCGGGCGCTGACGCAGGTGCAGACCTCGCAGGGGATCAACCCGCGCGGTGTGGCCGAAGCGGACGTGATTGGCCTCTACATGGACAGTGGGCAGGCCTGCGTTCAGGTGTTCTTTATTCGTGCGAACCAGAACTGGGGAAATAAGGATTTCTATCCCCGGGTTGGCGCCGATGTGTCAGCCGCCGAAGTGATGGAGGCGTTCATTGGGCAGTTCTACGACAACAAGGAACCGCCCCGTCAATTGATCCTGTCAGACGCGATCGAGAACGCCGATCTCATGCAAGAGGCCCTTTCTGAGAAGGCGGGTCGCAAGGTTGAACTCCTGGTTCCGCAGCGCGGTGAGAAACAGGAACTTGTGGCCGGTGCCCTGCGTAATGCACGCGAGTCTCTGGCCCGGCGGATGTCAGAAAGTGCCACGCAGGCCAAGTTGCTGCGCGGTGTGGCCGAGGCGTTCGATCTGGACGCGCCACCAACGCGGATTGAGGTCTATGACAACTCTCATATTCAGGGCACCAATGCGGTCGGCGGCATGATCGTTGCGGGGCCAGAGGGGTTCATGAAAAACGCCTATCGCAAGTTCAATATCCGTGGCGATGACCTGACCCCCGGCGATGACTTTGGGATGATGAAAGAGGTTCTGACCCGCCGCTTTACCCGCCTGCAAAAAGAGGACCCCGATCGCGATAAAGGGATGTGGCCCGATCTTCTGTTGATCGACGGCGGGGCCGGACAGGTGAGTGCTGTCCACGAGATCATGCAAACGCATGGGGTCGAAGACATACCGATGGTCGGCGTCGCCAAGGGTATTGATCGGGACCACGGCAAGGAAGAGTTCCATCGCATCGGCCAACGCCCCTTTGCGCTGAAACGCAATGATCCGGTTTTGTACTTCATCCAGCGCCTGCGGGATGAGGCGCACAGGTTTGCCATCGGCACCCATCGCGCAAAACGGGCCAAGGCTGTGGGTGCAACTCCGCTGGATGACATTCCCGGCGTAGGCGCGGCGCGAAAACGCGCTTTGCTGGCACATTTCGGCAGCGCCAAGGCCGTCAGCCGGGCCAATCTGGCCGATCTGAAGGCAGTAGACGGCATCTCAGCCGGATTGGCGCAGAAAGTTTACGACTTCTTTCACGAAAAAGGTTAGGCCTGCCGTCCGCGCCAAAGGATGTAAAGCCCCGAGGCGACGATTAGCGCGGTGCCTATCCACATGGTCCCGTCCAGACGCTCGCCAAAGGCGACTACGCCCAATGCGACGCCAAAAAGCAGGCGCGAATAGCGGAACGGGGCGACGGATGAAACCTCTCCGGTCCGCATCGCCTTCATCAGCAGTGCGTAGGCCAGGCTGCCGATCACAATCGCGCCGCCGACATACAGGCCAGTTTGCAGGTCAAGTGCCGCCATTGGCGTGCCCTCCCAAAGCCTGAAGACCAGCCCTGCAACCACGATGCAAAGAAAGCCGTAAAAGCCCAGCACCTCGGTCCCCAGCGTTGCCGGGGCGGCACGGCTGGCCAGGTCACGCCCGGCAAAGCCCAGCATGCCAAGCACGGCAAGGATTGAGAGCGCCGAGAACCCCTCACCAGTTGGCTGGATGATCACCATGACGCCGATCAGGCCGGTCACAATCGCGCTCCAGCGTCGCCAGCCAACTGTTTCATCAAAGAACAGCGCGGCACCCGCAACCACGAACAACGGGGTCGCTTGCAGGATCACGGTGGCGACAGAAAGCGGGGTCAGCGCAATGGCAAGCACGAAGAACAGCCGCCCAAGTATTTCGAACAGAACCCGTACCTTCATCGGGCGCGACAACACATCGATGTGGAAAAGCCGCGCTCCGCGCAGCAGCGCGGCTGCCGCAAAAACCGCTGAGCCACCCGCGCCGAACAGCACCAGTATTTGCCAGATCGGCAGTGTGGCAGAAGCCCCTTTGATCAGTGCATCTTCAAGCGCAAAAAGCGCCATCGCTGAAATCATGAAGGCGCTGCCGATCAGATTGGATCGGGGATCGGTCTTTATGTGGGATATCATATTTTCGCCGCTTTGGAATCGGGCGCCAACCTGACCGCAATGCAACCGCATGCCAAGGGGTATCTGGCGGAAAAACTGGCTTGCGACCGTTTGACCAGCAGCATCGCAACTGCCTGTGATTGGGTTAGTTTTTTCCGGTGCTGTCTTTTATGTCTGCACTCGGCACTGTAATGTCCGAACCATGAAGTGGAACCTGCCCAATATCCTGACCGTGCTACGCTTGCTTGCAGCGCCCGGTCTGGCCGTAATGTTTCTGTATTTCACGCGTCCTTATGCAGATTGGTTTGCTTTGGTCCTGTTTCTGTCGGCGGCTATCACCGACTGGTTCGACGGCTATCTTGCGCGGGCCTGGCAACAGGAAACCAAGATCGGTGCCATGATGGATCCGATTGCCGACAAGGCGATGGTGGTGATCGCGTTGATGATCCTTGTCGGCTATTCGACCGAAAGCTGGACACCATGGCTGGTCCTGCCCGCGACCGTGATCCTGTTCCGCGAAGTCTTTGTTTCTGGGCTGCGCGAATATCTGGGTGATGTGGCGGGTACACTCAAAGTCACGAAACTGGCCAAGTGGAAAACAACTGCGCAAATGGTGGCGATCGCCGTACTGTTTTCACAAGGGATCTTTGAACATTACTTCGTGATGGGTTCTTTCGGTATGACCCCAGAGTTGATAGACGAAGTTTTGTCTGGGCAGGTCGACGACGTAAACCACCTGCGTTGGCATCTGGAAGGGATGTTCTGGTCGGGCCGCATCGGGCTGTGGCTGCTGTGGATCGCTGCGGCGCTGACATTGATCACCGGCTATGACTACCTACGTAAAGCTTTGCCCCATCTGAAGGAGAGCTGACTGATGGACGTGCTGTATTTCGCCTGGGTGCGCGAACGGATCGGCCTGCCGAAAGAGCGGATCGAGACCGAGGCCGCGACGGTATCCGATCTGGTTGCCGAGCTCAGCGCGCGCGAGGACCGATATGCGGCAGCCTTCGCTGATCTGTCTGCATTGCGGGTCGCGCTGGATCAGGAATTATCGGATTTTGACGCCTCATTGTCCGGCGTGCGCGAGGTTGCATTTTTCCCACCGATGACCGGCGGTTGAAATGCGCATCGTCGTACAGGAACAGGAATTCGATCTGGGTGCCGAGGCCAACGCTTTTGCCGCAGGCGACAACGGCAACGGGGCAATTGTAACCTTTACCGGTGTTGTGCGTGATCTGGCATCCGGCAATCTGGACGTGATGGAGATCGAGCACTATCCCGGCATGACCGAACGGGCGCTGACCAAGATAGCAGAAGATGCGCAGGTCCGCTGGTCTTTGGGTGATGTGCTGGTGATCCACCGTTACGGGCGGCTGGCCCCAGGGGACCGGATTATGATGGTGGCCACGGCCGCTCCGCATCGCAAGGATGCGTTCGAGGCGGCGGAATACCTGATGGACTACCTGAAATCCCGCGCGCCGTTCTGGAAAAAAGAAATCACCTCGGGTGGCGCTGACTGGGTTGCCGCCAAGGACGAGGATGAAGACGCGCTGGCCCGGTGGTAGTGGTCAGTCGGCGTTGTTTATCCGACCTCGCAGCTCTTCGGCCTCTTGCCGTGCTGCGCGCAGACCGTCCATAGCCGCAGCCAGTTCAGCCTCGGCCTGCGTAAGCTGGTTGGTCAGTTCCGCCTCACGCTGTTGCAGATATGTTATCGCCTGATCGCGGGTTTCCTCGGCCTCGTGCAGTTCTTGGCTCATGCGGTCCAGATCGGCCACGTCGCTCTGACGTACACGAGACAGGCGATGCGCCAGCCAGTTGGCAAACCAGCCCATGCAAAAAGCCGCGAACAGGATGATGGCGGTGGCGATAATGAATTCAGTTCTGTTCACTTTGCTGGTCCCCTGCATCCGCGTCTGCGGCGGTGTTTTCCGTCTGCTCTGCCTCGATTGACTCAGCCTCAATCGCGTCCAGCCCTGTTTCCGGGTTTTCAACCGGTTCAGGCCGGACCAAACGGAACTCGATACGGCGGTTCTGTTCGCGACCCTCTTCGGTGTCGTTTTCGGCAATGGGCTGAGTCTCCCCATAGCCCACGGCGGTATAGCTGGCCGTTGGTATCCGACGTCCGCGCAGTTCGTTCAGAATGGACTGGGCGCGCGCCTGGCTGAGCTGCTGGTTCATTTCTTCGCGACCCTGACTGTCGGTATGACCCTGAATCTCAAGCCGGATCGGGCCACATTCGCGCAAGATATCGGCAATCCGGTTTACTGTATCGCGCGAGTCCGCGGCGACGGTGGCCGAACCGGGTTCAAAAGCAATCTTGGTTTCTGCCTGAACTTCGACGATGCGTTCTTCACAAACTTCAGGATCGGGAAGTGTGTCTTCGGGTACGGTGGGCGGTTCCTGATAGGTAATGGATAACGAGAACTCTTGTGCGTCGCCCAGTTTTTCGGACAACATCCCAGCGATCTGCGCCTTTGTGTCCGGGCTGTGACTGACACCATTCAGAACAAGATCATCAGGCGTGACCGTCAGCGCACCGTTGTGCAGATGAGCAAGCGCTTCAAGCCCTGTCAGAACGCGAACGGGCCACGTCATTGGCAGATCCTCTGGCGCGATGCGGGTCGCGGTGTAGACGTGTTCGGACCCAAACGCAGCGCGGGCATAGCTGTCCACCATGTCACGCTGAGATGCATCGCTCAGCCGGCCACGCATCTGAACCAGGCCTTCAGGGCTGCGTGTTGCTGTGAACTCTGGCGGGCCGGCCTCTTCTTCTGTCTCGGGCGGTGGCAAGATCGCGTGCAAGGCAAAGACCGGAGGCAAGGCGTTCTCAAGCTCACCCACCACCCGGTCAAAGGTTCCGGCATCGGTGCCTTCTGCGGCGACCAGCGTTATGTCTGCGTCCGACATCGTTACCGACCCCCGGCCAAGTTCGGCCAAAGCGCGAATGCTGAGTACGGCGGCCTCGGGCCAACGCGGTGAGGGTTCACCAAGCCCGATGGTGCAGGTGTAGATGGAATTCAGACCGGCCTCTTGCGCTGCGGCAATAATGGTATCGCGCGCCTTTGTGTCCTGGGCGGAACAGGCGTCGAATTGGCCACCGTTTTCGTCGATAAGAAAGCGCAGGGTAAAGGGTGTGATAACAGGACGCGGTGCCGAGATTGATAAACCGATCCGAAGGCTGGGCGGGGCCGCACGCATCAGGCCTTGTTCCAGTTGTTCTTTTTCCTGCTGGCTGTCGGCAATAGCCGTGATTTTGACCAGACCGGGGCTGGCCGAGATCTTTGCCCGCGGCAATCGGGCCAGTGCCTCAACAGCAAATCCGATTGCGTCGTCCCAGCCCTTGGGCTTGGGATAATTGGCAGTTTCCATCAGGTCCGAAACAGGGCTGCCATTACCCAGATTGCTTAGCCTTTTCACTAGCGCTTCACGGTCCTCGCTGGCCGGGATAAGGCCGATGACGGAGATGCCGCTGTCGTTGCGCAGAATCTCGGCCGAGAATCCGGGTGCAGCCAGTTCGGTTGTTGGCGCGACTTCCATCTCGTCGATCACGCGCGAGGTGTCGACCTCGGTGCCTGCGGCCGTAAGCGCGTTAAAGCGTACGGCTTCGGTGCTGGCCGTGCCCGTCAGAACAACGCGCAAACCGTCTGAATATACCTCGGCCCAGTCATGCCCCTGAAGGTCCAGCGCGCGGCGAACAGCAAATTCCGACGTTTCCTCGACCTTGGTCACTGCAAAGCTGGCGGCCAACAGACACAGGCCCGCAGACAAAAGAAAGATGATAGCAGCGGCAAGGGCATAGGGTAGGCGCATGTTGGGTTTATCGACTCCTCAAGCGATTGTGCGAACTCTTACAGAGGCCCGCGCCAAGGTGCAATCAGAGCACAAGCGCGACGCAGATGAAGATCAGCGGAATAAGGCCGGTATCGCGATTGGCGCGGAACAGTTGCAGCAGTTTCGCGTTGTCTTCTATGTCCAGTCCGCGAAGTTGCCATGCCATGTGCCAGCCCATCGCCCAAGGTCCGGCCAGCGCCACGACAAGGGCCAAAACGGAAACCTGCGCCAGCGCCCCGTCAATAATGGCCAGTGCCATGAGGAAAACAGTGGCCACAAGAAAGTACTTCAGCCAGCGCGCGGTGTCGGTGCCAAACAGCCGGGCGGTGGACTTGATACCAATCAGTTCGTCATCCTCGGCGTCCTGATGGGCGTAGATCGTGTCATAGAACAGCGTCCACGCGATCCCAGCTAGGTACAGCGTGATCGCCGGAACACCGACCGAACCCGTATGTGCCGCCCAGGCCAGCAGAATACCCCAGTTGAAGGCCAGCCCCAGAAACACCTGCGGCCACCATGTGAACCGTTTCGCAAACGGATAGATCGTCACCGGCAGGAGTGACAGCACCCCCATGGCGATGGCGGCCTGGTTGAAGGTCAGCAGAATCCCCAGCGCCAGCAGGCATTGCAGGCCCATCCAGATCACGGCTTGCCTTACGCTGACCTGACCTGACGGGATTGGGCGCGACCTTGTGCGTTCGACCTGTCCGTCAAAATCGCGGTCGGTGATGTCGTTCCATGTACATCCGGCACCGCGCATCAAGAAGGCTCCGATCGCGCAGCCGATGGCGATCCACAGATCCTCCCACCGGGGATTGCCGTCGCTGAGGATCGCAAGCGCCAGACCCCACCAGCAGGGGATCAGCAAAAGCCACGTGCCGATGGGCCGGTCTGCGCGGCTCAGGCGCAGGTAGGGGCGAGTGAAAACCGGTGCGTATGTGTCCACCCAGTTGCCGGATACCGCATCAGCGACCTGACCGTCTGGTGTTGGGGCGTTGCCTTGCATATGTAGCGTCTCATGAGTGCAAAGATCAGACTGTATGTAGAGCACCCTTTGGGTCAGGGGCAATCCGTTGATTTGACGCGTGAGCAGGCCCATTACCTGTTTGGCGTCATGCGTCTGTCTGTTGGCGGTCAGGTGGCCCTGTTCAACGGGCAGGACGGAGAATGGCTGGCTGAGGTGGCCGAGGCAGGCAAGCGGGGCGGTGTTCTGGCCTGTTTGAAACAGACCAAACCGCTGCAAATGCCGCCCGATCTGTGGCTTTTGTTCGCGCCGATAAAAAAGGCGCGTACGGATTTCATTGTGGAAAAAGCGGCGGAAATGGGCGCGGCGCGGATCATGCCGGTAAAGACCGAGTTCACCAATTCGGAACGTATCCGTCAGGATCGCTTGCAGGCTCATGCAGTTGAGGCCGCAGAACAATGCGGCGGCACGTTTGTGCCCGAGGTCACTGATCTGCAGCGGCTCAGCCATGTTTTGGACACATGGCCTGATGGTCGTCAACTGATGTTCTGCGACGAGGCCGAGGTTGGTTCGGCGCTTCGTTTGGCCGCAAGTGAAAAGAACCAGCCCTGGGCCATCCTAATCGGGCCAGAGGGTGGATTTTCTGACGTCGAACGCGCGCGGCTGACCGGTTTGCCCTTTGCGCATGTGGTCAGTCTTGGGCCGCGCATCCTGCGGGCGGACACAGCCGCCGTCGCGGCGCTGACGCTTTGGCAACAGGCTTTGGGGGATTGGTCGTGATGTGGCGCCTTGCCCAGAAACAGGATGTGCCAAGGATCGAGGCGTTCCTTTCGCAGCATATTCAAACCTCGATGTTTCCCTTGGCCAATCTAAGGGATTACGGTCTTTCCGCGTCACATCCACGCGGTATCAAGGCCTGGGTTCTGGGGAGCCAGCCAAACGCCGTGTTTTGCATCACGAATGAAGGCATGGTGATGCCGCAATGCCCCGACTGTTCCGATGATCAACTCGCCGCCGCAATTCAGTTGATCCGCGGTCAACCACTGTTCGGAGTCGCTGCTGAGGCATCACAAGCGCGCAGGATCATGCGGCTTGGGGGCTGGGAAAATCGCCCTGCAACATTGAACAGCGATGAGCCCGGGTTTTCACTGAATCTGGACAAGCTGGTTTTACCTGATGCCAATGGCGCGATGCTTTTGCCATTGGGTAATTTCAATCTGACGATCTTTGACGCGTGGCGCGAAAGTTACCTGATAGAGGTCTCGGGGTTCTCTCCAGAAAGGGCGAAGACGCAGGCAAGGCAGGATATTGCGGTTTATGTGGAGCGTGACTCGCACCGTGCCTTGGTGATTGACGGGAAACCGGTAGCCATGACCGGCTTCAACGCCCGTCTGCCTGAAACTGTTCAGATCGGAGGCGTTTATACACCGCCTGACCTGCGCGGAAACGGTTACGCTAAACTAGCTGTCGCGTTGCATCTGTTAGAAGCGCGCACCGAGGGTGCGACGCGCGCGGTTCTGTTTGCAGCTTCCGATTCTGCCGCTCGGGCCTATATCGCAATCGGATTTCAACCTGCGGGTCAATTCTCGCTGCTTCTGTTCACAAACCCAAAGGATATGGCATGAGTTTCATCCGACCCGAAGCCAAACTGACCCTGTGGCGCTGGCGTGAAGTGCTGGTGGCCGGGTTTGTCCTGCTGGTTGGCCTGAGCTGGATCAGTGGGCCGGGCGGGTTGTTGGGCTGGCTGGGCTGGGTGCTGGTTGTTGCGGCCGGGGCGCTCGCCATCATCGGCATCCAGCGCGCCCGCTTCCGGACGGGTGCCGGCGGCCCCGGTGTGGTGGCGATCGACGAAGGTCAGATCACCTATCTGGGTCCGTTGGAGGGTGGTATGGTCGCCACGCGGGAAATTGAGCGCTTGGCACTGGACCCAACCTCGTCTCCGGCCCATTGGGTGCTGGAACAACCCGGTCAGCCCGCGCTTCACATTCCTGTGAATGCCGAAGGGGCCGAGGCGTTGTTCGATGTCTTCTCGGCCCTGCCGGGGTTGAAAACCGAACAAATGTTGACCGAATTGAACAGTGGTGGGGCACATCCGGTGGTGATCTGGGAACGCACGCCATCCCGTCCGACTCATCTCCGCCTGCATTGACACTCGCGCGGTTTGCCCCCACGACTGACCAACTAAACAGACACATCAGGATCGGAGCGCAATTCATGTCCATCCCCCAGTCCGGCGGCGGACCGATCGAACGCCATGAACAACTGGCTGAATATCTGGAATCGGGCTGCAAGCCCAAACAGGATTGGCGCATCGGGACCGAACATGAAAAGTTCGGTTATTGCAAAGACACACTGAAGCCGCTGCCATTCGAAGGTAAGCGGTCGATCGTTGCGGTGCTGGAAGGCTTGCGGGATCGTCACGGTTGGAGCGAGGTGCGCGAAGGCGACAAGCTGATCGGATTGGAAAAAGACGGGGCCAATGTCAGCCTTGAACCCGGCGGCGCGCTAGAGCTGTCAGGTGCTCCGTTGGAAACGATCCACGAGACCTGCGACGAGGTGAACACCCATCTGCGCGAGGTCAAGGATATCGCCGACGAAATCGGCGTGGGTTTCATAGGTCTGGGCGCGGCACCGATCTGGACCCATGACGAGATGCCGCTGATGCCCAAAGGCCGCTATCGTCTGATGAATGACTATATGGCGAAGGTCGGAACCATGGGCCGCGCCATGATGCGCCGGACTTGCACCGTTCAGGTCAATATCGATTTCGGGTCCGAGGCCGACATGGTGCAAAAACTGCGTGTCGCGCTGGCCTTACAGCCGGTGGCAACGGCGCTGTTTGCCAACTCACCGTTTTTCGAGGGTAAGGTGAACGGCCAGAAAAGCTGGCGCAGCTATATCTGGCGGCATCTGGATGATGCGCGCACCGGCATGCTGCCTTTCGTGTTCGAAGATGGGTTCGGGTTCGAGCGTTACGTGCAATATGCGCTGGATGTACCGATGTATTTTGTCTACCGCGATGGGCAGTATATTGATGCGCTGGGCATGTCCTTCCGTGACTTCCTGCAAGGCAAACTGCCGGCGCTGCCGGGTGAAACGCCAACCCTGTCCGATTGGGCCGACCATCTGACCACCGCTTTCCCCGAAGCGCGGATCAAGAAGTTCATGGAGATGCGCGGCGCTGACGGTGGTCCGTGGCGGCGTCTTTGCGCGCTGCCCGCCTTTTGGGTTGGTCTGACCTATGATCAGGGCGCGCTGGATGCGGCTTGGGATCTGGTCAAAGGCTGGGATGCGGAAACGCGCGAGGCACTGCGCGTTGCCGCCGCCAAGGACGGGTTGCAGGCGCAGGTCGGCGGCATCAACATGCATGATCTGGCGCGTGAGGTTCTTGCGATCTCCGAGGCGGGCCTGAAATCCCGCGCCTTCCCTGGTGCAGGTAGTCTGGTGCCGGATGAGGCTCATTTCCTCAGCGCGCTCAAAGACAGTATCGAAACCGGCAAGGTTCCGGCGGATGAGTTGCTGGATCACTACAATGGCGACTGGAACGGCGACCTGACCCGGATTTATCCCGAATACAGCTATTGATCCGCACCGTCCCGCTTGCATTCGCGGGGCGGGGCCGATAGCAGGTTCTGGACCAAATTCAGGGGCCGGTTTCGGAAAGCGTCATGGACGATCTAAAGGCAAAATATCTGGGGCAGATCGCCGAGGCTGGCGATGAAAGCACGCTTGAGGCGATCCGCGTCGCCGCCGTTGGCAAAAAGGGTGAGGTCGCGCTGAAGATGCGCGAGCTGGGCAAGATGACGCCCGAGGAGCGGCAAGTCGCAGGCCCGGCGCTGAACGCCCTGAAGGATGAGATCAACTCGGCGCTTTCCGCCAAGAAAGCCGCGTTGGCTGACGCCGCGCTGGACGAACGCCTGCGTACCGAATGGCTGGATGTCACCCTGCCGACCCGTGCCCGCCGTCAGGGCTCTATCCACCCGGTCAGTCAGGCGACCGAGGAACTGACCGCAATCTTTGCCGAACTCGGATTCTCTGTCGCCGAAGGGCCGCGGATCGAAACCGACTGGCACAACTTTGACGCTCTGAACATCCCCGGCCACCACCCCGCGCGGGCCGAGATGGATACATTCTACATGCACCGCGCCGAGGGCGATAATCGCCCGCCGCATGTGCTGCGGACGCATACATCGCCCGTGCAGATCCGCTCAATGGAGTTGCAGGGCGCACCGATCCGCGTGATCTGCCCGGGCGGCGTGTACCGCGCCGACTATGACCAGACGCACACGCCGATGTTCCATCAGGTCGAAGGGCTGGCCATCGACAAAGACATCTCGATGGCGAACCTGAAATGGGTTCTGGAAGAGTTCGTGAAAGCGTTTTTCGAGGTTGACGACGTCGAACTGCGCTTCCGCGCCTCGCACTTTCCCTTCACCGAACCTTCGGCCGAGGTCGATATCCGCTGTTCCTGGGATAACGGCCAGCTGAAGATCGGCGAGGGCGACGACTGGATGGAGATTCTGGGCTCCGGCATGGTCCACCCCAAAGTGATCGCCGCCGGTGGGATCGACCCCGAGGTCTATCAGGGCTTTGCCTTCGGTATCGGTATCGACCGTCTGGCGATGCTGAAATACGGCATCCCGGATTTGCGGGCGTTCTTTGATTCCGATCTGCGCTGGCTGAGGCACTACGGGTTTGCAGCGCTGGATATGCCGAACCTGCATGGTGGTTTGTCGCGTTGAAACGGGACCCTGACATCGTTCGCAAACTCCTATTCGAAGCTGAAGCATCCGATGATTGGCAGTTTGTGTATGACTTCGAAGAAGGTGCAGAAGGCGACTACTATCATCTCCAATTGATGAAAGATGACGGTTTAATCGTCGACGTCAGTGACTATGGGTTTCGGTTAACCTCATTGGGTCACGATTACATCGAGGCAATTAGAAGTGATACTGTCTGGAAAAAGACAAAGTCAGGAGCCTCTAAAGTAGGTGGTATGACGCTGGGGATGATGAAAGATTTGGCGCTTGCCTATGTTAAGCAAGAAGCGGCAGAAAAACTGGGCATCAAACTGTAGTAAACTTCCGTAAGAACTATAGACGCAATGCGCGGAGCAAAGGCCGATAGGCCGCCGCGCTATCGGTCGTTCATTGCGGCGCCATTGGTTCAAGCCCAATGGGCGACACCGCCCGCACGGGCTGGCGATTTGTCTCCGTAGGTGCTCCGTTTGAACGACGCACAGGTTTGGCCAGCATAAATTGCCCACCACGAACGGAGGATCGCCACCCCGCGGTCTGGCGATGGCGCGGCTTGTTTCAGGTTCCCACGGGGTTGTGACGTGACACTGAGTGGAGGCTCGCTACGGTTCGACAGATGATCTACCGACTGCTCTGCCTTTTCCTTTTGACCGCCACCCAAACCGCCGCTATCGAATCCTGTCACGGCGATACCGCCTGTCAGGTCGGCGACCGCTCGTACCACGTGCTGGAACCGGACGGATGGGATGGGAAAACACCCCTTCCGGTGCTGATGCATTTTCACGGCTGGGCGCGGCAGGGAACCGTGGTGGTGAACCACGAACGGATTGCAGGGGCTACGAAACTACACGGCGTGCTGTTGGTGGCCCCAAACGGGCTGCGCAAAACATGGGATTTCTGGACTTCGGACACCAGCGATGTGGGGTTTGCCGACGAAGTTCTGGACGATGTTGCAAAACGCTACCCGATTGACCCCCAGCGCATCTATGTTTCGGGCTATTCCTATGGTGGGGCGATGGCGTGGCGATATGCCTGCCAGTCTGGCAATGACACGGCAGCGCTGCTGGCTGTTGCGGGATCGATCCGTCAGACCGAGCATTGCCCCGAGGCCCCGCGTGAGGTGCGCCACGTCCATGGCCTGAAAGACACGGTGATGGATTTCCCCTTCGGCGCAGATGGCGACACGACCTATCCGGTTGCTCTGTGGCGCGCGAAATACGACTGCCACGATGCGACCCCGCGCGGAGATTGGGGCGTGGTGCCGATCCTGACGCTGACCCGCGTGGAATGGACCGATTGCCTGCAAGGGCAGGTCACGCTCGACACCCATCCGGGCGGGCATTTCATCCCCCATGGCTGGATCGGGCGACAATTGGACGAGCTTTTGGGCCGCAGCCCGACATACCCTTGATCCGATTTCCGACACGGATGTGTCGTGAACAGGTTTGCCTGCGATCATTGTCCGGACTACCCGGTGGAAAACGGGGTATCCATGGCGACAATTCTCATCATCGAAGGCAACACACCTGATATGGTCGCAGCTGGCCATGCCGGAGCGAATGGTTTCATCGGAACGCTTGCCGCTTTGTCGCCGGACACGCGCGTCCGCATCGCCAACCCCTATGCGAAACCGGTCGGCAATGACGACCTGCGGGATGTGGACGGTGTAATCTTTACCGGATCGGGCGTCAGCTGGTCCGTTGATGCAGCAGAGGGTGCGCCACAACGCGCGGCCATGGAGATCGTACTTGCCTCGGGCCTTCCCATTTGGGGCTCTTGCAACGGGCTGCAACTGGCAATGCATGTACTTGGTGGGACGGTCGGGGCCTCGCCCGCCGGGATGGAAGTTGGAATGGCGCTGGACATATCTTTGACCAAGGCGGGTTCCGTGCATCCGATGATGGCGGGCCGGGCACCCGGCTTTGGTGCACCGTGCATTCACCGCGACGAGGTTCAGCTGCTGCCGGATGGAGCAATGCTTTTGGCGGGGAATGACCACTCTCCGGTGCAGTCGGTGGCATATGAGCGTGCGGGTGTCAGGTTCTGGGGTACTCAGTACCACCCGGAGCTGAGCTCCCGCGATATCGGCATATACGTGCGCGATCGCGGTATTTTTTCAGATCATATCGGTCTTGCAGAGGATCTGGAGGCCGCAGACTCGAACGAAGCGGCGGCGGCGCGGCTCGGAACACACCCCGATGCCATAGTGTTGCCCGCGCGCAGCCGCGAACTGGCGAACTGGCTGCAATTCGTCACTGACGGTTAAGCGGCCCTTCCACCCGCAGGGAATATCCGTTACACGCGATCCGACCCGAAAATTCTGGCGGATAGCGACTGATGAAATTCACCCTTTCCTGGCTGAAAGACCACCTCGACACTGATGCCTCGGTTGATGAGATCGCCGAGGCGCTGACTGATCTCGGGCTTGAGGTCGAAGAGATCGTGAACCCGGCGGATCGTCTGGCGGGCTTTACGCTGGGCTATGTGAAACATGCCGAGAAACACCCCGACGCCGACAAGCTACGCGTCTGCAAGGTGGACACGGACGAAGGGGAATTGCAGATCATCTGTGGCGCCCCTAATGCGCGTGAAGGCATCACCGTCGTCGTCTGCAAGCCGGGCATGTATATCCCCGGCCTCGACCTGACCATTGGCGTTGGCAAGATCCGCGGCGTCGAAAGCTTTGGCATGATGGCCTCGGAACGCGAGCTTGAGCTATCGGACGAGCATGACGGCATTATCGAGCTGCCCTCGGGTGAGGTCGGTGACAAGTTCGTCGATTGGCTGGCCGAGAATGAGCCCTCAAAAGTTGATCCGGTGATTGAGATTGCAATCACCCCGAACCGTCCCGATGCGTTGGGCGTGCAAGGGATTGCCCGTGATCTGGCCGCGCGCGGCATTGGTACGTTGAAGCAGCGCGACTATGCACCGGTGCCGGGTGATTTCGAAAGCCCGATCAAGGTCTCAATCGACGACGACACACTGGATGGTTGCCCGCATTTCACCGGGCGTTTGATCAAGGGCGTAAGGAATGGCCCCAGCCCGCAATGGTTGCAGGACCAGTTGAGGGCAATTGGCCTTCGTCCGATCTCGGCCTTGGTGGATATCACCAACTACATGACCTTCGACCATAACCGGCCTCTGCACGTGTTCGATGCCGACAAGGTACAGGGCAATCTGCGCGTCCACCGTGCCAAGGGTGGCGAGAAACTGGTGGCGCTGGATGAAAAGCAATACACACTGCAACCCGGTATGATGGTCATTTCCGATGACAACGGTCCGGAGTCGATCGCGGGCATCATGGGCGGGCAAGAAACCGGTTGCACCGAGGAAACGGTTAATGTGTTTTTGGAAAGCGCGTTCTGGGATCACGTGCAGATTGCCCTGACGGGCCGCGCGCTTAAGATCAATTCTGACGCCCGCTATCGCTTTGAACGCGGGGTAGATCCGGAATACACGCTGGAAGGGCTGGAACAAGCCACTCAGATGATCCTCGATATTTGCGGTGGTGAGGTCTCCAAAGTGGTCGAGGCTGGCAAAGCGCCAAATCATTCTCGCGCTTTCAAGCTGAACGCGGAGCGGGTGCAGTCGCTGGTCGGCATGGACATTCCCGAAAGCGAACAGCGTCAGACCCTGACCCGACTGGGTTTCCGTCTGGAAGGTGAAATGGCGCACGTGCCCGGTTGGCGACCTGATGTAAACGGTGAGGCAGATCTGGTGGAAGAGGTCGCGCGGATCGCCTCGTTGACCAAACTGCAAGGTAAGCCGTTGCCGCGTGTGACCGATGGCATCCCCAAGCCGGTGATGACGCCGACGCAGCGCCGCCAGTCCATGGCACGGCGTACCTGCGCGGCGTTGGGCTACAACGAATGTGTGTCGTACACCTTCATTGATCAGGCGTCTGCCGCGTTGTTCGGCGGGGGTGATGAAGCGACGCAGCTGGAAAACCCGATCTCGTCGGAAATGAGCCATATGCGCCCCGATCTTTTGCCCGGCCTGCTGCAGGCGGCTGCCCGCAATCAGGCGCGCGGCTATGCCGACGTTGCGCTGTTCGAAGTCGGCCCCGTTTTCCACGACGGTGAGCCCGGCGACCAGAAAACCCAGATCACCGGTCTGCTGGTCGGTCGCAGCGGCCCTAAGGACGTCCACGGTACTGCGCGACCGGTCGATGTGTTCGATGCCAAGGCAGATGCCCAGGCTGTTCTGGCCGCCATCGGCGCGCCAGCCAAGGTTCAGGTTCTGCGCGACGGCGATGCCTGGTGGCATCCGGGTCGTCACGGCAAGATTTGCCTGGGTCCAAAGAAGGTGCTGGGCGTTTTTGGTGAACTGCACCCGCGCATATTGCAGGCCATGGATATCAAAGGCCCGGCGATGGCGTTCACAATCTGGCCGGATGAGGTGCCGCTGCCCCGCAAGTCCGGTGCCACCCGCGCCGCGTTGGAACTGCGCGATCTGCAAGCGGTCGAGCGTGACTTTGCCTTTGTCGTTGATGAAAGCGTTGAGGCGCTGACACTGGTGAACGCCGCCGCCGGTGCTGACAAGGCACTGATCGAGGATGTCCGTGTTTTCGATGAGTTCATCGGCGGCAGCTTGGGTGAGGGCAAGAAATCCCTCGCCATCACCGTGCGCCTGCAGCCGACGGATGCAACGCTGAAGGAAAAAGACATCGAAGCGGTGGGCGAAAAGATCATCGCCAAGGTCGTCAAGGCAACCGGCGGCGTTTTACGCAGCTGACTTTTTCAATTGGTTTCCCTTCTCTGGCTCATAAGTAGGGTGGGGAACAAAAGCGGAGTATAGTCATGGGTCTGAACGTTTACCTCTCTGGCGAGATTCACACCGATTGGCGCGAACAGATCATCGATGGCGCACAGGGGCTGGATATCAACTTCAACAGTCCTGTCACCGATCATGCCGCCAGCGATGATTGCGGTGTAGCCATTCTGGGGGCCGAGCCAAACAAGTACTGGCACGACCACAAGGGCGCGATGGTCAACGCAATTCGCACACGCAAAGGCATCGCGGATGCCGATGTGGTCGTTGTCCGGTTTGGTGAGAAATACAAACAATGGAACGCGGCCTTTGACGCAGGCTATGCCGCGGCGCTGGGTAAATCCCTGATCGTGCTGCATGGCCCCGATCACCAGCATGCGTTGAAAGAGGTTGATGCAGCAGCTCTGGCCGTGGCCGAGGAGCCGGGCCAAGTGGTTGAGGTGCTGCGTTACGTCCTGACCGGCAAGCTGCCCGGCTAAAATCAAAAGGGCTTGCGAACCGACGCGGCCGCAAGCCCTTTCAGCGCACCAACTGTTGATCAGTCCCGCGCAGGTGTTTTCAACCCCTTCTGTACGGCGGGCCGCTGCAAAAACCGGTCAAGATAGGCCGCAACGTTGGCATAGCTGTCCCAGCCCACGACCTCTTTGGTGCCGTAATACTCCAACCCACGTAGCCAGGGTGCAATTGCGATGTCAGCAATTGAATAGTCGCCGGCGATCCAGTCCTGCCCGTCGAGTTGTTGGTTCAAAACGTTCAATAGCCGCTTGGCTTCGTTGACGTAGCGTTCGCGAGGGCGGGGGTCTTCGATTTCTCTGCCAGCGAATTTGTGGAAATAGCCCAACTGTCCAAACATCGGCCCAACGCCGCCCATCTGGAACATCAGCCATTGGGTGATGCGGTGTTTGTCACCCGTATTCCGTCCAATGAACTTGCCCGTTTTTTCTGCCAAATACAAAAGGATCGCGCCGCTTTCGAACAAACCCAATGGTTCACCATCCGGGCCGTCGGGGTCGATGATCGCGGGAATCTTGTTGTTCGGGTTTAGCGACAGGAACTCGGTACTTTTGACATCCGAGTCAGACAGGGTGACCTTGTGCGCCTCATACGGCAGGCCGGTTTCTTCCAGCATAATCGAAACTTTGACACCGTTCGGTGTCGGAAACGAATAAAGCTGAATGCGATCTGGAAATTGTGCGGGCCAGCGGTTCATGATCGTGTGCGATGTGTTGTCCAGCATTGCGGCGCTCCTGTTTGGCGATCATCGGTACGTAGGGAGTCGCGGGCCAAGTTGTAAGGCCTGCATGCCAGCAGGACGGTCATCGCATTGTTTTGTCGGGCAGCGGGGAAAACAGGGTCAAGAGGAACCTAGACCAAAGGGATAATTTGCCTCACAATTCGGTGACTCCCGCGTGAACGGCGCGGGTTTCTTGTTGCTGAAAGGAGATGCGCGTGGATGAGGTCGTAACACAGGTGGGTGCCTTTGCCCCGCTGATCATGAATGCGGTAAAGGCTCTGATCGTTCTGATCCTGGGTTGGATCGCGGCTGGTGCGATCGGAGGCATGGTGCGTCGCCGGATCAATGCGACCCCACAGATCGACCCAACGCTTGGCAATTTCATGGCCAGCTTGGTCAAATGGGCCATCCTTGCGATGGTTCTGGTCGCTGTTCTGGGAATTTTTGGTATCCAAGCGACCAGTATCGTCGCCATTCTGGGTGCCGCATCGCTGGCAATCGGACTGGCCTTGCAGGGCACGTTGAGCGATCTGGCAGCCGGTGTGATGCTGGTGGTGTTCCGTCCTTACAAACTGGGTCAATACGTGGACATCGGCGGCACGGCCGGAACGGTCAAAGATCTGAACCTGTTCACCACTGAACTGGTGACACCGGATAATGTGCAGATCATCGTGCCTAATGGGCAAAGCTGGGGGTCGGTCATCATAAATTACTCCGCACACGATACCCGGCGTGTCGATCTGGTGTTTGGCATAGATTACGGCGACAGCGCGGATGAGGCGATGAAGATCATTTTGGACATTGCCAAAGCGGATCAGCGTATTCACGATGATCCCGAACCATGGGTACGTGTTACCAACCTTGGCGATAGCTCGGTCGACTTGACCGCCCGACTGTGGTGCGCCGCGGCGGATTACTGGGACGTGAAGTTTGAAGTCACAAAAGCGGTGAAAGAGGCGTTTGATGCCAAGGGCGTTTCAATCCCGTACCCTCATTCTGTGGAAATCCACAAAGAAGCGTAAAGGCTCCCGCCCGTCGAGCGGGCATTGAAATGCCCTCCTCCGGTTGGGCCCGGCGCCGCGCTGGCCGCGCGGCGCTTTATCGTTTGTGGGACGGTTGTATCAAGGGCCAACCGCGCCGTGCCGCAGGTGCGGCGCTTTGCCCGACGCTGTAAACGCCCTTGTCAAAGGGCGCTTTCAGAGGCGGGAGAGCCTTAGGACTTGATAACCACGTTGGGCGAGACGACGTCGATGCCCAATGCCTTACCCACGGCGTAATACGTCAGCTGCCCGGCATGCACGTTCAAACCGGCCAGCAAATGCGCGTCGTCCTGACAAGCCTGTTTCCACCCTTTGTCAGCCAGCGCCAGCATGAACGGCATCGTCGCGTTCCCCAGTGCGATGGTCGAGGTGCGCGCAACCGCGCCCGGCATGTTGGCCACGCAGTAGTGCATGATGCCGTCCACGTTATAGATCGGGTCCGCATGCGTTGTGGCTTTTGACGTCTCAAAACATCCCCCCTGGTCGATGGCAACATCCACCAGTACCGCGCCGGGTTTCATTGTCGACAATTGCGCACGGCTGATCAGTTTGGGCGCGGCCGCTCCGGGGATCAGAACCGCACCGATGACCATGTCGGCATCCTCGATCAATTCGGATGTCGCACCAGCGGTCGAATACCGGTTTTTGAATTGACGCCCGAACACATCGTCAAGATAGCGCAGGCGTGGCAGGGAACGGTCAAGCACCGTGACATCGGCACCCATGCCAGCGGCAATTTTCGCCGCATGCGTGCCAACCACGCCACCCCCGATCACCACAACTTTTGCCGGGCCGACACCGGGCACACCCCCCATCAGAACGCCGCGACCGCCATTGGCTTTTTGCAGGGTCCACGACCCGACCTGAGGGGCCAGCCGACCTGCGACCTCGGACATTGGTGCAAGCAGAGGCAGGCCGCCGCTTGCATCCGTCACAGTTTCGTAGGCGATGGCTGTGCAGCCCGATTCCAGCAGATCATGCGTCTGATCCGGGTCTGGCGCCAGGTGCAGATAGGTGAACAAAAGCTGACCTTCGCGGAGCATCTTGCGCTCAACGGCTTGTGGTTCCTTGACCTTTACGATCATGTCCGCGGTGGCAAACACTTCTTCAGCCGTGTCGACAATTCGCGCACCGGCGGCGACATAGGCGTCATTGTCAAATCCAGCACCGATCCCGGCATTTGTCTCGATCAGAACCTCGTGGCCACTCGCAACGGCCTCTTGCGCGGCGTTCGGGGTCATTCCAACGCGAAATTCCTGGGGTTTGATTTCCTTGGGGCAACCGATTTTCATTGCGCTCCTCCCTTCACAATTTGGCCGGATATTCGACAATTTCAGGCGCAATTTCTGTGAAACTTTGCCCGCATACAGGCTTTTTTTCAGGATAATCTCCGCTAGTCTAAAGGAAACTTGCAAAGGAATTGCGTCGATGATCCTGGATGCGACAGATAAAAAGATTCTTGCCGCTCTTCAGCGGGATGGTCGCATGTCGAATGCCGAACTGTCCGAGCAGGTAAACTTGTCACCCTCTGCCTGCCATCGGCGGGTTCAACGGCTGGAGGCGGACGGCTACATCCGAAACTACGTCGCGCTGCTGGATGCACGCAAGATGAACGTCCCGACAACGGTATTTGTCGAGATTACGCTACAAGGGCAGGCCGAGGAACTTTTGGACGCGTTCGAAAAGGCAGTCGCCCGAATACCTGACGTGCTTGAATGCCATCTTATGGCTGGGACGGCGGACTATATCCTGAAGGTTGTCGCCGAGGATACCGAGGATTTTGCACGTATACACCGGCAATACCTGTCGCGGCTACCGGGGGTGGCCCAGATGCAAAGTTCGTTTGCCTTGCGGACGGTTTTCAAGACCACGGCCCTTCCTGTGTAGGTTCAAGCTGCGCCGGGGCAAAGCCAGATGATAAGCGTCAGCCCGAAGTGCTTGCGGGCTGGCCGGAACAAAGTCAGGAAGGCTCGTTCCCAACTTCCGCAAGGGTCATTCGCGGCCTGAATGTCGTCTTTGGCGAACCCGTTCAGGGCGCATGGACGCAAACCTGTCGACAATGCGTCAATTCTAACGCTTGCATCCCTTGGCGTGTCGGCTCAAATTTAATACAAGACTAATTTCCGTTTTGCATCACCTTGACCCCGCAACCACAGCGGTTTCGCTTGGGAGAGGCTTTCATCAAGTCTTTTGATGACATCAGGCAGTTACGCGCGTGGTGTACGGTTCTGACCCGATAGACGATAAGGAAAAGATCTTGGTTTACGAACGCAATGATGGCCCTAAAGACTGGCTGGAAGCCGAGTTGGAAGACACGCTGGACGAAGATTTTGAGATCGAATTCAGCGAACCCATGCTCTCGATGGAAATCCGCAAGATCTACAGGGATCAGCACCCGGATATGCTGGACCGCAAGGTCTATTTCCGCAATCTGCTGCGATTGCAGGCCGAACTGATCAAAGTGCAGGACTGGGTGCAGCATACCGGGGCCAAGGTTTGTATCCTGTTCGAAGGCCGCGACAGTGCTGGCAAGGGCGGCGTGATCAAGCGTATCACCCAGCGCCTGAACCCGCGTGTTGCGCGCGTTGTCGCCCTGCCCGCGCCCAGTCGCCGGGAACAGAGCCAGTGGTATTTCCAGCGTTACGTCCCGCATCTGCCCGCAGCCGGGGAGATCGTCCTGTTTGATCGGTCTTGGTACAACCGTGCCGGGGTTGAACGTGTGATGGGCTTTGCCTCTGATGACCAGGTTGAGCAGTTCTTTCAGGACGTTCCCGAATTCGAGCGGATGCTGGTTCGGTCAGGGATCATCTTGCTGAAATATTGGTTCTCGATCACAGACGAGGAACAGCAGCTGCGCTTTCTCATGCGCATTCATGATCCGATGAAACAGTGGAAACTCTCCCCGATGGATCTGGAATCGCGCATCCGTTGGGAGGCTTATACAAAGGCCAAGGAAGATATGTTCTTCCGCACCAACATCCCAGAGGCGCCTTGGTACATCGTTGAAGGCAACGACAAAAAGCGCGAGCGTCTGAATTGTATCGAGCATCTGCTGACCAAGATCCCATACACGGATGTGCCGCAGGAAAAAGTCAATTTACCGGATCGTAAGTACAACCCTGATTACGAGCGTCGCGTTCTACCGGATGAACTGCACGTGCCCAAAATCTATTGATCAAAAAAACACCCCCGGAATCGGGGGTGTTTTGTGTCAAATCGCCAGCAAATTCAGAACAGAAAATGATCCATCGTCAGGTCTGCAACTCGTGTATCTTCCAGAGTTAGAGAGTTTCCTGCGCCGTCGTCGATAATCACATCTCCGCGCGATTCTGAAATGTGGTTGTTCATCAAATCGCTGTACCCGGTAATGGCGGTATTCAGGCTTAAGTCGATGTAATCCTCATCGGTGAAATCCGTCACGGTGTCCGGCCCGATGGTGAACACAAACGTATCCGAACCTGAACCGCCGGTCATGGTGTCGATGCCGCGCGCCCCGATCAGGGTGTCGTCGTCATCGCCGCCGATCAGTGTGTCGCGTCCGCGTCCGCCCCGCAACACGTCATCGCCAGCACCGCCTTGCAACCGGTCGGCGCCCATGCCTGATTGCAGCCAGTCATTGCCCGTGGCACCCTTCAACAGGTCGACGCCCTGGCCGCCAAGTAGGGTGTCATTGCCGCCATAACCGCTGAGAGTGTCATCGCCGAGCCCACCAATCAGGGTGTCACGGCCATTTCCTCCGCCCAGAATGTCATCGCCATCGCGACCGTCCAAGGTGCCGGCCTGACCTGATTTCAGGATAAACCAGTCATCGGACGCATCGCCGATGGTGCCAGCGTCCACGGCTTCTTGGCCCGGTTCGGTTGGGGTAGGTGCAGGGGTACTTCCACCCGAACCACCAGTATCCAGATCAAGCTGCCCCGAGGTGCGGGCGAAGTTCTGGGTCACGATGATCGCGTCCCAACCTTCGAACTTGCCAACCTCGATGCCAATACCGACCACGGTGACATTGGGATCAAGGATGTTCGCCCTGTGGCCCGGGCTGTTCATCAGGCTGTTGTGCAGGTTTTCAACGTCGTCCGATAGTCCGGGTGCGCCCCGGATGCTTTGCCACGCGATGTTTTCGGTCGCGCGCCAACTGCCGGCAAAGTCAAACCCGGCCGCATCCATGCGCTGCGACGGGCTTGAGCCGCCCTGACCAGTGTGACTGAACGTGTCGGTGTTCAGCATCCATTGACTGTGGTCTTCCGCGGCCTCATTCAAATTCAATTCAAGCCGGACAGGGGGAAGTCCGGCCTGCGCGCGCTCTGCATTGATCAATGCGAGCATCTGCCTTTCTAGTTCGCTTGCGGTTGACATGATTCTGCCTCCAAAGAATTGCGTTATTTTGCGGCGACATTAATGGCGAGAATTTGGCGGGATACAGACGCAATCTGGGCCGCTGGCTTGGTCGGCGAATTGCCACCGCCCTATTTGCTTTGTGTGTGCAAAAAACTGCGCATGCGCAGTGTCAACGCGTTTGAGGCACGCCATTGCGGCACCCTGCGGGCCTAAAAGGCTGTCAGGCAAAATCCATCAAAAGGCCGAGGTCGAGCTGCATAAGGCGTGAAGGAATTTCGATTGCGCCACGGGTTGGGCCGGTATGTTTACGGGTGACGATGATCGGCGTCCAAGTCTTGCGATCATCGGCAGGGTCACCAAACCGACCTTCCGGATTCAGCCGGTTTGCCCGTGGGCGATTCAGCGGGCTACAACCGGTATCTAAAACGACAAACCCCCGGGCAGGGCCTCGGGGGTCGTCAAATAGTGTCATCCAAAGCTGGACGAGACGGGTCTTAGAGCAGACCTTCGCGCTGGGCTTTCTTGCGTGCCAGTTTACGAGCACGGCGGATCGCTTCAGCTTTCTCGCGCGCTTTTTTCTCGGACGGTTTCTCGAAATGTTGCTTGAGCTTCATTTCACGGAACACGCCTTCGCGCTGCAGCTTTTTCTTCAGGGCACGAAGCGCCTGATCGACGTTATTGTCGCGAACACTAACCTGCATGTGGTTGTCACCACCTTTCTAGATAGAGTTGCAAGGAAATTGCAGGAGTTGGCCGTATAGCAAAGCCGGCCTATCTTGTCTAGTACTGGCCCCGAGAACCGGAGAACCCCATGACTGTCACCTATGAAGATGCCAAGCAACAGCTTTTGGACGCGATCTTGATGCACGTCCCCTTTGATGGCTGGTCCGAAACCAGCTTTCGTGCCGCGGTTGTCGATTGTGATCTGGATCAGGGTCTGGCGCGGGCAATTTGTCCCCGTGGTGCGGTTGATCTGGCACTGGCCTTTCATGCCCGTGGCGATGCCGCGATGGTGGAACGACTCAATGCCACCGATCTGAGGGAACTGAAATTCCGTGACCGCGTGGCCGCAGCCGTACGCTTTCGGCTTGAGGCTGTTCCCGACAAAGAGCTGGTTCGTCGCGGGATGACGCTTTTTTCGCTGCCGAGCCATGCGGCCGATGGAGCGAAGGCGCTTTGGCAGACCTGTGACCTGATCTGGGACACGCTGGGCGATACGTCGGATGATGTGAACTGGTACACCAAACGAGCAACCCTGTCGGGGGTCTATTCTTCGACCCTGCTGTTTTGGCTGGGCGATGATTCTCCGGATCATCAAAAGACGTGGGAATTTCTGGACCGTCGCATCGACAATGTGATGCAGATCGAAAAGCTCAAGGCGCAGGTAAACGGCAATCCGCTGCTCAAACCCCTCCTTGCGGTGCCAAACTGGTTTGCCAGTCAGGTAAAGCCGCCAATCAGGATGAGGGCTGATCTGCCCGGAGTTCTGAATACGCGAAAGTAACTGTCTGGGCCTTCTGTTATTACCCTGATAGGCATTGGGCAAAGGAGATTTTCCCATGACCCAGACAATGCGCGCTGTTGAGATCACCAAGCCCGGAGGACCGGAGGTTCTGCAAGTGACAGACCGTCCCGTACCCGAGCCCAAAAACGGTCAGGTGATCCTTAAGATCGCTTATGCTGGCGTGAACCGTCCGGATGCGTTGCAGCGCGCAGGAGCTTATGATCCACCCCCGGGGGCGAGCGATCTGCCGGGGCTTGAGGCTTCGGGAGAGGTGGTCGCCATAGGCCCCGGCGTTGAAGGTCTTTTTTTGGGTGACCAGGTTTGTGCGTTATTGCCGGGCGGCGGCTACGCCGACTACGTGGCCACGCCTGCCGCGCATTGTCTGCCGGTGCCGGCAGGGATGGGCATGAAAGAGGCCGCGTGCCTGCCCGAGACATTTTTCACCGTCTGGTCCAACGTCTTTACCCGCGGTGGGCTCAAGGCTGGTGAGCGGTTTCTGGTCCATGGCGGCTCAAGCGGGATTGGCACCACGGCAATTCAACTGGCCCATGCCTTTGGCGCCCGCGTTTTCACCACTGCCGGGTCGGATGAGAAATGCGAAGCCTGCGTCAAACTTGGTGCTGAGCGCGCAATAAATTACCGGGATGAGGACTTCGTAGCGGTTATGCGGGCTGAAGGGGGTGCAAACCTGATCCTTGATATGGTTGGCGGTGACTATATCCCGCGCAATGTCAAAACTCTGGCCGAAGACGGTCGGCTTGTTCAGATCGCCTTTCTGCAAGGTCCAAACGTCGAATTGAACTTTGCGATGATGATGGTCAAGCGCCTGACCCTGACCGGCAGCACCCTGCGTCCGCAAAGTGATTTGGCCAAGGCAAAAATCGCTCGGGACTTACGCGAGGCGGTCTGGCCATTGCTTGAGGCGGGGAAGGTCGCCCCCGTCATGGACAGTGAATTCGATCTGGAAGATGCCTCGGCCGCCCATGCGCGGATGGAGAGTTCGGATCATATTGGCAAGATTGTTCTTAAAGTCTCAGGTTGAAGCAGTGCGCGGGCTGGTACCGCGCCATTTCCTCAGGTCACAGCGCGGCGGTACAGGTGCCAGGTTGCATGGCCAAGTACCGGCATGACCACGATCAGCCCGAGAAGCATCGGAATGGCACCGGCGATCAACAAGACAGCGACCACAAGACCCCAGGCCAGAATGACTTTGGGGTTATGCCGAAGGACACGGACGGAGGTCACAACCGCCACCGGAAGCCCGACTTTACGATCCAGCAAAAGCGGAAAGCTGACGACACTGATCGCCAGCGCGACCAGGGCAAAAAGAAACCCCACCGCGTTGCCAAAGATGATCATCGTCCAGCCCGCACCGGTGGTGAATACTTGCGCCACGAACGCGCCGAAGGATGTTGGCAAATCTGGGCCCAGCGTGTGGACATAGATGCTCTGCGCGACCATGAGCCAGACCAGTAGCCAAAGGACCAGATAAAAGCCCAACAGCAGAATTGCACCGAATGAGGGTGAGCGGAAGACACCGAAAGCGTCCAGCCAATGCACATCGCCCCCTTGCTCTCGCTTGCGGCTGATTTCATACAATCCCACCGCCGCAATGGGGCCAATCAATGCAAAGCCCATGATCAGCGGTGCAAGCAATGGCACCATGTTCTTGTTCAACCCAAAGCCGAACATGAGCAGTCCTGCAATCGGGTAGATCAGAACGATGAATATGGCATCTGCCCGCGTTTCCAGAAAATCGTTGTATCCTGCCCGCAGGCAATCCTTCAGGTCTTGCATTGTCAGCGTTTGCACCACCGGCATGTGCCGCGTATCCGCGCTGCCGATATGATTTACACTTTCCGCAATATGATCGCTGGTCGCGCTGATGTTCTTGGCGGCCCAGCTGATCGGATTTCCAATCGTTTTCGCCATCGATATCCCCTCCCGTAGCGTATCAGCGCAGCAGAGTGAATCCGGCACGGGTTGCCCTTGGCCGGACCAGCCGGCAACGCCCGATAGTGAGTATATCACATTTTTTCGCCTTTTGGTTGCTTGATACGAAACAGAGCCGATTGCCCTGATTCTCAGGCGTGTTAGCTTGGTTGCAGGCAACAGGAGGTCAGCATGCATCAAACGGCAAGAACCGTCGTCATTCACGAACATGGCGGCCCGGAAGTATTAAGGATCGAAGACCGGCCGCTGGGCGATCCCGGCCCCGGAGAAGTTCGTATTCGTCACAATGCTTGCGGGTTGAACTTTATCGATGTCTATCAGCGTTCAGGACTTTATCCGTTGGATCTGCCGCATGCCTTGGGCATGGAAGCCGCAGGCGTGATCGAGGCCGTGGGCGAAGGCGTGACTCACCTGGAACCCGGCCAGCGGGCGGCATATGCAGCGGCCCCTCCCGGTGCCTATTGCGAGGCACGGGTGATGCCTGCGGCGCAGGTGTGCCCTTTGCCAGACGAGATTGGATTTGACGCAGCGGCCGCGATGATGCTCAAGGGGATGACGGTCGAATACCTGTTTCACCGCACCACGCCGTTAAAACGCGGGGACACCGTCCTTTTTCACGCAGCTGCTGGTGGCGTGGGGCTGATCGCCTGCCAATGGGCCAAATCCGAAGGTATCACCCTTATAGGCACCGCCGGAACCGACGAAAAATGCAGCCTGGCGCAATTCAATGGCGCAGCCCACTGTATCAATTACCGGACCGAAAACTTTGCTGAACGTGTGGCCGAACTCACCGGGGGCAAAGGCGTGGACGTGGTGATGGATTCAATCGGGGCGGATACCTTCACCGGGTCGCTGGACTGCCTCAAGCCCCTTGGGATGATGATATCGTTTGGCAATGCCTCGGGACCGGTGCCGCTGATCGATCTGGGAATATTGGCCAAGAAAGGGTCGCTCAAGATCACGCGCCCGACTCTTTTTACGCATATTGCCGATCACGCTGTCTGTCAGGCTATGGCGCGACGGCTATTCGGCAAGGTCGAGGGCGGAGAGGTGAAAATCCACATCGACCAGCGCTTTCCGCTGGAACAAGTGGCTGACGCCCACCGCGCGCTTGAGGCGCGCCAGACCACCGGCAGCACGGTTCTGGAGCTTTGACAAAAGACCCGGCCTGTCGGGGCCGGGCTGTTTATTTATTGACCTGCCATTTAGCCCTGAAAGGAGGCGCGGAATACTATCATGATCACTTCCAAGCCTATCCTTTTGATCCGAAATCGTCGAGTTGGTGACGCAGGCATAAACGCACATTGGACTTGCAGAACGTCGCATACAGCAGTTCATGAGGTCTGCCGAAAAAGAAAAGGCGGCGAGGTGACTCGCCGCCGAATGCTTTTCAAACTCAGCTGATTTACTGCTGCAGTTCTGCCGGCTCTTTGTCAGCAATGGTTTCCCAGTTGGCGCTGGCTTTTTCGATGAAGCCCGGGATGTCGCCTTCCCAACGTTCCTGGATGTCCTGGGACAGGTTCAGGTACAGTTTGTTGTCAACGATTTTCCAGTAGGTCGGGTCACCGTCGAACTTGAAGCCCATGGCCGCGCCGAATGCGCAGTAACCGCCGTATGCAGGCAGGTAAGCTTCCGGGTTGGCTTCGAACGCCGCTTTGTTTTCTTCGGTTGCAAAACGGTACAGAGCGTCGTTGTGCAGTGCGGAGATGCGGTAGTCACCTTTGGTCGGTGCGCCTTCGGTGAAATAGGCAACCGGGTCATAGCCCTGCATTGCAAGACCGGTCGAGCTTGCGTTCAGTTCAACGCCTGCTGCCATGGCCGAGCTTGCGATTGCGACGGACAAGGCAACCCCGCCCAGGATGGATTTGAACTTGTTCATTTGTTTCACCTTTCGTGAACTTAGGCACCCTCTGCCGCCGGAATTGCGGCTGGTGCCCCTTTGGATTTTTTTTCATGTGCGGTCAGCAATTGTCCGGCACGCAGCCTACTTGGGCAGTGATCTCTTCACGTTCAAAGCAATCAATTGTGATTGTGTGGTAACAAAGATTGAACTGTTCAAATATGCACAGATTCAGCTTGCCGATCGGGTCTGAAGCCCAGCACAAATTTGACCACTTTTTCTGCGGGCATCTCGCAGGGGCGCAACAGGGCACCGCTGGCGCGTGTCAAATATAGGTTCAGGCTGATGTAATCGTTGCCGCCAAGCTCGTGCGCGACCAGCTTTTGGGATTTGCCCCCGGCCAGTTCCGAACGGCTTACGACATAGCGCTTGCCATTGCTTTGGCCGGTAGACGACCCCGCGGGAATCGCGAAAAAGGCGCTCAGAAAGGTATCAGGAGCGTTCAAGATTGACCGATTTTAGGTTCAGTGCCGGCCTTGATCCGCACAAGGTTGGCCCGGTGGCGCCAAAACACAAGAACGGTCAGCATGATACTCAGTGCAAGGGCTGAGCCATCCGTCAGGGACAGGACCCATACAGCAGACATTGCAGCGGCCACCAACGCACCCAGCGAGGAAATCCGCCATATTGCAGCCGCAACCAGCCACGTCAGGCAGCAGGCCACCCCAACACGCCAGTCGAGTGCCAGCCAAAGGCCAAGAAAGGTTGCCACGCCCTTGCCGCCCTTGAACCCCAGCCAAACAGGAAAACAATGACCCAGAAACGCGGCCAGCGCCGCGATCTGTGCGGCGTCTTCCTGTGCCAGCGCACGGGCCAGCAAGACGGCGATTGCGCCTTTGGCGGCGTCGAAAAGCAATGTCAGCGCAGCGGCGGGTTTGTTCCCGGTGCGCAGTACATTGGTTGCGCCGATATTGCCCGATCCGATGCTGCGCAAATTGCCCAGCCCCATGACCCGTGCGATAATCATGCCAAACGGGATTGAACCCATCAGATAGCCGAGCACTGCCCAGAGGAGCAACTGGGTCATCGAACTGTCAATTGATGGCATCAGGCTCTCCGGTACACTTCTTGTCCTGCGACGTAGGTTGCGGTGACCTTACCCTGCATCCTTTGGCCGTCAAACGGTGTGTTCTGCGATTTCGATTTTAGCGAGAAACGGTCCAGTACAAACGGCACGTCCGGGTCGAACAGTACCAGATCGGCAGGTGCGCCTTGTGACAACCGGCCACTGTCCAGACCTAACCGTTTCGCTGGATTCAAGGCCATGGCCCGGAACAGGGTGGGGAGGTCCAGGTACCCCGCATGGTAGAGCCGCAACACCGCAGGCAGTAACGTTTCAAGAGCCACCGCGCCCGAGGCAGCCTCTTCAAACGGCAGGCGTTTGCTCTCTTCGTCCTGCGGTGTGTGCATTGAGCTGATCGTGTCGATCAGACCGGACTGCACAGCCTCAATCACGGCGAGCCGGTCGTCTTCGGACCGCAGCGGCGGCTTGACCTTGAAGAAGGTGCGATAGTCGGCCACGTCCAGCTCATTCAGGGTAAGGTGGTGAACTGAAGTCCCGGCAGTGATGCCCAGCCCGTTGCGCTTGGCGCGCTCCAGCGCGGGCAGGGCGCGGGCGGTGGTGATCTGATCGGCGTGGTACTTGGCGCCTGTCATCTCAAGCAAGGCGATGTCTCGATCCAGGCCCATACGCTCGGCCATGGGCGAAACAGCTGGCAAACCGCGCAGGGTTGCGAATTTGCCGCTGGTTGCGGCAGCGCCGCTGCTGAGCGTTGGCTCCTGCGGATGGGCGATGACCAGCGCGCCGCAGGATCGCGCATAGGTCAGGGCGCGGGAAAACACTTTGGTATTTAAGACCACGTGGTCGCAATCGGTAAAGGCAACCGCACCGGCATCTTGCAGAAAGCCGATTTCGGTCATCTCGCGCCCGTCACGGCCCTTGGTCAAAGCCGCCATCGGCAGCACGTTGACTGGTGAGTCCGACTGCGCGCGTCGCGTGACAAATTCCAGGCTTTCAGGGGTGTCGATAGCCGGAGTGGTATCCGGACGGGTGACGATCGTGGTCACACCTCCGGCCGCCGCTGCCAGACCGGCAGTTTTATAGCTTTCCTTGTGCCTCTCACCGGGCTCACACACTTTGACGCCGATATCGACGATGCCGGGGGCAAGGCATTTCCCATCGCAATCAATGGCCTTCGCCTCGGTGGTCGGGGCATCGCCTTCACCGCGCGCGGCAATCCGGCCATTGGTCACCCGCAGCCAACCGGGGCTGTCCGTACCGGTTTCTGGATCGATCAGGCGCGCGTTGGTGAAGATCAGGTTGGTCATGCCATGGCCCTTTCGATGGCGGCTTTGGTAGCGGCGGGATTGGCCTGATACTTGATCAGATGTTTGTCGCCGTTTTTTGTGACGATCTGAACAAAGCTTCCCATGGTGTTGACGGCCTCAATATGGGTCAACGCCACTTTGCGTGGGCCAGGACCGGTGAGGGCGGTATCAGTCATCTCCCACGTGGCGACCAGTTCTTCGGATGCCAGATACCATGCGCGCAGGCCGATGGCCGCAAGGCCCGCGGGCGCGCCGGTCCAGGGATAGGGATTGCCGATCAGCCAAAGTACGATCATCGCGCCCGCCATGGCAACGGCGGCCAACCACGTGTTCGTGCGGATATAGGCACCCCTGTCGGGGGCAAAGGTCACAGGATCAGCCATAGGGCACCTCCGACTGCCAAAAGGACTACCAGCGCCACAATGGCTGAGCCGACGCGGCGGGGCTTGTTGTCTTGCGGCGCGGTTTGAGGGGCAGAAAACGGCTTGGCGCTTTCAGTCTGAATCGGGTCACCGGTCCAGTTGGTCGCCTCTTCGGTGTAGAACCCGATCAGGCGCAAGCGTTTGTCCGGAGTCAGAGTGGCGGCACGCCCGCCGAACGCAGCGCTTCGAACCACCATCACCCAGCCTTCAATTGCCTCAAGCCCTTTATGATCCAGCTGATCGGCAGACACACCGCAGCCGTCGTTCAGATAGCCAAAAAGCCCAAGGTCCTCGAGGTCCGATACCGGAAAAACGTCGATCTGACCTGAATCCAGCCCCTCAACGCCCAAGACCTGATCAGCCGCGCCGGGTTCGCGCAGGAACTTCGCCTCTTCAGGGCGCATATCCAGTGAGAAAATGCGGATCACACCGCGTTCATGGGGGGCAATGGTCAGCTTGCTCATGCCGCCTCGCGCAGGTTGCGGGCCAGCAATTCCATCGCGGCCATGCGGACGGCGACACCCATTTCGACCTGGTCTTGGATAACGGATCGGTTGATGTCGTCGGCCAGCGTGCCATCAATCTCAACCCCGCGGTTCATCGGACCGGGATGCATGACGATGGCGTCGGGCTTGGCCAGCGCCAATTTTGCGGCGTCCAAACCATAGCGATGGTAGTATTCGCGCTCTGACGGGATAAAGCCGCCATCCATACGCTCTTTCTGAAGGCGCAGCATCATGACCACATCGACGTCTTTTAGACCTTCGTTCATATCGTCATAAACCTCAGCCCCGAAATCGGCGAAATGGCCGGGGACCAGCGTTGGCGGGCCGATCAGGCGAATGCGGTTTTCCATCTTGCCCAGCAGGATCAGGTTCGAGCGCGCCACACGGGAATGTGCAACATCGCCGCAAATGGCGATGTTCAGACGGTGCAGACGACCCTTGGCGCGACGAATGGTCAACGCATCCAACAGCGCCTGCGTCGGATGTTCATGTTTGCCATCGCCTGCGTTCAGAACCGCGCAATTCACTTTCTGCGCCAGCAGATCGACGGCACCTGAATGCGGATGGCGCACCACCAGCAGATCGGGATGCATCGCGTTCAGAGTCATTGCAGTGTCGATCAGGGTTTCCCCCTTTTTGATCGAACTGGCCTGCATCGCCATGTTCATCACATCCGCGCCCAGCCGTTTGCCTGCGATTTCAAAGCTGGCCTGCGTGCGGGTCGAATTTTCAAAGAACATGTTTATCTGGGTCAGCCCCGACAGCACGTCGGATCGTTTTGTCGATTGTCGGTTCAGGTCGACATATGTCTCGGCCAGATCAAGGATGGCGGTAATATCGGATTGCGACAGATGCTCGATGCCAAGAAGGTGACGATGGGCGAAACGCATGGGCGGGCTCCTGTCTGACAATCGAACCGCTTATAAGAAGCTGCGGAGGCCGAGGCAACCTACGGTTCGGTTCCTTCCGGCAGTTTCTCGCATCCGCCATCGGGCAGGCATTGCTCGCCGGGTTTGCACCATTTGGCATAGCCGCAGTCGATGGCGTTCATCGGGACACAACCTTGATGTTCTGAACACTTAAACCCCGGGCGGCATTGCGAGCCCGTTTCTTCGCACACGAACCATCCGGGGCGCGAGCATCCGCCACCCGGCAAGCACGAAGACCCATCGCCACAGACCAGACCATCGTCGCACACTTTAAGAAGACCGTCGGTCGGTGCGTTCGGGTCAGCTCCGGGTGTTGTGGGTTCACACTCGCCACGTGCATTGCAAAACGTACCCCCCGGGCAATCCACGCGCGACGTACATTTATTTGGCCCGGCTGGCGCGCAGCGCGTGCCCCCCGCGACGCAGCGTTCAAACGGGCCGCAGCTTCGCCCACCGCCGCAATAGGTTCCGCCCAACGGTATGCAGTGGCCGTCAAAGCTGCATCTCTGCGCGCCTGAACAGCAGCGAAAACCGCATTTGGTTTGCCCGGGCCTGCATTGACCGTCCCGTTCAAAGAGCTGCGCAAAAGCTGGGCCGCCGAGCGTGCCCAGCAGCGCAAAAACAAAAAAGAATCGAAACAGCACAATCATGAATGTCTTGATGGTCGGCGCGATGAACGGCCCGATCAAGGCCTATTCGCTTTCCCTCGGACAAAAGCTGGTTAGATTGAGGGCTATGGAATCGGCTATGGACTATCATACTGCGCGGGCGCTGCTGGACTGGCAGATAGAACTGGGCGCGACGGAGGCGATCGGTGATGCACCGGTGGACCGATACGCGCTGCCTGACACAACGCCTAAGGTCAAAAAAGCCACTGTATCCCAAGCCGCACCGGAAAAGCCCAAGCAGCTTGACCCGGTTGCAGTTGCGAAGGCGGCGGCGCAAAGTTCCGGGTCGCTTGATCAGCTGCGCGCGGCTATGGACGGTTTTGAGCATTGTGAGTTGAAACGCGGCGCGCGGCAACTGGTTTTTTCCGACGGCACACCCGGCGCGCGGGTTATGATCATCGGCGAAGCACCGGGCCGCGAAGAAGACCGTGAAGGAAAGCCATTTGTCGGACGCGCGGGGCAATTGCTGGACCGGATGCTGGCAGCGATTGATCTGGATCGTAAACAGAACGTCTATATCACCAATGTCCTGCCGTGGCGGCCGCCTCAGAACCGAGACCCCAAGCCGGAAGAGATCGGGATGATGAAACCCTTCCTCGAACGGCATGTCGCATTGGCCAAACCCGAAGTTCTGGTGATCATGGGTAATATCAGCTGTCAGGCGGTCTTGGGCAAACGCGGCATCACCCGGCTGCGCGGACAATGGGAACAAGCGCTGAGCTTGCCGGTCATCCCGATGTTCCACCCCGCCTACTTGCTGCGCCAACCGCTGATGAAGCGCCACGCCTGGGCGGATCTGCTGGAGTTACAAGCCTGGTTGGAGGGCAAGTGATGCGCGTTCTGGCTTTTTCGGACCTGCACATGGCCCGCCCGCGCGCGGCTGAGATCGTCGCGGCAAGCGCCGAGGCCGATCTTGTGATCGGGGCCGGCGATTTCTGCAATATGCGGCAGGGCTTGGATCAGGCGATGGCGATGCTGTCCGAAATCACAGCGCCTTTTGTCATGGTGCCCGGCAATGCAGAAAGCGTGCAGGACCTGACCGAGGCTGCACCCGAGGGCGGCCATGTACTGCACGGCACCGGTATGACGCTGGATGGTCTGCGGCTGTTCGGTCTGGGCTATGGCGTACCCGTCACGCCTTTTGGTGACTGGTCCTGTGATTTGACCGAGGCCGAAGCCGCTGAGCTGCTGGAGCGTTGCGAAGCCTCAGATATCCTTATTTCGCATTCTCCCCCAAAAGGGTATGGCGATGTCACATCCATGGGTGATGCGGTGGGGTCAGTGGCCGTGCGGGATGCGGTGGAACGGTTGCAGCCACAATACGCTTTTTGCGGACATATCCACGACGGTTGGGGTTATCGCGGAACTTTGGGCCGCACTCAGGTTGCCAATCTGGGGCCAACGGTAAACTGGTTTGAGGTCTCCATATGATCGAGACGGTCACCCTGCTGGCGTTCATCCCGGCTGCTCTGGCGCTAAACTTTACCCCCGGCGCGGATATGATGTTCTGCCTGGGTCAGGGGCTGCGGTCTGGTGCCAAACCGGCTTTGGTGGCTAGCGCCGGAATCTCTATTGGCCTGATGGTGCATGTGCTGTTGGCCGGGCTCGGGCTGGGAGCCGTGGTCTCCAGCATGCCGTGGCTGTTCGACGTAATCCGTTGGGTGGGCGTGGCGTATCTGCTGTACCTGGCGTGGGGCGTGATCCGGCACGGGGCGATGACCTCCGAAACACCTTCAAAGCCGACGCGTTACGCGTTTCGCGACGGAATGGTGGTGAACCTGACCAACCCCAAGGTCATCCTTTTTGTGCTGGCTTTTATTCCTCAATTCGTGAACCCCGCCAACGGCCCGATCCTGCCGCAATTTCTGATATTCGGCGTAATCATCGCGCTGGGCGGTTTCGTGGTGAATGGGATGGTTGGCATTTTTGCCGGTGGCGCGGGTAGGGTTCTGATCTCGAACCCGCGTGCCTCACGTATCATGGGCTGGACAACCGGGGGTATCTTTACAGCCCTCGCCGTCCGGCTTGCCATAATGGAAAGGGCCTGACGCCATATGTCGCGCATTGACGAGAGCATTGAATTCATCCCGGTCCGGATCGCCGTTCTGACAGTCTCGGACACACGCTCGCTGGACGAAGATCGTTCTGGCCAAACACTGGTCGACCGGATCGAACGCGCGGGCCATTTGGTGGCGGATCGCAAGATCATCCGGGATGAGCGCGCCGAAATCGCGGCGCAACTACGGCTGTGGGTCGGTGATCCCGATATCGACGTTGTAATTTCGACTGGCGGTACAGGCCTGACCGGCCGCGATGTGACGGTTGAGGCGCATCGAGACGTCTATGAAAAGGAAATCGAGGCGTTCAGCACGGTTTTCACCATTGTGTCCATGGAAAAGATCGGCACATCGGCCGTACAATCGCGCGCGACAGGCGGCGTGGCACAGGGTACCTATCTGTTTGCGTTACCCGGCAGCCCCGGGGCCTGCAAAGACGCGTGGGACGGAATTTTGGAAAAACAGTTCGATTATCGCCACCGACCCTGCAATTTCGTGGAAATAATGCCCCGATTGGACGAACATCTTCGACGGAAGTAGACTGGACGCGCGTATAACTGGTTGAAACCGCTTTGTGGCTTGGCATTTTCCTTTGCCCGGCTACCTTTTTCAGATGGCAGCCTGATGCGACCGGGGTAAGTGACTGATGCGATTCTTAAGGCAAAGCCTTTTTGGTGTCTTTCTGGCGTTTCTGACGCTGGCACTGTTGTTTGTCGCGGTTCAACTCATCGCCAGCGCGGTGCAAGAGGCTTTGAACAGGGATAGTGCCCCACCCGAGGCGCGTGAACGTACCTTCGCTGTCAGCGTGCAGCGTGCAGAATTTCAGACAGTTACACCTTACCTCGAAGCCTTTGGCGAGGTGCAAAGCCGTCGTCGGTTGGAACTGCGCGCAGCGCTCGGCGGTCGGGTCATCGCGCTGGCGGAAGATTTCGAGGATGGTGGCGTCGTTCAAGCCGGAGAGGTCTTGGTAGAACTTGATCCGGCTGATGCGCAATCAGCGCTGGATCGGGCCAAGTCCGATCTGTTGGATGCGCAGTTCGAAGAGCGTGACGCGGAACGCTCACTGCTCTTGGCACAGGATGAGCTGAACTCGGCCACCGCGCAGGCTGAATTGCGCGGGCGTGCCTTGCAGCGTCAGGAAAACCTGCAAAGCCGCGGCGTCGGAACACCTGCCGCCGTGGAAGAGGCGGAACTGGCCGAGGCTGCCGCCCAGCAATCCGTTCTGGCCCGCCGCATTGCGCTGGCGCAGGCCGAGTCCCGCGTTGATCAGGCCGCCACCCTACTGTCTCGCGCCCGCATCGCGCTTGAGGCCGCAGAACGTGATCTGGACGACATGACGGTTCGCGCAGGGTTCGACGGGACATTGACCGATGTTTCCTTGGTCGAAGGGCGGCTGGTATCAGCCAATGAAAAACTGGCGGAATTAGTAGATCCCAACGCATTGGAGGTCGCGTTCCGTGTCTCGACTGCACAATATGTGCGCTTGTTGGACGCAGGCGGCAAGTTGATCGACGCTCCGGTAACTGTTTCGCTTGAGGTGACTGGAACTGATCTGACGGCCAAGGGGCGCATCAGTCGTGACAGCGGCTCGGCCGGTGAAGGTCAGACAGGTCGCCTGATTTACGCGCGGCTGGATGATGCGCCGGGCTTCAAACCGGGTGATTTCGTAACAGTCACCGTCGAAGAACAATCATTGGACAACGTGGTGCGACTGCCGTCATCGGTTCTGGACTCGGCCGGCACTGTGTTAGTTCTTGGCGCGGATGACCGGTTAGAGGTTCTGCCGGTGCAACTGATCCGCCGTCAAGGGGACGACGTTTTGCTGCGAGGAGACGGGCTCGACGGGCGTGAGGTCGTTGTTGGCCGGACGCCCTTGTTGGGTGGCGGGGTCCGGGTGCGGCCATTGCGGGTTGAGGCCAATGCCGACCCCGACATGGTGGAACTGTCGGATGAGCTGCGCGCGCAACTGGTGGCGCAGGTTGAGGCAAGCGACCAGATGCCCAATGACATGAAGGCACGCGTTTTGGGACAGTTGAACGAGGTCAAGGTTCCCGCCTCTTTGGTGCGCAGCATCGAGACGCGGGCCGGAGGGTAAGCGCGATGATGCGCAAAATCCCCGGCGCGGCGGGTGGAATTCTCAGCTACTTTACCCGGCATCGCACGGTGGCCAACCTTCTTCTGCTGCTGATGCTTGTTCTGGGCGCGGCGGCGATCCCCTCGATGCGCGCCCAATTCTTCCCCGATGTGATACTTGAGCGCGTGGACGTTCGGGTCTCGTGGGAGGGTGCCGGGCCAGAAGATGTGGATAGCGGCATCGTTCAGCTTCTGGAGCCGGAGCTTCTTGCAGTAGAAGGCGTAACCGACACGACCTCAACCTCGCGCGAGGGGTCTGCCCACATCCGTCTTGAGTTCGAGCCTAACTGGGACATGTCGCGGGCGGTCGACGAAGTCAGAACCGCTGTCGACGGTGTAACCAACCTGCCGGAAGATGCCGAAGAGCCAACGATCCGGCGCGGTGCGTGGCGCGATCGGGTTACGGATGTGGTTGTCACCGGCCCTGTTGATCCGGATCAACTGGCCAAGTTCACGGATGAACTGATCAATCGCCTGTTTGCGGCCGGAGTAACCCGCACCACGATCCGGGGTCTTGCCGCGCCGCGCGTGGTGGTCGAAGTGCCAACGGCGCAGTTGATCGCAAATGACATCACCCTGTCCGAGATTGCCCAAGCCATAGCGGCCGAGGCGATCACCAACCCGGCCGGAGATGTCACAGGGGCCAATGCCCGCATCCGTACCGGGACAGAAAAGCGCACCCCGGAAGAGATCGAAAGCATCGCGCTGCGGAACTTTGCCGATGGGTCGAAACTTTATGTAGGCGATGTAGCCAAGATCAGAGTTGAGGGCGTCAACCGTAACCGCAGCTATTATGTAGGCGAAAACCCGGCCATGTCGGTGCGCGTGGACCGCTCGAACCTGGGTGACGCGATCAAGGTGCAGCACACGGTTGAGGATGTGGTGGCCGAAATGCAGGCCAGCCTGCCCGAAGGCGTCACGGCCGAGTTGATCCGAACACGCGCCCAAGCCATCACCGACCGTCTCGATATTCTTGTCGATAATGGGTTGGTGGGTCTGGGGCTTGTGGTTTGTTTGCTGTTTCTGTTTTTGAACGCTCGTATCGCCTTCTGGGTGGCGGCGGGTATTCCTGTGGCGATGTCAGCCGCCATTGCGTTCATGTATATTGGCGGGTTGTCGATCAACATGGTCTCGCTGTTCGGGCTGATCATCACGCTGGGTATAGTTGTGGACGATGCCATTGTCGTCGGGGAACATGCGGATTTCCGTGCCCGACGGCTGGGCGAAGCGCCAGTCGTGGCTGCTGAGCGGGCAGCGCAGCGCATGGCGATGCCGGTTTTTGCTGCAACGCTGACCACCGTGATCGCGTTTTTTGGGCTGACCGCAATTGGTGGCCGGTTCGGAGAGTTGATCTATGACATCCCTTTCACTGTTATCGCGGTTCTGATCGCCTCGTTGATCGAATGCTTCCTGATCCTGCCCAACCACATGGCCCATGCGATTAAGCATTCCGCCAAGGAACACTGGTACGACTTGCCCAATCGCGTGGTCAATCGCGGTTTCCGCTGGGTGCGGGACACGCTGTTTCGACCGTTGATCGGTTGGGTCGTCCGGGCACGATACGTGGTTGTCGCGATCATGGTGGTGATACTGTCCAGCCAGATCGCCCTGTTTATCAAGGGCGACGTGAACTGGCGCTTTTTCAATGCACCCGAACAGGGATCGGTGACAGGGAACTTCATCATGGTCGAAGGCGCGACCCGTGATGACACGCTTGCCATGATGCGTCAGCTGCAGGTGGCGGTCGAAGAAATGGGCCAAATCTACGAAGAGCGCCACGGACGCAACCCAATCGAATATGTTCTGGCCGAGGTCGGGGGTACCGCCGGTCGCGGCCTGTCTGCTGCCGATGGCAAGGATGCCGACCTGCTGGGCGGAATCTCGGTTGAGTTGATTGACGCCGATCTGCGCCCTTATTCCAGTTTTGAATTTGTGGCCGATTTGCGGGATCACGTGCCCCGCCACCCAAAGGTCGAACTGCTCAGTTTCCGTGGCTGGCGGTCTGGTCCCGGTGGGGATGCGATCGACGTGCAACTCTCTGGTGCCGATCTGGGCGCGCTGAAACAGGCGTCCGAGGATTTGCAGGCGGAATTGTCAAAATACCCCGAGGTTTCGGCGCTTGAAGACAACCTCGCCTATGACAAGGAAGAGTTCATTCTGGACCTGACTGCGAAAGGTGAGGCGCTCGGCTTCCGGATTGAAACGCTGGGCCGCGTGCTGCGGGATCGGCTCAACGGTATCGAGGCGGCAACATTCCCTGATGGCCCGCGCAGTGCCGAGATACGTGTCGAACTACCCGAAAACGAACTGACCGCTGATTTCCTTGAACGTACACTGATGCGCACCCCAGACGGTGTTTATGTGCCCTTGGCCGACATCGTATCGGTGGAACGGAAAGCGGGATTTTCAAGCATCCGACGCGAAAACGGGCTGCGGGTTTTGACAGTGAACGGAGACATTTCAGAGGATGATCCGGCCCGCGCTGCTGAGATTGAGCGCGCTATGGGCGAAGAGATTTTGCCCAAGATCGCATCCGAGCGGCAAGTCGAATGGCAGATGTCAGGCCTGAGCGAGCAAGAAAATGAATTCTTGTCCGAGGCGCGCACAGGGCTGATCCTGTGTCTGACAGGTATCTACCTTGTTTTGGCTTGGGTCTTTGCCAGCTGGACGCGGCCCGTGGTGGTGATGGCGATCATTCCTTTTGGGTTGGTAGGCGCGATCTGGGGGCATTACATCTGGGATGTGCCGCTGAGCATGTTCACCGTGATCGGCCTGCTGGGGATGACCGGGATCATCATCAACGACTCGATCGTATTGGTAACGACCATCGATGGCTACCAGCAGGAGCGCGGGCTGGTGCCTTCAATTGTCGAGGGTACGGCAGACCGTTTGCGCCCGGTGATGCTGACGACACTTACTACGGTTCTGGGGCTGACGCCGTTGCTATACGAAAGCTCCACACAGGCGCAGTTTCTCAAACCCACGGTGATCACGCTGGTTTATGGGTTGGGCTTCGGAATGTTGCTGGTGCTGTTGCTGGTCCCGGCACTGCTGGCTATTCTGAGCGACCTGTCGCGCCCGATGACAGCGATGCGCCGCGCGCTGCGTGCGCCGGATCGGGTGGTGCAAGGCGCGGTGGGGGCCACTGCGCTTGCGCTGTTGGTCTGGTTCGGCGTGACAATGATCTGGCCTGCGATCGCTGGCACGCCGTTCGGCCTGCTTTCGGGGCTATACGGAGGGGCCGAGAGTTTTGTGGCCCTGCAAATGGGGCTGGGTGCTTTCGTTGCCGGGGCTGTACCAATCCTGTTGGTCAGCTTTGTACTGTCCGGTCTGCTGTATGTACGGCTACGGGGGCGGGCAGTTTAAGACTGACGTAGTGCGGTTTCCAAAAGGTCGATAACCCGGTTGCTCATTTGCAGATCGCCTTGCCTGATCCGTTCAATTGGGAACCAGCGGGCGTCCTGCGCGTCATCTCCGGCCAAGGGCGTGCCCGATCGGTATTGGCAGGCGACCCCGACCAGCAAATAGTGTGACTGCACGCTGCCCTGATCGTCGTGGCGCAGTAAGTCCAGGTTATCGAGGTAGTGCAGCGGCTCGGCGATGATCGAGGTTTCCTCATGCAATTCCCGCTGCGCTGCCTGCATCACAGTCTCACCCCATTCGACGTGACCGCCGGGAAAACCCCAAAGCCCAGCATCAGGTTGCTTGCTGCGTTGCACAAGCAGGACACGCGCATTGTGCACCACGACGGCAAGCGCGCCGATCTTCGGAGTTTTCTGCATGCTTCAGCCCGCGCTGCATCCCTGAATGTCGACCGCGTGTTTGGCACCCAGAACCGTGATCCGAATGTCAGATCGGTCCAAGGCAAAAGATCCGCCCGCGGCGCTGATCACCTCGGATGTGGCAATCAGCGTATCGCCTTGGCGTGTCGTCTCGGGCTGAGAAGTCCACAATGCCGGATCGCCCGGCTCAATCACGGCAACTTCGCGTCCACCGGCCGAGGGCATAGTAACGCGGGCTTCGATTTGCATGCCATCCGCCGTAGGGGTCAGGTGGCAGCTGGCGGCAGAAACGCGCGCCTCTTTTGCCGAGAAGGGACGCTGCGCCAGCGCAGCGGCGATTGCCGGGTTGCGCGCAGCATTGGCGTCCAGCATATGGTCGAAATCCAAACGTTCGGGAATGCAGACATCCTTGCAGACGCCCAAATCCATGTCCCCGCGCAGCCGCACAGGTTTGGCCGGGTTGCGGGGGGTGATTTCAACTGGTAGCACCAGTTGATTGGCGTAGCCGATGGACTGTAGCCCGTTTTGAACAAACACCTCGGGTGCAGGCCAGGTGATCGAAACGTCACCAACATTCTGCGAACTCTGCCAATCAAACTGTGGCGGAATGCCTGCATCTCCGGGCGCGCGCCAATAGGTTTTCCACCCATCCTGCAACGTCAACCTGAGCGCGCCAAGATAGGTGCCAGTGGCCGTACGTCCGCCATCAAGAATATCCAGTTTCACAACGCCGTCCACCCGCTGCGCTTGAGCAGGGGCGTTCAGCATGACACAGGCGGTCAGCGCGACTGCAGTCGACTTAAGAAAACGCTTCATATGTAATAAATGCGCGCTTTGGGCCGTGATTCCAAGTCACGTTCCGGTCACATGGATGAAATCTGGCGAAATGTGGCTTGATCCCTTGCCAATCCCCACATGCCGGGGCCATTGTTGAAAGGGGACGAAGCGAGAGTCAAAATTCAATGGACCTGACTGGAAAACTGTTGATTGCGATGCCCGGCATGGGTGACCCGCGCTTCGATCACTCGGTTGTTTTCATTTGCAGCCATGGTGATGAAGGGGCGATGGGGCTGATTGTGAACAAGCCATCGGATTTGCGGATCAAAACCCTGCTGAGCCAGCTGAATATCGCTTGCCGCATCCCTGTCGTGGGTGAACGTCTGGTGCATTTCGGTGGGCCGGTCGAGATGTCGCGCGGCTTTGTCCTGCACAGCGCCGATTATGAGGCTAACCTGCATTCGATGCAGATTTCAGATGATTTCAGCATGACGGCAACGCTGGACATACTCGAAGATCTGGCCTCGGGGCGGGGGCCTTTGAATTCAACACTGGCGCTGGGCTATTCCGGTTGGGGGCCCGGCCAGTTGGAGGAAGAGATCGCGATGAATGGCTGGCTGACCACTGAGGCGACATCGAAACTTGTGTTCGACGTGCCCGATGATGGCAAGTGGGAGGCCGCATTGGCCACGCTGGGTGTGGACCCGCTAACCCTGTCGGCCAGCGCCGGGCGCGCCTGATCACGTGTCGCGTGGCGCTGCGGCGCGACGCAAACGGTCGTTGATGGCCACACCCAGACCCTGATCCGGTATCGGAGAAACGGCGATTGGACGGCCTGTCGCGTTCAGCGTGTGCAGGGCCGAGAACAAATTGGCTGCCGCTTCGTCCAGATCGCCCGCCTCTGATAGGTTCAGATCGCACGGGACCGGGCCAAAGCCCAGCAAAACCTCATCACCTTGGGGGCTTTCAGCGTTCAGGCGCACCGGAGCGTCCGGGGCATAGTGCGATTGAAGCTGGCCCGGAGCGGTCAGCAGATCTCCGGCCTGATGCAGGTGCAACCGCGTGCCCAGAACGGATTCGATGTCTTCCAGTGCTACACCGCCGGGACGCAGAAGGCTGGGCTCTCCGGCCAGTCCGACGATGGTGGATTCCACACCGACGCCACACGGGCCGTCGTCCAGAATGGCGGCAATGCGCCCTCCAAGACCCGAACGTACGTGATCGGCTGTTGTTGGGCTGATCTGACCAGAGGGGTTGGCCGAGGGTGCCGCGACCGGGCCACCAAAAGCAGTAAGCAGCGCCCGCGCGGTACCGTGTGCCGGCACGCGAACCGCAAGCGTATCCAACCCGGCGGTCACCAGTGAAGAAATCCGGTGCCCCTCTTTCAACGGCAGAACCATGGTCAGGGGACCGGGCCAGAAAGCCGCGGCCAGTGTCTCGGCCATATCGGACCATTGCACGAAACGGCGTGCCGCCTCGGCAGATGACACATGCGCTATTAGGGGGTTAAAACTGGGCCGCCCTTTTGCCGCGTAGATGCTGGCCACGGCCCTGCCGTTGCATGCGTCGCCGCCTAGCCCATAGACCGTTTCGGTGGCAAAGGCGACCAGCAGGCCTTGTCGCAGCAGGTCAGCCGCCTGCGCGATTCCGTCGGGATCGGCGGACAAATCCAAAGTGCCGTTAGGGATCATATCTGGTGACGCCGCGTTTTGATTGCGTGTAACATGGGTCCGGTTAGGTATTCACTTAATACCGGATGCATAAAGGTGGGTGTTGGATTTTCCAACCCCAGCCGCGAAAACACGTCAGACAAACCCGAGGGAAGACATGCCATACCGTGCCCCCATCTCCGACTACGAAGTGTTGTTCCGCCACGTTGTGGGATTCGATCACATCGCGGCGACCGAAAAATTCTCGGACGCCAGCGAGGATGTGGTCAGCGCGATCCTGACGGAGGCAGGCAAACTGAGCGAAGAGGTGATGGCCCCCTTGCAGCGTCCCGGTGATCTTGAGCCTGCGCGTCTGGAAAATGGTGTGATGCGAACCTCTCCGGGCTATGCTGACGGCTGGAAGGCAATTGCCGAAGGTGGCTGGGTCGGGATGAGCGGCGATCCGGAATATGGCGGCATGGGCCTGCCGATGACTCTGACCACTGCGGTGAATGAGATGATGTCGGCGGCCTGCTTGTCCTTGCAACTGGCACCGCTGATGACCCAGGGGCAGATCGAGGCACTGGAACACCACGCAAGTGACGAGTTAAAGGCGCTTTACCTGCCCAAGATGATGTCGGGTGAGTGGGCCGGCACGATGAACCTGACCGAGGCGGGCGCGGGCTCGGATGTCGGCGCGCTGACCACGAAGGCCGAAGCAAACGGAGACGGAACCTATTCGGTTACAGGGCAGAAAATCTTCATCTCATGGGGCGACAACGATTTCACGGAAAATGTTTGCCACCTTGTGCTGGCACGCCTGCCCGATGGGGTGCCCGGAACCAAAGGGATTTCGCTGTTTCTGGTGCCGAAGTTCCTGCCCGATGAGAATGGCAACCCCGGTGTGGCCAACGATCTGAAAGTTGTCTCGGTCGAGCACAAAATGGGCCTGCATGGTTCGCCGACCTGCGTGATGCAGTATGACGGCGCCAAGGGTTGGCTTGTGGGCGAGGAACATGGCGGTATGGCCGCGATGTTTACGATGATGAACAATGCCCGTCTTGGTGTGGGCGGTCAGGGTGTGGGTGCTGCTGAAGGTGCCTATCAGCACGCGCTGGCCTATGCGATGGAGCGCAAGCAGGGCAAGACGCCCTCGGGTACAATTGTGGACCATGCGGATGTGCGTCGGATGCTAATGGGCATGCGCGCCGATACCTTTGCCGCGCGTGCCATCATGCTGGCCAATGCGGCTGCGATTGATATGGCGAATGCAACTGGGGATGCCGAATGGAAGGCCAGGGCCGCATTGCTGACGCCGATCTGCAAGGCCTTCGGGACAGAGACAGGGATACGCGTGGCTGAGACCGGCGTGCAGGTTCACGGCGGCATGGGGTTTGTTGAAGAAACCGGCGCTGCGCAATACTACCGTGATGTCCGCGTGACGGCGATTTACGAGGGCACCAACGGCGTTCAGGCCATGGACCTTGTGGCGCGCAAAATGATGGATGGGGGGGAGGCCGCATCGCGCCTTCTGGATGAGATCGAGGACCACGCCGAACAGGCCCGCGCTACGATGCCGAATCTGGCTGGCCCGGTTTGGGAGGCCACCGAGAGCCTGCGCGAAACAACCGAGTGGATCGTGGCGCAGTCTGACATGAACGCGCGGTTCGCTGGTGCGGTGCCCTATCTGCACGCCTTTGCCCGTGTTCTGGGCGCGCATTATCATCTAAAGGCGGCGCTGACCGACCCCGGTGGTCCGCGTTTTAAACTTGCGCGTTACTACATCAATGCGCTGCTGCCTGAACATACCGGTCTTCTGGTTCAGGTGCAGAATGGTGCGGATGACCTATATGCACTCAGCGCCGAAGAACTGGCAGCGTGATGGACGGAAATACCCCCTTGGCGATCCGATACCCTTGGCCTGACCCTCCGGCAGAGGGTGAGGCGGTTGAGATAGCCCAAGGTGTGTTGTGGATGCGCTTGCCGCTGCCCATGGCACTGGATCACGTCAATGTCTACGCGCTGAACGATGGTGATGGATGGACCGTGATCGATACGGGCATGTCTTCGAACAAGACACGCCGGATATGGGAGTCGCTGATGGCCGGACCTTTGGGCGGCAAGCCGATCACCCGGATCGTCGTGACGCATCACCATCCCGACCATATCGGCAATGCGGGGTGGTTCCAGTCCGAGCATGGCGCGGAACTGGTCACAACCCGTACGGCCTGGCTGTTCGCGCGCATGTTGCAACTGGATGTGCAGGAAAGCTGGCCACAGGAAACACTCGACTATTATCGAAGTGCCGGGATGGATGCTGAATTCCTGGCCAAACGGATGACGCAGCGGCCATTCAATTTCTGTGACACCGTCTACCCGATGCCGTTGGGATTTACCCGGATCAAACAGGGCAACGTGATTCGTATGGGCGGGCGGGACTGGGACGTGCACATGGGCAACGGCCATGCCCCGGAACATGCTACATTCTGGAGCCGCGACGATGATCTGGTGATCACGGGCGACCAGATCCTCAGCTCGATCAGCCCCAATCTGGGCGTCTATGTTACTGAACCGATGGCGGATCCAGTGGCTGAATGGCTGGAAGCCTGTGAACGGTTGAAAGAACTGGCCCGGCCTGAACAACTGGCACTTGGCGGTCATAAGCTGCCCTTCACCGGTCTTCCTATCCGGATGAAGCAGCTGATCGAAAATCATCACAGCGCGCTTGAGCGGTTACAGGATTTTCTGGACACACCAAAAACCGCGGCCGCGTGCTTTACCCCTTTGTTTAAACGCCAGATCGGCGAAGGGGAGTACGGGCTTGCGCTGGTCGAAGCGGTTGCACATCTGAATCATCTCTACCACATTGGAATTGTCACCCGCACACGGCGCGCGGATGGGGCGTGGGAATTTCAGCGCAAAAGGTAAAGCGATGCAGGACAAAATCGAAACGTCGGCCGAAGCTGCAGAGGCTGCGGCCTTGCCTCGTTGCTATGAAGTGCATGCAAGCCCGAACGCCGAATCCGGTGCAAAGGATCTGCCCGGACAACTGAAAAAACCTGTCGCCAGCAAAAGCCCCGCACAATGGGCTTATGAGCGGCTGATTCTCTACATACAGAACTTTGAAAAGACACTGGACGCAGATCACGAGGTCGCCATGGGATTTACCGGCGGCGATGCTGGCGTGATGCGGATCGAAGGGATGGGATATTTTGATCCCGATATCATCACATTTTACGGCTCGGACGCGACCGGGGCACGAACCCAGTTGGTGCAGCATGTCAGCCAGTTGAACGTGATGCTGCGCGCATTGCCCAAATCCGTTCAGGACAAGCCCGCCAATCGCATCGGGTTCCGGCTGGCGGCGGATTTAGAAGAAAGCTGATCCGCTGACTTGCAATTCACGTCTTCGCAGCCTTGAATGAGTTAGTCATTCCAGGGGGCCTCACGTGTCCAGTTTTACAACCGTTTCAACCGCCTATAAGGGAGCGTGGGCACGTCGCCGCGTGTTCATACCCATCTATCTTGTTATGCGTCTGTTGTTGATCGCCTTGATCGCGCCGGGTGTGGCGATCACGGTCAACCTTGCGGTGTTGCTGTCGAACCAGACCGCTGTGACCGATCAGGACATCGCCGCGTTCATCCTATCGCCTGCCGGGTTTGTCGCCGCCGTTGTCGTGCTCAGCCTGTTTCTATTGGCCGAGGTGTTTGTCTTTTCCGTCATGGCTGGGTCTTTGCGGATGAAAGAACGCGACCCATGGCGCGCTGGCAGCTCTGCCATCGGTCTGATCTTGTCCCGATTGCCGTCGCTTTTTGGTTTTGCGGTACGATTTGTGCTGCGCATTCTGGTGCTGGTGCTGCCATTTGTCGTTGTGGCTGCGGTGATCGCGTGGTGGACGCTTACGGAATACGATATCAATTACTATCTCACGTTCCACCCGCCCTCCTTCTGGGTGGCAGTGGTGCTGATCGGTGCGGTCCTTCTGGTGATGGCTTGGGTGCTGATCCGGCGCCTGTCGGCTTGGGCGCTGTCGTTGCATCTGGTGCTGTTCGAAAACGTCCACCCCGCAAGTGCTTTCAACATCAGCGCGCTCCGGATGGAGGGCAAGCGCGGGCGTCTCAAAATCGAGCTGGCTGTGTGGTTGATCGTGAGGCTGGTGATCGCAGCCCTGATAGCCTGGGTGGCAGGAGTGCTTTTCGATTTCGTGCCGCTGCAAGGCACCAATCACCTGCGTTTGGCGCTGACATACTTTTTGCTGATCGTTGGTCTTTGGACGCTCGCGGGGTTGATCCTGGCCGCCACTGCCCTTGGAGCTTTGGCAATACTGCTGGACGGTTTCTTTGAGACACAAACATCAGAACCCCCACACCCCGAGCCGCGCCGCCTGCGGGCGCAGTTGTTTACGGCGGTTGGTTTGGCGCTGGCTGCCTTGCTGATTGGGGGTTGGTTCGGGCAGCATTTGCTGGAGCGCATACAGGCACCGGACCGTGCCGAGGTCATCGGTCACCGGGGGGCCGCCGCGCTGCGGCCCGAAAACACGATGGCATCTGTACGCAAGGCAATTGAGGACGGCGCGGATTGGGTCGAAATCGATGTGCAGGAAACGGCGGATGACGTGGTTATCGTAGCCCATGACAGTGATTTCATGAAGCTGGCAGGTGTTGACCTCAAGGTTTGGGATGCGACGATGGAGGACATCGCCCAGATCGATATCGGTAGCTGGTACGGCCCCGAATACGCCGAGGAACGCACGCCGACGCTGCGCGAGGTGCTGGAGGCCGCAAAAGGTAAATCCAAGGTCATCATCGAGCTGAAGTATTACGGCCACGATGTCGATCTGGAAAACCGCGTCGCGGCCCTTGTCGAAGAGATGGGGATGCAGGACGACATTGCGACCATGTCACTGAAATACCCGGCAGTGCAAAAGATGAAGTCCATCCGTCCCGATTGGCGCGCCGGTGTTCTGGCAGCAACGGCCATTGGTGACCTGACCGGGCTGGAAGGCGAATTTGTGGCGGTCAACGCGGCGATGGCGACGCCAAGGCTCGTGCGCTCGGTTCAAGAGGCGGGAAAGGACATTTACGTCTGGACCGTCAACGATCCGTTGCAGATGTCAGCCATGGCCTCGATGGGTGTGGATGGACTGATCACCGACCGCCCTGCAATGGCCAACGAGGTTTTGCGGGTGCGGGCGGAAATGGGTCCGGCAGAGCGGTTGCTGCTGTGGCTCGCGACCACCTTCGGTATGTCCGTCGATACGCAGGCAATGCGCGATGCAAGCCCATAGCCTGGCGGTTGCTTTTGTGCTGGCGGCTGCACCTGCTGTGGCGCAGGATTTTATGCGCACGATTGAGATGCCCGCGCATCGCGCCTTGATTGCGCAAAAGGGTGAGGCCGCTCCGGTTCCTTTCGAAACAGACGGGTGTTCCGGCGGTCTGTCTACCAGTTGGCGCTTTGTGGCCGAGACCTTCCCAAAGTTTCGCGCGCTGTATGAGGTACATCCCCCTTGGGAATATTGCTGCGTGACGCATGACCGCGCGTATCACAATGCAGGCGGTGCGACGCAGGCCGATGACAGTTTTGAGGCACGCATGGCAGCAGACGATGCCCTGCGCAACTGCGTCAAACAACACGGCGATGACAATGCCGAAGGCTACGCCGAGCGCTATGACATGACGCCCGACCAGATTCGGACCGCTCATTCACTTGCTGCCGAGGCAATGTTCACAGCGGTCCGCTTAGGCGGTGGCCCGTGTTCCGGCCTGCCATGGCGTTGGGGGTTCGGATATCCTGGGTGCTCGGTACTCGGACCGCTGGCCCCTGCGCCCGAATGACGTGGTGACAGCCTTTGGATTTTCGATTATTCAACACTTCAAACACGCGAACTAGGACTCTTATACTCATGGCTGAACACAAGCACGGCGACATGGACATCAACGTTCAAACCAAGACTTTCAATGGGTTTATCAAGGCCATCACGTGGTGTGTGGTTGCGATTGCCATTCTTTGTCTGTTTCTGGCGGTCTTTGCCTCTTAACTGAAAAGCGGGGTAAACCGTGGTCAGGATTTTGCTTGCCTGCCTGTTGGCGGTAACTGTGGCTGGATGCACCGGATCGCAGCGGCCACAGGCGGATCAGTCCGAGATTTCAGCCCGGTCCTACCGGGACCCGGGTCCGTCAACGCTGACGCTGTACACAATGATCAACACCCGAACTGGATCGGGCGCGCACACGTCGCTTATGATCAGTGGCAGCGAACGCGTGATTTTTGACCCGGCAGGATCGTTCCGGGCGGATATCGTTCCGGTGAAAAACGATGTGCTGTATGGGATTACCCCGGCCGTGGAACGTGCCTATCGCAGCAGCCACGCGCGGGAAACGCATTATGCGCGCATTCAGACGGTAGAAGTCTCTCCGCAGCAGGCCGAACTTGCTTTGCAACTAGCCAAGCAAATGGGGCCAGTGGCAGGCGCGTTCTGCGCAAATTCTACCGCACAGCTTTTGCAGCAAGTTCCCGGTTTCGAGCAGATCGGGACCACGTTTTACCCCATCAATCTGTCTGACCAGTTCGCGCAGTTGCCGGGTGTCGAAACTGCGGAGTACCGAGAATTCGACGACGCCGACTTGCAACAGGGGCTGGCATTTAACAATGCCCGTCTCAATGAGTTGGACGCGACATCATCCCAATAGGTACAGCAACCCATACAACGTACCGGCACCGGTAAAGATTGCCGCAAGCACGTTCTTCGTAATCAGCCCGACAACCAGCGCAACAGTGGCTGCAGCCATACGGCTGACGTCCGGTTGTCCTTCGGTTGCGGTCGGCCAGACCACCAGCGGGGCAATCAAGGCAGGCAGGATTGCCACCGCGGTATAACGAAGATGGCGCAGGACCCAGGGCGGCATTGCACGGTCGCCGACCAGCCCGATGAACACGAACCGCAGTCCGTAGCTGCCAAGCGCCAGCCCAACGATGATGACCCACATGGTGACAGTGTCGACAGAATTCATGACGTTGCTTCTTTCTTGAGCGTCCACAATTCAGCCTGCGCCCCGGCCATCATGCCCACGCATCCTGCGATCAGCAGACCAAGATTATACGGCACAGCAACCGTCAACAGCGACACGGTTATCGCTACGAGTGCCGTAACGACATGAGGCATGGTGCGCAGCATCGGTCCAATCATCGCCAGAAAAGTGATCGGCAGCGCGAAATCCAGCGCCCAGCTTTCGGGAATCTTGGTGCCCAGTACCGCGCCCAGAAACGTGGCTAAAATCCACAATGGCGTGATTGGCGTGACCGAGCCCAGAAAATAGGCCATGCGCTGGGGCGTGGTCATGAGTGGCTCTTTCTCGAACCGAACGATGCTGCAGGCATAGGATTGGTCGACGATCAGATAGGCGGCGAATGCCCTTTGCCACAGCGGTGCCGACCCCAGATATGGAGTCAGCGAGGCTGAATACATTGCCATGCGCAGATTTACCGCCAGAGCCGACGCCAGAATGATCACGGTGGGCGTATTGTCCTGCAGCAATTGCAGCGCCGCGAACTGCGCGGCTCCGGCAAAAACGGTGGCGGTGAATGCCATCGTCTGGATGATGGTCAACCCGGTTTCAGTTGCAAAGACCCCAAACAGGGTACCGAAGGGGATAGCGACGAAGATAAACGGGGTCCCGTCGCGAAAACCCTTCCAATAGTATGACTTGGATGTGGTGCTTGCCATGTCTTGATCCTATGGTGTTGGCCGCAGCAGTATCGGTCTTGGAAGAGGGTTGCAATTGGCTAAGGAAATAGATGCCTCGGATTACGTCATCGCCCCCGATCCCGGCGCGGAGCGTCTGACCCGCGCGGTTGATGGCGTAGACCAGAATGGCGCCGTCAGCCGGATCTCGGTCGTGGAAGAGCGGCCCCTGACGATCTTCCTCAACGCGCAGGAAATCGTGACTGCGATGACGATCGGCGATTATCCGGAATACCTGGCGCTGGGCTTTCTGCGCAATCAGGGCATGCTATTGGCGGATGACGAAATTACCCGCGTCGACTATGACGACGATCTGGAAACCGTCGTGGTCCGCACCGCGCGCGAGACGTCCTACGAAGACAAGCTAAAGAAAAAGACCCGCACCAGCGGTTGCGCAGTGGGCACGGTGTTCGGTGACATGATGGAGGGGCTAGAGGGCGTTCGACTGCCGCAAGTTCAGGTGCGAACCTCGTGGCTGTATGATCTTGCGGCCAAGATCAATCGAACACCTTCTTTGTATCTTGAGGCAGGTGCAATTCACGGTACGGTCCTGTGCCATGAAAACCGGCCACTGGTCTATATGGAGGATGTGGGCCGTCACAATGCGGTCGACAAGATCGCGGGTTGGATGCTGTCGGAAGGCGCAGCGGCAGATGACAAAATCCTTTATACTACTGGCCGTCTGACCTCGGAAATGGTGATCAAAACCGCGATGATGGGCATCCCGGTTCTGGCGTCCCGGTCCGGTTTTACCGCCTGGGGTGTCGAGATCGCGCGCGAGGTTGGCCTGACCCTGATTGGCCGCATGCGCGGGCAGCGGTTCGTGTGTTTGTCGGGCGAGGACCGATTGCTGCGCGACGCAGACCCCGCGACCATCGCGGTTGAAGACAAAAAGCACCGCAGGAAAAGCTCTCGGGTTTGAAACTCCATCGTTGAAACGCGATGACCTGAGGGCTTTGTGGAACTGATCAACCTTGTTGCGCTGCTCTTGGCGGTAATTCTGACCGAGCAGGGAACTCATATGGCACTCGGAACTGTGGCTGATTGTCCTGCACCACGTTTATCCAACTGCGTTCCAATTGGATTAAGTTCGATCTACAACACGCGGGCGACAGATTTCTCGTCGCGCAGCATGAAGGTGCAGGAATGACCAAACCTCTTGGCGTCATACTCGCAGGCGGTCTGGCCACCCGCATGGGAGGCGGAGACAAAGGCCTGCTGCAAATCGGTGGTCGCAGCTTGCTGAGCCACGTTGTCGACCGTTTGGCCCCACAGGTGGAAGGTTTGGCGCTGAACGCGAATGGCGATCCGGCGCGGTTCCGTGATCTGGGCCTTCCGGTGGTACCAGACAGTATTGAAGGGTATGCGGGTCCTCTGGCAGGGGTTCTCGCCGGTCTTGACTGGGCCCATTCGCAGGGGGCGGATCGCATCGTGACCGCAGCGGCTGATACGCCGTTTTTTCCGCGTGATCTGGTGGCGTGTCTGTGCCAGGCCGCTGAAGGGCAGGGTTACCCGCTGGTGCTGGCGACCACGCCGCGCCGTGAGGATGAGGAGCTGAAATCTGGTGGGAGCCGAGGCGTCAATCGACACCCGACATTCGGACTTTGGCCCGTGGCGCTACGCGACGATCTGCGCGATGCACTGAACGACGGGCTGCGCAAAGTCGTGCTGTGGACGGATCGTCACAACGGGCGCGAGGCCTTGTTTTCAGCCGATCCGTTCGATCCCTTTTTTAACGTCAACACACCCGAGGATTTGGCGCTGGCGGAAAAACTGTTGGAGCAGGCATGAGGGTTTATGGCGTCACCGGTTGGAAAAATGCGGGCAAAACCGGGTTGATGGAGAGATTGGTGGCCGAGATCACCGGGCGCGGATTTACCGTCTCAACCGTGAAACACGCCCATCACAGCGTTGATGTGGATCAGCCCGGCACCGACAGCTATCGTCACCGGACCGCCGGGGCGTCCGAGGTTCTTTTGGCCTCGGGCCAACGCGTCGCGATCATGCAAGAGTTGCGCGGCGCTGCCGAACCTACGCTGGACGAACTATTGGCGCGCCTTTTGCCCGTGGATCTGGTTCTCATCGAAGGGTTCAAACGTGAAGCCCACCCCAAGGTCGAGGCGTTTCGGGCCGAGGCTAACAATCCTCTGATCGCGCCCGAAAACTCCACCATCCGCGCTGTTGCCAGTGATACACCGCTGGAGCTGGACCTTCCTGTTTTCGACCTGAATGACACTCCGGCCATTGCAGAGTTCATTTTGCATGAGGTTGGTTTGTGATCGGTTTCGACAGTTTTGCCATGGTCGATTGGTCCAGTGGCAACGACACCGGCCCCCGACCGCGTAAGGATGCGATTTGGGCCTGTGTCGTGCGACAGGGCAAAGCGGACGAAGGGCCAACCTATTTCAGAAACCGTGAGCTGGCAGAGCAATGGCTGCTCGATCTGATTACAACTGAAATTGAAGCTGAACGGCGGCTGTGCCTGGGGTTTGATTTTCCTTTCGGTTATCCCAAAGGCTTTGCCCGCGCTCTGACCGGATCGGACGATCCGCTTGGGCTATGGGAATGGTTTGAACACCGGATCGAGGATTCGCCAAAAGCAAACAACCGGTTCGATCTGGCCGGGGAGATCAACTGTCGTTTTGGCGGCAAGGGACCGTTTTGGTTCAATGGTCTCAAGCGTAAGATTAACGGTCTGCCGAAGACGAAAGCTGACTATCACTCCCCGTTTCCCGAGCGACGCAGTGTTGAGTTGGCACCAGAAGCCAAGGGCAGCTTTAGCTGCTGGCAAATGGGTGGGGCCGGCGCGGTAGGCGGTCAGATGATGACTGGACTGCCAGTGCTGACCCGTCTGCGCCGCACTTTTGCCGGAAAGGTCGCGGTTTGGCCGTTCGAGGTGCTGGACACTCCGGTTGCGTTCGTGGAAATCTGGCCCTCGCTCACCCTTGGGGCCGCGCCGGAAGGCCGGATCAAGGATGCCTGGCAGGTCGAGCAGGTCGCGCTGTCGCTGGCGGGCATGCCGATACAGGATTTGGCGCGGCACCTTAATGTCAGCGCAGCAGAGGAAGGTTGGATTTTGGGAGTGTCACAACGCAAACCGAACATCGCGCCACCCCCTTTGCGCAATGACTGTTTTGCCTTGCCAGCGGGGGTAAACTGGACGCCGGTTGACGAAGCGCTGGGCCTGTTGCGCGAACGTTTGACGGTGGTGACGGCAGCAGAAAGCCTGCCGGTAATGCAGGTCAGCGGGCGCATTCTGGCCGATGATGTTTTTGCCAAACGTTCAAACCCGCCTCAACCCAACACGGCCGTGGATGGATACGGTTTTGCCGGTGCCGCACCAGAGGGTGCGCAGGTCATGCCGTTGTGTGACGGGCGTGCGGCGGCCGGTATCCCTTTTGATGGGGTGGTGCCGGGTGGTCATGCGCTACGAGTCTTAACGGGGGCAGCTCTGCCCGCAGGCGTGGATACGGTTATTCTGGAAGAAGATGTTACCGTTCAGGACAATCACATCGCCTTTCACGGCCCGTTGAAGCAGGGTGCCAACACCCGCCGGGCAGGTGAGGACGTGGCAGAGGGCGATTTGGTTCTGACCGCAGGGCGCAGGTTGACACCAGCCGATCTGGCGCTGCTGTCTGCGACAGGGGTTGCCGATGTGCCGGTGCGCAAGACGCTGCGCGTCGCGGTTCTGTCCACCGGAGACGAGTTGATCGAACCCGGAGGGACCGCAAACCCGGGTCAGATATACGACGCAAACCGCCCCATGTTGATTGCGCTGATGGATCGCATGGGGTTTCAACCAGTGGACTTGGGCCGCGTACCGGACGACCGGGAAACACTGCGCGACCGATTGAACAGCGCCGCAAAACAAGCGGATGTGATCGTGACCAGCGGTGGCGCCTCTGCTGGGGATGAGGATCACGTCTCGGCCCTGTTGCGAGAGGCGGGCGCGATGCAGGAATGGAGGATCGCGTTGAAACCGGGGCGTCCGCTGGCGCTGGGTATGTGGGAAGGGGTGCCAGTGTTTGGCCTGCCCGGAAACCCGGTTGCGGCCATGGTTTGTACGTTGATCTTTGCGCGCCCCGCGCTGGGCCTGATGGCAGGTGAGGGGTGGCAAGAACCGCAGGGGTTCGACCTGCCCGCCGCGTTTGAAAAACGAAAGAAACCGGGGCGCCGCGAATATCTGCGTGCCCGAGTCAGGAATGGCCGGGCCGAGGTGTTTGCCTCCGAAGGATCAGGCCGGATCAGTGGCCTCAGCTGGGCCGAGGGGTTGGTTGAAATCGAAGACGGCGCGCGCCACATCAAGCCGGGCGATCTGGTCCGGTTTATCCCCTACAGCAGTTTTGGGCTTTAGTCGAAGGTCCCTGCAACGCGTCCCAGCAACATGAACGCCCGTGCGGTGCGGGTTTCCCCCAATGCGGTCAGGTCAGAGTCACTGGCCTCGGGCTCAAAATCGACGATCATGTGGTCGAAGCGGCGCAGGAAATGATGCGCGGCATCGCGGAAGATCGGGTCCTGCTTCATCCTTGCCGCCGTCAGCGCCAGCGAGGATCGGTCACGGATCCCTCCAAGCGCCGCGACCGAGCGGCCACGCGCACCCTGTGCGAACTGCCGCCAGATTTCTGGGCGTGCCATATCTGGGCGCAGGTCATCCATATAGATGCCCTCTTGGCTCAGCAGGGTCAGAACATCCTGCGAAGCCTGCACCAATTGCGCTGCCTTGCGATCCTTCAGCGCCAGACGCAGGGCGTCGAAACCTTCGGAATCGTCCTGCGTTTCAGGGAAGTTCAACGCACGAATGAAAACCTCGGTGCTGAGCGGCGGTGCGAGATCTTCGGCCTGTGTGCCCAGTTCCAAAGACGTCTGATCGCCTTTGATTTGCGGCTCGGGCATGCGCGGGGGATCCGTGCGTTTGGTGGAAAACGTGGCCAGCGCAGTTTCGGTCTTTTTTGCGGTCTCGGCGATCTCGTCCAGCTTTTTGCTGACCGCCGGCTCATAGGAACTGGCGGCGCGCTGCTGCTGCACCACATACGCCTGGCGGATTGCGTCAATCGCGGTTTGTAACCGTTCGCTTTCTTCACGCATGACGCGGCTGGCTCGCATGGCCGTGGCGGCGACCCAGATCATCGCCACCGGCATGAACACCGCCAGCAAAGTCACCACAAAGCCACCGCCCTGAACCTTGTCAGGCAACACCAGAAATACAACCGATACAATCAGCCATAGAACGCTGAGTGCTATCGCCACGATCTCGATCCCCGTTACGGACGGTCGCGATGGCCTGTCATAGATGCCCAGCGATGTTTTGCGCTCAGTTTCGTGCTCGGGCGTGGGCTCGGACATAGGAGCACTCCGGTCAGACGTACTCGATCGTCAGGATTTCGTAGGCCCGCACACCACCGGGGGTGCGCACCTCGACACTGTCGCCTTCTTCTTTGCCGATCAGGGCGCGGGCGATTGGGGACCTGATGTTCAGCAAGCCGTTTTCGATGTTGGCCTCATATTCACCAACGATCTGCCAGGTCTTTTCCTCGTCCGTGTCCTCATCGACCAGCGTTACCTTGGCACCGAACTTGATTGCACCGGACAGTTTGGCCGGATCGATCACATCCGCCAATGAAAGGATGCCTTCAAGTTCCTTGATGCGGCCTTCGATAAAGCCCTGCTTTTCACGGGCCGAATGATATTCAGCGTTTTCCTTGAGGTCGCCCAGTTCGCGTGCCGTTGCGATGGCCTCGATGATCGCAGGGCGTTCAACGGATTTCAGGTTTTTCAGTTCCGCCGCGAGCGCGGCATTGCCCGCAGGCGTCATTGGAATCTTTTCCATGTTCTTGTCCGTCCACGCATAAATTGATGCGCCCCGCCGCAAAAGGTAAGCGTCGGGGCGATGTGTTGGGTTGCTAAATACCTGACCCAAATGCAGTACGAATTGCAAGAGGGCTTGAAAGCGCAACGCGCGGAATACGGCCTAGTTGTAACTTATGACCTCGAATTCGATGCCATTGTCATCGTCGAAATAGAACCGCTTGCCGGGTTCATAGTCCGCGTGGGACTTGGGAACAAAACCTGCGTCTTTCACTTTCTGTTCGGTGGCGTCGATGTCTTCGACCAGAACACCCACATGGTTCAGCCCGCCGACGATGTCATAGCTGCTTTCGCCGGAAGGCTTTGGGTCGCTGGGCGCATAGAGCGCAAGATAGGTATGCGCGCTGCCCACATGCACGGTGTAGCCGCCCGCAATGGCCGGGCCTTCCCAGCGTGTTTTCCACCCAAAAACCTTATGCATCCACGCGGCCGACGCCTGTGGATCGCGGACCGTGAAATTGGTGTGTTCAAGCGTTGCCATCATGGGATCTCCTTTTTTCGTCTTGAGGCTTGTCCCGACTCACCGTAATTTCTAAACCTCACTTGAGGTCAAGGTATTTATTGAGGGGTGAAATGGCAGTTTCCGAGGGACTGGCAATCGGCGCATTGGCAAAACGAACGGGATTGGCCGTTTCGGCCATTCGGTACTATGAGGCGCAGGGCCTGATCGCGCCTTGGCGCAATGCCGGTGGGCAAAGAAGGTACCAGCGCGCAGACATCCGGCGACTGAGCTTCATCATGATTGCCCAACAGTTCGGCCTGTCACTGCCGGAAATCCGTAAAGTTCTGACCGATCTGCCCGGAAATCGCACGCCGACACCGCAGGACTGGAAGGATATCAGTGTAAAGTTGCGCGCTCACCTTGATCAGCGAATCGCTGCCCTGACGCGGCTACGCGATAACTTGGATGGGTGCATCGGCTGTGGCTGCCTGAGCTTGCCCAAATGCGCACTTTACAACCCCGATGACCGCGCCAAATCGAAAGGCAGCGGTCCCAGGTATCTCATGGGGGACGCGCCAGAGACATAACTGCCGCATAGCAGCAATGTTACGCCGTGTTTTGATTGACCAAGGTCTTTCAGAGCATGTAATCAGCCGTGAAACAAAATTGCGCCGACCGCGCGTGAAAAGCGCCAATTCGGAAAGTTAGCTAGGGAGCCCGCGATGGCCGAAATTGAACGCGAAGCGATGGAATATGACGTGGTGATCGTGGGTGCAGGCCCTGCAGGCCTGTCTGCGGCCATCCGTTTGAAGCAGCTGGATGCCGATCTGAACGTCGTTGTTCTTGAGAAGGGTTCGGAAGTGGGCGCGCATATCCTGTCTGGCGCGGTGCTTGACCCGTGTGGGCTTGATGCACTGATCCCCGACTGGAAGGAAAAAGGCGCGCCGCTGAATGTGCCGGTGCATGAAGACAATTTTTATATGCTGGGTGAGGCGGGCCAAATCCGCATCCCGAACTTCCCTATGCCACCGCTGATGAACAACCACGGCAACTACATCGTCTCGATGGGGAATGTCTGCCGCTGGATGGCAGAACAGGCCGAGGAGCTGGGCGTGGAAATCTTCCCCGGCATGGCGTGTTCGGAACTGGTGTATGGCGAAAATGGCGAGGTCAAAGGCGTCGTCGCAGGTGTGTTCGGGCTTGAGGCTGACGGCTCGATCGGTCCGAATACCGAGCCGGGCATGGAATTGCACGGCAAGTATGTTTTCCTATCAGAGGGCGTTCGCGGTTCGCTGTCCAAGGAAGTCATTGCCAAATACGACCTGTCGGCGGGCAAAGAGCCGCAGAAATACGGCGTCGGCATGAAAGAGATCTGGGAGATCGACCCGGCCAAGCACAAGGAAGGCTCGGTCACTCACACGATGGGCTGGCCGCTGGGCAGCAACGCAGGTGGCGGGTCGTTCATCTATCACCTTGAAAATAATCAGGTCTATGTCGGTTTCGTGGTCCACCTGAACTATAAAAACCCTTACCTGTATCCCTACATGGAATTCCAGCGGTTCAAGCATCACCCCATGGTGGCCGAGCTGCTCAAGGGCGGTAAGCGCGTCGCCTATGGTGCGCGGGCGATCACCGAAGGTGGCTATCAGTCGATGCCCAAACTGGTTGCGCCGGGTGTGGCGCTGCTGGGGTGTTCGGCGGGTATGGTGAACGTGCCGCGCATCAAGGGCAATCACAACGCGATGCTGTCGGGTAAAGCCGCGGCAGAGGCCGCCTATGATGCCATCAAGGCCGACCGGTCGGGTGATGAGCTGTCCGCGTATGAGACTGACGTGCGCACCGGAGCGATTGGTGCCGATCTCAAAAAGGTCCGCAACGTCAAACCGCTGTGGTCGAAATATGGCCTCACCGCCTCGCTGGTGCTGGGCGGCATGGATATGTGGACCAACACGCTGGGCTTTTCGCTGCTGGGCACATTGGGCCACGGGAAGAATGACGCCGAAGCAACTGAGGATGCCAGCAAGCATCAGCCTATCGACTATCCAAAACCCGATGGCACGCTGTCATTCGACCGTCTGACCAATGTCTCTTTCGCGATGACGAACCACGAAGAAAGCCAGCCTTGTCACCTGAGACTGGCTGACCCCGAGGTGCCCGTGAAAGTCAACCTGCCCAAGTTCGATGAACCGGCACAGCGCTATTGTCCGGCAGGTGTGTACGAGGTGGTCGAAGATGACGGTGATCCGCGGTTTGTGATCAACTTTCAGAACTGTGTTCACTGCAAGACATGCGATATCAAGGACCCGAGCCAGAACATCACCTGGACCACGCCGCAGGGAGGGGATGGGCCGAATTATCCCAACATGTAAGCAGAAAACCGGGCAGTGGCGGCGTCGTGAAAGCTGCGCCATTGCCTCTTGTCCGCCAAAGCCCTAGCTTGTTTCGCAGATAAGACTAACAAGGCAGTATTTTGGTGTTTTCTCTGGCTCGTCGCGCAACAGTCGCAGCACTTTTCATTTCGTCATTTATGCTTCCGGCTGTGGCGGACACGGGGTCTGGTGCCTATCTGGCGGGCCGTCAGGCGATTTTCCAAAATGATTATGCGGCTGCCGAAAAGTTCTATGCGCAGGCTCTGAAAGCCGATCCTGAAAATCCCGCGCTTTTAGAAAGCGTTGTTGTCGCCCGGCTGGCCCTGGGTGAGGTAAAACGCGCCCTTCCCGTGGCGCAGGTGATCGAGAATATCGGCCTGAATAGCCAGGCAGCCCGCATGGCGATTGCCGCCAATCTGGTGGCAGACGATAAACTGGACGAATTGCTGGCCCGAGACCCAGAAACGCAGGGTGTCGGACCGTTGGTCGACGGGTTGATGCAAGGCTGGGCGCATATGGGTCGCGGCGCCATGACCAGCGCGATGGAGCAGTTTGACGCGGTTTCGACCGAAGACGGGCTGCGCGATTTTGCAATGTATCACAAGGCGTTGGCGTTAGCCTCGGTTGGCGATTTCGAAGGCGCGGAAGAGGTTTTTGCCGCAAACAACAATGCGGTCGCCCGCTTTTCGCGCCGCGCGGCTTTGGCCAGGGCCGAAGTGCTGTCACAACTGGATCGCAACGCTGATGCCTTGCAGTTTCTTAATGACGTTTTCACCGCAGGCAGCGATCCGTCTATCGAAAGCTACGTGGCCCGTTTGACCGCTGGTGACAGGCTGCCGTTCACCCATGTCCAAAACGCGCAGGATGGCATGGCCGAGGTGTTCTTTACTGTCGGTGCCGCGCTGAGCAACGAGGCGGCGCAGAACTATGTTCTGTTGTTTGTACGCACTGCCGTTTTCCTGCGCCCTGACCACGTTGATGCGATCCTGCTGAGTGCCGAGCTGTTGGATGCGCTAGAGCAATATGATCTGGCGGTGGAAGTTTATCGAATGGTGCCTGCAAGCAGCAATGACTACCACGTCGCCGAACTTGGGCGGGCCGAAGTTCTGAGCCGGTCGGGCAAAAAGGACGCCGCTGCCGAAGTATTGCAATCTCTGGCCAGCCAGAACCCGAACCTGCCCAGTGTGCATGTCGCCTTGGCGGATCTGCAGCGCCAGCAAGAGGAATACTCAAGCGCTGTTGTGTCATATAACCGTGCTATCGAATTGACCGAAGACACCTCGGGCGGCAATTGGTTCCTGCACTATGCGCGTGGAATATCGCATGAACGGCTCAAGCAGTGGGACCAGGCAGAGGCAGACTTTCGCCGCGCGCTGGAACTGAACCCGGATCAGCCTCAAGTGCTGAATTATCTTGGTTATTCGCTGGTCGAACGGCAGGAAAAGCTGGACGAAGCGTTGGACATGATTGAACGTGCCGTCGCCGCGCGGCCCGATAGTGGCTATATCGTCGACAGCTTGGGGTGGGTCCTGTTTCGTCTGGGGCGGTACGATGAGGCGGTCGAGCATATGGAGCGCGCGGTCGAGTTGATGCCGGTCGATCCGGTGGTAAACGACCATCTGGGTGATGTGTATTGGGCTGTGGGTCGCGCGCGTGAAGCGGAATTCCAATGGAAGCGCGCCCTCTCGTTCATCGATCCTGCTGACACAGATGGCGAGGCCGACCCGGAACGCATCCGCCGCAAGCTGGAAGTTGGGCTGGACGCGGTTCTGGCCGAAGAAGGCGCCGACCCGTTGAAGGTTGCAAATGGCAACTAAGGCCTTTGCGCCCGCCAAGGTAAACCTGACCCTGCACGTTACCGGTCAACAGGCCAATGGGTATCATGAGCTGGATTCGCTTGTGGTGTTTGCCGATGTCGGTGACACCTTGGAATTCTCACCGGGTCCCGATCTATCGATGGCCGTGATTGGGGAACATGCAGCCGGGGTGCCAGTGGACGGCCGGAACCTTGTTTGGAAAGCAGCCGAAGCCGCAGGTTGGACCGGGCATATCGTCCTGAACAAAGTGCTTCCCCATGGTGGCGGTATCGGTGGCGGGTCATCTGACGCTGCCGCGACCCTGCGGATGGCGACAGATCAGGGTGTGTCCGTCTCGTCGGAGGCGGCGTTGTCACTTGGTGCGGACGTCCCGGTCTGTCGGCTGGCGCGGGCGACCCGGATGCGAGGCATCGGCGAGCAGCTTGACCCTGTCACACTGCCGCCTTTGCCCGCCCTTTTGGTCAATCCGGGCGTCGAAATCCCGACAGGCGCGGTGTTCTCAGCCCTCGAAAGCCGGGAAAACCCGCCGATGCCCATGGAAATACCATTATTTGAGGCCCCGGCGGATTGTGCCGAATGGCTTCGGCATCAACGCAACGATCTTGAGCCGCCGACAACGGGGTTAGCGCCTGACGTGGCCCGCGTGCTTGAGGCATTGTCCGACACGAAACACGCTCTGCTGTCCCGCATGTCAGGATCGGGGTCGACGTGCTTCGCGCTGTATCCCACGATGAAAGACGCGCATTTCGCGGCTTACGAGATTGGTGCAGCACACCCGGACTGGTGGTGCCGCGCGGCGCAGCTTAATTAAGGCGCGCGACCACGTAATCAGCCAGATCACGCAGTAGCGTGCGGATTTCGTGATCAGGCAGTACCTGCAGCGCCGCCTTCGCTTTCTCGGCCCAATTGAATGCGTCTGACCTTGTGGCGTCGAGCGTGCCATACTTTTCCATCAGACCCAGCGCATGGTCCAGGTCACCCTCGTCTTGACGCCCCCTGCTTATGGTGCGTTCCCAAAAGGCATATTCGTCCGGTGTCGCTTGCGCTACGGCCTTGATCACCGGCAACGTCAACTTACGCTCGCGGAAATCATCCCCGACATTCTTGCCGGTGGTTTTGCTATCGCCCTGATAGTCCAGAAGATCGTCAGCGATCTGGAACGCGATGCCCAGGGCGTCACCATATTCAAACAGAGCCTTGACCTGATCCTCTGACGCCCCGGCGATGACGCCACCCACCTCGGTTGCTGCTGAAAACAGCGCCGCCGTCTTGCCGCGCACGACTTGTAAATAGACAGCCTCATCCGTGCCCAGATCGGTGGCCGCAGTCATCTGCAGCACTTCGCCTTCGGCAATTGTCGCCGATGCATTTGCCAAAATGTCCAAAACGCGCAGCGATCCGGTTTCAACCATCAATTGGAAGCTGCGGGAAAACAGGTAGTCGCCAACAAGAACACTGGATTTATTGTCCCACAAAAGGTTCGCCGTCGGGCGCCCGCGCCGCTGGGCGCTCTCGTCGACCACGTCGTCATGTAACAGCGTCGCCGTGTGAATGAATTCAACCGTCGCAGCCAGACGTATGTGGTGGTCGCCCGAGTAGCCGAACAAGCGCGCCGTTGCCAATGTCAGCATTGGGCGCAGACGCTTGCCGCCAGCCTCGACCAAATGCGCGGTCACTTCGGGAATGCGCGGCGCATGTTCCGAAGCCATACGCGTGCGGATCAGCGTGTTGACCGCATCCATTTCGCTGGTCAGAAGATCCGCAAGACGCTCATGCGGTTTCGTGATCGTGTCGGTATCCATCACACTCCTGATACAAGGCTCGACTTTCAGCGCACCTTGCCCTTACATCCATCCCCATGAAAGAACTTTTGCGCAGCACCGATCCGACGATCCTGGCCTTTGCTTCTGCCCTTCTTGAGGGTGAGGATATAGACTGCTTTCAGATGGACGTAAATATGAGCATCCTCGAAGGTGGCATTGGCATCTTTCCGCGCCGCCTGATGGTGCGAACCGACGATCTTTCCCGTGCAGAGCGGGTCATGCGCGACAATGACATCCCGCTGGGCCGATGAGCCGATTCCAGGATAGTGACCTGACGTATAACGACTTTCTGAACGGGCGATTGCGCCTGTGGCAACCGCGTGCGGGTTATCGTGCAGGGGTTGATCCAGTGCTTTTGGCGGCTGCGGTTCCGGCAACGTCCTCGCACACTGTGCTGGAACTTGGCTGCGGCGCAGGGGCTGCCATTCTTTGTGTGTTGACGCGCGTGCCGGGCGCTAAAGGTGTCGGGGTTGAGTTGCAGCCGTCCTACGCCGATCTTGCGCGTCGCAATGCAGCTGAAAACAACCTGCCGATAGAAGTGGTTAAGGCCGACCTCAGCGCGCTTCCAGCGGATTTGAAACAACGCCAGTTCGATCATGTCATCGCTAACCCGCCCTATTACCGCGCCGGGGCACATAGCGGTGCGGCGGATCGGGGGCGGCGTATCGCGTTGGGAGAGGTTACACCGCTGGACACGTGGTTTGACACGGCCGCCAGACGTCTGGCTCCGCGGGGCCATCTACACATGATTCAGAAGGCTGACCGCCTGCCAGACATGTTGGCTGGCTGCGCGGGGCGCTTAGGCTCGGTCGAAGTTCTGCCATTGGCGGCGCGGGCAGGTCGCTCTGCTGAATTGGTGATTCTACGCGCCAGAAAAGGCGGAAAAGCAGCGTTTCGTCTGCACGCCCCATTGATTTTACACGCCGGAGAGCGTCACGATAAAGACGGCGAAAGCTATACGCCCCAGGTCGAGGAGGTGCTGCGTCACGGCGCCGCGATAAGCCAGTTTTTCTCAAAATAGGCATTAACCAGCCGAATTTGTCGGATTTATTTTAATTTCTGTGCGCCTGCAGCGTGACAGGGTGGAAACGATGTGTTCAAATTCTTACGTGAAACTCAGACACCAACAAAGGAGTATCGCCATGAGCGTGAGCGCACACCTGACCGAACTGAAGAAAAAGCACGAAACCCTCGGTCTTGAAGTTGAACAAGCCCAACGCTCGCCTGGCATCGACGATCTCCACGTAGCTCAACTCAAAAAGAAGAAGCTTAGGCTAAAAGAAGAGATCGAGCGTTTGTCGAATTAACGACGCAAACTTGCCCGCGCTGCAAGAGCAGCGCCGCCTGTAACCAAGACGGCTGCGATCGCCAATCCCCAAGATGGGGTGGCGATCCCGGCCACAACCAGGGCCAGAGTCGACAAAAGCGGCGCCGCGTAGGATGCAGTGCCCAGAATTTGAATGTCCCCCTGCTTCACCCCGATATCCCAAACATTGAACGCCAGCCCCACCGGCCCCAGACCCAGCGCCACGACCGAGGCCCAGCCATATCCGCTGTCTGGCCAGATGGTTTCTTCCAGGGTCAGATGCAGCGCGCCCGAGGCGATGGCGGTGGCAATGCAGAATACGGCCACAGAACTGGTGGGCGTATGCCCCAATCGGCGCGACAGGACCGAGTAGCCTGACCATGTCAGCGCACATAGCAATGCCAGTCCGTAGCCCGGCAGATATGCGGCCTGAAACCCTGTACTGCTGCCCCCGGCAATGATCACGGCGGCTCCGGTAAAACCCAGACACGCGCCGATCAGATGCCCGATACGCAGATGCTCCCCTGGCAGCAGTCCGGAAAACAAAACGATGAGCAGCGGCCAGAGATATGCGATCAACCCGGCCTCAGCCGCTGGGGCCATTCTCAGGGCAGAGAAGTACAGCGCGTGGTATCCGAACAAACCCACGGTTCCGAACAGGTACGTGCGCCAGCCAACAGAGCGCAATTGGCGCAGCCCGCCACTTGCCCATGTCCAGATCAAACCCAAAGTGCCCCCGATCGAAAAGCAAATGGTGTTGAGCAACAAAGGCGGAGTTGGGGTAGACCCAACCGTGAAAAGGGCCAGTAAGGACCATAACAAAACGGCCAGAAAGCCGATGCTTGTCGCCTGTGTTCTGGTCAAGGCGCTGTTACCTTTTCAACGGGGATGATTTCGAATTCATCCGAGACATGTGCGGTTTTTTCGATCTCAGCCACGAACCAATCCCTGAACGCCGCGATCTGGGGCCGTTTTTCCGCGCCGGGAAGGCAAAGGAAGCGATACCGGCCTTTGGTTTCGATTGCTGTCTTAAAGGGCGCAACCAATCTCCCCTCGGTAATGTCTTTAAGGATCATCGAGCGGCGGCCCAACACCACCCCAACGCCCGCAAGCGCCGCATCAATCGCGTGATCGGCGTTGGAAAACCGCGCCCCATGTTCGGGGACGAATTCGATCCCGACCGCCCGAAACCAAGCAGGCCAATCGCAGGGCGGCTGCAGAAACGTAATTGAGTCGTCATGGATCAGGGGCGCATCTCTAAGGCTGTCGGGCGTTGGATATTGCGCGGCCAGTTCCGGCGTCATCACCGGGGTTTGCCATTCCTTGCGCACGGGCAGAGAATACAGCCCTTCGTCAGGGCCATCGCCAAAGCGGATAGCGACATCTACATCGTCGCGTTCCAAATCCATATTCCGCAAGGTGGCCGAGAATCTCAGGTCAATCTCGGGATGTTCTCTTGCGAATTCATACAGGCGCGGGGCAAGCCATTTCGCGGTCAGGGCTGGCCCTGCTGTCACGGTGAGGGTGGTGTCGTCACCTTGCCTTCGGGCGGCCTGCCAGGCGGATTGCAAGGCGGCAAACCCCTCGGCCGCGCCCGGAGCAAGGGCGCGCCCTGCTTCGGTCAGCTCAACCGCTCGGTTCAGGCGCCGAAACAGCGGACGCCCCAGATGCTCTTCGAGCGATTTGATCTGAAACGACAGGGCCGCAGGGGTGACGTGTAATTCCTCAGCCGCCTTCGCGAAGGACATATGCCGCGCAGCTGCATCAAAAGCACGCAAAGCGGTCAGAGGGGGGAGGGAGGCACTCATCAGTAAAGAAATTCTTATGCGAAAGCCGTAGAAACCTCGTTTGTCAGCCTTTTAAAGCCAGATCATACTTTAAGCAAGTCAAACAAAATTAAACTGAAAGGAATAAAGGCATGATTGAAGTTTCCAGCAACTCTGCGATGGCTCGCGCCTTTCAGCGCGCACATTTGGAACGATCACGCGCGGTTGGCAACGCCTTGAAGTGGATATTTGGTTCCCGCTGAGCGTAGCGCGCGCGTTCTTACGGGATAAAATGGGCCGGTCCACATGGACCGGCCCTTCTTTGTTAATTTAGGTATCAGCTAAAGAACTGTGCACCGTTGGCCGAAATGGTCGAACCGTTGATAAATTGCGAATCGTCCGAGGCCAGAAACGCCACGCAGCGCGCGATTTCCTCGGGCTCACCCAGGCGGCCAGCTGGAATCTGGCCGATGATGGCTTCACGAACCTTTTCAGGAACGGCCATCACCATCTCGGTCGCAATATAGCCCGGGCAGACCGCGTTTGCGGTAATGCCAGCGCGTGCACCTTCCTGCGCAAGCGACTTCACGATCCCCAAATCACCCGCTTTGGTCGCGGCATAGTTCACCTGGGCGAACTGACCCTTTTGGCCATTGACCGAGCTGATAACAATCACGCGGCCAAATTTCCGTTCACGCATGCCGGGCCAGACAGGATGGACGGTGTTGAACACACCGGTCAGGTTGGTGTCGATCACCTGGTGCCACTGTTCGGGTGTCATCTTGTGGAAAGGCGCATCGCGGGTAATCCCCGCATTGGCAACCACGATGTCAATCGGGCCAACCTCGGCTTCGACTTTTTCGATCCCGGCCTTCGATTCATCATAGTCGGCAACGTTCCACTTATAGGTGGCGATACCGGTTTCCTCGGTAAACTTTGCGGCGGCTTCGTCATTGCCGGCATAGGTGGCTGCAACATTGTACCCTTCGGCCTTCAGCGCCTTTGAAATTGCTGCGCCGATGCCGCGGGAACCGCCGGTGACGAGTGCTGTACGTGCCATTGAGGACTCCTCCAATATTAGTCTGGCTTGGTAATCTTGTTACTCTGAGTGTTCAAATCGCGCAACAATGCATCGTGACGAATTTTTCGTTTTGATTCAAATTCATTGAAGCACTCGGGAACGGGTTTAGAGATTTTACAAAAAAGGGCGCCAAAAGGCGCCCTTGGTATGATGCGTAATCCGGTACTTAGTCGCGCTCCACACAGAGGGCGACGCCCATGCCGCCACCGATACAGAGGGTCGCCAAACCCTTCTTGGCGTCGCGGCGTTTCATTTCAAACAGCAAGGTGTTCAGAACACGGCAACCCGAAGCGCCGATCGGGTGTCCGATAGCAATCGCGCCGCCATTCACGTTCACGATCGATGGGTCCCAACCCATGTCCTTGTTAACGGCGCAGGCCTGAGCGGCAAAGGCTTCGTTGGCTTCGATCAGATCCAGATCGTCAACCGACCATCCTGCTTTTTCCAGCGCCTTGCGCGATGCGTAGATCGGCCCCACGCCCATGATCGACGGGTCCAGGCCAGCGGTTGCGTAAGAGGCAATGCGCGCCAGCGGTTCAATTCCGCGCTTTTCGGCGTTTTCTGCCGACATCAACAGGGTGGCAGCAGCGCCGTCATTCAGGCCGGATGCGTTAGCAGCAGTCACAGAGCCATCCTTGGTGAAGGCAGGGCGCAGCTTGGCCATGGCTTCCATCGTGGCACCGTGGCGGATGTATTCGTCGCTGTCCATCACAGTTTCGCCCTTGCGGGTCTTGATGGTGAATGGAACGATTTCATCGTTGAATTTGCCTGCCTTCTGCGCGGCTTCGGCCTTATTCTGCGAGGCCACGGCGAATTCGTCCTGCATGTCGCGGCTGATCTGCCATTTTTCGGCGACGTTTTCGGCGGTCTGACCCATGTGATAGCCGTTGAAAGCATCCCAAAGTCCATCACGGATCATCGTATCGATGTATTTCATGTCGCCCATTTTGTGACCTGCCCGAAGAGCGGCGGCGTGGGGCGAAAGTGTCATGTTTTCCTGGCCGCCTGCCGCGACGATTTCTGCGTCACCCAGTTGGATATGTTGCGCGCCCAGAGCGACAGCGCGCAGGCCCGAACCGCAAACCTGATTAATACCCCAGGCGGCGCTTTCCTGTGGCAGGCCGGCGTTGATGTGGGCCTGACGTGCCGGATTCTGACCCTGAGCAGCCGTCAGAACCTGACCCATGATGGTTTCGCTTACTTCGCCCTTTTCAACTCCGGCGCGTTCGACAACGGCTTCAAGAACGGCAGCACCCAAATCATGTGCGGGTGTGTTTGCAAACGAGCCGCCAAAACTGCCGACACCGGTGCGTGCTGCGGATGCGATTACTACGTTGGTCATTTAGACAATCCTTTACCATCAAGGTCCTGTGGGAACCGTAACGGCGTGGATCACTGGCGCAAAGCCCCAATGAACCAGAGCGCCTCCTGATCCCCCGCTCCAACTGCACATGGCATAGCGTAACGCTGCAGTTGCAGCAACGGTAAGCTTGTCACGGGTGCTGAGGATGGCGTGTTTACTAGGTTTAAGTGCCTGTTTGTTTGAGTTTTTTGTGCTCCCATGGCGCGGAGACGGTGGGCGCGCCGAACAAAAAGCCCTGCAAACAATCCACACCGCTGGCCACGAGAAATTCGGCATCTTCCTTGGTTTCAACCGATTCGGCCGTGACCAGAATCTCGAATTCCCGCGCCACGGCCACCAACGCCCGGACCAATGCCTGATTGTCGGGATTGTCGCTGATACCCCGGACAAATTGCCCGTCGATTTTGGCAGCGTCGAACAAAAACTCACGAAAATGGCGGAAACTGAAATTGCTGGCGCCGAAATCATCCAAGGCAAAGGCAACGCCACGCGGTTGCAGTCGGTCCATGAAATCAATCACAAGCTCGGGCACCGTCATGGCTGATTTTTCCGAGATTTCGAGGATCAGACGCTCACCCAGAGTGTCATCTTTCTTCAGATATCGGTCCAGAACCCGAGCGTATCGCGCGTATCCGATCGATCGCGCGGACATATTGATCGACAAGCGGATGTCTGGGTTCTTGGTCAGCGTTCGCAGACCCATCTCAAGCGCTACGCAATCCAGATCACGACCGATGGGCGTGTTTTCCAACTGAGGCATGAAATCGCGCGCGGGGATGGCCCGACCGGTTTCATCCAGAACCCGGATAAAACCCTCATAAAAAGCGATGCCGAATGGAGGATGCGCCTGCATAACAGGTTGATAGGCCAGTTTGCATTGTTTGTGCCTGACCGCCTCGGTCGCCATTTGAACAGTGGATTTGTCACGGGATGAAATGGCCGCGTTCAGCGGGCTATCGGCACCTTCTGGTACGTCCGCTTGGTGTTTGTCCCCCATGCTTGTGAAATCCCCTACGTCACTGTTCAGGGTGGGATTTCACTGCAAAGTCATGAATTTGAGGTTAAGATCAAAAGGACTGATCGCCTTTATCGGGGCGTGTCCCAAACGCGACCCAATGCGGCCGCCGCACCGATGACTGCGCCAAAAAAACCCAACGCCAGCATGACAAAACCAAGGGCGACCATCGTTTGCGCGCTTCCGATTAAAGCCGACACCATTGCGATGATTAAACCGATCAGACCAAGTGTGGTTGATATCATCATCAATCGGCTCATGGGTTCCTCAAATCGTTTTGGTGATTAACTCATTAACAAACTGGAACCGGGTGGCGTAATTTCAAGGACGATGGGCTTCGGATCGGCGGATTTAAGCCTGTTTTGCCTTCGTATTGTGCGATTTTGCCTCGAATTGCTCGAATCCGGGCGTTCCGCGATCTTCCGGGTGACGGGCCAGATGTCGGGCTTTGATCTGTTCCGAGTTCTGACGGCTGCCATCGTGACTGTACCCGGGCGGGGCAAAGCAATAGGCAAGGCGTTCCCTTGGGCTCAACCCCGGTTGCGTCGCATCGCGCCAGATACCAACCCATTCGTGAAATGCGACGCGCAGCGGGTTGAACGTGCCGATATTGTGAACCAAGCCATAGTCGACCCGGTCGTTTTCTTGTTCCGGGACGAAGGTGCCAAAGATTTTGTCCCAAATGATAAAGACGCCGGCATAGTTGCAATCCAGATAGCGCGCATTGCGGCCGTGATGGGCGCGGTGGTGGCTGGGCGTATTCATGACGGCTTCGAACCAGCGGGGCATTTTGCCAATTGCCTCGGTATGAATCCAGAATTGATAAATCAGGTTCAACCCGCCCACAAACAGCACCATCGCGGGGTGAAAGCCCAGAAGGATCAACGGCGCCCGAACCACCATCATAAATGTAAAAGTATAGGTCCAGGTCTGCCGCAATGCGGTGGTCAGGTTGTAGTGTTGGGAACTGTGGTGGTTCACATGGCTGGCCCAAACCCAGCGGATACGGTGACCAAAGCGGTGAACCCAGTAATAGCGCAGATCATCCAGCACAAAGCACAGAATAATCACGGGGATCGAGGTGCCAAGGTCCAGTGGCGTAATCTGCCACAGCCACATGAAGAATCCATACGCGATGAACCCCAGCAGAAAGCCCGAGGCGATGTTTCCCGCGCCCATCACCAGTGAGGTTACCGCATCCCGCGTCTCGTACCGTCCGCCTTTGCCTTTGACTGCGATCCATAGAAACTCGACCAGAATAGCAGCGATAAAGAACGGTACGGCCCATTGTACGGCGTCAGGAAAGCTGAGTTGGTCGGTCATGCGGTGTCCATCAGGTTTTGCCAATGCGGGCGTTCGAATTCATCCAGGCGGACGAGGGCGTTTGGGGTGCCGAAATCGTGGAATCGAATCCTGAACCCCTCAGGGTGGTTGATCCGGTCAAAGTCCTGCAGATGGCGCGCCACTGTATCGGCCCCAAAAGACCACAGCAGGCCAATGCCTGCCTCAGTCCGAACCAGCGCCGACCGCATGTCATGCGCAATTGTAACGTCCACGATCACATCGTCTGGCGCATGGCGCATCCATTCAGATCGCGCGGTCTGCTGCGTCAATTCACGTACACGCGACCGCCCTGAAAGGTGCAGCAGAGCGGTTATCGCAAGGATGCCTCCGATCACCAGAACCAGAAGAATTTCAAGCGGCATATTTTCCTCCCGCCCGGCAAGGTGCAGAGCGGTAAACAGCTTGTCAAAGGTTGCGTAGCGTCAGCTTGTTTCTAGCCTGTTCAGGATTTCGTGCTGCACAACCCGTTCTACGAATGGCACAAGCCCATCCGGGCCTGACGATCTGTCTTTCAGGTGCATGCAGATGTCCGGCCTGCGTGCGGCGATGATGCCAACCATCTCGCCGCGTATCTTGTCATTCAGGCCTGCGCCCATGATCGCGCAGGCGATCCGCGGTTCGGCGTCCAGTTGCCGCCGAACTTCATCCGGATCGTGCGCACCCAGCCATTGGATCGGCAAGTGATCCAACTGCCGTGCCACGTCGCCGATGACGCTCGGCAAGCGGCCAATCAGTAAAACCACCGGTTTCATTGTCGCTTCCGTTTCGTTTTTACGTTTGGAGTGTCACCGTTCACGACGGTGACACGCTTAGTTTAACACGAAAGTGAAAAAATCGGCGGATTGGGTATTTTGGCGGTTTAGCGGATCAGCTTTCTGCGCCCACAAGCGTCGATATGATGGCCTTGGCGCTGTCGGAGTTCCATTCCGCGTCACCGATCAGGCGGGCCATTTCATTGCCTTCGGGGTCCAGAATTACCGTGATCGGCAATGCGATTACGCCAAATTCCCGTGCCACGGCTGAACCAGTATCCTGATGTCGGGGAAGGTTCTTGATCCCGTTTTCCTCGAAGAATTTCTTGATCCCGGCAGGGGAGTTGCGACCGGTCGCAAGCGTAAGAACCTCGAACTTGTCACCGCCGAATTCTTCTTGCAGCTCGGCGATCTGCGGCATCTCTTTACGGCAGGGCGCACACCATGTCGCCCAGAAGTTCAGCAGAACGTATTTGCCTTTGTAGTCTTCAATCGTTGCAGTGCCGCCATCATCCTCAAGCTGAAACTCAACCGGTTCAACGGGTTTTGGTTCCTTATGCAGGATCAACCGCTTCAGGGTGCCATCCCGAAGCGGACCCAAGGTCTCGGCATCTGTGGCCAAAGCGGCATTTGCACCCAACGCAAGGGCCATATAAAGGGGGATCAAACGAAATAGGCGCATATCAACTCCGGGTTTTCTTTCATGACCGATCATTCCTCGAACCAGATGTGGGGCGGCCGCTTTGCCGCCGGTCCAGACGCGATCATGGAGGCGATCAATGCCTCGATCGGGTTCGATCAGCGGATGGCAGCCCAGGACATCGCAGGCTCGCGCGCCCATGCCGCCATGTTGGCTGCCACAGGCGTCATAAGTGATAGTGACGCTCAGGCCATTCGGGAAGGGCTGCTCACAGTCTTGTCAGAAATCCAGGGTGGAGAGTTCCAGTTCTCGACCGCGCTTGAAGACATCCACATGAATGTTGAGGCACGCCTGAAAGAAGTCATAGGCGAGCCCGCAGGTCGTTTGCACACAGGGCGTTCGCGAAATGATCAGGTGGCGACCGATTTCAAACTCTGGGTGCGCGATCAGCTGGATGCTGCGGAAACCGGTCTGCTGGCCCTGATCCGCGCGCTTCTGGCGCAAGCCGAGGCAGGGGCAGGATGGGTCATGCCCGGTTTCACGCACCTGCAAACTGCACAGCCGGTGACATGGGGCCACCACATGATGGCCTATGTCGAGATGTTCGGCCGCGACCTGTCCCGTGTCCGCGATGCCCGCGCCCGGATGAACGAGTCCCCGTTGGGTGCGGCGGCGCTGGCTGGCACGTCTTTTCCGATCGACCGAGACATGACGGCGCAGGCGCTGGGCTTTGACCGGCCCGCCGCCAATTCACTGGATGCCGTCAGCGACCGGGATTTCGCGCTGGAGTTCCTGTCCACAGCCTCAATCTGCGCCGTCCACCTGTCGCGCTTTGCCGAAGAGCTGGTCATCTGGTCTTCGGCCCAGTTCCGTTTTGTCACGCTCAGCGACAGGTTCTCGACCGGCTCATCGATCATGCCGCAGAAAAAGAATCCCGATGCGGCGGAACTGATCCGCGCCAAGGTGGGTCGGATTTTTGGTGCCAACACGGCGCTGATGATGGTGATGAAAGGTCTGCCGCTGGCTTATTCCAAGGACATGCAGGAAGACAAGGAACAGGTCTTCGATGCGGCCGACAACTGGATGCTGGCGCTGGCGGCGATGGAAGGCATGGTCAAGGACATGACCGCAAATCGCAACAGCCTCGCCGCTGCGGCGGGCTCGGGCTTTTCGACTGCGACCGATCTGGCCGACTGGCTGGTGCGGGTGCTGGGCCTGCCGTTCCGCGACGCACATCATGTGACAGGATCACTGGTTGCGATGGCTGAGAATAAGGGCTGTGACCTGCCCGACCTGACGTTGACTGACATGCAATCGGTGCATTCCGGGATTACCGAAGATGTCTTTTCTGTCCTTACCGTCGAAAACTCGGTAAACTCACGTCAGTCTTATGGGGGAACGGCACCGGATCAGGTGCGCGCCCAGATCAAGCGGTGGAAGGCGCTGGTGTGATGCGGATACTGCGAGTGTTGCAATTGATCGCCGTCGGGTTCGTTCTTGCAGCCTGTGGCGCGGACGGAGAACCAATTCAGCCGACAATGAACGCGACTGTCGGCGTTGGCAGCAGTGGTACTCATGTCGGTGGCGGCATTGGGCTGCGACGTGGCGGCCTTGGGATCTACGTGGGACGGTGACGCAAGCGATGGCAACTCGACTGCGCCGGGCTATGTCCAGGCAAGTTACGATCTGTCGAAAATAATAGAAAAAGAGGGCAAGTATGAGATTTACCGGCTTGATCCTGACCCTTGTCCTGCTGGCAGCTTGCGAACCGACTGGTAACACGCGGCCTCAGCCGGAAACCAGTACGGGGGGCTCCGGCATCTCAATCTCGGGCTACGGCCGGATCGGTGTGTCGACAACACGGTGACGGAATGCCGCCAATAGCGCGGAAATTATTGATCAGCCCGGCAGTTTTGGTCTAAGCGCGCAGTCATGGATCACTTTCTTTACCGCGACGGCGCGCTCTACGCCGAGGATGTTCCGATCACCGAAATCGCCGCTGCGGTGGGAACCCCGTTCTACGTCTATTCGACGGCAACCCTGCTGCGGCATTTCAAGCTGTTTGACGATGCACTGGACGGCACTGATCACCTTGTTTGCTACGCCATGAAGGCAGCCAGCAATCAGGCGATTCTGAAGACGCTGGCGCAGGCCGGTGCCGGAATGGACGTTGTGTCTGGCGGGGAATATCTGCGTGCCAAAGCTGCTGGTGTTCCGGGTGACAAGATCGTGTTCTCGGGCGTTGGCAAAACGGCAGAGGAAATCCGCACCGCACTGACCGGCGGCATTCGCCAGTTCAACGTCGAATCCGAGCCTGAGATGCAGGTGATCAACGCGGTTGCGTTGGAATTGGGTGTTGTCGCGCCAATCACCGTGCGGGTGAACCCCGACGTAGATGCCAAGACCCACGCCAAGATTGCCACCGGTAAGTCCGAAAATAAATTTGGTATTCCAATCTCGCGCGCATCCGAGGTTTATGCCTACGCGGCCAGCTTGCCGGGTCTGGAGGTCATCGGTATCGATGTTCATATCGGATCACAACTGACCGAGTTGGAACCGTTCGAGCTGGCTTACACCAAGGTCGCCGAACTGACAGAGCGTCTGCGCGCCGAGGGTCACACTATTCGCCGTCTGGACTTGGGCGGAGGTCTGGGTATCCCCTACACCCGTTCGAACGAGGCACCCCCTTTGCCGGTAGAGTACGGCGCGCTGATCAAGAAAACGCTGGGTCATCTGGGGTGTGAGATCGAGATTGAGCCGGGACGCCTGATTGCTGGCAACGCTGGTCTGATGGTCAGCAAGGTGATTTATGTGAAATCCGGTGAAGGCCGTGATTTCCTGATCCTCGATGGGGCCATGAATGACCTGATCCGCCCTGCGATGTATGAGGCGTATCATGATATCGTCGCCGTGCAAGAGCCCGCGCCGGGTGTGGAACAGCAGCCCTATGACATTGTCGGCCCCGTGTGCGAGACGGGCGATACATTCGCCAAACAACGCGACATGCCGCCGCTTGAACCGGGCGATCTGGTCGCCTTCCGCAGTGCCGGCGCATATGGTGCCGTGATGGCCAGCGAATACAACACCCGCCCCCTGATCCCCGAGGTTTTGGTTCACGGGGATCAATTTGCAGTTATTCGTGAACGCCCAAGCTTTGACGAAATCATAAACCGCGATACCATACCAGAGTGGCTCTGACGCGATAACCGTGCGGGCCTGTTCAGGAGGCCCGCCTTGACCACAAGACCGACCCTGCCGATTCCAAGACTGTCCCTGTGGCTGACGCACGCAGGAATGCTGGCCGAGCAGGTTTTGCGTGCCTTCTGGCCCTTTTTCTCGATTGTTATGGCGATTTTGGCCGCTTTGATGCTGGGTCTTCAGGATCACGTCAGGGTTGAGATGGTTTGGACCCTTGGTGGTTTGGCGATCATCGCGGTGGTTGTTTCACTGATCTGGGGCGTTCGGCGACTCCATCTGCCTCGCCGGGCCGAAGCGCTTATGCGACTGGACGAATCCCTGCCGGGACGCCCGATTCAGGCATTGATGGATGATCAGGCCATAGGTGCGATGGATGCGGACTCAGTTGCTTTGTGGCACGCGCACCAGGCTCGGATGGCACAACGGGCGGCACAAGCCGAAGCGGTCAAACCCGATCTGCGGCTTGCAGACCGAGACCCTTATGCGCTGCGGTACTCAGCGTTGCTGGCGCTGGTGATTGCGGGTCTTTTCGGTTCATTCTGGCGCATTGGGTCCGTGGCCGAGATGACGCCGGGCGCAGCCGTGGCAGGGCAGGGACCCAGCTGGGAAGGCTGGGTTGAACCGCCGCGCTATACCGGCTTGCCGACGCTTTATCTGGCGGATCAGTCTGGTGATACTCTTTCAGTACCGCAGGGCAGCCGGATCACATTGCGGTTCTACGGTGAGGTGGGCGCGCATAGCTTGTCGGAAACCACGTCGCTTTCGGGCACACAAGGTGCAGCGGACCCTGAACAGGAGTTTGTGGTCGAGCGTTCGGGCCAGATGATGATCGAAGGGCCTGCCGGTCGGGACTGGGCGCTGAGCGTCATAGAAGATGCGCCTCCGCAGATCGCTGTTGCCGATCCGGCCGAGGCCGAGGCGGGCGGGCAGATGAAGCTACCCTTTACCGCCACTGACGATTACGGCGTAGTGTCCGGTACGGCGGTGATCGAATTGGACCTGCCTTCCGTTGACCGTCAGTATGGCCTGGCATCTGACCCCGAGCCACGTGATAGGATCGAGGTGCAGCTACCGATGCCGATAACCGGCGACCGGGCCGATTTCACCGAGGATCTGATCGAAGACTTCTCGGAACACCCTTGGGCGCATCTGCCAGTCAAGATCACCTTGATGGCACAGGATGCAGCCGATCAGGAAGGAGAGTCCGCGCCTTATACGACGGATCTGCCTGCGCGCCGCTTCTTTGATCCGTTGGCTGCGGCGGTGATCGAACAACGCCGCGATCTGCTCTGGACGCGGGACAACGCGACCCGGGTGTCCCAAATTCTGCGCGCGGTGTCGCATCTGCCGGAAGAGGTGTTTCGCTCTGACACAGCCTACCTGCGTCTGCGCGTGACGCTTCGCCGGTTGGAGGCATTCAACGACTACGGGCTGACACAGGACCAACAGGAAGAGATCGCACAGGCTTTGTGGGATCTGGCGATTATAATCGAAGAGGGTACCCTCGCCGATGCGCTGGAGCGTATGCGCCGTGCACAGGAGCGTCTGACCGAAGCCATGAAAAACGGCGCCACTGATGAAGAAATCGCCGAATTGATGCAAGAACTGCGCGACGCAACGCAGGATTACATGCGCCAGCTACAGCGTCTGGCACAGGAAAACGGTGAGTTCGACGAAAATCAGCAGGGCCAGAATGGCGAATCCATGCAGATGACGCAAAATGACCTGCAACGGATGATGGATCGCATTCAGGAACTGATGGAACAGGGCCGCATGGCCGAAGCACAGCAGGCGCTGGAAGAGTTCCAGCAGATGATGGAGAACATGCGCGTCACCCAGGGCCAGGGTCAGGGCCAGCAGTCAGAAGGCCAACAGGCAATGGAAGGGCTGGCCGAAACTCTGCGCGAACAGCAGGGGCTGAGCGATCAGGCCTTCCGCGATCTGCAAGAACAGTTCAATCCCGGCGCTCAGGCCGGTGAAAGCCAGGGTAACGAAGGCCGCAATGGTGGTCAGGGCCGTGGGCAGAGCCACGAAGGCCAAGGCGGTCAGGGTCAGGGGTCTGATCAGGCCGAAGGCGGTGGCGGCCAGCCAAGCCAGGAGTCTCTGGCCGATCGCCAACAGGCACTGCGCGACGAGCTGGGTCGCCAGCAACAGAATCTGCCCGGTGCCGGAACACCCGAAGGCGAAGCGGCACGCGAGGCGCTGGGCCGCGCGGGCCGGGCAATGGATGGGGCTGAAGAAGCCCTGCGCAGTGACGACCTGGCCGAGGCCATAGATCGCCAATCTGAAGCGATGGAAGCCCTCCGTGAAGGCATGCGGTCACTGGGTGAAGCTTTGGCGCAGAACCAGCAGAACCAGCCCGGTCAGGGAACCCAAGACGGTGATATGCAGGCCAACAGCCGCGATCCGCTGGGCCGCAGCCCCGGCGCAAACGGCTCTATAGCAACTGACGACAACCTGTTGCAGGGCGAAGATGTGTATCGCCGCGCGCGTGAGTTGCTGGATGAAATCCGGCGTCGCACCGGTGAGACGGAACGCCCACAGATCGAGCTGGAGTACCTCAAGCGGTTGTTGGAGCGCTTCTAAACCCTGCCTGGCGTTTAATTCTGCGATGTCCCCGATGTCTGCGCCTCAAGCCAAAGCCGCGCCTGATCCACAAGGGATACGTACGGGTCAAGAATTGGCTCGGCCTGCGGCACCGCTTCGCTGATTTGCTGCGCGTTGCCATAGACCAGCAGCAGGATGACGCCGACAATCAGCATCAGTGCAAAACCACGCATGAAACCGCCGCCAGACTTGCGCGGCGCAGGTTCGTCTTCCGAGGCCAAGCTGTCATCACTACGCAGGCTGGAGTTGATCGCTTCGACATCTGGCAGTGCATCTTTCTGCCCTGCATCCTTTGCCGTTTCCATAGCAGTGAGGTCTTTTACGGCGCGTTCCGGGTCGGGTTTGGGGGGCGCGTCCAAGGCCAGATCGGGCTGCGTTTCAAGACCGCCACCCTCTTGCGCGCGAAGGTCCGCCTCACGTTCGGCTTCTTCTTTCAGGATACTTGCAACTGCAGGATCGATGTTTCCGGTAGCTGATGGTGTTTCTGGTTCGCTTGCGGCCTCTGGTTTTGGGGCAACCTCTGGTTCTTGTGTGATCTCTGGTTCCGGTGCAGGCGTCGGCTCCGGTTGCGCTTGGGTTGCTGAGGCCTGTTCCACCACATCAGGCTCGGGTGCGGATGTCTGGGAAGGCGTATCCTTAGCATCGGGTGCGTCTTTGGCGGGGGCTGTTTGGTCTGGGTGTTTGGGCTGGAACCAGGTCGTCTCACAGTTCGAGCACTGAACGTCGCGGCCATCTTCCGGGATGACCTCGTCTGGCACCTCGTACTGGGCACCGCAATTCGGACAAGTAAGACGCATGCTGCCTCCTGGCCGGGACCCCGACCGATAGTAGTTTTTTAAGGGATGTTAATCCGTTAAGACCTGACCGCAAAGGGTGTTTTCGGTTTCACAGCATAAGTGTCACCGATTCGACCCGGTGCAGGCATTGAAACCGCAACCGCGCTCGGGCATGAAGGGCGGCAACAGAAACGGGGGCTCCTTTTGATCGAGCTGGAGAATCTCAGCTACACCTATGGCGGTGGCGAACTGCTGAGCGACGTGTCTTTACGGTTGCAACCGGGGTCGTTTCATTTTTTGACCGGCCCGTCGGGTGCGGGCAAGACCACCATACTTAAACTTTGCTACGGCGCTTTGTTGCCCACAACGGGCCGGCTCAGCGTGTTCAAGCAGGACATCGCCCGGCTGGATCGGGATCAGTTGGCCCTGATGCGCCGTCGGATCGGTGTGGTGCATCAGGATTGCCAGTTCCTTGATCACATGACGCTGGCCGAGAATGTGGCGTTGCCGCTAACAGTGTCCGGGCAAATCGACACTGCACAGCGCGAAGACCTGAGCGAGTTGTTATCCTGGGTGGGACTGGGCACCCGATTGGATTCGCACCCGCCGGAATTGTCGGGAGGGGAACGTCAGCGTGCCGCACTGGCCCGCGCGGTCATCCTGTCGCCGGACGTGGTTCTGGCGGATGAACCAACCGGAAACGTGGATTGGGAGATGTCGCAACGCCTGCTTCGCCTGTTGGTCGAATTGAACAAGATGGGCAAGACCGTGCTGATCGCGACCCATGACATGAGCCTGATCCGCGCGGCGAAAAGCCAGGTGCAGGCAAGGGTTCTTCGAATCTCGCAACGTCAGGTCCAACTTGCGGGAGCGGATCTATGAGCAAGGGAATGATCCGAAGCCTGCTGAAACGGGATACGCGCGCGGACCGGGTCGTTCCGCCAACTGGGTACACGGCGCATCTGACCCTGTTTGTATCAGGCGCGATGGCTTTTCTGGCGGTGTTTGCATTAGCCCTTTCTCTGGCATCGGGGCGGTTGGCCGACCGCTGGGGTACGGAATTGGCCGGGGCCGTCACCTTGCGCATCAGCGCTCCTGCCGATCAGATGGACGCGCAGACCGAGGCGGCGCTAACCGTGCTGAGCCAAACCCCGGGCATAGCTTCGGCGCGCGCATTGACCACCGAGGAACAGGCGGCGCTGCTCTCCCCTTGGTTTGGCCCGGACCTGCCGCTGGATACGCTGCCTGTCCCTCAACTGATCGAGATCATCGAAGGTGAGCCGGGTCTGGATGCGGCTGGTCTGCGCCTGCGGCTTGGAGCAGAAGTTCCCGGTGCAGTTCTGGACGATCACACCCGCTGGCGTGAACCCTTGGTAGAGGCCGCAAGGTCGCTGCGGCGGCTGGGCTGGGTTTCAATCCTGCTGATTGGCGGGGCCACGGCAGCCATGATCACGCTGGCCGCCAATGCCTCGCTCGCTGCCAATGCCCAGATTATCGAGGTGCTGCGTCTGGTTGGTGCCCGTGACAGCTTTATTGCCCGAGCCTTTGTCCGGCGCTTTACCTATCGGGCTTTCTTTGGTGCCGTTGTCGGCGTTTTGCTGGGCATGACCGGAGTGCTGCTGCTGCCCGAAGCCTCGGATGCGGGCGGGTTTTTGACGGGTTTGGGATTTCAGGGGTATGGCTGGCTGTTGCCGGCCCTGATCCCCGTATTGGGTGCGGCGGTTGCCTTTCTGGCAACCTGGAGTGCCGCCAGCCGAAAATTGAAGGAGCTTTCGTGATGGCCGATGCGTTTCAGTGGGTACGCTCATTGATCTTCATGATCGTGATCTACGTTTGGATGCTGGTTCTGGGCATCCTGTTCGCCCCATACGCCATGTTCACCAAGCGTGGCGCATTGAAAGCTTGCAAGGCCTACGCGCGTACAACCTTGTGGTTGGCTCGTTGGATGGTCGGCATCCGGACCGAAGTGCGTGGCGCGGTGCCGTCGGGCGAGGTGGTCATCGGTGCCAAACATCAGTCATTTCTGGATATTATCATCATTTTCGACGCCATCCCCCACGGCAAGTTCATTATGAAGAAAGAATTGCTGTGGACCCCAGTCATCGGTATGTATGCGCGGCGTCTTGGCTGTATCCCGGTTGATCGGGGTAAAAAGGGCGTGGCCGTGGCCAAGATGGTCAAGGATGTCGCCAAGGAATTCACGGAACCCGGGCAGTTGGTAATCTATCCCCAAGGCACGCGCGTCGCGCCGGGGGTGCGCAAACCTTACAAGGTCGGCACGGCCATTTTGTACGAAGGGCTGGGTTTTCCCTGCGTTCCCACGGCGACCAATGCGGGTGTGTTCTGGCCTCGCACCGGTGTTCTGCGCAAGCCTGGCCTAGCCATTGTCGACTTCCTTGATCCAATCAAGCCGGGTGCTGCGCGGGACGATTTCCTCGGAATGCTGGAGGATGTCATCGAAACAAGGTCCAATGCGCTGATGCGAGAAGTTGGGTTTGATCTTGATGCAATTCATTGACGATATCGAAACGCTCGAAAGTCTCTACGGTAAACCCGGTGCGCCCTCATTGCGGAAGGTCGCGCACAGCCTGACTCCGCTGTATCGCAAGTGGATCATGGCCGCGCGGTTGTGCATTTTCAGCACCGTTGGTCCCGAAGGCGTAGACGGAAGCCCAGGGGGCGATGATGGTCCCGTTGTGCTGGAGCTTGATGCAAACACTTTGGCGCTTCCGGATTGGCGCGGCAACAACCGGTTGGATTCGCTGCGCAATATCGTACGTGACCCGCGCGTGGCTTTGATGTTTCTGGTGCCGGGCTCCAACACTGTCGTTCGGGTGAATGGTACAGCGCGCCTGACTGCGGACAGTGAATTGCGCGCCCGGTTCGAAAAAAACGGCAAACAACCCGCCACGGTTGTCGTCATCGAAATTGCCGAAATCTACACGCAATGCGCCCGCGCACTCATGCGCGCGCGAACCTGGAGCGCAGGTGATGAAAGCACCGCCTTACCCACAGTTGGCGAAATTCTGGCCGAAGTAAGCCGGGGTGAGGAAGGCGGTGCACAATACGACGCGGAATGGGGTGCAAGAGCCGAAAAAACGATGTGGTAGCACGTGCAACTACACCGCAGCCGCACCGATTTTGGCGACTTGTGAAACCCAGCGCTCGACACTGCCGGGCTTTGGATAGCTGGCACCCGCAAAATAGGTGAAACGTGTTGGTTTGAAGCCGACAAATCCAAGAATTTGATCACGGACCTGCCGAATGAGGGCTTGCCGGTAAATCAGCCGCATGAACCAGCCCGGCGTGTCAGACGTCAGGATGACACGAGCCGTACGTCCTGCCAGCATCGGGGCTGGAAGTCCCAGCTTGCTGATGTTTCTTGTGTCGAAGGTGCGTCCCGGGATGAACATCCGGTCAATCAAGCCTTTCAGCTTGGCCGGCAACCCGCCCCACCACATCGGTGTTGTGAGGACCAGATGGTCGCTCCATTCGATGTCCTGAAGAACCTGTTCCAACACGGGCTCAAGCGGTTTGAAGTCTTGATAGTTGCCCTGACCAAAGTCGTGATCGAACTGCATTTCGCTGAGGTGAACCATTCGGACATCGTGGCCATTCTTTTCGGCCGCGTCTTTGTAGGTTTCAGCGAAAGTGCGGGACAGGCTGCTTTCAGCGGGGTGCCCATCAAGGATGATGATTTTTTTCCGTTGCATCGGGATTCTCCAAAATTGACCGTGGTCACTTTGTAAATCAATAAAATGACCGCGGTCAATAAAAAATTTGACCGCGGTCAAAAACTATGCAAATTGGGCCTATGCAAAAGACAACTCAAAAACGCACTCTGAAAACTCGGGCGCGCCTTATCGAAGCCTCGGAAAACCTGATCACCACTGGCGGATACGAGGCCCTGAGGGTCGAAGACGTTGTGCAAGCGGCCGGTGTGGCCAAAGGTACGTTCTTCGCACATTTCCGCGACAAGGACGCGTTGATGGAGATTCTGATTGGCGCAAAGTTGGATAGGTTTCTGGACAGTGCCGAAGCCCGGACGCCACCCAGGACCGTGTCAGAGATCATAGCCGCGCTGGAGCCAGTCCACAGATTCATGACATCCGAGCGATACGTTTTTGATCTGTTGATCAGATATTCAGGCGCGACGGCTGTTGCGGAAATAGGACCGATTGCCCATTTTTTCGAGCGATACTTTCGCCTTGTAACGATGTGGCTTGAAGCAGCAGATGTGCGGAAGGACGTAACGCCTGAACTTCTTGCAGAAGGGGTGCAGGCCTTTGCCATTCAGGCCATGTCGCTAAGGTTCTGCGCCCTGCACGCGGCCACCACATTCAGTGACAGGTTAGAGACCTATCTGGACGCGTGGTTGACCCCGCCGACCGGTTAGCCGGCGGGGCAGTAAGTTAGCTGTGAATCGGGCCGTCACCGCAGGCCAGTGCCGCTTCTCGTACCGCTTCGGAATAGGTCGGGTGCGCATGGCAGGTCAGGGCCAGATCTTCGGCTGACGCGCCGAACTCCATTGCGACGCAAACCTCATGGATCAGATCGCCTGCTGCCGGGCCGATAATGTGGGCACCAAGTATCCGGTCAGTTTCCTTGTCAGCCAGAATTTTGACGAACCCATCCGCCGCAAAATTCGCCTTGGCGCGGCCGTTCCCCATGAACATGAACTTGCCCACCTTAAAGGCGCGGCCTTGGTCTTTCAGGGTTTCTTCGGTTTCGCCGACATTGGCGACCTCGGGCCAGGTGTAGATTACCCCCGGAATGACGCCATAATTGACGTGGCCATGTTTTCCGGCGACCTGTTCCGCGGCGGCCATGCCTTCGTCTTCGGCCTTATGCGCCAGCATCGGGCCTTCGGTGACATCGCCGATGGCATAGATGCCGGGTACGTTTGTCTGCCAGTCAGAGCCCACCTTGATCTGACCGCGCTGGGTCATTTCAACGCCCAGCGCCTCAAGCCCAAGACCGTCCGAGAATGGCTTGCGCCCGGTGGCGACCAGAACGGTATCCGCCTCAATCACGTGTTCGCTGTCATCCTTGCGCAGCTTGTAGGTGACTTTTGCCTTGGTCTTGGTCGCTTCGGTCTTTTGTACCGCTGCGCCCATGACAAAGTTCAACCCCTGTTTTTTCAGAATGCGCTGAAACGTTTTCTGAACCTCGGGGTCCATGCCCGGCGTGATCACGTCGAGGAATTCGATCACGGTAACTTCGGCGCCAAGACGTTGATACACCGAACCCAGTTCCAGACCGATCACGCCCGCACCAATGACCACCATCTTTTTCGGAACCTTGCCAAGCGACAGCGCACCGGTCGAGGTCACGACAACCTTCTCATCCACGTCAACGCCCGGCAGCGAAGCCGGTTCAGAGCCCGAAGCGATGATGATGTTCTTGGCCGTGTGAACTTCGTCGCCCACTTTGACCTGACCTGCTGCGGGGATCGAGCCCCAACCCTTTAACCAGTCGATCTTGTTTTTCTTGAACAGAAACTCGATGCCCTTGGTATTACCCTCAATGGTTTCGTCTTTGTAGACCTGCATCTGTTTCCAATCGACCGAGGGGCTTTTCCCCTTCAGGCCCATCTTGGCAAAGTTATGCTCGGCCTCATGCAGTTGGTGGCTGGCATGCAGCAGCGCCTTGGACGGGATGCAGCCGACGTTCAGGCACGTGCCGCCCAGCGTGTCTCGTCCTTCTACAACGGCGGTTTTCAAGCCCAGTTGGGCACAGCGAATAGCGCAGACATAGCCGCCGGGGCCAGCGCCGATTACGATGACGTCATAGTTTGCCATGAAAGGTCTCCTTGAGTAGTCGGGCTGTGGCAGAGCAGACACCACCTGCGCACAGGCTGTAAACTGGCGTTATCAAAAAAGCACCGCCAAAAGCATGAAAGTTGTTGCGAGGAAACCAGCGAACCAGATCAGAGTGCGCCAGGGCGACAAGCCAAAAAAGTAAGCCGGTACGTAGAGTATGCGGGCGATCAGATAGATCCACGCACATGCCGCGGTAAATCCGGTGCCTGCGTCTGCGACCGTGACGGTGGTGCAGGCTATGGTGAACAGGATCAATCCTTCGAAATGATTGTTCAGCGCACGGTATAAACGGCCGGTCTCGTCCGATAGCTGGTCTTCCAGCGATCCTTTCAGACGCGAGCGGTCGCGTGGGGACATGGTTTTACCCGGTCCCAGTTCGATATTCGCGGGTATCGCCATCAGGGCATATTGCACGACCTGCAACAGTGCGGCCAAGGTTAGTGCCGTTAGTTCAGGTGTCATGTCTTGCAATCTCCGAATGTGTGGGCGTTCCTGAAGTGAAAGTCCAACACAGATCGCAGTTGTGGCCCCTTACTGGGTTTGGCGGCGCGGACGCCGCCAGATATTCGATATGTTTCATGTACACCGGGCATCATGCCTACTCGGGCGAAAGCACTTTGACCTGAATATGCGCGACGCCGCCGCGTTCGTGATGCATGGCAAGTTCCTCGGATTCGAGAAAAGCCGTGGCCCGCTCAAGATCCGAGATCTCGAACAGAGCAACGGCGTGATCGGGTCGCGCTGGATCGCGCCAGACGTGAAGGTCATGAATTCCGGCAGATTTGCGCACTGCCGTATCTTCACGGAACACCTTCAGCCAGGCATCGAAATCCGCCACATCAGCTTGCCAAAGCACATGCGTTGCCATGATTACAGGTCCATCAGCAGGCGGCGTGGATCTTCCAGCGCCTCTTTCACGCGAACAAGGAACGTGACCGCGCCTTTGCCGTCCACGATCCGGTGGTCGTAAGACAGTGCCAGATACATCATCGGACGGATTACAACCTGACCGTTGATTGCCATCGGACGATCCTGGATTTTGTGCATGCCCAGAATACCTGATTGCGGGGGGTTCAGGATGGGGGAAGACATCAGCGAGCCGTAGACGCCACCGTTTGAGATGGTGAAGGTACCGCCCTGCATCTCGGCCATCGACAGTTTACCGTCGCGGGCGCGCTTGCCTTTTTCGGCGATGGCCTTCTCGATAGCGGCAAAGGACATCGAGTCCGCGTCGCGGATCACCGGAACCACAAGGCCAGTCGGTGTACCGGCGGCCACGCCCATATGGACAAAGTTCTTATAGACGATGTCGGTGCCGTCGATCTCGGCATTCACCTCGGGCACTTCCTTCAGCGCATGGCAGCACGCCTTGGTGAAGAAGGACATAAAGCCCAGACGCACGCCGTGCTTCTTCTCGAACTGGTCCTTGTACTGGCTGCGCAGGGCCATCACCTCGGTCATGTCCACCTCGTTATAGGTGGTCAGCATCGCGGCGGTGTTCTGGCTGTCTTTCAGGCGCTTGGCGATGGTCTGGCGCAGGCGGGTCATCTTGACGCGTTCTTCGCGCGCAGCGTCATCCGCAGGAACCGGCGCGCGTGGCGCGGCGGTCGGAGCAGGAGCCGGTGCGGGCGCAGGTGCAGTAGCAGTTGCGACTGCCTTGGCCACGTCTTCCTTCATGATGCGGCCATCGCGACCGGTGCCGGTGACCTGATCAGCACTCAGACCAGCCTCGGCCATCGCTTTTTCGGCCGAAGGTGCGTTAGCTACGTCTTTACCAGCCGTCGCTGCGGCCGGGGCTGCTGCAGCAGCTACCGGAGCCGCGGCGGGGGCCGTCGCAGCGCCCGCGCCCGAGATCACGGCCAGCTTGGCCGTTGCATCCACGGTCGTGCCTTCAGGCGCGACGATTTCGGACAGAACGCCTGCGGCAGGCGCTGGAACCTCAACAGAGACCTTGTCAGTTTCAAGCTCGCAGAGCATTTCGTCTTGCGCCACGGCGTCGCCCACCTGCTTGAACCACGTGGATACCGTGGCCTCGGTGACCGACTCGCCCAAGGTGGGAACCATCACGTCGACACTGCCAGCGCCAGCGGCCGGTGCGGCGTTGGGTGCGGGTTCAGCGGCGGCAGCAGCCGGGGCCGGAGCTGCACCTTCGCCTGCGGCAATAGTCGCAAGCAAGGCGTCAACACCAACGGTTTCACCCTCGGCGGCGACGATTTCACCCATGACACCGGCAGCAGGGGCCGGAACCTCAACCGTTACCTTGTCTGTCTCAAGCTCACAGAGCATCTCATCCACAGCCACGGCATCACCGGGTTTCTTGAACCAGGTCGCAACCGTGGCTTCGGTGACGGATTCGCCAAGCGTGGGAACACGAACTTCAATTGTCATCGTTTACTTTCCTTCGAGGCTCAGCGCTTCGTTCACGAGCGCCTCTTGTTGAGCTTTGTGTTGGCTGGCCAGACCCGTCGCGGGTGAAGCCGAGGTTGCGCGGCCGACATAGGTTGGCCTTGTGTGTTTGGCGCCGATGCGGGTCAGCACCCATTCGATATTGGGTTCGATAAATGTCCAGGCGCCCTGGTTCTTGGGTTCTTCCTGACACCAGACCATCTCAGCCCCTTTAAAGCGCTCAAGCTCGTTGATCAGCGAGTGCGCCGGGAACGGATAGTATTGCTCGATCCGCAGCAGGTAGATGTCGTCGATCCCGCGTGCGTCGCGTTCTTCCAGCAGGTCGTAATAGACCTTGCCCGAACACAGAACGACGCGTTTGATCTTCTTGTCGGCCACCAGCATGGTGTCCGAGTTGCCCTGTTGCGCGTCGTCCCACAGCACCCGGTGGAAGCTGGAGCCGGTGGTGAAATCCTCGACCGTGCTGACTGCCAGCTTGTGCCGCAACAGCGACTTCGGCGTGACCAGAATCAGCGGTTTGCGGAACGTCCGGTGCAATTGGCGGCGCAAGATGTGGAAGTAGTTCGCCGGTGTCGTGCAGTTCGCAACAATCCAGTTGTCCTGACCGCACATCTGCAAGAAGCGCTCCAGGCGGGCCGAGCTATGTTCGGGGCCTTGCCCTTCGAACCCGTGCGGCAGCAGCGTCACCAGACCCGACATGCGCAGCCATTTGCTTTCGCCCGAGCTGATGAACTGGTCAAACATGATCTGCGCACCGTTGGCAAAGTCACCAAACTGCGCCTCCCAAAGGGTCAGCGCGTTGGGTTCGGCAAGCGAATAGCCGTATTCGAAGCCCAAGACCGCGTATTCCGAGAGCATCGAGTCGATCACTTCGTATTTCGACTGCCCTTCACGGATGTTGTTCAGAGGGTAATACCGCTCTTCGGTTTCCTGATGCACGAAGCCCGAGTGGCGCTGACTGAACGTGCCGCGTGTCGCATCCTGCCCGGACAGGCGTACCGGATACCCTTCGGTCAGCAATGACCCAAAGGCTAGCGCCTCACCCGTTGCCCAGTCAAAGCCTTTGCCGCTGTCGAACATCTGCTTCTTGTGATCTAGCAGGCGCGAGACGGTTTTGTGCACCGCGATATCGGCGGGCGCATGCGTCAGGGCCTTGCCGACTTCGGCGAATGTCTCGGGCGAGATTGCAGTTTCACCGCGGACATATTCCTCTTTGTTTTTGTTCAGATGCGACCAACGCCCATCCAGCCAGTCCGCCTTGTTCGGCTTGTAATCCTTGCCGGCGTCGAACTCATCGTTCAGATGCGCCTGGAAGGCGGCTTTCATATCCTCGATCTCGCCTTCCGGGATCAGGCCGTCTTGGACCAAACGCTCAGTATACAGAGACAGCGTGGTCTTATGGGTCTTGATCTTCTTGTACATGATCGGGTTGGTAAACATGGGCTCATCGCCCTCGTTATGACCAAACCGGCGATAGCAGAAGATGTCGATGACCACGTCCTTGTGGAACTTCTGGCGGAACTCGGTCGCAACCTTGGCAGCGTGCACCACCGCTTCGGGGTCATCGCCGTTCACGTGGAAAATCGGTGCCTCGACCATCAGCGCGATATCCGTCGGATACGGAGAAGACCGCGAGAAGTGCGGTGCGGTGGTAAAGCCGATCTGGTTGTTCACAACGATATGCATGGTGCCGCCGGTCTTGTGCCCGCGCAGGCCCGAAAGGCCAAAGCCTTCGGCCACAACACCTTGACCGGCAAAGGCCGCATCACCATGCAGCAGGATACCCATCACCGCAGTACGATCGGTATCGTTCAGTTGGTCCTGCTTGGCGCGGACCTTGCCCAGCACCACGGGGTTCACCGCCTCAAGGTGCGAAGGGTTCGCGGTCAGCGACAGGTGCACGCTGTTGCCGTCAAACTCGCGGTCGCTGGAGGCGCCGAGGTGATATTTCACGTCGCCGGACCCATCCACGTCTTCGGGTTTGAAGCTGCCGCCCTGGAATTCGTTGAAGATCGCGCGATAAGGTTTACCCATCACGTTGGCAAGGATGTTCAGACGCCCCCGGTGCGGCATACCAATCACGATATCCCGTATGCCCAGGGCACCGCCACGCTTGATGATCTGTTCCATCGCAGGGATCAGCGCCTCACCGCCGTCAAGACCAAAGCGCTTGGTGCCCATGTATTTGACGTGCAGGAATTTCTCAAATCCCTCGGCCTCGACCATCTTGTTCAGAATGGCCTTGCGGCCTTCCTTGGTGAACTGGATTTCCTTGCCGTATCCTTCGATCCGTTCCTTCAGCCAAGCGGCCTGTTCAGGGTCAGAGATGTGCATGTATTGCAGCGCGAAGGTGCCGCAATAGGTGCGTTTCACGATCTCAACGATCTGGCGCATACTGGCCATCTGCAGGCCCAGAACGTTGTCGATAAAGATCGGGCGGTCCATGTCGGCCTCGGTGAAGCCGTATGTCTTGGGGTCCAGTTCTGGATGTGTACTGGCAGCACGCATGCCCAGCGGGTCAAGATCGGCGGCCAGATGGCCCCGGATACGATAGGCCCGGATCAGCATCAGCGCGCGCAGACTGTCCAGAACGGCGCGTTTGATCTGATCATCGCTGACCTCAACGCCCTTGTCCGTTGCCTTTTCCTTGATCTTCTTGCCCGCTGCTTTGGCGTCAATCTCTGACCATTCGCCTGTGAGCGCTCCGGTCAGGTCATCGGCTGGCATCGGCGGCCAGTCGGTCCGCGCCCAGGAGGGCCCTTCAGCCTCTTTCTGAACGTCCGGAGAAGCGTCCCCCATGGCCTTGAAAAACTCGGCCCATGCGGCGTCTACCGCACCGGGGTTCTTGGTGTATTGGGCATATAGCTGCTCCAGATACTCGGCATTGTGTCCCTGCATAAAGCTAGAGGCGTGAAATGCGGAATTGGGCGTATGTTCGGTCATGTGCGAACCTCGAATGGGTAGGCGGTTTCGGTTTTGGTTTCAGTGTTGCGGCTGGTCTGGATAACCCAGTGTATCAAATACCCAGGCCATGTTTCGTCGAACGACATCTATTGTTTCAGGGTCATAATAGTCTGGCACAGGTATGCCCTTTCGTCTTTCTTTCATGGATTTGTCGTGTCCGAGTTTAAAACCGTTTTCCGGCAGACCAAATCCAGCGAGCGTTTCTTTCAAGTCGGCGACAAGGTGTTCTTTGCGAATGAAACGATCAACAATCAGTTTATTATCGATCGAAACGATGTCCCAATCTATCGACCATGTGCCCGACAAGACGAACGATCTGAACTGCTCGAATTCGGTTTTCGCGTCCTCCGAAGGCAGATTCTTCTGGTATTTCATAAAATGAAACTGCGACACCACCCGGTCGAAAGGATCGCGGACATTTGCGATCTTGGTATAGCTGTCAAATGTCTTGGCACCCAGGTTTTCCCTTACGTTTATGGCCGACATATGATTGCGCCAAGGGTGTTTGTGCCTGTGCCACAACCGCAGAATGCGATGGGTGTTCTGCGTTCTGGGTCCACGTGCCCCCACAATCCCATGTTTTGAGATCCTGACCTCTCCGTTCGGCAACTCACCCAGCCCCGGTTTTTCACACAAGGGCTGCAGGGCTTTTTCGGTCGAGGTGCCCGCCGTTTTGGTCGTCTTCAGGTAAATGAACTTGTGCTTGTGGCAAACCAGGACCATCTCATTGATCCTTTCCGGTTTGTGGCTGAGTGAAACCAGATTTTCCTGCGTGTCCGATCATGGGGCAACCTCATGCGGGTTCGGGCCGTATTGGTTGGCGCCCGGTTGGCTGGGGCGGGTCAGCCACCACAGCACCAGAAGAGGCGACACAAAAAGGATCAGCAGTGTCGGAATGACGATCAACAGCGTGGCGCGGGTGAACAGGATGTCCAGATTGCCGCCATGCTGGAAATGGGACGCCAGGCCGATGCCGAAGATCAGAACCGCGCCAGCGCCGAGGATCAAAAGGATCGGCAGCAAGGCATAAAGCCCACTGCGCCCGGTATCATGCATCCGCCGCCACGCGACGGCCAGATGTGGGAAGAATACGATCAGGCTGACGATGCTTTGCACCGGTTGCGAGGACGTTGCGGTAACGGATTTCACCTCATCGCTCTGGCTGACCGAGACTTGCGTGAAGAACTGCCAGTCGATGATCCCTGCGATGATGTTCCAGATCACGATGAACAGGAAAAAGAACCAGTATTCGGGCCGCGAGGCTCTCCCAGAGAATGTGAAGAACTTGGAGAAACAGGTGCGGATGGCGTCGGAGAAGGTCATGCGGTTAACTCCGAAGCATTTGGCCCGTATTCGTTGGTTCCGGGTTCAGAAGGAGTTGTGCCCCACAATACGATTACTACGAATCCCAAGAGCGAAAGCACAAGTTGTGGTACCCCTAGCAGGAAAGCAAAAATCAAAGCTAATTTCACCGAAATCAGCCCTAACAGACCCACAAAAAAGGACAGCATAGGGCCAAAGAAAAAAGCTAGAAAAAGCGCGAGCCAAGCATACCAACCCGGGAATCCAATATCGTGCACTCGACGTGTGAGCATTGCCGCAAAAGGTACGAGGACCAAAAGCGACACAACGAGGCTTCCAATTCGAGGGCTGTAATCAGTGACATTGGATATCTCGTGCGTCTGTTCACCGGTCAGCAAATCTGTAGTCGTGGTAAACTCTTGATAAGTCGTCGGACCAAGAGCCAATAGATCGAATGTCAGAGCAGCTAACAGCAATAACAATATCGGAGTCACATACATCCAGTATTCCGAGCGGGAGGCCCGCCCGGAAAATGACAGAAGTGTTTTGACACTAAACTGCATAGCTCTGCGCTGATTCCTATCAACCAATCGCTTCCAGCACAGCCTCGCCCAGCTGCGCCGGGCTTTCGGCCACGACGATACCGGCGCTGCGCATGGCTTCGATCTTGTCCTCGGCACCGCCTTTGCCGCCGGCGACAATCGCGCCCGCGTGGCCCATGCGGCGGCCCGGAGGGGCTGTGCGGCCTGCGATGAAACCGGCAACTGGCTTTTTGCGGCCCTTCTTGGCCTCATCCGCCAGGAACTGCGCGGCTTCTTCCTCGGCCGAGCCACCGATTTCACCGATCATGATGATCGACTCGGTTTCGTCATCGGCAAGGAACCATTCCAGCACGTCGATATGCTCGGTCCCTTTGATCGGGTCGCCGCCGATGCCGACGCAGGTGGATTGGCCCAGACCCACATCAGTGGTCTGCTTGACGGCCTCATAAGTCAGGGTGCCCGAACGTGACACAACACCGACCGAGCCGCGCTTGTGGATGTGACCGGGCATGATGCCGATCTTGCAGGCGTCAGGCGTGATGACACCGGGGCAGTTCGGGCCGATCAGGCGCGATTTGCTGCCTTCCAGCGCGCGTTTCACCTTCATCATGTCCAGAACCGGGATGCCTTCGGTGATGCAGACGATCACTTCCATCTCGGCATCAATCGCTTCGAGGATCGAGTCGGCCGCAAAGGGAGGCGGCACGTAGATCACGCTGGCATTGGCTTCGGTCACATGCTTGGCCTCGTGGACCGAGTTGAACACGGGCAGGTCAAGATGGGTCATCCCGCCTTTGCCGGGGGTCACACCGCCGACCATCTTGGTGCCATAAGCAATGGCCTGTTCAGAGTGGAATGTGCCCTGCGAGCCGGTAAAGCCCTGACAGATCACTTTGGTTTTTTCGTCGATGAGGACTGCCATTTTTAGGAGTCTCCTGAATTTGCCGCGCGATGAGCGCGAGTGTTAAGCCTCCGAGGCGATAACCGCCCCTCCAAGTTTTTTTCCTTCGGCTTTGCCGCCATGGGAGTGATGCAAACGAATGACTTCAAAACGTTCTGCACCATTCGATTGAACAAACACGGAGTCGATCTTGGCGCGGCTCATGGACTTTTCGATTTCGGCCATCGCGTCTCTCCAGTGATCGAAGAGTCCCAAATCTCGGTAAAGGTTGCCGGATTGTCTGACTAGCGCTGCGGAGACAGGGCCATCTTTCAATGAGCATACTTCTCGCATTTGGGAAACGTAGATTGTGTCAGCTCGATTTGGGTCAGCTAGACGGTTCTCCTTCGCAACAAAGATCACGATGACCAGTGCAGCGAAGGCTAACAGCGCTATGGCTTCTCCCACTCCCATTTCAGCTTAACCCTTAACCGCTTTCACGATCTTCTCAGCACCGTCTTTCAGGTTGTCCGCCGCGATCACGTCCAGGCCAGAGGTGTTGATGATCTCTTTGCCTTTCTCGACATTCGTGCCTTCCAGACGTACGACCAGCGGAACCTGCAGGCCGACCTCTTTCACCGCTGCGACAACGCCCTCGGCGATGACGTCACAGCGCATGATGCCGCCGAAGATGTTGACCAGAATGCCTTTGACGTTCGGGTCCGAGGTGATGATCTTGAACGCTTCGGTCACTTTCTCTTTGGTCGCGCCGCCGCCCACGTCGAGGAAGTTGGCAGGCTCAGCCCCATACAGCTTGATGATGTCCATGGTGGCCATCGCCAGACCGGCACCGTTCACCATGCACCCGATCTCACCATCCAGAGCGATATAGTTCAGGTCGTATTTCGACGCTTCCAGTTCCTTGGGGTCTTCCTCGGTCTCGTCGCGCAGTTCGGCGATGTCGGGGTGGCGGTAGACTGCGTTGCCGTCAAAGCCGACCTTGGCGTCCAGCACTTTCAGATCACCTTTGTCCGAAATGATCAGCGGGTTAATCTCCAGCATCTCCATGTCCTTCTCGACGAAGGCGGCGTAAAGCTGGCTCATCAGTTTGACGCATTGCTTGACCTGCGCGCCTTCCAGCCCCAGCGAAAAGGCGATGCGGCGGCCATGATAGGGTTGGTAGCCGGTCGCAGGATCGACCGAGAAGGACAGGATTTTCTCGGGCGTGGCAGCAGCAACCTCTTCAATGTCCATGCCGCCCTCAGTCGAGCAGACGAATGAGATGCGACTGGTCTGACGATCTACCAGCAGGGCCAGGTACAATTCGCGTTCGATGCCAGACCCGGCTTCGATATAAATGCGGTTGACCTGCTTGCCTGCGGGGCCGGTCTGATGCGTGACCAGTGTGCGGCCCAGCATCTTCTTCGCTTCTTCGGCGGCTTCTTCCACCGACTTGGTCAGACGTACACCGCCCTTTTCGCCGGCATCGGCTTCTTTGAAAGACCCCTTGCCGCGACCACCTGCGTGGATTTGTGCTTTGACAACCCAAAGGGGGCCATCCAGTTCACCGGCTGCGGTTTTGGCTTCCTCGGCGCGCAAAACCGCGCGACCTTCGGAGACCGGAGCGCCATAGCTGCGAAGAAGAGCTTTGGCCTGATATTCGTGAATGTTCATCGAAACTGTCCCGTCTGACTACGATTAAGTCGTTATAGACGGCTGTAGAGCAGAAATATAAAGGCTTTTTTGCTGCCTTAGGACTTTTTCGCTAAGATTTTCGACTTTTGTGATCACAGAATTTTTGGGTGTGATCACAAGATACCCGTTGATGTGGGCCGATTGATTTGAGCAGCCGCATCGATTCTTCAAATCAACACCTGGGGCAATCGCCTACCCGATAGTCCTGAGTGCGGTTACGACCCGAGAAAAATGATCGCGTCGTGTTGCATTCCGCAGACCAGGTTTGGAGGCATGTCGGATTTTATCAGAGTTGACGGAAAGAATGTTAGACGCGCGCCGATAGCAGAACCCGAACAGGTCAGCCAAACAAAAAATGCGCGCCCGAAGACGCGCATTCAGAATCATAGTCGGTTACACCGAGTTTTATGCCAACGAGTTGTCGATGCCTTTGCAAGCCTCGATCAGACCCTTCACAGCATTGACCGAGTTGTCGAATCCGGCTTGCTCTTCATCGTTCAGGGTGATGTTGACGATTTTTTCAATGCCGCCAGCCCCGATTACGGTGGGGACACCTACGTACATGCCAGTCACACCAAGCTCACCATCGCAATAGGCGGCGCAGGGTAGGACGCGTTTTTGGTCTTTCAGATATGCCTCGGCCATTTCAATCGCCGACGTTGCCGGGGCGTAGAAGGCTGATCCTGTTTTCAGCAGACCAACAATCTCGGCGCCGCCGTCGCGGGTGCGCTGTACGATCGCGTCCAGCTTGTCTTGCGAGGTCCAGCCCATTTTGACCAGATCGGGCAGCGGGATGCCCGCAACGGTCGAATAGCGAACCGACGGCACCATGGTATCTCCGTGGCCGCCCAGAACGAAGGCAGTGACGTCTTTCATGGACACACCGAATTCTTCGGCCAGGAAGTGCCGGAACCGGGCCGAGTCCAGGACGCCAGCCATGCCGCAGACCTTATTGTGCGGCAGGCCAGAGAATTCGCGCAGTGCCCAGACCATCGCATCCAGCGGGTTGGTGATGCAGATGACGAAGGCGTCAGGCGCATGGGCGGCGATGCCTTCACCGACGGATTTCATGACTTTCAGGTTGATCCCCAGCAGATCGTCACGGCTCATCCCCGGTTTGCGCGGTACACCTGCCGTTACGATGCAGACATCGGCACCTGCGATATCCTCGTAGGACTGGGTGCCTTTCAGCTTGGCATCAAAACCCTCTGAGGGCCCGGATTCAGCGATGTCGAGCGCTTTGCCTTCGGGGATGCCTTCGGCGATGTCGAACAGGACGACATCACCCAGTTCTTTCATTGCTGTGAGGTGGGCGAGCGTGCCGCCGATCTGACCTGCGCCGATCAGCGCGATCTTGGGTCTGGCCATTTGGATTGTCTCCGGTCGGTTTTGAAGTCGCGGTTGTGCTAGTCGGTAAATGACTTTCGCGCAAGGGTTATGCAGCGCGGCATGCAACCGCATACAGTTTGCACCGGGCGCGCTGATTGCGCTAAACGGCTTTTTAGACAAGCCAATATACGGGATGCCGCATGTTCGAACTGAACCTGATGTTTTTTGCCGTCGCAATTCCGGCGGTGATCTTTGCGGGCATCTCGAAGGGCGGGTTCGGGTCAGGCGTGGCCTTTGCGTCGTCGTCGATTCTGGCGCTGATACTTGAGCCGGGGCAGGCGCTTGCACTGATGCTGCCCATTCTGATGGTCATTGATGTGGCGACCCTTGGCCCGTATTGGAAACGCTGGAGCTGGCCTGACTCGCGCTTGTTGATTTTGGGTGCAGTCCCTGGGGTCGCGCTGGGCGCTTGGCTATACCGCGCGACCGATGATGACCTGCTGCGTTTGCTGATTGGCGGAATCTCGGTCGGATTCGTAGCCTGGCATTTCGCCCAGAGCAAAGGCCTGATCCGCGGCTTTGAAAAAAGACTGCCGCCAACTGCCGGGTTGTTTGCCGGGCTGGTCGCCGGGTTTACCAGTTTTGTCAGTCATGCCGGCGGGCCGCCTGCAGCTGTTTATCTGCTGTCGCAACGCCTGACGAAGACCGAGTTTCAGGCATCCACTGTGCTGGTCTTCTGGGTCATCAACATCACGAAATTCGTTCCCTACGCCTTTCTCGGTATGTTTACCTGGCACACGGCATGGGCTGATCTGCTGTTGACACCTTTTGCACTGCTGGGTGCCTGGCTGGGCGTCCGGGCGCATTTCATGCTGTCCGAACGGCTGTTTTTTGGCATTGCCTATGTATTGCTGATCATTACTGGCAGCAAACTGATCTGGGATGCCTTGACTTAGATATTGGGTGGAAGGGCTTCTGTGATTGCCTCATAGTCCCGACCCGCTGCGACCAGGCAGCTTGTTCCGTCCGGCAGCGTTACCGTGATCGTCCAGCTGCCGGTCTGATCCGAAGCAAAAAGCTCCATTATCGCACCTTGTCGCGCGAGTCCGATGGCGTGGCGCGTTTCGCCATACGTGCCTGCCAGTCGTTTCACCATTTCGTCGCGTGGGGCGCAGGTGCGGGCCTGTACCTGCTGAGCGGCCAGCACCATGATACCAAGGCCCGTCGTCAATTTGATCAGCATGTTTTTCATCTGCAAACTCTCCTGATTCCATCTGGCCTTCAGCTTGGGGTTGGCGGACCCAAATTAAGTTAAGCCTACGCACGTTGCTTGGCTCATGCTGCGTTGCGGCGATTTTGTCCTTGAACTTTCCAGAAAAAAATGCCCCATTTCGCGCAATTTTGTTGCAAAGGGAGAGGCCAATGGACGCCCGTCAGCGCCCCTATCGCTCAGTTTTGTACATCCCCGGCTCGCGCGAGCGGGCACTGGACAAAGCCCGCACCTTGCCGGTGGATGCGATCATCTTTGATCTCGAAGACGCGGTGGCCGCTGAGGAAAAGGCAAATGCGCGCCAAACGCTGAGCGGGGCGCTGGCGGCTGGTGGCTACGGTGAACGCGTCAAGATCGTACGCATCAACGGCTTGGATACAGAATGGGGCCGCGCCGATGCCGAGGCGGTCCGTGATATGGACGCTGATGTTGTGTTGCTACCCAAGGTGAACGCAGCCGCTGACGTGGACGCCCTTGCTGCCATCACGGGTGACAAGCCGGTCTGGGCGATGATGGAAACGCCGCGCGGCATGCTGAATGCAGCTGAGATTGCGGCTCATCCGCTGATGGCAGGTTTTGTGATGGGCACAAATGATCTGGCCAAAGACCTGCAAACCCGGTTCCGCGCCGACCGCCTGCCGCTGATGACCTCATTGGGTTTATGCCTGCTGGCCGCCAAGGCCGAGGGGCTGATCATTGTCGACGGGGTATACAACGCGTTCAAAGACACTGATGGTCTGGCCGCTGAATGTGAGCAGGGCCGCGATATGGGTTTTGATGGCAAGACTCTGATTCACCCGGCGCAGATCGATATCGCCAACGCGGCTTTTGCGCCATCGCAGGCTGAGATTGATCTGGCGCGCCGTCAGATTGCTGCGTTTGAAGAGACCGAGGCGCAGGGTCAGGGTGTTGCAGTGGTCGATGGGAAGATCGTTGAAAATCTGCATGTTGTAACAGCCCGCGAAATTCTGGCAAAAGCAGAGGCGATTTCAGCTTTGCAAGCGGGGTAGGCCAGTATGGGCTTTGTTCTTCTGATCCTTGGGGTGGCACTGTGGTGGGCCGCCCATTTGTTCAAACGTGTCATGCCCACGCAACGCGCGGCGATGGGCGACGCGGGCAAGGGCGCGGTGGCGCTGTCACTGGTTGCTGCAATCCTGTTGATGATCTTCGGCTATCGCATGACCGATTTCATCTATGTCTGGGCGCCACCGGCATTCATGATCCACATCAACAACCTTTTGGTGCTTATCGCGATCTATCTGATGAGCCCGGCCGGAACCAAGGGCCGCTTGCTGCACAAGCTCCGCCACCCGATGCTGGGCGGGTTCAAGCTGTGGGCTTTCGCGCATCTTCTGGTCAATGGCGATCTGGCTTCGATCATTCTGTTCGGCGGCCTGCTGGCTTGGGCGGTGGTCGAGGTGATTGTCATCAACCGCTCCGAGCCTGAATGGACCCCCGGTGAGCCCGGCACCTTCGGCAAGGACGCGATGTTCTTTGCTGGCTCGATCGTGCTGTTGGGCATCATCGGTTACATCCACGGGCTGGTTGGTCCTTGGCCATTTCCGTCGTAAGGAGCTGATGCAATGGCAAAACTCTACCGGCTGCTGACCGAGGAAGACACGTCAGCCTTCTGCCACAAGGTCTCGGACGCGCTGGCCAAAGGATGGGAGCTGTATGGCGACCCCTCATACGCGTTTGACGAATCCAGCCGTATGATGCGGTGCGCGCAGGCCGTGATCAAAGAGGTCGATACCGACTATTCACCCGACATGAAACTGGGACAGCAGTAATGGCAAAAACCAATCCGGGCCGCTTTTTCGAGGATTACTCAGTTGGGCAGGTGCTGCACCACGCTGTGCCGCGCACCGTAACGGATGGAGAGCGCGCGCTGTATCATGCGCTGTATCCCGCACGGCATGCGCTCTATTCCTCGGACGAGTTCGCCCGGAACTGTGGCCTGCCGCAAAGCCCGATTGACGATCTGGCCGCGTTCCACGTGGTTTTTGGCAAAACCGTACCTGATATCTCGCTGAACGCAGTGGCAAATCTGGGTTATGCCGAAGGGCGGTGGCTAAAGCCGGTCTATCCCGGTGACACGTTGCGCGCGGAGTCTGAGGTGATCGGCGTCAAAGAGAACTCGAACGGTAAGACCGGGGTGGTGTGGGTCCGCACGCGTGGCTTTAACCAGCGCGACGAGGTTGTGATCGAGTATGTGCGCTGGGTCATGGTGCGCAAATCGAACCTTGACGCCCCTGCACCCGAAGCCGTTGTTCCGGATCTGAAAAAGGCGCTTGATCCGCAGGATCTGGTGGTACCATCGGGGTTGGATTTCTCGAATTACAACTTTGTTCAATCGGGCGAGGGACATCGCTGGGGCGACTATGAAATTGGCGAAACCATTGATCATGTCGATGGCGTAACTGTGGAAGAGGCTGAGCATATGCTGGCCACGCGCCTCTGGCAAAATACGGCAAAAGTGCATTTTGACCTGACGTTCCGACCAGATGGCCGACTGATCTATGGTGGGCACGTGATTTCGATGGCGCGGGCCTTGTCGTTCAACGGGCTTGCAAATGCGCAGATGATTGTCGGTCTGAATGGCGGGGCGCATGCCAACCCTTGTTTCGCCGGCGACACGATCAAGGCTTGGTCCGAAGTTCTGGACAAGGCTCAAACCACTGTGCCGGGCATTGGGGCCATTCGCTTGCGACTGGTTGCAACCAAGGGCGGTGAGCCGTTTGTTTTGAAAAACGAAGACGGTCGGTATCAACCAAATGTCCTGCTTGACCTTGATTATTGGGCTCTGATGCCGGTCTGAGGTGACGCACACTCATGTGATCACAGCTTCCCCTATTCGTGCTAGGCTGCGGCTATGGTCCTGCTGCGTTCCCTTCTTGCCTGCCTGTTTCTGACACCGCCTGCGCTGGCGTGTGATCTGGCTTTGGCGTTGGCCGTGGATGTATCGGGATCGGTCGACACAAAAGAATACCGCATCCAGATGGACGGATTGGCCGAAGGGTTGCGTGATCCTCTTGTGTCAGAGGCACTGGTGCGCGGGCAGGCACAGTTGATGCTTGTGCAATGGACCGGCTCGTCGCGCCAGAAAGTGACGATCCCCTGGACCAGAATCGACAGCTTTGACGCGCTTGAACGTTTTGCCGCTCAGGTCGCCAGCGATCCCAGAGTCTGGCGCAACTTTTCCACGGCCATTGGTGAAGCGCTTGAGATGACGATGTCCAGTTTTGATGCTGTGTCAGACTGCAAACGCCATCTGATAGACATTTCGGGTGATGGGGTCTCAAACGAAGGGGTAGAGCCGTCCGAACTACACAATACGCTGCGGAGCAGGGGTGTCACGGTCAACGCCATCGCGATCGAAGAAAGCGAACCGGATCTGACGGCCTATTTCTTTGAAAACGTCATTGTCGGTGAGGGCGCGTTTGTTGTCTCGGCCGCGGGTTTTGCGGACTACCCTGACCGTATCCGGAAAAAGCTGCTGCGCGAGGTTGTGCAACAGTCGGCAGCTTTGGAGCAGCGGCAATAGATTCGTGATCACGATGCTTTTCCCCTGAAAACGCTAACATAATGAGGATTGAATAAATTTTGTGATCACAGTGCGATTTAGTGTGATCACGTATTGGCAAAATTTTCGATTTTGAGCCCATTTTACCCATTTTTACTCAAGCAGCACGTGACAGAGGATCAAAAAAGGGTAAAACCACCGGTAGCCAATGAAAGAGGAGCCGACATGGCCGATGTCAATCGGGGCAACCGCCCGCTCTCGCCACATATTATGATTTACCGCCCGCAGATGACGTCCGTGTCATCGATCATGGTCCGTTTTTCGGGGCTGGGTGTTTTCGCCGTTGCAATCCTGATCGTCTGGTGGCTGCTGGCCGCTTCGACCTCGGAAAGCGGGTTTGTTGCCATTGACGGATTTCTGCGCAGTGGGTTCGGGGATATCCTTCTGACCGTAGCGACCTGGGCGCTTTGGTATCATACCTTGGGTCGCCTGCGGCACGTCTTATGGGATTTCGGATATTGCCTTGACGTTAAAGTCGCCGAAAAACTGGGTCTGGGCATGTTCATTGGCGCGACCCTCCTCACCGTTATCACCGTGCTTGTGGTGTAAGGAGACGGCACATGCGATATCTGACAGACCGTAAACGCGCACAGGGTTTGGGCGCAGGTAAATCCGGCACACGAACACATTGGCAGGTGATGGTTCGGGCAATGATCCTGACCGTGCTGATTCCGATATTCATATTCACGTTTGGCGCAGGCCTTGGCGGCACCTACGAAGAGGTTGTGGCCTATTTCAGCCGCCCCTTCCCGGCGATCGTAACTGCCCTAACTCTGATAGTGGGCATGCTTCAGTTGATGTACGAAGCTCAGGAAACGATCGAGGATTATGTTCACGGAATTATGGAAAAAGTCTCTCTCGTTGCGATGTGGGCCCTGGGCTACACGCTGATTGCGGCCGGGCTGTTTGCCTTGGTCAAGCTGGCCCTTTAACGGCGCGCGATAAGGAACAAGAAGAATGACAGCAGCATATGAATATGAAACCCACGAATACGACGTCGTTGTCGTAGGCGCAGGTGGTGCGGGTCTGCGTGCAACGCTTGGCATGGCAGAGCAGGGCCTGCGAACAGCCTGCGTCACCAAGGTGTTCCCGACACGCTCTCACACAGTCGCTGCGCAGGGCGGTATCGCGGCATCCCTGTCCAACATGGGCCCAGACCATTGGCAGTGGCACATGTATGACACCGTCAAAGGCTCGGACTGGCTGGGCGATACCGATGCAATGGAATACCTCGCCCGCGAAGCACCCAAGGCGGTTTATGAGCTTGAGCACTACGGCGTGCCGTTCAGCCGGACCGAAGAAGGCAAGATCTATCAGCGCCCTTTCGGCGGCCACACTACTGAGTTTGGGGAGGGTCCCGCAGTTCAGCGTACCTGTGCCGCCGCAGACCGGACCGGTCACGCGATCCTGCATACGCTTTACGGGCAGTCGCTGAAGAACAACGCCGAGTTTTACATCGAATACTTCGCCATCGACCTGATCATGTCAGACGATGGTCAGTGTCAGGGTGTCGTCTGCTGGAAGCTGGACGACGGCACGATGCATGTCTTCAACGCAAAGATGGTGGTGCTGGCGACAGGCGGCTATGGCCGGGCTTATTTCAGCGCGACCTCCGCCCATACCTGCACCGGCGACGGTGGCGGCATGGTGGCCCGTGCGGGTCTTGCGCTGCAGGACATGGAATTCGTTCAGTTCCACCCGACCGGCATCTACGGCTCGGGCTGTCTGATCACCGAAGGCGCGCGCGGCGAAGGCGGTTACCTGACCAACTCGGAAGGTGAACGGTTCATGGAGCGTTATGCGCCCCAGTATAAGGACCTGGCGCCGCGCGACTATGTCTCGCGCTCGATGACCATGGAGATCCGTGAAGGCCGGGGTCACGGTGAGAATGGCGACCACATTCACCTGAACCTCAGCCACCTTCCGGCCGAAGCACTGGCCGAGCGCCTACCGGGAATCTCGGAATCGGCGCGTGTATTTGCGGGCGTCGATGTGACCAAGGAGCCGATCCCGGTTCTGCCGACCGTGCACTATAACATGGGCGGTATCCCAACCAACTATTGGGGTGAGGTTCTGAACCCGACGGCCGACAACCCGACCGCTGTTGTCCCCGGCCTGATGGCCGTGGGTGAGGCTGGCTGTGCATCGGTCCATGGTGCGAACCGATTGGGTTCGAATTCGCTGATTGACCTTGTGGTGTTTGGCCGCGCGGCAGCGATCCGCGCTGGTGAGGTTGTTGATGCGAAGGCTCCGAACCCGGTTCTGAACCAGGCGTCGGTCGACAAGGCCTTTGATCGCTTCGACGCGGTGCGAAACGCAAGCGGAGCCATCCCGACCGCCGATCTGCGGCTTGAGATGCAGCGAACCATGCAAGAGGATGCTGCCGTATTCCGGACCGCCAAAACTATGGCCGAAGGCGTCGAAAAGATGACAGCGATTGCCGCCAAGATGGACGACCTCAAGGTCAGCGACCGCTCGTTGGTCTGGAACAGTGACCTTATGGAAACGCTGGAACTGACCAACCTGATGCCAAGCGCGCTGGCCACCATTGTCGGAGCTGAGGCGCGCAAGGAATCTCGCGGTGCCCACGCGCACGAAGACTACACCGAACGCGACGATGAAAACTGGCGTGTTCACACCGTCAGCCGGGTTGAGGGCAACAAGGTTGAACTCAGCTATCGCCCGGTCATCGTCGACCCGCTGACCACCGAAGACGAAGGTGGCATCAGCCTCAAGAAAATCGCGCCCAAGGCGCGGACGTTCTAAGGAGAGGAACACATGGTACAACTGACCCTCCCCAAGAATTCACGGATCACGACGGGGAAAACCTGGCCCAAGCCTGAGGGTGCCAAGAAAGTTCGTAAGTTCCAGATTTATCGCTGGAATCCGGATGACGGCAAAAACCCACAGCTCGACACCTATTTTGTCGATATGGACAGCTGTGGCCCGATGGTTCTGGATGCTCTGATCAAGATCAAGAATGAGATCGACCCGACCCTGACCTTCCGCCGATCATGCCGCGAAGGCATCTGCGGGTCCTGCGCGATGAACATCGACGGGATCAACACGCTGGCCTGTATCTATGGTATGGATGAAATCATAGGCGACGTGAAGATTTATCCGCTGCCGCACATGCCGGTGGTTAAGGACCTGATCCCCGATCTGACCCACTTCTACGCGCAGCATGCGTCGATCATGCCGTGGTTGGAAACCAAGACCAACCGTCCTGCGAAAGAGTGGAAGCAGTCTATTGAGGACCGCAAGAAACTGGACGGCCTGTATGAGTGTGTGATGTGCGCCAGTTGCTCGACCTCGTGCCCAAGCTATTGGTGGAACGGCGACCGCTATCTTGGGCCCGCAGCGTTGCTGCACGCCTACCGCTGGATCATCGACAGTCGTGATGAAGCCACGGGTGAGCGTCTGGATGAACTTGAAGACCCCTTCAAGCTGTATCGGTGCCACACGATCATGAACTGCGCCAAGACCTGCCCGAAAGGTCTGAACCCGGCCAAGGCGATCGCTGAAATCAAAAAAATGATGGTCGACCGTTCGATCTAGGTACCCAAAGAAATGCACTTGCCGTTTTGCGGCAAGTGCATGGCGAGGTTGCAAAACTATGCGATGTTGCCAGCCCTGAACGTGACTATCTTGCGTGCAGGGAGGAGTGATTGAACCGAAAAGGGATCGCTCCGATGGAAAAACAAACCTCTAAAACAAAAGCAGCCGAAGCGCTGGAATTGCTGGAACAGGCTTGGGCCTACTACACGCCAGAACCCGCACCGGTATCAGGTGCTCGTGAGCCTGAGTTGTTTGAGTACGCAAACGCCGCCTGACGCTTGAAATCGCGGTTGGGTTGGGCAACTGATAGAAATGCCCTTCTTGTTGCTACTGCTGGCCGCCGGAGTGTTCGCCTATTTCTTTTGGCGGTCGCGGACGACTTCTTTGACGCGCGATTGCAGATGGCGGCAGCATCGTAAGGAAGGCGTCTGGAAATGCGCCTATTGCGGCGCGCAGCAAAAGGGCGAGGATGCGCCCACTATTTGCTTAAATGGGAAATAGAAGGGCAGGGCGCTAACTGCGCCCTGTTTATTCAGTCATTGTCCGAAAAAGCTGAGTGCAGGGCGATCTCGACCATATCGCCGAAACTGCTTTCACGTTCTGACGAGGGCAAGGCCTCACCGGTCAGCAAGTGATCAGACACCGTCAGAACGGCCAACGCCCGGCAGTTGTGGCGCGCGGCCAGAATGTAAAGCTCGGCGGCCTCCATCTCGACCCCAAGAATGCCGTGGCGCACCATCTGTTCGTTCAGATCGGGGCGTTCATCGTAGAATACGTCCGAGGAGTATATTCCGCCGACATGGATGGGCGTTCCCTTGGTCGCCGCCGCTTGTGCGGCCGCTTGAAGCAATCCCCAATCGGCGCAAGGCGCAAAGTTCAGTTCTTTAAGGATACCACGAGACGGAGTGCTGAGCGTTGTCGAGGTCATCGCCAGGATCACATCGCGGATTTTAACGCTTTCCTGCATGGCCCCGCAGGACCCGATGCGGATCAGGGTTTTTGCGCCGAAATCACGGATCAACTCGTTGGCATAGATCGACAAGGATGGCATGCCCATCCCGCTGCCCTGAATCGTAACCCGGTTTCCCTTCCATGTTCCAGTGTAGCCCAACATACCCCGGACGTTATTGACCAGAGTCGCATTCTCTAGAAAGTTTTCCGCTGCCCATTTTGCCCGATACGGATCACCGGGCATAAGAACCGTTTCAGCGATTTCACCTTGTTTCGCGCCGATATGAATTGTCATTCTTCAGTTAATTCCTGTCAGATTTCCAAGTCCGAAATATCAGCGCCGGCTTTCAAAGCGTCATGAACCCATTGCGGTTTGCGCCCCCGGCCTGACCAGGTTTGTTCTGGGTTGGCAGGGTTTTTGTACTTAGCGTTTGCCTTTTTTCCTTTTGATGACTTTGAGCTGACACCCGATAGTTCCGCAAGAGAAAACCCAAATTCCGCCGCGGCCTTTTCAGCAGCTTTCAAAGCCTCTTGGCGTTCGCGTTTTTCTGCATTTTTCAGTGCTATTGCGACTTTGTCGCTCAATTCAAGAAGTTCCTTTCGCGACATTTTTTCAAGGTTGATCGCCATTCGTCTTCTCCATTCCGAAAATTGACCCAAGCAGACGTAATGGCCCACCGTTGTTTCAAATTCGGTATCTATCCATCTCTTGCCAAAAGGCAATAGATATAGACATTATTAAGTTGTTGTAGTGTTATTCTGCCGCCATATTTTGCGGATCAACCAGCGTTATGATATCCCCCATTATCGAATTAAGCTCAAAATTCTTGGGTGTATAGATTTTGGAAACACCCATTGCCCTGAGTTTTGCAGCATCTTCATCCGGGATAATCCCGCCTACAACAACGGGGATATTGTCCAGCCCGGCATCGCGCAAACGACTCATGACATCCTGCACCAGCGGTATGTGGCTTCCTGACAGGATCGACAGGCCGATAACATGGGCTTGGTCTTCAATCGCGGCTGTTACGATTTCTTCCGGAGTTAATCGGATGCCCTCATAACTGATATCCATGCCGCAGTCGCGGGCGCGAAACGCGATTTGTTCGGCGCCGTTGGAATGGCCGTCCAGCCCGGGCTTACCGACCAGAAATTTTAGACGGCGGCCCAGCTTGTCACTGACAGCGTCAACAGCGGCACGCAAATCCTCAAGACCCTCTGTCTTGTTCGAGACGGACCCGGATACACCTGTTGGACCGCGATAGGTTCCGAAAACCTTGCGCATCTCTTCCGCCCACTCACCTGTTGTCGCTCCGGCCTTGGCTGCGGCGATCGAGGGTTCCATCACGTTAGCTCCGGATTGGGCCGCTTGGCGCAGCGCGGCGAGGGCTGTGGCAACGGCGGTGTCATCACGTTCGGCACGCCATGTGTTCAGTCGGTCGATTTGGTCCTGCTCCACCGCGGGATCGACAACCATGATCCCGCCATCCTCGGTTTGCAGGGGTGACGGCTCTCCCTCAGTCCATTTGTTCACACCAACGACAACGGTTTCGTTACGTTCAATACGGTTGAGGCGTTCGGCGTTGGAATCCACAAGACGAGACTTCATGTATTCGATAGACGCGACCGCACCGCCCATCGCATCCAGGTTTGCCAACTCAGCGCGTGCACCGTCCTTAAGCTCTTCAACTTTTGCGTCCACCACGGGGTTTCCGTCGAACAAATCTCCGTATTCCAACAGGTCGGTTTCATAGGCCAGGATCTGCTGCATCCTCATAGACCATTGCTGATCCCATGGGCGCGGCAGGCCAAGGGCTTCATTCCATGCGGGCAACTGCACGGCACGGGCACGGGCCTTTTTTGACAGGGTTACAGCCAACATCTCGATCAGGATGCGATAGACGTTGTTTTCAGGTTGCTGTTCGGTCAGGCCAAGCGAATTCACCTGAACCCCGTAACGGAATCGGCGGAATTTTGGGTTCTCGACGCCATAGCGTTGTTGCAGGATTTCATCCCAAAGATCGACAAAAGCCCGCATTTTGCACATTTCGGTAACAAAGCGAATTCCAGCATTCACAAAAAACGAAATTCGGCCACAGAGTGCCGGGAAATCCTCGGCCGGAACACGTGGGCGCAGCTCGTCCAGAACGGCGATGGCTGTTGCAAGCGCGTAGGCCAGTTCCTGTTCCGGTGTCGCGCCCGCCTCTTGCAGGTGATAGGAACACACATTCATCGGGTTCCACTTGGGCACGTTCGAGTAGCAGTACTCAGCTACATCCGCGATCATCTTGAGCGACGGCTTGGGCGGGCACACATAGGTGCCACGGCTCAGGTATTCTTTGATCAGGTCGTTTTGCACGGTTCCCTGCAACTGAGAGACATCTGCGCCCTGCTCCTCGGCCACCGCGATGTATAGCGCCAGCAGCCATGGCGCTGTCGCGTTGATCGTCATCGAGGTGTTCATCTGCTCCAACGGAATCTCGTCGAACAGAACGCGCATATCCCCAAGATGGCTGATCGGTACACCGACCTTGCCAACTTCGCCGCGTGCCAGCGTGTGGTCGCTGTCATACCCGGTCTGGGTCGGCAAATCGAATGCGACCGACAAACCGGTTTGCCCCTTGGCCAGATTTCCACGGTACAGCGCATTTGACGCCTTGGCGGTGGAATGACCGGCATAGGTTCGGATGAGCCAGGGGCGATCTTTCTGCGACTGCGTCATATCTGATCCTCGTGAATCGACTGAGTAAGAATATTGCGTTACAAGGTTCTAAATCGTAATTTTAGCGATATGTCAATTCGCTGCGTCGCGGCATCCGGACTGTTCAGATTGTAGGGCAGGAGGATTGGTGGCAGTGTGCAGCCATGACTCAGACCGTTGAGCTTCCGCTTTGGCTGTTTTTGCTGATCCTGGTGTTTGCCGCGGTCACGTTTGCCTCGCATTTCCTTTTTCCTTCTGTGCGTTGGTTTTTCCGGCGTCGTCTTGAGCGGGCGGTCAAACGCCTGAACGAACGCCTGCAGCGACCGATACAGCCGTTCAAACTGGCGCGTCGGCACGACATGATTCAGCGCCTGATATATGACCCTCAGGTCGGACACGCCGTTCAGAGTTTTGCAAAGGAAGAAGGCGTTCCCGAGGCCGTGGCGTTCGAAACCGCGCGCCGCTACGCGCGAGAGATCGTTCCATCCTTTTCCGCGGTGGCTTATTTCAGCGTCGCCATTCGTCTGGCGCGTATGTTGAGCAATGCGTTTTATGACGTGCGGCTAAGCTATATGGACGAAAAAGCCCTGCGTAATATCGACCCCGAAGCCACGGTTGTTTACGTGATGAACCACCGCAGCAATATGGACTATGTCCTGGTGACTTATCTTGCTGCCAATCAATCAGCCCTGTCTTATGCGGTGGGGGAATGGGCCAGAGTTTGGCCTCTCAGCCGCTTGATCCGCGCAATGGGGGCGTATTTTATTCGCCGCAAGTCGGGCAGCGAGCTCTACCGTCAAGTACTGGCTTGCTATGTGCGGCACGCGACCGAGGCCGGTGTTACCCAGGCAATGTTCCCCGAGGGCGGGCTGAGCCTGACCGGTGGATTGGGGCGACCGAAGCTGGGCCTGCTCAAGTACATCATTGATGCCACCGACCCCGAAGGCCGGGACGTTGTGTTCGTGCCGGTTGCCTTGAATTATGACCGCGTGCTTGAAGATACGATTTTGACCAAAGCGGCACTGGGAAACCAACGTCGTTTCCGAGCGAGGATCGGGGTCATTGCGTGGTGGATAATCAAACAGATCGGGCGACGGCTAGTCGGTCGTTACAAGCGCTTTGGCTTGGCATCCGTCCGGTATGGGCAGCCGATCTCGCTGAGCGCATTTCGGGCGGATCACGAAGCGGATCTTACAACGGATCTGGCCCGCGATCTGATGGCAGGGCTTACAGACGCTCTCCCACTGGTCCCGAGTCCTGCGGCGTGTTGGCTGGTGCAGGAGAAAGGTGAAATCCCCGAGAGGGATCTAGTTACCCTGATCGACAAGCTATTGCGAAACAACGGGACCGAGACGCCAATCGATCGTGAAGCGATTGAAAGTGGCGTTCAGCAATTGGTGGATCGTCGCATTCTGAAACGTGAAAATGGAAAGATATCCTCATCCGGGCAAAGGATTGATCTTCTGAACTACTACGCATCGTCAGCAGCCCTAAGCGAAGAGCGTGTTCTTTCTGCATCTGCAAAGGAAGTTTCTGCAGTCGCTGGGTCATAAAATTACAAAAACGGATCAAAATGGGTTGCAATATTGCTTGATGGAAAATAACCATCGGGTAAAGCTGGCGATTCTGCATCGCGGCAAGAATTTTGGACAAGGGAGGCCAATATGGCTCTGGACACCGACAGTGGCATCGCGTCGTACGAGGCACCGGAAAAAGACCTTTATGAGATGGGTGAGATCCCTCCGATGGGATATGTCCCGAAGCAAATGTATGCGTGGGCCATCCGCAAAGAGCGCCATGGCGAGCCAGATACCGCCATGCAGTTGGAAGTGGTCGACGTTCCCAAACTGGACAGCCACGAAGTGCTGGTTTTGGTGATGGCTGCTGGTGTGAACTATAACGGTGTCTGGGCGTCACTTGGCAAACCGATCAGCCCGTTTGACGGTCACGGACAGCCGTTCCACATCGCCGGGTCCGATGCGTCCGGTATCGTTTGGGCGGTGGGCGACAAGGTCAAGCGCTGGAAAGTAGGGGACGAGGTTGTCATTCATTGCAATCAGGATGACGGCGATGACGAATACTGCAATGGCGGCGATCCGATGTATTCCCCAAGCCAGCGAATCTGGGGTTATGAAACACCGGACGGCTCGTTTGCTCAGTTCACCAACGTACAGGCCCAGCAGTTGATGCCGCGCCCAAAGCACCTGACCTGGGAAGAAAGCGCGTGCTACACCCTGACCCTGGCCACCGCATACCGGATGTTGTTTGGGCATGAACCGCACGACCTGAAGCCGGGTCAGAATGTTCTGGTCTGGGGCGCGTCGGGTGGTTTGGGCTCGTACGCGATCCAGTTGATCAATACCGCAGGTGCCAATGCGATCGGCGTGATCTCGGACGAAAGTAAACGCGATTTCGTCATGGGGCTTGGCGCCAAAGGCGTGATCAACCGTAAAGACTTCAACTGCTGGGGGCAGCTGCCTACGGTGAACACTCCGGAGTATTCAGAGTGGTTCAAAGAGGCCCGCAAATTCGGCAAAGCCATCTGGGATATCACCGGCAAGGGTGTGAATGTCGATATGGTGTTTGAACACCCGGGCGAAAGCACATTCCCGGTTTCAACCTTCGTGGTGAAAAAGGGCGGTATGGTCGTGATCTGCGCTGGAACCACCGGCTATAACCTAACTTTTGACGTGCGCTATATGTGGATGCATCAAAAGCGTCTGCAAGGTTCTCATTTTGCGCATCTGAAACAAGCCGCAGCCGCGAACCAGTTGATGATCGAGCGTCGTCTTGATCCGTGCATGTCCGAGGTTTTCTCGTGGAAAGAGTTGCCCGAAGCGCATATGAAAATGATGCGAAACGAACACAAGCCCGGCAATATGTCGGTTCTGGTTCAGGCACCGCAGACCGGGATGCGTACCTTGGAAGAGGTGTTACACGCACGCGGTTGAGCCAGAGTTAAAAAGGCGCTGACGCCCGCAAATCGTTACAACGGTTTGCGGGCGTCCTCTTTTTCGCGGGCAGGTTCAGGCTTTCTAAAGGGTTAGAAACGACAGCCCCGCTATTTTTGGGGAGTAGAAAGCAGTGAATATGCCGAAAATTATTGCTCATGCTATAGTTGTGTTAACCCTTCGTTAACCGTTTCGGAGAGACCTTGATGGCGCAAAATGAGTGGATACTGGACGTGTTGTCGGACCTCAACGCCTTCGCCGTTGAGAACGGTTTGATCGCGCTGGCCGAGCAGTTGGATGACACCAAACTGATCGCCGCGGCCGAGATCGCGTCCATGCAGGCTAAGGTGCGGACGCCAGCGGATGGGAACAAAACTAGATTTGAGCCAGGTTCTGGAGGAATTGGAAAACACCAGCACGCTGGATGAACTCAGCGATGTTGCCGTTCGGCTGCGGGACAGCCTGAGGGTTGAACACCTCATTTATCATTGGGTCGATGGTGCCGGTGATCAATATGGCTATACGACTTATCCAGATGCTTGGGTCCAGCGTTATCTGGAAAGAAGCTATCATCGCATAGATCCGGTGATCGTGGGATGTTTTCAGCGGTTCCATCCGGTTGATTGGAAAAAACTAGACTGGTCTAGTAAACCGGCTAAGGCATTCCTGAAAGATGCGCAAAGCCACGGCGTCGGCAATCAGGGATATTCGATCCCGATCCGGGGGCCTAACGGGCAATTTGCCTTATTCACCGTCAACCATTCCTGTGACGACAGCACATGGCAGGATTTTGTTGAAAGCCACGGGCGTAGCCTGATTTTGATCGCGCATTATTTCAACCGAAAAGGATTGGAATTTGCGAGTGACCGGCAACCCGGTTCACCTCGGGGGCTTTCACCGCGCGAGGTGGACGCAATGACTTTGCTGGCGCTGGGCTACAGCCGGGCGCAGGTGGCGCATTCTCTGTCAATCTCCGAGCATACGCTGCGGGTGTATATTGAGGGCGCGCGCGCAAAACTCGGCGCCCAAAACACCACCCACGCCATCGCGACGGCACTTAGCCGGGGATTAATAGTGGTTTAAAGAGGCGCGCGGTCTCAGAACGAGAATTTAACTATGCTTCCGTACCCCTTTCGTTCCTGCAATGGGCGACAAGGGGAAAAGTCATGTTGCGCTATCTTTACGCCGACGAATTGTACAAATTTCCGGATTTGGCGGACGGGATGTTCCGGGACCGGGCAGACCAGTTCAAAACCCGGTTGGGCTGGGATGTTCACGTCGATGTACATGGGCAAGAGAAGGACCAGTACGACGACCTGAACCCGTTATACGTCATTTGGGAAGAAGACGATGGCAGTCACGGCGGCTCGATGCGCGTCATGCCCACCACGGGTCCGGTCATGGTAAATGATGTGTTTGGGCATCTAACAGGGGGCCAGCCGATCTGCAGCCCGTTGATCTGGGAGGTTACGCGGTTCTGCCTCTCTCGCACGGCCAGCCCTCATACGGCTGGCGCGATCATGTTGAGCGGGGGCGAGATGATGGAGGGGTTTGGCCTGACCCATATTGCCGGTGTCTTTGATGCGCGCATGATTCGGATTTACCGCCTGATCGGATCGTCGCCGGACGTGCTGGGATCAGAAGGAAAAGGACGCGATCAGATTTCTGTTGGGCTGTGGCCCTATTCCGCCCAGGATTGCACCCGCGTGGCAGAGCGCGCGGGTATTCCGCGTGAGCTGTCCCGGCTGTGGTTTAAGACAGCTTTTGGCACCGGGCGGCAGCAAAGGTTCCCTCTTTCGGCGTGACGGGGAAACCCAAATCATTCTCTGGTGATAGCTGGCGTGGGCCTGTAGGGTCGCGCCATGTCTTTACCTCCTGTAACTTTCTCTGACGATCAGGCCGCCGCCTATGACAACATCTCCGAGATGTTGAAAGCGGCCGGTGTCGACCTGGATGATGACGCGCTGTTGAAATTGCCGGGTGGCGGCAAGTCTGGTGTCATGGCGGTGATCGGAAAGGCAGGATCGGGCAAAACCCTGCTATTGGCCGAGCTCTACAAGGCGCTTGCGGGAACCGGTGTTCAGATCGTTTCGGGCGATTTCGAAAGCCGCAAAGCGCGGGATAAGCGAAGCCTTGCGATTTTGGCGCCCACCAACAAGGCCGCAAGCGTCCTGCGTCTGCGCGGTGTGCCGGCCACAACCATTCACCGGATACTCTATACCCCGGTCTATGATCCGGAATACGAGAGAATCGCCGAATGGTTGGCGGGCAATGATGAACGCCCCGAGATTGAGGGCCTGACGGATGAGGCTTTGGATCGCGCCGCCGCGTTTTATGAAAAGAACAAATCAATTCCCGGCGCGCTGGCGGCGGCTGGCTTGCGCGGGTCTGATTTCATCACTGGCTGGAAACGCCGGGATGAGCCGCTGGATATCGGGTTCGTTGATGAAGCCTCAATGCTGGACGACCGGCAATTCGAAGACCTGAAAGAAATCTTTCCGACCCTTCTTCTGTTTGGTGATCCGGCGCAGCTGGCCCCGGTTAACCAATCGGGTGGCATGGTGTTTGACGCTCTGCCGGAGCCACGCAAGCAAATCCTGCACAGGGTACACCGGCAGGATGCGGACAATCCCATCCTCGATCTTGCGCACGCATTAGCAGATCCTCAGATGGGGTTCGAAGACTTCGAACGTCTTGTCGAACGGACTGCACGGCAGGATGACCGCGTGGTCTGGGGGCAGCGGGTTGAGGTTGATCTTATGGCGCGCAGCCCGGTTCTGGTCTGGCGCAACGCGACGCGCATTCGGTTGATACAGGCGTTCAGAAATGTACACGGCGCGCCGGATACGGAGTTGTTGGAAGGTGAACCCCTTATCTGCGACGGTATCGAACTGCCCCTGAAGCACCGCAAAAAGCGGCTGGACCTTGAGGCGCGTGGTTTGATCAAAGGTGCCCAGGTTATTTACCTGGGGCCGGGACGCAAGCCGGGGTTTTCTCGTTTGCATGTGATGGGCGCCGAAGACCCTCAAGTCAGTGCCGCGTCGATCGTCAAGATCGAGAAACCTGACGAAGAAGAACCATTTATCCCATACGCCGCGCGCATGGGCGCAACCTTCCTGCATGGGGCCGCTGTAACGATACATAAGGCCCAAGGGTCGCAGTGGGACACGGTGCAGGTTTTTGCTCCGGACATTTACGCGGCTGCACGAATGGGCCGGACCGAGGCTGGTCAACCCTTGTGGAAGCGGCTGGCTTATGTGGCAATCACCCGCGCGCAGCAAAGGTTGATCTGGGTGGTCCGCAACCGGCTGGCTAAACCCACCCATGCGCTGCGTGTGGACGATCTGCGCGCCGTCCCGGCGGCGGCGCTGGAATTAGAGGCAGAAGAGACATGAACACCATCATCGTTACCGGCGCAAGCTCGGGCATTGGCCGTGCGACGGCCGAGCTGTTTTTGAACGAAGGCTGGACCGTTGGCTTGCTAGCCCGCAGCGCGGACAAGCTGCATGACATGGCGGCGGACCATAAAAATGCGCTTCCCTTGGCCGCTGATGTTACAGACCCGGATGCGGTACAGGCAGCCTTCCGGGCTTTTCAGGACAAAGCCGGCCGGTTGGATGTTCTGTTCAACAATGCCGGGATATTCGCCCCCGGCGGTACGATTGATGAGATCGAGCTGGAAGATTGGTATCAAAGCGTGAACGTGAACCTGAATGGTATGTTCCTCTGTGCGCGCGAAGCCTTTCGGATCATGCGGCACCAGACCCCTCAGGGTGGGCGTATCATCAATAATGGTTCAATCGCTGCTTACGTGCCGCGACCGAACTCGGTGCATTATTCAGCGACGAAACATGCCATCACGGGCCTGACCCGAAGTTTGTCTTTGGACGGGCGCGATTTCGGGATTGCCTGCGGTCAGATCGATATCGGCAATGCACGCACGCCAATGGTGCAAGGGTTGGTGGATGCCGCGATTGAGGCAGGGCGACAGCCCGACCCGACTATGGCCGTCGAAGATGCGGCGCGGTCGGTGCTTCACATGGCGACCCTGCCTCCTGAGGCAAACGTACAGTTCATGACCGTCATGGCCACGACAATGCCCTATATCGGGCGCGGTTAGGTTTTAGTTCTCGCGTAGCAGGCGGAATGCCGTCGACGCGCCCCACCCTGCGGCGATCGCGATGACCAACGACATCAAACCATACCAGACCGGCTGCTCGCGGGACATGCTATAAAGGAGTCGTTCCAGCCCGACCTTGCGCACATCAATAACCGTTTCGTATTGCGACACGACCTCGCCGCCCCGTGTCAGAAAGATACGCGCGGAATAGTTCCCTTCGGTCAGGTCGGCGGGCATCGCGATTGAGGTGCGGAACAGGGTCTGTTCATCCACGGCCACGGTGTTTTCGCGAATAGAATACAAACTCTCGCTCTCACGAATGCGAATGACCGCATCGGCAAATTCCTGTGCGCCACGGATATGCATAGCTGCCCCGACCGAGCGGATAGCGCGTTCGATGGAAACGCGATAGCGCAGGTCTTCGGTATCGGTAAGGATGTCGTCCAACGGGCCGCTCGTGGCAACGGCGTAGAAGCTGGGCGCAAGATCGACAAGAACACTGTCAGTGTTGACCCAAATTCCCAGCTTGCGTTCCTTGCGCCGGACGGTCACAGGACCCGATGGCCCGGCCACGGCGACGATCACCTCAAGCGGGGGGCCTTCCGGAATAGGCGTTTCCCGTTTCACAGCACCAAAAATCAGAATTTCAGATCCGTCAAATGTCGCTGTAATGGCCACGCGATCCTGGCTGAGGCCCAGCACAACTTGTTCTTCAACAGCCAAGGCCGGGGTGCAGCACAGAACCAGCAGGACAATCAGGCGTTTCAGCATGATCAATGGCCCCCTGCGGTGCCCAGAGAATAAAGCTCGGACGGTTCAATCAACAAATCCAACGCCAGTTTGCCGCAAACCACCAGAACCAGGGCGGCCAACAACACCCGCAACTGCTCGGCCGGCATGCGCGCACCGATCACCGTGCCAATCTGCGCGCCGACAACACCGCCGATCAGAAGCAGGACGGCCAGAACGATATCGACGGTATAGTTCGTTGTCGCGTGCAACATCGTTGTAAAGCCGGTCACGAAGATGATCTGAAACAGTGACGTCCCAACCACGACTTTCGTGGGCATCCCCAGCAGGTAGATCATTGCAGGCACCATGATGAACCCGCCGCCTACGCCCATGATGGCTGACAAGACACCAACGCAAAGCCCGACCAGGATGGGCGGAATGACCGAGATGTAAAGCCCCGAGGTACGGAATCGCATCTTGAACGGCATGGAGTGTACCCAACCGCGCTGTCGCCGCTTTGAAGGTGCCGCTATGCCCTTTCGCGATTTACGCAGCGCACGCAGGCTTTCGATGAACATCAGGCTGCCAACCACACCAAGAAAAATGACGTAGCACAGCGTCACCAACAGATCGACCTGGCCCAAACTTTTGAGATAGTTGAACACCACAACCCCAAGTCCGGCACCAGTTAACCCGCCGACCAACAAGACCGTGCCCATCCTCAGATCGACTGTCTTTCGTCGAAGATGCGCCAGCACGCCGGAAAAGGACGAGGCAACGATCTGGTTGGCTTCGGTTGCGACGGCAACCGCTGGGGGGATGCCGATGAAGAACAGAAGCGGGGTCATCAAGAAACCGCCACCCACACCGAACATGCCCGAAAGCACGCCGACCATTCCCCCCAACCCCAGCAAGAGAAAGGCATTCACGGAAACTTCGGCAATAGGAAGGTAAATCTGCATTTGGAATTACCGGATGACCACGGACGGATCACGCGGGGCGATCCGGCCCGTCTCATACCACTGGGGTGAGGCATTAATACGGCGCACAGAAAGTGGCGGTATGGCGAATATCGGCGTGACCGAAGTGTATTCGATCAACCTGTTTGGCTGGTCAGAAAAGCAACCCCCGTGATCGGGGTGTTCACGTGTTTCCATCCCCCCGATGGGGTTTGATCCGCGCTGGGCTATCACAGGAAATACGCACATACCCCTTTAGAACGGTTGCGGCATTCAAAATCAACTCTGTATGCCGCTCTGCAGCAAACAGGAATGAAATGAGTTCGCAACTGGACTTATCAGCGCTCCTTCACATAGGGCTCTCCCCCGGCACGGGGCGGGATGGCTTTGCCCACGAAACCGGCTAGAATGACCACCGTCAGGATATAGGGCAGGGCGTCCATGACCTGAACCGGGATAATTATGCCCCCAAGGTCAATGTTCTGGAATCGCAGCGCAATCGCTTGCAGCAGGCCGAACAGCAGGCAGGCCCACATCGCATGCCAAGGCCGCCATTTCGCAAAGATCAGCGCAGCAAGCGCGATGAAGCCGCGCCCGGCGGTCATCTCTTTGACAAAACCGGCCTGCAGGGCCGTGGCAAGGTAAGCCCCGGCTATTCCGCACAGGACACCACAGATGGCGACTGCGGCGAAACGCAACCCAACGACCGACACACCGGCTGTATCCACCGCCGCAGGGTTCTCGCCGACCGCGCGCAGGCGCAGGCCAAACCGGGTACGGTACAAAACCCACCATGTCAGCGGGACCATCAGGAACGCGACGTAAACAAGGATCGAATGACCTGACAAAAGTTCCGAGTAGACCGGTCCGATGATCGGAGCTGCATCAAGCGCTTCGGCAAAAGGAAAACTGATCGGTTCAAACCGGCCTCCGCCAAACAGTGATGGTGTTCGGCCGCCCTGCTGGAACCAACTTTGAGCGATAAGTACGGTGAGACCCGAGGCCAGGAAATTGATCGCGACGCCCGATATTAGCTGATTGCCCCGGAACGTGATCGAGGCGACGCCGTGCAGCGCGGACAGAATCAGCGACGCGCCAATACCTGCCATAAGGCCCAGCCAGACAGATCCCGTCACCGCAGCCACGGCGGCTGAGAAAAAGGCAGACATCAGCATCTTGCCTTCCAGGCCGATATCAAAAATGCCCGCGCGTTCGGAATAGAGCCCAGCCAGACAGGCCAATAGCAGCGGTGTCGCCAGGCGGATTGTCGAGTCGAGGACCTGAACCAGAGTAACAAAAAACTCCATCACTCTGCCCCCTTCCGCAGACCAAGAAACAGTTTTTCAAGCGGTATCCGCACCATGTTGTCCAACGCCCCGGTGAACAAAATCACCAATGCCTGAATCACCACGATCAGCTCGCGTGGGATCGACGTCCAAAGCGCCAGTTCCGCACCGCCCTGATACAGAAAGCCGAACAGGATCGCCGCCAGGAAAACGCCGAATGGATGTGAACGGCCCATCAAGGCCACAGCGATGCCGATAAAGCCCGCGCCCTCGGTCGCGTTCAGAACCAGACGTTCCGCTTCGCCCATCACGTTGTTGATCGCCATAAGGCCCGCCAGCGCGCCCGAGATCAGCATCGCGATGATCGTGATCCGAACCGGTGAAATACCGGCATAGACGGCTCCGGTTTCAGAATGGCCATACGCGCGGATTTCATAGCCCAGCCGCGTGCGCCAGATCAGCGCCCAGACAACCACGCAGGCCAGCAGCGCGACGAAGAATGAGATATTCGCGGGCGCGCCCCGGAAAACAGCATTTTCCGCAGTTGAGAACATCGATTGGAATGTCGGTAGGTGCACAGCCTCGGGGAAGCGCGCTGTAGCCGGATCCTGTGAGCCCTGCGGGCGCATAACGTTGACCAGCATATAGTTCAGGAACGCAGCCGCGATAAAGTTGAACATGATCGTGGTGATCACGATATGGCTGCCCCGCTTGGCTTGCAGATAGGCCGGGATCGCGGCCCATGCAGCCCCGAACAGCATCGAGGCCGCGCAGGCGGCAAGCAGCGCGATGCTCCAATGTGGCCATGGAATGTAAAGACAGGCCACGGCGACACCAAGACCGCCCAGCATCGCCTGACCTTCGCCCCCGATGTTGAACAGCCGGGCGTGGAAGGCCACGGCCACAGCCAGCCCGGTGAACATGAAGTTGGTTGCGTAATACAGCGTATAGCCCCACCCATAGGTGGACCCCAACGCCCCCGTGACCATCAGGTTCACCGCCTCGACAGGGTTTTCACCGATGGCCAGAATGACCAGTGTCGAAAGGATTGCGGCCAATATCAAACTGATCAGCGGGATCAGAACAACGTCGGCCCATTTGGGCATTTTTTCCATGTTACGCGGCCTCTCCCGCAACACCGGCCATCAGCAGGCCCAGTTCTTTTTCATCCGTCTCATGGGGCAGGCGCTCGCCCATGATATGTCCGTCAAACATCACCGCGATCCGATCCGACAGCGAGAAGATCTCCTCCAGCTCGACCGAGACCAGCAGGATTGCCTTCCCCTGATCACGCAGCGCGACGATTTGCTTGTGAATGAACTCGATCGCGCCGATATCCACGCCTCGGGTGGGCTGACCGACCAGCAGCAGGTCGGGGTTGCGCTCGATCTCACGTGCGACGACGATTTTCTGCTGGTTGCCGCCCGAAAAGTTTTTCGCGGTCAGCCAGGCATTGGGCGGGCGCACGTCAAACTTTTCAATCTTGCGTTCGGTATCGGCGCGCAGGGCAGCGTTGTCCATGAACAGACCGCGTTTGTAAGCCGGGTCGCGGTGATAGCCGAACGCGACATTCTCCCACGCGTGGAAATCCATGATCAGACCCTCGCGCTGCCGGTCTTCGGGTACGTGAGCAATGCCTTGTGCCCGTCGGGCCTGACCGTCAGACCCATGCCCTGAAAGTGCCAGCGGTGTGCCGTTCAACCTGATCGTTCCTTGACCGGGGCGCATGCCGCCCAACACCTCAAGCAGCTCGGACTGACCATTACCCGCGACGCCGGCGATGCCGACAATCTCGCCTGCGCGCACTGTAAGGTCGATTCCCTTGACGCGCTCAACACCCGCTTCGTCGACCACCCGCAGGTTCTCAATCTCGAGAATGGGTTTGCCGGGTTGTGCCGGAACCTTATCCACCTGCAACAGGACTTTCCGGCCCACCATCAGTTCAGCCAACTCCTGCGGGCTGGTTTCTGCGGTTTTCACGGTTGCGGTCATCTGACCACGGCGCATAACGGAAACGGTATCCGTGGCCTCCATGATCTCGCGCAGTTTGTGCGTGATCAGAATAATCGTCTTACCTTCTTCGCGCAGGCGATGAAGAATTCGGAAAAGCTGATCGGCCTCGGACGGTGTCAGAACTCCAGTGGGCTCATCAAGGATCAGAATTTCTGCCTTGCGATAAAGCGCTTTGAGGATTTCGACGCGCTGTTGCCGGCCCACGCCGATTTCATCAATGCGCTTGTCCGGGTCTACGAACAGCTCGTATTCTTCTTCCAGGGCTTTCAGTTCCTTGCGCGCTTTTGCCAGCGACGGGGCGAGCATGCCGCCATCCTCGGCGCCCAGAACGATGTTTTCCAGTACGGTGAAATTCTCGACCAATTTGAAATGCTGGAACACCATCCCGATGCCGGACGCGATTGCCGCCTGGCTGTCGGGGATGTCGGTCTTGGTGCCGTTGATCCAAATCTCACCTTTGTCGGCCTTGTAAAAGCCGTAGAGAATACTCATCAGCGTTGACTTGCCCGCGCCGTTTTCACCGATGATCCCATGAATGGTACCGGGGGCGACGCTGATGGAAATGTCCTTGTTGGCCTGGACTGGCCCAAAGGCTTTGGAAATCCCTTTGAGCTCAATGGCGGGGACTGTCATGTCTTGTCCTCAATAGCCGAAGGGCCGCGCCCATTGCGCGGCGAAGTGGATGCGAGGCGGAGGATCACCACCGCCCCGCGCGATATCAGAACTGTAGTGCCGGGCAGCTGTCGTTTTCGTAATAGCTGACCACCGTGATATTGCCATTGATGATGTCGCTGCGTGCGTCTGCAACGGCTGCGCTCATCTCTTCGGTGACCAGTTCAGCGTTGTTTTCGTCCATCGCGACACCAACGCCTTCTTCCGCCAGACCCATGGTGAATACGCCGGTTTGAACGTCCTCACCTGCTTTCATCGCGTCGTAAACGGCAACGTCCACGCGCTTCAGCATCGAGGTCAGAACCTGGCCCGGGTGCAAATGGTTTTGGTTGCTGTCCACTCCGATCGACAGGATGCCTTCATCAGCGGCAGTTTGCAGGACACCAACACCGGTGCCACCAGCCGCAGCGTAGATCACGTCCGCGCCCTGGCTGATTTGTGCTTTAGTCAACTCGGACCCTTTGACAGGGTCATTCCAGGCTGCCGGGGTCGTGCCTGTCATATTTGCAATGATGTTCACATCCGGGTTCACCGCCTTGGCGCCCTGCGCATAGCCGCAGCCAAAATGACGGATCAGGGGTATGTCCATCCCACCAATGAAACCAACGGTTCCGGACTTCGACGCCATCGCCGCCATCATCCCGACAAGGTAAGAGCCTTCGTGTTCGGCAAAGCTGACCTGGCGGATATTCGGTGCATCCAGCCAGTTCACGTCAACGGCAACAAACTTGGTGTTCGGGTAATCACCGGCAACCGCAGCCAATGGATCGGCCATCGCAAAACCCATGGTGATGATCGGGTTCGCACCCGCTTCGGCGAAGCGGCGCAGCGCTTGTTCCCGCTGGGCTTCGGATTGAAGTTCGATTTCGCGATAGGTTTGACCGGTTTGTTCCGCCCAACGTTGCGCGCCGTTATGCGCGGCTTCGTTGAACGATTTGTCGAACTTGCCGCCCAGGTCAAAGATCAGGGCTGGCTCGGCCAAACTTGCACCTGCGGTCAGCGCTACGGCGGCAGCTGCACCCATCAAGGATTTTATCAGGCTCATTTCATACTCCCGTTTGTTTTTGTTGATCGCGGCCACGATAGCCGCGATTACCCGCTGCGAGCGAGCATAATTGTTGTGATGGCGGGAATTAAGGCTGTTTGCAACCGATGTGGTCAATAGGTTTTTGACCGTTTGGTCGAAAAAAAACAGAAATATCGCTTAGGTGAGCATGCGCGCCATAGCGATAGCGTCGATTTTTGTTCCGTTTTCAGACATATAGTAGCCCTTGCGACGACCGCAGGGTGCGAACCCGCAGCGTTTGTAGAGCGCGATTGCCGGTTCATTGTCTGTCGCAACGTCCAGAAAAGCCCGAGTTGCACCAAGTTGCCGGGCACGCGCCTGCCAGTCCTGCATGCAACGCAAGGCCAGACCTTGACGCTGATGGTTGGGGCGCGTGGCGATTGTCAGCAGTTCAGCCTCATCCGCGATGACTTGAAAAACGGAAAAACAACAAGCATTACCAACGGCATAGGTAAACCTGTTGGCCAAAAGATCACTGAATTCTTCGGCCGTCCATGGGCGGGATCGGGTGAATGCCGCCGCGTGGGTGCTCGCCATCTCTTGTGGGGTCATCCGTCCAGCAAAACCGGTGGCGTGTCTTTTGACGGTGCAGCATCGGCAGGTCGCAGATACAGCGGTGCTGGCGGCTCGGTCACCGTGGGCCATCTTTGAAGTGTCAGGCGGGCAATTGCGCGAACCTGCTGTTCGGGGGAGTCGTTCAGGATCAAAGCCCCGAATGATTCTGCCTTTTCCTGTGCCATCAGTGTCGGGTCTTGCCCGGGCAGCGCGATATAGACTTGGCCGCGCGGAGCACGGATTGCGGGCAGTTCTTGCCCAATTTCGGCCAGCGCATCGAAGCCTGAAACCCCAACGGCTGGAATCCCGAGACCGAGCGCAAGCCCTCGCGCGGCAGACACCGATATTCGGATGCCGGTGAAATTCCCCGGCCCGATACCCACGCCGATAGCCGTGAGGTCGGACCATGTGCAGCCCGCCTCGGCCAGAATTTCCTCAAGCAAAGGCATCAGTCGTTCGGCCTGTCCGCGTGACATAGCCTCGGTTCGGGATGCGATTACTTCGTCACCCTGCAACAAAGCGGCCGCGCAATGCGCGGCCGATGTGTCAAACGCCAGAATGAGCGGATCAGACGGCAACGGGGCGCACCTCGGTCACTTCGGGGATGTAGTGACGCAACAGGTTCTCGATCCCCATCTTCAAGGTAAGGGTTGAAGACGGGCAGTTCGCGCAGGCCCCTTGCATATGCAGATAAACAACGCCGCGGTCGAAGCCATGAAAGGTGATATCACCGCCATCCTGGGCCACGGCTGGCCGCACGCGGGTATCCAGCAGATCCTTGATCTGATTAACAACTTCCGCGTCTTCACCCGAGTGTTCAGCGTGACCTGAATTGGTCGTCGCTTCGGAATCCATAACCGGTTGACCGGATTGGTAATGTTCCATCACGGCGCCCAAGATAGCAGGTTTAATGTGATCCCACTGAACGCTGTCCGATTTGGTCACGGTTATGAAATCATTGCCAAAGAAAACGCCTGTCACGCCGTTCACCGTGAATATCCGTCGTGCCAGAGGCGATTTCTCGCTGGCTTCGGCCGAAGGGAAGTCCGCGGTACCGGCCTCGAGCACCGTTTGACCGGGCAGGAATTTAAGCGTTGCGGGGTTCGGCGTGGATTCGGTTTGGATGAACATGTCATGGCTCCGTTACAGATGCTCCTGATATGCGGGTCAGGGCTGAGGAAGTCAAGATTTGGAACGGTTCTAAACTTCTGCCGCAAGTTGAATTGCATCATCCAGCCGGTCATCGCCCCAGAACAGCTCATCCCCGACCAGAAAGCTGGGGGCTCCGAAAATGCCCTTGGCCTGGGCCGTTTTCGTTTGCTCCATCAGCGCGGCCTTGATCGCAGGTTCCTGGCACTGATTCAGTGTTTCAGCGGCCAGGCCAACTTGGGTGAGGCAGGTGATCAGCACCTCGTCGTCTGAAATGTTCCGACCTTCGGCAAATTCAGCAGAATAAACAGCCCGGATAAACGCCGCTTTTTGAGATTGGTCTTTGATCGCCAAAGCCAGCCGCGCGGCTTTCAGCCCATTCTGGGGAAACGGGTCGGGACGCGTGAACACCAGGCCCCGCTGTGCGGTTAACCGTTCCATATCACGCCACATGTATCTGCCCTTGTCGGGGTAGATGTTGAACGGGGTATTGTCCAATCCCTGCGCCGCGAAAATCGGGCCAAGCAGGAAAGGGTGCCATTCAACAGCAACGCCGTGCTGAGCCGCAAGCTCTTCGATCCGCATCGCGCTCAGGTAAGAATAGGTCGAAGCGAATTCGAACCAGAACTGAATCTTGTTTGTCATGGGTTGTCTCAGGTTATTTCTTCCAGTTTTTCCTTGCTCAGATCACCGGGGACGATGGTGATCGGGATCGGCAGGCTGCCCGAGTTCTTGGTCAGCTGCGTGACCAGGGGACCTGGGCCTTTCTTGTCGACGCCAGCACCCAGAACCAGAACGCCGATTTCGGGGTCTGACCGCACATGCTCGATAATCTGGGCGACCGGTTCACCTTCGCGGATCGCAAGTTCAGGGTCGATATTCTGTTTGTCGCGCATCCACTTGGCGAACACTTCGTAATGGGCATGGATACGCTCGCGCGCCTCTTCGCGCATCACCTCGGCCACTCCGATCCAATGATTGAATTCATCTGGTGGGATGACGGACAGGATGGTCACACCGCCGCCAGTATGGGCCGCGCGCATGGCAGCAAAGCGCATCGCGTTCAGGCATTCGCGACTGTCATCCAGAACAACCAGAAATTTGCGCATGAAGTGTCCTTGTTCATTTCCGGCGATCATGCCCGACCAATTGCGGACTGGCAACTAAAGCGTGGTCAGCGGGTGCTCAGGGCCCAATCCCAGTACATTTCCCGCGCGCGGCGGGCGATCGGGCCGACTTGATACTGCGTATCCTCAAGTGCGGTGACCGGTGTAATTTTGTTCATGTTGCCAGTCATGAAGACTTCATCCGCCTTGTGAAAATCATCAAAGCCTAGGACCGATTCGTGCACCTTGACCCCGTCAGCGCGCAGGTTTTGGATGTGGCGCGCGCGGGTAATACCAGCCAGAAAAGTGCCGTTGGGGATGGGGGTGAAAACCTCTCCGTCACGGACCATGAAGATGTTGGCAGTTGCGGTTTCGGCCACATTCCCCATGGCGTCAGCCACCAAAGCGTTCGTGAACCCCCTTCCGCGGACCTCTTTCAGCATGCGCGCGTTGTTGGGGTAGAGGCATCCGGCCTTGGCGTTGACCACAGCGGATTCCAAAATCGGGCGGCGGAACCGCGTGTATCCCAGCGTGACCGAGGCTGTCTCGGGCGCCATTGGGATTTCCTCAAGACAGATAGCAAAACCGGTGCTGTTTTCCATTGGAACAATGGCCGTCGCGTCGCCGTCGATACCCCAGTACATCGGGCGGATGTAAACGGCTGCGTCCGGACCGTAGGAAGCTAGCCCCTCCTTGGTGATCTCAACCATCTGCTCTGTCGTCACGAACGGTGTCAGCATCAGCGCCTCGGCCGAGCGGTTCACGCGTGCACAATGCGCCTCAAGATCCGGGGCCATGCCGTCAAAATAGCGTGCCCCGTCAAAGACTGATGATCCCAGCCAGGCGCCGTGATCGGCCGCGCGCATAATCGGGGCATCCCCATCGTGCCACTGACCTTCGAAATAGGTGCGGATATTCTTGCCGACTGCCATGACGCCCTCCCAAGCTTTTGCGCAACCTAGGAAGACGTCGCGGCAACGTCCAGCGCAATCAACCCTGTTTTGCGCCAACCATGCCTACGATTTCGTAGGTCTGCCGCAAGATCGGGGCTGCAATTGCGCGGGCTTTGTCCGCGCCTTTGGCCAGAATCCGGTCAATCTCGGCCTCTTCACCCATCAGGCGGGCCATTTCGGTTGAGATCGGCGACAGTTTTGCGACTGCCAGATCGGCCAGCATCGGCTTGAATTCACCGAACTGCTTGCCACCGACTTCGGCCAGCACCTCATCGGTGGTCTGATTGCTGAGGGCTGCGTAGATGTTCACAAGATTGCGGGCTTCGGGGCGTTCTGACAGGCCGTCCACCTCAGATGGCAGGGCGTCCGGGTCGGTCTTGGCCTTGCGGATTTTCTTGGCGATGGTATCGGCATCGTCGGTCATATTAATCCGGCTCATATCTGACGGATCGGATTTCGACATTTTCTTTGATCCATCCCGCAGGCTCATGACGCGCGTCGCCGCGCCTTCGATCACGGGTTCAGTGATCGGGAAGAAATCAACGCCGAAATCGTTGTTGAACTTGATCGCGATGTCGCGGGTCAGTTCAAGATGCTGTTTCTGGTCGTCGCCCACCGGCACATGGGTTGCGTGATAGACCAGAATGTCAGCCGCCATCAGCGACGGATAGGCAAGCAGGCCCAGCGAGGCGTTCTGCTGGTTCTTCCCTGCCTTGTCCTTCCATTGGGTCATGCGTTGCATCCAGCCCATGCGCGCGACACAGTTGAAGATCCACGCTAATTGGGTGTGTTCGGGCACCTGGGACTGGTTGAACAGGATCGACTGTTCCGGGTCGATGCCGGCGGCGATGAAGCCTGCACACAGTTCGCGCGTGGAATGCGCCAGTTCCTTGGGTTCCTGCCAGACGGTGATCGCGTGAAGATCGACCATGCAGTAGACGGTCTCTTTCTCCGGTCCCTGCATGTCCACAAAACGCTTGAGGGCACCAAGGTAGTTGCCTAGGTGCAGGTTTCCCGAAGGCTGGATGCCGGAAAACACGCGCGGCGTGAACTTGGTTTCGGTCATCGAAGGGAACTCCCGTCTGGAAAAATCAGCCCCCGTCGCTTACCCATGAGGTTAAGGGACGTCAACAGCCGTGAAAGGCCAGCCCAATGAGCAGTGAGCATTATACACCCGCCGTGAACCCTTTGCCGCCTGTCGTGGTGGCTTTGACCCTGTTTATCATGGGGGTGGAGCTGGCCTTTACTTTGGGTACGCGTGGATTGGTCGGCGGCCCCTCGGCAGTGGGGTGGCGGCTGGATGCGTTGCAAAGCTATTCTTTTTCGCCCGATATCTTCTACTGGATGATCGAGAACGGGCGCTGGCCGATTGAGCATGTCATCCGTTTCGTGACCTATCCGTTTGTCTCGGGCAGTTTCACGCAGGCCATCTTTGTCTGTGTGTTTGTGCTGGCGATGGGCAAGATGGTGGCTGAGGTCTTTGGCGGGGCTCAGATGCTTGTGATCTTCGTTCTGTCAGGCGTCGGCGGAGCACTGGCCTACGCGCTTTTGCTGGACCCCAACTATCCGCTGGTCGGGGGGTTCCCGCCCGTGTATGGCCTGATCGGCGCATTCACTTGGCTGCTGTGGCGCAAGCTATCGCTGGTCGGGGAAAATCAGTCGCGCGCGTTCAGCCTGATTGCAGTCCTGATGGGCATCCAACTGCTGTTCGGTTTGTTGTTTGGCGGCACGTCCGACTGGGTGGCCGATTTGGGTGGTTTTGCCACGGGGTTCTGCCTGTCTTTCTTTTTGGCACCCGGCGGCTGGGCACGGATCGTGCGGCGCATTCGCCGCGACTGATCACGACCGCCGCAACGCCTTTTTGAACTCAGACAGCTCAAAAGCACCAAGCAGGTGACCAAGGAAGAAATAGGCGGCTGCTGCAACCTTGATCGTAATGATCAGCGCCAGGTATCGCCATCCCGGTAGATCGAAGGTCCAGCCGAACAGGTGAATGCCTGCATATAGGATGGCCCCCATGCCCAGCGACGCAGCAACGATGCGCCATGCCCGGTGTTTGAAGCGATCGTCAAAGCGTGCCTCCTCACCCATACGCCGCGCGCCAAGGAACAACAGGCCAACCATCACCCAACCGGCAGCCGAGGCCGCTATGGCCGGGGCAATCCAGCCCACCAGTGGAAAAAGGCCGAAGGCCAGCACCGCATTCACGATCATCGCCACAACCGCATAGTGGAACGGTGTTCGCGTATCTTCACGCGCAAAATAAAGCGGTTGTAGTAGCTTTTGCAGCATGAATGCTGGCAAGCCGATACCATAGATCGCAACAGCCAGCGCTGTGGCCGTGGTATCCTGAGCGCTGAACTGCCCGCGTTCGAAGAGGACCGACACCAGCGGGCTGGGCAAGACCACAAAAGCCACCGTTGACGGTATCGTCAGCAACAGCGTGAATTCACCCGCACGTGAAAGCGCATTTCGGGCTCCGTCTTTGTCATCGGCCCGCAGGCGACGAGACAGATCCGGTAGCAGCACGATCCCGACGGCAATGCCCACCACGCCAAGGGGCAGTTGGTAAAGTCGGTCTGCTGCGAACAGCCAACTTACGGCCTTTTCGGTTTTTGAGGCCACAAGTTGCCCCACCACAAGATTGACCTGCGTTACCCCCATGGCGAGTGCGGCCGGAACGGCGATACGGACCATACGGCGCATTTCGGGGCTGAGTTTGGGAATGCCGGGGCGTATGCGATACCCTGCACGTTCGGTCGCTACCCATACCAATGCCAGTTGCGCAACTCCGGCCAGCGGGATCACGGTGATCAGCCAACGAATTACCTCTCCGCCGGCGGCTGCTCCGGCGATGAGGGCGCTACAGGCGAATATGTTCAGCAGCACCGGCGCGGCGGCCGCGGCAGCAAAGCGACCGGTGGCGTTCAGAACGCCAGAAAACAGCGCTGCAAGCGACATGAACAGGATGTAGGGAAAGACCACGTACCCGTAGCCCACCGCCAGATCGAATCTTTCATCGCCATAAAACCCCTCGGCTGTGATCCAGACCAACCCGGGCATGAACACCATCGCCAGCCCGACCAAAGCCAGAACGGCGATGGCAAGCAGGTTGAACGCGTCCTGTGCAAAGCCTTCGGCGTCTTCTTCCCCCTCCAGCCGTTTTGAAAACATCGGCACAAAAGCTGCGTTGAACGCGCCTTCGGCAAAGAACCGGCGAAACATGTTGGGCAGGCGGAAAGCGGCGACAAAGGCGTCCATCACCGGACCCGGCCCGATATAGGCGGTCAGCAGGATTTCCCGTAGAAAGCCCAGTATCCTGCTGGCCAGGGTCCAGAAACCGACCGTGAACAGGCCTGAAAACAGTCGGATCTGCTTCATGAGGCCGCGCGCTCGGCGCCTTCGGTAATGGCTTTTCGCAGCTTATCCTCAAGCGTGCGCTGTTTGCTTTCCGAATAGTATTTCAGCCCGAACATATCCTTGACGTAGAACGTGTCCACCACCTGTTCGCCATAGGTCGCGATCACCGCGTTGGCGATATAGACATTGGCCGCCGCCAGCGTACGGGCCAGATCATACAGCAGGCCGGGACGGTCGCGGGTGTCGACTTCGATAATCGTGTAGATTTCCGATCCGTCATTGTCGAATGTGATGTGGGTCGGCACGTTGAAGGCGCGTTCGCGTTTCTTGATCTTGTCGCGCGACTTCAACGCATCCTGCGCGACGACCTCGCCCCTCAGCGTCTTGTGGATCATCTGGGTCAAGCGCGGCAGGCGGCTGGATTCGAAAGGCCGGCCTTCGGCATCCTGAATCCAGAACACATCGGTCACATAACCGTCCTTGGTGGTATAGCTGCGGGCGTCGACCACATTCGCCCCAACCAGTGCCAGGGCCCCGGCGATCCGCGCAAAAATGCCGGGGTGATCGCCCATCGCAAAGCAGGCCCGTGTTGCATCGCGGTCTTCGTCCGGATGTAGCCGGATTTCCATTTCACCCGGGTCACCGCTGATTTCCAGCGATCGCAACATCTCGGCAAATTCTACGTGGGTCGAGACATTCAAACCCTGCCAATACGGCGCGTAATGCCGCGCGGTTTCAGCCTTGAGGTCAGACTTGGACCAGTCTGCAAGCTCGGCCCGCAGCGCCTTTTTCGCCACGGTGCCGCGATTGGCGCGGTTTAGGTCCTCCATCCCCGTTTCCAGGGCGCGCTTGGTTTCAGCGTGCAGCGCCCTCAGCAGGGTAGCTTTCCAGTTGTTCCAGGTATTCGGCCCCACGCCACGAATGTCGCAAACCGTCAGAACGGTTAACAGGTCCAGCCGCTTGACCGTCTGGACCGCCTTGGCAAAGTCCCGCACCGTGCGCGGGTCTGAAATGTCGCGTTTTTGCGCCATGTCCGACATCAAAAGATGATAGCGCACCAGCCATTCCACGGTTTCCGAGTCCGATTTGTTCAGACCCAGCCGCGGGGCAACCTTGCGGGCGATCTGCGCACCAAGGATCGAGTGATCCTCGGCGCGGCCCTTTGCGATGTCATGCAGCAACAAGGCCACGTACAGTACCTTGCGATTGACGCCGCCTTTCAGGATCGACGAGACCAGCGGCAGTGTCTCGACCAGCTCTCCGCGTTCGATCTGGGCAAGGTTGACGATACACTGAATGATATGCTCATCCACGGTATAGCTGTGATACATGTTGAACTGCATCATCGCAACAATAGGCTCGAATTCGGGCAGAAAGGCCGACAAGACACCCAACTCGTTCATCCGCCGCAAAGCGCGTTCGGGGTTGCCGTGCTTGAGCATAAGATCAAGAAAGATGCGCCGCGCCTCTTTGTTTTCGCGCATTTCCTCGTCAATCAGGTTCAGATTCGCGCTGACAAGCCGCATCGCATCCGGGTGTATCAGCATACCCGTGCGTAAGCCTTCTTCGAACAGGCGCAGCAGGTTCAGCTTGTCCGACAGGAATGTCTCGGGGTCGGCTACATCCAAACGTCCATGCACCACCTTGTAACCCGCCTTGATCCGACGGCGGCGGCGAAAAATGCGCTCAAGCAAAGCCTCGCCCTTCAGATGCGAGGCTTCGAGTTTGGTCAGAAAAATTCGGGTCAGATCGCCGACATAGGTTGCCTCGCGGAAATAGCGTTGCATGAACACCTCAACAGCGCGGCGTCCGGCCCGGTCTTCGTAGCCCATCCTTCTTGCCACCTCGACCTGTTGGTCAAATGTCAGCTGTTCGGTGGCGCGCCCCGTAACAAGATGCAGATGTGCCCGCACTGCCCACAGGAAATCTTCAGCCTGAACAAATGTTCTGAACTCTTCAGGCGTGAAGAGGCCCAACGGCACCAACTCGGCCACATCCTGAACCCCGTAAATATATTTGGCAATCCAGTACAGGGATTGCAGGTCGCGCAAGCCGCCTTTGCCCTCTTTTACGTTGGGCTCGACCACATAGCGCTGGCCTTGCTTTATGTGCCGTTCATCGCGTTCCTTCAGTTTGGCTTCGATAAATTGACGCTCGGTGCCCTTGAAAAGATCGGATTTCAGGCGCTTTTCCAGATCCGCCGCAAGCTTGGTGTCACCGGCCAGGTAACGCTGCTCCAACATGGCCGTTCGGATCGTGAAATCATCGGCACCAAGACGCAGGCAGTCTTTTATCGTGCGCGACGAATGGCCAACCTTCAGCCGCAAATCCCACAAGATGTAAAGCATGGATTCGATCACGCTTTCGGCCCATGCCGTGATTTTGTAGGGCGTCAGAAACAGCAGGTCTACGTCGGATGAGGGCGCCATCTCGCCGCGCCCATAACCGCCCACCGCCAACACAGCGATCTTTTCGCCCTGCGTGGGTGTGGCCAGGGGGTGCAGATCCTCGCTCGAAACCTTCATGGCGGTACAGACCAGCCCGTCAGTCAGATAGGTGTAGGAACGGGTCAGTGGCCGCGCATCAAACGGGCGTTCGGTAAAAGCATCGGCAATCGCCTTGCGCCCAGCTTTCTGGACGTCACGCAGAATGCGCACAGTCTCTTGCCGCCGTGCGACATTGTCTGAAATTTTCTCGAAAGCATCCGACAGCTGCGCCAGGACGGCGTTGCTGTCGAAAATTTCATCGGCCGGACAGATCAACTCACCCCTTGGGGCAAGCGTCAGAGCCGGTAGATCAGAAACCGGCGCCGGAGAAGCTTTGTGGGGCAGGGTCAATCACTACTACCTGTTTATTCTGGATCGTGGCGACGGCCAGACCGCGTTCATTGGTACCGTTCGGCCGCAGGCGGAATATACCGCCGACACCCTGAAAACCAGCGTTTTGTGTCAGCGCCGAAGCGGTGAGCGCGTTGGACCTTCCTTGACTGACCAGGGCAGCGATTGCAGCGATACCATCATAGGCCAAACCGCTGATCGGGTGCGGGGCTTCGCCATAGGTATTGTTATACCGCTGCCGGTATGCCTGTGCTTTGGATGGGTCCGGCAGAGCAAACCACCCACCTTGTACACCCGGCAGGTCCAAAGTTTGTGGCGGGATGTCCCAGCGCGTTAGACCGATAAACTGTGTGTTCGCCGGTGAAACGCCTGCTTCGGGCAGCAACTGCGTAAAAAGCGGCAATGCGCCGGCAGTGGTTGCTGTCAGAAACAGGGAGTCCGCACCAGACGCATCTATGGTTGCTTTGACTGACGGAACCGAGTTGATGACACCTTGCTGAGAACGGTCATAGCCCACCGAGCCTGCATTGTTCACGCGGCTGCCACCAAGTGCATTGGAAATGGCAGCTTGACCCAACCGCCCGGCAGCATCGTTGCTATGAACGATGACCATGTTGGATTTGCCTTGCGATCCGGCAAAACTGACAAGACGATTGGCTGTATTGTCGAAAGTTGGCCCCAGCACGAACACATTGCCGCCTGCAATGCTGGTGTTGTTCGAAAAGGACAATACATTCACGTTGTTGCTCAGCGCCGCAATACCTGCGGAATTTGCAGCCTGCGCATACACAGGCCCAAGTATGATCTTCGCTCCGTCAGCCACCGCCTGCTGCGCAACCGCCGCAGCTGTATTTGAGCTGCCCCGCGTGTCATAAACGCGCAAATCAATCTGAACATTCGGCAAGTCCGCAATAGCAAGGCGAGCCGCGTTTTCCAGGCTGCGCGCTAACGCGGCGTCACCAGCTTGCCCTGATCCCGCAGGGACCAACAAGGCAACAGGCACGGGGTCGGAGGTATCGATCGAAGGCCCGCCGCCAATGGTGCCGACTTCGCAAGCGGCCAAAAATGCGGCGGTTGCCAGAACGGCGGCTGTACGCACCAGTTTGCGAACGGGCTTGCAAAGGCTAAACATCTGAATGAAAACTCCCTGTCCGGGCGGCTAGGGGACCGCCACTCTGTTGCTCGGGATAATAAACGTCACGCTGTGAGGGTCCAGCTTTGAATTTCCAAAAAGTCAGTTTGGGCGCCGGCCTGTATTTTGTTGCCACCCCAATCGGGGCTGCGCGCGACATCACGCTTAGGGCGCTGGACGTGCTGGCGTCGGCTGACGTTATTGCTGCTGAAGATACGCGCAGCCTGCGCCGCTTGATGGAAATTCACGGAATCCCACTGGAAGGCCGGCGTATTCAGGCATACCACGACCACAGTGGTGCCGCGGCGCGTGGGAAGGTTCTGGATGCGCTAGCGGAAGGAAAGTCGGTGGCCTATGCATCGGAGGCTGGGATGCCGTTGATTGCCGATCCCGGCTATGATCTGGGGCGACAGGCCGCGGAGGCAGGGCATCTTGTAACCTGCGCACCGGGACCGTCCGCTGCCTTGATGGCACTGACGCTTGCAGGGTTGCCAACGGACGCATTCTTTTTTGCCGGTTTTCTGCCAAACGCCTCTGGCGCGCGACGAACCCGCATCGAAGCCTTGCGCGACGTGCCGGGAACGCTCGTGTTCTACGAATCGCCTAAGCGCGTGGCGGCCTGTCTTTCAGACTTGGCCGAGGTGCTGGGTGAAGACCGCAGCGCCGCGATGTGCCGCGAATTAACCAAGAAATTCGAAGAGGTCCGGCGCGGCACTTTGGGCCAATTGGCGTCTGAGCTGCACGGTCAGACACTCAAAGGCGAGATTGTGTTGCTTGTGGATCGCGGACATTCGGACTCCGTTAACGAATCCGACGTAGAAGAAGCTCTGAAACGGGCCCTTGAAACCCACTCGGTCAGGGATGCGGCGGACTTGATATCTGAGATGTTCAAACTGCCTCGACGACCGATCTATCAAAAGGCCCTGAAGCTCGGGAAGGGATGACATGACAGCGCGATCCGTCCGAAGCTCGGTCTCTTACCACGCAGGGCAAGCGGCAGAGCTGCGGGTTGCAGCCGACTACGAACGCCGCGGCTTTGCCATCGCGCATCGACGCTGGCGTGGAGCGGGTGGTGAAATTGACCTGATCGCACGCGACGGCGAAGACTTGGTGTTCATCGAGGTCAAGAAAAGCACCAGGTTCGACATGGCAGCCGCCCGGATCAGCCAGCGTCAGATTGATCGCATTTGTGCCTCGGCCGCTGCGTTTTTAGGCAGCGAACCTCGTGGTCAACTGACAAATGTTCGGTTTGATGTTGCGTTGGTGGATGGCAGCGGTGCCGTTCAAATTATAGAAAACGCGTTCGGCACCGCGTGATCCCCATTGAACCCCCGGTCGCGCTGGGCCATGTAACGGGCGAGAAACTGAGGGACACGCCATGAAAATCGCCTTTCAGATGGACCCGATCGGGGCCGTGGATATCAACGCAGACAGCTCTTTCCGTTTGGCCGAAGAGGCACAGGCCCGCGGCCATACGCTGTTTTTCTACAGCCCGGATCACCTCGCCTATCAGGAAGGACGGATTACCGCGCGCGGTTATGACATGAAGGTCCAGCGCGTTGCAGGCAATCCAGCCGTGCTCGGGTCTGAACGTGAAGTTGATCTGGCGGATTTTGATGTGGTCTGGCTGCGTCAGGACCCACCGTTTGATATGCATTACATTACGTCGACCCATATTCTGGATCGCCTTAAAGGGAAGACGCTGGTGGTCAATGATCCGTTCTGGGTGCGGAACTACCCTGAAAAGCTGTTGGTTCTGGACTTCCCTGAATTGACCCCGCCGACAACGATTGCGCGCGATCTTCAGACGATCAAAGCGTTCAAGGAAAGGCACGGTGACGTCATTCTGAAGCCGCTTTATGGCAACGGTGGCGCAGGTGTGTTTCGGCTTGACGCAAACGATCGCAACCTGACCTCGCTGCACGAGTTGTTCACGGGTTTCTCGCGTGAGCCTTTGATCGTGCAGAAATTCCTGCCTGATGTAAGCAACGGCGACAAGCGTGTGATCCTTGTGGATGGCGAAGCTGTCGGCGCAGTCAACCGCGTTCCGGCCGCGGGCGAGACCCGTTCGAACATGCATGTGGGGGGTCGCCCGGAAAAAATTGGCCTGTCAGAGCGCGATCAGGAGATATGTGCCGTAATTGGCCCCCTGCTGAAGGAAAAAGGGCAGATTTTCGTCGGGATCGATGTAATCGGCGACTATCTGACCGAGATTAATGTGACCTCGCCAACCGGTATTCAGGAACTGGAACGGTTTGACGGCGTCAACATTGCTGAAAAGATATGGCAGGCGATTGAGGCCAAAGTCTAAGACGCGATCTTGGCGCTGATGCGAAAGCTCAGCGCCTCTGCGACATGCGGTCGTTTGACATCCCTTTCGCCATCGAGATCAGCGATTGTGCGCGCGACCCGCAGGATGCGATGAAAGGCGCGGGCTGACAGGCCAAAACGTTCGGCAGCTTTCAACAACAGTTCTTTCCCCTCTGCGTCCGGGGCGGCGATTTCCTCGAGAACGTTGCCCTCGACATCCGCGTTCTGGCGGGTTGCGGGCGTTTCCCGAAAACGGTCGGCCTGAATTGACCGTGCCTGTTCAACACGTGCCGCAACAATGGCTGAACTGTCGCCGGAGGGCGGCAGGTCGAGGTCGGTAAACCCGACTGGCGGGACCTCAATCCGCAGGTCGAACCGGTCCATAAGGGGGCCGGAGATTCGGCCAAGGTAGTCTTCGCCGCAGACCGGCGCTCGCGAGCAGGCGCGGGCAGGATCGGTCAGATACCCGCATTTGCAGGGGTTGGCCGCAGCCACCAGCATGAACCGGCAGGGATATTTCACATGGGCGTTGGCGCGGGCCACCATGACCTCGCCGGTTTCGATAGGCTGGCGCAGGGTTTCCAGCACCGTGCGGGGGAATTCTGGAAACTCGTCCATGAACAACACGCCATTATGAGCCAGCGAAATTTCGCCCGGCTTTGCGCCCTTGCCGCCGCCGACAATGGCAGCCATCGACGCGGTATGGTGTGGTTCCCTGAACGGGCGGCTGCGGCTGATACCGCCTTCATCCAGCAGCCCACAAAGGGATTGTATCATCGAGGTTTCCAGCGCCTCGACCGGGGTAAGCGGTGGTAGAATACCCGGCAGTCGCGCAGCCAGCATGGATTTGCCGGACCCTGGTGTGCCGATCATGATCAGGTGGTGGCGCCCGGCGGCCGCAATTTCAAGGGCGCGCTTGGCCCGTTCTTGGCCTTTAACGTCGCGCAGGTCCCGGGTGCTGGACGCAAGGCTAACCTCTCCTGGTTTGGCCACAGGCAAAGGCGACTGGCCCGAGAAATGGCGCACGACATCGCCAAGAGACTCTGCACCGATCACCTGAGTGGCATCCACCCAAGCAGCTTCGGCGCTTGAGGCGCGCGGGCAAAGCAGGCTGCGATCCTCGGCCGCAGCAGTCATGGCCGCGGGCAGCGCCCCGAGGACGGGCACAAGTGAGCCATCCAATGACAATTCGCCCAGCGATACCGTACCTTCGGCGGCGTCGGCAGGAATGATTTCAAGCGCCGACAACAAGGCCACGGCAATGGGTAGATCGAAATGGCTACCTTCTTTTGGCAGATCGGCGGGTGAGAGGTTGATGGTGATCCGCTTTGAGGGCAGCGCAATGGCCATCGAACTGAGCGCACTGCGAACTCTGTCGCGCGCCTCGGACACCGCCTTGTCGGGCAGGCCGACGATGGAAAACGCCGGCAAGCCCGGTGAGACGGCGCATTGCACCTCGACCGGGCGGGCATCGACACCTTGGAAAGCGACAGTGTGGGAGCGGGTGACCATGAACGACCTTTTTGGTTAACAGGTCGTTGCTGCCATGGTCGCGGTTTAAGAATGGTTAATACCGGTGATCATTGATGCGAATTCTGGCCACGCGCCGGGGTCTGCAACGGTTTTGTCCCGGCAGAACCGGTTGCAAAAGCCCCAGCGTTGGCCGTCCAGCTCAAGTACGTGAGTGATCGGCTTACCAGAATACGGGCATGTGTCGTTGACGGATTGTGTTCCCTCGACTGGGCGAGCACCGGACTTAGCGCCTATTGGCCAAGCACGTGATGGCAAATCCAACGCATAGGGAACGGGGTCATAAGCAACCGTCAGACCCATGGCACGCCATTGCCGTACCGAGATGTCTGACAGCAGCTCTAGGCAGTACGCGCGGTTGGCTTCTGAAACAGGCAGGCCGTACCCGATAATCCGGGCGGCTACCGGGGTATAGAAAACATCGGCCAGGGAATAGCTGCCGAACAGCGGGCCGGTTTCCGCGCCCGATACGGTGCGGGCGTGGGACCACAGGGTTTCAATCCGCTTCAAATCCGCCAACGTCTCAGAGGATGGCTGAAAACCCTGCCAACACTGGATCAATTGCATTGGACATTCTCCGCGCAAAGCATGAAACCCGGCAACCATCTCGGCACAAAGCCACCGCGCGGTTGCCCGGGCAGCAGGGTCCTTGGGCCACAACCCGGCCTTTGGGTGCCGTTCTGCCAGTGTTTCCGCCATGGCGAGGCTCTCGCCCACGACTGTGCCATCCGGCAGACGCAATGCTGGCACAAGACGGGCCGGGGCAAGGGATTTCATATCTTCGGCCATGGTGCCGGAATACAAGCCAATCATGTGGCTTCGGTAGGGCAGGCTGAACTTTTCCAGCATCAACCAGCCGCGCATGGACCAGCTGGAAAACAGGCGGTCGCCGATAAACAGATCATAAGTCATACCTGACGATGGCGCGGTCTGACCCTTCCGTAAATCAGTTATTTGTGCGGGCTGTGATCACGGGCAGTGATTGATCCGCCCCACTGACCAGCGATCGCCGTGATGGGTTATGTCCGTTACGGAAAGGTTGTCGATGCGGTGGCCAAACACCTCTTGCGCTTCGATGCCAAGGGCACGCTGAACCTGTGTCAGGATGACACCGAAATGGGCCACGATAACCAGATCGCGCCCGGAGTGATCGACTATCAGCCGGTCTATCACGGCATCGACCCTCGCCCGAACCTCATTCCAGGTTTCACCGTTCGGGGGGCGAACGTCACCCGGATTGTCCCAATAGGCAAAGGCAAGATCGGGGTCTTCTGCTTCGATCTCTTTGAACCCGCGTAGCTCCCACGTGCCAAAATGAATCTCTCGCAAGTCGGGATGATGCGGCAGCCTTTGCCGCTGGCCCTGAATGGCCGAGGCGGTGTCGGCAGCGCGTGAAAGGTCGGACGATATAACCAGCGCCTCAGCCGGCAAGTGCCCATGCAGTCGGGCGATGGCCGCATGATCGCTTAGGTCCGCAGGCAAGTCGGACCATCCAACCATTGATTTAGCGTGGGTTGGGCCGTGACGAACAAGGTAAAGGTGCGTCATGGCAAATGCCCTTTCAGGACTAACGGCAACCCGACCGTCACCTGCACAACCAGATCAGCCTGCGCGGCCAACGCGATGTTCAACCGGCCCTGCGCCTCGCGGAACCGGCGGGCCATGGCGTTGTCCGGGACAATGCCGTACCCGACTTCGTTTGAGACGATGACAACCGGAGCGTGGCAAGCCCTGAGGTCGTGCAGCAGCTTAGTCTGCGCCTGTTCCAGATCGTTTTCGGCAAGCAGATGATTGGTTAGCCACATGGTTCCGCAATCGATCAGGCAGATATCATTCGCGGTCAGGTCGCTCAGCGCAGGGGCCAGATCAAAGGGTGCCTCAATGGTCGTCCAACTACCCCCGCGCTGTGCGATATGGCGTTGAACCTTGTTGCGCATCTCATCATCAAACACTTGTGATGTGGCGATGTACGAACGCTTTTTCCCAGAAGATACAACAAGTTGTTCAGCGTATGACGACTTTCCCGAGGCCGCGCCACCCAGCACAAAGGTCAAATCCGGATACACTGCATAGCCTTTCTGGTGATCCACCCGGTCGTTTTCTGCGTACCTATTTCAAGTCGGTAAAACAAGCCCGGCTCGCGCCTGTAAATAAGGAGAGATTTCAATGGCACTCGACAATGCGAACGATTTCTCGATGTCCCGGCAAGCGATGAAGGCCGAACTGCTGGACGCAGAGACCGAATTGAAACTTGCATATGCTTGGCGAGACGACCGCGACGAACAAGCGTTGCATCGACTGATCACCGCCTACATGCGGTTAGCTATTTCCATGGCGGCGAAATTCAAGCGCTACGGAGCACCCATGAATGACCTGATCCAAGAGGCGGGGTTGGGTTTGATGAAAGCTGCGGACAAATTCGATCCGGACCGCGGCGTGCGCTTTTCCACCTATGCGGTCTGGTGGATCAAGGCGAGCATTCAGGATTACGTGATGCGCAACTGGTCGATGGTGCGGACAGGGTCGACCTCGTCTCAAAAATCGCTCTTTTTCAACATGCGCAGGGTTCAGGCACGGCTTGAGCGCGAAGCAGCCACTGAAGGGACTGAGCTGGATCGCCACCAGCTGCACCAGATGATTGCGACCGAGATCGGCGTGCCTTTGCGGGATGTTGAAATGATGGAGGGCCGACTGTCTGGCTCTGATTTCTCGCTGAACGCCGTTCAATCCACGGACGAGGATGGGCGTGAGTGGATTGACGCCCTTGAAGATGATCGGGAGCAAGCTGCCGAGACAGTGGAAAACAGCCATGATACGGAACAGTTGCGTGAATGGTTGGTGACGGCCATGCAGGCGCTGAATGACCGCGAACGGTTTATCGTACGTGAGCGCAAACTGCGCGAACCGGCCAGGACGCTGGAGTGCTTGGGTAAGGAACTTGGCCTTTCCAAGGAGCGGGTACGCCAGCTTGAGGCTGCAGCGTTTGTGAAAATGCGAAAGAACCTTGAAGCTCAATCGCGCGAGGTGCAACAATTCATCGCATGAAACGATTTGCGATTCTGCTGTGTGCACTTGTGGTTATGGCCAATCCTGGCCATGCCGACCTCATTCCGAATGACATTCTGAACGCGATGAAATCATCGGATGTGGTTATCTTGGGTGAAATCCACGATAACCCGCAGCACCACATCGTTCAGGCAGAAGCCTTGAAAGCCATCATGCCATCGGCGGTTGTATGGGAGATGGTGACCGAAGAAGGCGCGCAGCGTCTTGCGAACAAGGCGGTGTCCGATCCGGAAGAGCTTGCGCGCATATTGAAATGGATCGAGTCCGGCTGGCCACCGCTCAGCATGTATTACCCGGTTTTTCAGGCGTCGGATGCACCGATTTATGGGGCGATGGTGCCGCGTGCTGCGGCGCGGGCAGCGATGGAACGCGGCGCGGCAACCGCTTTGGGTGCAGATGCCGCGCGGTTTGGTTTGACCATCCCGCTTCCGCCTGCCGAACAGGCCGCGCGTGAGGCAGATCAGCTGGCCGCGCATTGCGACGCTATTCCGGAAAGTGTGCTGCCACAAATGGTGGCGATTCAGCGTTTGCGGGATGCCGTGCTGGCGCGAGCCGTCCTGCGGGCTACGGATGAAACCGGCGGGCCAATTGCGGTGATTACGGGCAATGGCCATGCGCGCAAGGATCGTGGCATCCCCACTTACCTGTCCCGTCTGCGTCCGGGATTGAAGGTATTTGTGCTGGGTCAGTCCGAAGATGGTGTTGTGGATGGCGAATTCGACGCGGTGCTCGATAGCCCGGCAGTCGAACGGGAAGACCCTTGTCTGGCGTTTCAGCAGCAGAATTAACCGCTGGAACTGTCCGGCCCGCTTGCCTAATGTCAGGGCCGAGCTGGACGGGAAGGGGTCAACATGCTGGCATCGAAACGCATTCTGCTGATCATTGGCGGTGGGATCGCGGCCTATAAATCGCTGGATCTGATCCGGCGTTTGCGCGAACGCGGTGCGTCGGTGACCCCTGTCTTGACCCGCGCGGCAGAAGAATTTGTGACACCGCTTTCTGTGTCGGCCCTGGCCGGAGAGAAAACCTATCGTGACCTGTTCGACCTGACGGATGAGGCTGAGATGGGCCATATCCAGCTGTCTCGTTCCGCCGATTTGATTGTCGTGGCCCCGGCTACTGCCGATCTGATGGGCAAGATGGTTGCAGGGCTGGCGAATGATCTGGCCTCGACGTTGCTGATGGCGACCGATACGCGCGTTCTGTGTGCGCCCGCCATGAATGTACGGATGTGGGATCACCCGGCAACTCAGAGAAATCTAAAACAATTGCAAGCGGATGGTGTCCACTTTGTTGGCCCGAATGAGGGTGACATGGCCTGCGGTGAATACGGCCCCGGTCGCATGTCAGAACCGCTAGAGATTGTTGCGGCGATTGAAACCGAACTTGGCGCCGGTCCGTTGCGCGGCAAGCGCGTTCTCGTGACCTCGGGCCCAACGCATGAGCCGATTGATCCGGTGCGCTATATCGCCAACCGATCATCGGGGGCGCAGGGAACGGCTGTTGCCCGGGCGTTTGCGGCACTGGGCGCTGAAGTGGTGTTTGTAACCGGTCCTGCGGATGTTGCCCCGCCCGAAGGTGTGCAGGTTACGCGGGTTGAAACTGCACAGCAGATGTCAGACGCCGTGGACGCCGCGCTGCCGGTTGACGCGGCGGTGTTTGCTGCGGCGGTTGCAGATTGGCGGGTGGTTGGAGCATCGGACAAGAAGCTGAAGAAAAGCCGGGACGGAATGCCAGCGCTGGAATTTGCCGAGAATCCGGACATCCTCAAACGCGTCTCGCACCTGAAAACAGGACGACCACCACTGGTCGTAGGCTTTGCTGCCGAGACGGACGATGTAATCGAACACGCTACAGCCAAACGGGACCGCAAGGGCTGCGACTGGATCGTTGCCAATGATGTCAGTCCGGCAACGGGCATCATGGGCGGGTCCGAAAATGCGGTGATCCTGATATCAGATGAGGGCGCCGAAGAATGGCCCCGTATGGGTAAGGACGCTGTGGCAGAACGATTGGCGCGCAAGATCGCTGACGCTTTGATCAGCAAACAAGAGGAGCAGTGATGGTTGCAATTCGTGTAATTCGCGAGGAAGGCGCTGATCCGTCGGTCCCCCTGCCGTCCTATGAAACTACGGGTGCGGCCGGCGCAGATGTTCGGGCCAACCTGCCAGACGGCGCGGCGATCACGCTTGAACCCGGTCAGCGTGCCTTGGTGCCTACCGGCCTGCGTATCGAAATCCCGCAGGGATTCGAGGTACAGGTGCGCCCGCGATCAGGGCTTGCGCTCAAACACGGCATTACGCTGCCCAACACACCGGGCACGATTGATAGCGATTATCGCGGTCCATTAGGCGTGATTGTTCTGAACGCGGGGCAGGAGGTATTCGAGATCACCCATGGTGAACGGATTGCCCAACTGGTCGTCGCGCCGGTTGTTCAGGCCCGGTTCGACGCAGTCGAGTCGCTCAGCGATACCGTGCGCGGTGCCGGTGGCTTCGGCTCGACCGGGCGCGGCTAATGCTGCTGGTTCTGATCCTAGCGGCGGCTCTCTGGGGTATCGGCTATCTTGCCGGTGTGTCCCGGACAGCACGTATGACGTCTGTCGCGGTTCTGTTGGTGGGCGTGGTTCTGGCACAGCTGGTTTTGCCCGTCAGTCACCCCTTACGCGCGGCGACGGGTGGTTCTGCGGCACCTTGGCTTTTGCTAGGCGGTGCCGCGCTGCTCATATTGCTATACAGGCAGCTTCTGAGGGCGCTGCGCAATCGGGCCGCGCCGACTTCGGAACAGAGCATTACGCCATCCGGCCAGTTCTCAGAAACTGAGCTTGAGCGCTATGCCCGCCACATCGTCCTGCGCGAGCTGGGGGGGCCGGGTCAGAAACAGATGAAGCAGGCAAGGGTGCTGGTCATCGGGGCCGGTGGGCTGGGCGCGCCCGCCCTGCAATATCTAGCTGCTGCCGGGGTGGGTACGATCGGCGTGATCGACGATGATGAGGTCGAAAATGCCAACCTGCAACGGCAGGTGATCCATCGCGATGCCGATATCGGAATGCCCAAGGTGTTTTCGGCGCAACAGGCAATGCTGGCGCAGAACCCAAAGGTTACGGTTTTGCCCTATAACCGCCGCCTGACCGATGAAATCGCATCCGATCTGTTTGCGGATTTCGATGTGATCCTTGACGGCACCGACAATTTTGAAACCCGCTACCTCGCCAACCGTACAGCCGTAGCCCTGGGTAAGCCGCTGATCTCCGGTGCGCTGTCGCAGTGGGAGGGGCAGCTCAGCGTCTTTGACCCGGCCAACGAAGCGCCATGCTATCAGTGCATCTTCCCCGAGGCGCCTGCGCCCGGCCTTGCACCCTCCTGCGCCGAGGCGGGGGTCATTGGCCCGCTGCCCGGTGTGGTAGGGTCGATGATGGCGGTTGAGGCGATAAAGGTAATCACCGGTGCGGGCCAGGCTCTGCGGGGTGAAATGCTGATCTACGATGCGCTTTATGGCGAAAGCCGCAAGATCAGCCTATCACGCCGTGCCGATTGCCCGATCTGCGCAGGGTCTGAAGACCGGGCACAGACGCCGGGCGCGTAAGCGCGCGGCCCGGCCCAACGCCGCCAAGACGCATCTTTGATGCGCGCGGCGGAGGCGGGAGCACCCAGCTTGGGGCAGTCTCCAGATTGGCGATAAGATCGTCGCCAGCGCGGTCGCGATAGTCCTGCTGCTGCTTAACCTGCAGCCGCTATTTCACTCCCTCATGTCACGTCTGCCTTTCAGGTGACGTCGCGTATTGCGATGGGGTTGCACAAAAAAGCAGAGCAAAGGAATTTGCCGCGATTGGTCCGCCACCTCTGGACCATCCGGGGTAGCCTCCCTAGCTTCACCGGTAAAGGAGAGCTGCATGACCAACCCGATCCTGTCCGACTGGACCACGCCGTTTGAAATCGCCCCGTTCAACGCCATTTCAGATGACGATTTTACACCTGCGTTAGAACAGGCCATGCAGGCCCACAACGCTGAAATCGATGAGATCGCCAACAACCCGGATACGCCCACATTCGCGAACACGATCGAGGCGCTTGAGGCGGCAGGCGAACAGATGGATAAGGTGCTTTCGGTGTTTTTCACCGTCGCCGGAGCCGACAGCAATCCGGCACGGGAGAAGTTACAACGGGACTTCTCGCCCAAACTGGCCGCGCATTTCTCGGGTATATCGTCGAACAAAGCACTGTTCCACAGGGTCGCGGACCTGTGGGCGCGTAAAGACGACCTGAACTTGACCGAGGAACAGGCGCGCGTGCTGATGCTGACTCATCGCGGTTTTGTCCGTGCAGGTGCCGCGCTGGAGGGTGATGCGGACGCACGGATGCAGGACATCAAGGCGCGGCTTGCCTCGTTGGGAACCTCTTTTACGCAGAACCTGCTGGCCGATGAACGGGACTGGTACATGGACCTGTCCGAAGCTGATTTGGAAGGCCTGCCTGATTTTGTGGTGGATGCTGCGCGCGCGGCGGGGCAGGAAAAAAACGCGAATGGGCCGGTTGTGACGCTCTCACGCTCTTTGATTGTGCCGTTTTTACAGTTTTCGCCGCGGCGCGACCTAAGGGAAAAGGCGTATAAGGCATGGACTGCGCGAGGCGCAAATGGCGGTGAAACGGATAATCGGGCGATTGCTGCTGAAATCCTGACCCTGCGGGAAGAACGTGCAAATCTGCTAGGTTATGATAGTTTTGCCGATTTCAAGTTGGAAACAGAAATGGCACGTACGCCCGACAAGGTCCGTGATCTGCTTTTGCAAGTGTGGCAGCCAGCCAAGGCGCGTGCGGATGCGGATGCCGAGATCCTGACGCAGATGATGCAGGAAGATGGCGTAAACGGTCCGCTGGACGCGTGGGACTGGCGCTATTACGCTGAGAAACGTCGCAAGGCCGAGCATGATCTGGATGAAGCGGCACTAAAACCCTACCTACAGCTTGATCGAATGATCGAAGCGGCGTTTGCCTGTGCCAACCGTCTGTTCGGGCTTGAATTCGCGCCGCTGGACGTTCCGCTCTATCACGCGGATTGCCGCGCGTGGGAAGTCACGCGAAACGGACAGCACATCGCGGTGTTCATCGGTGACTATTTTGCGCGGGGATCGAAACGCTCGGGCGCGTGGTGCAGCGCGATGCGATCGCAGGCCAAGTTCCCCAAGGTTCAGGCGCCGGTCGTGATTAATGTCTGCAACTTTGCAAAAGGTGATTCCGCGCTGTTGTCTTATGATGACGCACGAACGCTGTTTCACGAATTCGGCCATGCGTTGCATCAAATGTTGTCTAACGTGACCTATGAAAGCATTTCGGGCACCAGCGTGGCGCGTGATTTCGTCGAGTTGCCCAGCCAGCTTTACGAACACTGGCTGGAAGTCCCCGAGGTTTTGGCCGAATTCGCAACCCATGCCGAAACCGGTGAAGCGATGCCACAGGACATGTTGGAAAAGGTGCTGAAGGCCGCCAATTTTGATCAAGGGTTTCAGACGGTGGAATATGTCGCCTCGGCATTGGTGGATCTGGCGTTCCATGAGGGCGCAGCCCCGGCAGATCCAATGGTGAAACAGGCTGAGGTTTTGGCGGAAATCGGTATGCCGCGGGCTATTGGTATGCGGCACGCCACACCGCATTTTGCCCATGTCTTTGCCGGCGACGGATATAGCGCAGGTTACTACAGCTACATGTGGTCCGAGGTCATGGACGCAGACGCCTTTGCCGCGTTTGAAGAAGCAGGCGGTGCATTCGACCCGGAACGCGCCAAAGCGCTGGAAGAAAACATTCTGTCCACCGGCGGTTCGCGCGAGGCCGAAGACCTGTATCTGGCCTTCCGGGGCAGGTTGCCGGGTGTCGAAGCGCTGTTGAAAGGCCGCGGGTTGATCGCGGCCTAGTACCCTAACGTCCGATCCACGAGGTGCAGGAAGGGTTCGCCTTCCTCTCCTCGGCGGATGTTCTCACAGATCACCTGTGCCGCTGTGACGGGACGTGTTTCCGACGCGATATGCGGTGTGACCGTGACGTTCGGATGGGCCCAGTAAGGGTGGTCCGGCGGCAACGGCTCGACCCGGAACACGTCAAGTGTGGCGTGCCCGACCTGTCCCGTTTTCAGCGCGTCTAGCAAGGCGTTATCGTCGATCAACGGTCCCCGACCGGGGTTGATGATACACGCCCCCATGGGCAACAGGGCCAGAGTTTTGCTGTTCAGAGTATTCTCTGTCGCTGGTGTATCCGGCAACAACAGCACGACGATCTCGGCTTGTGACAACGCGGTCAGCAACCCATCCTCGCCATACAGGCAAGTGACACCGGGGATGTCCTTGGATGTGCGGCTCCAGCCGGTGACATGAAAATTCAATGCGGCCAACGCCCGTGCAGCGGCTTCGCCCAACGCGCCAAGGCCGAGAACGCAAACCAGACGTTCACTGGCCAAAGGTGGTGCGTCAGGGGTCCAGACCCCATCCTGAACTGTTATGTGGTGATCCATGCCAAGGTGATAACGCAGCACGTGCCCCACCACCCATTCCGTCATGCCTTGCGTCAAACCGTGATCCACCATCCGCGCAAGCGGTACGGTCAGCGTCGCATTGCCCGCAATCTGTTCAACCCCTGCCCAAAGGCTGAGTACCGCTTTCAGCCGGGTGTAGGGCGTAAAGTCCATCAACCCTCCGTTCGGGGCATAAACGACGTAATCCACCTGATCCGGTGCGAATTCCGTCCCAAGGCAGAAGTCCAGCCCGGCTTCGGTCAGGCCCTTGGCCAGCAGGGGTTCGTACACGGGCCACAGTTCAGGACGCGCGGAAAACAGGACGTTCACGGGCATAAAAGACCTTTCAAATCAGCGGGGGCGGTGGATATGGGCGCTTTGGACGATGCCAAATGCAGCCATCAAAACCAGCATGGCCGAGCCACCATAGCTGACCATCGGCAGTGGTACACCGACAACCGGAGCCAAGCCCATGACCATTGACATGTTGACGGCAAAAAACAGGAAAAAGTTCAGCGCGATGCCCAATGTCACCAGTGACGAAAAGCGATCCTTGGTAGACAACGCCGTGACGAGACAGAACACGAGGATCAGAGCATATAGTGTCAGCAGGGTAATGCCGCCGACAAAGCCGAATTCCTCGGCCAGTGTGGTGAAGATAAAGTCGGTGTGTTTTTCGGGCAAGAAGTTCAGCCGCGACTGCGTCCCCTGCATGAACCCGCGCCCGTTCCAGCCACCGGACCCCAGCGCGATCTTGGACTGGGTAATGTGATATCCGGCCCCTAACGGATCAGTGGACGGGTCAAGAAATGTATCGATCCGCCGGAACTGATAATCCTTGAGCAATTGCCAGTCGGTCCCCCGGCTGTTGAATACCGTGGCAATCAGGCCCACCACGGCTGCGATGACAGCAGCGAAATAAGCCCAGTGGACACCGGCCAGAAACATCAGCCCTCCGCCCGCTGCCAGCAGCAGGATCGACGTGCCAAGGTCGGGCTGTTTCAGAACAAAGAAAGTCGGGATCAGGACCAGGATGACGGGGATCAGAACCCACAATGGGCGCGACGTTTTATGGGATGGCAACCAGTCGTAGTAGGCAGCCAGAACCATGACGAGAGCAACTTTCATGACCTCGGAAGGTTGTAGCCGCATGAAACCAAGGTCGATCCACCGTTGCGCGCCCATGCCGACGGTGCCGAAGAACTCAACAAACACCAGCAGGGCAATTGAGATCAGATAGGCCAGCACAGACATATTCCGCCAGAACCAGATCGGGACCAGCGCAACGATGAACATGACCGCAAGGCCCAGACCAAATCGCTCCATCTGCGGCTCGGCCCACGGGGTCCACGACCCGCCGGCCACGGAATACAGCATCAGGAATCCGGCGCTGGCGACGCTGATCAACAACAGGGTCAGCGGCCAGTTCATATACAGGAACTTGCGAAAGCCCGATGGCGTGGATTTGACGGCGTATTCAAGATAGCTCATGCGCGGTCCTTCTCGGTCGGACGCGCTTTGGGGCGACGGTCGCCCTCCAGCCTCTTTTGCTGTTCCTTGATTTTTTCGCGGTCAGCTACCGGATAGGCTTCAAGTGGGGGCGTTCCGTTGTACAACGCCTGCAGCATGATATCGCGGGCCACCGGGGCCGCCGCCTTGGACCCGCCACCGCCATGCTCGACCACGACTGCCACGGCAAATTTCGGATTGTCATAAGGGGCAAAGCTGACAAACAGCGCGTGGTCGCGGCGCTCCCATGGCAGATCCTCGTTGCGGATCACACCGGCGGCCCGTTCGGCCTTGGTGATATTGCGGACCTGACTGGTGCCGGTCTTGCCTGCCATGCGCAGGTCATCAGCGATGATACGACTGCGATAGGCTGTACCTCCGCGGTCGTTTGAAACCGCGAACATGGCCTTGCGTATGAATTCCAGATTGGTTGGGCTGACGGCCAGCGGCTCACCTGCGCCAGAGGGTTGTTCAACCCCGTTTACCGATCGCACCAAACGCGGTTTTACAGCGCGCCCCGTGGCGATCCGTGCCGTCATGACCGCCAGTTGGAGTGGTGAGGCCAGCATGAACCCCTGACCGATCGACGCATTTGCCGTGTCGCCAGTCAGCCAGCTTTGCCCGTGAACACGTTCCTTCCACTCTTGGTTCGGGGCCAAGCCAGCGGCGACTGCGGACATAGGGATATCGTGTTTGACACCCAGACCGAAAATGCGAGCCATCTCGGAAATCTTGTCGATTCCGGTGCGCAGCGCCACGTCGTAATAGTAGACGTCGCAACTGCGTTTCAGCGACAGATTCAGATCGACCGTTCCGTGCCCGCCGCGTTTCCAGCAATGAAAGCGGCGGCTGCCGACTTTAAGGTGACCAGGGCAGTAGACAGTGTTTGAAGGCCCGACCACGCCGGCCTCAAGCGCAGCCATGGCGGTAATCATCTTGAAGGTTGATCCGGGCGGGTACGTGCCCTGAACAGACTTGTTTGCCAGTGGGCGGTAATTGTCCTGTGTCAGCGCCCGATAATCGGCCACTGAAATGCCGCGCACGAAAAGATTCGGGTCGAAACTGGGGGCCGAACTTATGGCCCGGAGATCACCGGTCTCGCAGTCGATGACAACGGCGGCGGCGCTTTCTCCGGCCAGCCGGGCCTGCGCATATTGTTGCAAGTCGGCATCGACCGAGAGCTGCAGATCAGCACCAGCCTCGCCTTCTTGCCGGTCCAGCTCGCGCATAACGCGGCCAGTGGCGTTGACCTCGACACGCTTGGCTCCGGCTTTGCCGCGCAAAGCGCCCTCTTGCTTGGCCTCGAGCCCCACCTTGCCGATCTGGAACCGGGGAATGCGCAGCACCGGTTCGGGGTCTGCGATCTGGCTAAGATCATAGTCACTGACCGGGCCGACATAACCGACCACATGGGCGAAATCTTCATAGCGCGGATATTGCCGGGTTTGACCGACTTCGGGGATCACGCCGGGCAGGGCCGGGGCGTTGACGGCGACTTTGGATATATCGGCCCAGGTGACCTGATCAGCCAGTGTAACAGGCAGAAAAGGTGCCGAACGCCGCATCTCTGCCTTGGCGCGCTCTATTTCATCTGAGGTCAGAGGGATCAGTTCCGAGAGTTTGGCAATCACCTGATCGACATCTCCGGCGTCCTCGCGCACCATGACAATGCGGTAAGAGGGGGAGTTCTGGCCAATAATCTCGCCGTTCCGGTCGTATATCCGGCCACGGGTTGGCGGGATCAAGCGGATGTTGATCCGGTTTTCCTCGGCTAGAAGGCGGTATTCATCGGCCTGCTCGACCTGCATGAACCGCATCCGGGCCGCCAACCCGCCAATAAAGGCGGCCTGTAGCCCGCCGAGGATCAGCGCCCGTCGGGGCAGGCGTTTGTATGCGAGACCTTGGGCTTTGGGTTTGCGCTGTTTCATCACGCCCCCACTATACTGTTATTGGATACAGAGACACGCCGAACGCCAAAGATGTTCTGGCTGAGCAGAACGATCAACGGATAAACCGCGATTGTCAGAACCAGTTGTATCACCAGCGGGCCAAATGCTGCCTGTTGCACAGATAGGATAGCAAGAATGACACGATTCAGCATGAAGACCGCTGTAACAACCACTGCGACAGTCGAGCATTCACCAACAAACCCCATATCGCGCATGCCATACGCAGCCGAACGCAGGTAGGACGCGCCCAGTACGACCAGCGCTGCCAATAGTCCGGGTGGGCGTTGCAGCAACAGGTCTGCCATCAGCATCACAAAGGCCACAAGAAGTGTCGGAACATATTCAGGCCGTCGCAGCACCCATGCGAAGGTCAGGGCGATCAGAAGGTCAGGAAACGGCCAGCGGTCCGGTTGCGTATCCAGCGGAAGAAGGTGAAGAAACAAGATCAACATGGCCAGAAAAAGATACAGCACCCGTTTGGACCAAAGCTGAGAGGTTGGGCTATCCATCCCCGACCTCCGCCGGGTTAAGCGCCGTTTCGGGGGTTCCGGGGCCAACAATATCTCCGGGATCGCGGATCGGGGGGGCAGATTTGTACCGCAACACCCGAAGGAACTCGAGCCGTTCGAAATCTGCCGAAAGGCGCACCCGCAGGCGGCCCCCGGGGTCGGCAGTGATCTGACCGATCAGCAGGCCGCCAGGGAAAACCCCACCATCGCCCGAGGTTACAACACGGTCGCCGGGGCGCACGAGTTCCCGGTTCTCAAGGAACTCAACGGCGGGTGCAGGCGTGTTATCGCCGGTGATCAGCGCGGTTTGGCCCGAGGGCTGGATGGTGGCCGGAATCGCGCTTGAGGCGTCGGTCAGCAAGATCACCCTTGCTGTGTCCGGCCCCACACCAGAAATCCGTCCGACGACGCCGATGCCGTCCATCGTGGCCCACCCATCGGTGATGCCGTCACGCTCGCCCACGTTCAGCAGAACCGATTGCCGGAAAGGTGATCCGCTGTCGGCCATCACAACACCGGTGATATAGGTCAGGCGGGGATCAAGACGTACGTTGTTCAGGTCCAGCAGCCGGGCATTTTCCTGCTCTAACTGCAACGCGGCCTCTTTCCAGGCGCGCATCAGGCGCAGCTCGCTACGCAATTCCTGGTTCTGTTCGCTCAGGCGTTGATAGCTTTGGAAATCGCGTGCGAGATTGACCACGGCGGTGACCGGAACCATCGCCCATTCCATCGAAGGAACCACCCGGTCCACGACCTGCGCACGGAACCTTTCCACGCGGGGGCTGTCGATGCGCCAGACCAGAAAGATGCCAAGCAGGCACAGCACCACAATCCCCACAAGCAAACGGCGGAGGGGGGTTGTGTATTCGTCGCGCTGTGATCGGTCCTTTGCCACAGGACTCCTTCCCGTGCTGCTCTTGCCCGAGTTGTTACCCCGAAAGGGTGCGCGCCTTAGCTTTCGTAGTCAATCGCGTGGCGCAGTTGTTTTTCGTATTCCAGCGCCTTACCGGTGCCCAAAGCCACACAGTTCAGGCTTTCGTCGGCAATCGACACGGCCAGACCTGTCTGCTCGCGCAAGGCAAGATCCAGATCGCCCAGCAACGCACCGCCACCGGTCAGCATCACACCGCGGTCCACGATATCCGCCGCCAGATCAGGCGGCGTGGTCTCAAGCGCGGTCATCACTGCCTCGCAAATCTGCTGGACGGGTTCTGACAGTGCCTCGGCCACCTGCGCCTGGCTGATCTCGATTTCTTTCGGCACACCGTTCAACAGGTCGCGGCCCCGGATATGCATCGACTGGCCCCGGCCATCGTCGGGCATACGGGCGGTGCCGATGGTGGTTTTGATGCGCTCGGCGGTCGATTCACCCACCAGCAAGTTCTGCTGGCGGCGCAGGTAGGAGATTATGGCCTCATCCATGCGGTCGCCACCGACACGCACCGAACGCGCGTAGACGATGTCACCCAGCGATAGAACAGCCACCTCAGTCGTACCGCCGCCAATATCAACGACCATGTTGCCGGTCGGATCGGTGATCGGCATGCCGGCGCCAATGGCAGCCGCAATTGGTTCTGCAATCAGGCCCGCGCGCCGGGCGCCTGCGGACAGAACCGACTGGCGGATTGCGCGTTTTTCAACGGGTGTTGCGCCGTGCGGGACGCAGACGATGATTTTGGGTTTCGAGAAAGTCGAGCGTTTGTGGACCTTACGGATGAAGTGCTTGATCATCTCTTCCGCAGTGTCGAAATCTGCAATGACACCTTCGCGCATCGGGCGGATCGCCTCGATCGAGCCGGGGGTCCGGCCCAGCATCAGCTTGGCGTCCTCGCCCACGGCCAGCACTTTCTTGACGCCGTCTTTTACGTGGTATGCAACCACAGAGGGTTCAGACAGGATGACGCCGCGCCCTTTGACATAAACCAGCGTGTTCGCTGTCCCAAGGTCGATAGCCATGTCCGCTGTGAACAGGCCGCCCAGATTGCCAAAGATCCCCATGATTCCCCTGATCCTGTATGTCGTTTTTCTACTGCCCGCGACTCGACGGTTCCGGGACGGATGACTTATAGGGTGCCAGCACGTCCGGTAAAAGGGCTGATTCCGCGACGATCAGCACCTTTCCGCCTTATTAAGTGGGACTTTAGAAGGCAATATGCTCTCATATCAACATATTTACCACGCTGGAAATCTGGCTGATGTGCAAAAGCACGCATTATTGGCATGGGTGCTCGCTTATCTGACCCAAAAGGACAAGCCACTTACCTACATAGAGACCCACTCTGGACGGGGCTTGTACAAATTGAACGCGCCCGAGGCGCTGCGTACAGGCGAGGCGGCAGCAGGTATCCAGCGCGTAAGGCAGGCAAGTTGGTTTTGCGCGGATCACCCTTTGGAACGCGCAATCCGAGCGGTCCAAAAGCGGCACGGGGCTGAGGCCTACCCGGGCTCACCCATGATTGCTGCCAGTATTCTACGGGATCAGGATAGTCTGCACCTTGCCGAGTTGCACCCGCAGGAACACGCTGCATTGGCGATGATGATGTCTCCGTATGGCGCCAAGGTTTATCGTCAGGACGGCTTTGAACTCGCACAGTCCTTGTTGCCGCCTACACCGCGACGCGGCGTTCTGATGATTGACCCGAGCTATGAGGTAAAGTCTGAATATGATCGCCTGCCCAGAGTTATCTCCAAACTGCATCGCAAGTGGAATGTCGGTGTAATCGTGTTGTGGTATCCTGTTCTAAGGGATGGCCGCCACAGCGCCATGATTTCGGCACTCAAGTCGCAGAACCTGCCAAAATCCGTCTGTCACGAGGTTCGGTTTGATCCAGTGCGCGAGGGGCACGGAATGGTTGGCTCGGGTATGTTCATTGTCAATGCCCCCTTTGGAATCGAAGACGAGGCAACCCGCCTGACACGCTTGTTCGAGGGGCTTCGAAACTGACTCGAATCCACAGTTTGCTCCCGCCTTGTTCGTCCGCATCATAGATGCGAACAAAAAACGTTGGGCCCGGCAGCGCACCATGGCGCGCTGCCGGGCCCAAAACCCAAGAAGGGGCGGCGCAGCCGGGCCGCCGCGGGTGCGGGAGCCTTTGGCCGTCGCGCCTAGGTCAGGTCCTTGTAGCTTATCTCGCGCGCGTCTGAGCCGGGGCCGGTTTTTTCGCGGCGTACGATCAGGCGGTTCAGGGCGTGGATATATGCCTTGGCCGATGCGACGACCGTATCCGTGTTGGCCGATTGACCAGTGGCGATCATACCATCTTCTTCCAGACGCACGGAAACGGTGGCCTGTGCGTCTGTACCCTCGGTTACGGCATGCACCTGGTACAGCTGCAAATGGGCCTTGTTGGGATAAATCGCGCGGACTGCCTTGAATGTCGCGTCAACCGGGCCGTCGCCGTGTTCGGTCGCGATGACATCCTTGCCGTCCACTTCCAATTCAACGGTTGCTTCGGCTTTCCCACCGGTGCCGCAGGTGACCTTCATGGAAACCAGTTGCAGGTGGTCGTTCGCTTCGTCATCGTCCAGCGTCATCAGCGCGATGAGGTCGTCGTCGAAGACCTCTTTTTTACGGTCGGCCAGATCCTTGAACCGCACGAAAATATCCTTGAGCTGGTTGTCCCCGATCTCATACCCCAGCGTTTCCAGCTTGTCGCGCAATGCCGCGCGGCCCGAATGCTTGCCCAATGGCAAGGATGTGCCAGACAGACCGATATCCTCGGGGCGCATGATTTCGAAGTTTTCGCGGTTCTTCAGCATGCCATCCTGATGGATGCCGCTTTCATGGGCAAAGGCGTTCTTGCCGACAATTGCTTTGTTGAACTGCACATTAAAGCCGGACACGGTCGCGACGCGGCGCGAGATGTGCATGATCTTGGTCGTGTCAATGCCCGTCTTCCATGGCATGATGTCATTGCGGGTGCGCAGTGCCATCACCACCTCTTCCAAGGCGGTGTTGCCCGCGCGTTCACCCAGACCGTTGATCGTGCACTCGATCTGCCGCGCGCCGCCCGCAACTGCGGCCAGAGAGTTCGCGGTCGCCATGCCAAGATCGTTGTGGCAATGGGTGGCAAAGATCACTTCGTCCGCGCCCGGCACGGTTTCGATCAGGCGCTTGATCAGATCGGCACTTTCCACCGGAGCGGTATAGCCGACAGTGTCGGGGATGTTGATCGTCGTCGCACCGGCCTTGATGGCAATCTCAATCACGCGGCACAGGTAATCCCATTCCGTCCGGGTCGCATCCATCGGCGACCATTGCACGTTTTCACACAGGTTGCGGGCGTGGCTGACCGTTTCATGGATCTTGTCGGCCATCTCATCCTGCGTCAGGTTCGGAATAGCGCGGTGCAGTGGCGAGGTGCCGATGAAGGTGTGAATGCGGCTTTTCCCGGCGTGTTTCACAGCCTCCCAGCAGCGGTCGATATCAGCGAAATTGGCGCGCGCCAGACCGCAGATGCGACTGTTCTTCGACCGCTGGGCAATTTCGGACACCGCCTTGAAATCACCTTCGGACGCGATGGGAAAGCCGGCTTCGATAATGTCCACGCCCATCTCGTCCAGCAGTTCGGCGATCTCGAGCTTTTCGTCATGGGTCATGGTGGCGCCTGGGCTTTGCTCGCCGTCGCGCAAAGTGGTGTCAAAGATCAAGACACGGTCTTGGTCGGTCACGTTGGTCATGGGAATCTCTTTCTTCTTCTGTCCTAAAGCCTATGGCGCGCGGGCGTCCTCCTCTGAGCGGGCGCGCCGGTTGGCACGCTCAGAGGCGGATTAGGATCAGTAGGCCACGCAGTGACGCACCGCTAAGGGCGGTGTCGGCAACAAGGATATCTGCGCGGTTGATCATGGGCAGAGTGTATACATCGCCTGCGTGGAATGAAAAGACCCATTTGCAGCGTAAAGGCGGTAAGTGGGATTCTTTTATACGCCACATTGATCCTTCCGCGCAGACGGCTAGGTGAAGCACCATGGAGAAAGCACTAATCATCGGCGCATCGGGGGGAATCGGGCAGGCGGTCTGCCAGCAGCTGACCGGGCGGGGGGTAGCTGTAACGGCCTTGTCACGTTCGACAGACGGATTTGACCTGACTGACCCTGACCGCGTTCATCACATCTTGGAGGAAATCCCCGGCCCTTTTGACCTGATCTTCGTTGCCTCGGGTGCGCTGGAAATCAAAGGGTCAGAACCGGAAAAGACCTTCAGAACCCTGTCAGCGCAGGCGATGATGGATCAATTCGCACTCAACGCTGTTGGGCCTGCACTTGTGCTGCGCCACGCAGCGCGCCTGTTGCCGCGTGACCGTCGCGCGGTTTTCGCGGTGCTTTCGGCGCGGGTCGGCTCGATTGGAGACAACCGTCTGGGCGGATGGGTCAGCTATCGTGCGGCAAAGGCCGCCGTGAACCAGATTGTTCACACCGCGTCTATCGAACTGGCGCGGACGCATAAACAGGCGATTTGTGTCGCCCTTCATCCCGGTACGGTAAAAACCGAGTTCACCCGCAAATACCTTGGTCGCCACCCTGCGGTTGAGCCGGACGAGGCCGCAGCAAACCTCCTGAATGTCACGGAACGCCTGACCCCGGCGGATACCGGAGCGTTTTTCGATTGGGCGGGAAAACCCGTGCCTTGGTGATGGCTCAGCCGTCCGAGTCCGCGGGCGCCACCTCGGGTGTCTCATCTGTCGACGTCGCAAGCGCACCGTTTTCCCAAACACCGGTTTCGACTTCACCATTGGCATAGCGCATGGTGCCATTGCCCTGACGCTTGGCATCGACAAAGCTGCCTTCGTACACGTCCCCGCTTGGGTAAGTCGCGACGCCATCGCCGGTGATTTTGCCCTCGGTCCACTGGCCAGTATAGCTGAAGCCGTTCGCCATGACGATCTCACCCTGCCCGTGTCGCTGTCCGTCGTTGAATTCACCGGTGTAAACCGTGCCATCGGGATAGGTCGCCATACCGGTTCCCTGGCGCAGTCCATCGACCCAGTCGCCGTCATAGATATAGCCGTTGGCTGAGGTCAGAACACCTTTGCCGTGGTTCTTGGCATTCCTGAATTCACCTTTGTAGACAGTGCCATTGGGATAGGTCGATACACCCTGGCCCTCGATGACCCCAGCGATCCACTCTCCTTCATATGTCGATCCGTCTGTATAGGTGATGCGACCATTGCCTTCGGCCAGGTCGGCCCTGAAATCCCCGACATAGATCGAGCCGTCGGGATAGGTCACTTCGCCCAGGCCTTCGATCAGACCATTGGTCCACTCGCCGGTGTATACATATCCGTCGGTCCCGGTATAGGTGCCCTGACCGTGGCGCAAGTCGTCTGCATAGTCGCCTTCGTAGACGTCGCCGTTTGCGTAGATGACCTTGCCCTTGCCCTGACGGCGCCCTTCGACAAGCGTGCCTTCGTAGACATCGCCATTCACGTAAGACAGGCGTCCGGTCCCGGTTATGCGATCTTCCGACCAGTCGCCCACATAGGTCATGCCGTCAGGCAAGGTCAGGCTGCCCTGGCCGTGGCGTTGACCGTCCTTTATGTCACCCTCGTAAACGCCGCCTTCGGCATAGGTGATCTTGCCCTTGCCCTGTTTGACGCCGTCGACCCACTCCCCGTCATAGCTATAGCCGCTTGGGTCGGTCAGAACGCCCGATCCGTGATACCGGGCGTTCTGGAAGCCGCCTTCATAGCGCGCACCATTGGCATAGATCGCTACGCCCTGACCGTTTATGGTGCCATCGGACCACTCGCCTTCATAGCTGCCACCGTCGGCATAGATGATTTTGCCGCGCCCTTCGGGCTGGCCATTCGCAAACGTCCCTTCGTAGACAGACCCGTTTACATAGCGGGCAATCCCCTGACCCTGAATCTCACCCTCGGACCATTCGCCGGTGTATTCGAACCCGTTCGGCAGGCGATAGGTTCCGGTGCCGTGGCGCAGCCCGTTTTCGAAGGTGCCCTCGTAGACGCCGCCGACCTCATCATCTTTGGTGATCACCTGACCGTCTTGCGCGGTGGCGCCGGTGGCCATCAGAGCGATCGCTGACGCGGCAATGGAAATGCGGAAAGTGTTCATGATTGGTCCTGCCTGCCAGGTTTTCATCCTTTCAACCAAAACTAAGGTACCGTTGGGGTCAGAGCAACGAGTTTTGCACCATTTGCCTTTTACTCGCGCAACGATCTGCTACATGGCAGTAAGACTGACGAGATCATGAGAGCAAAATGGCCGACCGCTTCCGCATCACTCTGGCGCAATTAAACCCCACCGTGGGGGATATTGACGGAAATGCCAACAAGGCGTTCGCCGCGTGGGAGCAGGGGCGCAAGGCCGGGGCCGACCTGGTGGCTTTGCCCGAAATGTTCATCACGGGCTATAATACGCAGGATCTGGTCATGAAGCCCGCATTCCACGCGGCCGCGATGGCCCGGGTCGAAGCCCTGGCCAAAGACTGCGCTGACGGCCCGGCTGTTGCGATTGGCGGCCCGTGGGTCGAGAATGGTAGCCTTTACAATGCCTACCTGATCCTCAAGGGCGGTCGGATCAGCAGCAAGGTTCTGAAACACCACCTGCCCAACGAAACCGTGTTTGATGAGGTGCGCCTTTTTGACTCCGGGCCTTTGGGCGGCCCCTATGCCGTTGGGAATACACGCATTGGCAGTCCGATTTGCGAAGATGGCTGGCATTCGGATGTGACCGAAACCCTTGAGGAAACAGGGGCGGAATTCCTGTTGATCCCCAATGGCTCGCCCTATTTCCGCAACAAATACGATGTGCGGATTAATCAAATGGTGGCGCGTGTCGTCGAAACTGGTCTGCCGCTGATTTACCTGAATATGGTGGGCGGCCAGGATGACCAGGTTTTTGATGGCGGGACGTTCGGCCTGAACCCAGGGGGCGAACTGGCATTTCGCATGCCCATCTTTGACGAAGCGAACAGCCACATAGATCTTGAGCGCGGCGATGATGGCTGGCGTATCCTGCCTGCCGAAATTGCGCCGCAGCCCGATGAATGGGAGCAGGACTATCGCGCAATGGTGCAGGCCTTACGCGACTATATGGGCAAAACCGGGTTCAAGAAGGCGCTGCTGGGGCTTTCGGGCGGTGTGGATTCTGCCTTGGTTGCGACCATCGCGGTTGATGCCATCGGGGCTGAGAATGTCCGCTGCGTGATGCTGCCGTCTGAATACACCAGCCAAGCCTCTTTGGACGATGCCGAAGCGGTCGCGAAGGCGCTGGGCGTTCATTATGACTATGTGCCGATTTCAGACAGCCGGGCGGCGGTGACGGACACTTTGGCCTCACTTTTTGACAGCCACGAACCTGACGTGACCGAAGAGAACATCCAGTCACGATTGCGTGGCCTGTTACTGATGGCAATCTCGAACAAGTTTGGCGAGATGCTGTTGACCACGGGTAACAAATCCGAAGTCGCTGTGGGCTATGCCACAATTTATGGTGACATGAACGGCGGATATAATCCGATCAAGGATCTGTATAAAACCCGCGTGTTCGAAACCTGCCGATGGCGCAACGCGAACCACCGCGACTGGATGATGGGTCCTGCGGGCGAGGTTATCCGCCCCTCAGTCATCGACAAACCCCCCAGTGCCGAGCTGCGTGAAGATCAGAAAGACAGCGACAGCCTGCCCGATTACCCGGTTCTGGACGCGATTCTTGATATTCTGATCGATCAGGAAGGTTCGATTTCCGACTGCGTGGCCGCCGGTTTCGATGAGGCTGACGCGCGGCGGGTCGAACATCTGATCTTTATCAGCGAATACAAACGCTTTCAGTCTGCCCCCGGAACACGTCTGACCCATCGCGCATTTTGGCTGGATCGCAGGTATCCGATTGTGAACCGTTGGCGCGACCAGGGCTGACGCGCATGGACGTGCTCTGAGAGGGCAATTCAGGGTTTCCTGATCGGAAATAATGCCATTGGATCAATAAACACTGTTTCGTAATCGAGTGGTAGTGTTCGTGTTTTCGAGCCTTTCCTAAGGCTGACGTCTTGAAATCACGACATTTTTTTGCCACATTTTTGCTTGATTGACGCCCCAACCGTGGGCGGCGTACCCCAATTCCGATTGTTCCGGATCACGGTGCGTAATGTGTGTGACGTATGAGTTAACGATTTGGTGGTATTATGTATGAAAGGTACGACAAGTCGCTTCACCCGCCTTTAAGGTACAAGTCCATGGAGACCGAGGGAAAGGCTCTGGACGAGGCGAAGGTGGATGCTGCGATTTCGGATCTTCTGCGTGAGGAAGAGCCCGAAGACCCCGAGCCCGAGGCTGAACCCGCGAAAGCACAGCTCAGCTTTCCTGAACTGCCCAAGCAGGCGGAAATAGATGAGAAAGCAGAACCCAAAGAAACCGGTCTAGGGGCGGCAATACTTCAGAAATTGGCCGAGCTGCGCGGCGCAGCTTAAGCTTCGGTTTATTCGGGGTGTATCGGCGCGCAATGTCGCGCCCTTTGGCGTGTTCGCCACAGCTTAAAAAAATTCTTTGATCCTGCGGCATAAGGCATGTTGCCTATGGAAGCGCTTCGCGCATTCATGGCGGTTCGAGCCATGACGTAAGAGCAGTTGATGCCCGGCCCAAAGCCAACCCATGTAGAACCCGATTTGCACCTGCCCAAAGCCGTGGACGTCGTCGTCATTGGCGGCGGTATCATAGGCGCGTCGACAGCCCTTGAATTGTCTGAACGTGGCGCATCCGTGCTGCTATGTGAAAAAGGCCAGATCGCAGGTGAGCAAAGCGCACGCAACTGGGGATGGGTACGGCTTGGAATGCGCGACCCAAGGGAAATCCCGCTTATGGTCGAGGCGCTGCGCCTGTGGCAGGGGCTGGATCAGCGCATCGGCCGGAAGACTGGGTATACGCGGTCTGGTATCCTTTTCGGCGTATCCGGCAAGCGAAGCCGAGGTCAACTGGAACGCTGGCTGCAGCACGTCGACGGATTACAGACTGGTGCGATGTTGGTGGACTGGGCGGATTTGAACGCGCTTTTACCCGGCAATCAAACGGATTTTGACTGCGCCCTCTACATGCCGCAAGACGGGCGGGCCGAGCCGCAATGGGCGGCCCCCGCGATCGCCGAAGCCGCGCGGGACAGGGGCACCGTGCTGATGACCAATTGCGCTGTGCGAAGTGTCGAGTTTGACGGCAACCATATCTCTGGTGTCTTTACCGAGCGCGGTCGTGTTGCATGTAACTATGTGGTTCTGGCTGGCGGTGCCTGGTCCCGACTTTTTGCAGGAAACGCCGGGATTGAGCTGCCGCAGCTTAAGGTTCTGAATACGGTGCTAAGGACTTCGCCGGTTGATGGGCCGGACACTGCGCTTTGGGCTGACGCGTTTGCTCTGCGAAAACGCGCGGATGGAGGATACTCAATCGCGTCTGGGCACGAGAATACCGTCGACATCGTACCTGATAGTTTTCGGCTGCTCCGGCCATTCCTGCCCGCCTTTGCGCAGGAATGGCGTTCTCTGCGCTTTCGTCTGTCGCACCGGTGGCGCGTCGAAGCGCGCGAGGATCGAAGCTGGCTGCCCACCGATGTAACTCCGTTTGAAAAATGTCGGATTCTTGATCCAGAACCGTCCGCCAAGGTGCTGCGGCGCGCCTGGGCAAAAGCGCGCAAAGGGTTTCCATCGCTGGAGAAAGCCGAAATCATTCAAAGCTGGGCGGGTATGATTGATGTGACCCCGGATGCAGTCCCGGTGATCTCGGGCGTAGATGATATGCCGGGCATGTACATCGCCACCGGATTTTCGGGTCATGGGTTTGGTATCGGTCCGGCAGCGGGTCGCCTGATGGCCGATCTGGTCGCGGAGACCACGCCGTGTGTCGATCCGGCCGCTTTTCGCCTGTCCCGTTTCACGGATGGCTCCAAAGTGCGACCGGACCCCGGGTACTGAAAGATCAGCCCATCATCTGATAGCTGACCGGAACAAAGCGGAACCCGTCCCCACGGGTTTCAACAAAGCCTGCCGCCGGAAAAGGCATGTGATAGCCGATCATCGGCACCTTGTCGGCGGCCAGCATACCCAGCACGTTGCGTCGCGATGCGGTGGCCGCCGCTTTGTCCATGTCAAAAACAACCTCCCATTCCGGGTGAGCGAAGGACCAGACATAATGGTTCGCCAGATCCGCTGTCAGTATTAGGCGCTGGCCGTTGCTTTCCAGATGGTAAACCGTATGCCCCGGCGTGTGCCCGTATGCGGCGACCGCAGTGATGCCGGAAGTCACCTCGCCACCGTCCCCGAGAAAGCTCATCTTCTCGGCCAGCGGGGTCACTTTGGCAGCGACCAGATCACCGACGCGATTGCCAGCGTCTTGTGCAGACCAGAAGTCATACTCGGGCGACGCGGTGACATAGCGGGCATTTGGGAAGGTCGGCGCGTCATTGGTTGTCATGCCGCCGATATGGTCGGGGTGCATATGGGTGATGACAACGACGTCGATCTGGTCTGGGGTTACGCCGGCATCGGCCAGCGCGGCCTGAATACCGCCTTGTCCGAGGCCGGTGTCGAACAAAACAAGCTCGGACCCGGTATTGACCAGCGTTGGGGTAAAGAAAAACTGCGCCACATCAGGCGAGATGAAGTTTTCGGCCGAGACCCTGGCAAAATCCTCATCCGATGCGCCGCCGCCAAAGATGTCCTTGGCACCGTCGCGGGGCAGGCTACCGTCAAGCAGCGTCGTGACAGTGAACTCCCCCAATTTAAAGGATTTGGCGATGGTCGAATTGGCTTTGGTCTCAACGCCTTCGGCCAACAACGGTGACGCCGCTGCGGCAAACGGCAAGGCTGCTGCGGAACCAAGTGCCGCGCGACGGGTTAGTTTGATGGTCATTTTGCTTCTCCCTGTCAGTGTACTTTGGGTGAGGTAGGTCGGCGCAAGTCTCTTGCCAGATTATAGGCAGGCGATCTGGTCTGCGTTAATGAACAAAGCGTGTTTGTATTTGCTCGTGCTGCCAACCTGAATGCCTTTACTGGACAATTGGTCAATCCTGTGACAAGAGCCGCGCCAACAGGAGAGCTCCATGACCACGACCCGTTTCGCCCCTTCGCCCACCGGCTTTATCCATGTGGGCAACCTACGCACTGCCCTCATGAACTATCTGATCGCCCGCAAGGCTGGCGGTACGTTCATTCTGCGTATCGACGACACTGATCCCGAGCGGTCGAAAGAGGAATATGTCGACGCGATCAAGCAGGATCTGGAGTGGCTGGGCCTGCATTGGGACCGGGTGGAGCGTCAGTCAGAGCGTCTTGATCGGTACGCCGAAGCGGCTGACAAGCTGCGCGAAATGGGCCGGTTCTATGAGGCGTTTGAGACGCCGACCGAATTGGACCTCAAGCGGAAAAAGCAGCTGAATATGGGTAAGCCGCCGGTCTATGACCGGGCCGCGTTGAACCTGTCGGAGACCGAGAAAGAAGCCCTGCGCGCCGAGCGTGGCAATGGCGTGTGGCGTTTCAAGCTGGATCATGAGCGGATCGAGTGGACTGACAGTATCCTGGGGGATATTTCGATTGATGCGGCATCCGTCTCTGATCCCGTCCTGATCCGGGGTGATGGCCAAGTTCTTTATACGATTGCCTCGGTCGTGGACGACACCGAGATGGGCGTGACCGATGTGGTGCGCGGCTCGGACCATGTGACCAACACCGCGACGCAGATACAGATCATCGAGGCGCTGGGCGGAAAATGCCCGCGTTTCGCACACCATTCGTTGCTGACCGGCCCGCAGGGTGAGGCGCTGTCGAAACGTTTGGGCACCTTGGCCCTGCGCGACCTGCGCGAACAGGGTGTTCAGCCGATGGCCTTGCTGAGCTTGATGGCGCGTCTGGGCTCGTCGGACCCAGTCGAGCTGCGCTCGGACATGGCCGAATTGATCGACGGCTTTGACGTCAGCCGGTTCGGTGCCGCACCAACAAAGTTCGACGTGCAGGACCTTTTCCCGTTGACGGCAAAGCATCTGCAATCCCTGCCACTGGCGGACGTTGCCGACGCGGTTTCAAAGGCTGGTGTGCCGGACGAGCTGGCCGAGGACTTCTGGGCCATGGCGCGTGAGAACATCACCACTCTGGGTGACCTGAAAGGCTGGTGGGAGCTGTGCCGCGACGGGGCCGAGCCTCTGATCGCCGATGAAGATCGCGAGTTTATCGCTGAGGCCGTCGCTTTGCTGCCGGAGGTTCCGTTCGATGCAGAAACCTGGGGCACTTGGACGAAAGCGGTGAAAGAGGCTACCGGCCGCAAGGGAAAAGCGCTGTTCATGCCACTCCGCAAGGCGCTGACTGGCATGGAACGCGGGCCGGAAATGGCAACTCTGCTGCCACTGCTTCAGGTGATCCGCGCACGCGGTTGATCACGGCGCATCTGAATTCGTGAAAGGCAGGGCCAAAGGGTCCTGCCTTTTTCATGCCGTCTGAACGAACCGGACTGCAAGGCGGTGCAGGCGGTCGTCTACAAACTCGGTCTCGTGTGATTTCAGCCGTTGGTGGCGTGTGTATCGCGGTTCGGCTCGGTCATTTAGAATTGGGGCCTCCCACCCATCGGTCGAGGCAAAGAACCGATCTGCGCCCTCTTCTCCGAAGGCGCGCAGATATCCCTGCACCACGACGTCGATATAGCTGAGCAACAGCGGATGGCGGTTGGTCGGGTCGTTTTGGCGTTCGTGCGGCACTGCGTAAACGGCGATCTCAACGTTGTGGGTCAGGGGATGCGTGACCGACTGCGTGGCGGGCACCCGGTCATAGGCCCATTCCCGTTCATCCAAAGCAGCCCAGTCGTTTCCGGGGACATGGGCGATCATCCCTTCGATTTCACAGTTCGGATCCGGGACTGCGGTCAGGAAGGCCACCGGGCGCAGATCCGTGTGGCGCCATGCGCGCCGCCATCCCTTCAACCGGGCTGGGCGCGGATCGGGGAAATCATGGGTCGAAAGGTTCACAAGGCTGCCGTAGCCAAAGAAATAAGGGTCAGCCATGGGCTCATGTCCTTCAAATGCGATTGATGTATGTCAAACCGCTTTTTTATCAGACATGCAATAAGGTCTTACGCTGAAGTGAGGGAGGGCATCATGCGTATTACCAAGCGGACAAATATTGCAGTGCGGCTGTTGATGTATTGTGCTGCGCATCCGGATCGGTTGGTGACAAAGGCCGAGATCGCGGATGTCTGCAATATCTCGGAAAACCATCTGGCGCAGGTGATCAACCAGCTAAGCCAGCTGAACTACCTTAGCACCCAACGCGGCCGTAACGGCGGCATGTCTCTGGCGCGCCCTGCTGATCAGATTCGTATCGGGTCGGTGTTCCGTCATGTGGAGGGGAACCTGCCGATTGCAGAATGTTTTGCCGATGCCGGCAACACCTGTCCGCTGACGGATGCTTGCCGCCTGCGCGTGGCTCTGCGGGATGCTGCCGAAGTCTTCTACGCCTCGCTGGACGAAATTACGCTGGACGCGCTGGTCTGTGACAATGACCGGCTGTTGCAGATCCTGCAACCGGTGGCCTGCGTCCGCTAGTCCGTGGCGCGTAGGATACGGGCTGGGCGAACCGCCAGGGGGCGCAGGGCAAACAGAATGCCTGCGGCTAGGGTCACGGCGATGCCAGCAAGGACAATGCCCAGTGCCGAAGACCAGATGACAACGAACCCGGTGTCAAAGATATAGGTGGCAACGGCCCAACCTCCGATTATACCAGTCAGCAGGGCAACGCCGCCTGCTGCCGCACCAAGAAGGACCGAGCGCAGCGCAAAGCTGAACAGGATACGTCGCCGGTCTGCACCCAGCGTCTTGAGGATCGCGGATTCGTAGCGACGCGCGCTTTCTCCTGCGGCGGCGGCTCCGATCAGAACCAAGAATCCGGTCAGCAACGAAATGCCTGCTCCGTAAGAGGTCGCTGCCGCCAATCCGGACAGAAGACCAGAAACGCGGTCAATCGCATCACGTACCCGGATGGCGGTGATGTTCGGAAACTGCCCGGCCAGATCACGCAGGATGGCGGCCTCAGCATTCTCTTCGGCGTAAACAGTGGCGATAAAACTGTGCGGGGCACCTGCAAGGGCTGACGGGTTCATCGACATGATAAAGCCCATGCCAGCGGTTGAAAAATCAACTTCGCGCAGGGAGGTGATCTGCGCGGTGATATCCCGACCCAGGATGTTCACGGTCAATTCGTCGTCAAGGGACAGACCCATTTCTTCGGCCTCTTCTGCCGCGAAACTGATTTGTGGCACGCCCGCGTAGTCGTCAGCCCACCATTCCCCTGCCGTGATCCGGGTATTGTTCGGCGGAGCGGCTGAGTAGGTCACGCCCCGGTCGCCATCCAGCACCCAATGATCTCCTGCCACCTCGCGCGCGGGCTGACCGTTGATCTGCGTGATGATCCCGCGCAGCATCGGCGCGCTTTCGATACGGCTGACAGCGGGATCAGAGTCCAGCCGTTCGGTAAAGCCGGGCATCTGGTCCTTCTGGATATCGACAAAGAAATACGACGGCGCCACATCCGGCAAGTTGCCCGAGATCGCGTTGCGCAATGTGCCGTCGATCTGGCCAACAGCAGCTAAAACCGAAAGACCCAACCCTAGCGACAACACGACCGAGGCCGCCCCTTCACGCGCGTCAGATATAGCGGACAAAGCCCACCGCAGGGCGGGTCGCCCGCGTGCCGGGGTGGTGCTGACGCGGGCCAGTTTGCGGATCGCGACGGCAGACAAAGCCAAGAGAAGCAGAGCGCCCACCAGCCCTCCGCTGGTCCAGAGTGTCAAGCGGGTCGAGCCGCTGAACCATGCCGCTGATGCGACCAGAAGCGCAAGCCCGACGCCGGTTGCCAACACGAACTGTATGCGAGGAAGGGTGCGCGCCGAAGATAGCGCATCCCGGAACAGTGTCGCTGCGCGTACTTCTTCTGTGCGGGCGAGGGGCCAGAGCGTGAACAGAAAAGCTGTCAACGCTCCGTAAAGTGCCGCCTCGGCCAGCGGTCGGAGGTAAAGCGCAAAAACCGCAGGCACCGGCAATTGAGCCTCAATTAGCGGAGCCAGCAGAACAGGAAGCACACCACCCAGCACAAGTCCCAAAAGGATGCCGATGCCGGACAGGACACCGATCTGTATCATGTAGGTTTGAAAGATCGTCGCGCGATCTGCCCCCAAGGTTCGCAGCGTCGCGATGGTTTCGGTCTTTTGCGCCAGATAGGCCCGGACGGCGGCTGAAACACCAATACCCCCGACGGCCAGCCCGGACAGTCCCACGAGAATCAGGAAAGCGCTTAGGCGGGCGACAAACTCGGCAATCCCCGGTGCACCATTGCGCGCGTCGGTCCAGCGCATGCCGGTGCCGTCGAAACTCTGCCGTGCGGCGGCTGACAGGTTGTCCAAGTTGGTGTCAGGTGGCAGTGCCAGACGGTACTTGGTGGAAAACAACGTTCCCGGTGCCAGCAGGCCAGATGCCCGCAAGTCCTCCGTTCGAACCAATGTGCGCGGCCCAAGGGCAAATCCATCTGCAGCACCGTCCGGCTCGTGGATCAGGGCAGCCATCAGCACGAAATCCTGTGTGCCAAGGGCAAAGCGGTCTCCGACGGACAAGCCCAGCCGATCCATCAGCACCGGGTCCATGACTGCGCCGGGCAAGTCCTGCGCGCCATCCAAAGCGGTGGATAAGGGCTGTTCCGGGTCAAGCCGGGGTAGGCCCAACAATGGATAGGTCGCATCGACTGATTTTACCTGTGTTAGCGCGCGCTCGGGTTCCTCGCCCCGCCGGACCACTGCCATCGAGCGGAAATCGACCACCTCGGAGACTTCCGTCGCGGTCCGAGACATCCAGTCGCGTTCTTCCTGACTGGCGAAGCGGTACGTGAACTCCATTTGGGCGTCGCCACCCAGCAATGCCGCACCTTCCTGGGTCAGGCCGGCCTGGATGGCTTGACGCACCGATCCGACGGCAGCAATGGCGGCAACACCAAGCGCCAGACAAGCCAGAAACACCCGAAAGCCCGGTAGGCCGCCCCGCAGTTCGCGGCGCGCCAGACGAGCGGCCAGCCGCAGGCTCATTCTGCGGCCTCTTGCTGGATGTCTTCGGCAATGGTTCCGTCTCTTAGCCGAACGACCCGGTCGCATTTGCGTGCCAGACTGTGGCTATGTGTGACTAAAACCAGAGTTGCGCCGTGCCTGTCGCGCAGATCGAACAGCAAATCAACGATGGCGGCACCGGTTGTCTCGTCCAGATTGCCGGTTGGTTCATCGGCCAGCAAAATCTGAGGCCGCGGCGCGGAAGCCCGCGCCAGGGCCACCCGTTGTTGTTCACCCCCCGAAAGTTGCGCCGGATAGTGATCGCGGCGATGCGACAGACCAACGGCTTCAAGCTCTGCGCCTGCCCGATCAAACGCATCACGATGTCCGGCCAGTTCCAGCGGCGTGGCCACATTTTCAAGTGCCGTCATCGTCGGGATCAGGTGGAAATTTTGGAAAACGACCCCCATCGCGTCGCGACGCAAGCGGGCCAGCGCGTCTTCATCCATATCGGTCAGGTTGTGGCCCAGTGCGGTGATCACGCCCGCCGTTGCCCTTTCCAACCCGCCAAGCAGCATGAGCAGCGAGGATTTGCCTGACCCCGAAGGCCCAACCAGCCCCAGTGTTTCGCCTTGCGATACCGTCAAAGTGATATCGTGCAGGATATTCACCCGCCCGGCATTGCCATCCAGCGACAAAGCGGCATTTTGAAGCGAAAGAACGGGTGTTGTCATAGGTCTGTCCAAATGGGAGTTATCACTTGGGATATGGAGCAGTTCTGATGTTGCGCAAGGCTTTGATGTCGGTGCTGTTTATGTGCTGCGGTATTGCAGCCACAGCCGAGCAGGTCGTTATCGCCGCTTTGGGAGATTCGCTGACACAAGGGTACGGGCTGCCGCAACAGGACGGATTTGTGCCTCAGTTGGAGCGATGGTTGCAGGCGCAGGGTGAAGATGTGCGTTTGATCAATGCGGGGGTGTCCGGTGATACGACTGCCGGGGGCGCAGCACGGGTAGGCTGGACCCTGACCTCCGAGGTCGATGGAATGATCGTTGCGCTGGGTGGAAACGACTTGCTGCGGGGGATCGACCCGGCGGTGTCGCGCGCCAATCTCGAGGCGATTATCCAGGCCGCCGATGCGTCAGATGTTGAGGTTCTGCTGATCGGTATGCAGGCGCCTGGAAACTATGGGATCGATTACAAAGAGGCGTTTGACGCGATGTACCCAGAATTGGCTGAAGCTTATGAAACAGGCTATGCCCCAAGTTTCTTCACCGGATTGACTGCCGAAGGCGATCCGGATGCCGCCCGGAAATTCATGCAACCGGATGGCATCCATCCAAACGCCCAAGGCGTGGCCTTGATCGTAGAAACCCTTGGCCCCTATGTGCTGGACCTTGCGCGCGACACAGAAGTGATCAGACGACCGTGACCACCGTGCCGATCGGCACGCGCGCATACAGATCTATCACATGCGAATTCAGCATCCGGATACAGCCGTTTGACGCAGCGCGCCCAATGGTTTGCGGTTGAGTTGTGCCATGAATGCGGAAATAAGTGTCGATCCCGTTCTGAAACAAATACAGCGCCCGTGCGCCGAGCGGGTTGTCGCTTCCGCCGGGCTGCACATAGTCGTTATCCTTGAAACGGGCATAGGTAACGGGTTCACGCTCAATCATCTCGTCGGTGGGGCGCCATGTTGGCCACTCTTTCTTGACGTCAATCGTGGCGGTGCCCGTAAACTCGAGCCCGGCTTTGCCGACACCACACCCGTAGCGGATCGCCTTGCGTGGTTCGGTCACGAAGTAAAGGTAGAAGGACCGTGGCACCACAAGCAACTGGCCCGGCAGAAAGTCTTTCTTGATCCGCACGTATTGCGGCGTGGGATCGTATTCGACAGCTTGGTTCTTTGCCGTTGCAATGCCGGGCACAAGGCCGGCAGCGGCTGATGCTGTCAGGAATGTACGACGCGTGAACATGGCAGCTCTCTTCGACAAAACTGAATAAACCTAGACATAATGTCGAGAGGATAGCCGATTAGGTCAATCGCTGCAGTAAGTAACCTGCATTTGATGTCATCTCGCGGCCACACTTGCGGGCAGCAAAACGATGCAGTGAATCTGTCAGGGCAGGATAGGGCAGAGGAATGCTCTGCCCTTAGAGCTGCTTATACAAGCTCGATGTTGTCAGCGCTTTCGCGGCCGTCACGACCCGAGCGCAGCTCGAACGTGACTTTTTGGTTGTCGGCCAGACCGGTCAGGCCCGAACGCTCGACGGCTGAGATGTGCACAAACACGTCCTTGCCACCTTCTTCGGGTGCGATGAAGCCAAAGCCTTTGGTTGTGTTGAACCATTTAACGGTGCCTGCGGGCATATCCGTTTTCTCCTGTTTTAATGCTGCCCACGGGGTTGCGGCAGCCCGGCGTCGTCGTCTGGATCGAATGACTGAGCGCCGATAAAGGAGACAGTAGGTCGAAGTAGAAAAACGTAAGCGCGGTCCTTATGCCATTGGTAAAGGCGCAGGGCAAGTGGCGTCTATCGGAAGTGCAGTCTGGGCAACAAACAGCCGATCGTAGCAGGGCTGGTTCAGATATTGTACATCTTGCTTTCCATCGGGAACATCTTTCGGATCGCTCTTAGGCTGTTTTCCGAAAGGACTAGTGGTTTTTTGTCCTTCTCTGTTTTTTCAGCTCCTTCCGACTGATTGACATGCGGAAGCTGTTTTTGATTTTTTCTGGCGCGAGAAAACGCTTTCAAACTACGAGTTTGTATCGCTTCGGCTAAAGCAGGAAATCTTCGGTCGTCCATTTGACGTGACAACCACCGGTTCAACTGTTCTGTATTTTCTAGCCGAAACAGACGGTTGATATGGTTGTTGCCCGCGCGATCAAAGGCGTGGGCTTCAAGGCTGAGTGGGGACAGGTTGTCGGTAGAAATCCAACTGGGTGCAAGCTCTTGCCAAGCCGGGTCCATGCCTACCGAGCCGAATTGAATCCAGTGTTCGAAGTCCATCTTGGAGTTCTCATCCCACGTGGGCTGGTAGTTGTAGTTGCTGTCGGAGTCTGGTTTGAAAAACCGATAATAGGACCACAGCATGTCGGCGGGATGTCGGGTGGTCATGAAAAATTTGAGCTTTGGGTGATGGGGGTACAGCTCTGCCAGCTTAGCTTTGACATAGGGCGCCGTATCGTGGGGGTGAAAATTTTTGACCTGACCGGCTACGTCGACTGCAAAGTCCCCGTGTTTCTTGGAAATGTAGGGCCAAAGATGTGTACGAATAGATGTAGAGCCACATCGCGGTTTGGATATGAAAACAAGGCCCTTGGAGAAAAGTACTCTCACAAATTTGATCCTTTGGCTGTCTGTCTGCGGTGGTGTTGGCCAACAGACGCACACTGAAACAGTTTGGTCGCGTTGCCAAGCTTGCAAGCTGTGGCAAAAACAAAAAGGGGGGGCGGCGCAACGCGTGATACCCGGCGTGTTTCAGGCGCGTTTCGGATCAAGCCAAAGACCGTTGCGCGCGCATTTTTGGGGGCTCAGCGCGAGGACAGGAAGCCGCATGCAATGGCGTTTAATCGGATACAGGCAGCTCTTGAACCGTTGTTCTGTATCGTTTGGACGCAATAAAACAGCGCGGTAACTGATCGATCACCTCGTCGATCGGGTCATACACACGATCTGCTTTTGCCTTCAGGTCAGCCGGGATGTCCTTGGGTGCGCGGTCCCGTCGTTCAGGCGGTTTGAACTCCAGCCCGGTAAAGCGCGAGATGGTATCCTGGTATTCCCAAATCGCGTCATAGTGGACACACAAAACAGGAACGTCTTCGAAAGTCACCCATTCCTTGATTTGACGCGCCTGCTGAAGCACGTCGCGCTCGAACAGTTCGTCGTAGGTTCCATTGGCGTGCAGGTGATAGAAGTGCGATTCGATCCAGTCTGGACCATATCCTTCCATCGCGGCATGGACGGAAAACGCGGAATCCTTGGCCGGTCCAAAGCAGAACACGACTCGTGTGTTTTCCGGCCAAGAGGACAAAGATTGGGGGAAGTCATGTGTTTTGTATACGCAGGGTGCACGGAATGTCGCGTCATTCATGCGGGCGACAAAGCTCGAGTGTTTCACGGCTCTGGGCTTGATTTTTTTCAATGATTTTAAAAGAGCCAGGAAAGTCATCGTGCTGCCTGACCGGCCATTGCTTGCGACTATAACGCAGTTTTCCGGGGCATTTTGCAGCAGACGCCGCAATTGCAGCGGCGCGAGCCTTTTTCGAACGCTCCGCATCCATTTTTCCCTGCGGGCTTTGATAAAGCCGATCACCGCGCAAACTTCTTGTGTTTCAACCGCTTGGGCTCCAGTGCGTCCGGGCCGAGCCTGCGCTTCTTGTCCTCTTCGTAATCTTCGAAATTGCCCTCGAACCACTCCACATGCGCGTCGCCCTCAAAGGCCAGAATATGCGTGCAAATCCGGTCGAGGAAAAAGCGGTCGTGGCTGATGACCACGGCGCAGCCGGCGAAATCGACGAGGGCGTCTTCCAGTGCGCGCAGGGTTTCGACGTCCAGATCATTGGTTGGTTCGTCGAGCAGCAGCACGTTGCCGCCCTCTTTCAGCAGGCGGGCCATGTGGACGCGGTTACGCTCACCACCTGATAGCAGCGAGACCTTCTTCTGCTGGTCGCCGCCCTTGAAGTTGAAGGATGAGCAATAGGCGCGGGAATTGACCTGTGCATCGCCCAGTTGGATGACCTCGGCGCCGCCTGTGATCGCCTCCCACACGGTGTCGTTGTCCTTGAGGTCGTCGCGCGACTGGTCGACATAGGACAGCTGCACCGTATCGCCTAGCGTGATGGTGCCGCTGTCGGGCTGTTCCTGCCCGGTGAGCATCTTGAACAGCGTCGATTTACCGGCACCGTTGGGGCCGATGACGCCAACTATACCGCCGGGGGGCAGGGCGAAGTCCAGCCCTTCGATCAGTTGTTTGTCGCCCATGTGTTTCGACAAGCCCTCGACCTCGATCACCTTGCCGCCAAGGCGCTGGCCGTTGGGTATGACGATCTGGGCGCGGGTCAGCTTTTCGCGCTCGGACTGTTCGGCCAGATCGTTATAGGCGTTGATCCGGGCTTTGGATTTGGCCTGACGGGCCTTCTGGCCCTGACGCATCCATTCCAGCTCGCGCTGCAGGGTTTTCTGCTTGGACTTGTCTTCACGCGCTTCCTGCTCCAGCCGTTTGGCTTTTTGTTCCAGCCATGAGGAATAGTTGCCCTCATAAGGAATGCCGCGGCCACGGTCGAGTTCCAGAATCCAGCCGGTGATGTCATCCAGGAAATAGCGGTCGTGGGTGACGATCAGGATGGTGCCCTTGTAGTCGATCAGGTGCTGTTGCAGCCAGGCGATGGTCTCGGCGTCCAGGTGGTTAGTCGGTTCGTCGAGCAGCAGCATGTCGGGCGCTTCCAACAGCAGCTTGCAGAGCGCAACGCGGCGTTTTTCACCGCCTGACAGCGTTTCGACATTGGCGTCGTCGGGCGGGCAGCGCAGCGCCTCCATTGAGACATCAATCTGACTGTCGAGGTCCCACAGGTTCTCGGCGTCGATCGCGTCCTGCAGGGTGGTCATTTCCTCCATCAGCTCGTCCGAATAATTCTCGGCGATCTCCATGGCGATTTCGTTGAAGCGATCAACCTTGGCCTTTTTCCCGGCCACGCCCAGCATGACGTTTTCACGAACGGTGAGGGATTCATCCAGCTGCGGTTCCTGCGGCAGATAGCCGACCTTTGCACCCTCAGCCGCCCATGCCTCACCCGTGTAGTCGGTGTCGAGGCCCGCCATGATCTTCATCAGCGTCGACTTACCCGCGCCGTTGACGCCGACGACACCAATTTTCACGCCGGGCAGAAAGCTCAGGTGGATGTTTTCAAAGCACTTCTTGCCACCGGGATAAGTCTTCGAGACACCCTGCATGTGGTAGACATATTGATAGGCGGCCATGTCGCGTCCTCTGGGTCGGGGAATTCAGGTTGAAACGCTAGATATCCAAGCCGGGCGGGCGGGGCAAGCTGGAGGTTTTGTGATTTTTACCGCTCACACGTGTCGGCTAGGTTGGCGGCATGGAATAGGGGGATAATTTGTCGGAATTGGCTGAATTGATCGCAGGTTGGGCACAGCCTGGACGGATCGAATGGATCGGTGTGCGGCCAGATCGGCGCGCGCCCATGACTGCAGTTGAAGAGCTTACCCTGACTGCAAATGGGCTAGACGGCGACCGGGGCCGCGCGGGCAAGCGGGCGGTGACGCTGATCCAGCAAGAGCATCTTTCAGCGATTGGCTCGTATCTGGGGCAAGGATCGGTCGCGCCTGACATTCTACGGCGCAATCTGGTGGTATCGGGGATCAATCTGTCGGCGCTCAAGGGGCGCGAGGTACGGGTGGGCGACGCGGTTTTGCGCTTTACCGTCATCTGCGCGCCCTGCAGCCGGATGGAAGAGGCGCTGGGAAAGGGTGCCTATTCCGCTGTCCGTGGGCACGGGGGATGGTGCGCCGAAGTGGTGCAGCCCGGACGGGTCAAGCTGGGCGATGTGGTGCAACCTGTTGATTGACAACGACCCGCAGTTCTGAACATCAGCAGGGGATGTTGCGAAGCTTTATTCCATATGCGCGGTCCGGGCAGGTTGTGGGTTTGTTCGGTGGGTCATTTGATCCACCGCATCCGGGGCATGTGCATGTCACGCTTGAGGCGATGAAGGCGTTTGGACTGGATCGGGTATGGTGGCTGGTGTCGCCGGGCAATCCTTTGAAGGAACATGGGCCGGCACCGCTAGCGCGACGGGTCAATGCGGCCAAGACGGTGATGAGGCATCCGCGCGTTGAAGTCACTGACCTGGAGGCCTTAACCGGGACACGGGCAACCGCTGACACACTGGCGGCGTTGCGACGCCTTTACCCACACGTGAAATTCGTGTGGTTGATGGGGGCTGACAATCTGGCGCAGTTCCACAAATGGAAAGACTGGCGTTTGATCATGGACAGCGTTCCCGTGGGCGTAGTCGCGCGACCGGGAGACAGGATTTCCGCAAGGATGTCTCCGGCAGCGCGGATTTACGCAAAGTATCGCATCGACGGGCAGGCGCGGCACTTGCTGGGGCGGGCGCAGGCTCCGGCTTGGTGTTTTATCAACGCACCGATGATCAATGTCAGCTCGACCGAGATCAGAAGTCGCGGCGATTGGAGCGGCAGGGTGTTGCCCGAATAGCCCCTATCGGCGCATAATCTTATTCAATGGTTGTGCGCCTGTGATCTCTGGGATTTTAATTGACCCATGGTTGAACGTATTTCGCGACGTCTGTTTCTTACAGGTCTTGGGGTCTCGGTCCTGTCGGGTCAGGCTTTGGCTGATGCACCTTTGCATTCCTTACGGCCACAGATGCGGGGCGACCTGCCCAGTGGGGCAGAGCGCCTTATTGAGGCCGCAAGGTTACGAGGCGAGGTTGTCTTTGCCGTGGCCGATGTAGAAACCGGCGCACAGCTTGAGGCGTTTGGCGGTAATCAGGGCTTGCCACCCGCGAGTGTCGGTAAAGCTTTGACCGCGCTGTATGCGTTGGATGTTCTGGGTGCGGACCACCGATTTGAAACCGCGTTGATGGCTGACGGTCCCATTGAAAATGGGGTGTTGAAGGGGGATCTGATCCTGGTGGGTGGCGCGGACCCGTTATTGGACACCGATGACCTTGCCAACATGGCCGCGAACCTGCGTGAAGCCGGCATTACCGAGGTGCGCGGGGCGTTCAAGGTGTATGACGGCGCGTTGCCCTATGTGTTCAGCATTGATCCGGGGCAGCCGGATCATCTGGGATACAGCCCGTCCATCAGTGGTATTTCGCTGAATTTCAACCGAGTCCATTTTGAGTGGAAGCGGGCTGGCAACGGGTATGATGTGACCATGGACGCCCGAACTGCCCGCTACAGACCGTCCGTTGATACGGCCGCGATGCGTGTTGAGAAGCGTAACTTGCCTATCTACACCTATCAGCCAAGCGCGCGGCAGGATCGCTGGACAGTCGCCCGCGCTGCGTTGGGCAATGGTGGCGCGCGCTGGCTGCCTGTCCGCAAACCTGCGCTTTATGCAGGGGACGTGTTCCGGACGCTGGCTCGGTCTAACGGGATTGTTCTTGGACGTGTCCAGATCACGCGGGAAACGCCCCAGGGGCAGGTTTTGGTTGTCCACCAGAGTGATCCGTTGGAAAGCATCCTGCGGGGGATGCTGAAATACTCAACCAATATCACCGCAGAAATGGTGGGCATGGCGGCGTCCAGAGCGCGCGGGGCGGACATTCAAAGCCTGGCGGATTCGGCGGCCGAGATGAACCGATGGGCTAATGAAACTTACGGTGTGACCGGGATTGCGATGGTGGATCATTCGGGGTTGGGCGATGCGTCCCGCGTGGCACCCGAAGATCTGGTGACAGCTTTGGTCGCTGCCCGAAAGGACGGCGCACTGCGACCGCTGCTGAAAAGTTTCGCCCTAGTCGACAGTCAGGGTCGTCCGGTCAGGGATCATCCAATCAAGGTGGATGCCAAAACCGGAACACTGAATTTCGTGTCAGGGCTGGGCGGGTTCATGACGGCTCCGGATGGATCGGAACTGGCGTTTGCAATATTTACCGCCGATGTCGGCCACCGTGCGACGATCCCCCGCGCGCTGCGCGAACGTCCCGACGGTGCCCGCAGCTGGAACCGCAGGTCACGCAAGCTGCAACGTGCCTTGATCGAACGGTGGGGATCGCTGCAGGGCAGTTGATCTCAGGTTGTGTGACGCGCCCGGGCACCGCGTTCAATGGCCGCTGCGTGCAGGCGATCGATGTTCAACTCGTAGCGGATTTCTTCCAGAAGGCGCAGCTCGGTCTCGGCCAGGGACCCATCCGCCGCGGCGACATCACAGGCCAGCGCATAGGCCGTTTCATGCAACCGGTCCGGCAGGTTGTCGCGGATCAGGCCGAACAGGGCATCTAGGCCGTCTTCCTGTTCGAAAAGGTCGAACACGACTTGGGATACGCGCCGCGTACGGTCAGCATCATATTCCGCGAAAACCGGCAGCATGTTGACTGCGCCTTCGATCTTGACCAATTCAGCCGTCCGGATTGTTTCATCCGACGCAGAGATCGCAACCATGATCGCAACAAGGCAATCCTGTGGGGACATTGGGTGAGCTACTTGTTGGGTCATGGTGTCGTCCTGCTTGGGCTTTTCTGCACCCGCACGATAGGTGGACTGACAGGCAGGTTCAACGGATTTTGCCCTCGACCCGGTCAGAGAATCGGCAACGGTCCCCTCGTTTTGGTCTGGCGCAGCACGAAATTGCTGCGGGTATCGCGCACCAAACCGGATTTCAGCAGACGCTGCATGATGAAATGTTCCAGGTTTTCGGGTGTTTTGGCATAAACCTTCAGAATGAAATCATGATCGCCGGTGATTGAGGCGCATTCGACGATCTGCGGTTCTGTCTCAACAAGTCGCAGAAATGCGGTGATGCTTTCCTCTTGGTGATCGCGCAGCGCGACATGGACATATGCGATAGCGTCGAGACCTACGGATTTGGCTCGTACCTGCGCAGTATACCCGGACACCACACCAGACGCTTCGAGATCGCGCACGCGACGCCAGCATTGCGAGGCAGATAGGCCGGTACGGTCCGCAAGCTCTTGCATCGACAATCGGCCATCAATCTGAAGCTGGCACAGGATGGCAATATCAGCGGCTTGGAGATTGTGTTTCATGAAATCTGACTTTGCGAAATATATATATCAAAATGACCTAACTTCTTTGAGGTTTCAAACGAAAACCACCGGGTTTTCAGGCTATACTTTCTGATCGGAGGAAAAGTGATGCCAAAGTCGACCAAGTATGTTTCCAAAGTGGCCGATGCACGCGGCCACATCACCTATACAGCCGAGGAAGACGCCGTTTGGGCTGATCTTTACGCCGCGCAGCAAGAGAATGTGCAGCGTTACATGGCCCGCGACTATCTTGCCGGGTTGGAACGGCTAGACTTGCCGAAGACCCGAGTGCCGTCTTGCGCGGATATCTCGGACCGGCTTTTGGACCTGACAGGTTGGCGGGTGCAGCCCGTTCCGGCGCTGATCGGGTTCAAGACCTTCTTTGGTATGCTGGCGGACAGGGTATTCCCCGCCGCGTCCTTCATCCGTTCGCGTGAGGATTTCGATTACATCGAAGAGCCCGACATCTTTCATGAGATTTTCGGTCATACACCGTTGCTAAGCGATCCGCGCTTTGCGGCGTTCAGCCATGCGATTGGAAAGGCGGGGGTTCAGGCCAGCGAAAAAGACTATGCCTGGTTGATCCGGCTTTATTGGTTCTCAATCGAATTCGGGCTGCGCCGTCAGGATGGTGAGATCAAGGCGCTGGGGTCGGGGCTTGCGTCATCGCCTACGGAACTTGTCTACGCCGTAGAAAGCGATATTCCCGACCGCGATCCGTTCGATGTTCTGACTATACTGCGCACGCCGTATCGGATCGACATGCACCAGATGGGGTACTTCGTGTTAAACTCACCCGAGGAGCTGTTTGCAGCCGCCGAGCGTGACCTGCTGGCAGATGTACATCAGGCGCAATCCCTTGGATTGCTGCCAAACAAGTTCCCACCCAAGTCAACCGCAGCGGAGTGAACCCGTCATGCCACAATCAGCAGAAACCTGCAGCCTGTCCGACCGAACCTGTGTGCCATGTTCCGGTGGCGTTCCGGCTTTGACCCAAGCCGAGGCCGAAACGCATATGGCCGAACTCGCGCCTGATTGGAGACTGGACGAAGAAGCCAAAGAGCTCAGCCGTCACTACACGTTCAAGGGTTTTGCCAAAGCGACCTATCTGGCCAATCTCTGCGCGTGGATGGCAGATCAGCAGGGGCATCACCCGGATGTAACTTTTGGCTGGGGCTATGTTGACGTCAAGCTGACCACGCATGAAATCGGTGGCCTGAGCGAGAATGACTTTATCTGGGCCGCGAAACTGGACCAGATGACTGCGTAAAACAGCCATTCCATCACGAAAAACAGCGGGCTTTATTGACTCATGCTGCACCGGCACAATAGGAGGGGCCGGTCGGTTGCATGCGGCGACTGACGCTGATTTTCCCGATGGAGCAAATAAATATGTCTGAACTGCGCGAAACCGCGATGTCGTCCAAGGCCTGGCCTTTTGAAGAGGCGCGCCGGTTGCTCAAACGCTATCAGAAAGGTGCTCCGGAAAAGGGATATGTGCTGTTTGAAACAGGGTACGGCCCGTCGGGATTGCCGCATATCGGAACGTTTGGTGAGGTGGCGCGGACCACGATGGTCAAGCGCGCGTTTGAGGCACTGTCCGACATTCCGACCAAGCTGATCTGTTTCTCGGACGATCTGGACGGCATGCGCAAGGTTCCCAGCAACGTGCCCAATCCTGAAAAGCTGGAAGAACACCTGCAGCGCCCGCTGACCTCGGTCCCTGATCCGTTTGGCGAATATCCCAGCTTTGGTGAGCATAACAACGCGATGCTGCGCCGGTTCTTGGACACGTTTGGTTTCGAGTATGAGTTTTACTCGGCCAAAGAGTTCTACGAGTCCGGTCAGTTCGACGAAATCCTGAAGCGCGCTGTCGAGAAATATGATGACGTGATGGCCATCATGCTGAAAAGCCTGCGGGAAGAGCGGCAGCAAACCTATTCGATCTTTCTGCCGATCCATCCGGAAACGGGTAGGGTTCTGTACGTGCCCATGAAAAAGGTCTGTGCCGAGACCTATACCGTTACCTTCGATGACGAGGATGGCAAGGAATGGACCGTTCCTGTAACAGGTGGCAACGTCAAGCTTCAGTGGAAGCCGGACTTCGGTGCGCGTTGGGCGGCGTTGGGCGTCGATTTCGAGATGTATGGCAAGGAGCACGCCACCAACGAAAAGATTTACGATGGGATCTGTCGCGCGTTGGGCGGACGCGCACCCGAGCATTTCTCATATGAGCTTTTCCTGGATGAGAACGGTCAGAAGATATCCAAGTCCTCTGGCAATGGTGTGTCGATTGACGAATGGCTCACCTATGCGCCGACCGAGTCGTTGGCCTATTTCATGTATCAAAAGCCCAAGACGGCCAAGCGGATGCATTTTGATGTGATCCCGAAAGCCTATGACGAGTATCACCAGCAGTTGCGTGCGTATCCGGGGCAAGACCTGAAGGCACAGTTGAACAACCCGGTCTGGCACATCCATGGCGGTGATGTTCCAGAGTCGACCTTGATCGTGCCCTTCGCGATGCTACTGAACCTTGCGTCGGTTTCTGGTGCCGAGGACAAGGAGGCGCTTTGGGGCTTTATCCGCCGCTATGCGCCCGAGGCCACAGCCGAGAGTCATCCCGACCTCGATCAGGCAGCCGGGTTCGCGGTGCGGTACTTCAACGACTTTGTCAAACCGACACGTCAGCACCGTACGCCGACGGATCAGGAGCGTGAGGCGCTTGAGGCGTTGAAGGCTGCTTTGGAGTCCTATGACGGTCCTATCGAAGACGAGGCGCTGCAATCGGTGGTTTACTCGATCGGGCGCGAGCGGTTCGACCCTATGCGCGGTTGGTTCACAGCGCTTTATGAGGTGCTGCTGGGCGCCTCGCAGGGGCCGCGATTTGGTGGATTCATCGCGCTATACGGCGTGAGCGAAACGATCGACCTGATCAACAAGGCATTGGCCGGTGAACTGGTCTGATTTGACCTGACATCGCGTGGGGCTACCCTTGGTTCAGGAGGAATCCCCATGCGTCGTTTATTGCTTGCTATTTCGTTTTGTGCCGGTCTGGCGTCGGGGGCACTCGCCCAGAGCGATGAGATCGAAAAAAACATCGCAGCCCAAATTCAGGCGTTTGAGGCTGATGACTTTGCCACAGCCTTTACCTATGCCAGCCCCGGTATCCAGCGCCTGTTCCAGACGCCCGAGAATTTCGGCGTGATGGTGAAGCGTGGATATCCGATGGTCTGGCGCCCGTCCGAAGTGCGGTTTCTGGAACTGCGAGACGTGGGCGGATCGCTATGGCAAAAGGTCATGATCACCGACATTGATGGCCAGGTGCATATTCTCGATTACCAAATGGTTCCACTTGAGAATGGGTGGAAAATCAACGGCGTACAGCTTTTGGGTAATTCCGACCCTGCGGCCTGACGCAACACCACCGTCACGGTGACATGATCGGCGGTTAATCCCTTTTCAGTACTCAGGCTTTTGCGTTCGGGGCGTGTGACCCCGGACACTGGGTTCATGCGCATGGCGGGCCGCCGCAGGCGCAACTGGGAAAGGGTTTTCTATGAATAAGGCAATCACCGATGGCATCGTGTTTATGCCGCCTGCTTTCGCGAATGGTCTGAATGTGTGGTCCAGCGGCGACGGAACGCCGGGTTCTCCGACCTATGACGGGTCGGGAACCGGCGCGTATGTACCGGCTGATGCGGATTTCGGCGGGTGCCTGGAAATCTTGAAGGTCGACGCAACGCAGCGCTTGCGCTACATGGGCCAGACCCCGTTGTTGCCGGGCTGCTACCTGCAGATCAAGGCGCGCGTCAAAGCCATAAGCGGCCCGCTGCCCGACGTGCGCATCGCCGCGTGGGCCGGCGGTGCCGGAGATGTGCAGGTCACCGGTGTTGTTGAGCAGGGACCGGCAACGCAGCTATCCGGTTACGGCACCGTGCATGAAATCACCGCAATTGTCGGTACAGGCCAACGGCCCGGTGTCGACATGCCTTGGGGCGTTGAGGCGCTGTACGGCCATTTCGGTATCGACATTGACGGCGCGAACGGAGCCGTGGTGCGTGTCGATGATATTGAGATCACAGACGTCACCGGCGTGTTTCTGCGAAACCTGATCAGCCTGGTGGACGTCCGTGATTTTGGTGCTGTTGGGGATGGGGTAACAGATGACTCTGCCGCGTTCGAAGCTGCGGATCAGGCGGCTAACGGTCGTCGGGTGTTTGTTCCCGAAGGGACCTATTTTCTGGCGCAGAACACCTCAATGGCAACTGAGATTGATTTCGAGGGCACAGTTACGATGCCGGGCGATAAGATGCTGCTTTTGACCAAAAGCTTTGATCTGCCAACCTACATCAATGCTTTTGGCAACGAAATGCTGGCGTTTAAAAAAGCGTTTCAGGCGTTGCTCAACAATTCGGACCATGAGTCATTGGATATGGGTGGGCGCAAGGTGTCGGTCACCGAACCGATTGATATGGCTGCTGCGGTTCCGAACCGGCAATCCGGTTTCTCAACCCGCCGTGTGATCCGCAATGGACAATTCGACGTCCAAAACAGCTCGGCCTGGGATACCGAGACTTTCACCTCGGTCGCAACATACAACCCCAACGACCCCACGCGTCTGGTGAACGTGGCCAATGTTGCCAACATCCCGGTCGGTTCGCTTGTGCAGGGCAGCGGCGTCGGGCGCGAGATTTATGTCCGCTCGAAGAATGAGGGCGCGGGTGAGATTACGCTGAACGCGCCTATCTATGATGCTGCCGGAACGCAGACCTTCACCTTTTTATCGTTCAAATATTTGCTGGATTTCAGTGGTTTCAGCACCCTGCGCAAATTCGGAATGGAACAGATCGAGTTCCAGTGCAACGGCCGCAGCAGCGCCATCCGTTTGGCTCCGTCGGGCAGCACCTTCGCGTTGGCGAACTGTTTTATCAGCCGCCCCAAAGACCGCGGGATCACCTCGATCGGGACGGGATGTCAGGGAATGTTGATCGACACTTGCCAGTTCCTGTCCACCGAGGAATCTTTCAATGTTTCGGATCGCAAGTCCATCGCACTGAATGCCACGGCCAATGATGTAAAGCTGCGCCACAATAGGGCCGTGCGGTTCCTGCATTTTGCCGTTCTCGGTGGTACGAACAACATGATCCTTGGCAATCACTTTTTTCAGGGTGACAGCATTCCGCAAGGCGTTCGCAGTCCCGGATTGATCATGATCGGCACGTATAACAGCTCGACCATCTCGGGGAATTACATCGACAACTGCTTTATCCAGTGGACTAACGAACGGGATGCAGATCCTGTCTACCGAGCTGGGTTTTCGTTCAGTTCGATGGCAATCACCGACAATATTTTCTATTCCAGTGAAGTTGCGCCCTGGTTCAGCTACATCACCATCCGCCCGCATGGCGCGGGGCATTTCTTGAATGGTGTTGTTGTCACAGGGAACAAATTTCGGTCCACAAGCGGAAGCATCAATCGGGTAGATCAGGTGGATACCTCTTTTGCCAGCCTGAACAGCTATGCGCATCGGAATGTCATGTTCGAAAACAATACATTTCACGGGGTGGACCAAAAAGTCGCGAATCCCTTGCGGGTGACGTATTCGCAAGGTTCCGCATCGCAGGCTTGGTCAATTCAGACTGCGGGAGAGTTGCCATTTGGTGGCTACGCACGCAGCTGCGATGCTGTCACCGCACTGGGGCCGCTGAAAAACGTATTTGGTCTGACGACCTATGCGACCCCGTATGTTGAGCTGGAGCAAGGTGCGTCGAGAGACGCCATCAACCTGCGGTGGCCCGAGGCTGTTAGTGGGGAAGTCTCAACCCTCATTCGTATGGAAAGCTAATGCCTTTTGTGGCCGCCCCCGCACGGGCGGCCACTTCGCTGACTTCAGAAAGTGTTCCAGAGTGCAAATTTAACACCCGTGTCGTTGCGTGCCTTATTGCGTTCAAAGCCCAGCACCCAGGTCCTTCCGTTGTCTCGCCCACGAATCAGGACCGAAGGCCGAACAGTCCAAAACAGTGAGCTTTCAGGCGTGTAGCTCGTTTCAATTTGCATCATGGGATTAAGCAGCCTGTCCCCGGACAGGCCAGTGGTAATGTCGAGCTTGCGGAACACTGCGTCATGCGTGCGGTTCTCCCATGCCGCGTCAACCGCAAACCATCCGTTGCCCAACCCGGTCTGGAACCCTTTGCCGTAAGACAGGGTCAATTTGTACATCGCCCAGGACCCAAACAGCCTGTAGTGAGCGCCAGCGCCGAACTCTGCTGCAAAACGCCCCCAGTCATCGAAATCAGCAACCGGAACACGCGCGAATACAAGTGCGTGGCCAAAGTAGTCCCGGTTTTGTTCCAAATCCAAACCGATTGTCACCTTTGGCCTAAGCCCGTATTCGGCATACAGCGCGGTTTTGTAATTGAAGCTGCCATCAGGGTCTTTGAAAGCCGTAACCGAGGCCGCAGTGAATGCAGCATCCTTTTCACGTAGCCAGGCGCCAGACCAAGCCGGGGCTGCAGCCATTAGGAGTAAAAAAAGAAAAACGACTCGGCACATGCGCAGAGCATCGGCCAGTGTGGTTAACGGATGGTTAGTATTTTGTTTATTTCTTGGAAACCAACAAAAGTGGCAGTGTCATCCAGCGAAACGCAAGACCTTACCAATTACTGTGTTAGTCTTGGTACAAATAAGGGAGTATCCAGATGCCGAAAATTTCCGAGAATGCGAGCGTCCAGACAGTCATCACCACTTTTGAAATGACACCGGGCACCTGCCAAGACCTGCTTGAGGCGCTGACCGATGCCTATTCCGAGTTCATTTCGAAACAGCCAGGGTTCGTTGCCGCTGGTCTGCACGTCAATGATGCACAGACGCGAATTGCCAATTATTCGCAATGGACCCGGCGCGAAGATTTTCTGGCTATGCTGCGCACTCCTGAAATGCGGGATCGCAACCGCAAGATCAACGAGCTGTGCAAAAGCTTTGAGCCGGTCATGTATGATGTGGCTGAAACATTCGGCAGTTTCTGACCTAGATCAATGACTTGGCGCGCGGCGCCATCCAGGTTGCAGAAACGAAAACGGAGGCGCGCGCCATGTACCACAATATCCTTGTCCCCATATCCTTTGATGCTGAACGGGACATTTCCGGACCGCTAAAACTGGCTGAACTGCTCTCGACGCCAGATGCAAGGGTCACGCTATTGCATGTGGTCGAACACATACCAAGCTATGCGATTTCGTATATGCCACCCGAATACTTGTCCGAGGCCCGCAAGGCCCTGAAGGTCGAGTTGGATGACCTGGCGGCCAAACTGCCCAATGCGACCGGTGAGGTGGTTGAGGGGCATTCCGGACGCACCATTCTGGACTGGGCGGAAACCCATAAACCGGACCTGATTATCATGGCGTCGCACCGGCCGGGCATGCAGGACCTTCTGCTGGGGTCGACCACCAACCATGTGGTGCGTCATGCCGCCTGCGCGGTTCACGTGGTGCGCTGATCGGGCCACAGATCTGCTTGGGTAAGCCGCCACGCTTTGCCGAAGCCACCATTTAGCAAGGCATCTGAGATGTCGAACCGAACAAAACCGAAATCGGCGAAATCGACGTAGAGTTTCGCTTTCGGTCGCAGGGTCAGATACCGCGACCGCAAGGTGGTGTGGTCAGCGCTTTCGCGTGAAATGAAACGGGCTGTGGCGTGCAGCGTCAACCGAGGATGGGTCAGGGGATCACCGGTTTTGCCGGGGTCCCCGACCAGCAGCGCACAGGCCGGGTTCGTACGCAGTGCTTGGGTATGATCCGCCAGGGTCGAGATCAGCGTCACCGGTCCGCCTGCGTCATCCGTGGCCAGCGCGATGCGCGATACCGAAGGCAGCCCAAGGTCCGGTCGCAAGGTAGCAAGGGCGGCATGGCGCGCGCCATCGATCAACTCGCGGGCTAACGTACGGGCAGTATCGTCGACCGGGCGGAAGGGGTCGGTTCGGCTCATGTCTTGGGTCTCGCGGTTTCAAGCGCTCAAACAATAGCCGCATCCGTTGTTCTGTGCGAGCGCTGGCTTCCGACCGGTCTTGCGTCTCGGTTTCGCCACAAACTCGGTTTAACAGAATGCCATGTCCCAAAAGACGCGCATAGAAAACATGGACACCCCCGCCCCGAAGGTTTCGCGACGCCAGCGACGGGCTGAGGCCTTGCGCAAGCGTGCCCTGTCGCCGATCAGAATCATGCTCATGGTTCTTATGCTGCCGGTGACTACTATCGGCATCGCGGTCGGTGTATATCTGCGGACCTCGGAATTCGAACATGATGAGGCGTTGCTGCACCTGATTGCCTTGGCTGGATGTAACGCGGTCGAAAACATCGTGCCAGGACCCTTTGTGGCTGGCGGGCCAGGCTATCACAAGCGCAACGACCCGGATGGCGATGGCGTGGCCTGCGACACCCGCAGCGTGGTTTTCGAACCAAGCGCGCCGCCGCAGCACACCGAGGCACCCGCAGCACGCAGGGTCGGAACCGCCAAGTTCGTGCGGCCCTGATCCCGAAGTCTGAGAGAATCCCCTAGGGTATGTTACACTGCACCAGACGCGCCGTTTTGGCCGTCATTGGGGGTTTCGCCCTGACAGGGAGGAAAGACATGTTTGCACGCATTACTCAGTTCAAAATGAAGCCCGGCATGCGCAATGCTGCCGAGGCCAAAATGAACGAATTGAAAGATCAGATCATGGGCATGGATGGTATGCACAGCTTTACCAATGTCATGAATGAAGACGGCACCGGATTTGTCGTTGCTGTCGTGCAAAGCGAGGAGAAATCGAACGCAAACGCGCCCAAAGTGGCCGAGCTGTGGGGCCATTTTGCCGAGTTCCTCGAAGGCCCGCCGTCGCCTGCCGGGTTCGACGTGGTTGTCCACTGGGACAAGGGATAAAGCCCGACACAGCTTGCCTTATTTCGATCAATCGCCAATCTTTGGGCGATGACCCGCGATGAGTTCAACAGTTTTTGCGCCAGCCTCAAAGCCACGTCCCACGTGGTGCAATGGGGTAATGCGGATGTGTGGAAAGTGGGCGGCAAGGTGTTTGCCATCTGCGGTTGGAACGAGGGGCGCGATGCCTTCACGTTCAAAGCCACCGATCTGGCCTTCGAGGTGCTGCAGGATGAGCCCGGCATCCGCCCCGCCCCCTATCTGGCCTCACGGGGGATGAAATGGCTGCAAGTCTACGAAGAACGCGGGATGAGCGACGACTCCCTGCGCGAACATATCGTGACGTCTTATGATCTGGTTGTGGCCAAACTGACCAAGAAGACGCGGGCTGAGTTGGGGGTTTAGGGTGGGTGATACTAGGTGCTGGGTGCTTCGAGTCGCGTAAATCTTCCGCCGGCACTACGTGCGTGCTGCGTTCTCGGATTATTGAGCCTTGGGCTTCATGCGTGCTGAGCAGGGTGTCCAGTTTCGTCATGGAAACTGTACGGGAATGCGATCTATGATTATTAATGGAAAGGGGGAATGCAGAGCTGCAGGTTTGAAGTGTGATTGGGCTAAAGAAGCGATAGAATCGTTGTATTGCAGAGTCTTGTAAATTTGCTATCAACCTAGGAATGATTGGATCATCTCTTCTTCTGCTTATTTCAGCAAGTCTCACATTTTGGTCTGTAGTGACTTTCGGCCCAAATTTGACACTGCCACTGCTGTTGGGTTCAATGGGAACCGTCGTAGCTTCAATTTTGCTACTGAGATTCAAACTCCGCAAACGGACAAACTGGGTCATAGTTGACGGATCGAATGTGCTGTATTGGGACAAAGACGAACCTAGTTTGCACTCGGTCAGATTGGTCATTCAAAAATTGGTTCTAGATGGTTTTGAGCCAGTACTGTGGTTCGATGCTAACGTCGGTTACTTGGTCTCTGGCCGATACATGAATCCCGCCAGTCTATCAAAAGCTCTTCGATATCCGGCGCGTCGAATTACAGTTGCGCCAAAAGGAACACCTGCCGATCCGCTTTTGATCAGCGATGCGGAAAGGTTGAGGGCACTTATCGTCACAAATGATCGCTTTAGAGACTGGCAAGAGCATTTTCCCGAAGTTACAAAGCAGGACGCGTTTTTGCGGGGGAGAATAAAAAACAACCAAGTCTACTTAAGATAGAGTGCTACCGCTTCCTTCTCTTCACATTCCCACCCCGCTGCCCCGGTCTGCCAGCCGTTGAACGCCCGCGTGATTTCACTGCATCTTCCGAGGCTTTCTCGACCGCCCATTGGCGCGCCATGGGGTCGTCGGCGACGGCGAGGTCGACCGCTTCGAGACGTTTGATCTCATCCCGGATATTGGCGGCCTCTTCGAATTCAAGGTTCTCGGCGGCCTTGCGCATTTGTTCGCGCAACCCGTCCAGATGGGCCTCAAGGTTGGCGCCGTGCATCGGTTTGTCGATGGTGGCGGTGACGCGGTTCATGTCCACGTCGCCTTCGTAGAGACCGGCCAGAACATCCTCGACATTCTTTTTCACCGTCGCGGGCGTGATGCCGTGTTCCTCGTTATAGGCGATCTGCTTGGCGCGGCGGCGGTTGGTTTCGTTCAGCGCGCGCTCCATCGAACCGGTGATCTTGTCTGCATACATGATCACCCGGCCATCGGCGTTCCGCGCGGCGCGGCCGATGGTCTGGATCAGCGAGGTTTCGGACCGCAAAAAGCCCTCTTTGTCGGCGTCAAGAATGGCGACCAGCCCGCATTCGGGGATATCGAGCCCCTCGCGCAGCAGGTTGATGCCGACCAGCACGTCGAACGCCCCCAATCGCAGGTCGCGCAGGATTTCTATGCGCTCAATCGTGTCGATGTCCGAGTGCATGTAGCGGACCTTGATGCCCTGTTCATGCAGGTATTCGGTCAGGTCTTCGGCCATGCGTTTGGTGAGCGTCGTGACCAGCGTGCGATAGCCATTGGCGGCGACCTTGCGCACTTCGTCCAGCAGATCGTCCACCTGCATCGAGACGGGGCGGATTTCAACCTCAGGGTCTAGCAGGCCGGTGGGTCGGATCACCTGCTCGGTGAAAACGCCGCCGGATTGGTCCAGCTCCCACGCGGCAGGGGTGGCCGAGACAAAAACCGATTGCGGGCGCATGGCGTCCCATTCTTCGAACTTGAGGGGGCGGTTGTCCATGCACGACGGCAGGCGGAACCCGTGTTCGGCCAGTGTGAATTTACGCCGATAGTCGCCCCGGTACATGCCGCCGATCTGCGGGACGCTGACGTGGGATTCATCTGCAAACACGATGGCGTTGTCGGGGATGAATTCGAACAGGGTCGGGGGCGGCTCACCCGGCGCGCGACCCGTCAGATAACGCGAGTAATTCTCGATCCCGTTACATACGCCGGTGGCCTCAAGCATTTCCAGATCGAAATTGGTGCGTTGTTCCAGTCGTTGGGCTTCCAGCAGTTTGCCTTCGCCCACCAGTTGGTCGAGCCGGATGCGCAGTTCCTTTTTGATCCCGATGATCGCCTGCTGCATCGTCGGCTTTGGCGTCACGTAATGGGAATTGGCATAGACGCGGATCTGCTCCATCGTGTCGGTTTTCTCGCCGGTCAGCGGGTCGAATTCGGTGATCTGCTCTAGTTCCTCACCGAAGAAAGACAGCTTCCACGCGCGGTCCTCAAGGTGGGCGGGCCAGATTTCCAGGGAATCACCACGCACCCGGAACGAGCCGCGCTGAAACGCCTGATCGTTGCGGCGATATTGCTGCGCGACCAGATCGGCCATCACCTGCCGCTGGTCATACTCCTTTCCGACCTTCAAATCCTGCGTCATCGCGCCGTAGGTTTCGACCGAGCCGATGCCGTAGATGCACGAGACCGAGGCGACGATGATCACGTCATCGCGCTCCAGCAATGCACGCGTGGCCGAGTGGCGCATTCGATCGATCTGTTCGTTGATCTGGGATTCTTTTTCTATGTACGTGTCGGACCGCGGCACGTAAGCCTCGGGCTGGTAATAGTCATAGTATGAAACAAAGTATTCGACCGAGTTTTCGGGGAAGAACCCTTTGAACTCGCCATATAGCTGCGCCGCGAGTGTCTTGTTGGGCGCAAGAATGATAGCGGGGCGCTGGGTTTCCTCGATCACCTTGGCCATAGTGAATGTTTTGCCCGTCCCGGTCGCGCCCAGAAGCACCTGATCACGCTCACCGTCCAGAACACCGCCGGCCAGTTCCTTGATCGCTGTCGGCTGATCGCCTGCCGGGTTGAACTCGGTGTGCATCACGAATGCCTTGCCGCCTTCCAGCTTCAGGCGGGCGCGAACGTCATCGGCGGTCAGCTGGGTCTTGTCGGAATGAGCGTATGCCATAGGGGATTCCTTTCGCGCCTGATTTTGGTCTGTTTTTGTTCTTGTTCAAGGGGGCATCTCCAATCATCGAAATTGCGACAATTGCGGACTTGTCCGCGCCGCGTGTCTGGCGCATATACAGCAATAGCCAAGTGAGTACGGAGAGGCGACATGCGCGCACGGATTTACAAGCCTGCCAGGAATGCGATGACCTCGGGGATGGCCAAAACCCGAAAGTGGGTTCTGGAATACGCCCCTGCTTCGGCGCGTGAGGTTGATCCGCTCATGGGGTGGACCTCGTCCAGTGACACGCAAACCCAAGTGCGTCTGAAATTCGACACCAAGGAAGAGGCGCTGGACTACGCCAAGGATAACGGGATTGAGGTGCAGGTCAGCGAGCCGCACAAGCGCAAACCAAACCTGCGCGCCCGTGGGTATGGCGAAAACTTCGCTCCTGACCGGCGTGGTGCCTGGACGCACTGAATGATCGAGATCAGGCGCGTTGACCCGACCTCTGACGCGTTGCGCCCGGTGATCACGGCCCATTTTGCCCATGGCCAGACGGCGGGGCCTGCGGAAAGCAATCACACGATGGATGCGCTGGCGTTGGCCGGTCCTGATGTTAGGGTCTGGGCGATCTACCATGAAGGCCAACCGGTTGGATGCGGTGCGCTCAAGGCACTGCCGGACGGTACGGCCGAGATAAAGTCGGTACATATTCTGACGCAGATGCGCGGGCGCGGTCTGGCAAGGCAGATGATGAAGCACCTAGCAGATCAAGCGCGATCCGAGGGTGTTTCAGCCTTGGTCCTGGAAACCGGCGCAGCCCATCTTCCGGAATATGACGCCGCGCGGAAACTGTATGAGGGATTGGGCTACGCTTACTGCGGGCCGATCATCGGGTACGAAGACGATCCCAACAGCGCTTTTATGCGGTTGGCTCTTTAGGGTCGCAGATCAAGCGCCCCGTACCGGCCCTAGACTTCAGACCGTGGGGTTCTGGTTGCATATAGCCGAAGTCGTATTTTTGCTAACCTGCGCTCAAAGAAGACCTTATCACCGGTGTCAATTGCTTAAGTTAAGCGGTGACAAATCACCAAGGTTTCCCTGCTCGTCACCAAGTTGACAATCCATAACAATTGCCTGATACAGCGCGAATACGAGTGGGCCGTTAGCTCAGCTGGATTAGAGCAGGGAACTTCTAATTCTCAGGTCGGGGGTTCGAGTCCTCCACGGCTCGCCACTTCTCTGGTCATTTTCTCCCGACAGGTTCAGGTTTGTGGGTTCGGGCGCGTTACAGGTTTTGCGTCATCGCTCCGGGCTTTCAGGTTCGCTTGCAGAACAAGTGTTGCTACAATCGCCAGCATCACACCAGGCCATGTCGCCATTGGCGGCAAGCTGTCCCCCAAAGCCAATCCGATAAACAGAACAAGGGCCGGGTTTAGGAACGTGTAAGACGCCACACGCGTTGGCCCGATCCGAGTGGTGCTCCACTGAAGTATGAAGAACGTTACAATCGTAGTGAATACCGACAGGTAGGCGATTCCGGCAAATACCTGCGTCGGGATCGATGACCATTGCACCTCGGCCAGTCGTGGAAGGGACAGCAACAGCAACCAAACAGCGCCGGTCGCCAGAATCCAAAAGGTCATCCGGGCCATCGGCTCACCTCGGTGCAGGACTTTTACCAGTGTACTGTATGCCGCGAGCGCGAGTGTACCTGTCAGGAACACCAAATCACCCTGGCCGACTTCAAGCGCGAGGAAAGCGTGCGGGTTCCCCCGAAAAATGACCCAGATCGCGCCGACGGCTCCGATGGGTAAGGCCACGCGCGCCGAAAGCGTCATCTTCTCGCGCAAGAGGATCGCAGCCATGGTGGCCGTGATGATCGGGTGCAAGGCAAAAATCGCCGCTGTATTCAGCGGTGTGGTCGTGCGCAACGCGGCGAACATGCACCAGAAAAACGCAACCATCAACAGGCTCAGCACTCCGTACCGCAGCAAATCGCGCAGCGTCGGCAGCACAAGCCCAAAGCGCCAAATAACAAGTGGCGCAAACAACAGGGTTGCAAGGGCAAACCGGATCAGCGTTAGCACAACGCTATCGAGACCGGCGGTGATGGCCGACGCGACCGGAAAAGACGTGGCAACAAGAAATGTCGCCACCAGCATCAATCCGTGAACCGGCAGGTCAAGGCCGGTTCCGGATTTTGAGATAGGGTTACTCAATTGCGTCGGCATTTCAACCTCCTACTCCGCTGCTATTGGGTTGAACCGGCTTGGGAACGGGCCCGAAAATGAAATTTGTTCCAGTGGCATCCGGTCGCTGGGGGCCTCACGAGTTTGCAGGTCTTCGGGAAGGCGGCTGGCATCGGTTTGACGCCCGATTGCGATCCCGATTTCCACCTTGAATCGGTCCGGCAGTTCCAGCACCTCAGACGCGCGATCAAAGGCAAGACCCGCCATCGCATGAGCGGCATATCCAAGTGCCGTAGCCTGAAGCGCAATTTGTGCCCAGGCGGCTCCTGAATCGAAGCTGTTGTAATGCGAGACCGCATCAGGCCGGGTTTCGTCGCCGGGCATCACGGTATCCGACACCAGAAAGACCAGCGCCGAAGCCTCTGCCGCCCATTGCTGATTGAACGGATCAAGCAGCGAGATGAAGGTCGACCAATGCGCGTCTTGCCGTTGGGCATAGAGAAACCGCCACGGCTGCACATTGTAAGCAGATGGCGCCCAGCGGCCTGCTTCAAGAATGGTCATAAGATCCTGTTCGGGCATTGCAGAGGCGTCGTAGGACCGCGGCGACCAGCGCGACAGGAAAATAGGTTCAACGGGGTGATGAGGGGTTCTTGCAGCTTGCATTCAAAACTCTCCTTAAGGCTTCGGGTGTCGATTGTTCGGCGTGTGGTATGCGGTTGAACTGCCCCGCCACCGTCATGATCAAAAATACGCTCGTAGCAACGAGTGGAGAATGTAGTGTTTGGTGAAAACATCATTCACTGATAGTGAATGACGATGGATCGTATGACCGCACTGACCGTCTTTCGAAACGTGGTTGAGCTTGGCAGCTTTGCAGCGGCTTCCCGGCAGTTGGGCTTGTCGCCCGCTGCGATCAGTAAAAATGTAAGCGAGTTGGAGGCGCATCTTTCCGTGCGTCTCATCAACCGCACCACACGGCGTATGAGTCTGACTGAGGCCGGAACCCTTTACTTTGAACGCGTGGTGCAGGCACTCGACGACCTCGCGGAAGCGGACGGCATACTTCAGGCTGCGCAGAATACACCTTCGGGATTGCTGCGCGTCAGTGCCCCGATGACCGTAACGCTGGTTAGATTATCGGACGCAATTCCGAAATTTCTGCTCCGCTATCCTGAGATTTCGCTGGATCTGAGGCTTGATGACCGTCGGGTGAACCTTGTTGAAGAAGGCTTCGACATTGCTCTGCGCGGCAGCGACAACCTGGAAGATTCGGGCCTTATCGCACGCAAGTTGGCGACAATGGACCATGTGCTTTGCGCGGCGCCATCGTATTTGGAAACGCATGGTCGGCCCCAGCAGCCCGAGGACCTGGCACAGCACAATTGTATTCAATTCAGCTTGTCAGACCATGCTACGAAATGGACCTTCCACAATGGTAAACGAACGGCGAGCGTGCCCATAAGCGGGCGCTACAAAGTCTCGTCCAGCCTTGCCGTCCGCGACGCTTTGTGTGCGGGGTTCGGCATCAGCGTCATTCCCAGAATGTATGTCGCACAGGACATTGCCACAGGACGGCTTTGCCCGGTTTTGCAAGACTGGACACCGAATGAAACATCGCTCTATGCCGTCTACCCTTCAAGGCGGTTTATAGTCTCGAAGGTTCGGGTATTTCTCGACTTTCTGGTCGATGAGATGAGTGCGTGACCCAAGGCGCAATCTGGTCAATTGGCTTGCCACCATATGATGAGGACTGGCCGCATCTTTTGCACGCATTGGGCATGGCGCAGGGCTAATCACGCTTTGGCGGAACGGTTCCGCGATTGACCTCAGTTCATTCCGTTTTGCCGCTGTGTCCGCGGTTTTTGCGATGTTGTTTAGCCAGCTTAGAAAAATTCTTGCAACCGGTTGCAAAAATACCCATGGTGTATTCAGTCGAAGAATCAGGAGGATCGCATGCTCAGAGTTGGACTGCTTGGCGCGGGGCGGATTGGCCGGGTGCACGCACAGACCATTTCTGCGCATCCTCAAAGTCGGCTTTGCGCAGTCTCTGATGCGATCTCGGATGCGGCTGAAAGCCTGGCTGCCGAACAGGGTGGCAGGGTAAGTACCTCTGATGACATCATTGCTGATCCGTCGATTGATGCCATCCTGATTGCGACGCCGACAGACACGCATTCTGACCTGATCGAGGCCGCAACACAGGCGGGAAAGGCGGTGCTATGTGAAAAGCCTATTGACCTTAATCTTGAGCGAGCGCTTGCATGTCAGGCGGCAGTTTCAAACACCGATCAGCCGGTGATGGTGGGGTTCAACCGTCGCTTTGACCCAAGCTTTTCAACGCTGAAAACTGCGGCGGATCAGGGTGAAATCGGTACGCCCGAGATGCTTTCGATCACCTCTTTCGACCCCGCGCCGCCGCCGGTCAGCTATATCAAGGTTTCGGGCGGGTTGTTTCGGGACATGATGATCCACGATTTCGACATGGCAAACTATCTGATGGGCCGTTTGCCCGTGCAGATTTCCGCCGTTGGCTCGTCGCTTGTGGACCCCGAGATCGGGCGCGCTGGTGATGTGGACACTGCTGTTGTCACCATGACATACGCCGGAGGTCAGATCGCGGTGATCAAGAATTCGCGTCGTGCAGTGTATGGCTATGATCAGCGGATCGAGGTGTTGGGATCGGGCGGCATGCTTCAAGCGCAGAATATTCTGGAACACGCTGTTGTAAAATCCACCGCTGATGGCGTCACCGCGGCGAAGCCAACCTACTTTTTCTTAGAACGCTATATGCCCGCCTATCGCGCAGAATGGGATGCTTTTGTGCAGGCCGTTCAGGCGGGTTCGGCGATGCCCGTGACGCTTGAGGATGGCGTCGCCGCCCTTGCCATGGCCGAGGCTGCGACCCGTTCTATGCAGTCAGGTCAGCCGGTTGCAATAGAGGATGTTTTGAAACCGGTTGCAAAATGATGGGATATCCGGAAACTGAAACAAGCTCCGCCAGCTTCCGGAGCAGAGGAGATTCGGTTCGTCCGGATGATTGGGGCTGACGCCCCACAAAAGATAGACTGTTCTTATGGGAGGAAACCAAATGAATAAGTTCGTAAAAGGCGCACTGGCTGCCGGTGCTCTGGCTCTGGCCACGCCAGCATTTGCGCAGGAAATCGTGGTTGTGTCGCACGGTCAGGCAAATGACGCGTTTTGGAATGTCGTGAAGAACGGGGTCGAGCAGGCCGGTAAGGATGTCGGCGTAAACGTGGAATATCGCGCGCCTGAAACCTTTGACATGGTGGCCATGTCGCAGCTGATCGACGCTGCAGTGAACCAGGAACCCGATGGGCTTATCGTTTCGATCCCGGATGCAGACGCGCTGGGGCCGTCAATTGAACGCGCGGTCGCGGCCGGCATTCCGGTGATCTCGATCAACTCGGGGTCTGACGTGTCCAAGGAGCTGGGTGCGTTGCTGCATGTTGGCCAGGACGAATTCGATGCTGGCAAGGCCGCTGGCGAGGCGCTGGCCGCGATGGGCGGCACAACAGCGATCTGCGTCAACCACGAAGTAGGCAACGTCGCGCTGGACTTGCGTTGTGAAGGCTTCGCTGAAGGGTTTGGCGGAGAGGTTGAGGTGCTTCCAACGTCAAACGACCCATCGGAAATCGAATCCAAGGTCTCCGCAGCTTTGGCTTCGAACGAGGCCGTGGACACCGTGATGGCGCTGGGCGCCAGTTCGGCGGGTGAGCCTGCTGTCGCGGCTGTCAAAGGATCGGGCCGCGAGGTGAACGTCGCTTCTTTTGACCTGTCAGCAAACTTCCTGCAGTCGATTGCGGATGGCGATGCGGCTTTTGCGATTGACCAGCAACAGTATCTGCAAGGCTACCTTGCGGTGAACTTCATGGGGCTGCACGCCAAGTACGGTCTTATGCCCGGCGGCAATGTGCCCTCGGGTCCCAATCTGGTCACTCAGGAAAAGGCTGCGCAGGTGATTGACCTGTCAGCGCAAGGCATCCGCTAAGCCTTTTGGTCTGTGACAACGGAAACGGCGCGGCGTGCGCCGTTTCAACCTAAGTGGGAGGAGAGCATGAGCCAATCAGCGCCCGTCGCAGCTGACGAAAGGGTCAAGAGCGAACCGTTTCTGACCAAATTGATGAAACGCCCCGAACTCGGCGCAATGGCCGGTGTAATCCTGGTGTTCATCTTCTTTGCAATCACCGCCGATGCGTCCATGTTTACCTTGGCCGGTGTGATGAATTTCATGACGCCTGCCGCCCAGTTGGGCATCCTGGCCATTGGGGCCGCGTTGCTGATGATCGGCGGAGAGTTCGACCTGTCGATTGGGTCGATGGTGGCATTCTCTGGCTTGTTTTTCGGTGTTTGCGTGGTCACCTGGCAATTGCCGCTGATGGCTGCCATCCCGATGACTTTTGTTTTTGCGGCCATGGTCGGCGCGGTCAACGGCAACATTGTGATCCGATCCGGCCTGCCGTCATTTATCGTGACGCTGGCGTTTCTGTTTATCCTGCGCGGCCTGTCTCTGGTTGGTTTGAAAATGGCAACCGGTGGCTCAACCCAGTTGCGGGGAGTACGCGATGCCACCGAAAATGACTGGCTGGCACCGTTCTTTGCGGGCGAAGCGTTTGGAGGTCTGTTCAGTTGGCTGGCGGCCAATGGCCTGATCGATACGTTCAAAAGCGGTGCGCCGAAAGTGCCGGGAATCCCGGTCGAAATCCTGTGGTTTATCGCGCTGGCTCTGGTTGCCACTTATGTTTTGCTGCGTACACCTGCGGGGAACTGGATCTTTGCCTCAGGTGGCGACAGGATTGCTGCGTCAAACTCAGGTGTGCCGGTCAACCGCGTCAAGGTCTCGTTGTTCATGCTGACAGCTTGCTGCGCCGCCCTGGTGGCCATCATCACCGTGATGGACGCAGGGTCAACCGACGCGCGCCGCGGTTTCCAAAAGGAATTCGAAGCGATCATCGCAGCCGTGATCGGTGGCTGCCTGCTGACCGGCGGCTATGGCTCGGCCATTGGGGCGTTCTTTGGCTCGATCATCTTTGGCATGGTCGTCATAGGCCTGACCTATACCGACTTTGATCAGGACTGGTTCCAGGTGTTCCTGGGCGCGATGCTGCTGATTGCAGTTCTGTTCAACAACGCGATCCGTAAACGCGTAACCGGGGAGCGCTGATATGACCGAAGATACCAAGTTCCATCACGGCGATGCGACCGACGCGGCCCCCATCGTTGAAATGAAGAACATCGAAAAGCACTTTGGCAACATCATCGCACTGGCGGGTGTCAGCTTTGACGTCAAACCGGGTGAGTGCCATTGCCTGCTGGGCGACAATGGTGCGGGCAAATCGACCTTCATCAAGACCATGTCCGGGGTTCACAAACCCACCAAGGGCGAGATCTTTTTCGAAGGCAAACCGCTGCATTTCGATACGCCGCGCGACGCGATGGAGGCGGGGATTGCAACCGTGTTCCAGGATCTTGCCATGATCCCGCTGATGAGTGTGACGCGCAACTTCTTCATGGGGCGCGAGCCGACCAAGGGGAAGGGGCTGTTGAAACGCTTTGACGTGGACACCGCCAATGAGGTTTGCATGGAAGAGATGCGGAACATGGGCATCAACCTGCGGGGACCGGACCAGGCTGTCGGCACCTTATCAGGTGGCGAGCGTCAGACGGTCGCCATCGCCCGTGCGGTGTATTTCGGCGCCAAGATTCTGATTTTGGATGAACCGACCTCGGCCCTTGGGGTACGTCAGACCTCGAACGTTCTGGCAACCATCGACAAGGTGCGCAGTCAGGGCGTTGGTGTTGTTTTCATCAGCCACAACGTACGGCACGCCTTGGCGGTCGGGGATCGTTTCACTGTTTTGAACAGGGGCAAGACCTTGGGCACCGCGAAACGAGGCGAAATCACGCCCGAACAACTACAGGACCTTATGGCAGGCGGTCAGGAAATGGCCGAGTTGGAAGGGTCCTTGGGCGGAACGGTTTGACTCCGTTTCTATCTATTCGGTTATTCGGTTCAAAAATGACTAAAATCTCAAGAATGGCCAGAACGGCCTTGTGTTGAAAGGGATCACAATGGGCAAGACAGTCCGACTGACCGCAGCGCAAGCTTTGGTGCGCTATCTGGGCGCGCAGATGAACGAAGCCGGAGAGCCGTTTATCGCAGGCGTCTGGGCCATCTTTGGTCATGGCAATGTGGCCGGGTTGGGTGAGGCGTTGCACGCCGTCAAAGACAGCCTGCCCACTTACCGCGGTCACAACGAACAGACCATGGCGCATTGCGCGATTGCCTATGCCAAGCAGATGCGGCGCACTCGCGCGATGGCCGTGACCTCGTCGATCGGACCGGGGGCGACCAATATGGTGACGGCGGCTGCGCTGGCGCATGTGAACCGTCTGCCGGTTCTTCTGCTGCCGGGCGACGTCTTCGCCTCTCGCGGACCCGATCCGGTGTTGCAGCAGACCGAGGATTTCACCGATGGAACCGTCAGCGCAAACGACTGTTTCCGCCCGGTCAGCCGGTATTTTGACCGTATCTCGCGGCCCGAGCATTTGCTGACCGCGTTGCCGCGTGCCTTCCGCACGATGACCGACCCGGCCGATTGTGGCCCGGTGACGCTGGCCTTCTGTCAGGACGTACAGGCCGAAGCCTATGATTATCCCGAAAGCTTTTTTGAGCCGCGCGTCTGGTATCAGCGCCGTATCCGCCCGGATGAGGCCGAGCTGGCCCGAGCGGTCGCTGCGATCAAGGCGGCCAAGCGCCCCGTGATCGTGGCGGGGGGCGGGGTGCACTACTCGGGGGCCACCGACGCGCTGCAAAGCTTTGCCGAAACGCACAACATTCCGATAACCGAGACACAGGCGGGTAAGTCGTCGCTGGCCTGGGACCATCCGTTGAACCTTGGCCCCATTGGCGTGACCGGAGGAGAACCCGCCAACACCCTCAGCACCGAGGCTGGTCTGGTGTTGGCTGTGGGCACACGTTTGCAAGATTTTACGACCGGCTCATGGGGCCTGTTTTCGAACCCCGACCGCGAGATGATCTGCCTGAATACGTCCGCCTACGATGCCGAAAAACACGGTGCCATGCCGCTGCAATCCGACGCGCGTGTGGGGCTTGAGGAACTGAGTGCAGGTCTGAACGGCTATCGCGCACAGTCCGTTGCCGACACTCTGAAGGCCGATTGGTTCGGCAAGGTCGACCGACTGACCGACGCTCCCGGCGAGGGCAACGCGCTGCCAACCGACATGCAGGTCATCGGTGCGGTCCAACGGGCCTCGAACGACGATACGGTTGTGATGTGCGCGGCGGGTACGATGCCCGGTGAGCTTCACAAGCTATGGAAAGCGCCGCGGCCCGGGGCTTATCATATGGAATACGGCTTTAGCTGCATGGGGTACGAGATCGCGGGCGCGATGGGTATCAAGATGGCTCAGCCGAATCGTGACGTGATCTGCTTTACCGGTGACGGCACCTATATGATGGCGAATTCGGAAATGGCGACGGCGGCGATGATGGGAATCGCGTTTACCGTGGTCATTACCGACAATCGCGGGTTTGGGTGTATCAACCGATTGCAGATGGGCACTGGTGGTGCCGAGTTTAACAATCTGCTGGATCACGCCGTGCATGAAACTCCGTCGGCAATCGACTTTGCGGCCCACGCGGCGGCGATGGGGGCGACATCGGTCAAGGTCAGTTCGATTGCCGAGTTCGAAGACGCGCTGGCTAAACGGGGCGACATCAATGGCCCCTATGTTGTGGTTATCGATACTGACCCGTACCCGTCCACCGAATTTGGCGGTACGTGGTGGGAAGTGGCTGTGCCCGAGGTCAGCACCCGCCCCGAAGTAAACGAAAAACGTGCGGCCTATGAGGTCGCGCTCAAGGAAAGAAACACGAAATGAGCGTGAAAATCGGAATCTCTCCGATCGCATGGCAGAATGACGACCTGCCGGATCTTACGGCGGCCTTTACTATGGAGCAGGCCCTGAAAGAAGCGCGCGAGATCGGCTATACCGGTGTTGAGCGCGGCCAGCGGATGCCCAGCGATACCGAAGGGCTGCGCGCCTATCTTGAGGCGAACGATATCGCGTTGTGCGGCGGCTGGTGTTCCGGTGCATCGCTGGTCAATGATTTCGCGACCGAACGCGAAGCTGTGCGCGGACAGGTCGAACAATTTGTGGCCCTGAACAGCCCGTGCATTGTTTATGCCGAATGCTCGAACACGGTTCAGGGGCAGATTGGGACTCCGGTCAATGACAGGCCGAAACTTTCGAAAGATGACGTGTTGGCATATGCCGCCAAGATCACCGAGCTGGCGAAATGGATGGCCGATCAGGGCATGCCGATGGCCTATCATCATCATATGGGCACCATCATCGAAAGCGAAGATGACGTGAACTGGCTGATGGAGGGTTCGGGACCAGAGGTGAAGCTGTGCTTTGACACCGGCCATCTGCTTTTCGGCGGCGGTGATGTTCTGGCGACCCTGAACCGTTGGGGTGATCGTGTTCACCACGTCCATTTCAAGGATATTCGCCCGGCCATTGTGCAGGACGCCCGCGAGAATAACCTCAGTTTCCTCGATGCAGTTATTGCAGGTGCTTTTACCGTGCCCAGTGACGGTTGCATCGATTTTCAGGCAGTTGCGAATGCGCTGAAAGCGATGGACTATGACGGCTGGATCGTGGTCGAAGCCGAACAGGATCCGGCCAAGGCACCGCCCTACGACTACTCCAAAATGGGCTACGACCACATTGTCGAAATCTGTAAAACGGCCGGGTTGCAGATAGCAGCGGGATAAGGCCGTCCGGTCAGCGCAGCGCGGCGACACTACGAGAGGGCGATGTCATGGTGAACCACAGGCTTGGATATGTCGGCTGTCTAAACCGCGCGGCTTGTGATCGAAAGGAACTCAAGCGCTTGACCGTTCAGAAACTTTCGACCTCGCGCTCAAAGCAAATGTTCTGAAGCAAGAACCGGGCAGGTGATATGACCGCCCCCACGGAGGTAGACATGGCAGATCTGCTCAGGAAACCAACCGGTCGCCGCGGCAAGGTGCACGACATCACTCCGGCAAATGCTGGGTGGCGCTATGTCGGGTTCGGCCTGTATCACCTGCGTGCCGGTGACACAGCCGCCGAAGCCACCGATGACCGCGAGGTAATCTTGGTCATGGTCGAGGGCAAGGCGCAGATCACTGGCGCTGGGCAGGATTGGGGCATTCTGGGCGATCGGATGAACGTGTTTGAAAAGACAGCACCCCATTGCCTTTACCTGCCAAACGGAACCGAGTGGCGTGCAGTTGCCGAAACCGATTGCGTCATTGCGGTCTGTTCCGCCCCCGGCGCAGGTGGGCACAAGGCGCGTCGCATCGGCCCCGAGGGGATCACGCTGACCGAACGCGGCAAAGGCGTGAACACACGCTATATCAACAACATCGCGATGGAGGCGGAAGACTATGCCGACAGCCTGCTCGTGACCGAGGTGTTCACACCAAACGGGCATTGGTCGTCCTATCCGAGTCACCGTCATGACGAAGACGACTTCCCCAGAATTACCTATCTGGAAGAGACGTATTATCACCGGCTCAACCCGGCCGATGGGTTCGGCATTCAGCGGGTCTATACTGATGATGGACAACTGGACGAGACGATGGCCGTGTCCGATGGCGACGTTGTGACGGTTCCAAAAGGCCATCACCCTTGCGGCGCACCCTACGGGTTTGAGATGTACTACCTGAACGTCATGGCCGGACCTTTGCGGAAATGGCGCTTTGTTGCGGCCCCTGAGGTCGAATGGATCATGGAGCGTGATGGATGAGCCAAAACTTTGCGACTTACCCCAGCCTAAAGGGAAAAACCGTTTTCATTACCGGAGGGGCCGGCGGCATCGGCGCAGAAACCGTGCGCGCCTTTGCCGCGCAGGGGGCGAAGGTCGGGTTTGTGGACATCAACGCCACTGCCGGACAAACGTTGCTGGCTGATCTTCACGGCGATCACGCGTTCGCCCAATGCGACCTTCGCGACATAGATGCTCTGCGGTCGGCATTGGACCAACTGACCAAGGAACTGGGTTCAGCGCATGTTCTGGTCAACAACGCCGCCCATGATGACAGGCACGATTGGCGCACGGTAACGCCAGACTATTGGGACGAAAGGATGGCAACCAATATCCGCCACATGTTTTTTGCCATCCAGCATACAGCACCCGCGATGATCGAACGCGGGGGTGGGTCCATCGTCAACCTGGGATCAAACTCGTGGTGGGAGGCGGGCGCCGGGTTCCCGGCCTACGCTACTGCCAAATCCGCAGTTCACGGGCTGACCCGCACCATGGCGCGTGAGCTGGGCGATCACCGTATCCGTGTGAATACCGTTGTTCCCGGCTGGATCATGACGAAACGTCAGAAAGACCTGTGGGTCACACCCGAAGCTTTGGCCAAACAGATCGATCGTCAGTGCCTGCCTGATCCGATCGATCCGGTCTATGTGGCGCGCATGGTGGTGTTTCTGGCCTCTGACGATGCCGCGATGTGCAGTGCAGGCAATTTCATGGTCGAGGGTGGCTCAATCTAGAAATCGAAGATTTGGGGGGCAGTATGCGTCTACCGTTTCAACTCTCGGCCTGTGCAGAAATGCTTTGGCTGGACAAGCCGATGGAGTGGCGCGTTGCTCGGTTGACAGAATTGGGGTTCGGAGTGGGCCTGTGGAACTGGCCGGATCTTGATCTTGAAAAGCTAGAACGCATTGGCGCGAACTTCACGATCATGAACGGCTATCTCAAGGGCCGTCTGGCCGATGACGACGGCGCGGGTATGTTGCTAAGTTCCGCTCGGGAAACGGCCCGGATTGGCAAACGTTTGGGGGTGGATCGTCTGAACCTGCATGGGACTGGATTGGGCGACGGTGGGATTCCGATCTGGCAGCACGACACTGTGACCGGAGCAATGTGGTTGAAAGCACAGGACACCCTGAACCGCATCTGCGATCTGGCCGAAGAAGAGGGTGTCATTTTCACCTTAGAGAACTTGAACATGCTGGATCACCCGGGTTGCCCCTTTGGATCAACCAATGATGTTCTGACGTTGGTTTCTGTGATCGACCGCCCACAATTGCGTATCAACCTGGACCTGTATCACACTCAGATCGGAGAGGGCGACCTGATCCGTTGGTGTCAAAAGTGCCTGCCGTGGATCGGTGAAGTGCAGGTTGCCGACAACCCGGGCCGGTGTCAGCCCGGAACAGGTGAAATCAACTATGCCTGTGTTGCGCAGGCGCTGAGCGATATGGGATACCGAGGACCGGTTGCGATGGAGGCGTTTGCCTCCGGTGAACCCGAGGCCGCGCTTGCAGCCTTTCGGGATGCGTTTACACTCTGACTGTTCATTTTTGCGGTGGTGCCCCGAATGCCCGGATCACGGTGCGGGCCGCGGCCTCGACCGGGTCATGGGTTTCCTTCAGGATTGAGACGCGGTCAAATCTTTCCGGATCGCGGTTGACTGCCTCACGCAATGCGTTGCCGAATGCCATGCGCAGCTCGGTCCCGATATTGAACTTGCAGATCGAGGTTTCGCGAGCGAGGCGCTTGCGCTGCTCGACCGGAACGCCGGACCCGCCATGGATAACCAGTGGCACATCGGTCATGGCGTCGATCTGACGGATGCGATCTTCATCCAGACCGCCTTCCTTGTTCTGCTGCAAATGGACGTTGCCGACTGAAATCGCCATCGCATCCACGCCGGTTTCTTTTGCGAATTGAGCGGCTTCGACTGGATCGGTGCCATTCGACCCTTCGCCCCCGGAATAGCCGACAAAACCGATTTCCCCTTCGCATGAAATCCCAGCGGCGTGCGCCATTTCGGCAATCGCAGCGGTCTCATCGATATTCTGCTGCAAAGGCTTGCGAGATCCGTCAAACATGAGGGACGTAAACCCGCTGTCGAGCGCGATCTTGCACTCTTCGAACGTATAGCCGTGATCCAGATGGGCGACGACCGGGACCGAGGCATTTTCAGCCAGATAACGAAACATCTTGCCCAGTATAGGCAACGGGGTGTGGTCACGGCAGCTTGGACCTGCTTGCAGAATTACGGGTGCGTTTTCAGCCTCGGCAGCGGCCACATAGGCGCGCATGTCTTCCCATCCAAGGGTAACCAGCCCACCGACAGCATAGCCTTGCTGATAGGCGGGGGTAAGGACGTCTTTCAGTGTGACAAGGGTCATTTGAACTTTGCAATCATGTCTTTTATGCCGGGGATCGTTTCGATCTGATAGGCATGGGTCGGCTGGAAATATTGCACCAATGAGCGCTGGCTGAGGCCGCCGAGAATGGTGAAGTAGTACATTTCATAACCCGGTAGCACGCAGCAAGGGTGATAGCCCTTGTCGATGCAGATCGTTGACCCATCGACGATATGGTAGGCATCCCCCGGCAGGTTATCTTCACGCTGCAACATTTGCAGACCCGAGCCCCAGTTGGGTTTGAAGCGGAAGTTATAGGTTTCGTCGTGGCGGGTTTCGTCCGGCAAGCGATCATCGTCGTGCTTGTGGCTGGGGAAGCCGGACCAGCCGCCCTGGCCAACCGTAAAAAGCTCACTCACCAGCAAACGGCCGACTTTGTCATGCTGCTTTTGGCCGAGGATGTGCTTGATCTTGCGATGGGTCTTGGTGTCATCGCTGCCATATTGCACAAGGTCGTGCTTGCGGACATCGAACGGATCGAGCACTTTGTCATATTTGGCGCCGGCCACGAAAACCTCGGCCGTGTCCGAGACGCAGACCATTTGCGTCTTGGCCCCCGACGGCACATAGGCGCCTTCTGGCTCGCCATCCCAGACATCCTCGCCCCGGTTGCCCAGATGGGAAAAGCGCACGCCCTCGACATCCACATCGACACTGCCGGTGGCGGGCACGATGCAGGTCTCGTAGCCCGGCACCTGGTAATCGAAGGCCTCGCCGCGCTTCAGCTTGACGATGTTGAAATAATTCAGCGGCACCGTTGGGTCGTCGGCATCGACGATGGGTTTGTTTAGGTTGTCATAGGGCGCAATATGCATGGGAAACTCCTATGTGGTTGGGCCGGGATGATCGGCAAGGAATGCGTCCAACTCGTGCACCGTTGGCATTGCAGGGGCGCAACCGGGTTGTGAGACCACGATTGAGGCGCAGGCCGACCCGCGCATCACCGCCTCTTTCAATGAATGCCCCGCCGCGATCGAAGCAAGCAGGCCCGCCATAAAACTGTCGCCCGCGCCATTGGGTTTAACAGCGGTGACGGTGTAGATGCCGGTCCGGATTTCCTGACCGTCCACCAGCGTGATCGCACCTTTTTCGCCCATTTTGTAAATGACAACGCGGCCCGGTTTTTCAGCGAGTTCTTTGGCTTTGGTGAACCCCTTGTCGAGTCCGCCAGCCATAAAACCAAACTCTTCGTCATTGCCGACGATCAAGTCGCTGGCTTCCCCGGCGCGCGACAGGACATCTGCGGCCACTTGGGGCGAGGGCCAGCTATAGGGGCGGTAATCGATATCGAAGATGATCGGCAGACCCACCGCACGGGCATTGTCGAATGCGCGGAACGTGGCGCTGCGCGACGGTTCGGCGGCAAAAACCGTGCCGGCCGAGATCACAGCCGAGAATGACCCGTAATCGACCCTGTCCATGTCTTCCTCAGTGACCTGAAAATCGACGGCGCCGTTGCGATAGATGACGTTCTGAAAGTTCTCGATCCGGCTTTCGTAAACCGCCAGCGACATGCGGTACACCCCGTCCAAAACGCGGATGTAAGAGGTGTCGACGCCATAGTGATGCAGGCGGTTCAGGCAAAAACGCCCGATGGCATCATCCGATATCGAGGTGATCAGCGACGCGTATCCGCCGAGTTTGACCAGACCTGCGCAGATATTCGCGGATGACCCGCCCAGGTCGGCGTGAAACGTATCGGCATCCTCGCTTTTTACACCGATGGGGTCGGCATACAGGTCCATGCCTGCACGGCCCAGCACGGCGAAGCGGTTTCCTTTGATGCCGTCAATCAGGGCGCTCAAGTGTTGTCCTCCGGCAAAGTGGGGTCGGCAAAGTTTGGGCCTTGCGTTGAATCGATTCACACGATACTGATTTTGCAACCGGTTGCAAATACTATGTGCGGAGCCGCGGCAGATGCCTGAAATCGGAATTGGAATCGTCGGTGGTGGCTATATGGGCAAGGCCCATTCGGTGGCAATGTCAGCCGTAGGCGCGGTGTTCAACACGGCGCTGCGCCCGCGACTTGAGATGATCTGCGCCTCAACTCCTGAAAGTGCCGAACGGTATCGGGTGGCCTACGGGTTTCGCCGTGCGACCGAAGACTGGAAAGCTTTGGTGGGCGATCCTGCGATTGACGCGGTCGTCATCGCCTCACCTCAGGAAACCCATCGTCAGATCGCCGAAGCGGCTATGTCCCTGGGCAAACCGGTGCTCTGCGAAAAGCCCTTGGGTGCATCGCTGGAGGATGGCAGGGCGATGGTCGCCGCAGCAGAGGCGGCAGGTGTCACGAACATGGTCGGATTCAACTATGTCCGCACACCTGCCACGCAATACGCGCGGAAGCTTATCGCCGAAGGCGAGCTAGGTGACATTACGTGGTTCCGGGGCGAGCATACCGAAGACTTCTATGCTGATCCTGACGCCCCGGCCACATGGCGGACCACTGGTATGGCAAACGGCACAATCGGTGATCTCGCCCCTCATATTGTCAATGGGGCGTTGGCCCTGATGGGTCCGATTGCCGGGGTTATGGCCGAGGTCGAAACTGTCCATGACACCCGCCCCGGCGGCAAAGTGACCAACGACGATCATGCCCAGATTATGTGCCGCTTTGAAAACGGTGCGATGGGAAGTATCTACGTCAGCCGCATCTCGACCGGGCGCAAAATGGGCTACGCCTATGAGATTTCAGGTACCAAGGGAGCGTTGCGATTCGATCAGGAAGACCAGAACGCACTGTGGTTTTATCGCCGCGAAGGTCCCGAGGCACAGCGCGGGTTTACCAAGATCCTGACTGGACCGGCCCATCCCGACTATGAACCCTTCTGCCAAGGTCCGGGTCACGGCACGGGCTATCAGGACCAGATCATTATCGAGGCCAAGGATTTCCTTGAGGCGATCCATACCGGCAAAGCGATCTGGCCCACCTTCCGCGACGGGCATGAGGTCAACCGGGTGCTGGCTGCGGCACTAGCCTCGTCCAGTCGGCGGCAGTGGCAAGACATCCGCGATTTCTGATCGCGGACCCCTTTCAATTCCAAAGAGAGAAAAGAACCATGGCAAAGCTGAGATGGGGAATGATTGGCGGCGGTGAAGGCAGTCAGATCGGACCTGCCCACCGCCTGGGGGCGCTGGCCGACGGTTTGTTCGATTTCGCCGCAGGCGCGCTGGATCATCGCCCAGATGTGGGCCGCGACTATGCGCAACGCCTGGGCATCGCCGCTGATCGTGCCTATGGCGATTGGCGGGACATGCTGGCTGGGGAAAAAGGCCGCGACGATCAGATTGATCTGGTAACAATCGCCACCCCGAATTCCACGCATTTCGAGATTGCAAAAGCGTTCCTGGAGGCCGGGTTCAACGTGCTGTGCGAAAAACCGATGACCATGACGGTGGAAGAGGGCCAAGAGATTGTCCGCGTGGCAGAAAGCTCAGGTAAGATCTGCGCGGTGAACTATTGCTATTCTGCGTATCCGATGGTTCGTCAGGCGCGCGCGATGGTTCGGGCCGGGGATATCGGCAAGGTGCGCCTTGTGGTGACGAATTTCAGCCATGGCCATCACGGTGATGCAACAGACGCCGATAATCCGCGTGTTCGCTGGCGCTATGACCCGGCGATGGCGGGTGTGTCCGGCCAGTTCGCGGATTGCGGTATCCATGCGCTGCACATGGCCAGTTTCATCTGCGATGACGAGGTGAAATCATTGTCCGCTGATATGGCCTCGACCATTTCCAGCCGTGAGCTGGAGGACGACGCCATGATCAATTTCAGGATGGAGGGCGGCACGGTGGGTCGTCTTTGGACGTCCTCGGTGGCGATCGGCCGGCAACACGGTTTCGACATTCAAGTCTTTGGCGAAACCGGAGGCCTGCGCTGGGCTTCGGAACAACCCAACCAGTTGATCTATACCCCTGTGGGCGGGCGCACCCAGATCATCGAAAAAGGCGAAGCCGGGCTGCACGCGGACACTCAGCGCCTGTCGCGCGTCGCCATAGCCCATCCCGAAGGCTTTCCCTTGGCTGTGGCCAATATCTATTGCGACCTTGCAGATGCAATTCGGGGCGAACATCGTGACGGATTGCCCGGCGCAGCAGATGGTCTTCGCTCCATCGCCGCTGTGCACGCGGCTGTTGCATCAGGCAGGGAAGACGGTGCCTGGAAAGACGCGCGTCCACCGATGTTCCGTTAGTCAGGGGCGGGGCCGCAGCGTGCCCCGCTCGATCACCCGGCAGGGGAAAATCCGCGCCTCAGGATAGCGTTCGGGGTCTTTGAGCATCTCTTCGACCAGATCAACAGACGCGGTGATGATCTGCTTGATCGGTTGATGAATGGTGGTCAGATCAATGCTTTCCCAGCGCGACATTTCCATGTCGTTCAGGCCGATGATGCCGATATCCTTGCCCGGCTCAAGCCCGTGGTCACGCAGGGCCGACAGCGCACCAATAGACAGGATGTCGTCGCCGCAGAAATAGCCATCCGCAGGTGTGTCAGCCAGCAGGCGCAGCATTTCGGCGCGTCCGGCCTCAAACGAGTACGCCCCTGCGAAAGAATGCGATACCTTGAGGTCAGGGTGCTTTTCGACCTCTTCCATGAAACCGCGATACCGGTCCATGGCTGATGTCGCGTCCTGTGGACCACCTAAATACCCCACGCGCCGATATCCACGCGCCACCAATTCCCGCGCCGCCATACGCCCGCATTCCACGTTGTCGATTCCAACCACATGAACTTCGGGCGAGGTGGCCGAGCGCCCAAATGTATGTACCACCGGAACGCCGGCATCGTGGAACGCCTTGGCAAAGCTTGGCGGCAAGGTCGATGAGGCAACGATGGCGGCGTCTACAGAATACTGCCGCAGCATGCGTACCGAATTTGCGGGCTCGGTCTCGTCCGTCAGGTTCACGATTAATGGCCGTAGCCCGCGGTCCTGCAAAGCGCGGGTGAATTGGTCGAACACTTCAAGAAAGATTGGATTGTGAAAGTTGTTTGAGATCAGCCCGATCAACTTGGTCCGCCCGGTGGTGAGCGATGATGCCAGCGCATTGGGGCTATAGCCCAGCTCTTTGGCTGCCTTTTCTACTTTGCTACGGGTTTTGGCCGAAACCGAAGCACCCTCGGTAAAGGTGCGCGACACGGCCGAGCGCGAAACGCCGGCCAGCGCGGCAACGTCTTTCAGGGTGACACTCATAGCGGATACCGACGGGTTGGTTGAATGCTGATAGGCAAAGTCATGCGCTAGACACTATGCACTTTTGCACAAATCTTGCAATCGGTTGCAAAGATGAGCAGTGCAGGTGGCTGAATATACGCGATTTGGCGGGTAGGTACGGTATGCGATGAAAGTTTCCAACCCCCGACATCTTAGGGAAAAACGAAACGCTCTACCATCTGGGTCAATCACCCGTTTCTCTGCATCTGTCTTTTCCCAACCTGCAAACCGTGGTTTTCTCAGGTAAATCCTGGCGGTGTGCGTGCGACACGTACTACAACGGAAGCAGAGGTCAAGTCGTTGCTTCTATGGCTAGCAAGGTCCCAACACCGAGGCGCAGCAGACGCCCATCCAAGAAATCTGGACAAAGGAAAAGAGCCTAAAACAGACGCTCGCTAAAATGTGGCAGTGACTACTAACGTCCATGTAGGTACAAATGTCTTCGACAAGTATTCAATAACGAGCAGCAAGATCATGGCTTCAGTTTTGTTTTCCGCTATGCGGAACGAAGCACCATTCGTAGCTGAATGGGTCTCATATCATAGAGCAATCGGTTTTGATCGAATCGTGGTTGTGACCAACGATTGTTCCGATGGCACCGACGAAATACTTGATCAACTTTCAATATGCGATGGAGTTGAACACATCGCGCAGGAAGTTCCGCAAGGTGTATCCCCGCAAGAAAACGCAGTCGCCATCAGCCGACAACTTGGTATTTTGCAGGACGGCGATTGGGGCATGTTCCTTGATGCTGACGAGTTTCTTAATATCAAGCTTGGTGACGGACGACTGGAGGACCTGATCCAGTACCTTGAGAACAAGGGCTTAATCGGGATGCTTATCAACTGGAGGATATTTGGTGACAATCACCACGAACGTTTTCCAGGCGCGTACTTGTCCGAAGACTATGTTCTCTGCGAAGGCGGTCTGGAAACAACTCAGTTCAAGACATTTTTTAAGAAATGCGCTGAAACCGTAGGTTTTTCGAAATACCTACATCTTTGTGAACTTGCTCCCGACAAGAGTCGCGTCGATCGGTTCGCGTCTTCTGATGGCGAAGTCTTTACAATCGATGAGTGGACCGCAAGCAAGCGTTACTCGAATTGGTTCCGCGAGTGGCCGATAAAAGGAGAGTCTCCGGCAGGAAACATAATTGGAGTTTCGCCAGACCGCTCGGTTGCCCAGATTAACCACTACATGGTGCGCGACCCGTACTCATTTCACTTAAAGTCCAACCGAGGGCGAGGATACCAAAAAGCCGGCACAAATAATCGGCATACAACTGAGAACTACCAAAAGTGGAATCACAACAGCGCAAAGGATGCGTCCATTCTGAGGTGGAAGGAAAAAACCAGAGAAGTCCAATCCGACCTGAGCGCGGAATGTTGCCTGTTACCCCTTCTTGATCAGGTGAAGGAGGAGTATGACAGGGGCTTCAATGAGTTTCACAGTCCAACACCACCCCAGTTTCCTCTTACTTTCCCCGGGCAAGTCGCAGCTTGTGTTGAGCAAGAGTACAAAAGTGCTTCTTCAATTCTGGAATACGGAAGCGGGGGGTCAACGCTGTTGGCAGCCAGGCTCGGCAAGCACTGCATATCGGTCGAGTCAGACTCTGAGTGGACAAACTCAATTGTTGAGCACATTGAGCAAATAGAAACACGGCACCCAGACTCCTCAGTGCATTGGGTAAATATAGGAAAAACGAGGGAATGGGGATTCCCGGTAAACAACAGGAAGTTTGGAAGCTTCTGGAGGTATCCCATGTCAGTCTGGACGGAAAACGAAAGTTTTTCCCCAGACTGTGTTTTGGTTGACGGTCGAATGCGAAAAGCGTGTTTCCTGACCGTTCTGGCGATGACGAAAAAACCCGTACGCATACTGTTTGATGACTACTACAATCGGAAAAGGTACCATGATGTAGAAACGTTGGTAAAACCTTCCCAGCGGATCAAAAGAATGGCTGTTTTTGACATCAAACCCGGAGCGATCGACATCGGCGACTTTCCAAAGTTTTTGCCTTGGTTCTTTGATTTGTGGTGAAAATCGATGCCACGTATGGGGCTTTTGCTTCGACGCAAACAAAACTGCTGAAACAGTGTTCGTTTTCTGTTGTCCCATTGCTGCTTCGTCTTGATGGGCATTTAGAAAAGGGTTTTAGGCAACGGAGTTATCCGAAGCCCGATCACAACGTACCTTTAGTCTAAGGTCGGCACTTGTTAGCGCTCAAGTTATTGACCGCCGATAAGCTATGAGCCCAGAATATGCTGAGGAAGGGTCTAAGTACTGACGTTGCAATCCCACCATACAGTTTTGCCGCTGGTACCAGACAGAAGGGTAATCGCTTACCTGGAGATTATTGGAGTTTTCGAAGGTTAGGATGGTGGGTGATGAGAGACTCGAACTCCCGACATCTTCGGTGTAAACGAAGCGCTCTACCAACTGAGCTAATCACCCGTGCCGCTGCATTTAGCCAAGCCTGCGCGTGGGTGCAAGAGGGTCTGGCATATTTTCTTTACTTCAATACCGGATCAGTCTTTTTCGGGGGGCTTGGGTTCAGCCAATTGCGTTCACTCCTTGCGACCTTAGCCTAAACTGCTTGGGAAAGGAGCTTGCTTGCCCCCCGCTCCCTCAGATATCCCCGAAGGAACTACAACCTTCCAAACGGGAGAGTACATGATCCTGTCCGTTGCCCGCCGATGTGCGATCGCGGCTTTGGTGTTTGGCACGATAACGCTGGCCCCGCTGCGGGCTGGTGCGGCCGAGATTTTGGTGTTCGCAGCGGCCAGCCTCAAGACGGCTCTGGATGAGATTGCGCCAGCTTTCGAGCAAGAGACAGGACATGACGTAAAGGTGTCCTTCGCCGCATCATCCGTTCTGGCGCGGCAAATTCAATTGGGTGCACCAGCGGATGTGTACATTTCAGCCAATGTCAATTGGATGGACGTCCTTGAGGATGAGGGGTTGATCCAGACGGCCTCGAGGGTCGACTTGCTCGGCAACAGGCTGGTTTTGATTGGTGGGACAGAGCAGCCAAAGATCGGGCAGCTCGAGCCAGGGTTGGCTCTGGATCAGCTGTTGGATGGCGGGTATCTGGCGATGGCGCTTGTGGATGCGGTTCCGGCGGGCATCTATGGCAAGGCCGCTTTACAGAGTCTTGGTCTTTGGCAGGAAGTACACATGCACGTCGCCCAAACTGACAATGTCCGCGCAGCCTTGGCGCTGGTTGCCACAGGTTCGGCGCCGCTGGGGATCGTATACCGATCAGATGCGCAGGCCGAAGACCGGGTTCACGTCGTGGCCGAGTTTTCCCCGGACCTTCATCCGCCAATCATCTACCCGGCAGCGATAGTCACGTCGGCGCGGCCCGAAGCGCAGGCGTTTCTGGACCATCTGCAAACCAAGGCGGCGTGGGTCGTTTTTTCGAAACAGGGCTTTGCCCTGCCGGGTAGCTAACGCATGGGGTGGCTGGGACCCGCAGAGCTTGAGGCGCTAAGGCTGTCCTTGCGCGTGTCGTTCTGGGCGACGCTGGTGACATTGCCGTTTGGCATCTTTGTGGCCTACGCACTGGCCCGCTGGCGGTTTCCCGGTCGTCAACTGCTGAACGGATTGGTACATCTGCCTTTGATCCTGCCGCCCGTTGTGACGGGGTACTTGCTGCTGCTGACGTTCGGCGTTCAGGGGCCGTTGGGCCGGCTGCTGGCGGAATTCGGGATCGTTGTTGCCTTTCGCTGGACAGGCGCGGCGCTGGCGGCCGGGATCATGGCTTTTCCGTTGATGGTCCGTGCCATTCGCCTGTCGATCGAGGCAGTGGACCCCAAGCTGGAGCAAGCCGGCGCGACACTGGGCGCGTCGCGGCCCTTTGTATTTGCGACGGTAACCTTGCCGATGATCCTACCCGGCGTGATTGCGGGCGGTATCCTCGCCTTTGCCAAGGCGATGGGCGAATTCGGGGCCACCATCACGTTTGTCTCGAATATCCCCGGCCAGACCCAAACGCTCCCTTCTGCCGTTTACGCCTTTCTACAGGTTCCCGGCGGTGAAAGCGCGGCGACGCGATTGGTCGTGGTCTCGATCGTTATTGCCATGGGGGCGCTGCTGCTGTCGGAATATGTCGGCCGGCGCGCAGCAGCGCGGGTGTCCGGGTCATGAGCCTTTCTATCCACCTGCGGCACGACCTGCCTGACCTCAGGCTGGACCTCAGCTTTGACGCGCCGTCGGGCGTGACGGTACTGTTTGGGCGATCCGGATCGGGGAAAACCACCGTGGTTAATGCAGTGGCAGGCCTTTTGCGCCCGCAAACGGGCCGCGTTGCGATTGACGGGTGGGAATTGTTTGACACCCAGAAAAACCGATGGCTGCCACCACATCGCAGGCGTCTTGGGTATATCTTTCAGGAAGGCCGGCTGTTTCCGCATATGACCGTCCGGCAGAACCTGTATTACGGTCGCTGGTTCGCGCCGAAACGGGCGCGGCGTGAAAACCCGGACAAGGTGATTGAGATGCTTGGCATCGGTCACTTGCTGGACCGCCGCCCTGCTGGCCTGTCGGGTGGTGAAAAACAGCGTGTCGCAATCGGGCGCGCATTGCTGGCCAGCCCGCGTCTGATCCTGGCAGATGAACCGCTGGCCGCGCTGGATGACGCGCGCAAGGCCGAAATTTTACCCTATTTCGAACGGCTTCGGGATGAGGTGTCGGTGCCCATCCTTTATGTCACCCATTCCGCGGCCGAGGTGGCGCGGTTGGCGACGTCTGTCGTTGCCCTTCAGGACGGCAAGGCGGTGCGGCATGGGCCCGCGTCAGAGGTGATGGCCGACCCTTCGATCGCCCCGGCAGGAGTGCGCGCCGTGGGTGCGGTGCTAAACGTGCGGGTCAGGGAACATCATGCCGACGGTCTGACAGAGCTGGAGGCTGGAGGCGCCCGTCTGTTTCTGCCGCGTATCCCGCATCAGGCCGGGGAAGGGTTGCGAATTCGTATCCCGGCGCAGGAGGTCATCCTGTCCAACAAACGGCCAGAGGGGCTATCGGCCCTGAACGTGCTGGAGGGTGTGGTCGAAACAATCCGCGCCGGTGAAGGGCCCGGGGCAATTGTTTCGGTCAAAACACCGGCAGGGCCAATTCTGGCGCGTATCACCCGCCGTTCGGTTGCCGCGCTGGGGTTGGAGCCGGGTCAGACGTGTTTTGCTGTGATCAAAACGGTGGCATTAGCTCCGCAGGATGTTGGTGGGCGGTTGACAGCACCCTAAGCGCAGTTTGCGCTTGGTAACTGCGTTGGAACGCCCGGAACTTTACTCATAAAGTCCGCCACCTATGATCAATGTCGGGTCCAATGTGTAGTCAAGGGATATGACGATGCGATTTTTCAAAGTGACAGGCGTGGCTGCTTTGGCGCTTTTGCCAGAACTGGCAAACGCCATCGGGTTTGGGATTGGCTTTGGCGTCAACCCGGCCTTTCGCACGACCGTAACGCCCTTGGATGATGGCAGTTTCCGAGTGGCCACGCAGGGCTCATCAGCGGCCATTGCCTATTGGTGCGGCATCGGTGATTTTGCTATTCGCACCCTTGGTCTGCCGACAACGCAGCGGATCTATGTTTCAAAACCCTATGATAAGCAGACCCGGACCGTGCAGTTTTCGTTCACCGCACCCGAAGGTGCGGATACGTCGAGAAGTTATTCAATCACTGTCAGCCGTGTAGGCGAGAATATGTCAGCCAGCGGGGCGCAGAGCCATTGCTTTGATAACATAATGGATTTCGACTTCTAGGCGCGCATCAAATCCACTTGGCCATTGGCGGTAGGCTCATCAGAACTGCATCCGGATCGTGACCGGTTTCCAGCCCGAACTTGGTGCCCCGGTCGTAGACAAGGTTGTATTCGGCATAAAGCCCCCGATGAACAAGCTGTGTATTCTTGTCGTCGTCACTAAAGTCCTGAACGCGGCGCTTTTCGACCAGAGGGACAAAAGCCGGCAGGAAGGCGCGGCCTATATCCTGCGTCAGCGCAAAATCCGCAGCCCAATCGCCGGTGCAATAGTCATCCATAAAGATGCCGCCGACCCCGCGTGCACGTTTGCGGTGCGGGATGTAGAAATACTCGTCCGCCCATTCCTTGAGGCGGGGATAGTGCCCCGGCCCGTGCGGGTCCAGATGCGCCTTTTGCGTGGCGTGGAAATGAGCGGTGTCCTCGTCATATTCAATGCAGGGGTTCAGGTCCGAACCACCGCCGAACCACCAGGCATGCGGGGTCCAGAACATACGTGTATTCATATGCACCGCCGGAACATGCGGGTTCTGCATATGCGCAACCAGCGATATGCCCGAGGCCCAGAACCGCGGATCCTCGGTCATGCCGGGAATGCCCTTGCGCGCGGCCATCGCCTTTTGCGCGCGCGCGCCCAAGGTGCCGTAGACGGTCGAGATGTTGACGCCGACCTTCTCGAACACCCGGCCACCCCGCATTACTGACATCAGCCCGCCACCCGCGTCCGAGCCATCGTCGGACTGGCGTGTGGTTTCCTTGACCTCGAACCGTCCGGGGTTGGCATCTGCGAACGGCCCGGTGTCGTGGCTGTCTTCCAAAGCCTCAAAAGCAGCAACAATATCGTCGCGCAATTGACGGAACCAAGCAGAGGCGGTGGATTTTTCGGTGTCAAACATGGGGATCAATGGGCCGGGGCTGCGACAGGGTCGAGCAGGGTGCGACCGCCGTCTATGGTCAGGATTTGCCCCGTTATGAACCCTGCTGCGTCCGAGGCAAGAAATTGCGCCGTTTCGGTCAGCTCGGTCGGTGCAGCGATGCGGGCAAGTGGGGTGTGCCTTTCGATGTCATCTCGAAAATCACGGTTCTCTTTCAAAGTGGATTGCAAAGAGGCGCTCATGACCGACCCCAGCGCGATTGAGTTTACGCGGATTCGGCTCGGTGCCAGCGCGACGGCCAGCGAGCGGGTCATCTGGTCAAGCGCGGCGGTCGACACCGAATAGGCCATCAGATCGGGATGGGTGCGGCGTGCAGCAATCGACGAAAGGTTTATAATTGACCCCGCCGGACTGTCCCCGTCATCCCCGGACTGCTTGATCATCCGTTTGGCGACCAACTGGCTGAGGCGCAGGGCGGGCATCAGGTTCTGGTTCAGCAGGATGCGGACCGAGTCGTCTTCGGGATCCATCGGATCGGATGGGATCACCTGCCGCGCCCCGTTGACCAGAATATCCACTTGGTCAAATGCGTCGATGGTTGCCGAAAGCAGGTTGGCAATGGTCAGCTTTTCCCGAAGGTCGCCCGCAAAAAAGCGGATATTGCTGTCATCAGCCTGCTCGCCCAGTTCCTCGGCTAACCGCTTTTCGTCTATGTCAGCGAACATCACGTTAGCACCTGCATCGGCAAAGTGGCGTCCGATGGCCAGCCCGACGCCGTTTGCGCCACCGGTCACGATCGCGGTTTTACCAGATATGGAAAAGGACATGCGTTTCCTCCTGAATCGCGGGCAGGTTAACCGGGATCACCGCCGAGGGCGAGAGGCGTGAAACACCTTGAACCGATTGTCACCAATGGCTTTCTGAACATGCGTAAATGTATCGGTCAGCATGGCTTCGTAGGGCAGATGGCGATTAGCCACCATCCACAATGTTCCGTTACGTGTCAGGTTTTTAGCCGCCGCTGCGATGAAGCTTTGCCCCAACGCAGGCTCAGCACTGCGCGATGTATGAAACGGCGGATTCATGACGACCGTGTCCAGCGGCTCAGGTGCCTGCCAGGTCACTGCGTCTGCCCAATGAAACTGCGCACGCGGGTCAACGACGTTAGAGCGGGCACAGCTAAGGGCGGTGTGGTCCGCTTCGACCAGATGCAGGGTTTCCAGACCCGAAGACTTCAGCAGACCGGCCGAAAGATAACCCCACCCGGCCCCCAGATCAGCAACGCGCGCACCCAGCTTGTCGGGCAATGCCGCCAGCAACAGGGCCGAACCGGGATCGACACCATCGGCAGAAAACACGCCGGGCGCGGTCTGGAATCCGTCGGCTGTCTGATGTTCTGGAGCAGCCCAGTCCGCAAATGCGGTTGGATCAGACTGGAACCAGAAAATCTTGCCATGAGCTTTCGATATCGGCCCCTCAACCGCGACACGCTTGCGGATGTCTTTCAACAGGCTGTCCACGCCTTCGGTTTTTGCACCATCAATGACGATCACTCCGGTCGCACAGGTGCAAGCTTGTTGAACCAATGATCGGGCCAGAGCCTTTGCCCGCGGGAGGATAACGATCGCATCCCGACACGGTCCTTGCACCTTTGGCACAACAGCAAAGCCCTGTTCGGCAAAGTGATCGTGGAAAGGCTTTAAGGGCTGCACAACCTGTGTCTCAGCCGGTAAGGAGGACAGGTCGGTGGCGGGTGTCGGCCCGAAAACGATCAGCGGTTGCGACACGCTGAGGCCGCTTTGCAGGGCAAGATTGAGGCGAGGGGACATCAGCACTTTCGAGCGGCCGGTGCGGCCTTACTCTTCCCGTTCCATGGTGCATTGCAACGGATGCTGATGCCGACGGGCAAAATCCATCACCTGACCCACTTTGGTTTCGGCGATTTCATGGCTGAACACCCCAACCACGGCCACACCCTTTTTGTGGACGGTCAGCATGATCTCGAACGCTTGCGCATGCGTCATGCCGAAAAAACGCTCCAACACATGAACGACGAACTCCATCGGTGTGTAGTCGTCATTCAGCAGCAGAACCTTGTAGAGTGGCGGACGCTTGGTCTTTGGGCGCGTCTGCACCAGGACAGACGAGTCGGAATCGTCATCGTCCGAATTGTCAGACATCATCCATTGGTGTTCAAGCATCGTGTTCGTCTATCCGATTCAGGCTTTGGTTTGTCTGTGCGCTTATATAACGTCGAACGGGCCAGAGAAAAGAGCCAGCAGGACGCAATCAACATGGGCCAGAACCTTACCACAATCGGTTTCGATGCGGATGACACTTTATGGCACAATGAACGGTTTTTTCAGCTGACCCAGGCCCATTTCACCGACTTGCTGGCTGATTATGCCGAGCGTGATCACCTTTTGGACCGCCTGTTGGAGGCGGAAAAGCGCAATATTCGGCATTACGGCTATGGAATAAAAGGTTTCATTCTATCAATGATCGAAACCGCGATCGAGGTGACAGAGGACCGTGTTCCTGCCTCAGTAATCCGTCAGCTGGTCGAGGCTGGGCAAGAGATGCTGGCCCACCCGATCGAGCTGCTGCCCTATGCGCGGGAAGCAATCGAAAGCGTCGCGGCGACTCATCAGGTTGTGCTGATCACCAAGGGTGACTTGATTGATCAGGAACGCAAACTGGCACAGTCAGGTTTGGGAGAGCTTTTTGACGGGGTGGAAATCGTGTCCGAGAAAACGCCGCAAACCTACAAGCAGATATTCGGCCAATACGGGGATGGGCCTGCGTCTGCCATGATGGTCGGTAACTCGATGCGCTCGGACGTGGTGGCCCCAATTCAGGCGGGTTGCTGGGGCGTATATGTTCCGCACGGGTTGGTCTGGGAGGTCGAGCAGGCGGAAACACCAGCGGAGAGCCCGCGATTCCGTGAATTACCGGATCTGGGTCGGCTCGCCGACCTTGTGAAAACCCTCAGCTAATGTTGCGGAACGGTACCAGTTTCAAGAAAACGGTACAAAAGAACACCCAATTTCTGCCATTTTCGCGGATTTGGGGGACGCAAAGCTGTGTTGGACCACATCTGGTAGGCTAACGAAGGCGTTAATATGCGCCGAAATCGTTAGCTTTCTGTTTATTTCACGGCACCCCTGTGATAGCCTCATTGTAAATAAAATAATGTTGGCCGACCAGGAAAACCTGGCGGCGTGAGGTAGACAGAGGCAAAGATCGTGCAGATTCGGCGGACAGTTCCGGCCCGAATGGGCTTATTTCTTATAGCATTCTTGTGGCTGCTTTCCTTTGCGCCGTTGCAAGCGTTGGCCGCGCCTTATGCGGCTATGGTGATTGACGCGCGCACCGGCGAGGTTTTGCATTCCCGCAATGCCGACACCCGGTTGCACCCGGCATCCCTGACCAAGATGATGACTCTCTACATTGCGTTTGAAGCGGTGCGAAACGGAGAGATTGAACTGGATACGCCGGTTCGTATTACCAAGAAGGCCGCGGCTGAGCCGCCTTCGAAACTGGGTTTGCGCTCGGGTCAAACGATCGCATTCCGGTATCTGATCCGTGCGGCAGCGGTGAAATCGGCAAACGATGCCGCCACCGCAATCGGCATCGCGATCAGCGGCTCCGAGGCTGCATTTGCGCGCCGCATGACCCGCACCGCCAAGGCGATGGGCATGAGCCGGACGACCTTTAAAAACGCACATGGTTTGACGGAATCGGGCCACTTGTCGACAGCGCGGGATATGACCACTCTGGGCCGTCATCTGCTGTACGATTACCCGCAATACTATAACCTGTTCTCGCGCCAATCGACCCATGCCGGGATCAAAACAGTTCCGAACACAAACCGCCGTTTGCTGGCGGCGTATAAGGGGGCTGACGGGATCAAGACCGGCTATACTCGGGCTGCGGGTTTTAACCTTGTGGCCTCGGCCAAGCGTAAGGATGAACGTATTATCGCCACGGTGTTCGGTGGCGCATCAGGTGCATCGCGCAATGCCAAAGTGGCTGAATTGCTGGACATGGGCTTTCGTCGCGCGCCGTCGCGGGCACCTATCCGCAAACCAGCGCGACCGGCCTATGCCGGGAATGCAGGTCTGGGCGCCACAGTCGCGACCCTGACCGGAGCGCCAACCACCAGTCTTCGTCCCGTGCTGCGCCCGGGACCGGGTGCAGCCGTCCAAGTCGCAGGCACGATCGCCGCAACCGCGGCCAAGAATCGGTCGCGTATTCAGGATGGCATCGCAGCAGCCATCGCCTCTGCGGGTATTCAAACGCCATCGGACGATACACCGCGTCCCGCCGCGCGCCCGCGTGATGTTGTTCTGGCCTCAACAGGTCCGGCCGATGAACCAGAGCCAGAGCAGGAAATTGTTACCCGACTATCCACTTCTGGCGGCCATCTTTGGGGCGTCAATGTGGGCCGCTACACCACCCGATATGAGGCAGAGAAGATTTTGCTGAAAACTGCCCTGTCGGAAATGACCACTCTGGAAGGAACCTTGCGCAAGGTAAACCAAAACGCGCGCGGGTTCGAAGCGACATTTCAGGGCATGACACGCGAGCAGGCCGATCTGGCGTGCCGCAGGCTTCAGGCCCGGAATGTCACTTGTTTCATGATCGGACCCTCATAAGATCCGACATATTCTCTCCTGGACAGGTCTGGGCTGCGGGATACCCCGCAGCCTTTTTTTTAATCGAAGACGTGGCCGTGCTTATATTGCTCATCCTGTCCGGCAGCCGCAGTCAGGGCCGCCACGTTGTCCTTGGTGAAAAATCCGTCATAGTGGTGGCAACGCTCGATATATTCAGTGATCAGCAACGTGTTTTTCGAGTGTTTGGAAAAGATCTGCTTCAGGTTTGGATCGTCTTTGCATTCTCCGACCACATGGGCCAGAAACGGCACGCCCTTGTCCTTGAGCGTATTTACCACAAAATCGACGTTCTTTTCCCCAGCTCCGTGATCGCCATCCTGAATTTCGACCGCCATATGATGCAGGCGGCGACCAAAATTGCGGACAAAATCCTCGGTCGGCATAGGGAGCTGTTCGAAAGAATTCACAAAGGAAGGCGTGTTGTTCGCAGTGAACACCTTGGCGGGGGATTTCTTGTCGTCATCCACATTCGCGTTCCGGTTCACATTGGTGGAAGAGTTCATGTCAAAGATATTGTACGCCCCCCAGAAATAATAGGGGACCATGGTCAGGAATTCGAGGATCGCATCCTCGCGTTCGCCGGCAAGAATGCGGGTGGCAAGGTGGTCGATGCCCAACATCAGGGGGGCAATCTTGCTGTCTGCTCCAAAGGCTGCCGCCTGATCCAGTTTTGCCTGCTCCGCATCGCTCAGCAGGACGCGATCGCCCAGACCCAGACTGTCGGGTTCGTTGAAATCTAAAGACGAATATCCAACTCGGTTGCAGGTAAAATCCGAGGGCGTTGTAAACCGGAAACCGTCCAGCGTGTAGAACGGATTTTCGGTGTCGCCGCTGTATTCAAAGCGGATATTCTGATCTTCCAGCGTTTTGGTCAGGGCGTTCAGATCGGTTGCGCCATAAATCTCTCCGACATAGCGCGTTTGCGGTGTGCTGCGGGCCAGCGGGTACATCCGGTTGATGCGGGGGATGAAGTCCTCAAAGCTGGGGCTAAGCGGGGCCATCACGATCGTAGCCGGGTAGTCGGGATGCGAATGAAGGACCGAGATTTTATGGGTCTGACCCAAATAGGTAGCCGTATGCCGATAGGGAGTCATCACGTACAACTCGACCAATGTGTCGAACAGCGCGTTGGTTTCCACTTGCAACACGATTGCTCGCATCGCACCGACCTGATCGGCCACGCCCGACATACTGCGGCGTTCGTAAATCTTAGGCAGATATTCGTGAAAAAAGTCCGAGTTCTTCTTGTCGCCGCGCGGCTCGTAAGACATTAGATCGAAAGACATTCACTTCCCTCCTTACGCGGAACCCGATGGTACGCGGGTAGCGCGCCCAATCGGATTTCCAGAACCCTGGCATGCAGTTTCCGGCATGCTAGGGCTAGAAATCCAACTGGGCAACAGCAAGGAGCGGGTCGGCACAGACCTTACGCCCGCGCGCTTATCGTGCGAATTTCGTGACCTCGACGCCCCCGGCGATCAGGTTCTCGCGGACGGACCGGGCGATTTGTACCGCGGTTGGGCCATCCCCATGCAGGCAAATCGTGTCGATCGAGGTTTCCAGCCGTTTTCCGGACTCGGTGACAATAGCACCTTCGCGAACCATATTGAGGATGCGCGGGCCGGCGAGTTCGGGGTCGTGGATAACGGCACCGGGCAGGCTGCGATCAACCAGTGTTCCGTCATCATTATAGGCGCGATCTGCAAAAATCTCGCCGACCCATTTGCAGCCCAGCTCTCTCACAGCCTCTTCTTGTTTGGTGACAGCCAGAACCATGATGATAATGTCCGGGTCTACGTCCAGAGCACCTTGATAGCAGGCCCGCGCCATGATGATATCGGCCGAGCACATATTGGCAAGCGCCCCGTGCAGTTTCAGATGCCGGACATGGGTGCCGACCGCCTTGGCCGTTCCAATTGCTGCACCAAGCTGATAGCGCACAAGATTACGCAGGGCGTCCGGGGGCAGTTTCATGTTGCGTCGGCCAAACCCCTGAAGGTCAGGAAAACCGGGATGCGCACCGATGCCGACATCATTCTGTGCGGCCAGCGTCATCGTTTGCGCCATTACATCCGGGTCGCCTGCGTGAAAGCCGCACGCGATATTGGCTGATGTGATGATTTTCAACAGGCTCTCGTCATCGCCCATTTTCCAGGGGCCAAAGCTTTCCCCCATATCGGCATTCAGATCGACGCTGGGCATCGGTGTAACTCCTTATTCAGTAGCAGATATCATTCCGCTGATCAGTTGGTAGGACAGCAGGTCAGGGATGTCGTGCGGGTCGCGGACCAAAGGCTCTACCCGCGCCCGCAGCCTTGATAGCCCGGTCATATAGGTCTGGTGCAACGCGACCGCTTCATCCATCGTCACGAACTTGAACCGAATGTGCCCGCCAGCCGGGGTCTGCGCCGCGCGCGGCAGGTCACAGGGCAGGACAGAGGCGATACGGGGGTATCCCCCGGTGGTCTGGCATTCGGGCAGCAGGATAAAGGGATTCCCGGTTCCGGTCATCTGAATGTCACCGGGGGTTATCACCTCGGACAAAATGTTCAGCTGGCCTTTTGCGGCGAAACCTTCACCGTCGCTTTCCAGTTGCATCCCCATTCGGTTTGCCCGCGTACCCCGGTGGAACAACGTCTGGGTGAATCGGTCAAGCGTCTCCTGGTCGAACAAAGCGGTCTGAAAGCTCGCAACCACGCGCAGCGTGCCACCGGCAAAGCGATCCTCGGTCTTTAGTTTCATTCCGGCGCCGCCGGAGTACGGCCCGTTTGGCAGAATATCACCGGCCTGCAGCGCGCGCCCGACTTTTGCCGTCAGATGGGCTGAGCGGGACCCAAGGAACAGGGGCGCATCAATTCCGCCGCCGACATGCAGGTAGCCATAGGTGCCCTGTTTCGCAGCTCCGATCTTCAACTTCTGACCGCGTTCCATCGCATGCGAGGCATTCCAGGCAATTGCAGCGCCGTCAATACTGGCCTGCATCGGCGCACCGGTCAGGGCGATGCAAACCGGTTGGGTTGCCTCGAACGTGCCGCCCATCCCCGCCATTTCCAGCGCGGCACAGTCCGGGCTTTGCCCCAACAGCGCTGCCCCTTCGTGCAGGGCAAGTTGATCGGCAGCGCCTGACCGTGAAAGCCCCCGATCCAGGTATCCCGTGCGCCCTTGATCCTGAAAGGTGCAGGCTGGCCCGACTTGATGCACCAGCAGAGTCACGTGGGTATCTCCTCGCAGGTCGCACCGCCCGTGCCTTCATCGGCCTCGCGAAGCCTTTCAAGCTCCGCGCGTGAAACCGGCAGGAACTGCATCTCGTCCCCTGGTCGCAAGGCAAAGCTTTCCTTGGCCTCAGGGCGGAAACAGCGAAAAGCGGTTTGGCCGACATGCCGCCACCCAGTTGGGGTCGGTCCCGAAAACAACACGAACTGCGAGATGGCCAGAACCAGCGCCCCTTCCGGTACCATCGGAGTGAGCTCTTTGAGTCGGGGTATGTTGAACTCGGGACCCAGTGGGCCAAGATAGGGCTGACCGGGGGCGAACCCGATGGTCAGAACGCGGACGCGACTTCGACTTAGGCGATCTATGGTTTCGGACGGGGAAAGCCCCGCTGCGGCGGCAGCTTCATCTAATTGCGGCGCAAGTTCACCACCATAAACGGTGGGTACTTTCCATAAGCGACGCCCTGCCGGCAGAGGTGCCTCATACCAGTTCTGACGATGCAGTATCTGATGCAGCCGCCCGTGAATCTCGGAATGCGTCAGCACCAGCGGGTCGAAGCGAACATAGGCTGATGCCAGAGACGCCGATGTTTCAATCACACCGTCCCAATCGAGGGTGTTGACCGCGTCGCGAAACGCTAGCGCCGCCCGGTTCGAGGGCTCTGCCATCGAGCCGGCAAACGAAACCAACAGCCCATCCAGTCCGACTGTTCGTATGCAGGGGAAAGTGGAAGCTTGCTTGGGTGCCATAACTTCGTGCGCGTTACCTTATCTTTGCGGGGAAGTGACCGTATCCTTCGCTGATGTGCAAGCCCCAGCAGAAGTCCGTTGTCCTTTTTAGTGTCGCTACACGACCCGAGCGGGGAAGCTGGGGAAGAATTGAGTCGGTTTGGATGCCGCGACTCGGCGCTGTCTTGTGGCTGTTGGCCGTAAATGCGCAACATCTAGGGTGAGCAAGTAATCATCGCGGTCGCGATGCGTCCGATGTTGGCGGCCCAGAGGGTGAAATCGAGGTGGGAGGGTTGAGAGGGTACTATTTAAGTTATTGATTATAAGCTGTAAAAGCAAAGAGCTGAAAAAAAACGCTTCAGATGTTATTTTCTGCTTGCGGTGTGTGAGAGTAATACTTAGAACCCCCTTCACCGGCGCTGCTGAGGCGGTTGTTGGGTCGCTGGAGACGGCGGAGACGCACTGG
>NZ_LQBP01000008.1 GCF_001507545.1 Ruegeria profundi
GCGGTAGACCAAACCAAAGTGTCGCGGGATGGAGCAGCCCGGTAGCTCGTCAGGCTCATAACCTGAAGGTCGCAGGTTCAAATCCTGCTCCCGCAACCAGCATGGTCGAACAGAGTCTAGAACAAGCCGCCGCAGGGCGGCTTTGTTCATTCGGGGACGCCCCAATCATCGCCGCTAGGGCGCCCTCCAGTTCGATCTGCACGCCATCCCCTTCATGTTGGATCGTAACACGTTCGATTTTGCATCGCTTTGCTGATAAAAGATTCTGAAGCCTATTGCGTGGGCATTCCGGCGTAAAGTCGCCCATTTCCACTGTTTTTGACGTATTTGCTTAATAGGTGTGGCTTTGAACATTGACATGCGCACGCAAATATATGCTCCGTGCCTCTGTTGTAACAAAACATGCGAAAGTGATAGTAATAAGCTACATCACTATATGAAGAAGAGCGTTACGAAAAATAACTTGAACTGGAAATCAGATGCAGACTTCGAAAGAAATTGTTGCAAGCTTTAGCGATGCGCTCGCATCTGATAACGACTCATTAGCAGCGCGGGAAGGCGAGACGTTTCGCAGTTTGTTTAGATCACAACTATCTTCGCGCAATGCCAAGTCATCCGCCGCTATTTCCTCTCTGTATAACGAGGTACGTAACCGACCAGAAACTTGGGGTAACTTACCAAAATACGAAGATGCCGGTGATGAATACAAGCCGGACAACAGCATCGCCGCCGGTTTTTCGGTCGTTACATGTTGTATGAACAGAAATGACCACCTCGCTCAGTCCCTGCCAACATGGTTGGTTCATCCGGAAGTTGACGAAGTTATCATCGTAGATTGGAGTTCAAGGATTCCGGTTTCGATAACTCTTGACCAAGCCGGAATTCAAGACGCGCGTATACGAATTTTGCGAGTAGAGGATGAGGGCACTTGGATCTTATCCCACGCGTATAACTTGGGCTTTCGAGCGGCGAGCAGGGATAAGATCATAAAAGTTGACAGCGACATCATGCTTGATGCTGGTTTCTTTCAACTAAACCCGACCGACACAGCACGGTTAACCGCCGGAAACTGGCGGCAGGCTAAATCCGGACAGAGCCACGTGAACGGCTTTTTTGTTGTTGGGCGCGATGCGCTTCTAGCTGTAAATGGGTTCAACGAACGGATCGTAACCTATGGGTGGGACGATGACGACTTGTATGAGCGACTGACGAAGGCCGGTGTTCAAAGGAAAGACGTCGACCCCGATACGATCAGGCATATCGACCACTCTGACCTGCGACGGATTGAACACCCGAAATGCAAACCGCTGACCGGTTGGGACGAGATACAGACCTTTCCCCAGTTCTGGATCGCCCTGAACAGGCAGTACGCGTCTTCGTGTGCGCCTTGGGATGCAAGTTGCCCGATGACCGCTTTTCGCGTCCTTGGCGACTCCCCTCGCGAACTGAGGCTAAGGCGGAGTCACCCTTACGGAATCGACACAAACCTTATTGGCACACGCATCGAACGTGCCATAGCGGCCGTCAGCGCGATTGAAGATGCCTTCAGCGGCGTCGCCGTCACGGTGTCACCAGATGTCGTCGATTATGCCCTTATGACGCGTTCGCTGAAAGACGCCGTTGCCGCCATCAGCAACCAGTCCCTTCAACCTGTTGAGGAAACCAGTGAAGTTACCGCCCCGATCGGGCACCGAATTGACAGGCCAAGGCTTATCCTGGATGCCCAGCATGGGTTGGGGAACCGGCTACGCGCGATCGCCTCGGCCTATGCGTTCGCGCAGGTTCAGGACCGGGAATTGATTATCCAATGGGTTCGTGACGAACATTGTGATTGCAGCTTTGACTCGTTGTTCGACTTTGATGGCACCGTCGAAGACAGCCGAAAAAGCACCGCTGAAGACACTGTCGAAGTCGACCTGATGAACAAAGCGTTTCGTGACGCATTTGATCCTAACTCTTTGGTTCGCACAAACCGGGATGTGGTCATTCGGTCCGCTTACAGGTTTACATTTGGCAAACCCTACGACCCAATTGAAAGAAAGTTTCTGCGGACGCTCAAGCCGAGCGCGGACGTACAAACGCTCATCGACTCGGTGCGCAGCCCAAACGACATTGCTGTGCATGTGCGTATGAACGGGGGCGCTTCAACCGATCCTCATGGGGATGTACCGGGCGAATGGTCGCGTTCAGAAGACGAGATTTCCAGGCGGGCCCGTAGCCGATCGCATTATGGGTATTTCTTTAAACGCCTGGATGAATTGTTGGAGGAGGAAAGCACCCAGACAATTTTCCTTGCGTCGGACAACTCGGAATCCTACGGCGCCTTCAACGCAAAGTATGGTGATCGGGTAACCAGCTTACCAAGGACGGTGTATGACCGATCAGAAATGCAGCTTAAATTTGCACTGGCAGACGTGATATTGCTGTCGCGCGCACCGGTTTTATTGGGCAGCAATTGGAGTTCCTTTACAGAAATTGCGCATTCAATGTCCGAAAATCAACGTTTGGAAATTTCGGGGCAGCACTTTTAATATAGTCAAAATTTCAAGGGCATCCGTTAAATTAGCAATGCGTACTGATAAAACTGCCAGAGTGAAAATATAAATGAACGACAATGAAACAAGGAGCTTAGCCGTTGAGAAAGTTATCTCAGCGATTAAACAACCGGTGAGTGAGGTTATTGTTCTGGACGGCAGGCATCACTCGGATTGGTGCGCGGCGTATCAGCAGAACGCAATAGAACAGGTATCGCACACCACCTTTGGTAAGTTTACGCAGACGGCTCGTGACAATGTTGCCGAAAATAGTGTGCGAATTGTCCATGTTACCAAAGGTGTTCCCGCAAACAGTCTGAGCGAAGCAGAGCACAGCGTTAGTCTTCTAACGCAACGAGCGGACATAGTGGTTTTCTCGCCGGTTCCCGCTGCTGAGCAGGATGTTCAGGATTTGCTGATCTCGTGGCCCAGCTTTTGGGCCATGCTGTTTCTCGCCGAAGGCTTCATTCTGCGTGACGTTGTCCGCCCTGCTGTATGGGATAGTTACTACAGCGATTGGGACACGCTGCAGAGCACCATTGTTTTTACCAATTCCGCGTTGGGCGACGCTTGGCTGGACGTTGACGGCAATACCCTCAACTCGGTTGTCGATTATGTCCACCCCGCGTTGTTCGAGATTAGTCTGCAACGCCAGTTGGCATTACAGACAAGCGCGCTATTGTCATTAAATTCGGGTTCTACCAATCCCGACGCGCCCGGCGTGTCCGGAGAGTTCGGCTCAAATATCCATATTGCTTTACCCAAACGGTATTCGAAGAAAGAGTACGAAAAGAAACTTTTTCAGGAAAGCCGCAGCTGGTGGCAAGTCGCGGTTTTTTCTCCTTGGCGGATTTCGTATTGGGGTGATCTGTGGCGTTTGCAGCGGCGAACCAAGCGTCGAATGAAAGCTAAATAGCTGGGCTGTTATGCCCCGAATCGCGCATAAATCACTTTCTGCCAGGTTTTTTTACCAAAATCCGCGTCAGTGTTTGAAACCCGTATCTGCATGACAGCTTGATTGAGCTGGAAAACCTTCAGCGCAATGGTATCCAAGTCGAAATTCGCGGTCGTGTTTGCTGTTCCACATGTACACTGTTCCTCGGCCTTGACGGAATCTGCATCGATCCGGACACAGTTTTTGGTTTCCACGGCCCGTCCCGCAGCGGAAGACGCTGGGCAGAAAAGGACTTTGACTCCTTCAGCAATGTCATGGCGGATTACTGCCCTGAGCCGTTGAAGTCATGGTTCATGAACAAAGCACGCAATCGGATCAATGGCGTTTATGATGCTGCTGCGCATTCTCAAAGATTCCCAATGCCACGGCCCGCGATGGCTTCGAAATGGTGGATTGCAGACTCTAGCCTCGTTTGGAGTTCGTGGGGTGCGGCCCGAAATGAGCGGCGATGCACTGGCCGAGTGTCGGGACAACCTGCAAGAGGTGATGGGTGCATCGATACACCAGTGGATGACGGAGTTGAGGACATACGACCTGTCGCGCAACGTTCTTGTGGCGCATGCAGGTGCTGATCCTGACGTCGCACCGAGCGAGCAATCTGACACTGTCCTTGTCTGGGGACATCCATCCTTTCAGTCTACAGATCGCCGAGATGATGTTTGGGTTGTCCATGGGCATACGATCGTCCCCTGTGGCCGAAGCGCGACGGGGGCGTATTGCCATTGATACAGGCGCTTTCGCAACAGGTGTCCTGAGTGCGGTCTGCCTGGATGGAGGCGACTCCAGATTTCTGATGGCACAAGTCTGAAGGGTTGCTTCTTCAGGGCCGATCCGGTGCAATTCTGTCGCTAGGCTTGCTTTTTCAAGTTGAAGCAGAGCAAAATCTTGTAAATGCAAGTTACATCCAATAGGGCCTGTACAATATACGTCAGGTTTCGAGCTTATCATGATGATCACTCCTGTCCTCCTGTGCGGAGGGTCCGGAACACGTCTTTGGCCGCTGTCCCGGAAAAGCTATCCCAAACAGTTTGTACCGCTTGTGGGGGATGAAACTCTTTTTCAGGCCTCTGCCCGCCGTCTTTCGGGCACAACCGAAACGCTTCAGTTTTCAGCGCCCACTGTTTTGACCAACTCGGATTTCCGATTCATCGTTGCCGAGCAATTGCAGGCCGTCGGTATTGATCCCGGCGTCATTCTGATCGAACCCGAAGGCCGCAATACCGCTCCGGCGGTCTTGGCTGCCGCGTTGCACTGCCATGCCGAAGACCCGGCAGCGGTGCTGCTGGTCGCACCCTCTGATCACGTTGTGCCAGACGTTGCCGCATTTCACGCCGCTGTCGCGCGTGGCATGGAAGCCGTCGCGCAAGGGCAGTTGGTCACATTTGGTATTACTCCGGCGCATCCGGAAACCGCTTACGGGTATCTTGAGTTGGCAATCACGCCCGACAGTAGTGGATCGCCTGTTCCTTTGAAGCAGTTTGTTGAAAAACCTGATTTGGCGCGCGCGACCGAGATGCTGGAGGCTGGGAATTTCAAATGGAATGCCGGGATTTTCCTGTTCCGTGCCTCTGACATGATCGCCGCCTTTCGGGAATATGCACCGGAATTGATGGCTCCGGTAGAAGAGGCCGTTGAAACAGCCAAACCCGATCTGGGTTTTCTGCGCCTGAACCCGGACCCCTGGGGGCAGGCCAAGGATATCTCGATTGACTACGCAGTGATGGAGAAGGCAACGAACCTGTCCGTTGTCCCTTTTGATGCGGCCTGGTCCGATCTCGGCGGCTGGGACGCGGTTTGGCGTGAAAGCGGGCCAAATGCCGATGGTGTCGTGACCGGCGGCGCGGCGACAGCGATCGACTGTCAGAACTCGCTTTTGCGGTCGGACAGCGATCAGTTGGAACTGGTGGGTATTGGTCTGGACAATATCATCGCGGTTGCAATGAATGATGCGGTTCTGGTGGCGGACTCTTCGCGTGCGCAGGACGTGAAGGCAGCCGTGACTGCCCTTAAGAAAAAAGGCGCGCCGCAGGCAACCGCTTTCCCGAAAGACCACCGCCCCTGGGGGTGGTTCGAAAGCCTTGTGGTCGGTGAGCGGTTTCAGGTGAAACGCATTCACGTGCACCCCGGTGCGTCGCTCAGTCTGCAAAGCCACTTTCACCGGTCAGAGCATTGGATCGTGGTCGAAGGGACAGCCCGCGTAACCATCGATGATCAGCAGCAATTGGTGACCGAGAATCAGTCGGTCTATATCCCGCTGGGAGCCGTTCACCGCATGGAAAACCCCGGCAAGGTTCCGATGGTCCTGATCGAGGTTCAGACCGGCGTGTATGTCGGTGAGGATGACATCGTTCGCTACGAAGACAAATACGCACGCGGTCAGGGCGCGAAGGGCTGACGGGTCAAATCCCGCTGCTAGACTTTAGTTGGTGGGGTTTTGTGTACTAGCCGCACGCAATGTCTTTAATCCGCGCCAAACAAGTCGCGGGTAAAGACCTTATCTTGCACATCACTTATCTCGTCCGAAAGGCGGTTAGCGACGATCAGGTCCGCCTGCTGCTTGAAGGCATCAAGATCGCGGATCACGGGTGAGTGAAAGAAATGCTCCGTCGACAGTACCGGTTCGTAGACAATGACCTGTATGCCCTTGGCCTTGATGCGTTTCATGATGCCCTGAACTGAGCTTTGACGGAAATTGTCACTGCCTTCCTTCATGACAAGCCGATAGATGCCAACCGTTTTCGGACCTTTCATCAGGATTTGATCACTGAGGAAATCTTTGCGGGTGCGATTTGCATCGACGATGGCCCGGATCAGGTTCTGCGGGACGTGATTGTAATTTGCCAGCAACTGCTTGGTGTCCTTGGGCAAGCAATAGCCGCCATAACCAAAAGACGGGTTGTTGTAATGCGTACCGATCCGCGGGTCGAGGCTGACGCCTTCTATGATCTGGCGTGGATCCATCCCACCGGCCAGAGAGTAGCTGTCGAGCTCATTGAAAAAGGCCACGCGCATCGCAAGGTAGGTATTGGCGAAAAGCTTGATCGCCTCGGCTTCATCCGGACCCGTGAACAGAACCGGCACGTCCTTGTCCAAGGCCCCCTCTACCAACAGGTCGGCAAACACTCTGGCGCGGTCAGACCGTTCGCCGACGATGATCCGGCTGGGATGCAGGTTGTCGTACAACGCGCGGCCTTCGCGCAGAAATTCCGGCGAAAAAATAACATTTTCAGTTCCGAATCGCGCACGCGCCTCAGTAACAAAGCCGACGGGGATGGTCGATTTGATCACGATCACAGCACCAGGGTTCAGCGCAGTGACCTGTTCGATCACCGCCTCGACCGAGCTGGTATCGAAATAGTTGCTGCGCGGATCATAGTTGGTCGGTGTAGCGACCACGACAAAGTCCGCCCCGACATAGGCAGTTTCTGGATTTGTAGTGGCCGAAAGGTTGAGCGTGCGATTGCTCAGAAAATCTTTGATTTCAGCATCCTGGATGGGGCTCTGGCGCTGGTTGATAAGGGCCACACGATCATCAGATACGTCAAGGGCCACCACTTCGTGGTTTTGTGCAAGCAGCACCGCGTTGGACAAGCCGACATAGCCGATACCGGCGATCGCGATTTTCATATCGCTGTTCCTTGTGTAACCAGAACCCTAACACCCGGCCCGACCATAATCATGTTTTTACTGTCTGATAAGCTCTTGAAACAATTCAGGGCGATTATTCGGCTCGACCCTTTGTCGCATGCAGTTTTGCACGGCGACTCGGCTAAAGAAGTAACTTTGTAAAACCGATGCAATACTCACTAAAATTACCTTGGTCTCCTGCGAAAACAGCAAACGCAAAAAAACCGCTTTTCCAACGCTGTTGCCTTCTTTCGGTATTAGATCGTGCCGGGCCAAGTCGCCTTAGTGCCTCCCCAGTTCGAAGCTGTCCTGCGTCTGGACAGGCTGTGTTAATGCCAGCAATTCCACCGGCAGAACTGCAGCCGGGCTGAAATTGGTCGGTCCTAGTACGAAAAAATTGACTGAAAAGACGAAAAATGCTGCCATCTCGCCACACAGGAGAGTGTTATGAAAAAAGCTAAATTCTCAAGACGAATGCTGCTGGCTGCGACCGCGGCGATATCTACCTTATACTCCGCCGGTCTGGCGGCGGCAGAAACTGTCAAGGTGGCGGCGATATATACTTTGCCGGTTGAACAGCAATGGATCAGCCGCATTCACAAAGCTCTGAACACCGCTGCCGAGAGGGGCGACATTGAATATGTGTTCTCGGAAAACGTCGCGAACACGGATTATGAGCGTGTCATGCGTGAATATGCGGAACAGGGCGCTCAGTTGATTGTGGGCGAGGTTTTTGGCCTGGAACGCGCGGCACGCAACGTGGCAAAGGACTATCCCGACACCGCGTTTCTGATGGGTTCGTCCTTTGGACCGGTGGCGCCTAACTTTTCGGTCTTTGACAATTGGATTCACGAACCGTCTTACCTGACCGGTATGGTGGCCGGGTCGGCGACTGAGTCGAACGTTATCGGTATGGTCGGCGGCTATGCGATCCCCGAAGTGAACCGCCTGATGAACGCTTTCATGGATGGCGCGCGTGAGGTGAACCCGGATGTTACCTTCCTGGTGACCTTCATCGACAGCTGGTATGATCCACCTAAAGCAAAAGAAAGCGCCATCGCGATGATGGATGCGGGGGCTGACATCATGTATGCCGAACGTTTTGGCGTTTCGGACGCGGCGGTGGAGCGTGGTGTAAAAGCAGTGGGCAACGTCATCGACACTTCGGGTGACTATCCGGGTACGATCATGGCATCTGCCCTTTGGCATATGGAGCCAACAATCGACAGGGCCATTGCCAATGTTGCCGATGGGTCATTCGAAGCAGCAGATTACGGCCAGTACAGCTTTATGGGCTATGGCGGTGGCTCACTTGTTCTGGATGAGGAACTTGTTTCAGCCGAAGTCATCGAGGCGGTGAATGCCCGCCAAGCCGAGATTCTGGACGGTCTGTTTCGTGTAAACGTGAACGACGACCGCCCGGTTTCTGACAATTGATTACTTTTGGGCCGGTCGTCGTGCCGGCCCGCAGTCCCAATGAAAGACTCCACAGTTCTAAAGCTTAACGGGCTGAGCAAGCGGTTCGGTCCGGTCATCGCCAATGACAATGTCAGCCTGACCCTGAACAAGGGCGAAGTTCTGGCGTTGTTGGGTGAAAACGGCGCGGGCAAGACCACGCTGATGAATATGTTGTTCGGGCATTACCTGCCCGATTCAGGCACGATCGAGGTCGCGGACGACTCGGGTTTCCTACACCCGCTGCCTCTGGGGCATCCGCAGGTCGCGCTCGCCGCGGGCGTGGGAATGGTCCACCAGCATTTCACACTGGCCGAAAACATCTCGGCGCTGGACAATATCACCTTGGGGTCAGAACCCTTGTTTGCGGTGCGTCGCAATCGACGTGCCGCTCGGCGCAGAATCGAGTCTATCATGGCACAAAGCGGCTTGAATGCGCCGTTAGATTTGCCTGTTGGACGCTTGTCCGTTGGTGAAAGACAAAGGATTGAGATTCTAAAGGCCCTGTACCGGCAAGCCCGTGTTCTGGTGTTGGACGAACCCACGGCTGTGCTGACTCCGCAAGAGGCCGATGCCCTGTTCGAAAACATCCGAATGATGACGAACGAGGGGCTGTCGGTCATTTTCATCAGCCACAAACTGCGTGAGGTTCTGGCCTTCTCCGACCGGATCGCCGTGCTGCGCCACGGTCGCAAGGTGGGCGAGATGGCGACTTCGGACGCGGATGAGAAATCCATCGCGCGGTTGATGGTCGGTGCTGAAACGCCTGAACTCGCAAGCAGCAGGATGGCGCCGGGCGCGCCGGTTCTGACGTTGTCGGGTATCTCGGTCACAGGCCGTTCAAAGCGCGATACGCTCAATGAACTAAACCTGACTGTGCATGCGCATGAAATCCTGGGAATCGCCGGGGTGTCGGGAAATGGTCAGAGCGGGCTGGCCAATGTGATCTCAGGAACCACAGAGCCAGAACAGGGTCTAATCAAGGTTAATGAAACCAACATTGGAGCTCCGAACCCCACTGCGATGGTGCGCGCGGGCGTCGGTCGCATTCCCGAGGACCGTCATCGCGAAGGCATCGTCGGGGCGATGAGTGTTGCGGAGAACATGATAATCGAGCGGCTGGATGACCCTGATGTGCAGTCGCGCGGTCTTTTGCGGCGCGAGGCGATACAGGACAACGCGGAACGTCTCGCCAAGGCCTATGACGTGCGCGGACCGGGAGTGGATGCGCCGGCACGCCTGTTGTCTGGCGGCAATATCCAGAAACTCATCCTAGCCCGTGTTTTTGAGCGTTCCCCCAGCCTGATCCTTGCCAACCAACCAACGCGTGGTCTCGATATGGGCGCTGCGGCCGAAGTCGGGCGTCGCCTGCTTGAGGCGCGCGCGCGCGGCGCGGGTGTCGTGCTGATTTCTGAGGACCTTGATGAAATCTTGGGCCTTGCCGACCGGATCATGGTGATCCGCGACGGCGAATTGCACGAGGCCCCCAGTCGCGATCGGGAACAGATCGGGCTGATGATGGCAGGAGAACCGGCATGATCCGTATTGAGCCGCGCCAGACACAGTCGCGCGCTTTCGCAGTGGGTGTCCCGATCCTGTCTGCCGTGATCGCCCTGGCCTTCGCTGCTATTCCTTTGCTGGCTGCCGGGGCGAACCCAATCCAGGCGTATGGCGAGATGTACAAGGGTGTTTTTGGCTCAGTTTTTGCGTTCTCCGAAGTTCTGACCCGCGCTACGCCACTGATTTTTACCGGTTTGGCTGCCGCTTTGGCGTTTCGCGCCAAACTCTGGAATATCGGTGCCGAGGGGCAGCTTTATCTGGGGGCGATGGCCGCCGTGGCGATTGGATCAGGAGTTTTGGATGTACCCGGCCTCTTGCTTCTGCCTCTGATTGTCGTCCTGGGTGCAGCGGCTGGTGCGGCGGGGATGGTTGCCCCGACCTATCTGAAAACGCGCTTCGGCGCGGATGAGGTCGTGACGACGCTGTTGTTGAATTTCATCATTCTCATCTTTGTGCAGATGATGCTGGAAGGCCCGCTGCAAGACCCGATGAGCCTGGGCTGGCCGCAATCTGCCCCGATTCTGGATCAGGGAATGCTGCCCCCGCTGATCGAGAGGATGCGGGTTCATTCCGGGCTGATTTTGGCTCTGATACTGGCTGGTTTGGCTCAATTCATGCTGGCGCGCTCTGTCTGGGGCTTTCGTTTGCGGGCTGTGGGGGAAAACGCTGCCGCCGCGCGCCATGCCGGAATCAATGTGAAACGCTCGCTATTTGGCGTTGCCATTCTATCGGGCGGTGTGGCCGGCCTGGCCGGTGTCAGTGAAGTCGCCGGGCTGAAAGGATACCTTACATCGGACCTGTCCCCCGGCTTTGGGTACACGGGAATCGTCGTGGCGATGCTGGCGGGTCTGTCACCTGCAGGCGTGGTGATCGCGGCGTTGTTCATTGCGTCCGTTTTTGTCGGGGCTGACAGCATGAGCCGCGCCATGGGCGTGTCATCCTTTCTGGCTGATCTGGTCGTATCAGTTTCGTTGCTCTGCGTGCTCGTCGGCAGTTTCTTCGCTCGATACCGGGTCGTGCGGGCCAGCACCACGAGGGCAGCGTCATGATGGATATTCTCAACATCCTTCTGTCCGAAAGCTTTTGGGCCGCGTCGCTGCGCATCGCAACGCCGCTGATCTTTGGTGTCTTGGGCGCGCTGATCTGCGAGAGGGCGGGCGTGCTGAACCTTGGGATTGAGGGTATCTTTGTCGTCGGTGCGATGTGTGGCTGGATGGCGGTTTGGCTTGGCGCGGGGCTGTGGGGTGGCGTTTTGGTCGCGGCGCTGGCCGGGGCTTTTTTCGGCCTGCTGCACGCCATTCTGACGGTACCACTTGGGCTGTCCCAGCACGTTTCGGGCCTGGGGATCACGCTGTTTGCCACGTCGGTCAGTTACTATACGTACCGAACCGCGCTGCCGAACGTTTCCTCACCACCAAGAATCGAGCCGTTCCAGCCGCTGGACTTGCCGATGCTGTCCGATTTGCCCTTTTTAGGGACTGTTTTGTTTCAGCAAACCGCGTTGACATGGCTGGCCCTTTTGTTGGTGGCTGTGGTCTGGTACGTGATGAACCGCACCGCGCTGGGCGTGGCCCTTCAGGCGGTCGGGGACAACCCCGACAGTGTCGACGCGCAAGGTTTATCGGTCTACGGGCTGCGGATTGGCGCAATAGTTGTCGGATCGGCCCTTATGGCGCTGGGCGGGGCATTCCTGACGATGAGCGCGTTTGATGCGTTCTTCTTCGGGATGGTCAACGGGCGCGGCTGGGTTTGCATCGCGCTGGTGATTTTTGCCAGTTGGAGACCGGGCAAGGCTTTGCTGGGCGCGCTACTGTTCGGCGCGTTCGATGCCTTGCAGGTGCGCCTGCAGACCGAGATCGGGGCGCTGGTGCCCGGCCAGGTGTTCCTAATGGCACCCTATGTCCTGTCGATCATCGCGCTCGTCGTCGCGGCGCGGTCGGCGGATTATCCGCGCGCATTGCTTACCCCCTGGTTCAAAGGCCAAAGATAGGAGCCTGCATGTTCGACCTGATCGTAAAAAACGCCACCTTGCCTGATGGACAGACCGGGGTGGATATCGCCTGCATGGATGGCAAGATCGCTGCGGTTGAGCAATCGATCACCGCCGAGGCGCAAGAGGTTATGGATGCCGGGGGGCAACTGGTCTCTCCACCTTTCGTAGACCCGCATTTCCACATGGATGCGACCTTGTCGCTGGGTACGCCGCGCATGAACGTGTCAGGCACCCTGTTGGAGGGGATCGCGCTCTGGGGTGAGTTGAAGCCGATCCAGAGCGTTGACGATATCATCACCCGCGCCTTACGCTATTGCGAGCTGGCTGTGGCCAAGGGTATCGGCGCAATCCGCAGTCACGTAGACACCTGCGATGACGAACTCAAGGGTGTGCAGGCCTTGCTTGAGGTCAGGGAACAGGTGAAGGACTATCTTGACCTGCAACTGGTCGCTTTCCCGCAAGACGGGGTGCTGCGTGACCCTACCGCCATGCAGAACACGATCCGCGCCCTAGATATGGGTGTAGACGTGGTGGGCGGTATTCCGCATTTTGAGCGTACCATGGCCGATGGGGCCGAGTCCGTGCGCCTGCTGTGCGAAATCGCAGCTGAGCGTGGGTTGATGGTCGACATGCATTGCGACGAAAGCGACGATCCGCTGAGCCGCCATATCGAGACTTTGGCCTATGAAACCCAACGTTTGGGTCTGAATGGCAGGGTTGCGGGATCGCATCTGACGTCCATGCATTCAATGGATAACTATTATGTCTCAAAGCTGATCCCGCTGATGGTTGAGGCCGGGGTGCATGCTATCCCGAACCCCCTGATCAACATTATGTTACAAGGTCGGCATGACGCCTACCCCAAACGCCGGGGCCAGACCCGCGTGCGTGAACTACGCGATGCCGGGATCACCGTTGGCTTTGGCTCGGATTGCGTCATGGATCCGTGGTACTCATTGGGGAAGGCTGACATGCTGGATGTCGCCTTTATGGGGTTGCACGTCGGGCAGTTGTCCAGTCGGGCAGACATGGGCTGGTGTTTTGATGCGGTGACCGAAAACTCTTCCCAGATCATGGGGTTAGAGGGGTATGGCATTGCCAAAGGATGCGCGGCGAATTTCGTTCTGCTGCAAGCCAGCGACAGGATTGAGGCGATCCGGCTGCGCGCGCATCGGCTGGCTGTTGTGCGCAAGGGGCGCATCATCGCGCGGTCAAACCCGGTCAAATGCGACCTGAGCCTGCCTAATGGAACAAAAACCCTGGACGAGGCGCGGGTGCCATTCAGTTGATTCGGGGTATTTTCCCCCGCGTCTTCATTTTCAAACACAATCTAGTGTTGCAACTGCTGAACTGATCTGGATGATCGGGTTTACTACGGCCGCAGCAAGCGGCCGGCCGTTGCAATGACGGCGCTAACAATAAACCGGGGAGACTATAATGATCCTAAGAAACCTGATGATTGCCGCCAGCGCCACTGCGTTGATGGCGGCAAGCGCGTCTGCTGAAACTTTGCGCTGGGCGCGGGCGGGTGACTCGCTGACGCTGGACCCGCATGCGCAGAACGAAGGCCCAACTTCGGCGCTGGCGCACCAAATCATGGAAACGCTGGTGATGCGTGACCATTCCGGCGCACTGGTTCCGTCATTGGCCACGGAATGGGCGCCCTCGGAAGACAATCCCAATATCTGGGTGTTCAAGTTGCGCGAAGGTGTGACCTTCCATGATGGTGCCGAGTTTGACAGCGAAGACGTTGTCTTTTCGTTGGACCGTGCCAGAACACCGGATTCCGACTACAAAGAATTGCTGGCCTCTGTGAAAGAGGTGCGCGCGACCGATAAATACACGATCGAGATCGAGACCGACGGTCCGAACCCGATCATGCCCAACAACCTGACCAACATGTTCATGATGGACAAAGGTTGGGCCGAGGCGAACAACGCCGTCAAGGTTCAGGACTACGAGGGCGGCGAAGACACGTTCGCGGCCAAGAATGCCAACGGCACCGGACCTTACATGCTGGTCAGCCGCGAACCCGATGTGAAAACCGTTCTGGCCGCTTACGACAACTATTGGGGCAAAAATGAGTTCCCGCTGGAAGTGACCGAAATCATCTATACCCCGATTCAGAACGCAGCCACTCGCGTTGCCGCCTTGCTGTCGGGTGAGGTCGATTTCATTCAGGACGTGCCTGTGCAAGACCTTGAGCGTGTTGCCAGCGCTGATGGTCTGGACGTCCGCACCGCGCCGCAGAACCGTGTCATCTTCTTTGGTATGAACATGGGGGATGCGGACCTCGCCAATGACAATGTCGAAGGCAAGAACCCATTGTCGGATGTTCGCGTGCGCCAGGCCATGTCCCAGGCGATCAACCGCGATGCGATCAAGCAGGTCGTGATGCGCGGTCAGTCGGCCCCGGCGGGCATGATCGCTCCACCGTTTGTGAATGGCTGGAATGAGGCGATGGACAGCTCGACCACCGATATTGAAGGTGCCAAAGCCCTGATGGCCGAGGCTGGTTATCCGGACGGGTTCTCCATTCAGCTTGACTGCCCGAACGACCGCTACATCAACGATGAAGCGATCTGTCAGGCTGCGGTTGGTATGCTGGCGCAGATCGGGATCACCGTAAACCTGGATGCCAAACCGAAAGCGCAGCACTTCCCGCTGATCAACAACCTGGAAACCGACTTCTACATGCTGGGTTGGGGCGTTCCGACCTATGACTCGGAATACATCTTCAACTTCCTCGTTCACACGAAGGGTGAAAAATACGGCTCGTGGAACGGTACGCGCTACAGCAACCCGGAGCTGGATGCCAAGATCGTTGCTCTGGCGTCGGAAACCAACCTGCCTGAGCGTGACAAGCAGATCGCTGAGATCTGGCAGGTTGTTCAGGACGAACAGCTGTACATCCCAATCCACCACCAGGTGCTGAACTGGGGTATGAAGTCAAACGTGGGTACTGTGGTCGAACCGGAAGATTCGCCCAAGATCAAGTACTTCACCCTGAACTAATGACTCAGAGTCAGTGATATGGCAGGGCGTGATCATCGCGCCCTGCCTTTTGTGTTACCCTTCAAGAAGACGCCCCGTTTCGGGGCACATAGGGAAGTTCCGCCATGATCTTCAGAAACAGCGCCGTTGGTCTCGCGATGCTTATCGCCACCAGCGCTCAGGCCGCCGAGTTCAAATGGGCCTCGACCACCGATCCGCAGACGATGGACCCGCACGCGGTTAACTCTGCTCCGGTTCTTGGCTTTCTCAACAACGTCTACGAAGGGCTTGTGCGCCGCGATAAGGACATGCAGGTGGAACCAGCCCTTGCGGTCAGCTGGGAACCAATCGGTGACGGCGAAGGTTGGCGGTTCAATCTGCGCGAGGGTGTGACCTTTCATGATGGCAGCACATTTGATGCGCAGGACGTTCTGTTCAGCTATGAGCGCGCCTCGGGCGAGGCGGCGGATACCCGTAGCTGGTTCGCTCCGATCCGTGAGGTGAAGGTCGTTGACGAGTATACCGTCGATTTTCTGACCACCGCCCCGAACCCGCTGTTCCCGTCGTCTATCGCTAACTGGATGATCATGGATCAAGGCTGGACCGAGGCCAATTACGCCACTGTGCCCGACAAGGAAACGGGAAATTATGCCACGCTGAACGCCAATGGCACCGGCGCATTCAAAGTTACCGCGCGCGAACCGGGACTTCGCACTGTACTTGAGCCGTTCGCAGGATGGTGGGGTAAAGCTGAACACAACATCACCCGCGCCGAGTTTACCCCGATCCAGAACCCTGCCACCGCCGTTGCGGCCCTCCTGTCAGGTGACGTGGATATGATCAACCCGGTGCCAATTCAGGACGTGGCACGCTTGCAGGGCAGCGACGGTGTTGATGTCATTCAGGGCATTGAGGCGCGCGTCATTATGCTGGGATTCGATCATGAGGCCGAGACGCTGAAATACACCGGGGATGAGGGGAAACCGAACCCATTCCGCGATCCGCGCGTGCGGAAGGCCGTAGCGCATGCTGTGAATGTCGATGCAATCCTCGCCACCATCATGCGTGGGAATGCCGAAGCAGCCTCGCAACTCGTCAGCCCGGCGATGAGCGGGTATTCGCAGGCCAATGCCGAACGCCCGGCCTTTGATATCGACGCCGCTAAGGCCTTGCTGATCGAGGCAGGCTATGGCGATGGATTCTCTTTCGGTCTGAAATGTCCCAATGACCGCTACCTGAATGATGAAGCGGTCTGCCAGGCTGTTGCCAGCATGCTGGCACAGATCGGGATTACAGCAGAGCTGGACGCCATGCCTGTCCGCAACTACTGGCCCGAACTGCGCGAGGACAATTACGACATGTACCTGCTGGGCTGGAGCCCGGGGACCTTTGATGCGGAACATCCGGTGAGATTCCTGGTCGCAACACCCAACGAAGAGAAAAAGCTGGGCAGCTGGAACTTCGGCGGTTTCTCGAATGAACGGATCGACGCGGTGCTGCCTTTGATCCAATCAGAGTTGGACGCCGAAAACCGGCAGGCCATGCTGGATGAGGTCGCGCAGATCATTCAGGCAGAACAGGTTTATGTGCCGCTTTATGTCCAACCGTTGCTGTGGGGGACGCGCAGCAATATCGATCTGACACAACGCCCGGACAATTTCTTCCTGCTGCGCTGGGTGACGGTAAACTAATTGGCGGGAACGTGACGTCTGGATGTTGGCGATAACTTGACCACTTGGTCAGCACTGGCCTAGACAGACAGATCAACGGGGAAAAGTGAATGTTCGCATATATTGTCCGAAGGATGTTCCAATCCGTGATCGTTCTGCTGGTCGTGGGTCTGGTAGCATTTTCAATGTTCCGCTTTGTCGGCGATCCGATCGACAACATGCTGGGGCAGGAAAGAACACAGGCCGACATCGACCGCCTGCGTTCAGAGCTTGGGTTGGATCAACCATTCCCGGTGCAGTATTTCAAGTTCCTGCAAGGCGCGGTTCAGGGCAATTTCGGTGTGTCTTATCGGCAGGGCCGCCCGGTTTCCACCATCATAGCCGAGCGTGCGCCCGCGACGTTGGAACTGGCCTTTGTCTCCGGTGTCCTCGCGATCACACTGGGCATCGCACTGGGGGTCTTCACGGCGATCCGACGACAAGGGGTGGCGGCGAATGTCATCATGACGGTGTCCCTGATCGGAGTATCCTTGCCCACCTTCCTGATCGGCATCTTGCTGATCTACATATTCTCGGTTGAGCTTGACCTCCTCCCCAGCTTCGGGAGGGGCGAGACCGTTATGATTGGCAACTGGTCCACGGGGTTTCTGACGACCTCGGGGCTCAAGGCACTGATCCTGCCCGCGATCACGCTGGGTCTGTATCAAATGACGCTGATCATGCGGCTGGTGCGGTCGGAAATGCTTGAGGTGATGCGCGCAGATTACGTCCGCTTCGCCCGCGCCCGAGGGTTGTCGGACCGGGTGATCAACTTTCGCCATGCGCTCAAGAACACGTTGGTGCCGGTGATCACCATTACGGGCTTGCAGCTGGGCTCGATCATCGCCTTTGCCATCATTACCGAGACGGTGTTCCAGTGGCCCGGTGTGGGGCTGTTGTTCATCAACGCGATTCAGTTTGTCGATATCCCCGTCATGGCCGCTTATCTGATGCTGATCTCGGTCATGTTCGTCACGATCAACCTGATTGTCGATCTTCTCTACTATGCCATTGACCCGCGCCTGCGTGTCGACGCGAGGGCCACATGACCGATACCATCGAAACCCCGACAGCCGCGCCCAAATCGCGTTTCGCCAAATTCTGGGACAGCGATTTCGCGTGGTCGTTTCGACATTCGCCTGTGGCGATCATTGCGTCGCTTGTGGTGATTGTACTGGCGTTGGCGGCGATTTTCGCACCGCTGATCGCGCCCTATAACCCGTTTGATCCGGCAACACTGAACCTGATGAACGGATTTACGCCCCCGAGGACGCCAAACGCATTCACGCAAGAGACATTCCTGATGGGCACCGACGATCAGGGGCGGGATGTATTCTCGACCATCCTTTACGGCATGCGCATTTCGCTGTTCGTCGGTGTTTCGGCTGTTCTTCTGGCGATGATCATTGGCGTCATCCTGGGGTTGATGGCCGCTTACTTTGGCGGCTGGACCGAAACCATCATCATGCGCATCGCGGATGTTCAGCTGACGTTTCCGGCCATTCTGGTGGCCATGCTGATCTTTGGTATCGCCAAGGGCGTGACCCCGCCTGAATACCGGAATGAAATGGCAATCTATGTGCTGATCATCGCCATCGCGCTGTCCGACTGGGTGCAATTCGCCCGCGTGGTAAGGGGTGCTGCGCTGGTTGAGAAGAACAAGGAATATGTGCAAGCGGCCCGTTTGATCGGGCGTGGGTCGATCCCCATCATGTTCCGCCATATCCTGCCAAACGTGCTTAGCCCGGTTCTGGTAATCGCCACGATCTCGCTGGCGCTGGCGATTATTGCCGAGGCAACGCTCAGCTTCCTTGGCGTCGGTGCCCCGCCGACCCAGCCGTCGCTGGGAACCTTGATCCGTATCGGGCAAGGCTTCCTGTTCTCAGGTGAGTGGTGGATCCTGTTCTTCCCGGCCTGCACCCTTCTGGCGCTTGCGTTGTCAGTGAACCTACTGGGCGACTGGCTGCGCGACGCGCTGAACCCCAAGCTGCGGTGATTTCATGAGCCTTCTGACGATCAATGACCTGACGGTCGAATTCCCGACGCGCCGCCAGCTGTTTACTGCAGTGGACCACGTGGATCTGTCGGTCGAACCCGGTGAAATCCACGGTCTGGTAGGCGAATCCGGTGCTGGTAAATCCACCATAGGCGCCGCGATCATGGGCCTGCTGGATCGCCCCGGCCGTATCGCCAGCGGCACGATCAAGCTGAGCGGTGAACAGATCAGCGGTCTGGATGCCGAGGCGATGCGCGGGCTGCGTGGCAAGAAAATCTCGATGATCTTCCAGGACCCGCTGACCTCGCTGAACCCGCTGTTCACGGTGCGTGAGCAGTTGGTAGAGACGATACAGGCCCATCTGGGCGGTTCGGACGCCGAGGCGAACAAGCGCGCCCGTGACCTGATCGACCGGGTGGGTATCCCTGACCCCGATACGCGATTGGATCAGTACCCGCACCAATTCTCAGGCGGGATGCGGCAGCGCGTGGTGATTGCTCTGGCGCTATGTACCGAGCCGGATGTGATTATCGCGGATGAGCCGACGACGGCGCTGGATGTTTCAGTTCAGGCGCAGATTCTGGATCTGATCAAGGAACTGGCGACCGAACGTCAGGTCGGCGTGATCCTGATTACGCATGACATGGGTGTAATCGCGGACACCACCGACAAAGTTACCGTCATGTACGCGGGTAAGGTGGTTGAGACTGGCCCGACGTCACAGGTCATGGGGCGTCCCAGCCATGAATACACCAAGTCGCTCATTGCTGCTGTACCCCGCCCTACGCTTAAGCTGCATCGCTTTCCGCAGATCAGCTATGGCGGGCGTGAGACGCGCTTCGCGATCGAGGATATGGCCCGTCACTGGCCGAAGGTGGACAACGACACCTCCAAGCCAGTGTTCGAGATTCGCGACCTGACCAAGAAATTCCTGCAACGCAAAGGTCTGCTGCCTTGGGATCGCACCTATTTCACGGCAGTGGATCAGGTCAGTTTTGACATCCGTGCGGGTGAGGTTTTTGGTGTCGTGGGCGAGTCCGGCTCGGGCAAGTCTACCGTCGCCCGGATGATCGCGGGGCTGTATCCGGTGGATGGCGGAACCATCACGTTCGAAGGGCAGGTGGTGAGCGACCTGAAAAACCGGGCGGCCCTGGATGCATATCGCAAGAACATCCAGATGATTTTCCAGGATCCGTATTCCTCGCTCAATCCGCGTATGCGGGTGGATGATATTGTGGCAGAACCCATCCGCCATCACCGTCTGATGGACGGCGCCGATATCAAGCGCCGCGTTGATGAGCTGCTGGATCAGGTGGGGCTGGGACATGAGGCGGGGCTGAAATACCCGCATGAGTTCTCGGGCGGTCAACGTCAGCGAATTTCGATTGCCCGCGCGCTGGCCACGCAACCGCGTTTCCTGATCTGTGATGAGCCCACAAGCGCCCTCGACGTATCGATACAGGCGCAGATCCTGAACATCCTGAAGGATTTGCAAGAACATCTGGGTCTGACCCTCCTGTTCATCAGCCACGACCTGCCCGTGGTGCGCCAGATGTGCGACCGGGTCGCAGTGATGAAACAGGGCAAAGTTGTGGAATTGCAAGAGACCAACAGCCTCTTCGCCAATCCGCAGACCGAATATGCCAGTGAGTTGCTTCGCTTGATGCCGCGATTGGACGACCTGTCGACCGAAGGACTCAGCGCCGAGGGTTAGGCCGCCGGTCAATATGGCAGGCGCCCTAACTTTGTTCATGGCTTGGGCGCAGCCTGCCATCATGTGGGCTCTGCTACACGCTTTAGGGCTCCAAAAGCGGGTGTTCGGGGAACAAACCTCGCTTGGAGTCTCGCTTTTGCCTCGGCATACCAGAGGTTTGCCTTGCGCATGCCCATCTTTATCTGCCCCCGACATTTCGCCGAATTGGTCGGCATAATGACGTAACTTTCGACGCTTTCGTCAAGAATGACCCTGCGGTTCGAACAGCCCAAGCCTCATACTTTTGAGAAATCAAAAAAGGAGGCGCGTTTTGAGCTGGAGTATTTGTGTCATAGGGGCAGGTAAGATCGGTCAGATGATCGCCAGCCTGCTGCAATCATCTTCCAATTACTCGGTCACGGTTGCCGATCGGGATTTGGCTGCGCTGGCGGTTCTCAACAAACAAGGGATTGCAACCCGGCAGATTGATGTGGGGGATGAGGCGCAATTGGCGCAAGGATTGGCGGGGTACAATGCAGTAATCTCGGCTGCTCCGTTCTTTTTGACGCCAACAATTGCAAAGGCGGCCAAGACCGCAGGCGCAAACTACTTCGACCTGACCGAAGACGTGGCCGCCACCAATGCCGTGCGCGCTTTGGCCGAAAACAGCGAAACAGCGTTCATGCCACAATGTGGCCTTGCGCCGGGCTTCGTCGGAATTGCAGGGGCTGCCCTGGCGGATGAGTTTGATGAGCTTGACAGCCTGCACATGCGGGTGGGTGCCCTGCCGCTGTATCCGACCAACGCTTTGAAATACAATCTGACGTGGTCCACGGATGGGTTGATCAACGAATACTGCAACCCCTGCGACGCCATCGTGAATGGCGAACGTGTAAAGACCGCACCTTTGGAAGACTATGAGGTCCTGGGCCACGACGGGGTGGAGTATGAATGCTTTAACACATCCGGTGGTTTGGGCACGCTGCCTGAAACGTTGGAAGGCAAGGCGCGCGCAGTGTCCTATCGCTCGATCCGTTATCCCGGGCATTGCGATATCCTGAAGCTGCTGCTCAAGGATCTGGGGCTGGAGCGCCGCCGCGATTTGCTGAAGGACATCTTTGAAACCGCGCTGCCGCGCACGGATCAGGATGTAGTTCTGGTTTATTGTACCGCAAAGGGCATGATCGACGGGGCGCTGCGCGAGAAATCCCTGATCAACAAATCCTTTGCGCGTAGCCTTAACGGGCAGGTCTGGAGCGCCATTCAGATCACCACTGCCGCTGGCGTTCTGGGCGTGGTTGACCTGATGCGGACCGGGGCCGTGCCCAGCAAAGGGTTTGTTCGACAGGAACAAGTGAAACTGTCCGACTTTCTCAACACCGAATTTGGCCGGCTGTATCGCGCCGGCGACGAAACCAATCAGAACAAGGCGGCCTGAGATATGAAAGACATTGTGATGACTGCGCAAACCACACTTGCAAACCTGGACCTGTCCAAGGCCGAGCTGACAGGCGGTACGCTCAAAGTGACCTCACCCATCGACGGCAGTGTTCTGGCTGAGGTGCATCAAACGCCCGAAGCCGAGATGGAGGCTGTTTTTGCCCGGTCCAAGGCGGCCTTCAAGGCATGGCGCACGGTTCCGGCCCCTCGCCGCGGAGAATTGATCCGCCTTCTGGGTGAAGAATTGCGCGCTGCCAAAGATGACCTTGGTGCCTTGGTGAGTTGGGAGGCGGGCAAGATCACATCCGAAGGTTTGGGCGAAGTGCAGGAGATGATCGACATCTGCGACTTTGCCGTTGGTCTGTCGCGCCAGCTTTATGGTCTGACTATAGCTTCCGAGCGTCCGGGTCATCGGATGATGGAGACATGGCACCCGGCGGGTCCGGTCGGCGTAATCTCGGCCTTCAACTTCCCGGTTGCGGTCTGGTCATGGAACGCGGCGATTGCACTGGTCTGTGGTGATACGGTGATCTGGAAGCCGTCCGAGAAGACTCCGCTCACGGCGATGGCCTGCCAGAAGATATTCGAGCGCGCGCTGGCGCGGTTTGGCGATGCGCCCGACCATCTGCTGCAAACGGTGATCGGTGGCGCCGCGCTGGGCGAGGCGCTCGTGGCGAGCGAAGACGTGCCCGTGCTCTCCGCCACCGGATCCACCCGTATGGGCCGCGCTGTTGCACCGGTCGTGGCGCAGCGGTTCGGCAAGTGCATTCTGGAATTGGGTGGAAACAACGCCATGATCGTTGGCCCATCGGCCGATCTGGAAATGGCAGTGCGGGCGATTGTGTTCTCGGCCGTTGGGACGGCTGGTCAGCGGTGTACCTCACTGCGCCGCCTGATCGTCCATAACGCGATCCGAGAAGAGCTGTTGAGTCGCTTGAAAAAAGCCTATGCCGGTCTGCCGATCGGCAACCCGCTGGACCAAGGCACGCTGGTCGGTCCCCTGGTAGACGAAGCCGCGGGTGAAGCGATGACCGAATCGTTGAAGGCCGCAGCGGCCGAAGGTGGGCAAGTCTTTGGCGGCAATCGCGTGACCAAAGGTGTTCCAGACGGCGTTTACATGGAACCTGCAATCGTCGAGATGCCAAACCAGACCTCGGTGGTGAAAACCGAAACCTTTGCCCCGATCCTTTATGTCATGGGGTATGACGACTTCGACTACGCGATCGAGATGCAAAATGACGTGCCGCAGGGTCTGTCCTCGTGTGTGTTTACCCTGAACATGCGTGAGGCCGAACAGTTCCTGACCGCCGCCGGGTCAGATTGCGGTATCGCCAACGTCAATATCGGACCATCAGGGGCCGAGATCGGTGGCGCATTCGGCGGCGAAAAAGAAACTGGCGGCGGGCGCGAAAGCGGGTCTGATGCATGGAAGGCGTATATGCGACGTCAAACCAATACGGTGAATTATTCCGCTGAACTACCGCTGGCGCAGGGCGTGAAGTTCGATATCTGATCAACGGTCCGGCGGCGTCGACAAGTGCCGCCGGATCAATCCGCGAACAAGTAGTCCAGCCGCAGGACGGAATTTGCCTGTTCATTCGACACACCTAGAAACTCGGCGATCGCCGCCCCGTTCTCGGCTTTTGTGTTGGTTTCTCTCATAAGTGAGTATCCACTGAAACCTGCTCCCCGGATCAACTCGGATTCGTGGGCCAACGCGTTGCGCAAAGCTGGCACAAGGCGGGCCACAGTTTCCGTCGGGCTGTTTTCACCGGCCAGACCAACCCGGCGGGCATGTCCGATCAGGTAGTCGTCGGAATATTCGCACTCGATCTCAAGCACGTGCGTTTCGGCCTGGTCGGCACAGAAATCCTGAATGATATCGAGATTGGCGGGATCGACGCAGAGCACCAGCTTGCTGGCGCCAAAATGGTCGAACAACATACGCAGGACCGCCCGGCGGTGGCGCGAGCGTTTCTCCAGCGTCGCCTCGATACCACCCAGATCGGGCAGGGGCGCACCCTCTTCGTTGAACAGATATTCGATGCAGGGGATTTCTGTCTCGGACCTGATTTGATGAACAAGACGCTTGGCCACATGCCATTTCTTGCAGGCGATCAGCAATATCTGACGCTCGGACCCCAACGTATTGCCCGCCTCCCAGAACCGTTGCCCGAAACGGCGGCCAACACGGCCACGTCCGGTCAGAAAGCTGTAGAGGTTTCGCCCCTCATCCGAGATTTTGAATTCGACCCCTTCGCTGGCATAAAGCGCGCCCAACCGGTCCTTCAACTCATGCGCTTGGGGGCTGATCTTCCGGGCGAACAGGTAGTTTTGTCCCAGCAGCATGTCATAGTGGTCGTTGTAGAAGGTCACCGGCATTCCATAGTCTGAGAACATCAGAAAGGTTGGGGTGCGGTTCTCGATCTCTTCCTTTGGGATCAGGTGGCGGACAAGGGTTTGGAAAAATGTTTCGTCCGGTATCCATGTGGTCGAGAAAAACCGGATCACGTCCGTGCGCTTTTGCAGGAAATCGAGGATCATCTCAATCGTGCGGCGACGCAGACACCACCACTGGCTGCCGATCATGATCTGAAGATCAGCCGGAATGTCGCGCTTCAGCCCAAACCGTTTCTGAAGGCTATATGAGGCGTAAAAAAGCGTGCTCTGAGTGCGTTCATTAAAAAAGTGGCGATAGATCAGCCGGTCCTCTTTCATGCCGGTTTTGATCCAGTTGCTGGCAAAGAAATCGTGACTTTCGATGAAATCTCTTTCGTTGTGGTCCAGAAACCAATGCGCATACTCGGCGGTTTTGATGGCCATACAGTCACCGGACAGCATGTAGAAATGCGTGGCCCTTGGGAACGTATCGACCGCAACCTGCACGGCATTCAGGGTTGCTTGCACCAGGGACCACGCGCCCCAGCCGCATTTTACGCGATTGGCAGCGAAAGCCACATTTGGGTTGTCTTTCAGGGCGTTGCGAATGCGGTCATAGGCCTGCGTACTGGCCCGTGCATCAAAGTGTATCGCCATGCAGTCGCCTGCGGCCGTCAGCTGCTCGGCCTGCGCAACAATCGCGTCAGGGTCTTTATGGCACAATAGAATATAGGCAATCCTTGCCATCTTGTGTCTGCGATGTCCGTTTCTGCCTGTTTACACCCTGATACTGAGGATGAGCGATTGAATAAACAGATTAATTTTGGTTCTTTGGCAACCAGAGCAGAAGTGCGTTGCGAGTTCCTACACGTTGAGGAGGCACAGCAGATGGGTTTTCCCGGTGTTTGGATGACCGAAAGTGAAAGCATGATCTATAGGGTCGTGCCGAAATGTGCCTGCTCGACCATTGGCCAGATCATGTACTACTCGGATCATGGCCGATTTTTCGACGGGGACATTCACGACGCTACGCATGGGCTGCACAAATGGGCCTTTGCTGACAGTCAGGACCGGATTTCGAAAACTGTGCGCGAGCATACGTCGTACTCGTTTACCTGTGTGCGCAATCCGTACACGCGGATACTCAGCTCATTCTTCGATAAGATTTGCGGCATTCAGCGGAATGGCAGCCGGTATCGTGGCAATTTGGTGCCGACATTGATCTATAATTACGGGATCGAAGTTGGTGGAGACGACGGCAAGGGAGAATTCGATCAGATCGCCAGCTTTCGCCGGTTCCTGCTGTTTGCGCGGGATACGATCCGCTGGCGTCGGCCAATGGATCCCGACATTCACTGGTCGGCCATGTCGGGTCACGTTTCCACTTTCATTGTAAACGGCGGGCGATACGATCGAATTTTCTGGACCGAAAAGTTCAACGATGGGATGCAGGGCGTGCTTGATGCGCTGGAAACCCCACATCCCGTGACCCTGTCCGAAATCCCGCGATTCAATGAATCCGAAGGGCACGGCCCCAAACGCGCGCATCCGGTCGAGGATTATTTCGACGATCTGTCGATGCACCTGGTCTATGAAATCTACAAACAGGATTTCGAGCTGTTCAGATACGATTTCGAAAACCCGGCAAACAAGATGCCGGTGGGTGAGATTGACCTGGACGAGATCCACGCGAAACTGGGCGATTGATCTAGTCTGCCCCAACAGGCCGGGGCGCTCCCGCCCATCGTCAATGTCTCTGGCGAGACATCTTCTCTGGTTGGGCCGGGCGCCGCGCGCAGCGCGGCGCCCGGCCCAAGACTGATGGAAGCATCGGCGAAGCCGATGGTGCCGGTCAGACGCGGGAGCCTTTGGGATTTGGGTGATCGTCCGGTCCACGTGGCGCGGACCGGTTGAGATCAGACCTGACGCACGGCACCTTTCGCCGCGCTGGTGGTCAGCTTCGCATAGGCTTTTAGCGCCGTGGACACCTTGCGTTTGCGCGGCTGGGCAGGCTCCCATCCTTTTGCGTCCTGCGCCTTGCGGCGTTCGGCCAGTTCTTCGTCGGACACGGCCAGATGGATCGTCCGGTTGGGGATATCGATCTCAATCCTATCCCCGTTCTGCACCAGCCCGATCTCACCGCCCTCGGCGGCTTCGGGTGAGACGTGGCCGATCGACAGGCCCGACGTGCCGCCCGAGAACCGACCATCAGTCAGCAGGGCGCAGGCTTTGCCCAGTCCTTTGGATTTAAGGTACGATGTTGGGTACAGCATCTCTTGCATTCCCGGACCGCCGCGCGGGCCTTCATAGCGGATCACCACGACGTCGCCCTCTTTGACCTTGCCGGTCAGAATGTCGTTGACTGCCTGATCCTGGCTTTCGCAGACATAGGCTGAACCGGTGAATGTCAGGCTGCTTTCATCCACGCCCGCGGTTTTTACGATACATCCGTCACGCGCGATGTTGCCGAACAGAACGGCCAGACCGCCATCCTGACTGAAGGCGTGTTCCTTGGTCCGGATGACGCCGTTTTCACGATCGGTGTCCAGCTCTTTGTATCGGTTCGACTGGCTGAAAGCCTGAGTGGTACGCACACCGCCCGGGGCCGCCTTGAACAGATCCTGTGCCTTGGGGTTATTGGCAACCGTGATGTCCCAGTTGGCAATCGCCTCACCCATGGTCGGTGTGTGAACAGTGCTGCAATGCTCGTGGAACAACCCGGCCCGGCTGAGTTCGCCGAGGATCGAGAAGATGCCTCCGGCGCGGTGGACGTCCTCCATATGTACGTTCTCGGTGTTGGGCGCGACCTTGCACAGGCAGGGCACCTTACGGCTCAGGCGGTCCATGTCGCTCATCGTGAAGTCGACGCCGCCTTCATTGGCAATGGCCAGCAGGTGAAGAACGGTGTTGGTGGATCCACCCATGGCAATATCCAGGCTCATCGCGTTTTCGAAGGCATCGAACGTGGCGATCTCGCGCGGGAGGAAGCCCTTTTCGTCCAGCTCATAGTGACGTTTGGTGATTTCAACGATCCGGCGACCGGCTTCAAGGAACAGCTCTTTGCGGTCAGAATGCGTGGCCAGGGTCGAGCCGTTGCCCGGCAGGGCCAGACCCAGCGCCTCGGCCAGGCAGTTCATCGAGTTCGCGGTAAACATGCCCGAGCACGACCCGCAGGTCGGGCAGGCGTTCTCTTCGATGTGCTGAACCTGCTCATCGGTGAACCTGTCGTCAGCGGCGGCAACCATAGCATCGACGAGGTCAATCTTCTTGGCTTCCAGATCTTCGATTTCGATCTTGCCAGCTTCCATCGGTCCGCCCGAGACAAAGATCGCTGGGATGTTCAGGCGCATCGCGGCCATCAGCATGCCGGGCGTGATCTTGTCGCAGTTCGAGATACAGACCATCGCATCGGCACAATGCGCGTTGACCATGTATTCGACCGAGTCCGCGATCACTTCGCGCGACGGCAGTGAGTACAACATGCCGTCATGCCCCATGGCGATACCGTCATCCACCGCGATGGTGTTGAATTCCTTGGCAACACCGCCTGCGGCCTCAACTTCGCGCGCAACCATCTGGCCCAGATCCTTCAGATGCACGTGGCCGGGCACAAACTGGGTAAATGAGTTGACGATGGCGATGATTGGCTTGCCGAAATCGCTTTCGGTCATGCCTGTGGCACGCCACAGGCCGCGGGCACCGGCCATGTTGCGGCCATGAGTGGAGGTTCTGGATCGGTACATTGGCATGATGCTGTTTCCCTTTTGCCCCGGTTGCGATATGCGGGATATGTGCGCTATAACGCACGTACCACATGTGCGCTATAACGCACAAGGGGATTTGAAAGACGATGAAGATGGCACCGGACGAAATCACACTGAAGCTCAGGGATGTGCGGGCCGCCGCGGGCTTGAGCCTATCCAAAGTGGCAGAGATGACCGGTGTCAGCAAAGCAATGCTGGGCCAGATCGAGCGCGGCGAATCCAGCCCGACCATCGCAACGCTGTGGAAGATCGCAAAAGGGTTTCAACTGCCGCTGGGCGCGCTCATCGGGTCGGAAACGCTGCGGGAAACGCCCAGTTCGGACGTGTTTCGTACCGTGACTTTCCCCGGCAGTCTTGAGGTCAAGATCGTGTTTCCCTTTGATCCCGCGCTGCGGGCCGAAACCTTTCATGTTGATCTTGCGCCAAACCAGAGCCACGAATCCGCAGCCCACGCCACTGGCGTGACCGAAGAGGTTTTTGTCCTGCATGGATCGCTTGAGATTCTGCGCGATGGCGAATGGGTTCCGTTGCAGGCCGGGCAAGGGCTTCGGTTCGCCGCCGATTTACCGCATGGCTACCGTGCCGGTGATCAGGGCGCGGCGTTTCTGAATATGCACCACTACGCGCAGCTAGACGCTCTGGCCGCGATCGGCTGATTCAAGGGGTAAAGTATGGCCGCATTGCTGAACAGTCTGACGCTGGCAGATGCCATTGGGTCTTTTGGGGCGCTGGTCGTTGTAGCCGCCTATTTCGCCACGCAGATGCGGATGATGAATTCCAATGACCTAGCCTTTCCGGTCCTGAACCTCGCCGGGTCCATTCTGATCGTCTATTCGCTGCTTGAGAACTTCAATCTGGCCTCGATGCTGATCGAAGGGTTCTGGATTCTGATCAGCCTGATCGGGATCGTTCAGTTTTTTCGGCTTCGCCGCACGGGTTAAGCCTGCAAACCCCCTTCCAGCCTTGAACCCGCATGCCTGCGCGTATAGGGAAAACCCAACCGCGCTTTGGGGAGGCTTTGATGCAGGACGATCCAAAAACCCTCGTTTCAACCGAATGGCTTGCCGCCCATATCAAAGACCCGGATCTGCGGGTGCTGGACGGATCTTGGTATCTGCCGCAACAAGGGCGGGACGCCAAGGCGGAATATGACGCGGGTCACATCCCGGGCGCGCGGTTCTTCGATATTGACGAGATTTCGGACTTGCGCTCGGACCTGCCGCACATGGCTCCGCCGGTTGAAAAGTTCATGTCGCGCTTGCGGGCGATGGGTGTGGGCGATGGTCATCAGGTCGTGGTCTATGACGGCGCCGGGCTAATGTCCGCCGCGCGGGTTTGGTGGCTGTTCCGGCTGATGGGGCAGGAAAACGTGGCCGTTCTGGACGGCGGTTTCCCCAAGTGGCAGGCCGAAGGGCGCGAGGTCGAAGACCTGCCCCCCGTCATCCGTGACCGCCATATGACCGTGCGTGTGCAAAATCATCTGGTGCGCGACGTGACGCAGGTTTCAGCCGCCGCGAAACTGGCGGATCACGAGATCATAGACGCCCGCTCGGCAGGCCGTTTTGCTGGGGCCGAGGCCGAGCCGCGAGAAGGCCTGCGATCCGGCCACATTCCGGGGTCGCGAAACGTGCCGTTTGGCAATTTGCTCAATAAAAATGGTACGATGAAATCACCTGACGAATGCCGTGCCATATTCGAGGCCGCAGGTGTCGATCTGTCGAAACCTGCTATTACGTCCTGCGGATCGGGTGTAACGGCTGCGATCCTCAGCCTTGCGCTGGAACGCATGGGCAAGAAAGACCATTCGCTTTATGACGGCTCCTGGGCCGAATGGGGTGCCTTCCCAACCCTGCCCGTCGCAACCGGAGAGATCTGATGTTCGAGAACCTCAAACCGCAGCCCGCCGACAAGATCCTGGCGCTGATGCAGATGTACCGCGAAGACCCGCGCGACAATAAGATTGATCTGGGTGTTGGCGTCTATAAGAACGCCGAGGGTATCACACCGGTCATGCGGGCGGTGAAAGCTGCCGAAAAACGTATTCTGGAAGAGCAGGAGACCAAGGCCTATACCGGTCTGGCCGGTGATCCCGCTTATGCCGATGCGATGATCGGTCTGATCCTTGGGGCCTCGGTGCCGCGTGCCAATATCGCGGCCGTGGCAACCCCCGGAGGTACAGGCGCCTGCCGTCAGGCGTTTGAGATGATCCGCATGGCCAATCCTTCGGCCCGCGTGTTTGTGTCTAACCCAACATGGCCGAACCATTTGTCGATCCTGAACTATCTGGGGATCGAGACGGTTCAGTACCGCTATTTCGATGATGAAACGCGCGGTGTCGACTTCGACGGCATGATTGAGGACCTGAAAACCACCAAGGCGGGCGACGTTGTCCTGCTGCACGGCTGCTGCCATAACCCGACCGGCGCAAATCTGAATATGGTCCAGTGGCAAGAGGTTGTGAACCTAATCAACGAGCGTGGTCTGGTGGCGATGATAGACATTGCCTATCAGGGCTTCGGCGACGGTCTGGAAGAAGACGCGCAAGGCGCGCGGCTGGTGGCATCCTCGGTCAAGGAATGCCTGATTGCAGCCTCCTGTTCAAAGAACTTCGGCGTATACCGCGAACGCACTGGTCTGCTGATGGCGATCAGCAATGACGCGGGGCAAACGGCCCTGAATCAGGCGACACTGGCGTTTTTGAACCGCCAGAACTATTCCTTCCCACCCGATCATGGCGCGCGCGTTGTGACCACGATCCTCAACGACGATGCCCTGCGTGCGGATTGGGCGACCGAGCTGGAAGAGGTCCGCCTGTCCATGCTGGGACTGCGACAGCATTTGGCGGACGAGTTGCAGCGCCTGGCCGGTTCTGATCGTTTCGGCTTTGTCGCTCAGCACCGGGGCATGTTCTCGCGTCTGGGTGCAGCGCCTGAGTTGGTCGAGAAACTGCGCGTAGATCATGGTATTTACATGATCGGTGACAGCCGCCTGAACATTGCCGGGCTGAACGCGACAACCGTGCCGATCCTGGCGAAGGCGATTGTCGAGGTTGGCGTTTAAGCCACCCTGATCACAAAAAGAAAACCCGGGCGCGAACGCCCGGGTTTTTTTGTCTGCGCGTGGCTAACGCTTAGCCTTTGGAGAATTCCGGATAGGCTTCCATACCCAGTTCCGCCATGTCGAGACCGTTGATCTCTTCTTCCTCGCTGACGCGGATGCCCAAGGTCGCCTTCAGCACGCTCCACAGGATCAGGGCACCGACGAAGGTAAACACGCCATATGCGACGATACCGGTCAGCTGGGTGATAAGGTTCGCCTCACCGTAGAAGATCACGGCGATGGTGCCCCAGATACCCGCGAACAGGTGAACCGGGATCGCACCAACCACGTCGTCGATTTTGAACTTGTCCAGCATGGGGATCGCCAGCACGACGATCACGCCGCCAACTGCACCGATCCAAAGGGCACCGAACAGGGTCGGGGCCAGCGGCTCGGCCGTGATCGAAACCAGACCGGCAAGTGCACCGTTCAACACCATGGTCAGGTCAGGCTTTTTGTACAGAATCTGCGACAGAAGCAGGGCTGCGACAGCGCCCGAAGCGGCTGCCATGTTGGTATTGGCAAAGATGCGCGACACGTCGGATACGTCACCCACGGTGCCCATCGCCAGTTGCGAGCCGCCGTTGAAGCCGAACCAGCCCAGCCACAGGATGAACGTACCCAGGGTCGCCAAAGCCAGGTTCGAACCGGGGATCGGATGAACCTTGCCATCTTTGTACTTTCCGATCCGCGGGCCAAGGATGATGCAGCCAGCAAGAGCCGCCCAGCCACCGACGGAGTGAACGACGGTCGAACCGGCGAAGTCGGAGAAACCAGCTTCGGACAGCCAGCCGCCACCCCACTGCCACGACCCCGAGATCGGGTACATGACACCTGTCAGCAAGATGACGAAAATCAGGAACGGCCAGAGCTTGATACGCTCAGCCACGGCACCCGACACGATGGATGCGGTCGCGGCCACAAAGACCAACTGGAAGAAAAAGTCCGATCCGATGGACGCGTAATCCAGCGCTGCTTCCTCGGCGGGTACACCGACCGGATCAAGAACAGTGGTTGAAAAGAACGGTCCGACCCAGCCGCCGATTGTCCAGCCGTCGCCGGGATACATAAGGTTGAAGCCGATCAGCCAGTACATGATCGCGGCAAGTGAAAACAGCGCCACGTTTTTGGTCATCTGCATGGCTACGTTCTTCGAGCGTACCAGGCCGCCTTCCAGCATTGCAAAGCCTGCGGCCATGAAAAACACCAGGAAACCCGCCATCAGGAACAGCAGCGTGGTAAAGATATACTGGGTGTGCAGCGCGGGCTCTCCGGTCGCGGTGGCCTCTTGCGCAAGACCCATCTGCGGCAGCGCGACGATCGCGGCAGCAGGGATGAGAGATTTCATCAGGTTCATTGTCAGTCCTCGAATGTTGTGAATGGCGGCGCTCAAAGCGCCTCTTCGTTCGTTTCCCCGGTCCGCACGCGCATGGCTTGCTCAACTTCGAGGACGAAAATCTTGCCGTCGCCGATCTTGCCGGTCTTGGCGGTTTTTGTGATGGTTTCGACGATCTGGTCGGCCATCGTGGCAGGCACCACGATTTCCAGTTTGATCTTCGGTACGAAATTCACGGCATATTCTGCGCCACGATAGATTTCTGTGTGACCCGATTGCGAGCCGAAGCCCTTGATTTCGGTCACCATCATGCCGCGTACGCCTGCGTTGGTCAGTGCCTCGCGCACCTCCTCAAGCTTGAACGGCTTGATTGTCGCAATAATCAGTTTCACGTTTATCCCCTCTGCTTTCCGGGTCCGTCCGGTCTGTTTTGCACTTGCAGAAAAAGAGCGTGACTGACCGCAGTAAGGAACGGTTAGAGGCCGCTATAGGGGGCAAACTGGGGGCAAGGTGCACAATTTTTGCACAAAAATATATGAATGACTAAAAATTAGGCGAAGTGATGAGGCGATTTGACGGAAATTCAGACCTCTACTTCATCGCCATTGCGGGGTATTGTGCCTCAAAACGATAACCGGGCAGAGTTTGAGCATGACTGAGTCCAGGCGCCGCAAGACACCGCTTGTCGCGGACAAAAGATACCCGTCGAAAGGGCGCAGGCCCGCAGCGACCAAACGAACGGCGAAACCCGCGGGCAAGAAGGCGGTTGCGCGCAAAACGGCTGCGCGCAGAACCACCCGAAAAAAGACGCGCAAGAAATCCGGTGGCGGAGGCGGCTTATTTCGCCGCCTCTTTCGCTGGGCCGTGCGGCTGATCTGGAGCGTGACGTGGCGCGTCGGTGCAGTCGCCGCCATGCTGTTGGCGCTGGCCGTCGGGGTGGTTTACACGTCGCTGCCCGATCTGGATGCCTTGCTGGATGGGCGCGCGCGTGGCTCGGTCACATTGCTGGACCGCAACGGAGATGTCTTTGCCTGGCGTGGCGATCAGTTTGGTGGCGTCATTACGGCGGATACCGTCTCACCGCATTTGAAAAATGCCGTCGTCGCCACCGAGGATAAACGATTCTACCGGCATTTCGGGGTGAGCCCGCGCGGTATTGCCAGTGCCGTACGCATCAACCTGAGCGAAGGGCGCGGGCCATTGTCAGGGCATGGCGGATCGACGATCACGCAGCAAACCGCAAAACTTCTGTGTCTGGGTGTGCCATATGTTCCAGGCGAATGGGACTCCGAAGCCGCCTATGAGGCGGATTGCCGTCAGGGTTCGTTGTGGCGCAAGGCCAAAGAGGCGGTCTATGCCATCGCGATGGAGGTCAAATACTCAAAGGACGAAATCCTCACGATCTATCTGAACCGCGCATTCCTTGGCGCAGGCGCGCGTGGGTTCGAAGCCGCAAGCCAGCGCTATTTCGGCATCTCAGCGGCTGAGGTGAACCCGGCGCAGGCGGCGATGCTGGCGGGTCTGCTGGTTGCACCGACACGCTATGCGCCGACAAATAACCTGCAACGTTCGCAAAACCGGGCGCGCTTGGTCATTGGGTTGATGGAGGATCAGGATTATCTGACCACTGCCCAGGCCAGCACTGCGCGCAACACCCCTGCCCAGTTGTCCGATGCAGCCGCGGCGCAGGCTGGTGGGTATTTTGCCGATTGGGTCATCACCGAATTGCCAAGCTATTTTGGCACGAACACCAGAGATGACGTCGTTATCCGCACCACGCTGGATCAACGGCTTCAGAAATCGGCGGAAGAGGCGCTGAAATACATCTTTCAGGAAAAGGTTCGCGAAGGGTCCAAGGCGCAGGCCGCGATTGTTGTGATGTCTGCGGATGGTGCCGTGCGCGCAATGGTCGGCGGGCGCAAAACACGCGTATCCGGCGCGTTCAACCGTGCAACGCAGGCGCTGCGCCAAACCGGGTCGTCCTTCAAGCCCTTCGTCTATGCCACGGCGCTGGAATTGGGCTATTCCCCGCTGGATACAGTCGTGGACGAACCGTATTGCGTCAATATTCCAGGTTCGGGCCAGTGGTGCCCCAAGAACTATACCAACAAGTTCTACGGTCGGGTCACCCTTGCGGATGCGCTGAAGAATTCGTTGAACATCCCGGCGGTCAAAGCGGCCGAGGTTGCAGGGCTGGATAATGTCCGCACGGTAGCCAGCGAATTTGGTATTGAAAGCGATCTGGCGCAGGGTCCGGCCCTGGCGCTGGGTGCGTCGGAAAGCACACTGATCGAGATGACCGGGGCCTATGCCGGTATCCTCAACGGCGGTTCCGCGGTCGAGCCATACGGGTTGTCTGAGCTTAAGCTGCTGGGGGATGAAACGCCCGTGATGGTGACGACAACCGGCATCGGCGAACGGGTGATCAACGACAAGGCTGCCAAGCAACTGACCTGGATGATGGAGCGGGTGGTGTCCGAAGGCACCGGTGGACGCGCACAGCTACCGGGGTGGCAGGTGGCAGGCAAGACTGGCACGACCCAGGCGGCGCGCGATGCCTGGTTTATTGGGTTCACGGCGGATTATGTGGCCGGTGTGTGGATGGGGTATGATGACAACACGCCCCTGTCCGGCGTGACGGGTGGTGGTTTGCCTGCCGAGATATGGCGGGAAACCATGCTGCGCGTGACCGAAGGTATGACGCCCACGCCGCTGCCCATGCTGGCCCCGGACCCCCCGGTGCGGACAGCTCAGCCGCAACAGCAGCGACGCCGACAGGGTGGCGGTTTTGAAAATGCCATCAACAACCTGCTGAACAACCTTTTCGGAAACTGATACGTCAACAAAAAAGGCGGTGCACCCGGCACCGCCTTTCTGTCCAATCGCCCCAAGTGATCAGAGGCTACTGTCCAGTGCGGCCAAAATCGCGTCACCCATCTGGGTGGTCGAGACCGGAGTTACCCCTTCATCAGCCAGCAGGTCGCCGGTGCGGACGCCATCGGCCAACACCTTCTCGATCGCAGCTTCCAGGCGGTCAGCTTCGTCGCCCTGATCAAAGCTATAGCGCAGCGCCATGGCAAAGCTGAGGATACAGGCGATCGGGTTGGCCTTGCCTTCACCCGCGATATCCGGGGCAGACCCGTGCACGGGCTCGTACATCGCCTTGGGACGGCCATTCGCCATTGGGGCTCCAAGGCTGGCCGAGGGCAACATGCCAAGCGATCCGGTCAGCATCGCGGCGCAGTCCGACAGGATATCGCCAAACAGGTTGTCTGTCAGGATCACGTCAAACTGCTTGGGCGCGCGCACCAGCTGCATGGCGCCGTTATCGGCATACATATGGCTCAGCTCAACTTCGGGATAGTCTTGGCTTACGCGGGTCACGACTTCACGCCACAGGATGCCCGATTCCATCACATTGGCCTTTTCCATTGAGCACAGTTTCTTGTTCCGGCGCATTGCCAACTCAAAGGCCGAACGCGCGACGCGCTCAATCTCGGATTCGGTATAGCGCTGGGTGTTGATGCCGACGCGCTCATTACCTTCTTCGAAAATGCCGCGCGGCTCGCCGAAATAAACGCCCGAGGTCAGCTCGCGCACGATCATGATGTCCAGACCCGCGACGATGTCTTTTTTCAGCGATGAGAAATCGGCCAGCGCGTCAAAACACTGTGCCGGACGCAGGTTTGAATACAGGTCCATTTCCTTGCGCAGGCGCAGCAGACCGCGCTCGGGCTTGAGGCTGAAATCCAGATCGTCGTATTTCGGGCCACCCACGGCACCCAGCAGAACCGCGTCCACCTCTTGCGCCTTGGCCATGGTTTCGTCCGACAGGGGCTTTCCATGCGCGTCATAAGCCGCACCGCCCACCAGATCTTCGCTCACGTCAAAGTGAAGGTCACGCTTGTCGCTGAACCAATCGATAATTCTGCGCACTTCGGCCATAACTTCGGGGCCAATTCCGTCTCCGGGCAGGATGAGGAGCGAAGGGTTGGACATGAAGGATCTCCTTGCGTTTGGTCGAAAAGGCCCTAGCGTCTGCGCCGCATCGGGTCAATGAGACGAACCCGTCAAACTACGAGGAAAATACATGCTGATACCGGGAAAACCCGTCCCTGCGCTGAAAATCGATACTGTCGGTCACGGAACATTCGATCTGGATGCCGACAATGGGGAAAATGGCACGCTGGTGATTCAGTATAGGGGTCTGCACTGCCCGATCTGCATAAGGCAAATGTCCGAGGTCGAAGCCGCCCTAGATGAGTTTGCCGCGCTGGGCGTCGAAGTGATCATGATCTCGACAGATACGGCGGATCGCGCGGCGGAAACCGCGCAGAAGGCTGGCGTCTCGCGCCTGCGTGTGGGTCACAGCCTGCCGCTGGCAGCCGCGCGCGAGGATTGGGGGCTGAACATCTCAACCGCGCGCGAGGGCAGCGCGGAACCGGCACTGTTCGCCGAACCCGGCCATTTCTACATCGCACCCGACCGGTCGCTTTACTTCGCCTGGCAGCAAACAACACCATTCGGGCGCCCATCCACTTCCGATATTGTGGGTGGCCTGAAATTTTCCCTGGGCAATAACTACCCGCCGCGCGGAACTTACACCGGCCCGCTCTGACCAGTCGTGGCCAAGGCGAACTTGTTCCGCTCATGGTAGGTAGAGTTCGGAACGTCATCGGACAAATTGGGCAAGTTAGTTCATTGGCTGGGTAGGCGCGGTTACGTCCACCCACACCAGCCGGTGCCTGCTGGCTTGCTCAGCCGTTTTCCGCAGGGGCGTGTCCGGGTCGGGCCAAAAGATGCCCGCATCCAATACCTGCAGGTCCGCTGATGGCAGCACATAATCGACCCGCATCTCGCCTACGGCCTTCCATTCCACGGTCGTCAGCGCGCCTGACGCATCAGCGGGGCGGGGATCCTGCAGCCGCGAATCGGTCAGCAGAGCTTGTATTGCTTCGGTGCGCCCATCCCCCCGCACGGGGTCCAAGTTGGCATCTGCGGCGATAACGAACGGGCCATCCGGTTTGCGCCCGAGTTCACCGTCCAGAACAAGGGACCAGAGGCGGATCTCATCACGGTTCCGCAACCCGTTGCGATCTTCGGGCCCGTCGAACACGGGCGGCGCGGCGTGAAACGTCATCAGGTCCAGTGACCCGATCGGTGTGTCCACAGGCACGATCCAATGGGCAACAGAAGACAGGCGCTGTATGGCCTGCGCCTCTTCCGAGGGGAAAGGACCAGCGTCCGTAACCGGCAATTCTGCACCCGGCAGGTCACGCCACAGCAGGTTGGTAAAGTCCTGCACCTTGTCTTCATTGATGGGGTAACGCGAAAGCACCGCCAACCCGGCCTGACCAGTGAAGCGACCCCAGCCCTGGGCGTCTGCCGGGCCATGGGTGCGCCCGTCACCATTCAGGTCCAACGCGGTTTCGAACCCCGAATTCGGAACCCCAGAAAAATGATAGGGATAGTCCAGTCCTGTCGTGCGGAGTTGGTCGATCAAAGCGGCAATAGCTTGCCCTTCCAAGTCCCAGTCGACCCCCTGCAGGGCAACGATATCCGACTGCGCCGCGACAAGCACATCGACCACGGCCTGCACCTGCGGGTCGCCGCGCTGAATGTCGCGCAGCAGCAGGCCCGGTCCATCGCGGCTGAGTTCGGTGTTGTACGTGGCAATGCGCACTGTCTCGGCCTGCGCCATCATCGGCAGCAGTAAGATAAACAGGGCGCGGATCATGCAGCCTGTGTGAAGTCGGTGGTAGAATAGGCGCGGCGTTTTTCGACAATCAGGTTAGCGATGCGCAGTGTTGCCATGCCGCGCATGATCATGCTGGCGGGCAGGAAGGCCCAAGCGCTCATGGTCCAGATCAGGGTCTGCGGGTTACTCAGCGAAATCGGGTTGGCAAAGTCGGTCAACAGCTTGATCACGGCCGGAATCAGGAACGGCAGCAGCACCCCGATTGAGATGTTCAGGCGCCCGTCCCTTTGCAACCGGGTAACGACATCTCCGCCTTTGGTCGGGTCGAACAACGGCAGGTTAGTCCAAACGTTGAATGCGCCGTTGCCCGTGGGCCAACCACGCATTTTCACGGCGTAAGCAAAGCTTGCGATCGTCACCAACGCAGCGACATAAGCCACGCTGGCCGAAATGCGAACCAATTCGATCAGCTGCGGGCTGGCATCAGCAGGCAGAACCAGAACGACGAGGCGAACGGGTGAGTAAGGGAAATCAACTACATTAGCGACGCTCAGACCCATCGCATAGAATGACTCGGTCAGATCAGTTGGCACATAGGCGTTTTTACAGATCAGCGTCAGGAAGGTGACCATCGACATCAGCCCGACAAAGCGCAAGCGGTTCACAGGCGGCGCGTCGCGGAATTCGATAAAGCTGGGAAAAGCCGAGTTGTATTCGGCAAACGTCAGGAAAAAGGCGAGAATCGCAAGGAAGACGACGATCTCGGTGCCGTTTGTTGACGATATGGGCAGGTACAATGCGGGGGTCAGTACCATTAAGGCGACCAATATACCCCGAATCGCCGCCCCTGTTGTGCGCGCAATCACTATCCGAACCCTTTCCAAACCGGAATAGCCGATTCTACGCCGACTTCGTTCCAACTCGTGCCCGCCGCATGTTTCGTAGACGGATGCCTCTTAAATTCCAGACATTGGCGATAAGCGACATTTCGCTCAAGCCAAGCTTTAGAAAACACTGAGTTTTGGGCAAAAAGATGGCGCAACTGGTGCGGGATTGCATCATTTTCGACGCAAATCCGACGTGTATCGCAACAGGATATCTATATATTGTGGTTTACTAAAACTTAACCCCAAGAATGAGAATGGGGCCGCCGAAGCGACCCCATTGGTTGAGTGTCCACAGATTCGTCCTCAGAATCATACCCAGGGACGGGCTTGACTCGCGTGTTCCTCAAACTTGTCGATGTGGTGATCTTTTTCCATGGTCAGACCGATATCGTCCAAACCGTTCAAAAGGCAGTGTTTGCGATGCGGATCGATGTCGAACTCGATCACATGCCCATCCGACGTCGTGATCTGCTGATCTTCTAGATTGACGGTCATACGGGCATTTTCACCCTTGTGCGCGTCGTCCATCAGGATCGCATGGTGTTCTTCGTTCACCACGATGGGCAGGATGCCGTTCTTGAAGCAGTTGTTGAAAAAGATGTCTGCAAAGCTGGTTGAGATCACAACCTTGATGCCAAAATCCTTGATCGCCCAAGGCGCATGTTCACGCGACGAGCCGCAGCCGAAATTGTCCCCCGCGACAAGAATGTCGGCCTCACGATACGCGGGCTTGTTCAGAACGAACTCGGGGTTTTCCTGACCGTCGTCGTGATAGCGCATCTCGTCAAACAGCACGACGCCAAGACCGGACCGTTTGATGGTTTTAAGGTGTACCTTCGGGATGATCATATCCGTGTCGATATTGATCAGCGGCATTGGGGCGGCCACCCCGTGGACTTTTTCAAACTTTTCCATGTTCATTCTCCTGCGGGAGAGGGCCGCGCCCGTGCCCCGCGTTTAAGCTTCTTTCGCTTCCGTTACGTCATTGGGCGCGCTTTTGATAAAGAGCGCCATGAAAACCAATCCAAACCCGTTGAACAGCATCTCGATACCCAACAAGATACCCAACAAGCTCAGCGCCAGCCCTATCGAGGCATTGGCAAGGATGTAGGCGGCCAAGGCCAGGGACAGGACACCTGAAATCAGCGTTGGCCAGTAGAATTGAGTGCCACGCATCTGGAATGACAAAATGATGCGAGCGATTCCGCCGGCCACAAACAGGATCATGACCACAGTTGTCAGGGTCAATGTCCCCTCCAGTGGGTTATCCAGAAACGACCAGCCCAGAAACAACATCACGGCACCCATTATGAGTGACAGGATTTTGTTGCCTACACCTTCGACCGTGAAGCCGCCCACAACTTGCAGCCCGCCCGAAATCAGCAGCAACACGCCAGTTACCATTGTTACGGCGATGGATGCCACAACCGGCGCGCCCAGCACAAAAATACCAAACGCAATCGACAGCAGCCCCAACAGAAGCCATTTAATCCAGTCACTCATATTCTTAATCCCTCAAATATCTAGATATGAGGGGACCTTACATCAATTCACGGACGTCTGTCAGCCGTCCTGTGATTGCCGCTGCGGCAGCCATTGCCGGGCTAAGCAGATGGGTGCGCCCACCACGCCCCTGACGGCCTTCGAAGTTGCGGTTTGACGTCGCCGCGCAGCGTTCACCCGGCTGCAACTGGTCGGGGTTCATCGCCAGACACATCGAACATCCTGCCAGACGCCATTCGAAACCGGCCTCTTTGAAGATATCGGCAAGGCCTTCTTCTTCGGCCTGCATGCGCACCAGACCCGATCCAGGAACGACCATGGCGCGCATGCCGTCCTTGATCTTTTTGCCTTTCAGGATTTCGGCAGCGGCGCGCAAATCCTCGATCCGGCCATTCGTGCAAGACCCGATAAAGACGGTGTCGATTTCCACATCACTCAGCTTTTGACCGGCTTGCAGACCCATGTATTCGATTGAACGGCGGGCTGCGTCGACCTTGCCGCCTTCGAAGTCTTCGGGGTGTGGCACAGTTGCCGTGATCGGCAGAACATCCTCGGGGCTGGTGCCCCATGTGACGACCGGCGCGATATCCTCACCACGTATGGTAACGACCTTGTCGAAATGTGCGCCTTCGTCGGTGTAGAGTGTCTTCCACCAATCCATCGCAGCTTCCCATTGCGCACCTTTGGGGGCGTGCGGGCGGCCTTTGACATACTCAAACGTGGTCTCATCAGGCGCGATCAGGCCAGCGCGGGCGCCGCCTTCGATTGCCATGTTGCAGACGGTCATGCGGCCTTCCATCGACAGGTTGCGGATTGCTTCGCCGCAATATTCGATGACATAGCCTGTGCCGCCCGCGGTGCCGGTCTCACCGATAACGGCCAGAGTGATATCCTTGGCGGTCACGCCCGGCTGCAGTTTGCCGGTGATTTCCACCTTCATGTTCTTTGATTTCTTTTGGATCAGGGTCTGGGTTGCCAATACATGCTCAACCTCTGACGTCCCGATACCATGGGCCAGTGCGCCAAATGCACCGTGGGTCGCGGTGTGGCTGTCGCCGCAGACAACCGTCATGCCGGGCAGGGTCCAGCCTTGTTCCGGGCCAACAATGTGCACGATGCCCTGACGGACGTCATTCACCGGGTAATAGTGAATGCCAAAATCTTTGGCGTTCTTGTCGAGAGCTTCAACCTGAATACGCGATTCAGGGTTCTCGATCCCGTTTACGCGATCCGGTGTGGTAGGAACATTGTGATCCGGCACGGCGATGGTCTTTTCCGGCGCGCGCACCGGACGGCCCGCCATGCGCAGACCTTCGAACGCCTGCGGGCTGGTGACTTCGTGCACCAGATGGCGGTCGATATACAGCAGGCAGGTGCCATCATCGGCTTCGTGCGCGACATGGGCATCCCAGATCTTGTCATAGAGTGTTTTGGGGGACATCGGTCCTCTCCCGTATGTAATGAGAAATAGCTGGCGAGTTGGCTCAGGCGACAGGTAGGCGTGCCAGGACCGTGCGGGCAGCCCCAAAGAACCGCTCACGCAGGCGCGCGCGGTCTTCCAGGTTCTGGAATTGGGCCACATTGAGTCTCATGCGCACCAGATATAACGGGGTTTGCCGTCAATCAAGGTTCAATCCCGCACCGGGCTTGCATCATTTGGAAACGCTGTACAAGCTGGCAGCATGGACCAAGATCTGATCCCCAGTTCGCTGTCGGACCTCTATCAGAACATGACAGCGGGTTTTTCCGTGCAATTCGAAAATCTTGTCGAGCTGATTGTCACGCCCGGCTGGCGGCAGCACCAGTTGGTCATCATTCTGGTTCTGTGGGCCGTAGCCTATGCCCTGAAACTGGTGACACAAGGCCGATGGGAAACTTGGGCGCGGGCCCGGGCCGGCTGGCCAAAATGGCGGCTGCGGATTCTTGTCCAGCTGATGCAGCGCATGACTTTGGTCTATTTCGTGGTGCTGTCTTGGGCGTTGTACCTGCTGATGCAGCAGATCACCTGGCCATCACGCAGCTACATCATCGGGGTTGTGGCGACGCTGGCAACGGCATGGCTTGCGATTGCTCTGGTTGCCCGGCTGGTGCGCAACCGGACGCTGCGGCGGATTTTCAAATGGGCCATGTGGGTCTATGCAACGTTGATCGCACTTAATCTTACGGATGATGTGGCCGAGTTTCTGGACGGTGTGGCCGTATCCATTGGTGAGCTGCACATCTCGGTCCTTGGGATCCTCAAGGCGACCCTGCTGATTGGTATCCTGCTGACTCTGGCCCGTTTAGGTACCCGCGCGGCCGAACGGGGTTTGCAGAGCAACGACGATATTTCCCCATCGATGCAGGTGCTTTTGGCCAAGGGCATCCAAGTCGTGCTTTACGGTGCTGTCTTTCTGGTTGCCATCCGCACGTTGGGCTTTGATCTGACAGGCATCGCGCTGCTGTCCGGTGCGATCGGTGTGGGGATCGGCTTTGGCCTGCAAAAGGTGGTGTCAAACCTGATCTCGGGGATCATCATCCTGATGGACCGGTCCATCAAGCCGGGTGATGTGATCTCGCTGGGCGATACGTTCGGTTGGATCAACGCGCTGGGCGCGCGGTATGTTTCGGTTGTGACGCGGGACGGGCGGGAGTACCTGATCCCGAACGAGGATTTGATTACCAATCAGGTGGTGAACTGGTCGCATTCGGACCGGTTCGTGCGGTTGGATCTGGATTTTGGCACCAGCTATGCCGATGATCCGCATCAGGTGCGCGCAACCGCGATCCGGGCGGTCAAAGGGGTCAAGCGCGTGCTCAGCGGCGGGTCGCACGAACCGGTTTGCCACATCACAGGGTTTGGCGACAGCAGTGTCGACTATGTGCTGCGGTTCTGGATCAGCGATCCGACCAAGGGGCTGACCAATATTCGGGGCAATGTCTACCTCGCCCTGTGGGACGCGTTCAAAGAGCAGGGTATCTCAATCCCCTTCCCACAGCGCGAGGTTCGGTTGCTGGACGACGACGCAGCCACGCAACAGGTCGCCAAAGAGTGACCCCCTGTGCCTTACGTGTCGCGGCATTTCATTGAAATGTTGCATTCCTCTTGCTACCTTTATACTACCCCGGCGCCGGGGGTTTGCGGCGCGCAGCAAAGGAGGACAATGTCCTGTCTCTACATACACAGGCGGGTTTGCCTGCCGAAGACGGGGCCAGCGTGATGGCCCACTCTCAGTCAATCAGCGACAAGCTGCTTGAGCGTATCCTTTCCTCACTTTCCGATGACAAGGCCGAAGATGTCGTGCAGATCAACCTGCAAGGCAAATCATCGGTTGCGGATTACATGGTGATTGCCTCGGGTCGGTCGACCCGTCAGGTCTCGGCCATGGCGGAAAAACTGACGGATCGCATCAAGCAGGAGTTCGGCTTCACCTCGAAGGTCGAAGGCAAGGATGCCGGCGACTGGGTGCTGATCGATACGGGCGACGTGATCGTCCATATCTTCCGCCCCGAAGTGCGTGAATTCTACCAGCTGGAAAAGATGTGGCTGCCTCAGGGCGGCAGCGCCTCGGCCAACTGAGGCGCTATCCCGGTCTGCATTAACAGGCCGGTGGCGAGAGAAATATGCGTATAAGCATTTGTGCGGTCGGGCGATTGCGTGCCGGACCGGAGAAAACCCTGCTTGATGATTATCTGACCCGATTTGACAGGACCGGCCGCAGCCTGGGTCTTGGTCCCGCGCGTGTGGTCGAGGTCGAAGACAAGAAAAACACAGGCATGAGCGCCGAAGCCGCGCTGCTGCGCAAATCGCTGCCCAAAGGCGCGGTGATCTGCACGTTGGATGAACGCGGACGGGTGATGTCATCGCCGGAATTCGCCGAGAAGCTGGGCGGCTGGAGGGATGCGGGGCGGCAGGACCTTGCACTGATCATCGGCGGTGCCGACGGAATAGACCCTGATCTGCGGGCTGAGGCCGATTTTTCCATCTCCTTCGGGGCGATGGTCTGGCCTCATATGCTCGTCCGTGTGATGCTGGCCGAACAGCTTTACCGGGCCGCAACGATATTGTCGGGTGGCCCATATCACCGGGTCTGACATGGCGCAGCTTTTGATCGTTTATCATTCCCGCACTGGTGGAGCCCGGCAGATGGCCGAAGCGGCGGCTGCGGCCGGGCGGGCTGAGGCGGATGTTGTTCTGAAATTCGCAGATCAGGCCGGGCCCAAGGACTTGCTGGCTGCCGATGGCTATATCTTCTGCGCCCCGGAAAATCTGGCTGCGATTTCGGGTCTGATGAAAGAGTTTTTTGACAGATGTTATTATCCCGTGCTGGGCAGGATCGAAGGGCGCCCCTATGCCCAGATGGTTTGCGCGGGGTCTGATGGCGAGAATGCCGCGCGACAGATCGCCCGGATTGCGGCCGGTTGGCGGCTGAAAGAGGTGCAACCGCCTCTGATCCTGTGCACCCATGCGCAAACGCCCGAGGCTATACTGGCTGAAAAGACCATCCCTAAGGATCAATTGGAAAAATGCCGTGAGATTGGTGCCGCCTTGGCTGCCGGTCTCAGCCTTGGCGTGTTTTGAGCGTCAGTTCAGATCAACCACTGTGGTGCCGTCATTCCAGCCATCGACATTGCACCGCGCCTGTATCTGAACCTGCGTGACGCCGCCTGGGATCACAACACCACTTAATGAGCGCGTAAACGGCTGCTCAGTCTCGTGCGGGTGATGCAGCACGCGCATGCCCAACTCGTTGCCTTCCATGTCCAGAACACGCCAGCCATCGGCATAGTGATCCCAGCCTGTGTCAGGATGTCGAATTGTGACATCGAAACGCCAAGCCTCACCGTTTTGGCGGGCCGAGACGTCTTCGATCACTGCGGGATCGGCAAAGGCGGGGCTTGCCAGAATGGCGCTGAGAATCAGATAGCGCATGGACTGACGATAGGCGGCATGCTGTATCTGCGCCATCATAACTTGGTGTTGGGCGGCAATTTCAGCAGCACCGAGCGTGAATGAGACGCGAATTCTCGCCGGTATAGCACTCCAAACGTCGCAACAGTTCCGATAATCAACGCGACCGGCCCTAAAATCCATGTGACCGAGGCCAGCGCGAAATAGGTGGCGCGCAGGGCGCGATTGAAGCTGCGCGCCGCGGTCACGCATATTTCGGCGGCCTGTGCAGCACGAGGATAGGCCTGTGAGTCCTCGGGATCGTTTGGCACGGCGGCCATCATCACGGCGCAATAACCAAAAAGGCGGTGCGCCCATACATATTTCAGGAATGCGTTCGACAGGAAGACCAGAACCACCAGTATCTTGATCTCCCACACCAGCGCAGGTGCGCTGCCGATGGCAAGGTCGCGTGCTACTCCGGCAAGGCGTTCAGTATTCCCCAACAGGGCCAGTCCGCCCCCGATCGCGATCATGGTGGTCGAGGCGAAGAATGTGCTGCCCTGCCGCATGCTGGCCACCACTTGCGCATCGAACATGCGCGGTTGACGTGTAACCATCTCATGCATCCAGTCGCGGCGGAAATCATCCATCATCATCGCGACGGACTTCCTGTTGGGTGAGGGATTGTCGATCCGCCAGCCGATCCACTGCCAGGCACAAAGCAGCAGCAGAATGGCGGCGTAGTCGAGCGGTGAAAACACCATGGCGCGTTCGATCCAAGTCATGGCCGTGACACTACGTTGAGATAGGGAAACTTGCCAGACGGGTAAATTGGTAATATTATTTTACCAAACGTGAGGGATCGCCATGGATATGCCAACGCCAAACCCCGACATTTTAAACCGCAAAGCCTTGGTTTTGCGCAGGTTACAGCAAGTATTGCCCGAAGACGCTGTGATTCACGATCCGGCCGAGACGCGCGCCTATGAATGCGATGCATTGACGGCTTACCGCTGCCCTCCGATGCTGGCGGTTTTGCCGTCAACCACGCAGCAGGTCTCGGACGTGCTGCGCATCTGCCATGAGGAAGGCGTGCCCGTTGTGCCGCGCGGTTCGGGCACGTCGCTGGCAGGCGGGGCGTTACCAACGGCAGATTGCGTTATCCTCGGTGTTGCGCGCATGAATGACGTTCTGGAAACCGACTACGACAACCGGTTCATTCGCGTTCAGACCGGGCGCACCAATCTGAGTGTGACCGGTGCGGTGGAAGAAGAAGATTTCTTCTATGCCCCGGACCCGTCCTCGCAACTGGCGTGCGCCATCGCGGGTAATATCGCGATGAATTCTGGCGGGGCACATTGCCTGAAATACGGGGTGACGACCAATAACCTTCTTGGCGTCAAAATGGTCCTTATGGATGGCAGTGTGATCGAAATCGGCGGCGCGCATCTGGATGCAGGTGGGCTGGACCTGCTGGGTCTGATCTGTGGGTCGGAAGGTCAGCTGGGTGTAGTGACCGAGGCGACGCTGCGCATTCTGCGCAAGCCGGAAGGAGCAAGGCCCGTCTTGATGGGGTTCGATGACAATGAGGTGGCCGGACAATGCGTGTCCGACATCATCAAGTCTGGCATTCTGCCTGTGGCGATCGAATTCATGGATACGTTGTGTATCAAGGCCTGCGAAAATTTCGCCCACGCGGGCTATCCCGACTGCACCGCACTGCTGATTGTCGAGGTCGAGGGCTCGGAGGCTGAGATCGACGATCAGCTTGCAAAAATCATCGAGATCGCCAAGCGCCATAACCCTGTTGAACTGCGCGAAAGCCAGTCAGCCGAGGAAAGCGCGAAAATCTGGCTGGGGCGGAAATCAGCCTTTGGCGCGATGGGGCAGATGAATGACTACATGTGCCTGGATGGCACAATCCCGGTCTCCTCTTTGCCCGAAGTGCTGCGCCGGATCGGAGAGTTGAGCAAGGAATACGGCCTGCCCGTGGGGAATGTTTTCCATGCAGGGGATGGCAACATGCATCCCCTGATCCTGTTTGATGCCAACAAACCCGGCGATCTCGAGAAATGCGAAGCGTTCGGTGCCGAAATCCTCAAGCTCTGCGTGGATGTGGGCGGTTGTCTGACGGGTGAGCATGGGGTTGGTATCGAAAAGCGGGATCTGATGTCTCATCAATACGCGCTGGTAGATCTGGAAGCACAGATGGCGGTTAAGGATGTTTTCGACCCGGACTGGCTGCTTAATCCCGCCAAGGTCTTCCCATTGGACGCGTCCGAGGCGCGCCGCACGGCGCGGCTGGCGGCTGAATAGGCTCTAACAAAGAATAATCGCTATGAAACCTGAGACAGAAGCCGAACTGGCCGAGATGGTGGCCGGACTGCAGCACCCCGTGCGTATTGTCGGTGGCGGCACGCGTGGCGTGCCCGGCCCCGAGGCCGAGATCAATACCTCTGGTCTGAACGGCATAACCCTGTATGAGCCCGGCGCGCTGACGCTGGTGGCGCAGGCGGGAACGCCTGTGGCAGAAATCGAGGCCGCGTTGGATGCAGAGGGTCAGCAACTGGCGTTTGAACCGATGGATCATCGCGGATTGCTGGGTACGAAAGCAGAGCCAACCATTGGGGGCGTGGTCGCGGCCAATATCTCGGGCCCGCGTCGCATTCAGTCCGGGGCGTGCCGCGATTTCTTGCTTGGTGTGCGATATGTAGACGGGACAGGACAGGTTGTTAAGAATGGCGGTCGCGTGATGAAAAACGTGACCGGTTACGATCTGGTCAAACTGATGGCGGGGTCTTGGGGTACGTTGGGCGTTCTGACCGAAGTATCGCTGAAGGTACTGCCAAAGCCCGAGACCGTTGCCACCCTTGCCGTTCAGGTCGCCGATATCGACAGCGCGGTTCAGGCGATGTCCGTTGGGTTGAATTCTCCGTTTCAGGTCAGCGGTGCCGCGTATGACCCGCAGGATGGCAACGCCTATCTCAGGGTCGAAGGGTTTCAGGACTCGGTGTCTTACCGACTGAAACAATTGACGCCGTTGCTTGCCAAGATAGGACAGGTGAGCGAGGTCGCTGATCCGATTGCCACATGGCGTGCCATTCGTGATGTGCAGGCGTTTCATAGTCACGGCGGTGATGTCTGGCGGATTTCGGTCAAGCCAACCGACGCACCCGAAATTTCGGAGCGGTTGAGTGCGGATCAGACCCTGTTCGATTGGGGTGGCGGCCTGATCTGGGCGCGTGTCCCGCAAGGCACCGATCTTCGCGCGAGACTGGGGCGCTTTGACGGACATGCCACGCTGGTGCGTGCCACCGAGGAAACCGTCAAGGCGTTTGGTCGCTTCCAACCTGAACCTATGGCATTACAGGCTCTAACACGGGGAATAAGACAGCGATTCGATCCTCGCGGTGTCTTTAATCCCGGACTGATGGGGTAGGGTGATGCAGACGACATTTACCAAAAAGCAGCTTCAAGATCCGGCGATCCAACGCTCGAACGAAATCTTGCGCAACTGCGTCCATTGCGGTTTTTGCACCGCCACCTGCCCGACCTACCAGGTTCTGGGCGACGAATTAGACAGCCCGCGCGGCCGCATCTACCTGATCAAGGACATGCTTGAGAATGAGCGTGTGCCCGACGAAAAAACGGTCAAGCATGTCGACCGTTGCCTGTCCTGTCTGGCCTGTATGACAACATGCCCGTCCGGCGTGCACTATATGCATCTGGTCGATCATGCGCGCGAATACATAGAGGCCAAGTATAAACGCCCCTTCACCGATCGTGTGTTGCGGTGGGTTCTGGCGCAGATTCTACCCTATCCGATGCGGTTCCGCTGGGCTCTGATCGGGGCCAAGTTGGGCCGACCATTTCGTTTTCTTGTCCCTGATGCGCGGTTGCGGGCGATGCTGGATATGGCGCCAAAGCATATCCCTCCGGTTAGCCGAAATGATGACCCGCAAAGTTTTGCGCCCAAAGGACAGCGCCGAAAGCGCGTTGCGCTGATGACAGGATGTGCGCAGAAAGCTTTGAACACGGATATCAACGATGCGACGATCCGCTTGCTGACGCGGTTGGGGTGCGAGGTTGTGGTCGCCAACGGCGCGGGTTGTTGCGGGGCTTTGACCCATCACATGGGCAAGGTGGAAGACAGCCACAAGGCAGCTGCCGCCAATATCAGAGCGTGGATTTCCGAAATGGACGGGGATGGTCTGGACGCAATTGTCATCAACACCTCGGGCTGTGGGACAACTGTTAAGGACTATGGGCATATGTTCCGCAATGATCCGCTGGCAGAGGACGCGGCGCGTATTTCGGATATCGCAATGGATATAAGCGAGCTTTTGGTGCAGTTGGACCTGCCGGAAGGGTCCAACAAAGGTATGACGGTTGCCTATCACGCAGCGTGTTCCTTGCAGCACGGTCAAAAGGTAAAGACGCATCCCAAAAGCCTGTTAAAAAAGGCGGGATTCACCGTGTTAGAGCCTGTTGATAGTCATCTGTGCTGCGGCAGTGCGGGGACCTACAACTTGATGCAGCCCGAAATTTCGGGGCAGTTGAAACGGCGTAAAGTCAAAACTCTTGAGGCGAAAAACCCCGATGTGATCGCTGCGGGCAATATTGGCTGCATGATGCAGATCGGGTCGGGCACTGATATCCCAATCCTGCACACGGTCGAGCTGTTGGATTGGGCTACCGGCGGACCCGTACCGCGGGCTTTGCAACAGGACAACGTGCCGGCGGTTCCGATCCTCAGATAGGCTGTCTGGTGCCGCGGTGCATCACTTGGATTTGAAAACCAGATCTGAACTGGTCGCCCTATTTTCGCCCCACACCAACCGTAGGGATAAAAGCAAGCAACAACGCCGGAGAACCGCTTGCGAAACTGGATCAAGGCTTTAGCGCTGGCTCTGACGCCGATGGCGGCGATGGCGCAGGATAGCGGGCTGAAAAGCCTCGACACCACCGATGCCGGGCGGGCTTGGATGGCCGTCGGCCGTTTGGACATCAACGGGGTGGGCTTTTGCACCGGCACGTTGATCTCACCGACATTGGTTCTGACGGCCGCGCATTGTTTGTATGACAAGGCCACAGGACAACGGATCGACCTGTCAGAGATCGAGTTCCTTGCCGCCTGGCGTTTGGGTCGGGCGTCGGCCTATCGCGCGGCGCGGCAGGCGGTTGTGCATCCCGATTATCGTTATGAAAACGAGACATCGACCGCGCGACTGCGCAATGACATTGCATTGATCGAGCTGTGGCAACCCATTCGCAACACGACCGTGATCCCCTTTGAAACCGGTGATCGCCCGGGCCACGGAGAAGAGGTGGGCGTGGTTTCGTACGGGCGGGATCGGGCCGAAGCGCCCGCGCTGCAAGAAGTCTGTTCGGTCATGACCCGTCGGTCGGATGTTTTGGTGATGTCTTGCGACGTCGAGTTCGGCTCGTCCGGGGCACCGGTTTTCTCATTCGCGGGCGAGCGTCCACGTATCGTGTCTGTCGTGGCCGCAAAGGCCGAATTTGACGGCCAACGTGTTTCAGTTGGCACCCCGGTCGCCGGATCGCTGCACCTGTTGCAGGCCGAATTGTCGGCAGGCCGTGGGTTTCGGGCACAGACCTCCGAAGGCGTGGCCAAAAAGAACATCGGCGCGAGGTTCATCAAACCATGATACGTCTGATGCTTGCCGCTGTTATGTGCCTGTCTGTCCTGTCAACCGCATCCTTCGCGCAAAGCGCCAAGCGAAAGCTGACCGATCGAGAGGACCTGTACGGATGGGAAGCCATTGGTCGGTTGGATATCGGCGATCAGGGCTTTTGTACCGGTACTTTGATTGCGCAGGATTTGGTTCTGACGGCGGCCCATTGCGCGGTTGAGAAAAGGACAGGTCAGATCTATGCGCCCGGCAAGCTGATGTTTCGGGCAGGTCTAAGTGCGGGAAAAGCGCTGGCGGACCGTAAGGTGGTTCAGATTGCAATACATCCGGACTACGTCCACTTACCAGAGCTGTCCGCGGCCTCCGTTCGGGCGGACGTGGCGTTGATGCGGCTGGAACACCCCATTCCCTATTCTGTCGCCGATCCCTTCGCCTTGCATAGCGGTCGCGTGGCTGGGAACGAGGTTAGTCTGGCATCATACGGGCGTGGCCGGTCAGAAGCGATCACACGTGAGCGGTCGTGTCGAATACTGCAACGCCAGCAGGGTTTGATTTCATTCAATTGCGATATCACCTTTGGGTCGTCCGGTTCGGCACTGCTGGCCCGGAACGGCCCGCGCTGGCAGATTTTGTCGGTCGTGTCCGCAGTGGGAACCGATGGTCGCCAAAAAGTTGGATACGGAATGGAACTGGCTGGAATCGTTGCGGAACTCAAGGCCGATCTGCGGCGAAACGCGCCGCAACCCAAGGCCGCGATCCGACGGCTGCAGGTCGGGTCGGGAAAGTCGAACTCGGGCGCGAAATTCATCTCATCCGGCGGGTCTTGAACTCGGCCAAAACGCTTCCCATTTCAATCTTGCCGGGTCGCCAATAACGGGGCTTGGCAATCTCAGTCGCCCGTCCAAACGGAGGGCGTAATACAGATCGCTCAAACATGAGGATATGACACATGCGTAGTTTTGATTTTGCACCGCTGCACCGCGCCACAATTGGTTTTGACCAGATCGCCGACATGATGGATCGCGTTCTTACCAATGACGTGGCCCAGCCCACCTATCCGCCCTATAATATCGAAAAAACCGATGCCGACACCTATCGCATTTCGATTGCTGTTGCCGGTTTTTCGGAAACTGACCTGTCGGTCGAAGTCAAGGAAAACGCCCTGATTGTTGCGGGCAAAAAAGCCTCTGAAGATAAAGAGCGGAGCTATCTGCATCGCGGAATTGCCACCCGCGCGTTCGAGCGCCGCTTTGCCCTCGCTGACCACGTGCGGGTGACGGGCGCAAGCCACGAGGATGGAATGCTGAACATCGATCTGAAGCGCGAGGTGCCAGAAGCCCTTAAGCCGCGTCGGATCGAAATCTCTTCGGCCAAAGCCATCGAAAAGGATGTGGTCGACGCGAAGGCTGTGAACTAAGACGGCTAACATTCACGAAGCGATGATCCTGTCCTCTTTGGATCATCGCACCATACGCCCCGCGTTCCTCCAGGCGCGGGGCGTTGTATATTTACCCGCGTGGTAAGACTGATCATGCATCACGCAATGACTGCAGGCGTCAGCGCCCTTCGCCAACAAGAGCGTTGTAAAGTTAGGCCAACGTGTGCAGGCGCTGGCCTAAACCGGATCACACGGACAGACAGATGTATTTCATCTCAAGGTAGTCTTCCATGCCGTGGTGGCTGCCTTCACGTCCAAGGCCGGATTGCTTGACGCCCCCGAACGGGCCCAGCTCGGTTGAGATGATGCCCGTGTTTACACCCACGATGCCGTATTCCAGTGCCTCTGCCACTTTGTAGACGCGGCTCAGGTCCTTGGCATAGAAATACGAGGCCAGACCAAAGATGGTGTCATTGGCCATGGCGATCACGTCATCTTCGTCTTCGAACTTGAACAATGGGGCAAGCGGGCCAAAGGTTTCGTCCTGTGCCACCAGCATGTCCTGGGTCACATCGGTTACGATGGTCGGCTGAAAGAAGGTGCCACCCAGATCATGGGGCAATCCGCCGGTCAGGATCGCGCCGCCTTTGTCGGTGACGTCCTGAATGTGTTCCTGCACCTTGGCGACAGCATCATCGTTGATCAGCGGGCCGGTTGTGGTGCCCTCGGACAGGCCGTCGCCAACCTTCAGCGCCTCTACCGCGGTTTTGAGTTTGGCGGCAAACTCGTCGTAGACACCGGCCTGCACATAGATCCGGTTGGCGCAGACGCAGGTCTGACCGTTGTTGCGGAACTTGCACAGCATCGCACCTTCGACGGCCGCATCCAGATCAGCATCGTCGAATACGATGAACGGAGCGTTGCCGCCCAATTCCATCGAGCATTTCATGACTTGATCAGCCGCCTGACGCAGCAGGATGCGGCCCACTTCGGTCGAGCCGGTAAAGGTCAGCTTACGCACGCCGGGGTTTTCGCAAAATTCTTTGCCCACGTCGCTGGCACTTGATGACGGCACAACGTTGAACACGCCTGCGGGAATACCTGCCTGTTCGGCCAATACTGCCAAAACCAGTGCCGACAAAGGGGTTTCCATTGCCGGGCGCGCAACAAACGCGCAACCGGCAGCCAGCGCTGGTCCGGCCTTGCGGGTAATCATCGCGTTGGGGAAGTTCCATGGCGTGATAGACGCCGCCACTCCGATCGGCTGTTTCAGCACCATAATCCGCTTGTCGCGTTGGTGCCCGGGGATGGTTTCACCGTAGACGCGCTTGGCCTCTTCACCGAAAAATTCAATGAACGAGGCGCCATACCCGATCTCACCAATGGCTTCGGCCAGCGGTTTGCCTTGTTCAGCGGTTAGGATCTTGCCCAGATCCTCGGCGTTTTCCATCATCAGATCAAACCAGCGACGCAGGATTGCGGCGCGCTCTTTTCCGGTCAGCTTGGCCCATTCCTTCTGCGCAGCCTCGGCCTGTGCAATCGCACCAGCGACCTGAGCGCGGCTGACATCGGCCACCTCGGCGACCACGTCACCGCGTGCGGGGTTGGTCACCGCGAAGGTGCCGTTGTCACCCTCTACCCACTGACCACCGATATAGGCTTTGGTCGCAAGCAGGTGGGGGTTTTTCAAAATGGATTTCAGATCGGTTGTTGCGTCCAGCATGGGTCAGCCTCCGGCAGGAATTTTGGTCAACGCACCCAATCAGGTGGTGTCTGGATTGTCTATGCCCACTATGCAAGGCGGATCAATCCAGATTTGATCAACAAACGCAGGTATCAGGTCAGTATATAACGCCTATCTTTTTGAAACTGAGTTTGTCACAGTCCTGAGGAATTTTGGACTCGCGGGGATGTAAATCAGCGTAACATTCCCTATCTTATTGGGTAATTGAAGAAAAAAGGGATAGCAGTGATGTCGAACCACCAATTTGACGCCTTGATCGAAGAAACTCAGGCGAAAGTGCGGGAAAGCCAATCGCAGATTGAAGGGCTGACATCCCGGATCGAAGCGGCCCGAACCAAGATCGGCACAGCCGAGGCGGATATCGACATCGAAAACGCAACGCTTGAGGATGTGCATGCCCATACCGAGGTGATGAACGCCAACATCGCCGAGCTGATCATGGGTCTGGACGATGTCACCAACGCGTTTTCCAAGGATTTTGACGAGATGCGCTCGAAAACCGGGTGGGAAAGCTTTGTTGGTATTTTTGCCAAGGCCAAATCTGAGTCGATGCGGCAAGAGAGGATGCGCACCGCCAATATCGATGACAAACTGCAGGACCTGATCGCCAAATCAGACGTGATCGTGAAACTGTTAGAGGGGCAACTGGCGGTGCTGGAAGAGCAGCGTGTTAAGGTCGAAGATAATCTGACCGGCACACTGGATGACCGCGAGGCGACTGTGGCCGAATTGGAAGCGCTGCGGGCCGAAATCCAAGGCATGGACCCAACGATCATTACGCTGGAGAACAAGATCAGCGTTGAACAGGACGCCGCCGCGCGCACCCAACTGGAAACCGAACTGGCCGAGTTGAACAAGCAATACAACGCCAAAGTTCAGGAGGAGCAGGTCAAGCTGGCCAAGTCTCAGACGCTGGAGCGCTATATCGAAAAGGGCAAAACCTGGGTCGATTCCCTACAGAACCAGGCGGCGACGCAGATGGTGTTGATCAACAAGCTGCAGACAGACACGCAGCAGCGCGTGGTGCTGTACGACGCCCTGACCAAATCGCTGAAAACCGCACAACAGCAGGACGTGGCCCACCGCATCAACGAGATCGGCGTGCAAACGGATCAAGAGGCGCAAACCGCCATGGCCGCCATCGGCACCGCGACCAACCAGAAGATGGCCGACATGCTCGAGGCGCATGAGGACCACATGGTCTTTGCCCGCGACGTGCTGGAGAAAAAGGCCAAGGCAGACGAGCGCTTTGCCCGCCGTTTTGCCTCGATTGTCGAGAAGCATGACAAGAACTTGTATGGCGGATGAAGTGGTTTAGTCGAAAAGATAAAAGGCTGCTAAGGATCGGCGCCTTTCTCGTAGTTTGGCCGATCCCGATTTATGGCCTAACGGCTCTCCTGCATGAATTGGGTGTGGATGGCGGAACTTATGAGTTGCTCGGCTTCCTAACTCTTTATGTCGGGCCGGGCAGCATAATCTTCGGGCTTATGATCTTCGCCTTGTACCTGATCTCAGAAGTTCTTCTCCTGCCTTGGCGGCTCAATCAATGCAGAGGAACCGGTTGTAGTAAATCCAAAAATGACTAACCCCACCCAAGACCATGTCGGCCTGACCGACACTTTGGCCTCGCGCCGCTATTTCCGCAAATTCGAGGTGATCACCGTACACCTTCTGCGGGTGGCCGCGACGATGGAGGCTGAGGGCGCGATCAGCAAACAAGAGGTGCGGATCGTGTCGCGCTACCTCTCGGGGTTGCTCTACACCTTCCGCGCACTGTCCATGAAATACCTGCTGGTCGGGCGCGATACGGGGCGGTTCTTTGGCAGTCTCGCCATGGACAAGCGCGACAGCGGGTTTCCGGTGGCGGCCGAGTTGTTGACCATGGCCAATGACGCGCAGCAGGCGCAGGTGCACCTTGAGAATATGCCCTCCGAAGATGATCTGAAAACCGACATGGTCCGCACCATCATCAGCGACCGCGAAATTCCAACAAAGCTGCAATTCGCGCTGTCCCAAAGGCTCTATTACGAGGAATTATTGAAAGGTCAGCTGTTCTGGTCCCGCAACGATCCCGAATGTCACTGGATCGGTAATGAAGGCGAGCGGCGCAAGTTCATGATCCACTGGGCGGTCTATGACAGCCAGATCAACCTGCCGGTCATCTACCTGATGCAGCTTGAGGACAGCGGCAAAACGGCTTTGCCCAAGGACCAGCGCCGTTGGCCCGAAGTGCAGGCGCATCTGATGGCGCAGTCCTTAGGCGGGCTGAAACTGCTGACCATCGCCAAGGGCTTCGATCAGGATTTCGACGACCTGCATCCCAAACACCTGCGCCGCATCCATGTGGGTCCGATGTACTCCTCGGCCTATACCGAGCAATCTGGCCCGCTGCGGCAGGTGCTTGAAGACGCGCAGGCGCCGCAAGGGCAGGACTGGGCGCTGGCATGGACCACGGAAGAGTTGGAAAGTGAAGAGGTCATCGAAGAACGCGCCGGATGGTTTTCCACCGTTGAACGTGAGGTCTTTGCCCTCGACCCGTTCGGCGGGCAGGGGGCCGAGACAGGGGCCACGCGTACCCAGCGGTCCATTATCCTGCCACAGCGCCCGTTCCAGGTTCTGGCCGAACGCAATCCGCCGGGTTTTGCTGATGTGCAGAAATTCGTTGTCGGCGCGACCGGGCAAGTTCTGAGATATTAGAGACAGCGAAGGCGATTTTGAGATGAGTTTGACATCAGATCAGATGGAATTGCGCGAGGCGGATATTCGCAAGCATTATCCCGCGGCCACCGCCTTGCTGAACGGGTTTGAACACGCGCCGCGGATTGCCAAAGCCATTGAGACCTCGACGGAACGGTCGCCGGGTGTGACAACCGGGCGGCGGTTCCGGTCGACCACGCCGGGGCTTGTCACACGCCGGACTGCGCGCGCCGACGGGGTGCATCTGGTTGAGCGGATCGAGGCCTCGGATGAGGGCGATGCGCTGGTCTCACCGCCCCAAGCCACCGCGCAGCAGGCTATTCGCCGCGGCATTTCAATCGCGCTGGCCGTGGCCGAGGCCTATGCAGACCAGACCCCGCTGGCCGATCTGAAACGCGCCAATCTGGCCGGAGACTTGCCAGCCGCGCGCAAGACCGAATTCTCTGAGCTGCTTACGGCTGAGGCGTTGATCACGCTACATACATTTGGCAATGCGCTGGCCTATCTGATGTCCTCGCATCTGGGCGAAACCACAGTCGACATTGGCGAAGTCCAGGAGGTTCTGACCGATAACGGCCAGCTCGCCCTGCACGGTGCGTTGTGGGAGTTGGACCAAACACTGGCCAAACACGCCCCGGATGACGCGCACCTGATCGCGGCCACCAGCGCCTATGCCGAACAGTTGATGGAAAAATCCGCCCTGCGCGCCCAATCCGCAGGCCATCTGGCCCCGTTCCAGAACGCGGCCTGGCATATCGAGGCCGACGACCTGACTATCCGAGGGTTCGAGCCAGCTTCCAAGGCGAAATCCACCACGCTCACCATGACGTTCAAGAAACCGAACGAGGTGGTCGGTAACCATATCGCCAAGTATCAGGCGATGAAGCTGGCCAAGATGCTGATGGCCTTCGATTTCGAGCGCCGCCTGAACCCGTTCGCGGAACTCGGCGGGTTCATCTTTACCTTCATGGGCGATGGCAAACCGGGCACGGGCAAGACCACCCTGATCCAGATGATGGCCGGGCTGATAAATGAGTATTGCCAGAACGCGGGCTATCCGTTCCGCTACCAAAACCTGAGCACCGACAATATCGACAGCTATCAAGGCAAGTCCGGCCAGAACGCCAAGGCGTTTATCAATACGATCATCGACCCCTCGGTCATCGGGTTCGGCACCATCGACGATATCGACCAGCTGGCAGGTAAACGCGGCGACCGGCAGTCCAGCGCGGGACAACTGGAAATCACCGCTGTGCTGATGGAGAGCTTTGCGGGCGCCAACACCGTCGTGCGCGGCAACTGCACCTTTGGCATGTTCTCGAACTACCCCGAGAATGTGGACGACGCCCTGCGTCAGCGGGCGGGCGCGCGGTTTCTGGTCGACGGGCCGCAAACGCGCGAGGATTACATCGACATCCTGCACCTGTTGATGGGCCGCAACCACGACATCCCGCTGGGCGAGCACGAAGCCTATGCCGCGCAAGAGATCAGAAAGGCCGTCGCCGCCAGTTTCGAAAGCCACTCCCGCCCGCATGAGGACGCCTTGTTGCAGGTCTATGACCGTGTGTCCGGTGAGATCGGCCAGATGGACACGATCGCCAAGCTTGGCACCTACCTCAAGGCGATCCAACAGGCGGATGAGCGTTTCACCGGCCGCGCGATCAAGAACATCACCGACGCGGTCAAGGTCCGCGCGATGGATTTCGAACTGCCCGACGAATGGATGGAAAACCCCGACCTGTTCCTGTTCCGCGACTACGACACTAAGAAGGCGATGATCGAAGATCTGCGCCAGCCGATAACGGTCGAGATGGTGATACAGGAAATCAACCGCTACGCCGACAGCGAGTTCCGCTATGCCGACAAGAGCGACGAGGTCGCCATCGAAAACGCCGTCCGCGAGATGGGCCGGATGGAAGAGGCCAAGCGGCGGTATCTGGAGGGGAAGAGTAGATGATCTTAGGCACGTTCTTCTTCCTTCTAAGCTTGGTTGCTCTCGCCCCAGTACTATTCGTAGCGATTTCGGGTTACAAAGGACCCATCCTTCAAAAAACAGAGCTATTTATTTCGGATCATGACAGTACCTTGCTGTCGTTGGGGACGCTTTTTTTGGTATCCTCGCTTGCTCTACTATCGTCACATATCTCCAATAAATCCGCTGAACGCAGAGAATGGTATAGCCGCAGAATTCAAGCTAGTCTGCAAATGTCAGAATTTAGGCTGAAGTGGGTAGAGGAACTGAGAAGCGAACTGGCGCAGCTTCAAACTGAAATGTCAGTTTATAATAAGGAAGCTTCGGATTTCAAAGAGTTGACACTCCGGTTTCGAAAAGTGTTCTTGATGCTCAATTTCGAAGAGAAAAACACTAAAGACCTCAATCAGTCCTTTCAACGCTACGTGCAGTCGCTACGTGACGCAGACAAGGATAAAAAGAACGCCTGCCTGAAAGAGTTTCATAGGATTTCTAACCGGATACTCAAGGAGGAGTGGAAACGCATAAAAGTAGAACTTGAACAAGCGCAGGTTTTGGAGTTGTGACGTGATCCGCCTCATCGAAAAAGGCCTGATGTTCGGCAATCTCGTCCATATCTCCAGCCCGGCTCTGGTCGAGCGGTATAACCGCGCGTTGCAGCATCTGGCGGGCAAGAACACGGCGTTGACGGATTTCCATGTCGATATTTCGGGCTATTCGCCGGAGGTGGGGATCGAGCTGGACGACCCACTCTATCTCAACCCCAACGGGGTCAACCGTCAGTTCATCCTGTTGACGACCGAGCAGAAACGCGCGCCTCTGCTGAACGTCAAATTCTCGACCTCGCGCGATATCCTGCGCGAATTCATTGAGATGAACGAGGCGCAGCTGTTTGCCCTGACCGCCACCGATGCAGTGGCCGGCGAGCTGGTGAACTCGGTCTTTGAACTCACCACGCCGCGCGATCTGTTGAACCTGCGCAAGATCGAGATTGAGGCCGACACGGTCGGTGGCACCCTGCGCAAGGCCGAGCAACTGGCGGGTATGGTCGAGCAGTTCAAAACCGAGGAAGACGCCTGGTTCGATGATGTACTGATCGCCCGGATGATCGAAACCGCGAAAGAAACCGGAGATGTCACCCGCAACCCGGTCCGCCTGCGTCACACGGCCTTTGAGCAGCGCAATTTCTGGACGGCGCATTTCGGCGGGCTCTACCTGTTTCCTGACGCCGATCACCCGGCGGCAATTTGTATGGGCGAAATACCCGATGACTTGCCGATCAAACACGCCTTTTCCACGTCCCAGCGAAACCAGATTGCCAAGTTTCTAGATTACAACGATCTGGTCGAACCCATCGTTAAGGCGCGTGGTGTGGACGCCACCGCGATTTTACAGCAGAAGATGGATTTCCTGACGATCGACGCCGCTGCAAATGCGGGTGTCGATCTGACCGGGCTGGACCGCAGCGATATGCGGCGTCTGGCCCGCAACCACTCGGACCAACTGCCCGAGGCGTATCACGGCCTCGCGCAACTGCTGCGCTGGGCGAGTGATGGTGGGCCCTGGCCGCGCATCACCTCGGATCATCCGGCTTATTTCTATACGCTCAGGGCCACAGATACGCCGAACCGCGATCTGGTAAACATGTTGCTGGCCGAATTGGCCCCGCTGGACCCGCGGCAGATGTTCATCTGTCATAAAGAGCTATTCTATCGTACCTACGCCATGTGGTCCGAAGGCAAGAAAGCCTATGTTGCCGATTTCCTCGCTCGCGAGTATCAGGTGGACAAGGCAGGCGCCCGTGCCGCGCTGTTCGGCCATGAGCCTGATATGGATGGCGCGGACCGGGTCAGCGATGACATCATCGCGCGCGTCGGTCCCTGGGGCGCTGTTGGGAGAGGTTGAATGTTCGTCGCACTGCGCTTTTTGGTACCCTTGCTGATCATTCTGACGGTCCTCTATGTTGGTGTTTCGATCTATTCCCGTTGGGTTCGACGCGGTAAGCTGATTGCTCATTGGGAAAAAAAGGGTCTGACCGGTGATCGCGATGCTTTTATTCGGCGCGGCCTGGAAAAATACGATGGGTCTATGCGCCGCAAGCTGATCCTCGGGATTTACGTGGTGCCGCTAAGCCTGATTGCGATCCTGATTTACGTTACGAATTTCATGTGAGGGCTTCGCCAATGCGATACGTCAAATGGGCCATAATCATCCTGTTTTGGGGCACGCTTGCAGCGGTGCTTCACTATACTCTGCCGCAGCATGACGTGGTGCGAATCTCGGATACATATGAAAAGCGGATCGATCCGGGCGAGAACAGCATTTTCTGGTCAGTGCACGACGTTGGCAGCGACCCGACTGCACCGAACCGCGACGTATTCTTTATTCAGACGCGAAAAACCAACGATAGGGTGATGGTTTACCGAAATGAAGATACCGGTTGGAGCTGGCCACCCTACTTCAAACTTAACTCCTCGAACCTGCAAGCCGAGGCGGTGGATCTGAAGTCTTCCACCGAAAATCCACGCTGGGTTGTCGTAAGACATTATGGTTGGCGCAACGAATTCCTTTCGATCTTTCCAAACGCCGTAAAGATTTGGCAGGTCGACAGTCCTGATGTACGGATCATCCCGTGGTTCAACATCATTTTCCTGACCGTTTTCGCCGCGCTTCTATGGGCGATTTGGGTCCGCTGGCGCCGGTTTCGCGAGGCCCGCGTCGACCCGGTGCTTGAGAATATGGAGGACGGGCTCTATGCCGCCGGTGACGCGATCGAAGAAAGAAGCAGCCGATTTAAACGGTGGTTGAACAGTTGGAAGTCCAAGTGATGGCCAGAATCAACTGATCCCGCCTTTACTATTTGAAGCTATCGCACCAGGAATTCGGCATGTAGTGCCCCGGCAGCTTTGATTGTTTTCAGGATGTCGATCATGTCGCGGGGCGAAACGCCAAGCGCGTTCAGGCCCGCGACAACCTCGGACAAGGTGGTGGCTTCGGGAATCTCGGCTAACCCCGTGCCTTCATCTTCCTCAATCCCAGCGACCGTTCGGGGAACAACAACAGTTTCTCCGCGCGCAAAGGGGTTGGGCTGAACGGCGATGGGTGTTTCTTCGACTGTTAGAGTTAGATTGCCTTGTGATACCGCGACTCGTGAAATGCGAACCTCTTGCCCCATGACGATGGTGCCCGAGCGTTGATCGACCACGACGCGGGCTTTGGTTTCCGGCTCAACCAATATATTCTCAATCCGCCCTAGCGCGTGCGCCGTCGAAACCGATTGAGTTGCCGCGATGTTCAGCTCTACTGTTCCTGAATCCCGCATGACCGCAACCGCTCGATTGAATTCTCTATTGATCGCGGTTTCGATACGGCTGGCAGTGGTGAAATCAGGCTCACGCAGGGCCAAACGCATTTCTGTGAGTGCCGAGAGATCAAAGTCAGTCTCGCGCTCAACCCGTGCGCCGGACGGGATCACCCCAGAGGTCGGCACGCCGCGCACGACCGATGCAGCCTCGCCCTGGGCCACGGCGCCTCCGGCAAGCACAGTGCCTTGCGCCACCGCGTAAATTTGGCCATCCGCAGCGTTCAGCGGTGTCATGACCAAGGTGCCGCCAAGCAGACTGTCAGAATCTCCGATGGCCGACACCGTAACATCTATCTGTCCACCGACCCGCGCAAACGGCGGCAGGCTGGCTGTCACCAAAACGGCCGCCACGTTCTTGGGCCGGAAATCTTCGCCATTCACGTTTACACCCAGCCTTTCAAGGATGTTCGACATGGTTTCTTCCGTGAAAGGCGAGTTGCGCAGCCCATCACCGGTGCCGTTTAGCCCGACAACAAGCCCATAGCCCACCAAGTCATTGCCGCGCACCCCGTCGAAATCCACAAGATCCTTCAGGCGTATCGTTCCGGCAGATGCGATCCCGGGCAGTAGCATCAGTAGAAAAGCAAGGAGTCTCATCTCAGGAAGTTCACCAATGACAGGTTCGAATTGCGGACGGTGACGGAATACAAACTCTCCAATTGAACCTGGACGGTCTGGAGTTTTGTGGCGGTCTCTTCCGGATTTGCCGCAATCAGCTCGTTCCTGCTGAATTCCAGGCTGGTCCTAGCTGCACTGTTGCGTGTGGCGGCCTGTTCGATGCGTGCCTGAGCCGAACCGACCTGCCCCCTTAGATTCACCAACTGGTTCTGGGTGTTCGCTAAATCGCCACCTAGCTGTCTAAACAGACTCGTACGCAGATCCCTTGGCAAGTTAAGTGCATCGTCGGACAACAATGCAGCAACAGCGATATCGCGCATCGCATCCTTAAGCGCGGGATCCGTGGCAGTGATCGGGATTTGCACGCTCTCGTTCTCAGAAACCTGCATCGGTGCCAGCGCAGTATCCGATCCCTGATAGATTACCGCATCAAATCCGGCGGGGTCGTTGAACCAGTCCTCTGCCGCCTGACGGATATCGACCGCTGATGTGTGGCCGGACAGTTCACCCTCAAGTGCAGAAAGCAGGGTATCGGCAGAAGCCAGCGGAGAGACATCCGTGGCCGTTCCGGAATACAGGCTACGCCCGCCTGCGCGTTGGTTCAGCGCGGACATGATCGTGTCCAGTTCGTTTCGCGCCAGCGCCGATGCGTTTTCGTGGCTGACCGCTTGGTTTGACGTGCCAAACGACAACAGAGTTGCCGCAACCTCGTCCACGGAGTCATTGACCGTTGTCAGACTAAGTTGAGTGGCATCTGTGAAAAGCCGCGCCTCAGCCGTCGAAACCTTGAACGCGTCGAGGCGCGAAAGGCTTCGGTCCAGATCCAGCAGGTGAGAATAGTCCCCATCCAGTCGTCCAGAAACGTCCTGAACCTTGCCGCTGACCAACTCGTAAGACAGGGTCTCTATTTGGTTTCTAAGTTCGACCGAGCGGGTCTGAAGTCTCATCCCGCGCGCCAGATCACCGATAGACGTAAAATTTATCATCACAGCCTCAACAAGGTTTCCATCAATTCATCAACTACCGAGATCACCCGTGCATTGGCGGCATAAGCCTGCTCAATCTTGATCAGGTTCTGTAGTTCCTGATCGGTGTTAACGCCTTGCGCCGTCTCGATTCGGACCATTTCTTGCTGAGCACTATTGGCAAATGTCAGACTTTGACTTGCTGTATGTGCGTCTGATCCGGCCTTGGACATCAACGCTTCAGTCAGATCAGCTGCGCGCATTTCACCGGTGCCAAAGGGCGCCCCCGCGACGGGGCGCGATTCGCTCAGTATCGCTCCGAACGCCTGTAGTTGTGTGGCATCACCTGAATTACCCGGAGCCGTCGCGCCAAGCCCGTCACGCAAGAGCCGACTGTCGCCGCCGTTGTCGGGATCGACAATCTTGTTCAGACCAATGCGCGAAGCCAACCCAGCAGGTGCCGTGGAATCGAACCGGGTTCCGTCGTCGGTGAACAGGCCAGGGTCCGTGGGCTTTGCAGTTGGATCCAATCCGGGCGTTTCGAACCGTTCGATCAAATCGCGGGCGACCGAGTCCAGGTTGGCCTGCACCTCTACAGCAAGCTCATCGCGGATTTGAAACTGCGCCATAAGTGCGCCGCCCTTAATCTGCGCGCTATCCCCACTGGTGCGCACAGGCTTGCCGTTCATTTCCAGCCCGGACAGCAAACCGTTATCAAGGGTCATATGAGCCTGGATATTGCCGGATTTCGAGAACGAGAACTCGGCCGCGCTGCCTTCCAGCAGGATAAGCCCACCGTCAGAATACAGCGATACCTGCTCATTCGGACGCGCCATCACGTTTACAGGCACCACCGCGTTAACCTGGTCAATCAGAACCTGCCGCTGATCAAGAAGGGCTCCGACATCACCACCCGAGTGCTTAATTGATGGAATTTTGGTGTTGAGCTTTTCGATCTCTTTGAGCGTTTGGTTCAGGCTGTCCACTTGCCGACCAATTGAGCGATCAGCTTCCGAGCGTAGATGCCGAACGCCCTCGGACGCCCTGTTGATGCTTGTCGCCAGATCGCGACCGGTACGAGCGACCTGATCAAGGCGTTCAGACGAGTCCGGCAGGCTAGCTGCGGTGATCAGGCTGTTGTCGAACTCTGCCAGTGCATTCGCCAGCGATCTGGGGTCGTCGGCTGTACCGATGAAGTCTTCCACGTTGGTGAAAAACTTCGATACCGCAGTACGATAGGCCAGATCCGAGTCCGTGGCACGGCGATTTGCTGTTAGTACCGGGTCATGATTACGGACGACGCCAACCGTACGCACCCCAGTACCCGAGATTCTATTGGTCGTCAGTTCCAACGACCTACGAGCGTAACCGGGTGTCAGCGCGTTGGCGATATTGTCCGACACAACCGACGTACCGCGGCTGGAAGCGGCCAGGCCACTTACCGCGTTGTTGAATGCTGTTGACAAGTTCATCAGGCAGCCCTCCTTTTCGGATCAAAACCAAAATTAACGTTTGATGTTGGTGGTTTCCTGCAGCATTTCGTCAACGGTCTTGATCACCGTTGCGGTTGAGGAATAAGCGCGCTGGGTTTGAATCAGCGACGTCAGTTCGGTCGAGACATCGGTGGTCGATTCTTCCCGTGCGAAGGACACAAGCTCTCCGGTTGGGCCCTCGCCTGCATTCCACAGGAAAAAGTTTCCGCTTTCTCGCGACGGTGCATAGGTCTGGCTGTCCAGCGCCGTCAGCCCGTTGGGATTGGGTACGTCCGCCAGAGGAATCTGGAACATACGGCGGCTGATGCCTGTATCATAAAACGCGTAGACATACCCGTTTTCATCGACCTGGATGCTGGATAGCGTACCAACGGCAGATCCGTCGCGCGTGATCGAAACCGGGGCAAAGGTGTCTGACAGCTGGGTAATGCCTTCGTTGTCACCGATCAGGCCAAGATCGATTTCCATCGGGCCACCTTTGACATCCACGACAACGCTGCCTGTGTCTTTATCGTAATCCCCACCTGTGACCTTGGCGACTTTTTCCAGCGTACCACCTGCAGTACGGCTGTCGGTGAAGGTCAGGGTGTACTCCCCAACGATATCCCCGTCCGAGGCTGAATCGCGCAGAATCATAGTCCATTCATTGCTGCTGCCGTCCGTGGGAACAGATGGCTTAAGCTCGATATCAATGGTCTCGGTCTTGCCCAGGTTGTCAAAATATTCGATCGACAGGGGTTGCGTGTCTCCCGAAGCACCCGCTTGGGTGGCGGTAGCGGGAAGGTTCATGCGAAGTTTCGCCTTTGTGGTCGGAGAGCCAGCCAGCTGATTGACACTAAGCTGTACAGGCTCCAGCGCGGCGGGCGTATCCCGGGCAACAGTCGGGATCGACCCGTCCGAATTTGCGCGCCAGCCCAGCAGGACAAGACCGGATTGGGTTACAAGATACCCTTCTTCATTGGGGCGGAACGATCCGGTGGTGGTCAGCAGCATCTCGTTTGATCCGCTGGCAAGTTGCGAGCTTGGACGAACCGGCAGCAAGCCCCGGCCGCGCACCGCCAAATCGGTCGAGTTGTTCGTGGTGACCAAGGACCCGCGTTGGTCGACAAGGCGCTGGCTGGTGGTTCTGACCCCGCCTGCGGAGTAGCTGCCGCCCTGGCCGGTCGTGACCATCGAGTGAAAATCCGTATTTACCCGTTTGTAGCCGTAAGTCCCGGAATTCGCGATGTTGTCCGAAATTGTGGACAGTCGGTTGGCGTTGGCCTTCAATGCGGCCACGCCGGCATTCAACGAGGAGGAAATTGTCATTGGTACGCCCTTCTGTTGCGTCAATCTTGAAGCAACAGCTAGCGCACTGCCCTTAACAGCGCGCTAACAGGTAAAATGCAGTCTATCCAAACTCTCAGGTGTTGCGCAGAAAGATGATCTCAATCCTATTGTTGCGCACGGCCATCGGGTTCTTGTCAGACAGTTCACGATCGGCATGACCCGTGACGCGATCCAGCCGTGAGTTTGAAAAACCCTTGTCTTCAAGAAGTTGGCGGACAACCTGCGCGCGTGATGTCGAGACATCCCAGGACGGGTTTCGGGCCAAGACCACAGGCGATGCGCTGACGTGGCCCTCGACCGCAACTTGATTGGTCACAATGTCCGAAGATCGCGCCACCAGTACCGCCAGCGCCCGCATCATCGGCGTTGGTTCGTCCGTTCCCGATTCGAACAGGGGCTGATCCTCTGTATCGAACAGCTCGACTACCAGGCCTTCGTCGGTGACCCGCGTGACGATGTGTTTAAGAACCTTTTCAGATACCAAACTTTCCCCGGTGCGACCCAGAAGCTGCGCCTCAAGCGTAGTAAGATCTTCGGATACTTCCTTACCCTTGTCCGCGCTTACACCGCTTGACCCGCGTGCCTGCCTGGCAGTCGTGGGCTGTTGTTTTGCAGCCCCGGACCCTTCCATCACGAGGGTTACCTCGGAAAACATGTCATTGCCGCCAAAGGGTCCATCGCCGCCACCCGAAACCGGGTTAACCGGAATTGTCGGCGAGAAATAATCTGCAAGCCCCTTTCGTTGTTTTTCAGTCGTTGCGTTTAGCAGCCACATCAACATGAAGAACGCCATCATGGCTGTGACGAAGTCTGCATACGCAACCTTCCACGCACCACCGTGGTGGCTTTCACCACCTGACACACGTTTCTTCTTGATGATGATCGGCGCCGCATTGGATTGCGTACCCATCTCCACCACCTTTTTTATCACCCAGCTACAGGCGTAGCCGTGCAGGTGTTAAGGTGGTCTTAACACTTAAAACTGTCCGGACTTCTTCAGCGCGGCAGGTTAGCGGTGGCGCGTCGCAGGATCAGTTGCAGGCGGTTGAAGCTGTTCTTTATCCCGTCTGTTTCGAGTTTGCCAAAGAAAGCGTCCAACTCATCGTGTACGCGCACGGCCTGATCCAGCAACGGGTCGGCGCCTTCGGCGTATAGACCGGCTTTGATCATCACCTCGGACTGTTCATAGCTGCCCACTAGCTTGCGGGTTTCCGAGATCATCCGGTTTTCCTCTTCGGATGCCGCCCCCGGGAGGCTGCGCGAGACCGAGCGGCTGAGGTCAATGGCGGGAAATCTGCCGCGTTCGGCAATTTCACGGCTCAGGACAATATGCCCGTCCAGCACACCGCGCAGAATGTCGGCGACGGGTTCATCCATATCCGATCCGGCAACCAGAATACTGAAAACCGCCGTGATATCGCCCTGCTCGCCAGAGCCGGGGCCAGCACGTTCGCAAAGACCGGCGATCAGAGGCGTAACCGAGGGCGGGAAACCGCGAAGTGAGGGTGCCTCGCCCATAGCCACGGCAATTTCCCTATGTGCCTCGGCAAAGCGGGTCACCGAGTCGGCTAGAAACAGGACGTTCAACCCTTGATCCCGCAGGTACTCGGCAATGGACATTGCAGACCACGCGCAACGCCTGCGAGCCAACGCCGACTGGTCCGAGGTGGCCGCAACAACGACCGACCGCTTCATTCCCTCAGTCCCGAGTGCGTGTTCCACGAACGCGTTGACCTCTCGTCCACGTTCGCCCACCAATGCAACGACGACCGCGTCCGCCTGCATTGATTTTGCCAGTGTTGCCAGCAGCGTGGATTTGCCCACGCCCGACCCGGCGAAGAGGCCAATACGCTGACCTTGCACAATCGGTAGCATAGTGTTGAGCATGGCCAACCCGGTTTCCATCCGCTTGCCCAGCGGTTTTCGGGTCACCGCCGGGGGTGGAGCCCGCATGATGTCCTGCCCCACCGCTCCGGGAAGCAGGGGTTTACCGTCCAGCGGCCTGCCGAAAGGATCAACCACGCGCCCCAGCCAGTGCAGACCCGGAGCAAAAGCGGGCGTCTGGTCCAGAATCACCTGATCACCAAGGCTGACCCCATCCGGTGCGGCCGTTGGCAACATGTGAATAACCTCTGCCTCAACATGCAGCACTTCGCCCGGCAGATCCGACGCGCCGCCGCGCCGAAGGGTCAGGTGGTCACCGATTCGTGCTTTCCCCTCCAACCCCTGAATTTCGATGACACCTCGCGCAACCCCCGAGACGCGACCCATATGACGCATAGTGGATAAACGGTCGAATTCGCATTTCAGAAGCGACGGGTCGAGATTTGACATTGTGGGTTCTCCAACAGGTTTCTGAAAACGCTTTCTAAAGGAATCGGGGTTAAGCCTTGATTGAAATTGATCGAGGGAGAAGCCCCGATGTTCTATGACCTGAACGTCTTTAAAACAGCGTACGCAATGGCAACCCACGCCGGTCAACGGCAGGCTGTCATCGCACGCAACATGGCCAATGCAGATACGCCGGGCTATCAGCCCCATGATATTGAGGCCTTTCAGAAAACTTTCGAAAGCTCCGGCCGTAGGGTGGAAATGACAGCCACGCGAGACGGCCACCTGAATGGCACCACCGAAACGCTACCCTGGTCCGAGTATGAAGTGACGCCGTCAGGCGATCCAAGGGCCAACGGTGTGTCCGTCGAAGAAGAGATGTTCAAAGCGATTGAGGTCAAGCGCCAGCATGATCGTGCTCTGGCAATCTACAAGTCTTCGATGAATGTCCTGCGCAGCAGTCTTGGCCGAACATAAAAAGAGCGTACCATGAGTGATTTTTCCAATTCCCTCGCCGCATCGACGAGCGCGTTGCGGGCGCAGTCTGCCCGCTTGCGGCACGTGTCCGAGAATATCTCGAACGCGGACACACCGGGCTATCGCCGCAAAACCGTACCGTTTGAGACTGTGCAGAAGGATGGCCGCGAGGTTGTTCAGGTCGGAGAAGTCAACCTCGACCGTCGCGACGGGTCGCGCATTTATGACCCTGGGCACCCATTGGCCGATGAAACCGGCCACTACATCGGCTCAAATGTCGATCTGATGATCGAAATCGCCGACGCGCGCGAAGCGCAGCGAAGCTACGAAGCCAATCTCAAGATGTTCGACCAGACACGCCAAATGTCGTCGAGCTTGATGGAACTCCTCAGAAAATAAAGGACACCAGAATGGATATCCGATCCCTTACCGCAGCACAAAACTACGCCTTTGCGCGCCCCGCCACACAGGCCGATCCCGATCACATCGGAGTGGCGCAGGGATTGCGGTCAACTTTTCAGGATTTTACGGCGACCCTGAAACGGTCAGAGCAGGTCTCTGAGGCTGCCATGACAGGCCAGGCGGACCCGCACGCCCTTGTGCAGGCCCTGGCCCAGACCGAGCTTGCCGTGGAAACGGCGGTGATCGTGCGAAACAAGGTGGTAGAGGCCTATCAGGAAATCCTCAGGATGCCGGTCTGACGACATGCTGAGCGAAGGTCTTTTCTATGACATCGTACGCCAGGCATTGTGGGTCGCGGTCATCACCTCGGTTCCGATCCTGGCAGTGGCGCTGATCTCGGGTCTGATCATCGGCCTGTTTCAGGCGCTGACTTCGGTGCAAGAAATGACGCTGACCTTCGTGCCCAAGCTTATCGCCATTGTCATCGTGTTCTGGATCTCGATGGGTTTCATGACCCAGACGCTGGTGACCTTTTTCACTTCAACCCTGATCCCACTGATCGCCGGAGGTCGTTGATGGATTCCGTTTATACCACTTTGTCCCGCCAGTCCGGGCTAATGAATGAAATGCGGCTGGTTGCGAACAATATCGCCAACGCAAATACAACAGGATACCGCGCGCAAGGCGTCGTGTTTTCCGAGTATGTCCGCGACAGGCCAGGCAACACTTCGTTGTCCATGAGCCGGGCCGAGGTGCGCAACACATCGCTGCAACAAGGTCTGCTGACCGAGACAGGGGGTCAATTCGATTTCGCAATCGAGGGTGATGGCTTTTTCATGGTTGAAACCCCTGCGGGCAATCGGCTCACGCGAGCGGGGGCGTTTTCGCCCAGCGGCCAGGGCGATCTGGTCACAATGGATGGGTACAGGGTACTGGATAGCAACGGTGCGCCCGTTTTCATCCCTCCGGATAGTGCTTCTATCGACGTGGGCAGCGACGGAACATTGAGTATCGAGGGGCAGTTTCTGGGGCAGATCGGCGTTTATCGCGTAGCTGATCCCAAGATGCTGGTACGAGAGGGCAGCACCCAGTTCCGGACTGAGGGCGATGTTGACCCGGTGGAAAATCCCGTAGTTCTGCACCGTTTCCTCGAAGGGTCCAACGTCAACGCGGTTGAACAGGTGACGCGGCTTGTAGAGGTTCAGCGCGCTTATGAGCTGGGCCAGAGTTTTCTGGAAACCGAAGACGACCGTTTGCGCGGTGCGGTCAAAACACTGATGCGCTGATATTTGAAAGGAAGATTCCAAAATGCGGGCTTTGAAGATTGCGGCAACAGGCATGACCGCGCAGCAGATGCGGGTCGAGACGATTTCCAACAACTTGGCGAACACGAACACCACCGGCTACAACGCGCGCCGGGCCGAATTCGCGGATTTGCATTATCAGCAGATGGCACGGCCCGGAGCAGTAAATGCCAATGACGGGACCGTCCTGCCGACGGGTATTCAACTGGGTCTGGGGGTGCGTCCTGCGGCTGTAACGGTGCAACTGGCGCAGGGCGCGTTGTCAGAAACGGGAAACGATTTGGATGTCGCCATCGAAGGGCGCGGATACCTTGAGGTAACGCTGCCTAATGGGCAGTCGGCTTTTACCCGCGATGGTAGTTTGAAACAATCCGCCGAAGGACTGATCATCACCTCGGATGGGTTCGCAGTGGCCCCGGAAATCACCATTCCCGACGATGCCCGGTCGATCTCGATCAATGCGTCGGGTGAGGTCTATGCCTATTTCGACGATACGACTGACGGGCAACGGTTGGGGGAACTGACGCTTGCCAGTTTCTCGAACGCCAAAGGGCTCGAAGCGATTGGCGGTAACCTGTTCAAAGAGACCGAGGCCTCTGGCGCGCCAATAGTTGGAACCCCGGGTGAGGACGGGCTGGGCACCTTGCGTCAGGGTTATCTTGAGGACAGTTCGGTCGATGCGGTGCGTGAGGTCACGGAACTGATCGAAGCGCAGCGGGGATATGAGATGAACGCTAAGGTCATCTCTGCCGTCGATCAGATGATGGGCGCAACGACACAGGTGCGGTGATGCGGTTCCTGATCCTGATAGCATCGCTTCTGGTGCCGGTGGCTGCCATAGCCGATACCGTCGTTCCAACTCGGACGATCCGCGCCAAGGAAATTATCGCGGCCAACGATCTTGAGACCAAACCCCAGAAGGTAGCCGGAGGTGTCAGTGATCCTGAGGTCCTGGTTGGGTTAGAAGCCCGTGTGGCACTGTATCCGGGGCGCCCCATTCGCGCGACTGACGTGGGGCCACCCGCCCTCGTGGATCGTAACGACCTTGTTGTGCTGATCTTTGACCGCCAGCCGCTGTCGATCACGGCAGAGGGTCGCGCGCTAGGGCGTGGCGCCGCTGGGGATCGCATTCGGGTCATGAACCTTTCGTCCCGTACCACCATCTCCGGCGTAGTTCGACCGGATGGCAACATCGAGGTTAAATGATGTCCATACTCTCCAAGTCTCTGCTCGGCGCGGTTTTGCTCGTGTCGGCCTGTGGGCGCGTTGATCACCTGGGTCGGCCTCCAAGCTTTACACCAAACGAGGACTCTCCGGAACAGGTCGCGATGCTGTGGCCAGGACTGCCGCTGCATACCCAGCCGCAACGCAATGTGGACCAGTCCTCGTTGTGGAGCGGTGGGCAGAATTCATTGCTGGGAGATCAGCGGGCAATCAAGAAGGGTGACATCCTGACGGTCGTGATCGAACTGGACGAACAGGCAGAGTTCACGAATGACACGGAACGGTCGCGTTCGGCCTCGGAAAGCCTTGGGATAAACGGATTGTTTGGATTGCCGCAGCGCGCGAACCGGCGCTTGCCCGAAGGGGCGTCGTTGGCAGAGGCTGTTGCGATCAACTCCGCTTCGGAAAGTGAGGGCGAAGGGTCGGTGACCCGCAAGGAAAAACTGACGCTGCGCGTAGCGGCGACGGTCGTGGATGTTCTTCCGAACGGCGTCCTGTCTATCACTGGTTCGCAGGAACTGCGGGTAAATTTCGAACTGCGCGAGCTGTTGGTCACAGGCTTCGTGCGGCCGCAGGATATCTCGCGCAGGAACGAAATCACCTATGACAAGATCGCCTCGGCCCGTGTGTCTTATGGTGGACGAGGACAGATCACGGATGTGCAACAGCCACGCTTCGGCCAGCAGATTCTTGACGCCGTACTGCCGTATTAAGGAGCGGATGTGATGAACATACTTTTACCCGTTTTGTTTATGCTGCTGGGTCTTGGCGCTGGAATTGGGGCCGGAGTGACACTACCGCCGACCAGCCGGTCGAGCGAGGCTGTAAAACACAGCCAAGACGCGACGAACCCCACCAATACCTCATCAAATTCAAGCGATATGGTGGGCGAAAACTACAAGAAGAGCGGATATGAATACATCAGGATGGCCAAGCAATTCGTAGTGCCCGTCGTTGACGAGGACCGGATTGCCGCGCTGGTAACTATGACTTTGAGCCTTGAGGCCAGCGTTGGCACGACCGAAGCATTCTATGCGATCGAGCCGAAGCTGCGTGACGGTTTTTTACAGGTCATGTTTGACCACGCAAATTCTGGCGGCTTCGATGGTGCATTCACCGAGTCAGATAACTTAGAAGTCCTGCGCAAAGCGTTGCTTGAAGAGGCGCGTAAAAGCATGGGTGGTGAAGTATCGCGGGTCTTGATCATGAGTGTCAGCCGTCAGGATGTTTGATCCTGACGGCTTTCGTGCAGACTAGTATGATGACAATTTCTTACCCCTAGCGCGTTTGAACGCCTCTGTCTGCGCGGCGGAAAGCTTCGCGACAGCTTGTTGGCGGCCGAATGCCCTGCGCAACGCTTCCATGGCGTTAAGTTTTTGGGCACGAATTCTGGCCAATTCCAGATTGAGTTGGCGGCGTGAGGCCGATTCCCAACTGCTCCACAAAATATCTGTACCGGTCACGCGGTAGCCCTCGGACGAGCCGCTGTCCTTTCGCGATTGCTGCACCTGCGCTTCAAGCCGGGCCAACTGCTGCTGTACGCGGGCCTCGGCCTCAAGCAAGGGGCGCAAAAGCTTGCGCTCTTTTTGAAAAGTGGCTTCAGTGACTTTCTCAAGATCCGAAAATACGTTTTGTTTCACCTGATCTGTCCTTTTGCCTTTTTGCGCATGGCCTCAGCGAAACGGATCGCTGCAGCGACGGGCCGATAATGCTCTTCCGCAATTTCCTGTCCGATCTCGACAGCTGCGTGCAGGGCGCGGGCAGTGGGCGGATCGGAATGGAGTGGAACACCGGCTTCCATGGCGCGGGCTCGGATGGCGGCGGCGACCTCATCAACGCCTTTGGCCACGCAAACTGGCGCGGATCCCGCTGTACGGGCCCATTTCAAGGCTACAGCGTAGTGGGTTGGGTTGACGATGACGACGTCCGCTTCGGGCACGTCCGACATCATTTGGTTCATGGCGATGTCCTGCGCACGTTGGCGGCGTTGTTGCTTTACGTGGGGGTCACCTTCGGCATCTTTGGTTTCGTCCTGAACTTCCTTGCGCGACATCCTGTTCTTGCGCATGTGTTCAGCGTGTTGCCACAAGTAATCCACCACCCCGATCGCCAGTGCCACTGCAATGACGATGAACATAAAGCGAAACAGGAAGTTCATCATTAACATCACGGACATCCGTGCGGGTGATGCGCTGGCCGAAAGAATCGCGGCCATGTTGGCCTTGAGAAACAGCGCCAGGCAGGTACCGTAGATCACCAGTTTCACAAAGCTTTTGGCAAATTCGAACAAGCCGCCGCGACCAAATTTGTTCTTGGCGTTCGAGATGATCGAGATGCGGGAAAGCTTTGGCTTCAACTTGCTGGGCGCGAAGATCAAGGCGCGTTGGGCGATCAAGCTGAGTAGAACCGCAGCGGCGGGCACAGCGAACAGGAGCCCAGCCGACAGTAACGCGGTAGTCAGCATCCCTCCGACCGGGTTGGCGGCTGATCCGTCAACCAATAAGGGTGCGATTTCACCGGCCTGATCAATCAGTACGGCGAACAAGCTGCCCATGCTCTGAACGCTGAATTGTCCAGCTGCGAGCAACGCGACAAGCAACCCGGTATAGGCGGCCACGACGGACAAGTCGTTCGACTTCGCAACCTCACCCTTTTCGCGGGCTTTCTGAAGCTTTTGCGGAGTCGCCTCGTGGGACTTGTCGCTGTCGTCGTCAGATGCGCTCATCTAGGGTCCTCAAGCGGGTTCAGCATGAATGAGAACAAGGCATCCGACCATACAGACAGGATCAGGGGGGTTCCTGCGAACAGAAGGAAAAGGCCCGCGAAGGTGATGGCCGGCGCGCCGACAAAGGCCACCATCAACTGCGGCATCGCACGGTTAATGACGCCCAGCGCGAGGTTGTAGATAAGCGAGGCTATGACGAAGGGCATGGCTAGGGAAAAGGCCAACGCAAAGCTGCGCGCGATCTGTTGCACCCCCCATTGTGACAGGTCCGGCGCAAGCGGTGCTGTGCCCATCGGAAACAATGTATAGCTATGGATCAGAAACTGCGCCGCGCGCACGTGTAAGCCGAGCAAAACAGCAAGTGTTATCCCGGCCAGCGTCAGCATGTACCCCATCGCCGGGACAGGGTCTGCAGCGGCCGGTCCAAGAATTTGCGACAACGACGTTGCCTGGGCAGCAATCGAGCCTGCGGTCTGCAAGGCCAATACGAATACCCGCAGCGCAATTCCCAAGGCGACCCCGATCAGCACTTCGGTTAATACCATACCTACCATAGATAGCAGGTCTGGCTGGGTGACTGGCTCCGCAATCGCAGGTGTTACAATCAAGGTGAAAGCCGCAGCGACACTAAACTTTACGCGCGTCGGGATGCTGCGTTCGCCGAAGGCGGGCAGCAGCGAGACCATCGCCGAGACACGTAGAAAAACGGCAAACATGTGCCACAGACCTTCGCTCAGCTGGGGCAAAAGCTCCGGTGGCAGCGCGATCATGCGGGGACGGTTCCGACCAGCGCTGGACGCGCCTCAAGCCCTATTTCTTCAAAGGACAGCACGGGGTTGGCAATGCCGCGCGCATGCATGACGGTGCGCAGCAGCCGGCGTCGCCGGGTCGAGGTGACCAACGCAGGAAACAGCCCATGATCGGCGGATTGCGCCACACTATCGGTCACACCGTCAGCCAGTTTGTTGAACAGGTTTGGCGGCAGCGCCACGTCAAGACCCGACACAGGTGCATCAATCTGATAGGTGGCGAATGTATCTTCCCACTCCGGCGCCAGCTGGATCAGGGGGATCGAACCGTCTTCGCGTTTCATCTCGGCGACCAGTTGAAAGCCTAATCGTTGCCGAACCAGTTCGCAGATGCCTTCGGGCTGGGTAGTGGTCAGGCGCGCCTCAGCAACAGATTCCAGGATAAGGGCCATGTTGCGGATCGAGACCCGTTCGTCCAGCAGCAGCCGTAGCACGGCATGCAATGTGTCGATAGGCACCTTGTCGGGGATCAACTCATCCAGCAGTTTGCGGTTTGCCTCAGCCCGGACCGGATCACTCAGACGGGTCATCTCGGACAATAGCCGACGAAGGGATTTCAGCGTCAGCAGGCGCGAGAAATTCTGCTTGATGATCTCAAGCAGATGGGTGGCCAGAATCTCAGGCGGTGAAACGATGGTGGCCCCGCTCAACGCGGCGGCCTCTTGGTCCTTGGGTAGAATCCACCGCGCAGGCGCGCCATATACAGGTTCGGTGACATCATTCCCCTCGGGCAGCACATCGTGGCCGTCCTGCACCAGCGCCAGCACCAAGTCAGGGTTCAGAACGCCGCGTGCCTGCTCAACTCCTTGCACCTTGACCACATAAGTGCCCATTGGCAGTTCGGCGCGGTCGGTCAGGCGAATGTCGGGCAGGATCAGGCCAAAGCTAGAGGCCACGTAGGTCCGCATATTGGCAATCCGAGCATCCAGCCCGGTACCCGGATTCAGAACCATGCTGACCAGATCGGGCGCGAATTCCAGATGAACGTCGTCGAGGTCCAGAATGTCTCCGATAGCTTGAGAAGCTGGAGTATCATCCTGTTCCGCAGGGTCTGCGGCCTCGGCGTCCTGCGCGGATTGTTTGCGGTGAACAGTAAAGGCCGCGTAGCCCAGCACGCCCGCGCCCAAAATGAATGGCAAGAAGGGCAAACCGGGCACAAGTGCAAATAGCACCATGAGCATTGCGACAGTTCCCAGAGCGGCCGGATGCCGCCCCAATTGCGAGAAAATCGCATTATCGGTTGCGCCCTGCGTGCCGCCACGCGCCAGCAACAGAGCCGAGGCGATCGAGATGATCACGGCCGGGATTTGCGAGACCAGCCCGTCGCCAACGGTGAGGATGGCATAGGTTTCGAACGCCGAGGAGATCGGCATCCCATGCACGATTACGCCCATGATCAGGCCCATCACAAGGTTCAGCAAAGTAATCAGCAGCCCGGCAACTGCATCGCCTTTGACAAATTTCGACGCACCGTCGAGTGAGCCGAAAAAGGTCGTTTCCTGTTGTTCGCGCTCACGCCGCTCTTTCGCTTGCTGGTGGTCGATGGCCCCGGCGCTCATGTCGCTGTCGATTGCAAGTTGCTTTCCGGGCATCCCGTCCAGAGCAAATCGCGCGCCAACCTCGGCCATGCGCGCGGCACCTTTGGTGATTACCATAAAGTTCACGATCAGCAGAACGCCAAAGACCACCAGCCCAAGAAATATGCTGCCGCCCATAACGAAATCGGCAAAGCCTTCGATTACGTCTCCGGCGGCGTTTGGTCCAGTGTGGCCTTGCCCAATGATCAACTTGGTTGAGGACACGTTCAGCGACAGCCGCAACATCAGCGAGGCCAGAAGGATTGTTGGAAAAGACGAAAAATCCAATGGCCGTTCGATAAACAGCGTCAGCGTGAAGATCAGGATCGCCAACGCGAACGAGGTCGCCAGACCCACATCCAGCACCCAGGCGGGCATTGGCAGGATCATCATCACGATGACCGTCATCAGCGCAAGCGCCAGCAGCACGGTCGGAGAAAACAGGGAACGGGCGTCGATTTTGGGCACGCGATTCTCCTAATCGAACGAGATAAAGGCGGTTGCAGCGCCGGACGGCGGAACCAGAGAGCCCAGCGATTTCCCGCCAGACTGTTGAGGGTTTATCGGGAGCAGAGAGGCCGCACTGGAAGTGGACGTGTCATCCTCGCCCCAGCCCAAGGCTTGCTGCCCGCTTTGATCCAGTTGGGCAAAAACGGTCTGAAAACGGCTTGAATACGACTGTGCCAGTGATGGTGTGCGGGAATGATAGGCCCCGACCGCAGCGGGCCAGGACCCGAGCTCGGCATATAGCCTTTTCAGAAAACGAGCGGCATAAGCGGCATTTTCATAAGGGTCGAACATCGCATCAATGGATCGGAAGGCCTTGCTATGCCAACGATAATTGATTTGAAAACAACCGATATCAAAGCTGCGTTTGCCCGCTTTGAAAATGTTGAAGACGTAAAATTTTGCCTCGCGTTCCGAGGTGAACCAAAATCCCTGCCCCTCAACATTTATGGTCCACGGCCAAGGCTCGAGCCGCCCGTCCCGCGTGCGCCCGGTTTCTATGCGCGCAATCGCACGCAGAACGTCCAATGGTACGTCTTCGGCATGGGCGGCACGGCGGGCGGCGGTGTCACATATCCTGGCCCCGCCGGCATTCGGCATGGCAAAACCCTGATGCGCCACGCACAAGGTAAGAAAACAAAGTCCAAGAATTAAAAGATGAGGCATTCTGCCAGTCCGGAATTCTGATCAATCCGGGCCAAGCTAGTCTTGCTAGGGTTTACAGAGGGTTATCAGCCACTCAAATTCGATCTATCCGGCGGCCAAACACGACACTTGTGTTTGTGCGCTGAACACCGGGGATCTTGGCCAAGTCGTCAACCAGAATGTCCAGATCCTCGAGCCTCGGAGCCTCGGCGGACAACAGAAGATCGAACTCACCATTGATGGACAGGCAGAGTTTCACTTCGGGGTAGGCCTCAAGCCGTTTGATAATGCGCGTGGTTTCCTTTTGCTGCACTTCAAGCAAGACAATGACCTGCACGCGTGGGGCATCCTCGGGGCTGTTCAATATGACGGAATATCCGGCGATTGTGCCGTTCTCTTCCATTCTGCGAATTCGCTCATGCACGGTCGTCCGGGCCACGCCCAGTTTCGCCGCGATTTTCGAGGTCGACTCGCGGGCGTTGTGTTGCAGGGCGGCTATGATGCGACGGTCTAGTTGGTCCATGGTGTCCAAGGTGTAACACAGCGCGTTTGCGGCTCAAGATGTGTCGGAATGCTTTTGGAGATGGCTGTCTGGCCCGAGCGTGGCCAAATTACCAACGCTGCCGCGACCCCGGGCGCCGAGGTCAGGGCCATCCATAAAAGCGTTGTGCCAGCCCGGTTGCCCAACAGTGCAGCAATCTGAGCGCCCGGCAGGTGGCATTGAGCACGAATGCGCACCAACTTTATAGGTATTTTGTTATCGTCTTTAAGCTTTCTATGTCAGGTGAATCGCTTTGACCATCAGGCGACAGACAGTGTTCGATGTGATCGTAGATCAAAACGCGCTTGGCGATAGCGATTGCTTTTTCAACAGCAAAGAGTTGCTGGGCAATGTCGGCGGGAGGGGCCTGATCGTCCAGCATTTGTATGACCTTAGCCAAGTGACCATTTGCCCGCTTGAGCCGTGCTGAGATCTGAGGATGAGAATTACGAGTGTCCAACGTCATAGCTATATCCCTATCCCCCCCATATGGATTCTGTCAAACGCGGGCGACATGAGTAGCGTGATCCTGCCTGCGGCGTTGAGTTTACAAACCAAACCGCCTATTTCGGGGTCAATATCGCGTAAAGGAAGACCCTCGTGGCAAACCATCTCTATAAAAACGACCTGCCGGACGGGCTGGACCTTGGTTCCGTCGTGGCGATTGATTGTGAAACCATGGGGTTGAATCCGCATCGCGATCGCCTGTGTGTGATCCAGATGTCCGGCGGCGACGGTCACAGCCATATTGTACAGGTGGAAAAGGGCCAGACCGCAGCACCGAACCTGTGCGCCATGCTTGAAAACCCGAATGTGCTCAAGTTGTTCCATTTCGGCCGGTTTGATATTGCCGCGATGTATCATGCCTTTGGGGCACTGGCCGCGCCGGTTTACTGCACCAAGATCGCCAGTCGGCTGGTGCGAACCTATACCGATCGGCACGGGTTGAAGAATCTGTGCCAGGAACTGATCGGGGTCGATATTTCGAAGCAGCAGCAGATGAGCGACTGGGGTGCTGAAACCCTGACCGAGGCGCAGCTGGACTATGCGGCCTCGGACGTCTTGTACCTGCACCAACTGCGTGACGCGCTGGACGCGCGTCTGGCACGCGAAGACCGCACCGAGATGGCGCAGGCTTGTTTTGACTTCTTGCCGATGCGTGCGAAGCTTGACCTCGCCGGTTGGCCCGAAACGGATATCTTTGCACACTCATGACCGACAACGAGTCCTTTTTGAAAACCGCCAAGCAGGTTGTCACCGACGAGGCCCGAGCGCTGGATGTGCTGGCTGACAGTTTGGATGATCAGTTCGCCGAAGCGGTGCATATGATCCTTCGGGCTCCGGGCCGTATTATTGTTAGCGGCATTGGTAAATCCGGCCATATCGGACACAAGATCGCCGCCACGCTGGCCAGCACGGGCACGCCCGCCTATTTCGTACACCCGGCCGAGGCCAGCCATGGCGATCTTGGCATGGTGTCCAAGGGCGATGTGGTTCTGGCGATTTCAAACTCGGGCGAAGCGCCTGAACTGGCGAACCTGCTGGCCTTTACCCAGCGCTTTGGGATTCCGCTGATCGGGTTGTCGAGCAAGCCGGAAAGTACGTTGATGAAGCAGGCGGACGTGCACCTGTTGATCCCGTCTTTGGGCGAGGCTTGCGGCTTTGGAATGGTGCCCTCGGTCTCGACCACGCTGACGCTGGCGATGGGTGATGCGCTGGCGATTGCCCTGATGAAGTATCGCGATTTCAAACCCGAGGATTTCCGCGCCTTTCACCCCGGCGGCAAGCTGGGCGCGCAGCTTTCGACTGTGCGTGATCTGATGCACAAGGATTTGCCCTTGGTTCCTGTTGGCACACCAATGAGCGAGGCCTTGCTGGTCATGAGTCAAAAAAGCTTTGGCGTCGTTGGCGTTACGGATGAAACTACCCGCCTTTTAGGTATCGTGACCGATGGCGACCTGCGCCGGAATATGGATGGCCTTTTGGGTAAAAACACTGAAGAGGTCATGACGCGTGACCCGCTTACCATCGCACCGAATGCAATGGCGGAAGAGGCGGTCGCGATCATGAACGACCGCAAGATTACGTCGTTATTCGTGGTTGATCCCGCTGCTCAAGGACGGGCCGAAGGCTTGTTGCACATCCACGATTGCCTGCGCGTCGGGCTGGGTTAGACGGGAGGTATCGCAGTGGACGGACATTCACGCAGGGTACAGTTCCTCAAGGTGTTGCTACCGCTGGTGGCCATCCTGATGCTATCCAGCGTCTTCCTGTTGTCCCGAAGTATCGATACCAGCGTGAACGTGCCTTTCGCGCAAAAGGACATCGACGAACGGCTGGCGGATCAGGTGGTGACCCAGCCCAATTACCGCGGCACCACGCGCAAGGGTGAAGAGGTTCAGATTCAGGCGATCCGGGCCACGCAGGGGACCGGGGCATCCACTCCGACTGCCGCAGAATTCCGCGGTCGTTTGGGTCTGTCGAATGGCGGTGTCATCACGCTGGATTCAAATTCGGGCGTGCTGCGGCCTGACAAGAACTCGGCCACCTTTGTTGGTGACGTGGTCATCACGTCAACGGATGGCACTGTCGTCACCACCGAACTGCTGAACACCGCACTCAACGAAATCCGGGGCGACGCGCCGGGTCAGGTCAATGGAACTGGTATCATCGGCAATTTCACGGCGGGTGGGATGACCTTCGGCACGGAAAAAAAGGATGGTCCTGTCCATATTATTTTTACAGACGGCGTGAAGCTGATATACGAGCCCGAAAAGGCAGAAAGATAACCTGTGACAAATTTTCGTTTTGTTCTGATTTGTTGCGCTCTGACCCTGGGTGCTTTTGGTGCGGCTGCGCAGGAAACGCAGGTCGCGTTTGGCGCTGTCCAAGCAGATCCTAGCCAACCAGTCGAGGTGACATCGGAACGGTTGAACGTCAATCAAGAGGACGGATCGGCCGAGTTTCTGGGAAATGTGATCGTTATTCAGGGTGAGATGCGCCTGACGGCTGAGCGCGTGTTGGTGATCTACAATGAGGAACGCTCGGGCATTGAGCGGATGGAAGCGACCGAAGATGTGGTTCTGGTCAGCCCGCCCGATGCGGCCGAGGGTGACTGGGCTGAATACACCATCGACTCGGGCGTCATCGTAATGAAGGGCAATGTGCTGTTGACGCAGGGACCCAGCACCATCAGTGGCGATCAGATGAATGCCAACCTGACGACCGGCACAGCTACGATGACTGGAAATGTCAAAACCATCCTGCAGCAGGGCGAAAACTGATGACGCGGCCTGAATTGACCGTGGCCCATGGGCAATCAGGCCTTCGGATCGAAAAACTGCGGAAATCCTATCGCAAGAAAACGGTGATCCGGGATGTGTCGATGACGCTCGACCGGTCCGAAGTTGTTGCGCTGCTGGGGCCAAACGGTTCAGGCAAAACCACAACGTTCTATTCGGTCGCTGGTCTGGTGTTCCCCGAGGCCGGCACCGTCACGATTGACGGGCAGACCGTGACGACCCTGCCAATGTATCGCCGTGCGCGGCTGGGCATCGGCTATCTGCCGCAGGAAATGTCGATTTTTCGCGGTATGAGCGTTGAGGACAACATCGCTTCGGTGCTCGACATCTCGGTGAAGCATGTTCATCGCCGCAAAGAACGACTTGAGGAATTGCTGTCGGACTTCTCGATCGAACATCTGCGTCGGGCACCTGCACTGGCGTTGTCAGGCGGGGAACGTCGCCGTGTCGAGATTGCGCGCTGCCTCGCGGCTGATCCGAAATACCTGCTTTTGGACGAACCTTTTGCCGGTGTTGACCCGATCAGCGTCGGTGACATCCGCCACCTTGTTGCCGACCTGAAAAAGCGCGGCATCGGTGTTTTGATCACCGATCATAACGTGCGGGAAACGCTCGAGATTGTGGATCGCGCCTACATCCTGCATGATGGTCAGGTCCTGATGTCCGGCACACCGGATGAAGTGGTCGAAAACGAAAACGTACGCCGCGTGTACCTAGGCGAAAACTTCCGGATTTCATAAGCTTGCGCAAAATTGCGCCGACGGTAGGGCGGATTTTACGTATATGCACGTCTGTTTTGATTGACTCTTTCGCCGTCTCTTGCCTCAATTGGGCTATGGCGTTTCTTCGGTTCCCGTCTGGATCACGATCCCCCTTCTTTGAAGGGAGGCAGGTGCGGCTACCGCGGAATATGCCTTTATCCCCCACCCGATAAAAAGACATGCGTCGCTCTACGTGACGTAAGAATGGGTGTGAATTGTGAAGGAGATCACATGCGTTATCAAATCAGCGGAAAACAGATCGACATCGGTGCGGCGCTGCAGACTCACGTGCAGACCGAGCTGGGCGAGGTTGTGGGTAAATATGCCCAGCGACCTACAGATGCCAACGTCGTCTTTTCCCGTTCAGCGCATGAATATGTATGCGAAACCACAGTGCATCTTTCCACTGGCCTGACAGCGCAGGCCAAGGCCCATGCGACTGAAATCTATGCGGCCTTCGAAGGCTGCTGTGACAAGATGGAAACACAACTGCGCAGGTATAAGCGGCGGCTGAAGGACCATCACAAGGATCGTGCAGAGCCTGTTGAACTCTTCGGGGCGTCGTCTTATATCCTCGCCTCTGATGAATCTGAGTCGGCTGACGAACCCGAATCCCTGCAGCCGATGATCGTGGCCGAGATGGAAACCAAGATCCCATCGCTGAGTGTTGGTGAAGCCGTTATGCAGATGGAACTTGCCGGTGCCCCGGTGCTGGTGTTCCGGAATGAAAACAAGGATGGATTGAACGTCGTGTATCGTCGGGAAGACGGCAACATAGGCTGGATTGATCCGTAACAGGCAAGAATAGCAAAGGCGCGCCCCCGCATCTGTGGGAGCGTCGCCATGGAGCGTAATCATGGAGCTTTCGAGCATACTGAAGCCCGAGGCAGTCCGCGTATTGTCTTCTGCTTCCAGCAAGAAGCGGTTGTTTCAGGAAATTGCGGATGTGGCTGATGCGACACTGGGCCTTGAAGCTCAGCTCGTCGTTGACGCGCTGCTAGAGAGAGAAAGCCTCGGGCCAACCGGTGTTGGGCATGGCGTGGCGCTCCCGCATGCAAGGATGGGCGGGTTGGAAAGTGTTTCGGGCGTGTTCGTGATGCTTGAAAAGCCGCTTGATTTTGGCTCGGTCGACCGCCAACCGGTCGATATCGCTTTTGCCCTGTTCGCGCCCGAAGAGGCCGGGGTGGATCACTTGAAAGCGCTTGCGCTGGTGTCTCGTACCTTGCGCGATACGTCAGTCTGCTCGAAGCTGCGCGCCAACCCGGATCCGGTCAAGCTGTATGCCATTCTGACCGAAGCACAATCAATGCAAGCGGCTTAGTTTACATAAGAAAAAGCCCCCAGACATCCGGGGGCTTTTTTCGGATTCCAACGCGACTACCCGCCGGTGCCCATTTCCAATGTCCACCAGATTTTGCCGCCGCCTTCCTGATGCCAGGCAAACCCCATTTGCGTAGCCTTCGGATCCATGATCACCGAGCGCGGCCCGGGTTCCTGCATCCAGGCAGCGAGGGTCTCGGTCTCGGTCTCATAGGTCTCAGAGATCGCTTCACCTAGGAAGGTACCAAAGTAGCCCACGCGCCGCGCGCGGTCGATCGGAGAGGACCCGTCCGACCCAAAATGCCATGGACGATTCTGTCGGGCCATGTCCTTTGAATGTGTTGCCGCGGCAGCGTTCAGTTGTGCGTTCAGTTGCACGGGCTGCAAGCCTTGAGCCTGACGCAGCGCATTGACCGAATCAAGCATGCGGAACTGCAGTTTTTCGGAGTTTCGCCCGATCTTGTAAACTGTCGGCAATGGCCGCCCGTCCGAGCCATAGGTCGGAGTGCTGGTTGGAGTACACGCTGCCAGCGCAACAACGCATGCAAAAAGGAAAGAAACTATACGCGTCATGATTAGCCTGATGATTGGTTTAACCTAGGGCATAGCGCGACAGACGGCCTTGGGCAAACGAACGGTGCCCCCATTTCGCATGATTCTGCCGGTTTGGTTTGCGACTGAAGCATTCTGGCAATAGAATATGTGAGATTTTCAGGTTGGCCTTAGCAGAGGACCGTTCATCATGGTCAAAAAATACTTACACACTTCTACCCGTCGTGGGTTCATTGCCGGAGCGTCGGCAGTATTGGCCTCTCCTGCTATCGCGCAATACATACCCGGCGATCCGCTGCGCCCCGCGCCCGAGCCGGAACCGCAGGTGCGTCGGAACATTTCGGGTTTTCGCGCGCAGGATTGGCGAACCTATTTCTCAAATACAAATAACGGCGCGATCCTGGTTGATACAATTTCTCGTGCGTTACATTACTGGTCCGACGACCAGAGAACCTATAAACTCTACCCGTCTTCAGTGCCATTGACCGAGGAATTGACCCGTCGTGGCCGGACCAGCGTGATCCGCAAGGTTGAAGGTCCAAGCTGGTCTCCGACGCCATCGATGAAAAAGCGAAACCCCGAATGGCCGGACTATATTCCGCCAGGTCCGGATAACCCGTTGGGAACACACGCTTTGTATCTCAGCTGGAAATATTACCGCATCCATGGCACGCATGACACACGCAAGATCGGCCGCCGATCGTCAAATGGATGTATCGGCTTGTTCAACGAAGATATCGCAGAATTGTTTTCAATGACGAATGTTGGCACGCAAGTGTTGCTAATTTGACCACATTTTTGCTCACGAACCCGCTTGCAGCGCAAGTTGCAATTGCATTCCAGTCAGATAGCTGATTAGAAAAATAACACGAGGTAAGTCTTGGGTGCGCGGTTTCATTATTTGGAATCGTGCAAATTCTGGAGGTTAATATGAAGAAACTCGTTCTCGCCGCTGCACTGACCGCTGCTGCTTCGACCGCTTATGCCGGTAACCTGGAAGAGCCGATTGTCGAAGCACCGGTTGTTGTGGAAGAAACACAGGGCACGTCGCAGGGTATCCTGCTGCCGCTGATCCTGCTGGTCGTCGTAGCCGCAGCTGTTGCAGCAAGCTAATTTGACGAGCGTTATCTAGAGAAAAGGCGGTGGAGCACTCCACCGCCTTTTTTCATGCCTGAGTACAAAGATGGCTCAGTCCAACCAGCCCTTCAGATTATCTTCGATCACTTTGCCAAGGGCTTCGATGTGCGAATCGTCATCGTTGAGGCAAGGGATGTAAGTAAACTCCTCACCGCCCGCTTCCTCGAAGCTTTCCTTTATCTCTTCGTTAATTTCTTCCAGCGTTTCGATGCAATCGGCTGAAAATGCGGGTGCGATGACGGCGATGTTTTTCTTGCCCTGTTTGGCCAAGTCGGCCACGTGGTCAACTGTATAAGGTTTCAACCATTCCTCGGGGCCAAAGCGCGACTGGAACGTCGACGTGATCTGATCATCTGGCCAGCCGAGCCGTTCCTTCAGCAATCTTGTCGTCTTGGCGCATTGGCAATGGTAGGGATCGCCCTGTTGCAGGTACCGTTCCGGCATACCGTGGTACGAACAAACCAGGATGTCCGGCTTGGTTTCCATCTGGGCATAGGCGTTTTCCACCGACCGGGCCAATGCGTCGATATAGGCGGGCTCATCGAAATAGGGTGGTACCGTGCGGGTAGAGGGTTGCCAGGCTTCATCCATCAATGCACGGAAGAACTGATCGTTGGCGGTCGCGGTCGTAGCGCCCGCATAATGCGGGTAAAGCGGGAAAAAAAGCATGCGATCACATCCTGCGGCTACCATTTCGCGCACTTTCGATTTGGTCGACGGGTTTCCGTAGCGCATGCAGAAGTCGACCAGCACCTGATCTCCATAGCGCGCCTGCATCGCTTTGCGCATCTTGGCTGTCTGGTCCTTGGTGATCGTCATGAGTGGGCTTTCGCCCTTATCGTGGTTCCAGATCGACTTGTAAGCCTCACCCGAGCTGAAAGGACGCTTGGTCAGGATGATGCTTTGTAAGATCGGCTGCCACTTCCACTTGGGATAGTCGATCACGCGCTGATCCGACAGAAACTCGTTCAGATACCGCCGCATTGGCCAATAGCTATAGTCATCCGGCGTGCCCAGATTGGCCAGCAGGATACCAACACGGCCCATTTTGACCTTGGGGTGGTCTGCGGGGGCATGGGATGGGCGGGTGGCGTCAAACATGTCGGGCTTCCTGAATTTCTGCGTATCGGGCTGAGATAACTGGAAAAGACCAGTCGTCAATCGGGCAGTTTGCCTTCTTTTGTTCCCAAGGCATCGGCAAGGCGCGCTTTGGCCGATCCGGGGCGCAAGGGTTTTTGTTGGCTTTCGTCGGGTGACCAGCCGGTCAGGCAGATCAATTCGTATGTTGCCGGCAGCCGCCCTGAAGGGGTCGAGAAGTGGCCGGCATAGATCTCTTGGGCGCGCGAAAAAATCTTCCGTTGTGTGGGGTGTTTCACACGCCCGGACAAGCTGTTGGTCTCTCCCATCGCGCGCAGGTCATGCATCAGGTGGGTCAGGTCGCGATATTCCGCCGTCAGACGGGCGGTGTCGGCGACTGGCAGGGCAAAACCCGCCCGTTGCAGCAAGCCGCCGAGATCGCGCAGTTCGGCCATGGGCGCGATGCGAGGGCTGAGCCCGCCAGTGACTTCTATTTCAGCCTGTCCAAGAGCCGCGCGCAGCTCGTGCAGGGTTTCGCCTCCCAGACATACCACCAACAGCAACCCATCTGGCCTTAGGGCGCGGTGGCATTGGATCAGTTGGCCCACGGGATCATTGGCCCAGTGCAGCGCCATGGCGTGGATCACCAGATCATGCGCCTTGGGGTGCAAGGCCAGAACCTCATCATCCGGGATAACCTGTGCGTTGGTCAGAACATTCTGCCAAATCTGTCGGAACGGCGTCACGATCACCGGGGCCGTGAAGGTTTTGTTAACCATAGAGAGGCGATCCTGCACTTCGTCCACGGCGGCATGATGCAGGAACAGGGCCTCATCCCGCGCTCGGGCACGGTGCCGGTCAAGTGCCCGGCGGTCGAACAGAGAGGGTGCAGTGGAGTCAGGCAGCTTCATAGGGCGGAATTATCGCATCTTGCAGCGAATTCAAACCGCTGTTCAACTGATCTATCCAGCGCGGTGTCTGGGATGCGGTGATCTGACCGAAACCGATTTTGGTCTGTGTGGTTCTTGCTGGCGCGATACGCCCTTTATTGGCGGGCTCGTATGCGAAAGTTGCGGCGTTCCCCTGCCGGGCGCGCCAGACGGTCATCGAATTGACTGTGATGACTGTATGAAAACACCCCGCCCCTGGAGCGCCGCGCGCGCCGCGCTTTTGTACGAGGGCAAGGCAAGGTCGTTGATTCTGGCGTTGAAACATGGCGACAGACCGGAATTGGCCCGCCCAGCGGCCAGGTGGATGGCGCAGGCTGGCAGGGACTTGATACGCGATGATATGCTGATTGCGCCGGTGCCGTTGCATTGGTCGCGATTGGTCAAGCGGCGCTACAACCAGTCGGCGCTGTTGGCGCAGCATCTGGCGCGCGAAACCGGGCTGGACGTTTGCCCGGACCTTCTGAAGCGTCGGGTCCGGACGCCTGTTCTGGACGGGAAAACCGCAGCGGAACGGGCAGATACCCTGTCAGGCGCGATTTCACTGCACCCCGGACGCCTGCATCGGATGCAGGGCCGGGATGTGCTGTTGGTGGATGACGTCATGACCTCGGGCGCGACACTGACGGCCTGTGCACGTGTCTGCCGTGAAGCTGGCGCAAATCATATTTTTGTGTTGGCTCTGGCGCGCGTTGCCAAGGATGCCTAATTCGCACAAGATTGTAAAAAATCTGAAGGACAAGAAATGAAACCGGTTGAAATCTACACCTCGCCGCTGTGCGGCTACTGCCACGCGGCCAAACGTCTGCTGAAACAGAAGAAAGTTCAGTTCAAAGAAGTCGATGTGCTGATACATCCCAAACGCAAGCCCGAAATGATCAAGCGCGCGGGCGGCAAACGCACCGTGCCGCAGATTTTCATCGGTTCACAACATGTCGGCGGCTGCGATGAGCTCTATGAACTTGAGCGGCAGGGCAAGCTGGACCGTCTGCTGGCAGCTTGATGAAATCCGCGCTGCTGCAACTCACCTCGTCTGATGATCCGGTCGAAAACCTGGCGACCGTTCGCGGCCTGTTGGCCGAGGCGGCAGGCCAGGGCGCGCGGTTCGTTCTGACACCTGAGGTGACGAATTGTGTCTCTACCAGCACAACGCGGCAGCGCGCGGTTCTTCAGCACGAAGAAGATGACATCACGCTCGCGGGCCTGCGCGATCAGGCCGCTGAGCTGGGCGTTTGGCTGTTGATCGGCTCGCTTGGGATCAAAACCCATGACGCTGACGGACGCTTTGCCAACCGCTCCTTCCTGATCGACCCGCAAGGGCAGATCGTGGCAAAGTACGACAAGATTCATATGTTCGACGTGCAAGTCACCGAGTCTGAGACGTTCCGCGAATCAAAGAACTACCGCCCGGGTGATAAGGCCGTTTTGGCCCAGACCGACTTTGGTGCGATTGGGATGACCATCTGCTACGATATTCGGTTTCCACATCTCTATGCGTCTTTGGCGCAAGCAGGCGCGCGGATTCTTACTGTTCCGGCTGCATTTTCCCCAGTGACCGGCGCAGCGCATTGGGAATCGCTGCTGCGTGCACGGGCGATTGAGAATGGCGCATGGGTGCTGGCACCAGCGCAAACCGGAGAGCACGCGAAAACCCGTGGAAAGACCCGCCACACATACGGCCACAGTATGGTCGTGGCCCCGTGGGGAGAGGTCGTTGTCGACGCAGGGACCGATCCGGGCATTCACTTTTTCGATTTGGATGATAATCCTGTGGCTGAGGCGCGTCGCCGCGTGCCCTCGTTGACGCACACCCGTCGTTTTGACGGGCCCTGATCCAGAATCGGACCATGACAGACGATCACAATGCCCTCGCGGTCACGCTGTTCAGCGAGATCCTGACCGCAGACCAGCTATTGCGCAACCGGCTCAGCCGGGTGCTGCCAAAGGGCATGGAGATTTCACATTTCTCGGTTCTGAACCATCTGGTCTTTGTGGGCGACGAACGGTCGCCTGCGCAACTGGCAAGCACGTTCCACGTCACGCGCGGGGCGATGACCAACACTCTGGCCAAGTTGGAATGGGCCGGATACATCCACATCCGTCCCGATTGGGACGATGCTCGCCGCAAGATGGTCGCGATCAGCCCCGCTGGACGTCGCGCGCGCGATCAGGCAATCGCGTCAATTGCGCCGATGATCAACCGCGTGGTTGAAGAGTTAGGTGTTGAGCGCGTGCGCAGCACGTTGCCGGTGCTGCGCGATCTGCGCATCCAGTTGGAAGGCGAATAGCTTTAGCTTGGCTTCACACTCGCCGTCACATAGTTCACGCTCAAATCCCGGTCTGAGATCGACCAGCTCCAGAGAATCGGATTGAAGACAAAGCCTTTGCGATCTACCGGCTCCAAACCCGCCTGACGCAGCAGGTCGAACAACTCGTCGGGCGTGATGAACTTGCTCCACTCATGCGTGCCGCGCGGCAGCCAGCGCATGACCACTTCGGCCCCGAAAATAGCCATCGCATATGATTTCGGGTTGCGGTTGATGGTCGAGCAGATCTGCAGCCCGCCGGGTTTTAGCAGTTGTTGTGTTGCGGTTAGATACGAGAGCGGATCGGCCACGTGCTCGACCACTTCCATGTTAAGAACAACATCGAATTGCTCACCTGCGGCAGCCATGTCTTCGGCCGTGGTGTGGCGGTAATCGATCTCAAGCCCGGATTGCTCGGCATGAATGCGGGCGACGGGCAAATTGCGTTCAGCTGCGTCCGCGCCAACAACCTTGGCGCCCAAACGGGCCATGGGTTCGCTCAGCAACCCACCACCGCAACCGATATCCAGTAGGCGAAGGCCTTCGAAAGGCTTAGGCGACTTTAAATCCCGGTCGAATTCTCCTGCGATCTGCTGTGTGATATAGTCAAGACGGCAGGGATTCAGCATGTGCAGAGGCTTGAATTTCCCATGCGGGTCCCACCATTCCGCGGCCATCGCCTCGAATTTTGCGATCTCGGACGGGTCCACAGTATTCGGATGCGCTTGCATTCCTGTCTCCGTATGCTCTTTTACGTTAAAGGACTATATAGGGCGATAATGGACAAGTACCCGGACCAAAAGCGCGCAGTGCAATATCTGTACCCGCCGATCGACCCGTTCGATCAGCGCATGGTCGATGTTGGCGAAGGCCACCGTATCTATATGGAACAGTGCGGCAATCCCAATGGCGTGCCGGTTGTGGTCCTGCACGGTGGGCCGGGGGGCGGCTGCAGCCCGGCGATGCGCCGCTATTTTGACCCGAATACGTACCGGGTGATTCTGTTTGATCAACGCGGGTGCGGTCGATCCCGGCCACACGCATCAGTGACCGACAACACCACTTGGCATCTGGTGGCTGACATAGAACGGCTTCGAACCCTGCTGGATATCGACGACTGGACCGTGTTTGGCGGCAGTTGGGGCGCCACACTGGCGTTGATCTACGCGCAGGCGCATCCCGATCGCGTGAACCGATTGGTGCTGCGCGGTGTCTTTTTGGCCACGCAGGCCGAATTGGATTGGTTCTACGGCGGTGGGGCCGGCAAGTTCTGGCCCGAGCAGTGGGCAAAGTTCACCGCGCTGCTGACCGAGGGCGAGCTGTCCGACACAATCGGCGCCTACAACAAACGGCTCTTCTCGGGGGATCGCGCCACTGAAATCCTTTACGCGCGGGCCTGGTCCGCGTGGGAGAACGCCTTGGCGTCGATTCACGCGCAAGGCGGGGTCGGGGAAAGCCCTGGTGAATACGCGCGTGCCTTTGCGCGGCTGGAGAATCACTATTTCATGAATGCTGCTTTCCTTCAGAAGGATGGGCAGATCCTCGACCAGATTGGAAAGATCGCACACATCCCGGGACATATCGTGCAGGGCCGTTATGACATGATCTGTCCGCCGCAGGCCGCGTGGGCCCTTGCTGATCGCTGGCCCAATGCCGAGCTGAAGATGGTACGCAACGCGGGCCACGCTCTGTCTGAACCCGGCATCAGTGCCGAGTTGGTTCGAATCATGGACCGCGTGGCCGAGGGGGTAGCATGACCCGGATTGACCGCCGCGCTCTGTTCGCCTCGGGTGCCGCGGCTGCCTTGTTAGCGGCGACGGGTAAGTCACTGGCGGATACGCCAAAGGCGGGGGGTGCTCTACGATTGGCCGTGCCGCGCGACGATAGTCTGGAGCTGGTGGCGCGCGGGGCTGTTTTTGATACGCTGACCGAGATTGCGCCCGACGGCACGTTGCGCGGCGAATTGGCGACTGGCTGGCATACCGATGCCGAAGCGCGTGTCTGGCGTTTTGACCTGCGAAAGGGTGTTACCTTCCACGACGGCGCACCGCTGGAAGCCGCCGATGTGGTGGCTGTTCTGAGTGAGGTCGGACAAGCTGAGGCACTTGCTGCAGATTCGGTTCGGCTGGAGCTTGCCGAGGCTAACCCGGGCTTGCCATTCCTTCTGGCTGACAACCGCTTTGTCATCACCCGGGGCGGACAGGGCGTAACGCCGCTGAACAAGGCAAACGGCACCGGATGCTACCGGGTGGAACGCGCGGATGACGATCGTCACTTCCTGGGCCGCAAAGTGTCCGGGCATTATAAGGACGGTTCGGCAGGGTGGGCGGAGACGATCGAAATCATCGTTATCCCCGATGCCCGCATCCGGGCCGAGGCGCTGCGGGACGGATATGTCGATGTGGCCGCTTTGCCGGCAGGTGACGGTCTGAAAAACCAGCGTGGGTTGCGATATTTCCCAAGCGAATCGAACATGGCGCTGGCCGTGGCACCGCATGTGGGTATGCCGCGTCAGATTGCTACGGGCCGCGCGCTTGATGATGGCCGCATAGCCGAACGGTGGTGGTTGGCGTAAATCAGGCCACGCAACGCGCTAGGGGTTGCAGATTCGGGAAACCGCGCGTATATGCAGGTGCAACAGCGGCGTGTCGGGCTTCGGTCCGGGGCTCCACCGGAAAGTTCGACGGGCCGCGCGCCCGTTTTTTTGTGCCCGTTCGAAGGGTAGAGCACCAGATGACAAATGACCTGATAGCCAAGGCAGCCATAGACCGGCGACTCGCGGAAATCATTACGCCCGTGATCGAGGATTTGGGGTACGAGCTTGTCCGCATCCGCTTGATGAGCGGCAAGCAGACCACGCTGCAGATCATGGCAGACAAGCCCGACGGTGGTATCGAAGTTGATGATTGCGCCGAGATTTCCAACGCCGTCAGCGCCACGCTGGATGTCGAGGATCCGATCCTTGACGCCTATACGCTGGAAGTGTCCAGCCCGGGCATCGATCGACCCCTGACGCGTCTGAAGGACTTTGAGATGTTCGAAGGGTATGAGGCCAAGATCGAGACTGCTGAACTGATCGACGGTCGTCGGCGGTTTAAAGGGGAACTGGCCGGGATCGAAGGGAATGAGGTTCTGATCAACATCCCCGAAGGGAGTGAGACCATCACCATCGGTCTGCAATTCGACTGGCTGAGCGACGCCAAGCTGGTCCTGACCGATGACCTGATCAAGGAAATGCTGCGCCAGCGCAAAGATGCGGGTGCCCTGAACGAAAACGCTTTCGACGAGATTGAGACCGAAGGGTCCGAAGAGGAGACGAACTGATGGCAATCACCTCAGCCAACCAGCTGGAGCTGCTGCAGACCGCCGAGGCCGTGGCCCGCGAAAAGATGATCGACCCCGGTCTGGTTGTCGAAGCGATGGAAGAATCGCTCGCCCGTGCCGCCAAGAGCCGTTACGGCGCCGAGATGGACATCCGCGTGTCAATCGACCGCAAGACTGGCAAGGCGACCTTTACCCGCGTCCGCACAGTGGTCGAGGATGAGGAGCTTGAGAACTATCAGGCTGAGATGACCGTCGAACAGGCGCGCCAGTACATGGAGTCGCCCGAGGTTGGTGACGTTTTCGTCGAAGAAGTGCCGCCGGTTGAAATGGGCCGCATCGCGGCTCAGTCCGCCAAGCAGGTGATTCTGCAAAAGGTCCGCGAAGCTGAGCGGGATCGCCAGTACGAAGAATTCAAGGATCGCGCCGGTACAATCATCAACGGTGCTGTCAAACGCGAAGAGTTCGGCAATGTCATCGTCGATCTGGGTGGGGCCGAAGCTGTTCTGCGCCGCAACGACAAGATCGGTCGCGAAAGCTATCGCCCGAATGATCGCGTGCGGGCGTATATCAAGGAAGTCCGCCGCGAGGTTCGTGGCCACCAGATCTTCCTGTCGCGCACCGCGCCGGAATTCATGGCCGAGCTGTTCAAGATGGAAGTGCCGGAAATCTATGATGGCATCATCGAGGTCAAGGCTGTGGCCCGTGATCCCGGTTCGCGTGCCAAGATTGCCGTGATTTCTTATGATGGCTCGATCGACCCCGTCGGTGCCTGCGTTGGTATGCGCGGCAGCCGCGTGCAGGCCGTTGTGAACGAATTGCAGGGTGAAAAGATCGACATCATCCCGTGGAACGAAGACCAGCCGACATTCCTTGTGAATGCGCTTCAGCCCGCCGAGGTTTCCAAGGTGGTTTTGGACGAAGAAGCCGGCAAGATCGAAGTCGTGGTACCTGAGGAGCAGCTGAGCCTCGCCATCGGTCGCCGCGGTCAGAACGTGCGTCTGGCCAGCCAGTTGACCGGCCTGGACATTGACATCATGACCGAAGCCGAAGAATCGGCACGTCGTCAGAAGGAATTCGAGGCGCGCACCAAGCTGTTCATGGATAGCCTGGATCTGGACGAATTCTTTGCGCAGCTGCTGGTTTCTGAAGGCTTTACCAACCTCGAAGAGGTGGCCTATGTCGAGATCGATGAGTTGCTGGTCATCGACGGTGTCGACGAAGGGACCGCGCAAGAACTTCAGACCCGTGCGCGCGAGTTTCTGGAAGCACAGGCCAAGGCGGCGCTGGACAGTGCGCGGGCGCTGGGCGCCGAGGATAGCCTTATTGAATTCGAAGGCCTCACACCCCAGATGGTAGAAGCGCTGGCCAAAGACGACGTGAAGACGTTGGAAGATTTCGCAACCTGCGCCGACTGGGAACTGGCTGGCGGCTGGACGACCGTCGACGGTGAGCGGGTCAAAGATGACGGTGTGCTTGAACCTTTTGGTGTTTCTTTGGAAGAAGCGCAGGATTTGGTCATGACCGCACGCATCATGCTAGGTTGGGTTGACCCGGCCGAGTTGGCGCAGACCGAAGAAGATGGCGAGTCTGTAGATGAGGAGGCCGAGGCCTGATCTCAGGTCTCGGGGTAGGCGCATGGGTCGCGGTGGCGTCCATAAAGATCGGTCCGAAGGACCTGAGCGTAAGTGCATCGCCACGGGCGAGGTGCAACCCAAATACGGGTTGATCCGCTTTGTGACGGGGCCGGACGGTCAGGTCTATCCGGATGTCGCGGCGAAATTGCCGGGGCGCGGGGTCTATGTGTCGGCAGATCGAACGGCCTTGGATAAGGCGGTGGGCAAAAAACTGTTCGCGCGCGGGTTCAAGTCTCAGGTAAATGTGCCTCAGGACTTGGTGGACGAGGTCGAAAAGCAGGTCTCACGCCGTGTGATCGAGTTGTTGAGCCTGGCACGCAAGTCCGGCGATGCTGTCGCCGGATACGAGAAAGTCAAGACGTGGCTGGACCGGGAAGAGGCCCAGGTATTGATTCAGGCCGCTGATGGATCGGGGCGCGGAAAGTCGAAACTCAGCACGCCGCACTTCGGAAAATACATCGGCTGGCTGACGGCGGACGAGTTAGGACAGGCTTTTGGGCGCCAAACGGTGATTCATGCGGCCTTGGCCTCTGGTGGACTCGCCAAACGTGTTGTAGAGGAAGCGCAGCGCCTGCGTGGCTTGCGCGAAACGGATGACGGCGGCAGGGGCCGCGCGGAAGGGTAAGAAGCTTTATGAGCGATAATGACGGCAAAAAGACATTGGGTCTTCGTGGCGGGGCACGCCCCGGAAATGTGAAACAGAGTTTCAGCCACGGACGCACTAAGAATGTCGTGGTGGAAACCAAACGCAAACGCGTGGTGGTCCCCAAGCCGGGTGCTGGAAAGCCGGGCGGCGGAGCTGCGCCCTCGGGCGATCCTTCGCGCCGCCCTGCCGGGATTTCCGACGCAGAGATGGCCCGTCGGATGAAGGCGTTGCAGGCCGCCAAAGCGCGCGAGGCTGAAGAAGCCGCCGAGCGTGAAGCGGCAGAGAAAGCGCGTGAAGAAGAACGCGCCCGGCGGCGTGCAGAGCAAGAAGCCAAAGAACGCGAACAGCGTGAGGCCGAAGAACGCGCACGCCAAAAGGCGGAAGATGAAGAGCGCAAGCGCAAGGAAGCGGAAGAAGCTGCCCAACGGGCTGCTGCTGCCCCGGCTCCGGAAGAGCCCAAAGCCGGACGCGCCCCGGCCAGCAAACCCGCGCCGGCTGCGGCTCCGCGCAAACAGGACCGCGAACGCGAACAGCGTGGCCGCGGCAAAGGGCGCGATGACAACCGTCGCTCCGGTAAGCTGACACTCGGTCAGGCCACCGGTGGCGAAGGCAACCGTCAACGCTCGATGGCGTCAATGAAGCGCAAGCAGGAGCGTGCGCGTCAGAAAGCCATGGGCGGCCCGGTTGAGCGGGAAAAGGTGATCCGCGACGTTCAGTTGCCTGAGGCGATCATGGTCTCGGAACTGGCCAACCGCATGGCCGAGCGTGTGGCAGATGTGGTCAAGTCGCTGATGCAGATGGGTATGATGGTCACGCAGAACCAGACCATCGACGCCGATACCGCCGAACTGATCATCGAGGAATTCGGTCACAAGGTGACGCGCGTTTCCGATTCGGATGTTGAAGATGTCATCAAAGAGATCGAAGACGACGAAAAAGATCTGCAACCGCGTCCGCCGGTCATTACCATCATGGGTCACGTCGACCACGGTAAGACCTCGTTGTTGGACGCGATCCGCGATGCACGTGTTGTGGCGGGTGAGGCCGGAGGTATTACCCAGCATATCGGTGCCTACCAGGTGAAAACCGATGGCGGTGCGACGCTGACTTTCCTCGATACCCCGGGCCACGCGGCCTTTACGTCGATGCGGTCGCGCGGGGCTCAGGTCACGGATATCGTGGTTCTGGTTGTGGCGGCTGACGATGCGGTGATGCCGCAGACCATTGAGGCGATCAACCACGCCAAGGCGGCCGAAGTGCCGATGATCGTGGCGATCAACAAGGTCGACAAACCCGATGCCAACCCGGACAAGGTGCGCACTGATCTGCTCCAGCACGAAGTGATCGTCGAGAAAATGTCGGGTGAGGTTCAGGACGTCGAAGTATCTGCCATAACCGGTCAGGGTCTGGATGAGCTGCTGGAAGCCATCGCATTGCAGGCCGAAATTCTGGAACTCAAAGCCAATCCGAATCGCGCCGCCCAAGGTGCCGTGATCGAGGCGCAGTTGGATGTGGGTCGCGGTCCCGTGGCCACCGTTCTGGTTCAGAACGGCACTCTGCGTCAGGGCGATATTTTTGTTGTGGGTGAGCAATACGGTAAGGTCCGTGCGCTGATCAACGACAAGGGCGATCGCGTGAACGAAGCTGGCCCCTCGGTTCCGGTCGAGGTTCTGGGTCTCAACGGTACGCCCGAGGCCGGTGACGTTCTGAACGTGACCGAGACCGAAGCGCAGGCCCGCGAGATTGCTGCCTATCGTGAGCAAGCCGCCAAGGACAAACGCGCTGCCGCTGGTGCCGCGACCACGCTTGAGCAGCTGATGCAGAAGGCCAAGGAAGACGAAAACGTCACCGAGCTGCCGATTCTGATGAAAGCGGACGTACAAGGTTCGGCCGAAGCCATCGTTCAGGCGATGGAAAAAATCGGCAACGACGAGGTGCGTGTGCGTGTGCTGCACTCGGGCGTGGGTGCGATCACCGAAACGGATGTCGGCCTGGCCGAAGCGTCTGGCGCGCCGATCTTCGGGTTCAACGTCCGTGCCAACGCATCGGCGCGGAACACCGCGAACCAGAAGGGCGTGGAAATCCGGTATTACTCGGTGATCTATGACCTTGTGGATGACGTGAAAGCAGCCGCTTCTGGCCTGTTGAGCGCCGAGATCCGCGAAAAGTTCATCGGTTACGCCGAGATTCGCGAAGTCTTCAAAGTTACCGGTGTCGGCAAGGTTGCAGGCTGTCTGGTCACCGAAGGCGTTGCCCGCCGCTCGGCTGGCGTCCGCCTGCTGCGTGACAACGTGGTGATCCACGAAGGCACTCTGAAGACACTCAAGCGCTTCAAGGACGAAGTGACCGAGGTTCAGTCAGGTCAAGAATGCGGTATGGCATTCGAAAATTACGACGATATCCGCGCAGGCGACGTGATCGAAATTTTCGAACGCGAAGAAGTCACCCGTACGCTGGACTGATCCGAATTTACCAAGAAACAGAAAACAGCGGCTCAATCGAGCCGCTGTTTTTCTTTCGGGCTAGTGTCCGGCGGGCAAAAACGTTCCCGGATGCATGATGATATCGAAATGCTGCATCCCTTTTTTCAGATCGAAACTGACCGAATGGCCACCCTTCCGTAACAGTTCGGCATAGTCGCGACTTTGGCGGATGAATTCAGGCGTGTCCCGTTCGGCCACTGTTACGTGATAGCGCGGACCGGGGGCGGGCAGGTGCAGGATGGGGGACAGGTCATGCACCTCGACCGGGGTCAGTTGTAGCGGGTCGTTGATCGGGGTCAGGCTGATCGGCTCAAGATCATAAACACCGCTGATCAGAATCACATCGCGCACGCGCAAACCTGCCCGGGCGAGCGCATCGGCAGAGGTTGCCATGACCATGGTCGCCAGTTGCGCACCGGCGCTGTGCCCCGACAGGGTGATTCTGGATGGGTCAAAACCCAAGACGCCCGCGTGTGAGGCCAGCCAAAGAAGGGCATCACGACACTCGGCAATCATCTGATCCAGCCGTGCATCCGGGGCGAGCGTGTAATTCAAAGTGGCAAAAGACTGTTCGGCTTCGATCAGCGCCGGGGCCATCATGGCCGATTCACGCTGGCTGAGCGCCTGCCAATAGCCGCCGTGGATAAAGACATGCAGCGGCGCGCCAGTGCCTTTGGCGGGAAAGAGATCCAGAACCTGCGTTGGGGTATCGCCATAGGCCAAGTTCTCTTTCACCTCCATCTGCGCGCGATGCCGGGCGCTGAGCGCGGCGTAACTGTCCAGATATGGCGTCAGGTCCCCACCGATCATCGAACGGGGTGAATATTCCTGATCCAGTTCTTCCTGAGAGAACCCGCGGTACAGCATCGCTTACTCCTGCTTGGTATACATCAGTTCGGTGCGCATGTCGTAGAGATCATGGAAAAAGCGCAAATCCAAGGCCTTACGCAGGAACGATACGCCGCTGGACCCGCCCGTGCCGGGTTGGTTGCCGATCACACGCTCGACCGCTGTAACGTGATCGAACCGCCATCGTTGGAATAGGGATTCCACATCCATCAGTTTTTCGGCAAGCGCATACAGGTCCCAATACTGCTTCGTATCGCGGAACACCTGCACCCATATTTTTACAACGCGCGGATCGCCGGAATAGGGTTGAGCATAATCGCGTTCCAAAACGTCCCTGGGTACGTCAAACCCTTGGCGGGCCAACATGAACAACACCTCGTCGTAAAGCGACGGTTTGGTCAGGGCATCGTTCAGCATCCTCATGACTTCGGCGTCATGCTTGTGAACTTTCAGGGTCGAGGGGTCCTTATTGCCCAGAATGAATTCGATCTGACGATAGCCATAGCTTTGAAAACCGGATGAATTCCCCAAGGCGTGCCGAAAGGTCATGTAGTCTGCGGGCGTCATGGTCAAAAGTGTTTCCCAAGCCGCGATCAACTGCCGCTGGATCGCTTTGACCCGGTCAAGGTTCTTCATGGCAGGGCCAAAATCGTCCTGTTGCAGGAACCTGCGCACCTCGACCAATTGATGATGCATCAGCTTCAACCAGAGCTCGCTGACCTGGTGGATGATGATGAACAGCATCTCATCCGGCTGCGCGGGGTCTTGAAAGGTTTTTTGCAGGTTCAGCAGCGTCTTGAGTTGCAGGAAATCGCCGTAACTCTTGCGATGGGTTTCTGTGAAATCAGTGACCAGAGTATCTTCGATCCCGCGTTCAAGATAGCGGTCATCCTTGTCGCTCATGTGGCTCTCCAAACGTCTGTGTCACCCTTGTTTAGGGTCTGAGTCTGCAGAGCGCCAGAGGCTTAGGTCCAGTCCAAAACCACCTTGCCCGACCGGCCCGATTTCATCGCGGCAAAACCTTCGGCAAAATCGTCGACCTTCATCTGGTGGGTAATGACCCGGCTGACGTCCAGACCATTTTGCAACATGGCAATCATCTTGTACCAAGTCTCAAACATTTCACGGCCATAGACGCCTTTGATCGTAATGGCCTTGAACACGATGCGGGACCAGTCCACCGGTGATTTTCCAGGCGGTATTCCCAGCAGAGCGATCTTTCCGCCCATGACCAAAGCCTCTACCATCTGGTCTAGCGCGACCTGCGCGCCCGACATCTCAAGCCCGACATCGAACCCTTGTTTCATACCCAGTTCGGCGATGACGTCCTCCAGGCCTTCTTTGGACGCGTCCACGGTGCGCACGGTGGGCACCACGTGTTCAGCCAGTTTCAGGCGATCGGGGTTGATATCGGTGATCACCACATGCCGGGCACCGGCGTGGCGCGCAACGGCGGCGGCCATGATACCGATAGGGCCTGCGCCGGTGATCAGGACATCCTCGCCGAGTAAATCAAAGCTGAGCGCGGTGTGAACGGCATTGCCAAGCGGGTCGAGGATTGCGCCAATTTCATCCGGTATGTCGTCCGGCAAGGGCACAACATTGAAAGCAGGCAGTTTCAGATATTGCGCAAACGCGCCCTGTTCGTTTACCCCAATACCCCGCGTTCCGGGATCAAGGTGAAATTTGCCCGAGCGGCTCTGGCGGCTGTCTTTTCCGATCAGGTGCCCCTCGCCCGAGCAGCGCTGACCGATCTCAAGCCCGGTTACGTTGCGCCCTATTTCGACGATCTCACCAGCGAATTCGTGACCGGTGATCATCGGGATGGGTACGGTGGCCGCGGCCCACTCATCCCAATTCCAGATGTGAATGTCGGTTCCGCAAATGCCTGTCTTGTTGATGCGGATCAGAACGTCGTCCGGGCCGATCTCAGGCACTGGGGCCTGCACCATCCAAAGGCCTTCTTCGGGCTTGGTCTTTTCCAAGGCTTTCATCGTGTTGGGTCGCATCAGATTACTCGCAAGTCCTTGCCGACCTTGCCGAACGCGGCAAGTGCCCGGTCCAATTCGTCCTTTGTCAGGGCCGCATTCATCTGAGTTCTGATCCGCGCCTGACCCCGTGGAACGACGGGGAAGAAGAAGCCCGAGACATAGACCCCTTCATCAAACAACCTGGCGGCCATCTCTTGCGCCAGTGTCGCCTCACCCAGCATGACCGGAATGATCGGGTGTTCGCCGGGCAGCAGGTCAAAGCCCAGCCTTTCCAGCCCCGCGCGCCAGTACTTGGCATTGCCGAACAATTGGGCGCGCAGCATTTCACCTTCTTCGACCAGTCTGATGGCTTCTATACCAGCGGCAACGATGGCAGGCGGCAGTGAATTCGAAAACAGATAGGGCCGCGCCCGCTGTCGCAGCAGGTCGATCACTGGTTGCGGCCCGGCGATATAGCCGCCGATTGCCCCCCCAAGCGCCTTGCCCAAGGTTCCTGTCAGAATGTCTACCTTGACCCCGAAGTGATCCGGTGTGCCAGCGCCGTTTGGTCCCATGAAGCCGGTGGCGTGGCAGTCGTCGACCATGACGACGGCGTCGTATGTGTCGGCCAAAGCGCGGATCCTCGGCAGGTTTGCCAAGTATCCGTCCATCGAAAACACGCCATCGGTGGCGATCATGATATGCCGTGCCCCGTCTTCGCGCGCCTGTTTCAGCGACGCTTCAAGATCATTCATGTCGTTGTTCTGGTAACGATAGCGTTTGGCCTTGCACAACCGCACCCCGTCGATGATCGAGGCATGGTTTAGACTGTCCGAAACGATGGCATCTTCAGGCCCTAGCAAAGGCTCAAAGAGACCGCCGTTTGCATCGAAACAAGCGGCAAAAAGGATCGCATCGTCCTGTTTCAGGAACTGCGCCAGCTTTTGCTCCAACTCGCGGTGGATGTCCTGCGTGCCGCAGATAAACCTGACCGAGGCCATGCCGAATCCTCTGGGTTCCATCGCGCCCTTCGCGGCGTCGATAAGGGCGGGGTGATCAGCCAGACCAAGGTAGTTATTGGCGCACAGGTTGATAACCTGTTTTTCGCCCACCGTAATTTCACCGCCTTGCGGCGAAGTGATCATCCGCTCGCGTTTATAAAGCCCTTCGGATTCGATCTGTGCGAGTGTGTCCGTGATGTGGGACAGGAATGCATCTGCCATGGCGGTCTCCGTCTATATGAGTCGCATGTCTAACATAACGGATTTAATTCCCAAATGGGGGAATTCAGTATATGGGAAAAAATCCACTAAAACGGATCGCGGCGACCGTCAGGCGTTTTTTACAATCAGGAACACGCGGGCCGGACCCTCAGCCACAATCGAATGCGTCACATCCGCAGCATACCGCGCCGTATCGCCCCTTTGCAGGTCGCGGGACGCGCTGCCAGAGGACACACGAACCGAACCCTCCAGAACTGTCAGTTGTTCCCTCGCGCCGCGCGCATGAGGTTGGCTTAACAAGGCGCCATCCGCGTCAAACTGGATATCGTAAACTTCATGCCCACCGGCCTCTTCGGGTGGAGAGAGGATACGTATTCGGCAATTCCGACCCATGTTGTCGATGCTGGGCACTTCGGCGTTGCGCAGCACTTCAACCTGATCGGTGGTGTTGGCCTCGTCCAGCAGGCCCGCGAAATCCACCTGCAGGGCACGCGTAAGGTTCCACAGGGTTGAAATGGTCGGGCTGCTTTCGCCGCGTTCGATTTGGCTGACCATCGAGCGGGACACCCCGCTCAGGTTTGCTACGGCCTCAAGCGACAGACCTTTGGACCGGCGTGCCTCTTTCAGGCGGGCAGGAAGGCGTGTCAGGATATCGTCGGTATTGTCCGTCATGACGGAATTTCTTGCGTCTTAAGCGGGTGAATGTCAATTCTGTGTGTTACGACACGTTTTGCGCGACAGCCCAATGCTGCAAGTGCATAATCCCGCCGAATCGACAAGGAGTGATCCATGAAAGACATCGTAATTCTAGATGGTGCCCGCACCGCGATTGGAACCTTTGGCGGGGCGTTGTCCTCGACCGCTCCCATCGACCTGGCGACGGTTGCGACCGAAGCTGCGCTGGAACGTTCGGGCGTCGAAGGCGCCCAGATCGGACACGTCGTGTTCGGACATGTGATCAACACCGAACCGCGCGATATGTATTTGTCACGCGTTGCTGCAATGCAGGCGGGCATTCCCAACGGTACCCCTGCGATGAACGTGAACCGGCTGTGTGGGTCGGGCGCACAGGCGATTGTCTCGGCGACACAGGCCCTGATGCTTGGGGACGCCGAATTCGCCGTTGCCGGTGGCGCGGAAAGCATGTCGCGCAGCCCGTATATCATGCCACAGGCACGATGGGGGGCGAAGATGGGCGATGTCACGTCGCTCGATATGATGCTGGGTGCATTAAGCTGTCCGTTTGGCACGGGTCATATGGGTGTTACGGCTGAAAACGTTGCGGACGAACATCAAGTCAACCGCGAGCAGATGGATGAGTTTGCGCTGACCAGCCAAACCCGGGCGGCAGCGGCAATCGACGCGGGATATTTCGACAGCCAGATCACACCTGTTCAGGTCAAGGTCAAACGCGACATGGTCGACTTCAAGGTCGATGAACACCCCAAGGCTACGACGGCCGAAGCGCTTGCCGGCTTGCGTCCGGTCTTTAAAAAAGACGGCCGCGTCACTGCCGGGAACGCGTCGGGCATCAACGACGGTGCTGCCGCGATGGTTCTTGCAACTGCGGAAGCCGCAGAAAAGGCAGGACTGAAACCCAAGGCGCGTATTCTGGGATATGCGCATGCTGGCGTGCGCCCCGAAGTGATGGGCATCGGCCCGGTTCCGGCCGTGCGGAACCTGATGGACAGAACCGGTCTGTCGGTAAGCGATTTTGATGTGATTGAAAGCAACGAAGCTTTTGCAGCACAGGCCCTGGCGGTGAACCAGGAGCTTGGGTTGGATGCAGCCAAGGTGAACCCCAATGGTGGTGCGATTGCCTTGGGTCACCCGGTGGGCGCAACTGGGGCGATCATCACGCTTAAGGCCCTTTACGAGCTAGAGCGTACAGGTGGGTCCAAGGGCTTGGTGACCATGTGTATCGGTGGCGGTCAGGGCATTGCCATCGCGATTGAACGGCTCTGATCAGATACTGATCAAGGGGGCCGCTTGGCCCCCTTTTTCGCGCAACGATTGCGCTGCGCCCAAAGTCACTGCAAGCTTGGTTGATCTTAGCTGAGTGCGTTCAGCAACAGGACCAGTGCTGCACCCGCCGCAGCCCCAACAGCGGCTGGCAATACGGTGGACCAGAAGGCCGACTTCTGGGGTTGATCGTTTTGCGTCTGCGCGATCAGGGCGTTTTCGACCAGACCGGGCAGGCGCGGACCGAACCGGGCAAGAACCCTTGCGGTTTTACCCAAGTCCTTCAGTGCCGCGCGGGGGCCGATGGATTGCTTTATGTAATCCTCGACCACCGGACGGGCGACCTCCCAGATGTTCATACGCGGATCCAATGAACGCGCGACACCTTCGACCACCACCATGGTGCGTTGCAGCAGGATCAACTCGGTCCGGGTTTCCATGCCAAAGCGCTCAGTCACCTCGAACAGGTAATTCAGCAGGCGTCCCATCGAGATATGAGAGGCATCCATGCCAAAGATCGGCTCGCCCACCGCGCGCAGGGCACGGGCAAATTCGTCGACATCCTGATTTGCGGGGACGTATCCGGCCTCAAAATGCACTTCGGCCACACGCTTATAGTCGCGGCGGATGAAGCCAAACAATATCTCGGCATAGACCCGACGCGTATATTCGTCGATATGGCCCATGATGCCATAGTCATACGCGATGATGTCACCGTTCGCGGCGACCTTCAGATTGCCCTGGTGCATGTCTGCATGGAAAAAGCCATCACGCAGCGCGTGCAGCAGGAACAGACGCAGGACGCGTTCAGCAAGATCGCGGCGATTGTGACCTGCAGCGTCCAGCGCGGCGTTGTCACCCAGCGGAATGCCGTCCGCCCAACTCAGCGTCATCACCCGTCGCGCCGAAAGCGACCACACGATCGGAGGCAGCCAGAACCCGGCATCGTCCTTGGTGTTCGCGGCATATTCCGAAGCGGCAGCGCTTTCCAGGCGCAGGTCAAGCTCGCCCCGCACCACGCCATCAAAATGCTCGATCACGTCCATGGGGCGCAAACGGCGGGCACCGGGCGCAAAAAGCTCGATGATCCGGGCAGCCAGATAGTAGGCGTCGACATCTTTTTTAAAAGCGCGCTCGATCCCGGGGCGCAGGACTTTGACGGCGACATATTCCCCGGTGCTGACCAGCCGCGCCTTATGGACCTGCGCAATCGAGGCCGCCGCGATTGGGTCGCTGAATTCTTCAAAGACACTTTCGACAGGCTGGCCAAGTTCCTTCTGCACCTCGGCCATGGCTTCGCCGCGCGAAAAGGGCGGCAGTTTGTCCTGCAAAACGCGCAGTTGCGCTGCCAGTTCCTCACCCACCACGTCGGGGCGGGTCGAAAGAATCTGGCCGAATTTGATGTATGCCGGGCCAAGCGCGGTCAGCGCCCGCGTGGCGGGCGGCATTTTCGGATCGCCTTTGTAGCCCAGAAACTGAAAGGGCTTGCCCAGTGCATGCGCCACAATGCGCAATGCGCGCGGGGCTTCGAAAGCATCCAGAACCACATTCATCGCGCCGGTGCGTTCTAACGTGGCGCCTGTCCGGATCAGGCGGATAATGTTGTGGGGTCCGCGCATGCGTCAGATCTTCCAACCGGAATGCAGCGCGGCGATACCCATGCTGAGGTTGCGGTATTTGGCGTTTTCGAAACCAGCGGTGCGGACCATATCCAGAAACGTCCCTTGATCCGGGAACTTGCGGATCGACTCAACAAGATATTGATAACTGTCGTAGTCGTTCGCGATCAGCTTGCCCATCCGGGGGATGACGTTGAAACTGTAAAGATCATAGAGCTTTTGCAGCCCGTCATTCGGCAACTGGCTGAATTCCAGCACCATCAGGCGACCACCGGGTTTAAGAACACGGAACGCTTCGTTCAGTGCCTCTTGCGGGCGGGTTACATTCCGAATGCCGAAAGAGATCGTGTAGACGTCAAAGCTGTTGTCATCAAACGGCAACGCCATGGCATCGCCAACCACCCAGTTCAGGCTGTCGGCCATCTGATCCGCCTCGGCGCGCTGTCGGCCTTCGATCAGCATCGGTTCGGTCAGGTCCAGCACTGTTGCATGGCCATAGCCCGCGCGTTTCAGAAAACGGAACGAGATGTCGCCCGTACCGCCCGCGACGTCCAACAGACGCTGACCGGGGCGCGGGGCCAACCAATCCATCATCGCGTCCTTCCAGACGCGATGGATGCCCATCGACATGACATCATTCATCACGTCGTATTTCGAGGCGACCGAGTTGAACACGCCCTGTACGCGCCCGGCTTTCTCAGCCTCGCGCACGGTTTCGAACCCGAAATGAGTGGTCTTGTCGCTGTTGTCGGACATTTGCCTTGCCGTTTATCGAATTTCGCCTCTGTTATAGGGCCATACGAACCGGGCACAATGCGGCCCTTTGAATTAGGAGCCATCTAATGCCCGAATTGCCCGAGGTCGAGACAGTAAGACGCGGCCTGAGCCCTGCAATGGAGGGTGTGGTGATCGAACGCGCGGATGTGAATCGCCTCGACCTGCGCTGGCCTTTCCCGCACCGGATGGCCGAGCGGCTGACCGGGCAGCGCGTGGACCGCTTGCGGCGGCGGTCCAAGTACATTCTCGCGGATCTCAACAGCGGTGAAACCTTGCTCATTCATTTGGGCATGTCTGGAAGAATGACGGTATCTGGCGACCCGCTTGGGCAGTTTGCCTTGAAACATCCGATGGCGCAAAAGCATGATCACGTCGTGTTTCACATGGCCAATGGCGCCCGCGTGACCTTCAATGATCCGCGCCGGTTCGGAGCGATGGACTTACTGCCGACAGTCACCGCCGACGAACACAAGCTGCTGTCAGTTCTGGGGCCGGAACCCTTGGGTAATGATTTTCACGAACAACACCTGATCGAGTCGTTCAAGGGAAAGAACACTCCGGTCAAATCTGCGCTGCTGGATCAGGGAATCGTTGCCGGATTAGGCAATATCTACGTTTGCGAAGCGCTTTATCGCGCCGGTGTGTCGCCACGTCGCAAAGCTGGTCAGATTTCTGCAGCCCGCGTGGCATCGCTGGTTCCGATCATCCGTCAGGTCTTGCAGGACGCCATCGAGGCGGGGGGCTCATCCCTGCGTGATTTCCGTCAAGCTGATGGAGAGCTTGGATATTTTCAACACCGCTTTGACGTCTACGGGCGCGAAGGCCAGCCGTGCCGAACCGACGGTTGCGGTGCGGTTATCAGAAGAATCACCCAGTCCGGTCGCTCATCCTTCTATTGCGCGCAATGCCAAAGATAGCTTGATCCAGCGAAATCGCGTGATAAGGAATTGTATCTGAACAGAACAACCGGAAGCTTACATCTCATGGCTTTTGAGACGATCATCGTCGAAATCGAAGACCACGTCGCCCTTATCAAGCTCAACCGCCCGGACGCGCTGAATGCGCTGAACACCCAGCTATTGGCTGAGTTGTGCGATGCGCTTGAAGACGCCGACAAGAACGACAAGGTGCGCTGCATCGTAATTACCGGCTCGGAAAAGGCATTTGCCGCCGGAGCGGACATCAAGGAGATGTCCGAGATGAGCTTTGTTGATGTTTTCAACATCAATTTGTTTGCTGACGCCAATGACCGTGTGTCGGCGATCCGAAAGCCGATTATTGCTGCAGTGGCGGGGTATGCCCTGGGTGGCGGGTGTGAACTGGCCATGCTGTGTGATTTTATCATCGCGGCCGATACGGCCAAGTTCGGACAGCCCGAGATCAATCTGGGCGTTATTGCCGGGCTGGGCGGATCGCAACGCCTGACGCGTTTTGTCGGCAAATCCAAATCGATGGACATGAACCTGACCGGCCGTTTCATGGATGCCGAGGAAGCCGAGCGCGCCGGACTGGTCAGCCGTGTCGTTCCTGCAAAGAAGCTGATGGAAGAGGCTATCGGCGCCGCGCAGAAGATCGCGGAGAAATCACAGCTAAGCGCAATGGCCGCGAAAGAGGCTGTGAACCGCAGCTACGAAGTGACGTTAAGCGAAGGTCTGCTGTTTGAACGCCGTGTCTTCCATTCGATGTTCGCCACGGAAGATCAGAAAGAAGGCATGGCCGCGTTCCTGGAAAAACGCGCGGCACAGTTCCGCGACAAGTAAACGCGCAACGAATTAAGAAAGGCGGGCCCGATCCGCCAATTTTTGGTCGCTATGCGCGAATGAAGAATCGGCTTGGCAAAATCTGAAAACTTGGATAATTAGCGCCGCATACATGCGCGTGCGGCCCGCTTGGCCCGACTCACACTCGTGATTCTGAACCGGTGCGGATATTCCGTGGCGCGCAACCCTAGATAACCGTACCGAACGAAGGTCAGAAACACATGGCAAACTCACCTCAGGCCAAAAAGCGCGCTCGTCAGAACGAGAAACGTTTTGCAATCAACAAAGCGCGCCGGTCGCGCATCCGCACCTACCTGCGCAAAGTCGAAGAAGCGATCGCATCCGGCGACAAAGAGGCCGCAACCGCAGCCCTGCGCGCAGCCCAGCCTGAACTGATGCGCGGCGTCACCAAGGGCGTCTTCCACAAGAACACTGCGTCGCGGAAAATGTCGCGCCTGTCGGCCCGCGTCAAAGCGCTCGGCTGATATGTTGAGTTGACCTAGGGTCAACAAAACAAGGCTATACTCCTGTTAAAGGCGTCACTTCACGTGGCGCCTTTTCGCTGCTGTTGCCGGAAAGTCGCGCCTTAATAAAGCCGAGAGATTCGTTCGGCCAAACATCCGAGTCAATATCAGAGTTTCGTTGCCGTACACCGCGACCTGTTGTTACCACTGTTACAGCGACTCACTCGCTTGGGGGGACAGGCTGTTTCATTGATCATACTGACGGGCATCAGGATGGTCGTGAAACAATTGTCGGAAAACGATGAAGATCGTTTTGCCGATCTGCTAATGGTCTTGGGATTTCCAAAGACTTGAGCCCTGTCGACAAAATTGATTGCGAAGCGCACCTCTGTTCAGGGGGCGACCCGGTTTTTTTGGGTGCCTGTGTATCAGGCCTTGCTGAATATGAAGGACAGGCCCGCCAAATCTATGTGGTTTGGTGAACCCTACCCCTTTTTCGAGTGAAAGCAAAAGAACCGGGCAACCGGGATTGAGAAATAAGGCCGACAGGCCAATAAAGAATGGGATGCGTGAGGCGCGTAATGACACAAGAGAAATGGGGACAACTGCGTAGCAAGCTGCTCAAGGCGATCGGAAAAAACAACTATACCACCTGGATCGAACCTCTTGAATTTCAGGAGCTTCAGGATGGCGTTGCGACATTCTCGGTTCCGACGAACTTCATGGGCAATTACGTCAGTCAGAATTTCGCGGACTTGATTCTGTATGAAATGAACACTGCGGGGGAATCGGTTCAGCGCCTCGCATTTCGTGTGGCGGCTAACTCACCGGTGCGACCGTCCAACGAACACGAGGGCGACTCTGCTGACGTCCGGAAAACGCCGCAGAGCCAACCTCTGTCGCAGCAGGCCGAGCCTGCGCAGGATGCGTTGGAATCGCTTCAGGCTGCGCCGCTGGACGCCCGTTTTACCTTTGATAGTTTCGTGGTCGGCAAACCCAACGAACTTGCTCATGCTGCCGCGCGCCGTGTTTCAGAAGGCGGCCCCGTTACATTTAACCCATTGGTTCTTTATGGCGGTGTTGGTCTTGGTAAAACGCACCTGATGCACGCCATCGCGTGGGAATTGAAGAACAAACGCCCAGAGTTGAATGTCCTCTACCTGTCGGCAGAGCAGTTCATGTACCGTTTTGTGCAGGCCCTGCGCGAACGTCGGATGATGGATTTCAAACATCTGTTCCGTTCGGTCGACGTGCTTATGGTAGATGATGTGCAATTCATCGCCGGTAAGGATTCGACCCAGGAAGAGTTTTTTCACACCTTCAATGCGTTGGTGGATCAGAACAAGCAGATCATCATCTCGGCTGACCGCGCCCCGGGTGAGATCAAGGACCTGGAAGAACGTGTAAAATCGCGCCTTCAATGTGGTCTTGTCGTTGACCTTCACCCTACGGATTACGAACTGCGTCTGGGCATTCTGCAAAACAAGGTGCAGCAATACAGCAGCACCTATCCCGACCTGACCATTGCCGATGGTGTGTTGGAATTCCTTGCGCATCGTATTTCGACCAATGTTCGTGTGCTGGAAGGCGCGCTGACCCGGCTGTTCGCTTTTGCCTCTCTGGTGGGGCGCGAGATCGATATGGAGTTGACGCAGGATTGTCTGGCGGATGTGCTGCGCGCGTCAGAGCGCAAGATCACCGTCGAAGAAATTCAGCGCAAAGTGTCGGACTACTACAACATTCGCCTGTCCGATATTATCGGGCCGAAACGCCTTCGGTCTTATGCGCGCCCGCGACAGGTGGCGATGTATTTGTGCAAGCAGTTGACCAGCCGGTCCCTGCCCGAGATCGGTCGCCGCTTTGGCGGGCGCGATCACACAACCGTCATGCACGGCGTCAAACGCATTGAAGAGCTGAAAGTCACCGATGGCCAGATCGCTGAAGACGTGGAAATGCTCCGTCGCGCGCTGGAAGCCTGAGGTTTTTCTAACCGCTTGAGAAGCGCCCCGGACCCTTGTGCCCGGGGTGTTTTCTTGTGCGCTTTTATCCACGGTTGCCAAGGAACTGTGCCCGCAGGGCAACGCGCCTCTTGACGCTTTGGATGTTCCGACCCAGAAAACCGTAAAAAATCCTTGTGCCTCAGGGCGGAACCGCTAACGTGCCAGTCCCGCCTGTTTCGGCACGCAAGTCAGAGGAATTGAGGGTATGAAGATCAGCATCGAACGCGGCACCCTTCTCAAGGCCGTTTCGCAGGCCCAATCCGTTGTGGAACGTCGCAACACCATTCCGATCCTTGCCAATGTGTTGATCGAAGCCGAAGGCGACCAGGTCCAGTTCCGCGCCACTGATTTGGATATCGAAGTGGTCGACAAGGCCCCGGCGCAGGTTGAAAAGGCCGGTGCGACAACTGTGGCCGCGACAACCCTGCACGAAATTGTGCGCAAACTTCCCGATGGGGCGCTGGTCACCCTGACAGCCGACAGCGCCGCAGGGCGTCTGACGGTTGAGGCGGGGCGATCAAACTTCTCGCTGGCGACGCTGCCGAAAGAAGATTTCCCGGTGATGGCGTCCTCGGAATACCAGTCTAACTTTACCGCACCGGCAGCTTTGCTGCGTCGTCTGTTCGACAAATCGAAATTTGCCATCTCGACCGAAGAGACCCGGTATTATCTGAATGGCGTTTACATGCATGTGGCTGACGGGTCGGATGGTGGCAAAGTGCTGCGATGCGTGGCCACCGATGGCCACCGGCTTGCCCGCATTGATGCCGATCTGCCTGATGGCGCGGCGGGTATGCCCGGTGTGATCGTGCCCCGAAAAACAGTGGGTGAGCTGCGCAAGCTGTTGGACGATGATGAAATGGATATCGCCGTTTCGGTCAGCGAAACCAAGGTACGGTTTGCGACGCCCGATATTACCCTGACCTCGAAAGTGATCGACGGTACGTTCCCGGACTATACCCGTGTGATTCCACAGGGGAACACGCGTCAGTTAGAGGTGGATGCCGCCGAATTCGCCCAAGCGGTGGATCGCGTCGCGACCGTTTCGTCCGAGCGGTCCCGCGCCGTAAAGCTGCAATTGGATGCAGACAAACTGGTGTTATCGGTCAACGCCCCCGACAGCGGTGCTGCCGAGGAAGAACTGGCTGTAGCTTATGGTGATGAGCGGCTGGAAATCGGGTTTAACGCGAAATACCTGCTTGAAATCGCTTCGCAGGTTGACCGCGAGAACGCGGTGTTCCTGTTCAACTCGGCTGGTGATCCAACGCTGATGCGCGAAGGCAATGATCAAAGCGCGGTCTACGTTGTCATGCCGATGCGCGTCTGATCGATCCCTCGGGGTGGTCCTTAACGAAGGGGAGGGGTCATGACTTTGGCCCTGACCGAACTTACGGTCTCGCATTTCCGGTCGCACAAGTTGGCGCGATTGTCTCTGGATGGGCGCCCCGTGGCGATTCATGGGCCGAACGGAGCCGGAAAGACGAATATTCTTGAAGCGGTGTCGCTGTTTTCACCCGGTCGCGGCATGCGGCGGGCAAGCGCGGCTGAGATGACCCGCAGGCCCGAAGCGCTGGGGTGGAAATTGACCGGGCTGCTGCAAGCGCAAGGTCGGAGCTACGAGGTCGAAACCTGGTCCGAGGGTGGAGCGGCCCGACAGGTTCGGATTGATGGCAAGGCTTCAAGTCAGATCGATCTGGGGAAACTGGCCCGAATCGTCTGGCTTATCCCCTCAATGGATCGGTTGTGGATCGAAGGGGCCGAAGGGCGGCGGCGGTTTCTGGATCGCATGGCGTTGAGTTTTGATCCCGCGCATGCCGAGGCGTCTTTGACGTATGAAAAAGCCATGCGGGAACGCAACCGTTTGCTGAAAGAGCAGGTGCGCGACGCCCATTGGTACGCGGCGCTGGAAGGCCAGATGGCCGAGACAGGACACCGGATTCACGCCGCCCGTATGGCGGCGCTGGATCATCTGCGCACGGCTCAGGAACAGGCTGAGACAGCATTCCCCTCGGCGGATCTGGAATTGGTGCAGACAGAAGGTGCAATGCCAGAGAGCGCTGAGGACTTGCGCGAGGCGCTGAACGAAAGCAGATTTCGCGATTTGGCAGCGGGTCGCACGTTGGTCGGGCCACATCGGTCCGACCTGTACGGGGTGTTTGCGGCCAAAGGTGTGCCCGCCAGGGATTGCTCGACCGGAGAGCAAAAGGCGCTGCTTGTTTCACTGATCCTGTCAAATGCGCGGGCACTGGCCGGAATGGTTGGGTCGCCCCCGATCGTTTTGTTGGACGAAGTCGCTGCCCATCTGGATGCGGCGCGGCGCGCGGCGCTATATGATGAGATCTGCGCGCTGGGCGCTCAGGCCTGGATGACGGGCACCGGGCCTGAACTGTTCGCGGAATTGGGCGACAGGGCCCAATCGCTGGTTGTGACCGAAGGCACAGACGGCTCGGTCGTGACCGCTTAGGCGGGTTCGTTGACTTTACGTTCCCACAGGAAGCCGCGCATGACTTCGTCAACCGGCGTCTTTGCCATGTGGTTCACGTAGTTTGACATGGTTTTTTGCGCCAGACCCAGAACCACGTCCAGAACGGCGCGGTGCGAATAACCTGCGTCAAAGAATGCTTGCAGCTGTTCTTCGCTGGGGTTGCCGCGTGTGTGCATCATCTGCAGCGTGAAAGTGCGCAATGCTTCGAGCTTGGCGTTCGGCAGCGGGGTTTCGTTGCGCAGCGCTTCGGTGATGTCGTCCGAGATCTTCATCATTTTGGCGATGCCCGTGTGCGCGGGCACGCAGTAGTGGCATTCGTTCTCCACGTTAATGGTCTGCCAGACGACGGTTTTCTCATCATTGTCGAAATCCGTTTGCAGGAACAGGTGATGCAGCACCTGGTAGCCTTCCAGATGCTGGGGGCTTTCGGCCATCACTTTGTGCAGGCCGGGAAGACGGCCAAAAGCGGCTTGGGATTTTTCCAGCAAAGGTTTGGACCCTTCCGGGGCGGTTTCGAGGTCGTGCGAGGGGAAATCAGCCATGTCGGAACTCCTTTTTTTTGGCGTATGGCGCATAAATAGGGTTTCTTGAGCGATCACTCAAGTATATATTTGAGCAAACGTTCAAGAATTGTAAGTGACGATGCCTCGCAAACCGACCTATGACCGAGACGCGCTGATCGCCAAAGCCCGTGACATTTTCTGGCGTCATGGCTGGGCGGGTACATCGTTGAAAGACCTGGAGCGTGAGCTGAAGCTGAATCCAGGTAGCATTTATGCCGCTTTTGGATCGAAGGATGCGCTTTATGCGTTGGCTCTGAAACGCTACGCGCAGGATGGGGTTGCGAACATAATGGCCTTGTCGCAGGAGCTTGGCCCGTTGGGGGCGCTCAAAGCGCAGCCGCGTTTGGTGGTTGAGGCGTCAGGCCTGCCGACCAAAGCCTGCATGCTGTCCAAGACCTATGCCGAGTTACAGGCCAGAAATCATGATCTGGCAAATCAGGCGCGCGCGCACATGGTCGAAATGAAGTCTTGTTTTGCGGACCTGTTTCGCAGCGCCCAAGCGGCCGGAGAAATCAGCCCGGAACATGACCCAGATCGTCTTGCAGCCCGATACCAATCCGACCTTTTGGGCCTGAGGTTGTCTGCCGAGCGCGATGATGTAAACGCGTCAGAAATCGCCGTTGATATTGCGGATGACCTCGACCGGCTATGATCCGCAAGGACCACCAATCCAGACCACAAAATATTGGGGGAGCGCGTGACAATCCCCACCAGAAAACGTATAAGTTACCAAAATAATATAGGTACTAACGGCATGTCCGAAGACGCACAGGCACCACAAGAATACGGCGCAGATTCTATCAAAGTTCTCAAAGGCTTAGAGGCGGTCCGCAAGCGCCCCGGTATGTATATCGGCGACACCGATGACGGGTCGGGCCTGCACCACATGGTGTACGAGGTCGTCGACAACGGAATTGACGAGGCTCTGGCCGGTCACGCCGACCATGTGACCGTTAAAATTCATGCCGATTCCAGCGTTTCGGTCAGCGATAACGGGCGCGGAATTCCAGTTGATACTCACCCCGAAGAAGGGGTCTCGGCCGCCGAGGTCATCATGACTCAATTGCACGCGGGCGGAAAATTCGACAGCAACTCGTACAAGGTATCGGGCGGTTTGCACGGTGTGGGTGTATCGGTGGTGAACGCGCTGTCCGACTGGCTTGAGCTGCGCATCTGGCGGAACGGCAAGGAACACGTCGCGCGTTTTGAAGGTGGCGAAACGGCAGAGCATCTGAAGGTCGTGGGTGAATGCGGCGACCGCACCGGGACCGAGGTGCGCTTTTTGGCCTCGACCAACACGTTTTCGAACCTTGAGTATTCGTTTGAGACGTTGGAAAAGCGCCTGCGCGAGTTGGCCTTTCTGAATTCAGGCGTCCGCATTATCTTGATCGACGAACGCCCGGCGGAACGGCTGGAGACCGAGCTGTTCTATGAGGGCGGCGTCAAGGAGTTCGTGAAGTATCTCGATCGATCCAAAACTGCCGCAATGCCCGAGCCAATCTATATCCAGGGTGAGCGGGACGATATCGGAGTTGAGATCGCCATGTGGTGGAACGACAGCTATCATGAGACGGTTCTGCCCTTCACCAACAACATCCCGCAGCGTGACGGTGGCACGCATGTCGCTGGCTTCCGTGGGGCGCTGACCCGCACGATCAACAACTACGCGCAGTCCAGCGGGATCGCGAAAAAGGAAAAGGTCAGCTTCACCGGTGACGATGCACGCGAAGGTCTGACCTGTGTGTTGTCGGTCAAAGTGCCCGACCCAAAGTTTTCGTCGCAAACGAAGGACAAACTGGTTTCGTCCGAAGTCCGCCCTGCGGTCGAAGGATTGATGAACGAAAAACTGGCCGAATGGTTCGAAGAAAACCCCAACGAGGCCAAGGTCATTGTCGGCAAGATCATCGAGGCCGCGCTGGCACGTGAGGCTGCACGCAAGGCCCGTGAACTGACTCGCCGCAAGACGGCGATGGATGTGAACTATCTGGCGGGTAAGTTGAAAGACTGCTCTGAAAAAGATCCGTCCAAGACCGAAGTCTTTCTCGTCGAGGGGGACTCGGCCGGTGGCTCGGCGCAGACAGGGCGGGATCGTCTGACTCAGGCCGTTTTGCCGCTGCGCGGGAAAATCCTGAATGTCGAGCGCGCACGCTTTGACCGGATGTTGTCGTCGCAGGAAATCGGCAACCTCGTGATGGCGTTGGGCACAGGCATCGGCCGCGATGAGTTCAACATCGAAAAACTGCGCTACCACAAGATTGTAATCATGACCGATGCGGATGTGGACGGAGCGCATATCCGGACGCTGCTGCTCACCTTCTTCTACCGGCAGATGCCGGAGCTGATTGAGGGCGGGTACCTCTATATTGCGCAGCCGCCGCTTTACAAAGTGTCGCGCGGTAAATCAGAGGTTTACCTGAAAGATCAAGCGGCGCTGGATGATTACTTGATCAATCAAGGGGTCGAAGGTGCTGTTCTGAAACTGGGCTCGGGCGAAGAGATCATCGGGCAGGACCTGACCCGCGTGGTCGACGAAGCACGTCAGCTGAAACGTGTGCTGGACGCGTTCCCAACCCATTATCCACGTCACATTTTGGAACAGGCCGCCGTCGCAGGAGCCTTTGTTCCGGGCGCGGTGGATGCTGACCTGCAGGGCGTAGCCGATAAGGTTGCCGCCCGTCTGGATCTGATTGCGCTGGAATATGAGCGCGGCTGGCAAGGGCGTATCACTCAGGATCACGGTATCCGACTGGCGCGTATCCTCCGCGGCGTTGAAGAGGTTCGTACGCTGGACGGCCCGATGCTGCGCTCGGGTGAGGCGCGCAAAACCGGCAGCTTCACGCAAAGCTTGCAAGAGGTCTACAATACCCCTGCAACGCTGGTGCGCCGCGACCGGTCTCAGGTCATCCACGGTCCGCTGGATCTGCTACGCGCCATTCTGGAAGAGGGCGAAAAAGGCCTGTCACTGCAACGCTACAAGGGGCTGGGTGAGATGAATCCCGACCAGCTTTGGGAAACCACGCTTGACCCGGACGCGCGCACGCTATTGCAAGTGCGCGTGAATGACATGGTCGAGGCGGATGACCTGTTCACCAAGCTGATGGGCGATGTGGTCGAACCGCGCCGGGAATTCATCCAGCAAAATGCGCTGAGCGTTGAGAATTTGGACTTTTAAGCTGTTGTAGGATCGCCCAAAATCCTGTTTTGACCCAAAGTTCCGACTAAATTGCCCAAAGTTCTGGTTATGATGCAATCAAGAGTTGAAATTCTTAGTTTCTTGTGTGCGAACTCAACTTTTGGGCGATTGCGAATGCCTAGCGGCTGCGGCATCCTCTGATTTGAAATCTCCAATAGGCCCATTGATCGCGGCAACAAATCACTGCGGCCAATTGGGCGCTGTACCTATCGAACCCTGAGGTGACCCGTTGGCAGTCAAGAAAACCGATCTTTATGCATCTCTATGGGCAAGCTGCGATGAGCTTCGCGGCGGCATGGATGCGTCCCAATACAAAAATTACATCCTGACGCTTCTGTTCATGAAGTATGTCTCCGACAAATACGCCAATCAGAAGTACGGCGCCATCGTTGTGCCTGAAGGCGGATCGTTTGGTGACATGGTTGCAGCAGATGGCAAGACGGATATCGGTGATCGCCTGAACACCATCGTCGGTGCTTTCGCGAAAGCTAATGACATGGACTGGCTCCGCAGTGCTGACAATGATTTCAACAACGAAGACCGGTTGGGCAAAGGGAAGGCTATGGTGGACACTTTGTCCAAGCTAGTCCGGATCTTTGATGGCTTGGACCTTGGGCGGAACCAGGCCGAGGGCGACGATCTCATGGGAGATGCCTATGAGTATTTGATGCGCCATTTCGCGACAGAGTCGGGAAAAAGCAAAGGGCAGTTCTACACACCTTCTGAAGTTTCTATAATTCTTTCCAAGGTCATCGGCATTGATTCCGAGACCAAACAAGACCAAACGGCGTACGACCCTACCTGTGGTTCGGGCTCCCTGCTTCTAAAAGTGAACGCAGAGGCTCCCAACGGCTTGTCGCTTTTCGGTCAGGAGAAGGAACAGGCCACTGCGGCGCTCGCCAAGATGAACATGGTGCTGCACAATAGTCCGACGGGTGTGATCTGGCAGGACGATACGATTTCTGCTCCACACTGGACGAAGGCAGACGGAACTCTTGAGACCTTCGACTATGCTGTTGCCAACCCGCCATTCTCTCTCAAATCCTGGTCGAATGGCATTGTGGTGGGGGAAGATCAATTCAGTCGCTTTGAGTACGGTGAACCTCCCGAGAAGAACGGCGACTATGCTTTCCTTCTGCACGTCATCAAGTCGCTTAAGAGTACGGGCAAAGGCGCTGTAATTCTGCCTCACGGTGTTCTCTTCCGCGGAAACGTCGAGGCGGACATCCGCAGGAATCTGATTCACCAAGGGTACATCAAGGGGATCATTGGTCTGCCGGCGAACCTGTTCTATGGAACCGGTATTCCAGCCTGCATCGTCGTGATCGACAAGGCTGCGGCCAAGGCAAACAACCCGATCTTCATGATTGACGCCTCCAAGGGCTTCATCAAAGACGGCAACAAGAACCGACTGCGGTCGCAAGACATCCACCGGATCGTGGATACCTTCAACAATCAGATCGAAGTGGACCGGTATTCACGGCTGGTTCCATATGATGAGATTGCGGACAAGAACGAGTTCAACCTGAACATTCCGAGGTATATCGACGCTAGCGAACCAGAGGACATCCATGATCTCAGCGCTCATTTGCAGGGCGGTATTCCGAACGCGGATATAGATGCCCTATCGCGGTATTGGGATGTGTTCCCAAACCTGCGTTCGGTTTTGTTCGAAGACGGGGTCCGACCTAATTATTCCAAAGCATTGGTCGAGCCGCGACAGATCAAAAAGACCATTCTGGACCAGCCGGAGTTCGAAACTTTCAAATCCGCGACCATGGAACGCTTCGAGGCTTGGAAAACCCGGCATGTTGACCGTCTCAAGAAGATAACGAACGGGGATCATCCAAAGGAACTGATCCACACGATTTCCGAGGACTTGCTCGGCAGTTTCGCGGATGCTGATTTGCTGGACAAATATGACATCTACCAGATCCTCATGTCCTATTGGCGGGATGTGATGCAAGACGATGTCTACATGCTGGTTCAGGACGGTTGGGAGGCAGCCAGCAAGGTCCGCCAACTGGTGCCTGTGAAGGACAAGAATGGCAAGAATGTCTACAAGGAAGAGGCGGATTTTGAGTTTGGCGCTGGCAAGGCCAAAACCAAGCATAAGTCCGATCTCATTCCACCAGCTTTAGTGGTTGATCGCTATTTCGCGGATGAGAAGGCAGACCTTGAAGCAAAGACACAGGCCAGGGACGAGGCTGCCCAGGCGCTGGAAAGCTACATCGACGAAAACAGTGGCGAAGACAGCCTGATCCAATCCGCCCACGGGGACAACGGCAAGTATGCGCAGGCCGAAGTGAAGCGGCAGATCAAAGCGGTCACGGATCCAGAGGAAGTAAACGCACTCAAGAAGCTGCTGAAATTGCAGACCGCTGAGACCACAACCAAGAAGGCTGAGAAAGACGCGATTGCGGCTCTGAACCTAAAAGTATTTCAGAAGATCCCACAGTTATCGGAGCAGGAGGCCAAAACACTGGTTGTAGACGACAAGTGGGTCGCGTCCGTCGAGTCCCAAGTTGAGGAGGAAGTCGAGAGGGTTACGCAGGCTTTGGCAAATCGCGTCCGGGTTTTGGAAGAACGCTATGCGAAAACCCTACCGAAGCTGGAGGAGGCCGTCGGTCAATACAGCGCCAAAGTCGAGGCTCATCTGAAAAAGATGGGGTTGTCATGGTGAAGGCGGGACACAAACAGACAGACGCCGGTTTGATTCCAGAGGACTGGGAAGTGCTTCCCTTCAATAAAACTCTGAACATCGCAAGCGGTCAAGTTGATCCAAGAAAGCCGCCATTTTGCGAATTTTTGCTAGTTGCTCCGGATCATATTGAAGAAGCGACGGGGCGATTGCTAGAACGAAAAACAGCGTTTGAACAAAGCGCAATAAGCGGAAAGTACGTTTTTGAGTCCGGCCAAATAGTCTACTCCAAAATACGTCCATATCTTCGCAAGTTGATTTTCTCAGATTGCACAGGTTTGTGCAGTGCCGACATGTACCCGTTGTCCGCTACGACCGCCGCTGATGCCAAGTTTTGCTTTTACGCCATGCTCGGGGAAAGGTTTTCAAACTTTGCAAGCACAATCTCTGCAAGAAGCGGCATTCCCAAGATAAATAGGGAAGAAATATCAGAGTTCAGCTTCGCCCTCCCTCCGAAGCCCGAACAAAGTGCCATCGCTGGGGTGCTTTCGGATATGGATGGGTTGATTGCTGGACTTGAGGCGCTGATTGCAAAAAAGCGCGCGGTCAAGATTGCCACCATGCAACAGCTACTAACCGGCAAAACCCGTCTGCCGGGATATGTGCGCGATTGGAAGGAGATTTCGATTGGCAAAGATGCGCGTCTGTCGGCACGTATTGGTTGGCAAGCTCTCACAACCAAAGAGTATATGGAGTCGGGTGACTACTTCTTAGTAACAGGAACGGACTTTTCAAACGGTGCAGTCGATTGGTCTTCTTGCTGGTTTGTGGATGAGTGGCGCTATTCTCAAGACCGAAAAATACAGCTCAGAGCACAAGATGTTCTTGTCACCAAAGATGGAACAATAGGGAAAGCTGGATATGTTGAAGAGTTGGTTGGGCCGGCAACCCTAAATAGTGGAGTGTTCGTAATTCGTCCGATTGACAACTCTTTTTGTCCAAAGTTCCTCTATCATGTACTGACATCTAGAATATTCGATGAGTTTATTGACGAAATTTCGGCTGGTTCGACAATCACCCATTTGTATCAAAAAGACTTCGTCAAATTCAGTTTCATGGCGCCAGAATACGACGAACAGGAGGAAGTCTCCGAGGTTCTGAGCTCTATGGATCAAGACATTTCAGCACTAGAAGTTCGGCTTTCAAAAACCAAAGCCCTCAAACACGGCGTGATGCAAGAGCTTCTGACGGGCAGAACGAGATTGGTATGAATAAGATTGGTCAGATTGAACGGGCCACTCAGAACAGAGTGGTCAAGCTTTTTAAAAATTATTTGGAATACGAATACCTTGGCAACTGGCAGGACCGACCGAACAATCGGAACATCGAGTCCGAGATCCTTGGTCGATGGCTGACAGCGCAGGGGCACAGCGCCTCGGTTCGGTCTCGGGTGTTCAACCAACTAGAAATTGCGACGGCCCTTGGGTCTGGCCGCCATCTCTATGAGGCCAATAAGGATGTCTATGGCCTGCTGCGCTATGGAGTGAAGGTCAAAGACGATGGGGATGAGTTAACCCAGACCGTCTGGCTAATCGACTGGGAAAACCCCGAAAACAACCATTTCGCCATTGCAGAGGAGGTATCGGTCGAAGGGGAAAACAAAAAGCGGCCGGATATTGCTCTATACGTCAATGGCATCGCCCTAGGGGTGATCGAGCTCAAACGATCCAGTGTGTCAGTCAGCGAAGGCATTCGACAAAACCTAGACAACCAGGACAAGGCGTTCATCCGAAACTTTTTTACCACGATGCAGTTTTGCTTTGCCGGCAATGACACTGAAGGACTGCGCTACGGCACGATCCAGACGCCGGAAAAGCACTTTTATGCCTGGAAGGAAGACGTCGAAAATCCGTTCGACAGCCCGCTTGATTTTCACCTCAGCCTAATGTGCGAGAAACGGCGGTTTCTGGAGCTAATCCACGACTTCATTGTGTTCGATAAAGGAGTGAAGAAGACCTGCCGGCACAACCAATATCACGGGGTGATTGCTGCTCAGGACCACATCCACGGTCACATGAACGGCATTATCTGGCACACTCAAGGGTCAGGCAAAAGCCTGACCATGGTGTGGCTTGCTAAATGGATCCGTGAGCATGTGGACGACGCCCGGGTGCTGGTGATTACGGATCGTACCGAGCTGGATGAACAGATCGAGGGCGTCTTTCAAGGCGTTGATGAAAAGATCTTTCGCACCAAAAGTGGTGATGAGTTGATCAGCGTTCTGAACAGCCCAGTCGAATGGTTGGTGTGCTCCTTGATTCACAAATTCGGACGTCAATCCGAGGGCGAAGATGAGCAAGCAACCGAAAAGTTTATTGAGGACCTGAAGGCGAGCTTACCTTCAGACTTCGAAGCCAAGGGGGAGATGTTTGTCTTCGTAGACGAATGTCACCGAACCCAATCCGGCAAGCTTCATGAGGCTATGAAGGCGATCCTGCCGAATGCAACCTTTGTTGGCTTTACCGGCACGCCGCTGCTGCGGGCAGACAAGAAGAAAAGTATCGAGGTGTTTGGCGGCTTCATCCATACCTATAAGTTCGATGAGGCTGTTGCAGATAAGGTTGTCCTAGACCTCCGATATGAGGCCCGGGATATCGACCAGTACGTCACTTCTCAAAAGAAGGTCGACAAGTGGTTCGAAGCCAAAACAAAGGGTCTGAGTGACTCTGCAAAAGCGCAGCTCAAACTGAAATGGGGAACGCTTCAAAAGGTCCTGTCCAGCCAAGGGCGGTTAGAGCAGATCGTTGACGACATCCTGATGGACATGGAAACAAAGCCTCGCCTTATGGATGGGCGCGGCAACGCAATGCTGGTTTGTTCCAGTATTTATCAAGCCTGCAAGGTATTTGATATCTTCAGCCAAACTGACCTTGCTGGCAAATGCGCCATTGTCACCAGCTACCACCCGTCTCCTGCGGATATCAAAGGTGAAAGCACTGGAGAGGGGCTGACCGAAAAGCTGAACCAGTACAACATCTATCGCAGGATGCTTGCGGACTATTTTGAGCAGTCCGAAGACGAGGCTATGAACCGGGTTGAGGAGTTTGAAAAGGCCGTCAAAAAGAAATTCGTAAACGAGCCTGGCCAGATGCGGTTGCTGATCGTGGTCGATAAGCTCCTTACTGGGTTTGATGCCCCTTCTGCTACGTATCTCTACATCGACAAGGAGATGCGCGACCACGGCCTATTCCAGGCGATATGCCGCGTGAACCGGCTGGATGGAGACGACAAGGAATACGGTTACGTTGTTGATTACAAGGATCTCTTCCACCGCTTGGAAAGCTCGATTTCCGATTACACTAGCGGTGCATTTGATAACTACGATCAGGAAGACGTTGCCGGGTTGCTGAGTGACCGGCTCGAAAAAGGAGCCGAGCGGCTTGAAGAAGCCCGGGAGACAATCAAGGCGATTTGCGAGCCTGTGCTGGAGCCACGTCGGCAGAAACAATACTTTGACTATTTTATTGGTGATGCGGCCAACAAAACCGAGATCGCCGAAAACGAACCCAAACGGATTGCACTGTACAAGGCAGCGGCGTCCTTGGTCAGAGCATACGCCAATCTCGCAAACGAGATGTTGGCGGCGGGGTACACGACAGCGCAGGAAGCTGAGGTGAAAACCGAGGTTGAACATTACAGCAAACTGAGCGCCGAGGTGAAACTGGCCAGTGGTGACTTTGTGGACATGAAACTATACGAACCGGCCATGCGACGTCTCTTGGATACCTACATTCAGGCGGAGGACAGCAAACTGCTCGCTGACTTTGAAGAAATGGGCCTGATCCAACTGATCGTCGAGAAGGGTACAGAACCCCTTGAAGATCACACTATGGCTATGATGACTTCGGAAGAAGCTATGGCCGAAGCAATCGAAAACAACATTCGCAAAGTCATCATTGATGAGCAGCGAGTGAACCCTCAGTATTATGAAAAAATGTCTGAACTTCTGGAAGCGCTTATTGAAGAACGACGGAAGCAGGCGCTCGAGTACAAGGAATACTTGGAGAAAGTCAAAGAGCTCTCTGTCCAGGTTGTTAACCCTGGTGGCGTTGACCCAACTGACTACCCTGCTTCAGTCGATACGACGGCCAAGAAAGCAATGTATGATAACTTCGATGTCGACGAGAGTTGGGTTGCGAAAGTTGATACCGCGATCAAGTCAACAAAAAAGGCGAATTGGGTCGGAAGCGCAATCAAAGAACGCGAGGTTGCCGGAGCCATCTTTGCCGCGGTGGGAGATGCCATAGACATTGATGACATCCTGAACATTGTTCGGAACCAACATGAGTATCAGTAGGACCAAGCTATCGGTTTCCGGGATCGACGTTGATTTGATCCGAAAGGATGTAAAGAACATCCACCTATCGGTGTGCCCGCCAGATGGCTTGGTGAAACTGACGGCTCCCAGCAAACTGTCAGATGACAATGCACGTCTGGCCGTGATTCAGAAACTGCGTTGGATCAGGAATAAGCAAGCCGATTTTCAACAACAGCAACGTCAGAGCAAACGTCAGTTTGTGGATGGCGAAAGCCACTATTTCGATGGCGAAAGATACCTGCTGGAAGTCAGGGAAGAGCAAGCCAAGCCAACGGTTCAGATTGCTGGCAACGGTCGGCTGAGGATGACGGTGCGGCCTGGATCCAATCTGGCGACAAAGTCCAGTACCATGGCTGAATTCTACCGTGCGCACCTAAAGCGATTTGTGTCTGGTCACGTAGATGATTGGGCGGCACGTTTAGGCGTGGAGCCCAAAGAAATTCGAGTTCAAAAGATGAAAACACGATGGGGGAGCTGCAACACAGCCACGGGTCGAATTTTGCTAAATCTTGAACTCGCAAAGAAGCCCCGGACGTGTGCCGAATACATTTTGGTGCACGAGTTAGTTCATTTGCTTGAGCGGTGTCATAACGAGCGCTTCGTTGCTCATATGGACAGAGTGATGGCCGATTGGCGTCATAGAAGAGATGTGCTGAGGTCTTTGCCGCTAGCTTACGAAACTTGGGCCTACTGAGGTCGCACGTCAGCAGTCTTCTTGGTGAACAGAATTGCTACCTAAACTCCGGATAGCGTTCTTCAAAAATCTCAAGGTCCGCGAGAGTGAACCATTCCTTCTCTGGCAAAGCCGCGAACTTTATCCCGTCGATCTCCAACTTCTCTCTAATGTTGTCCATCTCTTGAAGGTTGTATTCAGAATCCTGAGGAACAACGTAGAGAACTTCTGGAACATTTCGTAGCACCAGAGCGGCGCGAGCCAGTTGGTCAATAATATAGCTAGGATCCACTCTTGATCGCGGCCCCCTTATCTCAATTGCGCAGAGCAGTTCAGAGCCATCATAAACAACCAGGTCTGTTCCCAGAGGCTCCAGCGTTTTTCCTTCCTGAACGATCAAATTCTGATGATTGAAAATGTCATCGACATTCTCTTTAAAGAAAGCCTTCGCGGCATTCTCGAATGATTGTCCACGCTGCTTGGCCGTTAGCCTCGCTTGCGCTTGAGGACGACCCATAACCGACCTGCTGGTACGCACCTTTTCAAGAATGCGCGCCATTTCCGATTGCGAGACTTCACCGGCAAAGACCTTTGGGGAGATCTCCTTCGCCTTTTCGGAACTATATTGCTCCAGTCTTGAAAGTAGCAGAACCTGCATCATTCCAAGCCACTGTGGTTTCTTATCCAAAATCTCAGGATGATTGGACTGTAACCAGTCCGTAGCTCGCATTTGATTGCGCAGACTGCTGGCTTTGGTTCCTCTTGCGTCCGCGACGGCTTGAAGAGCTTCTTCAGCAAATTTGAACCCATATGAACTAGGTTCTTGAACAAGAGAATTGAGCCACTCACCCAGCGCCATCCAATTTTCTGCTAGTGCTCTTTCACGAAACTCGTTGCTATCTTGCATCAGTACTGCACACCTTTTGTTTCATTCGCATGGCGCCCATTGCCATTGCGAATGACTTATTGTATTCGTCTCTGTATGAAAGAAAACAAGTTCGCAAATCCAACGATGCGCCGTGTGCACAAGCGTGGCATGCAGAAACGGGCAAGCAAGATGGCCGGCACCAAGTTTCGTGGCGTCATCCAGCTCGAAAGCCACATGGAAGTAACGCTTGTCTGTTGCTTGGAGATTGACCCGCGAGTGCTCTCTCTCAAAACTCAACCATGTACTATCAGTCTGGCTTCTGGAAGAGTTTTTCGCGACAAGAACGCATTGGAAGCGCATCTCGGTCGTGCAGGTAGAAAGAACCCCATTTACACGCCGGATTTTGAAGTTCTTCTGAAAGACGGGACCAAGTCGCTTTTGGACGCTAAGCATTCCGCTCACATTGAGAAGAAACCTGAGTATTTGCTCTACCCAGAGCTCCTACAAAGCTTCGGTTTGTCTTTGCTAATGGTCACCGAAGAACTCCTTCAAGGGCCCTTGTACTATAATGCTAGACTGCTGGCTCCCTGGGTTGGAAAAAAGTGCCCGGCGCATGTTCTTGAGCAACTCAGCGATATGGGCGACGACAGTTCCTCATATAGAGATCTGCACCTTCATCACGGACTTAGCCAAGGTGAAATCTGCATGGCTTTGCTCAACGGTCTCCTGAAGTTCGACATTACGGCGTCGAGGCTGCGTCAAGCCTCTGCGCTGGAAGCAAACGACGGCTGCACCCGTTTCTTGGAGGTTCTGAAGTTTTAATGAACCTTGTTTCTCGAAAAGACGGCCGAACGATTACGCATAATGGCGAAGACTATGTCGTAGACGGCCCGGTTCCATCAAAGGACGCGGTGCAACTCATCGATCAGAACGGTGAAGTTTATCAAATTTCTGGAGATGAGTTTCGGAAGGCCATTTCAAATGGGCTTGTGCGATCCTCTGAGTTGAGCCCAACAAGATATGGAACGTATCAGTCCGAGGAGCACAGGTTAGAAACTGATTTCCGCCTTTTCATTGTCCGGCAGGAGCTTCGCCTGAGGGAAAAAGAAGTGCCTCGTCGATCACGACGGGTATACATTGAAAAGCAGGTTTCTCAGAAGGCGCAGTTCGCTGCACGCAGAAAGCCGTTTCCTTCACAAAGCACGATTAATGATTGGACGTCTAAATTCATCAAAAACGGTGTCCAGGGGTTGGTCCCCAAAACTCATCGTTCGGGAAATCGCACTGATCGCTGTGACGCAGTGTTTCGCGAAATTGTCGAAAATTTGATTGAACAACAGTACCTACCACACGACAGATTGCGGGTTTCCGATCTGCATCGAGAGGCGTGTCGGCAGTACCTTTTTTGGTGTAGCGAAAATGATTTGGAAGCGGGAAATTGCGGGCGCAAGGTTGTCGAAGCGATTATCAAAACGCTGCCACATGATGACCTAATCAAACGAAAAATGGGTAGTAAGCACGCGAAAACACATAGGAAACAAGCAAAAAAGTTCTACGACATCGAAGCGCCATTTGATCGAGTGGAAATTGACTCAACGCCAGCGGACATCATGGTTACAAATCGAAGCGGTGAACTCGTTGGCAGGCCGTGGGTGACTGCGGCTATTGACTGTGCAACGGGATGGGTTCTGGCTCAGTTGTTTACTCTTCATCATCCCAATTCGGAGACCATTGTCGAAACATTGATGAAGACGATGACGCACTGCGAAGAAGAATTTTTTGAAAATTTTGGAATCGTCAGCAGAAAGACATATGCAGCGAAGCCCAAACTGTTCGTTCTTGATCAAGCGCAGGAGAACCAGGGAGATTTCTTGGACGCTGTTATTATTGCTACGCGTTCAGAAGTGTTTTGGGCTGAGCCAAGAAACCCACAGCAGAAACCGTTCATTGAACGATACAATCGTACCTTCAATGATATGGTAAAAACACTTCCCGGTGCTACCGAAAGCACCTTATTGCCCGGCAACAGCCGGCAAGAAAAGGCGGAAGAAGAGGCCTGCCTCACACTCGATGAATTCGAAGAAATCATGCAGAAATGGCGGTTTGACGAATACCACCTGCGTCAACGAAAGCGGATTTGCAGTGTTTTCAGAAAATATGAATCACCACTGGAGGCGATGCAACGATTGGCTGAGGAACACGTAATGCCTGATCCACTCACACTGGAAGAACGTGCGGAGTGCTTCTGGGTGTTCGAAGAAACACGTGGTGGTTGGAAATACGGAGTCGAGTTTGAACATATGCAATTCTGGTCCGAAGAACTAGGGGACCTACTCCGCCGTATTGGTTACGGAAAGCAGCTGAAAATCAGATACAATCCTTTGGATGTAAGAATGATTTTAGTGGTCGACCCACAAGATGAGAGACTTGTCCCTGCATACAACAAAATTGATGGACTTGACGGTTTGTCTTATGCCGCCATCAAAGCAATCCGGCCGCCCCGAGCAAAGATGACGCCGGATTGCTTTGACAGCGAAGCTGTTCTCCAGGCCATGATGGAGCGTCGGCAGACCAAAAAACTCGGAAAAACCAAGATGCAAAAGACGCGTGCAGATGAGATCGAGCGGAGAAGAACACATAGAATGCATGAGCGCGCGCTCAAACAGCCTTTGATCCCCGGCCAAGTTTTGGTGGCGCCCCGAACGTCGGCAATGACGATTCCAACCACCCTTGACCTGCCCAAGGTGGAGAAAAAGAATGCTTGATCAGACCAAGAATGATTTCGACGCGGTTTTGCGCGATATCACAATTCGTCACCATTCTTACATGCACGCCTTGCTGGAAGTAGAAGACCTGTTGACCTTCGCGAGTTCTGAGTCTGGTGGGATCATTCCTATCTTGGGCCCTACACGATGCGGCAAGACAGAGCTTTTGTCAGATTTAAAGTCCCGCAACCAAACGGTGCGTCGGGCACCTGGTATGCTACTGGAAAAATCTGACTTTGTGCTCGGTCGCGTGCCGGCGAGACCAAATGACCGTGACCTCTATGTGGCTTTGCTTGAAGCCGTTGGCGGTACGGCGGGCCCAAAGGAAAAAACCAGCATTGTGCGCGAAAGGCTTTTTGAGCTCATCAGCGCATTTGGCATCCGAGTTATTGCGCTGGACGAAGCAAGCCACACTGCCGAACGCGGCGCCAATTTGTCCGCTCGCGGAGCCGGAGATCATTTCAAAACAGTCGTTGACCAATCAGGCGTGGTACTGGTGCTTGCGGGCCTTCCAAGGTTTCAAAGTTTACTCGACGCGAATGAGCAGTTTGCAGCTCGCTCGATGAAGACCGTGGTTATTGAACCTTACTCTTGGTCCAAAGATGAAGACCGCAAGCATTTTTGCGCAGCAGTGAATTCCGCGTTTCAATGTCTTGAACAAGCTGGATTGCTGCTTGATTTTGACAAGGAAGACTTGGTGCGTCGACTTTACGGCGCTTCCGGCGGCCGAATTGGCCAAGTCTTGAAGATGCTTCGAGCGTCCATTCAAAGACTTCCTGGTACGGCTCTGTCCTTAGGCCAGATTTCAGAGAGTGCCAGCAAGGTTATGCAGTCACAAGTTTCATGCGAAATGTTCTTTGCTCTGGATCCACCTTCGGACTTACAGCTCGTCTCTGCGTATGGTGAGGTGATGGAAGCAGCACAGCTTGAGGTAAGCCCAAGCACAGTTCAAGATCTATTGGGGATTCAAGAGCAATAGGCATGAACGACCTTATCCGCATTCTGCCGGCTGAGAACGAAAGCCTTTTGGGGTTTCTTCGCCGTTATGGACATATGAATGCTTACAGACACACAGCAGATTTTCTGTCGAGAATTAACGTCCGCTATGGTCGACAAATGGTTGAGGAATTGCCTGCGCTCGCCAGTGCCTTAGACGTTGATAATCTTCGGTTGAGCCGCATCTCTCCTTCATCCAATCCGACCACGGCGTCGCTCGAGTGGGCGTTCCATCGACATCATTCAGATCCCTTTTGCCCAAAATGCTCGGCGAATGGACAAGTGTTTGAAGCATCTTGGCGGCACGCTTTGGTGTCCGCGTGTCCGCACCACGGAACGCGACTTGTTGACAGGTGTCCAATTTGTGCTTCGCAATTCACGCCTGTCTCGGGCGGGTATGAGACGTGCAGTTGCGGTGCTCAACGGGCAGAAATCGAAACAGAACCAGCACCGGAGCATGAAACTGCAATCGCTCGCTTAATTTCCGGATCGACGCTGGAAGGTACGTATTGCGCGCCGTTTGATGATGTGAACCCAGTCCCAGCCGATATCGGGGGTTTCTTGCATTTTTTGGCTTCGAGCTTTTCTCAGAATCGCACTGGAAAGACCGGGAAAACTAGGTTGCCTAAAACTGTATCCGAGTCAGTTGCGTTGCTGGAACCAGTTGCGAAACTTCTACACAATTGGCCGCATGGTTTCGAGGATCACGTGAGTGAGCGTCTAACTGCGAGTGCCTCTAAAGAGAATTCAGCACCAGCGAAGTTGGGCAAGTGGTATCATCGACTGATGAAATTCAAGGAGCCGGCCTACGATCCGTTTCGTTCGGCCGTCGCACGCGTTGTCGCAGAGGAATTTAATGGCAGCTATGTTGGCGCAATTGTTGTTTCCAGTCAGCGAGAATGGGTGTCTGCCAAAGAGGCGTCCGCAGAACTAAACATCTCGCCACAAAGGTTGGTCGAAGCGGTTCAGAAAAAGCACATTGCCGGTAAGCAAAGCCAAAGTGGCTACGGGCATACACACACGGTCATCCCCCGGCTGGAGCTTGTGAATATTGCAGCAGATAGAGATCGATACTGTAGTGGATTAGAGGTTCAACGGCTGCTTGGTATCCACCGAAAACAGTTCGAGCTTTTGCGAGAGGCAGGCGTCGTCAGCGAGGTTGCAGTGCAGCATCGCCCTGCGCTGGTCGACGGCGGTTTTGACCGTGTAGCGCTGCTGGATAGCATCACTAAACTCAGATCTTCTGCGGATCACCGACCTGGCGATACCGTCAAATTGTTTGAGCTGAATCTCCGCAGAACGACAGATCGTTCCGCCTTGTTGCACCTGTTCCGCCTTGTGTTTGAGTGCAAAATCAGACCTGTCGTCGCCGATGAAGACATGGCCTTAAGCTCATTTGAGTTTTTGAAGAGTGAGATTGATGACGAACTGTCCACGTTGCGGTTTTCGCGCGATTGGACTGCGCATGATGTGGCCAAGATTGCTGGATGGAAGCCGCAGTCTGTGGTCCATTGGTGCAGATTAGGTTTGCTCGAAGCGCGCCAGGTACAACATGGGCCGAACTTATCTTACCTCATCAGCCCGGAGCAGTTGGCACGGTTTCAAGCAACATTCGTACCTGTTGCGACGCTTGCTAAGTCGCGAGGTACTTCGTCTCGAAAACTCATGGAATCTTTGGCCGACCGAGAAATTCCGACCCATGGCGCCGAACCCGAAGGGCGCACGAGCAGGGGGCATCTCGTTCGGCTCAGTGATCTGCTCGTGACCGGTGGGGACGACGCACCAAACCGGCGGGTTTGTGAAGATCCTCGGGCAACATCGATGCAAACGTAGTTTTGCTTGCCAGAATGATGGCTGAATTGAGCAAATTTTCCCCAATACTCAACCCTAGAAAAAGGAGCTCACAATGAGCAAACACTTCACACCTTCTGAACCCTTTGCTTCCGATACTCGCTGTCTCGGGAGCCAAGATCGCTTTGTCTTTTCCCTTGTCAAGAGTAGTGAGCGCGTCGTTCTAGATGTCTTTGTCATTGAAGAAACAGGAGAAGTGCTCGCATCAGTTTCTTCAGGTGGAGACCGATTTACGCCGGCGAAGTTCCTAGAAACCTCAGTTTTGCCGGTCTACGCACGCAGAGACCGCAAACTTCGGTACGTTCAAACGAATTTGGGGCAAGACTATGCAGACAGCGACTATCAAAAACTGCTGACTCAAGAAGGGATTTCGCAGGTATATGATCGGCAGATCGCAAGAAGCTCGTGTGAGGATTTCGCCAGAGCCTTCCATGCGGAATTCTGTGAGATGGGAACGATCAATCCGTTCTATCGCTCAGCGGAAGATCTCAAGCTTGACTTGATTGACTGGCTGAACGGGTTCAATCGCCATCTTTGAACGTAGTTTCATTGGACGCTAAGCATGCCCCCCACCCAAAACTATTGCCTGCTGAGTTTGACAAACGCCAAAACCCACTCAGCAGTCCTTGGTCGTAACATAATTGCGAGAAAGAAACTGAAACGGATTCTACAGCCAAGTGGCCTGGATCAGGGGTTGGGTCGGAGGCCAAGTTAGGGCAGAGAGAGGTCATTGGCTGCCTTCTAGTCCATCCGATCAAAGCCCTCGGGTGCCGGAGTATGATAACTCTTTGGCTTGCTTGGTCCAATTTGGCAACCTGCCCTAGCTCTATTGATCCAGAAAGCTGCTCCGCATTTCGTACTCAAGTCTTCCAAGGTATCTGTAGTTTGCCGCAACGGCACGAAATCGCTTTAGCCCCCGCCACTGGAGCTGAGGCCCTAGCTATGTGATTGCAGCCATGGCAGACAAACAAATTCACAAGTTTGTTGATGTCTTCGAGCAGAACATCGATGTCGCCGCCCACGATCTTTTCTGGGTTATCATGAGAATCGAGATTTGCGATGAGAGTTGAGCCGGCAAGCTCAGCGAAAACCGCATCTTTTGCGAGGTCGGGCGACTTCTCTTTGAGCGTCGAGCGAAGCTGCGATAGCAGTTCTTCTGGCATGCGTTTCTCATTAACTTCATTGAACCGGAAGGCAACTTTAACTTCCAGAGCATAACAAACATCCTTCAAGACTGCTTCGAGGAGCTTGCGCAAATCGTTGGTAACGTCTTCCTTACCCTTTTTCTGATCGATCAACGCCCGCAACGTCGCAGGGCTTTTCTCCAGAAGTATGCCGTTTTCATTGTCGGCGCTAACCTCATGGAACAGCCAGCCTGACGGAGCCATTTCGCGCTTGATGAGATCGAACCAGACATTTTCGTGCGTCAGGATAAGAATCTGCCAGTCCGCAAACTCTTCTTTTAGCAGCCGCAGTAGCCTTCTTCTGTGATTGATGTCAAAGCTCGTGACGATATCGTCCAGCACGAGAAAACGCGCTTGCTTGTTGAATATCCGTGCGTTCGCAAGAAAGAGCACGACGCCCAAACTATTGAGGTGGCTTTCGCTCAGATACTTGCGCGGCGGCTGCGTTGCTTGGCCATGAAAAGAATATTCAAACTCAACGCCTTCTTCGCCGACCATGGAAAGATGGACGTTATCAACGCTCTCTTTGGGGTGCAGCTTCTGGTAAAACTTGCCGACATCGGCGCTGATTATATCGAGAACGGTTTGAAGCGCTTCGTTTTGCACCTTCACGAACTCATCGAAAATGGTCGACAGCGTCAGGATTTGCGCTTCAAACGCGGCGATGGTGCGTTGGCAGGTTTCGTAGGATTTGACTTGGCTGCCAACCGTTTGCAGAGTCGTCAGCACCTCGGCGATCCGTTTCTCGATTTCGGTCAGTTCGAGCTTTTTGGCGGCTTCCTGTGCCACCGTGGCTGACGCTTCACACTTATCACTCAGGTCGGCGATTGCGTCTACAAAACCTTCGGGCGGCTCAAACACCGTCAGGGTTTCAAAGGCCGCCTCGACTGTTTTACAACCTTCGCGAAGTGACTGATAAGTCGTCTTGGCCCTATTCACCAACGCCTCGAATTCTGCCAGATCACTGTAGTCTGAAACTACCGTATTGGCCTTAGTTCCGGCATCAGTGATGGACGACAGAAGATCGTCCTTACACTCACCGCATTCATCAAGCTTATCTTGAAGCTCGCCGAGTGCTGTGATCCGCTGCGCAACCTCGACTTGAAGGTCCTCGAGCTTGTAATCGCTCAGGCAGAAGGGGCATTCATCCTTGGTGAATGCCTCGTCATCGATGACCGTTTTGCCTTTGACTAGGAACTCGCTCAGGCGCAGCTTGTTGACGTTCTCGCGTTCGTTTGCCAGTGCATTGTAATCCTCTGAAAAAACCTTCAGCTTATCGGTTACTTGTTCGAGATCGGTTTGAAGGTCATTGCAAAGCTGCTCCAAAAGTTTCAGACGTTGCGCTGCCTTGATCTTTTCGGCGTTGTTTCCGAGGCCGCGAAGTTCATCGACAGCCGTTTTGTAGCTCGTCTTGTCGACGATCTCCGTGGAAGTATCAAACGGATCTACAAGGCCTTTTGCGATTTCAAAAAAGGCAGCACGATCAGGCACAACTTGGCCAACAGACTCAATCATCGCGGATTGCAGATTTTCCGACTGCTGCTTCGCACCAGTGTAGGAACCGTCTTTTTGCAGGGCGTTGCGCGACTGCTGGATGACTGACCGAAACTGAATGATCTCGTCAAAACCGATAATACGCGCTATCGCTTCGCGCTTTCGTCCCTTGGTTTCGTCCAGAAAACCGACGATATCGGCATGCCGCAAGATGATACGGTCACCTTTGAGGTCTTCCAAGAGAGTCGCGACATCGGGATCGCCATAGGCGGTGCTTGTCTTCAGGGCCGCCGAAAGGCTTTTGGAGCCGTTTTGATCCGCGCCGTCAAAGACGACTTCGACAACACTCGCGTCACCGTCTTCGCATTTGACATGGCGTAGCGCGTCTAACTTGCAATCTTCCTTCCACAGGTGCTCGATCCGGTCACGGATGAACCATTCCAGCGCGTCGGTGATCGTGCTTTTGCCAGCGGCGTTTTCTCCATAGATCGCAAGGCTTCGATGTTTCTTGGTGAATTCCAGCGGCAACTCAAACCGGGCGCCACGAAAACCGGTGGCTTTGAGGGAGCGCAGCTTAGTCATCTGCACCGCCTTCATCTGCCTGAGTATTGATCGCTGCCTTGCGCAGAACTTCGAGCTGCCGAAGCAGATTGACCTTGGTCAGCTTGCCTTCATCACGCAGTGCGCCGACCGATTTTACAGTGTCAGGATCAAGGTCTTCGTCCTTCGCTTGCTCGTTGATGAACCCGGTGACAACTTCGGTAGCCGTCTTAATTTTTTCATTGGTCACAGATGCTTATCCCTACTAGTATGCCCCGATGCGAATTCTTTTTACCAAAACCTACAATCTGCGCGAGCAAGAGATCAAGTTTGTTCGCGGCGTTGCGGGCATCTATTTCATCTATCTATTGGATATGGAAATTCCTTATCCGTTTCAGGCGTCTAGGCTAATCTATATCGGAATGAGTGAGTCAAAGCAGAACAGCCTGTCAATGAGGCTGAGAGGACACCTGACAGGGCAATCTGGAAATCTCGGAATCAGCAACTACGCCAAGAACTACAAAGCCAAATTCACCTATTACTCCGCTGACGTGCTAAAGACTTACGGTAATGATAACGTCTATGATCTTGAAAGCTTCTTTCTGACAGATTTTCTGGAACAGCACGGCTCGTACCCCATCTGCAATGGGCAAGCTGGCCATCAGTTATCCGACGACTCGAAGGCGTTATCCGCTTCAATCGATTGGACATTCTTTGAACTCCCGTGACTGCAATACTGATCCCGTTTCGGCGGTCTCGGCTTTCGTATAGCCTTTCACCTTAACCATGTCCGCTTTGGCGCGGCATGGCGCCACGAACAGTTTTGGCAGCCAAGGGCAGCAATGGCCGTTCGCCACCTTAAATTGTGAAAGGGCAGAGTGCGGACAAATGGCGCCACCGAAAGGTGCATGCAGCATCCCGCGAAGCAGACTTTCAGCCCTACAAGGCGCGCCCGGTCGGATGGAAGTGAACAAGGGCTACATAAAAAGATGCGTCACCTATCACTTTCGACTTGCGGCGGCCATTGAGCCAGATAGAGACTTGATTACTTCCTGATCTAACTGCGTCCCGATCATCCGGATCCGACTATTGAGTAAGAATGACTACGCCTCCGAAGATGCCCGAGAAATGGCAAAAATTTTGCGCACTGCAAAATGCATCCGTAGATACGACAAGATTTCACATGACCTTCTTGGAGAAATACTTGTAGCTGCGGCGTTGGAAGGTGTTGTCGAGGGCGGGAACCGGCGTGGCTCTGACATTCATGCGCCGGCATTTGGACTAGTAGAAGTGAAATCCCGTATTCTCGGTACTGACGGCCCTTTTCCGAGAGTTTCGTTGCGGCCGAGCAATATCGAAAAAGCAGACTATTTTGTTGCAATCCGGTGGAATCGAGATTTCTCGTTCTATGATGCAGTCATGAATTCAAAGGAAGCTGTTCTGCCTCTTTATTCGGTTAAAAAGCAAGGCTCTGGGGTAGCTCATATCAGCTGGAAAGATTGGTGCTCGACCTCTGGCGCCGTTAGCCTAAAGGAAAGAATGATCCAGATATTGCATGGCAATGAAGAGGTAAGGTGAACCGGATTTCCGTTCTCAGTGCTAGTTATCATGAAGGAAACTAAAAGACAGGTTCGCATAAAAGAAGTAGCCGAGGCACGCGGTGTTCGCCGAATTCTGCACTTCACAGCAATTGAAAACATCCCGTCAATCGTCCAGCATGGTTTGCTCTCCGTTCAAGAGTGCCGACGGCGTGGCCTTGAAGTTGTAACCACAGATTGTATTCGTATTGACAACCGGACTGATACCATTTGCACCACGATCACTAACGTCAATCGCGAAATGCTGAATCGTAAAATCGTAGACTTTCCAAACCGGCGCTGGGTCATCCTCCATCTCTCGCCGGAGATTCTTTGGGAATGTCGATGCCGCTTCTTGCATACCAATGCCTCCCGGCGTGAAATATTGCCTTACGACCATTTCTATGAATCCGCTGAAGCGTTTGAAGCAATGTTTCGCCGCAACCGCGCTGGTATCACAATTGTCGGTAGTCAAGCGATTCCTGCTAATGTTCCACTCGATCCGCAGGCCGAAGTCCAGGTCTCAGACCATATACCGGCTCGGTTTATTCTCGGCGCCGAAGTACGCGGCCGCGAGGACGCTATTCGAGTTGATACCGCTTTTCGCGATTTGCCTGAATGGGAGCGCGAAGTAAGCGACGATTCACACCTTCTCTGGGGGCGCTGAGAGAGTTTGTAACCGCAGCAATGCAGCTTCCAGAATGAAACTGCGCATCTCCCGAGAACAAGAAGTCTAAGAGGCCTTCAATCTATGCGAGTACACTCGCGATACTAGCTGAATGGCAGCTAGCACACATTTTTTTAAGGCGCAGCGATTGGCAAGCCTGGTGATGCTGCGGCCAACTTCGAAAATCCCCTTTTTGGGAGCGCAGCAACGCAGCATAGTTTGCCAGTCGAGCTGCGGTTTTGGGGGCAGGTTATGAAGCCACCTAGTGTTCTCCTGTACCATCCGAAAAGAACACCACTGAAATGCGCTGTCCAATTGCAGGTTCGTGGTCGCGCGAAACCTGTTCAGCTTCCTCGATGACCCGGACCATTTTTTCATGGATCTCAGCGGACGCCTGATGATCGCTTTCGAGCTTTTCCAGGATAACCTGAAGCGCGATGTACCCCTTGGGAAGATCCTCATAGGCGAAGCTGTCACGCACTTCGTGTTTTGCTTGTTCCCAGAAGGGATCAAGCTCACGGCTCCACGCCTCGCACACCATTTCCACGGCCGGCAGGGACAGATGGCCAAATAGTTCTTGATCACTGAGTTCGATACCACCTTTGCGTCCCATGAACTCGGCGCAGGCTTTCATGAGGCTCTCAACGCGCGCCGGGCGCAAGTCCCACTCGGTCAGCTTGCCGATCTGCTCTGAAATCGTCTCTAGCGCTTCAGAGAGACCTTCCAGTGACATGTGGGCGTGTTCCATGCCAAGGCTTCTGGTCCGTTCGTATGCAGTCTCCAGAGTTTGGACGCAGGCCAGCTGGTCGCGTTCCAATATCAGGCCTGGCGCAGTATCCTTAAGAAGCAGCAGGCGAGGCGGAAAGAAGCTGTTGCTCTTGCTAAGTCCTTTGAGATGTAGCGCCGTGAATTTCTCACGAGCCGATAAGAGCGCCAACTCTGCACCCCAGGTGCCTTGAATTTTGGCCTTGTCGATGAACTTGTAGCGCTCTTCGGGGATTGTATCCTTGGTGCGCTCCAGCACATCGTGAAAGTTGTTGTCGCGAAGCTGCCTTGGGGATCGCAGATATTCGACAACACTTTCGAGGATCAGTTCTGCGTCTTCGATGCTTTCTTCTAAGACCGCGTCGACTAACGCTTCCCCAGCCAAAGTTTTGTAGTTCTCTATGCGCTGGGCGATTTTTTCGTCAGATGCAAACTGACCTACCGGTACGTCAACAAGGTGGTAGTTGACGACCCCGAACTCACTATCGATCCGGTCGATCCTACCCAGACCTTGGATGAGCTCCTTCAGATTCGAGGTCAGGCCAAGCAATACCAGCGTGTCTGACGACTGAAGGTTGATACCTTCAGCCATCTTGTAAGTCAGAAAAACCGATGCAGATCCTTTTGGTTCGTTCTTTCCTCCAGGCCGGAAGTAAGACTCAACGGACTTTCCCTGTTTGATACGCTTGAAGCTGTCGGGGCCGTCTCCAAAGATTGCCTTCACCGCACAATCTTCTCCCTTGGTTTGATTTCCCACGACATAGTTGGTGTGGTGGCCTCGGCGCGACAATGCTTCTGCAAATATCTCGAGTGTGTCCGTCCGCTCTGCGAGAAAAACGACCCTGTCTTTTTCATTTTGTATTCTCAGGCACGCTTCATACCGCTTTTCATCAAGCTCCTTGAGAACACTGAGACCCAGTTTTTGGTTTAGAGCGTCGCATTTTTTTGTGGGTTCAGGCGCTTCTATTCCCAATGCCGCGAACATGTCGGACTGGTCGCGGTGGGATACCTTTTTCTTCGATTTCCCACCACGCTCGAAATCGCGAAGCGATTTGCCAATAGCTCCATGAGACATCTCCCAATGGGCTTGGGCGGCGCTCACGCGCAGAATGTTCAAAAGGTTGCGGATGTAGAGCTGGTCCTGCGTGCTTTGTTGCGTGCTGACGTGTCCGAAGCGGCTTTTCTCGACAGCGGTCACCCTACCGCCAGGCGCAAGTTCTTTGCAGAGAGCCACAATCTCATCCAGGCGCGTTTGCTGAGGCTTTGTCACTTTAAGTTTCTTCGGGCGCCCGTGGTTTTCTAGTCTTGGGTAACTGTGATTGGTCGGATCTTCGTCCTCGCCAATGCATTTCCGTTGTCTGCGTGTCAAAAACGGCGAAACCAGCTGAGCGAGTTCGTTGCGCGCCTCTCGCGTGAGCGTCGTGTCAGGCTCCGATAGGACGGCCAGTTGCGCATCCTGATTGAATATATCCTTGGGCACTTGGGTTTCGCGCTCGAACAACTCACCCATGGCCTGAATGAAAGTCGGCGTCATGAAAATGGACGCCCGCTTCTCCTGCATATGGGTCAACCAGTCGACATCCCGGTTTCCGAGCAGCGTCGCCGACAGACAGACATTCCAGCTTGGCGGGGCAAGCTCGATGGCTGAGGCCATTTGAGATGCTTGTTCAAAGCCCGGCGTAACAGTGTGGCTTTCATCAATGATCAGAATGCCAAACTGATCGAGCCTGAGCCCAGACTTTTCTCCATCGCCGGCACCGCGGAGGTGTTGTTTGGCAAGTTTGCTGTTTGCGACAGGTTGGAGCGAGTTTGTCGAGTACTTGCGCCAACTTGGAATTACTTTGGGCGGGGCAATTACAGCTGCATTTTTTCGCGCTACGCCATGGACCGGGGAGCGGGGCACGACTTCCGAGAATGTTTCTGACAATGCTTCAGCCAGGTGACAGCCGATCTCTGTCTTTCCCGAACCGGTCGGCGCTTCTACGAAGGCGATGCCATGGTCATAAACGATGGAACACGCCTCATAGGTCAGCTCCTGTTGATACCCAAAGAGCGTATGGCTCGTGATCTCTTTTCGGGCGCCAGTGAGCCAGGGTTCAAACCCCTTTTGCTCCGAGATCGTTCGCGCCATCGCATCTTCAGCGGTAACCGACTTGATAAGTCTTTCCAGTATCTCCAGTGCTTGGGCATTCCAATCGACGGACACGTCCCAGGCTTGCTCAGCGGCATCTGTGCGTTCGACCTGAAGTTCATGAGTTCCCGCATCCAGGTCATCGGCATACTCAATGTTTCTGTAGAGCCCAGAATAGGAAAAGTTTGCGGACCCGGCGACGGCACCTTTTGATGAGCTGACGATTTTTGAGTGTAGCCGCCGATCCCCAGATATCCCCAACTTGCGTTTGGCGAGCTCCGGATCGAAGACACGCAAATCTATTTTGCCGGTTTTGATGGCGTGTTTTGCCAGCACCGCGAGAAGATCGTGATCCTCTTCCACTTGAAGCCCGGAGCGCTCCAGCCAGTAGAGTTTCATTTCTTCGGTGACTGGTTTGGGGTTGGTAAAATGTTTGGTATTCGCCGTGTCGATCCCGAACGATATCCGGATCCGGATGTCACTGTCATTTTCCGGATCCTTCAGCTCGGGCAATTCCTTCATCAGAATCGAAAGCGAAGACAGGAAGTCCTGATACCCGGTGACAATCAGACAATCGCCAGAGGTGATATGGGGTCGATAGAGATTGATGACCGGCCGGTCGATATTGGTGCCGACCTTCGCAACTGGTTCGGCATCAAGCTCGCGCGCTGACTTTTGATCTATTTCAGTGAGGTGCTTTGGCTTGGAGCGCAGCCAATCTGGGAGTGAAAACAAGGAACAAGACTTGGTTTAAGGACGCCTAGTCTAATAGTGATACTGCGCAGATCGTCGTTCAAGACATACACGGCAGAAACATTCGATTTCCGGAAACTGTCGGAAATTCGCACCGGTTTTGCGAGCTTGTTCCCCAATCATTTGCAAGCTGCGGATCTGAGCAACGTGTATGAGATAAAATTTGGGAGAATTGAAGCGGTGGGCTGGTGAATGACCAGCCCATCGCATCACACCCTCGCGTCTGAGGCGGCAAGATGGCTTTTGACATTGCGGAAGAGGTGCTCATAGTCACCTTGGACCGCGTCCTCCAGAAAGGCCTGAATTCTGGCTTGTTCGACTCCGGCGCGTTCGGCTGCGGACTGGCAGCGCGCCAGCACTTCAAAGGCGTTGGCGTTTGTTTTGGGCAGGTCGATGGTCGCAAGCTTTTTCATGTCAAATTCTCATGTAGAATGCCGGGCAACCATCGCAGGTCGAACTTAATCTCAGGTATAAGATTTGCGGTTTTTTCCCCCGATCCAGAGACTGATTGGGATTTAACATAAGTCGCGATTATAGAGCGAAGGGTGTGATCGCCCTTTTACTCAAATTGCTCAGAGAAGATGGCGAGTTATTTAACAGGCACAAAAAGCGCCGGGACATGGACCGCTGCTCCTCATCATTTTTGGTTAGCCCTTTCGAACTAAGCTCCAGCTTTGCTCCAGCGCTTTCAACTGGCATGGCCTCTCGCAACCAGATGGTGCCTCTGTATCTCCGCTTTGCGGCGCTTTAATTAGCGCTTGCTATACTGCCTACTGGCCAAGGTCACCGACGAGGTCAACCTTGGCTTCAGTGTAGTCTTTCAACTCTTTTACTGCGTGGAACGCGCCACCTAACACTGGATTTGAAGCCGCTATTGCGGACTGCAACGAACCTAGAATTGAGTTAATAAGATTCAAAGGATACTTGAGGACTTTCCGGGCTGGCCGCATGAAAAGGCGAGAAAGTTCCTCTACTCTTCGGCTTCCTCGACATCCCATCAATCCGCCTCTGGCTACGCCACTTGTCAATTTAACCTATCCATTCGTCGACGAATTCGATGCAGTAGGAAAACCCGAGGTGACTTCAAAGGATGTCGCAACACAAATCTTGACAGGCTTTGCCTGTCGGCGAGAATTGCCTCGAACCGACCAGGTTTCTTCAGCCATCGAGGGGCAACAAGACTAAACCTGTCTCTCGACAAACTGCTTTGCAAGTAATCCTGTTCAATAGTGAATTCTCCCGAAACTATTGTGATGGGTGGAGTATCTGTTTGTAATCTTAAATTAATATTCGGAGGTAGATGTTTTTCGGAAACAATTCCTGACTGTTTTAATGCAAGATGCAAGCTGCGAGAAAGAGCCTCCAGACTGAACGCATTTTCAGCAGAGAGACGGGCGGTTAGTTTTCGTTGCCGAAGAGCATCCGGATCCATTGCCATCTGCATAAGGAAATCTGCCATTTTCTCAATGGCCATGTCCCTCGGTTCTTGACGCGGGACATGGAAGGACCCGTGTATAGCACCACATATTTCTGGGAGAGCGCCGCCGCCTCTTAGACTGATCGGTACTGCACCACATATAGCTCCTTCAGCAATTGTTTGACCGAAGGTCTCGTCGCGAGAGGCTGTCAGAACGAAATCTGCTACTCTGAAATAGTCAGCGAGTCCATTGAGATCCTTCAGGTACGGAACTTGAGTGACCATTTTCTGATTAGAGTATTTTGACGGGACTCCCTTTCCAATTACCAACGCATGAAATTTCTCAGCGGGGAGCTTCTCCAATAGTGCCCAAGCATCAGTTCCGCCTTTGCGCGGATCTTTGTAGTCTCCACTAGGCATCAGAATAATTTTTTTTGCGGCGGGGAGACCCAATCGATCCCGAAGTTGCGAAACCTCGTCTGCATCGACGGGGAAAAAACGCTGCGTGTTAATGCCAAGTTTTGCCACAAAGACTTTGTCACTTACCTCAGACCGGCTGAGACCGCGCCCAAGCAAGATGTCTTTCGCAATGTCTGCTGTATAGTTAGAATTTGCCAAAAGTCGCGCGTTTGGATGCTCGACAAGGCGTCGTTTGCGCGACAAAGCAGCGGGAATACGTCTCGGCTCCAAATTCGGGTATTCTTGGGACGTCGGACACGACGCATCGCAGGACGCGTCTTTAGCTTTCGAACAAGCACCCGGGTACGCACACCGCCCCGTGAGAATGTAGAAATCATGGAGGAAGAAGAATGTCTTCCACCTGTCCAGTACCGTTGAAAGCCACACGTGCTTTCGCTCGGCTCCGTGCAAATTCCCGATGATAACTGCATCTGGGTCCAAACCCTCCATTAACAGAATGAGGTGTTCGTAGTCGCGCACATTGGAAAAGTTTGCATCTCCGACGTCTTGGGCCAACGAAAAGCAGTGAACGTCACAGTTCTGCAAACGCAATGCTTCAGCAATTCGTCGGTGACCCACACCGGCACCGTACTTAAAACCGAGGTCATTGATCAGAACAATCACCGGGCGCTTATCGGACCACTTATACCCGGGATTTACCGGCAAATCATTCAGCCGCGGTGCGTAGCTGCCCACAACTTCCTTGAGTTCAGCTCTAAATGCCTCCTCTAGATGGGTCTTTTGCTCATCATGTTTGCGAAAAAACGTGATGGGTGCGCCAATCCCACATACTCTTGCGCCAGCACCCGCCAGCCGCAGCCAGAGCTCGTAATCCATGCTATAATGCAAGTCCTCGGATACGTATCCTCCGGCTTTTTCATAGATTTCTCGCGTGAAGAAGACCTCTGGCTGATAGAAGTACTGGCCTGTGTTCCACATACCGTCGAGATTCAGGAGCTCGCGCTCGACCAAAGGACCGTCCGCAAGGCCGTAAGTGTGGCGCGACAGCGGCGTTTCATCAGAAAAGAGGACAACTTGGCCGGCCACCAAATCGGTATCATTTTTCTCAAAAGCAAGCGCCATCCGCCACAACGCCCAAGGTGCGAATATATCATCCGCGTTGAGCCACGTTAGGATGTCCCCCGTCGCCCGATTGAACGCCTTGTTCAGAGCATCTGCTTGCCCCTTGTCTTTCTCGATTGTGGCGTCCAGGAATGAGTATTCCGAAAGTATCTCTGCTGTACCATCATCAGAACAGCTGTCGTAAACGAGGTACTCGAGGTTCGGATAGTATTGGTGAAGCACTGACTCAACTGTATCACGGATGTACTTCCCTGATCGAAACGCGGGTGTTACGACCGTAATTCGAGGTAAAGTGTTCTCGCGATACCCTGCCGCTTCGGCGCAAAGCGCTTTGCAACGCTTCTCGTTTCGAAACCAAAACGGATCGAAATTATCGTTCTTCAAAATAAACCTCTTTTAGGAATTGTGTTAAGTTATGCATCTTTCGGAATATATTTTACAACTCTAGAGATGCAGATGTGTCTCGTAATTTAACTTCGAAAAATCGTCAATTAGTACACAAATGGTTTTCCACCAATACTCAATCACGTTGGCGTGACTTAAAAATTTAAGTAACAAAAAGGTCGAGGCTTGACGAAAAACGCGTAGTGTATGGTGCTCATCGCGCGAGCGCAGTTATCGCTGGCCGACGGTTTCGCCTGTCGCAGCGCCTTGGTTGCCAGCTCCAGAAAGGACAGAGCAACGTCCAAAAAATCGGCTCATCTTACAAGAATTTTCATTCGAACATAGATATTTAACAATATGTTGGGGAACACGTCGTCGATTTTTGTCAAAAAAAGCCACGAACGGTGTTCTCCACGTTCATCTGCAACCTAAAGCAATCTCTAGCGCCCGACGTTCCTGTGCCTGTTTGTTGAAACTATCGTAAAGTTTGCCAGCTGGACTTTGATCTTTCCCACTTGGAACCACCTCTGAGAAGTCAAATAGACCAGCAACACTTGGACTATGGTGACAGTAATTTCTCTTCTAATTTTCGTCACCAGAAAAGGCGCCTACTCTGTCTGAAGGGGTAATGAACCAGAAAATCTTATCATCAATTCAGTTAGAATCATTGACTCTTCCTTACGCCGAAACGAATTTGCGCTCGAGAACTACAGTCAAGTATAAGGCCAACTGATGAGATCGCGGATATTTTTCGACAAAAACAAAAACTTACTTTTGATTACAAATCTAAAGGTTGGCTTCACTGCTTTAAACAACCAAAGGCCGGAAGATCTTCAGCTGGTTCCAAATTCAACAACTGATGCGCGGGATTTCATCAAAACTGAGTCTATTGAGCGCGTTGCGTTTGTTCATCGTAATCCAGCAGAGCGTTGGATGTCATACTATTACCATTGGTTCGTAAATAATCCAGTGGTTGGAAACCCACCAAAATTGAATCAGCAATTCAATTTACTGTCCGATGTTTGCGACAACGACTTCTATATGGAGTTCTGCTCTCTAAGAGCTGAAGACAGGCGCACGGAAGGGACTATGAAGCGTCTTTGCACATACTTTCCAATGTATTATCAGAGAGATGCCCATACGAGGTGTCAATTGCAAATCGTTAAGCGTTTGGGCTTTAGCTTAGAATCCATAACAGACAGTATCAGGCTGGATGATTTGTCTGACTTTATGTTCAAAAATTACAATATTGAATTTTCAAAGGAATTGAAGAGCGGTCGTCCGACATCAGTTCCCAGTTTTGTTTTAGATATGTGTAAAACTCTTTACGCGGTTGACTATCAGGAGCTGGGGTATTGTTTTTGACATGAAAGTAGCAAGTTGGTTGGTGCCTCCACATCATACACGAGGCCGCGAAGTCATCCGTTTTTAGATCAGGTTTTATACAGAAGATGACGGTTGCTTCGAAAGCGACGGCCGACAGGAAGACCTTGAGGCGTCGCGCACGGTGGATTGCTGCATGCCTCTAGTCCTCGAGCCTGCTAAGCATGATTTCGATGTGGTTGCGACGCTCACATCGACGCTTATCGTACTTCACAGATGTCTTGCGTTACCCGAGACCGGCGATACAAGGCCTTAAACCGCAAAAAGTCAAATGATCAGCCCCACCTAAGTGGTCCAATTTGATTGTTAGTGCATGACCGGCCTTTGGTCCATCTGGATGATGGTTTCGGGAGCCGGAGGGCGGTAACCCAGAGCACTATGCGGTCGTTTGGTGTAGTAGTGCTTTCTCCATTGTTCGATCAGGATTTGGGCCTCGCGCAGGCTGTAAAATACCTCACCATTCAGGAATTCGTCGCGGAAGCGGGCATTGAAGCTTTCACAATAACCGTTCTCCCGCGGCGACCCCGGCTCGATGTAAGCGGTTCTGGCGCCGACATCGGCGATCCAGTCCCGGACAGCTTGGGCTACGAACTCGGGTCCATTGTCGGATCTGATGAACGAAGGGATGCCGCGCAAGATGAACAGGTGTAAATTGAGCATAAGCGTGCACGAATCGCTTAACTCGCGCTTTAGTTGTGGCAAATTATCAAGCAAAAGCAAATACTTGAGCCGGAGTCTTTTTTGGTTCGACACCATAACCATGCAAGGCCGGAAGCATAACCGTGCAAACTCAAAATAGAGGCAAAGCCCATAAGAAACGAGAAGTACTTGAACTGCGAGAACGCTTTGTCAAAAGAGGTTGTTTTTTGAGTATCGCATCAGATGCGGGCCGCTCGGCTGGTTCGAATGGCCGTGCAGTCGATAAGACTGCGGGCTTGGAACATTTTTAGCTCTACCAAACCAACGCACAAACATTGACAGAGAAACACTTGCGGTCAGTTTATGCTACCCTACCGCATCCTGTTGAAGCTCGAAACTCGTCATTCGAGCCGTGAACCGGCATACTAAAGCGGCAGAATTGACCTACCGAAGGAGGTTCGGCAGTGTTGAGGCTATTGGCAGCATGAGTGTTGCCAGAAGATTGGCCGGTAACAATCGGACTGAATACATGTTAGATGAATCAGACACGTTCGAAGCAAGAAAAGCCCTAAGCACCGAGAGTTCAGCGGCTGCTTCTGTAATCTTAAATTCTCTCAAGGGCTTCCAGAAGACATTTGTTTGGCCACTTGACGACGAAGTCAACGCAATTGGGAAGCAGGTCTATGACCTGAGAAAACAGGGGAAGGAGCCATCAGGTAGTCCCAAAGTTAATACGCTTCTTGCGAGACAGACGGGCGCTCCACCGCACAAAATGATAATGGCCGTTGTTCCCAAGCTTCTGACGCTAGTTAAGTCATGCCATCGCCTAGCCAATCCCTCACAAGGTTTAACTGAAGACATTAATGACCTCCGAGGTGTCGTTGAAAGGTTCGCAGCGCTTGAAGTAGTTAAAGACAAATCACTAGCCATCGTCCCGTCTGGTAAGGTCAAGAGCTTTGAGGAGCTAGTACAGGTGGCGGATGTGATAGCAGATTTGCTTGGAACGAGATTTGATTGGGAAGCGCATCAGTTCACAAGCTTCGAAGAAATGGGAAAAAAAACCGAATACACAGATCCCAAAAGAGATGAACCGGACTTGTGGGGGCGCGGTTTTCAAGCCCGAAATATCTTAGGCCAGATCGACAAAGTTGACAAGAAATTACCGGGTATTCGAGCATACTACAATTTCTGCTCTGAGTTTGTGCATCCTAATTTTGGGGACCTTATTTCGACCACCTGTGACAAGACGCTAGTGCCAACAATGTTTAACAAGGTCGCGGTTGCTACGACCTATTGTGAAAACTCTCTAAACGAAGATAGCGGTTGGTCTCAGTATACTAAGTCGAGGTTCCTCCTTGCAGAAGCCTATAGGTTCGGGACCAAGGTTATCGAACAAGTACCTCCACAAGTGGCCTTCTACAAGGATGTTCTCGGAAGCGCCATTCGGGTAAATCGAAGAAACGCCCACAAAAAAATAAGGAATTCAAAAGACCAATTCAGTAAAAATGACTTCTGTCCTTGCGGGTCCGGTAAGCGTATTTCAATCTGCCTGAAAACTAACTAACAAGTTTGCTGATGATTTTGAACGTGCAAACGGAGCTCAACCAAGTTGCTCACAGTTAGTGCGGGTAATTTCGAGTTCGGAATTTCACCAAGTCTCGTTTGTTTGACGTCAGCGCCAATGGGACAGTTTAGGTCGATTTGATAAGAGAGGGTTTCTGGCTCATCGTAACCGCCAAGGAGTGGAGATGAGAAAGAAACCCGGAACCAAACAGAGCCACGGTGAGAAGGTCGTAAAGGACATTCGCCGTGTGACCCGCAAACAGTATTCCGCAGAAGAGAAGATCAGGATCGTGCTGGACGGCCTTAAAGGCGAGGACAGCGTTGCAGAGCTCCTAGTTTTTGAGAGACTCAATCAAAACACCAGCATCTGCCAGGCTTGCAAACGCAGACGAGTAATCCTTGAATTTTGTGTAGTCCGGCTGCTGTTTCAAAAACTGTTCAAGCTGCCAATCGGCCTCTTCGATGCCTTCTATCAGCATGAATGTCTCCGATCCGTCGCGCGCCCGGTCAAACACCGGAACTCTGGCGCTATCAAAAATTCCGTTAGACAGGCTTTCTGACAGCCGAGCAAACGCGGGTCTGGTATCAATGGCGCGTCCATAGGCGATCCTGATAATGGTTTCGGCAGCAAGTTTGGTTTTCAGGAGCCTTTCTGCATTCGCCTTGGTATCCGAAGTAGCCACCAGGTCACGCCATTTGTCCGCCGCGTTCTGAAGCATCCAGGGTATCCAGGACAGAAGAATTGCGCGCAGTGTTTCGAGCTCGTCATTAGTGATTTCCAGCCGCTCCTCGTCCCATACATGCATGGGGTGTGGGTGCTGCTGGGTAACCGTGTAATTTGGGACACTCCCATTCAGTCTTTTCACGCGGGTCCTCATATCTCGGATCCCGCGCACGCGACTGGCTACAACGTATCTATTGATTTTGGCCCTTACGTAGAGCGTTTCGAGTCCGTCGTAGCCAGCAGATGCCAGAACTTCCTTTCCCGGCTCTGTAAATCGACACTCATTCAGCACGTACTCATAGGGAAAGTCCCAATTCAGAGACTGCGAGCGGAAAAGTTCATAGTCGTCGTAGTCGATATGGTGAACAATGCGCCTTTCAAACACAAAGGTCACTCTCCGCGTTGTGGTCGATTGGACAACCTCCTTGTATTCCAGAAGGCCTAGTTTCTGTCCAAAACCTAGAAGGCGGTCGCGCGGCGCATTGGTGATGATATCGACAAGTCTCTGCTCAACAGTGGGCTTTCCGGGGCGAGTCTCAAGGCCGAGGCCGCCCATGTAGAGCTCCCAATAGAGTTCGCTGCCCTCGTCCGAGAGATTGTCCAAGCCTGGTATGAAAACATAGCTGATCTCCTGACGCATTTCATGCGTCAGATCAAAGAAGGCGAATGTCTGATCTTGGAGTTCTTTGACCGCATGGACAAACAGGTCGCGGCTCGCGTCAACAACAGCCTGCACCTTCTCAACCTGATCCATCAGGCTATCTGCCAAGCCATCCAGACTATCTGGATCATAGTGAAGCCCGCGGTTAAGGATGAACCTCGTCAGGAACACGTTGAAAAATAGGGCTGGGTTGCCGATCTCCTCCAGTGCTGCTGCAAGCCTCCGACCCAGCGCTTTTGTTTTCAGATCCGCATCTGGCTTTATCAAAAAAAGCCGCCGCATGCTGAGCAAAGCCTATGCGTTCTTCGACAGGGAGGGCAATGATATCTTCCAGCTGCTCGATAGGGCGAGTGAAGACATTCTCCTGAAGCATGAAGGTCGGTGTGCGAATGATGTCCAGATCTGTTGAGAGCTTGACCAGGTCTTGAAGATAAAAGCGCAGTCTCAGATAGACATCTTTCAGTTCTTGCGGGAAATCAGCGTAGGTATCTGGTCGTGTTTCAGCCATTTGATAAAATTGGCTCAGTGGATCTCGGAGAATGTCCGCAGCGCGCTCATCCAGGCTGACGTTGCGCAGCACCTCATCCCGGAAGCTAGACCTGATCAAAGCATTCAGCGAAAGCAGTTGATCTGTCATAAGGTCAAGTTGATCTTTGACGTCATCAATACTGTCGAGAATATCCTGAGTGTTCTGCTGGGAAAGCTCGATCAGGTAATCGACAGTCCCTTGAAGCACCGCGATGTCCTGCTTGACTTCCGTCAGCAGCTTCAGTGTTTCAATTTGCAGCTCAACGACCTGCGAGATCGCATCCAAAATAATTTCGTCTGCTGTGGGGCCCGCATCCCCGAACACGCCCGAGATCGCAGATATTCCGCTCAGGACACTGCCCACCCCGCTGAAGCTCAGGCCACCTGACGCGTACATCGAGCCAATACCATCGAAGATCTGAAGGCCCCCATTTGCCAGAGCGCTGAACTTTGACCCAAGTTCGGGATCAAAAAAGGAGATGATCTGGGCCGCTCCATTCACCTCTTCGGTCAGGTTTTTGACCCTCTCATTGTGCTTTTCGATATCCGTCAGTTCATTTTGTGCATCTGCCAAAGCATTCTGTACACCTTCACGAACCGTGTCGTTCACTCTTCGAAAGAGATCTTCTTCGAAGTCTGGGCTTAGTCCTGCCTCTGTGCGGACTTCGTCTTTTGGCTTGTCCCCCAGCTGAATACTACCCCATCCCTCATAGGTAACATTCGGCGGGTAGAGGTTGGTGTCGACCTCCATCTGAAAGTATGAACGCGCTGTTTGAACGTCTTCTGTGAAGTTCAAGGTGGAGGAGATGTCGTTGAAAAGCTCAAAGTCGCTTTCTCCCGGACGATAAGAGCCTGGCATTCCGATAGTGGGGCCGTCGGTTCTCGAGGTGCGCTGGGCAAGCCGTCGGTCAAAGATGAAGCCAGCGTTTTTCGAAAACTCACGCGGGTTGGCTTCGATACTGCGGCGCAAGACATCGACGGCATCTATGCCGTGTCGATCTCCAGGTGCTCTGGTTAAAGCAGCCAACAGGCGGGGGTCGAGTTTGATTTTTGCCGCAAGCCTTCCGAACTTGAAGTCCTTGCTGAAGGACAGGGAAACTGAGTTTCCGCCGGAGCGATAGCTTTGCACCCACTTTTTGAGGACAGCACGTTTATACGGTCCTTGATTGATCGCGGCCAACAAGTGGAGTGCATAGGCACGCGGATTAGCCCGATATGCAGCCTTCAATCTCCGTATTCCAGCCTCACGGGCGATCTTCTTGCTGCGATCACTCTGCTGTTCCCAGTTGGCTCGAAACTCAGCCGCGCTTACCTCTTGCGTCATCGTAATACCCTATCGTGAAAACGCTCTCTAAATCGAATCCGAGCTGGCGAGGTTAATTTGAGCTAGTTCAATTGCAAGCCCTTCAGAAATTCTTCTAAATTGGTCTTTAAGCGAATATGCTCAATGAATGATCGTATGACAAAAATACTTCCCAGCGGATTTTTGTCAGCAACAAGCTCGGCTTAGTTGCAATTTTGTCGATGGGTTGCCGAGTTACCATATCGCCCTCCTCTGTAACTTGCGCAATCCAGAGCGCGACCAGCGGCGACACTGGATCAAATGCTGTTCGGTCCTAGTGTCTATCGCCCGCATCTCGAAGCTCACGGCAGGCAAGTTCAAGGTGCTTGCCGCCGTTCGCAGCGGTCAAGCCTTAACCATGATAGCTTTCAGCATAGTATGGAAGGTATCGAGCGCCTCCACATAATCTGAATCCGTGAGCGGAGAATACTGCTTTGTCGTGCCTAAGCGACCAAACATTGGTTCAGCTTGAAAAAGGCGTATCTCCGAGAAACTGCTTCTTAGCCAATTGCCCAGAAAACCTTGTCGCAGACCTTTTTAGAGCAATGAGCATCAGCAAAGAACTACTGTTAACTTGGGAGCGTAACCGGGGTTGCCGGAATTCGGCGGAGCAACGTGAATTTGCTCGAGCCCTTGAAGGTGTCTTTGGACGATTTGCATTTCCAGACGACTTTGTCGTTTCAGTTAGCAAATTCCGGCGCGCAGTGCTCGACACCTATTCCAAGGAAAATTCAGAGCTAGGACGGGCCTTCCGTTCCATTCGCGAGTTTAGAGTTTGGCACCATGAAGACTGGAGGGATGGCACGAGTGTTCCTTTCACCTTTGTTGCGGTGCTCGAAAGGTTGGAACAGCGAGAACTAGAAGATCGCTCCAAGATCGCGGAAATCGTTGAGGAGAAGATCAAGTCGATCAACTGGGTAGGTGTGTTTTCGCTTCAAGAAAATGCGCTCCTTGCCGCAACCTACAGCGATCTTACTGCCGCCGACTATGTCAACTCCTTTCCGCTTGAGCTCAACTCGCTGTATTTTGCGCGACGCTACGCAACTTCAGACAAATGAACTCATACTAGCAAAGGCTACTGAGCATATCGGAACCAGACATGGCCTCGATTAGACAACCAATGTCCGCTTCTCATAGTGAGCAACTTGGCATCCACGCCGTTAAACAAGCCTGATGTAGATGAGGCGCACCAGTGAAACCGCGCATAAGCTCGCCTGGTCGTTTCAAATACAGAAAAAACTCCTTGACACGCATTTGCATGAAACCCGCTGGATTTGCACGCTTATGCTCAATTTGCAACAGGTCGCTCAGGGCGTTGATGACATTTCCCGAGTTCAACTTGCGATCCACGCGGATGGCCAGACACTCCCGGCTGTATTCGTCGATAATGTTCAATGTGCGGAAAGCCTTCCCGTCGTCGGTTCGGCAATGCACAAAGTCATAGGACCAGACATGATCGCGGTGTTCCGGCCGAAGCCGGACGCACGATCCGTCATTCAGCCAGAGCCGTCCCTTCTTTGGTTTTTTCATTGGCACTTTCAGCCCCTCTCGTCGCCACAGCCTTTCAACCCGTTTGTCGTTCACATGCCAGCCTGCATCTCTGAGCAGGGCCGCAATGCGACGATAGCCATACCGACCATACTGACGCGCCAGCTCGATCATGTCGGCCACCAGCAGGTCTTCATCCTGACGACCGACTGGCACCTTTCGTTGAGTGGATCGGTGCTGTCCCAGGACGCGGCAAGCCCGACGTTCCGAGACGTGCAACTCAGCGCGCACCCGATCAATACAAGCTCGGCGACGAGCGGGGCTCAGAAGTTTCCCTTTGCAGCTTCCGCCAGGATCAGCTTGTCCAACGTCAGATCGGAAACGGCTCTGCGCAACCGCTCGTTCTCTTTCTGAAGACGTTTCAGTTCTTTTAATTGGTCTGTGCCCATACCACCGTATTTCTTCTTCCAGCGATAATAGGTTTGTTCAGTCACACCAATTTGCCGGATCGCATCCAGACGCGGCATACCTTGCCCAGTAAGGACCTCAACCTGTCGTAACTTCGTGACAATTTCCTCTGGCTTGGGTCGCTTGTTCCCCATGTGATTCCTCCGTTTTCCTAAACATAGTGGAGGACCACTTCACTGGGGGAAGACCACAAATTCCGAGCCGTGAGTCATGCAGCGCGTTAAAAATCAATGCATCCTGACCCTAGGCTCTCGCCTGTCTGCAACAAGGTGAGGGCGGCGAATGTTCTTGCTTCGACAGGTATGCAATGCAATCAATAGTTTATTAGTTGGAGCTTATTTCATGTCGCAGGATGTGGATCCTCAGAATAATGGACCACAGCACACCCTGAGTGTTGCTCTGGTAGCAATGGCCTCGGCGGAGAGGCTAGGTGATCGAACACCATGGGAAGGTATCAAGGTTACGATATCACAGCTCTTGGAAGATCCTTACGGCGAGACCGATATGCGCGATTGCATGCTGGATCTGAACGATCCGAATGTAGCCCGAACGCTGAAGTCGTGGTTCAAAAAATTTAGAAAAGAAAGACGGATGAATGGCGCTGATGCTGCGCGAGGCGATGAGAAAGTTCTCAACGGCCTCCAGAATGCAGCTGTCACGGTAGGAGCTGGCGCCATAGGCTTCACTCTTCTGAAGGCTGTTGCCTTTTCTGTTACGTGGCCAGTGATAGCTATGGCAGCCTTTGTTTATGGTGTGGTGGCCTATGGTCGTTGGAGGCTCTCGAAGCGCAGCGATGCTGCCAATGATGACGTGGAGCTACTTGATGACTACATCGAACTTTTTGATCAAAAAATCAAAGGGGAGTTGAGTCGCTGATGGCGCTGGGATTCGCATTTTCCCCGGAAGACGCCTATATTGGGCGCAAGGAGAGCGAGAATGGTTGAGTTTGCATCAATAACACTGAGCACAATCACTGCGGTGACTGCTGCGGCTTTCGTTCGTTATATCATAAAAAATAGTGGGAAAGATCGAGAAATCGACCCAATCGCGGCCCAGAAGTTTGTAGACAATGCGCCCTATCACCTGCTGCACAATGTTCTGTCGAAGTCTTCTTCGGCGGCGGGAAGCGAGCCGTCATCGCAGCCGGCAAGTGAGCCAGCTGCCGCTTCATCAACGCAGGGTTAGTCTCACCCCCGCAAGTGTGACTGGAGGATAGCTGTCACGCCAGACACCATCGCGGGCGGCATCCTGCCCGAACATCAAACTTGACCAAGTCAGAGGCCGCAGCACAAACGAAGAGACAACGGCAAGTTCGCGCCTGTCCATGCCCTTTCCCCCGTTTAGTCACCACGGAAGGCGCTGTAGAGATGCGTAAGGGTTTTGGCCAAATAAGCGCTCCCCAAGGCGCGCTTGCACGTTATCGGCAATAACCGGCCCGCTTAAGACGTGCTTTCGCTGCCGGGGTCTCCAATTGCCTGTAGCGCCCTCCCGAGTATTTAGCGCAATCCAAAGCATGTCCAGCTGCTATCACGGCCGCCCCAATGTCTTGTCCGTCTGCGTAACAAACACCAACCCAGCGATCATAGGTGCGCTCACCATTCAGTTCACACTCGATGTTCTTGCCACGCAGGAAGTTAACCATCCACCGTTTAGCATTTTGACCAGACCGAGTGCCAAGCTCTGGCGCGTCCACGCCGTTCAAACGGACGGGCGTGCCATCGACAACGATAGTGTCTGCGTCGCGTACTTGGAGGCCACCAGCAGCGGCAGTCGTGGCGAAAAGAGCCACAGCAATTGTTAGAATCTTGAACAAGACAAATTCCTCGGTGTTGCGCGTTAGTCGATTACTTGAGTTGCTATGCGTGTATCCAAGAGTTCTTCTTCGACGAGCACATAGATTTCTTCAGGTGGAGTGTTCAGCGAGTACAGCATCAGCGACGGGTCCACGCCCAGGTCGATGAGGTGCTGCATCGTTTCTCCTTGCCCCTTTTGGATGCCTTCAACTGCGAAGACGACAGGTATTAAACGAGGCTGGTCGTAGTAGTGTTGGTGCATACCCACAAGGCCGCGAAGTGAAACTATGCGATCTTCTCCGCCCGCTAGAATGTAAGGGCATGAGGACACGCACATTGCGCCAGCGAGAACGGCAGAAGCAAGCTCAGCCTCTCTAATCCTCTTACCGATGGATAATGCCTCTGAAACCACTCCTCCCGGACTGTGAAGAGCTACTAGGTCAGGCTTTTCCTTCATGTCCGACAAGTACGAAGCGAAGCGAGACGAGTCATCCACCTCTATCTGACCGCTGAGTAGAAGGACCCTCCCTAATCCTTCAACTTCCTGAACTGAGAAGTCCAATCGGTCAGGGAACGCTTCTGGTACGGGCAAGTCTAGCGGCCCGTCTTGAGGTATTAACGATGGATCGCTGCGATCAGTTCGGTATTCTCGGCGCTGATCACCGGGAGATACGGGTCCTGTCGGGAGTTCAACTCGCTCTTGGAACGGGCTGGGAATGACACCAACAACGTCCGACAATACAAGAACGCCCGCAATCGCTAGCTGCAAAATCAGAATGTAGCGCAGCCCAGAGCGTGGATCGAAACGACGTAGCAGGCCCATCACGATTCATCTTTTTGCGACGCGGCGCGGTTAAGGATGGCAGCGTCCGCCAGACCCATAGTTGCTTCGACGTCCTTCATGGCGTTCATAGCGGCTCTTAGGTCGGAAAGTGTCAGCGTGTCCTCTATGCTCATACCGTCCTTACCGCTGCGGATTGCGGCTTGGGTGATAGCCAGCACGAATACCAACACGGCAGGCAGCAAGTCGATTGCGATTGCTCCGGCCCACGAAGGTAGGAAGTTGTGGGCGTATTTGATTACAGCATCGGCACTGGAAATCGGATTGTATGCCGTCTCGATGGGCGGCTCCATGTCCAATACCTCGTCAGCTGCGTTCTTGAGTGTCTTGCTGCGTTGGTCCAACGCATTCAAAACGGAGTTGATTGTGGATGATTGCGCATCTCGTACGTCGGAGCTGCGTCCATCAAGCTCTGGAAGTACGACCGAGGATGGCAAGTCCTCGGCAGCACGAGCAACAAGTGGTGCCACGCTGTATTGGTTGAGGCGCGAGATCACACCCGCCAACTTCACGCTTTCCTCAGAAAACTGTACCGAGCGGCGATCCACTGGCCCGGGCGCTACAGTAAGCTCGCGCATCTTTGCGAGGATTTCGTTGCCTTGTTGGAAAGCGTCCTCGATAGGTTCCTGCTGTGTCGCAATCTGCTCTTCCAGATTGCGTAATTCTTCAGCCTTTTGGGTCAGTACGCGAAACACTGCGCCTCGGCCGGCGGTTCCAGAGAGGTCTCCCGATTGCTCCAGTTCAGCGAGTTCCTCGAAACTTTGGCGGGCACGTTCCACCTCGCGACCCAAAGCTTGGCCGCTAAGGGCTATGTCGTGGGCTTGCTCAAGAGCAGCTTGGTAGTCACGGACAGTGTTTTCCAAGTGTTGTTCGACCGCTGCCGAGCCAGCGAGAGCTGCTGCGTTAAGCCAGCTAGACATGGCGATAATGGCGATAGAGCCAACAATCGTGGAGATGGTCAGACCAATGAAACCACTGGCCGTACGCATCGAAGGCAACAGACGGAGCATATAGCTCCAAAAGACAAAGATACCGACAGAGACAGCGATTGAGTACGCGACCGCAGCGAAGAATGAGACCGCGCCATTATCTTCAAGCAGCGAGGACACACCAAGATAGGTGTAAATGCCAGACGCAATAGCTAGGACCCCTAAGGCTGCGGGAGTAAAAGTATCTAACCAGGCAAGATGACCTTCGAGTTCTTTAGCCGTACGAAGTCCCTTTGCTTCTTCAGCCGTTAAGCGATCCTTGTTCTCCGTCATACTGCATCTTGCTCCACACTCATCACGCGATAGTTCGCTACTTAATCATTCATTAAGATTTTTCACCTTGGGTTGCACATCTGAACGGTACGAAACGATTGCTTGCGCGAAACGGTCATTCTTCTGTGAGATTCCGCCAACCTGCGCTGCCAGCCCTAGCGGAAGCGAAAATCACGAACTAACTGAATCTCCGGTTGTTATTCTGGAAGTTTCAGTAAGTGGAGATCAGTCGCCTAGCTTACGCGCGCGTGAATGCGCTCAGCTGGGCAAATCCGTCACATCTCTCAAAGCGAATGTGAAGCGTCCCTAGCATATCAACCCGAACGTGTGCTTGGTTCGATCCGGATCCAGTGCGAAAAATTTGATTGACCTAACTTTTGGAGACCTGTCTCGTGGAAATCTTGATAGTTTTAGGTTTGGTTTTGGCTGTCGCGGTGTATTTGACAGTCCGCAGCAACAGGCCTGGCGACACAACTACCACTCCAAGCCAATCTGATGTACATGAGACACCTAGATTAACCACGAACCAACGGCAGCGCACATCGCAGCCACAGCGTTTTGACCCGGACCACACGCTACCAGAACCCGACGTCAGGATATTGGCGGGTTCAGCCTACGTTGTAGATGGCGATACATTGGTCATTAAGAAAACACAGGTCCGTTTGTTTGGTGTCGATGCTCCCGAGATGAACCACCCCTATGGTAAGAAGGCAAAATGGGCGCTCGTTTCGCTCTGCAAGGGTCAAAAAATTAGGGCGGAAGTGACCGAGCAAGATACCCACGGACGGACTGTTGCAAAGTGCTACCTCGAGGATGGCCGTGATTTATCCGCAGAAATGGTCAAACTTGGCCTAGCGATAGATTGGCCAAAATTCTCAGGCGGAAAGTATCGATCAATGGAAATGCCTGATGCCCGAAAGAAACTGTGGCTGGCAAATGCACGGCAAAATGGACACATGGGTCTGTGGAAGCAATATGAAGCAAAGCAAGCCGCTCGAAAACTGAACAACTGAGGATTCCAGAAAGCACTGCCGCACCAAAGTATTGCAAATAATTTTAACGGACAAAGCGATGTCTCAGCCCGGTGCAGAACATCATCCGGTTTTGCATTCGGGCCGTTACGCAACCAAATCGGACGAAAAGAAGTCAGCGGCGTTTATTGAAAATCAGTTGGCGCTCTGTGATCCCGTGAAACATCAATCGACCGACCTAGTTTAGAGACAACTGGTCAGAGGCTGCGAAATGTTCAACGACGATGTCCTTGCAAAGTGCCCAGAATGCGGCTCTTCCGATAGTACAATTTCGAATGAAGATATCACTTGCGCTGCGTGTGGATTTAGCGAGTTGCTTGTGCTTGATGATCAGGCACGCGAAGGAATGCAAAACGACATAGCAAACGCATTGAATATGGCAAAAGCGCGAGACGTTTTGCAGCGATGGAGTTTCGCGGGTTAATCGTTTTCAGCCACTAGCCGGTGCGGTGTCTGATGAACTCAACCGCATCCAACCACCCATTTCCATTCGGCCGAGCACTTTTGACTTATATGCTTCCGGCGATAGTGGCTGCTTTGATCGGTGGCGGCTTTGATTGCAGAACTTGCAGGCAGCAACAATGTTTGCTGAAGTTTCTGATCCACCATCCGAAACAGAAAGTAAGTGTTCTGCTGTACATTGGAACCAACGCGCCTTGCGCTCTGAACCAGAATGGGCGGTTTGGAATTTTAGCGGTGACCCTGACCACATCGGCTGATTGCAATAGAAGCATCGACCACCTTGAGCGGCATACTTTTCATCGCGAATTCTTCTTAAACTATTTGTCATTTCACAGTCCTAGTTTCGATTTAAATCGAGAACCGGCTGTGAAAGCTTCCTGCTCTTCACGGGCGCAGCCTAAAGGATCAACGCCCTAGTTTCTTGCCACGGAACACGCCTATCTGGCTTGAGCTCCGCTTGGCCAATATCGAAAACAAATTCACAACTGTCAATTGCGAGGCGTGTGCTCCTATACTCGGAGGGAAGACTAAAGTTTACGAATTTGCACCGGACAATTCTGCTGGTGTTCATCATAAGACGGCAGGGCAAGCAAAACAATTTCGAGCCGGGCAGGAGTCTGGATTCAGGATTTTTACCGTTCTAGCGTGCCTCCACCTCATGTTTGCAGCCAATGGAAAAACTTCAAATGATCCGACACCCAATAGATCAGCGTCAACAGCTTTTATGACAAAACGCAAACGGACTTTCCGTCAGAGTGCGCGTACAAACCCCTGCTTGCTGTCGCCCGTTGGTTTCGAAGAAAGACAGGTCAAACTGGAAAAGGCAGGTGTCTAGGAAGTTTGGAGCACCTCACCACTCAGCTTTATTACGACGCTATGCAAAGGTGCATGTTCGTGCGATTTACGTTATGCTTATGTTTTCATTCGACTTCCTGACTTAATAAACGCGAGCAAAAATGGCACGATTTAACCCACATGAAGAAAGCGCAGAAGCCGTTTACGCAGCAGCTGAAACCTGGCTTGACACCTGCCTCCTCGGTGACGGCTCAATCTTCTCTTCTAATAACAATCTATGGACCAAAGAGCTCCTCGACGAGCTCGATGAACGTTTTGTCCAGAACCTGGACGCGGGAGAAGGTGACTTCTTTGAGAAGCTAGAGGCGCAGCTTTCCGGTGGTTCGCCGCAGTGTAAACAGCTTATGTCAGAGCTTCACTGGCTCATACTGCTGTTCGCTTCACGCATCTCAGAACCCAAGAAACGGAAAGATGTTCAGCTAATTTGGTCATGGTCTGGAGAAACTCTCCCAGAAGACCAGCCGATGCTTTCCGATGCTACGTTGGGCGGCCTCGGGCACACAGGCACAGCATACAACACCCACCGTTGGCGTGAGTTCGTTTTCGCAATCAACGCATTGCGTGAATTCAAGACGAAACCCCCGGAGGAACAAACACAGCTTGCGTCATCTTCTTGGGACTTCGCTCGTTGGCTAACCTCGGTCTCTGATGGCGAAAACCGGCAGTTTAGGCACATCCTTGCCAACCTACTGTTCCCAGATGACTTCGAGCGCATAAGCACTGTTCGCGACAAGCACGCAATCCTTGCGGCCTTTGAGGACGTTCCTGTTAAAGACGTACAGAAGCGCGATCTCGTCGAAATCGACCAATCGCTGAAAGAGCTTCGGCAAAGCCTCGAAGGCGAACTGGGCAAACCCATCGATTTCTATATGGAAGGTGTCGTCGAACGGTGGAAGCCATCTCCGGACGCTGTTGTCACACCCCCGATGAAGGCAGATGCCAGAAATGGAGATGACGGTAGCGTTAAGCGACCTGCCTCACGTTCACTCAATACAATCCTTTATGGGCCTCCGGGGACCGGAAAGACCTATGAAACCGCGAAGAGAGCAGTTTTGATATGCGATGGTCATGCCCCTACGAAACGTGAAGATGTCATGAAGCGATATGACGAACTCTATCAGGAGCGACGAATTGAATTTGTCACATTCCATCAGAGTTACAGCTACGAGGAGTTCATCGAAGGACTCCGGCCCGAAACTGGCAACGATGATGATGCGGATGGCGTGCAGTCGGCAGGGTTTAGGCTGGTTGCTCGTCCAGGGGTACTGAAGCGCATCGCGGAGCGGGCACGACAGCGCCCTGCAAAGGCGAACACTCAAGCGGATTATTCTGACCGGCGAATATTCAAGGTGTCGCTGGGTCGAGCATGGGACCCTGAGGACGAAGACATTCGAACCGAGGCTTATGAAAAGGGGTTAGTCTCTCTGGGCTACGGCGGCAAGATCGACTGGTCCGACCCCAAATTCGGAAGCTACAACGCCGTCTATGATCGTTGGCGTGAAGAACCGGGTGAGGAAGAAGCAACGGGCAAGAACCCAAACATCGAGATGCTCAACCAGCTACGCAACAACATGCGGCCGGGTGATATCGTCATTGCCAGCCAGGGTAACAAAAGGGTTCGTGCGGTCGGCGTCGTGTCTGGCCCATACAAATTCGATCCCGATGTTCGTCACCATCACCGCAGGGAAGTTGAATGGCGTTGGCAGGCGGACGACGACAGTGGCATCGAGGTCGAAGACATATACGCGAGCAATTTCTCGCAGCAATCGATCTATCAGCTGTTTCCCAACAAGATTAACTGGCCCAACCTGCTCGCATACCTTGAGCCCGCAACGACCGATGCCCCGCACCCTCCCCATGTGTTGATTATCGACGAGATCAACCGGGCCAATATCTCCAAGGTCTTAGGCGAACTGATCACGCTACTTGAAGAGGACAAGCGAGCGAGTGCTCTCAACGAATTGACTGTTACGTTGCCTTATTCGGGGGATCGCTTCACGCTCCCACCGAACCTGCACATTGTTGGGACAATGAACACTGCTGACCGGTCGATTGCACTGCTCGACACTGCCCTCCGTCGCCGTTTCCGCTTCGAAGAGCTTCCCCCCAAGCCGGAAATTCTTAGCGACATCGTGGTTGAAGATATCGGTTTGGACAGCGTGCTTGAGGCAATCAACAAACGCCTCGAATGGTATCTCGGCGCAGATCATCTGATTGGCCACGGATACTTCACGAGCGTCGAAAGCTTGGAGCAGCTAGACGAGGTGATCGCTAACAAGATCATCCCGCTTTTGCGAGAGTACTTTCACGAGGACCTCGGTCGCGTGCGGGCTATTCTCGGAGGTGGAAACGCCTTCCTTCGCAGAGAGCGCATCTCATCCCCACCCGGTGTCGATGATGCCTACGAGGATGAACGATTTAGATATGTCGATAACTATCTTGAACTCGGTCAATACGGGCGTGAGGCCTATGAGGAACTGATCAGTTCTGTGCAGCAGCAGACGGGTTGACCACTTATGGCCCAATCCGCCAAGCATCAGTCGACATTGATCAAGCGCGAGTGGGGCGTCTTCCCAATTGGTGACGATGGCCTTCGGCAGCATGAGGCCGAGACATTTCTTAAAACAGCTGAACGAGCTGCTAGAGACCTAAGGCTGCCAGAAGGCGCTGTACTCAATCGTGTGGTTGGAGGGCTCAAGGCGGGTCAAGTCTGCGGTGTCTTGAGTTTCCAGGGCCGATCTTTGGAAATCCTCCCAAAAATCGATGGCACTGGGTCGGAGAGCCGACTTGCTCTTATCCGAATGCTTTCCGTGGTGAACGATCTTCGGGTTTCAGATGGCGAGTTGGCACAGCTTCAGACGCAGCGACAAGACCTCTTGGAACTACTTATTGCGCTTTTCGCCCGCAGGCTGACAAAAGCGATGAAGGGCGGGCTACAGCGCCACTACATGCGGCACGAGGATGACCTTCCATTTGTGCGTGGCAACATCAACATCGGGCAACAGCTAACAAAGCGACCTGTCGCGCCGACAAAGCTCTTCTGTGAATTCGATGAACTGTCGGAAAACACGCAGCTGAACCGTCTACTGAAATCAGCGGCGCTGCGCTTGCGTGGTATCAGTAGGAGTTCTGAGACGCAAAGGCTCCTGCAAATAATCCTCGATACGTTCCGGCACGTTGGCAGATCCCACAGACCACTTGCGGAACCAATTCAGAGTGATCGAAGCGCAACAGCGTTTGCAGACATCATACCTTTGGCGCGACTTTTACTAAGCGGTGACTGGCAAAACACAACTTCGGGAAGCACGACCGGGACAGCACTATTGTTCCCGATGAACGACCTGTTTGAACGCTATATTGCTCGCCGTGCTCAACAGACACTTGGACGAGGTATCGTTCATAAGCAGCATTTCAAACATCATGCGCTGAGCAACCAACTCTTCCGCATGATTCCTGACATTGTCATCGAATACAAAAACGAGCCGGTCATCATCGATACGAAGTGGAAGCAGCTCAATACTGGTGACACTCAGAAGCTTGGCGTTGCTCAGTCCGACATCTATCAGATGCTTGCCTATGGCCATAGTTATGCGGCTAACGGAGCAAGACCGCGGCTCGTGCTCCTGTATCCGCACCACGCTGCCCTGAGAAGATCAGAGGGCGTCCTGCGCAGATGGTCTGTGACGGGTTCTGAGTTGCCCCTTACGATTGCGACAGTAGACATTTCAAAGAGGCGATCACCAGTGCGGTGGCGAGAATTGTTTGAGCAGATTGCGCCCGAAGATCATGCAGGGAGCCCAGTTTCTTGAAAGGCCAAATCATCAGATTTGAGATTTTTGATATGCCTGGGCCACCGCCCGTGCCAATCATCTTGACCTACAAAAGTCAGGGATGTGGTCGCAAGATTGCGGTTGCGTTTGCAGACTTGTACCTGGAAAAATGTTGAAGGTCAGTCCGTGCACACCGTCGAGATAGTTCTCCGACAATATCGAAGCGAGACGAAAGTGCTGAGCGGAGGTATTCAGCAAGCGGAGCTAGTGAGTGGCTGGTCTCAGCCCACTGAGTCACCAATGCGTATTCTGAATGACGACATTCCTTTCTAATTGCAAACAGGAGCAGAAAAATGGCTAAACTGACCCAAGCGAAAAACGCGCGATTGCAGAATACGAAGCAAGCCACAAGGTGAAAAAACTGCCAGACGGAGAAGCGGACAGCGCCAAAGCATTGAAAAATAGAGATTTAGGCCGCTTGGTGGAGGATGCGTACCCTCTTACAGAGAGGAAATAAACGATGGTCACTAAACCTCACATCGCCAGCAATTCCCGGTGAATTGCGACCATCGCCCAGGTGTCGCGCGTGCAATACGCCACAAGATCAGAATAGACCTTCTCGCGCGCTGGATCATCCGGTTGGATCAGTGTCACGTCCTTCCAAAGACGAGACGCGCTCGCCCCCTCTTTGATGTCCAGATCGTCGTATGAAAGTTCTGGCAAAAACGCCGGAAGAACGGCCTTGATAGAGGCGCTACCCATGAACGCAGGATCGTTGATCACTTCATCCGCAAACGGCTTCATAAGATCTACAACGCGGGCGTTCAGGCCTTCCAGGAACTCTGCGTGCTCTGGATAAGTTTCCGCCATTTCCGTATTGCGCGATTTCTCGAACGGAGCATACCAAACCACTACAGAGCCAACGTCTCCTATGTCCTCACGAAGCCTTTTCAGTAAGGCTGGCATCGGGTTACTGGCGTCTCGGTGGAGATACTCCCTGTGCTCGATTTCTCCGCGAGGCTCATGTTGGATATGCAAGGAATACTGGAAAGCCACTTGTTGATAGGGACGCGTTCCGTTCCAGGGTGGCACCAAACTCTGAGACGTCTCGTAGTCAAAATAATAAAGCGGATAGACAATCTCGCTCAGAAACCTGCTCAACTCCTGATGATCGATTGTGCGTGCACCATTCGCCACTGCTCTCAAGTAGCGTTGCGTCGACTTGCCCAACACAGATGGAACAGTGATCTCGTCAATCTTTGTGACCCCATTTGCGATGAGTTCCGAGGCTTTTTCCGCATTCATGAACGGAAGGCGGTGGATACTGTCCTGCGCGAGAGGTGGGTCGAGCTCTTCGCTGATCTCCAGCCATTCACCGTAGGATTTAAGGCGCGCAAGTTCGGGGGACGGATCAGGCATCGTATCGCTGGCAACGACGCTCAATGCCTGATCGATACGCGTGCGTGTTTTTTCGAGCTGCTCAGTCACCGCATCCGTGATGTCAGTGATGCTGACAAGCTCTTGCGGATTGATTTCGCCGTTTCTGACGTAATCACGGTTCACATGTGCCACTTCGCAGCGCGCAATGGGGAACCCGGCTGCCTCAAGCACGACACGCTGGAATGCGAGATCAAAAGTGTGTTCGGGCTTTGCAGATGTCCCGCTCTTGATCTCTGTCAGAACGTACCCATCGCCACTGCGGCTCACGATGTCGGAGATGCAAGTTATGGTTCCATCTTCATAGCGTCCCTGTGCCACGGCGTTCGCACCGTTTCTCCAAGCATCCAAAGTGCGCGCGGGCAGAGCCTGGTATTCTGCAAAATCTGAAAAGCCGAGTTTTACGAGATCACCAAATAACGCCTCCGCATAAGGCTCAAACGCGTGCCCCTCGTCAAAGCGTGCTTGCAATGAAGGGTCAATCGGCGGCAACAGATGCCTGGCGTGTTTCTTGATCCATAGCCAGGCAGGGTGCCTGAGAAACATCATGTAATCTGATTTGGATAGCATCGTATGACTTGCATTTCAGAATTGATGAAATCAGTTGAAGACCATCGTGGCCATCTATGGAGAGTAAATTTTCTTTGGTGCAGTAGGCGTCACAACTCTATTTCAGCCTCATGTAAATCGCACCGATAGCTCGGTGTCCATGACTCCACCAAAGCCAGCTGACCATTGTTCACCCGGAGACACCGGCCATGCGTCCGTCAAAGTACCGGTTGTAACCAGCTCGCCTCCCTGAAGCTGGTCGGTGTCGGAGAGTAGAGACACGAGATGAGCCAGGACTTCGATTGGGCCTCCAAGCGCGTTTTCACCTTTGCCGGACTCGATGGCCTCGGCGCCCTTGAACAATGCTAGAGGCACTTCAGCCAAGCCGGTCAAAACATCATGCGTCGCCGCGATCTTGTCGCCAAGAACGAGGCAGCCGTGTAATCCTTGTGCTACGATTGAATCTTCGACCGAGAATTTCCAACCAGGATAAATCGATTGCACAATTTCAAATCCTGGAGCGACCCACTCCACACAACCTGCCAACTGCGCATTATCCATTTCAGCTATTGGTGCATGTTTAAGGCCCAATACAATTTCTGGTTCAATCCTCGGTTCTGAATACCTTGCCAAATTTACCGGCTGATCAGTCGAAAACAGTCCTTCTGAGTAGACCTCTCCCCAAATGGGTTGATCCACACCATAAACAGGCCAGATCGCGCGGTTTGTGAAGCCAACTTTCCGGCCAACTCTCTTTTTGCCCTGAATCCCTCGGACACGACTTGCAATTGAATATGCCTCATCCAGTGTTAGCTGACCTGCCTCTGAAGTCATTGGAGAAATCTGCCGTGCAGAAGCCAGAGCTTCAGCGATTGTCTTAGTAGTCGTTTCAATATCTCTGATCATATTTGAAATACGGGCGCTAATAGTCGAATTTTGGAACCGCCAGTGAAGCGGTTTGCGAACGCTCCTGACTTGCGGTTTTCGAGGCGGTTTCGAACCTATGATGAACCATCTAGAGCAACCCAAGCAATGGGCACGCCTACATTCAAGCAAACGGTAGCTCAAGTCATTCGATTGACGCAGCTCAAAGACCAAACACGGCTCTCTGAATAAGCTATTTGGGCATTTTATGATAAAAGGGTCAAAAAAATACAAGCCGTAGTCATTTGCGGCTGGTTTTAATTACTGAAACGTGGGTTTTCGATGGCAGTCGTTTCTAGGGTTCGCTCCAGATTCGTTGGTTCCTTTCCCATATTTTCTCGCCGATCAGGCAGTCATAGTCTGAGGTTGGTGCGTATTGTGCAGTCAATAACCTTTCCTTTAATGGCGCAGATGCGATTTCCAACACCAGTTTTCGACGCACAGCCTCTGCAAAGTCTTGCCAGTCAAGCACCGGGATTACGAAGGAACCAGGCCCACCGATCACACAGTTTTCATAGTAAACGTCAAGGTTGTCGAGGTGCCACTGGCTCCCCATACCTTCGCGGGTCATCAGCGGTAACCCATTAATGATAATCGACTTCGACAATACAGCCTCGCGGGCCTGCAAAACCGGGCGACCCTGATTGTTTGGCCCGTCGCCAGAAACATCGATTACCTTGCGCAGGCCTTCGAATTCGTTCCCTTCGATCATCGCCGCTCCGAAGATCAATGCCTCAGAAATCGAAGTACGGCGCAACGCGGGATCAAAACGCGTGGTTAGAACGCGCGCAAATTCTTCCAGATCTGCGCGCGTTTCCAATAATCGCCAATCAACGATCACTTCTTGTGTTCCGGCCCACTCGACGTATGTCAAGGCCACCCGCTGCAAAAGGCCCGACTGAATTGCAGCGAAGACTTCGTTTGACAGTAGTGCCGCGGCATAACCCCGGCGCTGAATCTCGAGTTCTCGTTCTGTCATTGACCGTGAAACGTCGACTAGAAGAGCCAGTTCCAGATCGACTTCCATTGTGTCAGATGCGACGGAAGCTCCCGAGAGAAAGGTAGACGCGACAATCGTGAGGAACAAATTACGCATCATTCAACGGAAGATGTGATGAGCTCCTAAGTCAAGCCACAAACGATTGATGAAGTTGCTAGTTTGTATATGGAACGCCAAAATGTGATAGCTTGCTTTAGCCATACTGGATTTGAAGGCCAATCAAGACGAATTTCTGACTTTAGCCCACAGTGGATTTTCTCAACCAGGCTCTGCAACTTCCGATATGCGGAACAGAGCTGCCGTTGAGTCAAGGTCGCGCCCACGTCAGCCTTTATGTGAACTGGGGTGTTCCAAGTGGTTCCGGCAGTCGGTCAACGCCTGACTTCTTTTTGGCCTATGACACAGAGCGCTGGTGATGGCCCGGCTACTATGCCAATTCGAACAACTTGCTTAAACCCTGCCTCCTTCATTATCCGCGTGACCTTGTCGGCCATAGCAGAAGCCCCGTTTGGATCTTCGTTGTCCAGACGTGGTTGATATGTCGTCAAACATATACCACCCTGATCCAGGGTAGCGAACACGCGCTGGAAGAAGTCGGTTTTGTCGGCAATGAACTGGATCAAGTTCAGGGAGTATACCCGGTCGAACGCACCGGGCCATTCTTTGAGACGGTCAACGCCACCGAACACCAGATCAACTGAACTCTCAGAGCCACTCGCCTCTAGCCGCTTCCGGGCCTGTTCGATCATTACAGGCGAATGATCCAACCCGATAATGCGCCCCTCCGAGACGGTTTCCGCACACAGGGCCAGTGCCAGCCCGGGACCACATCCGATCTCAAGGACCCGGCTGTCAGGCTGTAGGTTCATCAACTCAACGGTCCTTTGGTTGCGTAGTCGGTTGGAAGATCGGCGGGCCATGATATGACCTGCCAGCTTTCCAACCAGACTCGTGGGCTTGCCAAACTGCCGGACGATGGCGGTTTTCAGCGACAACGGCTCAGGCGTCCCGGAACTTCGACAGGAAGCTGGGCAGGCCGATCAGCGATCCGACCGCGATTAGCAGAAGTTCCACCGCAATCGCGTGGCGGAACGTCATCTCCGGCTGGGCGAACAGTTCCACCGCCAGCGTGTTCCACGACCAGTGGACCGCAATGCCGCCGACGAGGATGGCAATCAGCGCCATGACGATGGTGCGACCGTGGCCCTTATTCTCGAAATTCATCATGTGCTTTCTCCTTGATTGATGAGGTGGTCCAGGGTTTGGTTCATGCGTGACAGGACATCAGACGTTTGTTCGATATCTGCCTGGCTGAGGGCCTCTGACAGGGCCCGCATCGGGGCCGCCTCACGCCGCCGGATTTCGGCGAAAACCTGGTCGCCCTTCGATGTCAGAAGATAGAGAACCGAGCGTTTGTGTTCCGGGTTCTCCGAGGCCTTGACCAATTCTTGGTCGAGAAGACCGTTGATCACCTTCTGCACGTGCTGGCGGGAAGTCCCACGCTCTTTGGCAAGGTCGGGAACAGTCCTGTGCGCATCTCGGGCGAGGCTTTCCATGACCGCCCGCATCGAGGGGTTCACATCCAGATCGGCGTTCAGGTTTTCGGCCAGGGATCGAAGCTGGTTGAAACATGTGCGGACCTCTCGGATCAGACGGGTCACTGTTTCGGGTTTAGCGGTCATGCAGCCTCCTTTCGGGTATCTTTGGTTCTTTCAGCGGCAGTCAGGTTCCGCCGCTTGATCCGGATCGGGGTGAACGGCAGGGCCAAGAGCCACAGCAGGGAGTTTGCCCGGCGATCCTGCACTTCCCGAAGTCCGATTTCCATCTCGCTCAAAGCGTCACCCTCTTTCAGGGTATGGGTGCGGAACACGTGGTCCCAGATCGACAGGGTGGCGCCGTAATTGCTGTCGGTTTCCCGATGGTCGGAGGAGTGGTGCACCCGGTGCATGTCGGGCGTAACGATCAACACGCGAAGCACCCGGTCCAGCCATTTCGGCAGCCGCACATTGGCATGTGTGAACACGTTCATGCCCGCATCGAACACCTCGTACAGCATTAGTGTCACCGGTGAGATGCCGAAGATCGCGATGGCGGTCAGCATGATCGGCAGGTTGATCAGGAATTCGATGGGGTGGAAGCGCACCGTGGTCGAGATGTCCAGGAATGTGTCGGAGTGATGCACCCGGTGGAACCGCCACAGGAACGGTATCTTGTGCATCGCCAGATGCGTCGCCCAGCTTGTGAAGCTGCGCACAAGGAACCCACCTGTCAGGGCCAGAATCGGATTGGTTTTGATCCAGTTGAACAACCCGACCCCGGCGTCCCGCATCCAGTCTGCAAAGACGACACCGGAGATGGGCAGGGCCCCGAGAACAGCGATGTTCAATACGGTCAGCCCGATATTCGCAGGCCAACGGCCAACACGCCCGGGCGGCTCATGGCTGCGTTCAACACTGGTTTCGAGCAGGCCGAAGATGATCAGCATACCGAAAAAGACGACATAGGTGATGGGCTCAACCTGGGCCCGCAGGAAGGAATCGAGGGCTTCCATGGTGATTCTCCTAAATTGACAACTATATTGTCATATAGTGGTTAGACAACCAGGTTGTCAAAAGAAAGACTCACTTGTTTACTCAGACCCACCTTTTGATCAGCGCAACACTGTGGGCCCGACCAGGCGCAAGGATTGCAACCATCGCAGGGTTTGCCGGTACTTTGTTCCCCGATTCCGATGTTTGGGTGATGTTCTTCGTCGAACGCCTGAACGGTTCGAAGGGTTGCGAGGTCTTCCACTATCGCTATTGGGAAGAGCTATGGGTCACCCTACAGTCGGTGTTGAACACGATACACACACGTGCCTCTATTGGCTGAAACTCACAACTCTGTGGCACCGTCGCACAAGTGGTATCAGCAATACTTCTATATCTCTCTGACGAAAATTGGATTGGAAAGAAAGATGATGGAAGCGAGTGAAATCGGGCGTGTCCAACTCCGGAACGAATATAGGGTAGACAAGGTTCCAAGTGGGTTCGTTGTATCGTCGGTGAATACTAAGGGTGAGATCTTCTCTCAATTATTCCAGCAATGCGTCGTTGACACCTGTATCTCCGTTCTTGGGGAGCGAGAGTGGAAAGTGGACGAAGCGGCCTTTGAACTGGCTGGTGTGGCAGAAGGAGAAGGTTGGCCATTTAGCTACGGCTACAAATTGAAGTTTTTTGTTCAAGGTTTGTTGGTCATTCTAGTCGCCTTGGGTCGAGCGGACTACGAAAAAGTTGGCAGGGCATTTATCTACCGAGGGCACGCTTAGGGTGCCGTAAGGTAAACCTCTTTGCCACATGGGTTGTGCTTGCCTGGCGTAGATGTCAAACCGAGACACGAAGAAACCTTCGTTTGGAATATGGCTGAGAATTAATTTTTTTCGCATCTTCGCAAAAGTTTCTATCAAAAAAGTGCATATGTCCTTCTCAATTAAGGAGTTGAAATCTTTGGGCATTGTCAAAAATACACTTGAGGCATTTCCAAGAGGCCGCACGACGAACGAACTCTTCGCATTGCTTGATGTTGACTTCAAAGCAAGCCGCAGAGAGGAAATTCGTGCGGAACTTTTGGCCTTGCAACAACAGGGTGCTGTTGTCCTTGGTCGCGATAAAAAGTGGCGTGCAATAAGTCGAGTTGGCGTTGCTCAGAATGCAGCAGGACAGCGCACACCGGCAGATACTCCGTTCATCGACTCTGATAAGCTTGTCGCGGCACCAGCGATATTTCAGAAGGAAGAAAGTCCAATCCTCGATGTGGAGCAAGACTCAAGCTCCGATCAGGCAATAGACCCAATTGCTCTGATAAAGTATTACCGCGCGGCTCTGCAAAGCGATCCTCGGGGTGCTTTAACGCAAGCTGACGACCGTCATGGAACTGCTTTCCAACTCGTTTGCGGCAATGGTAATCTCGTTCCTGATGAGAACGAAATCGGAGTCGTCCGAATAAGTTTGGAGAACCTTCCGGATAGCTTCCGTGAAGCTCTCTCTCGGCGAGACGCCAACGAAAAAACAATGGCAGTTGGCTGGCCGATTGCAGTTTCGAAGAAAAATGGCGCATCTGCTATCCAACCGGTTGGTTTAATCGCGGCAACTTGGGATAGAGATGACCGGTCATTGCAAGTACGCATCGACACTGACGACGTTATGGTCAACCCGGATTGGGTGAAGACACTTGCTCGGAATTCTGCCTGGTCAGAAGCCAAACTGTTCAAAGCTTTCACGGGGCAGGCGGGAACTGGGCTATCGAAAGACGCTTTTCTTGCGAAGGTAAAAGAAGCGGCGGCACGATTTGTTGTTGGAAAAATAACAGGACGAAATTTTGCAGCGACCCTCGATCCGAATGATGAGGGAATTTTCGATGCGATGGGTGTTTTCCTGCCTACCGAGACCTCATTCACGTCAGGTGCAGTCAGAGACTTAGATGTGATTGCGACCTGGGACAGCCAAAAAATATCTAGAACGGCGCTTGGCCAGGTTCTGGGGTTGCCTTACACGGGTGAGTTAAGATCGGCGGCACCGATAAATGTTGGGCCGCTTAATCATGAACAGATTCAAGCCACCGCAAACTCCTTAAGCACACCATTTTCCGTTGTGACGGGTCCACCGGGAACAGGTAAAAGCCAGACAATCGTTGCGATGGTTGCTTCTGAAATTCTACAAGGTGGGTCCGTCGTTGTCGCGTCAAAAAACCACCAAGCGTTGGATGCCGTTGAGGAACGGCTTTCGGAAATCGCGCCGAGCGTGAATTTCTACGTAAGGACTTTGGATCCTTCCCGCGATATCGATCAAGGAATGGTCGAAACAGTTGCAGAGCTTGTTCATGAACCAAGCAGGGGAACGGGAGAAGTCGATCCAAGTGTTGTTGCTAGTCTCGCCTCAGTATCGGAAAGGCGACAAGCGGCTCTGGAGCAAATTCGTCTTATTCGAAACCTGAACACCCGCTTAGCCGACACGGTCGAAAAAATTGATCTCTTGGGAAAAGAGAGCTCCAAAGAAGCAGATGCCGCTTCTGCGGAGCACAAATCCAGCTTATGGGCGCGTATTCTGGGATGGTTGTTCGGACGGGCAAAACTTGCCGCCAATTCATCCGGTTTGGACAACATTAGTGAGCTCAAACAGGATGTTTTAAGTTGCCGCAAGCAGCTGATGGAGATCGGCACTCCAGGAGACCCTGTCGTATTGACAGAAGAGACTGAGAGCTTGGCCAAAACGGTGATGCGCAGGCTATTGGCAAAACGCGCTGCTCTCACAGAAGATCAACGTATTTCGCTCTCAAATGAGCACGATGATCTGACTTTGCATGGCGGAGAAACCATGTCCCGCACAATCGCGCAAAGTGTTTTGGAACACCGTCCACTATGGTTGGCCTCCGTGCTTGGAGTACCGCGTCGCATACCGCTCTATGAAGGTTTGTTCGATCTAGTTGTCTTTGATGAAGCAAGTCAGTGCGACATTGCATCAGCGTTGCCACTTCTGGCGAGAGCAAAGCGCGCCGTGGTAGTAGGTGATGATCGACAACTTGCTTTCATACCTCAAATCGGTCTCAAACAAGACCGCAATTTGATGGCTTCGTACGGTCTTCCACCGCGGGGAACGGGTCGGTTTTCTCAGGGTCGAAAAAGCCTGTTCGATCTTTCTCGGAGTACACCCAATGTTCCCGCCGTCATGCTTCGCGACCAATATCGTTCCGCAGAAGACATCGTCGGTTACATAAACGATGCGTTCTACGGCGGAAAACTCAGAGTTTCTGCTGATTTAAGTCGGTTGAAACTGCCTAAGGGGCAAAAACCTGGCCTAGCTTGGACGGATGTTTCAGGTCCCGCCGTCGTATCGCATGGCTCACAAAATGTGAACATGAAGGAGGTTTCGGCGATTGTAAGTCATGTCGAGGCTTTGCTGACGAAAAACAGCTACGGGGGAAGTATCGGTGTTATCTCTCCGTTTAGATCGCAGGTTCAGGAATTGGATAAAGCTCTGCGCGAAAGGATACCCGCTGATCTCTTGCACGCCTCAGACCTGCGGGTTGGGACAGTCGATGGTTTCCAAGGACAGGAGCGAGACTTGATTCTGTTTTCGCCCACAGTTCATTCCAGGATTAGAAGCAGCGCTATAACGTTTATCCAGAGAGACTGGCGCAGGTTGAACGTTGCGATTAGTAGAGCCCGGGCTGTTGCGCACGTGTTTGGCGATCTCAACTTCGCGCAATCTGGGAAGATCAAGCAGCTTAGAACCTTAGCAGCGCGGGCGACGAGCCCAACGCGTCAAGGTGGCGAAGGTGTTTTTGACAGCGAGTGGGAACGGGTTGTTTTTCACGCTTTGAAAGCACGAGGGCTCGATCCTAGACCCCAATACCAGATTATGGGCCGCCGTCTCGACTTCGCTCTGTTTGGCGAAGGGGACATAAAGCTTGACCTCGAAATAGATGGGCGTCGCTGGCACCAGGATGCCGACGGCAATCGCAAACTTGATGACCATTGGCGCGATCACTTGATGCGCTCTGCCGGCTGGAAAATTCAGCGGTTTTGGGTCGATGAATTGAAACAAGATATGGAGGCGTGCCTTGACCTCGTCGAACGTGAACTCAGCAAATGAAACCTGGAGAAAGTCGCGAACATTCACCTTTATCGCTGCGGGAACTGGTTTGTTGTCCGCCGCTGCCTTCGGATTCTTGTTGTTTAAAATTAACACTCTGGAGAATGAGTATGGCGAGATCCGCGGCAACAAAGAGCGGATTCTGCGCGCGGTCGAAGACGCCCAGGAACAACATGCCGATCTGGCAGGTAAAATCAGCACCAGTCAAAGCGAACTTTCGAATTTGAAAGCAGAAGTAGCGCTGGCTGCTGCTGCTCGGCAAGATCTTGATAGTCTTAATGCCGCAGTGAATGAAGCCAAAGAAGCTTTGGCGGCACTATCGAAAGAGAAAACAGAAGCGGAGCGTTTGATTGCTGATCGAAACGCTGCGGAATCAGCCCTGAAGAAAGCCAAGTCATCTGAGCAGGAGATCTCTAGAAAGGTCGAAAAACTTCGCGATGAGTTGACCAAAGCAGAGGACGAGGCACGAGACGCACAGCGAAGAAGAGACGTTCTAAAAGACGAAGTCGCCAATTTTGAACAGATAAAAGATGATCTGGATGAGATTAATGCACAGCTGAATTCGAAACGAGCAGACCTGGATTATTTAGAAGCAGATCTTCAAGACACGAAAAAGAATTTGAGCGAGCGTGAAGCTGAAGCTGAGCAAGCTGAGCGCCGACTATCTAACGCGCAAGACGCACTTGCTTCACTTCGGCCACGATTGGAAAAGCTCGAAGAGGAGTTGTCTTCTGTACAAAATAAAAGGAACAAACAAGTTGCTCTGCTTGAAGGCTTAAATGCGGAAAGAACCGGCCTTGAAGAAAAGGTTCAGTCTTTACGCACTCAAGAAAGTAGGCTCCAAGAAATTTCAGAACAATTAGTGGCCAGTCAAGAGCAACTCGCACAGAGGCGCTTGGATCTTGAAACGGCCGAAAACAACAAAGATGATCTCGAAGCCCAAATTGCGTCTGTTCGATCCAATCTTAATACCGAGAGCGCCGATTTAACACGAGTGACCGGTGAATTGGCCGCCCTAAGGCAAAGCGTAAGCCTTTTGTCTGCGCAGGAAACGGAAGCAAAGCAACGGCTAACTGCTATCGAAACAGAACGGGATGGCGCAGCTCTCGCTCTCGAGGCGACTCGGAAAGACTTAGAAGGCAAGAAGGCTGAAGTCGTCGCCGAACTAGAACTACTTAGACAACGGCAAAGCGAACGCCTTGGCGAAGAAGCACGATTGAGCCACCTCAAAGTTCAAAGCCAAGCACTGTCTGAGATCCAAAAGGAACTTAGTCAACTTCTCAGCCAAAAAGAGAGTATCTTGAAAGAGAACAGCGAGTTGGAGGTCCAGAACAACCAACTGGGAGTTCAAAAACGCGAATTAGAAAGTGAAATTGCCCGACTAAAATCTGAGGCAGAGAATTTCAAACCTGCGTCTACCAGTGCAGTTCAGCCCGAGTTGTCAAATAACCAACTCGAGCAGTCACAATCCGATGAAATCGAAACGCCAGCCGAAGGAGTTAACTGATGGGTTCTCTATTACTTACTGTTATGGTCATTGGCTTTGGATTGCTCGCGCTGACAATTGTAATGGTAGTCGTTTCGGCGCGAGCTGATCAGGCCATCACGATAAAAGGTCCACTCGCGACCCTTGGTGAGCTAGAAGCGCAAATTCGCGGAAAGTCGACAACCTTAGACGACCTAGAAGCGGAGTTGGAAAAACGCCGAGGTGCAATTTCCAGCATTTCAGATATCCAAGCTGAAGTGGACAGTCTTTTACGTCAAAAGGACGAACTTCTTGCGGAATGGCAGCAGCTTGAGGAGCGACGCCAGGAAGTGCTCGCGATGCGGCAGGAAACTGAGGACGCCCAATCTGCACTTGCAGATGTGACGCGAGATTTGTCGGAAAAGTCCAGCGAGCTTGAAAAGGTCGAGGCTAGACTGAAACGTGCGGAAGAGCTGGTTGGTCAAATTTCGCAACTAGAAGAAGACCACAACCGCTTGGAGCAAACGGTTTCGAACCTGCGCGAAGAGCTGGCTAATCTCCAAACACTTAAGGCCCGTGAAGAAGAGCTTCGCGAAAAAATTGAGAAATTGGAGCGAGATATTACTCGCGTCGAGGCGGAAATTGAGGGCTTTGATCGGCGACGGGAAGAGGCAGAAGAGGCCGCTCGTATTGCAGAGTCGAGATTGGAAGAACTTAAAGCAGACTATACGGACGAGGCAGCTAGAGTTGCGTCGACTCAAACCGAATTGTCGCGAATGGAAGCGCAGCGTGCTGAACTTCTGGCACAAATTGAAACATACAAAGACAAAGCGGGAATTTCCGGAAACAAAAAGGCTGCTGATCCGCTTTGCGAACTTAACGCACTGCCTCCTGTTCTGAAAGACTTGAACACTTGGGATACGCATGCCCAAGAGCAAGAGAACGAAGCTTTGCATCGGGTTTCAAACCACATGAAAGCGCATGGGCTGGATTACCATACAAGGGTCATTCGGGCCTTCCACACAGCGATGAAAGTCAACGAGACTACGCAAATGGCAGTTTTGGCTGGGATTTCCGGGACCGGCAAAAGCCAATTGCCTCGTCGATATGCCCAAGCAATGGGCATTGGGTTTTTGCAAGTACCAGTCCAACCACGTTGGGATAGTCCACAGGATCTAATGGGCTTCTACAACTACATCGAAGGTCAATTCCGACCTACCGATTTGGCGCGCTCTTTGTACCATCTGGATGCGTTTAACGGTCCAGCGGAGAGCAGTGACTTACAAGATCGGATGATGCTTGTTCTTTTGGACGAAATGAACCTAGCAAGGGTTGAGTACTACTTCTCAGACTTTTTGAGCCGGCTGGAAAGCCGACCCGGCATAGATGAGACAAATAGGTCAGAGGCCCGGAAGGATGCCGAGCTTGAGCTAGACATTCCAATGCCCGAAGGTCAAACGACCCCAAGAATATTCCCTGGATATAATGTTCTGTTTGCCGGAACGATGAACGAAGACGAGAGTACTCAATCTCTGTCTGACAAAGTCGTGGACCGCGCAAATGTCATGCGATTTGCGGCCCCGAAATCGATTAAAGCAGGAACGCCTCAGGGAAAACCGGCTGACTCTAAGGCTCTCACACGCACACAGTGGCGAAAGTGGGTTCGTGGTATCAACGCCCTAGCGGAGGACCAATCGCGGGTTGAAATGCATGTCGAGAGAATGGTCGAATACATGACGAAACTTGGTCGTCCGTTTGGCCATCGTCTGGGCCGCTCAATTATGGCTTATGCAGCGAATTACCCGGAGGACAACGGTAGAAGAGACATCCAAACAGCTCTGGCCGATCAGGTCGAAATGCGCCTTCTGCCTAAGTTGCGCGGCATAGAGATGGAAAATGCGAGCACAGAGCTTCAAGAGCTATCCAACTATGTTGAGAGAGAACTGAGCGACCCAGTTTTGGCAGATGCAATCCGTCACTCGGCAGAAGTCGCAGAAGATGGGACGGGTCAGTTTACTTGGCGTGGGGTAACACGAGGATGAACCTTCTTCGCCGGCCATGGTCATTGAAAACTACTAATGCGCAAGAGGATGCCCTCGGGCCGAGCGACTGTTTGCTTGGTGACGCAAAGGTCGGCGAAGGCGGACGTTCCCTACATGCTCCCTTATTAAGTTGGGATGACAGAGAGCTTCGCCTATTTCCATATCCAAAATCCGGAACGGCTGAAAATCCGGTGAAAGTCACCGGATTACCAGCCAGGCCAAAGATTGGGCTTGAGCCAAAAACACCGGCGGAGGAAATCTCTGTTGCTGCGTCAGAACGCATGCACAGGGTGCTAGCAAGGATTGAAGAACTAGAGGCCGCGCTCGATGATCCCGAAAACCTGTGGACCCGTTTGCAAGAAGCTTGGAATCGCGCGGAAGACGAAAGTGACCCTAGGATGGCCGAGATCGTCCGGCAATCCATCGGGGTGAAGCCTTACTTGCAGGAACTAGAAAAGAAGATACGGCGAGTCCTGAGACGAAATCGAGAGTTGACGCCTTTGGATCGCGTCCAAGAGATGGATCGAGCTTCAATGCTCTGGATGGTTAGGCAACCCGGAACAACGACTGCGGAAAGAGCGGGCGCAGATCAACGCATTTTGGCTATTGCACGCCACGAAAACTTCGACACTCTGGAAAATCGCGTTTTGCACTCGTACCTGCGTTTGGCTTCCCACTTTGCGAGGCAATGGATGCGGGAGCATCGACGCGCTGAAAATAGTAAACGCTATCGGGATGTTGAAGCATACTCGAGGTTGTGCCGGCGTTTGTCGCGCGAATTAAACCAGCTTGGTGTCAGTGTCGCGGAACCAGGTGTTACGGCGAATTATGTTTTGCTGGAAAATCGAGCCTACAGAGCAGTGAACGAGGCGTGGCTTCGACTTCTCAGGCAAGACAAAGCTGAAGATGAACTGTGGGCCTGGCAAGCGCAAAGCTGGACAGACTTCTGTGTTCTTGCCGTGACACTGGCGCTGCATGGATTGAAAGAAACTAAGCTTCTCGCTCAAGCGCCCCTTGTTTGGTTGGATGAAGCAATTCAGGGTCGTCGATTTCTACATGACAGACCCTTGGCGGTTTTCTGGCTGCAAGAAAGCGGGTTGATCGTGGAGGTCCAAGCCCGGCCTGAGGCTGTAACATCCATTCAATTTGGAGCTAAGGCGCACGTTTGGTTGAGAATTACCGATCTTAAATCAGATGAATTCGAGCGGCGCGTCCCCGTTTGGACGCCAAACCCATTTGAACGGATGTCACCAGGCGACGAGGCGAGGAATGCTGCAATTTTGATTGAAGCACTTCGAAAGAAAGCCAGCCAGGAGGTCATCCGGGAAGGCTTAATTTTGATGCCAGCCCATGGAGAGTTTGAGAACTCAGAAATCTCAATTGGTGCAAGCAGGGTCTGCGCGATTGCTCTCGACGCCCGTGGTGAAACACTGAAGGAAGGAAAAGCGGCTCTTGCTGACTTTGTCCGCTCGTGTTTTCAGGAGTCGTCAAATTGAGAAAACTAGTAGGATATGACCTCAATGGGTGGAATGACTTCGGTGCTAAAAACTGGTTGGAAGTGCCGGGTCAAGAGACGATTGAAAACACAGAACAACTGGTTCGCGGCGGCATCGGTGGTGTCGTCGTCAGGGTCGATGATGCATCACCTGAAGCAGAAATTATCGGTGGTATGCAGGCTCTCAGATCGCCTCATGGACGTGGACCCGGTTGGGGAAAAGTCGGAAGTGCGGATCGGCGCCTCTCAGTAAGATCCATGATCGACAATGCACCAGAATTCGAGCTTGAATTAGCGGGGTCTTTGTCGGCCATGGCTTCCGCTCGAAAAGCTACGGTAGTTCTCGCAATTCCCGACCTGCCAAATCTCGACGAAGAAAAACAAGAAGCGCTTTTGTCCAGCCTTCGGAAGTTGAGACCGGGGCGCAGACTGTTGGTTTGGCGATCTGTCCTCGCCGTAATTGCTGGCTTAAGCGATGAAATGTCTCAAAGATGGACAGAAGGGCAAACCATTGGAGTGATTGGGCACCATGCAAAGGGCCTGTCAGTGCAAGTTTTGAAGTTAAGACGAGAGGAAAAATTTGCGCCAGAGCGTAAACGCGTTGGTGAGCTAATCGAGTGTGGTTTAGGAATGGACTCACTGCTGGATCAAGCTTCCGCGTCCTTAACGGAGAAATGTGAGAACCCTCGCCGCTCGGATCATGTCGTTGCGTCCAACTTGCCATGTCAGCTTGCTGTTGAGGGAACTTGCGACGTTGAGCCCTTGAGGCTTTGGAACGGAAGATGGGAAATCATTGAACCTCCAAAGAGCTTTTTACCAGCTACGGGAGACGTTCCTTCAAAACTGGTCCAAGCGCTGGCTGGATGCGATCACTTGTTGTTCGAAACTCCAACAACAGGACAAATTCGCAATCTTATTATTGGCAAAATACAAGACGCGTTAGGGCGCGAAGTCCAAGCTTTGAAACCCGAAGCGGTGGCTTTGGGAGCATTGGAAGCTGCCCGACGGTTGTCGGAAAACGACCCGGTTTATTACGACTTCCTGCCTCAGATTTCCACCATTGTTCAAAACGCGGATGGAGCGGCGAATTATGACCTCATTCCTCCGGATGCTCTGTTGCCGGCGGGGCAGTCATACCAAAGCGACAGGCCAGCTCGCCTTGGCTTAGTTGCTGGCACCGACGAGATCAAAGTACATTTGAAGAAACAAACGGATTCAACACCTCGTAGAGCCGTTGTTCCGCTCGCGAATCCACCACAGACAAACACACCTGTTGAGCTTCATTTGCAGCAAACGCCCGCTGCTGGCCGCGCAAGACTCACATTGGTCTCCGAGGGGTTTGCAAGCCCCTTGGTTGTTGACTGGGGGCATGCTGAGCAGCTTGATCAAACATGGGAGGAGGTTATCGAATGTTTGGAGCCAGAGAAACCGTCGGTGCCCAACCGGCTGGTCCTACCGTGCGGCTCTGACAATTGGTTTGAGACTGAGCGTAGTTACGGCTTGATTGAGCTCCTTGAAGACAATTTGGATCAGCGAATACCTGACTGGGAAACGCTAGCTAGCAAAGTGTCGATGCGACCTTTCGGAAAGTATTCTGTTTCAAGCGACGGTGACCTTCCAAAGGGCATCCCCGACACAGCTCTAACTCTTCTCGACAAAGCTATAGAGCGTGCGGAACAAGATGTCCGTGCGCGTCTAAATGGCGACGGAACCGACGAAAACCAATCTCTGCGCTTTCTGACCTGGCTGTTCAAAAGATGCCCAGATTGGGTTGTTCCAAACCTGCTAGAAGCTTTGGATTCTCCAGTTAGACAACACCCATTTATTCTTGCTCCCGGAAGCAGATCACTGATGCTTCAAGGAATTGGGCGAACGGCTACTAACCCTTTACATCAGCGGCAGGCTTTTGATCATTTGCTGTCACTTCCTAAGGAGCGCTGGAAGAAAGACCAGATGGCCTGCGCTGCATTTTTGCTGTCGAGAAATGACAACGCACCCATGCTTCTTGATCGCAAAGAAGTGGACTTCATCGCGTCGGTTGCTGAAGCCAAGGTTCGTGAGGCCGTCGGCAAAGACTTTTCAACGGCTTACTCCTACGGCCCATTCCTTTTGGTTGGTTTGTTGCGATGGCGTCTAAACGATCCATGGGCTTTGGTAGCAGGACGTGATCCGGTGGCCGATAACCTTCTTGCCGCAACGGAATTGCTCGCAGCGCATCTTAGCCAGCTAAAGAAAAGCGATCCACGCTTGGAAAAATACTTCGTAATTCTCACTCAAGTCTGTGAAGAACTAGAAGGCAAAGGCAGCAACCCAGACATTCTCGTTGATTTGCAGAGTTTCGCGGGAAACTGAATCGAACGAGTTTCACAAGCGGGCGCAAAGCGTGAACTCATGTTTCAAAGCGGTGATCTGTTGAAGATCATCTGGTGGGATGCCCAAGGCAAATGCCTGTTCAGCAAACGGCTTTAGAATGGCCGTTTTGTGTGGCCCGCAGCAAAGGACGGTAAAAGTCTCCTTGAAGTTCCTCCCTCAGTTATTGAATAAGAAGGGATGAAAATCCCCCAAACAGAGGGATTCCTTCTTTCTGTCTCTCAACTTTTTACCTTGTAGACTTATCGAGAAGGGGTAAGTTTCTGCACTCCGCTTCCGACGCAGAAATAACCAAATGGGAGAACGCGAGTGCGTTTTACGAATCCATACTGGGAGCGGTTGGGGACCATGACACTGTCACCATTTCTCGCTGAGGAAGGCGCAAACATCGGCAAGGCACGGAATACGACGAGGAATAGATGCAAGCACTTTGGTACAATTTCGTAGTCCGACGCAAAGATGGCTCGATAGATATCCATAAAGACGCCTATCTGCACCGAGATGATGCGCTTCGCGCTCTCAAGGGCAAGTATGAGGACAAAAATGTAGTCTTGGTAATTGAGGGGGACCCAGACGTAATCTACCCTGCCGGCATTGATAAGGTGAAGTGCTAGGGAAGTGAGGTGGTCAGGCAATCAGGCTGAGTAAATCAGCTTCGAGATGCCTTTACGTTTCTGATCGAGACTGGGTCCGGCGCTATACAGGCCAAAAGTGATGGCCCGGTTCTCATGGCCCAAAATATATTTCGTGATCTCTTCCGGGATATTCGAGTGCTGGAGTTGTGTCACAACTGTTTTGCGGATGCTATGGAAGCACCATTTAGAATCGTCGAAGCCCATCCGTTTCTTTAGCCGACCAAACCGCTTGCCATAAATATCTTCGAGCGGAGTGTTCAGCAAGTACACCATGAGCGACGGCTCCAGACCCATGTCGATGAGAAGCTAAAGTGTTACTTTGGGCACACCTCGTTCTCGACAATGCAGAATGATGTGGGAGCGGCGGAATAGATGTGTCCGTGGTCTCAATTTGAGCATCTCGACCGCAGTAGTTTCGATATCGTTCACTTCTATCAATAAACCATCCGGTCGCTTGTCGCATCGCTGCCCCCAGAACGGTTTCGCCTTTTATTTCTACCAGAGTGAGATTTGTTGACTCTGCCCAATCATAGGCATCTTGGCTGTATGTGATCACATTCATCGAAGACCTCCTATTGAGGATTAACGTTGATCTCACCCGTACGTCAGAACGTTTGATGTTTCTATGCAAACCATTTGGGAGAGGACTAAACAACACTAACGTCTAACGCCTTGTCAGTGGCGGGTTACTTTAGATCGGTTTTCAGAAAATGCTCTGAAGTGCGCCTTCCAATAGGACTTTTGCTTTTTTCCTTTCAATTGAATGAACTGCCATCTCTCTGGCCAATCCCTGCATAGCTAGAAACAAAGCCTCGCTCAGCCCAATGTTGTTCGACTTTGCCGCCAGTACCGCCGCCTAAATGTATCAATCAATTTTTATTTTCAGCAAGGTTTGACTCTGCTTGTTTAGGTTCTTGAAGTCATTCATGGATTAGTCCTCCTGCTTTTGTTCAATTTGGATATGCAGTCAAACTGCATCTTGATTACCCGCCGCACCTGCAACCAACAACGCCTCGGCAAGGTCGAGCGCGTCGTCCGGCCAATAGGTTTTGGGTCGTGGGTGATGGATGTCATCCGCGTCAACCGGTCGGCAGGTGAGAATGGCATTTCGCCATTGTAAAGGTATGGCATCCCGTCCGTGCAAAGCCCCCAGAAGAGCGCCGCAAATAGCAGCATTAGTATCGGTGTCTCCGCCACAAGCGACGGTGCTGACAATCGCGTCCCGAAGTGACTGTTTGGACATTAAACAATAGAATGCGTTCTGAAATGCCGTTAGGACCCAGCCCATTTGATGTTGGAACTCGATGGGACGTTGCGTTCGCGCCGTCAAAAGCCGGTCGCGTACAATAGCCGCGCCCCCATTCTGACCCGCATTTGCATACGCGGAAGACCACATGTCTTCCTTACTCCCTCCTGCCACACCCGTAGACACCGCCGCAGCAAATGCGGCATTAGCGGCCTTGGTCACCTCATTCGGATGGGTGAGAGAAGCATCTTGGCGTGCGATCTCTGCGGCCAGCGCAGGCGTTCCACATGCAAAGACCCCAATAGGGCTCACCCGCATCAATGCCCCGTTTGCCTGGCTATCAGAGGCGACGAAGCCACCTTGTGCCAGCGCAGATATCGCACTGCTGGTTGTGATTCCAATGTCGAAGGGCCGAGAATCCCGCCATTCGATGTAGGCATTCGCCACGTGATCTCTGTCGAAACGATCCATCGCGCACAGGCTCCGGGCCAGTGCCAAAGCCATTTCACTGTCATCAGTGGGTTGGCCAGCAATCAAGTTCCAGGTTCCGCCGTCCAAAAGACTGTCGACACCACCCGGGTGCCTGCGGGCAATTGTCTCTGCCTCCTGAAATTCCACGAATGAGCCCAACGCGTCGCCTGCCAATTGTCCCAACAAGACACCATGTGCGCGCGAGAGACTAGCGGGCAGATTTATGCGTTTGCGGGGAACGGCAGGGTTGCGAGCGGATTTCGGGTGCGCTTCCATTTGAGCGCCGGACAATTCGCGCACCAAAGCTCCCGCGCCTGCGACAACACCATCGAAGGAGGTCTGACTGTAGTCGATAGGACTTCCGTTCCTCTGCGTGATAACCTTTCCAGCGCCAATCAGAAGAGCGTGTCCGCCAGCAATATCCCAAGAAGACAGCCCGCCAACCAAACTCATGGCAGCATCGAGCTCTCCTACAGCTGCGAGCGCCAATCTGTAGGCAGGGCTAGGCAGAGTGCGCACGCGGACCCCTTTCAGGCTAACATGATTGGCAAATGCATAATCCGCGGCATCGGCATTCAATCCGACGATTGGTTTGTCGTTGGAGGGCGCAAGTTTGATTACCAGCCCATTGCGTGTCAGGTCGCCTCCTTTTGCCCACGCAATCAGATCGCCTGCATCATCCGGAGCTGTGGGCGCATACACGACGCCTAATACGGGCATGTTGTTTTCAAGCAGCGCTACGGACACAGCGGAACCGCGCAAGCCCTTCATGAAGTCCGCCGTCCCGTCATGAGGATCAATCACCCAAGTCAGTGACCCGTCGATCAATGAGCTTTCGGTCTCTTCTCCAAGCCAGCTTGCCGGCTGAAGACGCATTAGATTTGTTTTCAAAAAAGTTTCAACTTCGGTGTCGACAGTGGCCTTGTGAAGGGTTCCGCGCGGTCTATCTGGTCGATGAAACTCGGCTCGGATCATTGCGCCAGCCGTTTTTACCAACTGAATGATAGCTGGAAGCTTTTCAGAAATCGGGTATTCGCTCCTATTTGACATTGAGGGTTCTCCGTGGATTCTTTCGATTGACGCCAACTTAACCAATCCTCAGACCTGATTTAGGATCCCTCGGGATTTTGCGGATTTCAAATGTTTGGGAGTGTAACGCTTGGAAAACGCTGTAGGTTTCTATTGGACGCTACCGGTTACATGGGCGCAGTTTAAAGAATTGCCCAAAGATGTAGAAGCTGCGGCCACTGCCAGTAAAACCATTCGCTACCAGATGGAGCTGATCCGCCGATACGCGAAAGAGCACAGCTACAATCTGATTCGTGAAGAGGTTTTTCTCGAAATTGAACCGGACAGGGGCAGCATTCACATTCAATCAGCTCTTAATTCCATTGAGCACATGTGTCGAACCGACAGTGCAACCGTACTTGTCGTCGATTTTTCTGTTGTGAAGAACTGGCGTCGGAATGGGTTCATGGACGAATGGTTTGAAAACACTGACATGCCAATTTTACGCATCCCACCAGATCCGCTCCAGACATCTGAATGGTCTTTCGATCCTGACCAGCATTTTGGCGATTGGCGCAAGCGCCAATCGGACTGGATGAGCTCCAAGCACAAACGAGAAGAGTTTGCACTGCGTCGAAGCTTGGAGCTTCAGAAAACCGGTCTGAGCGTGAACGCGATAGCCGAACAATTGAATAGGGAGGAAACTCCTTCGCCGACAGGGAAACCGTGGCGCGAGAGCAATCTCAGGGCCTTCTTGAAAAGGCAAGAGTGACTAATCGAAGCCTGCAAAGCAAGAGGTAGCCAACAATGCTGCGCTACAAGCGATTTGCGTGTCTCGCTATTTTGATCACTAGATACAGGGTTTGGAACACGTAATCGGTATGCTCAGCTGACTTGACGTAAGATGCGGCACCAGTCGCAAGAATATGGAAAATCGCGATCTGCTGCCAAGCATTCCATACGGACATCACGCGAGAAGCGTGCCAGTATCGAATGAGCAGCCTCATCTGACTGGTCCAAGTCGATTGTTTGTGCATGATTGGCCTTGGTTCCATCGGAATGATTGCTTCCGGCGCGGGAGGCCTCATTGCGCAACTGCAAGCCCCAGTCCTAATGAACACGGTAGGTCTTCTTCGCGTTGATCTCCCAGCTCTACCAGAGCAACAGCAAATGAACGCGCCGATACCCAAACCTTACATGTGTCTCACAAATCTCCTTGATTGGAGGCGCGTGGCGACACGCTATGCCCGTTGCCCAAAGGTCCTCTTCTCAGCCATAGCTATCGCGGCAGCTGTCGTCTATTGGTTATGAACCCTGACCCTAATGTGATCAGCATCGCAACCGCAATCTGCAATCAGTACTTTTAGCTCAGGCAGGTTGCCTAGAACCGGCGCTCCACCCCGGCATTAAATTTGTTCTCGCTGTAGCTAAAGGCATCTATTTCTGATTTCGTTTGAGAGTATTCAAACTCAACGAATGGTGAGAACCCGTTGGCAAAGAAAACGTCGTTTTTCTCCACCCGTATGGAAGTGCCAATGGTCGTTTCGTCGGGGTCACCAGTAAGCAGGGGGTTTCTTTCCCTATAGCTCTTTTCGTAGAAATATATGCTCGGTGAAATAGTTAGCCCGTAGCGAGCATTGAAGCTGCCGAACAGGCGAATCCCACGCCTGATGTAGTTCTCAAAACTGTTGTCTACGTTCTTGTCCTCTAGTAGCAGGCTTACGCCTACAACGTTTCGGCCAGAAACTGACCTCCGAAAACCCAGTTCCGCTACAGTCTCGTAGCCATCGAGAGCCTCAGACTTCTTATTGTGTAAGTCCGCTACGCTCAAGAAGCCAAACAAAGCCCCACCGACTAGCCCGCGGCGCTCAAAGGCGACTTCCCAAGCATTGCGGTTCTCAAAAATTTCACCAGCCAATATTCTGGTAGAAATAACCGGGGCGACTGAAACTGTCGTGCGAGGGGAAAGTAGTCGAAGGCCAACACGGCTTAGCAATTGGTAGTCGTCATATCGAGAAGTTCTTGCTTCCTTCAGGTCGAACGACACTGCCGCAAACGCCACAGTTTCCAAGGTGTCGAAACTATTCTTGATCGGCTTTCTGAAATTTGCACCTCCAGTAAGCCGTAGGCCCAACTCCTTTGATTTCTCACGTTGCAGTGTAAAGGGAAGATGAGCCCCTCCAAAATCGAGATAGATCTGATCAGTGTCATATGAGCGCGTATCACCGACGGAAGAAACACCAATACTCAAGTCCCAATCAAATCCCCTGCGAGCATCAATTGCCCTGATGTAATCAAGAACTCGAATACGTACAGGTTCTGGCAGGTCACTCGATAGAACTCGGAAAAATTCACTTCTTGACCTCTCCCACTGTTTGTTCAGAAAGTACGCTCTCGCAAGTTCAAGGCGAACACGGACAAGCGATGGGTCTTCTGCAAGTATGAGTAGAAAATGCTTCGCAGCTAAACTAGGATTCCCATTTCTTAGGTATTCCATTCCGAGAAGAAAAGAGTTCTCGATTCTGGGGTCGCCATCTGTTCCTTCTGTGGCTTCCGATGCAACTACCGAGCTGCTTATGCAGAGCAATAAGGCGGTTGCCAGAAAGAATATTAAACCTAATAGGATCGTGCGCATTTCCCTGAGCATTAGAGCCTTTTCTCATTTCTCATTTGATTGACATATTATTTTATATAGATTTGAAAAAAGCCGAAATACCATATCAAGTATTCAAAAAAAACTATGTAAAATCAACGTAGTGACGAAAATACAACTTATACAAGTTTGATTTCCTTTTAGTATCGTAAGTATCTTATTGTTAGTAGACAGGGTATCGACACCCTAATAACAGGTGCTTCACCGTTAAACATTAAAAGAGGGGTATGCAATGGTTTCTACTTCGTTGCGTCTGTTATCTAAAACAATAATTTTACTCGCGCTCGCCGCGTGTTCTAGTGGGGGTGGTGGTTCAAGTTCAACTGGCTCCTCAACTCAGCCGTTTACAGGCTTTTCCAATCTTCCTGCTGACGGGTCCAGACAACTGGAAGGGCAGTCGGTCTCTGCCTCATATACAGCGGACCTGAGTACAGGAGATGTCGCGGTTAGTAATCTGTCTGGTCCTGGCGCCAGCACAGCGACTATTACAACTCGGAATGGGAACGTTGTCGCGTTCGGTGCTAGTGGTCCCGGTACGTCTGTAAATTTCGATTCCAGGAGCGGAGACACTTTGAGTTCCCAGTCTGGTATTCTTGGGGCGGAAACGGCTAATCAGCAAAACTTTGCAGTATTTGTTGATCCGGTTGCGCAAGGCTACGAATATCAAACCTATGGTGCGTGGATCACTGGGTATGGAACCGGTTCTGGCAAGGTTGGGGCAGGTTCATTTGGAACGAAGACAGCCGCGGCAAATGTCCCCAGCGGAAAATCCGCGACATACAATGGGGCAAGTGTAGGCGTGGCCCGCCGTGCTGATGGTCAACCATATGTGACAAGTTCTGACGTATCGGTTTCAACTGACTTTTCGACGGTAAGTGTTGCGAGCACTGGTACTCAAGCTGTCAATGTGAACACTGGAGCAATAAGTTCAGCGTCAGAGCTTGATTTTACCGGAACTGGTAGCGTTTCGGGGGGAACCTTCACTGCAAACGTAGCTGGGTCAGATACCAGCGGTCGCGTAGATGGTCTGTTCTATGGACGTCAAGCAAATGAAGTTGGTGGTACGTTCCAAACGACGGGTCCTAGTGGTGTTGCTCATGCCGGCTCATTTGGCGGCATTTAAGTTTCAAAAAAGTATGGCGCAACACTTGCGCTATACTCATAATCTTTTGGCCTCTGAAAACATAGGCTCACGAAAGATTCCCAACAATTATCGCACTGGCTCGCTAGTAAACGTGGTCGGGTCACAAGGATCAGACGCCATACACCGCCCCGTCAGCGACTTCGGCCAAGGTGGCCGACGGGGGCAACATTGTAGGGTGGAGATACAGAAAGGTTAGGACTTCGGTAACGGAGCCGTCCCAATCAAGCTGTTTTTCGCAGAATAGCGATCAATCGTCGCGCTGCGTTGACTGGGCATACGGAGAAAATTTCCCGGCCTTCAATCGCCGTTTAAAGGCCCGCTTACTTTGTCCCTTGGTAAACCGGGAAGTTGTTCTCAACCAAAAACAGCGATTTTGGGGAAACAAAAACCTTATTGAAGCTGGAGCGCGAGTATTCTGCACGTTTCACATGTGCATCTGCCGAGGACCTACGGATTTTGGCGCCGGTTGCAGAATTAAAGTCGAATTCAGCTATTTTCAAGCTCTCGACTACGTGAGTTTTTTGTCATTCATCCCGACCCATACGCCGTTTCATCATGCTTGAAAACGGGCGGTTTTAGAAGCCCGATATGTAGTGAATGCATGACAGAAGGGATCTACCGTCCGTTGGCGACATGACCGGGGCGTGTCACCTTTGACGTTGGCAACCCAGGTAACAAGTCCACGTCATTTACTGTTTGTTTACATTTTCGGTGTCAGATGCGGCTACCCACAAGGGAGGTGCAGTTGAATCAGAATAAAGAACGCCAACTTGAAGAAGCGCTCCTTGAGTACGTCGAGAAGTTTGGACTTCAAAGGAAGGCGAGAGAACTTTTTCTTGGGGGTACAAATGCCGTTGGCGAACGCAAAGTTGGATCTGAGCAAGAAAGAGGTGATAGCCCAACTTCCAGAGCGCAAAGCTCCATACTGGAAGATTCTGGAGTATTGTCGACACATAGGGATACAGAAATCGACTGGGAAGCCGATCTATTGGCTAGCCCGCGTCAGGCGTAGCGATCACGGGTACACACAACAGCGGCTAGCTATCGCGCGAGACTACAATGGTTGGCAAGTTGGTCACGAAGAAGCCCTTACCTTGGCCAAGGACTGGTTTGAGTCGCCTGCGGTCCAGAACATCGCGTCTCCTTCTTACCCGGTGGGAGCCACACGAAACCTTCGATACGAGAACAATTCCTTTGGCTTTACAGTTGGAGATGCCCTGCGAGACTACGTCGAATGGAAGCGCATTGCCGCGACCCGCTCGCACTTTGAAACCAACTTGTCGCTGATCAATCATCACATTATTCCGAGGCTCGGCGACCTGAAGGCAAGCGCGGTAAACAGTCGAATAGTCACGGAGTTTTGCCGGGATATTCTTGAGACTCCGCCTAAGCGCGGAAACCGACAACAGGGTCCTAGGTGCAAAATCGAAGACTTAGACCCGGAGGCGTTACGAAAGCGCAAGAAGACCGCAAACACATTGGTCGGCATATTGCGCCTAGCGCTGCGAATGGCATGGGAAAATGGAGAGATTGATTCTGACAGGGTTTGGAGATGCTTTCGACGGCTCCCCAATGCCGATGCGCCCCGTCATGTTTTCCTGACCCGTCGCCAATGCCGGGCACTTATTGAAGAGTGCCGCCCTGATCTTCATAAGTTAGTGAAGGCTGCGCTCTACTCGGGGTGTCGTGTTTCCGAGTTGGCTAGAATGAAAGTCTGTGATGTCGGTGCCGGCGTTTTCGGCGTCTATGTGCGACCGTCAAAGAACGGGCGTGCCCGATTTGTCGTGCTGTCCCAAGAAGGGATGAGCTTCTTTCTCAGGTTGTCGGCCACTCGTGACGGGGAAGATCTATTGTTCAGAATGAATTCAGGAAAGGCCTGGAGCGGAAACCATAAGCATCTATTTAAAGCCGCAGTGCTAGCCGCCAGATTACCTGATCATTTCGTGTTTCACGGCTTAAGGCACACCTACGCCAGTCAATTGGTTCAGTCAGGCACGCCGTTGGCCGTTGTCGCAGCACAGTTGGGGCATGCCAACACGGATACCGTGAGCCGCACCTACGGACATCTCTGCTGTGAAAGCATCGAAGCGCATGTCGAGCGAGGATTTGCAAGTTTGGACGAAGAACCAAGGTTGGACGTCGACGGTCTTGAAGCACTTCGGGAACGGTTATCACTGGGTGAGGCTCCATTGCCAGCACCAACGGGCTGGCCGCGCTCGAATTTTGCGTTGGCCGGCTTTGTTGGGCCAAAGCAGTAAATCGAATAGGTTGCGCCGACCACAAAGGGGTTTGCGCGTTGGGCCATTTCGATCACCGGGCCCAGCGTTTAGAACACGCAATCGGTATGTTTAGCTGATCTCTTGTGCGACTATTTGGTCTACCAAGTTCTCCTTCTGGTCGCCCTCAAACCTGTAGGCGACTAATGGTCCGCCCTTGCCAGCAGAATAGTCCAGGCACAGCGCATGAGGAGCCTCAACGCGGGGCCTGCCGGTCAACCAGTAGTGGCCGAAGAACACTGGTTTAGTGTCGGAATAAATGTAGTCAAACACATCCTCTGGTAGATTTCCATCTGGTAAGCTTGATACATCGGGAACGCTTTGGGCAGCATCTCGCCATGAACGTGCCCCATTAAGCCACCAAGCGATCCGAACATGGTGGCGTTCATGCTCTCCCTTGTCAAAAAACGAGTATCCCTCTGGAAGTTGCTTTTCGACGCCTGATGTCACGATTTGGAGGGCGTCCCACAATGGGCCTGCGGTCCAGCCTTCTCGCTCCAGATCGTCGTCTGAAAGCCGTGTATCTGAAAGTTCCGTTTTGAGAAGGTCGATAGCAGGGGCGTACCAACAGGCATGGACGGCTCTGAAAAGATCGTTCTCGAAAAACAGCGGCAAATCTTTCATCCAGTTGATGGCGTCTCGTGTCCTTGCGTCGCCAGTTGGGAATTCATCCAGAAAACTCTTATGTTGGTTTCGGTTTTTCTGAGACCGTTCACGCAGCGGTTTACCGTCAACCACCGTGTGGTAGTGGATGGCATTGAACTCGTGATTTCCCATAACCGCACAAGCCTTGCCACTGTCGATTAGCGATCTGACGGTATCCAAGACGCGTGCATTCTCGGGGCCGCGATCAATGAAGTCACCGAGGAACACAATTCGCTGCTCAGGTGTCGGCCCTATCCATCCCGAGAGCATTTTTCGCCAACCAAGATATGCAAGCAAGCCATCCAACTTGTCCGCATGGCCATGTATGTCTGGTATGATATGGTACATTTCGTGTCCTTTGTTCGCCCCTGCATTCCCAAGCAGTCGGCAGGAACGAGTGCTCAACGCAGCCAACCAAGCGTCTAGCGCTTGCGTCAGTTTCGCGCAGTGAAAAGTTTGCGAGTGTTGATCGTCCTCACACCGTGTCAAATCTTGAGAACCCTTCCAGGTTGCCGAGTCAACCCGGCGATATCCAGAGAAGCCGAAGTGTAGTCGTGGCTTGCTGGACTATTGTTCAACAATCAAAACCCTTGTCGGTGGTTATTGAGACAGAGCGAAGTAGCCATTTTTGACACTTCGGCACGGTTTGCTTAAGTGAAAAAACTTGGTGCGGTATGTTGACACGCATGTTGCCAAATACCGGTGGCAAGACACAAAACAGGTCATCCATTTGTCCGCCACAGGATGCTGGCTTTTTTAGTCCAACGCCACAACGCAATTATTTCTCTTCGCTTGTTCAGCAATAGGTTGAATTCCCGCAACACTTGAAGGATGTTACAGAAAAAATCTTTGGAGCAGTAGTGATCAAATTTATTATTCAGGTGAGCGTTTACATCGTCCTCGGTACGAGCAACGCAGTTGCTGCTGAAGAAATCAAAGGGCAGGTCACGCACGTGCGAGATGCGGATACTATAGAGGTGCGAGGCGTCCCGATACGCTTTGACGGTGTCGACGCTCCAGAACTGGATGAACCTGGAGGTGCTGAAGGCAAAAAGTGGATGGTCAGCAACTACAGTGGTAAAATGGTGCGCTGCGTATTAACCGGTGCCAAGACCTACGACCGATGGGTAGGAACTTGCTTTGGCTCAAAGGGCGAGAACCTAAGTGCTGGCGTTATCGCAGCAGTTCTTGCACGGGATTGCCCAAGATACTCTAAAGGGCGGTATAAGAAGTATGAAACCTCACTTTCGCGGTCGCGCCCAATGAAACCGTATTGCCGGTGAACGAAACACCAAGAACCTTTGGCTATCTGAGCGGCAATACGTCACTAAGGCACCTAAAAATTCTCGATGCTTATAATCGCTCTCGTTAAAATTCTTAGGCTCCAGGCTCATTGAGCATCAGAGCCAGAAGATGCCGACGGCCGCGAGAGCGATGCCTGAAAGAAGCGCTTTCAGGCATCTGTCGTAGCGGGTTGCTACTCGGCGCCAATCCCTCTGAACTATGCGAATGAGAGGATTTTATAGACTTTCAAATACACCCAATACCCGCTGAAAGGTTTCAACATCTATTTTCGCTTAGAGAACACGAGCTGAATTCACTGAAAGCTTGCAAAATGGTTGTCACTGAAAGCCCCGGCACACCTTGTCGGGCGAGCGTGGTAGACGCCGAAGTCAGTGATACAGCCATTCTTTTGAACTACACCCACCAAGATGACCACCCACGCGAACAGTGCGCAACCTTCGTGAGGATAACGGAAATCAGTTTGGTGGACTCAAAACTGTTCTTCTTCAATCGCTCGTCGACTTATTCGCCCAAAAATAGGCTGATTTTTCACACATTAGGGAGTTAACTTGGTGGTTGGCAGGTGACGAGCAAGTATGATTTTGAACCGAATTAAATCCAAACCGATTGTTGGTTTTTTGTTGGATCCTCTTGGGTCACATGCGCGCCAGCTAACCTTCGAAGACCACGAACTGACTGTTGGAGCGAAGCACGCCCACCGGCTCCATCTCCGCAATCTCGCAGAAGCTCCCACGGTTACTAAAGGATTATTCGGAAGTCAGCTTTCTGTTCATGCAGATGACAATAGTACTTATCTTCTCAAGGGGGCAAATCATCTCGAAGCTATGTCATTCGCGGAAGTAGTTCGGGCGCAATGGTTGGTTTACAACCGAGAATGTTTCGAGGCCGAAGCACAAGGCATTACTGAACTGTTGCGTACCATAGACGATTTGTCCGAGCCTAAGTGTTATCCATCGGCATGTATGTTGTCGCCCAAACTTGAACTAGCAAAGGATTTAGATCGCCGATTGTTGTCGAAGCTCCCTTCGGCTGCAATCGAAGATGCTGCAAAAAGTAAAGTAGAGAAGATTCAAGCGTTTATTGGTGACGCCAGAGCCAGACGAAATGAAGCCATATTAAAGTTCGAGAAACGGCAACTCATCGAGTGGACGGAGTTCTTTAATACGTTTGAAAGCAACCCACTCACGCCAGAACAACGTACTTCTATTGTAGCCGATGAGGACGCTACTCTCGTGCTCGCCGGGGCCGGCTCCGGAAAGACAAGCGTTATTACTGCCAAAGCCGGGTATTTGCTGAAATCTGAAACTCGGAAACCTGAAGAAGTTCTATTGCTTGCCTTCGCGCGTGATGCCGCAAAGGAAATGTCGGAACGCATCGAAGAAAAGTGCGGTGAACAACTAGAAGCCAGAACGTTTCATTCACTGGCCTACGACATCATCGGTACTGTGGAAGGCAGCAAACCGGCTCTTGCGGCCCATGCGACGGATGACAAAGCGTTCCTCGCTCTAGTCAGGGATATCTTAAGTGATCTCGTAAAGACCGCGACTGATGTTTCTAAGGCCATCATCGGCTGGTTCGCTTACGCTCGGCTCGAAGAAAAGAGTGAGTGGGACTTCAATCAGAAGCACGCCTACTACACCTTCATTGAGAAGGCGGACCTCCGCACACTTCAAGGTGAGCAGGTCAAAAGTTTCGAAGAGCTGATGATAGCCAACTGGTTATTCGAAAATGGCATCGAATACGAATATGAACCGAACTACGAGCACAAGGTGTCAGAAGGCGGGTTTCGGGATTATTGCCCTGACTTCAAGCTGACCAAGAGTGGCGTTTACATCGAACATTTTGGTGTTCGCAGGAAGCGGGCTGCGGACGGCACTTATGAGTTAACAACTGCTCCGTTTGTCGACCAAGAAGAATACCTGGAAAGTATGGAGTGGAAACGGGGTGTCCACGAAGAACATAAAACCACTCTAATCGAAACATATTCTTATGAGCGCCAAGAGGGTCGCCTGCTTGAAGCTTTGGCTGAGAAAGTCACCGAATACGAGGAGCTGGCTCCGAGATCGCCAGAAACTTTGTTCGACAGGGTTGTGGAGCTAAAGCAGGCCGACAGTTTCGTGCAGTTGGTTGGAACCTTCCTGCGCCACTACAAGGGTGGGGGATACCATATTCGCGAATGCTCTGAAAAAGCAGAAAAGCTGAAACTCGGAAAACGGTCGAAGGCTTTTCTAACGATCTTTGAACCGGTCTATGAAGAATATCAAAGACGACTAAATGGGCGGATCGACTTCGAAGACATGATACTGCGTGCCTCTGAGTACGCGGAGAGCAAAGAATTTGTGAGCCCATTCAGACATATTCTCGTAGACGAGTTTCAGGATATCTCACGCAGTAGAGGGCGATTGGTCAAAGCTCTCAAAGCTCAGCATTCTGATGCACGGGTTTTCGCAGTTGGTGACGATTGGCAGTCTATCTACAGATTTGCAGGATCTGACATCAATCTCATGCGGCACTTCGGGGAAGAGTTTGGTGGTGTCTTTGATGGAGAAACAGGTGTGCACCGGACTGTTGACCTTGGGAGGACATTCAGGTCTGTCGATCAAATTGCGCACGCTGCAAAACGGTTTGTCCTGAAAAACCCAGCTCAACTAACAAAAATCGTAATCCCAGCTGGAGTTGCTGAGGCACCGGCGCTTAGGGTTGTATCGACTTTCCGCCATGATGCGGATCTCAAGCTGACCCAAGTCTTAGGCTCAATACCGCAAAACCTAGACGGCGAGAAAAAGACGACGGTACTGCTGTTGGGCCGATATCGACACCTTGCTCCGGCAGGATTAACCGGCTTGCGACGCGCTTTTCCCCAGCTGGACATCACGTTCAAAACAATTCACTCATCGAAGGGACTGGAAGCTGACCATGTCATTGTCCTCAATCTGTTCAGGGGGCGTACTGGGTTTCCCTCCGAGATTGTTGATGACCCTCTTCTAAACATGGTCTCACCGGATGCTGAGCCATTCGAAAACGCGGAAGAGCGACGCGTCATGTATGTCGCCCTAACCAGAGCAAGAAAAACCGTGACACTGATGAGCTCCGCATCTATGCAATCCGCTTTTGTTACCGAGCTGCTTGAAGATCCTGAGTATGGCATTCTTGGTGAGCCCGAATTTCAGCAAGAAAACCACATTTGCGGCGAATGCGGTGGACAACTTCTAGCGTTTCCAACCAAAGACGGTCGTTTCTGGTACAGGTGCGAACACGCTGATCTATGCGGCTTTTCAATCTCTGCTTGCTCAAGTTGCGGCAAAGGATTTCCGACGAGAGTCGAGGGATCTAAACTAAAAAAATGTACCTGCGGTGCAGAGTACCCAAGTTGTCCGGCGTGCGAAAACGGATGGTTGGTTGAACGAAACGGCCGGTATGGCAGTTTTTTGGGGTGCATTAGTTTTCCCCGTTGCAAAGGGAAGATGAAGGCAATGCCAGCGACGCTTCATGCTAAGGAGCTTTAGTGAAAAAACAAAACTTCAAAAATTGCATAACTAGCGCCGTCACACTTGTTGAATTGCGTGAAGCGGTAGGCATCCATTTTTCCGTATGGTCCATGCTTGAACGCAGCTTGCAATCAGCATTGGCCGACTTCGGCGCCAACGGAAAGAAAGCCCAGCGACAAAGCCTTTCCCAAAAATTGGATCTTTGGAAGCAGTTTCACCTCGACAGAGCATCGGAACGCGACTTGCACAAGGAATTCGTAGTTGAAATCCACTCCATACTTCTAAGCTCGCTAGAAATTCGAAATCGTCTTGCACATGGCATCACTGGTTGGTCGGCTCGTGCCCCTGGGCGGTCTGAGAATGCCAGCATTTCCACAGAGCTAAACGACAAAAAAATTGTTGTAGATTATGGAGAACTCAAGAGGATTACGGAGCAAACAGGTACAATTGCCTCTCATATGGATCGAATTACTTCGTACGTATTTGAGCCTGACAAATGGCGGCACAGTGATCTCCATGCTGAAATTCGAAAGATGCTCTACAGGTCAAATCGGTAGGTCGGCTACGCGGTGAATGCGTAGCTTGCGATGAATCTTGCGTTTGTCCTAATGCACAATCATCGACTTTATCCCAAAACTGGGAGGCTAAAGGAAATGTCCCGCGAGTAACGACATATCTACAGTTGTCGTGCGAACTCAAAAGGCGCGCACCGGACGCCGAAAACAACAAGGCCAGCATCGATGTCATGACGAGTTTTGCCGATACTGGCGATTGGGATGTTAAGGAGAATCCCTACGAAATGTTTAAATTAAGAGTATAAACACACAATTTTAGGTGTAGTGGTTCCGATGTGATCTGACAGACGCCGCCGGAAAAACGGTCAGCTGTCAGATCACATCGAGACTAATTCATTTTAGGGCTGCCTGGGGGCCACCCTCGCGTGGACCCCGACGGGCGGGGAGAGGCTGATTCAGTCCTCAAGAAACTCTAGATCAAGATCTTTGTCGAGACTCCCCCCAGAGCTCCTGGACGAGCTCTGAGAAGCTACCATCTGGTTGTTTCTGAGTGCCCGCCGGTGAGTCCGGGGCGGCGGTAGCTTTTTTGTCGTCACTCACGTTAATCTCCAATCACACACAATAATTTTTAAACTTAAGGTTCAGGTATGCAAATGGAGGCAGCTGTACTCATTTCCATTCTCGTATCCGCAGTTCTGACAGCGACAGCGCTCAGCCTGGTCTTGTTTGCGCTCAAGTATGGTGGGCGCTTCTGCGATTGGGGTATGATTCACATAAACTACAACTCTCAACCTTTTCGTTTTCCCATGTAGTGAAATGGTTTCTCTCGGATCCTTTCAGACCTGCTAGTTCCAAGTGATGCCTTTTGATTTTTGATGAAGGAGGCCGCGCACAAATCGTCTCAGAATCCGTACCGACCTGTGCTGCTCATACGTGTCCACCAGCGCCTCGACATCACCCAGATCCAGGCAAAAGAACTCAGGCCTTAGTCCAAATTCGGCGGCAAACTCGTTCACCAGGCTCTGAATGATCGCAGGCAATTGTTCCGTTGTCGGTGGCGGGATCTCATAAATGGTGCAGCGACTAAGCAAAGGGGCAGGAACGCCACTCAGATCATTTGCGGTCAAGATCCAACTCACGTGAGAGGCATCCACGTCAGTCGCCAGATACTTCTCTCGATATCGTCTGGCCTCAGAGGGTTCCAGCATTGCCAAAAGTTCGCCGACTATGTCTCCGTTGCGACCTGAATGAGTCTTGTCAATTTCATCCAGAATGATCGCGGGATTTAGAACGCGGGCCATTGCCACGGCTTCTGTCACAATGCCTGCATGCGCAGAACTCCATCCTGCGGAAAGACCAAACAGGTGGTTTTCCGACTTGCCCCCAACATTTGCGCTTTGGACGTGAAGGCCGAGCGCTCCACACACTGCTTTTGCAAAGGCAGTTTTGCCGACACCGGGTTCACCCACTAGAAGTGTCGGTTGGATTTGAATGACGTCGGATCCCATACCCCAGTTGCATTCAATGTTGTGCGCGATGCCCGCAGTAACTGGCTCACAATGAGGAAACGTCAGCGAAAGGGCTCGGAGTGTATTCAGCTGATCAAGTGAAGCCAGTCTGGCGAACTGATCGCTCCAGGTTGTGAGTTGTTGGATATGGGCCGGCATCTCGTTTCGGAGCGTGCGCGGCAAGTAGTCGAAGTCCTCTCTGTCCAGTAGATAACGTGCCGCAGCGGATTTTTGGTCTCCTGTATCAGTTGCTTTCGGCGACATATCGATGGCATGGCGCTCTGCGATGATGCGCATGACATCCTTCCACAAGTCCAGGCTGGGCATTTGTTTCACTGCGTCCCCGCCAAAGATCGCCAGAATTGGATCGATCTCTTCCAATCGAGCAATCTCGTCTTGTCGCCAATCCTCAGGATCTTCACTGAAAGCCGCCGCTTCTTTAGACCGATCTTTGATCACCGCGTGAAGATCTTCGGAACTGGTGTTGTGAAGAACCATTTGTTTTACGTTTTCCCAGTCCCTGCGGATGCTGACGGCACTCAAGACAAGTCGGAGAATGTCAGCCTTGTCATGGCAGAAGCCTGCCAGAGCCATGATTTCGGTTTCTTGCCAGCTTGTGTCACTCATCTGACTACCAACCTTTCGCCACACAGGCGGGGCACCTGTGTCCCGAAGCTCCCCAAGCGATCTGTCCGATATAGCCACAGCTGCGACATTGCAGAGCATTTCTCTTTGCACGAGGGTTCAGTCCCACTTTGGGAAAGGTTTGCATCCGCTTGGCGGCTGCTTCGTGCGCGTGCCAACAACATAGGTTGGTGTGCCAAAAGCCAATGACCTGCGGTGTGGAGACGTTACCGCACCGTTCACAGGACATTCCTGCTTCCTGAACAGCTTTCTGTAATCTCGATTCAATGAAGGTGCCTTCTTGTGCACCATCAATATAGACCCGAAGCGAACCGAATTTTTGTTTGATCTGAGCGACCCGGGGATAGTTCTCGTCGCGCTGGTCGCAATGCTTCTTGATCGCTTCAAAGCACTCAGTGGTAATTCGAACCCAGCCGAGATTGTCTTTACCGAGGCACTTTTCTACTGAGGCGCGGATGTCATCATAGTCGAACGTGTTCGGCATCTAACGCACCTCCGTCTTCAAAGTACTCGGAACCTTGCTGAGCGCTCATTTCCTCCAACCGCGTGATCAGCCATTGCATCCCTTCTTTTGTTTCGGCTGCGACAGTCGATTTCCGAATGGGAAAGTCTTCGTCCGGCAATCCGAAGGGGAGCGTTTTCTTCAGTGCACCAGTCGAGATGCGAGGTTTGATTTCCAACGCTAGCTCGCCGTCGATGAACGCCTTCAAGGGCCGTTCAAGTCTGTAATTCAATTTTGCGTCTTGTGACATGTGTTGCCTCCAGTGGATGGTAGGAGGCGTCGGAATCGAACCGACTCGTGCACTCTAATCTGGAGCAATTACAAGGATATAAGCCTCGCCTGCATACCAATGCTGCCTCCCACGGATTTCGCGTGGGTTATCGACCTCAGGCCGATATTCGATGGCAGTGGATGCGTGTGTATGTCATGGCTAGAGGCTGAACCAGTTCGTATCACGATGTCAATACGGAGTGTGCTGAACCTTGAAATCCACCGCGTAGTTCCGGGAACCTTCTAGCTTAACGTGTGCCCAAGAGGCCGAAGCAACTACGTTAGAGTTCAGTTCAGCGTGGAGTCGCTCTCAGGCGGTGAGTCGATTCGATACTCTGTGTTTCAGGCTTGAAATCTGAAACCTCGCCGAAGATCAGAAAATGACAGATCAAAACTCGCTCGAGTGACCGAAATTCTAGGACCAGGATTCATAACAGATAGATGACGAGAACCGCTATGGCGATGGCTGAGAGAAAGGCTTTGAGACAACAGTCATAGCGGGGTGCCACGCGCCTCCAATCCGCGAGCCTGCCAAACAAAATTTCTATGCGGTCTCGTCGTATGTATCTGCGCTTGTCGTACTTGAACGGCGTCTTGCGTTGCTTGCGCCGGGAATGCAGGGACGTCTAGCCGATGCAGTGAATGTTGAAACAGTTAGTCTACAAGGCTGGTTTCGGCGTACGCACCCCGAAACGGGGTATCTTTAACGTTGGTTTCGTCGGCACAGCTGTTAGTGCTTCACTGGCAAAATAGTAAGTCTGATCTGTTTTAACTCTAAGCCGGGACTAAGTTCACAAAACTTAGACAAAACTGTCATGAAGCTGTCTTGCCCCTACGGCACCCCCGTCGTGTCCATCCAAGGGGGATCTTCAATGACATATCGTGCTGTGTGCCTGACTTCGGTTTTCGCTCTGACAGCGTCGGCGGCAAGTGCCGACATGCATTTCAACCGCATCGCGTCGTTTCCGGTGGTCCAGAACATGGCGGAGGGCGAGGATATCAATCGCGAGTCCAGCCCAGAGATCATCGACGTCACGGCGGACGGTGTGACGCTAGTCTACACGGACAGCCCTCTGGGTGCTCTGGGCCGTATCGACATCACCAACCCGTCTGATCCTCGCCCCTTAGGCAATATTGACCTTGGCGGTGAACCCACCAGCGTCGTAGTTGTCGGCAGCACAGCTCTTGTCGGCGTGAACACATCTGAAAGCTACACCTCACCTTCAGGCATGGTAAAAGCTATCGACGTGGCGTCAGGCAACGAGCTTAACACATGTGACATTGGCGGCCAGCCAGACAGCCTTGCAAAATCGCCGGACGGCAAGTTCATTTCGATTGCTATCGAGAATGAGCGAGACGAAGACCTGAACGATGGCATCATCCCGCAGCTCCCTGCCGGCAATCTTGTAATGATCGATGTCTCGGAAGCAGGTCTGAACTGCGACAGCATGCTGGTCGCTGACCTGACCGGTCTGGCCGACGTTGCGCCTACCGATCCCGAGCCGGAATACGTGCACATCAACAGCCTTGGTGAGACGGTTGTGAGCTTGCAGGAAAACAACCACATGGTTGTAGTGGCGCGTGATGGGTCCATCGTGAACCATTTTCCCGCGGGAGCGGTTGATCTGGAGAATATAGATGCGACCGACGAACGCGGTGCGCTCATCTTCACCGAAAGCCAGCTTGGTCGTTTGCGCGAGCCGGATGCCGTCGCCTGGATCGACGACCTACACTTTGCAACCGCCAACGAAGGTGATTACGAAGGCGGCTCACGCGGTTGGACGATCTTTAACAAGGACGGCACGGTTGTGTACGAGTCCGGCAAGTCTTTTGAAGAAGCCATCATCCATATCGGCCACTATCCGGACAAGCGCTCCGACAGCAAAGGCGTTGAGCCCGAAAGCGTGACCTTCGGTGTTTTCAATGGTACGCCGTATGTGTTCGTTGGCTCCGAACGCGGCAGCGTCGTTGGCGTCTACAATGTGAAAGATCCTGCAAATCCGGTGCTCGAACAATTGCTTCCGTCCGGCGTTGGTCCGGAAGGCTATGTTACAATCCCAGAGCGCAATCTGCTTGTTTCAGCCAACGAAGCCGACCTGATCGAAGACGGCGGCGCGCGGGCTCATGTGATGCTCTTCGAGTATCAAAACGCCCCTGCGGTCTATCCGCACCTGACAAGTGCAGGCATGGATGAACTGACCGGCTGGGGTGCGATCTCTGGCATGGTTGCCGAGGGCGAAGATACGGTCTGGGCTGTCAACGACAGTTTCTATGGCTATCAGCCGACGATCTTCCGTATCGATGTGACCTCAACCCCTGCGCAGATCACCGACGCCATCCGCGTCACACGGGCAAATGGAGAGGCGGCACAAAAGCTCGACATGGAAGGCATCACGCTTGACGGAGACGGCGGCTTCTGGGTTGCCTCCGAAGGCCGCACCGACCGCGTAATTCCGCATGCGCTTTTTCATATCTCCGCTGACGGTCAGATCGAAGACGAGATCGGCCTGCCGGCGGAACTGATGGCGGTCGAACGGCGCTTCGGCTTTGAAGGCATCACCAAAGTTGGAGACACACTTTGGATGGCCGTTCAGCGAGAATGGGCTGACGATCCCGCGAACCACGTGAAGCTAGTGGCCTATAACACTGAAACCGAGGAGTGGGGCGCAGTGCTCTACGAGAAAGCTGAGCCCGAGACCGGTTGGGTTGGGCTTTCCGAGATCACCTTCCATGGCGATTTCGTCTATGTCGTTGAGCGGGACAACCAGCATGATTTCCGTGCGGTGACCAAAAAGGTCTACCGTATCCCGCTGTCCGAGATGAAGCCCGCGCCGCTGGGGAGTGATCTTCCGGTCGTCAGCAAGGAAGAAGTGCGCGACCTTCTCCCGGACCTGCGTTCAACCGGTGGCTACGTGCTGGACAAGGTTGAAGGCCTCGCCATCACGCCGTCGGGTACTGCCTATGTCTCCACGGACAACGACGGTGTCGATGACCACTCCGGTGAGACGATGTTCTTCTCCATAGGAATCGTGGACAGCGGTTCCTGATACCAATGCACATAGGTCGGCCCGGCTGACGTGGCCGGGCTGGTTGCTCGACGTCGAACCTCAGCCGCGCGGCATTTTTTATTGAATGAGTATCTGAGTGTCTTACAGCTCTTGACTTCAAACAAAGCCAAATTTGTTGCGCAGCCGAAAGGCATCATGTGCTATTGTCCCGTTATGAGCGACGAAACCTTAATCAGCATCGCTGTATCTTTTACCTTGGTCGGCTTTGGCTTGTGGCTAAGCTGGTTTGCCGTGAATAGTGGAGGCAAGCGTAGGAAGAGAGACCCGAAGCTGGTTAAAGAGTTCATGCGCAATATTGATTGGTCTCGGTTGGATGCTGTAATGAATCCTCCAAGTCATACTCCTTCCGACAGTCATCGAGCTGACACTCATTGAGACCCGACTATTTTCAGGAGCTTCTCCACTACAATTTACGAAGGTGTGAAGTCTTGGTCGATCTGGGGACCCTCTAACCCGTCCGAAATTATTCGAAACCGGTCTAGGCTCAGGACCCATTGATTTTGGCTGGGCAGCATGATTCATTGTTCGGAAAACGAACGGTGACATGTCTGATCTCTTCTGGCTAAGCGACGCACAGATGGCGCGTCTGGAGCCCTATTTCCCGAAGTCCCACGGTAAGCCGCGTGTCGACGCCCGGCAAGTTCTGAGTGGGATTATCTTCGAAAACCGCAATGGGTTACGCTGGCGTGATGCGCCGACAGAGTATGGTCCACATAAGACGCTTTGCAACTGTTGGAAGCAATGGAGCGATAAGGGCATCTTTGCACAGATGATGGCTGGCCTGGCGGCTCAGCACGGCGAGAAGAAAACAGTGATGATCGATGCGACCTATCTGAAGGCACATCGCACCGCGTCCAGCCTGGGCGCGAAAAGGGGGCGTGGTCGCCTGATCGGTCGCACCAAGGGCGGCATGAACACGAAACTGCATGCTATTTGCGATAGCCGGGCGCGCCCTATCAACTTCTTCGTCTCTGCCGGACAGGTCAGCGATTACATCGGTGCGAAGGCGCTGCTCAGAAGCCTGCCTAATGTTGACTGGCTACTCGGGGACCGGGGCTACGACGCGGATTGGTTCCGAGACGCCTTGCAAGACAAAGGGATACGCGCCTGCATCTCCGGTCGAAAGCAACGTAAGACACCCGTGAAATACGACAAACGCCGCTACAAACGACGCAACCGCATCGAGATAATGTTCGGCAGGCTCAAGGACTGGCGTCGTGTCGCGACCAGATATGATAGGTGCCCCAAGGTCTTCTGTTCAGCCATCGCTCTCGCCGCAATCGTCTTGTTCTGGCTATGAAACGAGAACGAGTCCTGACCCTAGTGTCCGAATTGTAAGGCGGTAGCTCAGACTTACGGCTTGTCCGCAGCGGACTGCTTTTCGCCGGGTCGATAAAGGACTCTGTCCAGCTGCGACCAGTCGACGTTTCGCATCAGTTCTTGCACGGCTTCTGGGTCTACTGTTCTGTCTTTACCGCTTTGTTTGACGACGAGACGTACGAACCAGATGCATAGGCTGATGATAGCAAATGATACGGCAAGGCTGATTAAGGTTTCGGTACTCATAGTGGAATTATATCACACCGTGGTCTTGATGTCCGGCCAGATGACGTTTTGTATTTCGGCAGAATTTCCGCATCGCTCACACGACTTCTTGATCCTCTCGACACGTGTCTCCAGCTCGTCGAAGATATTTCGATTGCATTTTTCGTGTGTAGACGCGCAACCCGCCTAACTTTTGTTTGATCTGCACGACAACCGGCAGCTTAGTTCCAAAGATATCCGGGCGTTGAGCAACACTGAGCTTCACATCCTCCAGCACGAGTACGAGCTGGTCAGCCCACCCCATACGCTGCTCTCCAAGGGCTTTAAGCACGCTGTTATGGATGTCATTCCAATCAACTACTTGGTTCATAGGTCACATCCTCCCATGTATTTTGAAACGGTTGCTGCGGATAACATTCTTCTGAAGTTTGGAGCGCAGCCGACAAGCAAGGATTTCTGATGTCACGCAGTTCTCGTGTGAAGTATCAATCCAACGCTATGTGACCAAGTGATCTCAAAGCCTTTCGGGCAGGGCATCTCCAAGCCCGGTTGCATCGCCTTTGCAAACTCCGCCCAAATCCAGTCTCCTACATCCTGGAACACACTGAAAGGAGCCTTGTCAGCGCGCAGTTGGACCAACATCTGGTCTCGCCATGTCGCCATGTCGCCATGTCGCCATGTCGCCCATTCGCACATGATGTTATGTGCTGTTTTCCAAGGGATCCCAGGCATCGAGTCCGTCCTCTCTCAACCGCTTGGCCTTTGCATTGATGATTTTCCGGATCACCTCGTCGGTCATCTCTTCATAAGTGAGATGTCGAAAATCTGGGGGCCCAACTGGGAACCAGGCTCCAAGATCGTCATCGTGAACTGCAAACGTCATTTTCAAGAAGCCGAGGTCTTCGGTATCTGTGAAAACTGGCTCAATTGTCTTGGTCATCATCGTCACCCAATCGACGTTTGTGCGCTGCAATGTGCTCGGCTAGGTCTCCAACGAGGTTTCCAGCAGCGATGTCTTTTTCCAAAAGCTCAAGGAAGGCTTCGAGTGCTGGATCTGTGTGCTCGTCCTCGCTCTGGTCATCGCCATTGACTTCACTAGTGATGCGCTCATCTAACTCGCGAATGCTCGCCCGAATCTGCGACAGCAATTCGTTGTCACTCTCTTCATGCACCTTGCGCGCTCTGATCTCATCTGCGGAAATCGGATCAGATAGTTTTGCCCGGCCAAGTGCGATCCCCGCTTCTTTCAGTGCCAGAAGAGCTCGAGTCAGTGGACCAACCTCGACGTCAGCAGCGAGCGCGTCGAGCTCCTCTGCGCTGGTGATCGGATCAGACAGTGGTACTTGTCCGGCGAGAAACTTGGCTTTCTTCAGCTTTAGGAATGCGCGCGTCACGTCATCAGCCTTAGTGCGGGGCTGTCGCGCACCGGTCTCCTCCAGCCACATTGAAGCGATCTTCTCAACGAGTGACCACACAGTCTGCTCGCGATCATGCTGCGAGATCTCGAAGCGTACTGCTTTCTCTTCGATACCGAGCTGCTCGGACTGTCGTTCGTTCACGCGCACTTCGTAGTCGCAGAGCCCTCTAATATCCTCACTGACGTTCCCGGCATGTGCCCGGGCGATTTCTCTTTCGTTTACGTAGACAACGATTTTGAGCATCACTCACCACCCTTTCTGCACACATGCAGGACAACGTCCGCGCTCATCTGTTCGATCTAGCTGGCCGAAATAGCCACAAACTGAGCAGGTCAACCTGCCCCGAACGGGCATTTTCCGAACGCCAAACAGCCGGTGTCGTTCCGGATGACGTTTGCTCGCGACATCATGCGCGCACCAGCAGCAAAGTGTCGTGTACCAGCCATCCAGCAGCTGGGTTTCTGAGCTATTCCCGCATCGTTCACAGCTGTGATTTGCTCGCGCAATCGTCGCAGCGATCAAGGACTGAATGTGTCGATCATCACACCGATGATAGATGCGGAGTTCTCCCAGCTTTTCCTTGATCTGGAGGACAAACGGATAGGTGGCACCCTTCAGATCGCAGTATTCTTTGACCTCTGTGAAGAGCTTCGTGACCAAGCCGGACCAGCCTTCGGGTGTGCGTCCGAGGCTCTCCTCGACCGATTGCTTGATATCGCTGAAATCAATTGCGTTCGTAACGTCGTCCGCCATGTCGGACTCCTCTTGAGGATGGTAGGAGGCGTCGGAATCGAACCGACTCGTGCACTCTAATCTGGAGCAATTACAAGGATATAAGCCTCGCCCGCATACCAATGCTGCCTCCCACGGATTTCGCGTGGGTTATCGACCTCAAGCCGATATTCGATGGCAGTGGATGCGTGTGTACGTCATGACCGGAAGCTGAACCAGTTAGGGCCACCGTGTCAAGTCGAAGTGCGCGGTAGCCCGAGATTCACCGCGTAGTTCTGGGAACCTTCTAGCTAAACGTGTGCCCAAATCACTGAAGCAACTTATTTGGAGGGTTGGTCAGCATGCAGTAGCTCTCACATAGTGAAACGATTCGACACTCAATGTTCAGGGATTGAACTTACAACTACGCTGAAGATCAAAATACGACGGATCAAATCTCGCGAAAGTCACCGAGTCTCTAGGGCTAGCTCAAACACTGCGGCTGGGCTGTATCCGACTGCCCGACGCTGGTCCAATATAGGATTTCATCCAGCTGCGACGGGTCGATGTTCGCATCAGCTCTTCCACGGTCTCTCGATCTATCATTCCGTCTCGACCAATATGCTCTATGACGTGACGTATCAGCCGAATGCATATCAAGCCCCCACGGCCGGAGTTTAATTTTGAGATCTATCGCAAGCGTGCAAGTGAACTGCGTTCGTCAAACTATGGTTGAAACTTGCCGATCAAATCGTAGTTGTGATTGAAGGAAAATGCTATAAAGTTGTAGGACTTGTACAGAAACCACTGTCAATTGAGCGTGTACGTTGAACCGCGCAGACTTATGGGCCAATCGTGCAAAGTTATGCGCAAACATCGCGCAAAGTTATGGGCGAGCACACTTGAATTTCATGAATGAAATCAATGATAGGAATGCAGCGTTATGCGCGTACCTACAGCTGTTGTAGGTGCGCGCATAACACTTCGCGCACCTCATAGGCTCGCGCAGCCACTTGCAAAAAACAGCGATGCGCAGGAAGCGCGTTTTGCAATCTAGGCCGTCTGATGCAACCGGCTGGGGTTTTATGCTGCGGTGCACCTCGTCGCTTCTGCCGTTTGCTACGGATGAAAAAGAAGCTAGCGGATCGGCGAAAAAATGACGTTACATCCCAAAGCTTCGTCCGTCCTATAACCATGGCTGTTATTTCCGGTTACAGAATCTGGAGGCGCTGACGCGACGGTACGGCAAGCTTTGGCGTGTCCTTTGCGGGGTGATCAAGGATGAAGTCAGAAGGAAAAAACATTGATTTGTTATGATGATGGCAGAACAGCCAGCACCATAGCAACCTAACCATGTTCTATTATGCTTCTGTGCAGCGCGTGCGCTGCGCCGACGCGAAGCCCGACCCTTACTGATTTGGACTGTGAACTCAACGCTCAGTAATGAAAGATAGTCCAGACACGAGTTGCCTCAATCCAAGGGCTGCACCCACAAATATCGCAGCGAAGGTTACAGGCGCGCTGTAGGTCAGAAGTGAGAAGGCAGATATGCCTTGTCCGACGCTGCAACCAACCGCGATGATCGCTCCTGGACCCATAATCGCCGCGCCCAGCATTTGCCGCTTGAGCTCACGCGGATCTTCGCATGCTTCCCATCGGAAATGGCCTTTGGACCAGGATCCCAAAAACGCGCCGATGAGAACGCCTGAGACTGAGCCAACCGCAAAGGACAACGTGTTTCCGGATGCTGTCATCAGGTAGAATATCGTATCACCCAAGGGAGCGGCAAAGGTATGGGTTTGCACCGATTCGCCGTCAAAGCCGTGTGTTGCAACCCAATTGGTGCCTAGCCAACCTGAGACGATCGCCAGCCCAACGACAGCTCCCCAAAACACTTGTGCCGGACTGCGGCGGAAGCGCTGGTTCGCCAAGGCGAACATCACCAAAACAACGCCGATAACTGAGCCGACGAGCCAAGCTGGAATAGAGGTCAGCCGTTCGGAAAGAAAGCTTATACTCTGGGGGTTATCGATATCCATTTCCACAGGAAAGACCCAAACCCGCAGATATGCCAGGGGTCCGGACATTACGACGTAAGCAGAAAGACCCATGATCAAAACGATGACGAATGATCGAAGGTCGCCGCCCCCAAGCCTTGCCAGCGCGCCATAGCCGCAGTTTCCGCTGATCGCCATTCCGTAACCGAACATGAGGCCACCCACGATCGAACCAAGTGGGTTCCAGGTCTGTGCAAGATACCTTGTTCCAACAGGGTCCAGCCACCCGAAAGCCATAGCTAAGTGGCTGCCGACAATTGCTACGCCGATCGCAATTACCCACATCCGCAGCCGCCGGTCATCATCTGCGTAAAGGTAGTCTTCGATTGCACCCAACGTGCAAAAGCGACCGACACGTGCGGCCAGTCCCAATACGATGCCACCAATCAAACCGATCAGAGCAACTGTGTTTGCATCTCCCAATGCTTCGAACATTGCCAGTCTCCTCCCAAAGCTGGCGGTTTTCTGAACGGCTTCTACTTTTCCCTACAGAAAAGATCGTAAACGACTTCTAGTATTTGCGTCGATCGATCATCAGCCAATCTGTAGTAGATCGCTTTCCCCTCGCGTCGCGTTTTCACCAAGCCCTCAAAGCGTAAGCGCGATAATTGTTGAGACACGGCAGCCTGACGTGCCGAAAGCATTTCTTCCATCTGCGTTACAGATTTTTCCCCTGAAGACAGATAACACAGAATCATCAGGCGTCCCTCATGACTGATTGCCTTGAGGAAACTTGATGCCGTCTGAGCATTCTCCATCATTCTGTCCATGTCTTCGGAGCACGTATCCTTTGAGAACACTGGCAGTTTCGAAGATTTGTCCAACAAGATCGCCTCGCTTTCATGGCTTCAAGTATTCAAAACAGTTTATGTAGTCTGCGGCAGTTTATCCAGAGGCCTTAATCGGAACCCCAGCGTCACGTAGCAAGACGCCCAGCAACCCCCAGAAAAAGTCCTCACCGGGATATCCTTCGATTCGGCCGACCTCTCGGCCGTTGTTCAGCAGAACAAAGGTCGGCGTGTAGTAAAGAGGCCGTTCCAATGCGATCCCATCAGGCATGGCTGCGTTGATATCAACGCGTTGCAGCGGAGCGGCATTTCCTTCGGGTGATTTTGGGTAGATCTCTGAGATTTCGGAATCCCAGCGGGCACACCACATACACCCATCTTCTTCGGCCATCAGAAGCGTCATTTCTGCCCGTACTGCCACGGGAGAAACAAGCAACGCAGTTGCAAGTACGAGCAGAATTAAGTGGCGCATCTCAAGCTCCGATTGACCGCGACGCAATATCTTTATTATTTTGAATGTATGAATGATAACGCACCGAGACAGGTTTGACCATGCTCGACATTACATTTGCAGGAGCTTTGGTCGCAGGACTGTTATCTTTTCTGTCACCCTGCATCCTGCCTATTGTACCTTTCTACCTCAGTTATCTGGCGGGAGTCGGGATTGATCAGATTTCTGCTGGTTCCGCCATTTCCGGCACCGTTCGCCGCAGGGCAACGTTTTCGGCAGTCGCATTTGCGGCAGGGATCATAACGATCTTCATGGCACTTGGAGCGACCGCTTCGATATTTGGCCAGATGGTACGAGAGTATTTCGACATCCTGCGTTGGATCGCAGCGGCCATCATCATTGCGATGGGTCTGCATTTCCTGGGGATTATTCGCATCGGGTTCCTGTATCGCCAGTTTCGCGCAGACGTCGGCGAGACATCAAACGTAAGCCTGATTGGGGCATATGTTCTTGGATTGGCATTTGCTTTTGGCTGGACACCCTGCGTCGGGCCAGTGCTTGCCGCGATCCTGTTCACGGCCGCCGGGACTGAGACGGCCTGGCGCGGGGCGGTGCTGCTATTCGTTTATGGGGTTGGAATGACTGCACCGTTTGTTCTGGCGGCCTTTCTGGTTCGCCCCTTCATGCAATGGATGGCGCGGTTCAGAAGGCACTTACCACTTATCGAAAAGGCAATGGGCGGTTTGCTGGTCGTTTTCGGCACTCTCATTGCCACTAATTCCATCAATCACATCGCACAATGGATGCTCGACCATATGCCGTGGCTCGCAGCTATTGGGTAATTTGGGAGGAAGATATGAAACGAGCTTTGTCAATTTTGATCGCATGCCTGATGGGCGGGGCAGTCTTGGCTGCTGAACTGGGTGACGATGGATTGCATAAAACGCCTTGGATGCGTGACACGTTCAAAGACCTCCGCGAGGATCTTGAAGAGGCCAATAGTGAAAACAAGCGGTTGGTTTTGTTCATCGAACAACAGGGCTGTATCTACTGCAAAAAGATGCATGAAGAGGTGTTCCCTCAGCCCGACCTGGCGGCGTTTATCGAAGAGAATTTCTTTGTCGTCCAATTGGATTTGCATGGCAGCACGACAGCCACCGACTTTGACGGGCAAGAGGATGAGCAAAGAGCATTGATGCGCAAGTGGGGGATTCTGTTTACCCCAACGCTTGTATTTCTACCGCAAGAGGTTCCCGAGGCTGCCACAGCCATTGATGCTGCGGTTGCTGTAATGCCGGGCGCGTTCTCCAAGGGAACAACCCTGGACCTTTTCACCTGGGTCGAAGAGAAAAGATATGAGCTTGATAATGGTGAAGATTTCCAGCGCTATCATGCTCGACGCATTCAGGAGCGAAACGATGTTTCGAGCGATTGAATGCTGTCATTACAAATAAAAAAATTCACTATAATGAATTTAATGTTGCGATAAGCCGTGCTCGTCGACTACGGTACACAAAGGCATTGGGTCGCAAGGCGCCAACGGCGAGTTAGCAAATGGGAGGGATCATGAAGCTGAGACTCTTAACTTTGGTCTGCGCAATGACAGGCTTTGCCGCATCTGCGGCAGATACAGACCCGAAAGACGTAACCTACGATGAATATGGTGCTGTCGAAGTCTCTCTGACCGGCGTTGGCGGTGATGCCGCAAATGGTGCGCTCATCGTTGGCGACAAGTCGAAAGGCAATTGCGTGGCGTGCCACGCGGTCACGGCTTTGGCGGACATTCCGTTCCATGGCGAAGTTGGTCCAATGCTGGATGGGGCCGGTGATCGTTGGACCGAAGCAGAGCTTCGCGGATTGATCGCGAACGCAAAGATGACGTTCGAAGGTACGGTGATGCCGGCGTTCTACAAGGATGACGGCTATATCCGCCCGGGCGACGCCTATACCGGCAAAGCACCGAGCGCGCCTTTGGCGTCAATCCTGACCGCACAGGAAATCGAGGACGTGGTCGCGTTTCTTGCGACCCTGAAAGAGGAGTAGTCACGCCTTCCGGTGTGAACTTACGAGGATTTAAAGGAGATTGAATATGGAACTCTCTCGCCGCGAGACTCTGGCCCTTGGGCTGGGCGCCGCGTTCCTGACAATTATGCCGCTACGCGCAAATGCAGCCGCTGAAGATGCGATCGCCGCGTTTACCGGCGGGGCAGATGTGGCCGACGGCGGTGTTACACTGACGGCGCCGGAAATCGCTGAAAACGGGAACACCGTACCTATCGAAGTCAGCGCGCCGGGTGCTGCTTCGATTCTTATCGTGGCCGCGGGCAACCCCGAACCGGGCGTTGCAACGTTCAACTTCGGCCCGCTGGCCGCTGCGCAAGCCGCTTCAACCCGCATCCGTCTTGCCGGAACGCAAGATGTTATTGCAGTGGCCAAGATGGCAGATGGCAGCTTTGCCAAGGCATCCGCGACCGTAAAAGTAACAATCGGCGGCTGCGGCGGTTGATCGCCAAGCGCCCCGAAATACAGGAGATTGACCAATGGCATCCGGTGTAAAACCCCGCGTCAAGGTTCCAAAGACAGCTGCTGCTGGTGAAGCCATCACGATCAAGACACTGATCAGCCATAAGATGGAAAGCGGCCAGCGCAAGGATAAAGAAGGCAACGTCATTCCGCGTTCGATCATCAACCGTTTCACCTGCGAGTTTAACGGCGAAATGGTGATTGACGTGACTATGGAACCGGCGATTTCGACCAATCCGTACTTCCAGTTTGAAGCGACCGTACCCGAAGCCGGTGAGTTCGTCTTTACCTGGTACGATGATGACGGCTCTGTCTACGACGAAAAGAAAACGATCGAGATCGCCTGACGGCTCGACGACTAAGGAAGATCAGCGCTGGTTGTGAATTCTTGCGCTGGTCCACCAAGGGAGGAATGCGATGAATACCAAGGCACTTACGGCGATCACGGCAATTCTGGTTTTCCCAGTTGCAGTAATGGCCGGACCGGACGAAGAGAATCTTGTGATCAACGGTGAGCTGGATATGACCTCGGTCACTAAAGCTCCGGCGCATCTCGAGAATTTGGACACGATCTATTCAGGTTGGCATTTCCGCACTGATGAAACGCAAGCACTGCAAATCGATGATTTTGACAATCCAGCAATGATCTTCGTCGATCAGGCAGTCGACCTCTTTGCGACGGTCGATGGTGCCGCTGGTGAAAGCTGTGCTTCGTGCCACGATGGGGTGGAAAGCTTCAAAGGATTGCAGGCATCCATGCCCAAGGTCGACGCCGAAAGCGGCAAGCTGGTTGTAATGGAAGATCTGATTAACAGGTGCCGCACGGACCGTATGGAGGCTGATGCCTGGAAATGGTCCGGTGGAGAAATGCAGGGTATGGTCGCATTGATCGGTCTGCAGTCACGCGGGATGCCAATGAACGTCGCCATTGATGGCGATGCCGCCCCATATTGGGAGCAGGGCAAGGAAATGTATTATACCCGCTACGGTCAGTTGGAGCTGAGCTGTGCCAATTGTCATGAAGACAACTGGGGCAATATGATCCGCGCTGATCACCTAAGCCAAGGTATGATCAATGGATTCCCGACTTATCGCCTGAAACAGGCCAAGTTGATTTCGCGCCACAATCGTTTTCGCGGCTGTATTCGCGACACGCGGGCAGAGACTTTTGCGGAAGGATCAGACGAGTTCCGTGCTTTGGAGCTCTATGTGGCTTCGCGTGGTAATGGGCTTTCCGTGGAAACCCCAGCTGTACGTCAATAACGAATGACCCGCGTAGGTGATGTCCGGCGCGGGTTTTTCGTGCACTTAACATTCACACATTTATATGAGTAACAGGAAAGCCAATAGATGATTTCGCGACGTGACTTCTTGCAGGTTTCGATGGCCGCTTCGGCACTGTACGGGGCGTCTGGGTTCGGGAACTGGGCCAGACTTGCTGCACAGCAAAGCCTGTCGCAGGATCAACTGCTGGAGTTCGAGACCTTCGGCAATATCAGCCTGATCCATGTCACAGATATTCACGCGCAACTCAAACCGATTTACTTCCGTGAACCCGAGATAAATCTGGGTATCGGCGATGCACGGGGGCAGATGCCGCATGTTACAGGGGCCGCATTCCGCAAGGCTTACGGGATCGAAGATGGAAGCCCGTCGGCCTACGCGCTGACCTACAATGATTTCGCAGCGTTGGCGAAGACCTATGGCCGGGTCGGCGGCTTGGACCGCGTGTCTACCGTGATCAACGCCATCCGCGCGGACCGCCCAGACGCTTTGCTGCTGGACGGCGGAGATACCTGGCACGGCTCCTACACCTGCTATCAGACGGCTGGTCAGGACATGGTCAACGTCATGAATGCGCTGAAACCTGATGCGATGACATTCCATTGGGAATTCACGTTGGGCAGCGACCGCGTCAACGAAATCGTCGAAGGGCTGCCCTTTGCCGCTTTGGGTCAGAACATCTTTGATGCCGAATGGGATGAGCCCGCCGAGCTGTTCAAGCCCTACAAGTTCTTCGACCGGGGTGGTGCCAAGGTCGCCGTGATAGGGCAGGCGTTCCCCTACATGCCCATCGCGAACCCAGGCTGGATGTTCCCCGAATACTCATTCGGTATCCGGGATGAAAACATGCAGGCAATGGTGGACGAGGTTCGTGATGCCGGTGCGGACGTCGTTGTCGTCCTAAGTCATAACGGCTTTGACGTGGACAAGAAGATGGCAGGCCGGGTTCAGGGGATAGACGTGATCCTCAGCGGTCACACCCATGACGCGCTGCCCGAGCCGGTTCTGGTGGGTAAGACGCATATCATCGCCTCTGGCTCAAACGGCAAATTCGTGAGCCGCGTGGATCTGGACGTGCGGGATGGGCAGATGATGGGGCTGAAGCACAAGCTGATCCCGATCTTTTCGGACGTCATTGCGCCCGATCCAGCGATCACTGCCCTGATCGACGAACAGCGGGCGCCATATGAAACCACGCTGCGCGAGGTGATCGGCAAAACAGACTCGTTGCTCTACCGCCGTGGCAATTTCAATGGCACTTGGGATGACCTGATTTGCGACGCGCTGCTCAGCGAGCGTGAAGCGGATATCGCGATGTCGCCCGGCGTCCGTTGGGGGCCGTCAATCCTGCCGGGGCAGGAGATTACGCGAGAGGACATATGGAACGTGACCTCAATGACTTATCCGAATGCGTATCGTACGGAAATGACGGGGGAATTCATCCATGTGATCCTTGAGGATGTGGGTGACAACCTGTTCAATCCTGATCCCTACTACCAGCAGGGCGGCGACATGGTTCGTGTCGGTGGGCTTGGCTACCGCATCGATGTGACCAAGCCACAAGGGCAACGGATCAGCGAAATGACCCTGCTCAAAACTGGTGAGCCGATTGACCCGTCGAAAACCTACGTCGTTGCTGGTTGGGCAAGCGTCAACGAAGGCACCGAGGGTCCGCCGGTCTGGGATGTCGTCGAAAACCACATTCGCAATCTAGGCACCGTAACGGTGCAAGAGAACACCAGCGTCGATGTTGTCGGCGCTTAAAAAACAGATGGAGACCTAAGAGATATGGATGACGCGTTCAAACCGTCCCGCCGGGCCTTCCTGAAAGGCAGTGCTGCGGTTGCGGCAGGGTCAGTCGCCGGTGCAGCCGCCGCGGACACGCCCGACCCCTTGATAACAGAGCTTCAGGATTGGGCGTCTTACACGGGTGCCGGCGTCGATGAGACACCATATGGCATGCCGATCAGCTTCGAATCCCATGTCGTTCGGCGCAATGTGGAATGGCTGACCGCCTCTCCGATTTCATCGATCAACTTCACGCCAATCCACGCGCTTGATGGTACGATCACTCCGCAAGGATGCGCTTTTGAGCGCCATCACTCGGGCGCGATTGAGCTGCGCAAAGAAGACTATCGCCTGATGATCAACGGGCTGGTCGATCGTCCGCTTGTCTTTACTTACGACGATATCGAGCGGTTCCCGCGCGAAAACCACGTGTATTTCTGCGAATGCGCGGCGAACACGGGTATGGAATGGGCCGGTGCACAGCTCAATGGGGTCCAGTTCACCCATGGCATGATACACAACATGGAATACACCGGTGTTCCGCTGCGGACGCTGTTGCAGGAAGCGGGGGCCGATATCTCACCCGACAAATGGGTCTATGTTGAGGGCGCAGATGCGTCATCCAATGGCCGCTCCATCCCGATGGAAAAAGCACTGGATGACGTGCTGGTGGCCTTCAAGGCAAATGGCGAAGCGCTGCGTATGGAGCATGGGTACCCCGTTCGCCTGGTTGTTCCGGGCTGGGAAGGCAACATGTGGGTCAAGTGGCTGCGCCGCATTGAGGTCGTTGATATGGCGGTCGAAAGCCGCGAAGAAACATCAAAATACACTGATGTCTACGCCGATGGCACAGCCCAGAAATGGACGTGGGTGATGGATGCAAAATCCGTCATTACATCACCTAGCCCCCAAATGCCGATCAAGCACGGACCGGGACCCTTGGTCATTTCCGGGCTTGCCTGGTCAGGCCACGGGCAAATTACGCGGGTCGATGTGTCCAAGGACGGTGGCATCACCTGGGAGACTGCGCGTCTTGGCAAGCAGGGCGACAGCAAGGCTTTGACGCGTTTCTATCTCGATACGAACTGGGACGGGGCGCCAATGCTCTTGCAGGCCCGCGCGATCGACGAGACCGGCTACGTGCAGCCTACCAAAGACCAGCTGCGCGAAAAGCGCGGAGAGAACTCGGTCTATCACAACAACTGTATCCAGACTTGGTACGTGAGCGCAGAAGGGATCGCTGAAAATGTCGAAGTCTCTTAGTCATGTTTTCCTGCCCGTATTTGGCGGCACAGCGTTCGTGCTTGCGGCAGCGGTGGCTTTCGCGAACCGGAACTACGGCCAGTCGCAGATAGAAACCTTGGAAACCCGGATTGAGCAGGTTGAGGCAAACGCAGCAGCAGCCCGTGAAAATGCGCAAGCAGAAGCCAACCGAGCAGCCGAGTTGGAGCTCAAAGTCGAAGAGATTCAGGCGGCGGCGGCAGAACGGGTTGCAAGTGGTGCGAATCTGACCGCGCCCGCGCCCAGCCACGACGGCATTTATGGGCTTGGGCGGCCTGCACTGGAGGAAGAGGTCGCGGCCTGGGACGTGGATGTCTTGCCTGACGGGCGCGGCTTGCCGGCTGGGTCCGGCGACGTCTGGACCGGAGAAGAAGTTTTTGCCGACCGCTGCGCGTCATGCCACGGCGAATTTGCCGAGGGTGTAGACAACTGGCCTGTTCTGGCTGGTGGTTTCGATACGCTGGCCGACGAAGACCCTGTTAAAACCGTTGGGTCTTATTGGCCGCATTTGTCGACCGCTTGGGACTACATTTCGCGTTCAATGCCGTTTGGTGAAGCGGGCACGCTAACCGCAGATGAGACCTATGCAATTGTCGCCTACATCCTTTATTCCAACGATCTGGTGGATGATGATTTCGAACTGAACAACGAAAATTTCGCAGATTTCGAAATGTATAATATGGACGGCTTTGTCGTCGATGTTCGACCCGAGACCGAATACACCGAATGGCGCAAAGAACCTTGCATGGAAAACTGCAAGGCAGAGGCCACCGTCACGATGCGCTCTGTTTTTTTGGTCGAGACGCCGCCAGAGGGTGGTTCGAACTCAGTCATGAATGACGCCAATCCGGATGAGCTGCCGGTTTTTACGGCGGACGGACCGTCATTCATCCCAACCGCAGCACCAAAGCCGGAGGAAGAGGCCGCAGCAACACCAGCCGTTCAGGAAGCCGCAGAAGTTGACGAAACCGCAGAACTGGTTTCTGCCGGAGAGAAAGTTTTTAAAAAGTGTAAAGCCTGCCATCAGGTCGGTGAAGGTGCCAAGCACAGCACGGGGCCGACATTGAACGGAGTTATCGGGGCGAATGCAGGGTCCGTCGAAGGGTTCAAATACTCGAACGCCATGAAAGACGCTGCCGAGGCAGGTCTTATTTGGACCGCTGAAGAAATGGCGGCCTTCCTGGCAAAACCCAAGGAATATATGAAGGGCACGCGCATGTCTTTTGCGGGGCTTAAGAAACCAGACGATATTGAGGCGGTGATCGTCTACCTTAAGTCGTTCGGAAACTGATCATGCGATGGTCGAACATAGTTTTAAGCGCAGCGGCAGTGGCAATTACTGCCTCATCGACCTATGCAACCGAAGACCTAGGCGATGCTGAGGCCGGAAAAGTGGTGTTCGCCAAATGCAAAGGCTGTCATCAGGTCGGTGAAGGGGCCGAGAACAAGATTGGCCCGCATCTGAACGGTGTCTTTGGGCGCAAGGCTGCGGGGCTAGATGGTTTCAACTATTCCAAGAGCCTTGTGCGCGCGGGAAACTCGGGCCTGGAATGGCACGCTGATACTCTGTCCGCCTATATCGAAAACCCACGTGCATTTGCATCAGGCACGAGGATGAGTTTTCGCGGCCTGAAAGACCCGAAAGACCGCGCCAATGTGATCGCCTATTTGCGGGGATTTTCCGACAATCCTCAGGACATACCCGAAGCGGATCCAACGGCGAGGGGCACAGATCACTCGGTCGACCCTGCGATCCTGGCGATTCAGGGGGATCCTGAGTACGGCGCATATCTCAGCAGCGAATGTACAACATGCCACCAGATCGAAGGAGGCGATGAGGGCATCCCTTCAATCGTGTATTGGCCTGACGAGGACTTCGTGGTCGCCATGCACGCTTACAAAGACAAGCAGCGGCCACATCCGGTCATGCAAATGATCGCCGGACGGCTGAGCAATGACGAGATCGCGGCATTGGCCGCCTACTTCAATAACCCAGAGTGACAGTGCCGAATGGGAGGAAACACCATGACACTCAATAGACGAGTATTTCTTGGAGCCGCCGGGGTGGTGGCAGCAGGGCTTTCTGCTCCGATGGTGCTGGCTCAAGGCAAGCCCCGTGTAGTGGTTGTCGGCGGCGGTGCGGGCGGTGCGACTGCCGCGCGGTACATTGCCAAGGACAGCAAGGGTGAGATCGACGTGACGCTGATCGAGCCGTCGCGGACCTATTACACCTGTTTCTTCTCAAATCTTTACCTAGGTGGGTTTCAGGATCTTTCGGATATCGCCCACAGCTATGGCACGCTTGCTGCGAATTACGGCATCAACGTGGTGCATGATTGGGCCACAGGGGTGGATCGGGATGCAAAGACCGTGGCGTTGGCCGGTGGCGGGTCGGTTCCGTATGACAAGCTGATCCTGAGCCCGGGTATCGATTTCGTTGACGGTGCCGTTGAAGGTTGGGATGTCTCAGCGCAGAACAAGATGCCACATGCGTACAAGGCGGGGTCGCAGACCGAACTTCTCAAAGCGCAGATTATGGCGATGCCCGAAGGTGGCACCTTTGCGATGGTCGCTCCGCCGAACCCTTTCCGTTGCCCGCCCGGACCGTATGAGCGGATTTCGATGGTGGCGCATGTCCTGAGGGAAAATAACCCGACAGCAAAGATCATCGTGGCGGATCCAAAGCCGAAATTCTCGAAAATGTCGTTGTTCCAGGAAGGCTGGGCAAACCATTACGAAGGTATGGTCGACTGGATCGGAGAAGACTTTGGTGGTGGCATTGTATCAGTGAATCCGGATGCAATGACAGTCACAATCGATGGTGAAGAGACCAAGGTCGATGTCTGCAACGTGATCCCGGCGATGAAAGCCGGACGCATTGCGGAAATGGCAGGGGTGACAGATGGCAACTGGGCACCTGTGAACGCTGCGGATATGTCGTCGAAGGCTGATCCGGACATCTATGTTCTTGGCGACGCAAGCCAGCAGGGTGACATGCCGAAATCCGGTTTTTCGGCCAACAGTCAGGCGAAAGTCTGCGCAAATGCCGTTCGCGGTGCGCTGACCGGGTCCAAAGTGTTCCCGGCCAAATTTTCGAACACCTGCTGGTCGCTTATCGACACGGATGATGGTGTAAAGGTTGGCGCAACCTACGAGGCGACGCCTGAAAAGATCGCCAAGGTTGACGGCTTTATCAGCCAGACCGGCGAAGATGCCGACCTGAGAAAAGCAACATACGAAGAGTCGGTGGGTTGGTACGCCGGTATCACCTCGGACATGTTCGGCTGACGCATTCGGGGGCTTTGACCGGTGTCAAAGACCCCGATGAACAATCTGAGAAAATGCGGTTCAGGAGGAGGACTAAAACCATGAAACACTTTATCGCTGCGGCCGCGTTTTCCGCTGTTCTCGCAAGTCAGGCACTTGCGGAAGAGATCATCACCACCCCGTTTGATGGTAGTTTCGATGATGCCACGTTCGCCGTCGAGTCCGCGATTGTGGGGCAAGGGCTTGTCATCGATTATGTGAGCCATGTTGGTGAAATGCTGAATCGAACAGGCGCTGATGTCGGCAGCGACAAGCAGATATTCGCGGCCGCTGACATCTTTATTTTCTGCTCGGCAAAAATCTCGCGCGAGGTGATGGAGGCCGATCCGATGAATATCGGCTTCTGCCCCTACGGTATTTTTGTGGCCGAAGACGAAAGTGGCGTGATGGTGGGATACCGAAGCTACCCTGACGGGCCAATGCAAAAGGTCCAAGCGTTGCTGTCCGGGATCGTAGAAGAGGCCGTCGGGAACTGAAATGAACTACCAACAGTATTTTCGCGACCAATTGGAGCAGTTGAAAGAAGACGGAAACTACCGGATTTTTGCTGATCTCGAACGACAACGCGGCGCGTTCCCAACTGCGCGGAGCTATGCGGAAAACGGTCCCGAGAAAGTCACTGTCTGGTGCTCGAACGACTATCTCGGTATGGGCCAGCACCCCGATGTTCTTGCAGCCATGCATAAGGCGATTGACAAAAGCGGTGCCGGGGCGGGTGGAACGCGGAATATTTCTGGAACCACCCACGCGCATGTTTTGCTGGAACAGGAACTTGCCGACTTGCACCGCAAGGACGCGGCACTGCTGTTTACGTCGGGCTATGTATCGAATTGGGCGGCTTTGGGAACTCTGGCGTCCCGCATACCGGGCATCACGGTTCTGTCTGACGAGTTGAACCACGCCTCGATGATCGAGGGCATTCGCCACAGTCGTTGTCAAAAACGAATCTGGAAACACAACGACCTGGCAGACCTTGAAAGGCACCTTGCTGACCTGCCTGCCAATGCACCGAAGCTCATTGCGTTCGAAAGCGTCTATTCCATGGATGGCGATATCGCACCCATTGCCGAGATCTGTGATCTGGCAGATCGTTATGGCGCGATGACCTATCTGGATGAGGTACATGCCGTAGGGCTATACGGTCCGCGCGGTGGAGGCATCGCCGAACGCGAAGGTTTGATGGACCGCCTGACGGTTATCGAGGGAACATTGGGCAAAGCATTCGGCGTAGTTGGTGGATACATCGCGGCGTCGAAAGAGCTTGTCGATTTTGTCCGGTCCTTTGCCAGTGGGTTTATCTTTACCACTGCGTTGCCTCCGGCCGTGGCCGCTGGTGCTTCGGCGTCGGTTCGGCACCTGAAGCACAGTAATGCGGAGCGGCATTTACACCAGCAGCGTGTGCGCGAAGTTCGGGACAAGTTGGACGATCTGGGTATTCCCCATACACCAAACCCAAGCCATATTATACCGGTCATGGTTGGCGACCCGGTCAAGTGTCGCTTCATCTCGGATGTTCTGATGCGTGACTATGGGATTTACATCCAGCCCATAAACTATCCGACGGTTCCCAAGGGAACGGAACGTCTCAGGATTACACCGTCACCGGTACATTCTTCTGAGGACGTGGACCGGTTGGTCGCCGCCTTGGGTGAGTTGTGGACGCAATGCCAGTTGGCGCGCAGGCCAATGGCCGCGCAATGACAATGACAACTTGACCGAAGACAAGGACGCGCACGATACGAAGTGAGAATTTCTGTTCATGGAGAGGCTCATTGATCAGTTGGGAGACCCGGGCACCTTGGCATTTGCCGGAGTGCTTGTCGGTGTCTTGTTCGGTGTGACGGCTCAGAAGTCTCACTTTTGTTTGCGTGCATCGACTGTCGAAGTCGCCGAAGGCGAGTTTGGCCCCCGCCTTGCGGTTTGGCTGATCGCCTTCACCGCAGCGTTAACCTTGGTACAGGCGTTTGTCTGGTTTGAGTGGCTGGACCTTTCCGAGACACGCGCCATCGCGTCAACGGGCAGCCTAAGCGGTGCAATAATCGGTGGAGCGATGTTCGGCGTGGGCATGGTGCTGGCGCGTGGATGTGCATCTCGGCTTTTGGTGCTGGCGTCCTGCGGCAATCTGCGTGCCTTGGTGACTGGATTGGTTTTGACCTTGGTGGCTCAGGCTGCCTACACCGGCGTACTTAGTCCCGCCCGTGAGTTTCTTTCCGGTATCTGGACTGTCTCGGGTGGCGCACCGCGAGATCTTTCAAAAATGCTTGGTTTTTCGCCAATAGTTTATACAGCCATTGCAGCATTTGGACTTGTCTCGGCAATTGCGTTTGCGTCCCGCCGGAAAGTTGCGCTTACAAGGATCGTCTCAGCCGCAGGGGTTGGGGTGGCAGTGGCGCTTGGCTGGTTGGTCACATTTGCCATCGCGCAAGCATCTTTTGAAGTCGTGCCTGTGTCTTCAATCACGTTTACGGGTCCGGCCACGGATACACTGATGGCGTTGGTTACCCAGCGAAACGTTGTGCTGTCCTTCGGTATCGGCCTTGTTCCAGGCGTAGCAATTGGCGCCTCAGGGTCAGCCATAACCTCAGGGGAGTGGAGGATTGAACGGTTTGGCCTGGATACCCCGATGGAACGTTATCTGGTTGGCGCTGTTCTCATGGGATTCGGAGCGATGCTGGCAGGAGGTTGCGCCGTGGGGGCCGGGCTTTCCGGAGGGTCCGCCTTGTCGATGACTGCTTGGCTTGCCGTTTTCTTCATGTGGGTTGGGGCGATCACGACGCATAGATTATTGATGCGAATACCTGTTCCTCAACACTCCTGAGTTACTCGAATTCCATTTGTTCGAAGACGCGCCCGGCATTTTTTGTTGCCAGCTCTTCAAACGTATCCAGATGGGCATAGGGTGATTGATCGACATAGTAAGCCTCGGCCAGATCGCCGCCCGCATCCATATGCTCTTGAATCTTGCCGCGCAGATAGATCAGGTAGTCGCGCGTATAGCGGCGTACCTGATCCATATTTGTCGGGTGACCGTGTCCGGGGATGACATATGTGGCATTCAAAGCCTCAAACTCGTTGTCCCAAGTCTCAAGCCAATCCGCTGTATAGGTGTCTTGAAAGATGGGTAGCATGCGCTCGTGAAACGCCATATCACCCGCGATCACAAGGCTTTGGTTCGGCAACCAGATCGAGATATCGCCGGGACTGTGCGCAGGCCCGAGGTATTTTGCCTCGATCCGGAAGTCGCCCAACTCAACCACGTATTCATCGTCGAATGTCTCGGTTGGGGCAGCCAGGAAGGTTCCTTCTGCCTTGTCCTGATTGTATCGCTTCATCCCTTCCAGGATCTGGGGGCCGTACTCTTCGAATTCAGCAGCTCCATCCGAATGGGCGATGATTGGGATGCCGAGATCTGACCAATACGCGTTGCCAAGCATTGCGTGCCCCTGACCATTCTCGTTGAAGACAAGCTTGACCGGCTGATCCGTGATTGCTTGAATTTCCTGGTGAAGCGCTTCGGCAAGGACATAGGCCGCGCCGCCGTTTACAACGACCACACCCTCACCGGTTACGATGAAGCTGAGGTTGTTGTTGTGACCAGAGTTTTCATAGGTCGGCGGAGCGGTTGCGCCGATGGCGGAATAGACGCCGGGGATGTATTCAACTGGTTTGGAATACAGCACACTTTGCGGGTATTGATCTGCTATATCCTCACTTGCCCAAACTGGTGTAGCCAAGGCCAAGGCAATCGTCAGCGACCGCATCATTACGTCTCTCCAATGAATCTGTATGCAGAGCCAGCTTTTTCGACCCGGCCGATTCCTCCATTTGGCAGGTGGAAGCCAATGATTTTCATTTGATCCTGCGACGTCTGATCCAGTAACGAACTCCGCACGGTTGCGGCAGCCTGCGGATCCTGATCCGTGCCGCTGTACCAATCGGGGCGTTCGAAAGCCACGTGCGGATTTCCGATCGCGTCGCCGACAATCATCACAGAGTCACTGCCATTGCGAATTTCAAAGGCCATGTGGCCGGGCGTGTGTCCAAAACTTGCCCGGGCGGCGATGCCAGGAAGAACCTCTTGCCCATCGTCAAAGAACGTGACCTGATCCTCAATGGCTTCCATACGCCGCTTTGCACCAACTGCGAATGCAGCGCGATCTTCCCCGATCGTCTCTACAGTTGAAGGGTTCCACCAATAGTCCCATTCTTTGCGACCGATGTGATGCGTTGCGTTGGGGAACAGCAGGTCGTCGAAATCATCCAAAACACCCCATATGTGATCCGGGTGCGCATGGGTGAAAACCACGTGGGTGACATCCTCGGGCGACAGGTCGATTGTTTCAAGAGTTTCCAAAAGCTTGCCGGATGTGGGCATGAAATCTGGTCCGGCTCCAACATCGAATAGAACCGTGTTCTCATCGTCGCGGTAGAGCGCCACGTTGCACTCTGGCTCGTATTTGGTCATGTCTACTTGATTGCGGTTCAGAAGCTGGTCGAGTTCTTGCTGAGGCATTAACCCGAAGACCATATCCGGTGGTAAGGACAGGTACCCGTCTGACAAGGTCGTAATCCGAGCCGAAGAACCAAGCTGTAAATCCGCCCGGACGATTTTGGATTGTGCTACAAGCGCCGCGCAACATGCGGCGTTGAACAAGAAAGCGCGTCGAGAAAATGTATTTCCATTCATATACAATCAATAAAATGAATGTTTTAATTTGTAAATGAAGAAAGAAAGGCAATGGGTGCAAAGCCGCTTTCGCGAGGATCACAGAGTGTCTCGGCTTAGAGCTGCTATCAGCCTTTGACCAATCCTGTGTCAACGAGCATTTGGTCTCTGAAAACAAATGACGAGTTTGTCGCTCAACTTCGACTTTTGACGAATTGGGGATCGAACGCGCGCAGCGTATGGCTGGATTGAAGGGTTGCGATGCACCATAGAACCGATCAGGTCAAAGGCAGGAGGGGATCGCCCGCGAAGACGGTCCAGCCGTTAAGATTTCGATAGCTTCGGCGATAGCCAGCGCGCGAATGGCAGGCAAGTTTGGTATATCCATGACAGATCCTCGGATCCGGCATGCCCACCCACATCGACAACCCGGCGTTGACAAGGCATCGTATCACGAGATGCTGCACTGCATTCGAGGACGGCCGTAAGCCCTGACTGTAAGTTTTATCCTGTCGCTGCGCGACCTCGCCCACCGCCTTGGCCCGATTCACCAGCCCGCCCTGCATCCTGATCTTTGTCGCATCTCTCGTGCTGTTCCCCTCCACCGCAACAAAAAATGGTAAATCGTCAATCCGTGCGGATGACAAATTCGGGTCTTGGTGGCCGGTTATATGGAACGGGTAATTTCGGAAAGCCCAAGTGCGAGCATCAGTAGCGAGACAGCGCCAATCCATGCGGCCGCCACGCGAAAAGCGGTTCCTACCCAAGGCTGAGGGAAACGCTCTTTGATCAGAAGAAAAATTCCAACAAGGTATAGCATACCCATATTCGCGCCGACCATCGAGCCGGACATTGTGAACAGCCTGTCTCGAGGCGGGCCTTCGTCTGGAACGGATGCATCTCCTATCAGGAAGGCTCCGACACCGATCAATGCCAGGGCTACCGGAAACAGTTTGCCAGGAAAAAGCGCTGCAACCGAACACACGACAAAGGCCAAAGCGAACATGGTCGCGTCGAGTTCTTCAAAACCAAAGGCAAGCATCAAGCCGCCAAGGCTGGCAACCAGAAAGCTTCCAAGTAGCCACTGCACCCTTGCAGTTTTGAACCCACCGGCACCCAATGCAAGTCCAAGCAGTAGAAGTGCCTGCGGCGGTGTAGAAAAGGGATGGAGGAGCCCGACGTAAAACCCTTCCATGCCGGGGACGGGGCTATGTGCTGATGCCGGATTGGCAACGAGCACCAACAAGGGAAGATATAGTAGAGGCCTAAGCTTTTTCATACTCAGGCAACGCCGGTCAGGAACACGATTCCTGCGAATGCAATCAATCCACCGGCACCGCGAACGGCAATTCTGCCAGCAGGCCACCGAACAAGTATTCCAAACGAAATACCGATAAGATGCAGTAAACCGGTTGAAACGACAAAACCAACTGCATAGGCGAAAGCGTTAACGGTTGTGGGAAGTTCGGTGCCATGCGCATAGCCGTGAAACACCGCAAAAGACCCGACAATCACAGCACAAACCCAAATTGGTGGCTTCACGGCAAAAACTATCATTATTCCCAGCACCACAGCGGAAAGAGCGATACCCGTTTCGATAGCCGGAATGGGAATCCCCAATATTCCCGCAACCGCGCCAAAGGCCATTACCAGCGGAAACACAACAGGCAGAATCCAGACTGCAGGCGCTCCTAGAAAGGCACCCCACAGACCAACTGCGACCATTGCCGCCACGTGGTCCCACCCAAGTATAGGATGCGTGAAGCCTGCAACGAAGCCTCCGCCATAACCATCACCAGAGTGAGCGTGAGCTGCAAATGCGGTAAAACAATAGACCAAAGCAGACAAAAAAAGACCAGACGCAATGCGGGCGAGCAAAACCAAAACCCCTCAAAATATCCTAGGCTGATAGTGTCACTTTACTTTTTGTTGCAACTCAACCCAAGACGAGCGTTTGCATATTCTTGCCCCCCCCCAAAGAGTTCTGGTCAGGTCGTCGCAATGTCACTTAAAACCTATAAGCCAAAGCTCGGGTCATTCTGACTGAAATCATGCGTGGAGGCTCTGACGGAACGCTCTGCTGCATAGCCAACGCCAGATTGCCGGTAGCTAAACCTGGGCGACGTTTGATCCCGGAGGTGTCATTGATCACTTCGCAGGATGGCCTATTGCAGGTCATCTGACTTGACGCTGAAGCCATTCAAATCAGCTCGCCCCACAAATCTCCGGTCTACGTATCACGGGTGTCTATCATCGTTTCCCGTCGCTCAATTCTGCGTTCCATTTAAATTAATTCAGTTTTCCCGATCTTTCATGATCCGCTACTTTGCCCTCAGCGGCACAAGGAGCGAACTAATGGATATTAGACCCCTCACAGGTAGTCTCGGGGCAGAAATCTTTGGAGCCGATATCCGAGACAGCAGCCAGTTCGAAAAGATCCACACAGCATTTGCTGAGCACTCCGTCATTATCCTCAGAGGGCAAAGCGCCAGCCCCAAGGACCACTTGAACTTTGCCCGCCGCTTTGGGCCGATCAACGTGAACCGCTTTTTCAAGCCGATCGACGGCTACCCCGAAATCGCGACGGTCTTAAAGGAAAAGGACCAGAAAGAAGCGGTGGGCGAAGGCTGGCATACTGATCATTCCTATGATCAGGTTCCCGCCATGGGTTCGATCCTGCATGCCATCGAGATGCCGCCTTATGGAGGAGATACGTTGTTCGTGTCTATGAGGGCGGCTTACGAGGCCCTGTCAGATTCTATGCGTCGGTTCCTTGATGGGCTTACTGCCGTGCATTCTTCGCGCCATGTCTTCGGTGCTGCCGCGCAGAATAGCGAAGCCGCCAAGAGCGGAAGGCTGGGAAATGCGGAAAAGGCCACCCAGGATGCACGCCACCCGGTTGTGATTACACACCCGCTCAGCGGGCACCGTGGGCTATTCGTGAACCCTGTTTTTACGACCTATGTCGAAGAGCTCAGCGCGGAGGAGTCTTCCGCAATCTTGGCGATGCTCTATGAGCATTGCAAACAGCCCGAGTTCCAGTGCCGTGTTCGTTGGCGGGAAGGTGATATTACCATGTGGGACAACCGGGCCACTTGGCACAAGGCGATTAACGATTATCACGGTTTCCGCCGTCTGATGCACAGGGTTACGGTGGAAGGCGTAGCCTTGACCTAGCAGCCACCTGCCATTGACTGCGACCGTGTGAAAAAAAGCCCGTGCGCACAGTAAGAATCCCGGTGCCAGTCGTTTTGCAGAGTTTACCCGATAACCGCACTTCGCGTTTTTTCATCCAAGGACGTTACCGACAAACAAGCTTTCTTTTTTACGAAGCCGGTGCGGCAACTGTTAGGCTGGTTTCAACCAGTTGCAGTCCTTTACCGCCGTAGACGCGTACAACATTGAGATTGCCTATTGAAAGTCGACGGCTCTTCTCGCTCAAAAAGAAAGTGATTGCAGGCGGCAGTGTAAGCCGCTGGGGAAATGGTATTCCTCTACAGCAGCCAATGCGCGCAGTGCCTCAGATCAGCAGAGGTGTTTGTACATATAGGTTGTCGGTTCCAGCTGGTCTTCGAACGGGTTGCGGCAAAAATTCGGTATCTCTCCGGCGATCTGAAAACCTAGGCTCTGATACAATAGGCGTGATGGATCTGAACTGCGCGTATCCAGCACCAACAGAGTGCGACCCAGAGCGACGGCACGATCCTCAAGCGCGACCATCAGGGTTCGTCCCAACCCTTGGCGTCTGGCATGTGGATGAACCAGTAGCTTGGCAACATCGGCGCGATGCGGCTGGTTCGGCATCGCCGCCGGGATGAGCTGCACCGTGCCTAAAACGCGTCCTTTGTCATGGGCCGCAAAAATATCCATCGCGCCGAAGTCCAGATTCGGGCGTACTTTGGTCCGCCAATATGCGTGTGACTGATCCAGCGTAAAGGGCAAGATAAATCCAACACTCGCCCCATCCTGCACACAGGCGTGCAGGATATCGGTGAGGTCACTCACTGCCGCGTCAAAGCCCTCTACGTCGAGACGCGAAATCATATCAGCACCAACAAATATCGAGCCCCACGCTCAAGCGACGTTTCAAATCGGGTTGAACCCGAAAGATGATAACGCAGGCAATCCCCGCCACTCAGATCGTGGGCAACGGCATCCACGGTCAGCGTTAAAGCGCCATCCAACATGATCAAGTGATGCTCCTGCCCCGGTTTTGGTGGCGCGTCGTACGAGATCACGGTACCCGGTGGCAAATGGCCCTCAACAACCTCTGCGCTGAGACCGTTGGCGGGCGGGGATACCGAGCGGCGGGTGAATCCGGTTTCCGGGTCACTCCATTCGGGCTGCCGCTCGAACGGGACACGCGGATCGAAACTGTCTTCGACCATCATAAGAAGCCGAGACATCGGCAGCCCATAGGCGGCGCAAAGTCTACCCAGAGTTTCGGCCGTTGGACTGACACTTCCCTTTTCTAAACGAGATAGCGTCGCGCGACTGATCCCGCTTTGGTCTGCCATCTGATCAAGGGACAATCCGTGGCTTTGGCGCAATTCACCAAGGCGTTTGGCGAGGCGGTTCGAGAGGTCATCCAGCATCATTCACATACGAGAAAAATTATCATAATTGAGATTATAGACAGAAAATAAATTCATATCAATAAGAAAGGGCGCAGAGAAACCTTTGCGCCCTTCCAACGTCTCGGGTTGAAAGTGGTCTTACTTCCAGCCGGCCTCGTTAAAGATTTTCTGGGCTTCGGGCAGGTTCTTGGCAACGTCGGACAGGCTTACCTCATCCGCGTTGAAGTCACCTAGTGCTTTGACCGAGTCTGCAAGCTCTACGCCATCGACCGCAGGGAACTCATCGTTGCCGGCCGAGAAATACTGCTGGGCCGAGTCACTGGCCAGGTATTCCAGGAATAGGATCGCGTTCTCCTTGTTTGGTGCATTTGCGGCAACACCGGCACCCGATAGGTTCATATGTGCGCCGGTGCTGTTCTGGTTGGGGAACACCCAGCCGATCGAGTCGATGTCCGAAGACACGCCTTTGACGTCTTTGCGGATGGCCCGCGCAAAGTAGTATGTGTTCGACACGGCGATGTCACATTCGCCTGACACCAAACCACGCAGCTGATCGGTGTCGCCGCCCTGCGGTTCACGCGCCATGTTGGCGACAATACCTTCGGCCCAGGCTTTGGCGGCCTCAGGACCGTCATGGGTGATGATGGATGCCAGCAGGGTCTGGTTGTAGGTATTTGTCGAAGACCGGATGCACACCAGGCCTTCATAATCGGGCTTTGCCAAATCGGCATAGGTGGCGGGCGGATTGGTCAGATTTTCCTTATCGTAAAAAATGATACGGCCACGTTGGGAAAAACCGAACCACTGATTGTCGCCGTCTTGCAGATTGGCGGGGATACGCTCTTCCAGAACTGCGCTTTCAACCGGTTGCAAAATGCCCGCGTTTTTGGCCCGCTCCAGACGCGAGGTGTCGACGGTCAGCAACACATCCGCAGGTGAGTTCGCGCCTTCGGCTTCCATCCGTGCGATCAATTCATCAGCCTTACCTTCGATACGGTTGATGGTGATCCCGGTCGCCTCTTCAAAATCGCTATAGAGGCGTTCGTCAGTATCGTAGTGGCGCGAGGAATACAGGTTCAATTCTCCCTCGGCGGCGACAGTGGTTGACATCAGCGCCAACAGAGCGGCGGTAGCGCAGGTAGAGGGTTTCAGCATCATATCTCTCAACATCGTGAATCGTTGCATTTATTCCTGAGTGAAACAGTCAATGATACGATTTTTCTGCGAATGCAAGTAAATCCGACAAAAAAACTTGGAAAAATGATTGTCGTCTTCAGACGCCAAGAGTCCAATGATCTGCACGTCCTTTTTGTCACGTCAGCTGGGGGCGGCGGCTTGCCGGTGCAGCAGCGTTGAAAACGTCAGGCATACTGTGCGCACAAAAAAACCGCACCCAAGGGTGCGGTTCCTTTGTTACAATTGTGCGTAAGTCTTAGCCTTGACGTGCTTTGAACTTGCGCTGCGTCTTGTTGATCACGTAGACGCGGCCTTTGCGACGCACAACCCGGCAATCACGGTGCCGGTTCTTGAGCGAGCGGAGCGAGTTCCTGACCTTCATGGGTCTGTCTCCAATCTGCGGCGCCTTCATCAAAGACGTGGCCAGCGCCTGGGTTAGCGGGTGCCCCGGATACCCGGAACAGTGAAACGATGGTGGGCGGTACAAGGATCGAACTTGTGACCCCTTCGATGTCAACGAAGTGCTCTACCGCTGAGCTAACCGCCCACGAACCTTTGCGTTACCCTGCCCCAAAACGAAATGGGGCGCAGAGACCCGCGCCGGTAGCGGGGTCTATAAAAGGACTCGCCAAGGGGTTCAAGGGGTTTGGCAGAACTATTTTCCGGTCTATGTTCGATCTGAACAAGGAGTCACCATGCAGAACATCCCCTATGTACTGGATATGCCGACCAGCCGCACATCTTGCGTTGTTTTTTCGTCTCCTCACAGTGGTCGGAACTACCCCCAAGCGCTTTTGAAGCGGACGGTTTTGAACGAAAGCATGATTCGGTCGTCGGAAGATGCCTTTGTAGACCAGTTGTTTTCTGCAGCGACCTTGTTTGGCGCGCCGATGATATCGGCCGTAATGCCGCGCGCGTATCTGGACCTTAACCGCAATGCGGATGAGTTGGACCCGGCATTGATACAAGGTGCGCGCCGCTCTGGACATAACCCGCGCGTCGCGTCGGGCCTTGGGGTGATTCCGCGCGTCGTGGCGAATGGGCGCGCGATTTATCGCGGGAAGCTGACCATGGATGAGGCGCGTCTGCGCATCGACACTTGTTGGCGTCCTTATCATGCGCGCGTCAAATCCTTGCTGAAGGAATCCCATGACGCATTCGGGCAGGCGATCCTGGTTGATTGCCACTCGATGCCGCATGAAGCTGTTGCGATGGTCGGCAGTTCAAAAACCAGCCGTCCGGATGTGGTTTTAGGGGATCGGTTCGGCGCGTCAGCCTCGGCTGAGGTTGTGGACAGAATCGAAGCAGCCTGCGTCGCCGCCGGTTTGAATGTCGCACGCAACGCGCCCTTTGCCGGGGCCTATGTCACCCAGACCTACGGCCGCCCCGCCCGCCATCAGCATGCGGTTCAGATCGAAGTTGATCGGGCGCTGTACATGGATGAAGTCAAAATAGAACCGAACGAGAATTTCGCGGCATTTCAGGAAACACTGCGCGATATCATTCGGGATATCGCCAGCATTGGGAATGAATCGCTGCGTCTGGCGGCCGAGTAGACTCAGCGCAGGGCGCGGCCTTTTACAATCGCATCGCTGCCAAAACGGCGTCGGATTTCGTCCGTTGCGCGCTCGGCCTGCGACCGCTGGGTCGCTGCAGGGTCCAGCAAATCGCCGGAGATGTCGGCCTGCGACTCGGGACACAGGTCTGACAGGCCAACCCCTAACAGGCGATATGGCCCTTGATCCCCGACCTGATCAAACAGCCCGCGGGCGGTGCGATACAGACGGTCTGCGATCTGCGTGGGGTCATGCAATGAGACACGTCGTGTGATGATCTTGTGGTTTGATCTCTTGAGCTTCAATGTGACGACCCGGCCAGCCAATCCTTTGGCCTTGGCGCGATCGGCAACCTTTTCAGCCATGCGCCAAAGATGACCGTCCAGAATGTCGAGGCTGGCCGTATCCTCGAAAAAAGTGGTCTCATTGCTGATGGATTTCATCGGCTCATGGGCCGAGACGCGCCTTTTGTCCTGCCCGCGCGCCAAGTGCCACAGCCGATAGCCCATGGAGCCGAACCGTGCTGTCAGCGCCTCCTGATCCCAGCGCAGCAGATCGGAGAAGCTGCGGATACCCGCACGATCAAGAGACGCCTGCGCAGCGGGCCCGATACCCCAGATCAGTCGAACGGGTTTGTCATGCAGAAACTCGGCGGTTTCGACCTTGCCGATCACCGAAAACCCGCGCGGCTTGTCGAGGTCCGAGGCGACCTTGGCCAGGAACTTGTTATGTGACAACCCAATCGAGCCGGTCACACCCAGTTCATCTTTCATCCGCTTTACCAGTCGCGCCAGCATCACGGCAGGCGGGGCACCGTGCAGGCGTTGGGTGCCGGACAGGTCCATGAAAGCTTCGTCCAGCGACAGGGGTTCAACGACTGGGGTCAGCTCGTCCATCATTTTACGAATCTCGCGTGAGACCTCGGCATAGACAGACATGCGCGGCTTGATAACCACAGCATCTGGGCAAAGCTGGAGGGCTTTGAACATTGGCATGGCCGACCGTACCCCACGGATTCGCGCAACGTAGCAGGCGGTGGAAACCACTCCGCGACGGCCGCCACCGATTATTACGGGTTTGTCAGCCAGTTCCGGATTGTCGCGTTTCTCGACCGAGGCATAAAACGCATCGCAATCCATATGCGCGATGGACAGGTCGAAAAGCTCGGGGTGCATCTGGACGCGCGGGCTGCCGCAAGCAGGGCAGCGCCGTTCATCCGTCAATGTGGTCAAGCAATCTCGGCAGAGACCGGGCATGTAGTTTTCCCGCCTTCCGTGCGATCCCGTCAGCGGTTTGCATATACCAACCGCCACGGATGCGCAAAGAGTTGGCGCGTATAGACATCATAGTCTTTGTTCAGAAGAAGACCCCCCGCGAAGTGGCGGGGGGAGGTAACGGACCACAGGAAGAAACGGTCCGCGGGGAGTATTACCTGTCTAGAATCGCTAAAAAACGGGGGTTTCGATAGCGCCTAGGTCACACTTGGAAAACTCGTGTTTTGCCTGTGTGTTTTGGGGCACAGGGACGAATTGGGGGCAGTCCGTAGAAAAGTGACGCAAGGTCAACTGGTTGCAGGGCGATTCAGCGCGGAATCCCGCCAGTTTTGTTTGGCGTTTCAGTGCCGTGTCAAGGAATTTAACTCAGCAAGAACCGCCTCTGCCGCGGCCTTTGGATTCTCTGCCTGATAGATCGGACGCCCGACAACGATATGGTCCGCGCCATCGCCGATTGCACTGGCGGGTGTTGCGACGCGTTTCTGATCGCCTAATGCCGCACCGGCCGGGCGCACACCGGGCGTCACGATCAGACGGCCTTCGGCTTGGGGCAGGGCGCGGACCAGGGCAGCTTCGCGGGGGCTGGCGATGACGCCATCGGCACCGGCCTCAAGCGCGCGGGCCGCCCGTTCTACCACCAGCTCTTGCACGTCGCCGTCTTTCATCAGACAGGCATCCAGATCCTCGCGGTTTAGCGAGGTAAGGATGGTGACGGCCAGAATCTTCAAATCTTTGCCCGAAGCGCCCTCTTTCGCTGCGCGCACCACGTGGGGGTCGCCATGAACGGTCAAAAAATCCAGATCGAACTGCGCCAACCCGCGCACCGCATTCTCTACCGTATTGCCGATGTCGAACAGTTTCATGTCCAGAAAAATGCGCTTGCCGTAATCTTGCTTGAGTTCGTTCGCCAAGGCCAATCCGCCGCCGGTCAGCATTCCCAGCCCGATTTTGTAGAAGGACACGGTATCCCCCAGACGCTCAGCCATGGCCAATCCCTGCAGGGCGTTTGGAACATCTAGGGCAACGATCAGGCGGTCATCGGACATCGGGCAGGCTCCTTTTTGGCAAACGCCTGCGTCCTAGCGGGTTCCGCGCCCGCTGTCCATGCAGGACAGTCCTGCGATCAAGATCAGGCAGATAGGAACAGATTGTGTTATGCTGCCGGTTGCTAAGCGCGACTAACGGATGGGGAGAGCATGAGACAAGTGTTGATAGCAGGACTCCTGATGGCTCTGGCGGGATGTCAGGATACATCACCGCAAAGCGGGGAATCGAACACGGTCACCGGACCGCCACCCAACGATGATTTGCGCTTCGTGCGCGGGTATCGATCTGGCGATGACGACTGTCAGCTGACCGGAGAAACGGCGTTTACGGTCAATTTTCTGGATGACGCTGCAGACTTGGTTTCCTGTCCGACGGGCAGTGATGCAGACCGGTCATTGGTCGAAATGTACCCTGCGCGCGAAGTGGCGCAAACCGGCGGCTATACGGTTTACTCGATCCCGCGCCAATAGGCCGTTTGGGCGCGAATCTGAGATTTAGACACTTGAACGAACGAAGATATTTCCCAGATTGGAATCGAGGCCCAGTTCGACGCGTGCCGCCAAGCGGGCGCGTCACACCTAGGGCGCTTTGAAAAGGAGAATACAATGGACTTGAACAAGTTCACCGAGCGGGCACGGGGTTTCGTGCAGGCCGCGCAAACAATTGCTTTGCGCGAGGGGCACCAGAGGCTGGAGCCCACACATATACTCAAGGCATTGATGGATGACGATCAGGGGTTGGCAAGCAATCTGATCACACGCGCGGGCGGCGCACCCACCCGTGTGGTTGAATCGTTGGATGCCGCGATGGGCAAGATTCCGAAAGTCAGCGGTGACTCCGGTCAGATTTACATGGACGGCCAGACAGCCAAGGTTCTGGACGAGGCGCAGAAGATCGCCACCAAGGCGGGCGACAGTTTTGTACCGGTCGAGCGTGTTCTGATGGCGCTGTGCATGGTGAAATCCAAGGCCAAGGAGGCGTTGGAAGCCGGTGCCGTATCCGCGCAAAAGCTGAACGAAGCGATCAACGACATCCGCAAAGGGCGCACCGCGGATAGCGCGTCTGCGGAAGAAGGCTATGACGCGCTGAAGAAATATGCGCGCGATCTCACCGAGGCCGCTGCTGAGGGCAAGATCGACCCGATCATCGGGCGGGATGAGGAAATCCGCCGCTCGATGCAGGTTTTGTCGCGTCGCACTAAGAACAACCCGGTTCTGATCGGTGAACCCGGCGTCGGTAAAACCGCAATTGCCGAAGGCATGGCCCTGCGCATCATTAACGGTGACGTGCCGGAATCGCTGAAGGACAAGAAGCTGCTGGCGCTCGACATGGGTGCGCTGATTGCTGGCGCGAAATACCGCGGTGAGTTCGAAGAGCGTCTCAAGGCCGTTCTGACCGAAGTGACCGAGGCCGCCGGAGAGATTATCCTGTTCATCGACGAGATGCACACGCTGGTCGGTGCCGGCAAATCCGACGGCGCGATGGATGCCGCCAACCTGATCAAGCCTGCGCTTGCCCGAGGTGAACTGCATTGTATCGGCGCAACCACACTGGACGAGTACCGCAAATACGTCGAAAAAGACGCGGCCCTTGCGCGCCGGTTTCAGCCCGTCATGGTGCAGGAACCGACGGTCGAGGACACGATCAGCATTCTTCGCGGCATTAAGGAAAAGTATGAGCTGCACCACGGTGTGCGCGTGTCGGACTCGGCGCTCGTGGCAGCGGCGACGTTGTCGCATCGCTATATCACCGACCGTTTCCTGCCGGACAAAGCGATCGACCTGGTCGATGAGGCAGCTTCGCGGTTGAGGATGGAGGTGGACTCCAAACCCGAAGAACTCGATCAGTTGGATCGCCAAATCCTGCAGATGCAGATCGAGGAAGAGGCGCTGAAGCTTGAAGATGACGCGGCCTCGAAGGATCGACTGGAAAGCCTGCAAAAGGATCTGGCCGAACTGCAGGAGAAATCCGCTGAGATGACTGCCCAGTGGCAGGCAGAACGCGACAAGCTTGCCGGTGCTCGCGATCTGAAGGAACAGCTCGACAAGGCGCGTGCTGATCTGGAGATCGCCAAGCGGGAAGGCAACCTCGCCAAGGCAGGGGAGCTGTCTTATGGCGTCATCCCCGAGCTTGAGAAAAAGCTGACCGAAGCCGAAAGCCAGGAAAGCAACGCCATGATGGCCGAGGAAACGGTGCGTCCGGAACAGATTGCGTCCGTTGTCGAACGCTGGACTGGTATCCCGACGTCGAAGATGCTGGAAGGCGAGCGTGAGAAGCTGCTGCGGATGGAAGATGATCTGCATTCCCGCGTGATCGGTCAGGATGCGGCGGTGACCGCCGTGGCCAATGCGGTGCGCCGTGCGCGGGCGGGTTTGAACGACGAGAACCGCCCGCTGGGTTCGTTCCTGTTCCTCGGACCAACTGGTGTGGGTAAGACCGAGCTGACCAAAGCGGTGGCGAATTTCCTGTTCGACGACGACAACGCGATGGTCCGCATCGACATGTCCGAATTTATGGAGAAACACGCAGTTGCCCGTCTGATTGGTGCCCCTCCGGGCTATGTCGGGTATGATGAAGGCGGTGTGCTGACCGAAGCCGTACGGCGCAGGCCCTATCAGGTCGTGCTGTTTGACGAGGTCGAAAAGGCGCACCCGGATGTGTTCAACGTGCTGTTGCAGGTTCTCGACGATGGTGTTCTGACCGATGGTCAGGGTCGCACCGTGGATTTCAAGCAGACGCTGATCATCCTGACGTCGAACCTTGGGTCTCAGGCGCTGAGCCAGTTGCCCGAAGGCGCCGACAGCGCGCAGGCACGGCGGGATGTGATGGATGCGGTCCGGGCGCATTTCCGGCCAGAGTTCCTGAACCGTCTGGACGAGACCATCATCTTTGACCGGCTCAAGCGGGCCGACATGGATGGCATCGTCGATATCCAGATGGCGCGTCTGCAAAAACGTCTGGCTGCCCGCAAGATCGAGCTGGCCCTGGATGATAGCGCAAAGGAATGGCTGGCGAACGAAGGCTATGATCCGGTGTTTGGCGCGCGTCCATTAAAACGTGTGATCCAGCGTGCCTTGCAGAACCCGCTGGCCGAGGCGTTGCTGGCTGGCGAGATCAAGGATGGTGAGACCGTCCCGGTCAGTGCCGGGGCCGACGGTTTGATCATCGGCGACCGGTTGGGTACGTCAGAACGCCCGCGACCGGATGATGCCGTGGTGCACTAAGCGCTCTTAAACGAACATGAAACCCGCCCTTTCCCAGGGCGGGTTTTTCTGTCACGAACCCTCTGAAATTGTTGGAAAGGAAGTCTTCTGCATGGCGAAAATGAATTGGGCGCAGTTGTTGAATACGGATACCTACGACAACAAACAGGAACAGGCCGAGCGCCCATCATATGTAATTGCCGCAGACAGGATCACCTTTTCTGCCCCGTTCCGCCGATTGGCGAACAAGACGCAGGTCCATCCGCTCTATGACAATGATCATCTGCGCCATCGCCTGATCCATTCCGAAGAAGTGGCAAGTGTTGGCCGGTCCATTGGGATGCAGGTCGGTGTTTGGTTGGCCGAGGAAAAGTTCATTGCTCCCGAGGATGCCCATAAAGTGGCGGGCGTCGTGCAGGCGGCCTGTCTGGCTCATGACGTCGGAAATCCGCCTTTCGGGCATTCCGGCGAAGAGGCGATTGGCAAGTGGTGTTCAGATAAACTCCGCGGAGATTCACCCGTCTTAATGGGAATCGCGGAGGATCGCTGGCAGGAGTTCGAGAAATTCGAAGGCAACGCGCAGGGCTTTCGCATCCTGACCCGGCTGGAGATGTACCGGAACCAAGGGGGTATGCGCATGCCCAATGCGGTTCTGGGGGCATTCATGAAATACCCGATGGGGGCCGAGACCTCGAAACGATTCAAGGACAAGCTGGCTCAACCCTATGTTGGGGCCAAGAAATTCGGGTTCTTTGAAACTGAGCGGGCGTATTTCACGCAAGCAGCTCAGGCGATGGGATTGCCCGAGGCGCAGGGCCCCGACGGCCAAAGCTGGTGGCGGCGGCACCCGCTGGTCTATCTGGTCGAGGCAGCCGACGACATCTGCTATAACATCGTCGATCTGGAGGATGGGTATTCGGCGGGCGACCTGTCTTTTAAAGAAGTTCAGGGTCTTTTGTCCGCCTTCGCCAATAGCCCAAGCAGCAATCAGGGCGGCTATAGCAAGTTCGAAGAAATCAGCTATTTGCGCGCCCGTGCCATAGGCGCCGCTATCACAGCCTGCGTTGATGCCTTCAAGGCAAACCACGCCGCGATTCTGGATGGTAGCTTCTCGGATTCGCTTATCGGTGTGTCTAGCCGCGCCAAAGACTTTGCCAAGATTGAGAAACTGGCGCGAGAGCAGCTTTTCAAGGCGCCGCGCAAGACCCGGCTTGAAGTCAAGGGCCGCAACGTGATCCGAAAGGTGCTGGATGGCCTATGCCCGGTGTATGAGGAGCTTGCCCAACGCAATTGGCAGCAGGATGAACTGCCGGACTACGAGCGGCAACTTATTAATGCTGTCAAATTGGATCTGCGCGACGTCGTTGATGCGTATACCGCTTTGCATTCCCTGACCGACTTTGTTTCGGGCATGACTGACAGATACGCGGTGCAGATTTCAGACATGCTGTCGGGCTGAGGCACTCTGAAAGCTGATTCAAAGGTTGATTCAGTCGGTGAGACGGCACCAGTTTCTGTTCAAAGGCCGGGCATTGACCCATTAGCGAATGCTCCGCTGCTGCTGGCAGAAATAGTCCCGCGACTGTGTTTATCTGCTTGACCTGTGCACAATGCGCTGAGCCGTTTGCCCAACCTGAATAACGCTGGGAAAAGCGCGAGCGTTACAATCTCGTCTCTGAATCGTTACGCCTGTTTTCTTGGTGCTGTGGTATCAGCGGACTATCTCGTACAATAGCAAGCTTGACGACGGAGACACACATGGCGCATCGCTGGACCAACACATTGACACATGCAGACGTTACCCCACGGGCGGCGTTCCTGAACCGGCGTCAGGTCATGGCCGGGCTGGCGGGTGTCGGGCTGGCTCATTTGGCACAAGGTGCCTCGGCGCAAGAGGCGTTGGAGCCCAACGCCTGGGAAGAGATCACCTCGTACAATAACTACTACGAGTTTGGCACCGGAAAGGATGATCCGGTAAGATACGCGCATGCGCTGACCACTGAGCCGTGGAGCGTCAGGATTGACGGTCTGGTCGACAATCCCGGCGATTATGACTTCAAAGACATCATGTCCGAGATGACGGTCGAAGAACGCATATACCGTTTCCGATGCGTCGAGGCGTGGTCAATGGTGATTCCGTGGAACGGGTTCGAACTGGCCGACCTGCTGAACATGGCGGGTGTTCAGGAAGGCGCCAAATACGTGGCCTTCGAAACTGCCCTGGTTCCAGATGAGATGCCCGGAGTGCGCTATCCGGTTCTGGACTGGCCCTATCGCGAAGGTCTACGCCTAGACGAGGCGATGCATCCCCTGACAATGATCGCTACCGGCATATACGGTCGCCCAATTCCCAACCAGAACGGCGCACCGCTGCGTTTGGTCGTTCCGTGGAAGTACGGATTTAAGTCGATCAAATCGATCGTGCGGATTACCGTCACGGATGTTGAACCTCCGACTAGTTGGAATATGGCAAACCCGCGCGAGTACGGCTTTTACAGCAATGTGAACCCGAATGTGGATCACCCGCGCTGGTCTCAGGCGTCGGAGCGAAAAATCGGGGGTGGCCTGTTCGCCAAGCGTGTTCCGACGCTCATGTTTAACGGCTACGAGAAAGAGGTCGCAGGGCTGTACGAGGGTATGGACCTGACGAAGTTCTATTGAACCCATGCAACGCGTGAATCAGACATTGCGTCAGCTTCCTGTCTGGGTCGTCTATTTGCTTGGGGCGCTTCCGGCGCCCTGGCTTTTTTATCAGGGGCTGACCGGCGGCCTGGGCGTAGATCCGATTGAAGCGCTGGAACATCGATACGGAGAGTTAGCGCTCCAGCTGTTGATCGCCGTTCTGGCGATTTCGCCTTTGCGCCGGTTTATTGGGGTGAACCTGCTGAAATTTCGTCGCGCCCTTGGTGTTCTGACCTTTGCCTATGTCAGCCTGCATCTTTTGGTCTGGTTGGTGCTGGATGTTCAGGTGCCCAGCCAGATCTGGGCCGATATCGTGAAACGCCCCTATATTACGGTTGGCATGGTCGCCTTTGTGTTGATGATCCCGTTGGTGGTGACATCGAACAACCTGTCTGTTCGCAAGCTGGGCTCACGCTGGCGCAATCTGCAACGTCTTGTATTCCCGGCGGCTATTCTGGGTGGGCTTCATTACGTCATGCTGGCCAAGGGTTTTCAGGTCGAGCCGTTGATTTATCTGTCTCTGATCATCGGGCTTTTGCTTCTTCGTGTGCCGTTTCCCCGGCTTCTGACGCGTCTTCGCCGGGCCGATTCCGCCTGAACCAAAACTGAGTCTGTGGGTAACTCTGTTTAAATGCCGTAACTTGGCGTTTCACACTGCATGTGCTTAAAAGCGTGTGACGGATTATTTTCTTAAGTAACTGTTTATAATAAGAAAAACACTGAACGGCGATTTTTTTCCTGAATCTCGAATTTTCTGCTTGCGGTGTGTGAGAGTAATACTTAGAACCCCCTTCACCGGCGCTGCTGAGGCGGTTGTTGGGTCGCTGGAGACGGCGGAGACGCACTGG
>NZ_LQBP01000009.1 GCF_001507545.1 Ruegeria profundi
GGTGATTGCTGCGGTCAGCGTCGTCTTACCATGGTCAACGTGGCCAATCGTGCCGATGTTGACGTGCGGTTTTGTACGCTCAAACTTTTCCTTTGCCATTCCTCAGGCGCCCTTTTGCAATTTGGGGGACCCTTGGTCCCGTGGTTACATCTGCGCGCGCGGGATATTTGGTTCAAAGGGGGAAATCAAGCACATCCTGCATCGAAAGCGGGTTATGATGCCGGATTTTGCGTGACGACGCCGGAATCAAGCGGTTGGATCAGGTCCGGGCGACGGTCAAACCAGCCATTTGCCTCGTGTTCTTCGGCCAGCCATTCCTCGACCCGGTCGGCCACTTTCAACGCCAAACCGTTCATTTGCTCTTCTCGGGTGCGGGCGTGACCAGACCCGGCAAGGGCACTTTCGCCGGTCGTGTCTTCAAGAACCTGGAATTGTTTGGCCTTTGCCAAAAACTCTTTTTTGCGAACATCGTAGACGTTCACAAGTACGATGGCCGTGCTTTTGGGGTTATAGATAACTGGCACACCCGGAGGTGCAAGCATGTAACCTTCGAGGCTGATGCCAATGTCATATTCCTGCGCGCCGTCGTAACGGCCCAGACGGATATCCACGGCGTTCTGGATCGCCTCTTCCCACTCCTTGGGGGTCGCGTCGCGGGAGACCGGACCCTGCCTCGCTTTCTCGGCGAACGCATAATTGACGCGCAGCTTGAATTCGCCCAGCGACTCGGGTTCTTCGTACACTTGTGTCTGTGTACAAGCGCCCAAAAGGGCCAGTCCGGCGATCAAGGTCAGAATACGCAACATGTCATGTCTCGATAGGCTTGTTTTTTATGATTTAGCCCACTGATACGGCCTGTGCCAAGCCGTATCGGCGGAATTTCACCACAGACCCACGCGGTCATCAGAACTTGTAGTCGCGCGGGAAACCATAAGGCGGTTTTTTTCCGACGCTGGCGCGTTTGGCCAGCCACTGGGACATATCAGCCTCGTGCCGGGTCTTGTCGCCGCCCATGGACCATTTCAGGCCGTCTTCCCAGTTAAACGTAGTGACGTCGGACAGGCCACCATCCAGTTCCAAAGTGCCCTGCCGTCCACGCGCCATGTTGTATTTCTGCAGACGCACACCTTTGCCGCGTGTCATCTCGGGCAGTTCCTCTGTTGGGAACACAAGGAACTTGCCGTTCTGCGATACAACGGCCACGTGATCGCCCTGAACCGGCTTACAGATCATCGCCGCTTCGTCGCCCTTGACGTTCAGCACCTGTTTACCGTTGCGGGTCTGGGCCAGCACTTCATCCTCGGGCACGATGAATCCGTTGCCCGCCCCCGACGCCACCAGCAGCTTGCGCCCGGGCTTGTGAATCAGGATGTCGATAATCTGCGCCTCGTTCGGCAGGTCAACCATCAGGCGCAGGGGCTCACCCATGCCGCGACCTCCGGGAAGATTAGCGGCACTAACCGTATAGAATCGCCCGTTTGAGGCAAAAACCACCAGTCGGTCCGTCGTTTCGGCATGGAAAATGAAACGCGGACCGTCGCCGTCCTTGAACTTCAACTCGCGGTTCAGGTCGATATGGCCCGTCATGGCGCGTATCCAGCCCATCTGAGAGCAAACGACCGTGATCGGTTCCTTGTCGATCATCGCCTCAAGCGGAACCTCTTCGACCTGACCTGCCTCGGCGAAGCGCGTGCGCCGCGCGCCGCCTTCGTAGTCTTTGCCGAAGGTTTTCTTGGTCTCTTTCAGCTGCTCAGCAATCTTTGACCACTGCAGGGTCGGATCGGCCAGCAAATCCTCAAGATTGGCGCGCTCCAGCATCAATTCATCGCGCTCGCGGACCAGTTCCATCTCTTCCAGACGGCGCAGGCTGCGCAGGCGCATGTTCAGGATCGCGTCGACCTGAACCTCGGACAACTCACCCTCACCCGGCTTGGGCGAGACATAATCGGACTCATCGGTCGCGCGGACATGATCGATGCCCCAATCTTCGCGCATCAGCGCCGCCTTGGGGTCGTCGTCATAGCGGATGATGTCGATCACACGGTCGAGGTTCAGGAAGGCGACGATAAAGCCCTCCAACACCTCTAACCGGTGGTCAATTTTGCCCAGACGGTGGCGCGAGCGGCGCAGCAGCACCTCTTGCCGGTGGTCGAGGAAGGCCCGCAGCACTTCCTTCATCGAGCAGACCTTGGGTGTCACCCCATCGATCAGCACGTTCATGTTCAGGCTGAACCGCACCTCAAGGTCCGAGTTGCGATAGAGCATGCCCATCAGCACCTCGGGGTCCACATTCTTGGAGCGAGGCTCAAGAACCACCCGGATGTCATCGGCGGATTCGTCGCGCACATCTGCGAGAATCGGAATTTTCTTGGTTTGGATCAGCTCGGCGATCTTTTCGATCAGCTTGGATTTCTGAACCTGATAGGGGATCTCGGTGACGACAATTTGCCACTGACCCCTGCCCAGATCCTCGACCTCGAACTTGCAACGTAGGCGGAACGAGCCGCGCCCGGTACGATAAGCCTGCGCGATGCTCTCGGGCGGCTCTACGATAACGCCACCGGTCGGGAAATCCGGGCCGGGCACGTAGTTCAACAGCGTGTCGTCGCGCGCATCCGGCGTTTTGATCAGATGCAGGCAGGCATCACAAAGCTCGGCGATGTTATGCGGCGGGATATTCGTCGCCATGCCCACCGCGATACCGCTGGCCCCATTGGCCAAAAGATTCGGAAACTGCGCGGGCAGCACGACCGGCTCGGTCAGCGTGCCATCATAGTTGTCACGAAAATCAACGGCGTCTTCGTTCAGCCCCTCAAGCAGAGCTTCGGCCACGATGGTCATCCGCGCCTCGGTATAGCGCGAGGCCGCCGGGTTATCGCCGTCGATGTTGCCAAAGTTCCCCTGCCCATCGACCAGCGGGTAACGCACGTTGAAATCCTGCGCCAGACGCGCCATCGCGTCGTAAATCGCGGCGTCGCCATGCGGGTGATAGTTACCCATCACGTCGCCCGAAATCTTGGCGGATTTCCGGAAGCCACCCGTCGCACTGAGTCGCAGCTCGCGCATGGCGTATAGGATTCGCCGATGAACAGGCTTCAATCCATCCCGCGCATCCGGCAACGCCCGGTGCATGATCGTGGACAGCGCATAGGTCAGATAGCGTTCGCCAATCGCGCGGCGCAGCGGCTCGGCCACCTCGCCCCCGTTTTCGGGGGCCTCCATGTTGGGGTTGTCGATCGTATCATTCATACATGATGTGATACGCCGCAACTGCGCCTTGGTAAAGCGACCAGCACATATTTACTGGGGACAAGTGGCGCTTTTTGCAACAAGGGGAGGCACCCCCGCAATTTCCCCCGTCTTTCGACAGGATGCATGAAATATGGTAACCTATTGGAATTAGACTGCTGCTTATTTCTTGTTTCTTACGATTGACCCGGGGGATGCGCCATGACGCGCCTTATTGTAATCTCATTCGCTGCACTCGGATGGTGCTTTTACATCATGAGCGGGGGGCCGAACTTCGAACCACGCGGCCTGCGCAGCGACCAACCTCAACGTGAAGTTGTAGCCCAGACCACAACTGTCGCGCCTGCGCGCGCCGAAGAGCTTGTAACCAATGTTGCAGCCCGAGTACCAACGAGCCACGAGCCGCCAAAGGCCAAACCCGAAGAAGTGGTTCAGATCATTGCCGACGACGCGAGCCTTGCGTCGTTCTCAAGCCTGACAATCTTTGCCGATCAAAGCGCCAACTTCACGCTGGCCTCGCTGGAAGACGGTGTAGCCGGGCTGAGCCAGGTCACGACCGAGGTGCAGAGCGATGTCGCCGAAGCACCGACCCTGCCCGAGCCGGAAAAGGACATTCGCGAGATTTCGGGCACCCGTGTAAACATGCGCGACGGGCCCGGTACGATCTATCCCATCGTTGGTAAGGCAACCATCGGCCAGAAGGTCGAGGTTCTGAGCGAGTCCGGAACCGGCTGGCTGCGATTGCGCGTGTTGCCACAGCAACAAATCGGATGGATTTCGGCATCGCTGGTTCGAAAAATCCCGGACTGACGCAGTGGTGTGATTGCCCTGACCACAGCCTCGCAATAGCTATGGGCGAGGTTCAGAGTCAGGAAGATCATGCAAAAGACCATTCTTATCACCGGCTGCTCTTCGGGCATTGGTCAGGATGCCGCTCATGGTATGCGCGCACGGGGTTGGCGCGTGTTTGCGTCCTGTCGTCAGCAGCGTGACTGCGACCGATTGCGGGCGCAGGGGTTTGAAAGCCCACGCATCGACTATACCGATGCAGACAGCATCGCGGCGGGGCTGGCCTCGGTTTTCGAAGCCACGGGGGGCACGCTTGATGCGTTGTTCAACAACGGCGCACATGGCCTGCCCGGAGCGGTCGAAGATTTGCCGACGGAGGGCCTGCGCCAGATTTTCGAGGCCAACTTTTTTGGATGGCACGAACTCACGCGACAGGTAATTCCGGCAATGCGGGCACAGGGGCACGGTCGAATCGTTCAGAATTCCTCGGTTCTGGGGTTGGTGGCCTTTCCATGGCGCGGAGCTTACGTGGCAACAAAATACGCGGTCGAGGGCCTTACAGACACGCTGCGCCTGGAACTGGCAGATACCGACATAAAGGTGATCCTGATTGAACCCGGACCGATCACTTCAAAAATCCGGGAAAACTCGATCCCTTTTTTCGAACGGTTCATCAATTGGCAGAACTCGGCCCTGCGCGCGCGGTACGAGGCTTCGTTACTGAAAAGACTATACGAATCCTCGGGACCCGACCGGTTCGAATTGCCCGCTTCGGCAGTGACCAACAAGCTGGCACGTGCCGTCGAGACAAAACGACCGCGCGCGCGGTATTATGTGACGACACCAACTTACGTTGCCGGATACCTGCGCCGTATTTTACCGACCCGCGCCATCGACCGCATCCTCTCGGACATCTGAGGCGAAATTACCCGTTCGCTTTTCCAATCTGCAAAGCTAGATGGTAGACTAACGAAACAAGAAACGCGGACGGTGTACCCATGGACCTTTTGATGGTCGTTTTGCTGTTGGCCATGGCGGCTGTTGTCGTCGTGCTGGCGATAGGCATCTCAAACTTTGGCAAAAGCGGCAAAGCGGCAGCGATGAAAAGCAACAAGATGATGCGCCTGCGTATCCTGTTTCAGTTCATTGCCGTGTTGCTGATCGTGCTCTATGTCTGGCTACGTGGACAAGGAGCGCAGTAAATGGTCGTCCTGAACAAGATTTACACCCGTACCGGCGATGACGGGAAAACCGCCTTGGGCAACGGTGAACGGGTTGCAAAATATTCCGGTCGCGTGGCGGCCTATGGCACCGTAGACGAGTTGAACTCGTTCGTTGGCGTGGCCCGCACCGAGGCCGAAGGCGACGTTGATGCCGCCCTGTCGCGCATCCAGAACGACCTGTTCGATCTGGGCGCGGATTTCTGCCGCCCCGACATGGAAAAGGACGCCGAGGCCGACTATCCGCCGCTGCGCATCGTTGCATCGCAGATCGACCGGCTTGAGGCCGAGATCGACGTGATGAACGAAACGCTGGAACCGCTGCGCAGCTTCATCCTTCCGGGCGGTTCTCGGTTGGCGGCCCATCTGCATGTGTGTCGCACAGTTTCGCGCCGGGCCGAGCGGTTGGCGGTTGAGCTGACCAATCTGGAGCCGGTAAACGCAGTCGCAGTGAAATACCTGAACCGCCTGAGCGACTGGTTCTTCGTTGCGGCCCGCTGCGCCAATGAAAACGGCACTCAGGATGTTTTGTGGGTCCCGGGCGCCAACCGATAAGTTTTGAGACGCAGCGGCAAAAAACACGAAACGCGACGTCCCAAGACCATGACGTGACGATTTTACTCTGTTGCAGAGGGAATTGAGACGCTATTCAATCCCCCGAAAGCATTGGTGGAGTCGCTTCGCGGCTTACCGTTTTTTGAGGAGAAAGCGCTAAAATGAAGGTACTCGTGCCTGTCAAACGCGTGATTGACTATAATGTGAAAGTCCGCGTGAAAGCGGACGGTAGCGGTGTTGATCTCGCCAATGTCAAAATGTCGATGAACCCGTTCGACGAGATCGCCGTAGAAGAGGCGATCCGCCTGAAAGAAGCGGGCAAGGCGGATGAAGTTATTGCTGTTTCGGTGGGCGTAAAGCAGGCGCAGGAAACGCTGCGTACCGCGCTGGCCATGGGGGCCGACCGCGCGATTCTGGTCGTTGCGGCTGACGATGTGCACACCGATATCGAGCCATTGGCCGTTGCCAAAATCCTGGCCAAAGTGGTCGAGGAAGAGCAACCCGGACTGGTTCTGTGCGGCAAGCAGGCGATCGACAACGACATGAACGCCACCGGCCAGATGCTGTCGGCACTGCTGGGCTGGAGCCAGGGCACTTTTGCCTCTGAGGTGGATATCGAAGGCGACAGCGCCAAGATCACCCGCGAGGTGGATGGCGGCCTGCAGACCATCAGCGTCAAGATGCCGACCATCGTGACCGTCGACCTGCGCCTGAACGAGCCGCGCTATGCGTCGCTGCCCAACATCATGAAGGCCAAGAAAAAGCCGCTGGATGAGAAAACCGCCGCCGACTACGGCGTCGATGTCAGCCCGCGTCTGGAAATCGTCAAAACCGACGAGCCGCCGGCACGCGCTGCCGGTATCGTCGTGGGCTCGGTCGACGAGCTGGTTGCAAAACTCAAAGAAGCGGGGGCTGTGTAATGGCTGTTCTTCTTCTGGCAGAAGTCAATAACGGTGAGCTGTCGCTGGACGCCACCGCCAAGGCTGTCAACGCCGCCAAGGCACTGGGCGACGTGACCGTTCTGGCCGCGGGCGGCTCGGCTGCTGCTGCTGGCGAGGCCGCCGCCAAGATTGACGGTGTGTCCAAAGTTCTGGTGGCCGAAGACGCGTCTTTGGGTCACCGTCTTGCAGAATCAACGGCCGCGTTGATCGTGTCACTGGCCGACGGGTACGAGCACATCGTTGCCCCCGCGACCACCGACGCCAAGAACGTGATGCCGCGCGTGGCCGCGCTGCTGGACGTAATGGTAATCTCGGATGCGTCCGGCGTGGTTGACGGCTCGACCTTTGAGCGCCCGATCTATGCGGGCAACGCGATCCAGACCGTGAAATCGAACGACGCCAAAAAGGTTGTCACCCTGCGGACCGCCAGCTTTGACGCGGCGGGCGAAGGCGGCGCGGCCCCGGTTGAGACCATCTCGGTCCCGGCCGCCGAAGGCCTGTCGTCCTGGGTCGAGGATAAGGTGGCCGAAAGCGACCGTCCGGAACTGACCTCGGCCGGTGTCGTTGTCTCGGGCGGCCGTGGTGTCGGCTCGGAAGACGATTTCAAGCTGATCGAAACCCTGGCCGATAAGCTGGGCGCCGCCGTTGGCGCCTCGCGTGCCGCGGTTGACTCGGGCTATGCCCCGAATGACTGGCAGGTGGGTCAGACCGGTAAGGTTGTTGCACCTGACCTCTATGTCGCTGTCGGCATCTCGGGCGCGATCCAGCACCTGGCGGGTATGAAGGACTCGAAGGTCATCGTTGCGATCAACAAGGACGAAGAAGCACCGATCTTCCAGGTCGCCGACTTCGGTCTGGTCGCCGACCTATTCCAGGCTGTGCCGGAGCTGACCGAGAAACTCGGGTAAGTCTGCTACGACTTTCAACTAATATACTCGAAGGCCCGCCAAAAGGCGGGCCTTTTTTTTAGATTTGCCTTCGGATCGGCCCCAACAGCGCGTCGGCAATTGCCTTATGCGCCGCCGGGCCGATCATATGTTCGGCCATCGGCTGCTGTAACGTTCCGAACAACATATCCTCAAGCGCGTCGGACTGGCCGGATACAGGCACCGAAACTTCAATAAAATCCGCGCATAGGGGGCGTACAGCCTCGAACATTTCCGGTGTTACAACTGTACTTTCATTTTGGCGGTCTCCATCTTTGTGTTGCAGCACTCTTAGCCCCAACAGAATGACCGGTACCTCCAGCCTGTGTAGCAAGTCACTGATTTTCCGAACCCAGTTGTGGCGCAACTCATCGACAACAACCTCGAAACGCGCATCTTGATGACTTTGTAAAGAACTCATCAAGTGGTGCACGAAATGAACATCGGTGAAGTCCAGTTCGGGATATAGCTCGATCAAGTCCGATGTTGGTGTAAGAACCCGGTCATTGCGCCGGGGATGGACCCGGTAAAAGTGATTCGTCTGGCTGAGAACACCCGGCGCCTGAAGGATGCACAACTCGGCCATATTCAAAAGCTTGAACAATCCTGCGTCGTTGCACAACGCCTCAACCCCGCAGAAAAGACTTCCAAGATTCAGGCAGCGCCGATCCAGCTTTTCTTCGAGAATCGTGGCAAATGGACGTTCCACAAACCGCCCATAGGTTTCATCCCCGCCCGTGCAAACCATGTAGACGGTATCCAACGACCGCTCTGGCCCACGAAACCAAAGACGTGATTCACCGTATTGGCATACGGCATGCCCGGCACCTGCCGAGCCTGTTTGATGATAGCTCATAACACTCACCCATTTCTCACCCGGTTGCCATCTTGAAGCCGCAAGTCTTGAGAAAGTCCTAATGTGCGCATTTAAAGCAAATTGGATGCGCCTGATCCCCTTGCCGCCCCTACCGATCTGCCGCTAGTGTCCCCCCAACCCCGAGACTCAGAGGCATCAGAACATGGACGTAAAATCAGTCGGAGTGATCGGCGCAGGTCAGATGGGCAATGGCATCGCTCATGTTCTGGCCCTGGCGGAATATGACGTTCTGCTGAATGACGTGAATCAGGACGCGCTGAATGCCGCACTGTCTACGATCGAAGGCAACATGGCGCGCCAGGCCTCGCGCGGGAAAATCACGGAAGAGGCGATGCAGGCCGCCCTCAAGCGGATCAAAACCACGCTTGAGCTGCCCGAACTGGGGCAGACCGATCTGGTGATCGAGGCCGCAACCGAACGCGAGACAATCAAACAGGCAATCTTCGAGGATCTGCAACCGCATCTGCAACCGCACACAATCCTGACCTCGAACACCTCGTCCATTTCAATTACCCGGCTGGCCAGCCGCACAGACCGGCCAGAGCGGTTCATGGGGTTTCACTTCATGAATCCGGTTCCGGTGATGCAACTGGTCGAGCTGATCCGCGGCATTGCGACGGATGAACCAACTTTCAACACGTGCAAGGCCGTCGTGGATCGTTTGGGAAAAACGGCTGCCAGTGCCGAAGACTTCCCCGCCTTTATCGTGAACCGCATTCTGATGCCAATGATCAACGAAGCGGTCTATACATTGTACGAGGGCGTTGGAAACGTGCAGTCCATAGACCAATCCATGAAGCTGGGCGCGAACCATCCGATGGGCCCACTGGAACTGGCTGATTTCATTGGGCTGGACACCTGCCTGGCCATCATGAACGTGCTGCATGATGGGTTGGCAGACACAAAATACCGTCCCTGCCCATTGCTGACCAAATATGTAGAAGCCGGTTGGCTGGGGCGCAAGACCGATCGTGGGTTTTATGACTACAGGGGCGAGGTTCCGGTCCCCACCCGCTAATGCAGAGGGGCAAAGCCCCTCTGGCCCTTCGGGTTTGGGTGACGTGACTGTCTAGCGTTTCAGCGTCTCGCCCAATGACATCGTGTGTTTTCTCAACCACGCCATAAACCCGCGCGGATCACGCTCCAGCAGTTGCATATCTTCATCCGAAATCGGCTCTCCGATGACAGGTGACTGCGGTTTGTTGCACGAGCGCACGATCTCATGCAGCAAAAGCCCCTGCCGCAAAATCGGGGACAGCCTGTTGGCGATCTGGTAAGCGCGCGAATTTCGGCCGGGGAAAAAGATGGGAACCACACGCGCACCAGAACGGCGGATCATCTTGGCGGTGAACACGTTCCATTCCCGTTCCTGCGCGGGCCCAAACCAGTCGTCCGAGGACATAACAACACCCGACGGGAACAATGCCACGACCCCGCCTTGTTTCAGGTGATCCATTGCCTTACCGCGCATTTCCAGCATTTTGCCTTGCGCCTCGGGGTCATGCGGGAACGGAACCGGGATCATGAATGATGTCGCCGCCTCGTCCAAACCGGTCAAAACAGAGCGGGTCAGGATTCTGTAGTCACTGCGGACCCGGCCGATCAACTCAGCAAGGATCATACCGTCTACCATACCGTGCGGATGGTTCGCCACCACGACCACCGGGCCTTCTTTGGGAATGCGGGCAATCTGCTCTTCCGGCGTGGTCAGGTCGATTCCCATAACCTCAAGCGCGCCGCCCCAAAACCTTTGACCGCGGTAATATTCGTTCTTCTTTTCGAATTTGTTGACCATACGCAGAATGGTCAGTTTGCCGGTGCACCATTCAATCGCGCGAATGGCGGTTGAGGTCCAAACATCGTCGAACGAGTTCGCGTAAGTCAGGGTTCTACGGTCGTAGATTTCGCCCTGATCTTTGGTCCCATCCAACAAAGGGCCTGTCTTGGTCTCGTGCGTAGTTTCCGCCAATTCCTGGTCATCCCGTTCTTCATCGCGCAGCCGATGAGGTCAGAACCCTTCCCCGAACTTGTCATTCACCAGGGTTTCTAAAGCATCAGCTAACGCCTCAGCATCCGGTCCGGACGTCTCGACGTCAATAGTCGTTCCACGCGATGCTGCCAACATCAAAAGGCCCATAATGCTGTCGCCCGAAGCAGAAAAACCGTCTTTGGATACTTCGGCTTGGGCATCAAAGCCCTCGACCACCTCAACCAGCTTGGCCGAGGCGCGGGCGTGCAAACCCTTTTCGTTTACTATTTTCAAACTTCGGTTGGTCATTCTTAATCAGTCCGGTCTTCTTCTAATGTCACATTTTGCGCATTGATGTATTTACGTCCAGCCTCCATCGCCTGCCGAACGGCGTCTGCCACAGGCAGATGGCGGGTTTTGGCCAGTTTAATCAACATAGGCAGATTTGCACCATAAAGGATACGACGATCATGCGGGGCGCAGGCGCGTAGGCTTAGATTCGACGGGCTGCCCCCGAACAGGTCGGTCACGACAACGACCCCATCCCCAACATCCACACTGTCAGCGGCCACACAAATTTCGGCCTGCTTTTCCTCGCGATTATGGTCTGCCTCAATCGAAATCGCGATCAGACCGGGTTGCTTTCCAACCACATGCTGAACGGCAGCCAGATACTCTCTGGCCAACCCACCATGTGCTACGATTACAATCCCGATCAATCCGGCCTCACATTCAACGATCGACGTTCCATTTCGCGGTGCCTAATTGCCACTTGCTGCCCCTTCTCTGCAAGAGCCTTTGCGACCGCTTCTGCCATGGCAACCGACCGATGTTGCCCGCCGGTACAGCCAAAAGCCACTGACAGGTGTGCTTTGCCCTCTGCACGGAAGCTTGGCAGCAACAGGTTCAGCAAATCCACAACCCGATCGAAAAACGGAGCGTAATTCGTATCAGATTTTACGTAACTGGCAACGTCCGGGTTTCGACCATCTTCTGACCGCAGTTCCGGCCTCCAATAGGGATTGGCCAAAAACCGGCAGTCGAAGACCATATCAAGCCCGCGCGGAAGGCCCCGTTTATACGAAAATGACTCAATCGAAACCGCAAGGTGCCGCCCGCCTTGTGGAGCAAACCAGCGCTCAACCTCTTCGCGCAGTTGGTGGACATTCAGCGGGGAGGTGTCGATCAGCGTATCTGCAATCTCGCGGATCGGGGCCAAAAGCTCTTTTTCCTGCCGCACACCTGTTTCCGGGCTTGCATCAGTGGCCACTGGATGTCGGCGGCGAGTTTCCGAAAAACGCCGCAGCAAAACCTCGTCATTGCAATCAAGGTAAAGCGTCGTCAAATCAACCTGCTCCATGCGCCTCAGGCGCACGGCCAGTTCGATGAACCCGATTGTCGAGAAATCGCGGTTGCGCGCGTCGATACCCAAGGCCATCGGCCGATCATCCTGCGGCCCGTCCAAAAGGCGCATCAACAGACCCATGGGAAGATTGTCGATGGCTTCGAAGCCCAGGTCTTCAAGCACACGGATTGCAGTCGAACGGCCCGCGCCTGATGGGCCTGTGACCAAAACAATACGCCGTTGCGGTTTTAAGTGCTGGGCCATTCCGGGTCTAAACGCCCCATTTTCAGAAGTTGCATCAGTATTGCGGACAAATTGGGGATGCCTGCCGCCCGAAGCAAGGGCACAGTTTGCCTCAGGACAACCGTGTTCACCGGCTCCGGTAAACGGGCGGGTTCGGATTGATCGAGATCCACCACGTAACAAACCGGCGTTGCCCCAGCGGTTCTTGCACGAAGCAACCCAACGCCCCGAGCCTCAATCACTCCGCGCAACGTCGGAACAGCATCCGCAATAGCCGCTCCGTCAACCATGCTCAGGGCAACACGGTCATCGGCAACCAGCGCTGCCCCGTATGCCATCATCTGCAAGGCCAACGCCGATTTACCTGATCCCGAAGGTCCCACGACCAAAGCGCCGCGCCCTTCGACGGCCACGCATGTTCCGTGAACGATAGCTGTGTTTTGATGTCGAATGTCCAAGAGGGTCTGGCCATTCATGCGTTTACACCGGCAACCCCACCACAAATCGCGCACCCAGCGGGTCCGATGTAATGTCTGCCTCGGTCGGGCGAATATTCTCGGCCCAAATCACACCGCCATGAGCTTCTACAATCTGTTTCGAGATCGCCAGCCCAAGGCCCGAATTGTTGCCAAAATGCTCTTCCGGCCGCTGCGAATAGAACCGTTTGAAGATTTTGGTCAACGCCTGATCCGGAATGCCGGGGCCTGTATCTTCGACCACGATCAGCACTCGGTTTTCTCGGCGACGCACCCAGACGCGTATGGCGTCGCTGTCTTCGCAGAATGAAATCGCGTTAGTGATCAGGTTGACGAAAACCTGCGCAAGACGCGCCTCAAGCCCATTGACGACAATCGGCTGACGCGGAAGATCGGTAATGTAATCAATGCCTTTGGCGCGGGCGTCTTCACCCAAATACTGCCCGATATTTTCCAGCAGCTTGAGCAGATCGAAAGGCTGTTCCTCTTCCTTTACCAACTCAGCGTCTAGGCGTGACGCGTTCGAGATATCACTGACCAAACGATCCAACCGACGCACATCATGTTCGATCACGCCCAGCAATTTATCGCGTTGGTCGTCGCGCTTGACCACACGCAAAGTTCCAACGGCCGACTGCAAACTCGCAAGTGGGTTCTTGATTTCGTGCGCGACATCAGCAGCAAACTGTTCGTTTGCATCGATGCGGTTGTACAATGCTGAAACCATCCCCCGCAAAGCCTGGCTGAGACGCCCGATTTCATCTGGCCGCGCGCTCAGGTCGGGAATGCGGATGCGGCCCGGATTGACACCAGCCCCCCGGTCTTTGCCCGTCTCGGCCGCAGCGGCGAGATCCGCCAGCGGGTTGGCAATGGTGGATGCCAGAACAAGGCTTAGGCCGATAGAGACCAAAAGTGCCACGACGAACATTTGCAGGATACGTTCCTGTTCGCGCCGGGCCAGCGCGTCGATTTCACCAGCAGGACCGGCCATTGCCACAGCCCCCATAGGCGCCCCATCCTGCAGGATCGGAGCCGCCGCGACAATAACCGTCTTGCCGGCTGCATCCTTTACCGCTTCGACTTGTAACTCTCCCCGCAAGGCCTCAGGAATGAGATCTTGCACGCGCTGCGCCAGCGTCGGAGCCTCGTCCGCTTCCGAGCGTGTAAACACCCGGGACAGTCCGGTCCAGACGGCGTTCAGCGCATCACTGATCAAAGTGCTGCCGGTCTGAACCTCGGAGCCGTTTTTTAACAACGCAGTGTTCTGCGAAGGGGCCGCCACCCCGCGCGTCCAGCCAATCAGCGTGCCGTCTGCGTCGTATACAAAAACTTCGCCCCCGTCTGGCAGGCTGAGCCCAGCCAGCGTATCCTTGACGTCCAGTGCAGATGTGACCTGAGAATGCCCAATCAGGTTCTGCCGCAGCTGGGTTTCGAACACGTTGCTGACAAGCTGCGCGTCACCGATCAGGTTGCGCGCCGTTTGCTGGACCTGGTCCTCGCGGGAATCGTTAAGGTACAGCAGCCCCGTAACAAGGATAACAAGAGCAATCAGGTTGAAGGTGATAATCCTGCGCGCCAAAGGCGAGCCCCGCAACGAGAACATGTTGCGACGTTGGCGTGACGCCCGCAGCTCGGCAGACTCCGGATCCTGCGGGATGACCCAGTCATCCCCCAGAACGACGTCGCCGTCCCGCAATTCGCTTGCTTGCTCTGTATCGCGCACGAGGTTCGGTTACCCCTTCTCAGTGGCCACGCTTATTCTTCGTTATACCTGTATCCGATGCCATACAGTGTTTCGATTGCCGAAAACTCTGGGTCTGCGGCGCGCATTTTTTTACGCAAGCGCTTGATGTGGCTGTCGATGGTCCGGTCGTCGACATAGACCTGATCATCATAGGCGACATCCATCAGCTGATCACGGCTTTTGACGAAACCGGGGCGCTGCGCCAGCGCTTGCAGCAACAGAAACTCGGTCACGGTCAGTGAAACGTCCGCCCCCTTCCAGCTGACCGCATGGCGCAGCGGGTCCATCCGCAGGTCACCCCGTTCCATCACTTTGGTATCGCCCGAAGCGGCATTGGTCACATCGCCGGACGTAGCCTCCTGCCGGCGCAGCAACGCACGGATGCGTTCAACCAGCAACCGCTGTGAAAAAGGCTTTTTTACATAGTCATCCGCGCCCATGCGAAGGCCAAGAACCTCATCAATTTCATCGTCCTTCGACGTTAGAAAGATGACCGGCATCTGGGTTTTCTGCCGCAGCCTCTGCAACAGGTCCATACCGTCCATGCGTGGCATTTTTATATCCAGCACGGCCATATCGGGCAGTTTTTTGTTGAATGCGTCCAGGGCTGCTTGCCCGTCGTTATAGGTTTCAACCTCGAACCCTTCGGCTTCGAGAGTCATGGACACAGACGTCAGAATATTTCTGTCGTCGTCCACCAGTGCAATCTTCGACATCGGGTTTACCCCTATTCCTGCTCACTCATGCAATATTTCGCTTATTAGTAGGGCATCTTTGTCGTTTTTATGTCCGCGAATCAATCCGTATCTGCGAATCGTGCGTTTGTTGTCACACAGCTGCGGCAAAAAAGCCGTTAATGGCTTCAGAAACGCGCATTGATTGCCGTCAGGAAATTTCTGGTGGCGCTAAACTTGAATTTGGTTGCGCTAACTGCGCCAAACCGTCCTGTTCACGCCCTAAATGACCATGATAAGACCCGTCTGTCCGCCGGAACGATCCGGCAAAATGCCCCAAGAGCGCATGCGGCCCACCCGCCGAAGCGCCGCCACAGGAGAAGACACACATGACATCTGGACGGGTCAACCCGCAATTCCGCCTCGAAGATCAGGGCATCGGGGGTCTGGGAAATGTCTATTATAACTTCATGGAACCAGCGCTGATCGAAGAGGCGCTGAAGCGCGGCGAAGGCACCCTTGGCAATGGCGGGGCTTTTCTGGTTACCACCGGCAAGTTCACTGGCCGCTCGCCCGAGGACAAGCACGTTGTCAAGACCGACAGCGTTGCGGACACTATCTGGTGGGAAAACAATGCCGAGATGAGCCCCGAAGGCTTTGACGCTTTGCACGATGACATGCTGGCCCATATGAAGGGCCGAGACTACTTTGTGCAGGATCTGGTAGGCGGTGCTGACCCCGCCTTTTCAATAAATGTTCGCATGGTTACAGAACTGGCCTGGCACAACCTTTTCATCCGTCATCTTCTGCGTCGCCCGGATCGCGAGGACCTGGACGAGTTCGTCGCTGATTTCACCATCATCAACTGCCCCAGTTTCCAGGCGGATCCGGCCAAGCACGGCTGTCGCAGCGAGACCGTGATTGCGCTGAACTTTGACCGTAAACTAATCCTGATCGGTGGCACTGAATACGCGGGTGAAAACAAGAAATCTGTGTTCACCCTGCTCAACTACATGCTGCCTGAAAAAGGCGTGATGCCGATGCACTGTTCGGCCAACCATGCCGTTGGCAACCCGGTCGATACCGCCGTGTTTTTTGGCCTGTCGGGCACCGGAAAAACCACGCTGTCCGCTGACCCTGCGCGCACCCTGATCGGTGACGACGAACATGGCTGGTCGGACCGCGGAACGTTCAACTTCGAAGGCGGCTGCTATGCCAAGACCATCAACCTGAACCCCGAGGCCGAGCCGGAAATCTACGCCACCACCAGCAAATTCGGCACGGTGATCGAAAACATGGTGTTCGATCCTGAAACCAAGGCACTGGACTTCGAGGATGACTCGCTGACGGCAAACATGCGCTGCGCCTACCCGCTCGAATACATTTCGAATGCATCCAGCAGCGCCCTTGGCGGTCACCCGAAGAATATCATCATGCTGACCTGCGACGCATTTGGCGTTCTGCCTCCGATCGCGCGGCTGACCCCGGCGCAGGCGATGTATCACTTCCTTTCGGGCTTCACCTCGAAAGTTGCAGGGACCGAACGTGGCATCACCGAACCCCAGCCGACATTCTCAACGTGTTTCGGCGCTCCATTCATGCCGCGCCGCCCGGAGGTGTACGGCAACCTTCTGCGTGAAAAAATCGCTCAGCACGGTGCAACATGCTGGCTGGTGAACACCGGCTGGACCGGTGGCGCGTATGGTGTCGGGTCCCGAATGCCGATCCGGGCAACCAGAGCGCTGCTGACCGCTGCGCTGGATGGGTCGCTGCGCGACGCCGAGTTCCGCAAGGATGCCAATTTCGGGTTTGACGTGCCCGTGGCCGTGCCCGGCGTGGCCGAGGTTCTTCTGGACCCGCGCCGCACCTGGGACGATCAAGCCGCCTTTGACAAACAGGCCGACAAACTGGTGCAGATGTTCGCAGAGAATTTCGAACAGTACCTGCCCTTCATCGACGAAGACATCAAAGCCGTCGCAATCGGCTGATCTGACATTGGGGGCATCTTGCCCCCAACGTCCTTTTGGGCAGCTTGCAGACAATATCGCCAAAAAATCTCGGCAACATCACAATATCGTTGTATGTCACATTGTCTGCACAAAACGCGTTGCCCGAAACGTGCTATTCAATTAGTTTTTGCATCTGTCGAAATAAAAAATGCCCGAAGCCTTTTCTTCGGGCGGGACGTAAATACTGTTGGGTCGCTCGGGCAAACTCTCAAATCAACACATTTGCCACCCAATGACAAAATACGTCTGCGACAGAGGGGATGAGTGTCAACATGCGACCTTTGGGACGCCGCCAAAGAATTGGCATCTCTGGTCGTGCCGCGGGGCGGCAACGGTTGGCATAAGTAAAGACAGGTAGACTATGACGGAAATCTCAAAACTGACTGAACTGCGTAAACTGATGCAGAGTATGGAACGCACGCTGGGCCTTGAGCAACTGTCTCCGGTGGAGCGCGACATATACTACGCGGCCGAAGAGCTTTCGAAGTCAGACGACGAGGTACGCACATTCGGATTGATCGAGCATACGTTGGTGCAAAGCGTCTCACGCCCGACCTTTTTTCGCGCGTTGAAATCACTGGTTGAAAAAGGGTATCTGTCGCAAAGCGGCACCGCAAATCGAGGGCGGTACATCGTTCATGCCCCAAAGTAACACTGCAAATTCGCGCATTGGTGGCTGAAACTCGTGCGCAGGTGGGCTACGGACACGTTCTACGCCTCTTTGGCTTATATCGTGGCATCGCTGCTGACGTTCGAAGTTCTGGCGCCGCTTCAGAACATGTTTTTCGCCGAATATCCCAGCCGGGCCAGCCTGCTGTTCCTGCCCCATGGTGTGCGGGTTTTGGCAGCTTGGCTGCTGGGATGGCGGGCGGTTTTCGCGCTTTTACCCGGCGTATTTGTCGTCTTCGCCCTTTTGGGTGGCAGTGATGTTTTCCTGCCAAGCCGATTGATGGCCATCGTCATTGCCGTCACGTCCGTTCCGGCGGTGTTCTACATATGCAAATGGGTTGGTTGGGACTTGTTCCCCCGACCTGACCGCAAACCGTGTTGGGCCTGTGTTATGGCGGTGGGGATCATAACGTCTTTTCTTGTCTCAGGTCTGACCAACATAGCTTTCGGTAGCGCACGCGCCGAGTATGTCGCTTTTTTAATCGGTGATATTTCAGGGCTTTTCTTCCTGATGCTGGCTTTGTACTTCGCCTTTCGTATTGCCGACAAGCGCGGTTAACCCATCAACCCTCGTCGTAATAGGTTCAATCCAGTTACCAGCAGGACCAACAGCGTCACTTTTCGAAACAGCGCCTGATCGATGCGTGATTGCAATTGCAAACCGATCCACATCCCTATGACCGCAGGTATGACCAATGCGGCCGAGAACGGTGCCGTTTCGGCCCGGAATATCCCCGACCCCACATGGGCCACCATCAGTGCAACGGCCCCCAAGCCGTAGATCACCCCCTGAACCCGCATTTGCATTGCTTTTGGTGTGTTCAGCGCAGTCAGATACGCAACGGTTGGCGGCCCCCAGATGCCCGACATTCCTCCGACAAACCCCGCAACAGAACCAATGCCCAATTCAATCCGAGGTGACGGATTACGAAGGACCAATTGCACGCCCAAAACCTGAATCAGGGCAAAAAACGAAACCGGGATGCCGATTATCAACAGAAACGTTGACACGGGCAGCGAACTGACCACCTGAGCCCCGATCACCAAAAACACCAGCCCTGCGGCCAGGAACACGCGAAACGCCTTCATCGCGGATATGGCGGCCGGAATACCTTCGCGAAGGGCCTGAAAGCCATTCGTTACCAAAGTCGGCAAAATCAACCCGGCAAGCGCCAAGTCCGGCGGCAGGAACATACTGAGCCCCGAAACCAGTACCATCGGCATGGCAAATCCAACCATACCTTTGACCCAACCGGCCACAAGCGCAACGCCAGCGGCCAATAACAGTTCGTTTGGGTTAAGCAAGGAAAGCAGTGTCATGGCCCCGTGATACCACTATTGACGCGCGCTGCACTGCAAAATTGACAAAGCAATTTTAGAACTATTTCTCGCTATAATTCGTATTTTTCTTGCGCTGCACGTGCAGCATGATATGACCGGACGACACCAGAAAAGGACGTGATTCATGGCCCCTGACGGACAAGATGTTACCCAGATGACACCATCCGCTATTCTGCCCGACCTTCTGGCACTGACCCGTGCGGCTATCCCGGCGGTGGAAACGGTGTTTGATCGCGCTCGCGCGATTGTGCGCAACGCTGTGACCGAGGATGGGCGTGTATCTGGTGCGCTGATTGAGGCGCATCAAACGGCCGCTCATGGACTGGCATGGCTGGCGACCTACGCCCAATCGCTGCAACAGATGCAACACTGGGCTGAAGCGCTGGAGGCCGACGGCAAGTTCGGCGAGATCGAACAGTTGCTGCACCAGATCGCCTTTGGCGAATATCTCTGGCAGATTTACGGCGGCATCCAGATGAACCAGGGGGAAATCGTTCGCCTTCAGGATCTTGGATTAGGTCAGGACGACATGCGTGCACTGATGGGGCCCGAGGTCATGACCCTTACACAAAACGGCAATACTCAGGCCGCGCGCACCCGCCTTGTCGCGCTGATGGAGGATCAGGCCGGGGCCACCATGTTCGGTGCTTCGGGGCTGGACGAGGAACTGGAAATGATCCGCGACCAGTTTCGACGTTACGCCCAAGAAAAGGTCGAGCCAAACGCGCATGAATGGCACCTGAAGGATGAACTGATCCCGATGGAAATCATTGAAGAACTGGCCGAGATGGGCGTCTTTGGCCTGACCATACCGGAAGAGTTTGGCGGGTTTGGCCTATCCAAGGCCTCGATGTGCGTGGTTTCGGAGGAGCTTTCGCGCGGCTATATCGGTGTGGGTTCGCTGGGCACACGGTCGGAAATTGCAGCAGAACTGATCATCGCAGGCGGCACGGAAGAGCAAAAAGCCAATTGGTTGCCAAAACTGGCCAGCGCCGAAATCCTGCCGACCGCTGTTTTCACTGAACCGAACACCGGCTCTGACCTTGGCAGCCTGCGAACGCGGGCCGTGAAGGATGAAAACGGCGATTACCAGATTACCGGTAACAAGACATGGATTACCCATGCCGCGCGCACTCATGTGATGACCCTGCTGGCCCGCACCAACCCGGACAGCACCGATCACCGTGGCCTGTCCATGTTCCTTGCCGAAAAAACGCCGGGAACGGATGAAAACCCCTTCCCAACCCCGGGCATGACCGGCGGCGAGATTGAGGTTCTGGGCTATCGTGGCATGAAAGAATATGAGCTGGGCTTTGACGGCTTCCACGTGAAGGCGGAAAACCTGCTGGGCGGAGAAGAGGGCAAAGGCTTCAAACAACTGATGGAGACCTTCGAATCCGCCCGTATCCAAACCGCCGCGCGTGCTATCGGTGTGGCGCAAAGCGCGCTGGACATCGCCATGCAATACGCACAGGACCGCAAGCAATTCGGCAAATCCCTGATCAATTTCCCCCGCGTCTCGGGCAAGCTGGCGATGATGGCGGTCGAGATCATGATCGCCCGTCAGCTGACCTATTTCTCGGCCCGCGAGAAGGACAATGGGCACCGCTGCGATCTTGAGGCTGGAATGGCCAAGCTGCTGGGCGCGCGTGTGGCTTGGGCCGCTGCGGATAATGGCCTGCAAATCCACGGCGGCAACGGGTTTGCGTTGGAATACAAGATCAGCCGCGTCCTGTGCGACGCGCGCATTCTGAACATATTCGAGGGAGCAGCCGAAATTCAGGCACAGGTCATAGCCCGGCGTTTGCTTGGGTGACCGAATTCGGCGCTCCTGTTTCCCCAACTAACCCGGCCAGCGTGCCGGGTTTTTTTCTTGCGAAATTGAAATTGCACAAATGACGGGCACGGGGGCTCAAGCGTCGGTGGTGATCCTCCGACAAGTGAATTTCACCTTTGAACTTGGCCCTGATCCCCGATAGATCACCTACTGGCCCCGATACAAAGGATCGCAGCAGGAATGACCAAAAGACTATTCGTAGCTTGGGCAATCGTGACTGCCCTTGTGCTGGGCGGCTGCGCCACCACACAGCCGACGGCCAGCCAAAACGATATCGACACGCTGGCATATGCGATCCAATCCCTTGGTCCCGATGTCGATCCGGTCGAAGCGCGAACGGCCGCTACCCTCTCGTATACCTACTCACAGCAGCTAAAGCAGGACTGGAATGTCACTGACTCGGCCATCATCCACAATGCCAAGGTTATCAATGGCTTTCGTGAGCGCGGTTTGTGCAATGACTGGGCCGAAGCCATGACCAAGCGCCTGCGGCAGGAAGATTTTCGCACGCTGGATATCCATTGGGCGACATCGCCACCCACCCAATTCAGGATCATCCATCACTCGGCCCTGATCAGCGCCGAAGGAGATTCGATGTATGACGGGATCATCCTTGATCCCTGGCGGGCCAGCGGTGCACTGACATGGGCGCCCGTACAGGAAGACACCAAATACAACTGGCGCCCCCGGCTGGAAGTGCGGCAAGAGCTGCTGAATGGTGAGTTGCCTTTGTAGCAGCGGTTCCGTCCGGGCGTTTGGTGGGTTAAACCGGTTACATGATACGCCTGATCCTGACCCTGCCGATGTTGGCCCTGTTTCAATGCGACAAGGATGAGACCGTCGCCGCTTATGGCGCGGCCGACACGACCTGGGCGCTGCAGGAAATCGATGGGCAGCCTTACAAGGCCAGCGCCCTGCTACGCTTTCCTGAGCAAGGCAGGATCGAAGGCAACGCCCCTTGCAACAGCTATAGCGGCACCCTGACCGCGCCCTACCCATGGTTCGAAATCGCCGATCTGACGGCCACCCGCGCCGCCTGCGCCGGGCTTGAAGCCGAAGGGTTCTACTTTGCCGCCCTGATGGCCATGACCCAGTCCGAGGTATCTGGCAACGTTCTGATCCTGCGCAATGATGCCGGGCACGAGATGGTGTTCACAGCCGTCGAGTAAACTGATCCACGAAACGCGCCCGTGCCTCGGGCAGAGGATAATTCCCCAGCGACGGGGCCAGATGGTGTGCCAGAAAATATCCGGTTGTCTGAAGGCCAAGTACAATCTCAGCGTCGGGCGCGCGCCCCTCTCCTCTCAAGCACGGGGGCAGCGGCAACAGCCTGTCTGCCCATTCCCCTGCCCCTTTGGCACTGACCGCGCGGCCGGTTTTGGGTGAGACATAGGCCAAACCGCTGGTTGAACCGGTCACTGCACAGGACGAAAGATCAAGACCAAACCCCAACTCTTCCAACAAGGCCAATTCCCACCGCAGATAAGCCAGCGGCCAAATCTCGTCCTGCCCGAGCAAGTCCATCAACCGTTCGGTTTGCGTATAAATCGCCGGATGAGGCTCCCGCTCTGGCAGACAGAACGTCAGCAGCGCAACAACGGCGTTCAATCCTGCCAGGGCCAATCGGCCAGAGAATGCAGCCGCAGCACGCGACCGCAGCGGTTCGACCTGAAAGGTTCCGATATGTTCTTCAAGCCGGGCGCGCCAAAGCACATCCAGCTGCGCCCCCGGTTGCAGGATCGGGGCAATCTTGCGGCTGGTTCCGCCCCGCACAACGCCCGCATGGCGGCCATGGCTTTCGGTAAAAACCTCGACAATCGCCGCCGTTTCCCCATGGCGACGCGTGGTCAAAAGGATACCGTGATCACGCCAGTCCAACTTGGGCTCCTTATGCCTGCGGGTTTCCCCTTGCCCGCAACAGATCGCAAGGCGCCAATATTCGCAAGGGCTGTGATGACCTAAACCAGGCGCGCTTAAAACCTGACCCTGAAGGCCGCACCCACCAGCGGGGCTGTGTCATAGCTCTGGCGGCTAAGTTCCGCTCCATTCGCGTCATCCAGCGTCAGACGTCCATCAAGCTCGGCCCCTGCAAAGACATTCAACGAAACGCCCGGATTGGGGTTATACCCAAACGAGATCACCACGGGGATGCTTTTGTCTTCGCCCACGCCGTTCGGTGCCAGCCCATCATCGTCCAGCCGGAACCGGATACGCTCGTACCGGGCCGACACGGCAAGGTTCATCGTGTCGTTGAGCGCATAGCTGAGCGTCAGGCCCGGCCCCTGCGTTGCCCCAACCCCCGAGCCGGTGTTCAGATTCCAGCGGTCATTGATATCCCAATCAACAAGCAGAGCGGGAAAAAAGTCGATATCATTGTCTTCGATCTGCGAAAACACCCCAAAAGCCGGGCCGATGGTCAGCCGCTCGTTCAGCTTCCAGGCGACGCCCGCAAAAACGCCATAGGTTCTGCCATCACTGGCCTCGGCCCCGCTTTGATAGTCCCACCTGACTTGCGGAGAGATGAAAACCGTGGTCGCGTTCCCAACACCAAACCGAAGCGGTACCGCAACGCGGATGTCCCGAATGTCTTCCCATGGTTGGTTATTGGCCTGACTGAAGTTGTAGTCCAACCGGCCAAAGCTTGCCGACACTCCAAGCGACGTGTCATCTTGAAACGTATAAAGCGCTGTGGTGCGCAGGAAAATGCGGCTTGCAGAAAACTCACCACCCTCACTCAAATCTGCGTCACCCTGATACGCGGCGAGACCATCGATTTGATAACCCCATCCCAACCGGGGCTGCGCAAGCGAAGGTGACGCAAAAAAACCGAAAATCATCGCAGAAACGCAGCATAGTCGGGCAATCGTTTTCATCAAGCTCAACCTCAATAGGGCGGGTTACAAGGACAGATAACACTTCGGTGCGAACGGTAGAACGTATCGCAGAAATAGAATGCTAAACTGTGGCAACCAGGGCTGGAAGCTAGTCCAACCCTTCGTCACCCAGAAGGTGACGGCCCTGCCTGTCCTCGACCTCAATCACCCAAAGGTCGGGATCAAAACTGCGCTGGCGCTGGATGGCCTGATCCACCTCGGTCTCGGGGCCAGAGGAGAGTTCCACCCATTTGCGTTCACCGCTCATCAAATCAAAGCTGCGCTGGAAGGCAATCGCCTGCCCGTCCAGCGTGTTCAGCTTGACCAGTACCGCACCCGCCGTATCGTCGCCGTGGGTCACGACAAAGGCCGGGATTTCCTGAAAGCGAAGCCGCGCCAGATAGGCGTGAACCCAGAATTCGGCCGTCAGGCGGGTCATGCGTTGCCGTCTTTGAAATCCAAACCCATTTCCGAGTAGCGCTCGGACTCTTCCAACCAGTTGGGCCGGACTTTGACTTGCAGGAACAGGTGGATCTTGCGGTCCAGAAACTCTTCAAGCTCTGCCCTTGCCGCTTGGCTGACAGCCTTGATAGTCTCACCGCGTTTGCCGAGAACAATACCTTTGTGACCATCGCGCATGACATAGATCACCTGATCGATCTTGGCCGAGCCATCCTTGCGTTCCTCCCAGTTCTCGGTCTCGACCGTCAACTGATAGGGCAACTCCTGATGCAGGCGCAGGGTCAGTTTCTCGCGCGTCATCTCGGCGGCAATCATGCGCAGGGGCAGATCGGCAATCTGGTCTTCGGGGTAAAGCCACGGGCCTTCGGGCACTTCCGCGGCCAGCCACTTGCGCAGATCGTCGACGCCGTGGCCCTTTTCCGCCGAAATCATAAAGGTTTCGGCAAAAGGGTAACGCGCATTCAACTCGCTGGTCAGGGCCAGTAGTTTCTCGGACGGAACCTTGTCGATCTTGTTGATCGCCAGCGCGATCTTGCGGCCCTGTCCGATCTCATCCAGACCTTCGAGGATGCGTTCGACCCCTTCGGTGATGCCGCGATGGGCCTCGACCATCAGCACGACGATATCGGCATCTGCGGCCCCGCCCCACGCAGCAGCGACCATGGCGCGATCCAGGCGGCGGCGGGGCTTGAACAGGCCGGGCGTGTCCACAAAGACCAGCTGCGCGTCGCCTTCCATCGCCACGCCGCGAATACGGGCGCGAGTCGTCTGAACCTTATGCGTCACGATCGAGACCTTAGCCCCGACCATGCGGTTCAGAAGGGTAGATTTGCCTGCGTTTGGCTCTCCGATCAGGGCGATAAATCCGGCGCGTGTGCTCATGTGTGTTGCGATCCTGTTAGCAAGTGCGCACCCCTATAGCAGAAACACCCGACGGACCAGAGGGATTTGTCGCATTGCTGCCCTGCGCCACCGCTGCCACACCGCTATCACGCACTGCTAGCGATGGGTGTGATGCCGCGGCCTGTCAAGGGATCGCTACCACCCGTCAGCCCACCTACACGGAAGGTGCGTTCAGGTTAGTCGGTCCAACAACGCTTTGGCCGCAGCTTGTTCGGCCTGCCGTTTGGACCCGGCGGTGGCTTGCGCCTCTGCTCCGTCCTGCAAGCGGGCAGCGATGGTGAAAACGGGCGCGTGATCGGGGCCGCTGCGTTTGAGTTCAACGTATGAAGGCGGCCTCTGCCCACGCGCTTGCGCCCATTCCTGCAACGAGGTCTTTGCGTCGCGCGCATCGGCTTCAACCTTGTGGATGCGATCACCCCATAGCCTCAGGATCACATCTCGTGCAGCCTCGAACCCTGCATCGCGATAAATCGCGGCAATGACGGCCTCCATCGCGTCGCCCAACAAAGCCTGCTTGCGGCGGCCGCCAGACAGCATCTCGGACCGGCCCAGCTTAAGCACTGCACCCAGATCGATCTGACGGGCGACGTCCGCGCAAGCCTCTTTGCGAACCAGCGCATTGAAACGCGGAGCAAGTTGGCCCTCGGACGCCTTTTTGTCGGCCTCCAGCAGCGCTGTGGCCATGACAAGTCCCAATACCCGATCACCAAGGAACTCAAGGCGCTGATTGTCGGGCCGCGTTGCCGATGAGACCGAGCCATGGGTCAGCGCCCGTACCAGCAGTTCCGGGTCAGAAAACTCATACCCGAGACGCCGCTGGAACGCCTTTATCTCTGCCGATAGCTTCAATTGATCGCCTTGAAAAAGCGATCGCTGCGCCATGTCCAGAAGAACAGCATCGACCGGCCCGCAGACGAGAACATGATCCGGTCCGCACGACCAATCAGGTTTTCATACGGCACATAGCCAACGCCACCGGCGGATTGCGGCAGGCGGCTGTCGCTGGAATTGTCGCGGTTGTCACCCATGAAGAAATAGTGGCCTTCGGGCACGGTGTAGATGCCAGTATTGTCCGAAGCCTGATTGCCGATGTTCAGGACATCGTAGGACACCCCATTAGGCAAAGTCTCGATCAGGCGGGATTTTTCGCAGGCACCACCAATGCCGACGGGGCCATTTTCACAGCGCGGGCGCAGTCGTTGCGGCCCCTGCGGCTCGGCAGTTTCAGTAAAGACGCCATCTGGTTGTTGCGGCACCGGGGTCCCATTCAGGATAACCTGTCCGTCGCGGATCTGAATACGGTCACCCGGCATGCCGATCAGTCGCTTAATGTAGTCACGCCCGGTGACCGGATGGCGAAAAACAATGACGTCGCCACGCTCGGGCTCTCCGCCCAGGATGCGGGAATTGTCGCCTCCTGGTATCCAGCCGCAGATATCTTCGGCATCAATGTTCAAACCGACACTGGGGATAATCAGACTGGGGCAGGACGCATAGGAATAGCCATAGGCCATCTTATTAACGAAAAGGAAATCCCCGATCAGCAAGGTCTGTTTCATAGAACCGGAAGGAATCCAAAACGGCTGAAAGAACAGGGTACGGAAAACGCCGGCGATCAACAGGGCGTAGACGATGGTTTTGATCGTCTCCCATATGGGATTTCCGGTTTTGACGTCCTCGGCCATACTGCTCTCCGGTCCTTGGGTTGTTGGGGTGCTACATGCGGGGCGGTTGGGGGCAAGTCAAGACTGAGCGGCGTGATCTTGAAGCGGGCGGGCCTCAATCACAACGAAGGCCTGCGCCCATGGGTGGTCATCAGTCAGTGTGACATGGATAATGGCCTCGTGACCCTCGGGCGTCATCTCTTTCAGACGTTCGGCGGCCCAGCCGGTGACATGCATCACGGGCTGACCCGTGCGCAGATTGGTGACCGCCATATCCCGCCACGAAATGCCCATGCGCAAACCGGTACCCAAAGCCTTTGAGCAAGCCTCTTTCGCCGCCCAGCGCTTGGCGTAGGTTCCCGCGGTGTCGGCCCGGCGTTCGGCCTTGTTCTGCTCGGTTTCAGTGAAGACACGGTTGCGGAAACGGTCGCCAAAACGGTCAAGCGTACCCTGAATGCGTTCGATATTCGCGAGGTCCGTGCCGATGCCAAGGATCACATCACACCTCCAGAACCACAGTGCCCATCTTCTCACCGGCTTCGACCATCTTGTGAGCTGCCGCAGCATCGGCCAAATGCCCCGCAGGCACGACCGCATGGGTCAAAACGCCCTGCTCCAACCATTCCGTCAGTTGGGCTTCGCCCCTGCGCCGCGCGACGGCGTCCAACTGATACACGATCAGCATGTGCAGGCGAATGTTCTTGAACATGAAGCCGTAGAAATCAAGTTCTGGGCGCATCTGCGACGCCGATGCATAGCTTGCGATGGTGCCGCCCGGTCGGATCAAACCCAGCGAGGCTTCCTGATTGGCTGCAAAATCGACTTCGACAATACGGTCAACACCGGCGCCATCGGTCATGTCCATCACAGCTTGCGTCACATTCTGAGTGCGGTAGTTCACAAACTCATCCGCGCCAGAATGTGCGGCCTTTTCCTGCGAACTCACCGTTGTGATGACCCGTGCACCACCAAGGGCGGCCATCTGACAGGCGTAACGCCCCACAGTTCCCGCACCCCCGGTCACCAGAACCGTCTTGTCCGCAATCGGCCCGTCAGCATACAACGCGTACCACGCGGTCATTGCCGGGATTCCAAAGCAAGCCCCTTCGGCAAAACTGGTCGTCTCCGGCAGAAAAACCGCCTGCTCGGACGGCAGGGCGATATACTCTGCACCGGTTCCGAACGCGCGTTGCCATTGGCCATTCCAGATCCAGACCCGTTCGCCGACCCGAGCCGGATCGACACCCGTACCGACGGCCACGATAACCCCAGCACCGTCCGAATGTGGAATGACAACAGGATACTGCATGACCGCCCCGGGGCGCGCGCCACCGCGCAGTTTGACATCCGATGGATTGATCCCCGTGGCCTTCAACTGAACCACGACTTCACCCGGTCCAGCAACGGGGTCAGGCATGTCGACCAGTTCAAGCACGTCATCTGCCGTGCCAAAGCTACGATAAGTGATTGCCTTCATGGCGTCCCCTCTTGATCCTGCGTGCGTTGCGCAACCTGATCAGGCTCGTGCCTCATCCATCAGGCGACGCATCTCGGCTATCGCCGGGGTGAGACCACGGAAAATCGCCTCACCGATCAGGAAATGGCCGATATTCAACTCTCGCACCTCAGGGAAAGCCGCGACGGGTTGCACCGTTTCATAGTTCAAACCGTGCCCAGCATGCACCTCAAGACCTAGTGAGTGGGCAAAAGCGGACATCTGGCGCAGGCTTTCCAGTTCGGTTGCGGCTTCATCCACCCGGCCTTCGGCATGGGCGTCGCAATAAGCGCCTGTGTGCAGCTCAATCACTTCGGCACCGATGCGGTGCGCCGCCTCGATCTGGCGCTGGTCGGCTGCAATGAAGATCGACACGCGACACCCCGCCTCGCGCAGCGGCGCGATGTAATGGGCCAGCTTGTTTTCCTCACGCGCGACCTCAAGCCCGCCTTCGGTTGTACGCTCTTCGCGTTTTTCCGGGACAATGCAAACGGCATGCGGTTTATGGCGCAAGGCGATCTTTTGCATTTCCGGCGTCGCAGCCATTTCGAAGTTCAGCGGCACTGACAGAACTTCCATCAGACCATCGATATCCGCGTCCGAGATGTGGCGGCGATCTTCACGCAAATGGGCAGTAATTCCATCTGCCCCAGCCTCTTCCGCCAGTTTGGCGGCGCGCAACGGGTCGGGATAGTCTCCACCGCGCGCGTTCCGCACGGTAGCGACATGGTCGATATTCACGCCCAGACGCAGGTGGTTTTCAGACATCGCTTGATTCCTTTCCCGAACTCTGGCCCGAGCCTAGAGGGTTTGATACCGGAACGGCAGGTTCGCTTTCGGCCAGACGCTTGATTTCTTCGAATTTCGCTTTGATCCGCGCACGGCGGCGTTGCTGGTAGGTACGAACCACCGGAAGGCTGAGGTGATAACAGACGAACCCGGCAATGAGCCCCGGAAAGATGCCCCCGATCATGTAAGGAAAGAACACTTCGTCGTAAAAAATACTCAACCCGCCCCAATCAGCGACGCGATCTGTGAACATGGCCATAAAGTTGTTCTTCAGATCACCCAGCGCCTGAACGAAACTGTCCGTCAGGCCGTGTGTTTCACCCTCTTCAAAATCGTCCCCCAAAAGAAAATGACCCGTTTGCAGACAGACCACGGCGATGGGAACATAAGTCAGGGGATTTCCGAAAAATGTACCGCTCAACGAAGCCAGCAGATTGCCGTTGATCAATCGGCTGATCAGCGCTGCGATAAAGAAATGAAACCCATAGAAGGGCGTGAACGCAGTAAACACGCCCGCCCCAACGCCGCGCGCAATACGTTCAGGTGAATCGGGCAGGCGCCGGATACGGTGTTTGACGTAGTGAAAGGCACGGGTCCATCCGCCGCGCGGATAAACGAACTCCGAAGCGATCTGAATGGGTGAGCGTCGGTCTCGGCGCTTAAAAACCACTCCTGATCACCCTCTCTCAAACAGCCGCTACAGCGGTTTTTTCCTTGTCGCGATACCGATCAACCGCGGCGACGTCGCTTTCGGCCTCAAGTGTAAGCATCAGCGAATGCAACTGTTCTAGGTCGCGCAGCTCGACACTGATCAGAAGTCGGTAAAAATCCGGTTTGCGATCAACGAATTCCAGGTTCGAGATATTGGCCTTTTTCTCGCCAATCAATGTGCAAATACGCCCCAGTACCCCAGCGTCATTTCCGATGGTCAGATCAAGCGTCACACCATACACCGCCGGGTGCGTGCCCGAATGCCAGTGCAGGTCAACCCAGCGGTTAGGCTCGCTTTCGTATTCAGACAGTCGATCGCAATCGATTGCGTGCACAACCACGCCCCTGCCGCGATACGTAATACCGACAATACGCTCACCAGGCAGAGGCTGACAGCACGGTGCGCGTTCGAATTTCTGTCCGGGTTCCAGACCGATCACCGCGCGGCGCGGGGAAATAGCATCGCCGTCATCCTGTGTCAGTTCGGGATAAACCGCACTGACCACGTCATGCGCCGTCAATTCGGCGCTTCCAAGGCGCGCCAACAGCTCGTGACGATCCTTGAGCCGCAGGTGCTTGGCGGCAGTATCCAGGGCTTTGTCGGTGGCTTTGCGACCCACGTGGTCGAAGCCCGACCGGGCAAGTTCCTTGCCAAGCTTAATAAATCGCTCGCGGTCGACCTCGCGCAGCGCGCGGCGGATCGATGTCCGGGCTTTTCCAGTCACCGCGATCTCAAGCCATGTGACCTGCGGGGTCTGCCCATCAGCGGTAATGATGTCGACCGATTGCCCGTTCTTGATCCGGGTCCACAGCGGTACGCGGATGCCGTCAACCTTGGCACCCACGCAGGCGTGCCCGATCCGCGTGTGGATGGCATAGGCGAAATCTATCGGCGTCGCACCACGTGGCAGTTTTACCACGTCGCCCTTGGGCGTAAAACAGAAGACCTGATCCGAATACATCTCAAGCTTGACCGCTTCGAGGAAGTCTTCGTGATCCTCTTCGCTGTCGAACTGTTCGGTCAGATTCGCGATCCACTTGGCCGGGTCCACGGCAAATGGGTTTTCCGAACGCACACCATCGCGATACGACCAGTGCGCCGCCACGCCCGTTTCGGCCACGTCATGCATCTGGCGGGTACGTATCTGAACCTCGACCCGCTTGCCATCGCGTCCAGAAACCGTCGTGTGAATTGAGCGGTATCCGTTCGATTTCGGCTGGCTTATGTAGTCTTTGAACCGCCCAGGAACGGCGCGCCAGCGCTGATGGATCGCGCCCAGCGTGCGATAGCAATCTTCTTCGGTCTGAGTGATGATGCGGAAACCGTAGATATCCGAAAGGCGCGAAAAGCCCTGATCCTTTTCCTGCATCTTGCGCCAGATCGAATACGGTTTCTTGGCCCGTCCGAAGACCTCTGCGTCGATCCCGGCCTTTTCCAGCTCATGCCGCATATCGCCGGTGATACGATGGATTACGTCGCCGGTTTCGCGCTGCAACGTGATAAAACGCCGGATGATTGACTGACGTCCTTCGGGATTGAGCACCCGAAAGGCAAGGTCTTCCAGCTCCTCTCGCATCCATTGCATACCCATGCGGCCCGCAAGCGGCGCATAGATATCCATCGTCTCACGCGCTTTTTGAATCTGCTTTTCCGGGCGCATCGCCTTGATCGTGCGCATGTTGTGCAAACGGTCGGCGAGTTTAACCAGGATAACCCGCAGGTCCTTGGACATCGCCATGAACAGCTTGCGGAAATTCTCGGCCTGCTTGGTCTCTCGGCTGGAAAGTTGCAGGTTGGTCAGCTTGGTTACGCCATCGACCAGCTTGGCGACCTCATCCCCGAACAGATCGGCCACCTTGCCGTAGCTGGCTTTGGTATCCTCGATCGTGTCATGCAGAAGTGCCGTGATGATGGTGGCATCATCCAGACGCTGTTCGGTTAGAATGGCGGCAACGGCAACAGGATGAGTGAAATAAGGCTCGCCAGAATGGCGGAACTGCCCTTCGTGCATCTGACGTCCAAATTCAAATGCGCGGGCAATGCGGTCTGCGTTGGTTTTGGGGTTGTAGTTGCGGACCAGCGCAATCAAGTCGTCAGCAGAAATCATCCGGTCCGCACCTTGTGTAAGCTTGGGTTACCCCTGGCCTTGAGCCTCCATCAGAGCGCGCAACAGCTTCTCTTCGGACATGTCATCTTCGACAGGCTTGTCCGATTCCGCACCCATGAGAAGAGCCATCTGGTCTTCTTCGGGCTCATCAACCTCGATCTGCGTTTGGTTCGCTTCGATCAGGCGCTCGCGCAGTTCATCGGCGCTTTGCGTCTCATCGGCAATCTCGCGCAGTGACACAACAGGGTTCTTGTCATTGTCACGATCGACGGTGATCGCCGCACCGGCAGAAATCTCGCGCGCACGATGCGCGGCGAGCATTACCAGTTCGAACCGGTTTGGAACCTTGTCTACGCAATCTTCAACCGTCACGCGGGCCATTGGGCGCTCTCCGTTACTGAATCCATGTCAGGAAGACGTTTATCTATGCGCGAATCCCCGGCTTGACAAGCAGGAAATGGCATCCATCACACGGGGGTGACGGCCTTGATCTCATCAGCGTCCAGTTCTGCAAGCATCTCAGTGACAGTGCGCCCCAACACCGGGTGACGCCAACCCGGGGCCACGTCCGCCATCGGGACCAGCACAAAGGCGCGGTCCTGCAGGCGTGGGTGCGGCAGGATCAGCTCTTGCGGCGCCTGTTGTTTCTGCGCGTCAAGCGGCAAGACCCGCCATCGTTCGTACTCGGCCAAGTCCGGCAGGACAAGATCATCGTAGCAAATCAAATCCAGATCGAGCGTGCGCATGCCCCAGCGCTGTACCCGCTCGCGACCGAATTCATGCTCGACGTCGTGCAGCATGTTCAGCAGCTCGAGCGGGGTCTTGTCAGTTTCGACCACGACAGCCGCATTCACATAGTCCGGCCCGGCCCCGGCAGGAAAACATGGGGTCTCGAAAAAGCGGCTGATGGCGCGAATCACAAACCCTTGACGCGAAATTGCGTCAATTGCCCTTTCAAGTGTCACTCTGGGTCTTGATGCGCTCAAACTGAGATTTGCACCCAATGCTATCACCGCTTCTGACGAAGATTTGCGCATTTCATCCCCCATATTTGACAAATTGCCTGCTTGCGATACGTTTAAAATGCCCTAATTATAGGCATATCAGCGTGTTGCTCATTCACTAGCTCACTCACCTACCACTCGGCGCCGCTGGTTTGTACCGGAAGGATCTATTTATGTTTTATAAAGACGAACGGCTAGCGCTGTTCATCGACGGCTCGAATCTTTATGCAGCCGCAAAAGCACTGGGGTTTGATATCGACTACAAACTGCTGCGTCAGGAATTCATGCGCCGCGGAAAAATGCTTCGTGCTTTCTACTATACAGCGCTTTTGGAAAACGACGAGTATTCGCCGATCCGTCCCTTGGTCGACTGGCTGCATTACAACGGCTTCACCATGGTGACCAAACCGGCAAAGGAATACACCGACAGCATGGGGCGTCGGAAAGTCAAAGGCAACATGGATATCGAATTGACCGTCGATGCCATGGAACTGGCGCCGCGCGTCGATCATATTGTGCTGTTTTCGGGCGATGGGGATTTCCGCCCGTTGATTGCCAGCCTTCAAAGGCAGGGCGTGCGTGTATCGGTTGTCTCAACCATCCGCAGCCAGCCGCCAATGATTTCGGATGAATTGCGCCGTCAGGCGGATAACTTCATCGAGTTGGAAGATTTGCGCGACGTGATCGGGCGGCCTCCGCGTGAAATGCCGATGGAGCCACGCAGCGTCGCCGCCGCCGGCGGTCAGTAAGCGTCAGCTTCGCACAAAACCGGTTCAAGAATTCGGCGCGGTCAGAGTGTTTGTTCTGACCGCGCCTTCGCTATACCAATGAACAGGTGCTTAAACACCTATTGGCTAACATCGATTCGTGTCAGGTAAATGACACGGTCGCGTCTGGACCAAGGCCACGAAAAGACTTACCTGTGCCCTATGGAGATCGCGACATGACAAAGCCACGCCTGACCCTTTACCTTGCTGCCCCGCGCGGATTCTGCGCCGGAGTCGATCGCGCCATCAAAATCGTGGAAATGGCGTTGCAGAAGTGGGGTGCGCCCGTCTACGTGCGCCACGAGATCGTGCATAATAAATTTGTCGTCGACGGGTTACGCGCCAAAGGCGCGGTGTTTGTCGAGGAACTGGACGAATGCCCTGATGATCGGCCGGTGATCTTTTCCGCACATGGCGTACCAAAATCCGTGCCTGCCTCGGCCGCGGCGCGCGAGATGATCTACGTCGATGCCACCTGCCCGCTGGTCTCAAAAGTGCATGTTGAGGCACAGCGCCACGCCGATGCTGGTCTGCAAATGATCATGATCGGTCACAAGGGCCACCCCGAGACTGTCGGAACCATGGGCCAACTGCCTGAGGGCGAGGTGTTGCTGGTCGAAACCGTCGAGGACGTCGCGACGGTGCAGGTGCGCGACCCGGAAAAGCTGGCCTTTGTCACGCAGACCACACTGTCCGTTGACGACACTAAAGATATCATAGCAGCGCTTGAGGCACGGTTCCCGGCCATCGTCGGCCCGCATAAGGAAGATATCTGCTACGCCACCACCAACCGGCAGGAAGCCGTGAAGGCTGTGGCTCCGAAATCGGATGCGCTGCTGGTTGTAGGTGCGCCGAACTCATCCAACTCGCGTCGCCTGGTCGAGGTCGCCTCGCGCGCCGGGTGCAATTACGCGCAACTGGTGCAACGCGCGACCGAGATTGACTGGCGCGCGCTTGAAGGGATTTCATCGATTGCCGTCACGGCGGGTGCTTCGGCCCCCGAAATACTGGTGAATGAGGTGATCGACGCCTTCCGCGAACATTACGATGTGACCGTCGAACTGGTGGAAACGGCCGTGGAAAACGTTGAATTCAAAGTCCCGCGCGTCCTGAGAGTACCCGCATGAGCGGTATACCAAGGGCTCCGCTGTTCCTTGGGCTAGCTGGGTTGATCCCCTTTATCTGGGGCGCGCTCACTTACCTGAATGACGACCTGCACGCATGGGGGACGCAGGCGTTCGGATCACGTTTTGTGGGACCGTATGTCCAACTGTTCTACGGCTCGGTCATCCTCAGCTTTATGTCCGGCGTTCTGTGGGGCTTCGCCACCAAGACGTCGGGCAGTAAGGCCGCGACCTGCTATGCCCTGTCCGTGCTTCCCGCGCTTTGGGCCTTTGTCCAAACTGGCGGAGGACCGGTGAGTGCGGGCACCAACCTGATCTATGGATTTACCGGCCTTTTGGTGCTTGATGCCATTTTTGCATACTGGCGGCTGACCCCGACCTGGTGGTTGCGCCTGCGTGTGTTACTGACGGCCATTGTGCTGGCTTGCCTAGCTGTGGGGGTATACCTGTGACCGACGAAAGAACGATCAAAGCCTATTCCACCCGCGTGGCAGACTACCTGAAAATCCCTTTGCCCCCGGAACAGATCGAGTCCCGGCAAGCATTTGCCAATGCGGTCGGTGCTGGGCTTGTGCTGGACTTAGGGTCTGGCCCCGGATCAGACAGTGCCTTTTTCATGCGAGAGGGGCTGACAGTGCGGGCGCTGGACGCAACGCCAGAATTTGTCGAACATGCGCGTAACAATGGCGTGGACGCACATCTGGGCACTTTCGACGACGTGACCGAAGTGGACACGTATGACGGCATCTACGCCAGCTTTTCCTTGCTGCACGCCCCACGCGAGGCCTTCCCGCGCCATTTGGCCGCCATCCACAAGGCGCTCAAACCGGGTGGCATTTTTTTCCTCGGCCTGAAACTGGGAACCGGCGAACACCGCGACGAACTGGACCGCTCTTACACCTATTTCTCGCAGACTGAGATCGAGGACGCGCTGGCACAGGCGGGGTTCTCAATCGACCGTATCACAACCGGCATGGGCAAAGGGCTGGCCGGATCCTATGACGGCTTTATCCTGGTGATGGCCCATGGCTGAACTGTTCGCCTATACCGACGGCGCGTGTTCCGGCAACCCCGGACCGGGAGGCTGGGGCGTCTTGCTGCGCGCGATGGATGGCGACACTGTTCTGAAAGAACGCGAATTGAACGGGGGTGAGGCCAACACGACCAACAACCGCATGGAACTGCTGGCCGCGATCAGCGCGCTGGAAACTCTTGAGCGTGCCTCGAAAATCACCATCGTCACCGACAGCGCCTATGTTAAGAACGGTGTGACGGGGTGGATATTCGGGTGGAAGCGGAACGGCTGGAAGACCTCGAACAAGAAACCTGTAAAGAATGTCGATCTATGGCAGAGGTTGGATGAGGCGCAGATCCGGCATAACGTAACCTGGGAATGGGTCAAGGGCCACGCCGGTCACCCCGAAAACGAAAAAGCAGATGAACTGGCCCGCGCCGGCATGGCTCCGTTTAAACCTCAAAAGGCAAAATCGTGAACGGTCTGGCGCTGCTGGATTATGCCTCGGTTCTGGTTTTTGCCTTGACCGGCGCATTGGTGGCCAGCCGGGCGCAGCTCGATCTGGTGGGGTTTGCTTTCATCGCTTGTCTCACGGCGGTGGGCGGCGGCACGGTACGCGATCTTTTGCTGAACAGGCATCCGGTGTTTTGGGTCGGTCAACCGGATTACATCCTTATCGGAACCGGTGCAGCGGTGCTTGTCTTCTTGACCGCCCACCTGGTTGAAAGCCGGTACAATTGGCTGATCTGGCTGGATAGTTTCGCCCTGTCTATCGCGGTTGCCGCTGGCACTGGTGTCGCCTTGTCGCTCGGGCAATCCGGTACAATCGTGGTGTTGATGGGCATTTGCACGGGGTGCCTGGGCGGATTGATGCGCGATGTGGTCTGCAACGAAGTACCACTGGTCCTCAAACAAGGTGAGCTTTACGTTTCATGCGCTTTTACTGGCGCCATGACCGCGGTTGTCGTGCACCGCCTTGGCTTCGATGAATTGATCACACTGGGGGCGTGCGCGCTGGTTTGCTGGGCTTTGCGGGCCGGATCGTTGTTGTTTGGTTGGAAACTGCCGGTCTACAAAAGCCGCCCCCCTCGCACCTAGCGGGAGGTGACGCTTGAACTGACGCATATTCTGCGACTATCGCATGAACGGATAGCGTCTTGCGCGCTTAGCCGTCCGGCAGCGCGCCGATACGTTGATCACCAAGTACCACCGACTGGCAGCCGGTTGCCGGGCCGCGGCCCTGACCACACTTGAATCACTTCCTCCAATGCGTCGGCACGATGATCAGCGCACCGATGGATGACAGGACGGCGTCCAGCCCCGGAGGGCCAAAGCTGATCCCGAACATGATCCGCACAAAGTAAAACAAGAACGCGCCACCCACACAAATGATGATCGAAGGCACATATCCGTTATGGGTAAAGCCGGTTTTCTCGGAGAGGTATCCAACGATCCCGGCGATCACGACAGTGCCCATCAGGACCATGAACATCTGGCTTACTCCGAGCTCAGGCAGGTTCCGGCAGCGACCGGCCAGCCCCGCAAAAAGGTTTCCGTGTCCTGTGCGCCCTTGCCGGCCCGTTGCAGGCGCAACAGGTCAACCGCGCCCGTACCACATGCCACGCGGAGCGTTCCATTCAGAACTGTCCCGGGCATACCCTGCCCATCGGCTTGTTTTGAGGCCAACAGCTTGACCCTTTCACCGCCTATTTTGGTCCAGGCACCGGGAAACGGGGAAAGGCCACGGATCTGACGGTCGATTTCAACCGCAGGGCGGGTCCAGTCCACCTGGGCTTCGGCCTTGTCGATCTTCGACGCATAGGTCACGCCATCTTCGGGCTGAGGCTCGGGTGTCAGATCAGGAAGACGTCTCAGCGCCTCGACGATAAGGTCCGCGCCCATCTGCGAAAGACGATCGTGCAGCTGCGCGGTGGTTTCCTCGGGCCCGATATCCGTGGCCTGACGCAATAGAACAGGACCAGTGTCCAGCCCGGCCTCCATTTGCATGATACAAATGCCGGTCTCTGCATCCCCCGACATGATCGCGCGGTGGATCGGCGCAGCCCCACGCCAGCGCGGCAAAAGGCTTGCATGGATATTCAGGCACCCGTTCGCCGGTGCATCCAGAATGGGCTGTGGCAACAACAAACCATAGGCCACGACCACCGCAAGGTCAGCGTTTAGCGCGGCGAAGGCCTCTTGCTGCTCAGGCGACTTTAGCGACACCGGATGACGGACGGGCAGACCCAACGCCTCGGCCCGTGCGTGCACCGGCGTTGGTCTGTCTTTCTTGCCACGCCCGGCAGGCCGGGGCGGTTGGCAATACACCGCAGCAATATCATGCCCGGCCTCTACCAGCGCGTCCAACACTGGAACCGAGAAGTCCGGCGTGCCCATGAAAACGACGCGCATTCCTAACCCTGCTTTCTGGCTTTGCGCAGCAGTATATCGCGCTTCACCTTGCTCAGCCGATCAAAATACATCTTGCCGTTCAGATGATCGATCTGATGCTGCACGCTGGTGGCCTCGATCCCTACAAAATCACGGCGATCCACAATGCCTTTTTCGTTCAGGTACTTTACCGTCACAGCACGAGGACGTTTTACCTTGGCCGAAACACCGGGCAGGTTCGGGCTGGCTTCGTCGTGTTCACGCAATTCAATCGAGCTGTGCAGGATTTCGGGGTTCGCCATGCGCACCGCCCGGCCGCGCTCGGTCGAGCCATCAACAACCGCCAACCGCAGCATGACACCAATCTGCGGCCCGGCAAGACCAACACCGGGCATCGCCTCCATCGTGTCGATCATATCGTCCCAGATGGCGCGAATATCATCCGTGATTTCAGCTACATCTTCGGCCTTGGTCCGCAAGCGTTTATCGGGCCATGGCAGGCAGGGGCGAATCGTCATGTACGGGCCATCTCGCGTTTCAGCTTCTGCATCTTGCGCGTGATCATCTGACGCTTCAGCGGTTTGAGATAGTCGATGAACAGCTTGCCGTTCAGGTGATCAATCTCATGCTGAACGCACGTCGCCCAAAGCCCGTCAAACGTTTCCTTCTGCAAGTTGCCGTCGCGGTCCAGCCAGGTCACATCTACTACCTTGGGCCGCGTCACCTCGGCAAATTGCTCAGGTATCGACAGGCAACCTTCTTCGTAGACATTGGTTTCGTCAGACGAGGCGATGACCTCGGGGTTGAACATGACCAACGGGCGCGGCGCCTCACCCTCTTCTTTCACGCAGTCCATCACGATCAGTCGATCCAGAACGCCGACTTGTGGCGCGGCCAGCCCAATGCCGGGCGCATCATACATTGTCTCCAGCATGTCATCGGCCAAGTTGCGCAGCTCATCCGACAGGTCGGTGACAGGGGCACAGACCTTTTTCAGACGGGGGTCGGGATGGATCAGGATATTGCGTTTCATAGGGTTGATTTAGGCCATCCCGCCCCCCGCCGCAACGCCCCCCTTGCACCTGCCGCGATTGTGACTAGCTTCGCAGCGGACAGATGGAGAAAACATGACTTTCAATGACGTGATCGACCGCCGGGGGACGAACAGTTCAAAATGGGACAAGATGGAAGACCTGTATGGCGTCTCGCCACAGGACGGGTTGGCCATGTGGACCGCAGATTCCGACTACCCCACTGCGCCCTGCGTAAGAGAGGCAGTCCGCAACGCAGCTGATCACGGTGTCTTCGGCTATTCCTGGGAACATCCGGCGTATCTGGCCTCAGTCCAGTGGTGGATGCAGAACCGCCACGATTGGTCGATCGACACGGATTGGGTTCTGACCTCGCAAGGGTTGGGCAATGCAATTGCCCTGTGTCTGGATGTCTGGACCGATCCCGGTGATGGCGTCGTTATATTCAGCCCCGTTTATCACGAATTCGCCCACAAGATTAACAAGACCGGACGACGGGTTGTGGAATGCCCGCTGGTGCGGGATGGCGACAGCTATGGCATTGATTTCGAAGATGCGCAGTCGCGGTTGGACGGGTCGGAAAAACTGTTGATGTGGTGCTCGCCCCAAAACCCTTCGGGCCGGGTGTGGTCGAACGAAGAATTGCGCGCTGTGGCCGCGTTTGCCATGCGCAATGGCTTGATCCTCGTATCGGATGAAGTCCACCAGGATCTTGTTTTTCCAGGCCAAACTTTCATACCTATGGCAAAGGCCGCGCCCGAAGCGCAGCCCTTTACGGTGACGCTGACCGCGGCCTCCAAAACGTTCAACATCGCGGGGCAGCGCACGGGAAATATGATCATCCCTGATCACAACTTGCGCGCCGCCATGCGGCATCGGCTGAAAACACTGGATTACATGCCCAGTGCGTTAGGCGTTTCTATGGTCACAGCGGCTTATACACCCGAAGGCGCGGAGTGGGTGGATGCGCAAATGGTGCATTTAGATGGCAACCGCAAACTGTTCGATGCAACCATTGCCGAAATTCCGGGACTTTGGTCAATGCCCCTGCAGGCCACCTACCTGGCCTGGGTAGATTTTTCGGGCACGGGAATGACGCATGACGAGGTGATGAAGCGTCTGCGCAAGGATGCCCGGATCGCCACATCATCCGGCCCGGGCTTCGGCACTGGCGGAGAAACCTTTGAACGGTTCAATCTGGCCACGCAACACGCACGGGTAGAAGAGGCCTGCAAGCGGTTGAAACACGCGTTTTCCGATCTTCAATGACGGTCATGCGCCGGGCCTTGCTGAAATCCGTCTTCCGCTTTCGCCCGGCGCAGCACGTTTTGGCTGGCATCCAAGCTGCGCACGTCTACACGAACAGCCAATGGTTGTGACCATCTTTCAAGGCATTCGGTGACCATGCACATAGGCCAACCACCTGCTGACGCGAGATATGCACTGCGCGTCAGCATGCTGTTCCGGTGCGTTTTGTGAACTACTGCGTCCAATCGATACCGAAGCAGGCAAATTTGGCTAGGCATTACACCCATTAATTTCTGTTCATTCCCATAGGCTTGTGATTGTGTTTCCTGAAAAGCAGTCGGGAGCAGGAAAATGGCGCGATCTGATATGAGCGATCTGGAGTGGGAGTTCATCAAACAGGTGCTACCCAACAAATCACGCGGCGTGAAACGGGTGGATGACCGGCGCGTGATTAATGGCATCTTTTACGTCCTGCGCACCGGCATCCCATGGGCCGATCTGCCTGAGGAATACGGCCCGCCCACCACGATCTACAATCGCTTCAACCGCTGGACCTATGCGGGCCACTGGGACCGGATCATGGAAGCTGTGGCCGATGCCCACAACGTCGACACGGTCATGGTGGATGGCACGTCCGTGCGCGCCCATCATTCTGCAACCACGCTCAAAAAAACGACCCGCGTCGTTGCCTGGGGCGCTCGCGCGGCGGGTTAGGCACGAAAATTCATGCACTTGTGAACCAGGACGGCCTGCCCATCCGGTTCGAGCTGACCCCCGGTCAGGCCCATGACGCACCGCCCTGCAAGCGGTTGCTGGATGCGTTGCAGCCAGGCCAGCGTGTGCTGGCAGACAAGGCATATGATGCAGACTGGATCAGGGATATGATCTGGGAACAGGGTGCCATCGACGTGATCCCGTCCAAAGCAAACCGAAAGCTGCCCGCCGAATTCGACGCGGACCTTTACAAAGAGCGCAACAAAATCGAGCGCTTCTTCGGGCGTCTCAAAGCCTCCTTCCGCCGTATCGCCACACGCTACGAGAAAACTTCACGCAACTTCCTGGCAATGATCAAACTGGCATCAGTGCGCCTTTGGATCGAGTTTTATGAGTCGGCTGCCTAGTCTTCGTACCCCAGCAACGCAATCGGCGCATCAGGTGGGCGATAGAAGTCGAGCGGAGCCGTGTCGGCGGCGGCTGTACTGCGTTTGAATTCATACCGCATTTCACCAGCCTCTTCCTCATCGGCGATGATCAGGCATTGGTAAAGGTGGCGCGCCCCGTCGTAGATATCCACAAGGCCGCGCAGTTGCGGTGTTGTTTCAGCCTCAACCGTAAAGCCGTCTTTCCACAATCTGAGTATTTTAAATGTATTGTCGCCAAACTCGACGCGCAGGCGGCTGGTCTTTTTCAACCCCGCGATTCGCGCAGCATCCAATTCAGCGCTTATTTCCTTTGAAATATAAGTCGTCATGGCACAATTCCCCGGGCAACGAACTCTATTGTGAAGTCCGGATTGTAAAAATCCAGTAAAGTCGGCCACATAGATTTGCGCATATCGAACCTGTTGCATCGAAATCTCAGGCCCCTCTGTGCGCAGGTGCAGACCATATGCGCGGCCTCTGAAGTGGGAAGGCCGCGTGCAACCTCCTATGTTTGAAGAAATCGCAATGCGGAGGACACCCAATGGGCCTGTTGGTCGACGGCAAATGGCATGACACCTGGTACGACACCAAATCCACTGGTGGCGCCTTTAAACGCAGCACTGCCCAGTTTCGTAACTGGCTGACTGCCGATGGCAGTGCCGGTCCGTCTGGCAAGGCAGGTTTCAAGGCTGAACCAAACCGCTATCACCTTTATGTCAGCCTTGCTTGCCCGTGGGCACATCGAACATTGATTTTCCGCAAGCTGAAGGGGCTCAGCGATCTGATTTCGGTCTCGGTTGTGCATCCGGACATGCTGGACAAGGGCTGGACCTTCAAGACGGATGAGCACGGCGCGACCGGAGACAAACTGTTCGGCCTCGACTATGCCCACCAGATTTATACCAAAGCTGATCCAAACTATTCTGGCCGCGTCACCGTGCCGATCCTTTGGGATAAACAACAGGAAACGATCGTTTCGAACGAAAGTTCCGAGATCATCCGTATGTTCAACTCGGCCTTTGACGGCATTACAGGAAACACCGACGACTATTGGCCCGAAGCGATGCGGGACGAAATCGAAGAGGTTAACGCGCGGATCTATTCCAACGTCAACAACGGCGTCTACAAATCCGGCTTTGCCACGTCGCAACAGGCCTACGACGCCGCCGTTCACCCCCTGTTTGAAACCCTCGACTGGCTGGAGGATCGACTGGCCCACAAACGGTACTTGATGGGGGATCGCGTAACCGAAGCCGACTGGCGGTTGTTCACCACCCTGATCCGGTTCGACCCGGTTTACCACCTGCATTTCAAATGCAACAAGCGTCGCTTGATCGACTATCCGAACCTATGGGCCTATACGCGAGAGCTGTATCAGTGGCCTGGTGTGGCCGAGACGGTAAACATCAACCACATCGTGCGCCACTACCACTATAGCCATGACACGATCAACCCCAACCGGATCATTCCGGTAAACCCTGTTTTGGACTACATGGAGCCGCATGGGCGCGGTCAACGATCCGCCGCGTAGTGCTGAACCATCGCCGCCAGGTCTTCTGGCGGCGTTGCGCTTTGCACATAAGCGCAGGCGTTTGGGCTGTGGGCAAAGATGGATCCGTCCGAAAAAAAGGTCGTGTTGGTGACAAAGATCACCCGCGCTTCGGGCCTTCGGTAGCTGGCGAAATCCGCAACTGCCAATGCGCTGCCTTTTTCCAGAACCAGATCCAGCACGATGATTTCAAATTCTTGCCCGTACAGGGCAAGAATAGCAGCCTCTTGCCCGGTCACCAACGTCACTTCGGCGCCGTACCGCTCCAGATGCCGCTTCCAAACCCGACCGAGGTCGGGGTTACTTTCAACTATCAAAACATTCATCGTTATAACCTGGGCACTTGTTAGAGAAGGAAATAAACATTCCCTTAATCCGTGATCACGCCATTTCGTTAACAAAGCGTTAACGCTGCCGGATGGCATCACCTGGATCACGCACATTTGCTTGTGCAAACGGCGAAATTCCGCTTGAAAAGAGCCCGAACAGGCAATTCCAACGAGGTTCCGATGGCGGGCCAGAAGAAACACTTGACCCCTCGCACCACGCGCGATCACGGCGGTGGCCTGGACGAGGCGATAGCAAGTTTTGGCGGCGCGCGCTCAGATTGGATGGACCTGTCCACGGGGATCAATCCCGTACCTTATGATGTAACAGGTTTGACGTCTTCAGACTGGTTTGAGTTGCCCGATCATGGTGCATTCGAACGACTAAGCAAAGCCGCCCGCCAGTTTTGGGCGGTGCCCGAGGGGGCGGCAATTCTGCCCGCGCCCGGTGCCTCAGCTATTATCGCGCGGATTCCGGCGCTGGCCGCGCCGGGCCGCGTTCAAATCACCACACCCACCTATAACGAGCACGCCGCTGCCTTCGCCGCACAGGGCTGGAGCGTTCAGGCAGACAGCCCGGCAGAGGCGCGCGTAATTGTGCACCCGAACAACCCCGACGGGCGGCTGTGGAAGGAAGCGGATGCAAGCGCCCCGCTGACCGTGATTGACGAAAGCTTTTGCGATGTCACTCCCCAAGCGTCGCTGATACATCTCGCCGCTCGACCCGGTGTGATCGTCCTGAAGAGCTTTGGTAAGTTCTGGGGGCTGGCGGGGTTGCGGCTGGGGTTTGCCATCGGCCAGCCCGAGCTCATCGCCAGACTGAACGACCTGATCGGACCATGGGCGGTCTCAGGTCCGGCCCTCAAGATCGGTGAACTGGCGCTGTGTGACACCGACTGGGCTAATGCAACCCGCAACCGATTGACCGCTGACACGAAGCGCTTGGATCGGCTTTTGACGACCAGGGGGGCAGACCTTGTGGGGGGAACCGCTCTGTTCCGGCTCTATGACGTGGACGATGCCAATGAGTGGCAGGACCGGCTGGCCCGCGCCCACATCTGGAGCCGTGTTTTTCCCTATTCCAAAACATATCTGCGACTGGGATTGCCGCCCGCGACGGGCTGGAACAGGTTGGAGGCCGCATTGTGAGCACCCCATTTCTGCTGGTGTGCGCCATGTGTCTGGATGCGGCGCTTGGGGAACCCGATTGGCTATGGTCCCGTGTTCGCCATCCCGCTGTGATGATGGGGAACGTTGTGGGATGGTTGGACAAGCTCCTAAACCACGAGGTCCGTCGGCGCCTGAAAGGGACGGTCGCACTCGTGCTGCTGGTCATCGGTGCATTTGTTTTGGGCTGGGGTTCGTCTCTACTTGGACCATGGGTAGAAACACTCGTCTGCGCCATCTTGCTTGCGCAGAAATCGTTGGTTTCGCACGTGCGTGATGTGGGCCACGGACTGCTCCGATCCCTGTCTGAAGGTCGCGCCAGTGTCGCGATGATCGTATCCAGGGACACAGGCAATATGACAAGGGCGCAGGTCGCGCGGTCCGCCATCGAAAGCGCAGCCGAAAACTTAAGCGATGGCGTCATCGCACCGGCTTTCTGGTTTCTGGTCGCCGGACTGCCGGGGCTTTTGATTTACAAAACCGTCAACACGGCGGACAGCATGATTGGCTACCGCACTAAAAAATACCGTGAGTTCGGATGGGCGGCTGCCCGGATGGACGATGTGCTAAACCTCATACCCGCACGCCTGACCTGCGTCATGATCATGGGTCTGACCGGGCAATGGGCAAGTTGGCCCAACATAGTGGCCGATGCGCGCCGCCATATCTCTCCTAACGCTGGCTGGCCAGAGGCCGCTATGGCGCGCGCCCTGAATGTGGCCCTTGCTGGCCCGCGAAGTTACGACGGTCAAGTCCGGGATCTGGCATGGGTTAATGGCGCGGCCCGGAGAGAAATCGGCGCGGAGGAGGTTTTCAGCGCATGTGACATGCTGTGGACCGTCTGGGGACTTGCGGTTGGGATTTTGGTGGTGTGGAGCGGGATAGGCCTTTTCTTTTGACCAAAGCTCCTTACGAGGCGTACTGCGTCACAAACCCAGACTCCAGCACCGAAAATTCAGCTAGCAATCCTGAAAGACGTATCCCGCCGCAGGAAAAGCCCTACTCAGGCCTAACGGGATAGCGATCCCCCTTTTGATCAATCAGAATGAGACGCTCGCCACTATGAACGTACAGGTCACAGCGGCTGAACCCGTTTCGATAAGCGATACAGACGCTGCCATCTTCGGCGATGGAATACGTCCCAAACGCAGATTCTCCGCTTGCATAAGTATAGGAATAAGCCCCTCCGACCGAAAATTTGGATTGCCCATCATCATAAAACGTCAGCGTCTGGCCCGCTAAAGCGTCCAGCTCTTGGGACGAAAGGCGGGTATCACCGGGTTTCATGGGCCAGTCGGCAGCCGCGACAGGGGCGGCCGACAGCAATGCAAGAATAACAAATCTGATCATGATGGCACCCTACTCCAGTTGGTGCAGAAACCGGTGTCACGTTCCGGTGATGGATCAGGCAACCATCTGCTCGGCCTTCTTAAGATCGACCGATACCAACTGACTAACGCCCTGCTCTTGCATTGTCACGCCAAACAGCCGATCCATGCGCGCCATCGTCACCGCGTGGTGTGTGATGATCAGGAACCGCGTGTCTGTCTGGCGGCACATTTCATCCAGCAGATCGCAGAAACGGGTGACGTTCGCGTCATCCAGCGGTGCGTCAACCTCATCCAGCACACAGATAGGTGCCGGGTTGGCAAGGAAAACGCCAAAGATCAGCGCCGTCGCCGTCAGGGTCTGCTCGCCACCCGACAGCAGGCTGAGGGTCGACAGTTTTTTACCCGGCGGCTGGCACATGATTTCAAGCCCGGCATCCAGCGGGTCATCGCTTTCGACCATGACCAGATTTGCCTCACCGCCGCCAAACAGATGCTTGAACAGCATCGCGAAGTTCGAGTTCACCTGCTCAAACGCGGTCAGCAGACGCTCGCGCCCTTCGCGGTTCAGGCTGGCTATTCCGCTGCGCAGCGCTTTGATCGCCTCTTCCAGATCAGCTTTTTCCGAGTTCAGCGTATCGAATTCTTCCTGAACTTCTTTGGCATCCTCTTCGGCTCGCAGATTGACCGCCCCCATCGCATCGCGCTGACGTTTGTGGCGGTTTACCTCGGCCTCCAAAGCGTCCGCTGCGGGCATTTGATCAGGGTTTACATCCAATCGATTCAAAAGCTGATTGGGCGTCAGTTGCTGATCCTCGGCAATCCGCTCAGCTGCAGCTGTCACGCTTTCCTTCGCGGCATCACAACGCGCTTCGGCCGCTGCACGGGCTTCGCGGGCCTCCGAGGCCTGCCGCTCAGCGTCGCGTTCGGCCGTCACAACCTCGCGTTGCCGCGATTCAGCTTCGGCCAACCTGTCGGCTGCCTCGGCACGGCGGCCCTCTGCGGTTTCGATTAGCTCATTCAGTTCTTCGCGTGCCTCGGCGATTTCGCCGGGGGTGGCCATGGCTTCGGACAGATCCTCTTCCGAGCTTTCCTTGCGTTCGACCAGTTCCGCGATCCGCTTTTCGGCTGTTTCCAAACGATGCTTCCAGCCGCTGAGGTCTTTGGTCACCTCCTGCGCGCGTCGCGTCCGGGCCTCGCCCTCGCGGCGCAGTTCGTCATGGGTCGAGCGATGGGTCAGCATAGTGATCCGCGCGGCCTCGACCGTTTGCTTAATGTCTTCAACCTTCGCGCGGGCTGTGTTGAGATCACCCAACCCAGCCAATGCGCCTTCAGCCTCGCGCAATTGCCCGCGGGCTGACATCGCGTCCTGTTTATGGCGATCCACGGCGAGTGTCAGGGTTTCCAGCTTGCCCTCTGCCAAATTGCGATCAGCCTCAGCCCGGCTCAACTGGCGCGCGGTTTCGGCCATGCGCTGATCCGCGGCCCGGCGTGCCTCGCGCGCGCGGCGGTCGGCCTCTGTCACATCGGCCAGTTGCTGCGACAGCGTCTCATGCGCGGCACGGGCGCCTTCGGCCCGCGCGTCGGCCTGAGAAAGCTCTTGTTTCAAAGCTTCCAGCTTGTTCAACTGCTCAAGACGCAAGGCTGCGGCACTTGGCGCGTCTTCGGCCCAAGCGCGAAATCCATCCCAGCGCCACAGGTCGCCCGCGCGTGACACCAGACGCTGTCCCGGCTTCAGCAGGGCTTGCAGTCGCGCTCCCTGATCGGGATCAACCAGACCGATTTGCGCGATCCGGCGGCTCAGACGATCAGGGCCAGACACGTGCAGAGCCAGAGGTTCAACCCCATCCGGCATCGGCTGATCAGAATCGTAGCTTGCGACCTGAACCCAGCCCGACGGACCATCCCCTTCGACCAAAGGCGCGCGCAAATCATCAGCCAGCGCCGCACCCAGCGCCTTTTCATAACCCGGCTCGACGCGCAGCAGATCCAGAACTTGACCACCTTCGGCAGTATCGCGTTCAACCAGCTTGGCCAGAGCAGAGGTTTCCGCGCGGATCGCCCCAAGCTCACCTTCGGCCTCGGACCTTTGCGCGCGAGCCTCGGCCTCGCGCGATTGGGTCTCGTTGCGCAATTCGTCTGCGGCGGCGAGGGCTTCCTCGGCAGCTTCCGCGGCTTCGCGGGCTTCTTCTTCACCCTGTTGCGCGGCCTCAAAAGCGTCGCTTGCGTTATTCAACGCCTCGCGCGCCTGATCCACTGCGCCGCGCGCTTTTTCCTCTTCGGCCTCTGACCGGGCCAGTGTTTTGCGACTGTCCTCGACCAAACGCTGCGCGGATTGGTGTCGGGCGACGAGGCGTGCCATGTCCTCGGTTTCCTGCGAAAGAAGATCTTCGCGGTCCTTCAGGACCGAGGCAGCCTCGCGCGCGACCTCGGCGGCTTCGGCCACCTTATCGCCATGCCCTTCGGCGGCCTTGGCAAGCTCGCGCGCCTCCCATTCCAGACGTTCAATCATCTGGCCTGCGTCACGATTCAATCCGGTTTCACGCTCGATATCGTTGCTTAACTGCTGAATGCGGTTGGTCAGTGTTTCTATCGTCTGGCGGGCTCGGGTTTCTTGATCCGAAAGCTGATCGCGCTGCACCTGCTGGCGTTGCAGCACGGCGGCGGCAATGGCTTCTTCCTCCCGCAGGGGTGGCAAAGCCTCCTCTATCTCGGCGCGCTTGGCGGCAACGGCGCGGGCTTCGGCCTCGGCGCGGGACGCCTCGGTCGTTCTGTCGCGCAGCTTTTCTTCGGCCTGCTGACGGGCGATGTCAGCTTCTTTCCAACGACGATAAAGCAGCATGCCCTCAGCTTGACGCAGCTGCTCGCCAATTTCACGGTAGCGCGCGGCCTGACGGGCCTGCCGGGCAAGCTGCGCCAGTTGCGTGCCCAATTGCTCAAGCACATCATCGACACGTGTCAAATTGGATTCGGTGCCTTTAAGCTTCAGCTCAGCCTCGTGACGGCGCTGATAGAGACCGGAGATTCCAGCGGCCTCTTCCAGAATACGGCGGCGGGCGCGGGGCTTGGCGTTAATCAACTCGGCAATGCGGTTCTGCCCAACAAGCGCGGGCGAATGCGCCCCGGTTGAAGCATCCGCAAACAGCATCTGCACATCACGGGCGCGCACGTCCTTGCCGTTGGTCTTATAGGCACTGCCCACGTCGCGCGTAATGCGCCTTACGATTTCCAACTGATCGGTGTCATTAAACCCGGACGGCGCGAGCCGTTCGGAATTGTCCATGGTCAGGACAACCTCGGCGAAATTGCGGGCCGGGCGCGTGGCGGCCCCGGCAAAGATCACATCCTCCATCGCGCCACCACGCATCGATTTGGGGCGGTTTTCCCCCATCACCCAGCGCAAGGCTTCCAAAAGATTGGATTTGCCGCAGCCATTCGGACCCACCACACCGGTCAACCCATCCGCGATGATCAGATCGGTTGGATCAACAAAGCTTTTAAAGCCGGTGAGTTTGAGTTTGCTGAAGCGCAAAGGTGACGGGTCCCGTGATTCCTACGTATCGCAAGTCTGCGCAACGGAGTGGGCTTGAGTCAACGGAGTTGCGCAGGATATGGGTCATCAGGCCAATTTATCCACAATATCTTGCCCGAATACGCGAAATTCTGCGTATGTCAGTATGGCGTGCATTCAAATACCTGGTAGCCGTATCCATGCCCCAAGTTTTCATAAATGCCATAGTCGACACATTCGTAGTTCGGGGTTGAAATCGCGGTCAGCAATAGACGCTCACCAGCCTCACGATCGCACCCCAACACCCCGACCGTTACCGAAGCATCCCCAAGCACGTCCAGAATAGGACAGCCAGAAACCTGCGCCATTGCCAATCCGGCCCTGTCCCGGATCGGACCTAGGCGCGGTGCATATTGGGTGTTGATCCGCACGGCCTCAGCCAGATGTCCGCGCACACGCACATCAAAGACACTGCCATTCACCGCGATGCGGGTGGCTGGTATGTCACGGAAAAAAGGGGTGCCAGCCGAACACCCGGCCAGCACCAACAGAAGGAACAGAAAGCGGATCATGCCAACAGCTTTGCCGCAATTTGGTTAACGGATCCTTTCCGGCACTCAGGCCCGCAAGACATCCCCCAGCCGGCGGATGCCCTCACGGATCGTATCCTCATCCGAGTTCGAAAAGCTCAGGCGGATCGTATTGGACCCGGTGGCGTCCGGGAAAAATGCCTGACCGGGAACAAAAGCCACCTTGACCGTTTCAAGCGCCTTTTCCAACAGATCGGCCCCGTTCACGCCTTTGGGAAGGGTCACCCAGATGAACATACCGCCCTCGGGTCGGGTCCACTCCACTCCGTCCGGCATGTGCCGCTGCAGCGCGCCCAGCATTGTGTCACGACGTGCGCCATAGACGCGGCGCAGCTTGGGGATATGCGTGTCAAAGCAAGCACGCGCCACGTCGTTGACCGCCATCTGGTTGATGGTGGCCGAGTGCAGATCTGCGGCTTGTTTCATCAACACCAGTTGTGAAATGACGGGCTTCGCAGCCACAACCCAGCCCACGCGCAATCCGGGCGAGAGGGTTTTCGAGAAACTGCCACAGTACACAGTCCGGCAGTCTTCTATTGAACCTTTGCGCGCCAATTCCAGCGCCAACACCGGCGGGATCGGTTCACCATTATAACGCAGCGCCTGATAGGCTCCGTCTTCGATCACCGCACAGTTCAAATCGTCTGCCAAATCCAGCAGATCTTCGCGACCGCGTAGATCTACGGTCTCTCCGGTTGGGTTGGCGAAATCAGGTGACAGATAGGCAAATTTTACCGCGCCTTCACCCGCTGCTGCGGCATATTCAGGCTCCCCCTGATTGCCATTCACGTGAAGCCGATCAAAACGCGGTTCATAAGCGTTAAATGCGGCCAGCGCGCCCAGATAGGTGGGCCACCCAACCAGCGCAGTATCGCCCGGAGACAAGTACAATTTACCAAGGTAATCCAGCGCCTGTTGCGACCCCGAGGTGATCAGGACGTTTTCGACGCCGCACTCAACCCCGATCTGCCGCATGTGATCGACCAACCATTCGCGTAGCGGAAGATATCCCTCGCTGACAGAGTATTGCAGCGCCAAGGCCCGGCTGTCAGGCGCAAGCGCGCGCTGGAAGGCTGCGGCAAACTCATCTGCCGGAAACAAGGTCGGGTCCGGAATACCGCCCGCAAACGAAATGATGCCAGGCTGGTCCAGCAGTTTGAGCAGCTCGCGTATCTCGGACGCCTTCATTCGCGATGTCCGGGTGGCGAACAGGTCTTTTGTCGACATGAGTCTCCTCCGTTCTCACATCGTCAGATTAACCGGCTATCGATAAGTGTCAATAATGCTGACCTTCTTGCTAAAAGCGGTATCCGCTTCCTTGAGCTAGCCACCGATACGTGGTCATATGATTTGACCAAATCGAGAAAATCACACATGCCCTTTCAGAAAGTCCGGACCGAAAAGCTGTCTATCGCAGTGGTGAAGCAGATCGAGTTGCTGATCCTGCGTGGCATCCTGCGACCGGGTGAGCGCTTACCGGCCGAGCGCGAACTGGCCGAAAGGCTGGGCGTCTCGCGCCCATCACTAAGAGAGGCGATCTCGGAGCTTCAGAACCAAGGGTTACTTACCGCCAAGGCCGGGTCCGGCATCTATGTGGCCGAGGTTTTGGGGTCGGCCTTTTCCCCTGCATTGATCCGGCTATTCGGCAGTCACAACGAAGCGGTGTTCGACTATCTTTCATTTCGGCGCGACATGGAGGGGCTGGCTGCCGCGCGCGCCGCACGGCTGGGTTCGGACAGCGATCTTAAGGTCGTACAGGCGATTTTCGACAAAATGCAGGCAGCGCATGAGCGTAACGCAACCGAAGATGAAGCCCATCTGGATGCCCAGTTCCACATGGCCATCATCGAGGCCAGCCACAACGTCGTGATGCTGCATATGATGCGGTCCATGTTCGACCTGCTGCAACAGGGCGTGTTCTACAATCGCCAAATGATGTTTCAGCAACACACTACGCGCAGCGCAATTCTGGATCAGCATCGCGACATTAACACGGCCCTCCAAGCCCGAGACCCAGAAGGTGCGCGCAGCGCAATCCACCGGCACTTGGACTATGTTCAGCGCTGCATGGAAGATCACCAAAAAGCCGAACGCAACGAAGCCATAGCACGACAGCGCCTGCACCATGAGATTGGGAACCGCTAGTTTTGCGGCCCCCTAGATGTGATGCATTCGGCGCAAAAGCGCGTGTTTCCAGAGTTTGGACCGTTTGAACGGCTTTGGATCATGTTTCGTTAAGCCCGGAAAGGTCGCTTCGGCCTCTTTGCGTTGGCGCAATTGAAGAGGGGCATCCAAAATCGCCTTGGTCAAGTCATTCGTTTCCGTTGCATTCCGTCGTTCGTGGTCGATGACTTTCAGCATCTCAGCGTGGTATTCATCAATCGCTTCGGACCTTTGTCCGCTGCGAACCCGAAACGCGCCGATTTGTTTGTGAACCGACGTTAGTTGGGCATACCGTGAGAAGCGCAGCCAAAGCTCACCATCTACGGCAAGACTCAAGGACTCGTCTAAATAACCACCCGCGCGCGTCCAAAGACTGCGCCGCCAAAAGGCCGATTCCTGCTGTATCCACTGATAGTCAGCCGCCAAAAACCTCTCATGCGTCAAAGGCCGGGGACGTACAGCACACTGGACCTGGTCGTTCTCGTCAATAACAGTCAATCGTCCGGTCAACCATTCCGTCTTTTGGTTGAGCGTGAACAGTGATCCAACAAGCGACAAGCTGTCGGGCAACAAGATATCATCAGAATTGATCCACCCCATGATTTCACCGGTCGCGAAGGCAAAACCCTTGTTTAACGCATTGGCCTGACCGGAATCCGGCTCGGAAATCATGTGCGAGAAATGGGGTCTATATTTTTCAATGATTTCGAGTGATCCATCCGTGCTGCCGCCATCGGACAGGATCAGTTCAAGATTGGGATAGTTCTGATCAAGGACTGACCTTATCGTGCGTTCTATGAACTTGGCGCAATTCAGATTGGGGATCACGAGGCTGATCCGCGGCAACTCAGGCATGTTTCGGTTTAATTCGAGAATAACCGCTGAGGTGGTAAACTATTTTAAAAAAACAATCAAACCGATAGTTAAAGGCGAGGATGCATGCACCCTCGCCTGTTTCGAATTCGATCAAGCCATGCAAAGCGTCCCTGAAACACTGTGGTACGCCTCACTTTGCACTGATTTATCAATGCAGCTTTTCGCCTACATCCTCGATGGACGCATCGATCAACTTGTTCGCCTGCGCTGCCGTCATCTGCTTTGCCAACACCGCGTTGGCTGCCGAAACAGCCACGGTGACAGCCTGATCGCGCACTTCCTTCACAGCCGAGGCTTCGGCTGACGCGATCTGATCCTGTGCAGCGGCCAAACGGCGTGCGATGGACCTTTCCAGATCGGCCTTGGCCTGCTCGGCCGCCAGAGCAGCATCGTCTTTCGCCGCCGCCACAATGGCATCCGCCTGAGACTGAACTTCGCGCTGTTTGCGCTCGTAGGACGCCAACAGGCTGCGGGCCTCTTCATGCAGAGCGCGGGCTTCGTCCAGTTCGGACTTGATGCCTTCGGCACGTTTGTCCAGCGCACCGCCGATCATACCCGGCACCTTGAAATAGAACAGAACCGCGATAAAGACGATGAAGCCCAGAAGAACGACAAAGTCGGTATTGCCAAGCGAGAAGAACGGGCCTTTGGCTGCCAATGCCGGACTGGCTGCGCCAAAGGTCAGGATAAGGGCAAGAGTGTTCCGCATGTCACTTATCCTTTCATCTGCGCGTCAACGGCACTGTCGATGGCTTTGGCATCTGCCTCGCCGCCCAGTGCGGTCACCAGTTCAGCCGCCGTATCCTTGGCAACCAATTGAATGCTTTCCAGCGCCCCGGCACGGATTTCGGCAATTGCCTTCTCCGATTCAGCCGCCTTTGCAGCGATTTCCGCATCCGCCTTTGCAATCGCGTCATCCAGACCAGACTGGATTTCAGCGCGGGCTTCCGCTGCGATACGCTGCGCTTCGGCACGGGCATCGGCCAGCGCCTTGTTATAGGCCTCTTCGGCCTCGACCGCCTTGGCCTTCAGATCTTCGGCCGCAGCCAGGTCATTTGTAATGGTCCCTTTGCGCTCGGCCAGGATTGCCGCGATGCGGGGCAAGGCCACGCGGGACAGGACCAGAAAGATGACGACCAGCGTGATGACCAGCCAGAAAATCTGGTTGGGGAACCAATCGAAGCAGAGCTGCGGCATCCCGATGGCAGAGCCACCAGCGTCGACGCACGAGCCAGCTACTTCTTCGTTTACGGGTTCTGTCGCCATGATGTCCTCCGTCGGAACATTGTCTTTACAACAGGTGGGCCGCTATGGCTTGGACCCACCTGCGCGTAAGGATCAGGTTCCGCAGATTAGACGGCGAACATCAGCAGCAGCGAGACCAGGAATGCGAAGATCCCCAGAGCTTCTGCAAACGCGATACCGATGAAAAGGGTTGCGGTCTGCGACGCAGCCGCCGAAGGGTTGCGCAGAGCGCCGGCCAAGAAGTTGCCTGCTACGTTGCCCACCCCGATTGCGGCTGCGCCGGAACCGATTGCTGCCAGGCCTGCGCCGATATGTGCGAGATCGCCTTCCATGATGTTTCTCCTTACGAATTGGAAGTTTCGATGTTGGGTTATCGTTCCTGTGCTCAGGGTCGCCCCTGATCAGTGATGCGGATGCAGAGCGTCCTTCAGATAAACACAGGTCAGAATGGTGAAAACGTAGGCCTGGATGAAGGACACGAGGACCTCAAGGCCATACATTGCGGTGATCGCCAGAACGGACACGGGCGAGATCGCTGCAATCGCGGCAAAGCCTGCGAACACCTTGATAACCGCGTGGCCTGCCATGACGTTACCGGCAAGACGGATGGAGTGGCTGACAGGACGTACAAAGTACGAAATCAGCTCGATGATCGCCAGGATAGGGCGCAACGCCAGAGGCGCGCTCGACACCCAGAACAGGCTGAGGAACCCGGCGCCGTTTTTGACAAAGCCCAGAACCGTCACGGTCAGGAACACGGCCAGTGCAAGCGGGATGGTCACAGCGAAATGCGATGTGGTGGTGAAGGACATGGGGATCATGCCCAGGAAGTTCGCGCAGACGATGAACATGAACAGGGTCATGACATAAGGGAAATACTTGACACCCTCTTTGCCGCAGATGTCTTCCAGCATTTTATAGATGAAGCCATAGGCCAGTTCAGCCACCGACTGCATCCGGGTCGGAACAATCGCGCGCTTTGAAGTCGGCCAGATCAACAGCAGCACGATTGCCACAATCGCCAGGAACAGCCACAGCGTCACGTTGGTGATCGTGAACATGCCCACCGCACCGTCACCGAACAACGGCTTAACGATGAACTGATCCATCGGGTGGAAAACCAGGCTGCTGCCCTCTGCTGCGGTGGTCTCAGTTGCCACGTTCAGTCCCTCTCGTCCTTTTCGGCAGCCGTCGCCGCCGCTTGTTTCTCTTGAACCTCTTTGGCGCTGCGGAGCATAACCTTTACCCCGGCGACAAGGCCCAGCAATGTAAACAGCACCAGAAAGATCGGGATCGTCCCGAGCAGGCTGTCCAGCCCGTATCCGATGCCAAATCCGATCCCCAGACCGGATACCATTTCGATGACCATCCGCCAGGCAAGCTCGCCCCCGGACACGTCAGCATCTGCGCGGGTCTCGGGCTTTTTGGCCTTTTTCGCCGCTTCGATCTTGGCCTCAAGCTGCGCCATACGCTGCTTTTGGTCATCATCAGTCACGGGCGTTTTCCTCGCACAGTCTTGGGCTAGGTGCTAAGCGGCAAGACGCACAGAGTCAACGGCCTTAAAGGTCGGAAATGCCGCAGGTTAACGAGCTGATTTTAATAAGTTTTATGGCGCCGCTGCCCAATCGTGAATTCGATCGCCCGCAGGGGTATCACCTGAAAGGCAGGATTCAGCATATTCAACCAAATGGTTGACCAAACCGGGGCGCTGTGGTTCAGCGGTTGCATGTCCAATGATCTCGACACCGTGTTTGCGGCCCTCGCCGACCCTACGCGCCGCGCCATCCTCGCGATGCTGCTTGAGGATGACATGGCCGTCACAGACGTGGCCGAGCCGTTCGAGATGTCTCTGGCGGCAATCTCGAAACATCTGGTGATCCTGACCAAGGCCGGGCTGATCTCTCAGGAAAAACGAGGCCGTGTGAAATGGTGCAAGCTTGAGCCTGACGCCCTGCGCGCGGCCTCGGTCTGGATGCAGGGGTTCGGGCAGTTCGAACCGGTCAATCTGGACGCGTTCGAACGGTTTCTTGAAATCGAGCTGCCCGCCTCTGACGACCCCTAGCCCCAATCAACGCACAACGAAAACCGAAACGCTGGCATGATTGGCCAGATACCCTGCGTGGCTTGAAAAGATATAATCGGTGATCCGCGGGGCGTGGGTTCCGACAACAATAAGGTCAGCACCGATTTCCTCGGCGGTGCGCTTTAGGTCACCATCCACCTCAACTGCGACATCGACCGAGTGGATATTGCGAAAATCAACTTCGGCTCCACTCTTTTCAGCGAGCTGGTCCGCAAACGCGTTCAACGCTTCGCTTATCGCGGTGTCCGTAAGGGCAGGATCACCGGGCTGTGTGCCGGTCACGGTGACAAGAGTAATCTTGGCGCCCTGCCATTTTGCAAGTTCAGCCGCGACATCGGCTGCCTTGCGAACTTCGGGCGGCAGATGCAGGTCAACCGGGAACATGATATGGGCATACATGGCGAAATCCTCCTTGATCCAGACCTAGGGGACTTTGCCAAAGGCGACCTTGATCTGTCTCAACGGTAGGGTCTAGTCCTGCACCGGCTCTGCTGCGGGCGTTGGTTGATCGTGGGACTTCAACAGCAGAACAAGCGCGATAACGGTCAGAAGCGCCCCAACGAAAACAATCAAGGTTGGCCACTGCTGACCCAGACCGACCTCCCACAGGATCACCCAACTGGGCGTCAGGTAGGTGTAAGCCATCACCTTTGCAGAAGGCAGGCGCAATGCCGCGAACTGAACCAATACAAAACTGACTGCCGTGGCAAAGATCGAGACGTAAAAAAGACCGACCCAGACGATCAGCGGCAGATTGGCCCAGTCGGTCGTCCGTATATCGGACCAGCCATACAGGGTCAGCAACACGCACCCCGCGACCAGCGTTCCAAACGTAAATACGACAGCCGGTTCACCCCTGTTCAGTTTGCGTACCATTGGCGTATAGATCGCATGGGCCACACAGCCCCAGAAATAGATGATCTCACCGCCGCCGATCTCAAACGCTACAAACGCCTGCCAATCTGCACGGAAAATGACCCAAAGCGCACCAACCGCGCCAACGGTCAAGGCCAAAGCCATCCTAGGTGTCGTGATTTGCCGCAACAGCACCCACCCCGCCATGGCGGACATCACCGGAGTGAGAGTAAACACAGCCGCCGCACTGACGGGTGGCGCGGTTTTCAATCCGTGGAACATCAGCACGAAGTAACTGGCAAACAGACCGCCAAGCACCACGTATCGCCACGGTGCCTTTGCCGCACTGCGGGGCAGACCGGTGGTCATCCCGGCAGCCACCCCAATCATAACTGAGGCGATCAGGAACCGCGCTGCGGTGATCGCCTCGGGCGCGATCTGGTTGGCGATCAATGACCCAAGCGAAAAGCTGCCGGCAACCAGCGCCGAAAAGACCAGCATCGCCAGATGGCCCTGAGCTTGAGGGGTCAAACCACCCACTCTTTCACGCGGGTTTTCAGGAATGTCAGGAACGCCTGCACCTTTGTGGTCCGATGCAGGTCGACATGCGTCACAAGCCACAGCTTACCTGACCATTCAGGCATACTGTCTATTACCTCTTGCAAATCGGGATTGCGGGCTGCTTCCCATCGCTCCATGAACCCGATCCCGGCCCCGGCCAACACCGCCTGCCGCATCGTAAAGTTGTTCGAGCATCGGAAGGTAATCGCTTCTTCCGGTACATTTTCACGCAGCCAGAGTGAAAACGGGGCCCGATTGTTTTCATCGTCATTTCCAACAAAGTGATGGTTCGCGAAATCTTCGATACCCGACGGAATACCGTGCCGCGCGACATAGTCTTCGCTGGCATAAAGCCCCATCTGCTGGGTCCAGAACGGTTGAACAACGTTGTCCGGCTGATCCGGTGCAGCCCCGGCGCGGATCGCCACATGGGCCTCGCCATATTCCAGGCGGAACAGCCGATCACCTGTCAGATAGCGCACGATGACACTTGGGTGCAGCTTCTGAAACTCGCTCAGCACCGGTACTACCAAAGGTGCCAGCGAAGACAGCGAAGTCACGACCAGCTCACCGGCGACATCGTCGCCACGCCCTTTCATCCGTCCAACAAGTTGGTTGAACTGATCCTCGGTTGCTTGCGCCACGCGCAGCAGATCCTCACCAGCTTCGGTGGGTGTGTAACCACGGGCATGCCGCTGGAACAGCTTGACGCCCAACCGCGCCTCGATCGAGTCGATATGGCGGATAACGGTAGCGTGGTGAACGCCCAGAACCTCGGCCGCGCCGCTGACGGTACCCATGCGGGCGACTTGGTACGCGGTTCTCACTTCATCCCAATTGTCCACATCATCACCACAACTGTGCAATTTCCAACAACACCTGTTGATATATCCGACTTTTGTTCGATCACGCAATATTCATATATGACCCCAGAATAAATTTCATAAACCTAAGGATCGAAGACATGACCAAAACAATCCTTCATATCGACGCTTCTGCCCGCCGCGAAGGTTCCGCAAGCCGTGACCTATCTGACCGTATCGTCAAGCATCTGGGTGGCGGCCGCATCATCCGCCGCGATCTGGCAAAGCCGCTGCCCCTGTTGACCGAAGAATGGATCAACGCCAACTTCACGCCAGCGGATCAACGCAGCGATGCGCAACGCGACCAGTTGGCATTGTCGGACAGCCTGGTGAATGAGCTTCAAGACGCCGACACCATCGTCATCGGCTTGCCCATCTATAATTTTTCGGTGCCGGCAGCGTTCAAAGCCTGGATCGATCTGGTTGCCCGCGCAGGCGTAACATTTTCGTACACCGAGAATGGCCCCAAAGGTCTGCTAGAGGGCAAGCGCGTGGTTCTCGCAATTGCGTCGGGCGGTACGGCGGTCGGGTCCGAGATCGACTTTGCCACCGGCTACGTCCGTCACATGCTGGGCTTCATCGGTATCACCGATGTTGACATTGTCGCCGCCGACTCGATGGCCATCGACGCCGAGGCCGCGCTGAGCAACGCCCAAAAGGCCGTGACCGAGCTGGCCGCCTGAACCACCTCTGGCTTTTGCGCCGGGAAACGTCCAGTCTGCGTCTGAAACAGAATTCGCAGGCTGGGCGTTTATCATGAAGAAAATTGGCATTCTGGGCGGCGTGGGCTGGGCCTCGACCGTAGATTACTATCGGGCAATCGCCCAGGGCGCAGGCCAGTACTTTGCTGAACGCGGGCATGGGTCTCCGCTGCCTGTCCCGCCGATGACCATCGAATCCGTGACACAAGCCAAAACCCGTGCTTTGCGTGGCGTGGCCGGGGATGAGGGCAGCTGGGCCGGGTTTGACGCCGTGTTTCGCGACGCATTGCTGACACTGGAACGTGCCGGATGTGATTTCGGAATAATCGCCTCAAACACGCCTCATGCAAGGCTGCATGCGATCAGGCAGGGCGTTTCGATGCCGATCCTCAGCATCTTCGACGCCACGGCCCGAGTTACTGCCACAACGGGCGCGTCCAAAGCGCTGATATTGGGGACAACCGTCACCATGCAGGCGACCGACTACGCCGACCAACTGGCCCAAGAGGGCATTACAGCCAATAATCGCTTACCCTCGGATGAGATCGCCGAAATGCAGGCCATGATCGACAGTGATTTCTATGGCGGTGCCTCAGCGGCTGCGCGCGACAGGCTGCTGGCCTATTGCAACAGACATGCAGAGCCGGGAACCGCCATTCTGTTGGCCTGCACAGAATTGCCGTTGGCGTTTCCGGATCATCTGGACGACCCGGTTTTCGAGGCTGACGGGCATCTTTTCGTCAATCCGTCGGCGGCTCATGTCGCAGCCGCCTTGAAAGAAGCGCTTGAGGGTTGATCAATGCAGCCAGCGCACGTCGCAGCCGATCTTTTCGAAAAATGCCATCAGGTCTGTGCGCGCCATTGCCACCGTGCGGTCATTGACCAAAGGGTGCATGTAAATGACATCTGCCTGCTGCGCCGCCCCGTCCATGAAGAAGCTGACGTTGTTTTGCACCCCGTTGATCATGGCAAGCGGGCTGACCGCGCCGGGACGAATGCCAAGGTTCTGCATCAACCGATCCGCCGAACCAAACGATAGATTGCCCACCCCGAGCTTGGCACCCAGCGCCTTGAGATCAATCTCGCGGCTCTGCTCCAAAGTCACGAGGTAGTTCCGCTTTTTCTTGTCTCGCAAGTACAGGTTCTTGAGGCGCAGGGCGTTTTCGCCCGGTACCATAAACTGATCTTCGACCGCCTTTGACTCTTCAACCGTGCGCAGTGGAACATGGGTGTGCAGACGGTAGGCCAGCCCCCAGCTATCCAACTGCGCCAGCAGCGCATCCGAACTGAGCGGCAATGTATCCTGAAAAGTCGAAGATGCGTCCATGGGAACCTCCTGCGCGTTGCGGTCGTCATGACGAATACGCGGCCGCGATGCAAGCAGGCTGCAGCGCACATGGTTGACTCTGACGCCGATCCCGCCTAGTGACCCCTCAAACATCCGGAAGCGTCTGATCTTCCGGTCCCTTGAGTCGTTCAGGGATCGCCCCCCACCAGCGAGTTTCGCCCGTGGGGGCAATTCCATTTGGCTTTATCCCACGTCTAATTCTGTGGGAGGGGGCAATTGTGTATTTAACCGGTATTTCCTACCTAGGAAGTGCCACGAGATAACCGGCTAAGGAGGCCGAAGGCATGTTTGAAAATCTATCCGAACGCCTCTCTGGCGTCTTTGACCGGCTGACCAAACAGGGCGCGCTGTCCGAGGAAGACGTAAAGACCGCCCTGCGCGAAGTCCGCGTAGCGTTGCTTGAGGCCGACGTCTCGCTGCCGGTTGCGCGCGAATTTGTCAAGAAAGTTCAGGATCAAGCCACTGGTCAGGCTGTCACCAAGTCAATCACACCCGGCCAACAGGTCGTCAAGATCGTGCATGATGCGCTGGTTGACGTGCTGCGTGGCGAAGACGACCCCGGCAAGCTGAAGATCGACAACCCGCCTGCACCGATCCTAATGGTCGGTCTGCAAGGTTCGGGTAAGACGACCACAACCGGTAAGCTGGCCAAACGCCTGAAAGAAAAAGAGGGCAAGAAGGTCCTGATGGCCTCGCTGGACGTATACCGCCCGGCGGCTATGGATCAGCTGGCCGTTCTGGGCACGCAGGTTGGCGTCGATACTCTGCCGATCGTTCCCGGCCAGAAACCGGTTGATATCGCCAAGCGCGCCAAGCAGCAGGCGACGCTGGGCGGCTATGACGTCTATATGCTCGACACTGCGGGCCGTCTGCACATTGACGAAGTGCTGATGGACGAGGTTGAGCAGGTCCGCAACGCGGTTGATCCGCGCGAAACCCTGCTGGTCGTCGATGGCCTGACGGGTCAGGTCGCCGTTGAAGTCGCCGAGGAGTTCGACGCCAAAGTTGGCATCTCAGGCGTGGTTCTGACCCGAATGGACGGTGACGGGCGCGGCGGCGCGGCTCTGTCGATGCGCGCGGTCACCGGCAAGCCGATCCGCTTTGTCGGTCTGGGCGAAAAGATGGATGCGCTCGAAACCTTCGAGCCGGACCGGATCGCGGGTCGTATTCTGGGCATGGGCGACATCGTTGCTCTGGTCGAAAAAGCCCAGGAAACGATGGAGATGGAACAGACCGAGCGTATGATGAAGCGCATGGTCAAGGGTCAGTTCAATATGAACGACCTGAAAATGCAGCTGGAGCAGATGATCCAGATGGGCGGCATGCAGGGCATGATGGGCATGATGCCGGGCATGGGCAAGATGGCCAAGCAGATGGATCAGGCTGGTCTGGATGACAAAATCCTGCGCCAACAGATTGCCATGATTCAGTCCATGACCAAGAAAGAACGCGCCAACCCGCAACTACTGCAAGCAAGCCGGAAAAAACGGATCGCGGCCGGTTCGGGCATGGAAGTCAGCGACCTTAACAAGCTGCTCAAGATGCACCGGCAAATGTCGGACATGATGAAGAAGATGGGCAAGATGGGCAAAGGCAAGATGCTGAAACAGGCCATGAAAGGCATGTTCGGCAAGGGCAGCCCGTCGCCCGAAGACATGGCCGCGGGTATGGACCCAAAGGCATTGGAACAGGCGGCCAAGGCGATGGGTGGACGTGGCGGTTTGCCGGGTCTGGGTGGCGGCATGGCCCTGCCTCCGGGCCTCAGCGGGTTTGGCAAGAAGAAGTAAATGAACGCCCTCACCCCTCATATCCCCCGGCTTGAGACCGAGCGCCTGATCCTTCGCGCGCCGTCCGAGGCTGATCTGGACACCGAGGCAGAGTTCTTTGCCAGCGAGGCATCGCGCTTTGTCGGCGGACCTCTGCGCCGGGATGAGACTTGGCGGGCAATTGCCACGCTGCTGGGCCACTGGGCTTTGCGCGGCTATGGGTTCTGGGGCGTCGAGGAAAAGGAAACCGGCACCTATGTAGGCCATGTCGGTCTGTGGTACCCAGAGGGCTGGCCCGAACCCGAAATCGGCTGGACACTGATGAATCACGCCACTGGTAAAGGCTATGCGACCGAGGCTGCGCAAGCCGCGCGCGCTTATGCTTATGACATTCTCGGATGGGAAACGGCAATTTCGCTGATCGACCCGGACAACCACGCCAGCAAGGCGGTTGCCAAACGCTTGGGTGCCGCTTTCGATTACAACTACGAACACCCGAAATTCGGCACTACCGAGATCTGGCGTCACACGGCACCCGGCGATCTGGTGAATGGCGGCATGGAGGCCTACACATGACCAACCCCGTGACACAGGCTGCCACGCTGTTGAAAGACCACCGCGACAGCATTGACCGGCTGGACGCGATCCTTGTCTATACGCTGGGCGAGCGGTTCAAGCACACGCAGGCTGTAGGCAAGCTCAAGGCCGAACACGACCTTCCCCCGTCCGATCCCACGCGTGAGGCTGCGCAGATCGCTCGGTTAGAAGACCTGGCGAAACAGGCCGATCTGGACCCTGATTTCGCCAAGGCTTTCCTGAATTTCATCATTCAGGAAGTCATCCGACACCACCGGAAACATCAGGAATAACCCGCGTTTCCACGAATACCAAGAATACCCGGTCCGCGACCGGTCACGCCATTCAAAGGAGATACCACCATGGCAATGAAAATTCGTCTCGCCCGCGGCGGCTCGAAAAAACGTCCTTTCTATCGCATCGTAGCGGCGGACAGCCGCATGCCTCGCGATGGCCGTTTCATCGAGAAACTTGGCGTTTACAATCCGCTGCTGCCGAAAGACAGCGAAGAGCGCGTGAAAATGGACATGGAGCGCATTCAGTACTGGCTGGATCAGGGCGCACAGCCGACCGACCGTATCGCACGTATGCTGGAAGCCGCCGGCACCCGCGACAAGGCCGAGCGTAACAACCCGCAGAAAGGCACCCCAGGCAAGAAAGCGCAGGAACGTGCAGAAGAGAAAGCTGCAAAGGCTGCTGAAGCTGCCGAAGCGGCGGCTGCACCTGCTGAAGAAGCCGCAGCTGAAGAGTAAGCAGGCGGACGCGTGCAGGGTCAGGCTTTTACCGACGATTTCCGTACGCAGTTCAATCTGTTGATGCGGCTCCGGCGCGACGTGCGCCGGTTCCGCACCGATCCCGTGGACGAGGCCGTGCTGATGCGCTGCCTCGACACGTTTCGGCTGGCCCCGTCCGTAGGCCTCAGCGAGCCGTGGCGCGTTATTCGCGTCGACAGCCCAAAGGCTCGTACTGCGGCGCTTGAATATTTCCAAACCGCAAACGCGCAGGCTTTGGATGGGTATTCAGGCGAAAAAGCAAAAATTTACGGCCAATTGAAGCTGTCCGGCATGCAAGAAGCGCCGGTGCAGCTGGCAGTCTTCTGCGACGATGCCACTGACAAGGGGCAGCGCCTGGGTGCCGGAACCATGCCCGAGATGCGGCATTACTCAGTCGTTTGTGCCGTAACTCTGTTCTGGCTCGCCGCTTGGGCACAAGGGCTGGGGCTGGGTTGGGTGTCCATTCTGAACCCCGACCAGCTGGCGCGTGACCTGCGCATACCCGTTAGCTGGCGCCTTATTGGCAACTTCTGCATCGGCTGGCCCGAAGACTTTTCCGACACGCCGGAACTGGAACGTGTCGGCTGGGAAGACCGGGAAGACGCGCTGCCGATTGAGGTGCGTTAAGGATGTTCGGCCTTATTCGACTTCCCATACTGCTGATGATCGCATTTATTGTGGGCGTATTCTTTGAACGCTCGAACCAGCGTGAAGCATGCGAGGTGCGCGGTGATTGGCAAGATGGGCTATGTGTGACGGTGGACAAGCCAAATGAGTGATCTGATTTGCGTTGGCAGCATTGCGGGCTCTTACGGTGTGCGCGGCGAAGTACGTCTTAAAAGCTATTGCGCGATCCCGGAGGATATCGAAGCCTATTCGCCCCTGACGGATGAAAGCGGGGCCGAACGCTATCCTCTGGTTCTGACCCGCCCGATCAAGAACGGCTTTGCCGCTCGGATGGGCGGTGTTGAAACCAAAGAAGAGGCTGACGCCCTCAAAGGGTTGCGCTTGTTCGCACGTCGCGCGCAATTGCCATCGCTGCCGGATGACGAATTCTATCACACCGACCTGATCGGGCTTGAGGTTTATGACACTGGCGGCACCCTGTTGGGCAGGGTTAAATCGGTGCAGAACCATGGCGCGGCGGATCTGCTGGAGCTGCATGGGCCGGGTATGAAAGCCACGGTGTTGTTGCCCTTCACACGAGACGCTGTACCAACGGTCGATCTGGACACAGGCCGCATCATCGCCGACCCGCCAGAAGGGCTGATCTGATGCGTCGGGTTTTGCTGCATTTGGGGCTGCACAAAACCGGCACCACTGCGGCGCAATCGTTCCTCTACGACAATAGGGAACTCATCTGGCCGCATTTTTCGCTGGCACTGCCCTATCGCACCCGCAAGTCCGACCTGTCGCAAGCGGCGATCAGCCATTCCATCTATGGTACAGTTGGCACCCTGTCCGAGTTCGGCGCGCGGCTGCGCGCGTTTTTCGACACGCTGGATTTCGCCACCCGGCGCGGGTTGATCGTCAGCGAGGAAAACTTCGCGGGCCTACGTCCCAGCCGCAATATCGAACAGGGCTATGCCGCCACCCCAGAGCTTGCCGCTTGTCTGGTTGATGCGGTCCGTCACCGCTTTGCCGGGCAAGAGGTTCAGATCACGATCTACCTGTCTTTGCGCCAGCACGGCAGTTGGTTGCGCAGTCTTTGGGCGCATGATCTGCAACGCATGCGTCAAGTGCTGGATTATGAGACGTTCAGGTTGCGCATGGATCATCTGCCCTCTCTGCAACACACGGTGGATCAGATCCGCGACAGGTTGCCCACCGTTACCGTAACAACAGGCTGGCTTGAAGACTTGCAATTGCAGCGCTTTGGCACTGGCACGCCGTTTGCCGAATTCTTGAATCTGCCGCGCGACAAAGCCAGACTTTTGGTGCCGCCGTCCAAGGTCAATACCCGCCTGCCCGAAGACGTTCTTCAAGAACTGCTGGATCTGAACCGTTCGCGTCTGGACGAGGCCGCCCTGATCGCGCAAAAGACGGCGACAATTGAACGCGCAAAAAAGGCGCTGATCGGCACGACATGACAGAAAAGCCCAGCAAATCCCACGGTCGCAAGGCGATCCGCCCGACCCTGAAACCGCGTGAGCTCTTGACCCCCACACCAGACCTGCACGGCGTTTGGAAAGCGAAGGTCATCACCCTGTTCCCGTCAGCCTTTCCTGGGGTCCTTGGCGAAAGCCTGACAGGCAAGGCGCTGCAAGAGGGGCTGTGGCAACTAGAAACCGTCGATCTGCGTCAGTTCGGCGTCGGAAAGCACCGCAACGTAGACGACACCCCTGCGGGCGGTGGCGCGGGCATGGTGCTGCGTCCGGATGTCTTGGGCGAAGCGATCGAACACACGATGGCCGGTGTGCAGGGGAACTGGCCGCTGATCTATCTCAGCCCGCGTGGTCGCCGGATGGACCAGCGCATGATGCAAAACCTCGCGCGCTGTGATGGCATGACCCTTCTGTGTGGCCGGTTCGAAGGCGTCGATGAACGGGTGCTGGAACATTACGGCGTTCAGGAGGTCTCGTTAGGAGATTTCGTCATGACCGGTGGCGAGATCGCGGCCCAGGCACTGATTGACGCGACGGTGCGGCTGATACCCGGTGTACTGGGCAATCAGGCCTCGGCTGAAGAAGAAAGCTTTTCCTCGGGCCTGCTTGAGCATCCACAATACACCCGCCCCGCCGAATGGAAGGGCCGCGCGATCCCTGATATCCTGATGTCCGGTCATCATGGCCGCATCGCCGAGTGGCGGCACGAGATGTCGGAACAGATCACCCGCGAAAGACGGCCTGATCTTTGGGAAAGCTATCGCAAAACGCGGGGCTAGCCCCCCGCTTTCCAGCGCGCCCAAGTCTCGGGCTGTCCGTTAAACGTATTGATATCCACCCTGCCCTGCACGCCCGGCACCAGCCCGGTGCCGGTATATTGCCAGAACCGCCAGGATGCCTTGGGGTAGACTTTGCGCGGATGCCCCGCGACAGAGCGCAGCCAGAATTCGGTCCCGCGCAGCCGATCAATGTCTGTGTCGGCGTGGAAATCCACGGTCGTATAGACAATCGGACGACGCCCGTAATGACGCTCGAGAATATCGAGGAACCGCTTTGCTTCGGCGCGGACCTTTGCCCCGTCAGGGCGTAGCCGGCAGGTCTTGGAGTGCGGCGTCCATTCCATATCAAGCACGTGGGGCAGATCTGCGCCCTTGGGAACGTTCTTTATGAACCACCGCGCCTGTTCATGCGCAGGGCGGCAGAAATAGTAATAGTGGTATGCACCCCAAGGCACCCCAGCGGCCTGTGCGCCACGCCGATGGTCATCGAACATGGGATCGGCGACGTCGCCGCCCTCGGTCGCTTTGATAAACACGAAACTGACACCCGAGGCTTTGGCCTTGCGCCAGTCGATTGGCCCCTGCCATCGCGACACGTCCAACCCGTGTACCGGATAATAGCCGGGGTGCCGCCCATCCCAGTCGTGCGGATCAGCGTCACCGAAGGCCGGGTATATGACTGCAGGGGACGTGGTGCGCAAAAACGCTTTGGCCTCGACCTGTTGTGGCGGAGGGGTGCCGCGACCGCAGGACAGCACCGCAAACGCGATAGCTGTCAGTATCAATGCTAAACGCATGATCTGTTCCTGTTTTAAATGTCTGCTCTGATAATTGCTTTTCAGAATGCCTGATCAGACCAATAAGGCAACGGGCCAGAGTCCAATCGGCGCAATCCCACCGCCCAAACCTGAAAAACGTGGCTTTTTTGTCTTGATCACTGATCGCAAAGCCCGTAAATGAGCGCAATCCGGTGCCGCGAGACGCGACTCCGGTGTTTTGGTTTGCATCGTGGCGCAGCGCCCGGTTTTCTTCAGCCATGGCGTGTCAGGGCGAACCGAACCAAAGGAACATTCGATCTGACCTCTGGCGGGCTGTTCGCAGGACCCGGTAGAAGACCAAGAGCTCTCAGGCCGTGCTTAACTTCGTGGACAAACCACGAGCATATAGGAGTAACTGCGATGGACCTGATCGCACAGCTTGAGGCGGAACAGATTGCCGCCCTGGGGAAAGACATCCCCGATTTCAAAGCCGGTGACACCATCCGTGTCGGCTTTAAAGTGACCGAAGGATCGCGCACCCGTGTGCAGAACTACGAAGGTGTCTGCATCGCGCGCAAAGGCGGCAATGGCATTGCCGGTTCGTTCACTGTCCGCAAGATTTCGTTTGGCGAAGGCGTGGAGCGCGTGTTCCCGCTGCATTCGACCAACATCGACAGCATCACCGTTGTCCGCCGCGGTAAAGTTCGCCGCGCCAAACTGTACTACCTGCGCACCCGCCGTGGTAAATCCGCGCGTATCGCAGAGGTTACCAACTACAAGCCCAAGGCTGGCGCCGAGGCGTAAGGAGCGGAAAGATGAAAAAAGACATCCATCCCGACTACCACTTCATCGACGTCAAAATGACCGATGGCACCGTGGTTCAGATGAAATCGACCTGGGGCAGCGAAGGTGACACGCTGTCACTTGAAATCGACCCCTCTTCGCACCCCGCGTGGACTGGTGGCTCGTCCCGCCTGATGGACGCTGGCGGCCGCGTGTCCAAGTTCAAGAAAAAATACGAGGGTCTGGGCTTCTAAACCTGACCTGGTTCAAATGCCAAAGGCCGTCCTTGTGGGCGGCCTTTTTTTATGCACCGCTCCCGCTCAGACATTGAATGCTGGCGCGGATACTGTGGTCCAATCCTATCGCGACACCATGGTGCGTCGGATGCTACACTGGCCTGGAACATCCCCTCAGCCTCACGGAGATCCTGAAGATGCCTAGGTACAATGATATGTTCGAGCTTTCCGTCGCAGATATGGATCTGATCGAAACCGCATTGCGAGATACGGCAGCATCTTTGTCGCTTGGGGTGTTGGAGGAAACCGAAGAAAACAGGACTGAACGCGAAGATAGGCTTCGCCAGGTTCACGAACTTCTGGGCAAGTTGCACGACCAGAAGGTGTTCTACCGCCCTAAAGACGGAGTCTACCTTGGGGGATAAGCCCAAACGGTCCGAGGCACTGGCGTACCTCCAAGTGAGGACGTATCAGCATCACGAGTGAGGCAATTTTCTGAGCGACCGCTGCTAAAAGGTCCAACTGGTGCCCCAGCTACACCCGCCTGCGGCCAGCATTAAACAACTCTGCCTGTGTGTCATACATGCAGCCAAACCCGGTTCCGGTCCTTGGTTTTGCAACTAACAGCCTCAGTTCACTGCTTGAGGTCCTTCCCTTCCCGGCTTCCACAACATATAGTAGCTCACAACAACGTGTGGATAAACACGGCGGGACATGGGAATACAGGCATGGCACATATCATCGTAGTGGGGAACGAGAAGGGCGGCGCAGGCAAATCGACCGTCTCCATGCACGTGGCCACCGCGTTGGCGCGATTGGGGCACAAGGTCAGCACGCTGGATCTCGATCTACGGCAGCGCAGCCTTGGTCGGTATTTTGAGAACCGCGCCAATTTCCTGAAAAACTCGGGCCTGAACCTGCCGAGCCCCCGCCACCACGACCTACCCGAAATTGATGCGGCCAAGCTGAAACCGGGCGAGAATATCTATGACCATCGCCTGTCCGCCGCCGTGTCCGAACTGGAAAGCGACAGCGACTTTATCCTGATCGACTGCCCCGGGTCCCATACCCGTCTCAGCCAGGTGGCTCATTCGCTGGCGGACACGCTGATCACACCGCTTAACGACAGCTTTATTGATTTTGACCTGCTGGCGCGGATCGACTCAAAGGGCGAAAAAATACTTGGGCCCTCGGTTTATTCAGAAATGGTTTGGAACGCACGTCAGTTGCGTGCGCAGGCGGGGCTGAAACCGATTGATTGGGTGGTGGTGCGCAACCGTGTCGGCACACAGCGTATGGTCAACAAGGAAAAGATGCAGCGCGCGATCGAGATGCTGTCGCAGCGCATCGGTTTCCGCGTGGCCTCGGGCTTTTCCGAACGGGTTATCTTCCGCGAACTGTTCCCTCGGGGCCTGACCCTGCTGGATCTCAAGGATATCGGCGTTAAGCAGTTGAACATCTCGAACATCGCTGCCCGGCAAGAGTTGCGCGACATGATGAAAGAATTGAACCTGCCGGGCGTGGAGATAGATTTCTAGGATCTTATTGATCCGACAACCCCCTGCCCGGGCTGAGGGGCCCCCAGATCAGGTTGAAGGCACAGCCTGGGAACTGTCAGGAATACCACCTGTTATTGTCGGCCGTTATAGACCGTAAACAGCTCTTTCGGTTCCTGCACACCCCGAAGCATGTAACGCCCGACAGATACCAACTCCTGAGCGCACGGTTGGGCCGCGCGTGCCACGTCATCCGAGATCAGGATGCGCTGCCCGAGCGACCGGTGCATGCCTGCAATCCGCGCGGTCTGGTTTACTGCCGGGCCGATGACTGTGAAGTCCAACCGGGTTTCCGACCCGATATTGCCGTACAGAATTTCCCCCGCATGCAAGGCAAGGGTAAAGCTGGCCACCGGCAAACCCGCGGCCTCACGCTGGGCGTTCAGCGCCTCCATCCGCTGCTGCAAAACCGGCACCGACTTCAGCGCGGCGCGGGCGTCCTCATCAATGTCACCGACATCGAACATCGCCATCAGCCCGTCACCCATGAATTTCAGGATATTGCCGCCATTGTCATGAACGACACTGACAGCCACAGCCAGGTAGTCGTTCAGCATGTCGATGATTTCGTTTCCCGGAAGCTCTTCGGACAGGCTGGTGAAACCTTCCAGATCAAAGTTCCACATCACGGCATCAATTTGTTGCAGCGAGCCACGCCGGATTTCCCCCGACAATACCCGCCGCCCCGCGTCCCGACCCAGATAGACCCGCATCAAGTCCTTTGACACCCGCGCACTGGCAGCGGATTTCAGCGCCAGCCCCAGATGCGGCAGTGCTGCATTGATAAGGTCCAGATCCGTATCCGCGAACCCGTCGGGCGCGTTAGACGTCCACGACATCAACACGCCGTCCACAGCCTTTTTTGCGGCTTTGGGTTCACTGTGCGTCGGGGCGTCAAAATTGACCCCGGTCGCGTAATAATCAGTAGCCCCGATCTGACGCAGGTCGTTCAGCAGCGGAAAGCGGCTGGCCTCGTTTTGATCGATCAGACGTTCACGGATGACCTCGATATCCTCGTTGAGGATTGCGTAAAGCGGGCTTTGCCGCCACTGTTCTATAGGCTCGTCAGAATACTCAAAAGACTCGGTTCTACCGCCCTGCCCCTGATACCAGCTAAACCCTGTACCCCCATAAACCGGATGCAATGCGGATTGCGCTGCATGAAAACGCATCAGTGGCACACCCAAGTCCAACAATTTGTTGCAATACCCGTCCAGAAGCTCTTCTTTCGAGGCACCTTCCAGACCGCGTTCCACCAGCCAGTCACTTAGATCAATTGATTTTACCGTTCTGGCATTAGGGCTTGTCATTTTTTCTTTTCCAGTGTCCGCTCTGGGTGTCATCTGGGGGCAGTGTGCAGGAATTACCAGCGCTCACCCCGTGCGCGCCAGTTACCGCAAGCGCGCCTTCATCGAATATGGAGCATCCGCACTCTTTCTACATAAGCGACTTAGCCGCATCTTGGAATCTGAGACATCTTTTAAGAATAGAGAAATTCCACCGCATTTGATCCAGATCGTTTTCTGGCCGCTTTTTCGATGAAATTATAGGCAAAACCTCTGGCGAGAGGCTGCCAAGATTTTGCGCACTACCAGCGCCGGAAAATCGGGGGGGAGCCGATGAACAAGATTTTCGAAGTCCCGGCTTATGCTTATGAACGCAGCCCAGATCAGGACTCGGTTAACACTGTGCGCCACAAGGTAATCGTGATCGGTGCGGGTCCGATCGGGTTGGCCACGGCGATTGACCTTGCCCAACAAGGGGTCGAGGTCGTGGTGCTGGATGACAATGACAAGGTCAGTTTCGGCAGCCGCGCCATTTGTTTCTCGCAACGCACGCTGGATATCGCCGATCGTCTGGGCGCGGTACGGCCAATGGTGGACAAGGGTGTGCAATGGGACAAGGGCAAGATCTATTTCCACAACCGTCAGATTTATGAGTTCGATCTGCAACCGGATACCGGATATGCACATCCGGCTTTCATAAACCTGCAACAATACTATTTTGAAATGGCTCTTGTTGAGCGCGTGCGAGAGTTGCAGGCCAACGGCGCGCCGATCGAAATTCGTGGACGCAACAAGGTCGAAGCCATAGGAACGCATGACAGCCATGTCACGCTTGAGGTCGTAACACCCGAAGGCCCGTATAACATCGAGGCTGAATGGCTGATTGCCTGCGATGGGGCAAGTTCGCCCACGCGACGGATGCTTGGGCTGGATTTCGAAGGGCAAGTCTTCGAAGACAACTTCCTGATCGCGGATGTGGTGATGGAAGCCGATTTCCCCTCCGAGCGTCTGTTCTGGTTCGACCCGCCCTTCAATCGCGGTCAGTCGGCGTTGATGCAAAAACAACCCGACAATGTCTGGCGGATTGATCTTCAATTGGGCTGGGATATTGACAGAGAACGCGAAAAACGGCCCGAGAATGTCATTCCTCGCCTCAAGGCAATGCTGGGCGACGACGTAGATTTTGAGTTGGAGTGGGTGTCGATCTACACCTTCCAGTGCCGCAGGATGGAGCGGTTCCGCCAAGGGCGTGTGCTGTTTGCAGGCGACAGCGCCCATCAGGTCAGCCCGTTCGGGGCGTTGGGGGCAAACTCCGGCATGCAGGACGCAGACAACCTGTGTTGGAAACTGAAGCTGGTTATCGAAGGCAAAGCGCCCGAACTGTTGCTGGACAGCTACAGCTTGGAACGGGCGCAGGCAGCGGATGAGAACATCACGAAATCCAGCCAGTCCACGAGTTTCATCACTCCGAAATCCGAAATGTCCCGGCTGCTTCGCGACGCGGTTCTTGACCTTAGTGCGCGGCATCAGTTCGCTAGGCCTCTGGTCAATTCCGGACGGTTGAGCACACCGTGTACCTACCACCGGTCGTCCCTGAATTCAGCGGATGCACTGAACGGGCCAGAATTCACACGACCCGGTTCAGCCTGCCCTGATGCGCCTTTGGGTGACGAATTCCTTTTGCCGAAACTGGCGGGCAAGTTCACCTTGCTGACGATTGACGCCGACGCGCCTGACCGGATCGAGGAAGACGGTGTCGAAGCCACGCGGCTTGCCCTTTCGGTCAAAGATGACGTGACACTGGATCTCAAGCGGCGGTATCTGGGCGACGCTACCAGCGCGGTCTATCTGATACGGCCTGATCAGCATGTCGCCGCGCGTCGCGATACATATGAAGAAAACGCATTTCGGCAGGCCATTCGTCGGGCCACCGGTAAGGAGTAGGTGATATGGCTGAACTGACCCTCATCCCAAATCTCGACGATGCCGATGGGTTTTATGCCCGCCTGCTGGCAGCCCATGACGGGTTGGAGAAATCAGACAGCGACGCGTTGAACGCGCGCCTTGTGTTTGTGCTTGCCAACCATATCGGCGACGCAGACGTTCTGGATCAGGCGATAAAACTGGCAACGCTTCGCGACGCATAGCGCGTCTGCCTTGATAAAACTCGCGAACCCCGCGGTTTTCTAATTGGAAGGTCCAGTACCGGAAATCGCAGGAGTATCTTGCGTGGACTCGCTGTAGTATAGGCACAGGTCATTCACAACGGATTGATGAGGTCGCCATGCCCGAGATCACTGGCTATCACGCCCATGTCTATTTTGACGCAGACACAGTTGATCTTGCGCGACAGGTTTGCTCAGAGGCCGCGCGCCTTTTCCCTGTTGAGATGGGCCGCGTGCACGAACGCAATGTCGGTCCGCATCCGCGCTGGAGCTGTCAATTGGCCTTTGCGCCCGATGCCTTGGATCAGGTCCTGCCCTGGCTGATGCTAAACCGGCGTGGGCTGACGATTTTCACCCATCCTGAGACCGGCGAACATCTTGAAGATCACCGGGACCGGGCCGTTTGGATGGGTGAGATGCTGGAACTGAACCTGTCAATATTTGACAAGATGGGCGCCTAAGTCAGCGCCCGAGCCTTATCTCGCAGAACGAATTTCTGAATCTTGCCTGTCGATGTTTTGGGTAATGCCCCGAACACAACCGTTTTCGGGGCTTTGAAATGGGCCATGTTGTCCCTGCAAAAGGCAATCAATTCGGATTCGGTTACGGTTGCTTCTGGCTTGAGCTCAACAAAGGCACATGGGGTTTCACCCCACTTGTCGTCTGGGCGCGCCACGACCGCAGCCTCCATCACCGCAGGATGTTTGTACAGGACGTCTTCAACCTCCACGGATGAGATATTTTCGCCACCCGAAATGATGATGTCCTTGGACCGGTCCTTAAGCGCGATATAGCCATCAGGATACATCACCCCCAGGTCGCCGGACGCAAACCACCCGCCCTTGAATGCCTTGTCCGTCGCGTCAGGGTTTTTCAGGTATCCCTTCATGACGACGTTGCCCTGCATGAAAATCTCACCCATGGTTTCGCCATCCGCAGGCACGGGCTCCATCGTCTCCGGGTCTGCCACCATCAGACCGGACAGGGCGGAATAAGGAACCCCCTGCCGGACTTTCAGCGCGGCACGCTCTTTCGCGTCCTTAGTGTTCCACTCGTCCTTCCAGGCGCAAACCACAGAGGGGCCATAGGTCTCGGTCAGGCCATAGACATGGGTCACTTCGACCCCCATCGCCTCCATCGCTTCGATAACGGCAGCTGGCGGCGGGGCACCGGCTGTCATCACCTTAATCTGATGGTCGAAGTCTTTCAGGTGGTCCGGTGCATGGGCCAGCATGTTGAGCACAATCGGCGCGCCACAGAAATGAGTTACCTTTTCATCGCGGAACGCTGCATAAATCGGCTCGGCCCGCACCGCGCGCAAACAGACCGAAACACCCGCATTGGCCGCCATTGCCCAGGGAAAACACCAGCCGTTGCAGTGGAACATCGGCAGTGTCCACAGATATACGGCGTGTTTGGGCATGTCCCAGTCCAACAGATCGGACTGAGCGTTCAGCGCCGCGCCACGATGGTGATAGACCACGCCCTTCGGGTTGCCCGTAGTGCCCGAGGTGTAGTTCAGCGTGATCGCGTCCCATTCATCTTGGGGCAAAGACCATGCGAAATCCGGATCGCCCTCTGCCAGCAGCGCATCATAGGTCAGGCTGCCCAGCTTTTCGCCCCCCTCAAAGCTGGAATCTTCGATGTCGATCACCAAAAGGTCGTGATCAACCTCTTTCAATGCCTCTTTCACAACGCCCGAAAATTCGGGATCGACCATCAAAACCTTGGATTCCGCGTGATTCAGGATAAAGGCGATAATCGGCGCATCCAACCGCGTGTTGATCGCGTTCAGAACCGCCCCGGCCATTGGGATGCCAAAATGGGCCTCATACAGTTCAGGGATGTTTGCGGCGATGATCGACACCGTATCACCTCGCCCGATACCCCGCGCCGCCAATGCACCGGCTAGTCGCCGACACCGGGTATAGGTTTCCCCCCAGCTATAGCGGCGATCCCCGTATACGACCGAAGGGTAATCCGGATACACCTGCGCCGTTCGCTCAATAAAGCTCAGCGGTGTCAAAGGCGTATAGTTTGCGCGGCATTTATCCAGATGACGCTCGTAAATATGCGTGGCTCCCATCCGCCGATCCTCCCAACTTTTGCTGTGCGCGACTTGATCATAAAGATGCGCGGCTGACAAATCCGTATTAATACGGCGCAGGGATGGACTGGTCATACGGGATGATGCAATCTGGCCCTATCTCCGGCAGGCCATTCGCGGTGATCTGTGCCATCGAAAACACCTGCCGGTTCGGGCTTGAACCCGCATCCCGCGCACCGCATTTAACTGAAAGGACATGTCATGGACGGCACGTTCAACGAAAACGATCTTTCCCGCGTGGTCGAAGCCGACCGCGCCCACGTCTGGCACCACCTGATCCAGCATAAACCCTTTGAAACCAATGATCCCCGCATCATTGTCGAAGGCAAGGGCATGCGTGTCTGGGACCAGAAGGGCAAAGAGCATCTGGACGCCGTATCTGGCGGGGTCTGGACTGTGAACGTGGGCTATGGCCGCGAATCGATCTGCAAGGCGGTCTATGACCAGTTGATGAAGCTGTGCTATTTCGCCAATTCCGCGGGCTCGATACCGGGATCTATCTTTGCCGAGATGCTGATCGAAAAAATGCCGGGGATGAGCCGCGTCTACTATACGAACTCGGGGTCCGAGGCCAACGAGAAGGCGTTCAAGATGGTTCGTCAGATCGCACACAAGCGGTATGGCGGTAAAAAGACCAAGATTATGTACCGTGACCGCGATTATCATGGGTCGACCTTGGCCGCCATGTCGGCAGGCGGTCAGGATGAACGCAACGCACAATACGGACCGTTCGCGCCAGACTTTGTGCGCGTGCCCCATTGCATGGAGTACCGCAAGCACGAGCTGGACGGTGCGCCCGAAGAAAACTTTGGCGAATGGGCCGCAGATCAGATCGAACAGGTCATCCTGCGCGAAGGTCCTGACACTGTCGGTGCCCTGTGCCTTGAGCCGGTCACAGCAGGCGGCGGTGTGATCGAAGCGCCCGAGGGCTACTGGCAGCGCGTGCAGGAGATCTGCAAGAAATACGATATCCTGCTGCATATAGACGAGGTCGTCTGTGGCGTGGGCCGCACCGGCACCTGGTTCGGCTATCAGCAGTATGGCGTCAAGCCGGACTTCGTGACCATGGCAAAAGGCGTTGCCTCAGGCTATGCGGCGATTGCCTGCATGGTGACGACCGAAGAAGTCTTTGACATGTTCAAGGATGATGCGTCCGATCCGCTGAACTATTTCCGCGACATCTCGACCTTCGGCGGTTGCACCGCCGGCCCGGCTGCGGCGATCGAGAATATGCGCATTATTCAGGATGAGAACCTGCTGCAAAACTGTACCGATATGGGCAACCGAATGGTCGGCAACCTGCAGGCGCTGATGGAGAAACACAAGGTCATCGGTGACGTGCGCGGCAAGGGTCTGTTCCTCGGGGCTGAGCTGGTGGTGGATCGTGCGACAAAAGAACCGGTGGACGAAAAGATGGCGCAGGCTGTTGTTGCCGACTGCATGTCGCAGGGTGTGATCATCGGAGCAACCAACCGATCGGTTCCCGGTAAAAACAACACGCTCTGCTTCTCACCCGCGCTGATCGCAACCGCGGATGATATCGACCAGATCACCGACGCAGTCGATGGCGCGCTGGGTCGTGTGTTTGGGTAGACCAATCGTCGATTTGATCTAAGAAACCGGTGCCCACTGCACCGGTTTCAGTTTTTGTGGGTATCCCTTTCGATGAAGAGGCCAAGCCAGGTCGACTGCTATAACTTGCGACCGGTGATAACGAAATGCGTTAGCGAAAAGAAAAAGTTCCCTTTCTTTGCCAACAACCTCTGCTCTTCTTCCCACTCCTTGGCTTCCAGATCCGGAACAAGCCCATTGGTTTCGGCGAACTTTTTCATCAAAATTATCATCATATTGGCTAGCCCATCTGGCCGGAGCTGGGTATCGCAAATTGTGATTGGCGTTACGCTTTCTACGGTGAACCCGGCCTCACGTAGAATTGGGGGCAAGACTGCAGGCACTGCTCTTTCTACAAAATGATCGTCCCAAGCTCTTATCATTCGCTCCATCCTCGCGGGGTCCTCGCTGAACCACACGAGGCTACCGAAATGGATGTCGCCTATGACAAGCCGACCGCCTTGCTTTAGGCTACGATAAGCCTCTACCACAGCGCCGGGAATATCCGCCAAATATTCATAAACCTGTACTGATACAGCCTTATCAAACGCAGCGTCGTCCACAGGAAGTTGCCCGGCCTCACCGTTGATTATTTCGACCCAGTCATACGCGCGACAACGGCTTTTGGCCGAACGCCGCATGGGTTCACTGGGATCAATGCCCAATATGCGACCAGTTGAACCTACCGCACGGGCAAGCTCAGCCGTCAAAAGGCCGTTTCCACATCCTATGTCCGCAATGACCTCTCCGGGTGCTGGTCTCAAGGCGTCGAATGATCCTTGGCGCCTCCGCGTGACGTCGGCACCTTCATATACAGTATCTAATAAACGAGTTGTCTCAGTATCAAATTCGAGCATGCCAACAACAAAGTACCAATTGACCAGTTTCGTACTTAGCATTTTTCAGCATGTATGTCTGCTTTGGGTTCCAAACCACAATTTTCGAGTTTGCCAAAAAAAGGCCGCCCCAATCGGGACGGCCCTTCTTTCACTGTCTCTCTGAAAGAGGATCAGGCAGCCAGGGCGGCCTGTGCTTTGGCGACGATCGCGCCGAACGCTTCCGGTTCGTGCACGGCCAGGTCGGCCAGAACTTTGCGGTCCACTTCGATGCCGGCCAGGTTCAGGCCGTTGATAAAGCGGGAATATGTCAGAGCCTCGTCATGGCTACGCACAGCTGCGTTGATCCGCTGGATCCACAGTGCGCGGAAATTGCGCTTGCGGTTCTTGCGGTCACGAGTTGCGTATTGGTTGGCCTTGTCGACGGCCTGTGTTGCAACTTTGAAGTTGCTCTTACGGCGACCATAATAGCCTTTTGCGGCTTTGATGATCTTCTTGTGACGGGCGTGAGTTACGGTTCCACCTTTAACGCGGGACATCTCTTAATCTCCTCTTAGCGGTCGTAGGGCATGTAGCCCTTGACGATCTTTGCGTCGGGGGCGGACAGTGTGGTGTTGCCACGGGCGTCGCGGATGAATTTCTTGGTCCGCTTGATCATGCCGTGCCGTTTGCCGGCTTGGCCAGCAAGGACCTTACCGGTTGCAGTCACCTTAAAGCGCTTCTTGGCGCTCGACTTTGTCTTCATCTTAGGCATTTCCGTCTCCTTTCAGGGTTCGGTACAAAACGCGACTCGGCATGCCATCTCGGCCGGTCACGCGATCAGATGCGCCGTTTACGCAAGTTCGTTCATACTGGCAAGGGGGTTTCGACCGGAATCTGCGCTTTTCGTACAGCGGTTGGGCGCCGGGGCAACCGCAGCTGCCCCGGTAGATTATTCTAGTGGCTGAATTTGCGGATCTCGCCGCTTTTCAGCCGCCCTGCATAGCTGGCCAGCTCTTGCCGCACCACTTTCATCAGGAAGTAAAGCGCAAAGACGTTCACAACCGCCATCGCAAAGATCGCCGCATCCGAGAAGTCGATGACCGGGCCAAGGTTGGCCGCCGCACCAATAACCACGAAGACGCAGAAGATGACCTTGAACACCAGTTCGGTAGTGTGACCTTCGCCAAACAGGTAGGTCCAGGCCTTCAGCCCATAGTAGGACCAACTGATCATGGTCGAAAATGCAAACAGAACGACCGCGACCGCCAGCACATAGGGGAACCAGCCAAAGGCGCTGGCAAAAGCGGCCGAGGTCAGACTAACACCCGAGTTACCATCGACGGTGGCAATCGCGTTGCCTGCTTCGTTCAGCATGTAATTGCCGGTTTCCGGATCAACGATCAGCTGTTGCGTAATGATGATCACCAGTGCGGTCATGGTACAGATCACCACCGTGTCAATGAACGGTTCAAGCAAGGATACGAACCCTTCGGTGATCGGCTCTTTGGTCCGAACGGCAGAGTGTGCAATAGCTGCTGAGCCAACGCCCGCCTCGTTCGAAAACGCCGCACGACGGAAGCCCTGGATCAGTGCGCCGACCATGCCGCCAGCAACTCCCAAACCTGTGAAGGCACCTGCGAAGATTTGACCGAATGCCCAACCGATCTGATCGGCGTGCATGATGATGATCACCAACGCGGCCAGCACATACATGATGCCCATGAACGGCACGACTTTCTCAGTCACACGCGCGATGGACTTCAGCCCGCCGACGATCACTGCAAAGACGATACCGGCAAAGATCAGACCCGTGATCCAGCCGGGAAAATCTCCAACAATGCCCGCAATCTGCTGGTGCGCCTGATTGGCCTGGAACATATTGCCGCCGCCCAGCGCGCCGAGGATACAGAAGATCGAGAACAGGACGGCCAGAATCTTGCCGCCTGGCAAGCCCAACTCATTAAAGCCTTTGGACATGTAATACATCGGACCGCCCGAAACGGTGCCGTCTTCGTATTCGTTGCGGTATTTCACGCCCAACGTGCATTCGGTGAATTTCGACGCCATGCCCAGCAGGCCCGCGACGATCATCCAAAAGGTGGCACCCGGTCCACCGATGCCGACAGCCACTGCCACACCAGCAATATTGCCAAGGCCAACAGTGCCCGACAGCGCCGTGGCAAGGGCTTGGAAATGGCTAACCTCTCCGGCGTCATTTGGATCGGAATAATCGCCTTTTACAAGGCTGATGGCGTGACCGAAAAAGCGGAACTGTACAAAAGCGAAATACAGCGAAAACACGGTTGCCGCGACGACCAGCCACCCAACGATCCATGGAAAGCCGGTGCCCGGAAACGGGGCGAAGATAAAGCTGACAAAGGGGCCGGTGAAATCGGCGAAGGCCTGATTGATCCTATCGTCCAGACCCGTCGCGTCTTGCGCGAGCACGGGGCTGGCGAACATGGACGCGATGGCAGCAAGGCTCAGATTGCGAAACATAGTCATTCTTGTCCCTCCCCTTAATTCACGACTGTGACGGGTACATCTGCGTGCATCACCAGATTCTGGGTTGAACTGCCAAACAGACGTTTCTTGAAACCGTCTGCAGAAGCGCGCCCAACGACGATCTGGTTGCCGCCATTTTCCACCGTGATTGCATTCAGCGTCTCGGCGACGTCGCCATGACGTACAATGCCATGAGCCGTGAAACCGGCGGCGTTCAATGCGTCCACCGCAGGGGTAACGATACGTGTTGTGGCCAGTTCGATCTCTTCCTCGCGCCGCTTGTGTCGCTGCGCGTTTTCTTCGGGTGTCTGGAAAGTGAATGGGGACCATTCAATCACATAAACCACAAGCAACTCACACGAGCTGATGCGCGCTGCCAAATCCTTGGCAAATGCGATTGCGCGTTCCCCGGTTTCTGTCCCGTCCAGTCCAATGACAATCTTGGTTGTCATGACGTTCCTCCGTTTTTGTAGATTATACCGGAGCCCGCACTCCGGCGGGGCAGCCGGAACCTGGAACTTGTTGAGTAGACTGCCCCTACGGGGCCAGTATCGGGGAAAAACACCAAAAAATAGAGGTAAATCTGAAGAATTCACCCACTAACATCATAATTTGTTGATATTATTGTTTTTATTATGCCTAAATTTTAAGCTCAGCCAAGGTTCAAGACAGCAAACTGACCCGGATCAACCCGGATCAGTGTTATAGATCAGGCGCTCATCGCATGGCGCAATGCGTAGAATATTAGTCGTTCCGGGTACGTTGAACGGCACACCGGCAGTGACCACGATCTGGTCGGTCTCGGCCGCGAACCCGCCGGCACGGGCTGCGCGGGCAGCGTTTACTACGGCACCCTTGAAACGCTCAAGCTCGGGCGTCATTACGCAATGGCACCCCCAGCTTAAACACAGACGCCGCGCGGTTCCGGTGGCAGGCGTCATCGCAATGATCGGCACACCGGGCCTTTCCCGCGCAGTCAACAGCGCCGTGGTGCCGCTTTGGGTAAAGCAGCAAATCGCCTTGATGTCAGTCTTTTCCGCGATCTCACGCGCCGCTGCCACAATGCCGTCTGCGATCGTTGTCCCCTGTGCCGTCCGCGACGCTGCGATGATCTGCGTGTAGGTCGGGTCAGCCTCGACCTCGATCGCGACCTTGTTCATGGTTTGCACGGCCTCAATCGGATAGGCACCGGCTGCAGACTCGGCGCTGAGCATGATGGCGTCTGTGCCCTCGTAAATGGCGGTCGCCACGTCCGAAACCTCGGCCCGTGTGGGCATCGGGCTTTCGATCATGCTTTCCAGCATCTGAGTGGCCACGATGACGGGCTTGGCGGCACTTCTGCACTTGCGGACCAGTCGTTTCTGGATCGGAGGCACGGCAGAGACCGGCAGCTCAACCCCCAGATCGCCCCGCGCAACCATGATCCCGTCCGATGCGTCGAGGATGTCGTCAAACGCCTCGACCGCTGCTGGCTTTTCGATCTTGGACAAGATCGAGGCGCGGCCATCAGCCAGCGCGCGGGCCTCGAAAACGTCCTTGGCGCGCTGAACAAAGCTAAGCGCCAGCCAGTCAACACCCAGTTGGCAGACAAACTCAAGGTCGTCGCGGTCCTTGGACGAAAGCGCCGCTAAGGGCAGTACGACATCAGGAACATTCACGCCTTTGCGGTTCGAAATCGTTCCGCCGACCTCAACCGTGCAGCTGGCGAAATCATGGCCGCAGTCCTGAACGATCAGGCGTATTTTCCCGTCATTGACCAACAGACGCGCGCCCGGCTCCAGCGCCTCAAAAATCTCGGGGTGCGGCAGACACACTCGGCCCGCGTCACCCGGCGCCGGATCAAGGTCCAGTCGGAAAACAGCGCCCTCTTCCAATTCTTCCGCGTCATTTGCAAAAACACCCACACGCAGTTTCGGCCCCTGAAGGTCCGCCAGAATCGCAATTGGGCTGTCGAGGTCCTTTTCCACCTGCCGAATGATCCGATGACGTTCACGAATCTCATCGTGGCTACCGTGGCTCATGTTCAGGCGAAACACATCGGCACCTGCCTCGTGCAGGGCGCGAATGGTGTCATAGTCATTGGACGCCGGTCCCAGCGTCGCCACGATTTTTACATTTCTCAGGCGTCGCATTGGCGGTGCACTCCTTGGGTGTTTTCTTGATTTTGCAAAATTGTTACCGCAAACATTTCTTCATGCCGCTTATTGCGCAATTCCCTTTCCGAAGCAACTGCCCTAAACCTGCGGCAAACAAGATGACAGGCTTATGACGTATTCTCCGTTTTTTATCCATGGGGCTGATCGCCCTTCGCGTTGGCTCATCACCTGCGACCACGCTACCAACACGGTGCCACCCGAAGTCAATGGCGGAGACCTTGGCCTGCCACGCGAGGATATGGAGCGCCACATTGCCTATGACGTGGGTGCGTATGAAGTGTCAAAGCATCTGGGCGAGATTTTGAATGCGCCTGTGATCGCAGCCAATTTTTCGCGCCTTGTGATTGATCCGAACCGGGGTGAGGACGACCCGACCCTTTTGATGAAGCTCTATGACGGCTCGATCATCCCCGGCAATCGCCATGCCGATGCGGTTGAGCGTGAACGGCGTCTGAACATGTATTACCGCCCCTACCACGCGGAATTGGAGCGTATGGCAGGCCTGCCGCACGCGGTGATCGTCTCAATGCATTCATTCACCCGCCAATTGCGCGGCCGCGACCCACGGCCTTGGCATGTTGGGGTTTTGCACACCCGGGACGAGCGGTTCTCGCGCCCTTTGGTCAACCGACTAAAGGCTGAACCCGACCTGTGCGTAGGTGTCAACGAACCCTATACAGGCGTTCTGCCCGGGGATGCGATTGATCGGCACTGCACCGCCCACGGGCGGCCAAACGCCTTGATCGAACTGCGAAATGATCTGATCGCTGACCACACGCAACAACGCGCTTGGGCTGAGCGGCTTGCTGTCATCCTGCAAGACGCCTTGGCGGATAGCGGCCTTTGAACCGAGGTGCCGCCAAGGCCAAAACCGTTGAGATTCAGGTCTGGGCTCCCCAGATATCAAAAGAAAGGAGGCAACGATGACACAAGAATTACTGACCTCTTTCTTTGGTTGGATGGCCGTGCTCAACATCGCTGTTCTGCTGTTTAGCACAGTAATGATTTTACTGATGCGGGACTGGATCGCAGATGTTCACGGCAGGATGTTCCAGATGGAGCGTTCAGATGTAAGACGAACGTATTTCCGATACCTTGCCACCTATAAGATCCTGACCCTCATTTTCTGCATCGTGCCTTGGCTGGCCTTGAGGCTTGCCTGACATGCTGTTTATTGAAACATCGCCTTCGGACCGCTAGGTCAGGTGCAGACCCTAGCAAAATCACCCGGAGTCAGCCCATGGACAAGCAAACCGAAATCGAACTTCAGGCCGCCGCCTTCCGCCGGTTGCAAAAGCACCTGATGGAAGATCGTACAGACGTGCAGAATATCGACATGATGAATCTGACTGGGTTCTGCCGCAACTGCCTGTCGCGCTGGTATCAGGAAGCAGCCAATGAAAAAGGCATCGAGATGGGCAAAGAAGAAGCGCGCGAAATTTTCTATGGCATGACCATGGATGACTGGAAAGCCAATTACCAAACGGATGCCAGCCCGGAAAAGCAAGCCGCTTTTAAGGTTGCATTTGAAGAGAATGTCGGGAAAACCGACTGAAGCGCTAAAAGAAAAAAGGCCCGCTGATCCGGCGGGCCTGTTCTTTAGATCGCCGCCTTTCGGCTTTCGTCCAAATAGATTTCGCGCAGCCGTTTGGCAATCGGGCCGGGCGTGCCGTCACCCAGCATGACACCGTCAATTTCAATTACAGGCATGACAAAGGCGCTGGCAGACGTGGTAAAGGCCTCGTCGGCCTCTTTGGCTTCGTCGATGGTGAACAGGCGTTCTTCGATTTCCATCTGCGCCTCGGCTGCCATGCGCAGCACAGCCTTACGCGTAATGCCGTGCAGGATGTCGTTCGACAGCGGACGGGTCACGATCTTTCCGTTCTTGACGAAATACGCATTGTTGCTGGTGCCTTCGGTGACATAACCGTCTTCGATCATCCACGCGTCGTCACACCCGGCGGCCTTGGCCATCATCTTGCCAAGCGAGGGGTACAGCAACTGCGTTGTCTTGATATCCCGGCGGCCCCAGCGGATATCCTCGATCGAGATGATCTTGGCACCCGTTCTTGACGCCTCGCTGTCGGCCAGACCCGGTTTGTTCTGAGTAAACAGAACCATCGTTGGCTTGGTGTCCGCAGGCGGGAACACAAAATCCCGGTCGCCATCGCTGCCGCGGGTGACCTGCAAATAGACAAGCCCCTCTTCGATACCGTTCAGTTCCACCAGCTTGCGGTGAATCTCGAGCAGTTCATCCATGCTGCAGGGTTCGGCCATCTGAAGCTCATTCAACGAACGCTTCAGGCGCACCGCATGCCCGTCGAAATCGATCAGTTTGCCATCCAGAACGCTGGTGACCTCGTAAACGGCATCGGCCATCAGGAAACCGCGGTCGAAGATCGAAACTTTTGCCTCGGTCTCGGGCAGGTATTCGCCATTCACGTAAACGGTGCGGGTCATGTATGTCTCCTCAACCCCAGAGCGCCGCACTTGGCGGATGCACTCCGGCGTCATCAAAAATCAGCGGGGTGTCGCGGTCTTCGGCCAACAGAAGCGGGCCGTCAAGGTCCGTTACCATCGCACCCTGCGCCAACAATGTCGCAGGGGCCATGGCCAGAGAACTACCAACCATGCATCCGACCATCACTTTATAGCCCTCAGCCAACGCCTGACTGCGCAGAGCCAGCGCCTCGGTCAAGCCGCCAGTCTTGTCGAGCTTGATATTGACCACATCATATTTGCCCTTCAAAGCGGGCAAGCTTGCCCGGTCGTGGCAGGATTCGTCGGCGCAGACAGGCACAGGGCGATCCATCCCGATCAACGCGTCATCTTCGCCTGCGGGCAAAGGTTGCTCAACCAGTTCGACACCCAGCCGCACAAGATGGGGCGCAAGATCGGCGTAAACTTCTGCCGACCAACCTTCATTGGCGTCGATAATGATCTTGGCGCCGGGGGCACCTGTCCGGACAGCTTCGAGCCGTGGCATGTCGTCCGGTGTGCCCAGCTTGATCTTTAGCACGGGACGATCCGCATTTGCTGCGGCCTGAGCCCGCATCGCCTCGGGCGTGTCCAGCGACAGGGTATAAGCAGTAATCTCCGGGCCCGGCATTGGCAGGCCAGCCAGTTCCCACGCCCGCTTACCCGCTCGTTTGCATTCCAGGTCCCACAACGCACAATCCACGGCGTTCCTGGCGGCACCGGCGGGCAGAAGATCCATCAGCGATTGGCGGGTGAATTCTTCGGGCAAACCTACGATCTCGGCCTCGACAGACCCGAGCGTTTCATCGTAGCGCGCATAGGGAACACATTCACCCCACCCCTGATGCGCACCATCTGAGACACGCACGGTCAGCACCTTCGCTTCGGTCCGCGACCCGCGCGAGATCGTAAAGACCTGCGCCAACCGGAACACATCACGCGTGACATCAATCTTCACACAACCGCTCCTTCATCATTCCCTAAAAGGACCGCCAGACACACGTCTAGCCGGGCTTTTTCATCACATCGCAGCCAGTGCGTCGACCAGTTTGCCCGCACCGAAGCGGAATGGATCGGTCGCAGGCAGACCCATGTCGGCTTCCAGCTTGGCCAGATAGGCGGTCGCGTCCTCGTCGCTCATGTGCTGAGTGTTAACCGAGATGCCGACGACCTGACAGTCCGGGTTGGCGACTTTCGCCAGCGCCAGTGCGGTGTCGCGCAGCGTCTCCAGCGACGGCAGTTGATAGGTCGGCAGGCCGCGCATGTGCTCTCGCGTCGGCTCATGACACAGGATCAGCGCATCCGGCTGACCGCCATGAATTAGCGCCATGGTCACGCCCGAAAACGACACGTGGAACAATGAACCCTGCCCTTCGATCAGGTCCCAGTGGTCGTCGTCATTGTCTGGTGTCAGCCACTCGATCGAGCCAGCCATAAAATCCGCGATCACAGCATCCAGCGGAACACCGTCGCCGGTGATCAGGATACCGGTCTGACCAGTGGCACGAAACGTGGATTTCATTCCGCGCTTGCGCATCTCGGCATCCATCGCCATCGCCGTGTACATCTTGCCGACCGAGCAATCGGTGCCAACGCCAAGGCAACGCTTGCCCTTGCGCTTGATGCCGTTTGCAATCGGATAGTCCACTTCGGGCACGCGTACATCATGCAGCTTGCGACCGGTCGCCTCGGCCACGGCAACCAGATCGGGCTCATCGCGCAGCAGGTTGTGCAAGCCCGAGGCCAGATCGAAGCCCTCCTCCAGCGCCATCACCAGAACCTTTTTCCATTCCTGGCTGATGACCCCGCCACGATTGGCCACACCTATGACCAGGGTCTTTGCCCCGGCCTCTTTCGCTTCGGTCAACGACATGTCCGTCAGACCCAGATCAGCCTTGCAGCCGTCCATCCGGTATTGACCCACGGCATTTTCGGGACGCCAGTCTTTGATGCCAATTGCCACTTTGGCCGCCAATTGGTCGGGCGCATCGCCTAAAAACAGCAGGTACGGTGTCTCGATCATCGCGGTTTGCTCCTTTGTTTCCATCGCAACCTATGGGACATACCCGACGAGTGTTTCGCGTTTTCCTCTGGCATCATCGGGTCATGCGGGAAAATCTTGCGTCAGATTTGAATCTTTTGAAATTTTCTCTCAAGTTTTCAGAGCGATTAATCTTTAATCACCAGCCAAACACTCACTTTGCCGAAAATGCTGCAATTGCATTGCCGCACCTGCATATAGGCGCTTGCGCATGGTCGCGCAATTTAATACCTCAATGAGTGAAAAAATTGTAATTTCATTTCTCGGAAGAGGTCCAGATGAGTTTTCGCCTTCAACCCGCCGCACCTGCGCGCCCCAACCGTTGTCAGTTGTTCGGGCCGGGATCCAACACCAAGCTGTTTCCGAAAATGGCAGCATCGGCTGCGGATGTGATCAACCTGGACCTAGAGGACTCGGTCGCCCCTTCGGACAAGGACATCGCCCGCGCCAACGTGATCGAGGCACTGAACAGCGTCGATTGGGGCACAAAATACATGTCGGTGCGGATCAACGGCCTCGACACGCCCTATTGGTACCGGGATGTGGTGGACCTGCTGGAACAGGCTGGTGACCGTCTGGATCAGATCATGATACCCAAGGTCGGCTGCGCGGCGGATGTTTACGCGGTTGACGCGCTGGTCACCGCGATCGAACGCGCCAAAGGTCGGACCAAGCCTATCAGCTTCGAGGTCATCATCGAATCCGCCGCCGGTATCGCCCATGTCGAGGAAATCGCGGCCTCGTCCCCCCGCATGCAAGCAATGAGCCTGGGGGCGGCTGATTTTGCGGCTTCGATGGGGATGCAGACCACCGGGATCGGCGGAACGCAAGAGAACTACTACATGCTGCGCGAAGGTGAGAAACACTGGTCCGATCCGTGGCACTGGGCGCAAGCCGCCATCGTCGCCGCTTGCCGGACCCATGGCGTACTGCCAGTCGACGGGCCGTTCGGCGATTTTTCGGATGATGAAGGCTACATCGCCCAGGCCAAGCGTTCAGCCACGTTGGGCATGGTCGGCAAGTGGGCGATCCACCCCAAACAGATCGCCTTGGCCAATCAGGTTTTCACTCCATCGGACGAGGCCGTATCCGAAGCGCGCGAAATTCTCGCTGCAATGGAACAGGCCAAGGCCAATGGTGAAGGTGCCACCGTCTACAAAGGTCGTCTAGTCGATATCGCGTCGATCAAACAAGCCGAGGTGATCGTCGCACAGGCCGAACTGATTGCTGCAAATGGATAAAAAAAGGCGCCCTGCGGGGCGCCTTGCTGCTAACGCCCGAAGACGTTGTTTGGTGTCCAGGTGAACCGTTCACCTTTCTTGCCCGACTTCATCATCAGGCAGGATGTTCCAAGCTTTTGAAAATAGTATATTTTCAAAGGGTACCATCCGGCCTGCGGCACCTCGACCTCGGTTCTTTGGTTGGCTTCGCATCCCTGAATGCCCCGGACAAGGCCAATCTGCTGGCCACCAACCCACGCCTCGATCCCGTCATTCGACCAGGTTTCAATTTCATAGACTCCGGGGGAGTCGAACTTCATGTAACCGGTAATCTCGGCCGCGACATTGTAGGGGTCAGTGAAGGTCAGGACCGGCTCACCCTTGTTGGTGTCCCTGTAGTCCAACCCAATAAGCGGTTGCCCCGGCTTAGCGTCAGACAGAAGGCTTTTTGCCTGGCTTAGATCGCGGATTTTTCGCTGCGTTCCCTTGCCAATGTACTTCACATCCAACCCGGCCTTTGGGTTAGGCTGCGGATTGGCAGGCTGCAGTTTAAGCGGCGCGGAAAAAACTGCCCCGGCCAATAACGAAATGGCTGCGGCAATCACTGCGGTCCTAACAAATGTCATGGTCACCTCCCTGTGTGTGGCGTCGGTGGGGTTTGTCCTTTTTCGCGAGCCCGTTGAGATGACAGTAAGACCTGAGGATTTCACCCGCAAGTCGGTTAAAGGCGACATTTCCAACCTTCAGGCCCGCATATCCTTGGGCGATCCCATCACCACGTAAGATGTGATCGAAGTCACATGCGGCAGCGTACCCAGCACGTCAGTATGGAACGTTTTATAAGCGGGAAGATCGGCACACTCCACGCGCAACAGATATTCAATCGTTCCGGTTATATTGTGGCATTCGACGACTTCCGGCGCACGCTGCAACGCGCGTTCGAACCCCTCCTGCGCAGCCTTGGTATGCTCCCCCAGACCGACGCCGATGTAAGCCACAAACCCCACGCCCAGCGCGGCCGGGTTCAGCACCGCGCGATACCCCGAGATAACGCCTGTACGCTCAAGCTCCTGCACCCGGCGCAAACAGGCTGACGGCGACAGGCCCACGCGATCCGCAAGTTCAAGGTTGCTGATACGCCCATCACGCGTAAGCTCACGCAATATTCGTTTGTTTATCGGATCAATCTTCGTCATTAATTGCAAGATTATCGCAATCATGCACTAAAACGCAATTTCATTTGGCCAAACAGCGGTAAGTATCCGCACCATGACCTATGATATCCTACTGGCCCTAATCGCCTTTGCTTTTGTCTCTTCGATAACACCGGGGCCGAACAATCTGATGCTGATGGCGTCAGGTGCCAATTTCGGATTCCGTCGGACCATCCCGCATATGCTGGGTATCGGGCTGGGGTTCAGCTTTATGGTATTGCTGGTCGGCACTGGATTGGCGCAAATGTTCGACCGGTATCCGGTAAGTTACACAGTGCTGAAGGTCGTATCGGTCGTCTACCTGCTGTATCTGGCATGGAAGATTGCGCATGCGGCCCCCGTAAGGGGCGCGAATACAACAGGCAACCCCATGACCTTTCTGCAAGCTGCTGCGTTTCAGTGGGTGAACCCCAAGGCATGGGCGATGGCGCTGACGGCCACCACAGCCTATACGCCGGATCACACGCTGCAGGCTATTCTTGTTGTGGCCTTGGTTTTTGGCGCGGTGAACCTGCCGTCGGTCAGCACATGGACTGTGCTTGGGCAACAGATGGCGCGGGTCTTGACAAACCCGCGCCGGTTGGTGGCTTTCAACTGGACAATGGCCGCCTTGCTTGTCGCCTCGCTCTACCCCGTTGTATTGCCGAACTGAATTACGCCAAGGGTGGGCAGAATTCGGTCCGATAGCTGTTTGCCGCTGGCATCTCATCCTTCTCTTTGCGCAATCGTGGTCGTATATTCCACGCGCACAAATCTTGCCGAGTTGCATCCCGGGCGACGTCAGGTCATATAGCAGGGTAATTCCGCGTTAAGAGGCGTCATGACCCAGTATCTGGATTTCGAGAAACCCCTGGCCGAGATCGAAGGCAAGGCCGAGGAGTTGCGCGCGTTGGCCCGTGCCAACGAAGAAATGGATGTGTCCGAAGAGGCTGCGGCCCTGGATGCCAAAGCTGCCAAGCTGCTGGACGAGCTTTACGGCGATCTGACTCCGTGGCGGAAATGCCAAGTGGCGCGCCACCCGGAACGCCCTCACTGCAAGGATTACGTCGAAGCGCTGTTTACCGAGTTCACCCCCCTTGCGGGCGACCGGAATTTTGCCGACGATCTGGCTGTGATCGGCGGTTTGGCCCGGTTCAATGACCAACCTGTCATGGTCATCGGACACGAGAAAGGGTCAGACACCAAATCGCGCATCGAGCGCAATTTCGGTATGGCCCGGCCCGAAGGCTATCGAAAAGCCGTGCGCCTTATGGAGATGGCCGGGCGTTTTGGCCTGCCCGTGATCACCCTGATCGACACGGCAGGTGCCTACCCCGGCAAAGGGGCCGAGGAACGCGGCCAGTCAGAGGCCATCGCACGCTCGACCGAGATGTGCCTGAAGATCGGTGTGCCCTTGGTGTCAGTCATCATCGGCGAAGGCGGTTCAGGCGGGGCTGTGGCCTTTGCCACGGCGAACCGTGTCGCGATGCTGGAACACTCGGTCTACTCTGTGATTTCGCCCGAAGGCTGCGCATCGATCCTGTGGAAGGATGCAGAGAAAATGCGCGAGGCCGCCGAGGCACTGCGCCTGACAGCGCAAGACCTGCACAAGCTGGGTGTTTGTGACCTTATCATCAAGGAACCAAAGGGCGGCGCCCATCGTGATCGCCTCGCCACCATGGACTCTGTCCGAGACGCAGTTACCCGGATGCTGAAAGAGTTGGACGGTAAAGACGCGGCAGCCCTGATCAAGGACCGCCGACAAAAGTTTCTGGATATCGGCTCAAAAGGGCTGGCGGCGTAACCCGTCAGCCGCCCAAACTGCGCAACAACGCGACCGAAGGTTCGCCAGTCACCGGAAGACCGGAGGCACGTTGATAGGCGCTGATGGCCGATTTGGTGTTGTTACCAATCACCCCGTCTGCACCCTGCGTGTCATAGCCAGCCGAAGTCAGGCGGCGCTGAAGGTCCTTACGATCTTCTAGCGTCAGACCCGTCGCATCCGGTCCGAACGAGACTTGAAACGGCGGGCCACCGGCGATGCGGTCAGACAGATGTCCGACGCCTATCGCGTAGCTGTCCGAATTGTTGTAGCGCTTTATCACCTGGAAATTACGGAACACTGCAATGCGTGGCCCGGGCTTCTGTGGTTGCAACACTGCGGCAGGCGTGCCCGAAACTGTACCAACCTCGCCCCCCCAAGGCTGTCCGCGCACCCAACCCGCGCGGGACAGATAGGCGGCGGTCGAGGCCAGCGAATCTGTCGGGTCCTCAGACCAGATGTCGCGCCGCCCGTCACCGGTGAAATCCACGGCATAAGCCAGATACGACGTCGGAATGAACTGCGTGTGCCCCATCGCCCCGGCCCAACTGCCGGTCATGTTCGCGGGGGTGGTGTCTCCGTCCTGAATGATCTTCAAGGCAGCCACCAACTGCTTTTCGAAAAACGCACCGCGCCGCCCATCATAAGCCAGCGTCGAAACCGCCGACACCACAGGTACATCCCCGCGCCGCGCGCCATACCGACTTTCCAAACCCCAAACGGCCACGATCACCTCTTTATCGACGCCGTATTTCGCCTCGATCTGCGACAGGGTTCCGGCGTGCCGCACCAGCATTTTCTTGCCAGTCTCGATCCGCTCATCCGAGGCCGCGATGGCCAGGTAATCCTCAAGCGATCGTTTGAATTCGACCTGATTGCGGTCCCGCTCGATCACATCGGGCAAATAACCAGCGCCCCGAAAGGCGGTGTTGATCGTTGTTTGCGAGATCCCCTGCGCCGCGGCCCGGCCCTTGAACCCAGCCACCCAAGCGTCCCATCCGGCGTTGGGAACAGCCTGCATCCGCGAAGCTGGTGTATTGGTTGAGCTTCCGGTGGAACACGCGGCCAACAGGGTCGACCCAAGTCCCAAAGAAAAAATCCGTCGATTGATCATGGTTTAAATCTGCTCTTGTTATGATTTGGTCCAGCGTAGCGCAGACCCGGCCTTCAAACCAGAACCACGACGCCAAACAGACGCAATCTCAGAGCTTCGGCAACAAGCCGCCTAGCTGACCAGCAAGCGCAGGCCCTGTGTCACGTCCGAACGAACCGCCAGACGCAATCCGGGCTCATCCCCGGCCTGAAGGGCGGCAATGATAAGCTTATGGTTATGCGGCGGCTCGGTGCGCCGCAACCGGCCGTAAAGCGCGCGCATCGTGGGGCCAAGTTGCAGCCAGACAGTTTCCGCAATTGCTAACATCGCCGGGGCTTGCGCCCGCAGATAAAGCGTGCGGTGAAACTCCAGATTGCTGCGGATATAGCCGACGGCATCCCGTTTGGTGACCATCTCAGCCACGGTTACGTTGATGCTTTGCAGGCGATCGATCAAAGCCATATGCGCCCGTGGCAGGGCACGGCTGGCCAGTTCGACCTCAAGCAGCGCGCGCAGGGCGGCAAGTTCTTCGATCCGGTCATTGGTCAACTCCGGCGTCGAAACACGGCCCGAAGAGGACAGGAACAGAGCCCCTTCGGCGGCCAACCGACGCACAGTCTCACGCGCCGGGGTCATCGACACGCCGAATTCCTTGCCGATCCCACGCAGTGTCAACGCCTGTCCCGGCGCAATCTCACCATGCATGATACGCGCGCGCAGGGTGCGATACACGCGGTCATGCGTGGCGGTCTGGGATTCAGAAGTGCGCGTGGTCAACATTCGCTTATGTGATCACAAATAACGGCAGGGTCAACTCATGACCGCGTCGAATCTGTATTGATGCAGCTTCGTCCCGTTGTCGCGCAACCATCGCCGCTGGTCGCTGTAGTCGCCGAAAATCCGCTCGACCTGCGCCCAGAATGCGGGTGAATGATTCATCTCAATCAGGTGTGCGACCTCGTGCGCCGCCACGTAGTGCAGGATCTCGGACGGGGCGAGGATCAGTCGCCATGAAAACATCAGCCCCCCGGCCGAGCTGCAAGACCCCCAGCGCGATCGCGTATCGCGGATGGTCAGGCCAGAGTAGGACCGGCCCAGCATTGCCGCATAGTCATCGCAGGCCCCGGTCAGACGATCCCGCGCCAATTCCTTAAGAAAACGTGCCAGACGCCGCGCTTCCGCGCCTTTCGGAACCGCAATCTCGTCGCCTTGCAGTTGGACACGTCGTCCCTGTGCGGGAACGATTCGTCGTTCCTGTCCCTCAATGGGGATGGTTTGACCGAACTGAACCACAGCCGGGTCGGGTCGGTCGTCCAAATGTCGGCGTATCCACTCTTCTTTCGTGCGCGCAAAACTCAACGCTTCTGCCTCAGGAACGCCTTGCGGATAGGTCAGCGTAACCCGCCCGTCCAATTGGGAAATCCGAAGGCTGATCCGCCGCGCTCGCGCCGATTTACGCAGCGTCAGCGGCACCGGAGGCGTTCCCGGCAATGCGTGATCTCCCATATGCCTGTTTCTCCTGCTCAAAGGCTTTGACAGTGCCCGCTGCATGTGGCACGTGACCTGAATCATTATTACGACTCACCTGATATCAAGGGGATTTGACATGCCCAAGGAAGAATGGGGCGTAAAGCGCGTTTGCCCGACCACTGGCAAGCGGTTTTACGACCTGAACAAGGACCCGATCATCAGCCCCTACACCGGCGAGATCGTTGAGCTTGAGACCGGCAAAAGCCGGATGATCGCCGCTGACGCGGAAGACGCCGCATCGGCCAAAGCGCGCAAAGAATCATCGGACGACGATCTGGTTCTGGATGATGACGACAATGTTGACGTCGATCTGGACGACGATCTGCTGGACGATGATGACGACGATAGTGACAACGTCTCGCTGGACGATATCACCGACATGTCGTCGGAAGACGAGAACTAAAAACGGTCAGAGGCGGCGCCTTGCCGCCTCATACCCACCCACGGACGCAACGCGGAAAGTTTTGCGGATTTCCATTTTTGGACTTGCACTCGTAGCCGCCGTCTCATAAACGTCCGTCCACTGCTTCGGCAGTACCTGAATGGGGCCTTAGCTCAGTTGGGAGAGCGCTTGCATGGCATGCAAGAGGTCAGGGGTTCGACTCCCCTAGGCTCCACCAAAACCTTTCATGATACTATCGGCGTAGTTGACGTAAGACTTCGATATACGGCCACATGTAGTTGCGCGCACATCAGAGCGACAAGTCAGGCGCAGTTCGCGATATTTCCTGAGTACCGCGGTGACCGGATCGATTGACATAAACAAGCAGTTTTTCAACATTCGGGAAGCGATCAAAGAATTCAAAACGCATGGTCTCGACCGCTTGGATGTTCTGGCATCGTATCTGGTATTCAGCCTGAAAATGGTTTTGGTTTCCCTTTAAATTCTGCGCGGTATCCGTGGCCTGCCCCAGTCCGACGGCTGACAGCGTGACATTGGCCACCGCAGTGAAACATACCGCTTCATCAGCAACCACAAACAGTTTCAGCGGCTCGGACAGATCGGAAATCGCCACTGCAATCGACGTCTGGGCTGCACTATTTTCTGATGGGTGTTCAGGCCCGAGAATTTCTGCGGATGGCAGGTTTAGTGACACCGAAAAAGCCGTATCCGAAAACACGATTTCCATGCGGCCTGTGCCGGTTTCCTGCGTAAAAGCCTCATCAGGATACAACAAAACGACCCCAGACATCAGGGTCAGATAGACAGCAGGACTTCTCATAATCGGACACCGCCCAACAAGGAATCACGTGTTTATACTACGAAGTTTAAGGTCACGCAGAATCTTGGTCCTTGTGCGCAATCCTATCTCAATTCGGGCCGAAGAGCCAAAAAATGAGCTAAGCGGTTGGGCCGGTCGCTCTGAAAAGAAAACTTGGATTGACATAACTGACTAATTCACTCAGTTATTGCGCCGAACGCGTCGCCGACGACGCCTGTGAATTTGTTTCTGACAGGAAAGTGTCACCCAAATGGCCCGATTTTTTACCGCCACCAGCATTCTGACCCTCGGCATAGCCTCTGCAGCCGGTGCAGCGGATGCGCCGTCGAAGGCTGATGTTCTGAACACCTACGCCAACATCGCCGAAGCGAAATACGATGACAGCCTGATCGCGGCCAAAGCGCTGCAAGAAGCCGTGAACGCCCTGATCGCTGAGCCGTCGGATGCCACGCTGAATGCAGCCCGTGCAGCCTGGATTGCCGCTCGCGTTCCGTATCAGCAGACCGAGGTTTACCGTTTCGGCAATGCGATCGTGGATGATTGGGAAGGCAAGGTGAACGCATGGCCACTGGATGAGGGGCTAATCGACTATGTCGACGCCTCGTACGGCGGTCCGACCGATGAAAACGAATTCGCGGCGCTGAACGTGATCGCCAACCCCTCGTTCGAGCTTTCAGGTGAAACCATCGACGCCGGTCAGATCACCCCGGAACTGCTGGGCGAGACATTGCACGAGGCCGACGGGATCGAGGCGAACGTTGCCACGGGCTATCACGCGATTGAATTCCTGCTGTGGGGACAAGACCTGAACGGCCACGGTCCGGGCGCAGGCAACCGTCCTTACACCGACTATGTTCAGAGTGACGACTGCACCGGCGGCAACTGCGATCGCCGCGCTCAGTACCTGAGTGCGGCAACCGACCTGCTTGTAAGCGATCTGGAGTGGATGACCGCGCAATGGGCCGAAGGTGGCGAAGCACGCGCAGCGTTGACCGCTGATGAAATTGCGGGCGTCTCGGCCATCGTGACCGGCATGGGATCACTGTCTTATGGTGAACAAGCTGGCGAGCGCATGCGCCTTGGCCTGATGCTGAACGATCCCGAGGAAGAACATGATTGCTTCTCGGACAACACCCATAACAGCCACTATTACGACGGCTTGGGCATTCAGAACGTTTATCTGGGAAGTTACACACGCATCGATGGCACCCCGGTGTCCGGTGCCTCGTTGTCTGACCTGGTGATCGCATCTGACCCGGCACTGGACGCCGAGATGAAGACCAAGCTGGCCAACACGATGCAAGCTTTGGGGCGGATCAAGTCAACCGCCGAGGCCGGTTTTGCCTATGACCAGATGCTTGAGCGCGGCAACGCAGGTGGCGAGCAGTTGATCATGAGCGGTGTCAACGGTCTGATTGACCAGACCAGAAGCATCGAACGGATCGTGACCACTTTGGAACTGGATCAGATCGACTTCGAAGGATCCGACAGTCTGGATAACCCGGACGCGGTATTCCAGTAAGAACCACGTAGGCGCAACTAAGGCCGGATGCATAAGCAAAATCATGCGTCCGGCCTGCCGGTCACTGCAATTTCGACTGGACCCGGATTATAAAACTGACTAATTAAGTAGGAAATATTCTGAGCACAGATTCGCCATGATCGTATGCCACTGCACAAACATAACTGATCACGATATCCGGGCCGCAATCGACTGGATGCGGACCTCGGACTCGGAGGCGATCATCACGCCCGGCAAGATCTACCATGCCCTTGGAAAATCAGCGGATTGCGGCGGATGCATGCCGCTTTTTCTGGACACGATGAGATCGAACGATAATCTGGAAGTACCCATCCAGCTTCGTGCGTTGCGCACCGAGGCATCACAGGAGAGTGCAGATGAAGGGCGATCCCAAGGTCATAGACTATCTCAACAAGTCTCTGCGGCATGAGTTGACAGCCGTCAGCCAGTATTGGTTGCACTATCGCTTGCAGGAGGACTGGGGCCTAGGCCATATGGCCCAGAAAAGCCGCGAAGAATCCATCGAAGAAATGGGGCACGCAGACAAGCTGATTGAACGCATCATCTTTCTGGAAGGCCATCCCAACCTGCAGAAACTTGACCCTCTGAGGATCGGTCAGACCCCTAAGGAAACGCTTGAATGTGATCTTGCCGCCGAACATGACGCGCGAACCCTGTATGTCGAGGCACGCGAATACTGCCGTGAGGCTGGTGACTATGTATCAATGTCCCTGTTCGAGGACCTGATCAGCGATGAAGAGGGCCATATTGACTTCCTCGAAACGCAGCTTGACCTGTACGAAAGGATCGGCGAAGCCAATTATGCGCAACTCAACGCATCGAAAATGGACGAGGGCGAGTAGTCTCGTTGCCCTGTCGGTGGCCGCTTTTGCGGCCACACAATCCCCCGCAGCAGAGCTGCAAGATCTCCACCTGAATTTCGAACCCCGCACCAAGGATGAACGCGCGCGTATCGCCGGCGTCGTCGCTGCGCCCAGTGATTTCAGCACACCGCAACCCTACGAGGAACTGTCTGCCGGGGCCGCCACCGTCCGCGCCCGGACCGATGCGGATGCGTTCTCTCAGCCCTCAGCCAACCTGAGTTTTGAGCAAGAGCTGGACTTCAAGGTCGGCAACGGATTGTTCAAGAAAATCTGGGTATCTTCTCCGGCGTCGACACTCGCGTCGGATGGTCTGGGGCCGCTTTACAATGCGCGATCATGCCAGCGCTGCCATATAAAGGACGGGCGCGGGCATACGCCCAACGGCCCGAATGACAACGCGATCTCGATGTTCCTGCGCGTGTCGATCCCCGGTGGCGCAGACTACGCCGAGATCGAAGATTACATCGCCACACAACCCGAGCCGACCTATGGCGGTCAAATGCAGGATTTTGCCCTGCCCGGCCACCCGGCCGAATACCGTTTGGACATAGTGTACGAAGACGTGCCCGTTACCCTTTCAGATGGTGAGGTCGTCACCCTGCGCAAGCCGACCTACACTGCGGCTGACCTGGGCTACGGCCCGCTTCACCCCGAGACGATGCTCAGCCCGCGCGTGGCGCCTCAGATGATCGGCCTTGGGTTGCTTGAGGCCATCCCGGTTGAAGATCTGCTGGCCAATGCCGACCCCGAGGACGAGGATGGTGACGGGATTTCTGGTCGCCCGAATATCGTGTGGGCGATCGAATATGGCGCGCCGATGGTCGGGCGGTTCGGGCACAAGGCTGGAATGCCCACGATCATGGATCAATCTGCCTCGGCTTTCGCTGGCGATATCGGAATCTCCAACCCGCTCTATCCTGCAGCCCATGGCGATTGTACCGCAGCGCAGATTGAGTGTGTTGACGCGGTGCATGGCGATGGTGATGACCGCGTGTTTGAGATCGGCCATGAGGGGATGGACCTTGTCGCCTTCTACAGCCGAAATCTGGGTGTCCCGGCGCGACGTGATGTGAACGACCCACAGGTGCTGCACGGAAAGCAGGTTTTTCACGACTCAGGCTGCGCATCCTGTCATACGCCCGCCTTTGTCACCCATCGTATGCCGGACCGGTCCGAACACAGCTTTCAGCTGATTTGGCCCTATTCCGATCTGTTGCTGCATGACATGGGCGAAGGATTGGCCGACAACCGCCCTGAGGGCCGCGCGACGGGCCGCGAGTGGCGCACACCACCGCTGTGGGGCATTGGGCTAACCAAGCAGGTCTCAGGTCATACCCAGTTTCTGCATGACGGCCGCGCGCAAACGCTGCTGGAGGCCATTTTGTGGCACGGTGGCGAAGCACAGGCAGCCCGCGACAAGGTGGTTGCCATGCCCAAACCTGACCGCAACGCCCTGATCCGTTTTCTGGAAAGCCTTTGACCTATGCCCGCCCAGCGTAAATTCGGCAAACCCTGTCACATAGATTACACTTGGAAGAATCAAACTGCTGCCGTATTGGCGGGCGCTGAATTGGCACCCTCACTTTAAGGACTGACTTGCTTGAAACAGACGCCCGACGCACCGCATTCCATCTACGGGGTTGATAAATGGGGCAAAGGCCTCATTGAGGTAACCGAACATGGGGAAATCGGTCTGCGCAATCCCATGGCACCCGAAGCGGCGGCGATCAGCCTGCCCGGTATCCTGCGTGATCTGGACCAGCGCGGCATCAAGGCACCAATGGTTTTGCGTGTGTCATCCTATCTACAACACGAGATCGCACACCTGAACGAAAGCTTCAGCGACGCCATCGCGCGCGTCGGCTACAAAGGCAACTATCGCGGCGTCTTCCCGATCAAGGTGAACCAGCAAGCCCAGGTCGTCGACCGCATCGTCGAATTCGGGAAAAAGTACAATTACGGTCTGGAAGCTGGTTCCAAACCCGAACTCGTGGTTGCGCTGGCCCATCGCCTGGCCCCCGAGGCCTTGATCGTGTGCAACGGTGTAAAGGATGCCGAGTTCATCCAACTGGCAATCCTCAGCCGCAAGATCGGTTTCAACACGGTCATCGTACTGGAAAGCCCGAAAGAGGCCGATACGGTGATCGAGGTCTATAATGAGCTGGGCATCGAACCCCTGATCGGGGTACGGGTGAAGCTGACCAACCAGATCAGCGGTAAGTGGGAAGAAAGCTCGGGCGACCGTTCGGCCTTTGGCATGAACACAGACCAGCTTGTCGCCACGATCGATAAGCTGCAAGCAGCAGGTCTGCTGCATTGCCTGAAATTGCAGCACTCACATCTTGGGTCTCAGGTGCAGGACGTCAACGATGTGCGCCGCGCCGTGGGTGAGGCGTGTCGCTACTACACCGAAATGACGCGCGAGGGCGTGCCGCTGACGCATCTGGACCTTGGTGGCGGCATGGGTGTCGATTACACCGGCGAGAAAAAGGCGGCCGAGAACTCAATCAACTACACGGTCGAGGAATACTGCGCCAATGTGGTCGAAACCGTGGCCTATGCAATGGATGAGGCCGAAGTGGACCATCCCACGCTTGTCACCGAAAGCGGGCGCGCAGTGGTGGCGACATCTTCGATGTTGGTCTTCAACGTGCTGGAAAGCACCCTTTATGACGCACCAAACGGCCCTAGGGTGGAGGCCGAAGATCACCATCTTGTTTCCGATCTGGCGGCTGTTCATGGGTACCTCAGCAGCGACCGGCTGCAGGAATGCTGGAACGATGCCACTTTCTATCGCAACGAATTACGCGCCCTGTTCCGGCGAGGATACGTAGACCTGCGCCAGATGGCCCGCGCCGAACGCATCTACCTGTCACTCATGGCCCGCCTCAAGGCGCTGGCTGCAACTGACGGTCTGGAAACCGATGTGGACGAGCAGCTTGAGCAAGTGGCCGATATCTACCACTGCAACTTCTCGCTGTTCCAATCGCTGCCCGATGTCTGGGCCATCGACCAGTTGCATCCCATCGTGCCGCTTCAGAACCTGAACCAGACACCTGATCGCCGTGCGGTTCTGTCCGATATTACCTGCGACAGCGATGGCAAGATCGACCGGTTTATCCTGGCCGACGGTGTGTCGCCCAGCCTGCCGGTGCATTCCCTGCCCGAAGACGATGAATACTTCATGGGCGTCTTCTTTGTCGGTGCCTATCAGGAAACGCTGGGTGATCTGCACAACCTATTCGGTGACACCAACGTTGTCACCATCGACCTGCGCCCTGACGGTGGCTTTGACCTGCTGCATGAACAAGAGGGCGACACGATCAGCCAGGTCCTGTCATATGTCGAATTCGACCCACAGGACTGTGTTGCCGCGTTCCGCAAAATGGTGGACGAGGCGATCTCGACCGGTACTCTGATGGCCAAGGATCGCAAAACCCTGATGGGCGCGTATCGCGACTCGATCAACGGGTACACCTATTACGAATAACCACGGCGAAAGGAGATTTTTCCCATGGGTAAAACACTGGTTGTCGGCGCGGGCGGTGTATCGCACGCCGCCGTGCACAAGATGGCAATGAACTCGAACATCTTTACCGAAATCACTCTGGCAAGCCGAACCAAGGCAAAATGCGACGCGATCGCCAAATCGGTGAAAGAGCGCGTGGGCGTGGATATCAAGACCGCCGAACTAGATGCTTACAAAGTTGCCGACACGGTCAAGCTGATCAAGGAAACAGGCGCCGAAATCCTCGTAAACCTCGCCCTGCCCTATCAGGATCTGGTGCTGATGGACGCGTGCCTTGAGGCCGGCATCCACTATCTCGACACCGCGAACTATGAGCCCGAGGATGAAGCCAAGTTCGAATACCACTGGCAATGGGCTTATCAAGACAAATTCAAAGAGGCCGGCCTGACCGCCATCCTCGGGTCGGGCTTTGATCCGGGCGTGACATCCGTCTTCGCCAAATGGCTGAAAAAACACAAGCTGGATACGATCCGGCAGATCGACGTGCTGGACGCCAATGGCGGCTCGAACGATCAGGAATTTGCCACCAACTTCAACCCGGAAATAAACCTGCGCGAAGTTCTGGCCGAGGTCCGCCACTGGGAAGGTGGCGAATGGAAACACTCCCCCGCCATGACCCACAAGGTCGAGTTCGACTTCCCCGCCATCGGGCCGAAGAACATGTACCTGATGTATCACGAGGAACTGGAATCGCTCTCGACCCACTTCCCCGAGATCGAGCGCGCGCGGTTCTGGATGACCTTCGGGGACGCCTATATCACCCACGCCAAAGTGCTGCAGAATGTCGGGATGACCCGGATCGATCCGGTGATGCATGACGGGAAAGAGATCATTCCGATCCAGTTCCTGAAAACCCTGCTGCCTGATCCGGGCGATCTGGGCGCGGAAACCAAGGGCAAGGCTTGTATCGGCGATATCGCCACGGGTCAGGCCAAGGACGGGTCAGGCGAGAAGACCTATTACATCTACAACATTTGCGACCACGAGGAATGCTATGCCGAAGTCGGCAGCCAGGCCGTCAGCTACACCACCGGCGTCCCCGCTATGATCGGCGCGGCGCAGGTGCTGAAAGGCAACTGGACCGAACCAGGTGTGTGGAACATGGAACAGCTCGACCCCGATGACTTCATGGATATGCTGAACGAACATGGCCTGCCCTGGCAGGTCCACGAGCTCGACGGCCCGGTCGAATTCTGATCGCCCAGGACGGTCTGCACGGCCGCCCTGTTTCATCTGGCCAAAAATATCCCGGGGGGTTCGGGGGGCAGAGCCCCCCCGGCCTTTCCACAATCGGAGACGCCGGACATGTCCGACATGATGACCACACAGGCCGGAGACGCCGGCGCCTTCCGCAATCTCGACCTCAACCGCGTGCCCTCGCCTTGCTTTGTGGTTGATGAGAAAGCTGTCGAGCGGAACCTACGCATCCTTGCAGATGTCGGCACCCGATCCGGTGCGCATATCCTAAGCGCGCTCAAAGCGTTTTCGATGTTCTCGCTAGCCCCTTTGGTGCGCCAGTACTTGGGCGGAACCTGCGCCAGCGGCATCTATGAGGCTCGTTTGGGTCGCGAAGAATACGGTGGCGAAGTCGCAACCTTCTGCGCCGGGTACAAAGACGCCGATATAGATGAAATCCTTTCGCTGTCTGGCCACATCATCTTCAATTCTCCGGCCCAGAAGGCTCGCTTTCAGTCCAAGGCGCATGCGGCGGGCGTTCAGGTCGGTCTGCGTATCAATCCGGAACATTCCGAGGGCGAGATTCCAAAATACGATCCCTGCGCCCCATGCTCGCGGCTTGGCACACCGGTCAGGCAATTGACCGCCGAGGCGATGCGCGGTGTCGACGGTCTGCACATGCACACGCTTTGTGAACAGGGGTTTGACCCCTTGCAGCGCACGTGGGCGGCCGTTGAACCCAAAATCGCGCCTTATATCGGACAGTTGAAATGGCTGAATTTCGGCGGCGGCCATCACATCACCCGAGAGGACTATGACCGCGACGGGCTGGTCGCCTTTATCCAGACCATCCGAGAGAAATACGGCGTCGATGTCTATTTGGAACCCGGCGAGGCCATCGCGTTGGACGCAGGCATTCTAATCGGCGAAATCCTCGACCTGCCGACCAACGGCATGAACCTTGCGATCACCGACATTTCGGCAACCTGCCACATGCCCGACGTGATCGAAGCCCCTTATCGCCCCGCCCTGATGGATGAGGCCCACGCGGGCCACACTTATCGGTTGGGTGGTCCATCCTGTCTGGCGGGCGACGTGATCGGGGATTACACATGGGACAAACCGCTGGAAATCGGACAGCGCTTTGCCTTTCTAGATCAGGCGCATTATTCGATGGTCAAAACCAACACATTCAACGGTGTTCCCTTGCCAACCATCGCGCTGTGGAACAGCGAAACGGACGAACTGAAAATCGTCAAACAATTCGGCTATGACGACTTCAAGGTCAGACTCTCATGAGCATTTTCCTCGATAGTGAACTGACCGCATCTGAGCGTACAGAAGACGCCCGGTTCCGGGTAATCCCTGTGCCGCTGGAGCGGACCGTCTCTTACGGGTCTGGCACCGCCAAAGGCCCAGGCGCGATCATCGAGGCCAGCAATGAACTTGAACGCATCACCGGCCATGCTGAACCCTGCGTCGAGGGGATATTCACCGAAAAACCGCTGGATTGCACCGGCACCATGCCCGACGTGATGGCCCGCCTCGCCCAGCGGACCGAGGCTGCCGTTCGTGCGGGCAAAGTCCCGGTGACACTGGGTGGAGAGCATTCGCTTAGCTACGGTGCGGTGATGGGCGTTGCGCGTGCCCTGACTCAACCGATTGGTATTGTCCAGATCGACGCCCATGCCGACCTACGCAACGCTTATCAGGGCGAAAAACACTCGCACGCATCGGTGATGCATCTACTGGCCGAGGAAGGCATCCGCCTGGCCCAGTTCGGCGTCCGCGCGTTTTCCGCCGAAGAGGCACAGAGCCGCCTGAAAAACCATGTTTTCCATGTGGATGCCGAAGAACTGGTCACAGGCGGCATCCATGCCATCGACCTGCCCGAGGACTTTCCCAAGCTGGTTTACGTCAGTTTCGATGTAGACGGTTTGGACCCGTCACTGATGCCTGCCACTGGAACCCCTGTACCGGGCGGATTGGGGTACTATCAGGCGCTGCGATTGGTCGAACACGCTCTGAAAGGCCGCACATGTGTGGGCTTTGACGTGGTCGAGTTGGCCCCCGACGGCAATGCCGCCTGGGACTTTACCGCGGCGCAAATCGTGTATCGCCTGATGGCCGCCTGTTAATCTTCGGCCGTTTCGTTCAACTCCATATGCCCCTCGCCCTTGTTCAGGACGCGACGCAACATGGGTTCGAAGAAGTCCAGCGGTTTGGTTGGATAGTTCGGGTCAAAGGCTTTCTGATCGTATTCATGGCAGAAATAGCGGCAATCCTCCCAATAGGGACTGTCGCGATACTTGTCGCGGGCGTTGCGATCACCGCCCAGATGATGGTTGTAGTAGTAACCCTGAAACACGCAGTGGTGCTTTAGAATCCAATAGGTTTTCTCGCTGACATACGGCTTCATCATCGCCGCCGACAGTTCGCCGTGATTGTAGGGTGAAAGGATGTCGCCAGTGTCGTGGATCAGGGCTGCGACAACCAGTTCTTCATCCGCACCATCCTCATAGGCTCGCGTGGCGGCTTGCAAACTGTGTTGATAGCGGTTCACCGGATAGGGCGTCCAGTCCTCATCCAAAGACCGGATCGCGTCCAGAATCCGATCGGGCAAAGCGGCATTATAAGCCTCTTCATACTCCATCACGGCGTCCCAATCGGCCCTCGTTGCCTCTTCAAAACTGGTCCAGGTGGGTTTGTGGCTTTTGTCCAGCATGGCGTGGTCCTTTGGCTAGTCTGCTGGCGACAGCATAATGCAGATCGAATACTCAAAAAAATGAATTGATTTTATCAGAACGATGAAAAAATACTTTCAGCATGCAACTCAAAGCAATTGAAACCTTTCTGTGCGTTGCTGATACGGGCGGTTTCCACGCCGCCGCGCGCAAAATGAACGTAACTCAGACAGCGGTCAGCGCGCGTATTCGGCAAATCGAAGAAGAAACCGGCAAGCCCCTGTTCACCCGCGGCGCAGGCGGTACCAACCTGACCGAATTCGGCAGGCAGTTCCGGCCCTATGCAGAGCAAATGGTGTCGCTGTGGTCTTTTGCAGCACGCGATCTGCCCGCGCAGACACAGAACCGAGTGGCTTTACGCCTTGGCGCACAACTGAGTATCTGGGACCCATTGCTGGTCGATCTTGCCGTGCAGTTTGAACAAAAGCTTGGCCAACTTCTGCTGACGCTGAACTTTGATCACGACCTGAATATGATCGACGCGGTTGCCACCCATGTTCTTGATGCCGCTCTCACTCACGAACAACCAAATGACTCGCGCATTGAATCACATGAACTGAACCCTGAGCGTCTGTTGCTTGTGAAAACCCCGGCTGCGGACGATCCCGTTTTCGTCAATCTGGAACTGGGCGAGGTCTATCAGGACCACGTGCGCTCTGCCGCGCGGCAGGCAGCCGGCCAAACCGTGTTCTTGGGGAACTGCCTGATGGCTTTGCGCTATGTTCTGCGGCGGGGTGGCACCGGTTATTTCCCCGAATACGTGATCAGAGACCACTTGCGTTCCAACGATCTGATCCCCGTGGCAGGCAGCGTCGACCTCATGCTGCCGCTCTACCTCGTGACGCGACGGGGCAGTTCCACCAGCAACGATATCCTGACCTGTCTGACCGACCTGCGTTCAGGATCCTAAACCTGCGCAACCGTGCCTTGCGTGTCCCGGTGGCGCCTTCGCATCAAGGGCCGCCCGGCCACCAACAAAAACAGGCACGAGATGCCAATGCCCATAGCCGCTGGCAGGTACAAAAGCATCCATAGCTGAGGTTCATCAATCACGACCGGGGAAACAAAGCCCCGAACGCCTTCAAGCAAAACGAGAATGGTGAAGGCCACAAGAACCTGCGGCCAGAGGCCAAAGCGTGAAAAGCTTCCCAACATCAGGGTTGCATAACCGACAAGCGCCACGGCGACGCAAATGGCAACCCATGAGAACCGCTGATGCAATTCATCGACCAATTCGCCCGTGGTAAAGCCCTCGGCCGTGCTAATCGCATCACGATCCCGCAGGAGTTCGATAGTTGGGATCGCCTCAAGGCTACGCTCGGACATTGTATTCGTGTTGGCAAGCGCGGAGATGTCATAAGACGCGTCTTCGAACAGGGTCGAAGACAAGGTTCGGTCTTGCCGATCCAGCCGCAGTGCGATTCCGTCCAGCATCACCAGGTGAATACCGGTTTCATTATTCACCAGATAGGCCGTTTTCGAGGAATAGCTGACTGGGTTCAGCGCGTCCCGCCGATCCGAGACAAAAACCTCGGACAGTGTACCATCCAGATCTATGCCACCGATATAGACCGTCACGCCGAAGGTAGGGTGCAGGAATTCCCCTTCGTTGAGTAGTTGCGCGGTCACGTCCCCGGCGACTTCTGCCTGACGCTGTTCAAGCTGCTCAACCGATGCCGGGCGCAGAAAGACGCTGATGACCGCCATCATCAGACCCGCCACAAGGCCGAACAGAAACACCGCACGCGCCAAACGCCAGGGGCTGGAGCCGGTGGCCAGCATCACCGTCATCTCGCTTTCGCGGCTGAGGCGGTTGGTGGCATAAACAGCCGCGGCGAAAACCGCCATCGGCATTACGGTCCGAATCAGCGTCGGCAGGGTCAGCGCCGAAAACTCAAGGAATACCATGGCGGACTGTCCGCCACTGATGACACGGTCAAACAGGCTGACGGATCGGGTAATCCAGAACACGCCGACCAGAACCAGTGTGAAAAAGCCAAACAGAATCAGCAATTGCCGCAGGAAATATCCGTCGAAGCGCGACATGGGTCCTCTTACGCGTGTTCGCAATACACGGAACCATATGCCATTCCGCCGCTGTAGGAAACCGAGATCGACCTATAGGCTGGCACCATTCCGGTTTTCTCTATGGAATGATTTTGCGCGGCAAGGAAGTTACTCGCACACCGCCAAAAAGCATAGCCCTGAGAGTTGACAGGCTGGCACCGATTTTTTGTGATTGGTTGAAATGGCAGGGGCAGCAGGGTTCGAACCCGCGACCTACGGTTTTGGAGACCGTCGCTCTACCAACTGAGCTATACCCCTAAGATGCGCCTCAGATATGCCAGCCGCGCGGCGGACTCAAGAGGCTTTTTCAGATTCTGCCCGACTTCTGCATGTGACAAACAAGTTGCGCCGCGCGTTGAGTTCTATAAGACACGGTTCGGTCAGCACGAGGGACCAATCTGTGAGCATCCGCAAAAAGATCGCCGACAGCGAAGCCGTTCTGAACTGGGCCGCGCGCCGGATTGCGGGCTATATCCGGCTGGTCAATCGCAACACCAGTTGGCAGCGTATCGGCTATGAAGACCTGGACCAGCTTGTTGAACAGGGTGAACCTGTCATCGTGGTGCTGTGGCATCAGCGACTGGCGCAGTCGCCCTATTTCTTTCCGCTGGATAAAGGGCGCATCTGCTCGATCACCTCATCCGCGCGGGCGGGCAGTATGGTGGGGCGGGTGCAGAAACTGTTCGGCATGGACACGATCGCCATGGCCAGCAAACACAAAAGCAATGTTGCTGTGTCGCGCGAAGTTCTGGGCAAGATGAAAGAGGGGATTTCCATCGGGATCGCCGCAGACGGACCACGCGGACCTGAACGGGTACTGTCCACGGTGCCTCTGGTTTGGGCGCGCACCTCGGGCAAACGCATTTTCGGGATCACGTTTTCTGCGCAGCATGCCAAAGAAGCCGGGACATGGGACCGTTTGCTGTTGCCGCGCCCGTGGCGGAACAAAGGTGTTTTTCTGTGCCGGGAATGGACGGAAACCGTACCGCGCAAAGCGTCAGACGAGCAGATCGAAGAGCTGCGCCTCAGCCTTGAGCAGCATATGAACGACATCACCGCCGAAGCCGACCGTATGGTCGGCCGCGAGCCGTGGTCGCCAAAGGCTTAGCCGCCTCGCAGCCGCTGCATAAGATAGACTTCGCTGCCTTCGGGGATGGTTTCCGTCAGCCCGCTGGCAATAACGCGGCCGTCGATCGCTATTGAGACGCCCGCATCAATCGGCCCTTGCAGTTGCGGATGCGCCCTTACCAGCTCGCGAAGCAACTCACCGGTGGTTTTGGCCTCAACCTCCACCACCTGCTGGCCCCCGGTCAAAGACCGGAGACCGGACCAGAGGTGGACTTCAACCATTATTGTCCTTGAGCGCGGCCAGAATGCGTGGCGGCGACATCGGCAGTTGCTTCATCCGAACGCCCGCCGCGTTGGATACCGCGTTGGCAATGGCGGCCAAGGGTGGCACGATGCCCGTCTCGCCCACGCCCCGCACACCAAACGGATGGCCGGGGTTTGGCACTTCGACGATAACCGTGTCGATCATCGGCAAGTCACTTGCGACCGGGATGCGATAGTCAAGGAATATCGAGTTCTGCAGTCGACCGTCTTCGCCATAGATGTATTCTTCATTCAGCGCCCAGCCGATGCCCTGCGCGGCACCGCCTTGAAACTGACCCTCGACATAGGTCGGGTGAATCGCCTTGCCTGCATCCTGAATCACAGTGTAGCGCGTGATCGAGGTTTTGCCGGTTTCCGGATCAACCTCAGCATCGACGATATGGGTGCCAAAGGACACGCCCGCACCTTCCGGGGTGGCCTCAAAATGGCCCGAGATCGGACCCCCGGTGCGGCCCATATCGGCCGTAATATCCGCCAGTGGCATCGGATCGAAATCGCCCGCGTTTGGCCCAGAAGGCACCGCGCAGCCATTTTCCCACTTCACCGCTTCAACCGGAATATCCCACTTGGCTGCCGCGCGTTCGCACAGTTTCTCGACCGCGTGTTTCGCGGCCTTGATCGTCGCCAGACCCGACGCGTATGTCACGCGCGAGCCGTGTGAGACGTCGTTATAGCCCAGCGTCGCGGTGTCGGCGATGGTCACGCGGATGTTTTCGTAGGGAATGCCCAACACTTCAGCCGCCATCAACGCCATAGAGGCGCGCGAACCGCCAATATCAGGCGTGCCGACCATCAACTGCGCCGAGCCATCCTCGGACAGTGCCAGTGAAACAGACGTCTCACCACCATGGTTGAACCAGAACCCGCACGAGATTCCGCGCCCCTGCCCCGGTTTCAGCGGTGCCGTGTAATGGGGATGCGCCTTCGCGGCCTCAAGCGTTTCAACCAGACCGATCCGCTCATAACGCGGGCCATAGCTGGCCTTTGTACCCTCATGAGCCGCGTTTTTCAGGCGGACGTCAACGGGGTCAAGGCCCAGCTTCTTGCACAACTCATCAATCACGGATTCCACCGCAAACGCCCCCATGGGCGCACCCGGCGCGCGGTAAGCGGCCTGTTTTGGCCGGTTCGACATGACGTCATAGCCAATCTGCTTGACGTTGGTCAGGTTGTAAGGCGCAAATGCACACATCGCGGTCATGTCACCCGGCGCACCCGGGAACGCCCCACCCTGAAGGCGAAACACGCCCTGAGCCGCCGAAATCGTACCGTCCTTCTTCATGCCGATTTTGACATCCATCGAGGCAGACGCGGTCGGGCCGGTTGCCCGGAAGACTTCGGACCGGGTCATGACGATCTTGACCGGACGGTTGGCCTTGCGGCTGAGCGCCAGCGCGACAGGCTCGATAAACACGGTTGTCTTACCGCCGAAGCCACCGCCAATTTCCGAGGCCGTCACACGCAGTTGCGACGTCTCGATTCCCAGCAATGCAGCGCAGGTTTTTTGCGCAATCCAGTGGCCCTGAGTGGTGCACCACAGCTCCCCCTTGCCATCATTGCCCAGCATGCCGAGACAGGCGTGTGGTTCGATGTAGCCTTGGTGGGTCGCCTCAGTGACAAAGCTGTCTTCGATGATCAGGTCAGCCTCGGCAAAGCCCGCCTCAACATCACCGTGGCCGCTTTCGTGATAGCGAACGACGTTTGGGTGCATTCCTTCGGGGACAGAGTAATCTGCCGCACCTTCGCGGATCACCGGCGCATCGGGGGCCATCGCCTTGTCAACATCCGTGACGTGCGGCAGGACCTCATATTCAACCTCAATCAGCTTTAGCGCATCACGTGCCGCCAGCGCAGAGGATGCCGCCACAGCCGCCACCGCATGCCCGTCATACAAAGCCTTTTCGCCCGCCATGACGTTTTCCAGAACGTTCCAGAATTCACCTTCCAAACCGGGTTTGAAAGGCACGTCAGCGAAATCTGCGCGGGTGACGACGGCTTTGACGTCCTTATGCGCCTCGGCCTTCGATGTGTCGATCTTTACTATCCGCGCATGCGCATGAGGCGACCGCAGGATCGCACCGTGCAACATACCGGGCGCGGACATATCCGCCCCGAACTTGGCGCGACCTGTGACCTTGTCCAGCCCGTCAGGACGGTCGGGACGGGTGCCAACGAATGTGAATTCGGATTTGCGATCGTCGAGCGCCATTACGAAGCCTCCCGCAGTTCTTCCGCCGTTTCCATCACGGCGCGAATGATCTTGTCATAACCGGTACAGCGGCAAAGGTTTCCCGCCAGCCAATACCGGGTTTCTTCCTCGGTCGGGTTGGGATTCTTTTCCAACAGCGATTTGGCCGCCACCAGAATGCCCGGCGTGCAGATACCGCATTGAAGCGCGGCATGTTCGATGAACTTCTTCTGCAGCGGATGCAGGATGTCGCCGTCCGCTATGCCCTCGACGGTTTCGATACTCTTACCGTCCGCTTCGACACCCAGCACCAGGCAGGAACAGACCAGACGACCATCAACAGTAACCGAGCAGGCACCACAATCGCCGGTGCCGCACCCTTCTTTTGCGCCGGTCAGGTTCAGCTTGTCGCGCAGGCAGTCCAACAGGGTTTCGCGCGGATCACACAGGAATTCGACCGTGTCTCCGTTGACGGTGGTGGATACGTGGAGCTTGCTCATGCTTGTTCTCCCTTGGCGCGGGCATAGGCGATTTTCGCGGCGCGCTTGGCCAGAACGCCAGCGACCTCGGTGCGAAATGCGATCGTGCCGCGCTTGTCGTCTATTGGATTGCAGGCGGCAGAGGCCGCAGCGGCCAACGCATCCAGCGCGGCGTCATCCAATGCGCTGCCAATGATGGCCTTGGCGCAGTCTTCGACCAGCAGAACGGTCGGCGCGACCGCCCCCAACGACACGCGGGCTTCGGTGATTATGTCCCCGTCTAGACGCAGGTTCACAGCAACACCAACGACGGCGATGTCCATCTCGGTTCTCGGGATGAAGCGTAGATAGGCGTCGCCGCCATTCTCACCTCGCGCGGGGATATTGATCGCCGAGATTACCTCACCCTTTGCCAGCGACGTTTTACCGGGGCCGGTTGGAACGTCTTCTACAGCCACCTCGCGGTCTCCACTCGGCCCAGTCACCGTGACAGTCACGCCCGCCGCAATCATTGCCGGCACCGAATCCGCCGCCGGTGAGCCATTGCACAGGTTGCCGGTCAGCGTTGCGCGCCCCTGCACCTGCGTTGATCCAATCAGGTCCATCGCTTCGACCAGACCGGGCCAGTCACGGCCAAGATCGGCATGCTCGGTCATCTCGGCACCGGTGGCGGCAACACCCAGCGTCCAACTGCCATCGGCGTTACGGGTGATGTCGTGTACACCGTCGATTTTCTTGATGTCGATCAGCGTATCAGGCGTCACAACGTCCGAGCGCAGCTGCACAAGAACATCTGTGCCGCCCGCCAGAAACCGTGTGATGCCCGTCGCGTTCGCGGCCAGAGCCGACGCCTCGGCAAAGCTGGCTGGGCTGTGATAGTTCATGAATTTCCTCGCACCTGTTAATCAGGGTTCACTGGGTCCAGAGGGACGTTAGAACAGCAAGCTACCGGCGTCCATGGCAGGAACGACCAAATCTTGCGTTACAGAATGTCGTTTCCAAACCTTGCGTCAAAGGTCAAGCTCTATCACGCCATCCGGCTGTGCTGCTCGGCTCTGACACAGGATAACTGCGCTTTCGCGTTGTTTGTTGGACAGTACAAAATCGCGGTGTTCGATTTCACCGGATAACACACCGCATTTGCACACACCGCAAATACCGTCTGCGCATTTTACATCCACGTGAATACCTGCATCGTTCAGGACCTGTGCCGCATCTTTGTCGGCAGGCACCTTCAATTCCCGGCCCGATTTCGCCAGTTTCAGAATAAACGGATGGTTTTCATAGTCCGGCTGTTCCGGAACCGAGAAATACTCCAGATGTCGCGCATCCTCGGGGAAGCCCTGCCGGTCTGCGGCCTGCATCACACCGTCCATGTAACGGTCCGGGCCGCAGGTATAGACGTGCCAACCCGCCCGGTAGCCCGACAGGATTTGATCCAGATCGGCCCGTGTCCCCTCGTCCGAGACGTGGAAGTGCACGCGATCTGCCCAGGGCATCGCGGCCAGATCGTCCAGATAGCCAGCGCCGGCGCGGGTGCTGGCGGAATAGTGCAGCTCAAACTCTTTTCCCAAACTGTGCAAACGGTGGGCGAAGGCGATCATAGGGGTGATACCGATTCCACCGCCCATCAGGAAGGTCTTGGTGGCCGTCTCATCCAACTCGAAATGGTTGATGGGTTTCGAGATGAAGACCTTGCGCCCTTCGGTGAAAATCCGGTGCAGCAGGGCTGAACCTCCGCGCCCTTCATCCTCGCGCAAGACGCCGATTTGATAAACGGACGGATCAGACGGATCGCCGGACATGGAATACTGCCGCAGGAATTCCGGGGCGACCAGCACGTCCAGATGTGCTCCAGCGGTCCATGCGGGCAACGGTGTGCCATCAAGGGTGGAGAATTCGTATTTGGTCACATCCGCTGTCATCTTGTCGACCTTGGAAACGGCAACCCTCATGACTGGCGCGTCCCCGGCGATGGTATAGCGGTGGATGACCGACAAATCTCCGGCTGCCTTACGGGCTTTGTACTCCTCGGCTGTCACCATCGCCTGATACGCGGCAATCCCGGCCTCTCGGTCCATGGCAAATGGATAGGGCCACGGGTGCGGTGCCAGATAGGCGGGATACACAGCCAGTGTCTGGTCCTCATATTTCAGATCCAGATCCTTTTGCAGATCACGCCGGTTTAGCGGGTGGGTTGTCGGGCGGTATGACCCGTCTGGCTGAAGCTCGATATCCCACCACCATTTCTTTGTGTCGTTCAGACCACCATTCCCAACGGCATCGTCCAGCCGCGCCAAAGCAGGTGCAGCCTGCGGAATGTTCATGGCCGCCCAGCGGAAGGGACGTTCCTTGAAGATGCCCTCAAGGTTCCAGGGGCATGTCTTCATGCACCGGCCGCACATCGCCCCACCCGGTGTGGTCACACGGTACGTCGCGCATTTCTGGCTATCGGACTTCCAGATTTCATAGCCGTTGAACATAAGTTTCGGCCCGGCAGTGATCGCGCCCGAAGGACATTCCCGCGCGCATTTGTTGCAACTTTCGCAAAAGCTCTGCAAACCAAAGTCGATCGGTTTGTCGTGCGCCACTGGCATATCGGTCGTGACCGCACCGGATTTCAGGCGTGGGCCAAGATAGGGGTTCAGAATGACCTCTCCGATCCGGCTGACCTCACCCAACCCAGACAGCAGCAGCAGGGGCGGTTGCAACACCTCTCCGTCCATCACGGTATGAGCTTTGGCCTTGTACCCAAGGTTGCGGATCTGCTGCGCGATCACCCCGCCCAGAAGCGAGAACCGCAGATAGGCGCGCATGGATTGGGCGACGCTGATCCAGTCGTCACCGCTGGCGCCTTCCATCGTTTCATACCCCTGGTCGATGATCATGCTGATGGCCTGATCATGAGGTGGAATGATCTCTTCCCCCGCGGCATCGTGGGAATACCACGCCCATTGCGGACATCGGCTGAGACCCACGGCGTCGACGCCCAAGAAATAGGTTGCTGCCTTGATATTCGCTGCGTTGCGTTCGGCGTCAGACGACGGGCGCGTGGTGTCCGCACTCTCTCCGTCCTGCAGCAGAACAAATGCGCCCAGCGCGCGGCGCTGTGCAAAACTGGGGGCGGCTTTGCGTACGTAATACCCGCCCTTGGCGGCGTTCTGTAACGGCTTGCCCATGTCACCGAACTGCGCGCGGGCGAACATATCCGCGCGCTTGGGGACGCGCGCAACATTTTCTTCGTCGATATAGGTTGTTGGCCTGTCAACACGCTTGAGCTTTTCGAACGGATGCGCCCCATCCACATAGCGCCGCTTGGCATAGGGGTCGCGATTCAGCGCGTTCTTGGCAAAGCCTGCCCCCACCCACCACGCTGGCCCCTGCGTGCGAAACCACGGCTGTTGCGCCATGGGCTGCAAAGGTTGATCATGCGCGATGTCCATCTCGGTCGACACGGCGGCCAGTCCGAACCGTTTGCCTAGCCACGGGGCGACGATGTCGTCACCCTCGACCGAGGTGAGACCCGCCGCCACAGCCAGCCGGCCCAGATCAACCTCGGACGACATCACCGTGTGCGCCCGCGCGTCAAAGCCCAGCAAGCGGATATAATTTGCGATCACCACCGCGTTTTCAGCGGCCAGCAAACAGGCACGGTGATCCTGCGCGTCCATGATCCATTCGGCTCCGGGCTCGTCCGGGTCCGGGTCGCGGTTGTGTTCGTACAGGAAGACGATGGCATGCTTATGTGCGTCCATCGGCCTAGGCGCGGCCTCCATGCTTTCCTTCAGGTCGGCCATGATCAGATCAATCCCCGAGGCCAGCGTCTTGGTCTGCCGCGTTTTCAAGGCGTGCGCCAAACGGTCGATATCAGGGTTGCGGCGCGGTTCCGACAACAACGCCTCGGGCGGAACGGGACCACACCCCATCATGGACGCGTCGTTGAAGTAGCCAAACGCCTTGAGGTGATTGGAGCGTTCGGACGGGTCTTGCGGAATCTCCGAGACGACCGGGTTCACAAACCCATCGCGGATCGTGTCCAGCATCGCCTGAAACTCACCCATCGCGTTGACGATACTATGCGGCTGATCCGGTCGGTGAAAACTAAGCTCTGGCATAACGCGCGCATGAGACAGGTCTGGCATATGGGCCTGTCGCGCCAACCGCTCTAACGGATACTGGCCCATATGGACCGGCCGGTTCTTGTCCGAGAAAAAGCGGACCCCCATCGCGTGCCTCCTGCTTGCTGAATGTCACCTAATGCGCCATGAACAGTAAATCCACTCATGAATAGTCATAGACGGTATGAGCAAAATTGATTTCACTGACCTGGACGGCAAGGTCCTGCGCACATTCCTGATCATTCTTCAGGAAAGCTCTGTTTCAAAAGCCGCCGATCGGCTTGGCGTGACGCAATCGGCGATCAGCCACACGCTGGCCAAGTTGCGGCGGGTGCTGGGTGATCCCCTGTTTGTACGTTCGGGTCACGGGTTGATGCCAACCGAGCGCGCCTTGTCGCTGAAAGAGCCGGTACAGATTGTGTTGGACGGGATGCGGGGCCTGACCGATGACCGCCCGTTCGACCCGCTGGCAGAAGAAATTAACATCCAGATCGCAGCCAACGACATGCCGCGCGAGCTAATTTTTCCATCGCTGTTGCAAACGACTCGGCGCGAAGGCGTGCGCCTGCGGTTGAGTTTTATTCCGTCGGGTGTTCCCCATGCGGACCTGCTGCGCAATGACCGGTGCCAGTTGATGTTGACCCCGCTGCCGCCAGACGGGCCGGATATCTTTCAGAAACGCGTTCTGATCAGTCCACTCATGATCTATTACGACGCCGATCAGCGCAGCCCGCCTGACAGTTGGCGCGCCTATTGTCAGGCAGATCATGTCGAGGTGCGCTTTGCCGACGGGCGCAGTTCCCGCGCAGTAATGCGCGGTGTGGATCAAAGCCAGATCAGGCCACCTACCGTCATTCTTCCACATTTCAACGCCATCCCGTCATTTGTGAAAGGCAGCGACCTGATCTCAACCGACACGGCGCTTATGAAACGCGGGCCGCTGGCGGCGCTGGAGTGTGCCCCACTGCCGTTCGAATGTGAGCCCGTTGCGATCTACATGGTGTGGCATCAGCGCTCAGCCAATGATCCGGCCCATCGCTGGTTGCGCAATCGGATCGAGGCTATCGCGGGCACGCTTCAAGAGTGAGCGCGCGGCTAGTCAGAAGCGCGTTTTGACAAAATGCATCAATGTGGCACCCGCCTCGAAATAGGCACGGCGCAGGCCGGTCCAGTTTTCGCGATATTCTGATGCCACAGGCACGGGCAGCTTGGACAGGTCGTTTTGCAACAGGCTCTCGGCCATCAATCGGCCAAACGCGGTGCCGGGCGCAATTCCGCGACCGGAATAGCCGTGCACAGACAAAGCACTGGGACCGATTTGCGTGATCTTGGGGATGTGGTCCAAGGTCATGGCAATCCTCCCGTGCCAGCCCTCAGTCAGCGGCTGCGCTGCAAGCTGCGGATAGAGCACGGCAAGTTTGCGCCTGATCCATGCCGTATGCACGGAACGGCCTGCATGCCCCAGATCACCCATGGCTCCGATCACCAAGCGTCCTTCGGCATCCAGACGGAAAGAGGTCATGATCAGCCCGGTGTCCCAACACCCCTCACCCCCCGGCAAGATACCCGCGCGCAATTCTTCCGGCAGAGGAGAGGTTGCAAATTGGAAATAGTAAATTGGCACGTAGTCCGGGGATGAGGTCGTAAGACCCTGATGATACGCGTTGGTAGCCTGGATCACGGATTTGGCGCGGACTTTACCCTGCTGCGTTTTTAGCGTCCAAATCCCTCGGTCGAATTGCATGGTTTCAACCTGGCAGTGCGAAATAATTTGCGCCCCTGCCCCAGCAGCGGCACGGGCCAGACCACGGACGTAGCCAAGCGGTTGGATCGTACCGGCGCGTGGATCGAACAACGCTCCGTAGAATGCCGCGCTACCGGTACGTTGCGCCGCTTGTGGCGTCGACAGCAGTTCAACCGGTGCGCCGGTCGCACTGAGTTGTCCCTGGCGCTTCTGCAAGTCACGCAGCCCTGAAGCAGAATGTGCAAGGTTCAGTGTCCCGTTGCGCACGGGCGCGCAGTCGATGCCGTTTTGTTCGATCAGGTCAAAAACCTCTGCCGGAGCCGCTGCCAAAAGGGCGATCAGGCGATCCCCGGCTTCATCACCCAGACGCGCTCGAATATCAGCAGGCGGCAACCAAAGCCCGGCATTCACCAATCCAACGTTTCGACCTGACCCGCCATGGCCGATATCCTGCGCCTCAAGCAAGCACACTGAAGCCCCGGAGCGCGCCGCCGTCAATGCCGCGGAACACCCAGTGTAGCCGCCGCCGATCACGGCCAGATCAACCGTCAGATCATCGGTCAGGGGGTGGCTTTCCACATGCTCTCGGCAGGTTTTCAACCACAGGGATTGGTCGTGGTCAGGCACGCTGAACTCCTTGAATTGGCACGGATCATCAGGGCTGGATCAGCCGGTGACAAGTGCCCTTTGATCCGCGCGACCCATTGATATCAGGAAGGGCTCTGCCTCTTGCAGCGCCTGAAAAGCCGGTTTGTCGGACATCCCGCGCCAATCACCCAGAACCAGAGACTGCGCCACCGCCCCGCCCAAAGTCGCGCCGGGGCCGGTGACGATGAACAGGTCTGGTGCAAACTCGCGCGCGGCCGTCTGAACGGCGCGCGTAAAGTCATATGCTTCAGTCACTTGATGGCCAAGCGTATAATCCCAAAGCGCCCGCTTATCCGTCGCGCCCGGCCACCAGATTTTGCCGCGCCCGTCGATCAGCGGAAGGTCAGGCTGACCAAACATATCGGGGCTCAGCCGCGATCGGCCTTTTTCTGCAACCGGTGTCTGCAATGAGGTGTGGAATGCCGCGTGGTTGGCAAGCCGCATCGGAAAGCGATCCTGCACCGTGGGGTGCGCGGCCTCAAAGGCCTTCAGCCCCGCCTCATTCCCGGCAAGCACCAGCATCCCGCCCAAATCAATGGATAAGGCCAGATCACACCCGTCGGTTGCGTCTATATCCGCCACATGTGCCAGAAGTTCGGCCTTTCGGGTGGCATCCGCCTGCCAGGTGTCGCCAACGAACGGATAAACCAATTGCCCGCCGATCAACTGCTCTTGCATCAGCGTTCCCATTGTATTCACAACACGAAACCCGTCTTGCGGCGACAACGCGCCACCCGCCGCCAGAGCAATGTACCAGCCCATCGAATTGCCCGTGACAGCGACCACCTCGATATCATCGCCCAGCGCCTGCGCATCCGCCAGCGATGCCGCATAGATCAGGGGTGAGGCCACATCCCCGCGAGAATACTTGCTCACCGTATAACGATCCGCACCATCAAGCGCAGTCACGGTTTCTTGCCCTGCCTCGGCGCGAATGGCGTCGAAGCTGTGAAACAGGTCCATCCGCTGCGCGTGATGGCGGTGCAGATAGCCAAGTTCGGGCTTGTTGTAAGTGCCCCGACCGGGACAGATGACAACGGCGGTTCGGGTCATACGCGGCCTCCGGTTAGCTTAAGCGCGGCAGCAACGATGCCGTCCTTGGAGGGTAACGGGGCGGCATAGGCCGGGCCGGTTGCGATAAAACTATCCTCGGCCACGACACGCGCGATTGGGGTGGATGGGTTTTCTTCCGTAAAGAAGGTCATCAGCGCCTCGGACTGACTGCCGGTTCGACGGCATTCATCGACGATCAGGACATGCGCGCAGGGCTTTATGGCCGCGCGCAGAGCATCAACCGGTAACGGCGCAAGCCAGCGCAGGTCGATAATGCGGGCTTTTATACCGGCCGCTTCCAGTTCAGGCAGCGCCTGCTTGGACAAGTAATGCCCATTGCCATAGGTCACGATGGCCAGATCGTTTCCGTCTGCGTGCACGCCTACCTCTCCCAACTCTATACGTCGATCCGCCGAGGGGTAGGTCGTCATCCATCCACCATCCTGCGCCTCATGCAGGTCGCGCATCGGATAAAGGGCGATGGGCTCCAGAAACACCACAACCCGCTGCTCCTCACGTGCCAGCCGCACGCATTCACGCAGCATCCGGGCGGCGTCCGCACCGGTCGATGGGCAGGCGATGACCACACCGGGAATGTCGCGCAGCACGGCCAGAGAGTTGTCGTTGTGGAAATGCCCACCGAACCCCTTCTGATAGCCCAGCCCGGCAATCCGCAGCACCATCGGGTTGGTGAACTGCCCGTTCGAAAAAAACGGCAAGGTCGCGGCCTCGCCCCGGATCTGATCTTCGGCATTGTGCAGATAGGCAAGGAATTGGATTTCGGGGATCGGGATGAACCCGTTGTGACCCATACCAATCGCCAGACCCAGAATGGACTGCTCATCCAGCAGTGTGTCGATCACCCGGTCCGGGCCAAACCGCTGTTGCAGTTTCTGGGTTACGCCGTAAACGCCGCCCTTGCGACCAACGTCTTCGCCCATGCAGACAATCTCTGGGTGTTCCAGCATCAGATCGGTCAGAGCCCAGTTGATGAGGCGGCTCATGGGTTGTGGGTCGTCCATCGCGCGCATGTCTCCGCCAAATGCCTTTGCGCGCGCCTCAGGACTTGGGCCGTTGGTCGGTTTACAGACGCGTTTTGGTGGGATCAGGCTGGCCATCACCTCGGCGGCATTGGCCAGATGCGGGCGTTTTGCTGCCTGCGCCGCAACACGATCGGTGCGCGCACAGGTGTCCTCGTAAATTTTCAGCGCCTGCTCGGGCGACAGCGCGCCTGCTTGATCCAGAAGGCGGACCGAGTGCAGCAGAGGATCATTGTTCTCATCGGCCTCGACCTCCGCCTTGGAAAGATAGGTGGTCGGAACATCCGCGCCAGCATGGCCGTAAAGCCGTACGGTTTTCAGGTGCAGGAACGCGGGCTTTCGGCGCGTCCGCACATATTCGGACGCCTCACGCGCAACGGCATAGGTTTCATAGATGTCCAGCCCGTTGGCCTGAAAGTACTTTATCCCCGGTCGATGCTCCATCGATGCCTGTATCCAGCCTTTCGGGGTTTTGACCGAGATACCGATCCCGTTATCTTCACACACGAACAGCAGGGGCAACGGTGTCGACTGCACACTGGTCCAACCGGCGGTGTTGATCGCCCCTTGGGCCGTCGAATGGTTGGCTGATGCGTCCCCAAAAGAACAGATCGCAATCCCATCCTCTGGCAACTCCCGATGCTCGGGGTCATGCCTCCGGGCCGCACCCAGACTATAGGCCGCGCCAACCGCCTTGGGCAGATGACTGGCGATTGTTGAGGTCTGCGGTGGGATCATCAACGCTTTGGACCCCAGCACCTTGTGCCGTCCGCCCGAGGTCGGGTCTTCTTTCGAGCATGCGAAACTCAGCAGCATGTCCCAGGCAATCTGCTGGCCGGGCACCTGTTCGGCCCGGGCGATCTGGAACGCAGCGTCCCGGTAGTGAAGAAATGCTATGTCCGTGGGGCGCAGCGCATGCGCGACCGCGGCCATCCCCTCATGCCCGGATGAGCCGATCGTGTAAAACCCCTGCCCCGCTTTTTGCATTGCGCGGCTGGTGCGATCCAATGCCCGGCTGAGGACCTGAGATCGATAAAGTGATACTGCATCCGGGTTGGTCAGACCCGGCCTTGGGGCAACTCCGTCCGGGAAATCGCGTTTTGCGACACGGGTCAGGAAGTTTTCGTGAACGATCTGAGCGCGATCCATGGCCTGTCCCCCGGTCTACTACGGCATGAGTACGGCAATTCTATCTTGGATACCGCCTGCATTCTCAACCGGCCAGCCAAAAGAAAAACCTGTGTTTGTATCGGGCTGGCACCCGGCAATTGCCAGTGATATTCCATTCGAAAGGTATGAGGATTCATCATATGATTGCCCCCCGTCGGTTTCTGCCTTCGATCCCTTCTTTGCTCGCCCTCGAGGCGGTCGACCGCCTTGGCAGCGCCTCAGCCGCCGCCGAAGAGCTATCGCTGACACAAAGCGCGATCAGCCGGCAACTCAAGTCGATGGAGGAACAGTTGGGTGTGGATCTGATCCAGCGCAGCCAGATGCGTCTGCATCTGACCCCGGCAGCGAAAGAATATGTACAAGTCGCCCGGACTGCTCTGAACCAGCTGGCGCAGGCGTCACTGAAACTCAAGGCCAACCCGACCGGCGGGTCCTTGAATCTGTCGATCCTGCCCGCATTTGGCATGCACTGGCTGGCCCCGCGTCTTCAGGATTTCGCCCGCCGCCACCCCGAAGTCACCGTGAACCTGAATACAAGGCTTCGGCCTTTCGATTTCGAATCTGAGCGTTTCGACGCAGCAATTCACTTTGGTCAACGGGACTGGGCCGGGGTAAACTACCTTCCGATAATGCGCGAAGATGTGCTGCCGGTTTGCTCACCCGAACTGTTGCCCGATGACGCGGATGACATCGACTGGCTGACCACCGCCCCTCTGCTGCACCTTGAGACACGCCCGGACGCCTGGGAAAGATGGTTTGCCGCGCAGGGGCGCATGGTGAGCGGAATACATGGCATGTTGTTCGATCAATTCTCGACCATGGGGCAAGCCACCATCCACGGGCTGGGCGTAGCGCTGCTGCCCAGCTACCTGATCGAGGCCGATCTTGCAGCAGGACGGCTCGTTCCCGCATGGCATGGTCCGGGCGTCAGTCTTGGGAATTTCTATCTTGTCTGGCCACAATCCCGCGCCGAATCCGAACCTCTCCGCTCGTTCCGCACCTGGCTGCAAGGTCAGATTGATAAGGCCGTGGTCTCGTAAATCAAAGATCGCCTAAAACACTGCGCGGCCTTCGGCCTTGCGTCCTGCGGACAGCAGGTGGGCCAGACAGGCGCGTGCTTTGCCCGCGTCTGCCCGGCCCAACGGGAGGAGATGTTTCGCAAGAAACAGTGACGACGGGCGGGAGCACCACCCGGCTCAATCAAGTATCCAAGGACCGGGCGATAAGCTCTTTCATGATTTCGTTCGTACCGCCGTAGATCATCTGAACGCGCGCATCCGCATAAAGGCGAGCAATCGGGTATTCCATCATGTAGCCATAGCCACCAAAGAGCTGAAGGCACTCATGCATGATCTCATTCTGCACCTCCGACCCCCAGTATTTCACCATCGACGCCGTCGCTGCATCAAGCACTCCGGCCTCAAGCCGCGCGATGCAATCATTGACAAAGCTGCGCAGGACCTCTGCCTTGGTTTTGCATTCTGCCAGTTTGAACCGGGTGTTCTGGAAATCCATCACCCGCTGCCCGAAGGCCTTGCGCTCTTGCGTGTATTTCACCGTCTCGGCAATTGCAAAATCAATCGCACCCAGCGCGCCGATGCCGATAGTCAGACGTTCCCAGGGCAATTGGCTCATCATCTGATAAAAGCCCTGACCCTCCTCCGCGCCCAGCAGATGGGTCATCGGAACCTTCACGTCCTCAAAGAAAAGCTCGGCGGTGTCATTGGCTTTCATGCCAAGTTTCTTCAGGTTACGCCCCCTGCGGAAACCCTCGGCACCTTCGGTTTCGACGGCGATCAGCGAAACACCCTTGGAACCCAGCGTCTTGTCGGTCTTACACGCCACAAGGATCAAATCCGCAGATTGTCCATTGGTAATGAAAATCTTGGACCCGTTTAAACGGTAGGAGTTGCCATCCTTGTCAGCAGTCGTACGAATGGCCTGTACATCCGAGCCGGTTCCGGGCTCAGTCATGGCCAGTGCGCCGACCATCTCACCTGATGCGAGTTTCGACAGCCATTTCGCCTTTTGATCCTCGCTGCCGTAGGCATTGATGTAATGGACGACAATAGACTGGATCGCGTATCCCCAGCCAGAGTCGCCGTGCGAAGACTGCGCGTACATCGTGACAGCATCAAAACCGATTCCGCCCCCTACACCGCCATAGGCTTCGGGAATCGCACCGGCCATCAGGCCCATATCACCGGCCTTGCGCCACATGTCGCGGTCCACCGCTCCGTTTTCGATCCAGCGGTCGATATTGGGAACCAGTTCATCTTCCATGAAGCGGTCTGCCATTTCGGTGAACATTCGGTGTTCGTCGGTCACCCAACTTGCGGTCGCGGTAAACAGCGTCATACGGCTTTCTCCCCAAAATCTTGTTGCGGTCAAATTAGCGTTGAAGGCGGCGCAATCCAATCCAACCAACGCCCGGAAACGCAACGTTCTTTCAGAGATATTAGCCGGTTCAGGCCAGGGCGGCGTTCAGCAAAACCTCTGCAGCGGCCTTGGCATGCTGCGCCGGTTCATAGGACTTCAGAAAAACCGCCGTCACAATTGCGCCTTCCTGCAACAGAAAAATCTGGCAGGCCAGGTCGTCCGGGTCGCGCGCCCCGGTCTTGCGCGCCAGGTCAGTCAAATAATTCAGAATAATTTTCTTATGCTCAGCCGATTGCTTGTGGATCGGATGAGCCACATCCTGAAACTCTGCTCCGGCCTTGATGAACATACATCCGCGATATTCTTTCTCGTGGAACCACTCGTTCAACGCGTCAAAACTGGCAAGCAATTGACCGGCAGGCGTGTCCGCAAGCTCGTTCATACGGCGGAAAAGGTTTTCGCAAAACTCTTCATCACGCAATTTCAGAACCGCGAGAATCAGGTCCTCTTTGGTTCGGAAGTGTTTGTACATCGAGGTTTTGGACACACCCGTTTCAACCACAAGTTTATCCATGCCAGTGGCGTGAAAGCCGTACCGATAAAAAACCTTCAAAGCCTTCCTAACCAGTTCATCGCGTTTGTTTGGGCGCATTTACGGGCTCCTGAGTGTACAGATCAGTACATAATACGCTAGGGCCGTTTAGACAACCTTCAAGGGAACACGGAAATACATCCAAATAAGACTTGCAAAGGTTTACCGATCTGTACATATTAATACCAGGATGTACCGATCTGTTAACCTTGGAGCGATCAGATGAGACGACATGCCAGCCTTTTCTCCCCTCAATACGTCCCCTTTCTGCTGACCGTCGCCATGATTGCCGCCGCACTCACATAAAAGACCACAGGATGACTCGCCCCCCTCTCCCCCCCTCCACGTGGGACGGTGCCATGCAAAGGGTTCGCATGGCAGCAACCGCGTGGAACGGCCGCGATGCGGATGTGGTGACACCGGATGTTACGGACGACAGTGAACTGGGAAACCGGACCGAATTCCTAAGCGTGCACAAGGCCGCCCAAGCCCTTTTGCCCCGCGTTTGGAACACGGAACAAGACGACCGGTTGATCAAGGAACTGTGGGACAATTCCGGTAACCGCATCGCGGCACGTATTCTTTACGAGTTGCCCGGTAAGAACGAACAGCGGTTAAGGCATTGCGGCAGTGAAGAGTGCGAACTTGCTGCGAAGGGCCGCCCCCACCACTGGACGCAAAATCCCAGACCCGAAGACCGCCCCAGCTTTCATGCGCTGGGTCACTAAAAGGAAACTACATGCCGCGCGCTTTCTCGGAACTCACCTTCACTCCCGCCGTCCGGGCGCATCAGGAAAGGATGGGCTCGGCCAGAACCTACGCAAAGTTCATCGAGGGTGGCCCGCAACAGGGTCACCAGATCGGTGCGGCAGAAAAGGCATTTATCGAAGCGCGCGACGGGTTTTACCAGTCTACCGTTTCTGAGACGGGTTGGCCCTATGTCCAGTATCGCGGCGGGCCGGTCGGGTTTCTCAAAGTTCTGGGTCCGCAGACAATCGGGTACGCTGATCTTTCGGGAAACAAACAATATATCTCGCGCGGGAATCTGGACGGCAATGACCGCATTGCCCTGATCCTGATGGATTATGCCAACCAGCAGCGCCTCAAGATTCTTGGACGCGTGGAATTCACTGAAGGCGAAGCTGCGGCGACCAGCCTCTATCCCGAGGGGGCTGAAACCCCCGCCGAACGCGCTGCCATTATTCGGGTCGAAGCCTTGGATTGGAACTGCCCGCGCCACATCACGCCTCGGTTTACCGAAGACGAACTGCGCCCTCACCTGAATGCGCTTGGACAGCAACTGCAGCAACTTCAGGCCGAGAACGAAAAACTAAAGCAACAACTGGCACAACGGTCCTGACCCCGTCACGCCTTCGGGAAACGGCCACAACAGACAAAAGGAGCCTCATCATGCTGCGTTCTGCGATAAATGTCGCCAGCCTCTTTCTGATTGGATCGTTGCTGACGGTGGCTGCCCTGATGGTTGCGTTCTTTGCCTCACCCGAAGCGGTGCGCACATCGCCGCCCATTCTGTATGACTCACTGTTGCTCGACCAACTGACACAGAAATAATCCGCAACCACATTTGACAGAAAACTGACGCGGCCCCTTGACCTTCCCGTGACTGGAACCCCCATGTGGAGGGTGAACGTGACAATAGGATGAGTCGGATGGCCGCGCCGCAAACAACGCAATTAAAAATCTCCGGTATGGGCTGCGCCTCTTGCGTGGGGCGGGTGGAGTCCGCATTGCAGACTGTGCCCGGTGTGTCCGGCGCATCGGTCAATTTCGCGACGGAAACCGCTCAGGTCACCCATGACGGTCAGGTCAGCGCCTTGATTGATGCGCTGTCGGGCGCGGGCTATCCTGCGGCAACGCGGCAAACGACCCTGAAAGTCGACGATATGAGTTGCGCCTCGTGCGTGTCGAGGATCGAACGCAGCCTAAAGGCCGACCCGGCCGTGATTGACGCCCGTGTCAACCTGGCTACGGAAAGCGCCCAGATTACCTTTGTTGAAGGGGCAACAGAACCGCAAGCCCTCGCGCAACGTTGTAAGGATGCAGGGTATTCGGCGCGCGTGGCAGAAGGTACCGATATCCAGACTGATAACGCCAAATCCGAAGAAGCCCGCGCGCTGAACCGGTCTACGATAATTGCCGCCGCGCTGGCCTTGCCTGTGTTCGTACTTGAGATGGGCGGCCACATGATTCCGGCATTCCATCACTGGATACACTTGACCATTGGCACTCAAAACAGCCATTTGATCCAATTTGCGCTGACATCGGCGTTATTGCTGGGGCCGGGGCGTGTGTTCTACGAAAAAGGCATCCCGTCCCTGCTGCACAGATCACCGGATATGAACGCGTTGGTGGCGCTGGGGACCGGGGCGGCTTACCTGTTCTCGGTCACCGCAACCTTTGCGCCGCAGATCTTGCCGGAAGGCAGCGCCAACGTATATTTCGAGGCCGCCTCGGTCATCGTCGTCCTCATCCTTTTGGGCCGCGCGATGGAGGCCCGGGCGAAAGGCCGGACCGGGGCCGCGATCCGCAAGCTGGTGGGGCTTCAGCCCAAGACTGCGCGGGTCGAGGTGGAAGGCGCGTTTGTTGATCGTCCAATCGCTGACATCTCGATCGGTGATACCCTGCAAATCCGTCCCGGTGAACGGGTGCCCGTGGATGGCGACGTGCTGGAAGGCTCCTCTTATGTTGATGAAAGCATGATAACGGGTGAACCTATTCCCGTCGGAAAAGAGCGCTCGGATCAGGTCGTCGGCGGCACTGTAAACGGGACCGGCGCATTGCGGGTCCGCGCCACGCGGGTCGGGGCTGATACAGTGTTGGCCCAGGTGATCCGCATGGTGGAACAGGCGCAGGGGGCCAAGCTGCCGATCCAGGGGCTGGTCGACCGAATAACCGCGTGGTTCGTGCCAATCGTAATCGCCATATCGCTGTTGACGCTTGTGGTTTGGCTGGTCTTTGGCCCCGCACCGGCGCTGCCAATGGCGCTTGTAACCGGAGTTTCCGTTCTGATCATTGCCTGCCCCTGCGCGATGGGGCTTGCAACACCAACCTCGATCATGGTGGGAACCGGACGCGCGGCAGAGCTTGGGGTCCTGTTCCGCAAGGGCGACGCGTTGCAACAGTTGCAACAGGCCAGAGTGATCGCGCTGGACAAGACCGGAACCTTGACACTGGGGCGGCCCGAGCTGGAGCATGTGTCCCCTGTCAACGGATTTGACCGCGAGGACGTCCTGCGATTGGCTGCCGCGGTCGAAGCCCGGTCAGAGCACCCCATTGCCACGGCAATCACTCGCGCAGGACCAGCGGATTTGCCGACAGTGTCGGAATTTGAGTCCCTGACCGGGCTGGGCGTCCGGGCCAAGGTCGCAGGGCGTGACCTGCTGATCGGCTCGCCCCGCCTTATGGCTCAGAACGGCATTGATCTGGCCGCATTGACGGCGGAGGCCGATCTTAGGGCCAGCGAAGGGGCGACCCCCCTGTTTGTTGCCATTGACGGTAAGGCGGCGGCGCTGCTGACGGTATCGGACCCGATAAAACCCGGTACACGGGACGCGCTGGAACGGCTGCACGCGATGGGTCTGAAGCTGGCGATGATAACAGGCGACAACGCACGTACTGCACAGGCGTTGGCAGACAAGCTTGGTATCGACGATGTCACGGCCGAGGTTCTGCCAGATGGCAAGTTGGCCGCAATCACTGCGTTGCGCGACAGGTTTGGTGCACTGGCTTTTGTCGGCGACGGGATCAACGACGCCCCGGCGCTGGCAGCGGCAGATGTCGGTGTGGCCATCGGCACCGGCACTGATGTTGCGATTGAAACAGCGGATGTCGTTCTGATGTCCGGCGATCTTCGCGGCGCAGCCAATGCGGTTGAAATCAGCCGCCGCACGATGCGCAACATCCGCCAAAACCTCGGTTGGGCCTTTGGCTACAACATATTGCTGATCCCTGTGGCCGCTGGGGTGCTGTACCCGCTCAGCGGACAGCTTTTGTCACCCGCGTTAGCCGCCGGGGCGATGGCGTTGTCCAGCGTTTTCGTGGTGTCCAATGCGTTGCGTCTACGTCGTGTCCGGGCCACCTTACCCGTGGCAAAACAGGGCCAAGCCTCGCAAGCGGTGACGACATGAATATTGGAGACGTTGCAACCCAAACCGGCCTGCCCGCCAAGACCATCCGGTATTACGAGGATATCGGTCTGATCAAACCCCTGCGCGACGAAAACGGCTATCGTCGATTTCGCGAACAGGATGTGCACAAACTGAATTTCCTGGGCCGCGCCCGCGCACTTGGGTTCACGATCGAAGATTGCCGCACCCTGCTTGCACTCTACGAGGATGAAACCCGGGCCAGCGCGGATGTCAAAAAGGTTGCCCGCGCGCATCTGGCACAGATCGAAGCAAAGATTTCCGACCTGAACGCCATGCGCGACACGTTGGGGCACCTGATCGACGCCTGTGCTGGCGATGACCGCCCCGATTGTCCTATCCTGCAGGATTTGGGCGGCAAGCCATAACGCGGGGTTGCTCTTTGCGCGTGGCTTTGATTTGTCTCGGGCAGAAAATCTAGCCTGCTGAACAAGATGGGCTTCGGATAGCAAAGAGGATCAACAAATGGCAAAAGTCGCGTTTTTGGGTCTGGGTGTCATGGGTTATCCCATGGCCGGGCACCTTCAGGCCGCCGGTCACGACGTAACCGTGTACAACCGCACGACCGCGAAGGCCGAAGCCTGGGTCGCGGAACACGGCGGCTCCATGGGCAAAACGCCAGCCGAGGCCGCCCAGGGTGCTGAGATCGTTTTTGCCTGTGTCGGCAATGATGACGATCTGCGCGCTGTGTGCACGGGCGAGGCAGGGGCTTTTGACGCCATGGCAGAAGGCGCGATTTTTGTCGATCACACCACGGTTTCTGCGCAGGTTACGCGGGATCTCTATGCTCAAGCCAAGGCACAGGGGCTGGCGTTTGTGGACGCCCCGATATCCGGCGGTCAGGCCGGGGCCGAGAATGGGGTTCTGTCGATCATGTGCGGTGGTGATCAGGCGACCTATGAGGCGGTAGAGCCGGTGATGGCGGTTTATTCGAAAATCTGCCGGCGGATTGGCGAAAGCGGTGCCGGGCAGCTGACCAAGATGTGTAATCAGATCGCCATCGCGGGCGTGGTTCAAGGTCTCAGCGAAGCGTTGCACTTTGCCGAAAAGGCCGGGTTGGACGGCCGCGCGGTGATTGAGGTCATCAGCCAGGGGGCCGCTGGAAGCTGGCAAATGGTTAATCGGCACGAGACGATGCTGGACGACCATTTCGACCATGGCTTTGCAGTGGACTGGATGCGCAAGGATCTTGGAATTTGCCTGGATGAGGCAAACGAGAACGGCGCGTCTCTGCCGCTGACGGCGCTGGTCGATCAATTCTACAAAGACGTGCAGAAGCTGGGCGGTGGACGGTGGGATACGTCCTCGTTGATCAAACGGCTGCGCGCTGTGAGGTAATGGCACTCGGGGCGGCAAGGCCCCTGTAGTGCTCAAGGTAAGGTTCAGGGCCAAAAGAGGACAGCAAAGCGTATGAGCGACATGACTGCATTCTGGGCGGATGCTCTGCGCGCCCATTGGGGGCTGGACGCCAAATTGACGCGGCTGGATGGCGAATATGACCTCAACTATTTGGTTCGGGCCACCAACGGTCAGGACTATGTGCTGAAGGTCATGCGCCCGGGATGCCCGGCAGAGGTCGTCGACCTGCAAATCAAGGCCTTGACCCATATCGCCACAGAGGCGCCGGGTCTGCCGTTTCCCCAGGTTTACCCGGACCTTAACGGATCATTGCTGCCAGAGATCGCCGATACCGAGGGACAGACGCGGTTGGTCTGGCTGCTCGAATGCCTGCCGGGGCGGTGCTATGCCACCGCGGCGCCAAAACCCGAGTCGTTGATCCTGAAGCTTGGCCGCGTTCTGGGTGCAACCGACAAGGCACTTGAGCGGTTCGCGCATGACGGGTTGCATCGCGCCGATTTCAAATGGGACCTGACGCAAGCGGGTTGGATTTCTGATCATCTTGATGCGATCAACAATCCTGCACGCCAGGCTGTGTTGTCAGACATTTGCGACAGGTTCAATGCGATTTCTGATGCGTTGGCGGGATTGCCCAAACAGGCCATCCACAATGATGCCAATGATTACAACATCCTGGTTGACGGTGAACTGGGTCAGCGCCAAAGCGTCTCGGGCCTGATTGATCTTGGTGACATGTGCGCCGCACCGCGTGTCTGCGAACTTGCTATTGCGGGGGCCTACATCGTACTGGATCACCCCAAACCGGAACGAGCACTTGCCGCTTTGGTGCGCGGATACCATGCCGCCAATCGGCTGCGACCTGGTGAGGTCGACCTGATATGGCCGCTGCTGCGGATGCGGCTGGCGGTGTCCGTCGTGAATTCGACCCTGATGGCAGCAAAGAACCCGGACGACCCATATGTGACTGTCAGTCAGGCCGCAGCTTGGCGCTTCCTTGAGAATACGGGTGTGAATGGCGACCTCATGGCGGCGCGGCTGCGCACGGCCTGTCATCTGCCGGTCACGGACGGCGCGCAGCGTATCCATGCCTATCTGTCCGAGCATCGTGGCCAATTTGCCCAGATGCTCGGACAGGATCTGAGCGATGTGCCTATGGGTTCCCTCTCTGTCGAAAACTCAACCTGGCCGCAAAACCCGTTCCACATGCCGCTGGACGAAGCCGCACACGTGGGCGAGGAATTCGGCGACGGTCTGTGGCTGGGCTATTACAATGAACCGCGGCTGATCTACACCGAACCCGGCTTTCGCAAGGGGCCGTGGAAGGCCTCGGACCGGCGGACTGTTCATCTGGCAGTGGACGTGTTTGCGCCTGCAGGAACCGTTCTGCACGCTCCGATGAGCGGTCGTGTCGAAGCGGTTGAGAACCGCGATGCGCATCTGGATTATGGCGGCGTCGTGATCCTGCATCATGAGACGCCGGAAGGTGATCCGTTCTATACGCTCTACGGCCATCTTGACCCAGAGGTCTGCGGCAGGCTGAAACACGGTGATCCGGTGGCGCAGGGTGCGGCCTTCGCCCAGCTTGGGGATGCCAGTCAAAACGGCGGCTGGGCACCGCACGTACATTTTCAACTGGCGCTGAGCACGGATGGAATGCAGGCAGATTGGCCGGGTGTTGCTGATCCGGATGAACTGGACCTGTGGCACGCGGTTTGCCCGAACCCGGCGGCGTTGCTGAACCTGCCGGACGATAAGGTGTTCTATCAACCGACCGACAAACAGGCGATCCTGCAAGGGCGGCGGAACCATTTCGGCGGCAACCTCAGCCTGACCTATGACGAACCGGTCATGCTGGTACGCGGCTGGAAGCATCACCTGTTCGACGAATGGGGGCGGCCTTATCTGGACGCGTATAACAACGTCCCTCATGTGGGCCACGCGCATCCGCGCATTCAGGCGGTGGCGGCGGATCAGCTAAAGCGGATGAACTCGAACACCCGGTATCTGCACCCCGCGCAAACGGCCTTTGCCGACAAGGTGCTTTCCAAACTGCCCGATCACTTAGAGGTCTGTTTCTTTGTCAACTCCGGCACTGAGGCGAACGAGCTGGCCTTGCGCCTGGCCCGCGCCCATACCGGGGCAAAAGGCATCGTCACGCCGGATCACGGCTATCACGGGAACACCAACGCAGCCGTTGCGATTTCGGCTTACAAATTCAACAAGCCGGGCGGGATCGGTCAGGCCGACTGGGTCGAACTGGTTGAGGTCGCCGACGACTATCGCGGGTCGTTCAAACGCAACGATCCGGACCGCGCCGAAAAGTTTGCGAACCTTGTGGATCCGGCGATTGCCGCATTGCAGGCCAAGGGGCACGGGGTTGCAGGGTTTATTGCAGAAACTTTTCCTTCGGTCGGCGGACAGATCATTCCTCCGACAGGTTACTTACCCGCTGTCTACGAAAAAATCCGTGCCGCTGGGGGTGTTTGCGTTGCTGACGAAGTGCAGACAGGACTTGGGCGATTGGGCGAATACTATTTTGGCTTCGAACGCCAGGGCGCGCTGCCGGATATCGTTGTTTTGGGCAAACCCATTGGCAACGGGCATCCGATGGGCGTGCTGGTTACAACAAAAGAAATCGCGCGGAGTTTTGACAACGGGATCGAGTTCTTCTCGACCTTCGGCGGTTCGACCCTGTCCTGCCGGATCGGCAAAGAGGTCTTGGACATCGTGGATGACGAAGGCTTGCAGGACAACGCATGCATTATGGGTGCGCGCCTGATGGACGGGTTGCGCCAGATTGAGGCCGATTTCGGATGTGTCGGCGACGTTCGCGGGATGGGTCTGTTTCTAGGGGTCGAATTGATCAACCCCGATGGATCAGAGGGCTCCGAGATTTGCAAATACGTCAAAAACCGGATGCGCGATCACCGCATTCTGATCGGCAGCGAAGGGCCGAAAGACAACATTCTGAAAATTCGACCGCCCCTGACCATCGAGAGCGAAGATGTGGATATGATCCTTTGGGCCTTGCGTGACGTTCTCAGCGAGGTTGGTGACTACGCGCCCGCCCCGGCCTGCGATCATGACCATCACCATTCAGGTTGTGGATGTTGCTGAAGAACAAACCCACCCCGCGAGGAACGTGCGCTTACTTTGTCAGGATCAACTTACCGGCGCGGGTGATGCGCAGGGTGTACAGCTGGTCGCCCAGTTCAATATGGGCCAGCTTGCCGCCTTTGGTCAGATCTTCTGCTTTGTGGGCAGGCAGCATTGATACTGCATAATGTTGGCCGGGATTCGGGTTCTGTACATTCATCAGGACAACTCCAGAGATTCTCAGGCGAAATGCCTTGGTCTGTTCGCGTTACTGTTTCTGGCTGACCCTGATGGGTTGGCTGCGGTCTTTGCCGCTAATCTGATTAAATTAGTCAGGTTAGTCAAGGCCTGCTTCTGATAATTCCCACGCCCAGTGCGATTGTGCCGGGATATCAATCAGGATACGTCTTGGCCCGAGCAAAATTTCACGAGGACTCTGATGACTGCAACAATCATGTTCGATCTGGACGGTACACTTGTCGACAGCCTGCCGGACATTGCGGCAGCCGCGAACAGTATGTTGCAGGATATTGGTGTCGAATCCCTGCCGCAGGACCGTATCAAGCAGTTTGTAGGCAAGGGCCTGCCCAACCTTGTGGAACGCGTAATTCACCATTGCGGGTTGCCGATGGAAAATCACGGCGATCTTACCCAACGAACCCTGGCGCATTACAACGCCGCCTCAAGCGATAAAACCGTCACATATCCCGGGGTGCTGGAAGCCCTTGGTCAACTGCGCGACATGGGTTGTGTTATGGGAATCTGCACCAACAAACCCGAAGGCCCGGCGCGCCACGTGCTCGACGCGCTGGGGCTGGCCCCGCATTTCGATACTGTCATAGGTGGGGACAGCCTGCGCACTCGAAAACCGGACCCCGCGCATCTTGAGGCCAGCTTTGCTGCGGTCACCTCTACCGGCCCGAGGATATTTGTCGGCGACAGCGAAGTGGATGCCGAAACCGCCCAGCGCGCACAGGTGCCGTTCCTGTTGTTTACAGAGGGGTATCGCAAATCTCCGATCTCCGAGATTCCGCATACCGCAAGCTATAGCGACTCATTGAAACTGCCAGCGCTTGTCACGCAAATCCTCGCCTCGACAAAGTAAAACGCACAGGAATTTTCGAGGGGATATCGAAACGGGTCTCGGCCGGTAACTGAGGGGCTGGCCGAGGGGGTAAGTAGCCAACCCCTCATAGGGGAAAAGTGATATCGTCCGATATGACCCGTTCGATAAATTACAGTTAATGGCTCCTGTCGGGACGCGATATAGGGGGTTTCCCGTAGCTCGGCAGACAAGCTTGAAATCAAAGAAGTTTTTATTGCCTCGATGAGCTGGATCGGCCAAAAATGCGCCCAATATTTCCTGCCAAGCCAACAATTACCGTCAAATTCACCAGGTGGCACGATCACTGCACGGATCGGACGTGGCCCTGGCGAAAAGACCAGGCACAGGAATTCGCTTACCCGGCCTGTCTCGCTTAAATTTCGCGCAATCTAGGCGCATTTGCTTAAAATTTGATCATAACAGCAGGAAATCCCATCTGTCAGCACGTTGAAGAATAGAGTTCCAACGCGGCACCGTTGAAACAAAAGGCACATCACATACGCCGCAGGTCCGCCATCACCCACCTCGCCTCGATATTGCCCAAACAGGGCGACGCGCCCCCTCGTGCACATGGCACCGTACGCTTAAGCACGAAGATCAGGGGTGGAAGGACGGTACTGGATGGATTTCGCCAGTCAGGTTCATTCAAATGCCTCTTTCCGCGCAGCGCCGAAAACGGGTTGGACGCGGTTCTACTGAACACCGCAGGCGGGATCACTGGCGGGGACGCGTTTCGGTTCAGTGGTATTGCCGCTGAGGGTACAACCCTGACCTTGACGACCCAAGCCTGCGAGCGGGTCTACAAGGCACATCCAGGCCCATCTGGGCACGTCATCAATCAACTGCGCGTCGACTCCGGTGCTCGGCTGAACTGGTTGCCGCAGGAAACCATCTTGTTCAACGGCAGCGCGCTGGAGCGACGCCTGATCATTGACCTTGCACAAACCGCATCTGCACTGATGGTTGAACCGCTTGTCTTTGGGCGCGCGGCTATGGGCGAGACGCTGGCCGATATCCGCCTACACGACCGGATCGAGATTCGGCGCAACGGCTTTCCTGTTTTCCTGGACGCCACCCGTTTCGCGGGCGACCTTACCACGCACCTGTCCAAACCGAACATTGCTGATGGTGCCGGTGCCATGGCGCTGGTCGTATTCGCCTCGTCCACGGCTGCGGGACATTTGCGCCCGGTTCGGCAGATGTTGCCTGATAACGCTGGCGCAACGTTGATCCGAGACGACCTGCTTGTGGTCCGGATGCTGGCAGACAACAGCTTTGCCCTGCGCCAGGCGCTGATGCCGGTTTTGCACCACCTTAACAACTCTTCTCTGCCTCGATGCTGGATGATTTAAAATGAACCTGACCCCCCGTGAAAAAGACAAACTGATGGTCGCGATGGCCGCTGAGGTAGCCCGCAAGCGGCTGGCCCGTGGCGTCAAACTGAACCACCCGGAAGCGATCGCGCTGATCACCGACGCCGTGGTCGAAGGCGCGCGTGACGGGCGTTCGGTCGCTGACATGATGCAAGCCGGGGCCGAGGTAATTACCCGCGCGCAATGCATGCAAGGCGTCCCCGAGATGATTCACGAGGTCCAGGTCGAGGCCACCTTTCCCGACGGCACCAAACTGGTGACCGTCCACAACCCCATTCGCTGAAAAGGAATCCCGAAATGACCCGCATGTTGTTCCCTGCCCTGATCCTGGCTGGCCCTGCGACGGCTCATACCGATACGCATATACATGCGCATGGGCCTGACTACGGCACATTGGGCATTGGCCTTGCGGTGATCGCCTTGATTGCAGCGGCCTTCGTTTTGAAGCTGCCAAAATGATCCCAGGAGAGCTTTTCCCAGCCAAGGGTGAAATTACCCTGAACGCGGATGCTGTCAGGGTCACCTTGATGGTTGCCAACACGGGTGACCGACCGGTGCAGGTGGGGTCACATTATCACTTTGCCGAGGCCAATCCGGCGTTGGAGTTCGACCGCACTGCGGCCTACGGTCTGCGTCTGGACATCGCGCCTGGCACCGCCGTGCGCTTTGAACCCGGCCAAGCCCGCGAAGTTTCGCTGATCCCGATTGGCGGGGCACGCAAAATCTATGGGTTCAACCAAAAGGTCATGGGGCCGCTCTGATGCCAGCAAAAATCAAACGCTCTGACTATGCCGCAATGTTCGGCCCCACCACCGGCGACAAGCTGCGACTAGCCGATACCGATTTGATTATCGAGGTCGAGCGCGACCTGACCACCTATGGTGAAGAGGTCAAGTTTGGCGGCGGCAAGGTGATCCGCGACGGCATGGGGCAATCACAGGTGACCCGTGCTGAAGGTGCCGTGGATACTGTCATCACCAATGCCCTGATCGTGGATCATACCGGCATCTATAAGGCCGATGTGGGCCTGAAAGACGGGCGCATTGCCAAGATCGGCAAGGCCGGGAACCCCGACACGCAGCCAAGCGTCGACATTATCATCGGCCCCGGTACCGAGGCCATAGCTGGCGAAGGACGTATCCTGACTGCGGGCGGCTTCGACAGCCATATCCACTTCATCTGCCCGCAACAGATCGAAGATGCGCTGCATTCCGGCCTGACCACCATGCTGGGTGGTGGCACCGGCCCGGCACATGGAACGCTGGCCACCACCTGCACCCCCGGCCCCTGGCATATCGGACGTATGCTACAGGCGGCCGATGCCTTTCCGATGAATCTGGCCTTTGCGGGCAAAGGCAACGCCTCGCTGCCCGCTGCGCTGGAAGAACAGGTCAAGGCCGGAGCCTGCGCCCTCAAGCTGCACGAGGATTGGGGGACCACCCCCGCCGCCATCGACTGCTGCCTCTCGGTCGCTGACGCGATGGACGTGCAGGTGATGATTCACACAGATACGCTGAACGAATCCGGCTTTGTCGAAAACACCGTGGCCGCCATGAAAGGCCGCACGATTCACGCCTTCCACACCGAAGGCGCAGGCGGGGGCCACGCGCCGGACATCATCAAGATTTGCGGTGAGACCCACGTTCTGCCTTCATCCACCAACCCGACGCGTCCCTTCACCGTAAACACGGTCGAGGAGCATCTGGACATGCTGATGGTCTGCCATCACCTCGACAAATCCATCCCCGAGGACGTGGCCTTTGCCGAAAGCCGCATTCGGCGTGAGACCATCGCAGCCGAGGACATCCTGCACGACATGGGTGCGTTCAGTATCATTGCCTCCGACAGCCAGGCCATGGGTCGAGTCGGAGAGGTTCTGATCCGCACCTGGCAAACCGCAGACAAGATGAAGAAGCAGCGCGGGCGGTTGGCCGAGGAAGCCGGCGACAACGACAACTTACGGGTTCGTCGATACATCGCCAAATACACGATCAACCCGGCAATTGCCCACGGGTTGAGCCATCAGATCGGCAGTGTTGAAGAAGGCAAACGTGCCGATTTGGTGCTATGGAGCCCGGCCTTTTTCGGCGTAAAGCCCGAAATGGTTCTGCTGGGTGGCACCATCGCCTGTGCTCAGATGGGCGATCCGAATGCGTCAATCCCCACGCCGCAGCCAGTTTACAGCCGTCCGATGTTTGGCGCCTATGGCCGCTCGGTCGAGCAGTCAGCGATCACTTTTGTCTCTGCCGCAGCGCAGGCATATGGGATTGGTGATACACTGGGATTGGCGAAACAAACCGTCGCCGTGCACAACACGCGCACTATCGGCAAGCGCGACCTGATGCTGAACGATGCGACGCCCCAAATCGACGTCGACCCCGAAACCTACGAAGTGCGCGCCGATGGCGAATTGTTGACTTGCCAGCCCGCCGAAGTGCTGCCGATGGCGCAACGCTATTTCATGTTCTGAGATTTAAGGAGGCCCAGATGACCACCGCGATCAAAACCGCCCGCATCTATCATGATCACCACCACTCTCAGGCCCATGCTCAGGTCTCACTGGACTATGACGGGCGTTTTCTACGCCGCAAGATGCTGGCCACAGATGACGGCGAGTCCTTCCTGGTCGATCTGGCGCAAACAAAGTCGTTGGACCATGGCGGCGTTCTGGTTCTGGAAGACGGGCGCGAGATCGAGATCGTCGCCGCACCCGAAGACCTGCTGGAGGTGACCGGAGATAATCTTTTGCGGCTTGCCTGGCATATCGGCAACCGTCACACGCCCTGTCAGATCGAAGGCAACCGCCTGCTGATCCAGCACGATCACGTCATCCGCGATATGCTTGAAAAGCTGGGTGCAAACATTCGGGAAACCGTTGAACCTTTTACCCCTGAAGGCGGCGCGTATGGCCATGGCAGGACGCATGGCCATTCCCACTAACGCGGATATCCTGACCCTGACACAATGGCTGTCCCCTGCCTATCCGGTGGGCGGATTTGCCTATTCACACGGGCTGGAATGGGAGATCGAATGCGGCGCTGTCGGTACCGTCGCAGAGGTCGGCAGTTGGATCACAGACGTGATCCAACACGGATCAGGCCACAGCGATTGTGTGTTCCTTGCAGCCGCCTACCGGGCAGAAACACCAGAGAAGCTGGGTGAGATCGACCGAACGGCGCGCGCCTTCTGCGCCTCGTCAGAACGGTTGTCAGAGACTGTTTTGCTGGGCGACGCTTTCTGTACCGTCACCTCGGATGTGTGGGCGCTGGACCTTAGTAAGCTGACCTACCCGGTCGCCATCGGCCATGCCGCTGCGGCACAAAAACTTCCCCTTGGCCTGACGGCGCAAATGTTTCTTCAGGCCTTTCTGGCCAACCTTGTCGCATGCGCAACCCGGTTGGTGCCTTTGGGGCAAACGGATGCGCAGCGGTTGATCCGTGACCTGACCCCCATGTGCCAGCGGATAGCAAACGAAGCGATTGAAACCGGTCTGAACGAACTGAGTTCAACTGCGTTCCTATCTGATATCGCGTCGATGAAACACGAAACCCAATATTCAAGGATATTCCGAACATGAGCAGTATGAACGGCCCTCTGCGCGTGGGCATCGGTGGACCTGTGGGCGCTGGCAAGACAACACTGACCGCTGCGTTGTCCGAGGCGTTACGAGACAAAGTCTCGGTCGGCGTGATCACCAATGACATTTACACGCAAGAAGATGCCGAAGCGCTGATGCGGATGCAGGTTCTGCCGCAGGACCGGATTATCGGCGTGGAAACTGGTGGCTGCCCACATACGGCCATCCGCGAGGATGCGTCGATCAACCTGGCAGCCGTGGCCGAGATGCAGGCCCGCCATCCCGATGTTGAGGTGGTATTGATAGAAAGCGGCGGCGACAACCTGTCCGCCACGTTCAGCCCGGAACTGGCAGATGTGACGCTTTATGTGATCGACGTGGCAGCAGGTGAGGAAATCCCCCGCAAGGGCGGCCCGGCGATCACGAAATCCGACATATTGATCATTAACAAAACCGATCTTGCCCCGCATGTCGGTGCCTCGCTTGAGGTGATGGACCGCGATGCGACGCGCATGCGCAATGGTCGGCCTTTTGTTTTCTCATCCCTGCGGCACAGAAAAGGCATTGATGAAATCGTGGAAATTCTGGCACGGATCGGGGGGCTGGATATCGCGCAAAGGGCGACCTCGGGCGCTGCCTAGTTACCTCTGGGTGACACGCTGAAATACGCAACGGCCCGAGCAAAGATGGTTTGTTTCGGGGTTATTGCTGCATCCCTGATACGGCAAGTCCTGTCATAAATTCTTACTGCTTGCATTTTCTCAATTTCACGGGCTTGTATATTTATGTACGGGTGTACATATAATCGCCATGACACGCATCGGCCGACCCAGATCATTTGACGAAAAGACCGCTCTGACCGCGGCTATGAATGCCTTTTGGGCAGGCGGCTATAGCGGGACAACTTATCTTGACCTTGAAAAAGCAACGGGCCTGAGACGGCAGAGCTTGACCTATGCTTTTGGAGAAAAGCAAGATCTGTTCCGCCGCGCCCTATCATTGTATATCGACCAACGGGTCACCAAAGCCACTGAGTTGCTTGCAACAGATGCGCCGTTCAAAGACAACCTGCGCGCACTTCTAAAGGCTTGGGAAGAGGACGCGTCATCGGGCAACGGCCGCGGATGCCTCTTGGTACGCTCAACGGCTGAGGTCGGCGCAGATGCGCATATGACGTCAGAGTTGCAACGCGGGGACACCATGCTTTTGCACGCTCTCACGCAAGCTTTCCGTCGGGCTAAAAGCAAAGGAGAGCTGACATCGGAGACGCCGCCAGACGCACTCGCCCGGCTTGTCATTTCGGTTGGTAACGGCGCAATGATCCAAGCCGTTGCGCGCAAGAATCCAAAGATATCACAAACCGCGCACGAGGCGCTTCTGTCACTTATCACTTAGTCATGCCTTGACTGCCACCAGTCGAGGTCAACATCACTCGGGCAATTTATGTTTGCTTGTTCATAATCTTTCGGGTTCCGGCCTCGATTGATTTTCTGGCACCCGCCACCACCTACCGGATTGGAGAAAACGAATGTCAACTTTCACCCACCACTCGATTGAAACCGCCCCAGACGCGGCAAAACCGATGCTACAGCAAGCCGTTAAAGACTATGGCATGCTGCCCGGTCTCTATCAGGTGATGTCGTCGTCACCAGAACTGCTGGAGAGCTATTTCAAACTGCACGAACTGTTTGAGCGCACAGCGCTTTCCGTGGTTGAACGCAATGTCGTTTGGCTGACGATCAATGTTGAACATGCCTGTCACTACTGTGTTCCGGCACACACCGCGATCGCAAAGATGCAAGGTGTCGATGACGCCATTATTTCAGCACTTCGTGACGAGCGCCCCCTTGAGGATTCCCGGTTGGAAGCCTTGCGCCAGTTCACTCTGACCCTGGTGCGCGGGCGTGGAAATGCCCCCAAAGAGGACGTGGAAGCCTTTCTTGCTGCCGGCTTCGAACCAAGAGCTATTTTGGACATCCTCGTTGGTCTGGCGCAGAAGGTTCTGTCAAACTATACTAACCATCTTGCTGAGACACCTGTTGATGCGCCTTTCAAGCCATTTGCCTGGCAGAAAGTCGAAATCGCGGCCGCTTAAACGCGATCACTGTTTTCCAATTGGCCTCGCGGCGAAGCGCGGGGCCACCTTTTTCAATTCTTAGGAAGCCAACAATGCTGCTCGACACCCCCATTTGCGATTTTGGATGGAAGGCGCCTGACTTCACCTTGCGCGATCCGGATGGCCATGCATTCACCATGTCCCAAAATTTAGGAGAAAACGGCCTGCTGGTTGCTTTTCTGTGCAACCATTGCCCATACGTTCAGGCCATCGCGGACCGTTTAGCGGAAGACACCAGCACTTTGCTTGACGAAGGCATTGGCGTTCTTGGTGTAATGTCCAATGACTACCATGCCGTACCAACGGACGGACCCGCATACATGCGGTCATTCACGGCCCGGTCAGGCTGGCGTTTTCCGTATCTGATCGATGAAGACCAGTCCGTTGGCAAGTCTTGGGGTGCGGTTTGCACGCCAGATTTCTTCGGATTGAACGCTAAAGGTGAACTGCAATACCGCGGTCGCCTGGACAACACCCGGCTTGACACCACCTCGAACCGCACTCGGGAACTTGTGGAAGCCATGCGCCAGATATCACAAAGCGGTCACGGACCGGAAAAACAAATGCCATCCATGGGATGTTCAATCAAATGGCGAAAGATGTGATCAACGGTTCCCAATCGGCACCAAAATTTTCCCGCATAGAACAGGGCTACAACATCGCGTTGGCGGTTGGTATGCACCAGACTGCGGCACCCGCTGCTATACGAACCCAAGCGTAGGGGATTGGTGCCTCAATCGGGAAGTCGTCAAAATTCAGGTAGGCATCCCCGGATACCGACGGCAGTTTCAGAAGCCTCGAGATTGGTCCTTACTGTAACAGAATGAGACCGATCTCTTGCACGCAAGTTTTGGCAGATAGCCAAGATATACACTTTGTGGTGGCCAACACTTAATCCTCACCAAGGTATTGTTAGGTTCTGGAGTGAGTGGCTTTTGGATACGGAAAGCGACTACCATGAGCCCAGCACCTACTAGAATTCGCGACCAACGTGTGTAGGCGCATTAAAAAACTATCTTGTAACCCAGCAGGCAGATTGACTTCGGCTAATCGTCTTCAATTTCAATCCGGGCTTCTTTGTGCATCGACAGCGAAGTTGTACCGGCCTCGATCGCATTCAAATGAACCCGTATGCGCCAGAGGTGATAAGCAACGCGATGCAACCACCGCATGGCATCCACTTGTGTGATCGCATCTTCATCTGAAATCTTGCCGTTAATGGCAGCTTCGAACAGGTGGACTCTCAGTACCTTACGCTGCTCACGGAACAAGGTTCTGAGCCGATTGAAAAGATCCTGCAAACCGGGAAAATCATCTGGGCTGTTTGGGCGCGCTTGCTTGGAGGTGGCGCCTGCCAGGATGCTGCGGCACCGACGCAATCTGTGTGAAGCACCAAGAGCGGACGTGCGATCAAATTGCCCACATCGGTACAAAAGGCGAAAGAGGTGGTCCAATGCGTGAAGTACCGACGCGACGATGGGGCCGAGCTCTTGGTTTCCTGCCAACGGTGGCATTTTGTCCAGGTAGGATTGAAGATCCAGAAGCGCCTCTTCCAATTCTTCGTGATCCGGTGGTCGTGAAGGCCAGTGAGTCAACATTCCCATTGACTGATTCAAGTGGTCACAGACCGCTGTGTTGAGCTTGAAAAGCGTGTGCGTGGCCGCCTCGACCGCAAGAGTGGGTTCGGCAAACAAGGACGGATCAAGTTCGTTGGACAAAGTCGTGCCACGCTCAGGAACCAACCACTCGATAAGTCGGGCAAACGGCCGCGCCACGGGAAGTACAAGCAGAACTCCGAGCGCGTTAAAAAAGGTGTGAAACGCAACAAGTGCGATCTGACCATTGCCGTCGACGGTCCACGCTGTGACCCAGGTCGCAAATGGGCCAAGTATAAAAAATGCCAGAACGCCCGTCATGAAGTTGTAGATCACATGAGCAAGACCCGTTCGCCGTGCCATCGTGCCACCACCGACCGAGGCTAGCAGGGCAGTCAAGGTCGTGCCGACATCCATTCCAATGACGAGTGCTGCCGCTTGGGGAAAACTGATGGCTCCGGCACCCAACGCCGCAAGCGCGGCAGCCACCCCGGCACTCGAGGATTGGGTGACAACGGTGATTGCAAACCCAATTGCGACCAGTTGCAGTCGCCCCAGCATCGTATCTGGCGGAAAGACTGAGGGGGTCACAACGCCTTCAAACGCGGCCATCCCATCTTTCATCAGATCAATGCCGACAAAAATCAGGCTGAACCCTGCCAGCGCCTGGCCGGTGAGCGCCACGTTCTGTCGCCGGGACAGGCGCAGCAGCGCGCCAAAGAAAATGAACGGCAACACGACTTCACCCAAATCCAGTTTGAACCCAAGCAGCGCAACCATCCAACCCGTGATTGTTGTTCCGATATTTGCGCCGAAAATGATGCCCAAGGCTTGAGGAAAGGTAAGAAGGCCAGATGCCACAAAGCCGACCGCGGCAACCGTTGTCGCGCTAGAGGATTGAATGACCGCGGTTGTCAGGGCGCCCGTTGCTGCTCCACTCAAAGGCGTTCGCGTAAACCTTGCCAGGAAGGAGCGCATTGATTTGCCGGCAAGTCCCTTCAGTCCCTCAGTGAGGAGAAACATCCCGAACAAAAAAATGCCGACGCCACCGAGCGCAGAAAGAAAACTCCATAACATAACGCAAACCTACCGCTAATTCGCATTCCAAAAAATCGCTTGGGTCCAATTTTGGTGGATGCAAAGATTGATCGCGACCCGAAAGGCCACTGCTTGTGATCCGCTGACAGCACTAAGCCCATGGTCGTCAGCCGGTCCGGATACGTCACTGTAACGCCCCGATCATGACTGTTGAGGCCTCACTGTTTTGGCGATTGTTTTGAAACTTTTAGAATGGCCGCCAAGGTTACCGGTGGTCCGATGATCTCGAATACGACAGTGCTGGCTATTGTAAACGCCATAATGGTCGAGGCCCATTCCGGAAAACGCTCGCCAGCAACAAGTGCCATACCTATGGCAACGCCTGCCTGCGGGAGTAGCGCGGGACCATACCAGGGCACTTCCTGATGAGGCACACCGCCCAATCGAGCGCCAATGACCCCTCCGATAAGCCTGGAAAAGATTCTAAGAAGGATAAATGCGACGCCTGCCCATCCCAATAGCTTCAGCGCGTCCACCTCCAACAAAGCACCAGCCAAAAGGAAGAAAATGATCATGAATGGCCACTGTATGTGTTCTATCTCGTGGAAAGCCCGGTCGTGATGCCGCGCGAAATTGCCAATGACGGCCCCCGTGGTCATTGCTGTAACTAGAAGAGACACTTCCAGCCACAATGCAAAACCGGCCGCAAGAAACACGATCCCGATTGCCTCTGCCTGTAGCGGCTCACCGGGTTTAAGCCGACCAGTCAAGTAAGCGGAAGGAGCACCCAACACGCAACCCAACACAATTGCGCCACCCAGATCCCATGCTGCGCCGGACAGAACGCTACTCCAACCGTTCGCTTGATCAACCAGGACAAGTGCCACACTGAACACTATCAAACCCCACGCATCATCAATGGCGACGATCCCTTTGAGTGTGTCCGTAAAGTCATTCTTGACACCGGATTGATGGATGACATCCGCCATTGCAGCAGGAGCCGTCGCCGTTGCGATGGAGGCGAGCAGCAATGCAAGGCCTGAAGCCAATCCGAGAAGTGACAATCCGGTTGTCACAATGACAAGGGTGGCAAACACAATCGCGAGGGAGACCGTGAAAATCGCAAGCCCATGACGTGTGAGGTTCTTGCGGGTCAACGAGCCCCCTAAAAGAAACGCCACCATGGTGAGGGCAACGATCGAAACCTCATCGAACCACTGCGCAACGTCGTCTGGAATGACATTTAGGCCCGCGTCCCCAATCGAAACCCCAAGCAACAAGAGCAAAGTTACCCGAGGCAGCCGCGTAGCACGCCCCAACTGGTCGGCTGCAAGTCCGGCCAGGAAAAGCACCCCCAAGGTTACGAGAAAACCAGCAAATTCCATATCCGACACTTGAGCATGCCGAACGTGCTGAGACTTTGATCAGGATCATAATGGCCGACCGACGCTGCGCCTGATCTTTCCGGTCGGGCTGAATCCTTGCTCGGCGTGGTTGAACCTATGCCACCCGAACAAAGCAGCTGACCTGGATATGCGCGAGGCCACCAAACACAAGATGTCTTTTCCACGTAATGCATTTTGCGCTACGAAGGGACATGAACGGAGACCGCAGACTTTCGGCAGTACTCTCGGCCGATGTAGTAAACTACTCGGGCCAGATAAAGGCGGATGAGAACCGGACTCTCAGTGAACTCCGTGTCCTGCGCCGCGAGATATTTGATCCATTGGTCAGTGATCATCGCGGCAATATCGTAAAGAAAATGGGTGATGGGTGGATAGTCGAGTTCAATTCGGTCTCTGACGCAGTGCGATGTGCATTGGATCTTCAAAGCCAAGTGTCAACTCAATCCTCGCTTAAACTGCGAGTTGGCGTGCATCTTGGAGATATCGTGTTCGACGAAGATGACATTTTCGGCGATGGCATCAACATCGCTGCTCGGCTGCAAGAAGCATCCAACGAAGAAGCCGTGTTAATTTCCGATGTCGTCCATCGAAGTCTTGACGAACGCCTCGCCGAGCAATTCCATCGCGCAGGCAAACGGCAGTTCAAGAACGCCCCGTCGCCGGTCGAAGTTTTTCAATGGTCGCCCCCCGGTTCCGCCCCACCGCGCGTGACACCGGCTGGCCATGCAAAGTCTCTGCTGATCGGCGTTCTGCCCTTCGATAATCTTTCCTCTGACCCCGATCAGGAATTCTTTGCGGATGGTATTACAGAAGAAATCATTACCACCCTGTCAAAGCTACCAAACCTACTGGTCGTCGCGCGCAACTCTACTTTCGTTTACAAAGGGCGCTCAGTAGATGTGAAGCAGGTTGGTCTGGAACAGGGTGTTGATCTTGTTCTTGAGGGAAGTGTCCGACAAAGCGGCAGCCGCGTTCGCATCACCGCACAGCTGATCGATGCAAAATCCGGAATGCACATTTGGGCGGACCGCTATGATCGCCTCATGGAAGATGTCTTTGAGGTGCAGGATGAAATTGCCCTCAGAATAGCAACCGAGCTCCAAGTAGAGCTATTGGCGGGCGAGATGGCTCGGTTCCGGGGTTCGGGGACCAAAAACCTGAATGCCTGGGCGGCTCAACTTCAAGCCGTAGAAGCTTCGCGCAGGATAACGAAGGAAGCACAGGCTGATGCGCGCCGGTTTGCACAACAGGCCATTGCGCTTGATCCGGGATACTCTGCCCCTTATTGCACTTTGGGGTTCATATGTACCGTCGAAGCCCGGCATGGCTTTGCCGCGGACCGAAGCGCCACGTTGGCCGAGGCACGTGACTGCGCGCGGCGGGCTTTGGAAATAGACAGCTACAACCCCGAGGCGCATGCAATTGCGGGTTTTGCGGATGCAATCGACGGCAGGCTGATACCGGCGATCGAGAAGTTCAATGAAGCATTGGCGTTAAATCCAAACCATGCAGATGTAGCTGCACGATTGTCCCTTACACTGGCTTTTAACGGTCAAGCGGACAAAGCCATAAAAGTTGCACAGCAAGCTATTACGCTGAACCCTCATTATCCGGGCTGGTATGCTGGCGTTCTGGGATTGGCCCTTCGGCTTGATGGTCGTTATGAGGAGGCCAAAGCCGCATTCACAGAATATGGCCAAAGGGTAGAAGGCTTCGGGCACCTCGACCTCGTGATCGTCCACGTGGAAATGGAAAATATTGAGGCCGCGCGAGACGAAGCACGCTACGTGATGAAATACCGTCCGAAGTTTTCCATCTCAGAGTGGGCCAAAACCCAACTTTTCTCTAACAACGAACAATTGGAGAAAGACTGCGCATCATTGCGTTTAGCCGGCTTGCCCGAATAGGTAAAACGCTAATCTAAGACATGGTCATTTGCATAGAGAGCTGACCTTCGTAATGTTCGATTGGCGCTGCTTACAGTGAATGACACCAGCCTGCCCTGTGGACAGAGCCGGCTTTGGCTGCGAAGGTTCGAACGTTGTGGCGGTCACGGTACCTTCGTTTGCTTGTCCGTTAGACCATTTCTTGCTTAGCTTTTGCACAGCCGGTCATTTTTGACCGGGATCAAAGCATCAACCCCGTCAGAGCGATTACTTTAAATCATGAAGCAAAGGAACATTGTCGCAAATGAAGCTTTATCTGGCCTTGCTCCCACTTATTTTTCTTGGTTCTTCCCTTGCAGCACAAAGTGTTGGCCAATCGCTGTATTCGTCAAACTGCGTCCCGTGCCACGGCATAGACGGAAAAGGTGACGGTCCCCTCGCAGCGCAGCTGGGGACACCGCCAGCAGACCTGACGACGATAGCAGAGCGTCGCGACGGCGTATGGCCTATGCTTGAGATCATGGCGATACTGGATGGGTACTCTCGGAATACCCTACCCCGTGAGGATATGCCGGTGTTCGAGAACTTTTTGGATAATGAGATGAGCGAATTCGATACCGGAAATGGTCAAATGGTATTGGTGCCCACCAAGCTCATTGAAATCGTCAAATATCTTGAAAAAATACAGGATCCCGAGCCTACGTCCTATGTTCCATGACGCGGCCAGCTATCAAGATAAAACTCCAAGGATGCTGAATATCAAGTGCGTGGATACAGCCCTTGGCAACCAGTGTATTGGCAAGGTGTTAAACGCCAGTGTCGGTACTGCAGCAAGCCGCCAGGTTTAATTTACGCGATAAGTGTTTTTCCGCGCCTGCTTTGGATGCCGTGCAGTATCTGCTCCGGGCCTCACCGACCGAATACCCCAAGCCCCCGCACACGAAACCGGCTTAGCGAAACCGCGACACAGTCCGCCAACCCGGTTTTCACGGCGGGCTTACCTGACCCCAACAGGATTCTCTATTCACTCACGCCACGCGCAGCCTGAGGGTGCTCAGCCAGGAACCCCCGCAAAACAGCAAACAAAGCCTGCGCATGTTGAGCATCATCCGCATGCAAAGCGGCGCGAATATCGTCGCAGATCATTTCGTGTACTTTTTGTGGCCCGTGGTGAACCTGCATCAGGTAATTCCCCATCAGCGCAGCGTCATATGTTGTTAAATGCTCGTGCTCAGCGAGCGCATCAATCTCTGCCCGCGTGAGCGCGGACATGTCTTCGATATCTTCTACCGAAATCATGGTTCTCAGCCTCCTCACCCGTGAACACTAACCATCAAAACGGCATAGTTCCTTGATTTCGCTCAAGCGCCGGCCAGCCCGCTTTTCATGCGAGATTAGTTTTGGCCTCTCCGCCAAAAGCGGTTAGCTAGGGTTACACTTTATGGCAAAGCACCTTTTAACGACGCCAAGTTCGGAGACATCACCATGAAAACAGCAGTTGTGACCGGGGCTGCCGGAGGGATGGGGCAGGCTATTAGCCGCCATCTACATGCAGATGGAATGCACGTGATCGGACTGGACCTTGACGCAGAAGGGTTGGGCGAACTGGCAGCTGAACTGGGTGGAAATTTCACGCCTATCTCTGTTGACCTGACTGATCCTGAGGCCATTTCCCGCACGTTTGCTGAAATCAAAACAGAGCATGGCGGTTTGGATGCTTTGGTAAACAATGCAGGAACCTGCCTCATGTCAGATTTCCCGCACATTCCGGCCGAGGAATTAGACAGACAGATGGCGATCAATTTTACCTCTGCGTTCCATTGCTGCCAGCAGGCGGTTCAATTGATGCTGGACCGTGACGGCATCAAGAAAATCGTCAATATTTCGTCGAACGGAGCCTATAATTTTGATGTTTTTGACCCGCCACACTACCGCGCGTCCAAAGCGGCATTGGACACGCTGACCAAAGACCTTGCCCGGCGCTATGCACGCGACAAGATCTGCGTGAATTCTCTGGCTCCGGCCATGACCGAGACACCGCTTTTTGGCGTCCTTACCGAAGATGTTTTGCAGTCAGCCATCGATGCCATGCCACATGGCAAAGCGATGCGGCCTGAACAAATCGCATCTTGGGTCAGCTTTCTTATCTCGCCAGCAGGCGATGTTTCCAGCGGCAACGTTATTATCCTGAATCAGGGGCGCGACGTCAGATAATCCGTTTGCACTAAGCACGCTTACTGAGACAGCAGCGCCTAATTCTATGGGTTCAGCTATAGACCTCTGGTGCTTTTTTCAATTCGGGCCACTGCTTTGGACAATGCCCGTAGATCACAAAGGCATTTCGCTTGGATGCCAGCCGCATAAGCCGGTCCGCGCTGGCAATTGCGGCCTCTTCGTCCCAGGATCCGGCAAATTTCTCGTCGATTTCTTCCGGTCGAGAGATCGCATCACTGGTTAGCAAAAAGGTGCCAGACGGAAGATCGACCATCACTGCGATCTGGCCTGGCGCGTGGCCAGGTGCCGCCAGAACGGTAAGTCCCGGTCCGATCTCTACATCACCCTCAACTTCTAGGTACTCCTGATCTGGCCATTCCAGCGGTTGTACGTCACCCCAGTATAACGGGCGCGGCAAAGCGCGCTCCGTGGCCGAGATCAATATGGGTGAGGCAGGAAAAGCGCCCAATGCACCGATATGGTCGATATGGGTATGCGTACAAACCTGCAGTGTGATGTCCGACGAATCCAGCCCCAGCTTTGCCAATTGTGATTGTGGTAGATTTTCGGGGCCGCAGTGCAAGACCTCACCAAACTCAAACAGACGATCTTCCTGAACTGCAGCTTCGGTGTCGGTTGCGTATTTTTCGGGGAAACCCGTGTCGACCAGAATCGCCTCTCCGGCATCGGTGCGGATCAAAAACCCGCAAATCCCGATGATGCGACCATTGGAATTGACCTTGAACAGCCCATAGTTCAGCACGGCCAGATCGCGTGGACGCCCTTTGACAAATCCCTTTGCTTTCACACACTCTCTCCTTGTTTGGTCACAAGGATTTCGAGCGCGGCATGAAAGTCAAGATACACACGCTTTTTCAGTACCTGCTGGATACAACAGAAGCGGACCCCGAAGCCTTCGTCGGGTTTTCTTTGTCCGAGTCTCCGCGTCTGGGCGAGTTTTTGGATGCGCTGGACCCAGCGCTGCCGCTGGATTGGAACCAGAAAAGCTTTCGCGGCTTACCTGCCCTTAGGAACCATGTATTGGATAGGGCTGGTCTTGCCGGCATATGTCGACCAGATGATGTTCTTATCACGGCAGGCGCGGCTGAGGCCAATTACCTTGCATTCATGCAAGTGGTCCAGCCAGGTGACGAAGTGGTAACTGAACGTCCGGGCTGGCCACAAGCGGGTGTGCTGGCTGAAGCAGTCGGCGCAACTCTCAAAGTGGTGGGTCGGGATGAGGCCTCGGGCTGGTCCTTGCCGCTAGATGCTATTGAGGCCGCAGTGACCCAACGAACGCGTCTTATCTTTCTCACCAACCCAAACAATCCGACCGGACGCCTGATGACCCGCGGCGAACTTGAAAGACTGGTCCAAATCGCGGATCGCGTTGGTGCGTGGCTGGTTGTGGACGAGGTGTACGCAGGTTTGGAATGGGAAGGTGCGCGTGCGCCTTCGATTGCCGGGATGTATCCGCGCGGCATCACAACAGGAAGCGTTTCCAAAGCGCTTGGTCTGCAAGGGTTGCGTACTGGTTGGATGATTTGCCGTGACCCGGATTTGATCTGGGATGCAATCATTCTGCGGGAAAACTCCAGCGAGATTATGAATATACTTGGCGAAGTGATTGCTGAAATCGCGCTGAGGCCCGACAGGTATGATCAGGCTATACAAACGGCGCGGGCAGCGGGGCTAAGAACGCTTGAGCGACTTGATGAATTTGTCTTGAGTCAACCGCGTCTGGAATGGGTTAAACCGCAGGCCGGGTTGATTGGCCTGGCACGGCTCGACGGGATTGATGGCAACGCGTTTGCCAAACGTTTGCTGGCCGATCCCTACCGCACGTTCCTTTTGCCGGGCTCCTCTTACGGCATGCCCAACCACATCCGACTGGGCGTCGGAGGAGGCACCGCAGCCAACCTGGATCTCGGGTTGGAACGTATGGGCGAACTTTTGGCGAACTGGCAGAGTTGTTAAACTCAGGCTTTGTAATGAAGCTGGGAAAACAAAGCAGAAGTACGCAACCTGAACTCCGTTTGGTGCGGGAGATATATTGCCCCCCAGCCCCGACCGCACGCTATCAAACAGCGGGTTAAAGTTCTGGGAAGGTCCGCTGCTGTGCAGGATTTCCGATCGGTCAGGAACCCAGATGAATCTCATTCATCCATGCCGTGAGAAATTCGCCTTCGCCATGGGATTGGCCGCTTGATAGGCAAAAACCTGCAGTGCAGAAACTCAGGAGATTTCCCATGCCCACTCTGTTGCGAATTGACGCAAGCGCCCAGCTTGAAGACCGTTCCCTGACCCGCCATTTGACCAGCCTGTTCACCCAAAGCTTTCTGGCTGAAGCTCCGGAAACAAAAGTGATTACCCGCGATGTGGGGTTGAACCCTATTCCCGCAATTGACCATAAATTCATCCATGCCGCCTTTACCCCGCCCGAAGAGCGTGAGCCGTGGATGGACGAGCGTCTGGCCCTGTCCGACGAGCTGGTCGACGAAGTGATCGCGGCGGATATCGTCGTTCTGGGGGCGCCGATGTACAACTACGGTATGCCGACCGCCCTGAAAGGCTGGATCGACCACATCGCGCGGATCGGTCGGACCTTTTCCTTTGATCTGGCGCGCGGCGATACGCCGATCGAGCCGATCCTGTCGGGAAAACAGCTGGTGGTGCTATCGTCGCGCGGTGAATTCGGATTTGAGCCGGGTGGTGTGCGGGCTCACCTCAACGCGCTTGATCCGGCGCTGGCGGCCTGTGCGCATTACTTCGGTGTAGCGCAGGCGGATATCGATACGATCGCCATCGAATATCAGGAGTTCAAGGACGCGCGTCACGATGCGTCGGTTGAATCGGCTGAGACCCGCACCCGCGAACTGGCCGCGAAACTGGCCGGTGCGGCGGCGCAGGCAGCCTGAAACAAACGTTTAAAACGGTAAAACCTGGGGGCGTGGATCGAAATCCGCGCCCCCATGGTCGAGACTGCTGGCCGCCACTCCATCGCTCCTCCTTCGACGACCGGCGAGTTCATCCAGAGGTTCCGCGGGCACAGTACCGGTGAAGGGCGCAAACCGATTGCCGCCAGCGCCATGCGCAGATTGTCGGTGCAATTGTCGTGATATCCCTGATGCCCAAGTTGGGCATACCGGTAAATATCGCAAGACGCGACAAACGTGTCGTGAACACCGGGTGAGGTATCCTCGACCAAAGTCAGGATCGGGCGGCGCCTGTTGATCCACCCGTTGCCTGCCTGATCGCAGGCCTTCGAGGTCCCGCGGGGACGTGGGTTCGATGATGGCGTGGTCTGGACCGTCGCTGACACCAATCAAGCACGCCAATGAGATGGGCAGATCGGAACTATATCGAACCAGCATCATGTTGGCAGGCAAGGCGCTGAACACGAACCGAAGCATGGACCCGAAGGACCCCAATCGACGGTCGCGACAGGAAGCAGGGCGGGCACGAATTGATACAGCGACACCGCCATCGCGGATAAATCATGCTGCGCAAAACAGCTCGACCGAGACCGCCCTGCTACCGAGGTCCGGGGCCTAAGTCCTTGTCAGCTACAGGAGACTAAGCTGGCACCTGACAAAATCACTCAAATGTCCGCCTCGAGCCGAAACCGGAAGCAGTCCGACTAAAATGTCCGCAAATGCAGCGACCTAATTGATCAAAACTCTGTCTGCGATGAAAAAACAACAATGGCCGTTCGTTCACGGAGCAGGGAGTTTTTAGAAGCTTACGACCGAATTTCTTGCGAAACTGTCCATCGCGGCAGCGTCGCGTCGGACCGACACATCACTCCATGTATTGCTTCCTCAGGTTTCGGGCATATTGATGAGCAAGTAATCTGAATTCAGAGCTTTTTTCCTGCTGCGCAAAAGATTCGCGCTGCGAAGACAAGTTTGCAAACCAAAACACTTGTCTTAAGATTGACATATTCTAAGATATCGATGGGAGAAACGCTATTCAGCATGCGACAGAACTATGTCTGACGCAGCAGTGTAGGCTGTACTCCTTAAAATACACCCGCTCGTACAAGATCAAGCAGTCGAGGGATAATCCAAGTACTTTTAGGGAGGAAACATGACCGAACACTATAACCGCAGGAATTTCCTGCGCGGCTCTGCTGTTGCAGGCGCGGCAGCACTGGCGACACCCGCGATAGCGCAAGACAGTGGTGAAACATTGAAGATGCAAGCTGCGTGGGGCGGCGGTATCTTTCTGGAAAATGCGCAGTCCTTTGCTGCTCGGGTCAACGAAATGTCCGGCGGTTCGCTCACGATCGAAGTGTTGTCGGTCGACGCAGTTGTCAAAACCAGCCAGATGCAGGACGCTGTGCATCGCGGCGTTCTCGATGCAGCTCACTACGTTCCGGCGTATTGGTACGGCAAGTCAAAAGCAGCATCACTCTTTGGTACGGGTCCGTGCTTTGGCTGGTCGAGCCAGGAAGTACTTGGGTGGGTCTATGCCGGCGGTGGTCAGGAACTCTTCGACGAGTTAATGGAGAACCTGCAGCTCAACGTTGTGTCCTTCTTCAACTCGCCGATGCCAGCGCAGCCGATGGGCTGGTTCAAGGAACACATTACCGATGCGTCGCAGATGCAAGGTCTGAAATACCGCACGGTTGGTTTGGCTGCAGATGTTCTGCTCGAGATGGGGATGTCGGTCGTTCAGCTGCCCGGCGGTGAAATTCAACCGGCGATGAAGTCCGGCCTTATTGATGCGGCGGAATTCAACAATCCAACATCGGACCGCGACTTCGGAATGCAAGACGTTTCGAAACACTACCACCTCGCGTCGTTCCACCAGAGCCAGGAGTTCTTTGAAGTCACGATCAACAAAGACCGTTTCAATGCCCTGAGCGATGAACACAAAGCGATTATCAAAAACGCTTCCATGGCCGAAAACTCCGGCTTCTACTGGGGCAACACCAAGCGTTACTCTGACGACCTTGTGAAACTGCAAGAAGCAGACGGAGTGAATGTCTATCGGACGCCGGATTCGGTAATGGCGGCTCAACTCGAAGCTTGGGATGTGGTTACGGCGCGGATCGCAGAAGAAGATCCATTCTTTGCCAAGGTGATGGAGTCACAGAAGGCTTACGCCAAAGATGTGATGAACTACCTCAACCTGAATCAGCCAGATTACAAACTGGCATATAACCACTACTTTGGTTGATCGCGGCTGAATGAAAAGGGGACTGAGCGCCATCTTGGCGCTCAACCTCCCTTTGAAATCAGATGCACCTCTGGCGAGAGAGGCTGGGGCGACGAGGGAAAAAAACAAGATGAAATTCGTACACGCTATAGAAGGTCTGAGCCTTTGGGTTGGACGGGCCTTCGGTTGGTGCATTCTGATATTGACGCTGTCGGTATCCTACGAGGTATTCGTGCGTTATGTGCTCAACGCCCCAACGGTGTGGGCGTTTGACATGATGATCCAGATGTACGGTGCGCTGTTTTTGATGTGCGGAGCATACGCCTTGGCGCAGGACACGCATGTGAGGGCAGATGTTGTCTATCGCTTGCTGCCCGTCAAGGTTCAGGCAGGGATGGATTTTCTGCTGTATTTCCTGTTTTTCTTCCCGGGTGTGCTTGCGCTGGTCTGGTTTGGGTACGAGATCGCCGCAGACAGCTGGCGCTACAAGGAAGTTAGCTTCAACAGCCCTGCCAGCATTCAGATCTACTTCTTCAAATCGTTGATCCCAGTGGCTGGGGCCTTGCTGCTCATCCAGGGTGCCGCTGAACTGGTGCGTTGCGTTATGACGATGCGTACCGGCATTTGGCCGGAGCGATTGGCCGATGTCAAAGAAACCGAAGATCTGCTGTCGGAGGCCGATCTCAATGAGATCGCCGCCATTCACAGCGACGAAAATCAGCCCCGCTGACGCACTAGGAAAGATCAAGAGATGACGAACCCCGAAGTCGCCCTTCTGATGCTGGGCCTGTTTATTGTGCTTGTGCTGCTGGGCTTCCCGATTGCTTTCACGTTGCTCGCCATGGGCGTCGCGTTTGGCTATTACGCATATTTCCGCGGCCCGATCGATGGCGTCAGTGATATATTCAACAACAACATCTTCTATCTGCTGAACCAGAACACCTATTCAGTGATGGAGAACCCGACACTGGTAGCCATCCCGCTTTTTTTGTTCATGGGCTATGTCGTCGAGAGAGCAAACATCGTCGACAAGCTGTTTTTCTCGCTCTACCAGGCTGCTCGTAATCTGCCCGGTAGCCTTGCGATCGCCGCGCTGATCACCTGTGCGGTTTTCTCGACTGCATCGGGCATTGTTGGGGCGGTCGTAACCCTGATGGGTCTTCTCGCATTTCCCGCGATGGCAAATGCAAACTACAACAAGAGCTTTGCGTCCGGCGTTATCTGTGCGGGAGGCACGCTGGGCATCCTGATCCCGCCATCCATCATGTTGATCGTCTATTCCGCGATCGCTGATCTCTCTCCTTTGCGGCTCTACGCAGCTGCGGTTTTCCCGGGCCTGTTACTGGCGGGGCTCTACATCGTTTACGTGATCGTGCGAGTCTACCTGAACCCTGCGCTCGCGCCGCGGCCCAAGATGGAAGACGTGCCGCCGCCGCGAGAGATTTACTGGAACCTGCTTGTGAGTTTCGTGCCGCTTACGGTGCTTATCATGCTGGTCCTTGGCTCCATCCTTGGCGGTCTTGCGACACCCGCTGAGGCTGCTGCCATGGGTGCGCTTGGGGGCATGGTGCTTGCGGTGCTTTACCGATCCATGACGTGGAAAAAGCTGAAGGAAAGCGTTTTCCTAACCGCCAAGGCAACGGCCATGGTCTGCTGGCTCTTCGTCGGATCATGGACCTTCGCATCCGTCTTCTCTTATCTCGGCGGCCATGACATCATCGCCGACTGGGTTGGAGGTATGGCTCTCGAGCCGTGGCAATTCCTCATACTGGCGCAGCTTATTATCTTTCTGCTGGGCTGGCCCTTGGAATGGTCCGAAATCCTTATCATCTTCGTGCCCATCTTCTTGCCCCTACTCGATGTTTTCGGAGTGAACCCTTACTTTTTCGCGATGCTCGTGGCGCTTAACCTGCAAACCTCATTCCTCACGCCGCCAATGGCGATGTCGGCGTATTACCTGAAAGGAGTGTTGAAGAAACAGATCGAGCTGATGCAGATCTTTCGCGGCATCATGCCGTACCTTGGGATTGTCATTCTGACGATGGTGCTGATGTATCAGTTCCCGGGCATCGCGCTGTGGTTCCCTGATTATCTTTTCGGACCCTACATCCCATGAAGATCAAGCCTCATGATCTCAGCGCGGTGCAGGCGGCGGGCTTCATCGCTTCGGGTCAGTTGAAGTCTGTTCAACTGGTGCAGTCCTGTCTCGACAGAATCGCCGAGACGGACGGCGCCATCAAAGCCTGGGCCTACCTCAACCCGGAATACGCGTTGGAGCAAGCGGCGGCGCTTGATCGAAGGCGTCAAGCAGGTCTACCGACAGGTCCGCTGCATGGATTGCCTGTGGGCCTGAAAGACATAATCGACACGCGGGACATGCCCACTCAGCGCGGAACGCCAATCTTCGAGGGCCGCCAGACCGCAGAGGACGCGCGCATTGTGGAGATGTTGCGCGAAGCCGGTGCGGTTATAATGGGCAAGACGGTTACGACCGAGCTCGCCTTCGTGCATGCCAACGAGACGCGAAACCCGCACAACGCGGATCGAACGCCCGGTGGGTCCTCCAGTGGCTCGGCCGCTGCGGTTGCTGCCGGTCATGTGCCGCTTGCAATCGGAACACAGACAAACGGGTCGGTGATCCGTCCGGCCTCTTTCTGCGGGACATTCGGCTTCAAACCAACGCGCGGCACGATCCCTCGCACAGGTGTTCTTCTGACGTCCAAATCGCTCGACCAGATCGGCACATTTGCTCGCACGCTGGAAGATGTCGCCCTGCTGGCAGACGCCATCAGCGGCTATGATCAACGCGACCCTGAGAGTTACCCGCATGCACGGCCCTCGACTGTTGAAGGCGCGCGTCAGGAGGTGCCGGTCGATCCGGAACTCGCCTGGTTCAACCTGCCGTTCAATGACCGTCTTTCAGAAGCTGCTGCGGAAGGTCTTGAAAGCGTGATCGAAGTTCTCGGATCCCGCGTGACCCGGATGGACCCGGCCGATCAGCTGGGCGAGCTGGTGGCGGTTCAGGCCCGCATCCATGAATATGAAATCGCCCGCCATCAGGCCGAGGTGTTCGACGCGCATTGGGACCAGATCAGCAATACGCTGAAACCGATCATCGAAAGGGCGCGCAAGATCGGAGAGGCCGAGTATCAGGACGCGCTGGCCGTGAAAGCGTCAGCCGAAAGCTTCTTTGCAGAGTTCTTTCAGGATTATGACGCCATCCTCGCGCCCTCTGCTGCCGGAGAAGCAGTGTCATTCGGCTCAAACACGGGCGATCCAATCTTTTGCACTCTGTGGACGCTCGTAGGGTTACCGTGTGTTACGCTGCCGCTTTTGGTGGGTGAAACAGGATTGCCCATCGGCGTGCAATTGATCGGCCCCGCACAGAAGGATGATCGACTGTTGCGAACAGCGCGCTGGTGCCAGAACCATATCGCGGCGAAGGCCGCGTAACCGAAGGGATACCCCATGTCTTACATCACGAAACTCATCGTCGGCTTTATCGGCACAGCCCTGCTTGTGATCTTCGTGGGCGAGCTCTCGCACAGCATTTCTACCGGTTTTGCAGGGTTCTGGGGCGGCTTCCCATTCATGGTGATCGTGATCGTGGTTTGCGCACTGGCGATCTATGATTACTGGGATGAGTGCATTCGAAAGAGGGACTGACGATGCCCAAACCCCGCCTTTGGATCACCCGCCGTCTATCCGATGCCACGATTGAACGGGCGATGCGGGACTATGACACCGATGTAAACTATGAAGATACGCCCGGCACGGCGGAGGATCTTATTGCTGCCAGCGCGGAATACGATGCGATCATTCCCTGTCATTCAGAGCATTTCAGCGCGGATGTGGTGCGGCGCTTTGCACCGCGGCTCAAGATCGTCGCGAACCACTCCGTCGGCGTGGATCACTGTGACCTGCCCGCGCTGGGTGCGCGCGGTATTGCTGTGACCAACACGCCGGACGTGCTGTCCGACGCAACGGCAGAGCTTGCGATGCTGCTGATGCTTGGCGCTGCGCGCCATGCGGTTGCCGGTGACAGGATCGTGCGGACCGGAGCCTGGGATTTCTGGTCACCTTCCTTCATGGTCGGCAAGCAAGTCACCGGGTCCAGGCTGGGCATCGTCGGCATGGGGCGCGTGGGCCGGGCTTTTGCCGCCAAGGCCAAAGGGTTCGACATGGAGATCCATTACTTCAACCGTTCCGAATTGCCGCCTGATCAGGCCTTTGGCGCAACCTACCACGACAGTATCGAGTCCCTTCTCAAAGTCGCGGATTTCCTTTCACTACATTGCCCTGCCACGCCCCAAACAACCAACCTGATGAATCGGGAGCGGTTCGACCTCTTGCCAAAGGGGGCCGTCCTCGTGAATGCCGCACGTGGCGCGCTGGTGGATGAGACCGCCTTGCTCGACGCGCTCGCAAAAGGGCAGATAAGTGCTGCGGGCCTCGATTGCTTTCAGGTCGAACCGGGTGGCAACCCTGCCTTTGCGGACCACGAAAACATCTTCATGCTGCCGCATATTGGCAGCGCCACGACCCGCACACGGGATGCGATGGGATTTCGGGCGCTCGACAACCTCGATGCCTTTTTCGCCGGACAAACGCCGCGCGACCTCCTCTGACTTTTAAAGGACAATACCAATGACAAAAGTAGCATTCCTCGGCCTCGGCGTGATGGGTTATCCGATGGCCGGCCATCTCAAGTCCGCCGGACACGATGTGACCGTTTTCAACCGTACGATGGCCAAGGCGGAAAAATGGGTGTCGGAACATGGCGGACGTGCGGCTAAAACGCCAGCCGAAGCCGCAGACGGTGCGGGAATGGTCATGGCCTGCGTTGGCAATGACGACGATCTGCGTGCCGTTTGTCTTGGCGACACGGGCGCATTTTCAACCATGTCAAGCGGCGCGTTGTTCGTGGACCACACGACCGTATCAGCAAAAGTCACCTCAGAGCTTTACGCAGAGGCGAAATCGAAAGGTGTCGCTTTCGTCGATGCGCCTGTGTCGGGCGGACAGGCCGGTGCGGAAAACGGGCAACTGTCGATCATGTGCGGCGGGGACGAACCGGACTACGCGCGTGCCGAACCCGTGATGGCAAGCTATGCCAAGCTGTGCCGTCGTCTCGGCGAAAGCGGCGCGGGGCAATTGACGAAGATGGCGAACCAGATCGCGATTGCCGGTCTCGTCCAGGGCCTCTCGGAAGCGCTGCATTTTTCCAGCAAAGCGGGGCTCGACGGGCGCGCGGTGGTCGAGGTCATTAGCCAGGGCGCCGCGGGCAGCTGGCAGATGAGCAACCGGTACGAGACGATGCTCGACGACCACTTTGAACATGGGTTCGCTGTCGACTGGATGCGCAAAGACCTCGGAATCTGCCTGAACACTGCGAATGAAAACGGGGCGAGTCTTCCCGTTACCGCGCTTGTGGATCAATTCTACAAGGACGTTCAGAAGATGGGCGGCGGACGCTGGGACACCTCCAGCCTTTTCAAACGTTTGCAACAATTCTGAAACGCATATCGCGGGTCTGCAATCGGCCACTTGAGGAAGCGGTATGAAATCCATTTTGATTACAGGAGCAAGCTCCGGTATCGGTGCAGTGACATCAGACGTGTTTCTTGATGATGGTAAGCGGGACCGCGTTTGCTTGCGCGCCGCGCCGCACTGCTAGAGAATCTGGCGGCTCGATATCGGCACATGCGTCACCGAAGAAGCCGCGCAGAGACAAACATGAACTGCGTAAAACAGCTTAGCCAGGGTCTCATGGCATGCGACTACGACCGGCAAGTCGCTGAGTTTCAGGTTCGGATCGCGGTGCTCAATCGCCCCACAGTTCTTGGCATGCCAGTCACAGAGCCCGTAGGATAAGTCCCTCCGGGGAAAGGGGAGGTCTGCCCTTCAACCGATTTGTCCAACAAAGCCACTACCAGACTGTGAACTGAGTTGTCCCCCGCTAGCGATGGAAATAATTCACACCATGTTTCACTGCCGACGCCCTCTACTACTCGTGGCGGCATAGGCTCACAGTCCGATGCAAACCTTTCTTCCGTTCGCTTCACGGGCTCAATTTAGGCGGGACGCTTAAAGCGACTCTGAAGGAAAGGCGCGAAGCGGTCGTTGCGCTTTGCAGTACAGTGATATGGATGTCGACCAGATTACTTCCGCCACTCACGCCTTGCAAAAGGGGCAAGTCCATTCGGCCATCTTTCCGCTTGGTAGTTCACTCCATTCGGCATCAAACAAACGTCACTATGCGGCACGCTTCGGTTTGACGCTGCCAATACGGTTTACATCGGTGTGAGGAAAAAACTCCGCCCAGACATGCCAAAACAGGCCTGCCCGCAAAGTTTCAACCCGGGTGAGTTGTCCTTGATCGCTATTTCCCCGGAAATCACAGCGCTCAACTGGTTTACCACTGTCGTTGTACCAGACACCGAGGCTTTCAAAGTGTGGATCAATTTGCACAACAAGGTCGCGCCCGCCAACGCGCGTGTTCAGCAACCAGTTTTGGTCAACCACGAAATCATCGGTCCAACAGGCGGCATCTGACCCGATGGTCACGCCCCAAACGAGTGCCTTGTTGGGCAAGCGTGTGTCAGGCGGGCGCTCCATGTTGTCCATGACAGGATCAGCCTCTTGATGCTGCCTGGCGATACCCCATCCAAAAATCATCTCCAGCGCCATGTCGAGCAGTCTCAGAACCGGGTTCTTCGACGGTTTGTTCAGAAAGACCTCACCGTTCGGATAGGCTTTCTTGAAGCCACGGAATGTCATACGGAAGGTTGGCCATGGCTTCATCTGGGCTTCTGGGCGCAATGGACAGGCGGGTCCGTCCGACGCGGTGTCCCGGTCTGCTTCGCGGAACCCATAAATGTGTTGAATAGGTTCCCCTGTGTCGTTGTCGCGCAGGATCAGGTTGTTGCCATGCTGAGCAAGAACTTCAAGATTCAACCGTCTTCCTTCGATTGAGGGTGCGTATCCCTGACCAAGATTGGCCATTGCGCAATAGGTCATGACCACGTCTTCGCCCCCAAGCCCCTTGGCGTCGCCAGCCAAATGGGGCCGCATGATCTGAGCGTCAGGATGCGCACGGGCATGATCGCCGTTTACCATTACGATCACGGGTGCATTGGGGCCGACATACTGCTCCGCTTCAGCAATGCTGTAATACTGCGCGGTGTTCAGCTGGTTTCTCAACCCCAAATGGACCCAGACATAGGGAAAGCCATATAGAACCAACGCCAAGACAACGCCCAACCACCATATCGCACGCACGCCGCCTCCAAACGCAAAGTGGGCGATTGTGGCAATTGCAAAAGCCGCCAGGCCAATCCCAATCAGCCGAAATTCGTTGCGAATAAAGCGGATCATATTTTCGCGCTTTACCTTCAAGAGCATCTGAGAAACGTCGCCGAGGTCTCGAAAGTAGACGAAGCCGACTCCCAAAGAGATAACGAGGCCGGTATAGAAGATCAGGGTAGCAAGCATGGAGGTGCCTCTCGAATGCGGGGAGCTGTGGTGAGGTCAGGACGCAGCTAGCGTTCGATTGCAGCTCGTTTGGTCAAAAAGGCTTTGACAGCGGCAACGGTTTCCGGGCGCAGGTTTTCGACGCCTTCATACGGCACGCCACGCGCTGGCTCGGTGTCAGGATAAAGCTCTTTTCGGGCAAGATGCCGGCCAAGGATGCGTTGGAACTCCTGGCCACCCCATGCGCCAACTTCGGTCGAAACCGGATACTTTTCATGCGTATCCCTATATATGTCAAAGAAATCTGCCAGAATTGCACTTTCTCCAGCACCCGGAAGGTTCAGTTTCAGTTGGTCCTTCACGATCGCCTTCGGAGACGCCACTGAATAGATGATTACGTGATCACGACGCGTTTTCGATTCATCGGCGAACAAGATTGATGCGGATTGGTCCACCCCATCCACCAGCCTGTCCCTTGGAATGAACGCGTCGGCGCCAGCCATGCGCGAAAGGGTCGTATACAAATCCGATACATGGATGATGTTGTTCACGATCGAGTCTGCCTCGATCATTCCGGGCCAGCGAATGAAGGCATCCACACGTACGCCGCCTTCTGTCGTATCGCCCTTGCCGCCGCGGAAAATCATCGGGGTGAAACCCGACTGCGGGGAATATTTCGTGAAGTGCCCGTTGTCGCCCATAAGGACCACTATGGTGTTTTCGGCGACGCTCAGCGTTTCCATCTCGTCAAAAAGCACACCAAGATATTCGTCCAGCAGTTGCAGCTTGTCGGCGTAGAGGCCGCCGTTCACGCTCTCGGGGCCATCGCGCCCGGCGCGCGTGTTGTCCAACGGGATCATCGGCCAGTACTGCAGAAAGAAGGGTGCGTCGCCGCCGGCCAGCCGTTGCAGCTCGGACAGCGCCTTAAGCTGGAACTGTTCGTTCATCTCATCGTATTTTTCGGCGTCCCAGCGCTCGCCGGGCTGCATACGAATTTCGCGAATTGGACCGCCGGCCTCTCCTTCGATGACGGTGGCCATGGCGGCAGGGTCGGGGCGGAACCAATTGTCCACGATATAGTCTTCCTCAAAATCCTGTATGCCGACCGAGACCTGCTCGCGGATTGCATCATCGTTGAAGATGGTGAGTTGCCCCTGCTGATGCACGGCATGCTGCGCATAATCGAAACCTTGGTTCATCGCCCAGCTTTCTGCGATATCGCCCATATGCCATTTGCCCACATGGCTGGTGGCATAGCCGGCCTGTTTCAAAACCTCTGCGAGGGTGACCTCGGCTCCGGGAAGACCAAAGCCTGCAATGTCGACCGTGGTGTCCCCCATACCCATGCGAACGGGCAGGCGCCCCGTCATCTGGGCTACGCGCGTCGGCGTGCAGGACGGTTCGGTATACATTCGAACCATGCGCATGGCTTCGTCCGAGAACGCATTGATGTTGGGGGTTTCAATCCCGCGCACGGCATTCAGTTCGGGAATACCCATATCCCCAAAACCCAGGTCGTCGATCAGGATGGACACGATATTGGGGGGGTTGCCAGCATTCCCCTCACGAAACTCGGCAAGCAACGCATCCACAGCAGCATCATCTTCGACCCACTGCTCGCCGTTTTGTGCTTCCAGTATGTAATACTGTGCGTCGTGGATGATCGGCGTGTCCTGCGCATAAAGCGGGGAAGACAACAGGATCGAAATGGCGGGTGCCAAACAAAAGAGTCTCGTGAACATAAAGGTTTCCCCGCTGCAGGATGGTTGCGATTGCGACAAGTCTAATTATTTCGGCCTCTAAATCAAATTCAGAGGCGGTGGCATGAGGGCCGGTCGCCCCGTTTGAGGGCAAACCACCGGCGTGATCGCTAGGCCGTTTCGAACAGGGCGTCGGTGAGCACGTGTTCCGAAAGCGCACCGGGCGCACCGATCGCTACAAGCCGCGTCTCGGGTTTTCGATCACCCCAGGCCCCGTCCCGCGAGATGTCCATGCGTTTTCCGACGACCTGCACAAGAATACGATGATCCGGGTCCTCCTCGCTGAAAACAAAGCCTTTGAGGCGATAGACGTCTCCTGGAAGCTTTCGGATTGCGCTTCTGAGCGACAACAGGCTGATAGGTTGCTCAGCCTTCATCATGGTCGTCGAAAAACCGTCTGAATGATCAGCGTGGCGGCACCCGCAGTCGGGCCCATGTTCATGATGATCCGGCAATTCTGTTTGGAGTTGTTCGGCGGCAAACCGTCCGACTGACAGCAATATGTCCAGCGGGACATCTGCATTGACGGCTTCGACCAGGCGATATCGGCGGAAGCGCGAGCCGAGCCAGTCGTGCACTCTCTGAACCGTATCCCGGTTTACGAGGTCTACTTTGTTCAGGATGACCATGTCAGAAAACGCGATTTGCCTTAGCTTCAATTCCATCTGTTCCGGCGCGGCAAACAGCTGTTCCGCGTCGACAAGGCACATGAGGCTGTCCAGGCGGATCATGTCCCGAAACTTCTGATCCGTGAAAGTCATCGCGATCGAGGACGGGTCCGACACGCCGCTGGCTTCAAGGACGATGTATTCCGGTTTTTCCGGCCGGGCGAGAACCGCTTCAACCGTTTCGATCAGGTCATCCCGGATCGAACAGCACACACACCCATTCGCCAGGCTCATCACATCGTCTTCCAAGCCAACCACAAGATCAGCATCCACATTGATCGAGCCGAAATCGTTGACCAGCACGGCAACCCGCAGACCATGATTGCCGGTCAGGATGCGGTTTAGAAGGGTTGTTTTACCGGCTCCGAGAAAGCCGGTCAGGATCGTGACGGGGATAGCGGAGGTCGAACCAAACTCGATCATATTGTCACTCCGTTTTCTTTTTGCGGTTCGGAATGACATCGTCGGTTTTAATCACGAAATCGCTGGGCCACTCGGGACTGGGGGCTCGGAATACATCGGTCGGGTAGTATTCCTTGGGGTCAATCTCCATGTCCCGGTATTTTTGGTCCTGTTGTTCGGCACGCGATGACCGCGGTGCAGGCGGCTTGATTTCATCAGGTAACGTGATCTTGCCTTCGGCTTCCATCTTGCCCAATTCGCGGAACGGGGCGACGGATCCCGATTTCCCGGGCAACGTTGCCTTTCGATACCAGATTGCGTCTTTTGTGACGTTGACGACAGCGACGTCCAAACCCCAGGCGAACAACCCATCATAGTGAGCCCGGATACCCGCCAACATCTCGGCATCAATGTCTTCGTCCTGCGTGTAATGGGTCACCATTGCAAGCCGCGGGCGTGCTTCGGCCATCATCTTGCCAACCGCATAGTGTGACGTATGGTGCGTATCGATTGTATAGTTGAACAGCTCCTGCGGCAGACCGTATTTGTAGGTCATCAGCTGACCGATATCCTGGCCGGACATTTCGGTGACAAACACATCGACACCTTTTCCGTATTCAAGGCTTAGCTCATCGGGACGGCCATCGCCGGTCCAAACAAAGCTCAGGCCATTCCAATCCAGCCGATACCCCACAGCTCCGTCCTTGGCGTGGCTACGAGGCCAAGACCGAATAGTCACGCCATCTTCGTCGTAAACGATGCCGCCTTCCTGACGGAAATCGAATTCATTGACTTCGATCTCGTAACCATCCCCGATTGGGAACACATCGAAGGCTTCCAAATGCCATTTCAGCATTTGCTTCATGCCCTCCACCATACCCGCCGTTCCAAGCTCGGGTGTCCGACCGGACGGGCCGTGAATCCGCAGCGGAGTATATCCACCCGACCAAGCCCTGAACGGGTAGATGTAAGGGATGTCGGCGTAATGATCGACATGCAGATGCGTGATGAAGATATCGTTGATCAATTGAGCCGGAACCTGCATCCCGATGATGTTGCGCACGCACCCTGACCCGAAATCGAAGAAGAACCGTTTTCGATTGCCCAGCTCGACCATCACGCAGGTGCCCGCCTGATCCTCACGCGGAGGAAACGGTGTGGACCCGCAGAATGATATGCGCATTTCGTCGGGTCCAAGCTCCTCGGAAAGCGGGAAGTAGTTTGCGTTAGACCCGGTAATGTATTTCGTCGGCCGGAAGTATTCCGGCAGAGTGATGCCGCCAGCAGGTCTGCCGCCATAGGGGTTCTTCAGGCTTTCACCCAAAGGGCCGTCCCCCTCGTGCGCCTGTGCTGCGCCGGAACCGTAGGTGACTGCGCCTGTTGCCACGGCGCCTGCCGCCAGCCCGTGTATAACCTGCCGCCGAGAAGGGTTTTCGATGTCAACCGATTGCTGGTTTTGGCCGTTCTCACGGTCTTTGTTCTGGTCATTGTCCGTCATTGCGATACCCTCAATCAGATGTGTTTCGGAGTTTGCGCTTCGCCAGCCGACGAAGCTCATTCAAGAGTTCAGATTTGATGTGGGCCCATTCTTCGCGCTCGGATGCGGTGATTGACGTGTCTTTCAACTTTGCACAGACTTTGCCGAGGTCCTCGATGGCCTCGCTTAGAAACGCATGCGGTTCAATCTGGCTGGAAAGCGCATTCAAAAGCTCGGGTAGCTCGTCTTTCAGGTCGTTCGCCACTGGATAAAGCCCGGTTCCCACTATCTATTCGCAGATAACGATGCGTGCTGTTGACCGGGGCAGCCAAGTGAGTCACCGTGAGTTGGGGGTGAGTTTGCTGTGAACCAAGCCAATGATTTATTGATAGATCAAGATGTTGAGCAGCCATCACCGGAACTGGTCCGACAGGCACTGCGGGGCGTGGTTTCCAGCGTCGAGTTCCGAACTTCGCCCCGCCTCCAGCAGTTTCTTACCTATATCGTCGAGGAAACTCTCGCCGGTCGCGGTGCCCAGATCCGCGGCAAGGCCATCGCGGTCGAAGTGTACGGGCGCAGCATTGATGGCAGCGGTGGACGGAATCTGGTTCGTGTAGAAGCCAGGCGACTTCGCCGCCTGTTGCGTGAGTTTTACGAAGAACACTGGGACGGCAAAGGTGTTCGGATTTTCGTCGATCCCGGCGGATACAAGCCGCGGTTTTCATACGAACCATCGGGGGAAGACCCAAATTCAGACCCGCGAACCCGCAGCCAGACACGTGAAAGCAGGCACCTGCGTCAACTGCTGTTGATTGGGCTGGCCGTTTTAGCGGTGATCGCTGTGCTTGGTACATGGTTGATAACCGGCAACAGGGAGGTCCAGGAGTCTTCAAACAGCACCCAGCAGGCTAAACGAGCGGCTCTTGGTCAGCATTCACTTGCAAGATTGCAGGCAGCTAACCTGGCGGACCAGGCCCGGGGCATGTTCTTCCCTGTATTTGATGTCAAACGCCAGCAAATCGCGCTGGGAATGTTCCAGCATGCCACGGAGCTCGACCCGGCGCTGCCGGATGGCTATGCCGGATCAGCTCAGGTTTTGGCCACTCTGGCTCTGTTGTCCCGAGATGAAGAAAATCGGGACGATCTCTTGCTTCAAGCACTCGAGATGTCTGGAATGGCGCTTGATTTGTCCCCATCGGGTGCATGGGCAAACGCCTCGAATGGTTGGCGGTTGGCGGTGTCAAATGAACCAGATGAGGCCTTAAAATACGCGAGACTGTCAGCTGAACTTGCGCCGAAAGATGGCCATGTTCTGGATCTGGTCGGGATCACAGCTCTCATTGCAAACATGCCCGCTCTGGCAGCGGAGGTCAGCAACCCAGCAAGGTCCAGAGCCGGATCTGGCCGATTTGGCGCAAGGAACATTTGGGGGGTATCGCAACTCATGCTCGGGAACTACGAGAACGTTGTCGAAGCGTTTCAAGGCGCGCCGGCAGCTGGTGCGCCTGTAAGCGCGCCTTCTCTCATTTTCCAAGCAGCAGCACATGATCAGCTGGGCAATTTCAACGAAGCACAAAGACTTATCGGCGAACTGCAAAAGACGTGGCCCGAGTTTCCATCCGAGTTTCTTGTGGAACGAATCTTTCCTAGCGACCAAAAGACACGAGAAACGGTACTTGGTGCCTTGAGTAGATACTGACGAGACTTGCCGCAACACTTGCTTGAATGAAGCGTTCAAGTTTCGCAGGGCGATGCCTTGCCCAGATTGCAGCAGCTACGCTGAACTCGATTGTCTTTTCAGAATGACCGCTTAGCGGCATCGCCATCCGATTATGAAGTACGGTCTTGGATCGTTCGCGCGATGGCACTTTTTCTGCTCACGCGGGTGCTGTCAGACAGATTCGAACCAGTCTCAGTTTGCCACAGATAGTGTGAACCTGTGCGGAACAAAGTTGACGCCACTCGGCAAGAGCGGCGCTTCGGTTCAGCTTAAAGTTTTGACGTGAGTTGAGGTGGCGTTTCTGGTTGAAATGATTGTGCGCAGAGGAAGGAACGGAGGCGAATTGCTGCAGACTTCGCACGCGCCGGACGCGGAGCATCGCAAGCTCTCGTCGTCTGAATGGCAGGTTTGAGTTCTCCGCACGGTTGTTCTTCCATCGGCCGGTTTCCTGTCGATCCGCGCTACCGATTTCCTTTAACGCGGCCCCATAGGATCGCAGTTTTTCGTTTCAAAATATGTTTTCATGGCTGATTTCGACACCGCGCTCGTGCATCAAATCCTCAACGGTGCGGAGCGACAAAGGAAATCGGACGTGCAACATTACCGCCAGGCGAATGATTTTCAGGCTGCTTTGAAAGCCCTTAAAAGGGTTGGATTTGGTCATGTTCAAACGCCACGAGGCCGACCGGGCGATCCAACCCATGTCAAAATATCGCTTGAATCGGTGTGGCGTCGTGTTTTCCACGAGCCGTTTCAAAACGCGAAAACGGCCTGAAGATTGTTGAGTGCTGAATTAATTTACGGCATGCTTAATTCATGGGCTTTTTGAAAACTTTATCCCTGAGCCTCGTAGCCGTGGTTGTTGTCACACCATCTGCGCGCGCCGATGCCGGACTCGTCGCGGAAACGGCGACATGCGCGGGGCGCCTGTCCGCTGAGGTGCAGCACAAGTGGCTCATGCAGGCGGAAGACGCGATTGACACACAACGGGCGCTCGAAGCTATGCTCCTGCGCCTGGAGGCGCTGACGGGCGCACAAGACACGGCAGCTCTATCGCTGCGGATCAAGGCGAAACATGCCCATGCCATGTTGTTGCAGCGGGCAAGCTTTTCGCAAGATGTCGCGCAGGCCAACCGCGCAGCGAGTCATGCGCGACACCTCATCACACAGTGTGAACGGCTTGTTCAAGGCTACCTGCAAGCGACCTCGTCCTGATGCGCGACACGCCCTTATCGGGGCGTAACCGCCCGCAAATTACGTTGCGCAGGAAACATCAAACGGACGTCGCACAATAAAACGGCAGCACCCTCTTGGGTGATCAAAATTCGGGCGAACTTTCCAAAGTCTGCCGCCGAAAACTCTCAAAGTTATTTCGCACCCGCAGAAAGACTGCATCAATCCTGAAGTGCCAGCTTACCCGGTTGGCGAGAAAAATGCAGTGGTGCTGGCCTTCACTCCAAAACACCACCGCACGACGCAACGTGAATTGCGCAGAAACCAAAATGGGTGCCGGGGCTGCTCTTGGCAAGGTGTAATGCGCGACATCTACGAAGGATTAAGAAATGTCGACAAGGTTCCTGACTACGACAGCCGCTGCCGCGCTGTTTGCCACCACCCTGCCCGCGATGGCAGAGGTGAGCTGCCCGATCAAGGTGGGCGTGCTGCACTCCCTCTCCGGAACGATGGCGATTTCCGAAACCACGCTCAAGGACACCATGGAAATGCTGGTCGAGCAGCAGAACGAAAAAGGCGGTGTCATGGGCTGTGAGCTGGAGGCCGTGGTGGTCGACCCGGCGTCGGACTGGCCGCTCTTCGCTGAAAAGGCGCGTGAACTTCTGACCGTGCACGAGGTCGACGTGATCTTCGGTAACTGGACCAGCGTGAGCCGCAAATCGGTGCTGCCGGTGATCGAGGAACTCAACGGCCTGCTGTTCTACCCGGTTCAATACGAGGGCGAGGAAAGCTCAAAGAATGTGTTTTACACTGGTGCCGCTCCGAACCAGCAGGCTATCCCGGCGACGGATTACTTTCTCGAGGAACTGGGCGTTGAGAAATTCGCGCTTCTGGGCACCGACTATGTCTATCCGCGCACGACGAACAACATTCTCGAAAGCTATCTCAAGGACAAGGGCATCGCTGAAGACGACATATTCGTGAACTACACGCCCTTCGGCCATTCCGACTGGTCCAAGATCGTCTCGGATGTCGTGGCACTTGGCGCGGACGGCAAGAAGGTCGGCGTGATTTCCACAATAAACGGCGACGCAAACGTGGGCTTTTATAAGGAGCTCGCCGCTGCGGGTATCTCGGCCGATGACATTCCCGTCGTCGCCTTCTCGGTTGGCGAAGAAGAGCTGTCGGGCCTCGACACCACAAACCTTGTCGGCCACTTGGCCGCATGGAACTACTTTCAGTCCGCCGACACCGAGGCGAACGAGGCCTGGGTCGCAGCATGGAAAGCACGCATGGGCGAAGACCGTGTAACCAATGACCCGATGGAGGCACACTACATCGGCTTCAACATGTGGGTGAACGCCGTGGAACAGGCGGAATCGACAGACGTAGATGCGGTCCGCGTAGCCATGTACGGGCAGGAATTCCCGAACCTCACCGGTGGCACCGCTGTCATGCTCCCCAACCATCACCTCGCGAAGCCCGTTCTGATCGGTGAAATCCAGGAAGACGGTCAGTTCGACATCATCAGCCAGACCGAGGAAGTGCCCGGAGATGCATGGACGGATTTCCTCCCAGAATCCGCGGTGCTGATCTCGGATTGGAAAGATCTCGAGTGCGGCATGTACAACACCCAGACCGAGACCTGCGTGCAAATCAAGTCCAACTACTGATCTGAACCTGACTGCAGAACCAGATCACCGGAGGGCGTTCGCGCGCCCTCCGGCCAGCAGGAAAAATGGTATGCTCAATATTCTTCGCCTTTTGACGTTCGCGCTTGCAGTAGCTGCGCCGGCCTCCGCGCAGCAGGCCGATGCGCCGATCCAGAAGGTTCTTCAGGAACATGGGGATATCATCTCAAAGAGTTCCCGCCGCACGATCGGGCCGGCCATCGACGCGCTGGCCGACAGCGGCCTTCCGGCAGCTCGCGAGGTGTTGAATCGTTGGCAGGCCAAGCAGATGTGGCGGAACGAGGAAACTGGGCTATACGTGTTCGCCGAGGAGGTGGACAGCGACACGCTGCGCATCTTCGACGTGGCCGACGGGATGGAAATCGGAACGGCGCCCGACGACGACTACGATCAACTCAAACCTAATTCCGGCATTCGCGGCATGATCGGCGCCGCACTGGTGCGGTTCCAATTGACCGACCCTGATCCCGCCATGCGTCTGCAGGCGCTGGAGACCATCGCTCGTGACGCCGAGGCCGCGCATCTGCAGACATTGCGCGGCGCGATCGAAACCGAACAGGACAAGGCCATCGCGGCGGCGATGGTCCGGCTCGAGCGTCTTCTCACCATCCAGTTCGCCGAAGACGACGCTGACCGCATCAAGGCCATCGAGAGTTTCGCCGGTGATTTGGGCGTGGATGTGCGCGCCACGCTTAATCCGCTGGTGCGTACTCGGCTGGAGACGGCCGACGCGGTGCCCGAGACCAAGGACGTCGCCCGTGTGCTCAGCCCAGCCAGCGACGCCCTGCCCCGCGAGGACGCCTATGACCTGCTGGTCTCGGCCGACCTCGCCAAGCCGCGCATAAGTCGCGAAGACAAGCGCGCCGCACTGGTGGCCAACCTTGAAAACGGGGCGGTGGCCGGCGTGCAGGTTGCAACGTTGGATACCGAGGCCGCGCGCGACATCGCGTATGCCGTGTTGGCCCAGCAGGGAAAGGTCGAGCCCGTCGCCACCGAGGCCGAGATCGATGCGACACTGGACAAGTTCGTTTTCTTCGAACGCTACATCGCGGCCCCGCCGGCCGTGGCGCTGGCCGCGGCAAGTGCCCTCAAGAGTATCGAGAACAAGGTGGCGGTGAACCAGGGTCTTGATCTCGGGCTTGATGCGCTGTCGCTGGCCTCGATCTACTTTCTCGCGGCGATCGGGCTGGCCATTACATTTGGCGTGATGCGCGTGATCAATATGGCGCATGGCGAATTCATAATGATGGGGGCCTACACGGGTTACGTCGTCCAGCAAATCGTGCCGGACTACACCCTGTCGATCATCATCGCGCTGCCGCTTGCGTTTGCCGTGACCTTTGGCGCAGGCGTCGCGATGGAGCGACTGGTGATCCGTTGGCTTTATCATCGTCCGCTCGAGACTTTGCTGGCCACGTTCGGCATATCGATCGCTCTACAGCAGATAGCTAAAAACATCTTCGGCACGCAGGCGCGGCCGCTGACCTCTCCGGACTGGCTCGATGGGTCGCTCATCATCAACGACATCGTCTCGATCAGTTACATCCGCATCGCGATCTTCGTGCTTGCGTTACTGTTCCTTGGCCTCATCCTACTGGTGATGAACCGCACCCGGCTGGGGCTGGAGGTCAGGGCGGTGACGCAGAATCCGCGCATGGCGGCCTCTATGGGGATCAATCCCGACCGAATCAACATGCTGACCTTCGGGTTCGGATCGGGCATCGCGGGGATCGCAGGGGTAGCAATCGGTCTATACGCCAAGGTCACCTCCGAGATGGGTTCCGACTACATAGTGCAATCCTTCATGACCGTCGTGGTGGGTGGCGTGGGCAATATCTGGGGCACCCTACTGGGCGCGACATTGGTCGGCACACTGCAAAAGGGGATCGAGTTCCTCAACCCGTCCAACACGCTGGCGGCGCAGACCTACATGATTTTGTTCATCATCCTGTTCATCCAGTTCCGACCGCGGGGCATTATCGCCCTCAAGGGTCGCGCAGCGGAGGCCTAGAATGAGTGAGACAAGCCTCACCGGCAGCCACACTCGCACGCCGCTGGCCCTGCGCTTTCCGTCGGTGCTGATCTTCCTTGCCGTGCTGGGGCTGTTCACGCTTGGCGTGACGATCTTGTCCGAGGGCTTCGGGATCGGGGTCATTTCCACCAGCTTCGTCAAGACGCTGGGCAAGACGCTTTGCCTGTGCCTCGTGGCGCTGGCGATGGACCTTGTCTGGGGCTACTGCGGGATCCTGTCGCTGGGGCACATGGCGTTTTTCGGGCTTGGTGGCTACGCCATCGGTATGTGGCTGATGTACGAGCGCACCCGCCTGATTGTGGTCGACAGCCTCGTCGCTTCGGAGTTGCCGCCAACGGCACAGGAAATCTCGGACGGGATCGCTACGCAGATCTTTGGCGTAGTAGGCGCATCGGAGTTTCCGCCGGTCTGGGCCTTCGCCCATTCCCTGCCCATTCAACTTGCCTTCGTGGTGCTGATCCCGGGGCTTTTCGCGCTTATCTTTGGTTGGCTGGCCTTCCGCAGTCGGGTGACGGGGGTGTACCTGTCGATCCTGACACAGGCGATGACGCTTGCACTGTCACTGTACCTGTTCCAGAACGACAGCGGGCTGCGCGGCAATAACGGCCTATCGGGCCTGCAGAATCTGCCGAGCCTTGATGCCGTGCCGCAGGCCACGGTGTCGCTGTGGTTCTTCTGGGGGTCGGCATTCGCACTTGGGGCGGGGTACCTGCTGTGCGCCTGGATCGTTTCGGGCAAGTTCGGCTCTGTCATACGGGCCATTCGCGATGACGAGGCGCGCGTACGCTTCCTCGGCTACCCGGTCGATGCGTTTAAGCTGTTCATTTTCACACTTACCGCCGTAATCGCTGGGATCGCGGGCGCGCTCTACTACCCGCAGGCGGGGATCATCAACCCGACCGAGATCGCGCCTATCGCCTCGATCTACCTTGCTGTCTGGGTGGCAATCGGTGGGCGCGGCCGGCTTTATGGCGCGGTGATCGGCGCGGCCTTCGTTTCGTTGCTGTCGACATGGTTCACCGGCGGGCAGGCCCCCGACATCAACCTTGGCTTCTACACGATCCAATGGGTGAACTGGTGGACCGTGCTGCTTGGTCTGTCTTTCGTGGCCGTGACGCTGTTCGCGCCCAAGGGGCTCGGTGGGCTGGTAGACCTGATCGTGGACCGAACATCGCCCAACCGCCACGGCGCGGACCTTGGACCCGACCCTGGCGCCCTGCGCGAAAAGGAGGCCGAGAAATGAGCACCCTTCTCGAAGTGTCGGGCGTTTCCGTTTCCTTTGATGGCTTCAAGGCGATCAACAACCTATCGTTCCAGATCGGCACACAGGAGTTGCGCGCGGTCATAGGCCCCAACGGCGCGGGCAAAACGACGTTCATGGACATCATCACCGGCAAGACCCGCCCCGACGAGGGCCGGATCAGTTACGGTGAAAAGGGGCTGTCACTGCTGTCCATGTCCGAAAGCCGCATCGCGCAGGCCGGGATCGGGCGCAAGTTTCAACGCCCCACGGTCTTCGAGGATCAGTCCGTAGCTGACAACCTGATGATGGCGCTGAGAAAGGCGCGCGGCCCGCTCAGCGTGCTGATGTTCCGCCCTACTGCGGCAGATCACGGCAGGATCGCCGAACTGGCCGGGGAAATCGGGCTGTCGCGCAAACTGCACAGCAAATCAGGCGAGCTCAGCCACGGGCAGAAACAATGGCTGGAAATCGGGATGCTGCTGGCGCAGGAGCCGCGGCTTCTGCTGGTGGATGAACCGGCCGCGGGGATGACCCCCGCCGAGCGTGAGCACACAACCGATATCCTGCGCGAGGCCGCCCGCACCCGCGCGGTGGTCGTGGTCGAACATGACATGGAATTCGTCCGCAGGCTGGGCTGCAAGGTGACCGTGCTGCACGAAGGCTCGGTTCTGGCCGAGGGCTCGATCGACCATGTGACGCAGAACGAAAGGGTGATCGATGTCTATCTCGGGCGATGAGGTTCTGAAAACCGAAGGGCTGACCCTGCATTACGGGGGCAGCCAGATCCTGAACGGGATCGACATGACGGCACGGCGCGGGGAGGTGACCTGCGTGATGGGCACCAACGGCGTGGGCAAGACCAGCCTTTTGAAGGCGATTTCCGGCACGCACCCCGTGTCCGGCGGGCAAGTCATGCTGGAGCGCAAGCCCGTGTCGAGCGCAAGCGCGCACGCGCTCGCGCGGCGCGGTGTGGCTTATGTTCCGCAGGGGCGCGATATCTTTCCGTTGCTGAGTGTGCGAGAGAATCTGGAGACAGGATTTGCCTGCCTGCCACGGGCTGAGCATCGCATTCCAAACGAGGTGTTCGACCTGTTCCCGATCCTCAAGGATTTTCTCAACCGGCGCGGCGGCGACCTGTCAGGCGGGCAGCAACAGCAACTCGCCATCGCGCGGGCGATGATCACGCGGCCGCGGCTCTTGCTGCTGGATGAGCCGACAGAAGGCATCCAGCCCAACATCATCCAGCAGATAGGACGCGTGATCGAACACCTGCGCGCGCAGGCCCAGATGGCCATCGTTCTGGTAGAGCAGTATTTCAACTTTGCCTATGACCTCGGCGACGCATTTTACGTGCTGGAACGCGGTGCGGTGCGGATGAACGGAAGAAAGGGAACGATCGACCGTGCCGAGTTGCTGTCCGGCGTGTCGGTATGAGGTCAAGGGCCGAGGCAACCCGTGGCGTCTCAGGCCCGCTCAAGCACGAAAAGCGTACATTCTCGCGGCCTTCCTCATCACTACCCGGATACCCGCCCAGAGAAGGCAAGCCGTCCGGCCCGATCGCAATGAACCCGGCTTTGGCAAGACGCCGGACGACGTCGCGGATGTATGGATTGAGCCTGCGGTTTTCGTGAATCACCAAGATGGCTGCCGACGGACGGTCTGGATCGATTTCTAGTGGCCGGACGAGGTAAGACGAACTAGCTCCGGTTCCATTTGGGCTGCTATAGGTGATTTCGTCAGCTTGAATTACCGGATCATCTTCAGCGACTTGCTGTGCAAGAGCATAATTGGGAGCAAGTGAACCTAGGATTGCCGCCGCGGTTGAACCGCCTACCGCCCATTTGCCAGCACGTTCCAGGAACTCACGCTAAGAAATCTGCCGTGCGCGTAATAATCATAGAGATCCAAAAGCTCTTGATCAAAGTCTGCCGCTGTCAGACGGCGTGACGGGGTCTGATCATTCATTGCGTGTTCCTCAAAAAATCCGTGACATGTCGTATAGTATCCCTCGATAGTGGCACATAGGCGCAAGATTGACTGCGATTTTCTGAAAGCTACACTCGGGATCCAGTTGCTTTGGCATGAACCAACGGAACTGCAATTTTTTTCGACTAGTGCAACAGCAGAAGGGTTTCGCCGGCTTTTTTATTTGAGCTTGAACGAGGACACGATGGCAGCTCCTTCGATCCAGAACTTTGAGATGACCGCTGCCTTGAAGGACTTGGCCGATTGGCTGGTTCAGCAGGGCTTGGAGAATGCTCCGGTTGAAATCTGGCTTGAAGAATTCTGCAATCGACTTCTCGTCGCAGGCATTCCCATTCAGAGAGCGAACATTACTTTACGCGCTCATCATCCTGAGATTGGGACAGTTGCGTTTCGATGGCACAGAGGAGGTGGAAACGAGCGCCAAAACTTCGTCCGGCGAACAAGCGCCCCCGAAGAGTATATTCTGAGCCCAATTTATTATCTCTTGGCAAACAATGTTGAAGAGATCAGGCAAAACCTGACTGTCGACGACCCGGAGCTCAACTTTCCGATTTTTGATGAGCTTCGCGAGCGCGGCGCCACAGACTACTTTGCTGTTAAAAGGTTCTTCCTTCGCCAAAATCACGCAGCGCCGGTGGACCCCATGCATGCTGAAGAAGGGGCTATCATCTCTTTGGCGACTGACGCGGCTGACGGCTTTACGGACCCACAATTGGATGGTCTACGACAGTTAATACCTCCTCTTTGCCTGACCCTCAAATGCGGGGCAAACAGGTTGATGGCAGAAGATATCACTGCCGCATATCTAGGCCGAGATGCCAGCAAGCGTGTTCTGTCCGGAGACATCACCCGCGGTTCGTCTGAAACCATTTCAGCCGTCATATGGTATTTTGATCTACAGAATTTCACCAAGCTGTCTGAAGCGTTGCCTGGTCATTCAATTATCGAGTTGCTGAACGCCTACTTTGCGGAGGTCGTTGAAATTGTTGAGCGCCATGGCGGTAACGTTCTGAAGTTTATGGGCGATGGCATGCTCGCCATTTTTGACATTAACCAGATTCCTGACGCGCATCGCGTCGCAATTGAGGCAGCCATTGAGCTACGTGCCGCATTTTTGGATCAGAACCAACGCAGAATTGCAGACGGCTTACCGACTACCGGCTTCACACTGTCCCTGCATGCAGGGGACGTTCTCTACGGCAATATTGGCGGCAGATCACGCCTCGATTTCACAGTTGTCGGGCCGGCAGTTAACACAACGTCTCGTATTCTGGGGATGTGCAGCGCTCTTGATCAAAACATCCTGCTTTCCAGTAAAGTTGCCGGTGAACTGGTCGAAGAGGTGCCGAGTCTGGTTTCACTTGGGCAATACAGGCTGCGGGGTGTTGCTGAACGGCAAGAGCTGTTTACACTGGATTAATCGCCAAACAACAAAAAACGACTTTCGTATCAATAAAACTGCTCTTTTTGGGATAGGTCGCAAAACCCTTTATCTGGCTTACCGGCCAAACATCTCAAAGCGTCAAGGCACTTAGTCAAGAGGACCCAAAATGGCTCATCCAGCACTAAAATCTGACTCTGTTGCAGTCGTAACCGGTGGTGCGTCCGGAATTGGGTACGCATCTGCCGCCAAGTTCGCTCAAATGGGCATGCGCATTGTCATTGTCGATTTGGACGAAGGTAAGCTGGAAGAAGCCGCGGCTGCGCTGCGTGAGGTCGGATCACCTGAAACTATGATTTCGGTTACCGACGTGTCTGATCTTGAACAAGTATTAGCGTTAGAAGCAGAAGTCGCGACCCGTTTCGGCGGTGCTGACATTCTTATGAACAATGCCGGCGTTGGTATTCGCTCGTCCTGCTTGGGTCCACGAGATGCGTGGGAAAAAATGCTGAATGTAAACCTTTGGGGCGCAATTAACGGATGCCAAGCATTCTTGCCAGGAATGATTTCACGTGAACGTCCGGGCGCCGTCATAAATACAGGTTCAAAACAGGGTATTACCACTCCTCCCGGCAATCCGGGTTACAACGTGTCAAAAGCAGCGCTAAAAGCCTTTACTGAGGCCCTTTCACACGAACTTCGCAACACCGCGGGCGCAAATTTAACGGCCCATCTGCTGGTGCCGGGGTTCGTCCATACGAACATGATCGGCGCCAAGGACAAGCCTCCTTCCGCCTGGACCGCCGAACAAACCGCAGATTTCTTTATCGACAGTGTGGATCGCGGTGATTTCTATGTGATTTGCCCAGACAACGACGTTTCGCGGGACATTGACGAAAAACGTATTTCCTGGGCGGCGGGGGACATTATCTACAATCGCCCCGCGCTCAGCCGCTGGCATCCAGATTACGAAAAGGCGTTCGCAGATCATATGTCGCAAGATTAACTCTGAAGCCTCAGAGGAGTTGTGGGTCGCACAAAAACTTGAACCCAATTGTCTACTTTATTCATTCTTGCGATAGCTGCTTTGGGCTCGGAGCGATCATTTGCTCAATCGCGACAAATGTCCGCTCTGCGGGACAAGGACGAAACCGCTCTCGCGGTATTGGCGCTGGTGGCGTTCGCTGGGCACTGATTGGGGCACAGAGATTTTGTAGATGGGCGCGTCTGCCTGAC
>NZ_LQBP01000010.1 GCF_001507545.1 Ruegeria profundi
CGACTGACGCATCGGTTGCGATCAGATTAACGACCTCGCGCCACTTCCTGGACCGAGGCAATGTGCCAAGCCTGATGTGTCCCATCAGTTCCTCCCTTGTCTGCAGAGTCATGCAACCCTCGGGCGAATGTAAAGGAAAAAACGGGCGCACCCGCTTACCCTACGCTTACCCGACTTGAGTATCAGGCGCGAGATCGTCTCGTAAGTCTTTGAAAACAGTGGTGAGCCGTGCAGGATTCGAACCTGCGACCCACTGATTAAAAGTCAGTTGCTCTACCAACTGAGCTAACGGCCCACTCTATGTTTGATCTTTCGATCTTGCGCGCTCACTAGGACAATTTGCCAACTGGGTTCAAGCCCTAAATTTGCGCATCGTTTTGCCGTTACACAGCGTGTATCCGGCGTCCCGATAGGCGGCCTAATTAGGCAGGTGGCGCGGGGGGGTCAACCCCTTTTTTCAGGAATCTTCACCGCAGGGTGGATTCCTTTCTGGCGCAAGGTTATATGCGCGCCATGCAAGGAATATTCACCTCTGGTTTGCCCTTCATGAAAATGCACGGGCTGGGCAACGACTTTGTTGTCGTGGATGCGCGTGCGCAAACGGTTGAGATCACGCCCGCAATCGCTCAGGCGGTCGGGCACCGGCATTTTGGCGTTGGCTTCGATCAGCTGGCCGTAATCGAAAACGGCGTTGCGGATGCGCATTTGGTGTTTTTCAATGCAGATGGGTCCACCTCGGCCGCTTGCGGGAATGCGACCCGCTGTATCGCCCGCTTCCTGATGGAGGAAACAGGCCGGTCCGAACTAACCCTGACCACCGAGCGCGGCACGCTTCATGCACGCGATGCGGGTGATGGTCTGACCTCGGTCAACATGGGGCAGCCGCAAGTGGACTGGCACGAAATTCCCCTGGCTGAAGAGACCGATACGCTGGAACTGCCGATTGAAGGCGCGCCAACTGCCTCTGGGATGGGCAACCCCCACTGCACTTTCTTTGTGGAAGATGCCGAGGCGATCCCCTTGGCTGAGTTTGGGTCGCGGTATGAGCATCACCCGCTTTACCCAGAACGTACTAATGTTCAGGTGGCGCAGATCGTCGGGCCGGATCACATCCGCATGCGCGTATGGGAACGTGGCGTCGGGATTACGCTGGCCTCTGGGTCATCGTCCTGCGCGACGGCAGTTGCTGCCGCTCGGCGTGGTCTGACCGGGCGCAAGGTGCAGATTGATCTGGACGGCGGCACCATCTGGGTCGACTGGCGCGACGATGGCGTTTGGATGACCGGGCCTACCTGCCATGTCTTCTCGGGTACGCTGACACCCGAGTTTCTGAGGACACTGGGATGAGTGCCCCGAAATTCACCACTCTGGGCTGCCGTCTGAACGCCTATGAAACTGAGGCGATGAAAGAGTTGTCGCAGCAAGCGGGTCTGTCCAACGCGGTTGTGGTGAACACCTGCGCAGTAACCGCCGAGGCGGTGCGGAAGGCCCGGCAAGAAATCCGCAAACTGCGCCGCGAAAACCCCGATGCCCGGCTGATCGTTACCGGCTGTGCCGCACAGACCGAGCCTGAGACGTTTTCAGCGATGACAGAGGTCGACGCTGTCATCGGCAATACCGAAAAGATGCAGCCTGACACCTGGAAAGGCATGGCTGCGGATTTCATTGGCGAGACTGAGGCCGTGCAGGTCGATGACATCATGTCGGTCACTGAAACTGCCGGTCATCTGATTGACGGGTTTGGAACGCGGTCCCGGGCCTATGTGCAGGTCCAGAATGGATGTGATCACCGCTGCACCTTCTGTATCATCCCTTATGGCCGTGGTAACTCGCGCAGCGTCCCTGCGGGCGTGGTGGTGGACCAAATCAAACGGTTGGTGGACAAGGGGTACAACGAGGTCGTGCTGACCGGCGTAGACCTGACCTCATGGGGTGCTGACCTGCCCGCGCAGCCCAAGCTAGGCGATCTGGTAATGCGGATTCTCAGGCTTGTACCCGATCTGCCTCGCCTGCGGATCAGTTCGATCGACTCGATCGAGGTGGATGATAACCTGATGCAGGCCATCGCGACCGAGCCGCGCCTGATGCCGCATCTACACCTGTCACTGCAGCATGGTGACGACTTGATCCTCAAGCGGATGAAACGCCGCCATTTGCGCGACGACGCCATCCGTTTCACCGAAGAGGCGCGCAAGCTGCGCCCTGAGATGACCTTTGGCGCCGACATCATCGCGGGCTTTCCGACCGAGTCCGAGACGCATTTCGAGAATTCGTTAAAGCTGGTTGCCGAATGTGATCTGACCTGGTTGCACGTCTTCCCCTACTCCAAGCGTGAAGGCACCCCGGCCGCCCGCATCCCGCAGCAGATCAACGGCCAGACTATCAAGGATCGGGCAGCCCGCCTGCGCAAAGCTGGTGAGGCGCAGGTTGCCAAACACCTGGCCGCTCAGATCGGGAAAACCCATCACATCCTGATGGAGAACCCGCATATGGGCCGGACTGAGCAGTTCACCGAAGTGGCGTTTGCATCGCCTCAGCACGAGGGGCAGATCGTGACGGCCAAAGTGCTGGGCTCAACCAAAACACAGCTGATTGCCTGAAGCAGCCTTATTCAGGTCATGGCGGCGGATACCGCAGCCGTATCGTAGAATTCATCATACTCGCAGATCCGACCATCATGGAACCTGCATATAATCACGATAGGCGTTTCTACCGTCTTGCCGGTGCCTCTATGCCTCCAGGCGCAGACGTCGATACCAACGACGCGGTCATCCTGTGCGATGGTGTCTTTTAGCGTCCAGTGCTGCATCTCAAATGCTGTTGTCAGCTCTGCAAGGTATTCCAGCATCTGGGTCTGACCATCGCGTGCGCGGCTGAAATCCAGTCGGTTTTGCCCCTGACCCAAGGAGCGCAATCTCAGATCCGTGGTTGTGTATTTTTTCCACATCCTGATATCCGACGCCTTGCAGTCATTCCATTCTGTGAAGGCTTTCCGCATCGTTTCAACATTGCTTTGCGTGCTCATGATCAATCCTCCCAATGAATACAACTGAAATGCGCTTGCCCCAAAATACGAAAGGGCCGGGCAAGTATAGCACCGGGAAACGGGGAAACAAAAAAGGCCCGGTGCTGTGCACCGGGCCAATTGGGATTTATCGGGCTTTCCGATCAGCTGATCTTTTTGCCTTTATGCGGTGCCCACAGGCGCTTGTTTACAAGATACAGCAGCACCGACAGGACCGACAGGAAGATCACGCCGACAAAGCCCGAATACTTACGCTCCATCATCTTCGGCTCGGCTGTCCACATCAGGAAGGCAGCGATATCTTCGGACATGGCTTCTACGGTTGCCGGATGACCATCAGCGAATTCCACCTGATCTTCAGCCAATGGCGGCGCCATCGAAATCCATCCACCGGGGAAGGCTTTGTTTTCGTACAGGATGGTGCCTGCCTCTTCCTTTTCCTCGCCGGTATAGCCATCCAGCAATGAGGCGATGTATTCCGGGCCACCCATGCCTTTGAGCAGCTGGTTTATGCCCAGACCATAAGGGCCATGGAAGCCAGCGCGGGCTTTGGCCATCAAGCTCAGGTCAGGCGCACCCAATGAATCGTTGGCCGGGAAATGATCCGTCGGGATCGCCGGGCGGAAATCGTCCAGCTCGGGATCGAACACTTCGAAATTGTCCGCCGAATAGGCGATCACTTCTTCTTCCGAATATCCCAGCGCCTCAAGGTCGCGCAGCGGAACGTATCTCAGGCCGTGGCAGGCGGCGCAAACCTCAGTATAGACCTGAAGGCCACGCTGCAACTGGTTCTGATCCCACGTGCCGAAAGGTCCTTCGAACGAGAAATCGAAATCCTCGATATGGGTGTCGTAGGCCCCTGCCGCGAAAGACGCGGCAGGAGTAAAGGCCATGGCAAACGCGGCGCCGATTGCAAGTTTCTTGAACATGTTTCCGGTCCCTCTTGTCATTCGGCCGGGGCCGCTGCGGGTGTGGCATCGGCATCTGCCTTGCCATAATGCGCGTTGAAGTCTTCTTCGATGGTCTCGGGCTGCGGCAGCGGCTTCTCAATGACGCCTAGGATCGGCAGGATCACCAGGAAGTAGGCGAACCAGTATGCCGAAGCGATGAGCGAGAAGGTCGCATAAGGTTCTTCCGCGGGCATGGCGCCCAGCCACATTAGCGCAAAGAAGTCGATGACCAGCAGGTAGAACCACCATTTGAACATCGGACGATACTTGCCCGAACGCACTGTCGATGTGTCCAGCCAGGGTGCCAGAGCCATCGCCAGGATCGCACCGAACATCGCCAGAACACCAAAGAACTTGGCGTCGATGATACCGCCGGTGATGAAGCTGGCGAACTGCACGACCCAAACCTCGGACGTGAAGGCCCGAAGGATGGCGTAGAACGGCAGGAAGTACCATTCAGGCACGATGTGTGCAGGCGTAACCAGCGGGTTGGCCTCAATATAGTTGTCCGGGTGGCCCAGATAGTTCGGCATAAAGCCGACAATGGCCCAGAACACGACCAGGATTACGGCAAGAGCAAACAGGTCCTTGATCACGAAGTACGGCCAAAACGGCAACGTGTCTTTCTCGGCCTCTGCTTTGGAAGTCCGACGCACTTCAACACCAGTTGGGTTGTTATTGCCGGTGGTGTGGAAGGCCCAAATATGCACAATTACCAGTCCGGCAATGATGAACGGCAGCAGGTAGTGCAGCGAGAAAAAGCGGTTCAGCGTCGCGTTGTCCACGGCGGGTCCGCCCAGCAGCCAGGTCTGGATCGCTTCGCCAACAAACGGGATCGCGCCAAACAGGCCGGTGATCACGGTCGCACCCCAGAAGGACATCTGACCCCAGGGCAGTACGTAGCCCATGAAGGCGGTGCCCATCATCATCAGGTAGATCAGCATGCCGATAATCCACGTGACCTCGCGCGGGGCTTTGTATGAGCCGTAGAACAGGCCGCGGAAGATGTGGATATACACTGCGACAAAGAAAAGAGACGCACCGTTTTGGTGCAGATAGCGGATCATATAACCGCCATTCACGTTTCGCATGATGTGTTCGACGCTGGCAAAAGCCAAGTCAACATGCGGCGTGTAGTGCATAACCAGGACGATACCGGTGATGATTTGCAACGCCAGACAGAATGTTAGGACGATGCCCCAGATCCACATCCAGTTCAGGTTTTTGGGCGTGGGAATCATCAGGGTGTCATAAAGAAGGCCGACGATTGGCAAGCGGCTGTGCAACCACTTTTCGCCGTTTGTCTTCGGCTCGTAATGATCGTGGGGAATTCCGGACATGAGTTGGGTCTCCCTTAGCCGAGTCTGATGGTGGTTGAGTCAGTCCATTCCGCAGGCGGAACAGGCAGGTTCTCAGGGGCGGGGCCTTTGCGGATCCGCCCGGCAAGATCGTAGTGCGATCCGTGGCAGGGGCAAAACCAGCCACCAAATTCACCGGCATCGCCAAGTGGGACGCAGCCAAGGTGGGTGCAGACGCCCATCTGGACCAGCCACGCACCAGGCGCTTCGCCTTCGGGCGACGGCATCACGCGGTTCGCATCGGTCGCGGGTGCATCTGCGGGCAGGTTCACATTACGTGCCAGAGGGTCAGGCATCGCCTCCACACCATCGGCGTCTTGCTCTTGCGCCGCCTGGATTTCGGCTTCGGTGCGGTGACGAATGAATACAGGTTTCCCCAACCATTTCACCGTCAGCTGCGTACCCTGTTCGACGCCGCTGACATCCACGCGGATCGAGGACAGCGCCTGAACGTCTGCCGAGGGATTCATTTGGTTGATCAGGGGCCATACGGCTGCACCCGTGGCAACGACACCTGCGCCGCCAGCGACGTAGTAGAGGAAATCTCTGCGGGTGCCTTCGTTGTCTTCTGCGTGGGACACGAGGTTCTCTCCGATTTGTAGCGCCCGAGCACGGGCATATAGCTCGCGCACCGCACGAGTGCGGTGTCTCAAGCCGCGTATCTAGCCGGGAGAAATCGGTTCGTCCAGCGGTCATAGGCGCGCACTACGCCGCATCTGGGCATTCATTTCAGTATTGAGGGCAAAATTTTCAATGCCTGGCCCGGTTTATGGGCAAAAATCCGGGGTTCAACCGGATTTTGGCCAATGTGATTCGGTGAAATAATTCGTTGCCACAAGCGCCTGAATCGGAACCTGCCGGCCAAGGTGGAGTGTTGGGTTTGAAATAGCTGCCGCTCGGCGGCGCGGTTTCACGCATCGCCACATTTAACCGCCATACGAAATCTTTCGGCTTGTTGCCTAACTTGGCGGACGGGTGGCGACCATGCTGGGTCGTTCGCTGAATGCGGCAAACCAAGCCGCCAGCGCATCATTGCCGCCGCGCCAACCACGTGCATCATGACGCAGGTCCAGATAGCCCAGCGCACAAGCCACAGCGATCTGACCCATATCCAGCGAACCTGACAAATGCGCCATCCAGCGCTGATTTAGCGCAGCACAGGCGCGCTCAATCTTGACCCACTGCGCCTCGACCCACTCATCCCATTGCTTGTCCTCAGGGCGCAAGCGGGCTTCGTATGTCATCAACAAAGCAGCATCCAGAATGCCATCAGCCAATGCTTCAAGCGTCAGAACGTCCCAACGCCGCGCGCCTTCGGGATAAAACCCCGCTTCGGCACGCGCGTCGAAGAACGCGCAGATCACGCGGCTGTCAAACAGGGTTGGGCCGTCCGGGCGTTCCAACGCTGGAACTTTCGTTAACGGGTTCTTGCCTTCCAGCGGCGCAGCGGGCGAGAGCGGCGTTCCCGCAACCGTTTCCAGATCAACATCTTGCAACTGGTTGGTTTCGTGCAACAACACCATGACCTTGCGCACATAAGGTGACGTCTGACTGTGATAGAGTTTCATTCGCGCTCTCCTTGGATGGGCCGACCTTACAGCACGGTGGCTGAAACGAAACCCGCCATTTTCGCGCCGTGATACCTCTTGCAGAAGCCTACCTACCTTGGCAAAGTCGCGGCGTTCTCAGGGCGGGGCGGAATTCCCCACCGGCGGTATGCGGGCGATGATCCGTAAGCCCGCGAGCGGCCTCGGACCTGTTCGGGGTGTCAGCAGATCTGGTGAGAGGCCAGAGCCGACGGTTAAAGTCCGGATGAAAGAGAACGTGCAACGCGCCGTTGATGCGGCGTGTCTGCTCGTGATCGCCTTGGGTGACGTGTCTGTTTTGCTAAGGAGATCATGATGACACACACCCGCTATGCCTTCGTCAAAGCCAACTGGCATTCTGATATTGTCGACCGCGCGCTCGATGGGTTTCTGCAACTCATCCCCGCCGGGCAAGTCGATGTGTTCGACGTCCCCGGCGCGTTCGAGATGCCCCTGCTGGCGTGTGATCTGGCCCAAACCGGGCGCTACGCCGCTATTGCCTGTGCTGCTTTCGTCGTGGATGGCGGCATTTACCGGCACGACTTTGTGGCGCAGGCCGTGGTTGATGGCCTGATGCGGGCCGGACTGGATACCGGCATACCGGTGCTGTCTGTGTCTTTGACACCGCACCAGTATCAGGAAACCGACCACCACGACGCCATTTACCGCGATCACTTTGTGCAAAAAGGTCGCGAAGCGGCCCAAGCGGCTCTGCAAATCACCAAGACGCGCGCCGGGTTGGCCGTCGCCGCGTGACGTGACCAAAGGTTGAGGCTGTAACGCCTCAACCGCAAATCCCCTTGAGGCCGCGGGCCTTGCCCGCTAATCACGACGCGCAAAGGAGCATGCCCCATGTCGATGAACAGTTTCGGACATCTTTTCCGCGTCACCACCTGGGGCGAAAGCCACGGACCCGCCTTGGGCGCCACCGTGGACGGCTGCCCGCCGGGCGTGGAAATTGACGAAAGCATGATCCAACACTGGCTGGATAAACGCAAACCGGGACAAAACAAATTCACCACACAGCGGCGAGAGCCCGATCAGGTGAAAATCCTGTCCGGCGTGTTTGAGGGTCAGACCACCGGAACACCCGTCCAGCTGATGATCGAGAACACCGATCAGCGCTCGAAAGACTACGGCGATATCATGGACAAGTTCCGACCGGGCCATGCCGATATCACCTATTGGCAGAAATACGGCATCCGGGATTATCGCGGCGGCGGGCGCAGTTCGGCCCGCGAGACTGCGTCGCGGGTGGCTGCTGGTGGGCTGGCACGCGAGGCAATCAAACAGATCGCGCCAAACCTTCAAATCACCGGCTATATGACGCAAATCGGACCAAACAGGATCGACCGGGCAAATTTCGACTGGTCCCAGATCGAACAGAACCCGTTCTGGACACCTGATGCGCAGGCGGCCGCGGATTGGGCAACCTATCTGGACGACCTGCGCAAATCCGGCAACTCGGTCGGCGCGGTCATCGAAGTGGTCGCGCGCGGTGTACCTGCCGGGATCGGAGCGCCCGTTTACGCCAAGTTAGACACTGATCTGGCCGCAGCGATGATGTCGATCAACGCCGTCAAAGGTGTTGAGATCGGCGAAGGTATGGCCGCCGCCGAACTGACAGGTGAAGCCAACGCAGACGAGATTTTCATGGGTCAGGACGGCCCGCAATACAGCTCGAACCACTCCGGCGGTATTCTGGGCGGGATTTCGACCGGGCAGGACATCGTGGTGCGGTTCGCGGTAAAACCAACCTCGTCCATCCTGACCACCCGCAAGACGATTACCAAGTCCGGGGAAGAAACCGAAATCATCACCAAGGGCCGCCACGATCCCTGCGTGGGCATCCGTGCGGTGCCGGTAGGTGAGGCGATGATGGCCTGCGTAATCCTCGACCACCTGCTGCTGCATCGCGGCCAGATCGGAGAGAACCGTGGACGGATCGGCTGATCTGCGTTCGCGCCTGCGCGCCGTGGTCGCGCAGCGGATGGAGACCGATCCAGCGCATGATCTGGCGCATTTGGACAGGGTTTGGGTGAACGCTCAGGCCATTGCAGACGCGCAGACCGATCTGCCGGTTTTGCTGGCGGCCAGCTATCTGCACGATCTGGTGAACCTACCCAAGGATGACCCCCAGCGGCACCTGGCCTCACGGCGCTCGGCTGCAGAATCAGAGCCTATATTGGGCAAACTTGGCTATAGCGCAGATCAGATCCACGCCATTCAGCACGCGATCGAAGCGCATAGTTTTTCGGCGAATATCATGCCTTTGTCGCCTGAGGCCTGTATCCTGCGCGACGCGGACAGGCTGGATGCGCTGGGTGCGATTGGCATTGCGCGCAACTTTTCCGTCTCGGGCGCGTTGGGACGGGCGTTGTACGACCCGGCCGATCCGTTTGCCGCGAATCGCGGCCTGGATGACCTGACCTACTCTCTGGACCATTGGAAGGTAAAGCTGTTGGCGCTGCCCGGCGACATGCTGACAGACGGTGGCCGCGCAATCGCTCAGAGGCGTGTTCAACGCATGATCCGCTTTCTCGAAGAGTTTTCCGAGGAAATTGGCACCGTCTTGCCCGCCGATTGGATCACGCGCTGAACTCGTTGACTTGCCGTTGATCTTTCCTGCGTAAAAGAGCAGGGTCGCGCGCATGGTGAAATCGTTAACATCGCATCGACCTCTGCTGGCCGTCGCTCTTAAGGTGAGCGCGGTGTTTCTGTTCACCGTCATGGCCGCGCTGATCAAGGCGCAGTCCGATCACTTCCCACCGGGTGAGATGGTGTTTTTCCGATCGCTGTTTGCCATTCCAGTCATCGTGATCTGGCTGGTCGCGCGCGGAGAATTGGCGCAAGGTTTTGTCGTGCGCAAACCGATGGGGCATTTCTGGCGCGGTGTTCTTGGGACGACGGCGATGGGTCTGACATTCACCGGCTTAGGTCTAATTCCCTTGCCGGAAGCCACTGCCATTAGCTATGCAACGCCGATTATTACCCTTGTCCTGGCTGCAATCATGCTGGGTGAGAGTATTCGTGCAATTCGGATCGCCGCAGTCTCAATCGGGTTGCTTGGGGTTCTGATCATGATCTGGCCCCGTTTGGATGGTGAAACGATGCAAGCGGCAGCCACACTGGGTGCCCTGTGTATTTTGGGTGCGACCGTTGCCCGCGCCTTTGTTCAAATTCATATCCGGCAACTGGTGCAGGTCGACCATCCCGCCGCGATCGTATTCTATTTTTCGATGACGGCGACCATCCTGTCGGGGTTGACCGTGTTCTGGGGTTGGGTGCTGCCGACGTGGGACCAAGCCGCTATACTAATTCTGGCCGGCCTGATCGGAGGAGTGGCGCAAATCCTCGTCACATCGTCCTATCGATTTGGTCAGGCATCTATGCTGGCGCCCTACGACTATACCTCGATGCTGTTTGCCATCGTGATCGGCTATGTCTGGTTCAGCGAACTGCCAACACTGGTCATGCTGGCCGGTGCAGCGCTGGTGATTGCGGGCAATATCGTGGTGATCTGGCGCGAACATCAGTTGGGGCTTGAACGCGGCAAGGTCCGCGCCGTGACCGACCCCAAAGCATGATCCTTAGCCCTGCCGAACATGCCCTGGAATGTAACCAGCACAAGTTCAGGGTTTGTCACCAGCGACGCGCAGGATGTTTAAAACTGTGCAAAATCAATATTTCAGTGCGCTAAGAATATCGATCAGGTTATCGGCGCGTTGAATGCACGGTCGGACAAGACCAGCGTTTTCCTGACGGGGCGTGATGCCCCCAAGCGCGGTGGAGATTTCCAGGATTTAAACCCAAGTGGCCCCTGACTGGGTCCGTTAGCTGAACGCGTGTTCGAATAGATGGCGAACTGATCCGCGACGACTGGCAGCGCTTTCGGGCAGGTGTTCTGCCTCGTCTGTTTTTTCACGTGTTTTCGTCTTTTCGACATAGGCGCAGAAGTCGTCATCACAGCAGCATCCGCAAGCGCTTGCGGCTTCGTACATTGCCAAGATTTCGTCCAGTCTTTCGTCCATGTCAGTACTCTAACCGTGCCAAGCGGCGATCGTTTACAAGGCGGCGGAACGTTGTCACCAAGTTTTGCGCTAAGTACGCAAACCACATCGAAACTCTGTGCCGTGTTGCTTTGCATCAGGCACTGGCTATTATCTGATTTTTTTTGTCGGACAAAGCAAGAGGAAAAGTAATCCCGCCATGGCAACGTATGCGTGAGCTTTACGTGATCACAGATCGCTCACTTGCGGGTCGAGTGTGACGGACCACAGTTCGGTATCGGCGCGGTCCATCAGACGCACCGTCATCTGCTGCGTCTCCCCGTCGATATCGACAAGGCCAAAAAACTGCAGCCCGGCGCTTGGGGGTAAATTAGGGCCCTGCTCTTTGCTCGGAGCTTTGAAAAATTTTGCTTCGGGCCCAAAGGTTCCATCCAGCACCCGAGGCCCAAATGTCCCGGCGTGCAGCGGGCCCGAGACAAATTCCCAGAAAGGCTCAAAATCCTGAAATTGGGCTTTGTTAGGGTCGTAGTAGTGCGCCGCGGTATAGTGAACATCCGCTGTGACCCAGACAGTGTTTACGATACTCTCAGTCTTGATAAACCGCAGCAGGTCCGCGATCTCAAGCTCGCGCCCCTTCGGCGGACCATTATCCCCGTTCGATATCGCCTCAACCCATTTTTGGCCTTTCCAACGATCCCAAACGATCAACCCAACCGGCATGTCCGACGCGATCACCTTCCAGGTTGCCTGCGAAGCAGCCAGCGCACGTTTCAACCAAGCCAGTTGTTCCGCCCCAAGAATACGGGACTGATCCGTAATCTCTGCTTCTATCGATGGCCCATTCGGCCCGCGATAGCTACGCAGGTCCAGAAAGAACACATCGAGCATCGGACCGTACGAAATTTTGCGGTAAACCCGACCCGGTTCGGCTGGCGTGAACCGCAAGGGTGTCATTTCATGGAATGCCCGGCTTGCGCGAGATTGCAGCACGTGAATCGATTTCTCGGTGTATCGCTCATCCTCTGTCAGATCCTTGGCGTCGGACCAATTGTTGACCACCTCATGATCGTCCCACTGGAAAAAGGTTGGGCAGACGGCATTCATCGCCCGCACATGCTGGTCCATCATGTTGTATTTCCACTGGGCACGGAATTCGGGCAGCGTCTCGGCGACCTTGCGTTTTTCGTCGATCAGGGTGGTGTTTCTCCAGATCAGTTGCCCGTCTTTCTCGACCTCGTCTTGCATAGGGTTGTCAGCATAGACAGTATCGCCGGAGTGGATGAAGAAATCCGGCCTGTGCTGCAACATGGTGGCGTAGGTGCGCATCCCATCGTCATCAATGCCCCAGCCCTGACCCGCCGTGTCGCCGGACCAGACGAAACGGATGTTTCTGCGGCTGGTGGGCGCGGTACGGAATTGGCCTGTAATAGGCTCTGACAGAACATTTATGTCGCTCAGGTCCGCTGCAACGAACCGGTAGAAAACATCCTGACCCGAGGGCAGCCCTTCGATTAGTCGTTTGACGGCAAAATCGCTGTTTGGGATGGCATCTATTGGGGCCAGCTTGCGGGCATTGGCAAAGCTTTCGGTGGTCGACACCTCCATCATCACGCGGGCAGGCCGGTCGGTTCGGGTCCAGATCATGCCGGTTGTCGTGTCAACATCTCCGGATTGTACGCCGTGCGTAAACACCGGTCGCGCGCTGGCGCGACTGATCGCAGGTATCGACAATGACACCGCAAAGGCAACGCTGCCGGTCAAAACGGCACGGCGGTTGGGGCGGAGAATTCGGCTCATTACTGCGCTCCTGTCTGGCGACCGTTTCAAGGCCCCGCGATTGGTGAGCGGCAGTAAGCCGCCTGTCAGACAACAGGCGGCTCATAATCATGAAAGTATCACGACGGTGAGGTGATACTGCTTGGAAAAATCGCTCAGGCAGTTGCCCTTTGTTCCGGCGCGCTGAGCGAGATAACGGCGACCACCGCCGCGCCGTTCAGCCAGTAGTATATCGCATCAATGCCCGAAAACCCAAACAGGCTGGGTGCGGCCAAGAATGTAAGCCCAACCAGCAGATCAACGGCCAGGTGGAATTTATAGGGCAGCACCCGCCACATTCCCAAGTGGTGATCGGTCAGAACGGTCAGTACAAACGCCGCCACACCGGTGACAACCGACAACCAGAAAGCCATCGGGTTCGAGTCCCCAAGACCCAGAACAAAAGGCAGCGCCATCAGCGCCACGGCCACTGGATAGTCCAGATAGGCGTGAATGGTGCGGGTAACGAAACGAACGGACATTAAGATTTCCTTTCCTTGCTTGGCATGGCTTCAAGCTAGGTTAGGGGTTCCGTACGTTTAAGTCTGGAGCGTCCAGAAAACCTTGCAGATCGTTCAAAGTTGAGTCCGATCAGTACATTGACCGGTATGCTGCCGGTGACAGGCCGATCTGTTTTTTGAACACGCGGGAAAAGGCGGCCTCGGACGCATAGCCAACCTCTGCCGCCGCATCAGCCACGTTCCAGCGATTTTCAGTCAACCCGTGACAGGCGATCTGCATCCGCCAGTCCGTCAGGTATTGCATTGGCGTGGTTCCGATCTTCTCGGCAAACAACTGCGCGAAAGCGGTACGCGACATGCCGGCCTCACGCGCCAGCAATTCGACGCTCCATTCTTGCGCCGGAGATTGGTGAAACGCTGTCAGCGCACGTGAAACCCTCGGATCGGCAAAACCAGCAAGGGCAGTATCACTGGGGCATTGACGCTCAAGATGTGCGCGGATGGCTTGCGCGAAAAGCACCTCGGACATTTTCATCGCGATCAGGTCGCCACCGATCCGCGCGCCGTTGATCTCCGACCCGATCATCCGCAAGGTGGCTTCGATCCAGATGCCTGCATCTTCACCATAATTTTCGATCAAGATGTAAGGCGGCAGGCGGTCGATCAGCATATGACCAGTGCCTTGCCGGCCCGGCGGGCTGGTGAACGAGAAATGGCCGCAAATCAGTTGCGTATCCCGATCTTCGTCCCCACCACCGTGAATCAAGACGCCGTCACCCTTGTAGCCCGCATCTTCCAAAACCTGCTCTAACGGCAGAGCATCCAGCGGCGTGACCTCGTTGCACAGCAATGCATGTGCCGATCCATGCGGGATCAGTATTAGGTCTCCTTGCTTCAGACGCAGAGTTTCCCCAGCGTTAGAGACATGAACTTTCAGCTCACCGCGTTGTACGAAATGGAAACGCGCTACGTTCTGAAAGGCCGGAACCTGAATACCAAAAGGCGGCGTAAAGGACGTTCGAAAATAGAACGTCCCACGCAAAGACAGGCGAGTCAGGATATCGCTAAGCAGGTCCAACATGAGAGTAACGTACACGCGGCTGCCCATTCGTCCAGCCGTTTGAACCATCTGCACAAAAGCTTGAACGGCTGGCAAAGAAAAACCCCCGCGAACAACGGGGGTTTTGGGAAATTGCCGATAACGCGGGTCAGGAGCGGACCAGCGCCTCGTAATCTGCGGCGATCTCGCGGGTAATATCACCCACCTCGAACGTGTAATCACCAATCTGACCAACGGGCGTGACTTCGGCTGCAGTGCCCGTCAGCCAACATTGTTCAAAGTCAGCCATCTCTTCGGGTTGGATGTGACGCTCGATCACGGTGATGCCCTTGTCTTTCAGCATCTGGATCACTGTCTGGCGCGTGATACCATTCAGGAAGCAATCCGCCAGGGGTGTGTGAACCTCACCATCCTTGACGAAAAACACGTTGGCGCCTGTCGCCTCGGCCACATAGCCGCGGTAATCCATAAACAGAGCGTCCGAGCAGCCTTTGGCCTCGGCCTTGTGTTTGGAGATGGTGCAGATCATGTAAAGACCCGCCGCCTTGGCATGGACCGGGATGGTTTCGGGGCTGGGCCGTTTCCATTCGGCGATGTCAAGCCTGGCACCCTGCATCTTGGCGTCACCGTAATAGGCACCCCAAGGCCAAACCGCGATGGCCATATGCACCGGGTTACGGGCCGAGGCCACGCCCATATCCTCACCCGATCCGCGCCAGACCAGAGCGCGAACATACGCATCCTGCAAGCCACTGGCTTCCAAAGCCTCTTTCTTGGCGGCTTCGATCTGGTCAATCGTGTAGGGCATCGGCATGTCCAGTGCCTCGGCCGACGCAACCAGCCGTTTGGAATGCTCACGGCTTTTGAAGATCTTGCCGTTATACGCACGCTCGCCCTCGAAAACCGAGGATGCATAGTGCATTGCGTGGGTCAGGATGTGAACATTGGCGTCACGCCACGGCACCAGCTTACCATCCATCCAGATCACGCCATCACGATCATCATACCCCGCCATCCGAAACCTCCTGAACCGGGTTGAATTTATCGATTGTTGCGCCATTTTACACGTTTGCGGAAGTAAAGTTGCGCAAAAACTGCGGCTCGATACCTGTCCACTCTTGGAATGTCAATAACGCTGACATAAAGTCGACTTATGTAACGAATGAGGCAAACTATGTCGGATACGCGCCCAGCCCAAGTCTTTGGCGGAGAAAGCCTTTTGTTTTTGACTGACGAACAGTTGCGGCAAGGGATCGAGGCGATGTTTTTCGCTTACCGCGGGTTCACTGCCGACCCCGACCGCATTCTGACGCAGATGGCCTATGGCAGGGCGCATCACAGGGCCGTCCATTTCATCAACCGCGCGCCCGGCACAACGGTCAACAACTTGCTGGCCATTCTTGGGGTTACGAAACAGTCGCTGAACCGCGTTCTGCGAACTTTGATCGAAGATGGTCTTGTCGAAAGCCGCGTGGGCACCACTGACAAGCGCGAGCGGCACCTGTTTCTGACTGAAAAGGGAAAGGCGCTTGAGGCTCGGCTGTCCGAAGCCCAGCGTGTACGGATGCGTGCCGCTTACAAGGAAGCTGGCCCCGAGGCCGTATCAGGATTTCGCAAAGTGCTTGAAGCAATGATGGATGCTGATATGCGTCATGCCTATACAAAACTGCGGGACACGACCTCATGAGCGAAATGGACGCCCATCTGCTGATCGTCGACGACGATGAGCGTATCCGTGATCTGCTCAAGAAGTTCCTGATGAAAAACGGATTTCTGGTGACGGCTGCCCGTGATGCCGCCCATGCGCGGCGGGTCTTGTCCGGTCTGGATTTCGACATGATCGTTTTGGACGTGATGATGCCCGGTGAGGATGGCGTAAGTCTGACCAAAACGCTGCGCGAGACACATACGACGCCGATCCTTCTTTTGACCGCGCGCGGCGAGACCGAGCATCGCATCTCCGGACTAGAGGCGGGGGCAGATGATTACCTTGCCAAACCGTTCGAGCCAAAAGAACTGCTGCTGCGGATCAACGCAATCCTGAGGCGCATGCCGGAAACGCCTGCGCAGGATACTGCAAGCAAGATCCTGAATCTCGGCCCGATCCGCTATGATGTTGAGCGCGGCGAGATGTGGCAGGGCGAAGACCCCGTGCGCCTGACCGCAACGGAAAGCCAATTGATGAAGATTTTCTCGACTCAACCCGGCGAGCCGATCAGCCGGGCCAAGCTTGTCGAGGATCTGGGGCGCGACAAGGGTCAGGCGCAGGAACGTGCCGTTGATGTCCAGATCACTCGCCTGCGTCGCAAGATCGAGCAGGACCCCAAACAACCGCGATACCTTCAAACGGTGCGCGGCGCCGGATATATGCTGGCACCGGATTGATTTTGTTACCAAAGACGGTTTTATGTCCTCTGCATAAGTATTTCAGCCGAATGAACAGGGGATCGTGATGAAGACCGCGCTTTTGACCCATGCGGATTGCCTCAGGCATGTGACGCCGGACGGGCATCCTGAACGGGTTGCGCGGCTGGAGCATGTTTTGCACGCGTTGGAACCGCTGGACCTTCGCCGGACAACTGCACCTTTGGCCGCCGATGACGATCTGTTGCGGATTCATCCGGAAAGCTACATCCGGGATATTCGGGAGTCTTGCCCCATTGATGGTTTTGCCCAGATCGACGGCGATACATTCATGTCTGCCGGTTCGGTCGATGCCGCGTATCGGGCCGCAGGGGCTGTAGTGCGCGCGGTGGATATGGTGCTGGGCGGAGAGGCTCCGAATGCGTTTTGTGCGATCCGGCCTCCGGGGCACCATGCTGAATCAGAGACTGCAATGGGTTTCTGCCTGTTCGGCAATGCAGCGCTGGCGGCCAAGCATGCGCTGGACCATCACGGTTTGAACCGGGTCGCGGTGGTTGATTTCGACGTACACCACGGCAACGGCACGCAGGATTTACTTTGGGATGAACGGCGCGCGCTGCTAATCACCAGCCAACAGATGCCGCTTTGGCCCGGTTCCGGGCGAGCGGATGAGACAGGCGCTTTTGAAACCGTTCTGAACATTCCGCTATCACCGGGAACCGGCGGGGCCGAGATGCGCGCGGCCTATGAAACGCAGGCCTTCCCCCGCCTGCGTGCTTTCAAGCCCGAACTAATCATCATCTCTGCCGGATTCGACGCGCATCAGGACGATCCGCTGGCAAATCTGAACTGGTCGACCGGCGATTTCGCTTGGATCACGGCTGAACTCTGCAAAATCGCCGATGAGCTGTGCGACGGACGTATCGTCTCGACTCTGGAAGGCGGGTATGATCTGAACGCACTGGCCGAGGCCACACGCGCCCATGTGGAAGAATTGATGAAGGCAGCCCGATGACCGATACCCTCGTAGACCAGATGACATTCGAACAAGCTATGAAAGAGCTTGAAGCCGTGGTTGGCCAGCTTGAGCGCGGCGACGTGGCGCTGGATCAGTCGATCGCTCTTTACGAGCGCGGTGCGGCGCTGAAAAAGCGCTGCGAGGATGAGCTGAAGCGGGCCGAGGAAAAAGTGGCCGCTATTACCCTGGACGCCAATGGACAGCCAACCGGGACAACGCCTGTCGAAGGTCAGTAATGTTTCGCGAAAGACTGGCGCAGGATGCGGCACGGATTCAGAAGCAGTTTGATCTGGTTCTGGGCGCGCTGAGCGACGTGGATGTCACACAGGCGATGAGCTATGCCACGCAAGGGGGCAAGCGGCTGCGCGGTTTTCTGGTGCTTGAAAGCGCCCGCATGCATCAGGTGGACATTGACCGCGCAATCTGGCCCGCCACGGGGATTGAGGCATTGCACGCTTATTCGCTGGTGCATGACGATTTGCCCTGCATGGATGACGACGACCTGCGTCGTGGTCGCCCGACCGTGCATATGAAATGGGATGAGGGCACGGCTGTTCTGGCAGGTGACGCGTTGCACACGCTGGCATTCGAACTTTGCACGCGGCCCGAGGTTGGCACTGCCGACATACGCGCTGATCTGGCCCTGACACTTGCCCAGGCCAGCGGCGCTCAGGGGATGGTGCTGGGGCAAGCCTTGGATATTGCCGCTGAGACGGCTGCGTCCCCGCTTACGCTGAGCGAGATCACGCGTTTACAGGCCGGCAAGACCGGCGCATTGATCGAGTGGTCAGCCGGTGCAGGCGCTCGGCTGGCGCAGGCCGACCCTGCGCCATTGCGCCAATATGCCCAGGCGCTTGGTCTTGCCTTTCAAATCGCAGACGACATTTTGGATGTCGAAGGTGATGCCGAAAAAGCCGGGAAACGTCTGCAAAAAGACGCCAGGGCCGGTAAAGCCACCTTTGTTTCGTTACTGGGCTTGGATGCGGCCAAAGCCCGGGCTTCGGAACTTGTGGATGAGGCCTGCGCCGCCCTTACAGGCTATGGCGCTTCGGCTGAAACCTTGAAGGATGCCGCCCGCTTCGTTATTTCCCGGGACAGCTAAGCCAGGATCGCCAATGACTGACCGCCCGAAAACGCCTCTGCTGGACCTTGTGAACAGACCTGCGGATCTCAAGCAATTCTCAGATGCGCAACTGACCCAGCTTGCGCAGGAATTGCGGTCCGAGACGATCTCGGCCGTTTCGGTTACTGGCGGACATCTCGGCGCCGGGCTTGGCGTGGTGGAACTGACGACTGCGTTGCATGCCGTTTTTGATACCCCGCGTGACAAGATCATCTGGGATGTGGGGCATCAGTGCTATCCCCACAAAATCCTGACCGGGCGTCGCGACCGAATTCGTACCCTGCGCATGAAAGACGGCCTCAGCGGTTTTACCAAACGCAGCGAAAGCCCCTATGACCCGTTCGGCGCGGCACATAGCTCAACCTCGATCAGCGCGGCGCTTGGGTTTGCGGTTGCCCGCGATCTGGGCGGTGTCACACCGGAAGGGCTGGGTGACGCGATTGCCGTGATCGGCGATGGCTCAATGTCGGCGGGCATGGCTTTTGAGGCGATGAACAACGCAGGCCATTTGAAAAAGCGCCTGATCGTGATCCTGAACGACAACGATATGAGCATCGCCCCGCCTGTTGGCGCTCTGTCGAACTATCTGTCGCGTATCTACACCGAAGCCCCGTTCCACGAGTTGAAAGCCGCCGCCAAGGGCGCGGTCTCGCTGCTGCCCGAACCGTTCCGCGAGGGCGCCAAGCGCGCCAAGGAAATGCTGAAAGGTATGGCTGTGGGCGGCACATTGTTCGAAGAGCTGGGGTTTTCCTACATCGGCCCGCTTGACGGGCATGATATGGACCAGCTTCTGCCGGTGCTGCGCACGGTGAAGGCACGGGCGACCGGCCCGATTCTGATCCACGTGCTGACCAAAAAGGGCAAGGGCTATGCCCCAGCTGAGCAAGCCCGCGACAAGGGCCATGCGACCGCGAAATTCGACGTTGTGACGGGTGAGCAGAAAAAGGCGCCGTCCAACGCACCATCTTACACCTCGGTCTTTGGCAAGACGCTGGTTGAGGAAGCCGGGCGCGACGACAAGATCGTCGCCGTCACCGCCGCAATGCCAGACGGAACCGGCCTGAACCTTTTTGCCGAACGCTATCCTTCGCGCTGTTTCGACGTTGCGATTGCCGAGCAGCACGGTGTGACTTTCGCCGCCGCGCTGGCTGCGGGGGGAATGAAACCGTTCTGCGCAATGTATTCTACGTTTTTGCAGCGCGGGTATGACCAGGTGGTGCATGATGTGGCCATTCAGCGCCTGCCGGTACGCTTTGCCATTGACCGTGCCGGTTTGGTTGGTGCCGATGGGGCAACCCATGCGGGGTCGTTCGATATCGCCTACCTGTCCAACCTGCCTAGTATGACAGTCATGGCGGCTGCAGACGAGGCCGAACTGATGCACATGGTCGCGACTGCGGCGGCTCATGATGAAGGCCCCATTGCCTTCCGCTACCCTAGGGGCGAAGGCGTGGGCGTCGATTTGCCCGAACGTGGTGAAGTTCTTGAGATCGGCAAAGGCCGCCTGATTCAACAAGGCGCACGCGTGGCGATACTTTCGTTCGGAACCCGTCTGGCAGAAGTTCAGAAAGCGGCTGAGGCTCTCTCAGCCCGGGGCATTACCCCAACCATTGCCGATGCCCGGTTTGCCAAACCACTGGACCGAGATTTGATCCTTGAACTGGCCGCGAACCATGAAGCGCTGATAACCATCGAAGAAGGTGCCATTGGCGGATTTGGCAGTCACGTGGCGCAGCTCTTGGCGGATGAGGGTGTATTCGATCACGGGTTGAAGTACCGCTCAATGGTGCTGCCGGATACATTCATTGATCAGGCCAGCCCATCCGACATGTACACTGTTGCAGGCCTGAACGCCCAACAGATCGAGGCCAAGGTTTTGTCGGTGTTGGGCGTTGCGTCCCTTGGTGAAAAACGCGCATGAGACGTCGGAACCGTCACGGATCAAAACGCAACTATTGTTGAGAATTCTTTCTTTGCTGCACCTCAGGTTGAACGCCTGCCTTTGAGGCCCAACGCGCCGCTACGGCCCTGATTGCGGAGGCAGGCCGATTCCCTTCGGGTGAGTTATTGAGAACACAGGATTCTCTCATGTTTTTTGACAGCGTTTTTGCGTCCGGGTTTTTCTGCTACAGGTAGTCAAAACAAAAAACCACCCTTGAGCAGGCGGGCGGATGAGAAACATGATTGCGGCGCTGGTGGCATGCTTTCTGACGAGCGTGCCAGCGGCATCAAAGGATATACAGGTCGGCAACGATTCTGGCGGGCGTATCTTGGACCGTTTGGTCCAGATTGAAATCGCCAACCGAACCAACACACAGTTCCGGATAACCGGGGACTTTTGTCATTCCAGCTGCACTATGCTGCTGGGTGCGGATGATGTTTGCATCTCTCGCAAAACAGTATTTGGTTTTCACGGCCCCTACCGGTTGAATCGCACGGAAATGACGGCCAGTGAATTCGAAAGAAAAAGCGCGTCTCTATCCAGCTACTACCCGACTCCGGTCAAAAACTGGTTTATGTCCAAAGCCAGATACGCCGGACCCAGCGAACTTTTCTTAGTTTCCGGTGACTATCTCATACGCCTTGGCGTGCAGGAATGTCTTTAGCGGCTGAAACAATCTGAACCACAGCAGAGTGTCACACGGTACACACTTTCAACAGAATTCGATAAATGGTGCCTCAAGAGGGACTCGAACCCCCGACCTTGTCCTTACGAAGGACCTGCTCTACCAGCTGAGCTATTGAGGCAGGCGACTGTTCTGTAAACGGTCAGGCTGAAACGCGCAAGCCTCCTTCTGCGGATTGCATAAGTTGCTTTTCAAAACCTTGGGTGCCACCGAATGCGACGCAGCAAGGTCGAAAGGCTATTGCTCTGTCTGTCCCTTTTTTTCGATTGTGAATTTTCTGTAACAGCGCCGATTAAGGATTGCGGTATGAGCTTTATTTCCATATTTCATGAAATATGCTAGAATTAATTTCAGACCAACTGGCCATTCTCGGCCATCCGCAACGTATTTCAGTGTTTCGCATGTTAATGCGACGCTTTCCTGACACTGTGCCTGCGGGCGAACTGGCAAACGAACTGGGCATCAAACCCAGTACGTTGTCGAACTATCTGAACGCGCTTCAACGCTCGGGACTGGTAACGCAGGAACGGTCGGGAACCTCTCTGCTTTATTCGGTTGATATGAAGAACGTGCAGCACATGCTTGGCTTTCTGCTGAACGATTGCTGCCGGGGTCGTCCGGATATCTGTATGCCCTTACAGCAAGGAAAAGGCACAATGACAGATCGGAAATTCAACGTATTGTTCATTTGCGTCGGGAACTCGGCGCGCTCCATCTTTGCCGAGTCTCTTCTGCGAGATCTCGCCGGAGACCGGTTCAACGTCTATTCGGCCGGTACAAGGCCATTTTCGGAACTGAACCCGTTTGCGGTTAAGGTTCTGGCGGACAAGGGGCACGACACGTCCTTGCTCCGGTCCAAGACAGTGTCGGAATTTTCCGGCCCTGACGCACCAGAAATGGATTTTGTGTTCACCGTCTGCAACAAGGCCGCAAATGAGGAATGCCCAGCGTGGCAAGGGCAGCCGATCAGCGGCCATTGGGGCATGGAAGACCCGGTGAAAGCTGAAGGCACGGATGCTGAAAAAAGCCTCGCGTTCCAAAGAGCCTATGGCGCACTCAAGCGCCGGATACAGGCCTTCACTGCACTGCCCGTTGAAAGCCTTGACCGGATCGCACTGCAATCCGCAGTCGATGACATCGGCAGAACACCTGTTGAGGACATAAAATGACGGCGTTTGCGGTAAACGGTCTTGGCCGGATCGGAAAGCTGGCGTTGAAACCGTTGCTTGAAAAGGGTGCCAAGATCGCATGGATCAATGATTGTATCGGCGATCCGGCGATGCACGCGCATCTGCTTGAGTTCGACACAGTTCACGGTCGCTGGGACGCGCGTTTCGAACATGACGCCGATAGCGTGACAATCAACGGGACCCGACTGCCTTTCATTGGCACGAAGGACCTTGGCCAGTTACCGCTGGACGGCGTCGACGTGGTGATCGATTGCACCGGTGTCTTCAAGACCGAGGCCAAGCTGGCCCCTTATTTCAAAGCCGGGGTGAAAAAGGTCGTGGTGTCGGCCCCTGTAAAGGACGGCCCGACCGCAAATATTGTCATGGGTGTGAATGACAGCGTTTACGATCCTGCTGCTCATCACATCGTCACGGCGGCGTCCTGCACCACGAACTGTCTGGCGCCGGTGGTGAAAGTGATCCACGAAAACCTGGGCATCCGTCACGGGTCGATGACGACAATCCACGACGTGACCAACACCCAGACCATCGTAGACCGACCCGCGAAAGACCTGCGGCGCGCTCGATCAGCACTGAATTCGCTGATCCCGACCACCACGGGGTCAGCCACAGCGATTACATTGATTTACCCCGAACTCAGAGGGCGCTTGAACGGTCATGCAGTGCGCGTTCCGCTGCTAAACGCCTCGCTGACGGATTGCGTGTTCGAGGTTGAACGGAAAACCAGTGTTGACGAGGTCAACACATTCTTCAAAGCCGCAGCCGAAGGTGAACTCAAGGGTATTCTGGGCTATGAGACGCGCCCGCTGGTCTCAACTGATTATACCAATGACGAACGGTCTTCGATCATCGACGCGCCCTCAACCATGGTGGTGAACGGGACGCAAGTGAAGGTTTATGCGTGGTATGACAATGAGATGGGCTATGCCCACCGCCTCGTCGACGTTGCGTTCATGGTCGGGAACACGCTGTGACACAAAGACCCGAAGGTCTGTCGGCCTACATCGCCGTTACCGCGGCGTACTGGGCTTTTATGCTGACCGACGGGGCCCTGCGCATGCTGGTGCTGCTGCATTTTCACACCCTGGGCTTCTCGCCGGTGCAGCTGGCCTACCTGTTCGTACTGTATGAGATCGCGGGTATGGTCACAAATCTTACCGCCGGATGGATCGCGGCTCGGTTCGGTTTGACCTCGACCCTGTATGCCGGCCTGGGGCTTCAGGTCGTGGCGCTTTTGGCGCTGACGCAATTAGACCCTAATTGGGCGATCGGCGCTTCTGTTGCCTTTGTCATGCTTGTGCAGGGCGCCAGCGGAGTGGCGAAAGATCTGGCTAAAATGTCTTCAAAATCCGCCGTCAAACTCTTGGCTCCGCCCGAGGGCGGCGGACTGTTCCGCTGGGTCGCTATGCTGACCGGCTCAAAGAACGCGGTCAAAGGGCTGGGCTTTTTACTGGGGGCTGCGCTGTTGGCCACATTGGGTTTTGTCTGGGCTGTGCTGGTCATGGCGATTGTGCTGGCCGTCATCCTTGCGGCGGTCATTCTGTACATGCCACCTGGCCTGCCAAAAGGGCGCAAAAGCGCCAAATTCTCTGAGGTCTTTTCGAAATCCGCCAACGTGAATTGGCTGTCGGCGGCGCGGGTCTTTCTTTTTGGCGCACGGGATGTGTGGTTCGTCGTCGGTATACCGATTTACTTTTATGCTGTGTTGTCCGACGGCACCGAAGATGGAAACCGCGCGGCGTTCTTCATGATCGGCACCTTCATGGCTGTCTGGGTCATCCTTTACGGCGCCGTTCAGGCCATCGCACCCGGTATCCTGCGCGCATCTAGGCGCAGCGAAGGCGACCTGATCCGCGCCGCGCGTAAATGGGCCGCAATACTGTTTTGTGTTCCCGCCGCTTTGACGGTTGCAGTGCTTGCCTCATCTGGGCCCGAGGCATGGCTGACCATAACACTGGTAACAGGTTTGCTGGTATTCGGGGCAATTTTCGCTGTGAACTCATCTTTGCATTCCTATCTGATTCTGGCTTTCACCAAGTCGGAGCGTGTAACGATGGACGTAGGGTTCTACTACATGGCCAACGCGACAGGCCGCCTTGTGGGCACTGTTCTGTCTGGCCTGACCTACCAGATTGGCGGGCTTCCACTGGTTTTGGGCACGTCTGCTGTAATGATAGCATTGGCGGCGCTGACATCCGGTAAGCTGACGGATCAAACAAATGAGGCTTATGCATGAGCATCTTCGAACGCTACCTGACCGTCTGGATCGCTCTGGCTATGATTGGCGGTGTGCTCATAGGCCTGGCCGCACCGGGCCTTGTGCAACTAGTTGCTTCGGCTGAGGTGGCCAGCGTCAATCTGGTGGTGGCCGTCCTGATCTGGGCGATGGTCTACCCGATGATGGTCGGTGTAGACTTTGGCGCAGTAGCGGGGGTCGCGCGCCAACCGAAAGGTTTGATCGTGACGCTGGTGGTCAACTGGCTGATCAAACCCTTCACCATGGCCTTTCTGGCGGTTGTGTTTTTCAACTATGTCTTTGCGCCCTGGATTCAGCCCGAAGACGCCGCACAATACATAGCCGGCCTGATCCTGCTGGGCGCGGCCCCCTGTACCGCGATGGTGTTTGTCTGGTCCCAACTCACCAAAGGGGATGCGACTTACACGCTGGTGCAGGTCTCGGTGAACGATCTGATTATGGTCGTGGCTTTTGCCCCTATCGTGGCTTTCTTGCTGGGCGTGACTGACATCGAGGTGCCATGGCAAACCCTTGTTCTGGCGACGGTGCTTTACGTGGTGTTGCCGCTGATCGCCGGGCTGATCACTCGCCGCAAACTGCGTTCACAAGACGCCATTGATGCCTTTTCATCCCGCGTAAAGCCATGGTCAGTCATGGGCCTGATCGTAACAGTCGTTATCCTGTTTGGCCTCCAGGGTCAGACTATTCTTGCCAAGCCGTTGGTGATCGTGCTGATCGCGGTTCCAATCCTGATCCAGAGCTACGGGATTTTCGCACTGGCCTACGGGGCGGCCTATGCGCTGAAAGTCCCCCATCGAATCGCAGCCCCATGCGCCATGATTGGTACGTCAAACTTCTTTGAGCTGGCCGTCGCTGTCGCCATCAGCCTGTTCGGCTTGAACTCGGGCGCTGCTTTGGCGACTGTCGTTGGGGTTCTGGTCGAGGTTCCGGTCATGCTATCGCTTGTTGCTTTTGCCAATCGTACCCGCTCGCGGTTTCCCGAACCCGAAAGGTCCGGAGTGACGGGCACCAAGACCTTGAGATCTTAGGAAAGCCAACTCTCTTCATAAAAAATGATTAATTTTTACAGTATGTTAACTATAAAACAGGGGAAGCGAGGAAAAATAAGGCTCACTTAGATTTTATTAAGAGCCAATCGTGCAGTGTCCGGTGGAATTTCGAAAACCACGGGAGAATACCTATGCTTCTCAAAAAAACGATGCTTGCCGCGGGCATCATGGCGGCTCTGCCTATTTTCGCTGCGGCTGAACAGGGTGTTACCCACAATAGCGTTACATTTGCACAAGTTGCCGCCTTTGAAGGGCCCGCCTCTGCCCTGGGCATCGGCATGCGGCTTGGCTTGACCGCCGCCTTCGAAGAGGCGAACGCCGCCGGTGGTGTGCATGGCCGTAATATCAAACTGGACAGTATGGATGACGGCTACGAGCCAGACCGCTCTGCCGAGCTGGTGAAAACGGTTGTCGAAGACGACAAACACATCGCCCTGATCGGTGCCGTCGGGACGCCAACCTCGTCGGCCACCCAGCCTATTGCCACTGAAGCCGGCCTTCCCTTTATCGGGCCCTTTACGGGTGCCGGATTTCTGCGCGAGGCAGGTTACGGTAATATCTTCAACGTGCGCGCAACATATTCTGCCGAAACCGAGGCGTGGATTGAGTATCTCGTCGACCAGCAGGGCATGAAGTCCATTGCGCTTCTATATCAGGATGACGGGTTCGGTCGTGTTGGCCTGAATGGGGTCACCGCCGCGCTGGAAAAACGCGGCATGACGCTTGCCGCAGAAGGCACTTACACCAGAAACACGACGGCCGTGAAAAAGGCGCTCTTGTCGATCCGCAAAGCCAAACCGGACGCCGTAGTCATGGTGGGCGCTTACAAACCGGTTGCCGAATTCATCAAACTTGCGCGCAAAATGAAACTCGACGCCACCTACGTGAATATCTCTTTCGTGGGATCGGATGCATTAGCGAAGGAACTTGGCGATGCGGGTGAAGGGGTGATCGTAAGCCAGGTTGTGCCCTTCCCGTGGGACGACTCTAATCCGCTGGTTGCCCGCTACACAACCGCGCTGGCAGCCGTCGATGCGGCTGCGCAGCCTGGGTTTGTCTCGCTCGAAGGGTATATCGTCGGCCGCCTCACGATTGCGGCGTTGGAGGACGCAGGCAAAAATCTGACCCGCGAAAACTTCCTGCTGGCACTTGCCTCGCTAACCACGGTCGATCTGGGCGGTGTGACCCTGCACTATGGTCCGGATGACAACCAGGGCATGGATGAGGTCTTTCTCACACGCATCACAGCCGACGGCACGTTCGAGTCGGTCATATCCGGAGGCGGCTCCTAAGGGCCAATGGCAACGCGTTCTGCGCGTTGCCTGACTGCAAACATCCTGCCCGCCAATCGGGCAGGACTAAGTGCCATCCAGATAAATTACCAAGGATATGCATATGCTTCGCTTCAAAGGGTCTAATTTCTTGCGCCGTCTCAACCTACTTTCCAGCATTCGCGGCAAGATAACTTTCATCCTTGTTGCACTGTCCGCTGTTGCAGGCGGAGCGGGCTACCTGACCTACCAATCCTTCAGCCGCGTGGCTGTCAGCGCAGATAACATGACTGCGCGGGACCTTCCGAGGTTAAGCCAAAGCACTGCGCTGATCTCAGCGGCGAGCGCCACCAAGGACGCAATGGTTCTCACCCTCATGCAGCAGGATCTGGCTGGGCTGACCCGAGCAGAGGAAACCCTTGAGACGGCGTCGCAGGCCCTGACTAAAGCCGTTGCAGCCCAACCCGATGAAAGCCGCGCGGCGTTCAGCGCCGATCTGGCGCATGTCATGCAGACCCTCGATACGCTTGTTGAGGCGCGCGAGAGTGCCTTTGATTTCAATAATCGCGCGGCAGAGATGACCCACGAATTGCAGGAAGGGGTCACTGCGTTGCAGACGATCCTGCTGCAAACGGCCGATGACGCCTATTTCAACATCGCAATCCAAGGCGAAGACACGATTGCCGCGATTGAGGAAACGATGGTCGACCTCGTTGACAATAAATTTACCTCATTGCAGGAGCTACTTGAAACGCGGGCTCAGCTAAACCTGATGTCCGGTGTGTCGCTGGCTCTGTCTACAACCCGGGATCAGGCCATGCGGTCCATCCTATCAGACCTGGCGTCTTCCTATCAGAAGCATCTTTCCAAAGGCCTGGAGGCATTGGCTTTGCGGGACTACGGCGCGGATATCGAAGCGGACCTCACGAATGCCGTGGGCATCCTCGACAAAGCCATCGCGTTGGGGCAGTTGGGCAGACCCGTCGACCGGGCGGCGGTTCTGTCTGGGCGGCAGCAGGCAGATGCTGCGCTCTCCACAGCGATTGATGATATGGTCTTCGAGCTAACTATTGCGGCAGAGGATGCGGCCTCTGGAAACCGGGATGCAATCCAGGGTCTTTTGGACAATGAAGTCGCTTATATGAACGCCCTGCTCGAGATTAACTCCTGGCTGTCCGCGTATCAGATCGAGGCGCTGAAAATTGCTGGTGCCCAGACCCTGGAGCAGGCAAGGATTGCCGGAGACGCACTGGCCGCCGCGGCTGGCTCTTTGTCCAAATATGCGGATTTTGGCGATGGTTCACTCGCAGGTCCGCTTTCGCGCCTGTCCGACATGGCCTCAGCGGATCAAGGGCTGGCTTTCCTGCGCATGAAGTCTCTGGACTCTGACCGGATTGCGACCGACGCCGCAGAGGAAACCGTCAAGGCGGTTTTGAAAATAGCCGGCGCGGCTTCGCTGCAGGGTGTAGCGAGCCAAGAAACGATCACCGAGAACGCACGGTCGATGGCTGCCGATGCCACCGAGGTCCAGGGAAATCTTGGGAAACTAGGGGCTTTTGCGCTCGGGTTCGTTTTTCTGGCTTTGCTAATGAATCATTGGCTGATTATTCGTCCGCTGAATGCAATCAGCCGAACAACTGAGCGTCTGTCGCAAGGCGATATGACCCCAGTCACCGGGTTTGAGCGCGCTTCTGACGAGGTTCGCCGCATCGCCAACGCCTTGAAAGTATTCCGCGACGGCCTGGTCGAAAAGGAAGAAATGGCCCGTATCGCCGAGGAAGAACGCGCGGAAAATCAAGCCAAGCAAACTGCTGCGGTTGATGCGATCGGCACCGGTCTCGCGCATTTCGCCAAAGGCGACCTGACCTACCGCATCACGCGGGAACTAACCGATGGCTATGCGAAACTGAAAGACGACTTCAACTTGACCGCCAGCACGCTGAACGCGACTGTCGTAGAGGTTTTTCAGGTTGCAGACTCACTGCGCAGCGGTTCCGCCGAGATTCAGCAGGCCTCGAACGACCTCTCCCACCGGACGGAGAGCCAAGCCGCGACGCTTGAGGAAACTGCTGCCGCGATTGAGGAACTCACCGCCAGCGTTCGTTCTGCGGCGGAAGGCTCCCGTGATGCGGAAAACACCACGAACGAAGCGCGCGACGAGGCGATTGCCAGTGGTCAGATCGTCGAGGAAACGGTCTCTGCTATGAAGGATATCGAAGACAGCTCCACCCAGATCTCACAGATTATTGGCGTGATCGACGATATCGCGTTCCAAACCAATCTGCTTGCACTGAACGCAGGTGTGGAAGCTGCCCGCGCAGGCGAGGCGGGGCGCGGCTTCGCCGTTGTCGCCTCCGAGGTTCGCGGTCTTTCGCAACGCACCACCGACGCTGCGCGGGAAATCAAGGGTCTGATTTCCAAGAGTACTCAGCAGGTGAAATCCGGAGTAAGCCTTGTTGGCCGGACGGGGACAACGCTGCGCAGTATCTCTGATCGAGTGTCGCATATCTCGAACCTGGTATCCGCGATTGCAGACTCGACATCGGAACAAGCGACTGGGCTGAGTGAAGCGAACATAGCGGTGTCTCAACTGGATCAGGTGACCCAGCAGAACGCGGCCATGGTCGAGGAAACCAGCGCAGCCGGTCAATTGCTCAGCCAAGACGCGATAAAACTGTCCCGCCTCATCGATGCATTTACCATTGATGTTCAAGACGTGGGTACTGATCAACACAAGAGAGGTTTTGCACCGGATGAACCGTTTCACAAGGCAAAGCAATTCGTGGCGTAGGCCTTCTGCGGTTGCAAGTACTGTCTAGGCATAAGTGCGCAGTCTGAGAAAAGGATCTGCCCCAAGTCTTCAGTGAGATAAGTCTCACTGAGGATGTGAGGAGTGACGCGCCCTGCCCCTCCAGTAGTTCGCTGAATTGGTCGGGCGAGGGGCGCTCTTCCTCCTAGTGGATGAGTTCTTTCTTCAATCCTACGTGTCGGGTGACCAGAAACAGGTCTGTGATTTTTTCAACCTTTTACCGCCATCGGCCAGAAGGAATTTCCTGTAGTTAGCGTCGGAACTAAGCCCGACCGCAAGACCTCAAAGCCGTGACAGTTGGGCAGGGACATGCCGCCAACTGTCTCGGTCAGACCTAACGCCAGTTCAGTGCTTTTGGGTCAAAGCGTAGCCGTGGCGCCGGAATATACGCCCGAAGACTACTGGATAACGCGTCTTCCTCGTCTGTGCAGATTGACGTAGTCCCACAGGTATCCGCAGCGCAATGGGCCGCACAGTATCGTTTGTTGGAATCCGAGGTCAGCCACAAGGTCGTCTCAGCGGAGAAGCGCTGCAATATTGCAATCGCGGCCTTACGTTCGGTGCGACCCTCAGTACGGGTCGGGTCGCCGTGACGCGCCATCCCGCTCCGAATTCTCCATCAGCGCATTCCCCTTGGCCCACAGCACAGTGCTACGGCCGAGAGTTTTAAGCCTGTGCATTCAATTCGGTGACTGAAGCAATCCTAATAAATGGCGACCCCGGCAGGATTCGAACCTGCAACCTGCCCCTTAGGAGGGGGCTGCTCTATCCAGTTGAGCCACGGGGCCGTGCAAGGCATTCTCTACCTTGGTTTTTCAGGCTTGTCATGGCCTATGTGCAACAGTTGTAAACAGCGCCCTGTTCACGCTACCATCGGTCAAAACAACAGTGCAGGTGCCACCGGTGACCACAGAAACAAAACGCCCGCTTACCCTTCGTGATGTCTCGGAAGCGTCAGGAGTATCCGAAATGACGGTCAGCCGGGTTTTGCGGAACCGGGGCGATGTCTCGGACGCAACCCGCACCCGTGTTCTGGCTGCCGCGAAAGAGCTGGGATACGTGCCCAACAAAATCGCAGGTGCGCTAGCCTCAAGCCGGGTTAACCTTGTCGCGGTGATTATCCCCTCTTTGTCGAATATGGTCTTCCCCGAGGTTCTGACCGGCATCAATCAGGTTCTGGAAGACACAGAATTACAGCCCGTAGTCGGCGTCACAGATTACCTGCCTGAGAAAGAAGAAAAAGTACTGTATGAGATGCTTTCGTGGCGTCCTTCGGGCGTGATCATCGCGGGGCTGGAACATACCGAGGCGGCGCGCGCCATGCTGGATTCGGCTGGAATACCGGTGGTTGAGATCATGGACACCGACGGCAAGCCGGTTGATGCCATGGTGGGAATCTCGCACCGCCGCGCCGGGCGCGAAATGGCCGAAGCAATTCTGAAGGCGGGCTATAAGCATATCGGTTTTATGGGAACCAAGATGCCGTTGGATCACCGCGCCCGCAAAAGGTTCGAAGGCTTTACCGAAGTGTTGGGCAAGAACGGGATCGAGATTGAAGATCGCGAGTTCTATTCCGGCGGCTCGGCTCTGGCCAAGGGGCGCGAGATGACGCAAGCCATGCTGGAACGGTCACCCGAGCTGGATTTCCTGTATTACTCCAACGATATGATTGGCGCCGGGGGAATGTTGTACCTGTTGGAACAGGGGGTCGATGTACCCGGACAAATCGGGCTGGCTGGGTTTAACAATGTCGAACTTTTGCAAGGTCTTCCGCGCAAGCTGGCTACGATGGATGCCTGCCGATTGGAAATCGGGCGCAAGGCGGCCGAGATCATTGCCGCGCAGCTGGCCGAGCCGGATGCCGATATCGAAACCCGCATAACTCTGACCCCCAAGATCAGCTATGGCGAAACGCTGAAGCGGCGCTGAATTAATGGTGCTTCCACGACTGGACAACAGGGCGGCCCGCGCCCTGTTTATGGATCGTCATGCGCTGGCCGAGAAACCTTCGGGCGGGGCCAGCGGAGCAGACTTGTTGGAGTTGATCCATAGGTTGGGTTTCGTACAGCTGGACAGCATCAACACGGTCGCCCGCGCGCATGACATGATCCTGTTCTCTCGCAGGCCATCGTACCGCGCGAAAAACCTTAAGCGCCTGTATGAGCGCGACCGTGCGCTGTTCGAGCACTGGACACATGACGCCGCCGTTATTCCGATTGAATTCTATCCGCATTGGCATTTGCGATTTCAACGCGACGCGGCGCTGCTGAAATCCCGCTGGAAAAACTGGCGACGGGACGGGTTCGAAAAACAGTTCGACACCGTTCTGCAGCATATCCGTGATCATGGACCGGTACCATCCTCGGATGTTGGCAAGGATGAGAAAAAGGGATCCGGCGGATGGTGGGACTGGCATCCGTCCAAAACAGCGCTTGAGTTTCTGTGGCGGTCTGGTGCGTTGACCGTTGTCGGGCGCAGCGGTTTTCAGAAGCGGTATGATTTGACCGAGCGGGTGATCGAAACGCATCTGTGTCCGGGCAACCTGCGCTGTGATGTCGAGGAAACGGTAGACTGGCTGTGCAACGCAGCACTGGACCGTTTAGGTTTCGCAACACCCGGAGAGCTGGCTGCATTCTGGGATACTGTCAGTGTTGCTGAAGCTCGGCAATGGTCAGAAAAGGCTCTAACAAACGGTCTCTTGCAGGAAATCGAAGTTACTTGCGCTGATGGCAAGCTGCGCAAGCTGCTTGCCCGACCAGACTTGATCGAGGCTGAGGTGCCATCGGTTCCGGGGCGCATGAGGGTTCTTAGCCCTTTTGATCCGATGCTGCGTGACCGCAAGCGGGCCGAGCGGCTTTTCGGATTTCATTACCGCATTGAAGTGTTCGTTCCCGCCGCCAAGCGGACATATGGCTATTACGTCTTTCCCCTTTTAGAGGGCGATCGAATGATCGGGCGCATCGACACGAAAGCGCAACGCGATCAAGGCGTTCTCAAGGTCAGCGCCCTGTGGCCGGAACGTTCGGTGCGTTGGTCGGACGCACGCACGAAACGGCTGCAATCAGAGCTGGATCGGGTTCGCCGTTTTGCGGATTTGGACGATGTGGAATTCGAAACAGATTGGCTGAAAGATCCGAAATAGGGTCTATTCTGCGTCAGACAGTGTAAGTTGAACTGGGTCCAGACCGTCAATTCCACCGTAAATCTGGTCCCCGGCCTGTACAGGACCAACACCGGCGGGCGTACCGGTCAGGATCAGGTCACCGGGTCTTAGATGATAGAAACGGGACAGATGGCTGATGATCTCGTCAATTTTCCAGATCAGCTCACCCAGCGTTGCGTCCTGACGCGTTTGTCCATTCACAGTCAGGAAAATGCGCGTCCCGTCTTTCGGCGACCAGTCCGCGGCCAAGGTCAGCGGAGCAAACACGGCACCGGCCTCTAGGTCTTTGCCCAAATCCCACGGACGCTGCTTGTTGCGCTCGCGAATCTGCAGGTCGCGGCGGGTCATGTCCAGGGCACAACCATAAGCGAAAACGGCATCCCAAGCTTGTGCACTGGTGGCCTGAAAGACAGGTTTTCCGATGGCAATGGCCAACTCCATCTCGTGATGGAAGTTTTCTGTTCCGGGAGGATATGGAACGGTTGCCCCTGTCAGTACCGCGTTTGACGCGGACTTGGTGAAGTAGAATGGGGCCTCGCGGTCAACCTCGTGACCCATCTCGGCGGCATGTGCTGCATAGTTGCGACCAACACAAAATATCCGACCTACCGGATAGACCGCATCCTGCCCCTGCACCGGGATCGCTATCGGGTCGGAAAGAGAAAACAAAATGTCCGGCATTGGGGTCCCCACTAATTTTCGGGCATCTTAAAGTGGTGATCTGGAGGAGCAAGCCGCCCTTGTGGCAGGTCATCACATTCCGGTCGCCCTGTCTTGGAATTCTGCAACCGGGTCCTAAATAGAAGTAAGAGAAAGAAATCGGCAGCAGATTGGTGGCCGATCATTCTTGCCACCGATCAGATGTAAGACGGATGTACCAGTACGGCTATTGTGTTTTGGCACCCTGAAACTTGGGTACGACACAACGGTCGGGACGTCACAATTTCAGAGAACCATGGCCTGAGACATAACCCCCAACAAGTCTCTGCGTCACAGAGTCGGTTTTATTTCAAACCGGCGCGTTCTCTGAAACGCAGGCCGGACCGTTGGGCATATCTGACGCAACCGGCTTGGGGCCAGGCAAATAATCCAGTATACGTCTGGCCGCCCCGTCAGGGATACCACTTGTCTCTGGCGGGGTTCGAGGGACACCCCTTAGGTTTCCAAATCTCGCAATTCGTTCAAAAGGTCCAACAAGGCTTCGTGACGTTCAGGACCCATTTTGGTGCGCAGATCCTCAGCCAGTTGGATTGTTACCTGAATATTATCCTTGATGATCTGGTTCCCTTTGTCAGAGATGTCGATAATCTGGCGGCGCCTGTCACCTGGATGCACACGCCGTACGATCAGGTCCTTTGCCTCAAGCTTTTGCAGAATGCGTGTAAGGCTGGGCAGCAGTAGACAGGCCCGCTCTGCAATGTGGGTCGGTTCTTGCGGGCCTTCCTCGTTCAGGACACGCAATACGCGCCATTGCTGTTCGGTAACACCGGCATCCGCCAACATCTTTCGAATGGGTCCCATGACCCGTTCCCGAGCCCGCAGCAGCGCGATAGGCAATGAGCGTGACGTCAATGGTACATCATTGGTCATACGAAAGTCTTGCCGAATTCCAACGGCGCTGCAACGTCATAAACCGATTTTCACGGTGTTTTTTGGGGTCATTTCAGGCTGAGTTTGCATTTGCCAGCCCCAGCTTCTTTTGCTCCGCCCACAGGAACGGATAGGCGCTTAAAATAGTGAAACTCCTGAACTGCCTAATCCAGCAATCAGATAATTTGGTGGTTTTCTTTTGGACTGGTCCGTTAAATAGCCGCGAGGATGCCGTTATAACTGGCGTTGCCCGCTGAATAACAGAAAGGTGCTCGTATGCCCGCTCCAAAGAACACGTTTAAACAGGCTCTAACACAGGGCAAAAGGCTGATCGGCTGCTGGAGCAGCTTTGGTGAGGCCGTCACGGCCGAGATCATGGGCTCAGCAGGGTTCGACTGGCTGGTGATAGATGGCGAGCACGCTCCGAATGATATCCGCTCGATCAGAGATCAGTTAATGGCGCTTGCAGCAAGCCCGACGCATCCGGTGGTGCGGGTGCCCGTTGGGGATACGGCCCTGATCAAGATGGTGCTGGATTTAGGCGCACAGACCATCCTGGTCCCCATGGTGAACAGCGCTGAGCAAGCCCGCGAACTGGTACGGGCGTGTCGATATCCCCCCGAAGGCGTGCGCGGTGTGGGTGCTGCCGCGGCGCGGGCGACCGGTTACGGGTCTGTCACGGATTACATACAATCTGCGGACGACCAGATTTGCCTGCTGGTGCAGGTCGAAAACCGCGCCGGTATGGCCGCGCTGGATGAAATTCTGTCGGTCGAAGGTGTCGACGGTGTCTTTATCGGCCCGGCGGACCTGTCTGCGGATATGGGATTTCCGGGCAAAAGCGATGTGCCCGAGGTTCAAGCCGCCATCTCCGACGCAATCACGCGCATAAAGGCTGCAGGTAAAGCACCCGGAATTCTGGCAACCAATGACATTGCCAGACAAGCCTACATGGACATGGGTGCTCAGTTTCTTGCAGTGGGAATCGACGTAATGTTGCTGACACAGGCGGCCCGGGCGCTGGCGGCCGAATGGACCGCAAAGTAGGACCTAGGTCTGCATCGCAGCCGCGGCCTGTGCATAACCGCCCGCGGCACCATCTACGAAATGCACATGATCATCGCGAGTGGCCGAGGGTACAAAACATGTCATCATCGCCTCATCCTGCGCGTGCACACCGTACCGGATCTTGCCCTGCGCGCGTGCCTGTTCCAGCATGATCTCAATCTGCGAGAATGTCGCTGAGTCGCAATCCAGCGTCATTTTCAACCCATCGTCAAATTTGCGGAAATCGGCATTCCGGCTGACCATATTCTTATAGTGTTCAGGGTCGAATTGACCCAGGCTTTTGCCGGACTTGAACAATAGAGCGATCAAAAGGTTCTGGCCCAGCAGCTTAACCTTCTGTGTAAACAGGTTGCGCCCGGATCTGGACACACTCGCGTCAAGCGCCAAATTGGGGGGCGGCCACTTAATGGGCGGGCCGTTTTCCGGAACCGGGTGGCCCGCGCGTTCCAACCCTTCAGCTGCTGACAAGACTGATTGCGCCAGATCGGCAAAATCGCTCTCGGTTGCTTGGGGCGTTGGCTCAATCACAAGGGATACGACCTTGCCATGCTGCGCCTTGATGTTGGACCAACGGCAAGACAGTCCCGTCAGGTCGGGCTGAGCGCCGGGGTCAGCAGGCGGAACCTGGAACTGCCCCTCTTTCATCATTGCCTCGGCCCAAGCCAGACCACCGCCTGAAAACATGGCATAGTCCACGCCGTTCGAGGGTGCATATCGCGCGACACGCAGGTCACGCCCCGCCTGACGAAGCTCGGACACTGGCACCAGGGCCGCGCGCAACGCGATCGAAAACTCTTCCTCTGCCCAGCGCCGCAACTCGGCCAGGACCGTTCGGGCGATGTCGACAGCACTTGCAGGGATCGCAAACGCAGCCCCATCCCCCCCAAAGACATAGGGAAATTGCTGCCCCTTCAGGGCGTTTATCATGGCCGAGATCACAGCAGCGCCAACCATGTTGACCGTCTTATATCGCCCGTTGGCAATCTCACCGGTCGAATCGACAATATCAGCGACACCCAGCGCCCAGTCGTCGGGCACGGCCGAAAACCGCGCGGGTTGCGCCAAACTCGTAAAATCCCGCTGTAGGGGAAGGCTTTCGTAAAAAGCGGCCTGGGCGTCTTTCATTTGCACCTCTGGGTGATGTTCTTAGTCTAACGATAGCCCAAATGTGAATACTGTCCGGTACAAACAGTGTAACACACGCGCTTGTGTAATGCATTGCGACATGCCACTGCTTCCCGCGCTGGTGAAGAAGAAAGGCATCTCATGAAAGCGGGTCTGGTGGTATTGTGTCTGGGCTATGTGCTTAGCCAGTTTTTTCGCGCTTTCCTGGCGGTGCTCAGCGTCGATCTGGGGCGCGATATCAACGCCACGCCCGAGGATTTGGCTTTTGCATCGGGGCTATGGTTCCTGATCTTTGCGGCAATGCAACTGCCGGTCGGTTGGGCGCTGGACCGGATCGGACCGCGCCTGACAGCAGCGAGCCTGCTGCTGGTTGGCGGTGCAGGCGGCGCGGCGCTGTTTGCCGTTGCCAATACGCCCTTTCACATCGCAATTGCGATGGGATTGATCGGTGTTGGGTGCTCACCGGTGCTTATGGCATCCTACTATATCTTTGCGCGTGAATACCCCCCTGCCCGTTTTGCAACGCTGGCCGCGGTCATGCTGGGTGTCGGGTCCGTCGGCAACCTTGTGGCCTCGTACCCAACGGCCTTAGCGGTCGAGTTGATGGGGTGGCGGGCAACGATGTGGGTTCTGGCCTTGTTTTCGGGAGCCATCGCTCTGGGGATCTGGAGCACGGTGAACGACCCCAAAAAGGTCGAGACCGAGCATCGAGGGTCCGTACTGGACCTGCTGAAAGAACCTGCTTTGTGGGCGATCCTGCCATTGATGCTGGTGGCCTATGCGCCATCGGCGGCCACGCGCGGCTTGTGGGCCGGGCCTTACCTGAGCGATATCTTCAGCCTCAGCACAACCCAGATCGGAACAGCGACCCTCATTATGGGAGCGGCCATGATCGCCGGAACATTTGCCTACGGGCCGCTCGATCGGGTGCTTGGTACACGAAAATGGGTGATTTTTGGTGGCAACACGCTGGGCGCGGCGGCACTGGCCCTGTTGTGCCTGTGGATCGACAGCGCGGTTTGGCTGTCAGTGGTCTTGATGGCGTTGATCGGCTTCCTTGGGGCCAGCTTTCCGGTCATCATGGCGCATGGCCGGGCATTTGTGGCACCGCATCTGGTGGGGCGCGGCATGACCCTTTTGAACCTCTTTGGTATTGGTGGCGTCGGCCTTGCGCAATTCGTCACCGGACGCATCCACGCGGCCACGGTGGACATCAGCCCAACCGCGCCTTACACAGCGATATTCGGCTTTTTCGCAATTACGCTCGCCCTTGGCTGTGTGATATACCTGTTCAGCCGCGACAGCGTTGATTAACGCTGAACCCGTCAGGAGCATCAATGTCTGACCCGCGCGTCATTGCCCCCAATCTCAAGCGCCGACTCTCTGGCGTAACGGCAACGATTGCCCGTCTGGTGCCGTTGCAGGCGCAATGGATCGATATCACTGCCACAGGACCGGGGTTGCCGTCGGATATCCCGCATATTCCTTTGGGTCGCCTGCCCTTCCTGTCGCGCAAGACCCTGCGTGTCTGGCATGCACGGCGCAATACCGAGATGCTGCTGGGCCTGATTCTGCGCGATGTCCTGCGGTTGCGCCTGAAACTTCTGTTCACCAGCGCTTCGCAACGCGCCCATACCGGCTATACCAAATGGCTGATCGACAAGATGGACGCGGTTGTCGCCACCTCGCGCAAAACCGCCGGGTATCTGGAACGTGACGCGCAGGTGATCATGCACGGCATCAATTTGCAGGATTTCACGCCGCCCAAGGACAAAGCCGAGGTTCGGACGCGTCTGGGCCTGCCTGATGGCGTACTGCTGGGGTGCTATGGCCGTATCCGCCACCAGAAAGGCACTGACGCTTTTGTTGACGCGATGATCGAGCTGTGTGACCGCTTTGAAGATGTTCATGGCATCGTTATGGGCCGCGCGACCGAAAAACACACTGCTTATCTGGCCGAGCTGAAAGACAGGGTCGCCAAGGCCGGTCTTTCTGAACGCATCCTGTTCATGCCCGAGGTGACCGTCGACCAGATCGCCGAGTGGTATCAGGTGCTGGATCTGTTCATCGCCCCGCAGCGGTGGGAAGGGTTCGGCCTGACCCCGCTTGAGGCGATGGCCTGCGGCGTGCCGGTTGTTGCCACCGATGTCGGTGCGTTCTCCGAAATCGTAACGGACCCGTCGTTGGGTCGCGTAGTCACACCCGGTGATATCCCCGCGTTGACCGATGCCGCGGTTGAAATGTTATCAAACCCTGATTCCCTTTCGCAATCCGGACTCGCCGCCCGCGCCCATGTTGAGCGGAATTTCGATATCAACGGTGAGGCCAAGACCCTTGTGTCCCTTTACGAACAGCTTTTGAACGACACCTGACACGCGCTGTAGCGGAAAATCGGTTTCATAGCGGCAAAAATCCCCGATAACCCTTTTTTCTTCGCTGCAACGCGGCTATGAACGCGCGTCCTTAACTTTGGAGACATGAAATGGGCTATCGCGTCGTTGTCGCCGGCGCCACGGGTAACGTGGGCCGCGAAATGCTGAACATCCTGGCGGAACGCCAGTTCCCGGTTGATGACCTTGCCGTGCTGGCAAGCCGTCGTTCACTGGGAACCGAAGTAAGCTTTGGCGACAAGACACTGACGACCCAGGACATCGACACCTTTGATTTTACCGGCTGGGATATGGCGCTATTTGCCATCGGCTCGGACGCGACAAAGACCTACGCCCCCAAGGCGGCGGCCGCGGGCTGCGTGGTGATCGATAACTCATCTCTTTATCGCTACGACCCTGATATTCCGCTGATCGTGCCGGAATGTAACCCCGAGGCGATCCACGACTATAAGAACAAGAACATCATCGCCAACCCCAACTGCTCGACCGCGCAGATGGTTGTCGCGCTGAAACCGCTGCATGACCGCGCCAAGATCAAGCGCGTTGTTGTGTCGACCTATCAGTCGGTCTCGGGCGCCGGTAAGGAAGGTATGGATGAGCTTTGGGATCAGACCAAAGCGATCTACAACCCGACAACTGACGTTGAGCCAAAGAAATTCCAGAAACAGATCGCGTTTAACGTCATCCCTCAGATCGACGTCTTCATGGAAGATGGCTCGACCAAGGAAGAATGGAAGATGGTGGTTGAGACCAAGAAGATCGTCGATCCGTCGATCAAGGTCACCGCAACCTGCGTCCGCGTGCCCGTGTTCGTCGGCCATTCCGAGGCCGTGAACATCGAGTTCGAGGAATTCCTGGACGAAGACGAAGCCCGCGACATCCTGCGCGAAGCACCGGGCATCATGGTAATCGACAAGCGCGAAGCGGGCGGCTACGTCTCGCCGGTTGAATGCGCGGGTGATTTCGCCACCTTTATCAGCCGTATCCGTCAGGATTCGACCGTTGAAAACGGCATCAACCTGTGGTGCGTTTCTGACAACCTGCGCAAGGGTGCGGCCCTGAACGCGGTACAGATCGCCGAATTGCTGGGCCGTGAGGTTCTGAAAAAGGGCTGAGCATCAGCGCATTGATTTTTTTTAAACCCCGTCGCATCTTCGGCGGGGTTTTTATGTACCAGGTATGTTCTTCGGCGTCGATTGGACTGAAACGGTCTGGCACGTACCTGTCATTCAGACAGCCTCGAACCTTTTGTTGTGCGGGTCATAGCATTGCAGACCACCTTCGCCGATATCGGTCCACAGCCCATGCAGACTGAGCGAACCATCCTGCACTGCTGAAGACACAAACGGGAAGGTCATTAAGTTCTCAAGCGAAGCCACGACGGCGTGCCGCTCAAACTGTCGCGCTTGCTCATGTGCATCTTCGATATCGGCGACCAGCCCGTATTTCGGTTTCAGAATATCCATCCAGCGGCCAACAAAGCTTTCCCTAGCTTCTAATTGGGGGGCATGGCCCGCACACATATCGATGCACCCCTGCACACCGCCGCATTGCGAATGTCCCAGTACTATAAGATGCGCCACTTTTAAAACCGTGACGGCATATTCGATCGTCGCACTGGTGCCGTGGTGATCTCCATCGGGTTCGTAAGGTGGAACAAGGTTGGCGATGTTTCGATGAATAAAGAACTCACCCTGATCTGCGCCAAAGATCGAAGTGACATGGACGCGGCTGTCGCAGCAGGAAATCACCATCGCACGCGGGCGCTGCCCCTCGGTGGCAAGACGTCGATACCAGACCTGATTTTCCGTGTAAGTGGTGGCTTTCCAACCATGATACCGCTTCACCAGATAGGACGGCAGAGGTTTGGCATAGTCCATAAAGTTGTCCCTTGATCAGTCTTTGCCGGTCGCTCTAGCCTGAATTCATCAAAAATTCGAGCAATTTTCCGGTCAGAAGGCAAGGTTTTGCAAAGGATTTTGTCGCCAATGTCGCCCTATGCCGTGGGGGCATAAAGAATTGGGGTGAATGTGGTGGATAATATACTCACGCTTGAACACAAGGAAACCGTTCGGCTGGATCCGGATCGGCTGAATGGGCTTTATCGACAGATGGGCGACAAGGACGCGATGGACGTGCTGTGCCGCACGGTCGAAGAGCTAGCCGTTCGTCTGTCAAATTGCGAAAGGTTCTGGCGGCAACGCGACTGGGCCGCTCTGAGGAAATGCGCGCGCTCATTGGTGGCAATCGCCGAACAAATTGGCATGGTCGCGTTGGCCCGTGTTGCAGGCGATGTGGCGCAATCCGTCGATGCGGGGGATGCGGTCGCAACTGGTGCTACCCTGTGGCGGTTGATCCGCGTCGGGGAAAAGTCTCTGACGGTGATCTGGGATCAGCAGGACCTTTCCATCTAACAGGGCTTGCGGACAGGCCGTGGGTGGTTAGGCTGGGCGCAAATTGAACCAGCTGAGATCTCTATGACCCTGTCCTTCGCTTCGCCTTCTGATCCGTCGCTGCCGTTATATGTCATTGCGCAACCAGATCTGGACGACTGGCTGAATGATCAGCCGCAATCGTTGACTAATTGGCTGAAATCTTGTGATTTTACAGGTCGACTCGGTCAGGTTGCGCTTGTCCCTGGGCCGGATGGAACGCCTAGTTTTGCCGTCGCGGGTTATGGCAAGCCCGCAATCCGCAGGCGCAAGCGTTTCCCTCTGGCCGCTGCGGCCGAGGCGCTGCCTGAAGGGAATTATCACATCGCCTCGGGTGTACCTGCGAACGCGCTGGAGACTGAGTGTTTGGGCTGGTTGTTGACGGGGTATGCCTTCGATACCTATGCCAAGCAGTCTCCGGCCAAGGCTCGCCTTGTCGCACCCGACGGCATTGATGCCCCACGGATTGAGATACTGGCCCAGTCCGAGGCGCTGACACGCGATCTGGTCAACACGCCAACGGCGGATATGGGGCCAGATCAGCTTCAGGCCGCCGTGGAGACGTTAGCGCAAGACTTCGGTGCCTCTTGCAAGGCGGTTCGGGGGCAAGCCCTGCTGGATCAAAACCTGCCAATGATCCACGCAGTTGGTCGCGCGGCCGTGCAGGACCCACGCCTTATTGAGATGAATTGGGGGAACTCTGGTCCCAAACTTACTCTGGTCGGCAAAGGTGTATGTTTCGACACCGGGGGTTTGAATCTGAAACCCGGAAACTCCATGGCGCTGATGAAGAAGGACATGGGCGGGGCAGCCAATGTGCTGGGTCTGGCGCAAATGATCATGGCGATGAACTTACCGCTTCAGCTGCGGGTTCTGATACCAGCAGTTGAGAATTCAGTGGCCGGCAATGCGTTTCGACCCGGCGATATCCTGACATCCCGCAAGGGTCTGACGGTCGAGATCAACAACACAGATGCCGAAGGTCGACTGGTGTTGGCAGATGCACTGACGTTGGCGGATGAGGGCGGGCCGGATTTGGTGATCTCGATGGCGACCCTGACCGGCGCGGCACGGGTGGCGGTCGGCGCCGATCTTGCGCCGTTTTACACCGACGATGAGACTGCCGCCCAAGCACTGATGCAAGCCGGACAGAAGGCTGCGGACCCGGTTTGGCGGATGCCCTTCCACGACCCTTACGAGGCTATGATAGAACCCGGTATCGCCGATCTCGACAATGCGCCATCGGGCGGGTTCGCCGGGTCGATCACTGCCGCATTGTTCCTGCGCAGGTTTGTTGGGAACAGCCGCTATGTGCATTTCGACATCTATTCCTGGCAACCCAGAAAAGCACCGGGGCGCAGTAAAGGTGGCCTTGGCCAAGGTCCGCGCGCCCTTCTGACCGCCTTGCCTGAGGTTTTGGGCCTATGAGCCGCCAGCGCGTCATAAGCCCAGTGGTCAACCTGCTACGCAGCCCAGACGGCGCGCGGGACCGGCAGCTTTTGTTTGGTGACGCCGTGAACGTGACCGAAACGCAGAATGGTTGGAGCCGGATCATCGCAGACAAGGACGGTTACGCGGGTTGGGTCGCCTCGGATCAACTAGGTACAGAAGTATCCGACACGCACTGGATCACAGCGCCTGCAACTCATGCCTATGCCCAGCCGGATATGAAAAGCCCGGACCGGATATCGCTGAGTTTCGGCAGCAGGGTGCAGGTTCTGTCGGAACAGGGCAGGTTTCTGGAAACAGAACTGGGGTTCATCCCTTCCGTACACGCCAAGCGCCGTGAAACGCGGTTTTCGGATCCTGTGGCCGTGGCAGAGCTGTTTTTGGGTACACCTTACCTTTGGGGCGGCAACAGCCGGCTTGGGTTGGATTGCTCGGGTCTGGTGCAAGCCGGACTGCTGGCCTGTGGCCTGGCCTGCCCCGGCGACAGCAGCGATCAAGAGCGAGAGTTAGGCAAGGTCCTTCCTGCCGGTACGAAGCCGAAACGCGGTGACCTACTGTTCTGGAAGGGTCATGTTGCCTGGGTTTTTGGTGAAAACATGCTGTTGCACGCAAACGCCTATCATATGGATGTCACGTTCGAGCCTATGGACCAGGCGATAGCCAGAATTGATAAACAAGGCGACGGGCCGGTTACGTCGCACAAACGGCTCTAATCAAGGTCAACGGACCGGATCAGCTTACGCTCCAGCACCCGAAGCACCGTCCGCAAATCGTGGCCGCGTTTCAGAATTCGGCCATCCATACCAACCACCGAATACATTCCCTGCTTTTGGCGCAGACGCGGGTGCTTCTCGACCCGGTAAATCGGATGCTCAGCAGTGCGACGAAAGATGGAGAAAACGGCCATGTCCCGCAGGTTGGAAATACCATAATCGCGCCATTCTCCGGCGGCGACCATCCGACCATAGACGGATAGGATATGGGACATCTCGCGCCGGTCAAACGCGACAGGCATCTGTGCCGAATTTGCAGATAACCGGCTTGGAGGCTGCATGTTCATGGGACCAGCCTTGCCGGAAAACGCGTTTGAATCAAGCCCGAGCGCACAGCTATGTGATATTTTGGCCCATCGCGCCTCAGCGACGACCGACCTGTCGACAGATCAAAATCACTGGTAAAAGCCCCACCGCCAGAATGACCAAAGAGGGCACGGCCGCGCCTTCCAACCGCTCATCCGAGGCAAGCCGATAGGCCTGAACGGCCAAAGTATCAAAGTTAAATGGCCGCATGATCAGCGTGGCAGGAAGTTCCTTCATCACGTCAACAAAGACGATTAGCAGCGCAGTCAGAAGCGACGGCGTCAGTATCGGCAGATGAACCCGGCGTAGCGTACCCAGCGGCGTTTGCCCCAATGATCGTGCGGCGGCGTCCATGTTGGCGTGAACTGTGCTCTGCCCGCCTTCATAAGCGCTCAGCGCGGCAGCCATAAAACGCACCATGTAGGCTGCAATCAGCAACCAGATTGAACCCGTCAACAGCAATCCGGTCGAGATATCAAAGGTTTGCCGCATCCATGAATCCAAGGCGTTGTCGAGGCTGGCAAAAGGCACCAGCAGACCCACAGCAATCACTCCGCCGGGCACTGCATAGCCTAACCGCGCCAAATACCCGGCAGTTGCGGATCCCCGTCCGGGACGCAAACGCTGAAAGAAGCCAACACAGATTGCGGCACTTACAGTGATCACCGCCGCGGTTCCAGCAAGCGTTAGCGAGTTCTGGATAAACCCGATATAGCGGCGCGAGAGCAGGTTCTGCTCTGACTCCAATCCCATCTCCACCAGAATGAAAACCGGCAGCAAAAAGCCCAGCAACACCGGGACAGCGCAGAGGCTGATTGCCATACCTGATTTCCACCCCGTCAATTGCGCAACCGGCAGCGAGGCGTGACTTTTACCCGCCTGATAGTATTTTGCCCTTCCGCGCTGCGTTCTTTCGATCACAGCGAGGGTTAACGCAAAACCCAACAGGCACAACGCCAACTGCGCAGCAGCGGCGCGGTCCCCCATCGAAAACCAACTGGTGTAGATACCGGTGGCAAAAGTCTGTACGCCGAAATAAGCCACTGTGCCGAAATCCGCGATGGTTTCCATGATCGCCAACAATACGCCGCCAGCAATTGCCGGGCGCGCCATCGGGAGTGACACGGTCCAGAATGCCTGCAACGGGTTTTTTCCAAGTGCGCGGGCGGCGAGGAATGCGCTGGCGCTTTGCTGCAAAAACGCTGCGCGAGCCAGCAAATAGACATAAGGATAAAGAACCAGGATCAGCATCAAAGCCGCACCCTCGGTCGAGCGGATCTCGGGGAACCAATAGTCCCTTGGCCCCCAGCCGGTCACGTCTCGCAGGGTGGACTGAACGATGCCGGGATGATCCAGCACAAACGTATAGGCGTAGGCCAGAACGTAGGCCGGAAAAGCAAGCGGCAGCACAAGGGCGATCTCAAGGAAACGAACGCCGGGAAACCGCGTCATCGTGACGAGCCAAGCTGCGCCCACGCCGATGGCCAAGGTGCCGACGGCCACCAACACGACCAAGATCAAGGTCGTCATCACATAGCGGGGCAACACGGTATCGAACAGGTGCGAAATCGTGTCTGTTCCACCGGTAACTGCAGCCAGAACGACCGCCACCATCGGCAACAGGCACGCAGCTGCAACCAGATAAGCCGCAGCCGCCAGAAACCGCGTGCCTGAAATGCCGCGATGACGCGGTCTTTGTTCTAAAGATTCGATGTCGGCCATGGTTCCGATCGTGACAGGCAAACGCAGAATGCCTGCCTTTATTCGACCAAAACGCTCGGAATAGCCAGTGGCTGAGCGAGAAAACTGCGCCACAAATGGACGCAGCCTATGCTTGGCTCATTCGTAAACGCGCTGATCCTCGATCACCAATCCGTCTTTGGGCAAAGTTCCGGGGGCCACGACCTCAATCGCGCCTTTCAGTTTCAGAACCTCAACCACGGATTTCACGTAGGCTGCATCATCCCCGCCAGAGCTTTCGATCTGAACGGTCATAGCGTCCATTTCACCCTGCCGCGTTGCGATGACGCGGGCCTTCACGATCTCTGCGTGTTTGTCGACCAATGCTGCCACTTGCTCAGGCCGTACGAACATGCCCTTGATCTTGGTGGTCTGGTCAGCCCGACCCATCCATCCCTTAATCCGCATGTTCGTGCGTCCGCACGGGGATTGACCTGGCATGATCGCAGACAAGTCTCCGGTTGCAAAGCGGATCAGCGGATAGTCTGGATTCAACGAGGTCACGACAACTTCGCCCACCTCCCCTTCGGTCACGGGGGTACCGGTTCCGGGGGTGACAATCTCGACAATAACGTGTTCGTCGATGATCATCCCTTCCATCGCGGGGCTTTCATAGGCGATATTGCCCAGATCGGCGGTTGCGTAGCATTGAAGGCATGAGATTCCCCGGTCAGCATATTCCTGTCGCAATGACGGGAACAGCGCCCCACCACCGACAACCGCCGAACTGAAATTCAGCGACACGCCCATCTCATCGGCCTTGTCCAGAATGACCTTCAGGTAATCCGGCGTGCCAGCATACGCAGTACAGCCCACATCGCGCGCGGCCGTGACCTGCAATTCTGTCTGGCCCGTGCCAGCGGGCAGCACTGCGGCCCCCACCGCGCGCGCACCGCTTTCAAAGATCATGCCTGCCGGCGTCAGGTGATAACCGAAACAGTTATGAACAATATCGCCCGGACCAACGCCCGCCGCATGCAAAAAGCGACCCATACGCCACCAGTCCGGATCAATGCTGCCCGGCTCATAGATCGGGCCGGGGGATTGGAACACATGATGAAAATGCCGCGCTGGCTTAACCGTGAACCCCCCGAACGGAGGGCGCGTCGTCTGCGCCTGTGCCAGATCCGCCTTGCGCAGAACCGGCAGTTTTACAAGATCTGCAATTTCGGAAACCTGGCCAATATCCGCCCCGGCAAGATGCGCCTCGAAGCCCGGCGCGGACTGCACCCGCTGCAACTGAACCTTCAGAGCCTTCGCCTGATCCGAAGCCCGTTGATCGGCGGAGCGGGTCTCGAGCGCATCGTAGAAAGTGGTCATGGTTTGATCCTCCATCCGCTTACAGCCATCTCTTGCGGCGGCGATACGAACGCACATCCCGGAAGCTTTTACGCCCCTCGTCAGACATGCCCAGATAGAATTCCTTTACATCCGCATTCTCGCGCAGATCAGCGGCCGGCCCATCCATGACCACTCGGCCCGATTCCAGGATATAGCCGTAATGCGCGAACCTGAGGGCGACATTGGTATTCTGTTCAGCCAACAGGAACGACACGCCCTCTTTCTCGTTCAAATCCTTAACGATACCGAAGATTTCTTCGACAAGCTGCGGGGCAAGCCCCATCGAGGGCTCGTCAAGCAGGATCGTTTCGGGTCGCGACATCAAAGCACGGCCCATAGCAACCATCTGCTGTTCACCGCCCGAGGTATATCCCGCCTGTGACCGGCGGCGTTCTTTCAGGCGTGGGAAATAGGTATAAACAAGTTCAAGGTCCTGCTGGATTGCAGCCTTTCCATCTTTGCGGGTATAGGCGCCGGTCAGCAGGTTTTCTTCAACCGTCAGATGCTCAAAGCAGTGGCGGCCTTCCATAACCTGGATAACGCCCTTCTCAACAAGGTCAGCGGGGTCGCTTTCATGCACGCTGGTCCCGCGATACTTGATCGAGCCTTTTGTCACCTCGCCCCGTTCCGAGTGCAGCAAGTTCGAAACAGCCTTAAGCGTCGTCGTCTTGCCCGCTCCGTTGCCACCCAGCAGCGCCGTGATACCCCCTTTGGGAACGGTCAGGCTGACCCCTTTGAGCACAAGGATAACGTGGTTGTAGATCACCTCGATATTATTGACTTCAAGCAGAGTTTCCGCCTGAACTTCGGTGGTTTGAGCCGCATCCAGCATCTGCGCATATCCTCAAGCGAGTGTGGGGTGCGGGGCGGCGCTGTCCGCCGCCCCGGTGTTCAAAAGCGCCGTATCAGCAGCGCGGTTCGATGTTGTTTTCCGATGCGTAGTTACCGGAATCTTCGGCAATCAGCGGACCGATAACGTCGCTGTCGGTCGGCTTGAACTCGGAAATCATGCTCCAGGTTTTGCTGGCCGCATCCCATTGCGTCACGCCAACCAGCGCATCCCCGCCATGGTTTTCACAGCTGACCGAAAAGGCCGGGCCAAAGTTTGGCAGCCCCAATTCAGCCATCCGTGCTTCGGTGATTTCCAACGCCTCCATTCCGTCACGCATGTCGGCGGCGGTGATGTCAGCGTTACCCGAGATCTCTTGCGCTTTCCTGGCAGCTTCCGCCGCCAACATCGCAGCATAGATGCCACGGTTGTACAGCACCGAACCCACCTGGTCCCCGGCACCGGCCGCTTTGCCTGAGTCGACCACGTATTTCTGCAGGTCGTCATAAAGCGGATAGTCCGAACCGACGTTGTGGAAAGTCAGAGCCTTGTAACCGTTTGCCGCCTCTCCCGCTGGCAACACGTCATTTTCGGAACCAGACCACCAGATTCCGATGAAGTTTTCCATCGGGTACCGGATGTTCGCGGCTTCCTGCACCGCAACCTGGTTCATCACACCCCAACCCCACATCAGGACAAAGTCGGGACGGTCACGACGGATTTGCAACCACTGTGACTTCTGTTCCTGACCCGGATGGTCGACCGGCAGCGCGACAAGCTCAAACCCATGCTTCTTGGAAAGTTCCTCGAGCGTGCGGATCGGTTCTTTGCCGTAGGCCGAGTTATGATAGACCAACGCGATTTTCTTACCGCTCAGATCACCGCCGTTTTCCTCAAGCAAATAGTTGATCGCGCCCGACGCACCATCCCAGTAGTTTGCTGGATAGTTGAAGGTGTGGCTGAACACACTACCGTTTTTCGCAGAGGTGCGGCCATAACCCATCGTGTGCATGGGAATACCGTCAGCGGTAGTTTTTGGGATCAGCTGATAGGTGATGCCAGTCGACAGCGGCTGATACAGCAGCGCCCCTTCGCCCTTTGTGGATTCGTAGCATTCCACACCTTTTTCGGTGTTATATCCGGTCTCGCATTCCACGACCCGAATAGGTACGCCACCGATACCACCGTCACGCTCGTTCAAAAGCGTGAAGTAATCCGCGTAGCCATCGGCAAACGGAATGCCGCTTGCTGCATATGGTCCTGTGCGATAGCTGAGCGACGGGAACACGAGGTCTGCCATGACCGGGCCTGCCGCCAGTGCGGCGCCCAGCGCCACGGTTGCCAGTTTCAATTTCATCGGGTGTATCCTCCCTTGATTGGTCCGATGTTTATGGTCGGGCTTTGCACCCGTTATCTGATTGGGCCGCACCTAGTGCGGGAACGGCCAGAGTCTGAGTTTTTCTTTTGCCAGGCGCCACAACTGCGCCAGACCATGCGGTTCAAGGATTAGGAACATGATGATCAGCGCACCCACGATCACCAACTGAAGATGCGCCACGATGTCGGTCGGCCATCCCAGCCAATCAGCCCCGACAACCTTCAGCACCACGGGCAATGTTACCAGGAACGCGGCCCCAGCGAACGAGCCGAAAATAGAGCCTAACCCGCCGATAATGATCATGAAGAGCACAAGAAATGATTTCTGGATGCCAAACACCTCTCCGACCTCGACCGCGCCCAGATAAACCGAGAAGAACAACGCGCCAGAGATGCCAACGAAGAACGAGCTGACAGCAAAAGCAGTGAGTTTAGCCTTCAACGGGTTCACCCCGATGATTTCGGCTGCGATATCCATATCGCGGATCGCCATCCAGGTCCGCCCCGTTGTGCCTCGCGTCAGGTTACGCGCGATAATGGCGCAAATGGTCAGAAAGATCAGGCAGAACAGATAGGTTGCCCAGGCCGAAGCATTTGGGCCAGTGATGACAATGCCGAAAACGTCCCGCTCAGGCGCGTTAATCTGGCCCGAGGCGGAATAGTTGTAAAACCAGGGCACCCGGTTGAACAGCCAGACAAGAAAGAACTGAGCCGCCAGCGTGGCTACCGCCAGATAGAACCCTTTGATCCGCAGGCTCGGCAAGCCGAACAGAACGCCGACGATTGCGGTAATCCCACCCGCAAGGATCACATGAATAAACATGCTGACGTCCGGGAAGGCGGTCATCAGCTTGTAGCAGGCATAAGCGCCTACAGCCATGAAACCACCAGTACCCAGCGAGACCTGTCCGCAATATCCCACAAGGATGTTCAGACCGATTGCAGCAATCGCATAGATCAGGAATGGCAAGAGCAGCGCGTTGGCAAGGTAGTCATTCATCACAAACGGGATGATCCCAAACGCCACGGCAAGGACGACATAATAGCGATACCGGTCAAACTTGATCGGAAAGGTCTGGTTGTCATCAATGTAGGAGGTTTTGAAATCCCCGGCCTCACGGTAGAACATACTTTACTTCTCCCACTCTTGCTGCGCCCGGTTGCGCGCTTCGGCATCCAGTTGGTTCGAACCTTTGGCGTATCCGCTCGCCTCGGAGCTGCGCACCAGTTTCATGTAGGCCAGTACCCCGGTCACCAGTCCCGCAAAGGCGAGAATCGCGGCCACGACCAGTTGGCTGTCGGTCAGATCGTCCGAGGTGAGTGCGATGTAGCCAAAGGCCCAGAAGCCCGCCCACGCAACCACGTTGATGATGGCGATCAATTTCTGCACGGCTAGACCCTCTCAATGATCTTCTCGCCAAACAGACCCTGCGGCCGGAATACGAGGAAGATCAGAGCCAGCACATAGGCAAACCAGTTCTCGGTCGCGCCGCCGACCAGCGGGCCCACGGCGAACTCGAACAGCTTCTCGCCCACACCGATGATCAGCCCGCCGACGATGGCGCCGGGGATTGAGGTAAAGCCGCCCAGCATCAGCACTGGTAGCGCCTTGAGCGCGATCAGCGACAGCGAGAACTGCACACCCGACTTGGTGCCCCACATGATCCCTGCGACCAGCGCCACGAACCCGGCCACCGACCACACCATGATCCAGATGAAGTTCAGCGAGATACCGACCGACAGCGCCGCCTGGTGATCATCTGCCACGGCGCGCATAGCCCGGCCCTGTTTGGTATACTGGCTGAAGGCCACCAAGCCCGCCACCAGAAGGGCGGCGATCACCGTGGCTACAATGTCCAGATTGTCGATAAAGAAACCATAACCAAAGATGTTGAAGGTAGCCTCATCAATCGACAGGTTGATGCCTTGTGGCAGGCCGACATCCAGTGTCTTGATCTCGGACCCCCACATGAGGTCGGCCACGCCTTCAAGGAAATAGGCCAGACCAATTGTGGCCATGAACAGGATGATCGGCTCTTGCCCGACCAAGTGCCGCATGACAAAGCGCTGCACAGCCCAAGCCAGAAACACCATGACGGCCATTGTAAGCAGAATCGCCAGCAGTGCAGGCACATTCCAGCCAAAATAGTGGATATGCGTGCCAAAGGTCGCGTTTATCAGATGCGCAAAAGGTACCTGACCGTTCATGATCCCGACCAATGTCATCGCTGCAAACAGGGCCATGACCCCTTGGGCATAGTTAAAAATCCCCGAGGCTTTGTAGATCAGCACAAAACCCAGCGCGACCAGAGCGTAAAGCACCCCCGCCATCAGGCCGTTGAGGATGACCTCCATCGCGAAAACGAGTTGTTCAGGCATCTGCGCCTCTCCTCATGTCTGTCTGATGTTCAGTCATGGCTGACCCCGAGATAGGCGTCGATGACGTCTTGGTTGCTACGCACTTCGTCCGGGGTGCCGTCGCCGATCTTCTTGCCGTAGTCCATCACCACGACGCGGTCGCTCAGGTCCATGACCACGCCCATATCGTGTTCGATCAATGCGATGGTGGTGCCAAATTCGTCGTTCACATCGAGGATAAAGCGGCTCATATCCTCTTTCTCTTCGACGTTCATGCCGGCCATCGGCTCATCCAGCAGCAGCAGCTTGGGTTCTGCCGCCAGGGCACGGGCCAATTCGACGCGTTTCTTCAACCCGTAAGGCAGGCGCGACACCGGCGTCTTGCGGATATGCTGGATTTCCAGAAAATCGATGATCTTTTCCACAGCCTCGCGGTTTTCTACCTCTTCCGCCTCGGCCTTGCCCTTCCACACCGCCTGCTGAAGGATGTTCGTCTTCATGTAGTTCAACCGCCCAGTCATGACGTTGTCCAGCACGCTCATACCTTCGAACAGAGCGATGTTCTGAAACGTCCGTGCAATCCCCTGGCGCGCAACCTCATAAGGCCGCATCGGCGGGCGCTTGGACCCATGAAACCAGACCTCACCTTCCTGCGGGACATAGAACCCCGAGATCACGTTGAGCATCGAGGACTTGCCCGCGCCGTTCGGCCCGATGATCGCGCGAATCTCGCCTTCGCGAATGTCAAACGAGATATCCTTGATCGCCACCACACCGCCAAATCGCAAGGTGATGTTCTTCATCTCCATCACCACTCCGCCGATCTTGCGGCCGTCCTCGGTGACATATCCTTCGGTGTTATCCAGCATCTGTCACTCCTTGGTGTTCGCAAAAACGGGACGGCGGGCGGGGCGATGACCGCAGGTCAAGCGGCGCGCGACAGGCCCTCATTCCGCCGCCACCTTGTGCTGGCCAACCGGAACAACCGGCGCATCGACGATCTGAAGTGTCGCGCTGATCGAACCCTTGCGACCGTCCTCATAGGTCACTTCGGTCGTGGTCGAAATAGTCTGGGACCCGTCATAAAGCGCGTCGATGATGTCCTGGAATTTGGTCTCAACGAACCCGCGGCGCACTTTTCGCGTGCGGGTCATTTCACCATCATCCGCATCCAGTTCCTTGTGCAGCACCACGAAACGATGCACTTGGCAGCCTGACAACATCTCGTCCGCAGCGACCGACTTATTCACCGCTTCCACGTGGTTGCGAATGGTCTCCAATACGCGGGGGTGGCCCGCCAGTTCCTGATACGACGCATAGGCGACGTTATTCCGCTCGGCCCAGTTGCCTACCGCCGTCAGGTCGATATTGATGAACGCAACACAGTAATCCCGGTTATTGCCGAACACGACGACTTCAAGAATATCGGGATAAAACTTGAGCTTGTTCTCGACGTATTTCGGCGCGAACATTGAGCCGTCAGCCATTTTGCCGACATCCTTGGCACGGTCGATGATGCGCAGATGCCCTGTGTCTTCCTCGATAAATCCAGCATCGCCTGTGGCCACCCAGCCTTCGGCATCCTTGGTTGAAGCGGTCGAGTCGGGGTTCTTGAAATACTCGACGAACACACCGGGTGAGCGGTAGTGGATTTCGCCGTTTTCATCGATCTTCAGTTCAACGTCCGGTGCAGGAACGCCAACCGTGTCCGCACGCACTTCGCCATCTGGCTGCACGGTGATAAATACGGTGGCCTCGGTCTGACCGTAAAGCTGCTTCAGGTTGATACCCAGCGAGCGATAGAAATCGAAAATCTCGGGCCCGATCGCCTCGCCCGCGGTATAGCCAACCCGGAAACGACCATAGCCCAACGTATCTTTGAGCGGGCCGTAAACCAGCAGGTTGCCCAGCGCGTATTTCATCCGGTCGCCAAAACCCACAGGTTTACCGTCCAGAAGCAATCCACCGACTTTTTTGGCATGGGCCATGAAATAGTGGAACATGCGCTGCTTCAGCTTGCCCGCGTCCTCCATCCGGATCATCACGTTGGTCAGCTGCGTTTCGAACACGCGCGGCGGAGCAAAGAAATAGGTCGGCCCGATTTCGCGAAGGTCGGTCATCATCGTGTCAGCGCTTTCGGGGCAGTTCACACAGAAGCCGCACCAATAGGCCTGACCGATCGAGAAAATGAAATCACCCACCCACGCCATCGGCAGGTAGGACAGGATATCCTCATTGCGGGTCAGGTGGTCGAACTCCGCCGAGTTCTTGGCGCTTTCGATAACGTTTCTGTTCGACAGCACAACGCCCTTGGGTTTACCCGTGGTGCCGGACGTATAAAGCATCACGCAGGTGTCGTCATAGGTGATGTCGGCAATGCGCTTATCCAGTTCCGCATCGAACCGCTGATGCCCTGCGCGACCCTCAGCCATGATGTCGTCCAGCGCGTTCATCTGGGAATGGTCATACTTCCGCATTCCGCGTTTGTCGGTATAGAGAATCTGATTGACCTGATGCAGGTTCTCTTGGATCTCGATGACCTTGTCGACTTGCTCCTGATCGCCGCAGACCACGTATTTTGCACCGCAATGCTCCATTACATAGGCCATCTCTTCGGCCACGGCATCTTGATATAGCGGAACGGGTACAGCACCGACCATCTGTGCGGCCACCATTGACCAATAATGTGCCGGGCGGTTGCGACCAATCACGGCGATGTGGTCGCCTTTTTCAACGCCAAGCTCCAGCAAGCCCAGCGCCAGGGCGCGCACCTCGGCGGCGGTCTCCGCCCAGGTCCAGCACTGCCAGATTCCGAATTCTTTTTCCCGATAGGCCGGGGCATCCCCGAACTGCGTCGCATTACGGTGTAGCAGCGCAGGAAGGGAAACTAACCCTTCTGCGCCCGACTGCGTCTGAGCCAATCTTTCTCTCCTCCCAATCCGGCCTCTCCTCTGGCCAGAAACGGCGGACCCGAGGAAGCCCCCGGACGCCAGCGCCCCGATTAAGGAACGCGTGCACGATCAGCGTCAACTATTTCCTGATGTTTTCTCAATTCTTACGAATTGTAACAGGGGCGGACACCACGTTTTTGTCACAAGAAATCATATTTAGCTTGCGTAGATTTCTAAGCATTCATGATTTGACAGAAGATGCGTTTTGAATTCATTCCCAGCGATCATATCACCGATCGCTTCTTTCAAATCCGTTTTCCGGCACAGAACTCGACTGATTCTTTCTGAAGAACTTCCAACACCGGGTTCATGTCGGAAAATCCAGTTCTTTTCCCTCACAACCAATCTCTTAATATCGGAATCAGCGGCACGTCGGCCGCAGGCATTGGATAGTTCCGCAGGTCATTTGCTCGCACCCATTTCAAAGCCTGACCCTCTTTCGACTGCGGGATGCCGTCCCATTTGCGGCAGGCAAATAGCGGCATCAGCAGGTGGAAATTATCATAACTGTGGCTCGCAAACGTCAGCGGGGCGAGGCACGAGGCCCAGGTGTCGATCCCCAATTCCTCGTGCAATTCGCGGATCAGGGCGGCCTCGGGGGTTTCACCGGGTTCGATTTTGCCGCCGGGGAACTCCCACAGGCCAGCCATGGATTTGCCCTCCGGGCGCTGCGCCAGCAGCACCCTGCCCTCTACGTCAATCAGGGCAACAGCAGACACTAATACAGTTTTCACGACCGATAATCCGCGTTGATCTGAATGTAGCCGTGGGTCAAATCGCAGGTCCAAACCGTGGCACTGCCATCACCCAGCCCCAGATCGACCGAGATCACAAGATCCTGACCTTTCATGTAAGCAGCGGCGTCTTCCTCACGATACTCAGGGCTGACCCAACCCTTTTCGGCCACAAGTATGTCCCCGAAACGAATGCTGAGCAGGTCGCGATCCGCCGCAGCGCCAGATTTGCCGATGGCCATGACAACACGACCCCAGTTCGGGTCTTCGCCCGCGATGGCGGTTTTCACCAGCGGCGAGTTTGCAATGGCAAGACCGTGTACCTTTGCATCCGCGTCCGAAGCCGCCCCGGTTACGCAAATTTCTAAGAATTTCGTGGCCCCCTCACCATCACGCACCACTTGCTGCGCAAGATCCAGCATCACGCGTTCCAGCGCTTCGGCAAACGCCGAATTCCCGGTTGCGTCCACGCCAGATGCGCCGGTTGCGCACAACAGCAACGTATCCGAAGTCGAAGTGTCGCTGTCGACCGTGATACAGTTGAAGGTGCGATCAGTCTGCGCCGACAACATCGTCTGCAACGCCGATTGGTCGACCTGCGCATCGGTGAAGATGTAGACCAACATGGTCGCCATGTCCGGCGCAATCATACCGGAACCCTTCGCAATCCCCGCAATAGAGACTGTTTTACCTTCAATCTCAACCTGCGCCGATGCTCCTTTCGGAAACGTATCCGTCGTCATGATAGCCCGCGCGGCATCCTCGATCGCGTGGCGGCTGAATCCGGATTTCAACACCTCAAGCTGGGTTATGATGCGGTCATGGGGCAACGGCTCGCCTATAACGCCGGTCGACGAGGTAAAAACCCGCTCGACCGGAACGCCGGTGGCTTTGGACACTGCTTGGGTCACTTCAGCCACCGAGGTTTGACCGTAATGTCCGGTAAAGGCGTTGGCATTGCCAGAATTCACAAGAATAGCTGCCGGTCCTTCAGATGGCCCGCCAATCTTGGCCTGACAGTCCAGAACCGGGGCCGCACGGGTCTTGGATCGCGTAAATACCCCAGCCACCGAGGTTCCCGGGTCCAGCACCGCAAGCATAACGTCGGTGCGCCCCTGATAGCGCACACCAGCTTCAACAGTCGCAAAGCGCACCCCGTCAATCGCGGGCAAATCGGGAAATGCCGCCGGTGCCAGCGGGGAAACCTTAGTGATCGTCGCCACGGGGTTTACTCCTGAATCAGTTCGATCTGGCGCATCACTTCTGGGCCGGCCCCCTCAAGCGCGGGGCGCTCGATCTCGGCTGCTTGGGTCAGGTCGTCGATCTGGGCCTGAATCACGCCTTGTTGCAAAGTCTGGGCCAGTTCTGCGCGTACCTGATCCAGCTCAGGCGCCTCGGTTTTGCGCTTGTCGTTCAGAGTGACAACATGCCAGCCAAATTGGGTTTGCACAGGCGCGGAAACCTGACCTTTTTCCAGCGCAATCACCGCGGCCTCAAACTCAGGCACCATCTGACCGGGCCCGAACCAGCCCAATTCCCCGCCGTTTGGCCCGGACGGACCAGTGGAATGTTCTTTGGCCAGTTCCGCAAAATCGGCCCCGCCATCCAGTTGTTCCTTAAGCTCAGTGGCTTTTTCTTCGGTTTCGACAAGGATATGGCTGGCATTGAATTCGTCTAAACCCTCGAAATCCGCGTATTTCGCGTCATACGCTTCCTGAATCGCCTCATCGGTCAGGTTTTCCTCAATCAGCGCATTCACTGTCTGCACGGCACGTAGTGAGCGCGCCTCATTCTCAAGCGCCAAGGTATTCAGCTTGGTAAGCGCTTCCTGCTGCTGGCCAAGCAATTGCTGCTGAATAAGCTGGTCGATGATCAGTTCATACAGAACGTCATCCTCGATCTGCTGATACTGCTCGGGCAGAACGGCAGCGGTCGCGATGACGTGACCCAATGTGATCTCATCACCATTTACACGCGCGATCACGGTGCTTGCGTCAGGTTTTGTTTCAGCGGCCAGCGGCAGGGCCATCACGGTGGCAAGCGCCACCGAGGGCAGAAAAGTGAGGCGTTTGGGCATGGAATCATCCTATTTCTTGGCCGCGACAGGGCACAGCGTTGACACTCTGGAACCTGCCGCTTACATCGCTTTGAAGCCTTGGACAGGGCCGCCTTTCACCCCCCGTATCTATGGGTTGCGCGCAAGGTGGGCAAGCCTGTCGCAACCAAGACAAGAATTGATCCGCTGGAGTGAACATGCTGGGACTCGGAACGCTCGCCAAAAAGGTGTTCGGAACACCGAATGACCGAAAGATCAAGGCGACCCGCCCGCTGATCGAAAAGATTAACGCGCTGGAGCCCGAGTTCGAGAAACTGTCAGATGACGGCCTGAAGGAAAAAACCGAAGAGCTGCGCCAGCGCGCGCTGGACGGTGAAAGCCTTGATGATCTGCTGCCAGAAGCATTTGCCAACGTCCGCGAAGGCGCCAAGCGTGCGTTGGGTCTGCGGGCCTTTGACGTACAGCTGATGGGCGGTGCATTTCTGCATCAGGGCAATATCTCGGAAATGAAAACGGGTGAGGGCAAGACACTGGTTGCCACCTTCCCCGCCTACCTGAACGCGCTGACCGGCAAGGGTGTGCATGTGGTCACGGTGAACGAATACCTGGCCAAGCGCGACTCGGAATGGATGGGTAAGGTCTTTGCCGCTGTTGGAATGACGACCGGCGTGATCTGGTCGGGCCAGCCCGATGCCGAGAAAAAGGCCGCCTACGCCTGTGACATTACCTATGCCACGAATAATGAGCTGGGTTTTGACTACCTGCGCGACAACATGAAGGCCGATCTGGCCGAGATCTACCAGAAATACCATAACTTCGCGATCGTGGACGAAGTTGATTCGATCCTGATCGACGAGGCGCGGACACCGCTGATCATCTCGGGCCCGTCGCAGGATCGCTCGGACTTGTATACTGCGATTGACGGCCTGATCCCGTCGCTGAGCGATGATCACTTCACCCTGGATGAGAAGTCCCGCAATGTGACCTTCACGGATGAGGGCAATGAGTTTCTGGAAGAGCAACTGATTGCCGCCGGGCTGATCCCCGAAGGGTACTCGCTTTACGATCCCGAAAGCACCACGGTCGTGCACCACGTCAACCAGGGTCTGCGCGCGCACAAGCTGTTCACGCGCGACAAGGATTACATCGTTCGCGATGGAAACGTTGTTCTGATCGACGAGTTCACTGGCCGCATGATGCCGGGTCGCCGTCTGTCCGAAGGTCTGCACCAGGCCATCGAAGCCAAAGAAGGCGTGGCAATCCAACCGGAAAACGTGACACTGGCCAGCGTGACGTTCCAGAATTACTTCCGCCTATATGACAAGCTGGGCGGTATGACCGGCACGGCGCTGACCGAGGCAGAGGAATTTCAAGAAATCTACGGTCTGGGCGTGGTCGAGGTTCCGACCAATAAACCGATTGCCCGTGTGGACGAAGACGATCAGGTTTATCGCACGGCCGCCGAGAAATACACTGCGATGATCGCGGAAACCAAAGAGGCGCAAGCCAAGGGCCAGCCTGTTTTGCTCGGCACCACTTCGATCGAAAAATCCGAGCTGCTGAGCCAGATGCTGCAAAAAGAAGGCATTGCGCACAATGTTCTGAATGCCCGCCAGCATGAGCAAGAGGCGCAAATCGTCGCCGATGCGGGTCGTCTTGGTGCGGTCACGATTGCCACCAACATGGCAGGGCGCGGCACCGACATTCAGTTGGGCGGCAATGTCGAGATGAAGGTTCTACAGGCGCTGGCCGAAAACCCCGAAGCCGATCCGGCCGAACTGCGCGCAGCGGAAGAGGCACGCCACGCCGAAGAAAAAGAAAAGGTTCTGGCCGCCGGCGGCCTGTACGTGATGGCATCTGAGCGCCACGAAAGTCGCAGGATCGACAATCAGCTGCGGGGCCGTTCGGGTCGCCAGGGCGATCCGGGGCGGACGGCTTTCTACCTCAGCCTCGAAGACGATCTGATGCGTATCTTCGGTTCGGAACGGCTCGATAAGGTGCTGACCACGCTGGGCATGAAAGAAGGCGAGGCGATCGTCCACCCTTGGGTGAACAAGTCGCTGGAACGCGCGCAATCCAAGGTCGAAGGCCGCAACTTCGACATGCGCAAGAACGTTTTGAAATTCGACGACGTGATGAACGACCAGCGAAAGGTCGTGTTCAGCCAGCGGCGCGAGATCATGTCTTCGGATGACCTGTCCGAGATCGTCTCGGACATGCGTGAACAGGTGATCGACGATCTGATCGACGAATATATGCCGCCAAAATCCTATGCCGACCAATGGGACACTGACGGTCTGCACGAGGCGATCAAGGAAAAGCTGACCATCGATGCCCCGGTTCAGGATTGGGCTGCCGAAGAGGGCGTGGATGACGAACAGGTGCGCGAGCGTCTGGTCAAAGCCGCTGACGAGATGATGGCGCAAAAGGCCGTGGCCTTTGGCCCGGAAAACATGCGCAACATCGAAAAGCAGGTCTTGCTGCAAACCATCGACAGCAAATGGCGCGAACACTTACTGACGCTGGAACATCTGCGTTCGGTCGTTGGCTTCCGTGGCTATGCACAACGCGACCCGCTTAACGAATACAAGAATGAAAGCTTCCAGCTTTTCGAAAGCATGCTGGATTCCTTGCGGGAAACCGTAACTCAGCAATTGTCTCGCGTGCGTCCTCTTACAGAAGAAGAACAGCGCGAGATGCTGGCCGAGATGGCAGCCCAACAGGCGCAGGCCCAGAAAGCCGTTGATCAGGCGGCTGTCAAAGCCGAAGCCGTGGCTGAGGCCAAGGCCTCGGGTGATGCGCGGCCCGGCTTTGTCGAAGATGACCCTTCAACCTGGGGTAACCCATCGCGCAACGATCCATGCCCCTGCGGATCGGGCAAGAAATTCAAACACTGCCACGGGCGACTGACCTGACATTCAAACATTCGCGACACATTGAGTCCCCCTCACGGCCACACATTGGCCGTGATTGGGTATCAACATGCGACTCGCTCCTTCAACTGGGGAGGGTGTTTTGTTTGTAATAAAGAATTACGTGACAACCGGCGGTACTGTCGTTTGTGCGCTGGCTATCGGTTACCTGATGCAGAATGGACTTCCTGTGTGGTCTGATCCCGCGCAGGGTTCCGATCACGTTGCCATCAATCAGAACGCAGATGTTTCCGGGCTTGAGGGTATTGTGCTGACCTCCTCGACCCCTGCCTACGGAACACGCGCCCATACCACTTCTGTACCACGGACGCTGCAACCCAATCGGTCGACCCCCTCGGACCGTGTAGATTGCAGCGTCAGCGCCCGGGCGTATGCCGTACCTGGCGCAGCCGCGCAGTTGCGCGTCAAGGCGCCCTGCCACGGCAATCAGCGGGTCGAAGTGCATCATAGCGGTTTGACGGTAACTCAGCTGACAGACGAACATGGAGCACTGACTCTGACGGTTCCGGCCCTGTCGGAATACGCGATTTTCCTGATCTCATTTGAGGATCAGAAAGGAACCGTAGCGACCACGCATGTCCCTGACCTTGGGCAATATTCACGCGTTGCCGTGCAATGGCAGGGCGAGGCCGACTTGCAAATACATGCGTTGGAATTCGGTGCAAGCTATGGCGACGTCGGTCATGTGTCATCGGACGCTGATGCGCAGGGCACAGGGAACGTCGTACATATGGCTCAGCCCGCGTTTGCCGATGCCCGCAATGTCGAAATTTATTCCTTTCCTGCGGCACAGACAGACCGCTCCGGTTCGATAGAATTGACGGTCGAGGCCGAAGTTACTCCGGAAAGTTGCGGCAGGGATCTGAATATTCAATTGCTGGACTTGCGAGACGGGCAAAGCTTGCAGTCGCGTGATCTGATGCTGAATTTCCCGGACTGTTCCAGAACTGGTGAGTTTCTGGTGTTGAATAATTTGTTCCAAAACCTGACAATTGCGGCAAACTAAATCCGCAGGCAGGCTTGAACTTCAGATGACATTTCTTCGTGTGGTGGCAGCCGCACTTTTTTCGGCGACAATCACCACAGCCGTTCACGCTCAGGACATTGCGCTGACGTCGCATGACGGCAAAATCGAAGTGACCGGCACCCTGCTGGGCTTTGACGGGGAATTCTATCGTATCGACACCCAGTTTGGTGAGCTTACGGTCGATGGGTCCGGCGTTACATGCGATGGTCCCGGCTGCCCCAATCTTACAGATTTCGTGGCCGAATTGCGGTTCTCAGGGTCATCGGTCATGGCAGAGAAAGTTATGCCAGCCCTGCTGATAGGATTTGCAGATCAGGAAGGTTTGTCGATGAAGCCTGGTGACTCTGCGCCGGGTACTCTGACCTATGAACTGTACCGGGACGGGCGCGATACACCACTTGGGCGCTTCTTCTTCAATATCGGGAACACGAGCAAGGGCTTTACTGATTTCACCGCAGATAGGGCCGATATCGTGATGGCGTTGCGCGAAATTCGCCCCGGCGAACAAGAGGCAGCCGAGCAGGCCGGGTTGGGTGATCTGACCCGCACACGACGGTCGCGCGTCGTGGCTTTAAACGCCTTGGTGCCCATTGTCGCGCCTGACAATCCGGTACCCCATATTTCGCCGGCAGATTTGGCGCTTGTGCTGTCTGGCGCTATCGACAATTGGTCTGCTCTGGGCGGGCCGGACGCACCCATTGCGCTGCACCTCCCCGATGCACAGTCAGGTTTGGCTCAGGGTATAGAGGATCATTTGCTATCGACGGCAACTGACGAACCGCCTGAGCATGCTCAGCGGTATGATCGCAGCAGCGATCTGGTTCTCGCTGTTGCCAACGACCCGTTTGCCCTTGGTATTGCCAGCCAGGCCGAAGCTGACGCAGCTCGCGCGTTGCCCTTGACCGGTGGATGCGGCCATGTTCTGAGGGCCACGCGGCAGGCGATAAAGACCGAAGATTACCCGCTAACATTTCCCATGTTTCTTTACCTGCCCGAGCGTCGCTTGCCCCGGATCGCGCGACAATTTTTGGCCTATACCCAAAGCACCGATGCTCAGATGGTTATCCGCAGCGCGGGATTTGTGGATCAAGCCCCCGAAAGACTGGGTATCGGCCCTCAAGGACATCGTTTGGCCAATGCCGTGGCATCCGGCGGTTCCGGGGTCGGGCTGGAAGAGTTGCAGCGTATGATCAACACTCTCAGACCGATGTCCCGTCTATCCCTTTCTTTCCGGTTCGAGGCCGGTTCTTCCCGTCCCGATGCGCAATCGCGATCAAATATCCAGCAACTTGCGCAGCTGCTCGAAGCCGGCACACTGGACGTACGGCAACTGGTCTTCGTCGGCTTCAGCGACGGCGACGGTGCGGCTGCTGCCAATAACAGAATTGCTTTGCTGCGCGCGAAAACAGTACGCAACGCGGTACTGGCAGCCGTGGAAACCGCGATCCCCGAGCGTGTAAGCCTTGAGGTCGACGCCTTTGGAGAGGCGATGCCAATGGCATGCGACGACACAAGTTGGGGCCGCAAAGTAAATCGCCGGGTCGAGGTTTGGGTAAGATAGCGATTACAGATACCCCTGCGAGCGAAAGCTCAGCTCGGTCGATTTGCCGATTATCAGATGGTCGTGCAACGTTAGCCCCAGCGCAAGACAAGCGTCTTGTATCCGGTTGGTCATGTCGATATCCGATTGTGACGGCGTCGGATCACCGGACGGGTGATTGTGCACGAGAATAAGCGCCGAGGCATTTAGTTCCAGCGCACGTTTTGCCACCTCGCGCGGATAGACCGGGACGTGATCAACGGTGCCCTTGGCTTGCTCCTCATCCGCGATCAACACGTTCTTGCGATCCAGATAGAAGACGCGGAACTGCTCGGTCTCGCGATGGGCCATCGTCGTATGGCAATAGTCCAGCAGCGCATCCCAACCCGAGATCACATGCCGCTGCATCACCCTTGCACGGGCCATGCGATGGGCACAGGCTTCGAGGATTTTCAGATCGGTGATCACCGTATCACCGACGCCCTTGATCTGGCGCAACCGTTCTTCGGGCGCAGTCAGAACACGGTTGAAGTCGCCAAACGTGTCCATCAAAGCCCGTGCCAGCGGTTTTACATCCTGGCGGGGGATAGATCGAAACAACACAAGCTCGAGCAGCTCGTAATCCGGCATCGCGGCAGACCCGCCGGACATGAACCTTTCGCGCAGGCGTTTGCGGTGGTCTTTGATGTATGACGGCAACCGCCCAGAAGGCAGCGGCGCCACCGGGGCTTCGTCGCTTTCGAACAATGAGGGGGCTTCGGCGAAGGCGTCCTTTGTCATGCGCTAAGATTGGCGCAGAATCGGTTTCTGAAAGGTTAACGCGCCTGACTTTTGCTGTGCGCCAGATCACGCCTTCATTGGTCGATGGGCATGATACGGACTTCCCATTCGGACGTTTCTACAGAACCCAATGATCGGGTACTATTGAAGGGACCGTTGCCCTGCGTTTGAAATAAAACTGAGCCAGTCCGTAAGGATCGGCTCAGTTTATTTGACAAAGGGATATGAAACTAACCCTTCATACCGTCCCAGAAAGACTTCACAGACGAGAAAAAGCTTTTTGATTCCGGGTGGTTATCCTCACCCAGATCATCGAACTCTTTCAGAAGTTCTTTCTGACGGCTGGTCAGGTTGACCGGGGTTTCCACGGCCAGTTCTATGAACATATCACCGATGCCACCACCGCGAAGGGCAGGCATGCCCTTGCCGCGAAGCCGCATTTGACGGCCCGATTGGCTACCGGCCGGGATCTGTACGCGACCGCGCCCGCCGTCGATGGTGGGAACCTCAATCGAACCGCCAAGTGCGGCCTTGGCCATGCTGACCGGTACACGGCAATAGAGGTTCACGCTATCGCGTTCGAACAGCTTGTGATCGGATACTTCCACAAAGATGTACAAATCACCCGGAGGGCCACCGCGCATGCCGGCCTCACCCTCGCCCGCCAAACGGATGCGGGTTCCTGTTTCGACACCGGCGGGAATATTTACAGACAATGCGCGTTCTTTTTCAACGCGGCCTGCGCCACCGCAGACCTTACAGGGATTCTTGATGATCTGACCCAGCCCGGAACAGGTTGGGCAGGTGCGTTCCACGGTGAAGAAACCCTGTTGCGCGCGGACTTTGCCCATACCCGAACAGGTCGGACAGGTGGTTGGTTCCACCCCGCCTTCCGCCCCCGTACCATCACAGGCCGAACAGGCCACGGCAGCTGGTACGCTGATGGTTTTCTGGAGGCCCGAGAACGCCTCTTCCAGCGTCACGCGCAGGTTATAGCGCAGGTCGGACCCGCGCGCAGCGCGACGCCCGCCACCGCCGCCACGCTGGCCTCCCATAAAATCACCAAAAAGGTCATCGAACACATCCGAAAAAGCGCTGGAGAAATCACCCTGACCGAATCCACCGCCGGGGCGCGCGCCCGCGCCGCCCATGCCGTTTTCAAACGCAGCATGGCCAAACCGGTCATATGCAGCCTTTTTTTCTGCATCGCGCAACACGTCATAGGCTTCGTTCGCTTCTTTGAACTGCGCCTCGGCGTCCGGGTTGTCTGTGTTACGGTCGGGATGCAGCTCTTTCGCTTTTCTGCGAAAACCTTTTTTGATCTCGTCCGCCGATGCGCCCTTGGATACGCCGAGCACATCGTAGTAGTCGCGTTTTGACATCAGTGTTTCCTTCTGCCTCAACGTAATCGGGCCGGCCCGGCATCCGGACCGGCCCGCATTGGCCCGGTTACCCGTTAGTTACGCTTGTCGTCGTCAAGATCTTCGAACTCGGCATCGACGATATCGTCATCACCCGCCTGAGCAGCATCTGCCGCCGCAGGCTCATCTTCGGCCTCTTCGGACTGCGCCTTGTAAATGGCCTCACCCAGTTTCATTGCGGCTTCGGTGACATTCTGGATACCGGACTTGATCTTGTCGGCATTTTCAGTTTCCAGCTCGTCCTTCAGCGCGGCAATGGCCAGCTCAATGGCTTCGATGGTGGTCGGGTCGACCTTGTCGGCATGCTCTTCCATCGACTTTTCGGTCGAGTGGATGAGGCTTTCCGCCTGGTTCTTGGCGTCGACCAGCTCGCGGCGTTCCTTGTCGGCTTCCGCGTTCTCTTCGGCGTCTTTGACCATCTTTTCGATGTCCTCGTCGGACAGACCGCCCGAGGCCTGGATGGTGATCTTCTGCTCTTTGCCGGTGCCTTTGTCCTTGGCCGAAACCGAGACAATGCCGTTGGCGTCAATATCGAAGGTCACCTCGATCTGAGGCATGCCACGTGGTGCCGGCGGGATGTCTTCAAGGTTGAATTGACCCAGGATCTTGTTGTCCGACGCCATTTCACGCTCACCCTGGAACACGCGGATGGTCACGGCGTTCTGGTTGTCCTCGGCGGTCGAGAACACCTGAGACTTCTTCGTCGGGATCGTGGTATTGCGGTCGATCAGACGGGTGAATACGCCACCCAGCGTCTCGATGCCCAGCGACAGAGGGGTCACGTCCAGCAAAACAACGTCTTTGACGTCGCCCTGCAGAACACCGGCCTGAATGGCGGCGCCCATGGCAACCACTTCGTCCGGGTTCACACCCTTGTGCGGCTCTTTACCGAAGAACTTGGTGACCTCTTCGATCACTTTCGGCATCCGGGTCATACCACCGACCAGAACAACTTCGTCCACGTCAGCAGCCGACAGACCGGCGTCTTTCAGAGCAGCCTGGCAAGGCTTCATCGACTTTTTGATCAGGTCCGCGACCAGCGATTCCAGCTTGGCACGGGTCAGTTTCATGACCATGTGCAGCGGCTGACCGTTCGACCCCATCGAGATGAACGGCTGGTTAATCTCGGTTTGTGAGGTCGAGGACAGCTCAATCTTGGCTTTCTCAGCGGCTTCTTTCAGACGCTGCAGGGCCATCTTGTCGGCTGACAGATCGACACCGTGTTCCTTTTTGAACTCATCCGCCAGGTAGTTGACGATGCGCATGTCAAAGTCTTCACCACCCAGGAAGGTGTCGCCATTGGTCGATTTGACCTCGAACAGACCATCGTCGATTTCAAGGATGGTCACGTCGAAAGTACCGCCACCAAGGTCATAGACTGCGATGGTGTGCGTCTCTTCCTTGTCCAGACCATAGGCCAGCGCGGCTGCTGTCGGCTCGTTGATGATTCGCAGCACTTCCAGTCCGGCGATTTTACCGGCGTCTTTGGTGGCCTGACGCTGCGCGTCGTTGAAGTATGCGGGAACCGTGATAACGGCTTGTGTGACTTCCTCACCCAAATAGCTCTCGGCGGTTTCCTTCATCTTGCCCAGAGTAAAGGCCGAGATCTGGCTTGGGGAGTACTTTTCACCGCGGGCTTCCACCCACGCGTCGCCATTGCCGCCATCAACGATGGCGTAGGGTACCATTTTCTTGTCTTTTTCGACTTCCGCATCGTCCACGCGACGACCGATCAGACGTTTGACGCCAAAGATCGTGTTGTCCGGGTTGGTGACCGCCTGACGTTTTGCAGGCTGACCGACCAGTCGCTCATCTTCGGTAAAAGCGACGATCGAGGGCGTGGTCCGCGCACCTTCTGCGTTTTCGATGACCTTCGGCTGCGAGCCGTCCATGATCGCCACGCACGAGTTCGTGGTTCCAAGGTCAATCCCGATTACTTTTCCCATGTGTTCAATCCCTTTCTCTTCAAGGCGATGTCCGAGGTCCGGACCCGTTATGGCACCCGGCCCCATCTGTTTTGCACTGTGGCTCTACACCATTGCGCGTCCCGGCGTATATAAGGGCGGGACGAATGGCCTGCAAGCATTGTAAAACGCAGGTTTTCGGGAATCTGTGGCCTTTTTCGGCAAGGTTTTGGCAAGGATTGGGGAATCTTGGATGGCACGGCTGCGTGTGCGCGGATTTGATATCAGAAAAGCGTGGCTGGACGGACCAGCGCAAACGCGGATGATTGAATGCTTACGCCCGGTTCTGAAATCTGCGCCGCTGTTCCGGCCAGTAACGCCCTCGGGCAAGGATATGTCGGTGCGCATGACTTCGGCCGGGTCGCTGGGTTGGGTCACCGACAAGGCGGGTTATAGATACCAGTCACAACACCCCAAAGGCACGGTCTGGCCCGCAATTCCGGATCAGATCATGGATATCTGGCGTCAACTCGGCAGCCCAGACCGCGACCCTGATTGCTGCCTGATCAACTATTATGGCGAAGGCGCCCGCATGGGGCTGCATCAGGATAAGGACGAGGCTGATTTTTCGTGGCCGGTCCTGTCGATCTCATTGGGCGATGATGCCCTGTTTCGTATTGGGAATCCGACGAGGGGCGGCAGGACCGAGTCGATCTGGCTGAACTCGGGCGATGTCGTTGTCATGGGCGGCCCGGCCCGTTTGACCTATCACGGCATAGACCGCATTCGTTTCGGCTCATCAAAATTGCTGCCCAAGGGTGGACGCATCAACCTGACCCTTCGTGTTGCCCGTTAACGCCGCGCATCCCAGCTTTGCGACACGTGCTGCCGAGTGAAGAATATCCCCAGCAAACCAATCAAGAGAAGGGCCAAGCCGACCCAAAGCGCATATTCCCAGCTTGTGTTACGCGGAAAATAGTTGCGAAAAACAAAGCCGCGGCACTGGTCGATGATGTGAAACAGCGGGTTCCAGGCAAACATGGCCAACGTGGCCCCGCCCAGCGCGTTGGCCACAAACATCTTGCCAGAAAAGATCATGTTCATCCGCCGGTAGACATTGGATAGGATGGAAACCGTGGTGGGGAACCACGGCCTCAACGCCATGAAAACCACTCCGGCCGCGCAACCGGTGAACCAGGCCATGATCAGCATGGCAAATGCACCGCCGGGGTCCTGAAGCTCAATCGGTGAAACCGCTACGCTGTATAGGAAGAGGATCACGATAATCGTCATCAGCTGGGTGTAAAGCATCCCGAAGGCAGTCGCCAGCAGCATCACCATCATGTTCATAGGCGAATGCAGCATCATCGGGTTGTTACCGGTATTCAGAGCAGCAATGGAGCTGATGGATTTAATATGGGTAATGAACAGGAACACACCAGACAGCAGGAATAAAATGAACTCCCCCCGGATTTTTGCGATACGCGGACCCATGAAAGACATGATCAGATAGAACACGGCAACCAGGGCCAGAACCTGAATGATGTTGATTATAATGGCCAGAACGGCGTTGTGATGCTGCGATCGCACACTGCGCACAACAGCGTGGAAGATTAGTTCAGCCGTTGTGAACGCACTGCCCAGTAATGTACGGTTTCGCCTGAAATAAAACACTCGACGCGTCTTTCTCTTTTTTCACCTGCAATTTGATACGAAATTCTTGCCGTTCCGTAACCAGCACATCATAAGGCCGACAGGTTATTCGATCAACAAATCACAGGAACGGAGCATTTTTGTGACCCATGACGCCCTCATTCCCGTTATCCGACGTCTGGCTTTGGAAGCTGGCGACAAGATCATGGAGTTTTATGAGGCTGATGATTTCGACGTCAAAGTGAAATCGGATGCCAGCCCCGTGACCGAAGCGGATGAGGCCGCAGATGCCCTGATCTCGGCGGGCCTGCGCGAGGCATTCCCCGACATTCTGCTGGTGACCGAAGAGCAAGCGGCCTCGCATACAAAAAAGGGGGAAACATTCCTGATCGTTGACCCGCTGGATGGCACTAAGGAGTTCATCAACCGTCGCGGTGATTTCACGGTGAACATTGCGCTGGTTGAACACGGCGTTCCAACCCGCGGCGTCGTTTATGCCCCGGCCAGGGGACGCATGTTCTATACCTTGCCAGATGGCCAGTCGGTTGAAGAAACCGGCGCGTTGGATAAGGCCAAAGCTGGGGATATCCGGCCAATTTCCGTCTCTAATCCAGACAATTCGGCGTTGATGATTGTCGCATCAAAGTCTCACCGGGACCAGGCGACCGAAGATTACATCAACAAGTACCAGGTACAGGACAGTAAAAGCGCGGGCTCGTCCCTGAAATTCTGCCTGGTGGCCACAGGCGAAGCCGATCTGTATCCCCGTGTTGGCCGAACGATGGAGTGGGACACGGCCGCAGGTCATGCCGTATTGAGCGGAGCGGGCGGCAAGGTCGTGCGCTTTGATGACCATACTCCGCTGACTTATGGCAAGGACGGCTATGCAAACCCGTTCTTTATCGCATACGCTCCGGGTGTTGACCTGAAAGAAGCCTGATGTCCGTTCTGATCGCAATTCCCGCCCGGTATGCCTCGACCCGATATCCGGGAAAACCCCTTGTGCCGCTGACGGGCGCAAATGGCACTACCATGACACTGATTGAGCGGTCGTGGCGGGCGGCTTGTTCGGTTTCAGGTGTCGACAAAGTGGTCGTCGCCACTGATGATGACCGCATTCGCGAAGTGGCCGAAGGCTTTGGTGCCGAAGTGGTGATGACTTCGGAAAGCTGCCAGAATGGCACTGAGCGCTGTGCCGAAACGCATGGTGCGTTGGGCAAGGGTTACGACATCGTCGTGAACCTGCAAGGGGACGCGCCGCTGACGCCGCATTGGTTTGTCGAAAACCTGATCGCTAGCCTGCGAGCCGCACCTCAGGCCGAGGTGGCCACGCCCGTGTTGCGGTGCGACGGCGACGCACTGAACAGCCTGCTGAACGATCGCAAACATGGGCGTGTCGGTGGCACCACAGCAGTATTCGCAGCTGACCACAGCGCCCTGTATTTCTCGAAAGAGGTCGTGCCTTACACCGCCGAAACCTACGGGGGCGCTGAGCCGACGCCGGTGTTTCACCATGTTGGTGTCTACGCCTATCGTCCCGATGCGTTGGCCGCCTACCCCACATGGCCGGTTGGCCCGCTTGAGCAACTGGAAGGGCTGGAACAACTGCGATTTATGGAGAACGGCCGCAAGGTTCTGTGCGTCGAAGTCGAATCCAAGGGGCGCCAGTTCTGGGAGTTGAACAACCCGCAAGACGTTCCCAAGCTTGAGGAAATGATGGCGGCGATGGGGGTGGATTGATGCCACGTCCCCTAACCCCCGGGCACGTAGCAGGCGTGCTAAGTGCAATGTGTTTCTTCTGGAAGGTTAGATGACCAATATCCTTGTCACCGGCGGAGCCGGATATATCGGTTCTCATGCCTGCAAGGCACTGGCGCAATCGGGTTATACGCCAGTAACCTATGACAACCTGGTAACAGGCTGGCAGGATGCGGTAAAATTCGGACCATTCGAACAGGGTGATCTGCTGGATCGCGCCAGGTTGGACAAGGTTTTCGCCAAGTACCGGCCCGCCGCCATCATGCATTTTGCCGCCCTTAGCCAAGTGGGTGAGGCGATGTCACAACCCGGCAAATACTGGACAAACAACGTTACCGGCTCACTTTCCTTGATCGAGGCTGCCGTAGCCGCGGGATGTATGAACTTTGTATTCTCATCGACATGCGCAACCTATGGCGAGCATGACAACGTTGTATTAGACGAAGACACGCCGCAAATGCCGCTCAACGCCTATGGCGCGTCGAAACGTGCCATTGAAGATATCCTGCGTGATTTCGAGGCCGCGCATGGGCTGAACCACGTGATCTTTCGCTATTTCAATGTGGCCGGGGCCGATCCGGATGGCGAGGTCGGAGAGTTCCACCGCCCCGAAACTCATCTCGTACCGCTAATGCTGGACGCAATCGATGGGAAGCGTGACGGGCTGACCGTGTTCGGCACCGATTACGATACGCCTGACGGCACCTGCATCCGAGACTACGTGCATGTCTGCGATCTGGTGGATGCGCATGTGCTGGGGCTGAACTGGCTTGAAGACAGCAAAGGCAGCCGGGTGTTCAACCTTGGCACCGGCACCGGGTTTTCAGTGATGGAAGTGATCAGCCATTCCAAAGCTGTAACCAATCGCATGGTGCCCTACTCCATCGGGCCACGGCGCGCGGGGGATTGCACCAAACTGGTGTCAGGTTCACACCGTGCGCATGAAGAACTGGGTTGGACACCAAGAAGATCAACGTTAGAGACGATGATCAGCGACGCATGGCGCTGGCATCAAACCGGCAACTACGAAAAATGAGCCGCATGTGACGGGTTACGCAACCGATACCCTTCCACACATCAGTTGGGTCCAGAAGTACCGGTTGCGTCTGAAAAGACGACGGTTGCTCTGGCGATCTTTCCGCAGCCGCCACCAACTGACATGCCTCAAGGATCAGACCAAGCGGATCAGGCCCGGCGACGTTCTGGCCTTCACGACCCTGCGCAATGAAATCACGCGGCTTCCTTGGTTCTTTCGCCACTATCGCGCGCTAGGGGTGGATCATTTTCTGGTGGTGGACAATGGCAGCGACGATGGTTGTGTCGAGTTTCTGCTGGAACAACCTGATGTTTCACTTTGGCAAACGTCTGCCAGCTATCGCGCAGCACGGTATGGGCTTGATTGGCTGACTTGGTTGCAAATGCGCTATGGGCACGGCCACTGGACCCTGATGGTAGACGCGGATGAGCTGCTGATCTACCCCGATCATGACCAAAACCCCCTACGCGACCTAACCGCAGCTTTGGAGCGGCGCGGCCAGATGGCACTTGGCGCGCTGATGCTGGACCTGTATCCCAAAGGCCCGCTTGGCGCTCAATCTTACAAACCCGGGACGGACCCGACAAAAGTTCTGGACTGGTTTGATTCCGGGCCCTACCGCGCGCAGCGGCAAAGCCCGATGGGAAACCTATGGGTTCGGGGCGGAGTGCGAGAGCGCATGTTCTTCACCGGGCAGCCCCGAAAGTCGCCAACGTTGAACAAGATACCACTGGTTCGATGGTCGCGGCGCTATGCCTATGTAAACTCAACCCACTCTGCCCTGCCCCGGCACTTGAACGCGGCCTATGACGGGCCGGGCGCCGACGCTCCTTCGGGCGTTCTGCTGCACACGAAATTTTTGCCCGAAGTGGTCGCAAAGTCAGAGTCTGAGAAAACACGGCGTCAGCACTTTCACGATCCCGACCAGTTCGAGGCGTATTATGATGCCATTTGCAGCAGCCCTGACATGTGGACACCGCAGTCAGTGCGTTATGCAGGGTGGTCGCAGCTTCAGCGCATCGGGTTGATGGGGAAAGTGCGCTGAAAAGCTGCATATGCAACGAACGGCCTTAAAAAAGTTGCTTTGAAACACGCAACGATGGCATAAAACGTCAATGGCCCGGCACCACTCTGGATCGTCCAGCCCCGGGCATGCTCGCGTAAACAAAAAAAGGCTGAGCAGACGCGTGAGCCTGTTGGATTCATACCGGATGAGATTGCGGCGCAAGCGCCGTCTTGTGCGCTGCCTGCTGAAACGGCACCAGTTGCAGCCGATCTCTGACAAGACGTCTGATATCCAGCGCGGCGATATATTGTTGATGAGCGTGCTTCGGAACGAGAAAATCCGTCTGCCCTATTTTCTGGAATACTACCGCAAGCTGGGCGTTGATCATTTCCTGTTCGTTGATAATGACAGCGCGGACGGCTCGGGCGACTACCTTGCCAGCCAGCCTGATACCTCGGTGTGGCGCGCAAAGGCCAGTTACAAAAAGGCATCGTTTGGTCTGGATTGGTCGAATTGCCTGCTGCGGGAATATGCACACGGGCATTGGGTTCTGACGGTCGACCCGGATGAATTCTTCATCTACCCGTTTTGCGACACCCGCCCGGTCCGGGCCTTGACCGATTGGCTGGACGGCTGTGCGGTGCGCAGTTTTGGCACCATGTTGATCGACATGTACCCACAAGGGCCGGTGGACCAATACCCCTATAGCGAAGGCCAGGACCCGTTTGAAATTGCGCGCTGGTTCGATGCAGGCAATTACATGATCACCAAGAATCCAGATTATAAGAACCTGTGGATTCAGGGCGGACCACGCGCGCGGGTGTTTTTCCGCGATAACCCCGGCAAGGCACCGGCGCTGAACAAAATCCCTCTGGTCAAGTGGGATCGGCGCTATGTCTATGTCAGCTCGACCCATTCGCTGCTGCCGCGCGGATTGAACCAAGTCTATGACGAATGGGGGGGCGAAAAAACCAGCGGCGCGCTGCTGCACGCAAAGTTGATCAGCACGTTAGGTGAGAAAGCCCGTGAAGAGATGCAGCGAGGTCAACACTATCGCCGCTCGGGCGAATACCGCGCCTATGCCGAAGGGCTGGATGAAAAACCGGTTTTCTGGTGTGATCAGTCTGAGAAATACATCAACTGGCGTCAGCTTGAGATCCTCGGCCTTATGTCCAAGGGGAACTGGGCATGAGCAGGCTGGGAATTGTCATGTTGGTTCACACGGCCCTGCACAGGGCCGAGCAAGTGGCACGTCACTGGACGGCATCGGGTTGTCCCGTGGTGATCCATGTGGACGGCAAAGTGCCCGAGCGGGTTTATTCCGAGTTCGCAGCCTCGTGCGCCGATAACCCGTTGATCCGGTTTTCCGAGCGTCACATCTGCGAATGGGGACGCTGGGGGATCGTGGCGGCCTCACAAACTGCGGCGGAAATGATGCTGGAAACGTTCCCAGAGGTGCACCACGTCTATCTGTCTTCGGGTGCGTGCCTTCCGTTACGACCAGTGCAGGAATTGGCTGATTATCTTGCGGACCGGCCGCGGGTGGATTTTATAGAAAGTGCCACAACCGCTGATGTCAGTTGGACGATCGGCGGGCTGGACCAAGAACGGTTCACGCTTAGATTTCCGTTCTCATGGCGCAACCACCGCAAATTGTTCGACCTTCACGTTAAGTTGCAGCGCACACTTGGCATGCGCCGCAAGATTCCCGAGGGCCTCGTGCCGCATATGGGAAGCCAATGGTGGTGCCTGACGCGACAGACCTTTTCAGCCATCTTGCAGGATCCGAAACGGCAGATCTATGATCGCTATTTCCGACATGTCTGGATCCCGGATGAGAGTTATTTCCAGACATTGGCGCGCTTGTATTCAACCCATATCGAAAGCCGCTCGCTGACGCTGTCGAAGTTCGACTATCAGGGACGACCCCATATTTTCTACGACGACCATCTACAGCTTTTGCGCCGGTCAGATTGCTTCGTGGCCAGAAAGATCTGGCCGCAGGCTGATCGTTTGTATCAGGCCTTCCTGACCGATCAGAACGGTGCCATGCGACCGACCGAACCCAATCCAAGCAAGATAGACCGGGTGTTTTCCAAGGCAGTCGAACGGAGAACCCGCGGACGCGACGGGCTTTACATGCAAAGCCGCTTTCCCCGCCACGGAAGCGAGAACGGACTGACATCGTTCCCGTACTCGGTGTTTCAGGGCTTTACCGAGCTGTTCGAGGACTTTGAACCCTGGCTGGCCGAGGCCACGGGCGCCAGAGTGCACGGACATCTGTTCGACCCCGAACGGGTCGAATTCTCGGGCGGGGCCAAGATTGTGAACGGCGCGCTCAGCAATTGCGCCGTGCTACGCGACTATAATCCTACGGCCTTTGTCTCGAATCTGATCTGGAACACGCGGGGCGAGCGGCAGTGTTTTCAGTTTGGTCCCCGAGACACCCAAAAGATCAACTGGTTTCTGGCACGGGACAAGAACGCACAGATTTCAGTTATTACAGGGGCTTGGGCGATTCCACTTTTCCGGTCGAACATGAACTTCGCCGACATTCGTTGCGAAGCCGCACGCCTGCAACAGATCGAGACCAAGCAGCTTGAAGTTTTAGGCTCGGTCTGGACCAAGGCGCGGGTTCGAACGTGGACACTGGCAGAGTTCGTCGAGTCCCCGATGGAACCCATGCAGAGCGTGATCGAAGAGATTGGCACCCCGCGCCCCACTCATCTGTCCGAAGCGCCGAAAATGGTAGATCTGTCCGGTTTTGGGAAATTCCTGCAAAACCTCAAGAACCAAGGAATGCACCCGTATCTGATGGGGGATTTTCCGACGGATGACGTGTTCGGCGCGCAGGTTCGGCCGTTCAAGAAACCCTATCTGGTGCAATAGCCCGCCATGTCGCAAAGGTTCGACTATTTCATGATCCTTGCGGCCATGCGCACCGGGTCCAACCTGCTGGAGTTCAACCTGAATGCACTGGATGGCGTTACCTGCCACGGAGAGGCGTTCAACCCGCATTTCATTGGTCGGCTTAAATCAGAAAACCTGCTGGGTGTAACGCTGGAGGACCGCGACACGGACCCGATGAAACTGGTGCAAGCGATCAAGGATGCTCCGGGCGTGTTGAACGGCTTTCGGTTCTTTCAGGGGCACGATACGCGCGTATTAGAGTCTGTCCTGATTGACCCCCGATGTGCCAAGATCATTCTGACGCGCAATCCGCTGGACAGTTATATCTCGTTGAAAATCGCGCGGGAAACCAAGCAATGGCAGCTCAAGAATATCAAGCGCCGCCGTGAGGCGAAGGTTGAATTCGACTCACAGGAGTTTCAGGCATATCTGAATCAGCAGCAGGCATTTCAGGCGCAAACTCTAAATACCCTCCAGAGAACCGGGCAAAGCGGGTTTTATATCACGTATGACGACCTGACTGACCTGGATGTTCTGAACGGTCTGGCGGATTGGCTGGGTGTTTCAGCGCGGCTGTCTGCGATTGACGACACGATCAAGCCGCAGAATCCCGAACCACCCCTATCCAAAGTCACCAATCCCGAGGAAACTGAACGCGCCCTCACCCGGGTCGACAGTTTCAACCTGTTTCGCACACCAAATTTCGAACCCCGGCAGGGGCCAAACGTCAGCAATTACGTTGCTGCCTTCGATACCCCGTTGATGTACATGCCGCTGCGTGGTGGGCTAGCGCAGCCGGTTATTCAATGGCTGGCCGATCTTGACGCGGTCGACGTCGATAGCCTGATCAGCAATCAGAGCCAGAAGGAAATGCACCAATGGTTGTTGGCCAATCCCGGCCATCGGAAGTTTACCGTGCTGCAGCACCCTTTGGCACGGGCACATTTCACCTTTTGTTCGAATGTCCTCAGCACTGGCCCGGGAACGGATCTTCAGCGGCGCAACCAATTGCGCAACCGTTTCAAAATCCCGATCCCCGGCCAGCTTCGCGACGGGAACTATCCGGTAGATCAGCATTACGAGGCCTTCGCAGCCTTTCTTGCCTTTCTGCGCCACAACCTGGCCGGTCAGACGCCCGTACCGGTGGATGCGATGTGGTGCAGCCAGTCTCAGGCGCTGGCTGGGATGGCCTCTTTCGCGTCGCCTGACCTGATCCTGCGCGAGGATGAGATCGCGACCGCCCTGCCGGATCTGGCCAGACGCATGGGACATGAAAACCCACCAGAACCCAACCCTGTTGCGGCGGATGTTCCGTTCCTGCTGGCGGATATCTATGACGACAAGTTAGAGGCGCTGGCGACCGAAGCCTACCAGCGCGACTATATGCAATTCGGATTCGAAAATTGGAAACCGATTACGCGCGCAGCGTGATCAACGTGCCTTCGCTGACCATCGCATAAATCTCTTCGATCTCATCGTTCTTGACGGCGATGCAACCCGCAGTCCAGTCCGGTGTTTTTCTTGCACGTTTCAGTTCGGACCGCTTTTCGGGCTGGCCGTGAATGAAAATATCACCACCCGGATCAACGCCGGCAGCTTCGGCCTGTGCAATATCCTCTGAGTTTGGATACGAAATACCCAGGGACAGGTGATAGCGACTGTTGGGGTTGCGACGGTCGATCAAATAGCTGCCTTCAGGTGTGCGCCCATCGCCGCGCCGGGTTTTGGTGCCGGTCGGCGCAAAGCCAAGATCAACTTTGTATTCCGTTAGAACACTTTCATTGTGCAGAAGATACAGCTTCCGCGCGCCCTTGTTTATGACCAACGAGGTCACCTGAGGGCCATCATAGGTCAGAAATCTCGGGCCAGCCGAGGCACAGGCCGAAAGACCCAAAGTTGCCATAGCGCCCATTCCAAATGCTCGACGATCCATGTTACACTGCCTGCTCACTTTTTTCGGCATTATGCCAGAATCGCGAAAAACTTAAAATCACTTTTTAGCGTTCTGCTGCTCGGTCAGGCGACGTTCGATGCTTTCCAGCCGTTCCAGCACCTCATCACGATAGGCGTCGGTTTTCACCTCATCCTCGGCATGGTGCGCATCTTGCATCGAGTTCACGATCAGGCCAACCAACAGGTTCACCACCGCAAAGGTCGTGACCATGATAAACGGCACAAAGAACATCCAGGCATAGGGATAGACCTCCATCACGGGGCGGACAATTCCCATGGACCAGCTTTCCAGCGTCATGATCTGGAACAGCGTGTAGGCCGACAGACCCAGATCACCGAACCAGCCGGGAAACGACGCCGAGAACAGCTTGGTTGAGATCACCGCACCGATATAGAACAAAATTGCCATCAGAAGGAATACGCTGGCCATACCCGGCAAGGCCGAGATGAAGCCCTCGACCACGCGACGCAGGCGCGGCGCGACCGAGATAACACGAAGAACCCGCAAGATCCGCAGCGCCCGCAGAACCGACAGCCCGCCCGCAGTTGGAACCAAGGCAATGCCCACGACAACAAAATCGAAAATGTTCCAGCCGTTGGTGAAGAACCGCCGTCCGGTGGCAACAAGTTTCATGGCGATTTCAGCCACAAAAATCGCGAGGCAGATTCCGTCGAGCGTCAAAATCAGGGGGCCAGCGGCCCCCATCAGAGTTGGCGACGTTTCCATCCCTAACAGGACGGCGTTAAAGATGATGACTGCGGTAATGAACCGGCTAAAATTGGGACTATCAATGACCTTCAGCAGGCGCTGATTAAATCCCATTGTGGCTGTCTCCTGTCTGGTCATGATGCGCGTTTGTGTATGAATCGTGCTGCAAGTTCAGTATGTGATGACCATCGAAATTGGTCGACCACCTGCACCCATTCAAGGGTATAGCCTGCGTGAACCAGCATTTTTGCATCCCGCGCAAAGGTCACGGGGTTGCATGAGACGTAGGCGATCACAGGCCGCTGCGCCTGCGCAAGCTCCGCGACCTGCGCTTCGGCACCCGCGCGGGGCGGGTCGATGACCACAGCGTCAAAGGACGTCAACTCATCGGGCATCAGCGGGCGGCGAAAAAGATCGCGTGCTTCAACCGTGACACGCTTCAATCCCTGAGTGCGACGCCAACCCTGATCCAAGGCATCTGTCATCGCGGCTTCGCCTTCAATGGCATGCACTTCGGCTGTCTCGGCTAGGGGCAACGAGAATGTGCCACTTCCTGCGAACAGATCTACCACACGCCGAGCGCCCTTCGTTGCATGCAAAACAGCCTGTAACAGAGCCTGTTCGCCGTCTTTTGTGGCTTGCAGAAACGCACCGGGTGGCGGGACAACCCCGGCCAAGCCAAATCGCTGTACCGGGGGCTGGCGCATCGCAATCACCTCACCATCCCAGCTAAGCCGGGCCAGCCCGTGTTTCTCGGTCGCTTGTGCCAAAGCCAATTCCAATGGGCCATCCAAAGGTTTGCCACCTTTGACAGCGACATCCAGCCCGCCTTCGGACAAGGTCAGTGTCACGGCCAACAGGCCCTTGCGGCTGCCCCCCAGAACGGCCAGTGCTTCGGCTACTGGAATGGCGGCGATCAGGGCCGGATCCAGCAGGTGACAATCGGTAATTTCGGTGATCGTGTCCGAGGCGCGGCCGTGGAACCCGGCAAGCGTACCCTTTTTGGTCCGCCTGACAGCGATCGTTGCGCGGCGGCGGGAGTTTGGAGGAGAGGTGTGGATCGGGCGCATGTCTGCCTGTAATCCTTGCGCGGCCAGCGCATTTCGCACCACCTCGACCTTCCAGTTGGCAACAAACGCGTCCGAAGCATGCTGCAACTGGCACCCCCCGCAGACTTTGTAATGGCGACACGGTGCCTTGACCCGTTGATCCGATGGCGTTTCAACCCGGATATCGGTCAGGTTTTGCCCTACTAACGTGCCGCTGACCACCTCACCCGGTAAGGTGCGGGGCGCATAAACAGGACCTTCGGCAATGCCGTCGCCCTGATGGCCCAGTCGGGTTATTGTGAATTGCTGCGTCATAGGATGCCTGATAGCGGGGCTTAAACCCCAACGAAACCCCGTTGCGCGCTTGGCCCGCTATTCAGCGGCTTCGGCCTGGATAAAACCACCCGATTGGCGATGCCAGAAGCGGGCATAAAGTCCGCCTTTGTCCAACAACGCGTCGTGCGTTCCTGTCTCTACGATCCGGCCCTGATCCAGCACAATGATCCGATCCATCTCGCTTAGCGTCGACAATCGATGGGCAATCGCCAGAACGGTCTTGCCTTGCATGACACGATGCAACGCCGTCTGGATCGAGGCTTCAACCTCGGAATCCAGCGCCGACGTCGCCTCATCCAGAACCAGTATCGGCGAATCCTTCAGAATTGCGCGAGCCAGTGCAATCCGCTGTCGCTGACCACCGCTGAGCTTTACGCCGCGTTCTCCCAGATGCGCGTCATAACCTCTGCGGTCCCGGGCATCCTGAAGGCTTAGAATAAAGTCATGCGCTTCAGCCTTTTTGGCAGCGGCGATCATCTCTTCCTCGGATGCGTCGGGGCGGCCATACAAGATGTTCTCGCGCGCAGAGCGGTTGAACATCGCCGTTTCCTGCGTAACCATCCCGATATGACGGCGCAAACTGTCCTGCGTCACTTGCGAGATGTCCTGCCCGTCAATACGAATCCTGCCTTCCTCCCCGTCATAAAGCCTGAGAAGCAGCGAGACCAAGGTGGACTTGCCAGCCCCTGATGCGCCGACGATCCCCAGCTTTTCGCCCGGATGCACGGTCATGGTTACATCGGACACGCCCCCTATGTCGCGACCGTATGAGAAACTTACGTTGTCAAAATCAATTTGCCCTTTCTCCACGGACAGCGCGGGTGCACCGGCCACATCTTCGACCCGGTCGGGTTTCGAAAGCGTCTTCATGCCGTTTTCGATCTCGCCAACATTGGCGTACAACCCCATCAGAGTGAAACTGACCCATCCTGTCATCTGCGCAATCCGAATCGAAATCGCACCTGCAGCGACGATATCCCCCGCGGTTGCGCCGCCGCTCTGCCACAGCAGCAGCGTCGCGCCCAGCAGCAACACAGGCAAAACCCCGGCCAGTACCATCAGGATAAAACGGAAACTCGCCGACAGGGCGCCAAAAGCCAGCATTTTTTCACGCAGATCGATCATCGAGTTGCGGGCGGCTTGATCTTCGAAATCGGAATGCGCAAACAGTTTGACGGTTTTGATATTGGTAATCGTATCAACCACCTGCCCTGATACCATTGCTCGCGCTCCGGCCCGAGCAGCCGAGCGCACGCGAATACGTGGCAGGTACCAGCGGATCAACAGAAAATAGACTGCCATCCAGGCCACGAAAGGCAGCATTACCAGCGGATGAATAGACCCTAACAAAAACAGTGAACCCACAAGCGACGCCAATGCAAAGACAATTGCGCTGATCGTTTCCGACACGACCGAAGCCAGCGCGTTCGAGGTTTGCATTTGCTTCTGCGCAATCCGCCCGGCGAAGTCATCATCGAAGTAGGTCACCGACTGTCCCAGCGTCCAACGGTTCAGCTTGGCCAGAACCAGCGGCGGGATGTTCGGCATGACGATGTAATTGTTCGTCACCGAAGACAGCCCGAAAACCGCGGGACGCAGCAGCATAAAGAATGCCACCACGCCAAGGATCATCCACAGGTTTTGCGCACTCAGAAAGTTTTCAGGGCCGCTTTCCGTCGCTAGATCAATCACCAGTCCCAACATCCAGGCGGTCCCGGCCTCCATCGCCCCCGCCAAGGCCGAGAAACCGGCAGCAACAAAGATCATTGGCCAAGCGCCGGAAAGGCACCAGCGTATAAACGCCCCGAGTGTTTGCGGCGGGGGCGTTTCAATGGTCCTGAACGGATTGATCAGGTCGGCAACCTTCATTCCGCGGCCTCCGGATTTAAGAAGCCACCGGACTGCCGCGCCCAGAACTGCGCATAAAGCCCGCCTTGGGACAAGAGCTCGGAATGCCCGCCCTGTTCAACGATCCGGCCGCCATCCATGACAAGAATCCGGTCCATCTGGGCAATGGTGCTGAGCCGGTGTGCAATGGCGATCACGGTTTTACCTTGCATCATTCCGTAAAGAGTTTCCTGGATCGAAGCTTCAACCTCGGAATCTAGGGCGGATGTCGCCTCGTCCAACAACAAGATCGGCGCGTCCTTCAGGATGACCCGCGCCAGCGTTACCCGTTGCCGTTGACCACCGCTGAGTTTCACACCGCGCTCACCCACATGCGCGTCATAGCCGGAACGCCCCTGCGGATCCTGCAGATCAAGGATAAAATCATGCGCCTCCGCCTGTTTGGCAGCGGCGATCATCTGTTCCTCGGTGGCGTCCGGGCGACCGTACAGGATGTTGTCACGCACCGACCGGTGCAGCAAGGCGCTGTCCTGTTGAACCATGCCAATATGGCTGCGCAGACTGTCTTGCTTCACCTGCGCGATATTTTGATCATCAATCAGGATCGCGCCCTGTTCCACGTCATAGAACCGCAAAAGCAGTTTAACGAGGGTCGATTTCCCGGCGCCAGAGCGTCCGATCAACCCGATCTTTTCGCCGGGATGAATGGTCAGATTGATATGATCCAGCCCGCCGGCTTTGCGGCCGTAGTGGTGCGACAGGTCGCGAATGTCGATCTGACCTTTGGTCAGTTTCAGCGGTTTCGCATCCGGTTCGTCCAGAAGATCAATGGGCTGTGCAATCGTCTCCATCCCTTCGGCCACAACACCAAGCTGACGGAAGAAACTGGTGAGCGCCCACATGATCCAGCCCGTCATCGCGTTCAGCCGCAGGGTCAGGGCGGTTGCCGCAGCAACAACGCCTACAGACGCGCTGCCCTGCATCCACAAAGCAATCGCCCAACCGACAACGCCCACGATCAGTAAACCGTTCAACGTAACCAGAACCGCGTCCATGATAGTGAAGATCCGCATCTCGATCTGGAAGGTCCGACGGGTTTCTTCGATGGCTTCCCGGGCATAGTCCAGCTCTTGCGCATCATGGGCAAACATTTTGACGGAATGGATGTTGGTATAGCTGTCCACCACTCTGCCCGTCACGGCCGAGCGTGCATCGGACGCGGCCTGAGAGGCCGGACCAACCCTGGCCACCGTCCAACGCACCAAGAGCGCATATAGCGCAAACCAAATCAACAAAGGTAACAGCAGACGAGGATCAGCCGCCATCAGCAGGATCGCAGCACCAAGCAGGTAAGCCAGAGAAAAAGAAATAGCGTCAAAAACCTGAAACACGGCTTCGCCCGCAGCGGGCGGGGTTTGCATGATCCGGTTGGCGATACGGCCCGCGAAATCATTTTCGAACCAGCCGACCGATTGCCGCAACACGTGCTTATGCGCGCGCCAGCGGATCAGCGTACCAAAATTTGGCAGAATCGTATTGTTCAGCAACAGAACGTCGATCACGTGCAGCATCGGGCGCAAAAGCAACACGAAGATGGCTACCAGGATCAGTTCAGTACCGTGGGCCTGCCAGACCTCGGCGGGCGGACCGGACAGCAGATCAACGACGCGCCCCATGTAGTAGATCAGCCCAACTTCGACTGCCGCGACGATGACCGAGATCAGCGCAGCCCAAAAGAACACCCGCTTGAACGGGCGGGAATAGTCCAACATGAACGGCCACAAGCGTGTGGGTGGTGTGTCGGTTTCCTTGTAGGCAACAAAAGGATCAACGAGGTTTTCGAAATAGCGAAACATGGAGAGTGCTCCGGTTGAGCAGAAATTAGGTCATGCGAAGAAAGATGGCGCCTGAACACCACCCCTACGGGTCAAGGTGTTCCGGCTTTAGCCGAACCAGATCCCGTAATACATTCGCACCCCTCCACTCCAATAATGGGCGCACGTAATCACAACAAAGTTGATTTGTCACCCCTTTTAGGACTTCATTTCAACTGGTCAGAAGGTCTTCGCGCGTCAAGGTGAAGCCCGACGCGATCCAGTGGGCCTCAAGCTCGGCCAGCTTTTTGCCCAGCGCCGGGCCGGTGAAATCGGGGATCAGGTCAGCGGCCCTAATGGGAAATTCGGCAGCAGCCCCTAAGTTCAGGGCGTTTCGCAAGTCATCGGTCCAGGGTTCTTCCAGAAACGCGCACCGCAGTAAGGTTTCGTGCAACCCGCCCTCCGCGCCATAGCGGAACCCAAGTTCGGCAACGCTCGCGCTGCCGGATGCCTCATGGCGCATGCGGGTCAACCGCTGCAACTGCGCCTTGCTGAGGCGTAGGGTCTTGGCGATTTCGGGCGCAACAAGTGCGGCCAAACGGCGGATCGGTTCAGGTTCAGCCCCGGCCTGCTGTTCCAGCGCGATCAAAGGGGCAAGGGCCTTGTCGTTCGCCCCCGGTAACAAGTGAGTCAAAACGCCCGTCTGACGCATCACAGCGACCGAGGGCGCGGGGTCATCCGCCGCCAGCAGTTTCAGCAGCTCGGCCCCCACCCGTTCGCGGGACAGGCCAGCCAAGCCATCCAGATTGGCGGCGATTGCCGCCAAAGCGTCAGGATCAAACCCCGCTTCGGCGTCGCCGTACCAGGCGTGGAACCGGAAATAGCGCAGGGAGCGCAAATAATCTTCTCGAATCCGGTTTTCGGCAGTTCCGATGAACCGCACACGCCGAGCTTGCAGGTCGGGCAACCCGTTCAAAGGGTCAAGTATGCTACCATCGGGCTGCGCGTAGATCGCGTTCATGGTGAAGTCACGCCGCGCGGCATCCTCCTCCACCCTGTCCGAAAAGGCCACGACAGCTCTGCGGCCATCCGTTTCGACATCGCGGCGAAAGGTCGTGATCTCATGCGGGTTACCGCCGCTGACCACGGTGATGGTGCCGTGGTCGATACCGGTAGGGATAGCTTTGAGACCCGCAGCCCGCGCCAGTTTCATCACCTGTTCGGGCAACGCGTCTGTGGCGATGTCGATATCCGAAACCGGTGCACCCAGCAGCGCGTTCCGGACACATCCCCCCACGAACAGCGCCTGTGCGTTGGCGTCCGTCAGCGCCGCACATACCTTCTGTGTTGTGGGATCAGAAACCCAAGCCTCGGTAATCTGTGTCATTCATTCACCCGCGCGGCCAATCCCCGCAATATCCGAGCCGTCGCCCCCCAGATGTAATAGGGGCCGAACGGCACCGTGAAATAATACCGTTTCTGTCCACGCCAGCGGCGCGATTCAACGATATAATTCGCAGGGTCGAGCACATGTTCAAGCGGAACCGAAAATACCTCATCCACTTCGCCCGGTTCGGGGATGGATTGGAACGGGTCGCGCAAGACGGCCACAACCGGTGTGACACTGAACGAGGTGACCGTTTCATGGGACGGAAGATGGCCCAATATTTCGGGCAGCTGTGCCGGCAGGCCGATTTCCTCTTGCGCTTCACGCAGGGCCGTGGCGGTGACATCCACGTCGCCCTCATCCTGCTTGCCGCCGGGAAAGGCGATCTGCCCCGGATGATGTTTCAAAGCGGATGAGCGTTTGGTCAGTATCAGCCGCGGCGTGCCCGCCGCCAGCGTGATTGGAACCAAAACGCCCGCCGGGCGCAACTTGCGCCCTTCTGGCAGGACGGTATCCGGGTTCAGGTCAAAATCGCTCGACCCAGGGCCGGGGTGACTCAGCGCCACCCGCAGTCTTTCTATTGGATCAGGTGTTGTCCGCATCAAAGCCGACCGTGGCAGGGTCCAACACATAATGAGCACCGCAGAACTGGCAATCAGCGGTCACTTTGCCATCAGATGTCGTCATCTTTTCGATGTCCTTGGAAGAATAAATTGACAGGCTTTGCCGCACGCGGTCTTCCGAACACGTACAACCGAATTGCACGGCCTGCGCATCATAGACCCGAGGCTGTTCCTCGTGAAACAGGCGGATCAACAGATCGGTCGGTGCCACTGACGGCCCGATCAGCTCAAGATCTTCGACCGTGTCCAGCAGGATATTCACGCGGCTCCAGTTTTCACCCTCTTCGCCGTCAACCAGATCGGCGGCGGTCAGAATATCGCCAGAACCTTCCCCGGACGCCGCGAAGGGCGAGGCTTTGGGCATGTGCTGCAGCATGACCCCGCCAGCGCGCCAGTGCTCGTCCACGCCAGGCTCGGTTGATTTCCCGAAACTCAGCGAGAACCGCGTTGGCAGCTGCTCGGACTGCGCAAAATACGCCTCAGCGCACGCGCTGATGGACTCACCAGCCAGTGGCGTTATGCCCTGATAGGGCTGCGTGCCTTTACCCTGATCGATCATAATGGCGAAATACCCTTCACCAACCTGGTCAAACGCTGCGCCTTCGGTCAGTCGATCGCGGTCGAAACTGGCATAAGCGCGAATCCTCGCCGGTTCGCCCTCTTCCTTCGGGGCAAAGTAATCGGTTGCAATCATACGCACCGCGCCCTTTGACTGAACCTGCAAAGACAGCTTCCAACGCAACGAAACGGTTTGACCAATCAGCGCGGTCAGCAGGGCCATCTCAGCCACCAGCGCCTCGACGCTTTCGGGATAGTCATGCTGTTTGAGGATGCCGTCCAGCACACCGTCAAGGCGCGCCACGCGGCCGCGCATATCAGATACATCGAGTTGAAAGGGCAAGACGGTATCGTCCCACGCGATTTTGGCTCCAAGAGACATGGGGTTTCCTTACACGCCACAGGTTGGCATACCGGGACCATATAGGTCGAATAGATTGGGTTTTAAGGGGCCATACATGATCAGGCGGTTCGGCGAAACCCCGGAAACGGGGCGTACATACACACGCAGACCCGGCGTTTATGCCCTTTTACCGCAAGGAAAAGACCTTTTGGTGACATGGTATGACGATGGTCTGAACCCAGAGTTGCAGTTACCAGGCGGCGGTATTGATTCTGGCGAATCCCCGATCACGGCGCTGCACCGCGAGGTTTATGAGGAAACCGGCTGGCTCATTGCGGCCCCGCGTCGGATCGGTGCATTTCGGCGTTTCACATACATGCCCGAATATGACCTGTGGGCCGAGAAAATCTGTATGATCTACAGCGCCCGTCCTGTGCGCAGAATTGGACCACCCGGGGAAACTTACCACGAAGCGCTTTGGATCGAAACCACCGCTGCGGTCCAGATGCTGGGAAACGACGGGGATCGCTACTTTGCCAGCAAACATCTGAACCGGCTTTAGAGTCAGTTGTATTCGAAGAACACGGCCGATACGTCGTCATCCATACCGCCCCCAGGCGCCATCTCCTGCGTCAAACGCCAGAACATGTCATCCAGAAATTCGCTACCGCTTCGACCGTGGGCACAATCAAGCGCCATTCGTCTTAGTCCGTCTTCATCAAGCAGACTACCGTCCGCCAGGCTGCACTCGGTAAAACCGTCTGAATAAAGCAGCAGTTTGTCGCCCGGTTGCAGATATGTCTCAACCTTTTGAAACGAGGCATCCGCCAGCAATCCAATTGGCAGCCCGCCCTGGCCCAAAAACTCGGTGCTGCCATCGCGGCGCAACACAAGCGGGTGCGGATGTCCTGCCTGCACCACCTGTAAAAGCCCGTTGCGCAGGTCGATGGTCGCATAAGCCATGGTGAAGTACTCTTCGACGGCGGTGTCCGACATAAGGAGGGAATTGAGCTTTTCGGCCACCTGTTCCGGCGGAAGCAGGGCGTAGAATTTGTCGCCGTCCTTTTGCAATGCCACGTTCCGCTCAAAATGGTTACTGGAAAGGTACCCTCCTAGTCGCGCCGTCATCATCGCCGAGGTGATGCCGTGGCCCGACACATCAATGCTGTAAAACCCCAGCCGGTTGGCCCCGGGCGAAAACATCCCAACCAGATCACCGCCAATATGGCCGCAGGGCTTGAGCAACATGCTGATTTTCGATTTACCAAACTCGCCGGTCAATTCAGGGACCAGCGATTCCTGCATTTTGCGAGCTTGGATCAGGTCCTTATCGATGGCGTCATGTGCCACGCGAAGGTTCTTCAGGGCGGATTCGATGATCCTGTTTTTCTCGGACAGTTCACGCTGCATATCCAGAATACGCGCCCCGGCCGAGATACGCGCGCGCAGCTCTTCGGCCCCAAGTGGTTTTATTAGAAAATCATCTGCACCGGCATCCAGACCGCGCGCGACTTCTTGCTTTTCACTTTTTGACGTCAGAAGGATAAAATAGCTGTACTGATCATTGTCCAGCGCCCGGAACGCCCGGCAGAAATCCAGCCCGCTCATCCCCGGCATAACCCAATCGCTGAGGACAAGATCCGGTGGATCATCGGCGCAGATTTCGATGGCTGCGTCACCGCTGTCGGCTTCAAGCACTTCAAAGCCCCACTTCTTCAACGAGGCCTTCAAAATCCGTCGTTGCAGACGGCTGTCGTCGACGACCAGCACCTTCTGGATCGCACCAAATTTCAACTCAACCCTCGCCTCTGCCTGTCTCCCTTCTGCCACCTGAAACCTCTAAGCTGTGACCCTTACGGAACACCGCGACGCTAGCCCACGCGGGCTTAACAACACGTGAACACAAATTTTCAGATCGATTTACCGGGAATTTACTTTGCGCGGGTTACCCAAGTCAGGTCACGAATTATGTGGAGGTGCCAAAGATGATCAACTGGTCCAGGGTCAGGCTGCTGCGGGATGAGTTGGGCATCGGCGAATTTGACGAGGTAGTGCAAGTCTTTCTGGACGAAGTGCAGGAAACCATCGACCGTCTGCAAAAGGACACCAATCGTATCGAGTTCGAGCAGAACATGCATTTCCTGAAAGGCAGCGCCCTCAACCTTGGGTTCGATTGCTTCTCGAAACTCTGCCAGGATGGAGAACGCATCGCCGCGGTAGGAAAAGCCGGTGACGTTGATCTACCTGCTATCTTGAAAGTGTATGAAGAGTCCCGTGCCAAATTCTTTTCAGAGAAAGACGTAAACCTCACCTAGATTACGAACTGCGCCAGCGTCTCGTCTTCGGTGATGTCGGTATAGGTGAATCCGGCATCATCCAGATGGGCAAACAGACGGGCGAAGTTTTCGGGTTTACCCGTTTCTATGCCAATAAGGACCGAGCCGAAATTGCGTGCTGATTTCTTCAAATATTCAAAGCGCGCGATATCGTCTTCTGGACCCAGAATCCCGAGAAACTCTTTCAGTGCGCCGGGGCGCTGCGGCAGGCGCAGGATAAAGTACTTTTTGACGCCAGAATAACGCTGCGCCCTTTCCTTGACCTCTGGCAAACGTTCAAAATCGAAGTTGCCGCCTGAAGTGACGCAGACAACCGTCTTGCCTCGGATAAAGCTTTGCACATCGGCAATCGCCTCGATCGCCAACGCTCCGGCCGGTTCAAGAACGATGCCTTCTACATTCAGCATCTCGATCATAGTGGTGCAGATGCGATCTTCGGACAGAACAAGCACGTCGGACAGGTGGCGATCTTTCAACAGCTCAAACGGCTTTGTCCCGATTGTGCCAACCGCTGCGCCATCGACGAAATTATCCACCCGGCCCAGCGCCACCGGATGCCCTGCCGCCATGGCCGCGTGCAGACAGGCGCCCCCTTTGGGTTCGACAAACAAGCAGTGAGCTCGGTCCCCGAACCACGTCGCCACACCCGAAGACATGCCGCCCCCGCCCACCGGCAGGATCACGTGGTCAGGCACACCGCCCAGTTGCTCTTCAATCTCAACCGCGAGTGAGGCCTGACCTTCAATCACATCTTCATCGTCAAACGGTGACAGAAAATAGCCGCCTTGCTGCGCGCACCACGCCTGCGCAGCGCCCAATGTGTCATCGAAATAGTCGCCGCTCAGATGAATCTCGATACTGTCGCCGCCAAAGATACGCGTCTTTTGGATTTTCTGCTGCGGCGTGGTCACCGGCATGAAGATCACACCCTTCACACCCAGATGCTTGCACATATAGGCCACGCCCTGCGCATGATTGCCCGCGCTGGCGCAGACGAACAGCTCTTGCCCCTTCTGTTTGCGCATAGCGTTGAACGCACCCCGGATTTTGTATGACCGCACCGGGCTGAGATCCTCGCGCTTAAGCCAGATATCCGCCCCATAGCGGTCGGACAGATGGGCATTCCGCTGCAGAGTGGTTGGCGGAAACACAGTACGCATAGCTTGTTCGGCAGCGCGGGCGCGGGTCATGAAATCAGTCATAGCGATTTCACTGCCGCATCAATGCAGGAAGGGCAAGGAATACATATGTGTACGCGAGTTAGGAGAGTTGGCGATTTTCGACGCAAAATCCTTACACCGTCATCAGAATACTTAAACCAACAGTTGCAACCATCCATGGATTGATGGCGTTGAGTGAGTGGCTTAGCACAGGTGAAGTCGCTCCCACAGATCCGGTTGCAAAAAAGAACCCTACTCCAAGCACGGCCAGAAATCACCCATTCCAGCATCAGCCCCCATTTCAACCAATTCTTGTTCTCTATCTGATTAATTCAGTTGCTTTCCCTCCTTGCGTTAACGCAGACAACTTGCCCCCGCGCGCAAAACCCGCTAGGGGCCAGTCGTTCTACGCATAAAGGGAAGTCAGATGTCCGCGCCCAAGAAAGTTGTTCTGGCCTATTCCGGTGGCCTTGATACCTCGATCATCCTGAAATGGCTGCAGACCGAGTACGGTTGTGAGGTCGTAACCTTCACCGCCGATCTGGGCCAGGGCGAGGAACTGGAGCCCGCGCGCCAAAAGGCCGAGCTGCTGGGGATCAAACCCGAGAACATCTATATCGAGGACATCCGCGAGGAATTCGTCCGCGATTTCGTTTTCCCGATGTTCCGTGCAAACGCACAGTACGAAGGCCTGTATCTGCTGGGCACCTCAATCGCGCGGCCGCTGATCTCAAAACGTCTGGTCGAGATTGCGCAGGCAACCGGTGCGGACGCCGTGGCCCATGGCGCGACCGGCAAGGGCAACGATCAGGTGCGGTTTGAACTGGCGGCCTATGCGCTGAACCCCGACATCAAGGTCATCGCCCCATGGCGCGAGTGGGACCTGACCAGCCGGACACGTCTGATCGAATGGGCCGAGGCACATCAGATTCCGATTGCAAAGGACAAACGTGGAGAGGCTCCGTTCTCGGTCGACGCCAACCTGTTGCACACCTCATCCGAGGGCAAGGTTCTGGAAGACCCAGCCGACATGGCGCCCGATTATGTTTATCAGCGCACCGTCCACCCCGAGGACGCGCCCGATCAGCCCGAATTCATCGAGATCGGCTTTGAGAAAGGCGATGCGGTCAGCATCAATGGTGAGGCGATGAGCCCGGCCACCATCCTGACCAAGCTGAACGAATATGGCGGCAAGCACGGCATTGGCCGTCTCGACCTGGTCGAGGGCCGGTTCGTGGGCATGAAATCGCGCGGAATCTATGAAACGCCCGGCGGCACAATCCTGCTGGAGGCGCATCGCGGGATCGAGTCGATCACCATGGACCGCGGCGCAATGCACCTGAAAGATCAGTTGATGCCGCAATATGCCGAGCTGATTTACAACGGGTTCTGGTACAGCCCCGAGCGCGAGATGCTGCAAGCCGCGATCGACAAGTCGCAAGAGCACGTCACCGGCACGGTTCGGGTGAAGTTGTACAAAGGTCTGGCCTCGACCGTTGGCCGCTGGTCGGATCACTCGCTGTATTCCGAGGCGCATGTAACCTTTGAGGAAGACGCCGGTGCCTATGACCAGAAGGATGCAGCCGGGTTTATTCAGCTCAACGCACTGCGCCTCAAGCTGCTGGCGGCGCGCGATAAGCGGCTGTCCAAGTGACCGAGGACGACGGCATAAACGACGAACTTGATTTGTTCATCGAAGCGCAGGACACAGTTTGGCCCGATGTCCTGCGCGAATTGGAATTGGGGCAGAAAACCAGTCATTGGATGTGGTTTGTGTTTCCGCAACTGGCCGAACTTGGCCAGTCACACATGGCCCAACTCTATGGGATCGAGGATCTGGAAGAGGCGACTGCCTATCTGAACCACCCAGAATTGCGTCGCCGCCTGATCCAAGTGTGCCAATTGCTTCTAGTTCACAACGGCAGTGACCCAGAAAGCATATTGGGCAAAATTGATGCCAAGAAGCTTCGGTCGTCGATGACGCTGTTCGCAGCCGTTCCAAATGCACCTGCTGAGTGTCGGGATGTCCTTGATAGTTTTTACGGCGGCAGCGTCTGTAAACGAACCCAAGAGATTCTGAACCAGGGTTAACTCTTCAAGTTCCAGTTTGGTCATCCTTGCCTGAAATACCGTTTAGTCTTTACGCAGTCTTTGACTGTGAAAGGACATTCTATGCTGCAAGACATCGCCGACGGGATTCAAAAGGGTTTGAATGGCAAAAGCTTTGAAGGCTCATTGAAGTTTGATTGCGGTGACGATGGCGTGATTGTTCTGGCCGATAACATCGCCTCAACCGATGATCGGGATACCGACTGCACCATCCGCATCTCACGTGAGAACCTGACCAAATTGCTGACCGGTAAGCTGAACCCGATGACCGGTGTGGCCTTGGGCAAGCTTAAGATTTCGGGCAATATGGGTGTGGCTATGAAGCTGGGGCAATTGCTTGGGTAGTTGGCGGTCACTGATAAACTCGCCTCACCAGCGCGTGACTAATGATGTCAGCGGATTGCACTGGTAGCATTGTCAGGGCAGCCTTGTCTTGAAGGGAGACCTGCCATGACTCGGACTGCCAATCTAGGATTTTTGAAACCAGTGCTTTTGTCCGCACTGATTGTGCTGGCCCTTTTACTGCGCGCCGCGCCAGCAGCGGCTGCGGAGACAGACACCTTGACGGTCGCCGGTGGATGTTTCTGGTGTGTCGAAGCCGATTTCGAGTCCGTCCCGGGCGTTATCGGCGTGGTGTCGGGCTATACTGGCGGCACCACGGCAAATCCCACCTATGATCAGGTCACCCGCGGCGGCACCGGTCATTACGAAGCAGTTCAGATCACCTTTGATCCGGCCAATATTTCCCGTGAATCCCTGCTGAACATGTTTTTCCGCTCGATTGATCCAACCGATGCCGGAGGTCAATTCTGTGATCGCGGCGACAGCTATCGGACGGCGATATTCGTCTCTGACACAGGGGAAAAAGCTTTGGCCGAGCAAGCGAAAGCTGACGCACAGACAGCTTTGGGTCAGAGCATTGTTACCCCGATCCTGTCGCAAGAGACATTCTACCCGGCTGAGGCCTATCATCAGGATTACTACAAGGGCACCAAGCTCATACTGACCCGCTTCGGACCCAAGCGCCAGCACAGTGCATACAAGGCTTATCGAAACGCATGCGGTCGGGATGCAAGGGTCAAGCAGCTTTGGGGCAGCGAAGCCTTGTTCGCCGGGTCCTAGTCAAACTGCGCCTCGTGAACCTCTTTCAGGTCAGGAATAACATCCGCCGTACCGTGCCGCGTAACCATCAGGGCCGCGGCGCGATTTGCCTGCGAAATTGCCTGTGCCATCGGCATACCGCGATCCATTCCCGCCAGAACGTACCCGGTGAACGTATCCCCAGCACCCGTGGTGTCCACGGCCTCTACCTTCAGCGCCGGAAAGTCAGAAGGCGCACCGCGATGATAGTAGCGCGCGCCTTTGGATCCCAAAGTGACAATCACATGCTCTATCTCAAGATCGGTCACGGATTGCCCCGACGCCTGTTGCAATTGCTCGGCCTCAATCTCATTCAGGATCAGGAAATCAAGGTAGGGGAGAACTGCCTCAACAGCATCGGCCTGAAATGGCGCAGCAGCATAACAGACCGTCAGGCCCAGCTCGTGCCCCATCCGCGCGGCTTCGACCTGAAGGTTGGTTTCATTCTGCATCACCAGAAGATCGCCTTGCGATGCCGAAGACAGCGCCTGCCCCAGTTGATCCCGCGAAATGGCGTGGTTTGAACCGGGGAACAGAATGATGTTGTTTTCACCTTTCGTATCCACGGCAATGATGGCGTGGCCGGTGGGTTCCTGGACCCCGGCAATATAGCGTGTATCAACACCATATTCTGTCAGACGTTCCAAAGCCCAGCGCCCATCCGGTCCAACAGCGCCGATATGCGCCACGCGCGCCCCGGCCCGTGCTGCTGCCACGGACATATTCGCGCCTTTTCCGCCAAGGAACCGATCCAGCCGATTGGCCGCAAGCGTCTCTCCCGGAGCGGGCAGATGCGGCACGTCATAGATCATATCCGCATTGATCGAGCCAAGGTTCCAGATCGTCATGGTTTCCCCGAGATATCGCAAGAGGCCAGAATGGCCATGTTCAGAATGTCATTCGCCGTCGATACGGTGGAACAGATCTGGATCGGCTTGTCGATGCCAGAGAGGATCGGGCCGATTACGGTAGCACCTGCCATTTCCTGTATCAGCTTGGTCGAAATCGAAGCCGAGTGCCGGGCCGGAACGATCAGGATGTTAGCCGGGCCGGTCAGGCGTTGGAACGGATAAGCCGCCTGCTGATCCACGTTCAGTGCTACATCCACTGTCATTTCGCCTTCGTACTCGAAATCAACCTTGCGCTGGTCCAGAACCGCGGGGGCTCGGTGCATCTTTTCGGCCCGCTCTGAAACCGGATAGCCGAAGGTTGAGAAGCTGACGAAAGCAACGCGCGGCTCAAGCCCCATGTGGCGGGCCACGGCAGCCGCGCGTTCGGCGATATTGGCGAGGTCATCCTCGTCAGGCCATTCATGCACGAGAGTATCACCAATCAGAACGATCCGCCCTTTGTGCAGCAGCGCGGTAACACCGGCGGCACCGTGGGCCGCATCAGCGTCGAAAACGTGGTTTATCCGATCCAGCACATGCGCCGATTTCCGCGTTGCCCCGGTCACAAGACCATCGCCATGCCCATGCGCCAACATCAGGGATGAAAACACATGCCGATCCCGCGCCGCCAAACGGTGAATATCCTTTCGGTCAAACCCTTTGCGCTGCAGGCGGTCATAAAGGAAGTTCGAATAGGTTTCGAGATGCGTGGTATTGGCGGCATTCACCACCTCAAGCTCTCGCACGGCGTCGCCCAGACCGGCCTCTTCGAGTTTCGTTTTCACATCATCCTGGCGTCCAACAACCAGTGCTTTGCCAAATCCAGACCGCTGATACATCACCGCCGCGCGCAACACGCGAGGGTCGTCGCCCTCGGCAAAGATCATCCGGCTTTGCGCCTGCCGCGCACGGGCATTCAGACCGCGTAGAATGCTGGCGGTCGGATCCATGCGAGATTTCAGGCTCAACTCATAAGCGTCCATGTCGATGATCGGACGCCGCGCCGCGCCAGTATCCATTCCAGCCTTGGCCACGGCTGGCGGAATACGGTGAATCAGGCGGGGATCGAACGGCGTTGGAATAATATAGTCGCGGCCAAAGGTCAGTGATTTGCCATAGGCCATCGCAACCTCATCCGGCACATCCTCACGCGCAAGCCGCGCCAGCGCATGTGCACAGGCAATCTTCATCTCGTCATTGATGGCGCGGGCATGGATATCCAGCGCGCCGCGGAACAGATAGGGGAAACCCAGTACGTTATTGACCTGATTGGGATAATCGCTGCGGCCAGTGGCGACAATGGCGTCAACACGAACCTCATGCGCCTCTTCCGGCGTAATCTCTGGATGCGGGTTCGCCATGGCAAAGATAACCGGGTTGTCCGCCATCGAAGCGACCATATCCTGCGTGACCGCACCTTTGACTGACACGCCCAGGAATACGTCGGCGCCTTTCATGGCATCTTCCAACGTGCGCAGGTCAGTGGTGATCGCGTGGGCCGATTTCCACTGGTTCATTCCTTCGGTCCGACCCTGATAGATCACACCTTTGGTGTCGCACACGATGCAATTCTCATGCCGCGCACCCATCGACTTGAGCAATTCGATACAGGCGATGCCCGCCGCACCTGCTCCGTTCAGAACGATCTTTACATCCTCGATCTTCTTGCCCGAAATATGCAGCGCATTCAGCAGGCCCGCCGCGCAGATAACCGCCGTGCCGTGCTGATCGTCGTGGAAGACCGGGATATCCATCTCTTCCTTCAGGCGCTGTTCGATGATGAAACACTCGGGCGCTTTAATGTCCTCCAAATTAATGCCGCCAAAAGTCGGCCCCATCAGTTTGACCGCGTTGACGAAAGCATCGGTATCTTCGGTGTCCAGTTCGATATCGATCGAGTTCACGTCGGCGAACCGCTTGAACAGAACAGATTTGCCCTCCATCACCGGCTTGGACCCAAGCGCGCCCAGATTTCCAAGGCCCAATACAGCAGTACCGTTTGAGATCACAGCAACCAGATTGCCCTTGTTGGTATAGTCATAGGCCGTTTCCGGATTTTCCGCGATCGCTTCACACGGAACTGCAACACCGGGGCTATAGGCCAGCGACAAGTCGCGTTGGGTGGTCATGGGAACGGTGGCCTGCACCTCCCACTTTCCGGGGGTGGGTTCCAGGTGAAAGGCAAGCGCCTCTTCGTCGGTGATCTTGGTTTTGGGCATGGCGGACGTCGTTTCTTTTTTGTTGGGTGCGCCTGCCTCATACCTCAGCGGTTGCGCGTTCTCAACGAGATTGCGTTTTCGCCTTTCGTCATGCGGGGGGGATTTGTAAGGTCGCGCCCGGAACACGCCAGAAAGGGTCCGCCTTGTCCACAGTCACGCCGATGATGGCGCAATATCTCGAGATTAAAGAGGCGCATGCCGACGCGTTGCTGTTTTACCGCATGGGCGATTTCTACGAGATGTTCTTTGATGATGCGGTCAACGCGGCCGTGGCGCTTGATATCGCCCTGACCAAACGTGGCAAGCACAATGGCGACGATATCCCGATGTGTGGCGTTCCGGTGCATTCGGCGGAGGGCTATCTGCTAACCTTAATCAGAAAAGGCTTTCGCGTCGCTGTATGCGAGCAAATGGAAAGCCCGGCTGAAGCGAAGAAAAGAGGCTCTAAATCAGTCGTAAAGCGCGATGTTGTCCGGCTTGTGACACCCGGAACGCTAACCGAAGACGCCCTGTTAGAGGCACGCCGCCACAATTTTCTTGCTGCCTATGCAGAGATACGGGATGAGGCCGCTTTGGCCTGGGCCGATATCTCAACCGGGGCGTTTCACGTGATGCCGTTAACCTCGGTGCGGCTCAGCCCAGAGTTGGCGCGACTGGCCCCGTCTGAGTTGATCGTGGCCGACGGGTCCGAGCAAACATTGCACGAAACGACCCGTGATCTGGGCATCTCACTCACCCCGGTCAGCCGGGCCAGTTTTGACAGCACCGCGGCGGAAAAACGCATCTGCGGCTTGTTTCACGTGGGTGCGCTGGATGCGTTCGGCAGCTTTGGGCGGGCCGAAGTTTCCGCCATGGGTGCGCTGATCGACTATCTGGAGATTACGCAAAAGGGCAAACTGCCCCTGCTGCAAACACCCATGAAGGATTCCGAGGACCGCGTGGTTCAAATAGATGCCGCCACCCGGCGCAATCTGGAACTGACGCGGTCCCTGTCTGGCGGTCGGGCTGGATCCTTGTTGTCGGTGGTCGACCGGACGGTGACCCCGGGTGGTGCGCGATTGCTTGAGCAACGCCTGTCCAGCCCATCGCGAGCTTTAGATGTCATCCATGCAAGATTGGATGCGGTGGCTTTTGCGGTTGAGGACAGCCTAACCGCCTCAGACCTGCGCGACGCGTTGCGCAAAACCCCCGATCTGGATCGCGCCCTATCCCGCCTGTCTCTGGAACGGGGTGGACCGCGCGATCTGGCCGCAATTCGGAACGGTCTGGCACAGGCAGCGGCAATTGCAGCGCTTTGTGACAATCAAGAGCTTCCCGTTTTGCTGGCAACCGCCGTCCAAAATCTGGTTGGGTTCGACGACCTTTTGGCCCTGCTGGACGCGGCACTGGTTGCGGAACCACCCCTGCTGGCCCGCGACGGCGGTTTCATTGCGCCGGGATTCGATAGTGAACTGGATGAGGCCCGCACCCTGCGCGATGAAGGGCGATCTGTTATTGCAGGATTTCAGAAGAAATACGCGGACCACACCGGTATCTCCTCGCTCAAGATCAAGCACAATAACGTTCTGGGGTATTTCATCGAAACTACGGCAACCCATGCCGAGAAAATGTTGAACCCACCACTGAGCGAGACCTTTATCCACCGTCAAACCACTGCCAATCAGGTGCGCTTCACAACCGTGGAGCTTTCGGAAATCGAAACCCGTATTCTGAACGCGGGAAATCTGGCGCTTGAGATTGAAAAGCGGCTCTATCAAAGGCTTTCTGACGAGATATTGGCGATGGCCGCCCGCCTCAACCAGGCTGCCCGTGGGTTGGCCGAGCTTGATTTGACGACCTCTCTGGCCGACCTTGCGCGGGGCGAAAACTGGTGCCGCCCGCGGGTCGATGCATCCTGTGCCTTCAATGTAGAAGGGGGCCGCCACCCGGTTGTTGAACACGCGCTGCGTCAGCAAGACGGCGACGCCTTCATTGCAAATGATTGCGACCTGAGCGCCAATGGCGGGGCCGCCATCTGGCTGCTGACTGGCCCCAATATGGCTGGTAAATCAACCTTTCTGCGGCAGAACGCATTGATCGCACTGCTGGCGCAGATGGGCAGCTATGTTCCGGCAGAACAGGCCCATATCGGAATTGTCAGCCAATTGTTCAGCCGGGTCGGCGCATCCGATGATCTGGCCCGAGGGCGATCAACCTTCATGGTGGAAATGGTGGAAACCGCCGCCATCCTCAATCAGGCGGATGACCGCGCGCTGGTGATTTTGGACGAAATAGGGCGCGGCACGGCTACCTATGATGGCTTATCGATCGCCTGGGCCACCTTGGAACACCTGCACGCAGCCAATAAATGCCGCGCCCTTTTTGCCACGCACTACCATGAACTGACAGCTTTGGCCGGAAAGCTTGAGGGTGTGGAGAATGCCACCGTCGCTGTAAAGGAGTGGGACGGTGAGGTGATCTTCCTGCACGAAGTCCACAAGGGCGCAGCAGACCGGTCCTATGGTGTACAGGTTGCACAGCTTGCCGGGCTGCCTGCTTCGGTGGTCACGCGCGCGCGTACGGTTCTGAACCAGTTGGAAAAAACCGAACGCGAAGGCGGCAAGCAAAAGGCGCTGATCGACGACCTGCCACTGTTTTCTGCAGCACCGCCCCCTCCTCCCTCGGCGCCCGAGGCATCACCGGTCACGGACATGCTGAAGGATGTGCTGCCCGATGAACTGACCCCGCGCGAAGCGCTTGATCTGATATACAAACTAAAAGAGGCGGCCAGATCCTGACCGCCCCATTTTATGATTTGCGCTGAATGCTTAACTTGCAGGCGTCGAAGACACACCAACCTGCGCAGGACGTAGAAGGCGATCGTGCAACATAAAGCCCTCGGCAGAGACCTGAATAATGTCTCCGGCCTTGGTGCCCGGCACCGGTGCCTCAAACATCGCCTCGTGGATATTGGGGTCAAACCGATCACCGACCTCAGGCGTGATCACTTCGATCCCGTGTTTCTGAAACACATCCTTCAACGCGCGCATCGTCAGCTCAACGCCTTCCAACAGACCGGCAGCAACCTCTTTCTGCTCATCGGTCGCGGCCTCAAGCGCGCGTTTCATGTTGTCATACACCGGCAGCATGTCACGGGCCAGCTTTGACCCGCCATACTGTTCCGCATCGCGGCGCGCCTTGTCGCCACGTTTTCGCGCGTTTTCGGCATCCGCAAGCGCACGCATGAACTTGTCTTTGTAATCGTCCCGCTCAGCGCGCAGTTCATCCAGTTCAAGCGCTTCGTCGCTGAACTCGGCAATTTCATCGGCCAGCTCTTCCGCTTCGGCCGTTGCGATATTGTCCAGGAAGTCTTCGTCTTTGGGCTCTGCCATTTCTTACCCTCTAGCTCCGGTCGGATATCAGCTTGCCGACCAGTTGTGCCGTATAATCCACGATCGGCACGATCCGTCCATAATTCAGACGCGTGGGCCCGATCACCCCGACCGCACCGATTATCTTTCGATCAGCGTTCATATAAGGAGACACCACCAAAGAGGAACCCGAAAGTGAGAAAAGTTTGTTCTCGGACCCAATAAAAATGCGCACACCCTCGCCTTCTTCGGTCAATTCGAGGAATTCGGCAATGTCCCGCTTGCGCTCCAGATCGTCAAACAGGGTACGAATTCGCTCCAGTTCCTCGGCCTCACCCTGTTCGCCCAGCAGATTCGCCCTGCCGCGCACAATCAACCGTGCTGAGTCGCCCCCATCCCCGTCCCAGACCGCCATGCCGCTTTCAACCATTTCACGGGCCAGCACGTCGATCTCTTGCTTGCGGGCGTCAATCTGAGTTTGCATCTGACGGCGCACTTCGCGCAACGTGCGTCCTTCGATCAGCGCATTCAGGAAATTTGCGGCTTCGCGCATTGAACTGGGCGTTTGTCCCGGGGGCGGCGTGAACAGGCGGTTTTCAACATGACCATCAGCAAAGACCAGAACCACCAAGGCGCGGTCATGGGCCAAGGAGACAAACTCGATATGCTTGATTTCGGATTCTTGCTTGGGGGTCAAAACCAGCGATGCGCCATGTGTGACATGCGACAAGGCCGACCCCACACGGTCAAGCATTCCGCCAACATCACCTTTGTTAGAGCCTAAAGTCTCATCCAATTTTTGCCGGTCATCAGCACCCAGATCGCCAACTTCCAACAAGCCGTCCACAAACATCCGCAAACCCATCTGCGTCGGAATACGTCCGGCAGAGACATGCGGGCTGTCGAGCAGGCCAAGAAATTCAAGATCCTGCATCACGTTGCGCACGGTTGCGGCACTGACCTTCTCGGACAGAGTGCGCGTCAAAGTGCGGCTACCAACGGGTTCACCGCTGTCCAGATAGCTTTCGACGATCAGCCGGAACACTTCGCGTGACCGGTCGTTCATCTCATCCAGAATTTTACTCGCTTCGCTCATCGGCGGTCCCCTGCTGGGCGGTCATTAAATCGCAGGTACACGAAAGGTCAATCGGGGTTGCATCCTAGCGCCGCAGGGCGTTATCCCCAACCCAGCAAACAAAGGATTTTCGATGCGACCCTCAGGACGAGATTTAAGCGAAATGCGCGCCGTTTCAATCGAAACGGGGTTCACCAAACATGCCGAAGGTTCCTGCCTGATCAAAATGGGCGACACCCACGTGCTGTGTAACGCAACGATCGAAGATCGTGTGCCGCCCTTTATCAAGGGTTCAGGCCTTGGATGGGTCACCGCCGAATACGGTATGTTGCCCCGCGCAACCAACACCCGGATGCGGCGTGAGGCGGCAAGCGGCAAACAAGGGGGCCGTACGGTAGAAATCCAGCGCCTGATTGGCCGTGCGCTGCGGGCCGGTGTAGACCGGGTCGCGCTGGGGGAACGTCAGATTACCGTGGACTGCGACGTGATCCAGGCCGATGGCGGTACCCGCTGCGCCTCGATCACCGGTGGTTGGATTGCGCTACGTCTGGCAGTCAACAAGCTGATGAAGGCGGGTGATGTGATTTCCGATCCACTGGTCGATCCGGTCGCGGCTGTGTCCTGTGGAATCTATGCCGGTCAGCCGGTGCTGGACCTGGACTACCCGGAAGACAGCGAAGCTGGCGTTGACGGTAACTTTATCATGACGGGCTCGGGCAAACTGATCGAAGTGCAGATGAGCGCGGAAGGCTCGGTCTTTAGCCGTGCCCAGATGGATCAGCTGATGGACCTGGCTTCCAAAGGCGTTGGCGAATTGGCCGCTGCACAAAAGGCCGCCACCGCATGACACGCAAGTTCGACGGTGACAGGCTGCTGGTTGCCACGCACAACAAAGGCAAGCTGGAAGAGATGGCGCATCTCCTCGAACCCTTTGGCGTGACAGTTGTAGGTGCGGGCGAAATGAATCTGCCTGAACCGGAAGAGACCGAAGATACGTTCATCGGCAACGCCCGGATCAAAGCCCACGCTGCTGCTAAGGCAACGGGCCTGCCTGCCCTGTCGGATGACTCCGGTATCACGATAGACGCGTTGGACGGTGCACCCGGAGTTTACACTGCCGACTGGGCAGAAACGGACGATGGTCGCGATTTCATGATCGCCATGACCCGTGCCCACACCGAACTTGAGAAAAAAAACGCCGCCCACCCGCGTACGGCACAGTTTCGCTGCACGCTGGTTCTTGCTTGGCCCGATGGCCATGATGAGGTGTTCGAGGGCGTTGCACCCGGGCATTTGGTTTGGCCAATCCGTGGCAAGGACGGGTTCGGCTACGACCCGATGTTTGTGCCCGACGGTCACGACATTACCTATGCTGAGATGGACCGCTGGGAAAAGAACAAAATCAGCCATCGTGGCCGCGCGGTGGAGATGTTCGTGAAAGGCTGCTTTGGCGGATGATTGGCGCAACGGGGGCTTTGGCCTGTATGTACATTGGCCCTTTTGCGAGGCCAAATGCCCCTATTGCGACTTCAACAGTCATGTTTCAAAAAATATCAATCAAAAACAATGGCTTAAATCTTATCTGAGGGAGCTGAAGCGCTCTGCTGCTGAAACCCCCGACCGCGTGTTGAATACGATATTCTTTGGTGGCGGTACGCCATCTTTGATGGATCCCGACACTGTTGGTGCGGTGATTGATCAGGCCCGTGCCCTGTGGCATCCCGCCAACGACATGGAAATCACGCTGGAGGCCAACCCAAGTTCGGTCGAGGCTGGACGTTTCGCGGCCTATCACGACGCTGGCGTGAACCGTATCTCGATGGGCGTACAGGCGTTGAACGATGACGACCTGCGCCGTCTGGGGCGTATCCACACCGTCGCTGAGGCGCGCGCTGCATTCGACATCGCGCGCGCTTGCTTCGATCGGGTCAGTTTTGACCTTATCTATGCACGCCAACACCAAACCCCGGAGATGTGGCGCGCTGAGCTGAACGAAGCCCTGTCAATGGCCGTTGATCACCTATCGCTCTACCAGCTGACAATTGAGGAAGGCACTGCCTTTGGTGATCGCTACACGGTCGGAAAACTTCGCGGCCTGCCAGAGGATGACAGCGCCGCCGACATGTATCTAGTCACTCAAGACGTCTGCGAGGCACATGGCCTCCCTGCCTATGAGGTTTCTAACCACGCGCGGCCCGGTGCCGAGTCACAACATAATCTGATCTACTGGAACTATGGTGATTATGTCGGCGTTGGTCCCGGAGCACATGGGCGGATCACGGTAAACGGTGAAAAGCTTGCCACCGAAACCTATTTGTCGCCAAACGCCTGGCTGACTGCCGTTGAGAACGGCAGCGGAGAGAAACTACGATCGACGCTTTCACGGCAAGATCAGGCGAACGAATACCTTATGATGTGTCTGAGGACTACAGAAGGTCTATATATGGATCGATTTAGTAAGTTAGCCGGGTATTCTTTACCACAGAACAAACTGTCTGATTTGATTGAACTTGGAATGATTGAGCAGATTGATCGTCGATTGGTTGCAACCAAAAACGGTCGCGCTGTCTTAAATGCGGTGATCCGGGAATTGTTGGGATAGCTGATGCAATACCTTTGGGCCGCTTTAGGGTTGATCTGCGTAGCGTTTGCGATGGTCGGTATTATCGTTCCCCTTTTGCCAACGGTGCCTTTTCTGCTTTTGGCAGCGTTTTTGTTTGCGCGCTCGTCTTCCCGTTTACACAATTGGCTAATAACTCATCAGACCTTCGGCCCACTGATCCAGGACTGGCAGACCGCTGGCGCCATAAGGCCACGCGCAAAAAAGGCGGCCACCTTCTCGATCGCCGCCGTATTCGGACTGTCGATTCTGCTATCCTTGCCAGTCTTTGTTCTTGTTATTCAGGCCGTCGTGTTGGGCGCCGTAATGGCCTTTATCTGGACGCGTCCTAGCGGCTGAGTTTGGCGCACAGATCATCCAACTGATCCAGGTTTTCATATGTTAGAACCACCTGCCCAGTTTCTGATCCCGCCTTGTGATTAATCGTTACTTTCATCGCAAGAATGGCTGAAAGATCTTTTTCCAGTGCGCGCGTATCCGCATCCTTACCCGCATCCAAGTTTCTGGACCTCGGCGCAGTTTTTTCCGGACCTGCTTGCTGTTTCTTTACCAGCGCTTCGGTTGCGCGCACCGACAGTTCGTCCCGTACGACAATTTTTGCCAATTCTGATGGGTTTTCCGCAGTAATCAGTGCCCGTGCATGACCCGCAGAAAGTTTACCTTGTATCACCAAGGTCTGCACATCCTGCGGCAGTGACAGCAGGCGCAGAAGATTGGCAATGTGACTGCGGCTTTTTCCCAGTGCTTCGGCCAGCTTTTCTTGCGTATGGCCAAAGCGATCCATAAGCTGTTTATAGCCAGCCGCCTCTTCAACGGCATTCAGGTCAGCGCGCTGGATATTCTCGATAATCGCGACTTCCAATACTTCAGTATCATCGAAGTCACGCACGATAACCGGAATATCATGCAATTGGGCCATCTGGGCCGCACGCCAACGCCTTTCGCCAGCGACAATTTCATAGTCACCCGCGCTGACCTCGCGGACGATCAGAGGCTGAATGATACCCTTTTCCTTGATCGAAGCCGCAAGCTCATCCAATCGTTCTGCTGAAAATGTTCGGCGCGGCTGGTTGGGATTTGCGTGCAGTTTTTCAATTGGAACGTTCATGTCCGGTCGGCGCGGTTCATTTGGCGCCAACCCTGCGGTTTCTTGTGTTACATCGGCCATCAAAGCGGACAGGCCCCGACCCAAACCCCTGGGTTTTGTTTTTTTGGCAGCCACTTACCCCTCCTCACTGCCGCTTAGGCGGCGACATTCTTGTTCTTTTGAATAATTTCGCGCGCCAGATGCCTGTACGCCATAGCACCCAACGATCCCGAATCATATTGAAGTACCGGCAAAGCGAAAGATGGAGCCTCGCTGACTCTGACATTCCTGGGTATCTTGGTTTTAAACACCATCTCGCCCAAATTGTCACGCGCATCCTTTTCGACCTGGCGAGACAAGTTGTTGCGGTTGTCATACATCGTCAACACAATACCTTCGATTCTCAGCTCTGGGTTTGCAGTTTGACGGACCTCTCGGATCGTCAGCATGAGTTGAGACAAACCCTCCAGTGCAAAGAACTCACTTTGCAGTGGTACCAACACGGAATGCGCCGCAACCATTGCGTTCACGGTCAGTAGATTGAGTGACGGCGGACAGTCGATCAGAACAAAATCCAGGTTGAACTTGTCAATTGGTGTTTGCCGCAAGGCATCATGGAGCAAGTAGCTGCGCTTTTCATTCGAAATCAGTTCGATGTCGGCTGAACTCAGATCAACTGTGGCCGGTATGACTAGCAGGCCATCTATTTCCGTCTCCTGAATCACCGCCTCAAGTGGCGCGTCATCCAGCAAAAGATCGTAAGTTGTCCAGTCTCGGTCCTCAACCCCAAGGCCGGTTGAGGCATTGCCCTGCGGATCCAGATCAACCACCAGTACGCGACACCCAGCTTCGGCTAAGCCGGCGGCAAGGTTGATTGCTGTCGTTGTTTTTCCCACCCCGCCCTTTTGATTGGCAACCGCGATAATCCTAGGCCCTGAGGGACGAGACAGATCAACCACGCGATACTCCTTTGATCCTTAGGATAACTGCTTGGGGCTCTGTTAAACTTGTAATTGGCTCATAAGTGAATTTCCATTCTTTGCGCGCGTCTTCTACCTCTTTTTTCCAGCTTGCGCCTTTCGGCAACAGCGCGGTTCCGCTTTTTCCTAAATGTCTGTCGCAAAAGGACAATAACCTGCCAAGATCAGACAAAGCCCGAGCTGATAGTATATCAGCACTCATTGGGTCAACTATTTCAATTCTCTTCGAAATCACGGCACATTTTACCCCGCATTCCCGTGCGACACTTCGCAGAAACGCAGCTTTGCGCTGATCACTTTCTATAAGTGTGAATTGAGCCCCTGGTGCGTCTTCGATGGCCATAATTGCGCAAACCATTCCGGGGAACCCACCTCCGCTGCCAATATCCACCCAGGTTTCGAACTGAGCCGCCAATCGGTAAACTTGCACAGAATCAAGGATATGACGCTCCCAAATGCTTGTTAAACTATTTCGCGAGACCAAGTTAATTTTAGGATTCCAGTGCTGCACCAATCGTACATAGGTTTCGAGGCGCTCAAATGTTTCACGTGAAACATCCAAACCGTCGAAAATCTTATCGCTCATGCCTTTCGAACCCTCTGCGCACGTCGAAGTTTCGCCAACAACAAAGTCAAAGCGGCGGGTGTCACGCCCTCAACCCGGCCCGCCTGCGCGATATTCACGGGTTTCGCATCCGTCAGCTTTTGCTTGATCTCAGATGAAAGACCGTCAAGAGCAGAATAATCAAAATCTCTTGGTATCTCGTAAGACTCATCTCGTTTCATAGCTTCAACATCTTTGTTCTGTCGCGCAATGTAGTTTGCGTACAGGGCATCCCTCTCAACCTGATGTCGGATATCTTCTTCAGTACTTTCTAGATCAGGTACAAGGGGGACTATGTCCCCGAAATGAACATCGGGAAATGCCAGCAGGGCCATTGCGTCACGACGGTTTCCATCTTGATTGATGTTAATTCCAACCGCGCGTACGTCTTTCGGGGTGAACGTTCGGTCAGTCAGTTTTGATTTAACTGCCGTCAGCCTATCCATTTTTTTACTGAAACTCTCCAAACGCGCCTGTCCGACACATCCTAGATCCACACCTATTGGAGTTAACCGTTGATCCGCGTTGTCTGCGCGTAGTGACAACCGGAACTCCGCGCGTGACGTGAACATTCGGTAAGGTTCTGCTACACCACGTGTTGTCAAATCGTCAATCATCACACCAATGTAGCTGTCCGCGCGGGTGAAATGGATGGGGTCTCTCTCCAAGACGTATTGCGCAGCGTTCAGGCCTGCGACCAGACCTTGCGCTGCTGCTTCTTCATATCCTGTTGTTCCGTTGATTTGGCCAGCCAGATACAGTCCCGGCACCTCGGGCAAAGACAACGAGGATGAGAGAACCCTTGGATCGACATAGTCATATTCTATCGCATAACCGGGTTGCAATATCTCCGCTTTCTCAAGCCCTTTTATTGAATGGACATATTCAACCTGTACGTCTTGAGGTAACGACGTCGAAATACCGTTGGGATAAATAGTATGATCATTGACACCCTCCGGCTCCAGAAAGATCTGGTGGGAGTCCTTTTCTGCGAAACGGACAATTTTATCTTCGATCGACGGGCAATATCTGGGTCCAACCCCATCAATGTGCCCACCGTACATAGCTGATCGCGATAGGTTTTTCTCGATTATTTCATGCGTGCGAGCGTTCGTATGTGTGATCCCACACGATATCTGCGGCGCAACGACCGACTTTGATAAGAACGAGAATAACGTTGGGACTTCATCGCCATCCTGTCGTTCAAGATCTGACCAATCAATCGTACGTCCATCCAGCCTCGGTGGTGTGCCTGTTTTTAATCGCCCGAGTGGAAGCGCAAAGCTGTCCAGCCTTTCAGCAAGTTTTACTGACGGTCGATCACCCATACGCCCCCCCGGGCGCGAGACATCCCCGATATGAATTACCCCGCGCAGGAATGTACCAGACGTCAGAATAACGGCTTTGGCGTGAACTTCTGACTCATCTGCCAATCTGATGCCAGTCACCCTGGGGCCGTCCAGCAGGAAATCTACGACCTCACCAACAACAATTGATAAATGCGCTTGCGCTCTCGTTTCCTTTTGCATAGCAGCGCGGTACAAAGCCCGATCCGCCTGAGTTCTTGGCCCCTGTACCGCAGGTCCTTTGCGTCTGTTTAATAGACGAAATTGAATGCCTGCCTGATCGGCAACGCGACCCATGACACCGTCCAAAGCATCAATCTCGCGCACCAAGTGTCCTTTGCCAAGCCCTCCGACAGCGGGGTTGCAGGACATGACACCGATATCTTGAGCAGACAGTGTAACCAAGGCTGTTTCGACACCCATTCGCGCAGCGGCATGCGCCGCTTCGGTGCCAGCATGGCCAGCGCCAATAACTACAACATCGAACTTCGAATGTTTCACGTGAAACACTCCCTATTTACCAAGGCAAAAACTGGCGAATATCTCATCCAACAGGTCTTCAACGCCAATTCTTCCAACCAGTGCTTCCAGCGCGCGAATTGCAGTTCGCAATTCCTCCGCTGCGATATCATACAAATCCGGTCCTGATTCCAGAACAGTCATAGCATCAGCCAATGCTGAGTTTGCATCATTTAGCGCTACCCTATGACGCTCTCGGGTGGCTATACCATGGCTAGTAGATTTAGCAGACAAAGTACGCGATATGTGGGAAATAAGCTGATCGATCCCTTGACCCGTTTTCCCGGAAATTCCCCCTTCGTCATCTTCTCGAAGATCAGATTTTGGTAAAACTTGGATATCACCTTCTATCATCGCGACACCAAGTTCGGCCGGGTTTTCGGTTAGAAACACCCTCAAGTCTGCAGCTTCCGCTCTTTTCCGAGCAAGCTTGATCCCAAGGTTTTCGACATGATCTTCGGTTTCGCGCAGTCCGGCTGTATCCAAAAGCGTAACAGGTAACCCACTCAGATCCATACGCACTTCGATGACGTCGCGCGTCGTGCCCGCATACTCTGACGTAATCGCTGCCTCTCGCCCGGCCAGGGCGTTCAGCAAGGTCGACTTGCCCGCATTTGGAAGCCCTACAATAGCAACTTCAAAACCGGTCCGGATGCGCTCGGCAATCTTTACACCTTCTGCCTCACGTTGAAGGTCGTGCATTACGCCAGACACCAGTGTGCGGACCTCCGGAGACACATCCGTTGGCACTTCTTCGTCGGCAAAATCAATCACCGCCTCCAGTAACGATGCGGCGCGAATCAGATCACGGCGCCAGCGTTCAGCCAAACCGCCCAGTTCGCCGGCCAGTATGGTCTGAGCTTGTTTTCGCTGCGCCTCGGTTTCAGAGTCGATGAGGTCAGCAAGACCTTCGACCTGCGTCAAGTCCATCTTGCCGTTCTCAAGCGCGCGGCGGGTAAACTCACCCGGTTCAGCCAAACGCAATCCGTTTATATCCGATAGGCAGCGCATCACCGCATTGACCGTAGCCGTGCTGCCATGGATTTGAAGCTCGGCCACGTCCTCACCAGTAAAACTCGCCGGACCTTGGAAGGTTAAAACCAACCCGTCATCAAGGCGTGACCCGTCACTTGCATGCAAAGACCTAACCCGCATACCGCGGGGCGGTAGCGGGCTTCCGGTCAGATTAGCCGCAGCAGAATGCGCCAAAGGGCCAGAGAGGCGGATCACCGCCACCCCTGCTTTGCCTTGTGCGCTGGCCAAGGCGAATATCGTATCCATTCGAAGGCCTCGCGTCAGTTAAGACCTTTATCAGGTGTTCATCGAATCGAAGAACTCTCCGTTTGTCTTGGTCTGTTTCAACTTGGACAGCAGGAACTCGATTGCATCGGTGGTGCCCATCGGATTAAGGATACGGCGCAAGACGAAGGTCTTGGCCAGATCGCCCTTGTCGACCAGCAGATCCTCTTTCCGGGTGCCGGATTTGAGGATGTCGATCGCCGGGAACACGCGCTTGTCCGCGATCTTGCGGTCCAGTACGATTTCCGAGTTACCGGTTCCTTTGAATTCTTCGAAGATCACTTCGTCCATCCGGCTGCCGGTATCGATCAGCGCGGTGGCGATAATGGTCAGCGAACCGCCCTCTTCGATGTTCCGCGCAGCACCAAAGAACCGTTTGGGCCGTTGCAGTGCGTTTGCGTCCACACCACCGGTCAGAACTTTACCCGAGGATGGCACCACGGTGTTAAAAGCCCTACCAAGTCTTGTGATAGAATCGAGAAGAATAACAACATCTCGTTTATGTTCGACCAAACGCTTGGCTTTTTCGATCACCATTTCAGATACTGCGACGTGGCGCGTTGCTGGTTCGTCGAAAGTCGAGGAGACAACTTCACCCTTCACCGAACGCTGCATGTCCGTCACCTCTTCCGGGCGTTCGTCGATCAGCAGGACGATCAAATAGCACTCGGGGTGGTTCTGTTCGATGGAATGCGCGATGTTTTGCAGGATCACGGTTTTACCGGTCCGCGGCGGCGCCACGATCAAAGACCGCTGGCCTTTACCAATCGGCGAAACCAGATCGATCACACGGGCCGATTTGTCTTTGATGGTTGGATCCTCGATCTCCATCTTCAGACGCTGATCCGGGTACAGAGGCGTCAGGTTGTCGAACAGGATTTTGTGCTTGGCTTTTTCAGGCTCTTCAAAGTTGATCTTGGTGACTTTGGTCAGTGCGAAATAGCGTTCGTTCTCATCCGGGGCTTTGATGTCCCCTTCTACCGTGTCGCCGGTACGCAGCGAATGCTGACGAATCATATCCGGCGAAACATAAATGTCGTCGGGTCCCGGCAGATAGTTCGCCTCGGGCGAGCGCAGAAAGCCGAAGCCATCCTGCAGCACTTCCAAAACGCCATCGCCGCCAACGGTCCATCCATCATCCGCGCGTTCACGCAGGATCTGGAACATCATCTCGCCTTTACGCATGGTCGAGGCGTTTTCGATCTCCAGCTCTTCGGCCATAGCCAAAAGGTCTTTGGGGCTTTTGGCCTTCAGATCGGCCAGATTCAGGGCTTCAGTTGTCATGATACATACCTTCACCGCAGACAGCGCGGCACGAAGTGGAATTTTAGAACGGAAAATACGCCGCCCGGACGGGCGTGTTGGTCCCTACATATGCGCGACAGGCATCGGAGTCAAACAGACTGTCAGAGCACTTTTACGTTTGCCTTGAATCGAAACACGCAGCCTCTCCCTTCAGTCGAACACACGTTTTGATCCTTTTCTCTTGCTTAAAACGAAAAGTGCTTAGAACTTCAGAATGACCGCCAGAACGATGAAAACCATCAAAACGGTCGGGACCTCGTTCATCATGCGATACTGCCGCCCAGTGAGCTTATTTCGCCCCTCTAAGAAGTCCTTGCGCCGCGCGATCAGCCAGTGATGAAACCATGTCATCGCAATCACGGCTGCGCCTTTGACCCAGGGCCATGCAAAATCCCATCCCACGATTCCCGGTGTCACGACCATGATCACCCCGCAAACCCAGGCAACGATCATTGCAGGGCTCATGATCACGCGCAGCAGTTTTTCTTCCATTTCAAAGAAAATGGTTTCTGCGCCGTCGACGGCCTGTGCTTTTTCGACGTGATAAACAAACAGCCGGGGTAAGTAGAACAAGCCTGCCATCCAGGCGATGACAGCCATGATGTGTAACGCCTTCACCCACGGGTAAAATGTGAAAAGCAGATCAGTCATTCCGGCTCCGGCCGTTGTTGGAAACTTTCCCTAATCAAAAAATAAGAAAAGAAAAAGGAAGATGGTTTTGTAGGCTGAACAAAATCCGTGGATTATTTTTTTACACATATGTTTTCCACACGTGGACAGATTTCAGTTTTCCCTGGCTGATTCTGTGGGTTCAAAAAAATAGCCATATAAAACAATCGGTTAAAATCACTCTATGAGTATTGATTTGAGGATAACTCTTTGGGTAAGTCGGGACTACACGATAATCCAAGCCTTGAAACTTATCCTTGTCCCAGATGGACAGCGTTCGGGCGACTCAGGGAAGTTTTGCGCGAAATTCCCGGGGTTGCGTGTCAATCTGAAAACCATACAAACCGTTCAAGAAGCTTCAACGACTTGCACACGGGGTTTTCCACATGTTTGTCCCCTTCATTCTGGCCTCGGGCTCATCTATTCGCGCAAAGCTGCTGGAGAATGCAGGCGTGCCGTTCTCTGTTCAGGTTGCACGCGTGGACGAAGAGACTGTGAAACGAGCGCTATTGGCGGAAAAGGCACCGCCCCGCGATATCGCCGATGCATTGGCCGAAATGAAAGCGCGCAAGATCAGCGAAAAAACCCCCGGAGCGATGGTTCTGGGCTGTGATCAAGTCCTTGATTTCGAAGGACAGTTATTGTCGAAACCGGCAACGCCCGAAGACGCGCTGGCTCAGCTTAAGGCGATGCGCGGCAAATGGCATATGCTGTTGTCGGCCGCAGTTATATATCAGGATGGTCAGCCGCTTTGGCGTCATGTGGGGCAGGTACGTTTGCGCATGCGGATGAGTTCAGACGCATATCTGCGCGGCTATATTGATCGCAACTGGGACAGTATCCAGCATGCCGTGGGGGGGTACAAACTGGAAGAGGAAGGCGTCCGGTTGTTCGCAACCATTGACGGCGACTATTTTAATGTCTTGGGTATGCCCCTATTGGAACTGCTTAATTATTTGAGTGTTAAAGGGGTGATTGATCAATGACGCAGCACAGAATTCCGTTGGCCGGGGTGATTGGGCACCCGATTGCGCATTCGAAATCGCCGCAGCTCCATGGGCACTGGCTTAAGAAATATGGGCTGGCCGGGCACTATGTCCCCATGGATGTCGCACCTGATGACTTGGGTGTGGTGCTTCGGTCCCTGCCAAAAGCTGGGTTTGTCGGGGCGAATGTCACCGTCCCTCATAAAGAGACGGCTTTGCGCCTGGCGGATTTCGTCTCCAAGCGCGCCAAGCTGATCGGTGCTGCAAATACCTTGTTTTTTGGGGAAGACGGCAAGATCTATGCCGACAATACCGACGGCTATGGTTTTATGCAGAATCTTCGCGATGGTGCGCCGGATTGGTCACCCTCAGATGGCCCTGCGGTGGTGTTTGGGGCTGGTGGTGCATCGCGCGCGGTATTGCAGGGCTTGCTTGAAGCTGGCGTGCCTAAGATCATGCTGACCAACCGTACCCAGGCCAGAGCTGATCAGCTGAAAGAAGAATTTGGCGACCGCATAACTGTTGTTGACTGGATTCAGGCCGGCAATGTCATTGAAGAGGCCGAGCTGGTGGTGAACACGACCTCTTTGGGGATGCAAGGGCAGCCGGAACTTCGGGTGCCTTTGGACGGGCTGCAACCGGGTGCCGTTGTGACAGACTTGGTTTACGCTCCTTTGAAAACAAAACTGCTCCAAACAGCAGAAGACGCTGGCTGCACCACCGTCGACGGGTTGGGTATGCTGCTGTATCAAGCCGTACCCGGTTTCGAACGCTGGTTCGGCACTCGACCTGAGGTGACGGATGACCTGCGCGCGGCGGTTTTGGGATGAGTTTTGCGCTTGGCCTAACTGGTTCGATCGGTATGGGCAAAAGCACAACAGCCCAGATGTTCGTAGATGAAGGTTGCGCGCTGTGGGATGCGGATGCGGCTGTACACAGGCTCTATTCAATGGGAGGAGCGGCTGTTGAGCCCATGAGGGCCGCGTTTCCGGAGGCAATTATAGATGGCGCTGTAAACCGTGATGCCTTGAAAGGAATTATCGAACGGAACCCCGACGCATTGAAAACGATTGAGGCCATCGTTCACCCGCTTGTGGCCATGGACCGGGCCGCTTTCCGCAGGCAAGCAGCCGCAGATATATTGGTTTTCGACATTCCCCTTCTCTTTGAAACGGGCGGAGACGCGGCGATGGACGCGGTGGCCTGTGTTTCAATTCCTGCCGACGAACAAAAACGCCGCGTTATGGCACGCGGAACGATGACCGAGGCGCAGTTCGAACAGATTCGCGCCAAGCAAATGCCGAACGATGAAAAATGCGCGCGGGCGGACTATGTGATTGTGACCGATACACTGGACCATGCTCGCGCACAGGTGCAGGATATCGTCAGGCAGATACGGGCGGAAATTGCAGATGCGTGAGATCGTACTTGATACCGAAACAACAGGGTTCGATCCCGAAAGTGGTGACCGGATTGTAGAAATCGGCGCGGTTGAGCTTTGGAACCATGTGGCGACGGGTGAAACATACCACGTCTACATAAATCCCGAACGCTCAATGCCCGAAGAGGCGTTTGGTGTGCACGGCATTGGACCTGACCTGTTGGAGAATCCGCGCCCGCCGGAAAAAGGTGAGGTCACGCTGAAAGATAAGCCAGTTTTTGCGAAAGTTGGGCAGGGATTCCGTGACTTCGTCGGTGATGCCAAGCTGGTGATCCATAACGCGTCCTTCGACATGAAGTTCCTGAACGCTGAGCTTAGATGGATGGGTCTACCGCTAATCCCGATGGATCAGGCGCTGGACACATTGGCAATTGCGCGCAAACGATTTCCAGGGTCGCCAGCTTCACTTGATGCATTGTGCCGGCGGTTCAGTATCGACAATTCGAACCGGGTGCTGCACGGGGCGCTGCTTGACTCGGAAATTCTGGCCGAGGTGTATCTGGAACTGATCGGCGGACGACAACCGGATTTTGGGCTGTCCACCACCGTTTCGTCCATTTCCGGCAGTCAAGAGGAATGGCGCCCGACACCTCGCCCGACCCCTTTGGCGTCAAAAATCACCGAAGAAGAACGTGCCGCGCACGACGCTTTTGTTCAGAAACTGGGCGAAAACGCCTTGTGGACCCGCGCCTGAGGCTTTCCGCGACGCGGGTCAAACCATTCAGGCTTCGGTTTTTTGTGCTTCGGCCTGACGGCGCATCAACTCGTTGCGATACAGCGCAACAAAATCGATATTGTCCAGGTTTACCGGCGGGTAGCCACCGTCACGAGTGATGTCGCTGACTATGCGGCGCAGGAACGGGAACAACATGCGGGGGCATTCGATCAGAAGGAACGGGTGGAGTTGGTCTTCGGCAACACCTTCTACGTGGAACAAACCGCAATAGTCGATTTCGCAAAGAAAGAGGATATCCTCCAATCCCTTGGCTTTCGACTTGAGGTTCAGCTTGATCGCGACTTCGTACTGATGTTCAGCCGATCGTTTTTTTGCGTCGAGGTTGACCTGAACCGCAATCTCGGGCTGTACGTCACCGGACACACCCTTTTGTGCCATAACGTTTTCAAAGGACATATCGCGGATGAATTGTCCCAGAACGCGCATCTGAACCTGGGGGGCAGCTTGGGCTGCAGTGTTTTCCGCAGCTTTTTCTTCGGCCATGGATCTACTCCAAAAATGTAATTTGCCACTGCTTAGCAAGTTGGGCGCGGCACCTCAATGCCGGTGCGGGCCCTCTACCCATTTCGACGGCTTCGAAGGTTCCTGGCGCGACCTTACCTCCGTAAACTCACCATCTATCACATCGCCCTGATCGGACCCCGAAGATCCGGGTCGCGATTGTGGACCGGGACCCATCTGAAACTGCGTGATAGTCACTTTGGACCGCAAGTAACGGAAAACAGACAATCGTACCGCGGGAACAAGCAGTGCAAATCCAACCGCATCCGTGAAAAACCCGGGCGTCAGCAGCAGAACACCCGACAACAGGATCATCGCCCCATGGGCCAGCGGTTCAGTCGGGTCGTCCAGTTCAGCAAAGGAACGCTGTAGATTGGCCAATGCCATGCGACCTTGTGTCCTGACCAAAATGGTGCCCATCACGGCTGTAAGAACTACAATCGCCAAGGTTGGCCACAGGCCGATCAGACCACCGACCTGGATGAACAGGGCGATTTCGATAATCGGAACCAATAAAAATGCCAAGAACAGGTACATCTGCGCTATCCTATACTAGAGGTCGGGCGGTGGACTTGCCACGAACTGTCACCTACATAATGGCAAGAGGCTGCGCATACAAAGCCGCGGCCTGAAAAGAGGATGAAATGAACGAACCGATGATCCAGTTGCTGGTCCTTGCCGGAATTGCCGTTTTCCTGATCCTACGTCTGAGAAGTGTGCTGGGCACGCGTGAGGGTTTTGAAAAGCCCCCTGTGCAACAACAACCAGAAACACACAAGGCCCGTAGCGGGTTCGAGGTGATCGAAGGCGGCCCGGATCACGACATTACCGACCATGTCGCCGAGGACAGCGAACAGGCACAAACCCTTGCCGCGATGAAGCGGATTGAGCCGAGTTTTTCGGTAAGCGAATTTGTGCAGGGCGCGCGCGGCGCGTATGAAATGATCGTCATGGGGTTTGAAAAAGGAAACCTGGACGAAATACAGCCTTTCCTTTCCGAAGAGGTTTTCGAAACATTTGTATCCGTCGTCGCCGCCCGCGAAGATCAGGGTCTGACGATCGAGGCTGAATTCATCGGTGTCCGTGAAACCACGCTGGCTGATGTGTCTTTCGACAAGGATACCAACCAGGCCGAAATAACGATGAAATTCGTGGCCGAGCTGACCTCGGTCGTGCGGGATCGCGGCGGTGATATCATCGAAGGCAGTCCAAACACGGTCAAACGCCAGAAAGACAGCTGGACCTTTGCGCGCGTGATGGGCTCGGACGATCCGAACTGGCTGCTTGTTGCAACGGACGCATGATTGTCAAACTCCGGTCGCTCTTTCTTGTGGGCGCGATGACCGCCGCAAGCGCCGCCGGGGGCGAGACGACACGATCCATACTGTCGTTTAATGAGCTGGAAGGCTGGGCCGCTGACGATCATGGGGCGGCCCTTTCGGTTTTTCTGAATACCTGTAGTGATTTGAATGATCCGGACTGGCGCGCCCTGTGCGGCGTTGCCCGCACATATGAGGCTGATGCCGCGCGATCGTTCTTTGAGTTGTTTTTTCGTCCCGTTCTGGTCGAAGATGGTCAGGATGCCTTGTTCACGGGGTATTTCGAACCCGAATTGCAGGGGTCGCGGACCCGAACGGATCGCTTCAAATACCCAATCTACAAGATGCCCCCCGAAGCCCGATCTGATGGGCCGTGGCTGAGCCGCCGGGAAATCCTGAGTGGTGATGCAATGGCAGGCCGGGGTTTGGAAATCGCCTGGGTTGACGACCCGGTGGAATTGTTTTTTTTACAGATCCAAGGTTCGGGGCGAATCCGTTTACCAGATGGAAGCACCTTGCGCGTGGGCTATGGCGGGGCAAATGGGCATCCCTATCGCTCAATCGGTGCAGAGTTGATACGGCAGGGTCTACTGGGCGCGCATGAGGTCAGCGCCCAGATGATCCGTGCCTGGGTGCGCAAAAACCCCGAAGCAGGGGCAGAATTGCTGTTTCACAACCCCTCCTATGTGTTTTTTCGCGAAGTGACACGGGTCGCGCCGGAACTCGGGCCTTTGGGGGCGATGAATCGGTCCGTCACGAAAATGCGCAGCATTGCCGCCGACCCGACTTACACGCCGCTTGGTGCTCCGGTGTGGATCGAAAAGGACGGTAAAACGCCGATGCGTCGATTGATGATCGCGCAGGACACTGGTGCAGCGATCAAAGGGGCGCAGCGGGCGGATATCTTCTTTGGTACTGGCGACGCTGCCGGGCAGGCGGCCGGGCACTTAAAAGACCCGGGCCGGATGGTCCTGTTGCTGCCGATCCAGCGGGCCTATGCCCTAATCCCGGATGAATACTGATGACCCGGCGCAAACTGACCGAAGAAGAGATCGAGCTGTGGCGCAAGGTCACCAAACAGGCTGAACGTCTACACCCCGAGCTGCCGCAATCTGTGCATCCCACCACGTTACCAAAACCAAAACCAACTAAAACACCACGGATGCGGCTTGAGGGTTTTGAGATAGGGCAGAATGTTCCGGTCAAACCACAGCACCACAGGTTGAAACCTTCGGTCACGGACAGCTTGTGGGCCAGCCCGGTGCAGATGGACACCAAGGCGTTTGGCCGGATGAAACGCGGCAAGCTGAAGCCGGAAGGTAAGCTGGACTTGCATGGTATGCGCGTTGACACCGCGCACCCTGCCCTGATCCGGTTCATTCTGACGGCGCAAGCGCAGGGCAAGCGTCTGGTTCTGGTGGTGACAGGCAAAGGCAAAGACCGCGACGAACCCGGCCCGATTCCAACGCCGCGGGGCGTGCTACGCAATCAGGTTCCGCACTGGCTTTCTATTCCACCGCTGGCGCAGGCCGTATTGCAAGTTGCACCTGCCCATATCAGCCATGGTGGCGACGGCGCCTATTATGTCTATCTGCGCCGCAACCGCTAGACCTCGGCCCGGGCGCGGCGGATACCTATCCAGACCAGACCACAGACAACAACAAAAAACCCCGAAATCCACAGGAACTGCGTGCCAAGCGAAACATGGTAATCGATCAGGATACCGGTCAGCGCCGGGCCTATGGCTGACCCCAGCACCATGACTGCCGTCGCAAGGGCTTTGATCGCGCCAATGTGGCGGGTGCCGTAGAACTCGGCCCAAAAGGCGCTGGGCAATGTGCTATGCGCACCGACGGTAAGCGCCAGAAAGATCAGACCGATCAACGCGCCGCTGATGGTATCAGCAACCGACAGACAAGCGAAACCAACGGCCATCGGCAATTGATAGAAGGGCATCATCCGCGCAGTCCCCCACTTGTCCAGCGCCCATCCGGCGATAAACATCGATAGGATTGCCACTCCGGTAAATACCGGAAACAGGGCGACCAATTGGATATGCGGCCAATTCTTGACCTGTGCCAAATGCACCTGGTGAAAGAAAAACGCGGTGATGAAAGCCGATGGCGCAAGGATTGACGGTGCTATGAACCAGAACAAGGGATTCAACAGCGCTTCGCGCCGGGTCCAATGACGATCTCGCATGCCGGTTGCAGTGTGTTCTGCCGAAAGACTTTGGGGGGTGCGTTCCTTACGCAGCAGCCTTATCAAAAGCGGGATGCCCAAAAGCGTTATTCCTGCTGCCACCACCCATAACAGACGCCAATCAACCAGCGCCATAGCGGCGACAAAAACCACCGGCAGCAGCGATTCCCCAATCGCATACCCCAGTGACGCGATTGACAAAGCCTTACCGCGCGTCGTGGTGAACCAGCGCGCCATGGCGACCTGTGCCAGATGAATGCTCATCCCCTGCCCGAATAGCCGCAGCAGAAAGATCACAACCGGCAACAGGAAAAGCGCGGTGTTCATCGCCATTGCCAAAGTAGCAAATGCCAGACCGGTCAGCACGACCGGCCCAAGGTTGCGAACGCGAAATATGTCCGTCAGACTTCCGGCCCAGATCATCACAATGGCGGATACGGTCGTGCCCAATGAATAAAGCCCGCCCCAAGCCCCGTGGCTTAACCCATAGGCCTCGCGTATCTCACCGGCAAAGATCGAGATGAAAAAGGTCTGCCCAAAGCTGGACAGAAACGTCAAAAGCACACCGGCGCCTAGCCAAGTTGCGTTCTGGATCAGAAAGCCGCGCAGTTTTGACGAATTCACGGATTAGACACCTGGGCCTGTCCCGTCTCTGTCAGGATGATTTCAGTTGCGCCATCGGGATTTCGTTCATTGGGCGGAACCAGAATGTCGATGGGCCGTTCATCCGGCCCGAACGTATTGCTGACACGGCGAACCGAGCTGAGGATGGCCAGCAAAGCAGGTGACGTTGCCGCAACGAAATGCGAAGATTCAGCATCCCTGTTGAATGCGGTTGTGTCGATCACGTTGATCGGGAATTCCTCTAACATCCTGATCGAACTGATATTACCCAGTCTCTCACCCTCTGCTGTGCCCCGGAGGCGGGCGGAAACATTCAGAATCTTGTCCTTCTTGGAAACCATGACAATGAAAGGATCAGGCGGAGTATTTATCCGTTCCATCTGCGACCGGAACAAATCCACATCCAGGTCCGGGGAAATCAGGATCACGCCTTCGATGTTTTTGTTGGCCCATCCTGGTTCCCGTAACTCGGCCTGGCGCATCATCTCCATCGTAAGGGCGCTGCCCATGGAATGCGCTACGACGATAACGCGCTTGACGCCAATGGATTTCAATTCTCGAATGGTTTGCTCCAAGCCATCGCGGGCGAACAGCATGCTATCCAGATCGTATGCATAACCAAAACCGGTCGCGCGACTGGGCCAGGAATAGACCAGTGTCGCGCCCGGAATACCAACATCATGAGTCAGTTGAGCCGCGCGGAAAATGGTTTCAGTCTGGGTGGAATTGTAGCCGTGAACAAAGATCGTAACGTCGTCTTGCCCGCGCAAACGCTGCCGCAAACCCTGCGGTCCGCTCAAGTCAGTCTCGTTTGCAAGAACAAACTCCTTTTGCGGGTTCGGGTTCGCGTACGAAAACTTCAGGGTTCCCGGTGTATGCGTCGGTGGAATGGAAACCGTGGTTTCTAAAAAACGCAGTTTTTCAGCGCGTCTGAAACCGTAAGACCCATCAAGTTCACGCGCCCGTGTTGTGCTTGCAAACACTGTTTTTGGCGTTCCAACAGACGCGGCCGCAGGCACGATTTCAGTTACCGTCCTGTCAGCGCAGGCACCGAGGGAAAGCGAAAAAAATAAAATGATCAGATAGCGCATCAAACAGGGTCCTTGCGACCTTTTGCGACAGGCTATCGTATTCTCGGCTCACGTCTAGCGACATGAGCAGAAAACCGTTCAGGGGCGTTACAAAACGTACCGGCTCAGATCCGCCGAGCGTGTCAGCTCGCCCAGATTATCCTCAACAAATTGGGCATTCACCGTGATCTCGGCACCGGCCTGATCGGGCGCGGTAAAGGATAATTCTTCGAACACCCGTTCCATCACAGTGTAAAGCCGCCGTGCACCAATATTCTCAACGCTTTGGTTTACATCTGCAGCAATGCGCGCCAGCGCGGCGATGCCGTCATCGGTGAAACTGACGGTGACGTTTTCCGTTCCCATCAGCGCGGTGTATTGCAGCGTCAGCGCGTTGTCGGTTTCGGTCAGGATGCGAACGAAATCTTGCTCGGTCAGGGCGCGCAATTCCACGCGGATCGGCAGGCGACCCTGAAGTTCGGGCAACAGATCCGACGGCTTGGCGATATGGAACGCGCCTGAAGCAATAAACAGGATATGGTCGGTTTTCACCGGGCCGTGTTTAGTGGACACTGTGGTGCCCTCGATCAAAGGCAGTAAGTCTCGCTGTACGCCTTCGCGGCTAACATCACCGCCCCGCGCGTCCGAGCGGGCACAGACCTTGTCGATCTCGTCCAAGAACACGATGCCGTTCTGTTCCACCGACTCCAGCGCAACGCGGTTGACGGTTTCATCGTCCAGCAGCTTGTCTGCCTCTTCCCCGATCAGCGCGTCATAGCTTTCTGCCACGGTCATGCGTTTCTTGACGGTCCGACCGCCGAAGGCTTTGCCAAAGATATCGCCAAGATTCATCATGCCCATCTGGCTACCCGGCTGGCCGGGAATGTCGAACATCGGCATGGGGTTTGACGTATCCGACAGCTCAAGCTCGATCACGGTATCGTCCAGCTCACCGGCTTTCAGCTTTTTGCGGAACATCTCACGCGTACCTTCGCGGGCGTCGGTGCCTGCGATGGCTTCGATAACGCGGTCTTCGGCGGCTTGATACGCCTTGGCCTTGACGTCCTCGCGCATGTATTCGCGGGTCTGGATGATGGCGGCATCAGCCAGATCGCGCACGATCTGTTCCACGTCGCGGCCGACATACCCGACCTCGGTGAATTTGGTGGCCTCGACCTTAATGAAGGGCGCGCGGGCCAGTTTCGCCAGACGGCGGCTGATCTCGGTCTTGCCGACACCGGTGGGGCCGATCATCAGGATATTTTTGGGATAGACCTCGTCCCGGATATCGTCGGCCAGTTGCTTTCGCCGCCAGCGGTTGCGCAGCGCCACGGCCACGGCGCGTTTGGCGTCTTTCTGACCAATAATGAAACGGTCCAGTTCCGAGACAATCTCGCGCGGGGTCAGGTCGGTCAAAACGCAGTCCTTTCGGTCGGCATGGCAAAACTTGGATTTAGGTAGGTACCGTATTTGCGAAAACAACCAAGTCTTTTTCCTTGGCAGCGTTGGTTAGCAATGCCCCACCCCGTTTGCAAATGCTTTCATAAGTAAAACACCCGCACCCTGTTACTGATATCAATACGTTAAAGGTCAGGAGCACAGAGATGTCGAGACCTGCCAAGATCACCCGCCAATTCTGAGTGTTCCTTGACCTGATCGACATGCACCTGCGCTGGTAGGGAAAAGAGATCAAGGCGTTGTTAGCCTGAGATCGTTTCAACCGTCAGTTTGCCATTGGTATAGACGCAAATATCGGCAGCAATCGCCATCGCCTCACGCGCAACCTCTTCGGCCGATTTGTCGCTGTCCATCATCGCGCGGGCTGCAGCGAGGGCAAAGTTGCCGCCTGACCCGATGGCCGCCACGTTGTGTTCCGGTTCCAGCACGTCCCCTGCACCGGTGATCACCAACAGATCTGTACCATCAGTAACGATCAGCATAGCTTCAAGCTTTTGCAGATACTTGTCGGTGCGCCAGTCCTTGGCCAGTTCGACCGACGCGCGGGCCAGTTGGCCGGGTGTCGCCTCAAGCTTGGCTTCCAACCGCTCGAGCAGGGTAAATGCGTCAGCAGTCGACCCGGCGAAACCGGCAACGACTTCAAAACCGCCTGGCGACAGGCGACGGACCTTGCGGGCGGTGCCCTTGATCACGGTTTGGCCAAGGCTGACCTGTCCGTCACCGGCAATGACCACATGACCACCTTTTTTAACGCCAATGATGGTCGTACCGTGCCAACCGGGAAAATCGCTGTCCGCCATGAAAATCTCCGTTTTCGTCTGCCGTTCTATATGGGCCGGACTCGTCCGCAGCGCAACAGTTCACAAACCGCACAAAAGATATGCAAAAATCGCAATTCGGGGTTACCGCACGAGCAATTGTGAGTCTTGCGCCAAGATCCTAAATGAGACCTGCAACCGACGACGGGTCGGCTGTTTCAGTTAGAAGGAATGCGCAAATGGCAACTACCGCAAATATCCATGCGCCGCTCGGAGCAGCTACCATCCTGCACGTAGTGGACGCGTTCTCCGCAACGTTTGAAAAAGCAGTCGCGTGGAATGAAACCCGTAAAACACGTGCAGCCCTGTCACGGCTTAGTGATGCACAGCTTGACGACATTGGTCTGACTCGCGAAGAAATCGACAAAATCTGACCTGCGATTAACTTTTGCAAAGTAAAATGCCGCCCATCGTTGGGGCGGCTTTTCTTTTTCAGGCAATGACATCGTTGTGGCACTGGCTTGAAACCGGCGTCTTTAAATGACACGGTTTTGGGAACCAGCAAAATTCAGCCTTAGCGGAGCGGCCATGCCGTCGATGCCCAAGCCCGACATGACGACAGCCGACCGACGGGCATTCTTTGCCGAGGTGATCAGGCCGTTTAACCTTGGCCACAAACTGATCCGTGTCGGTGATTTTGGCGATGGCGGCTATTTACTGCCCAATGATCTTGACGGCATCGTGGCTTGTTTTTCTCCGGGTGTGTCCCAGCAATCCAGTTTTGAGCTTGATCTGGCAAAACACGGTATTCCGTCTTTCATGGCAGACGGATCGGTTGATGAACCGATGCTGGATATACCCAATTCGGTTTTCGTCAAAAAACACTTGGCAGCAGAGACTGGCGAAAATGTCATCTCATTGCGGGACTGGATGGATCAGTTCGCTCTGGATGAAGGTGACATGATCCTGCAAATGGATATCGAAGGGGCCGAATATAACGTCCTGTCGACCTTGCCGCCCGACTATCTGCACCGGTTTCGCATTGTCGTGCTGGAACTACACCGCATCCCGTCAATCCTGACCAAACCGGCATCTTTCAAACGGGCCTTCCCGGCGCTGTCGGCGTTGAAAGACGGGTTTCTCTGTTCTCATATCCATCCAAACAATGCGTCTGGCACGGTGGATATCGAGGGTGAAACCTTCCCCCGCGTGATTGAGGCAACCTTTGTCCGGCGCGATCGCGTCAAACAGATGAGACCAGCAACGCAGTTCCCACACCCGCTGGACCGACGGCACAGGCCCAATGGCCCGTCACTCGACTTGCCATCGGAATGGATCAACGCGGCGAAGGTCGGCTAGCGCAAAAAAACAGGCGCCGCAAAGCGACGCCCGTTCGCCGAAATACGCTCAGCTTAGATGGATTCGTCGATCCAGCTTTGCAGCGCTGCTTTCGGTGCCGCGCCCGCACGGTTCGAGACTACCTGACCATCCTTGAAAATGAACAGTGCCGGGATGCCACGAACGCCCATTGCAGCCGCAGAGTTCGGGTTGCTGTCGACGTCTACCTTGGCGATTTTAATCTTGTCGCCATATTCAGCGGCCAGTTCTTCCAGTGCGGGGCCGATCTGCTTACAGGGGCCACACCACTCAGCCCAGAAATCGACAACAACGGGGATGTCGGAATTCTTGACTTCGGCGTCAAAGGTATCGTCGGTTACGGCTACGGTCGACATTTTATGTCTCCTGAATGGGGTAAACTTGGGAAACGAACGTAGGGACGGGTCACACTAAGGTCAAGATATCTGGGTACGGGCCAGGGCATCCGTCACAAGATCGTGTGGCAACCACATCAAGTCGGCTGTGCGCGTCCACAGGATCGCCGTTCGAATGTTCCGAGCGGGGTAGATTTGCGTCAACGCCTGACGGTATGCACCCATCTGGCGCAGCACGCCTTCGGGGCAGGCTGCAGGGTCGTCAGGAACGATGATATTGGTTTTGAAATCAATCACCTGAACCTCGGTTTCGGATATGATCAGCCGGTCGATGACCCCATGGGTACGCCGCCCGTTCAGGTTGGCTGTTACCGGAACTTCGGCCAGGGTATCGGTCGCAAAAACGGGCTTTAGATGAACTGCCGTCAGGACATTCTGCGCTTCGTTCAGAAGCGTCTGCCGTTCCGTATCTTGCATATCGGGCAGAACCCGAGCGCAGAGCTGCGGCCAGTTTTCTTGAGGGACTGCTGGCAAATGTTCAAGCAGCAAGTGTAGACGCGTGCCGCGCAGCTTGGCGGCCTCTTCATCCTGACCGGGATCACCGGGCAAGGCCTTCGCCCCACCCAAATCAGACGGGCTGAGCGTCTCAAGCGGTGGTTCTGGGGCAGCGGCTGCGGTCAAGAACTGCCCGGGTAATGGCGTTGGCTTTGCCGTGGTTTCTGAGTGCTGTTCAAGCGGCAACGCGGTCCAATCCCCATGTGCCAGACGCAGTGTTTCCGAACCGGGGATCTGCGTGGCCCCTGCCCGTTTGATTGCGTCCTCAACCATCTGATACCAGCTGGTTCCGTCTTTGCCGACATCCCCTGCGGCGCCCACGATTAACCACTTTTCTGCGCGTGTCAGAGCCACATAAAGCAGGCGAAGCCGCTCATTCTCTTCCCGCAGCCGCGCCTCAGCCCGTGCTTGCGCGATCAGCGCCGGAGAGGCATCGGCAGAGACTTTCCACAGCGGCGTTCCCTCAGCCACCATGATTTCTGCATCGCGTGGCGCCTGCCGTTTACTAGTGTCCGGCAGGATCACGATTGGGGCTTCAAGCCCTTTGGAGCCATGCACCGTCATCACCCGGATCATATTGCCGACGCCGCTCATCTGCCGTTTGATTTCCAGATCGTCGGTTTGCATCCAAACCAGAAATCCGGTCAGGCTGGGAATATCTGTCCTTTCATACGCAAGGGCTTGAGACAGCAGCGCGTTTATTCCGTCTTCGGCTTCGGCCCCAAGTCGCCCCAAAAGCTTTCGGCGTCCGTCATGACGGGTCAGGATTCGTTCAATCAGGTCATAGGGTCGTAAAAAGTCGATCTGTCCGCGCAAATCGTTAAGGGTCGCCAGCGTTTCCGGAAATTCAGCAGCACGGCGACGCAGCGCGGCCCATAAGAACTGCTCTTGTCTGCGATGGGCAAGATCAAAAAGCTGTTGCTCACTCCAACCGAACAGAGGTGACTTTAGCACTGTGGCCAGCGAAAGACTGTCTTCGGGCGTAGCCAGAAAACTCAGCAGGGCCGCAAGATCTTTTACCGCCAGTTCTGCGCCCACCTTCAACCGGTCGGCCCCGGCGATGGGCAGACCTTCGGCCTTGCAGGCGCGGATGATCTCGGCAAACAGGTCCGAGCGACGCTGGACGAGGATCAGGAAATCACCCGGTTTCACCCTACGCCGCACAAAGCTTCCCGGAGCTTTGCCATCTTCGGGAATCGTTTCGCCGCCGTTGATCATGTCCTTGATCGACTTGGCCACCTTCTCGGCCAGAAGGACGGTGTGATGCCGCGCACCGGGGCGATCTACCGGGTCGGTCCAGTCCCCGTCGTCGTCCTCATCGACCTTTTCGATCACTGGCCACAGGTCGACACGACCCGGCAAATCCGACTTAAACGCACGATGCAAACTGTCCTTGTGAAATCCGGCATCGGTGTGATTTTCGAACAGGATATCGACCAAAGACAGGATCGCGCTGGAGGAGCGGAACGAATACTCCAATGTCGAATCCCACAATTTAGAGCCTGATTCCGTCAATCTGCGCCCAAATTCCTGCTGCATCCGGTCAAAGGCCTGCGGGTCGGCACCCTGAAAGGAATAGATCGATTGTTTCTTGTCGCCGACCACGAAAATCGTGCGCTCAACCTCGGATCGGGCCCCTTCCCCGCTGGTGAATTCCTGCGCCAATTTTTCAATGACATCCCATTGATCGGGGCTGGTATCCTGCGCCTCGTCCACCAAGATGTGATCGATCCCGCCATCAAGACGGTACAGCACCCATTCCGCCACTGCCGGATCGTTCAAGACCTGCCGCGCGCGAAGGATCAGATCATCAAAGTCCAGCCAACCGCGCACTTGCTTGCGTCGTTCATATTCCGGCAGGAAGGCCGCAGCAAAACGGTGCAGGACATGCGTTTTACGAGCCGCGACCAATGCCAAGCGGAGTTCGCGCGCAGTTTCAATGCGCAGCATGAATGCCTCAAGCTGAGGCATCTGATCAGCCAGTGGCCCTTCACGCAGGGCTTTGGTTGGAAAGCCGTTGATCTTGGCAGAGAAAGGTTCTTTTGCGGATTTTCCAGTTAAAAGAACGCTTTCCAACAAGGGTAGACTGCCGATCTGCGTATCAGTGAACATGGACAGCTTAGTGGCGGCCTTGGCGTTGTTCCCGCCGCTTTCGGTCAGCGCGGGCAGCATTGAGCGGATCAGTTCGACCTCACCTCCAAGGAAAACCTGCGCGTGAAGGATGTTTTCGTCAAAGCCATTGGGCAGATCGAACCGTTGCAACAGATCGGACCACGCCATCGGATGCGCAAACAGATTGCGCTTGTGCGTGATCGCAGCGGTAAGGTTCTCAAACCCGGTATCGGTAACGAACCGGGCAACATCTTCAATCAGTGCGGCCTGAGGACCCTCGGCGAAATCTTCAACAATTTCTTCGCGCAGCAGGGTTGCCGCGCGGTCTTCCATTTCGGAAAACTGCGGGCTGACCCCAGCCTCCAGAGGAAACCGCCGCAGCAATGAGGCGCAGAACGAATGGATCGTTTGAATCTTCAACCCGCCCGGCGTTTCGATGGCGCGGGCAAACAGGGTACGCGCCTGCGCGAGTCGGTCCGGGTCGATTGCGCCGTGCAACCCCAGATCGGTAAGTTCCTCTGATAACCGATCATCCGCCAGCATGGCCCATGCGCCAAGCCGCTTGAACAGCCGGTTCTGCATCTCGCTGGCGGCTGCCTTGGTATAGGTCAGGCAGAGGATATGTTGTGGCTGTACCCCACCCAGCAACAGCCGCGCCACCCGGTCGGTCAGAACCCGCGTTTTGCCCGAACCCGCATTGGCCGCCAGCCAGGTCGAGGCATCGGGCCGCGCCGCCTGTACCTGACGTTCGGTTGCATCATTGCGGGGGCTCATTCCAGAACCTCAGGTGTTGTGTCGTCGGTCCGATCCCATTCACCAAATCGGGCAAGATGGTCAAAGTCGCCGATGTCCGAGTCCTTGTGCAGCATCCGACGGGATGTGAACCCCTGATCAGGCTCTAAATACGCTGAAATCAGCTCTTTTAACTCGGCAAGAACCTTGTCTGGTGGCTCTTTTGTCAGCGGGGCCGCCACCTCTTTGTAGGTGCCGCCCATACCGATAAAGACCGCTTCGGCCACCGGCATGGGGTCAAACCCTTGGATGGCGCCCTGCTCGGCCATTGCGGCTTCGATCAAAAGCTGTTTGTCAAATTTGGCTTGCTGGGTTTCACTCGGTGGAATGCCGGTCTTGTAATCCACTATCCGCAATGCGCCCCGGCTGTTGTGGTCAATACGGTCTGCCCGGCCCGCGATTGTGAATTCCAGAGGGGTCAGCTCCAGTTTCATCATCGCCTCGAAGGCAACAGGCCCTCCGTCGCTGCGCCGCGCGATCTCGGCACTGAGGAAATCATCAGTGATCCGTTCCAGCCGCGCAAGCCACAGCTTGCGGGCCGTGGGCCATGCGACGTGTTTGTTCAACAGGGCGTCGGCGCGTTTCAGAAAGTTTTCTCGGGTTAACAAAGCGGGGTCGAGGACGCTGTCTTTGACGAAGTGTTCAAGGACTTCATGGATAACGATACCGCGCAGCAAAGCGTCGGGCGCTTGCACCAGCGGGTCCAGTGGGCGTAACCGCAATACGTGCTTGGCGTAGATTGCATAAGGATCGCGGATCAGACGTTTTATCTCGGTCACGCTCAGGCGTCGCGGACGGGCCGCAACCGGTGGTCGGGGCGACGGGCGCGGTGCCGGGTCTATGCGTGGCGCGGCCTCAAGCTGTTCTGACCATTGCATCCACTGCCGCCCACGGGCGCGCATCGCTGACAAAGCCTCGGGGCCACCCTGCCCCGGCAAGCCCTGCAACAGGTTCGTTATGCGGTTCAGCCAGCGCGACGGGACAGTTTCGGCATCATCCGACCGTGTGGCGCGGGTCAGCCAGACCTCGGGCGCGCCGACAGCCTGCTGGAAATCATGCGCCGACAGTCCGATGCGACGTTCGGGCAGCAACAGCCCGGCTTTGGCGCGCATCTGCCGGTTCAGCCAAGGATCTGGTGCGGCGGCTTCGGGCCAACTGCCTTCGTTCAAACCGCCAAGGATCAGCAGATCAGCCCCCTGAACCCGCGCCTCAAGCGTGCCCCAGATCATGATATGCGGATGCGGGGCGTCACGGTCGCGGACCTCTTCCCCTGCCAGGAGTGCCCCCAGAAGATCGGCGAAATCGTGGGCGGTCATCGGACCGCCGTATTCGGCCTCATCCTCTAGCGTGGTGAGAACTGCCAATGCCTTTTGGCCGGCATTCTTGTCCCATAGCGTTCCGGTTTCACCTTCGCTGCTGGCTGAGATCGCCTCGGCCAGATTGCGCAGGCGCATCACCCAATCCGACAAGGGTAATTCACCATCAACCTGTTGGTCGCAAAACTGCGTGTTCACCCAGCGGACCCAGCCCTCTGGCACCTCTTTGCGGATGGTAAAGGCCGTCAGGCTGGCACTGTCAGGGAACGGAGGGCCATGACGTCGCAAATCCAGTTCAAGATCGCGCGTGTGCAGCAAATGCGCGCCGCGATCGCCGCCGCTGTGGCAAAGCGGGTGCTTCAACAAGGTCAGCAATGCCTCACCCTCCAGCCGCCGTGCGAACAGGCCTGCCACGTGGCGCAGGAACCGTCCCGGAGGTGATAGTTGCAGCGGCAGACCGGCACTGTCATCGGGCAGGATGTTCCACCGATCCAGCGCCGCGCTGACTTGACGGGTCAGCATCCGGTCGGGCGTGATCAAAGCAGCGGTTTGCCCGGTTTCGGCGGCTTCGCGCAAACGTAAGGCAATGGCCAGCGCCTCGGACCGGGGGGATTGCGCCTCGACCAATGTCAGGTCTTTGGTTGCATCGTCCAGATCGGTCAGCCGGGGACCTTCGGACATCCAGGCGTCGGTGATTGGCGCTGGGCGCAACGCCAGAGATATCAGACGGTTACGCGCAGCCGACGGGGCCTTGTCGTCTGTCCAACGCTTGATTTCGTTGGGCTTTATCCCTAACCGCGTCATCAGCTTGTGGAATCGATATTGCGGGTGATCTTCCGAAGCCAGCGCGTCGTCTAAACTCTGCCAGACATGATCCGGTTGATCGAAATCGTAGCCGGGCAGGATCAGCGCTCCTTGCGGCAGTCGGGCAACGGCCTCCATCAGCAACAGCGTTGTGCCACGTGACCCGGTTGAGCCTGCAAGAACAACCGGATGCTGCGGTGGTGCAGCCTGCCAACCGTCAATCAGGTTCTCCACCACGCGTCGTTGCCGCGCCTGCGCGTCCAGTGCATCGGGACCGGAGTCAATGAAATGATCTGCAATCCCGATAAACGCCTGCGCACGCGCCCAGTGACCGGACATATCGCTGACATCCAGCTGTCGGATCGCATCAGGTGAAACACCTTCGCCCTGCATCTCGTCAATCAGTGCGGCCAGACTATCGGACAGGTCAAACAGGGATGACCGCGCGGCCAGATCAGGCTGTTGTTCCAGTAGCTTGGCAATAAGTTGGGTCAGCTCCAGCCTGCGTCGTAGCGCAGGTATTGCGGGCGGAAGCTGCGCCAAATCCAGGCCTTCGCCCAAATCCGTCACCAGCGACAGACGGGGCAGCAGACAGGCTGGGCCCTGATCGAACAGCTCGCGAACCCGGCGCGCCATGCGGCGGGTGTTAACCACGAGTTGCACCCGCGCCAGAGCCTCGGGCGGGTGATCTTTTACACGCAAACGCAGACCGTCTATCAATGCCCTTGGAAAATCGGTGCCTGGAGGCACGGCATAAACACGGGGCACAGTGCTGCTTTCAAACATCAGCGATCAAACCCTCGGCCAAAGCAATCCCTTCGGGGTGGCCCACGTCGCACCAGCGACCGGGATAGGTGGTTGCGAACAAGCGACCTTGAGCATGCATCTGGTCCCAAAGGACATTCAATGAAAACGCCCGTTCAGATACTGCCATCAGCGTTTCGGTCTTCATGATCTGCGCTCCACCAAACACCAAGCCGGGTCCGCGCGTGATCCGGCCCTCGGCATCTGCTGTAAAATCACCTTTGCCCGCATGCCCAAGGGTTCGTTCGATCGGTACGCACATCAGCAGCGCGTCCATCCGGTCAGGATTCCATGCGTCACGCAACAGCGTCAGGGGGTTTGGCCCGGACCAGATTGCATCTGTATTCAGCGTGAAAACCGGCCTGCGTCCTAGCAGGGGCAAAGCTGCGCGCAGCCCGCCACCGGTTTCCAGAATGTCCGGGTCTTCACGGGATATCAGCACGCCTTTTGGGGCCAGATACGCCTCAAGCTGGTCGGGCAGATAGTGCAGGTTGGCCACCACACGGCGCGGTTGCAAATCGCCTGTTAAGTCCAGAGCATAGTCAATCAGCGGACGACCGGCGACCTCGATCAATGGCTTGGGCCTGTCTTTGGTCAGCACCCCCATACGAGTGCCAAATCCGGCAGCAAACAGCATCACGGCTTCGGGGTTTCGCGTCATGTCTGCCTGAGCCTGTCCAAGTTCTCAGGGGTCGGGGCGGGCAGGGCAGTTCGCAGCAGGTCCGAGACGGTCACCAGCGCAGGGTGTTCCAGATTGCGCAAAAGATGCGCCCATGCGGCCGGAATTAGGTCAGCATACCGTGGTTTGCCATATTCCGTTGCCAGACGGGCAAATCCACCCAGAATACGCAGGTTCCTTTGTGCGCCAAGCACTGCATATGCGGTTCGGAATCCGTAATCATTCACCCCAGTTGCGGCGATATAGCGGTTTAACATCCGCATCTCGATACCCGGGGCTACGTTGCGGCGCACATCTTGAAGCATTGACATAAGGTCATAGGCTGGGTGGCCCAGCATTGCGGTCTGGAAATCCAATAGCCCGACGCGTTTTATCCCTTTTCGATTTGGCAACCAGATCATGTTTTCCGCGTGATAGTCGCGTTGAATGACCACTTTGGTTCCCGAAGTTTCGTGGTGCAAGATGTCTGCGAACCGATGTTCGAAACGGACGCGCGCATCCGCGTCATGGTCGCCAAGAACGGCTTGTGCGTATTTGGTGAAAGACAACGCTGCCAATTCGGTCATAAGCGCCGGGTCATAGGAAGGCAGCGAAAGGGTGGGTGCCGCGTGCAATTCTACAAGAACGTCAGTCGCGGCCTCGTACAATTCGCGCTCCATCCCAGGGTTCTTTTCCAAAACCCGGGCGAACAGGTCGTCGCCAAGGTCTTCAAGCAGCAGAAACCCGAATTCCGCATCTTCGGCGTATATTTCAGGCGCGCTAAGGCCGATTTTCCGCAGATACTCGGCCATGCGCACGAAGTTTTCGACCGGTTCGGCCTTATCGGGCGGGGAGTCCATGAAAATAGCCGTGCGGCCGGTATCGGGGTCGGTCAAGCGCTCATACCGGCGGTTCGATGCATCCCCCGCCAACGGCACACGTTCTGCATTCGACCACGGTGTTTGTGCAATCAGGGCTTTGGCCAGAACAGCCCGGTTTGTCATATGGCATTCTCCAGTTTCCCAGACCATTTCTGATCCGACCATGACAGTGTCAATTGACGCTTTTCCATCGTGTTAGGGTCTGTTTTTATGCGTATGGTCAAGGCTGTTTCGGGCATCAGCGGGCCAAGCTTTTCTGGCCATTCAATCAAACAGATCGCAGAGTCGAAGGCTTCACTCAGACCTAGTTCTTCAATCTCATCCACCGAACTCAGCCGGTACAGATCGCAATGCCAAACCTCGCTGGTCGGGGTGTCATAAGCTTGAACAAGCGTAAAGGTCGGCGAGGGCACATCCTCTGGTTCTGACATGAGCGATTGGATCAGGCTGCGGGCGAAATGGGTTTTACCACTTCCAATCTCACCCTCAAGAAGAATACTGTCACCCGGACGTAACTCAGCACCCAGCCGTGCGGCCAGCGCTGATGTTTCTTCCGGCGAATTCAGGGTGATCGAACGGGCGTGCAACGTCATGGCGTCACAATGGCCTTATGCCCGGGCGGCTGCAACCCGGTTCACGCGCTGATTTGATGGCGTTCCAAGACTTTAGGCGTGCTCTCAGCACGGAAACGCACAATAGTTGCGCCGTTATGCATTGGGCTGACCGTACAGGTCAGATTGGTACCGTCTCGCAGCCGAAGGCTACTTGACCATTCGGCGCGATTGTCCCGCATTTCCATAAAATCCCGAATCTCGCCTAAAATGGGTGTGGCTGCGCAGTGTTCCTGCCACTTGCGTGTCACTTCGAGCACTGTGTCGGGCTCAAATCCGGCCTCACCGGCCTCGTTCCACAGTTGTTGATAGGCACGGTTGGTAAATGCCAGCGTTCCGTCATCGCCAAATACCGCGATGGCATCCGCAAGCTTGTCCAGAACCGACTGCATCAGGTCCATCTCTGAACGAAAACGGCGGGTCAACGTGATCTCGGCCGTGATATCCTCGAACAAAAATGCCACGGCGCCGTCAGGATGAGGCCGCCCGCTGACCGAATAGACCGAACCTGACGGCAGTGACCATGTTTCCTGATAGTTGCCGTCCTCGGCAGCCTCGAGCAGGTCGTTCATCTGGTTGCGCCAGCTGCGATAGTTTTTTGGTTCCGGCATCATGTGCTGGTCGCGCAGCCGATCGAAAAAGCTGGAAAGGCTAGGGCGGCAGCTTAGGAAATTGGCGGGCAGGGTGGTCAGCTCGGTTAATGCCGGGTTGAACAGCGCCAGTTGTCGATTTCGGTCGAAAATGGCCAGACCGATGGACAATTGCGCGAAGGTTTTCGTCATTGTCTGGACGAACTTACGCTGGGCGGTTTCCGCGGCCACGATGGCGTTGATGTCGACGGCGTAACACATGCACCCCTCGGGGTGATCGACCACGGTCAGATCAAACCAGAGCTTATTGTCGCTGTCATCGGACGAAATCGAAATACGGGTCTTTGCGCCCAATCGTGCATCTTCGTGAATGCCGGAAAACAGCGGGGCGGTCAGATCCGTATCCTGTCCCCGCACTTTGCGCACCAACGAAACATAAGCGGCATTGCACGAGCGGACTTGGCTTTGATGATCCAGCAACCAGACCGGGTAAGGCGCCTGTTCCATAGCAGGGCGGATCGGATTCTGCGCGTCGCGCTGTGAGGGTCTGCCGCGATCAATTCGGTCACGCAGTTGCACACGGACAACGCCGTCGATCCATTCGCAAATTACGTCTCGTTCAACCGTGCAATCAATGGCGGGAACAACCAGCGCGCCTTCCTGCCGGACAGCGTCGGGCGTTTCCGGGAATGTCGGGAAATCCCGGTGCAAAAGCCGACAAAGATCAGACCATTCGCGGACGGATTCAAACCCATCCAGCGCGATGTCCGAATGGCTGATGAGCCTGTCACCGTCGAATAGGAAGACCGCATCGAACAAAGACACGGCTGAGGACAGGCCAAAATTGTCGCCTTGAATCCTGCGACGGGGCAAAAGCCACTGCACCGCCAGGCTGGCGGAAACCAGGCTGATCGCGGCGAGAATGATCCAGTCGACCATGCGTACCTCAGGACTGACACGAAGAAAGGGGAAGATACATAAAACCGGGACTATGCGCCGAAATGGTTAACGAGGTCTTAACTCAGACCTGAATGCGTTGGTTTGCACCTGAAAGGACTGGCGTATCACCGGTTTGCGCATCGATTAGCTTGCGCGACCACGAAACCTGAACGATTGCGCCCCGACGTTCGGGGTTATCGCACAGGTTCTGATAGGGATCAGAACCGTTAGCGAAAAACAACTCGGCACCGCTGCGTTCCAAAAGGGTTTTGGCGATGAACAGCCCCAAACCCATTCCTTCGTATTCCGGGCGGGTTCTTGGGTCTGTCTCGGCCCTTCGGCGTCGCATGAAAGGGTCTCCGATCCGGCCAATCATCTGGACAGGATATCCAAGCCCGTCATCCATGATCTTGATCGTGATCATATCGGTAGTCCATTCGGCCTCGACCCAAACATTGTTCCGCGCGAAATCCACTGCGTTCTGGATCAGGTTGCGCAGCCCGTGAATGATCTCGGGCTTGCGCAGGATCGAGGGCTGTTGCACATCGCCATCCCCGGTCGGACCTTCGGCGAAATGAACGGTCTTTCCCCGGTGGATATGCGGTTCGGCCGATTCATGCACGACGGTGGACAGTGGTGCCTGCCGCAGATGCAGGTCGTCTTTGCCGGCCCGGCCCATATCGCGCAGGATATCGCGGCAGCGGTTGGCCTGCTCACGAATAAGCGCCGCGTCCTCTTTCAGGTCGGGTCTGTCATCCAACTCTTCTATCAGCTCTGAACTCGTCAGCTTGATCGTGGCGAGCGGTGTGCCCAGCTCGTGTGCTGCGGCTGCGACGACGCCCCCAAGATCTGTCAGCTTTTGCTCACGCGCTAGGGCCAGGTGCGTGGCGGCCAGCGCTTCGGACATTGATCGGACCTCGGCGCTTACGCGGTGCGAATATGCCCCGATGAAAACGATGGCAATAACAACTGCGGCCCAGTTTCCGAACACAAGCATTTCCGGGATATCCAGCATCTGGCCCTGTTCCGTCCGCAGGGGGATATGGAACTCTGCCAGCAAGGTGGTCAGAACAATCGCAACCCCGCCTACGATCAGGGTCGAACGGGTGCTCATGACGTTGGCCGAAATCGTCACCGGACCCAGCAACAACAGGGCAAACGGGTTGTTCAACCCCCCGGTAAGATACAGCAATATTGCCAGCTGCATCAGATCGAACAACACCATCAGAAAGTTTTCGAATTCCGTCAGGCGTTTGTTTTGTGGAAACAGCAGGATGGCCGTCATGTTGCCCATGACCGAAACGCCGATGGCCAGATAACACAGCGCCAGTTCCAGCTTCACATTGAAATACTGTTGAGCGACGGTAATGGCGGTGAATTGCCCGATAATGGCAACCCAACGTAACAGGATCAGCGTACGCAACCTTATCCAGTTGCTGCTTTCCTGACCGCTCCAAAATGTGAGGTTGGAATTCGCCATCGGTCCATTATGTCCTGTTGCATCGGCTGGACATATTGATAGGTGTGTCGACCGAAACGATCAACAACCCCTTTCGTTCAAGGAATGACTTCATGGTCCGTCTGTACGCCATCCTCGCAACCGTTGTTCTGGCCGTTGGTCTGGGCGCCATTTGGTTGCTGACGCTGGGCGGGAGGTCCGATGATCAGTTCGCGCAATGCCGCTCGGGGCAGATCGCAGGCGGCTCCGCAGCCATTGGCGGCCCGTTCGAGCTGGTCAACGGCAAGGGTGAGACCGTCACCGACAAAGATGTGATCACCGAGCCGACCTTGGTTTACTTCGGCTATACGTTCTGTCCTGATGTGTGCCCGTTCGACATGTCCCGCAATGTTGAGGCTGTGGATATCCTTGCCGAACGGGGCCAGTCGGTGACGCCGCTTTTCATCTCGATCGATCCGGACCGTGACACGCCCGAGGTGATGGAGGACTATGCGTTCAACATGGGTGGCAAGACCATTGCGCTGACCGGATCACCCGAACAGGTGAAAGCTGCAAGCCAGGCTTACAAGACCTACTACAAGGCGCATGACAAGAGTGACGAGTTTTATCTGGTAGATCATTCCACCTTTACCTACCTGATGTCGCCCGAGCATGGGTTCCTTGAATTCTTCAACCGCGACGACACTGCCGAGCAGATGGCCGACAAGGTTGGATGCTTTCTGGATCAGCTCTAAGCGACATGGTCGATTTGACCTTTGAAATGGCGCTGCTAAGACTCATGTTTAGCGCAAAGGCATGACATAGCGGAAAGAACGGTACATGGCGGACATTTCTGACCTTGATATAGGTCCCGATAAATCCCTGCTATTGGTGGATGATGATGAGCCGTTTTTGCGGCGATTGGCCAAAGCAATGGAAAAGCGCGGCTTCGAAGTTGAGACCGCCGGATCGGTCGCGGCAGGTCGCGCCATCTCGACTGCCCGCCCACCTGCTTATGCTGTCGTCGATCTGCGTCTTGAGGATGGAAACGGGTTGGATGTGGTCGAAGTGCTGCGCGAAAAACGCCCCGACAGCCGGGTCGTTGTTTTAACCGGATACGGCGCGATTGCGACTGCCGTTGCTGCCGTAAAAATCGGCGCGACGGATTACCTGTCAAAACCCGCCGACGCCACTGACATAACCAGCGCATTACTGGCCAAGGGCGACGAATTGCCCCCGCCGCCGGAAAACCCCATGAGCGCGGACCGCGTGCGCTGGGAGCATATTCAGCGGGTTTACGAGCTGTGCGACCGCAACGTCTCTGAAACCGCCCGCCGCCTGAACATGCACCGCCGGACGTTGCAGCGGATTTTGGCAAAGCGTAGCCCGCGGTGACGGTCGGTGAGTCGGGTTAAAACTTAATCGGGACTCTGATCAATGGGTTTTTATTAGTTCTGCTTCGCGGGACAAGGACGAAACCGCTCTCGCGGTATTGGCGCTGGTGGCGTTCGCTGGGCACTGATTGGGGCACAGAGATTTTGTAGATGGGCGCGTCTGCCTGAC
>NZ_LQBP01000011.1 GCF_001507545.1 Ruegeria profundi
GCGGTAGACCAAACCAAAGTGTCGCGGGATGGAGCAGCCCGGTAGCTCGTCAGGCTCATAACCTGAAGGTCGCAGGTTCAAATCCTGCTCCCGCAACCAACGCCTCGCACTCGTCTGGGTTAAACTCAGACAAATCGCCCGAAAGGGTCGATTTGCCAACTCCAGCGGCAACAGACAGTATCCCTGCCAAGTCACCTTCGAGATCGATAATCGGCCTGTCCCTATCTTGGGAGGGCGTCAGAACGATTCGATCAACGAGCGATCTGATCAGCTCAGCAGCTTCTTCTCGATGCTCATTGCTGTTCAGTCTATCTATAAGCCTAGCAACCTCACGCTTGTACCGTGCGGCAATACCAGGCTCGAAAATTACCGGACGCTCAGTCTTGTCTTCGAGTAGCATCGTCAGCTGCTTCATACGCGAATCGATACGCTGAGCATCCTCCTTCAAAAACTCACCGGGCACGCCGTCGAATATCGATTGAACGATTTTCTTCTTCTCGCGCGTGAGCTTCTCTAGTTCTCTTTCGAATTGATGGAGCGAAGCGTTGTGGCGCTTCGTCAACTCGTTCATGTGCCGAGTGTACTCTTCGCAAAAAACCTTACAGAGCTCTTCGTCCATCAAATGCTCACGGAGGGAACCTAGTACAGCTTCTTCCACATATTCCCGCTTGACGGTCTGCCTGTTGTCGCACGTTCCTTTGTTTCGTGCGTTGGAGCAGCCGATCCTTCCAGTCGATACGGTCGAACAGCCGCCTCCGCACACTCCGCACTTGATAAGGTATGCGAAAAGGTTTCGCGGTCGGTTTGTCTGCCACAGTTCGTTCTTGCGGGTAAGACCCGCTTGCCGTTCCTTAACCTTCTCCCACAGCTGATCTTCAATGATCCGAAGTTCTGGAACCTCGTGTATGATCCAGTCCTCTTCCGGATTGAGCTTGGAGACACGTTTTCCGGTCTCGGGGTTCTTCATGTAGGTCAGGCGATTCCAGATCAGACGACCGATGTATAGCTCATTGTTCAAGATGCCGGTGCCGCGTTGGCGGTTGCCATTGATGGAACTCTGCCCCCACGCCTTTCCTGTCGGGCCGGCGATGCCTTCCTTGTTCAGCTGCGCAGCAATCGCCTTGGGAGATTTACCGGCTGCGTAGTCCTCGAATATGCGCCGGACGATGCTCGCTTGGTCCTCGTTAATTGTCCTATGTCCGCGTTCCTCGCCATGTACTACGTCGTAGCCAAAGCACTTGCCGCCGCCAGAGAGGCCTTTCTCGACTTTGCCGACAAGCCCGCGGTGCGTCTTCTTGCGAAGGTCGGAGAGGAAGAGCGCGTTCATCGTGCCCTTGAGACCGATGTGCAGTTCGTTGATCTCACCTTCTGCATGGGTAACAAGCTTTACGCCTGCAAAGGTAAGCCTCTTATAGACAGCGGCGATGTCTTCCTGATCACGGCTGATGCGATCAAGAGCCTCAGCGTAGACCTCATCAAAGCGACCTGCTGCAGCGTCTTGCATGAGCATCTGAATGCCTGGGCGCATGAGTGAAGCACCGGAGACTGCGTGGTCAGTGTAGCTTTGATAGACCTGCCCACCAGAAGCCTGCACGTGCTTCTCACAAACCCTGATCTGGTCCTCGATGGAGGCATCTCTCTGAAGGTCAGTAGAGTAACGTGCATATATGGCGGTTCTGGTCATGGTCGTCCTGTCTAGTTTTTGGTTGTGTCCTGTTGCAGCTCTCGAATCCTCTTTCGACGCTGCTTTGTAAGCAAGCTTTCCTTCTCCAATTCCTTCTTGAAGTCTTCTTCAGCCTTACGCCTCGCGGCAAACTTCGCGATCTTCTCTAAGGCCTGGCGTACGCGTTCCTCGCGCAGCACCGTTGGCCATCCGGCTGTTGGGCGCTTACGAGACATGATACAATTTCTTTCGACGTATTTCGAGGATAAATGGTCAGAGTGACCATTTTGATCCTCAACTTTAATAATACCATGATCGAAGCGATCCGCGCAAAAAACGCGGTTGCTCTTTTCCGATTGCCGTCCACCATTCTTGCCCATTTCGCACCCGCCTTCTCGTTTGGTGCGATTTAATTTATTCAATCAACCAGGTATTACCGGCGCCACTTCAGAGATTGCGAGGAAGCGAAGTCCGAAGTTTTTTGAAAGCAATCGGAAATTAAGTCGAAGCCTATCGCCAAAAACCTCCGCCAATGCTCATCGGTCTCTCCTCCAAGTCGATCAGAATCTGACCAAGCATGGCATGGACTATTTCGTCATCGCTGGCAGTACTCTCTAGAGCTTCGCGGGTACTCAGCCGGAAATGGGCGAGAGCCAGATCGCCCCGATATGGCGGCTTGATGCCGCGACGGAGCGTGCATATGCGCCTGATCTCGAAGGCGAGTTTTTCTTCCTTCTGGAGATAAGGAGCTGAGCCGCTCAGTTCTCGGTAGATGCGATACTCAAAACTGCTCAGTGCTTCCTCCAAGATAAACTGCGCCCTCGTTTCGATGGCGTAGAGGTATGACAGCGGATCACCGACTTTTTCGGTCCGGTAGCTAGGATTTTCGAACGCCCAATCCCTCTCGATGGTCATCTCCGAGAGCACAAAGCCGAAGCGCTGCATGTAGCGTGCGGCTACCTTTGGATCAGGAGCCCTGATGCCACCCTGTGCCTTCATCGAAGAGGATGCTTTGCGGGCGGACGTGCCCGCGAGCCAAAGCTGCAACAGACTTATAAAGCTCGCTTCATCGAGCCGCGCATTCCGACAGTATCGGTTCCTGAGTGTCCATTCTTTGCGCGGCAAGCCTTGCTCTTTCGAATCACTGGGTACGCCAAACGCCTACAGTACGAAGCTTACCCAAAATATCGTTCTTGAATAGCCGGGTGGCAGCACCGATCTCCAATCGGCGTCAACAACGGCGCTGGAGGAAAGGAGGCCAAGTGAGACAATGAAAACCTATGCAATCAAGGAGAACCCCTAATCTGAAATAGCAAAACAGAAAGTACTGAATGTTCGACTTCATCAATCAAAAGGACCCCAACCGGATCACCGTTCTGGCTGACCACCAAATCCAAAACCGCCGCATCTATCGAGAGCACATCTGGGCTCCTGCCCGCGCGATGCACGAAGACGTTGGATCGTATGCAGGCTGGCGACGTGTTCTGGTCGAGATCGAAGACTACGATGGGAGGCTCTATTTCCCTGACGGCCGTCCCTTCAAACATCTCGAAATCTACGAACTGTTCAAAGACGTCGGAAACCGGTGGATGGGTCTCTTTCTCGAAGATGACGGCACAGGCCTGGCTCCCAAGCGGTATGCAAGCACCAAAACCTTCGACCGCGTGCGCATCATCGGTGCCTATTGCGCCATTCATGCCATGAGACGGGAACTGGCCCACTAGCAACTGACAAACCGCGCTCCCCGATCACGGGGCGCAGAAAAGAGAGAAAGTGCAAACGCATGAGCTAAGCATCAGACACATAACACCATGAAGGCATCCGCTGATCGAGACGATGGGCGGGTGCCTTTTTATTTCTGCCAGATGATAAGCGGGCAGCTATCCCCCGACAGGGTCACAGGGTCGCTTAAGACTGGTATCCCCTGATACCTGCACCAGCTGTAGTTGCTGGTGTACTGAATTCGAAGCTGCGGCCATCCCTGGACAAGAACCAGTGCCACGAGCGCAGCCGGAAGAACGGCACTTCTGTCCGGCACAAAGGGTACCATAGCCGAAAGGATCGGGCGGATCAGAGGCCGCCGCTCTGCATCATTTTTCTTCCTGCCGCGGCGCGTGGCAATAGCGCGGCCACCCCGCAGGCGCATCTTCACTTTGCCAAGGAAGGGCTTGCCGCCATGCAAGGGGTTTCCCGCCACTTGGCCTCGCACCGGATCGATCTCATGGACGCCGATCTTGAGCATCTTTGCGGCCTTCCGGTTTTTGATGAAGGCAATCTGCTCGTCTGAGGGCATGCGCAGAAGCTGATCGATGCTCATCCGCGGCTTGCGACCCAGACCCAACCCCATGCTGATCGCCCCGAATGGATCATCAGCGAGGTTGTAGGACGGATTCACTTCGTCCACTTCACCCAGCATCTCGCTAACCATTCTGGCGGTCTGAAGCGAGGCAATCCCGAAGATTTGCTTCACATCGGTCTGGCTCAGGATCGTATTGAGAGCCTCACGCCCATACACGCGCGCAACTTCTTCGAGGTCTTGCACGATCATCGAGACCAGAACGCCATAACCTGCCAGCGCAGTGAGCGCATTGGGCAGACCCGGAAGCCTATAGTTCGTGAACTCATCGAGGATAAAACGCACCGGCACGTCATTGTCTTCACGGACCAGCTCGATCAAGGCCGCCCAGATCAGAACTGCCAGCCACTCTGCATACGCCTCCTGCCGGGTGTAGTCAGCGATCATGAAGAGCGTGATTTTTTCCTTCTTCAGGTCGGAAAAGCGAAAATCGCAGGCGACCATGGACGGAGCCAGATGCCCGCTTGGCTCAAAGGAAACCAATGCCTGCACCGCCGCCTCTCGAAACGACTCGAAGTGTTTGGGGTTCTCCCCGCGCGTGGACAGGATGTTGCGTGCACGTCTGGCCAAGTCTCCTGCAAGGATGTCGCTCTCCAGCGCATCGCGGATCAGCTTTTCGAACTCGTCATCATCAACCAGCACTTCATAGGCGTGGGGCAGATTGGCCTCGAACTCTTCTCGCAAGGCACACACACCGACAATTACAAAGACCAGGAGCTTTCTAGTTCCATTCGGCCAAAATTGATCGCTGACGTTCGGCTCCTTGGGATTCAAGCAGTACGCTAAGGACCGCGAGTCAGCCATTACATCCTGCGGCTTTTTTGAGATAGCTTCGCGGATGACCACCAGTGGATTTATCGAAGCATTGGGCAGCCCAAATTTATGTGCTGGATTGAGGATGATGACGCGATGGCCATGGAGCTTCGCGATCAGGACCGCGCACATCACGGCCAGCTCTCCCTTCAAATCTGCCACGATCCGGCTGCAACCAATGTCGTGCCAGAGCATGGCGAGCACGGCACAGATCGTTTTCCCAGTCCTTGCTGGTGCACATACGAGCGTATGCACGGCATCAGGTACGAAGATCGGCAGCCCATCCAAGATACCGATAAAGAGTCCCTTGGCTTTGCCCAGTCCGGCTTTGCGCGCCTCTTTTCGCGTCAACCAGCCGCCCGCGTTCCTTTTCCGCTTGGGTCGCAGTGCCCGAAACCGCCGTCCAGAGCTAATTGCCGCGGAGCTGAACGCAGTCATTGCGTCCAGCGCACCAATCACAAAAACAAGGGTGCCCGCACCAAAGGCATAGATTTTCCATTCTGGGGCGGGGAAATCTCCAATATGCGGCCAAGTCTTGAGAAGGGCATAGCCGAGCATGCCAGTAAAAATGGCGCGGGCTAACGCCCCTGATTTGGGTGAGCGCGGCTGCATGATCGCTCAATTTCCGTTCGCTTGGCATTGGCCGATACGCAGCACCGTCTGGCTTGTGTAGCTCTCACTCACGACTTCGAAGTACCGCGCGAGGCTGGCGTCGAGATCGCCTTCATGGGCGAGGTAGTGATCGGCAACCGTGTTCAGGAAGCGCACTTCCCGCCCGCCGATATGCATAACGAAGACCCTGATATCACCCTTAGCCGCAAGAACCTGGGCTTCGCGTTCCAGCTCCCGATTGGCCTGCCCATCGGTGAGCAGGATCACCAGCCGCTGATCATTGGCGCGCGCGCCGCTCGAAAGCCAGTCGAAGGTTTGCTCTAGCGGGCGGAAGAAGTTTGTACCGCCGCCTGCATCATCCAGGCCGCTTAAGGAGAACCAAGCTGACGAGCAGCGACGCTCCCGGCCAAAGCCCTCTGACCCAGAAAAGCTTGCACCGTTTTGCGAAAATGCGCCCACCGAGCAGGATGCATTTGCGGGAAGAGCATCGAGAAAGGCATGCGCGGCCTGGCGCACCTCATCCACATGGCTGGACATCGAACCAGAGCGATCCAGCAGGAGTACGAAGCTCATCGGCAAACTGGCTTGACCGGACGGGGCAATCACACTGGCGGCACCGGCACTCCGGGCGTTGATGATCTCTTCGGTGAAGCACAGCCGTTCGCCCCCCGTCCTATAAACAGCCAAGGAGCCTTCGGGCGGATCGATTACATTGCCCCGCGCGTCCCGCACGAGCGCCGTGATGACCAGCCCGTTCTCACCGTCATGGACATGGGTGATCTCAACACTGCCAACGGAACTGGCCACGACCAGATCATGCTCGACATTGATGTCGTAACCCGACCCAATCCGAATTCCGGCATTATCGACCATACCAATGGCTTCGACCATTTCGATGAGCCGTGCGGGCGGAATAAAGCGGGGGTCAGTACGAAGACCCAGCAGCACGGCTTCTTCCATCTCTGTGAAGCGCCGAAAATCAAGGGCGGCTTGTTCATCGCCGCTGATCCGCGGCTGAATGACGAGCTGAATACCATGCCCACTCGTTTGCTCGCGCAGTTCGGTCGAAACCGATTTGTCTTGCGTGCCGGGTTGCAAAGTAATGGTAGATTGTGCCTGGGCCGGTTCGGCCAGCGCCAAAGCGCTGACCGTTCCAAGCAGGCAAAGGATTGAGCGCATACACATGGATCAGTCCTCCCCCAGAATGTTACCCAGCGATGCACGCGTGCGCGCCGGATCGAGCAGATCAAAGCTCAATGCGCCGGCAGCCACGCGGTCCATCACGCCCGCGGCTTCCAAATGATCCAGAAGCACCTGGTCCTGATCGGGATGGACGTTCACCAGGCGCAACTGTCTTGCCTCCAGCGCAAGCACGCCAAGCTGGACATCGGGCGAGACCGCCTGCGGCAGCGTGATCAAGCCATCGCCTTGATCACATGGATACGGCGCGTTGATGAACGGCCCGATATTGATGATGGTCACGTCAGAAGGCCGTGTGATCCGCTGGGTGAGAGCGACTTGCTCATAGGCCAGTGTCAGATCGGAGCAGGTCGCCCGAAAATCTGTGACCAGCGCAAACACCTCATGACCTTGCTCTTCAAGCTGGGCGGGTGTGCCTGACCATGCAATCTCGGTCGGACTGGCGCTCAGGATCAGGTGGACTTGCGTTTCCCGTGTGGCCCGCCGCCGCCGAAGCTCGGTCAACTCACCAAGGGTGAAGCTGATCGCGGCACTGGCACTTTCCGTATCCTGCACCACGCCGCCGTTTTCGATGACGACGAAGATGGCAGGATCAGGCTTGAACGGGGCATTGGCCTCCGCGCCAATGGTGCTTGAGAACGCTAGGACTGCGGATAGCGCAGATGTTGTGAGTAAGCGGGTGAACATGTTTATATCCTTTTTTGCTTGGTCAGCTCTTCACGCCATGCGCGGCGCGCACGGTAATCAGAGCGAGGACGGTGTTGACGATGGCGACCAGCAGGGCGACGAAGATTCCCAAGGCCTGGTTCTCGGCCAGAAAAGCCGTGAGGGCGTCTGTAGGAGCCTGCGTGGCAAAGGGGCCGGACGAGGTCTCCCGCGCGATCAGCGTGTAGAGATTGACTACTTCCAGCAAGACGACCGCGGCATAAACAACGCCTGCCAAGATGGCCTTCACTCTGTTCATGGGATCGACGAGCCACTGACCAGGGTCCAGATGAACGCCTTCAGCCAGCACGACATTCCAAATCGCAAGTGGAACCGCTACAGAAAACACGGCCAGCAGGAATGCCAGAAGGTGGCTGACCGTTGCATCCTCATCGATGATCTCGAAGAGAGCACCGATGCCGGGCAACTCGCTCAGGAACTGGTTTGATGCCAGCCCCATCGTTTCGGTGAAAACACCGAAGAACAGAAGCAGCATCGCACCTTCAAGCAGGCCCGCAAATGCCAAGCCGAGCCAGCGCACGCGGGAAGCTCGGCTTTCATGGGCACTATAGATTTCGTCGCTCCGGAGCTGATCGCTCCCGTAATCGAGGTGGTTGGGGTTGCGTTTGAGCATTGGGTCTTTCCTTTCGCATTTGTTTGGCAGGCCTCTTTGGCCTGCTCGACACATGCGCATTGGGGGAAGGACGCTCAGGAAGCAGGGGGGCTACGAAGCCCGGCTCAATCGGAAATCGGTTGGAAATCATGGAAAGCAGACGTCAGACTCGCCCGCTCAAGGAACAGATATATAGATCGTGCGCGCGTTAGCGTGGTGCTGCCTTGAGGCTTGAAGAAAACTGGAAAGACCCTCGAAATCAGTCTTATCGCGGACGCTGAGACCGAGGACGACTACAGGCGGCTGACACTTGGTCGCCAAGTTTCAAGTGATGTCGGCTTAGTTTTGCCAATAGACTGTACGCGCATTCCGAGCAGCTAGGAGTCTCCTGATGACCAAATTCCGACCGATCCTGATTACCATGGCGGGTGTCACACTCGTGCTTGTGGTAATGGCCTATCTTGAAGGCCAGCGCGGTGCAGAGAACCTTGCGGCCTCAATCCCGCCTCCCCCAGAGGTTGAGGTGCCGGACTTTGTGCCACCGGAACTACCGCTCACCGGGATTGAAGTCACAGACCGCGCCGTTGAATTCGGACCGCGTAGTGATGCTGTGACCGCGCAGCTGCAACAGATATTCTATGAGGTGCTGGAAGGCAGCGATGGCGTTACGGATGCTGCCGTGTTCGCTGTCATCGATGCTGTACGGGCAGCTGAAGATGTCCGTGATGAATTCCGTATGGCTGAGATTGCGCAGCTACATGGCGCTGTCGAAAACATCCGAGATGACGTCGAGCGGTATCAAGACAGCGTGCAGGATCAAATTGCAGCAGCAGCGGGGCCGTCGCTGACAGAAATTCTTGCTCTAGCCTTTGCAGGATTGCAGTCGGTCGTAGCACTTGCAGCTCTAGGTCTCGACTGGCGAAGAAGACCTCTGGGCTAGGCTGGACGCTTGTAACAAAAACATGGCCTCCGGTGCCTGACGGCTGAGTTTGGAGCAAACGCAAGGTGTCCCTGGTAGTACCATGAAATTCAAAATTTCTGTTGGCACGACTCAGGGTGACCTTGGCAAGGTGGCCCGCTGCGCGCCCCCGTTGCATCCCCCCGGCCTTGGCTCTTTCATGGCATTAAGCCCATTCAAGAGCCACTAAACCGTATCGCCGGTTTCATCCACTCGCAGGGAGCCTTCGGCGCTCCCCCGCACCCCATCGATCCCTTCAGGAAGACCACAGGGCTATCGCGCCCCTTGGAACCCACTCACAACCGTTTGGCCGTTGCATCACCACTTGGGATGGAGCCTCCGAGCTCCCCCAAGACCCCCATGGCCATTTCATGGAGACCAGGAAGGAAGCACTTCGTAGCTGCCCTTGCCTTGGAACCATCCCATCGACCAAGGGGCGTTCCTGCCCCTGTGGAACCCTGACCAACCGTACGCCGTTTGGATGCCGCCATGTCATGGAGACGCTGTCCGCGAGACCAACCACACGCCGGTTGGATGGCGACGCCAAGAACAATGAATTGCGCCTTTGCTTACATAGCCGATGCGGATAGCACGTGTGGATAACTTCATGCTTTCGCTTCACCGATGTGTATCCATCGGCTACACTTCCCGCCAATGAAAGATGCAGGGCTTCGCATCCGGGTGCAGCGCGAGCTACGCCAGAGCTTCCTAGAGGCTTGTAAGGCAGAGGATAAGCCTGCCGCACAGGTCATTCGGGAATTTATGCGAGCCTATGTACGCCAGCACGAAGAGGCAGCAGGAGAGGATGCGGGCAGAACAGGCAATAGCGATAAATCATCAGAGCGGACTGAGTGAGGTGAGCGCGGGAGTGATGGTCGAGGATTTGGTTGCGCGGCGCTCTGATGCCGATGACTTGCCCCAAACTGTCCGAACAGGGAAGATCAATATGAGCAGGTCAAAATTCAAAGCGGACATCGCGGGCGGTTCTCTCAAGCTACCTGAGAGCCGCATCGTCGCCGGCCTGCTTCTTGACGATGTTTCCGCAGAGGACTGGCGCCGCGCCATAGAAGACGAGAACGTCCTGCAGAAGCGCTCGCCGGGCACGGCTGCGCGGCAGGCATCTTTGCTCCGGGCACGGCTGCAGACCATGACGCCCGAGCTCTGGCATCTTGTCCGCGACGGCTCCAAGGAAACGGCGACACACGCTTTGCTGGCTGCCGCGATCAAGCACAGTCCGCTCTTCGGCGAGTTTTTGAACCGTGTCGTGCGTGAACGCTTCCGTACTTTCCAGAGCGATCTGCCACGCAAGCTCTGGAACGAGTATGTCGAGCATCTTCAGAACGAAGACGCCGATATGCCGGTCTGGAATAACGCCACGACCAACAAGCTTGGCGATAGCGTCTTCCAGATACTGAAAGAATCCGGCTTCATTACCGACACGCGCACCTACAGGCTTCAGCCTGTGCAGATCGCACCTGCGGTCCTCTCCTATCTTCGCGATACTGCTCAACATGATGTCATCGAGCGCCTGCAGGTGACGCTATGACCGATCTCGACGAGCGCTTGAACAAAATCCTGGACCGGATCACCTCTGACGATTTCCTGTCAGGCCGAAAGCTTTCGGGCGAGATACCCTTCTACGCCTTCGACTACGATCCCAAAGCTGAGCCAGCCGTTCGCGCTCACATCGCTTTCGTCCTCTCTCAGCTGAAGAAGCGCAAGCCTGAGCTGCGGATTGCACACATTAACCTGTGGGAGCTTCTTGTCGGATACCTCAAGGATCGCGGCATCTTTGACAAAGCCGTCGCTATGCAACGCGACAAGGGAGATGATGCGGCGCTCAAGGCCCTGAGGGCGCCGTTGGACTCCGGTAAGATTGCCAAGGCGCTGATCGAGACGGCACCGCCATCAGAACATGATCTCATTCTCGTCTCAGGTGTTGGCGCTGCTTTCCCGCTGCTTCGGACCCATAATCTATTGAACAACCTGCACTCCGTGATGGGGAGCACGCCGCTCGTGCTGTTCTATCCGGGCAGGTACGACGGACAAACACTGCAACTCTTCGGAATGCTGAAGGACAACCCTTATTACAGGGCCTTCAGGCTGGTCGATTAACGGGAGTAAGGAATGAAGATCAAAGAGTTATTTGAGCGCCCCATAGACCGTTCCATCAACGGCGTCATCAAGGCTGAGCAGTTTGATGCCGAATCCGTATGGCAGGAGCTCGAAGAATACGTTGTTACCAAAGAGCTGGACGTTCACCTTCGGAAATTCTTCGAAGCCTATCTGAATGCCATTGATAATGCGCGTGATCCCGATGTCGCGAGCAAGGTCGGTGTTTGGGTCTCCGGCTTCTTCGGCTCGGGTAAATCGCACTTCATCAAGATTCTCTCCTACCTACTCGAAGACCGTGAAGTCATGAAGGGCGGCCAGACCAAGCGCGCCACCGAATTCTTTAAGGACAAGATTCAAGACCCAATGCTGGCCGCCGATATCAAGCGCGCCGTCGGAAGCAACGTCGATGTCATTTTGTTCAACATCGACAGCAAGGCGAGCAACGCAGACGGCCGTGATGTCATTCTTCGTGTCTTTTTGAAGGTCTTCAACGAACGGCTCGGCTATTGCGGCGACCATCCGCATATCGCGCACATGGAGCGTCATCTCGAAAAGCGCGGGAAGCTCGATACCTTCAAGGATGCGCTCAAGGCTGACCATGGCATCACGTGGGAAGATGAGCGCGATGCCTACCAGTTCCACAGCGAAGCACTGGCGGATGCGCTTTCAAAAGCGCTCGGCGAGGATATCAAGGATGCTGACGCTTGGATTTCGCGCTTCGAGAAAGACTTCTCCCTCTCGGTCGAGAGTTTCTCCAAGTGGGTGAAGGAGTATCTCGACATGAAGGGTTCCGACCACCGGATCATCTTCCTGGTCGATGAGATCGGTCAGTTCATCGGGCAGGACACGCACTTGATGCTGAACCTGCAGACCATCACCGAGAATCTCGGCACTGCCTGCAATGGTCGCGCCTGGGTGGTGGTCACGTCTCAAGAAGACATGGACACAGTGCTCGGCGACCTACGCAGCAACAGGTCCAACGATTTCTCAAAGATTCAGGGGCGCTTCAGAACGCGCCTGTCACTATCGAGTGCCAACTCGGATGAAGTGATCCAAAAGCGTCTTCTGGCCAAGGTCGACAAGGCTAAGCATGAGCTTGAGGCCGTCTATGACGACAAGGCCGATATCTTAAAGAACCAGCTCAGCTTCAAAAACGTCGGCATGACCTTCAAGCCATATGCTGACCGCGACGACTTTGTGGATGTCTATCCTTTTGCGCCCTACCAGTTTCAACTGGTTCAAAAGGTCTTCGAGAGCAGTCGGAAATACGGCGCTACGGGTTTGCACCTGGCGAAGGGCGAGCGCTCGATGCTCGATGCCTTCCAAACCGGCGCGATTGACATAGGCGGCGAAGAGATCGGCGCCCTTGTTCCGCTCTATAGGTTCTATCCGGCCATCGAGAGCTTCCTCGAAGGCGTTGTGCGCCGCGCCATCGAGGGTGTTGCCAGCAACCCGAGCCTTGAGGCGTTCGATCAGCAGGTTCTGAAGACGCTCTTTCTCATCCGCTATGTCGATGAAATCACCGGCAACATTGACAATCTCGTGACCTTGTTCATCGACCGGATCGATGCTGACCGGCTTGAGCTGCGCAAGAAGATCGAGGCGAGCCTTCAGCGTCTTGAGGGGCAGACCCTCGTAAACCGAAATGGCGAAGACTATTTCTTCCTGACTAACGAAGAGCGCGACATCAGCCGCGAGATCAAGACCGTCGATCTTGCCTCGGGTGAAGAGACCAAGCTCTTGGGCGAGCTCATCTTTGATGAGGTGCTCGGCAGCCTTCGCAAATACCGATATCCGGAAAACAACAAGGACTTTGGTATCTCGCGCCTTTGTGATTTTCACCCCTACGGAAACCGCAGCGAGGGCGATCTCGTCATCTCTGTCGTGACGCCGCTTTCCGATGAGTATGACGCTTTCGGTGAAGCCCGCTGCATAACGCAGAGCACGTCCGACGACGGTCAGGTTCTGATCCGTCTCGACGATGACAAGGCGCTTGCGCGTGAGCTCCGCACCTATCTGCAAACCGACAAGTACATCAAACGCAAGAATGATGGCACTGCGGCACACACAACGCAGAAGATTCTGAGAGAGCGCAGCGATGAAAACCGCGAGCGCAAAGAGCGCCTGAAGGCGATCATCGAGCGCCTTATGAAAGAAGCCAAATATTTCGCTGCTGGCCAGCCGCGTCCAGCGCCCTCAGGCTCTGTGGGGGCAGCAGCCGAAGAAGCGCTCGGCTATCTGGTCAAGAACAGCTTCCCCAAGCTTGGCTACCTCAAGAACCCCGTCACGAACCCGCAGGCTGAAATCAGGTCCGTCCTGGCCGCGCCGACCCAAGAAGGACTGGGTCTTGATGGCGGCTCGGTGCCCAATGAAGAGGCTCTCAAGGAGGTTCTGAACTTCGTTACGCTGAAGAACTCCCAGAACCATCGCGTCGTTCTCTACGATCTCGTCGAGGATCGCTTCGGCCGCCGGCCTTATGGCTGGAACGATTGGGAGACCGTGCTCCTCGTCGTGCGCCTCGTCATGATGGGTGAGCTCAGCCTTGTCAGCGACGGCGACAACACGCTGACCCCCGATGCGATCTACAGCGCCATCGATGGCCCGAACAAATGGCGCCGGATCACTGTCGTGAAGCGCCAAACCGTTGATCGCGGAAGCCTGCAAAAGGCACGCGGCATCTCCAAGGATGTGTTCGAAGCCATTGCGCCTGACGGCGAAGATGCGCTGACAGGCCACATTCGCGGCCAACTCGGTGGCTGGCAGTCTGACCTCAGCGGCTGGAAGCCTCTCGCGGAAACCGGAAACTATCCCGGCTCAGCAGCGATTGCCGACGCGCTGGGCGTGATCGCCAAGGCGCTCAATATCCAAGACAGTTACAAGTTCCTGAACCACTTCATCGAGCTCGAAGACGATTTCATCGACCTTGCGGATTCGGTCAACGAGCTCCGGAACTTCTATGAATCCCAAAGGCCGACTTGGGAGAAGCTTCGGAAGGCAAAGCAGCGCTTCGATCTCAACCGCTACGAGCTCTTGAAGGATGATGATGCGGCGAAGGCGCTGAAGACCATCGATGATATCCTTGAGGCTGAAAAACCTTACGGACGGATCAAGGATGCCGGGACGCTCATCGGCCGCGTAGAAGAGGTCAATAAGGCGCGCCTCAAGCAGCGCCGCGACCACGCCATCGAAAAGATCGATGAGCATATCGGCAAGGTGAAGGCAGAGCTCGACGAGGTTGGCGCAGCGCCCGAGCTTCGGAACAAGTGCCTGCATCCCATTCAGGCCCTAAAGTCCGGCATCGAAACCGAAGAGAGTATCGCTCACATTTACCAGCTGCAGGGCGCAGCGCGTGATGCCGCCGACGATGCTTTCGTGGCCATCGAGGAAGCAGCCAAGGTGCCACCGGTCCCGTCAGGAGGCGATGGGAAGGCTCCGTCGCCTGATCATGGCAACGAGCCCGCCGTGAAGAAGCCGCCGACCAAGACGCGCCGTGTCGTTGAGCCAAGCCATCTCGCAGGCACCACGTATCTTGAGACCAAAGAAGACGTAGAGGCCTTCCTGATCAAGCTTCGAAAAGAGCTCGAAGAGGCCATCGAAAACAATGAACGCGTGGAAATACGTTAAGGACAACGAGCAGAATGACAATCAATACCAACGCGCTCAAAACCTATGCCCCCAAGGCCCGCAAGGATTTCATTGCGGCGATGATCACGCGCGCCGCGAAATTCGGGATCACCGAGAAGGAGATCACCGAGCAGCGCGAGCAGGGCGACGTCGTCATTGTCGGTGCGGACGCGCTCCCGAAAAAAGTGGGGGAGCAACGCAAGAAACTCGTAGGCCGCATCAAGAAACACGGCTTCGAGCAGGCGATGGAGGCCGTAGCTTACACGTGGTTCAACCGTCTTGTGGCCATTCGCTACATGGAGCTCCACGGACTTCTCGACCACGGCTACCGCGTCCTGAGCCATCCGTCCGGCAAGGAGCTCCCCGAAATCCTGGAGCACGCCGAGCACCTTGATTTTCCGGGGCTCGACAAGAGCAAGGTCATCGATCTGAAGCTCGACGGCACCAAGGATGCCGAGCTCTACCGGATGCTGCTGATCGCGCAGTGCAACGCGCTGCACCGCGCGATGCCGTTCCTTTTCGAGCGCATCGATGACGAGACCGAGCTGCTCTTACCCGACAACCTCCTGCATTCGGATTCCCTGATCCGAAAGCTTGTCGCCGCCATCGATGAGGCCGACTGGCAGGACATCGAGGTCATCGGCTGGCTCTATCAGTTCTACATCTCTGAGAAGAAAGACGAGGTCTTCGCGGGGCTGAAGAAGAACCAGAAGATCACGGCTGAAAAGATTCCGGCTGCAACACAGCTGTTCACACCGCATTGGATCGTTCGCTACCTGGTCGAGAACTCACTCGGGCGTCTTTGGCTTCTGAACCGGCCGGATTCACGGCTCGCAGAGCAGATGGACTACTACATCGCGCCCGAGGAGCCTGAGATCGACTTCCTGAAGATCAGCAAGCCCGAAAACATCAAGGTCTGTGACCCGGCCTGCGGCTCGGGGCATATGCTGACCTATGCCTTCGATCTGCTCCACGCGATCTATGAGGAGGAGGGATACGACCCGAAGGAAATCCCGGCGCTCATTCTGAAGCATAATCTGACGGGCATCGAGATCGACGACCGTGCAGGCGCACTGGCAGCCTTCGCACTTTCAATGAAGGCCGCTGAGAAGTTGGGAAGGCGCCGGTTCCTGCGGATGGACGTGAAGCCGGACATCGTTGTACTGCAGGATGTCGCCTTCACGTCCGAAGAGATGACAGATGTGCAGGCTGTCGTTGGGCGCGACCTCTTCACAGACGAGTTGCGTGAAACTCTGTCGCAGTTTGAGCAAGCGAAGAACTTCGGCTCGCTGATCGTGCCGAAGCTGCGCGATCCGCTAGAAACACTTAGAGTCGTCGAGGCACGGGACTTCAGTTCTGATCTGTTGCTCAAGGAAGTGCAGGACCGCATAGTAGCGGTGCTGCGGATGGCTGAGGCTCTGTCGCCCAAGTACCATTCGGTAGTTGCCAACCCTCCCTATATGGGCGGGAAAGGGATGAACGGAGCCTTGGCAGCCTTCCTTGGTGATCAATTTTCTGACGGCAAGTCTGATTTGATGACCGCATTCATTTTACGTGGCTTGTCTCTAACGAAAGCCGACGGCGTCTTGTCCGCCGTAACGCTCGATAGTTGGATGTTTTTATCATCTTACTCCTCATTGCGGAGCAAGTTGCTTCTTAAGCATTCGATCTCGTCAATGGCACATATTGGATGGAACTGTTTTCCCGATGGCCACACCTACAATCGTGGTGTGGCATGCGTATTTCGAGTTGATCGAAAGAATCTGTCCGGCGTCTTTATGAATTTGGCGGATTATCCCGCTGTTAAAGACAAGCGGGAAGCTTTCTTGGAATCCTTATCAGCAAAAATAAACATCTATTCTCGCGGGGCGACTGCGTTTCGAAAACTTCCTGGTGCGCCGATTGCATATTGGCTTTCTGACGAAGTTCTCGAAAACTTTTCTAGTGGATATCCACTCAAGAAAATTGGTGATACTCGACAGGGGATGGCCACCAGTGACAACAACCGGTTTTTGAGGTTTTGGTATGAGGTCAGCCAGACAAGGACTAAGCGAGATGCAAAGAACCATGATGCCGCCAAGGCTTCAGATGCCATGTGGTTTCCGTACAACAAGGGTGGCGCATACCGAAAGTGGTACGGCAACTCAGAAAATGTCGTAAATTGGGAGAATGATGGTTCAGAGGTTCTTAGTTTTGCCGCAGAAAAGTACGGAAGCCCCACCCGAACGATCAAGAGCATATCAGAGTATTTCAAGCCTTCAATCAGCTGGTCTAAGGTAACAAGTAGTGGATTTTCGGTCCGATATTACGATGCTGGCCATATCTTCGACGTAGCAGGCTGTTCTATCTTTGCCACGAGTGTGGACGAGCTTACTGGGCTAATTGGCTTCACGAACTCGAAGGTTACGCATCACCTCCTCAAGAGCATTTCGCCAACTATCAATTACGAGGCTGGACAGATTGCTTCATTACCTATCTGCGCCGACATGTCTGATACGTCTTTGGTCACATTGCCGAGTAAATTGATTGCCGTGGCACGCTCCGACTGGGACGCCTATGAAACCTCCTGGGATTTCTGCACGCTTCCGCTGCTCTCGCCTGATCATCGCGGTGAGACGCTGGAGGAAAGCTATGCCACACTCCGCGCCCACTGGCAGGGCATGACGAACGAGATGCTGCGGTTGGAAATAGAGAACAATCGCATCTTCATAGACGCCTATGGTCTTAAGGACGAACTGACCCCCGAGGTGCCGATTGAAGAGATCACGCTGACCTGCAACCCAGCCTATCGCTATGGCGTGAAAGGTACGGAAGAGGAGCGGGAAGAGCGCCTACGCTCCGACACGATGAAGGAGCTGATCTCCTATGCCATCGGCTGCATGATGGGGCGCTACAGCCTCACCGAGTCTGGCCTGATCTATGCGAATGCTGGGAATGAAGGCTTTGATCCGTCGCGCTATCGCGACTTCCCGGCAGACGATGATGGCATCGTACCGATCACTGAAGTTGAGTGGTTTGACGATGATGCAGCGCTGCGGTTCGAAGAGTTCCTGAAGGTCGCCTGGTCGCCCGATACCTTACGCGACAATCTTCGTTTCGTGGCTGAGAGCCTGGCCGCTAATGGCGGCAATGATCCGCAGAAGACGATCCGAAATTACATCTCCAAGAGCTTCTTCAAGGATCATATGCAAACCTACAAGAAGCGCCCGATCTACTGGCTCTTCTCCAGCGGCAAGCTCAGAGCCTTTGAGTGCCTCGTCTATCTCCATCGCTACAATGAAAGCACGCTCTCGCGGATGCGTATGGAGTACGTGACGCCGCTCACGAGCCGTATGGCCGCACGCATTGATCAGCTGGAGGACGACATCACAAGCGCTTCCTCGTCTGCCGCCCGGAACAAGGCGCAGAAGGAAAAGGACCTCATGGTTAAGCAGCTCGACGAGCTGCGTGCCTTCGATGAGGAGCTCCGGCACTACGCCGACCAACGCATCGCGCTCGATCTCGATGACGGGGTGAAGGCCAACTACGGCAAGTTCGGCAACCTCCTAGCTGAGCGCAAAGCCATCACAGGGGAGAAGTGATGGATAGCGCGCAGATTAAATCGAACCTGGATCGTATCTTCGGCAACGGTGCGCGCATCGTCTTTTGGCGCGACGAAGATGGCGAGTTCGAGGAGATGCTGCCTGCTCTCGATCTGGACGGCGTTGCGCTTCGGAATCTCACCGAGGTCCCGGCGCTTGCGCTGAAGACGGAGATCGAGCTTGAGAAGCCAGATGGCACTTATCTTCTCTATGAGAAAGGGCCTGTTCCGGAAGCCGAGAGGGACTGGCTGCTCGATATCCGGCTCTATGCCGAGCCCTTCGCGGCTGACCGCTCGACAATGATCCTGCGCGAGCTTGGCCTCATGGAGCAAAGCCTGCGCGACCACATCGCGGCACGCGGAAAGTTCTTCGCCAGCAAGGAGCGGCTCTCACGCGCCAATCGGTTTATCGAGGTCGGAGATGGCGCAGAGGCCATCGACCGGGCGCTGATGGCAACCGTCCTGCGTGCCGAGCAGACAGACATCTTCACTATCGTTCGCTGTCTCCTTCACACGCTAGAGCCGCACGATCTCGAAGCATCACCGGCAGCCTGGCAGGAGTTCGAGAAGTACGATCTCACGGACAGCTTTTGGGCGCAGATGCGCGATGTTTTCGGCTTCGAGGACGAGGCGCCAAGCCTGAAGGGGCTTCTCATGCGCCTGCTTGTCACGGACTTCGCGCGCGGCATCGACGGCGCGTGCCCCAAAGCGCTTGCTCATCTCGTCTTGCCGAAGAAGGGTGCTTCGAACGCCGTCGTTTGTATCGGCCAATGGCGCGATAGCGCCCGCCTGCATACGAGCTACGATGTCCTCTCTGCCGCCATTGCCGACTTGGTCAAGCTCAGTGATCACTTGGGCGGCCTGGATATCGAAGAGCTACGCGATGCACGCACCTTTCTGGAAACTGAGAAGTATATTGCCAGCTCCCTGCGAGACCGGATTGTGGAGACCGCGGATACGCTGAATCTAGAAGCAGTGAGAGACATCGTTGTCCGCCGACAGAACGGGTATTGGGCCAACGTCAAGCTGTCCTCATCTGCCGAAGCGCCGCGCTCTGCTCTCTCTGAGGTCTATGATGCATTGATGGCAGCGGCGAGCTTCTTCGACCTGCGTAGCCATCATGGCAAGGGATTTGCCGCGGACAATCCGAAGGCGCTTTACGAGGCTTACACGTCCGATCTCTTCCGTTTCGATCAGCTCTACAGGCAGTTCTGCGAAGCCGCTGACACGGCTGAAGCCGAAGGCTGGGATGTCCTAAAAGACCTTCGTGCGAAGATCGAAGACGTGTACGGCAACTGGTATCTGGCCGGACTGGCCAAGCATTGGGGCGCTCAGCTCGAAGGCGGCGGCCTCATCAGTGGCTGGAAGATCGACGGCATTCGTCCTCAATACGAGTTCTTCAAACGCAACGTAAAGCCGCGCCTTGATGAAGGCGAAGACCGCCGCGCCTTTGTCATCATCAGTGACGCCTTCCGCTTCGAAGCCGCTCAGGAACTTACTGCCGAGCTCAATGGCAAATATCGTTTTACGGCCGAGCTCAAATCACAGCTTGGCGTTCTGCCGTCCTATACGGCGCTCGGCATGGCGAGCCTTCTGCCGCATGACGAGCTCGCATACAAAGATGACGGCTCGGTTCTGGTTGATGGCAAATCCTCAAGCGGTATCGCCAACCGGCAAAAGCTTCTTGAGAAGGTGGATGGCGCGGCGATCCCGGCCGACAAGTTCATGGCCATGAGCAAGCTCGAAGGTCGCGAGTTCATCAAGCCCTTCCGTGTGATCTACATCTACCACGACCAGATCGATCAGACCGCTGATAGGGGGAATGAAGAGAAGACTTTCCAGGCTGTCCGCACGTCTATCGAAGAGCTCGGAAATCTCGTCTCCCGCATCATCAACAATCTGAACGGCAACTATATCGTTCTGACCGCAGACCACGGTTTCCTTTATCAGGAGGGAGCGCCGAAGGAGACGGACAAGAATCCGATTGCGGATAAGCCCGCAGGGACTGTCATCTCGAAAAAGCGTTACTTGCTCGGAAAGAGCCTGCCGGACCATGCCGGTGCCTATCACGGCAAGACAGCGACGACGGCGGCCGCTACCAGCGATATGGAATTTTGGGTGCCGCGCGGCACCAACCGCTTCCACTTCATCGGCGGCTCCCGCTTCGTGCATGGCGGGGCCATGCCGCAAGAGATCGTGGTGCCTGTCATCCAAGTAACGCAGCTCAAGGGGAAGAGCGCTGTGAAGACCCGCACGCGCAACGTTGGGGTCAGCGTGCTGGGCAGCAGTCTCAAAATCACGACAAGCCGCTATCGCTTCCGCCTCATACAGACAGAGGCGGTCTCTGAACGGATTAAGCCTCTACAAGCAAAGATCGCCATTTACGATGGCGACGAGCCCGTGACCAATGTCGAGACGCTATCCTTCGAGAGCGAGTCCTCGGATATGAATGAATGGCGACAGGAGGTCTGGTTGACCTTAGCGAGCCGAACCTTCGACAAAAAGAAACCTTACAACCTTATCGTCCGCAATGCTGAGACCGGTGTCGAGGAAGCGCGGATGGAGATAACTATAGACCTGGCCTTTGATAATGACTTCTGAAACAACAAATATAACTGAAAATCTTGATGAGTCTCTCAACCGGCACTTTGCAGGAAAGGTCGTTCGAAAGGACCTAACTAAGCTCCTGAAAGAGGGTGCGAACGTCCCTGTCTATGTCCTTGAATATCTGCTCGGCCAGTATTGTGCATCTGATGATGAAGAGATCATTCAAGAAGGACTGAAGACGGTCAAAAAGGTTCTCGCAGAAAATTACGTCCGGCCAGATGAGGCCGAAAAGGTCAAGTCAAAGATTAAGGAGCGCGGAAGCTTCAAAGTCATAGACAAAGTCACCGTCCGGCTCAACGAACGGCGCGATACCTACGAGGCCCTGCTTTCGAACCTTGGCATTAAGGATGCCGAGGTTTCCGCAAACGATGTGAAACGCTATGAGAAGCTTCTTGTTGGCGGCATCTGGTCGATCATCACCGTTCATTACTATCACGAAGAAGGCCAAAAGGGCTCGCCCTTCACGATTGGTGATTTGAAGCCGATCCAGATGCCGAACATGGACATGGATGAGTTCTTCGAGGCAAGAAAAGCCTTTTCGGAAGATGAGTGGATTAATGTCCTCCTGCGCTCAACCGGGATGGAACCAACCGTTCTCGATGAGCGTGTCCGCTGGCATCTCTTGGCTAGGATGATCCCCTTCGTCGAAAACAACTACAATGTCTGTGAGCTTGGCCCGCGCGGCACAGGGAAGAGCCACATCTACAAGGAATGCAGCCCCAACAGCATCCTGATCTCAGGTGGTCAAACTACCGTTGCCAATCTTTTCTACAACATGAGCAGGCGGCAGGTCGGTTTGGTCGGCATGTGGGACATCGTCGCCTTCGACGAAGTTGCCGGTATATCCTTCAAGGACAAAGATGGCGTGCAGATCATGAAGGATTACATGGCGTCCGGATCGTTTGCGCGCGGCCGCGACTCTATCCAAGCATCAGCCAGCATGGTCTTCGTCGGCAATATCAATCAGCCTGTCGATACACTTGTTAAAACCAGCCATCTTCTTGCGCCTTTTCCGGAAGCCATGATCGACTCGGCATTCTTTGACCGCTTCCATGCATACATCCCTGGCTGGGAAGTACCGAAGATGCGGCCCGAGTTCTTCACCAACCGCTACGGACTCATCACCGACTATCTCGCTGAGTTTATGCGTGAGATGCGCAAGCGCACCTTCGCCGACGCCATCGACAAACACTTCAAGCTCGGCAACAACCTCAACCAGCGGGACACCATCGCTGTTCGGCGCACGGTGTCAGGGTTCCTGAAGTTGCTCTATCCGCATGGTGATTATGATAAGGAGGCTGTTCAGCGTTGCCTCGAATACGCCCTGGAGCTTCGCCGCCGGGTGAAGGAGCAGCTCAAAAAGATCGGCGGTATGGAATTCTATGACGTCCACTTCTCGTACATCGATATTGATAGTCGTGAAGAGCATTTTGTGGCCGTCCCGGAGCAAGGCGGCGGAAGCCTAATACCTGAAGGTCCGCTTAAGCCGGGCGTATTGCACACCATCGCCACCGGCAGCTCGGGACATCTCGGCCTGTATCGACTTGAGACGCAAACAACTGCTGGAAACGGCAAGCTCACGACTTCAGGTCTTGGCTCAAACGCTGCAGCCAAGGAGGCACTTCGCGTCGCATTCGACTATTTCAAGGCCAACATTTCGCGCGTCAGCGGGAGTACGAAGGCCGGTGAACATGACTTCCATGTTCACTCGGTCGAGCTTCAAAATACGGGGCCTACCAAAACGATGACGCTCAGCGGCTTCATCGCATTCTGCTCGGGCGTAATGCAAAAGCCACTTCAAGGACAGCTCGTTGTTCTTGGCGACATGAGCTTGGGAGGGAGCATCGTTCCTGTTGAAAATCTCGCTGAATGTCTGCAAGTCGCGTTCGATAGCGGTGCCAAGCGTATTTTGCTGCCCATGGCCAGTGTCGGAGACATCCCGACGATACCGGGGGAACTCTTCGCGAAGTTTCAGACGTCGTTCTACAGCGATCCAGTCGATGCAGCTTTCAAGGCCCTTGGAGTGGAATAAATGATCGCCACCTTGAGCAAAGTGCAAAGATTAGAACTACGCAGCCGAATTCACAGCCAGTGGCGTAGGCCAAACCCGCAAAGGAAGAGGTGAGAATAAGTGCAAGCCTTCAGCATCATTGTCTCGTTCTTGGGGATATTGCTTGCATTTATAAGCATAGCTCTGACCTACATAACTTTTTTTGCACCTGGAATAACTGCTCAAATTGCGCTCAAAGATCGGAAGAGGTGGTCCGAGGTTACTCGGCCTCAATCTGGTCGCAAACTCTTTCGACATCAAATTTTTTCAGGTTTCACTATTGAAATTGATATCGAAAATTCTGTGGTGGAAGATTTTTTTGAACCTTGGATGGGCGCTCTTTACAGACCGGACCCGTCGGCGACTTCATATTATGTAACTATGAATTTCAATGGATTGCCTATCATGAATGAGTTATTTGTTGCATACGATGGTGGGCGAAATTTCATCCCTGCGCCGAAATTTGCTACGCGCTCAAACAGGACTTACTTGCATTTTGACCACATTCAGAGGCTGTTGGCGCAAGTTGTAGGTTACGTCCATATTGAAGACTCCGTCGAACAAGTGATCGAAAAGATCCTGAAATCAAAATATAATCCGGTACTTAGTGATTTGGATATAACTGATGAATCTCTCAGCATAGAAGAGCTTGATAGAAAAATTGACGAATTCAAGAGCCGCTCCGAATTATTGAAACGGTAGTCTCTCTTGACAAGATGTTGTACGCGCTCCCTTGCGGGCCGGGCTGTCGTGAACCGAGCCTGTAGTCTCGGCCAGAGGCGTCCATCCCTTGCGCGATTATCGCCAGCCGTGACGGGCTGATACTTCTTTCTTTTGTTGGGGCCTTGCAGGCCCGTCCTCCGTCAAGACCAAGCCCTTCCGCATGTGCTCTCGGGCGAAAGCCATGGCCGTGGCTCGCACCCTTCGCTGCGCTTCAGAGGTTCTGCGCCCGCACCATCCCCATTGCTTTCGGTCTGGACGGCCGTCCCCCCGCTCATTGGCGCGGGCCTAGTCCGGTTGCATGCGCAACCGACTATCCAAGAAAGGAAAAGCCAATGAAAAAAGACATTTATAAGAACGTAACCGACAAGATCATTGCCGATCTGGAGCAAGGCGAGCTGACATGGCTAAAGCCGTGGAGTGCTGGCAACCTCGAAGGCAAGATCACCAAGCCGCTACGGCATAACGGCATGCCCTATAACGGCATCAATATTCTGATGCTGTGGGGTGCGAGTGTCGAAGCTGGCTATCTATCCCCGTACTGGATGACCTATCGCCAAGCAAAAGAACTTGGGGCGCACGTCAAAAAGGGCGAGCGCGGCAATCTGGTTGTCTATGCCAACACCATCACAAAAACCGAAGAGCAGGACGATGGATCAGAGGAAGAGCGGAAAATCCCTTTCATGAAGGGGTACAGCGTCTTCAATGTCGAGCAGATCGAAGGGCTGCCCGAGCACTACTATTCAAAACCGGAAGCCGTGATCGATCCCGCCCTGCGGATCGACCATGCAGAAGAGTTCTTCGGGAACACAAAAGCCGATATCCGCCATGGCGGAAACTCTGCCCACTACAGCGGTGGCAGCGATCATGTGCAGATGCCAGCCTTTGAAACCTTCCGAAGCCCCGAAAGCTACTATGCGACCTTGGCGCATGAACTCACCCACTGGACGAAGCACAAGAGCCGCCTTGATCGTGATTTTGGCCGCAAGAGATGGGGCGATGAAGGTTATGCCAAGGAAGAACTTGTTGCCGAACTTGGCGCGGCTTTCCTTTGCGCCGATCTGGAACTGACGCCCGAGGCCGGAACCGATCACGCCGCCTATATTCAAAGCTGGCTCAAAGTCTTGAAAGAAGACAAGCGGGCGATCTTCTCAGCTGCTGCTCATGCGCAGCGCGCCGCAGATTTTCTGCACGGACTTCAGCCGATGATCGAAGAAGACAACAAAGAAGGAGTCGCCGCGTAAGGCGGCTCCACCCCATTGAGAAATTTTGGCTGGCCTAGCGGCCAGCCGATAGACGCTTACGGGGCATTAGTTGGCTGGAATATATTCTTATTGAAAAACAATTGCTTAAATGATCTCTTAAGTCATGCGAAATAGTAAACAGAAGACAGTGTCACCTGACTTTCAGGATAATATAAGGGGTTTAGTCGCGGGCGCCCCGGCAGCTTCAGTTGTGTGCTATGGCTTTAACGCAGTTGCAAACAGTGTAATGTCTAACGACACTCTATCTATTTGTTTTGGCATTGCTGCGGGTGCAATATCAGGTCTCTGGGTTTTCCAGAACCACAGATTTGGCTCTGCCTACCTCAGACATGAAGAGCAGCAAACGTCCAATCCTAATCCACAATAAGAAGAAAGTGCTTAGATTTCTCTCTGGGCCGACCAAAGATAGGTATAGGGAGAAGCTTCTTGTTTGTTAAAGGCCAAAGCAAAGCATCCGGGCAGCGGAAAGACTTGGGATCGCATTAAGGATACAGCCGAGTGCTTATCCAAGAAAACTGGTATGAGCGTTGCTCAGATCAAAAAGGCTCTGAAAGAATGCCTTACCTTTGGCTTGATCCTTGGTGGTGGCTCGGGTCCATAGAATCCGGTTAGCCTTATGGCGCGTTTGGCGAATCCAATCGGTCTGCCAACCACTTCTGTCCGACGCCGACAGTTGCATATATGGCGGGTGCACTTAAGCACGCCACGGCAAGGGGTGCACTAAACGGCAGTGTGACAGCCGCTCCAACAAATGCTGTGGCAAGAAAGCTTTTCGATCCAGCCATCTCAAGGCAATGGTCTCCGGCTCTATTAAATCGTTCTGAAATACTCATTAAAAACTCCTTGTTCAAAAGCAAATTAGCAAGCGAAGGCATTTAGGTCAATAATGCTGACTTATATCTGTTTCCGCTTGGTTTGGGTTCTCTGACCTGCTTTGAAAACTGCGGCCAGCCTGATGGCTGACCGCTGCTCGGTTAGAGACTTGGCGACCGAGTTGCCAGTTCATCTTCGATATTGCGCATCGATTGGAATGCGTTGCGGCGTTGTTCAGAGCCGCGCGGGGCGGCTGCAAAGGCGTTGAATGCTGCCTTAAGTAGGCCGTGCAATTCTGCCGTGCTGCGGGATGCCGCTTCAAAACGTGAGACGAGTTTCATCTCATCCTCCTTTTTCTTCAAGGAGGCCCCGAACCGTTCAGGGCCTTTCGGCCCTCGCACACACCATCATTGGCCCAGTGAAGGCGCTGATGGTTCGGCGGTCGCTCTCGCTAAGAAATCGGGGATCAGAGGCGAAACGTTTCGTAGCGGTTTGATGTGTCTCTTTCGCTGATCGGCAGGATTAGGTGGCCTGGATCAGGCAGTTTGAAATCAGCCATTGCGTACCCGCCTGGCCTTAACAGTGCGGCGACGTGTTCTATCCAAAAGATGTCTCGAAGTTGGCTGGGGATGCGGTGTCCAGAAACATAACAATGTCGGTTGGCCTTGGCTGGCACAGTTTTCTAATCCGTGTCCATCGATCTTCTTTGCTTGGGATGGCTTGCAACCAGAGCCCATGAATCCCTGGCCGAAGGCGGCTCATCCATCAACATCCTGCCCGCTCCAAGTATCCGTGTTGGATATGACAGCTGTGCCTTTGCCTCCGGCGCGTCGGGAGGGCGTTAGCAAGCCAACCCAAACAAAGGAGAAAAGACATGGCACGCGAAAACACACACAACCAACCAAGCCTGAATGCGCCCGACTATCTGGCTTGGCACGTCACCCAGAAAGGCGAGAAATCGTTCTGGAACAAAGTCGGCGCGGCATGGACGCACAAAGACGGGCGGGGCTACACCCTTCAGCTGGAAACCTGCCCGATCAATGGCCGCATCGTCCTACGCCTTCCGCTGGAAGATGCCCCTGAAGTTGCAAACGAAGCGGGGCGCTCATGAGCGCCCCCAATTGCTCCAAGACCTTTCTCGTCGATCCGGCTCGACTTAGCTCTGGCCGGTGGTGTCATGAGCGGGATCGTCAGATTGGAGAAGGCGATATCGCCGCCTCCTACAGCGCAGACAAGATCGCTCTGGAAGGCCGTGTCCGATCACCCTTCAAGTGGCAGAAAGTCCTTTGGGTATCTGTTGGATCAGCATGGCCGCATGACAAGCAAGGTGTTCAGGCCTATCGCCTTCTGCCCACGCGCTTCTTCGATGGTACGCCCATTAGCTACCACGAGAATACGATGCTCGGCGACGAAGCTAGAACCAGACCCGAGGGATTCTACCACGGCATGTCCGTACACTACGGCAAGCAGCCTCACGTTCTGGTCGGTCCGAAGGCAATCTTTCTGCCATCCAAAGAAGCCGAAGAGCCGAAGCAAATCGATCTTCTGGACCTTCTTTAAAGATCAACGCCGCCCTTTCGGGGCGGCGCAAATCTCACTTAGAACTCAAACTCGATGCGAATGGGGATTGATGTCTCGGTCGGTTTTTCATTCTCGCCCTCCTGACAAAACATTTGACCGATGTCGCGAGCGGCCATGTCAAACTGTTTGCCTCGGAACGAACGGTAGGCCGATGCAAGCAGCTCGTAGCTTTCCGTCTCACCATCCACTTCGAAGTCGAAATAGTCAGTGATGGTGCATGTGCCAGAAGAGCAAGTCAGAGTGAATGTGCCAACGGAGCGTGCGAAATCGGTGGCGATTGCTTCTGTGGTCAGAGAGCGTCCCTTAAAATCTGGTCTGTCATCGTCAAGAGGTTCGTTGCCTGAGTTAAAGTTCAGGTAAATGTCGCGATCCAAAGTGTTCAGGATCAGCCTGCCGTTCTCTGCGTTTGCAATGCTTCGCGCTTCAGATGCTCTGGGTTCCAGCTCGCGGCGAATTTGATCGATCTTGTCTCTAAAGAACATGCGCGCTCTTCTCATCTCATCGTGTTGTTCGATGTCCGTTAGCCGCGTGACATCCGAACGTATCAACTCCGAGACGACTTCAAGATGTTGATCGGAAATCAGATCGAGATCGGTTTCATCAAAGACGCTGGTATCCTGAGTAATGCATCTCCGCATCAACTCCGTACTAAGGCGCGGGCCGTGGGCGTAATCCATCACGCCCAGATACGCCTGCAACGCCAGTCCTGTCATTGCCCGAACCGGGTCTTCATGCAGAACTGAGAAAGCGGCTACACCAAAACAACCAGACAAAACTACGTTCTTTACTCTCAAATTTCCTCATCAAAAAGGAAATGAGAATACATGAAAACGCGATATTATGCAAAGTTTTCATATTGTTAGATATTATTCCGGCTGATGGTCATCTTCATCGTACCAATCATCGCGTTTGGCTGATGGTTTGAACTCCGGCACCAAGATGTCCGGCTTTTGACGAAAGCGTGCGTGGGTGAGCCGGATGGCGAGGCGCACCGTATCCTCGGCCTTCAGCCGAAAATGCTGGCGCAAATCATCCAGTTGGCTGGCATGCACCTCGTCTAGGTTGAGCATTAACGTATGTCGCATGAGTTTACTCCTTTCACTGGGTTATCGATTGAAATCAGGGCCGCGATCACGGGATTTCTCGCGGTCTTTCTGACGCTTTTCGTCTCGCGCCTTGGATTTGAGGTCTTCTGGAACGCGTCCTAGGGCGATTGCTTTGGCGATATCGGCCGCCAGTCCGAACAAGGTTTTCCTCTGATGCTGGCGCACCAAAGCGACCCTTTTCTGTAGATTTTGACGCTCGACAATCTGCTGGCGGATCAGCGCTTGCTTCTCAGCCAGATCACGGGATCGAGCCTTCTTTATCTCGGCTTCGTTGATCTGACGAAGCTTGCGGTTCTTACCTGTAATCCAGCCCCATAGGCCGCGCATACCTTTGGGCATGCGTGCGGCTCGCGCTTTTTCTTCCGACAGCCAGCGTTTCTCTTGGCGACGACGCAGACTTTCACGTTCACTACGTTGCCGCTGGACAGCTTGTTCGCTTTGGAACGTGATCGACAGCCGCATCTTCCTGGCTTGTGATTCAGCTTCCTTCGCCCATTCCATGATTTTCGGTGTGAGCTGCGCACTGATGAGCGTCTTTGTTTCCTGGACGGTGAAAAGCTCCTGCCTATCGCCCAGACGTGCGGCCAGCTCTTTCTTCTTTTCACCGATGGCTCGAGACAGCGAATAGACTTCGCCGCGCCAATCCACTGCGACGTAGCCTCGCTTGTCTCCTTGCGCGAGCCAGAAACCCTTCTCTTGTAGAGCGGCTTCGAAACCTGAGCGTGAGTCGGATACGTTCCAACACTCTCTGAGCAGTGCCTTCGTCTCCTTTGGATCAAGGCCGGTGCGCTTAGCTTGTTGCCATTCCATGAATGAGAATTTCAGCGGATCGCGCTTGCGGCGATCCTGAAGGCCTTCTGGCAGAGGCCATCCATTTTCGAGGAAGAGCTGTTTGGAGATGTCGGTCAGGTGGCGTTTGTAGAAGGGAAACTTGATCGCCTTCATCTCGTCCGCGTCGATCCTCGACCAGACGGCATGCGCATGGCGACGGCCTTCCTTCTCATGGAAGACAATTGCTCTTGGTTGGCCTTCAAGACCTAAAGCGGCTTCAAGGCGGGCTATCGCTTTTTCGAAGGTTTGGACGGGCACGTCCGCGTAGTCGGGCGGATTCAAGCTCACTGAGAACAGATGATTGATGCACTTCGTTCCCATCGAGATCGCTTCTGCTTCTAGAAGTGCGCCGCGCAGATCATCTGCGACGAACCCCCGCAAATCGTGCAGTTCGACATGATCATTGTCCCTAGTGTTTAGCAGGTGACGGGCGAGTTCCTGTGCGCTGCCGCGTTGATTTGCGTTCAATATCATGGCGGGCCTCCGTCTTTTCCGAAGGCTTCAAGGAGAACCTGGCGCATGTCCTGAACGGCGGCGCAGGCTTTCCGAAGATCGCCTTCTGTTTCCGGATGTACTGGAAGGGTGCCCGTGTTTACGGCACGCGCCATCTGATTGAGGTTTGACGAAAGCCGTGACTGCCCGAGAGCTGCCAGGACTTGCGCTATCGCCCGATGGTCTTTGACAGGAGCTGCATGCCTGCGTCTGACCTTCGGCAGTTCGCGGTCGAATAGGACGCACTTGATGTACGTGCCGAGAGGCACGCCATTCGCGGCTGTTTCCAGCTTGGCGCGCTCGTCAAACGTAAGCCGAAGCGAGAAGGGCGCTTCGCGCTTGCTCTGCTTGCTTTTGGTGTTGAATTCGGTTCTCGCAGGCATATCGGGAACACTCCCCGACTTGCGCGGAAACGGCTGAAGTTTTATTTATTTCAGTCGGTTGATCCGTATCGCAGGTCGTATTCTGCGACGAGTGAGACGCGTCGGTTGCGAGCCCCCGCAACCAACGCTTCGCAGTCACTTTCGGTGACTGTTGAGAGGCGTTCAGATCGCTTCCCCGCAACCAACGCTTCGCAGTCATCGGCTGCACCGGATGAGGAGCGTTTAGATCGCCCTCCCGCAACCAAGAAAACAAGGCCTCTGAGCGCTACACGATCGAGGCCTTTTTCTTTGTGTCCGACACGTGTCGGTATTGCAATCCATCTTGAGAACTCCACTCATCAGGTGAATTTAGGGTATTCAGAACCCACACCACCCTTTTTGATGTAAGCGTTGCATCTGACCCCCAAATTGGCGTCTTCCGGCATAGGCATCTAAAGCCTATATTGGCGCCACGCGCCAATACGGAAACTCATATTTGTGTCCTTACGGCCCACAGCCGACACTGTTCGCTTGAGCGTGCCGCTCTGCAGCATTCCGCAAAGCGGCCCCACCCTCAATCACAGTTTCGTTGCTTTCAACTCTTCGGCCCGACAATAGGCCAATCTATTTTTGCTAAGCTGGAGCTCGCCGCGCTCTCAAATACGGCTAAGCAAGCACTGAAAGTATCACTACAACCTTGTAGGGTAGCAAAGATTTGATGCTCTTCTTAATCTGGACAGCCCTCCGATTGGGGTCTTCTGAATGTGTCGAGTTCACTTGCCGCGTTTCTTCTGCCACTCAATCAATTCGAGTATTGGTGCATTCTCCTGACCTTCTGGGATGATTGGATCTATGCTTGGGGAAACTGCCATGCCATCAGGATCATTGAGTCCGATGGTCCAAGCTTCCCTTATCACAACCTCGCGTTTCAGAATCGACAGATCAAAGTGGAAGTCAGGTGGCCTTCCTTCGTCGGATAGGGTCACTGGCACTAAGGCATACCTCTGAGATGCAGCAAATGCTTTGCCAAAATTCTCTAGGTTTCGTGGGTCAGGGTTCTCCATGGTCTTCATTTTTGAAGTCACGAAGATGCGATCAAGCACTTTGAATTGCGCTTTGTCGATATTTGAACTCACTGCCAACGTGTAGGCGTTGGGGTTCGACTTTTCGACTCTGGTTAATATCACAATGCGAATTTTCTCAGTTGCATCTTCTCGCCCGATATCGGAAATCCAGTTCTCAAAGATGCGCCGTCCGGCTTCGCCGTTCCTAAATAGCAGGCCCAAGAAGGGTGGTGCGTTCGGTATGTCTTTGCCCCCTAAAATTGGGCCACTACTTTGGCCGAGAAGGGGGAACAAGGGATGGCTCGGAAGCGATACTCGGACGAAGACATTCTAAAGCTGCTGCGTGAGATTGAACTGAAGCTGGCAGAGGGCGACGATGTTCGGACAGCCTGTCGTGGTGTCGGTGTCAGCGATGCGACCTACTACAATTGGCGGCGTCGGTTCGGTGGCATGGGCAAGTCGCAACTGTCGGAGTTGCGCAGCCTGGAGAAAGAAAATACCCGGCTGAAGAAGATCGTGGCCGAACTGGAACTGGACAAGCTGATCCTCAAAGAAAGTCTGAACTACCTAAAACCGAGGGCCTGACGACGAGCCAACTTCGTCAGGCCGTCATTCATGCTCGCCAGAAGCTCGGCACATCAGAGCGTCGCACCTGCAAGGTGGTCGACCTTGCACGCAGTTCCATGCAATACCAGGCCGTAGAGAAGAACGATGATGCTCTTCGACTGGCCATGATCCGTCTGGCCAAGAGCTATGGCCGGTATGGCTACCGTAAGGTGGCGCAGCTACTTCGGGTCGAGGGCTGGTGTGTCAATCACAAGAAGGTAGAACGGCTGTGGCGGGAGGAAGGTTTGCAACTCCCGCAGCGGCACAAGAAGAAGCGTCGCCTGTACCACAAGGACAGCTCGATCATTCGACTCCGACCGACGCATCCTAACCATGTCTGGAGCGTCGATTTCGTTCACGACAAGCTGAGCAATGGGCGGAGCTACAAGATGCTCACGGTTTTGGATGAATACACCCGCCAGGCGCTCGCAGTGGAAGTTCGGACCCGCATGGGTTCTGAAGATGTGCTGGAGGTTCTCTACGGGCTGTTCCTGCGCCACGGAAAGCCTGATTTCGTTCGAAGCGATAACGGCCCAGAGTTCTCTTCACGGGCAACCCAGAGTTGGCTCGAGAAGGTCGGTGTGAACCCGATCCGGATCTACCCGGGCTCTCCCTGGGAGAACGGATACAACGAGAGGTTCAATGGAACGCTCCGCCGCGAGGTTCTCAATTCCGAATGGTTCACAACGACCAAGCAGGCACAGATCGTGATCAATTGCTGGCTCAGGCAATACAACCACACCCGACCGCATCAGGCCCTCAACATGCGCCCACCAGTCCCCGAAACTCTAGTCCGAGATGGCCCAGAACACGGGGGCTAGACAGTTTCTCATCGGTGTATTTGACCGTCAACTCGCGGGGCGTCAGGCCCTCATGATCCAGCGCAAATTCAACGCAGTCTCTGCGGATGCCATTCTGGATACGTTTCCACACCGACCTCGGACGGGGAGAGTGATCAGCAAGCGCGTCGATACCACCGTCAGCCCAATGTGCATACCGATCGTAAGGTGCTTTCGGGAACTTCGATCATTGCCTGTCGGGCGGTGCCACCAGCCAGCCGGCTCTTTCCAGCCTCAAGGAATTCCTTCGACCAGGAATAATACAGGCTCTTGGCAATGACCTCCCGGCAGCAAAGTGCAGCGATGCTCTCCTCGCCAGAACAAGCCGCTATGGGTGATAAAAACTTATCTACTCCAAGCGTTTGCCGCTTACTGGTAGTTTATCGTGGGATTTCGGGAAGAAACGGCCAAGCTTATCTATCTTATCGTCGGTCAACGGATGTAAGTCACCCTTGCGGTCGCTCTACGTCACGCTGCGATGCCGCATGACGGGTCAGAGCTGCCTATTCAACCGATCGACGCGACTCGCTCATCGAAGTTTTCAGCGGGTGAGAAACAAGTCACGATCATGACTGGATCGATCACTCTTCCGCTTGTGACACGGCCTTCTGGTAGAGATGCCATGTGGTGTGGCCAAGGATCGGCAGGGTGAAGATCAGGCCCAGGAACGCAGGAACCAGCGACAACAGCATGGTGACCGAGATAATTGCTGCCCAAGTCAGCATCACGCCTGGGTTCTCCGTGACGGTGCGAATGGATGTAATCATAGCCGAAATGAAATCGATGTCCCGGTCAAGAAGCAGGGGCATCGCGATTACAGTCACCGTGAACAGGACAGCCGATAAAAACGCGCCTGAGCAGGTGCCAATTGCAAGAAAGGTCCAACCTTCTGGGGTGAAGAATACGGTGTTCAAAAACCCGCTGAAATCCGAGAAGGATGCATCCTGCAGTATGATCGCCAACCACAGCCGGATCTGGTACATCCACACCCAGAAAACGAACAGGGTGACAAAGGCCATCCAGCCCATTTCGCGCTTGCGTTGATTAATCATGACAGTCAGGATTTCGGACCATCCGAAGTTTTCATTCTTTTGCAATCGACGGGACATTTCATAAAGCCCGGCTGCAGCGAAAGGCGCGACCAGTGGAAAGCCTATTATGGCGGGAATGATCATCCAGATCTTGCCAAGCCATACCAAGCTCCAAACAAACAGGATCCCGAAAACGGCATAGAACAGGCCGAAGAAACCGCTCATAAACGGACGAGCCAAAAAGTCGGAGAACCCGGCCTTCAGCGACGCGGTGATATCACCCCTAGTCACCTTGTTGACCTTGGGAATGGCCTGTCGTTGCGGCATCGGATCGTCCGGTGGTGTGGAACCTGCGGTCTTGGATGTCATGGCATACTCCTCCCGAGGCAGGGCGCTCTGCTGGTCCGTTTGCGAGAAAGCCCGGCGGTGAAACAGACATCCCTCCTCTGAACTCAAGTTTGCCTCAGCTGAGGCATTTCGGCAACGAGGGAGTATCGCAGCCAAGCCCGCAACGCCGAAAGGGAACCCTGATTAGGCTTCGGCGCTCTACAATCGCTGAAAGCGATGAGGTGAGTAAGGTGCTTTTGCGGATGATGGCTGTTCCGAGGCCGTGGTCATGACGCGGATAGGTTTCGGGGCGCATGGAAAGACAAAAGGATGAAAGCCCGAACTGTCGGTCGAACGCAGCGCAAGCTGCCTGATAAACGTGGTAAGACCGAGATCATGTTAGGCACGCTCAATGATTGGAGACACGTCGCAACCCGCTTTGATAGATGTCCAAGGTCTTTCACTCAGCCGGCGCACTCGCTGCGACCGTCATCCAGTAGTTATAAGTCACTAGCTTTAAAAGCGAATTCCCCGCCGCTGAGATGGAACCAAGCTGTCCGGGCGCGCCGCAACGCTATTTCGAGCGATTTCTGCAAAACCCGGATCGTTCACAATCCAGTGGCGCAAAGTCTTTGCGATGGCTTCCCGTGTTTGGCGTGGCCCGTGCAAATAGTGAATCATCATTGCCTGGAAGATTGCGTCTTGGCTTTCGGCGCTTAGGTGGGACGCGGCCGAGACTGCTGCGCTTACTTTATTCACGCCGTCCAGTCCGTCCCTTTCAATGATTGCGGTTGCATAGGCGCCAAGCAATCTATCCTGCGCGTGGGTCAGAGAACGTTCAAACCCTTGAAGCAGAAACTGTCCAGCGGCCTCAGAGTCGCTAAAGCCAAGGGTGAGTATCTTAGCAGGTTTAAGGTACATCTCACGAGGATTGGAAAAGCTGCCCAACAGTGTTTGTGTGTCTGAACTGGTGTCCAGAGTTTGCAGAATACTATACGGAGCCTGGTCAAGCTCGGTCAGGGCCATGTTTCGTATTGAAGGCTCTTTGTGGCTGAGAAGCGATCCGAAGAACTGGTAGCGGCTGACGCGCTGAGTTGACCACGCCTCAAGATTCGAAAGGATATGCTGGAAAACCTGCCTGTTCGATGTGTCGATATAGGCCAAGCGCGCCCAATTTCCGGTCTCGGCGTTTTTTGCGAACAAGACCCTGCCGTCCAAATTGCTGCCAAGTTTTCTGCGTGTTGTACTGTCCACAAGAAACGGTATCTCTGCCTCGGTCAAATCTCCCTTGATCGCCTCGGAGGCTTTGTACTGAAAGGGCATGTCAGGGTCAGTTGTGGCCAGTACCACCACTGCTCCATCCATCAGAGAGCTCACCACGCTTTCACGTGCCGACACTGCATGAAAACCGCATGGCATCGCCGCCATAGGCAGGAATGTCAGGGTGCAGCTTAACAGCACGGTTGAAACACAAGGTCTTATCATCTGATCAAGCCTGAAAAACATGCGGAATATTCTAACATGCTTTCGTGGCCTAGCGTGATCAATTTGTTCGGCCGCCGTGCACCAGACAAGTGGTGCACGGGCGTGGTCGATCGCCAGACAGACGTGCATTGACGTTAGCCGCAGTCGGCCCACCAATGTAGTAAGGTCTGTCCGGCTATTCGTTTAAGTCGATGATTGAATTTGTGACTATCGGTCAATCCTTTCTGACATCACCGGCAAACCGCGCCGCGTTTTCCTTGGCAAAGGCGCTGGCATCGGCATTTGCGTCCCAAAAATGCGGGTTTGCCTTGGGAATGGTCAGTGCCTTTTGTATAGATGGGCGCGTGTCAATGCGTTCGAACCAGGCCTGAAGGTGAGGTAAGCCATCAACACTTGTGCGTGCCCAGACATAGGCGCGTGCCCACGGATAAACCATCATATCCGCGATCGTGTATTCCCCGGCGGCCAGCCATTCGCGACCTTCCAGATGCGTGTTCAGAACCTCAAGCAGGCGTCGCGATTCGTCGACATAGCGTTTGATTGAGAACGGTTCCTCATGTCCGTTGGGGGCCGCGATGTGCTGAAAATACATGGCCTGACCCATCATCGGACCGACATGGCCAACCTGAAAAAACATCCACTGCATCACCTCGGACCTTTTGACCGGGTCCGCGGGAAGGAACGCCCCGTATTTCTTAGCCAGGTGCCAAAGGATTGCGCCGCTTTCAAAAATTGCACGCCCCTCGGCCCGGTCCTCAATCACCGGGATTTTGCCGTTTGGGTTGAGTTTCAGATAGTCCGGCGTTTTCTGTTCCTGTTTCGAGAAATCGATAGAGGTCAGATCGTAGGGAATGCCAGCCTCTTCAAGGAAGATAACCGGCTTGTATCCGTTCATGGTGGCCGCGGTATATAGGTGGATATCAGGCCGGGACATAAGCGACCTCCGGGAAAACAGAGTTCAGGTGGGCATCGAACCGTTTGAAATCCGCTTCGATCTCGGGGTTTTTCATGACATCAAACGCGGCGAAGGTTGGTAACTGCTCCATGGCAAAGAATTTAGCGTTCAGATGAGCCGGGCGCAGCAGGTCATCGACGCTGCCGCCTTGAAAGAAGGGTTCTGACGGGTCATTGAACGCTTCTTTTGGTGCGTTGAATGTCACGGACAACATGTACTTGGTGCCCTTGAGTGTTCCGCCCATCCCATAATTCGCTTTTGGCGCCTCGGTCGTGCGGCCATCGCCAGCACATAAACGCCCATCCATTCCGGCGGTATAGACATCGTCCATGTACTTTTTGAACACCCACGGTGTTCCCATCCAATTCACCGGAAACTGCATGATGATCACATCGGCCCAAACATGCGACGCAACCTCGGCTTCGACGTCATAGCCATCTGAAATGGTTGTCAGTCGCACTTCGTTTCCTTTTGCGGCCATGGCCTCTTGCGCCCTTTGCGCAAAGCTTGCGTTTAGCCTGCCAGGGGCAAATTCATAGGGCTGCGTACCGTTGATGATCAGAATGTTGCTCATGTCTGAAACCTCGTTCAATTGACTGATTGACGCTTGACTTGAAGCGGCTTGAAGGGAAAGTTGTGTTTCCTGAGATGGAAAAGCAACCAGTATACTTTTTGTAACCTGCCTTTATACCTACGGAGGTGCGCAATGCGGGCGCGGGTCGAAGATGATACCAAGGGACGAAGACAGGTTTATGAAGCCTGTACAGAGCCTTGTGCGATTGAGCGTGGTATGCGGATCATCGGCGGAAAATGGACGGGATCAATCTTGTGGCACCTAAAGGACGGTCCTGTACGATTTAACGATTTGTCCCGAATGGTGGGCGGTGCCAGTAAAAAGATGATAGCCGAACGTCTGCGCCAGCTTGAGGCGCAAGGTTTGGTGCGGCGTGAGGTGATGGATACTGCGCCAATCTCAGTCCACTACGAGATAACCAAGAGGGGACGCACCGCGCTTGGATTTTTGGACGCATTGCGTGAGTGGAGTGAGAGTCTGCCGCAGCATAACTCCGATGCCTGACCCACGTGTCTGTCCAAGGTGCGATTGGGGCAGAAGACCGTAAGGCGCATTGCCTTTTATTCAGGATTTGATCACCCGGACGCGTCGTACGCCAAACATGTGATCACAGGACAAAAGCCGCAAAGCGAGAAGCGCCAGCCCGCGCTTCTCGTTTGCCGCCGGGGTTTAGAAATCCCAGTCTTCGTCTTCGGTCGCGACAGCCTTGCCGATGACATAGGATGATCCCGAACCCGAGAAAAAGTCGTGGTTCTCGCTGTCAGGGCTGAGCGCGGCCAGGATAGCCGGGTTCACTTCGGCAACCTCTGGTGGAAACAGCGCCTCGAAGCCAAGGTTTTGCAGCGCCTTGTTGGCATTGTAGTGCAGGAACACCTTTACGTCTTCGGTCAGTCCGATCTCGTCATACAGTTCCTCAGTGTACTGATTTTCGATGCCGTAAAGCTCGAACATCAGCGAGAACGCGTAGTCCTTAAGTTCCTGTTGCTCATCATCCGAAAGCTTTTCATAGCCACGCTGGAATTTGTAGCCGATGTAATAGCCATGCACGGCTTCATCGCGGATGATCAGGCGGATCAGGTCGGCGGTGTTGGTCAGCTTGGCGCGGCTGGACCAGTACATCGGCAGGTAGAAGCCGGAATAGAACAGGAAGCTTTCCAGAAACACCGACGCGATCTTACGTTTCAGCGGATCGTTGCCCGGAGCGTATGTGTTCAGGATCGCCTCGGCCTTGGCCTGCAGATGCGGGTTTTCTTCGGACCAGCGGAAGGCTTCGTCGATCTCTTTGGTCGAACAGAGCGTCGAGAAGATCGAGGAATAGCTGCGGGCGTGCACCGCCTCCATAAAGGCGATGTTGGTCAGCACGGCCTCTTCATGCGGGGTCACAGCGTCGGGCATCAGGGCCGGGGCACCGACCGTGTTTTGGATCGTGTCCAGCAGGGTCAGGCCGGTAAAGACGCGGATGGTCAGCTGTTTTTCGTGATCCGTCAGCGTGGCCCAGCTTTGAATGTCATTAGACAGCGGTACCTTTTCAGGCAGCCAGAAATTGACCGTCAGGCGGTTCCAGACCTCAAGGTCCTTGTCATCCTCCAGCCGGTTCCAGTTGATGGCGCGGGGGATCTTGGTTTGGATCATATCTTTCATTTCACTTCCCCTTACAACGAGCAGGATACGCAGCCCTGCACTTCGGTCCCTTCAAGGGCCTCTTGGCGCAGACGCACGTAATAGATGGTTTTGATGCCTTTCTTCCACGCATAGATCTGCGCGCGGTTGATATCGCGGGTCGTGGCCTCGGCCGGGAAGAACAGGGTCAGCGAAAGGCCCTGATCGACGTGTTCGGTGGCTGCGGCATAGGTGTCGATCAGCGCCTCGGGGCCGATCTCATAGGCATCGCGGTAGTACTCAAGGTTATCATTGTTCATGAAAGCCGCCGGATAGTAGACACGGCCGATCTTGCCCTCTTTGCGGATTTCGATCTTTGAGACGATGGGGTGGATCGAAGAGGTCGAGTTGTTGATGTAGCTGATCGAGCCGGTCGGCGGCACGGCCTGAAGGTTGCGGTTATAGAGGCCGTGTTTCATCACATCTGCCTTCAACGCTGCCCAGTCGTCGCGGGTGGGCAGGGTCATGCCGTCGAACAGAGCCTTAACCCGCTCGCTTTCGGGCAGCCAGTCACGGGTGGTGTATTTGTCGAAGAACGTGCCCGAGGCGTAGTCTGACTTCTCGAACCCCTTGAACGACGCCTTACGCTCCTGCGCCAGATCGCAAGAGCTGCGGATCGCATGATAGGCCACGGTTGCGAAGTACACGGATGTGAACTCGACCCCCTCAGGCGAGCCATAGTGGATGTGCTCGCGGGCGAGGAAGCCGTGCAGGTTCATCTGTCCCAGACCAATTGCGTGGCTCTCATCATTGCCCCGACGCACCGATGGGACCGAGTCGATTGCCGACATCTCGGACACCGCCGTCAGCGCCCGGATCGCAGCGCCGACAGTGCGGCCCAGATCGCCGCCATCCATCGTCTTGGCAATGTTCAGCGAGCCGAGGTTGCAGGAGATATCCGTGCCCAGATACGAATAGCTGAGGTCATCGTTGAACTCAGACGCTTCATTGACCTGCAAAATCTCGGAACACAGGTTCGACATGTTGATCCGGCCCGCAATGGGGTTCATCCGGTTCACCGTGTCTTCGAACATCACGTAGGGGTAACCGGATTCGAACTGAATCTCTGCAATGGTCTGGAAGAACTCACGCGCATTGACTTTGGATTTGCGGATTCGCTTGTCATCGACCATCTCGTGATACTTCTCCGTCACCGAGATTTCCGAGAACGGCACGCCGTAGACCTTTTCCACATCATGCGGTGAGAACAGATACATATCGGCGTTTTTCTTCGCCAGTTCGAAGGTGATATCGGGGATCACTACGCCCAGAGAAAGCGTTTTGATACGGATTTTCTCATCCGCGTTTTCGCGCTTGGTGTCGAGGAACCGCATGATGTCGGGGTGGTGAGCGTTCAGATAGACCGCACCGGCGCCTTGCCGCGCGCCCAACTGGTTGGCGTAAGAGAAGCTGTCCTCCAGCAATTTCATCACCGGGATCACGCCCGAGGATTGGTTTTCGATCCCTTTGATCGGCGCACCATGTTCACGGACATTGGTCAGCAACAGGGCCACGCCGCCACCGCGTTTTGACAGTTGCAGGGCCGAGTTGATGCCGCGCCCGATGCTCTCCATGTTGTCTTCCAGCCGCAACAGGAAGCACGAGATCAGTTCGCCGCGTGAGGCCTTGCCTGCATTCAGAAAGGTTGGGGTCGCGGGTTGGAATCGACCATCCAGAATCTCTTCCATGAAGGACATGGCCAGCGCCTCATCCCCGCGGGCCAGTGCCAGTGCGGTCATCACAACACGGTCTTCGTAACGCTCTAAAAAGCGCTGCCCGTCACGGGTCTTCAGCGTGTATGACGTGTAATATTTGAACGCGCCCAGAAAGGTCGGAAAGCGGAATTTCTTGGCATAGGCCGCATCCCAAATCTTGCGCATGAAGTTCTTGGAATACTGGTCCAGAACGGCCTCTTCATAATAGCCCTCGGACACCAGATACCCCAGCTTTTCATCCAGCGAGTGGAAGAACACGGTGTTCTGATTCACATGCTGCAGAAAATACTGCCGCGCGGCCATGCGGTCCGCATCGAACCGGATTTTACCCTCGCCGTCATAGAGGTTCAGCATCGCGTTCAGCGCGTGATAATCCTGCTCGTTTAGGCTGCTGTCGAGCATAGGTGTCTCCCTAGTTTCTCAAGCCCTGCGCGCACGCGGGCGATGTCGGTTTCGGTGCCGGCCAGCTCAAAGGAATAAAGCAGTGGCACGTTGCATTTCTGGGCGATGATGCGACCGGCGAGGGCATAGGTCGCACCGAAATTTCGGTTCCCGGCGCCGATAACCCCAGCGATCCCGGCGCGCCTGTCCGGATCGTTCAGGAACCCAATGACCTGTTTCGGCACCGCGCCGCGCCCTTGGCCATCTGCGTAGGTCGGGCAGATCAGAACATACGGGTGCGAGGGGCGTGGCATCTGGTTCATCTGCATCGGAATGCGCAAAGCAGGAAGGCCCAGTCGCGTGACAAAGCGATGGGTATTTCCCGATTTCGATGAAAAATAGACCAGCGCCGGGCTCGGCGCCGCCACGGATCAGGCCAGCTGAGCGATCATGTCAGGCCGAAACCCGGACCAGTGATCGTTTCCGGCGACAACAACAGGAGCTTGACGATATCCCAGCTCGGTCACGTGGGTCATGGCGCTGTCATCCTGCGTCAGGTCAACCACGTCATATGTAATACCTTTTGCATCCAGCGCGCGGGTGGTGGCGGTACATTGCACGCATGCGGGTTTTGAATACACGGTAATGCTCATCTGTCCTCTGTCCTTTTCGTCAAAAGCCGAGGACGCCATCGCGCAGACCTTCTCTGCGCACGCCCCCGAACCCTCCGTTCGTGGTTATCGTTCTTGCTTGCGGCAGGTCTCCTGGCTCGCGGATCAACGTTCAGGCTGGCCTTCCCAAAACACCGTTTCAGTGGCGTGTTCAGCCGAACTTTCCGCTTACAGTTGCGGGGGCAGCGCCGGAATTTCACCGGTTTCCCTCTTAGTTTTCGACCGGAATCGAAATCACCGAAGCAACTTCATATTGGGTGTGGAAGTAAGGTGTTGTCAATATGTAGTATGCGCTTCGTGTTAATTTCTTCGTTGGAGTCGGAGTATCAGACACGCCGCAGCCCCGCATTTCCCACAGTCCAGAGCGCCATCTTTAAAAACCATTCACACGCTGGACAAGCCAGAAAAGCGACACACACCCGATGGCGTAGCCAGTGATCGACCTTGCAATGGAATCCGGACCTGATGGAACAGGGCGTATCACATGGCGCCATAGGAATAGCCCAAGTGAAAGGCTCGTGACAAAAACAAGCTGGCCCGCTTCGACCCCCACATTAAAGGCCACAAGAGCGGTCGGAATATCCCCGGGAGGCAGGCCAATCTCGGTCAGGGCGCCGGCAAAGCCAAGCCCGTGCAAAAGGCCGAAACAAAAGCAGACAATCCAGGGAAATTGCTCGGACAACCTGACTTCGCCGTCTTTGTGTTTGAGGATTTCCAGCGCCATAAACACGATTGAAAGGGCGATCACGGCCTCGACCGGGGCGGACGGAACGTGCAACACACCAAGCGTGGCCAGCGCCAGCGTTATCGAATGCGCCACGGTAAAAGCTGTCACAGCCCCGATCAAGCGCCATGGATCACGCACCAGAGCAAACAGGGCGAAAACGAACAGAAGGTGGTCCAAACCTTCCAGGATATGCTCGAAGCCGAGCCAAAAGTAACTTACGAAAACGGATGAGGTGGATGCACCTTCTGGCAGGTTCAGAACAGTCGTCTCAGGCGTAAATCGCAATGTTGCAGTCGTGGCGTCCAGGGGTTGATACCGCAACAAAACGTCGTTGCGCTGCCGTTCCAGGCCCTGAATAGTCACAGCCTGACCGGCGATTTGGGTGTTGCACGCGGCGATCCACGAAGAAACCCAAGCGGCTGTGTCGAAAAAGGGCTGCGGGCCCTGCGCCGGAGTGCAGGACGAAGGCAGAATGGCGTCGATCTGCATCGGTTGCCCATTTACATCTGGTATGCGCCAAAACACCTGCCATGAACCGGGCGCAAGCTGTTTCAGGTCCAGATATCCGGGGTCAAGGGCATGCGCATGGCCGATTCTTGGCAGGCAGACCAGCCATATCGTCAGCATCAAACCAAGCAGCCCCTTCATTCCTGAGGGTCCGGTGTTTGAATGCGGTATTGCGCGGCAAGGCTTTCATACTGCGCCTCAGCCAGTTCCTGCGCTGTGTCGCGGCGCCATGCAGCCAAAACTTCTTCTCGAATCTCATTCAAAGGCGGCAGGACTTCTGGCCGTGTTTCGGTAATCCTGACAAGGTGCTGCCCATAACCAGATTGGATCGGACCAACCCACTCGCGCGGCTCCAACACAAACAGCGTGTTTGAAAACCCCTGACCGAACGTGCTATCGATGGCACTTGAAGCTGACAGTGGTAAAGAGCTTGGCATCAAAGATCCCAGGCCAATCTCAGACCAATCCTCACCAGCTTGCAGTTCGGAAAATGCCCTGTCGATTTCATCCGATACTGGTTGAGCGCCAAGAAAAATCTGATCGAATGCAATCTGCGCCGGCACCGTAAACCGCGCGGCATTTTCCGCAAGATATGTGTTAAGCGCATCGTCCTCGGGGACCACGGATGACGCAATCCCATCGAACAGGAAATTCATCTTTTGCGCCAGTCGCGCCCGAACAATCTGATCTCCGCGATCCAGCCCCAGCTTGCGCGCCTCGCGCACGAGAACCTCTTCACGTATCCTTGCGTCAATCAGGGCCTGTAATTCATCATTGCGTGGCGCGCGTTTCCAGGTGGTTTCAAAACGGGCCGCCAAAAGATCAACTTCGCCGGTGTCGATTACAATCGTCTCGGACCGCTCAGGTGTTCCGCCCGTTTGGCCGACCAGAGAAAACCAGCCAAATACGGCTGCTCCAATCAGAATGAAGTGAAGCAAGGGCTCTTTCAAAATGCGCATGAACAGTCCTGAAACCAAGTCGTTGCTTGCGTCAATCGTAGGGTCGGGCTGTGGCGTAAGTCAAATGGCTGACGGGCGGGTTCTTCATGAAAACCAATGCTGTGACCCAGTGTCGAGACGTTTCATGGAACGCCTCGACGCGGGTGTGCGTCCTGGCTGTTTCATTCACCGGGCGTGTACCAGATCGGCGAGGAATAGGCGCGTTCCTGATGGATCAGCTGCGCCTCTGCCGGCAGGTCAACGTCAAAGCGCAGCTTGTCATACAGAACCCAGCGCGGGGTTGGAATTTCAAGAACCCGCGCATAGTAAAAGGCGCGCTCATCCGGGTTGAAATCGGGGTCGGTCCAGACCGTGATCAATTCGGACGTGCCGATCGTGTTCGTCCAGCTTGCGGTATCCAAATCCACGGTGTTGCCGACCTCGGGCAGGTTGCCATCCGCATCTATGACACGATCATCAGACCAGGCCACGTTGTACACCTTTTCTTGCAGCGTACCGTCAGTATCAAGCCAGCCTTTGACGACCTGAACCCGATCCAGATTGGCTCCGATCGGGTCACGCAACGCTCCGATCAGAAAAGTCGGGGCACCATCCCCTTCGCGGGGGCGCAGATCACTGCCCATGGGCACGCCCTTGGTATAGCCGACTTTGGCAATGAATCGGGTTTCAAGATCGCTGTCATCGAACTCCCAGCCGCCAAAGAACCGCAGGCCTATCCGAGGGCCGGTCGTTGCATAGGTCTCGCGCCGCTTGAACGCATCGAAGATTGCGGCGCGCGTGTTGTCGGTGGCCCACACGGCGGTATATCCGGATGCAACCAGCGTGTGGCCTTCGATAACGCCTTTATCGCTTTCGACAAACGGGTGCAGTACCCGCGTGGCCGAAGGTTCGGCGCTGACGGATTTGCCGAAATAGTTCTCTTCTTCCGCCGTGGCAAGGGATGTGTGGCTGTCAGTGGCGCCGCCCATTCCGAACTTATAGGGGTTCACGCCGAATTTCTCTTCCAGCGCCAAGCCCCGTTTCAGGGCTTCGCGGGCATATTCGCCGGCCAGCATGTCGTCGGTTTTCAACTCGCTTATGTCGAGGTTGCCGACATCCCAGTTTTCATAATCGGCGAAGGGATCATCCGGGCTGAGGAAAGGGTGTGCCTCACCATCGCCCTTGATTTGCGTGACCTCGTAATGCGGTTCCCACTTGGCGCGGTTGCTTACGTATTCCTCATCAACCTTCCCGCCGTGATACGTGTCTTCGGTTGGAAACATCCAACCGTTTGACAGGTTGCCGTTATGCGCAAACGCGATGGCACGACCGCCGGTTTCTGACTGATATTCCTCAAGCCAGGCATAGAGCGCCTTCGGATCGGTATCGCCATATGGGGGTTGTGTCACGGGCGGCACCATCTGTAGTGCCCGGATCGGACCATCGCGTAACATGACATTGCGGTGCAAGTTGAACCCTTTCGGGACCGAGGTCCATTCAAACCCTATAAATGCGGTGAAATTGCCGGGATCATTATGGCGTTCAGCTGCCAGCACAATTTGTTCCCACGTGAAAGCAAACGCATCGGCACCCGGGCTGTAGGATTCCAAAAGAAGCTCTGGCAAGGTCATCTGCGAAAAGTTAGTGATGATATCGAACGCCGCTTTCGCTGCATCTTCGCCACCGGCCGTGTAGCCCTCAAACCATTCCAACCCTTTAGGTTCGGCCAGCACTCCGGGCTTGCCTGCCTGCAAGTCAGGGGCAAAGCCCATCAGGTCGGTGTGATCGGTCAGCACCATCCAGTCCAGCGGCCTGGCCAGCCGCACCGGTTGACCGGTTGATGAAATGACTTGTTCACCTTTTGCGAAACGCCATGCCTCGTCCGGCAGCAGCGTATTGCCAAAAGCCCCGGCATCCAGCGAAAGGCCGGTGTGCAAATGGGTATCCCCCCACAATGGCCGTTCGGGGAAAGCCCGGTTGGCATAGGGCGAATACGGGGTTTCGGTAAACAGGCCCTCGGCGGCTTCTTCGCTGGGCACAGCATCCGTATTTGCATAGGCAGGAACCAAGGAAAGCGTGAGAAAACAGACGGTCAACCGAAGCATGTGAAACCCCTTTTGCAGTTTTTGCGTGTTCAACTCAAAAATGCTGTGTGTATAAATCTAAACATAACAATAACATTGTATTTTGATGTGTGGTAGAAAAACTTTGGCGGTCTTCGCACCGCCTGAACAATGTCAGCAGGCCGACCGAAGCACGGAAACAAGCCGGTTTGCAGCGTCCGAAAGTGTCTTTTCCTCAAAGGCTGCATACCCAAGCACAAGCCCCTGCATTTTGTTTGGCAGGACGCAGTGTTTAGACACTGCGCCGAGCTGCAATCCGTGTTTGTGGGCCAGTTTACAGACGTCCAAATCAGAAACCTGATCTGGCAAACGTTCCCGAAGGCCGATGCACAGATGCATTCCGGAGGAGTCGGCCTTAACATCCAAAAGGTCGGACAACGGGGTAAGTGCACCCAGCAAATGAGTCTGCCGTCGCGCGTATACGCGCCGCATGCGCCGCAGATGCATTGCGAACTCACCACTATTCATAAAGGTTCCGAGTGCAGGTTGCGGGATCAGCGACGCGCGCGGTCCGGTCCGTTCAAGATAGCCCAGGGTTTTTTGAAGCAAGCGTTTTGGCACAACCATATATCCGATCCTAAGCGCCGGGCTGACCAGTTTTGAGAAGCTGCCAAGGTAGATCGTGTTGTTCAGGCCATCCAACCCGGACAGGGAGGGCAAAGGTTGCCCCCGATAGCGGAACTCGCTGTCATAATCGTCTTCGATCACTGTGGCGCCGGTCTGCCTGGCCCAATCCAGCAAGGCAATCCGACGGGGCAAAGGCAGGCTGACCCCTGTCGGATAATGCCGGGACGGAGTGACAATTGCGGCGTGGGCTTCGTTTGGAAGCCGGTCCACGGCAAACCCCTCTTTGTCGATGCGAACTGGCAGGGCGCGATTTCCGGTATCAGTTAGGATAGTGTGCAACTTGGGCCAGCACGGGTCTTCGATTGCGACGGTTTTTTCTGTGCCAAGCAAGCCGTGGAAAATCACCTCGAAGGCTTCGCGCGCGCCTGAGGTGATTACAACCTGACCCGGATCGCATTTCAGGTGACGCCACGCGGCAAGGTGATCCGAGATCGCCTCGCGCAGGGGATACCAGCCCTGAGGATCAGGGCGTCCCAAAAGCTCGGGCGCGGGCGCGCGCCATGCACGTTCAAGATGGCGGGCCCATTGCCTGCCCGGCAGCAACGACTGATCCGGCAGTCCAGCTTGAAACGGCAGCCACGGTTCAGTCCTGGGAGCGGCCGGTCGAAAGATGGGTTGTGGTTGAGACAGGTGGGTGATGTCACTGGCCACATAGGTGCCACTGCCTTGGCGGGTGACCAGATACCCCTCGCTGATCATCTGATCATAGACGGCTTGAACGGTTGTTCTGGAAATCGACAATTCGGACGCAAGTGTGCGACTGGAAGGCAGTCGCGCACCCACCAAATCCGGAGACGCGGATATAATGTCGTGCAACGCCCCACGCAACTGCGTCTGCAATGACGTCTTTAACGACGTATCCATGGAAATCGCAAACAGGTCACGATTCAAATTGGACTTAGAAAAAGTTTTAACATTGGACATTTATAAATATCCAATATCCGGGCATGACAGCGGTAGCAAGAACAATCACGAGTCCCGAAGATGACCGAGACATTGCCAGTCACAGACCGAAGCCGCCTGCGCCGCTTGCATGAGCGGGGGCATTTTGACCGCGCGACGATCAACAGTATTCTGGATGCCCAGCCTATGTGCAGCGTGGGATACATCATTGATGGCAAGCCTTTTGTGACGCCAACGCTGCAATGGCGCGAGGGAAACCATGTCTATTGGCATGGCTCCTCGGCCAGCCGCGCCTTACGCAATTCCCGTGACGCACAGGTTTGTCTGTCGGTCGCTATCCTTGACGGATTTGTCCTGGCCCGTTCCGGCATGCATCATTCGGTCAACTCGCGCTCGGTCACGCTGTTCGGCACCGCAAGCAAGGTCGAAGACCCGGCGGAAAAGCTGGATAAGCTGGGTCGTTTCGTCAACGGCCTTTTTCCGGGGCGCTATGAAGGGTTGCGGCCTGATCACGCGCAGGACCTGAAGGCGACCATGGTGCTGGGCATGGAAATCTCAGAAGGCAGCGCCAAAATGCGGACAGGTGGCCCCGTCGACGAAGAAGAGGATTATGACCTGCCCATCTGGGCCGGTGTCATCCCTGTTCATACATCGGTCGGCAAGCCGATCCCTGACCCGCGAAACATCAAGGATGTGCCGATGCCTGACCATGTCCGATCCTTTCGGCTGTAGGGTCGGGGGCTGAGCCAACACTCTTTCAAACTTCCTCTTGCCCTATTTGGAACGTTCCACTAAACGTTTGGAACGTTCCAGAATCGGGGAGGGGATTAATGCACTGGGCATTTGTTGGGGCAAGCACAATCGCGGCGCAGCACATGCTGAATGCAGTGCGTCGACAGCCCGGTCACAGCGTGACTTGGATTGTCAGCAATTCACCCGACCGGGTTCAAACCTGGGCCGCTGAACACGACATTCCAAACGCCACAACGGACTTGCAGCAAGCTCTGACCGATGCTTCCGTGGGCGCTGTCTACATCTCTTCGACGAATGAAAAGCACCACGCGCAGGCGATGGCGGCCATTGCGGCTGGTAAACACGTCTTGTGTGAAAAGCCTTTGGGTATGACACAGGACGAGGCAGTTGAAATGGTGCGTGCCGCGCAGGATACGGGCGTGACCTTTGGCACCAATCATCATTTGCGTTGCTCCGGCAGTCATCGCGCCGTGCGCGAGTTGATCGCGTCTGGCCGGATCGGCAAGGTTCTGTCGCTGCGTATTCATCATGCGGTGCATCTGCCGGATAACTTGCAGGGCTGGCGGATCAATTCTGCCGATGCCGGTGGCGGAGTGATTCCGGATATCGTTGTACATGACGCCGATGTCACGCGGTTCCTGCTGCAAGAAGATCCTGCATCGGTGGTCGCCCAGATGACCAGTTCGGGTATGGGGCAGGGGGTTGAAGATTCCTGCATGTCGGTCTGGACCATGCCCTCGGGCGCGATGGTCATGACCCATGAAAGCTTTACTCATCCCTTTGCCGGATCAGGGCTGGAAGTGCACGGAACCGAAGGGTCGATTTTTGCAAAAGGCGTCATGACGCAGCGCCCGGTTGGCGAAATTGCCCTTGTGACAGAGGCCGGGTCAGAAGATGTCCCGTTCTCGGACCAAGATTTGTACGTTCAGGGGGTTTCGGACTTTGTCGCTGCTGCGTCGGGACAGGGGCGACCGGCCGCAGATGGGCCGGACGGTGTGAAATCTCTGTCTGTTGCCCTGAGCGTGCGTGAAGCTGCGGCCACGGGTCAGCGCGTCAACATCAACTACGGTGGTTTCTAATGACCAAACTGGTTTCAGCCGCTGCGGCGGTCTCGCGCATTCCTGACGAAGCCGTTGTGACAGTGTCTTCTTCATCGGCGCTGGGCTGCCCTGATCTGGTGCTGCGCGCGTTGAGTGAGCGGTACAAGGCCGAAGGGCATCCGCGCAACATCACCACTCTGCACCCCATCGCCGCCGGGGACATGTACGGCGTGAAGGGGATGGAGTATCTGGCGCAAGATGGGCTGTTGGCTCGGGTCTTGGCCGGGTCCTACCCCTCGGGTCCGTCCAGCCTTGAGATGCCCGAAATCTGGAAGATGATCGTTGAAGATCGGGTCGCCGCCTATAACGTCCCATCAGGCATCATGTTTGACATGCATCGTGAGGCCGCCGCACATCGACCGGGCGTGTTGACGCAAGTTGGGCTGGATACTTTTGTCGACCCGGTGCGCGAAGGCTGCGCCATGAACGCCCGTGGGGCGGCGGACCCTATTGTCGCGCGGGCTGAGTTTGCAGGCCAAACCTGGCTGCATTTCCCGAATATCGTTCCGAATGTCTGCATTTTGCGGGCCACCACGGCGGACGAGTTCGGCAACCTGACCTATGAGCACGAAGGTGCCTATCTGGGCGGGCTGGAACAAGCGATCTGCGTGCGCAATCACGGTGGGCTGGTGATCGCGCAAGTTCAACGTGTCACTGCCGAAGGCAGCCTGCGTCCGCATGATGTGCGGGTGCCCGGCCATCTGATCGATCTGGTGGTTGAAGATCCTGATCAGAAACAAACGACTGAGACGCTCTATGACCCGGCGATTTCCGGCCAGATCATGCGCCCGTGGGAAAGCTTCGCGCTGGCCGAGCATGGTGTTGAAAAGGTCATCGCCCGCCGGGCCGCGATGGAACTGCGCGCAGGTATGAGCGCCAATCTGGGCTTTGGCATCAGTGCCATGGTCCCGCGTATTCTGCTTGAGGAAGGGCATCCCAACGCCGTCACATGGGCTATCGAACAAGGTGCCGTGGGTGGTGTTCCGCTGACGGGGTTTGCCTTTGGCTGTGCCTCGAACGCGCATGCCTACGTGCCGTCACCCCAGCAATTTATCTATTTTCAGGGGGGCGGATTCGACATGTCGTTCCTTTCGTTCCTCGAAGTGGATGTCGAAGGCAATGTGAACGTCTCAAAGCTGGGTAAGAAACCCTATCTGACGGCAGGTTGCGGCGGCTTTGTCGATATCACCGCGCGGGCCAAAAAGATCGTGTTCTCTGGCTGGTTCGAAGCCGGGGCCAAGATTGAGCTGACGGATGACGGGATTCGCGTTAACGCCCCCGGAAAATTCACCAAGATGGTGGATCAGGTTGAGCATGTCACCTTCTCGGGACGTCGTGCGCGTGAAACTGGGCAGGACGTGATCTACGTAACCGAACGCTGCGTGATCCGGCTGATGGACGAAGGTCTGGTCGCCACTGAGATCATGCCCGGCATCGATGCACAACGCGATATCGTGGCCGCGTCTGGCGGGCGCGTCAAAATCGCCGAGAATGCAAGCCTGATCTCAAAATCATTGTTCAGCGCCGGGCCAATGGGGCTGCAGCCATGACCGGGATCGGCTTTCATATCGAGGGTGCGGTGGCGGTTCTGACCTTGGAAAATGAGGCTAAGCTGAACGCACTGACCACCGACATGCTCGACGCGCTGGAGGCAAGAGTGCAGGAGGTCGAGCGCAGACCGGAAATCCGCGCGATAATCGTGACCGGGGCAGGGGAAAAGGTCTTTTGCTGCGGGGCAGATATTGGCGCGTGGGGTAATCTTAGCCCTGCCGAATTCGCACGCCATTGGGTGCGCGATGGGCATCGCATTTTCGACCGGTTGGCTCGTTTGGGCAAACCCACCATTGCTGCCATGAACGGTCACGCATTTGGTGGAGGGCTGGAATTGGCCAGCTGCTGCGATCTGCGTGTGATGGCCCCGCGCGCGACGCTGGCCCTGCCCGAAGCGCGAATTGGCATCGTGCCGGGGTGGTCGGGCACGCAGCGTCTGACCCGGCTGATCGCAGAAGGCGCGGTGAAAGAGATGGCGTTGTTCGGTCGCCGCATCGGTGCGGACCGAGCCGTTGCGCTGGGCTATGCCGCTGAGGTGGCAGACGACGTTCTGGCCCGTGCGCTTGAGATCGCTGCCGAATTGCAGTCCCTATCCCCACGCGCGACCGAGATATCCAAGAACATGATCCATGCAGCCGTGGGTGAAGATGCCCACGCGATTGTCGAAGCGCTGGGCAGTGCGGCGGCAGCGGCCTCAGCGGATCGGGACGAAGGCGTTGCAGCCTTCATGGAAAAACGAAACCCCTTGTTTTCTGGCCTTTGACCACATGAATGACATGACCATAAACCCCGCCATCCCGTTTGAACTGCCCGCGCTGTTCGAAGGTCGGCACCTGATCAATGGCGCATGGATGGATAGCGCTTCGGGAGAGACGTTCGAACGTCGCTCGCCCTCTCATGGGCATATCGTCAGCCGCTCTGCTCTGGGGCAAGAGGCCGAGGCTGAAGCCGCGATTGCCGCCGCCCGCACCGCATTCGACAGCGGTGTCTGGAGCCGTGCATCAGGCAAGGAGCGCGCGACCGTGTTGCTGAAAGTGGCGGACTTGATTGAGCAGAATGTCGATCGCATCGCCCTGATCGAAACGCTGGAAAGCGGCAAGCCGATCAGCCAGTCCAAAGGTGAGGTTGGCGGTGCCGCGGATTTGTGGCGCTATGCGGCTTCGCTTGCTCGCAGCACCCATGGCGACAGCCACAATACACTGGGCGCGGATATGATGGGCGTTGTGCTGAAAGAACCCATTGGTGTGGTTTCGATCATCACGCCGTGGAATTTCCCGTTCTGGATTCTCAGCCAGAAACTGCCTTTTGCCTTGGCTGCGGGCTGTACGGTGGTCGTCAAACCGTCGGAAATGACGCCCTCGACCACGCTGATGTTGGGTGAGCTGCTGGTCGAGGCGGGCCTGCCCGCAGGTGTGTGCAATATCGTGCTGGGTTACGGCGTTCCGGTGGGTGCCGTGATGTCCAGCCACAAGGCCGTGGATATGGTCAGCTTCACGGGGTCGACGGCCGTGGGCAAGACGATCAGCGCGGCTGCATCAGGCACACTGAAGAAAGTCGCGCTGGAGCTTGGCGGTAAGAACCCGCAGGTGATCTTTCCTGACGCCGATCTGGATGCGGCGGCGGATGCCGTTGTGTTTGGCGTCTATTTCAATGTGGGCCAGTGCTGTAATTCCAGCAGCCGGATCATCGTGCATGAGGATATTGCCCAAGAGTTTTGCGACCGCGTTATCGCCCTGTCCCGCAAAGTAAAATTCGGTGATCCGCTGGACCCGTCCACGCAGGTGGGCGCCATCGTCACGGCCGAGCACAACGCTAAGATTGATACCTATGTTAAACAGGCCCGGGCCTCGGGCGCGACCGTCGCGCTGGGCGGAGATCGGTTGACGGTCGAAGGGCTGGGCGATCAGTTCTACCAACCTACCGTGATCACTGATGTTGATCCGGACATGCCCATTGCAAGGGACGAGGTTTTTGGCCCGGTTTTGTCAGTCATGACGTTCAAAACACTGGACGAGGCTGTCGCCCTGACCAATGATAGCGACTACGGTTTGTCGGCGGGTGTCTGGAGTACGGATGTCCACACATGCCTTGAATTCGCACGGCGTGCAGAAACGGGAACGGTTTGGACCAACACCTGGATGGACGGCTTCCCAGAAGTGGCCTTTGGAGGGTTCAAACAATCCGGACAGGGAAGGGAAATCGGGCGCTATGGATTCGAGGAGTTTTTGGAAGTGAAATCGGTGGTCATGCGTATCGGGAACACCCGTTCCCCATGGGTGCCTAAGGACTGATAAAAAAACGCCGACAGACAAAAAACAAGAAAATCGCATTTAGGGAGGAAATTAAAATGCGCAAACTGCTGAAAACAAAATCGGTTATTGTGGCCGGGCTGCTATGTACATCCAGCCTCGTACACGCGGAAGAGGTCGAGGTTCTGCACTGGTGGACCTCGGGCGGCGAGGCCGCGGCACTGAACGTTCTGAAAGATGACCTGTCCGGCCAGGGCATCGGCTGGACAGACATGCCGGTTGCCGGTGGCGGTGGCGAGCAGGCAATGACCGTTCTGCGCGCGCGCGTTACCGCCGGCAACGCGCCGACTGCCGTGCAGGCGCTTGGTTTCGACATTCAGGACTGGGCCGCGCAGGGTGCGTTGGCTGACTTGAACGATGTTGCTGCCCAAGAAGGCTGGGACGAGGTTGTTCCGGATGCGCTAAAGGCTTTTGCCAAGCATGATGGGAAGTGGGTCTCCGCACCCGTTAACGTGCATTCGACCAATTGGGTCTGGGCCAACAAGGCGGTGCTGGACGCAAACGGAATTGCCCCGCCAACCTCGTGGGATGAGTTTGTCGCCGCTGTCGAGACGTTGAAAGGTGCCGGAGTTACTCCGATCGCGCATGGCGGTCAGGCCTGGCAGGATGCCACGATATTTGACGCGGTGGTTATGTCCACGTTGGGGCCCGACGGCTACAAGGCCGCGTTCATTGATCTGGACGAAGAAGTTCTGGGCGGCGAGGCCATGAAAGAAGCCTTCGACCGCATGGCCTTTATCCGCGACAATGTTGACGAGAATTTCTCGGGCCGCGACTGGAACCTTGCCACCGCGATGGTGATCAATGGCGAGGCCGGTTTCCAGATGATGGGCGATTGGGCAAAGGGTGAGTTTCTGAACGCGGGCAAGGTTCCGGGTCAGGACTTCCTGTGCTTCCGTTTCCCGGGTACGGCGGAACAGGTGACGTTCAATGCCGACCAGTTCATGATGTTCGATCAGGGCGGTTCGGTGTCCGAAGAACAGGCGGCGCTGGCCAGTGCGATCCTATCGCCTTCGTTCCAGTCCGCGTTCAACGTGGTCAAGGGCTCGGTCCCGGCACGCACCGACGTCAGCGACGCTGACTTCGATGATTGCGGCAAGCAAGGCATGAAAGATCTGGCGGCGGCTGCGGCTTCGGGCAACCTGTTCGGGTCCATGGCCCATGGCCACGCGGCGCCAGCCTCGGTCAAGAATGCGGTCTATGACGTCGTCACGGCGCATTTCAACGGCGAGTATGACAGTGAAACTGCCGTGACCGAACTGGTCGACGCGGTGTCCATCGCCAAGTGACCAGGTGATCCTCCCGATGGGGCGGCTTTCGGGCCGCCCTGTCCCAAGAGGGCGCTCAACGCCTTAAAACACTACTTGCAGGAGGGCGCGCCATGGCTGTTTCAGCCGACGCGGATTTCAAGACTCGCCTTCAGAACTGGATTCCCAAACTGGTCCTGTCCCCATCCATCGCGATGATGACGGTGTTCGTTTACGGGTTTATTCTGTTCTCGGTCTACCTTTCCTTCACCGACAGCCGCATCCTGCCGACCTTTGGATGGGTCGGTTGGGAAAACTATGACAAGCTATGGCGGCTCAGTCATTGGGAAACCTCGCTGATCAACATGGGCATCTTCGCAAGCCTATACATCGTGATCTGCACGTGTATCGGGCTTGGGTTGGCGATCTTTCTCGATCAGAAAATCCGTGGTGAGGGGCTGCTGCGCCCGATCTACCTGTACCCAATGGCGCTAAGCTTCATTGTGACCGGCACCGCGTGGAAATGGTTTCTTGATCCCGGCATCGGGTTGGAAAACGTGATGCAGACCTGGGGTTGGGAAAGCTTTGAGTTCGACTGGATCAAAGACCGCAATTTCGCGATTTACACGGTCGTTCTGGCGGCGGTCTGGCAAACCAGCGGGTTTGTCATGGCCATGTTCCTGGCTGGGTTGCGCGGGATCGACAACGAAATCCTGCGCGCGGCGCAGATGGATGGTGCGTCTAACTGGAACCTCTATCGCCGGATCATCATCCCTCAATTGCGCCCTGCCTTCCTGTCGGCCTTCGTGATCCTAAGCCACCTTGCGATCAAGACTTTCGACCTTGTGATCGCGCTGACCGGCGGTGGTCCGGGCCGTGCAACCGAATTGCCTGCGACCTTCATGTACTCCTACACCTTCACGCGGAACCAGATGGGGATTGGTGCAGCCTCGGCCACGATCATGCTGATGACCATCGCAGCGATCATGATCCCCTATCTCTACGCCGAACTGCGGGAGAAACGCTGATGTCCCAGGCAACTCAGGATACCGCAATTCGCACCGGGCGTGTCACGCGGACGCTGATCTATCTGGTGCTGCTGTTGTTCGGTCTGTTCTACCTGCTGCCGCTTTACGTGATGCTGGTGAACTCGGTCAAACCGCTGGAAGAGATCACCGGCGGAGGCATGATGAACCTGCCGCAGGTCTTTACGATTGAGCCGTGGCTGAAGGCATGGTCATCGGCCCAGATCGGTGTCGATCCGACGGGTCTGAAGCCCTATTTCTGGAATTCCATCAAGATGGTCGTTCCGGCGGTGATCGTCTCGACGATTCTCGGCGCACTGAACGGCTATGTGCTGACCAAGTGGCGGTTCAAATACGACACCATCCTGTTCGGGCTTATGCTGTTTGCCTGTTTTATCCCGTTCCAGATCGTCCTGATCCCGATGGCGCGGATGCTGGGTATCATCGGCCTGGCGGGCACAACCTGGGGTCTGGCGCTTGTTCACGTGGTCTATGGGATCGGCTTTACGACGCTTTATTTCCGCAACTACTACGCCGTGTTCCCGACCGAACTGATCCGGGCGGCGCAAATTGATGGGGCCGGGTTCTTCCAGATTTTCTGGCGTATCCTGCTGCCCAGTTCAGGGCCAATCGCCGTGGTGTCGATCATCTGGCAGTTCACCAATATCTGGAATGACTTCTTGTTTGGCGCGTCTTTTGCCGATGCGAATAGCCAGCCAATGACGGTGGCGCTGAACAACCTGGTGCAATCATCCACCGGGGTTAAGGAATACAACGTTCACTTCGCAGGCGCCATTCTGGCCGCCATGCCAACTCTGCTCGTCTACATCGTGGCCGGTCGATACTTCGTCCGCGGCCTGATGGCGGGTTCCGTGAAAGGATAAGACCTGATGGGTTTTCTGGACATAGACAACGCGACCAAATCCTACGGGGCTGTCGAAGTTCTGCACAAGGTCGATATATCCGTGCAAGAGGGTGAATTCCTTGTGCTTGTTGGCCCGTCGGGCTGTGGCAAGTCCACCTTGCTGAACATGATCGCGGGGCTGGAGGAGATTACCAGCGGGGAAATCCGCATCAAGGATCAGGTGATGAACGGGGTTCACCCGTCAAACCGGAACATCGCCATGGTTTTCCAAAGCTATGCGCTCTACCCCAATATGACCGTGGGGCAGAACATCACCTTTGGGCTTGAGATGCACGGTGTACCAAAGCCCGAGCGTGAAAAGGCCATGAATGAGGTCGCCAAGCTGTTGCAGATCGAACAACTGCTGGATCGCAAACCCGGCCAGCTTTCGGGGGGGCAGCGCCAGCGAGTGGCGATGGGGCGGGCGCTGGTGCGAAACCCTGATGTGTTCCTGTTTGATGAGCCTCTGTCCAACCTAGATGCCAAGCTGCGCGTGGACATGCGGACCGAGATCAAGAAGCTGCATCAAAACCTCGGCACCACCATCGTCTACGTCACCCACGACCAGATTGAGGCGATGACGCTCTCCAGCCGCATTGCAGTCATGAATGGCGGCTATGTGCAGCAGCTTGGTACGCCGCAGGAAATCTATGACACGCCTGCGAATATCTTCGTTGCGACGTTCATGGGATCACCCGCGATGAACGTGGTGCCCGCAAAGGTTACCGTCCTGAATGGCCGCCCTCATGCTGAGGTCGCCTTGCATGACGGGTCGATGGCGCAGCTTCCCTTTAGTCAGGACAACCTGTCTGCTTGGGACGGGCGCGACATCCTGTTGGGAATCCGGCCGGAAACCATCACCGACATGGATGGTGCGGATCGGAAGTCTTCAAACATCGCGCAGATGACCAACCGCATCGTGGTGACTGAACCCGCCGGCTCGGACACATTTGTTTCCATGATCCTCGGAGGACAGGATGTGATTGCCCGAATGCGTTCGGACGCCGAGGTCGCGCCGGGGCAGGATTTCATGTTCGCGGTGAACATGGAAAAGGCCGTGGCCTTTGACCCCGAAAGCGAGATGCGGATCACACCGTGACGCGTGCAGACGTCATAATCATCGGCTCTGGCATTGGCGGGGCGACTCTGGCCGCAGCGCTGGCCCCGTCCGGACGCCGTATTCTGATCGTTGAGCGAGGGGAGCGCCTGACCCCCTCGCCACAGGATCGGGATCCGAAGGCGATCTTTGGCGACGGGTGCTTTCGGCCAGACGAAACGTGGCTGGACGGCAAAGGCCAGCCTTTTAACCCCGGTAACTATTATTGTGTGGGCGGGAACTCCAAATTCTACGGTGCGGCGCTGATCCGGTATCGACGTGAGGATTTCCAGCCGCGCGCGCATCTGGGCGGCAGTTCCCCCGGCTGGCCGATCTCTTATGAGGAACTAGAGCGCGACTATACCGCAGCCGAGCAGCTTTATGACGTGCATGGCGTCGTGAATGAGGACCCGACCGAGCCGCCCCACAGCGCAAACTATCCGCACCTGCCCGTGGCGGATGAGCCGGACATCGCGGATTTGCGAACGCGGCTCGGCCGTGCAGGTCTGACACCGTCTTCGGTGCCGCTTGGGGTGGATATCGACAGATGGCTGGCGGCAGGTCAAACGACCTGGGATGCATTTCCCAACACCTGCGGTGGCAAGATGGATGCGGAAACCTCTGCCTTGGCAAAGGCGCTTGTGCACAAAAATGTCTCGCTTTTGACGGGGGCGACGGTACGGGAATTGATCGCGGATGCGACTGGCAAGATCACGGGGATCAAGGTCGACGGGCACGGCACGTTGAAGGCACCGCTGGTGGTGCTCGCTGCTGGTGCTGTTCAATCGGCGGCCTTGCTGCTGCAATCTGCGAATGACGCCTATCCTAGGGGGCTGGCGAACCGGTCCGATCAGGTTGGGCGCAACTTCATGAACCACAACAGCTCGGCCGTGCTGGCCCTGCACCCTTTGCGCCGCAATCGGTCGATCTATCAGAAGACGCTGATGTTCAACGATTATTACAACAGTGACGGCAACGGCGGGCCGCCACTGGGCAATGTTCAGATGCTGGGCAAGATCACAGGCCCGATCCTTGCCTCTCAGACCGGGTTGCCCGGCCCTATCGCCGCGCTGATTGCAGGCCGTAGCTATGATTTCTACGCCATGTCAGAGGACCTTCCGAACCCCGATAGCCGTGTGACTGTCGAAGGTAACCAGATCCGGCTGGATTGGAAACGTTCGAATTGGGCGGCGCATGAAGCTCTGGTGGAGCGGCTGAAAACGCACCTGCGCCGGTCGGGTTTTCCAATTGTTCTGTCGCGGGCATTCGACCGCCGAACACCATCCCACCAATGCGGGACCGCGAGGATGGGAAGCAACCCTGACAACAGCGTTGTCGATCCCTTCTGCCGCAGCCACGATTTCCGAAATTTGTTCATCGTTGACGCGTCGGTCCTGCCGACCTCGGCTGCGGTGAACCCGGCCCTGACCATCGCGGCGCTGGCCCTGCGCGCAGGCCGCCACATCATTGAGACGGAGTTTGCAGCATGACCGGGATTGCGTTGGTCACAGGTGGGCAGCAAGGCATTGGCCTTGGCATTTCGCGCGCGTTGATCGCGGGGGGATACAAGGTGGCGCTGGCGTCGCGCTCGGCCCCTGACAAACTAGCAGTGCAACAGGCTTTGGCCGAGCTTGGACCAAACGCGATCTATGTGCAGCATGATGTATCGGATATTGACCACGTACCCGCCATGCTGGATCAGGTTGAGGCTGACTTGGGTCCGATCACCGCTTTTGTCAACAATGCCGGCGTCGGCGCTCCGGTGCGCGGCGACATGCTGGAGCTGAAGCCCGAGAACTGGGATTTCGTTCAGAACATCAACCTGCGCGGAGCCTTCTTTCTGGCGCAGGACGTTGCGCGGCGTATGCTGGCGCAACCTCAGGACCTTTATCGCTCGATCACATTCGTCACCTCGGTCAGCGCCACTATGGTGTCTATCGAACGGGCTGAATACTGCGTTTCAAAGGCGGCCGCGGCCATGATGGCGCAACTCTTTGCCGTGCGTATGGCGCCGCACGGGATAGGTGTGTTCGAACTGCGCCCCGGCATCATCGCAACCGAGATGACGGCAGGTGTGCGCGACAAATACACCGACCGGATCGAAGGTGGCCTTGTACCCGCCGCACGATGGGGTGAGCCCCAAGATATCGGGTCGGTCATTATGCCCATTGTCGAAGGCCAGATGCAGTTCGCCACCGGTGCTGCAATCCCTGTGGATGGTGGCCTATCGATCACGCGTCTCTGAGAAACTCTGAGGACAAATCAACATGTCTGACGGATATGATTTCATCGTGATCGGCGGCGGCTCGGCCGGGTCGGTCATTGCCTCGCGCCTGTCCGAAGAACCCTCGGCCAGGGTTCTGCTGTTAGAGGCTGGCTCAAACGACCGGCATCCGTTTTTTCACCTACCCGCCGGGTTTGCCAAGATGACCAAAGGCATTGGCAGCTGGGGCTGGTCGACGGTGCCGCAGAGGCACATGCAGGATAAGGTTTTCAACTATACGCAGGCCAAAGTGATCGGAGGTGGCTCGGCCATCAATGCGCAGATTTACACGCGCGGTGCAGCACAGGACTATGACGACTGGCGTCAGATGGGGTGTGAAGGCTGGGGCTTTGATGATGTGCTGCCCTATTTCAAGAAGTCCGAGGACAACGACACCTACGACAATGAGTTCCACGGCAAAGGTGGTCCGTTGGGCGTGTCGAGGCCTGCCGCGCCTTTGCCGATCTGCGATGCCTATATCAAGGCCGCCGGGCAGGTTGGTATCCCTGAAACCCGCGATGTGAATGGGGCGAAACAGGACGGGGCGGGGTATTACCAACTGACCCAACGCAACGCGCGCCGGTCCTCGGCCGCGATGGCGTTTCTGGCGCCGAACCGGGGCCGGACGAACCTGACCGTCCGCACTGGCGCGCAGGTTCGGCGCATCATGATCGACCGCGGCCGGGCGACCGGGGTAGAAATGATGGATGGTGAGACAATCACCGCCGCGCAAGAGGTTATTCTGTCTTCGGGTGCAATCGGCTCACCACGTCTGTTGCAACTGTCGGGGATTGGTCCGGCAGATCACCTGGAAAGTCTGGGGATCAGACCGGTTTATGATCAGCCGAATGTGGGGGAAAACCTGCAGGATCACCTTGATCTCTACGCGATTTGCGAGGTGACGGGACCGCATACTTATGACCGGTTCGCCAAGTTGCATCTTTCGGCATTCGCCGGGCTGCAATACCTTCTCACGCGCAAAGGGCCGGTGGCGTCGAGCCTGTTTGAAACCGGAGGGTTCTGGTATGCCGATCCTGACGCGCGGTCGCCTGATATTCAGATGCATCTAGGGCTGGGCACCGGGATTGAGGCCGGGGTCGAAGCTATGCCCAATGGCGGCGTGACCCTGAACGCATGCTTCCTGCGGCCCCGGTCCCGCGGCTCGGTTCGACTGCAAAGCGCGGACCCGGCGGCGATGCCGTTGATCGACCCGAACTATCTGGCCGATCCCTATGACCGTGAGATGTCGATCCGGGGTTTGAAACTGGTGCAAAACATCCTCGCGCAGGATGCGCTGAAACCGTATGTTTTGGCCGAACGTCTGCCGGGGCCGGATGTGCGGACCGATCAGGATTACTTCGACTTCATCTGTGTGCATTCCAAAACTTCGCACCATTGCGCAGGTACGTGCCGTATGGGCAGCGACCAAGAGGCCGTACTTGACCCACGTCTTCGGTTCAACGGGATTGACGGGCTGCGTGTCGCGGATGCCTCGATCATGCCCACTGTCAATTCATCGAACACCAACGCTCCGACCATCATGATCGCAGAGAAAGCAGCGGACATGATCAAACAAGATCAGGGATTTACACAATGATCCGCCATATCGTGCTGACCAAGTTTCGCCCCGACGTGACCGAGGAAACGGTTGCGGCCATCTATGCCGGACTCGCTGATGTGGCAGAAACACTGCCGGGTGCCAGCGGGTTCACTGGCGGCCGCAGTCAAAGCCCTGAACAGATTGAGCGCGGCTATATGCATGGCTTCGTGATCGATTTCGACGATTGGGCGGCGCTGGAAGCCTATCAAAACAACAAAACCCACAAGGCGCTGGGCGCGCAGTTGGTCGAGAATGCGATAGGCGGGATCGACGGCATACTGGTTTTGGATCTGGAGGTCTGAGGCGATGACACTGATACTGCCAACCCCTGAAGGCGTGCTGCAACCTTATGCGTTGACCGGAACCCCCTTGGTGCCCCGTGCACCGCAGGTGCCATTGACACGTACCGCGTTTGCTGCGGCGCATGTCGTCTCAGACCCGCTGGCTGAGCGCAACCCCTGGACAGACCGTCCGGCGGTGGATTGGGACACGACGCTCAGCTTTCGGCAGGGGCTTTGGGATCAGGGGCTGGGCCTGGCCGAGGCGATGGACACCGCGCAGCGCGGCATGGGTGTGGATTGGGACACCGCACTGGAGCTGATCCAACGCACCATGGCTGCCGCCCGGGCGCATCCGCTCTCACCGCGCGTGGCATGCGGGGCAGGGACCGACCATGTGTCGCTTGGCGCGCTGAACACGGCGGGCGAAATCCTGTCCGCCTACGAACATCAGGCCGAAGCGATCGAGGCCGCTGGCGGGCAGCTGATCCTGATGGCGTCGCGTGCTTTCCCGACGATCGGCGCTGGGCCGGACATTTATCACGACGTCTACCGCACGCTGATCGACGGCGCGTCAGAGCCTGTCATACTGCATTGGCTGGGTGACATGTTTGACCCGGCACTCAAAGGGTATTGGGGCAGCACGGATGTTGCTGCGGCCAGTGACTTCGTTCTGTCCCTTATCGCCGAAAACCAGGGCAAGGTGGATGGCATCAAAATCTCATTGCTTGATCAGGCACACGAAGAGTCGTTTCGCGCACGCCTGCCAGATGGCGTGCGCCTCTATACCGGCGACGATTTCAACTATGCTGATCTGATTGCCGGGGATGGGACGCATTTTTCGCACGCGCTGCTGGGTATTTTTGCCGCAATCGCCCCAGCCGCAAGCCAGGCACTTGAAGCCCTGGCGATGGGGGACATGGACCGCTACCACGCGCTGTTTGCGCCTACGGTGCCTTTGAGCCGTGAGATTTTCCGGGCACCGACGCAGTTCTATAAAGCAGGCATAGCCTTTCTGGCTTGGCTGAACGGCGCACAATCGCATTTCGTGATGCCCGGCGGATTCCAGTCCAGCCGCGATATTTGCCACTATGCGCAGGTATTCCGGCTGGCGGATGAAGCGGGTTTGCTCTTGGACCCAGATCTGGCAAAGGAGCGCATGATCACATTGCTGGCCCTGCACGGAGTAGACCAATAACCTGAATGCGTAGACCGACGATCATAGATGTCGCCAACAAGGCAGGTGTGTCGAAATCGACGGTCAGCCTGGTGTTGCAGGGCGGCGCGCAGGTCAAGCCCGAGACCAAAAAGCTCGTCCATGCGGCGATGAAAGAGATCGGTTATGTCTACAATCGCTCAGCCGCCAATCTGCGGGCGTCCGGGACGGCACTGATCGGGCTGGTGATCAATGACCTGAACAACCCGTTCTTCACGGAATTTGCCACGTCGCTGCAAATGGCGCTGGGCTTGCGCGGCTATGCGGTGGTGGTGGCAAATACCAACGAGGATGCAGCGATACAGGATCAGGTCGTCGCGGCGATGTTAGAGCACGGAGTCTCGGCTCTGATTGTCTCACCTGCTTACGGGGATGTATCCGAAACCCTGACCGCTTTAGCGCGCGCCCAGATTCCCGTCATGCAGGTCTTGCGTCAGGTCAGCGACGATACCGCCCGATTTCCCTTCATATCCCCGAATTATCAAGAAGGCGGACGTGTCGCCACGCGTTATCTGATCGAGTCAGGCGCGCGCCGTATCGCTTTTGTGGGTGGGCTGGATGGGCGACAAGTCACGCAGGAACGGGTTTCGGGGTATTTGGAGGTGATGTCCGAACACGGGCTTTCGCCTTTGGTGCTGTCCGGTCGCAGCAGCCGGTCTTTTGGACACCGTGTCGCCGCGCAATTGTTCCGCGACTATTCGGAGTGCGACGCGGCCTTGTGCTTCAACGATCTGGTGGCGTTTGGCATGATCAACGCCTGTCACGAAGCCCGCAAGGATATTGGCACTGATTTTCAGATCATTGGGTTCGACGACATTCAGGAAGCCGCCGAGTGTTGGCCAACCCTGTCCACAGTCCATTGCGGCGTGGATGCCTTTGGGAAACAGGTTGCCGACACGGTCTTGGAGTGGTTGCAGAACGCAACGGTGCCTCCGCCCAGTACCCGCACCCCGGTTCGTCTGATTCAGCGTCAGACAACAAGGCAGGGAAGGTGAAAGCACATTTCAAAAGGGTTTTGTGACAACGGTCGCAATAAATTGCGATGCGCCGAGGGTCGGGAAGTGAAGATAGCGATTGCCCGCTCAGCGGGTCCGGGCGCCGTCTTAGGCAGATGGTTTGCCTGCACGTTCGTGATGGCTAAAGATCAACTGCCCGGATTGGAAATCTGACCGAAAATCAGCCAATCTGCCGGACAGGGCGTGGTAAAACCCGATCAGTCCCGGCTCAACCTGCCGCGCCTGCGCGACGCAATCCTCACATGTCTTTTCGATGTGTTCCTGCGGGTGACGGTCCCGAATGGATTCGATCAGCTTTTGATGGGTTGTTTCCAATCTTTGGAAGGCGGGGGTTTCCAGCACCTCTTGGTTGCCGACCAGAACGAACACGGGCTCAAGGTCGGTTCTGCCTTTCAGGTCGATAAACCCGGCTTCAAGCATCGCCATGTGGTCCCTCATTTTTTCATACACCGAAGTTGAAACGAGAATGTCATAGTCGACATGCCGGCAGCTTTGTTCGATCCGCGCGGCAACATTCACCACATCCCCGATCACGGTGTAGTTGAACCGGCGTTTCGATCCGATATTGCCGACGCAGGCCCGTCCAGTGGCGCAGCCTGTTGCCAATGCAATCGGTGGTCGCCCCTGCATCACCTCTGACGCATTGAAATTCACTAAGGCCTGACGCATCAACAGCGCGGCTTCAGCCGCGCGGCGCGGGTGGTCTTCGACTGGCAAGGGGGCATTCCAAAATGCCATCACCGCATCGCCGATGAACTTGTCAATAGTGCCACGCTCCCGCAGTATCTGGTCGCCAACCTGAGAGAATAACTGGTTCAGCAAGGTCACAAGATCGGTGGCCGAGACGGATTCTGACAAGGGGGTAAAGCCCCGAATATCCGAGAACATAACCGTGATCTCCTGCGTTGAGCCGCCCAGTTGCAGTTGATGTCCGCTTCCCTCCATCTCATCCAGAATTTCGGGGGCGACATAGTGGGAAAAGACCTGCCGGATGACGCGCTTTTCGCGCTCAGTTGATACAAACAGATACCCCGCCAGCAGTCCGAAATTGGCCATACCCCCCAGCAGCGGAAAGGTTACATCGAACAGGACCAACTGGTTCTGAAACGCCAGCCAGCTGATACCAAGCACGACCGTCGCCGATGCTCCGCCTGCGACAAACGATGCCACTGCGCCGAACCGTGCCATGACGGCCGTTACCACAAGGCCCAGAGTGACGAAGGACAGTATTTCAAGAGCCGCAGTGACGTCAGAGCGGCTTAGCATTTCACCGGTCAGGACCTGTTCCAAGATCTGCGCGTGGATTGATACACCTGGAACGGATTCGCCCAACGGCGTCTGATGCCTGTCGAACAATCCTGCCGCCGATGTACCGACCAGAATGATCCGCCCTTCAATTTCGGCGCGCAGGTCAGCGTTGTCCTGCGGCTGCATCACATCATGCGCCGATAGATACAGGTCTTGATTGTCACGTCTGTATTTTATCCAGACCTCGCCATTCTCGGTCGTTGGCAAGCGAAATTGACCGATCTCGAGTGCCAGCATGATGCCGGCCTCGTCCGGTGTGCCCTCGACGAGGATCACGGGCTCGCCCATGGCGACGCGCAACGCCTCGATGCCCAGACCCGGTAGGGCGCCGTCCGGCCCGCCCCACAAAACGGGAACACGGCGCACAATGCCCGTACCACCCAAGGGTGAGACGTTGACCCCTCCGATACCTGCTGCCGTTCGGTCCAGAGGCGCGGCGGGTGGCGTCCAGTGAGGGACAGTGACCAGGCCCGAGGTCGGAGCCTCTCCGATTTCTACAATTCCGGCCAAAGGTGTGACGCGCCTGCCATGGGCGGTTTGCCGGGCTGCCGCACCCAGAACGACAGGCCAATTCGCGATTTCCATCCCGAACATCACATCATAGTCCAGACGCTTTGCGTGATGCTCGACCGTTAAAACACCTGACAGCGCCGGATCGTTCAGCAGCCGGGCGGGCGAAAACCTGTCTGGTTCGATAAACAGCATGTCAAAGGCGATAGCGGCAGCGCCATATTCGCCCAGGTTTTGGACCATCTGCGCCAGCAAAGTGCGGGGCCAAGGCCATTGCCCCCAGGTCGCAAGTGACTGCTCGTCGATATCCACCACGCGAACTGGCAAGTCAGGATTGTATTCCCGAGGTGAAATGCGCTGCAGAATGTCGAAGTAGACCAATCGTGTCATGCGCACAGGGTAAGGATCAAGGACCCGGATGAAGCATCCGAACAGGATCAGACCCAGCCCGACCAGCTGAAAAGCGCGTCTTTGCCCTGCGCGTTCCCTGGGCTTTCCGGTCACGTTTGCCTCCGATTATCTTGGCTAGCCCGGACGGGCCATCACCCACGGTACGCGTTTCAAGAACCTCGGCAGCGTCCGAACTGGCGGCATGAACAAGGGGCTTTACTGCCCCTGGCCGCTATTGCCCCCATTACCACCAGCGCCGCCGCTGCCGACCCCGCCACCAAAGCCATCTGTGCCGCCGCTTCCGATTGTGCCGCCACTGCCAGCACTTCCGCTGCCTGATCCGCCACCGATTGAGCCGCCTCGGCCATTCCCAGTGCCGCTGCCCGTTCCGACATTGCCACCTGTTCCGGAATCACTGCTGCCATTTCCGCCAATGTTTCCGCCGTTGCCGTTGCCGCTGCCGGTGCTTCCACCGACGCTGCCGCCATTGCCGCTGCCGGTGCTGCCAGGGCTGGTGCTACCTGACGACGCACGAGCCTCGTTTTGTGGCGCGGATGCAGCGGCGCTTTTAACTTCTCCCCGCTCAGGGGTAGAAGCACGCGTTTCCGATCTTTGCTGAAGTGGAGGTACGGCGTCCCGCCCGCAGCCTGACACATCTACTTGCAGTGGTACTTGCAACTGTTGTTGCGATTGAACAAATGGAAAGCCATTTTTCACCGCCTTTTCATAGCTTTCCTCGTCGGTGGGGCGACCTATATTCCCGCTTTGCGTGGTGGCAAGAAGGCTGCATTTCCGCCCTGTTTCCTGACAATTTCCACTCTGCCCGCACATCTCGACACGGCCCTGAAGAACCATCATGGCACTTTGCGTGCCTGGTACGACCCAAAGGTCAAATGTCGTTCCCCTGACGGCCATGGTCGCGGTGGGTGTCTGGATGGAATAGGCCCGTTTTTTGCTTTTGCCTGAAATGAAGCGGAAGCTGCCGCCCAGGGCCTGAATTGCAAAGTTCTTGGCCTTCCTGTTTCCGCGCAGCATTGTCACATCCAGTTGCATGCGCGCATTTGGGCCAATCGCAATCTTGGTTTCGTCATCAAATACCAGTTGAACCAAACCGCTGCCATCGGTTGAAATGGCATCCCCGGACGCAACGGTCATGCCTGCACGCAACGGCTGCGATTTCCCGGAGCGCGTTATCTGCGCGCCTTGTTCGACACCGATGACTTTTCCAATATTGGCTGCAACCGGCGAAGGAAGCAGCAAAATACAACATATTACCAGTATAGTTTTTAACCAGGCCAAACCCCACGTCCTTCCCCCACAGATAGGTACAGAGCGCATCGCGCCCGCCGCTCGGTTTGTGCCTCAAAACATTCTAAATACTGACTTCAGAATTAATAAATATATACAAATATGTCCTAAACATCGTGTCATTTGCAAGGTTTTCTAACAAACGGGCCGAGTTTATTCGGAATGACGGGGTATTTTGCGTGAAAGCTATCTACGTGAAGAAGCAGCAGTTATCAGAAGAGCGTCAATCAAAGCTCTGCCTGACGATCCGCGTTAAATGGAAACAAGAAAATTGAACCCAACGCAGGAAATCACGTTGTATCCGGGTGAAGAGCAAGGGTACCCAGGCAAACGGAGGCGTGGACGAATGGTCAAAACTGCTCCACTGCCAAGGTGCATGCGCACTGAAGCTAACGCTTTCAAAATATGAGAAAAGGTAGCCTGCTCCTACTTCGTTGTACGAATTCTGCACGCGTTTGTCTGACTCCGCTATGCTGCGCCGGATGTTCACTGTTGCAATGTCGCGCCTACTTGCAGCAGTTCGTCAGTGACTGACTGTTGAGTATAAGCGCCGCATTGGCTGATCTGGTCCAGATCAGCCGTTCGCCTTACGACTCTCAATAACTGGTATAGAAAACGTGGTACTGGTTGAGCTTGTCCCCCTATCCAATGGCCGGCCGAAGATTCTTGGATCCGAAATAGTCGGCTTGACGCGCGCGGACTTAAGGTGCGGGTGAGACGGTGCAAAGGTCTGCGTCGGACTTCCTTTGAAGAACGTGGAGGAGCAAAGGCTAGTCTTTGGGTTTGTCTCTCTAAACAGGGTGATTTGATGAGCCCGTGTGCGGCTATCGTGGTTTTCATCGAGGCGCGCGACGACAATCCAAAGCCAGACAAATGAGTCAAACCAGCAAATGAAATCTTGGCATCAAAAGACGCTTGCGCTGACGGGCAATGAACCGAATGTCGAGTTCGGGTATTTAGTATCGATTTCTCGAAAAAAGACCACAATCCTGAAGCCCATGGCTTAGCCCAAGGCGGTAAAAGCCCGGTCGCATACGAGTAGAAAGTGGCCCAAACAAGCACATTGGGGCGGCCTTCTAGCGATACAGGTCCAACCTCCACAGCGATACAGGCCTGGCATCCACGGTGCGGACGCGACAACTGGTATCGATAACAAACACGTGATCCTGTGAGCCGGGAAATCCCCTTTTCACGTTTTCATATTGAGACTAGAAGAACACGCTGAAAGTGCAGAGAACTACCCCTCTCTCGTTAAAGGCGACAATATTGATCTTTGGATAAACATTTGGCAAACAAGAATTATCACAATTCCGTGCGGGCCATTTGCCAACAAAGCGCCTTCTGGAAACCGTTTTTTGCAACCAATGGTTTATCTCAGAGAAAACGTGGTATCCTTCTGTTGCAGGGTCCGGTCGGCCCATTTTTCTCGCGTTTGCAGGTCTATCTCGAAACCCGCGGGCTGGACGTCAGGCGTGTATGTTTCAATGCCGGGGACCGGTTCTTTGCTCGGGGTATGAAGCGGTTTTCGTTCGGTGGCAGTCTAGACGAATGGCGCAACTGGTTGACCGAATACCTGTCTGCGGCCGATATCGGGTACATCATCCTATTCGGATCGGAGCGACCGGTACACAAGGTTGCTCTGGCAGTGGCCCGACAACACGGCATCCGGGTTCTATCCCTAGAGGAAGGGTACATACGGCCAGGATATGTAACGGTCGAGGAAGGCGGCAATAATGCGAACTCGCCGATCGCGGGTTTGCTGCCACCCGACGACTACGACCCTGTCGAACAGGAGGCTGCCAACGTAGTCCCTTATCGCGGGTTGCATTCGATGTGCGGTTACGGCGCGCTTTACTATGCGTTGCGGACCGTGTTTCAGACCAGTCGTGAAAAGAATATATTTCATCGCCCAATCTCGGTGTTGCCGGATATTTTCCTGTGGGCGCGGAACGGTACTCGCAAAGTGTTCCGGCAGCATCGCTGTTTTGCGGCAATTCAGAAATTGCTGGAGCACAAGGACGGTCGCTATTTCCTTGTGCCGTTGCAGGTCGCGGTCGACAGTAACATGCAGGACGCGGCAAAGGGGTGGGACACAACCCGCCTGATCACCGCCACGCTGTCGTCGTTTGCGCGAAACCCGGATACCGAAGCGAGGCTGGTGTTCAAGGTCCACCCGCTTGAGAGGGGGCACTTCCGCCACGGCCCCTTGATCCGCGCAACGGCCGAGGCGCTCGGGATCGGGGATCGGGTTGACGTCATCGAGACCGGGTCTCTGGGGCTATTGGCACGGCATGCGGCTGGGATGATCACGATCACCAGCACCTCGGGCCTGTCAGCGATCTACCACGGTACACCGCTTCTGGTCATCGTAGAGGCGATCTACGCCAATCCGCGACTGGCTATCTGCGCTAATGGTGCACCTGATTTTGATACCTTCTGGTCAACCCGGCATACCGCCAGCACTGCGGCACGCGCATCCTACATCTCATGGCTGATCAAGATGTCACTTGTGCCCGGCGATTTCTATGCGGCCGATGGGATGAAGGCCGCCTGCGAGGGCGTGTTTGCAAAGCTGATCCATGGTGCCGCTTCGCATAAGACCGCGACAACTGACGCGCGATCAGTCGCGCCTTCAGCAGGTTTGAGAATCGTCGCCAACGCAAAATTGCCGCCGCAGTCAAATCACCACGCGGTCAGAAATTTGGAGTGAGCAGGTGAATATCCAGGCTTCAACATCGAAAGATTTCTTTTCGGACGACAAAACCGAGAGGACAGGCGCGCTGACGGGGATCGTGCGCTCGGCGCTACGCGCCGAGGCTGAGGCGATTCTGAATCTTCCGTGCGAGTCCATCGAAGCCTGTGCCGCAGCGATCGAAAGGATTCACGACTCGACCGGTCCGCTGGTCGTTTCCGGGATTGGCAAATCCGGCCATATCGGCCGCAAGATCGCCTCCACCTTCCGCTCACTTGGCAAGCCGGCGATCTTTCTGCATGCCGCCGAAGCCAGCCACGGCGACCTCGGGCTGGTGCAGCAGGGCAGCGTTGTTCTGGTGTTGTCAAATTCGGGGGAAACCACTGAATTATCCGATCTGCTGCACTACTGCAAAGCCCACAGCATCACTGTTATATCCCTCACTGGACACGCCGACAGTACGCTGTCTTATGCCGGTGACGTGACCATTGCCTACGGCAACGTTGACGAGGTTTGTCGCAATGGGCTTGCCCCGACCACCTCAACAACGCTGAGCCTTGCGATTGGCGATGCCCTGGCCGTCGGCGTCAGCACCCTGTTGGGAACCGCGCCCGAAGATTTCCGCCGCTATCATCCGGGTGGCAAGCTGGGCGCGCGACTGCTGCGGGTGCGCGACTTGATGCGCACCGGCACCGCCTTGCCGCTGGTCGGCCCCGGCACGGCGATGTCCGAAGTGGTCGTGACCATGTCGGAAAAATCGCTGGGCGTGGCAATTGTTGTGAACGAAAACAGGATCCTTGGCGTCGTCACCGACGGAGACATGCGCCGCAACATCGAAAACCTGTGGGACACCACAGCCGCTGACATTGCCACTGAAAACCCGGTGATCATCGACGTAGAGATGCTGGTCTCGGACGCTGCCGAATTGATGTCGGAAAAGGGCATCACGGCCTGCATCGTGGCCGATAAGGACAATCGCCTGATGGGCCTGCTTCACATCCACGACTGCCTGCACGCACGGGCTACGACCTGACGGTCTCAATCCTTAATCCGGAGCCGTAAGTTAACTTTGGGGGACGGCGCCTTTTCCAGATAACTTTAATAACAAAGGGGTAACCTATGAGCAGAGCAATGGCCAAGAGCCGCAAACTTGTTTCCAAACCCGGCCTGTTTTTCCGGGACATGTTATTGAACAAGTTTCCTATTGAGGCGGAGATTGACATAAACAGATCTAATACCGCGCAAGAAAACGCCAGAAAACTCACTAAAAAACTAAGACGTGATGTGTCGACGCCTGTTAAAAAAACGACAAACGGAATTCCGCGGCCTCAACCTATCGGCGTTATTCAAGCCAGCTTCCCTGTTGACATAGTATACACTTGGGTGGATCTGGCTGACTCGAACTTTTTTGAGGTCCTTTCACGCTTCAAAGAAACCAATCAGGCAACCAATTCTGAATCTTCCGACAAAAGCCGTTTTGAAAACCGAGATGAGCTGCTCTATTCTCTTCGGTCCATTGAAGCATATGCGCCTTGGGTGAATCATATCTATATTGTCACAAACGGTCAGGTTCCTGTCTGGCTAGATGCATCCAACAAAAATGTAACAATAGTAAGTCACGAAGAGATTATACCGGAGCAGTACCTTCCGACCTTTAACTCCCACGTCATCGAAAGCTGCATTCACCGTATTCCCGGACTTTCGGAGCACTATATCTACTTTAACGATGATGTTCTGCTTGCCAGACCACTATCGAAAACCGACTTCTTTACCGAGACCGGTCTTGCCTATTTGTTTTCGACAAATTCAAGGCTCCCAAATGGACCAAAGTCTGAGAGCGACACTCCAACGCAATGGGCGGCAAAAAATGCGCGCAGTCTCATCTTTGGCGAATGGGGTTGTTACCTAGACACGATGTTTGCTCACACGTTCCACCCACAAAGGAAATCAGTTGCGCAAGATAATGAAAGTCTATTCGAAAAAGAACTGCACTATTGCCGTCTCAACCGGTTCCGCGGTGAGGAAGACTTATTGTTCACAAGCTTTTTGAATCATCATGTCGGCTTTTTGACGGGGCGCGGGCTGTTGACGCGGACGCATGGGTTCTACTTTAACATCCGCCAACGTGGAGCAATAAACAGCTACCGAAAACTTCTGCAACTGAAAGGCGGGCCCGCCGCTCCTGCTTCTATGTGCTTAAATGATCGTATGACGGACGACGAGTGGCCGGAGTACGAGAAGCACCTAGTGGATTTCTTGAATGCCTATTTTCCAAAGCGTTCAAGCTACGAAAAGCCAGAGCAAGAAAAAACCTTCGAAAACTTTCAAGTAGATTCAGTGGAATCAAAAGAATCTGAGTTTTTTGTTAAAGCTGCTGAATAGGCATCTGCGTTCTTCGGAAGAGTTCGTTGTTCGGAATGAAGAAAATCCGCCGCCTCCGCAAAGCCCCACAATGGCTCACCCTTTTCGCCCAGCGGTTGCGTATGTCGGCGACAGGGGTGGCTTGCGACTCGCTGACCACCTCAATGGACCTTGCGCAGCATCCCACACTGCGCGGGCTATTGGGGTTTGCTCCGGCCTTTCATAGCCGTCTGCTCACGTCCAGCGCCAAGACCTATATCGGCTGGGGCCGCAAATGGTCTGGGCGGCGGGCGGTGGCGATTGCGGCGCAGAAGGGGGCAGAATTCACCTTGCTGGAGGACGGGTTCCTACGCTCGGTCGGGCGGAGGGCTTCGAGTCTTTCGTTGGTTTTTGACGACCTTGGCATCTACTACGATGCAAGTGCCCCGTCGCGACTTGAGGTTCTAATTCCAAAGACGATAACGACAAAGCAGGAAGCAAGGGCAAAGCGGTTGGTTGCTCTGTGGCGTGAACACCGCCTTTCGAAGTACAACGAGGCGCGTGACTATGAGGGTAGATTACCTGAGAGTTACGTGTTGGTTGTCGATCAAGTCGCCAGGGATTTGTCGATCCGCTACGGCGAGGCGGACCGGGCCGCTTTCGCGCGCATGTTGCGTGCGGCACTGGCAGAGCATCCACGGCGGGACGTCATTGTAAAACTTCATCCCGACGCGTTGAATCGCAGCGGCTTCAGTCATTTCGACGTGGCGGAGTTGCGAGCCATGCCGCGCGTGCAGGTTATTGCCGAAAACTGCCATGTGTCCAAGTTGATCGAGCGTGCAGAGGTGGTGTATGCGGTCACCTCCCAGGTCGGGTTCGAGGCGTTGATGTGGGGCAAGCCAGTGCGCTGTTTCGGCATGCCATTCTATGCCGGCTGGGGATTGACCCGTGACGAATTGCCACCACCCGAGCGTCGCAGCAAGGCAACACTGGAGCAATTGGTGCATGCGGCGCTGATCCGCTATCCACGCTACCTACACCCCGAGACGAAGCAACCCTGTGAGGCTGAAGATGTGATGGCCCATATCGGCCTGCAGCGCCAGCTTCGGCAGCGGTTCCCGGGTACCGTCTATGCGTATGGGTTTTCACCTCGGAAACGCGGAATTTTGCAACGGTTCATGCAAGGCTCCGATGTGGTTTCCGCGCCGAACCCACGCGATATTCCGGCAGATTGCACTGTCGTCATGTGGGGCGAAACAAAACCTGACGGGTTGCCGCCCACCAGCAGAATCCTGCGGGTTGAGGATGGGTTCCTGCGGTCCTCAGGGCTTGGCGCAGAGCTTGTGCCACCGATTTCGTGGGCTCTGGATGATCAGGGAATATATTATGATCCGACGCGGTTGTCGCGTTTGGAGACCCTGCTGCAATGCACGAGTTTTGATGACTCGCTGATCGCGAGGGCGCGAGAATTGCGGTACAATCTGCTAAGTAACCGCATAACGAAATATAACTTGTCCGGCAGCGCGACCTGGCGCAAACCAGCGTCGGCGGCGCGCGTTATTCTGGTGCCCGGGCAGGTTGAAAACGATGCCTCGATCCGCTGTGGCGGTGGGGAAACCCGGACCAATCTGCGCCTTCTGGAACTTGTACGTGCGGCCAATCCGGACGCCCATATCGTCTACAAGCCGCACCCCGATGTCGTTGCCGGGCTGCGCCGTTCCGGCGAAGACGAAGCCGGGGCGAAGCAGTTTTGCAATGAAATCGTCTCATCCGGTGATATGGCCGGATTGTTAGACCAAGTGGACGAGGTCCACACCATAAGTTCGCTTTCAGGATTTGAGGCGCTTTTGCGGGGCCTTTCGGTCACTTGCTATGGATCGCCTTTCTATGCTGGCTGGGGGCTGACCCAAGATCGCTGCGCAATTCCACGGCGCACACGGAAACTGTCGCTTGATCAATTGGTGGCCGGGGCGCTTATTGCGTATCCGACCTATGTCAGCCGGGACAGCGGCGCTTTTACAACACCGGAACGAGCGGTCGAGGAATTGGCGCAGTGGCGCGCCACCGGTCCCGGATGGATGCCGTTCTGGCGCAGCGGGCTGCGGATCATTCTACAAGCCTGGGTGGCGTCCGGATTGAGGAGCAATTTTTAGATGACGGTTGAGAAAGTCGATACCCCGAACGAGGTGCTGTCGCCCCGAACCGTGGTGTCCCTGGCGCCCGGCCGCGCGGCTTCGGGCGACACCGGAACGCAGGTGCGACCGCAAACCCGGCGTCGGCGTTGGCTCACGCTTTCTTTCGTGTTCTGCGTTTTGCTGCCAATCACACTGGGAACGCTCTACTATACGCTTGTGGCTTCGGATCGCTATGTTTCCGGCGCGGGCTTCGCTGTCCGCGGCTTGGATGGTGGCGGCGGGATCGACGTTGTCGGCGCGTTTACAGGTATGGCTTCAAGCGGTTCAACAACTTCGGAATCCTATATTGTCTTAAAGTACCTTAACAGCCGCGATCTGCTTGAAAATATACAGACTGCTTTCCCGTTCCAGGAAAAATACAGTGCGAGTGATGTTGATTTCCTGTCACGGCTTGACCCAAATCTGCCAATCGAAGATCAGGTTGACTATTGGAACGGGGTCATTGCGACAACCTTTGACTCCACCTCCGGCATCATAACGTTCGATGTGGACGCATTCCAGGCCAAGGATGCAGAGCGGATGGCCAACCTCGTGCTGGAAAACACGCGCGCACTTGTAAACCAGCTGTCCGAATCCGCGCGCCGGGACTCGGTGCGCTTTGCCGAGGCCGAGGTGCACCGCGCCGAGGCGCGGCTGCGCGAGGTATTGCAGCAGGTCCGGACATTCCGAGATCAGGAACTGTCGATCAACCCGGCAGCCAGTGCGCAGTTACAGATCGAACTTTTGGCTTCGCTGAAAATGCAGCTTGTGGACCTGAGATCCCGTATCGCCGCCCTGGGTCGGGTCGATGAAAGCTCTCCGGCCAAGATCAACCTTCAGCGCAAGGCCGACGCATTGAAGGCGCAGATCGCGGAACAGACCTTAGGTATCGCGGCACCACCGGGTAAAGAGAACCCGGACTCTCCGCTCACCGGTCTGCTGGCCACTTATGAAGCCCTGGAGATTGAAAAGACATTTGCCGAGCAGGCCTATGCCTCAGCCCTGTCCTCCTTGGAGCAGGCGCGCATTGATGCGGACCGGCAGCAACGGTATCTTGCGGTTTACAGCTACCCATCGCTCCCTGAGGACGCGATCTATCCGCGCCGAGCGTTGAATATCTTCATCTTGTCGGTGGTCGCAATCAGCATGTGGGGGATAGGCGTATTGGTCACCTATTCCGTGCGCGACCACATTTCGTGACGGACGGATCATGGGTAAATTGCTGACTTTGCAAGCTCGGGTCATAGGGTCGCTGGTCTTGCGCGAAACAAGGGCCAGTTTCGGGACGTCGCAGTTCGGCTATCTTTGGGCCATCGTGACACCGGCAGCCAGCGTTGCCGTGCTCGTAACAATATTCACGCTGATCGGCCGGCAACCGCCGTTTGGTCAGAGCCTTGCACTGTTTTTTGCGACCGGCATTCTGACGCTGGAGTTTTTCAACAAGCTATCCAACACGCTGATGGCGAGTTTCGACGCGAACAAGGCATTGCTGACTTATCCGCTGATCCAGGAAACCGATGCCATATTCGCCCGTGTGATCCTGATTTCGGCGACTTACCTGCTGGTTTTTGTGTTGTTCTATGGCGGCCTTGTCCTGCTCGGGCTCTCGAGCATGCCCACCTTTCCTGAGGTTGTCATTCAGGCCTTCGCGGCCACGGCGCTTTTGGGCTTTGGGTTCGGCACGGTCAATGCCGTGATCGTATCGCTCTGGGACTCCTGGCTGCATATCGAGAGGGTCCTCACCCGGCCGCTCTTCTTTCTGTCCGGGATATTTTACATTCCCAGCAACCTGCCACCCGAAGCAATCGCCATCCTAGAATGGAATCCGGTTCTGCATCTGGTCGAGTGGTTCCGGGAAGGGTTCTATCCAAACTATGAAAGCACCGTTTTGAGCAAGACCTACCCGCTGGGTCTCGCTGTCGGTTTGATACTTTTCGGTCTTGCTGGCGAACGCCTCTATCGCAAAAAGCGGGTGTAACTATGATTGAGCTAGTCAATGTTTCCAAGTCATACACGCTTAAGGGTGTGCGCAAGCAAATCCTCGATGGGCTGAGCTATCGGTTTCCCAAAGACCGCAACGTCGCCATCATGGGCCGCAACGGTGCCGGGAAATCGACGCTCATGCGGATCATCGCTGGCACGGAACAGCCTGATAGCGGCCGCGTTTACAGATCGGTGAAAGTGTCCTGGCCGCTTGGCTTTGCAGGCGGTTTCAACGGCTCCATGACGGGGCTGGAAAATGTACGCTTCGTCTCCCGCATCTACGGACAGGATACCGAAAGAGTTATTGATAGCGTCCAAGCCTTTGCAGAACTTGGCGCTTCGCTCAATTTGCCGATCAAGACATATTCTAGCGGTATGAAGGCCCGCCTGGCCTTCGGACTGAGCATGGCCATCGACTTCGACTGTTATCTGATCGACGAGATCACTGCGGTAGGAGACAAGAATTTCAAACTCAAGAGCCAGCAGGTTTTTACGGACAAGCTGGGCCATAGCCAGATCATTATGATCTCCCACTCGGCCTCCGCTATTAAGACCTACTGCGATTGCGGCTTGTTTCTGCGTAGAGACGGCATTTATTTTTATGATGACATCGACCACCTGATTGCAGACTACAATCGCGACCTGACATGACCATGGCCGCCGACCTTCAGCCCAAGAATGTACCTCGAAAAGGTCGAACGCTACGCCACACAGCTCCTTCAGCTACACGCGCTAGTAAATACAGAACCTGTCGTCGCGCTGCTGAACGCACGCGAGCTTATCGGGGAAGAGTTTCAAAAGTGGCTTGCCCTGACCCTCGTTGTCCCCGCACCCTGAGGGGCCTCGAAAGACTTCAGTCAGGCGAAAATCCGCCCGTAGACAATCCGGATTTTCCGCGAGCACTCTATGCAAACTAGGAACGCGCGTGAAGCAAATTTCCCTGCTTGGCCCTTCCGGTTTGCACAAAATCTTTCCAAGATTGGAAGTTCCGCAATCCCTTCGGGGTTTTCCACATGTATCGCACGGACAGAAATAATATACGTCTTATCAATGGATTATGCGGTGATTGCTTGTGTGTATGACCACATGCTTACGAAAAGACGCCGCAACATGGCAAAGGATCGCGGCCTTTCAGTTGCATCTCATGGGGCTTGATCCGCTCATAACAGCATGGATCGCTGCGCGTCATTTCGACAGCAACTGCGATCACATTCACATCGCCGTATCGCGCACAGCGTTTGACGGTCAGAGGATTGCCCCGCGTCTGTCTGCGCTGCAAACAGATTGCAATCAAATCACCATGGCTGCGCGTCTGGGACTGGACGTCTCGAAGGATAGCAATTCGGTCTAAGTCGCGGAAAATGGCCGTGCTGGCGATACACTTCAATGATGAAGACATTTTGCAACCGCCCCCGATCGCTTCATTAAGCGGCGCTATGGCGAAGCGGGAACTAATTCATTGAGCATTTTCTTCACCAGACGCTCTCGTTGTCCGGCCGCGGTTGCTGCGTCCGTTCTAGGGGTGATTGCGAAATAGTCGTAGGGCAGGGGCAACCCTCGCCGAGCGGGGAAGGTGAATTGGTCTTTGTCCGGCTTTGCGTCCGTCAAAAATTTGGGAACTAGTGCAATGCCAGCCCCTTGCACAGCGAGAGCGAAGGCAACGGCAGCACCGCCGGCACGCAGACCCTTGCGCATGTCGGGGGTTTTGGCGACGCCCTCGGCACGAAACCAACCCGCCCAAGTCGGGTGTGAGGCGTATTGTTCACCCCAGTCAGTATGGATCAGCAGGTTGTCCGGCACTGCGGCAATTCCCCCCTTTGCAATATACCGATTGTAAAAGTCCCGGGTGCAATACGGATAAGCCGTGTCCCGGAACATGGGAACCGAAGAATGCTGCGGATAAAGGTGGCTTTCATAGGTGATCCGGATGTCAGCCTGTGTGCGTAGCAAGTCCACCGGGTCCGGCTCAATCCGCAGTTCGATACCGGTACCGGGGTAATGCTTGCGGAACCGTGAAACTGCGGGAACTACCCAAATTTCTGCCAAAGACTGGATAGTGCTGATGACAATCCGGGAGCGCGCCTCGGTTTCCAGGAGTTGATCTGTAACGGTCGATATCCCCATCAGCGCTTCTGCAATGGCCGGATAGTAGGACCGTCCCGCATCCGTCAGCAGCAGGCTATTGTGGGTTCGGCGGAAAAGAGTTTTTCCAAGGAATTCCTCGGCTTTCTTGACCTGCATGCTGACTGCCGCCGGGGAAACACCAAGTTCGTCCGCCGCAGAGGTGAAGCCGCCCAGGCGCACTGTGGCCTCAAAAGCTTTTAAGGAGTTGAGCGGAGGAAGCCGCATCAGGTTTGCTCGCTTTGAATCAGAAAATCTTAGGCAACGCTTACATTTTTCGATCTGTAATGCCAGCGTCAGAATCCCATGATGCAGCAAACTCGGAGAGACACGCATGGCAAAGATTGAGATTGAGTATCTGGGGCAGCCGGAGATTGATCAAGTGGCGCTCACCAATGACGATATCCTGGATGCTGTTGAACAGGGGCTGATTGCTGCCGGGCAGGGTAAAACGGTGATCGAGCCGCGCATGCATCTGACCCCGGATCCGGCCTTCAACGGGCATTTCAACGTGCTGCGCGGCTATGTCGAGCCTTTGGGCTATGCCGGGGTCAAGGTAGTTGGCGATTTTGTCGACAACTACAAGCAAGGGCTACCGTCAGAGCTGGCGCTCTTGAACCTGTTTTGCCCGCGTACCGGCGTGCCGCGTGCAGTGATTGATGCGGCCGGAATTACCGACATGCGAACCGGAGCGCTAACAGCACTTGGTGCCAAATGGTTGGGTCCGAAGAAACCCAGGGTGCTGGGTCATGTGGGTGCCCGCGGCACCTCATACTGGAACGTGCGCTTGCTGGACCATCTGTTCGATTTCGAAGAAATCCGAGTGCATTCACGTCGCCCGGAAAGCCGCGATGCCTTTGGAGAAAGGCTCAGCCGCGATCTGGGCAAGCAGATCATCGTCACAGAAGACTGGCAAAGCTGCCTGGACGGAGCCGACATTCTGATCGAAGCGACCCGGCTCAACCAGCCTACCCCGATGTTCCACCGCTCTTGGGTAAAGAAAGGGGCCTTGGTCGTGCCCTACGGCACGATGAGCGCGCTGCCTTTGGATTTCACCAAAGGTTTCGACAAGTTCGTGATGGATGATTTGGGGCAGATGCGGGCCGGGCATCTTGGGGCGCTGCGGCCGCATATCGATGCGGGACTGATCAGCGAGGAGAGCTTTTATGCCGAAATCGGTGAGATTGCCGCCGGGCTGAAGCCGGGCCGGGAAGCTGACGATGAAACAATCCTGTTCTGGCACCGCGGCATGTCTACCGGGGATATCGCCCTGGGCGCTCGGATTCTGGAAAAGGCCCGTGACCTGGGCATCGTTCAGAACCTTCTGTACCGGGACGCCTGAGATGGAGAAGCTCCGGCTGGATGGCACTTCGCTGACGGTTGAGGCGCTCAGCCAGGCTGCCAGGAATGCTGCACCCATCGAGCTTGCGCCTGCGGGGCTGGAAGCCATGGCACGCTCCCATGCTCTGGTCGGCCAGGCCATCCGGGACCGGGTTCCGGTCTATGGAGTGACCACGGGTCTGGGCGCCCGTGCAACCGAAGTGCTGAGCGCAGAGGCATTGGCGGAGTTCTCCGTCCATACCCTGCGCGGTCGGGCCCATGCCATTGGTCCGGAAGAAGCCCCGGAGCTTGTCAGAGCGGGCTTGATCGTGCGGCTGAACACCATGCTCAAAGGTCACAGCGCCGCCAGGCCCGAGGTCGCAGAGCATATTGCCGCCTGCCTGAATGCGGGCCTCACTCCGGTTGTCGGGCAAATTGGGTCGATCGGAGCGGCGGACCTGGTGCTTAATGCAACTGCTGGCCTGTCACTCATTGGCGGGGGGCGAATGCGTGATTCTAAGGGTCGGGTCGGGCCAAGCGCAGACATGATGGAGGCCCATGGCATCAAGCCGCTGAATTTGGCACCGCGCGACGGGCTGGCGCTGGCCAATCATTCAAGTACCGTCAGCGGCATGGCGGCCTTGGCAGTCTCCGGTGCAGCCGGTGTCTTTGAGGCGGCACAGACCGCCGCCGCCCTGTCGATGGAGGGGTTTAGGGCCAACACCGGGCCATTGGCGCACCACGTGCTGATGGTCAAACCCCATCCAGGCCAATTGCAGGCGGCCGAGGGACTGCGGTGGAGGCTGGAAGGCGGCGCGTTGCTTGAACCCGGCCACGCGCGCCGGCTGCAGGATCCGCTGTCGTTTCGCAACATTGCCCAGATCCATGGTGCTGCAGGCATGGCGCTGACGCGGGCTGAGGAGTGCCTGGAACTGGAAATAAACAGCGCCAGCGACAACCCCGTTGCCTTTGCTGAAAAGGGCGAGATCACCTCTTGCGGCGCCTATTTCACCGCCGAGATCACCAGCGCGGTAGAAACCCTTAGCCGCTCGCTTGTGCCGCTGGCAGCGGCACAGCTGGCGCGGACTGCAAAGCTCTTGAACCCAGAGTTCAGCGGCCTGCCGAATTTCCTGGCGATGCCGGACAGCTCCTCTAACGGGTTTGCGCCCGTGATGAAAGTGGCCGAGTCGCTGTTCTGCGAGCTGGCCCATACAGCACAGCCAGTGCCGGTCTGGCCAAGCCTGAATGCCAACGGGGTGGAGGATTGCCTGACCAATTCTCCAGCCACGGTGAAAGCGTTGCTCCAGATCACTGGGCACCTGCAGCGGCTGACCGCGATTGAGTTGTTGGTTGCCTGTCAGGCGGTCGAGCTGCGCGGAACCGCCGGGTCTTTGGGCAGCTTTCTCTCTGGCAGCTGCCGGCAAATCCGTGAGATATCACCTGCGTTGAATGAAGACCGCCCTCTGGCAGAAGACATCGAACGGCTGGCGGAAAGCATTTCGCAGAACCGATTTACCGCAGAACCACGGCTGGCGAGCAACATTCCCTGAACTGCGGGGCTGCCTTCAGTAGCAGGCATCAAAAGAGAGGGCCGTGACAAAGACAATTCAACAGGGCAGCGGGCCATGGCCCCACTTGCGCCAGTCCGATTTGTCCGGCGTCTTACCTGTTCACAAACCACGTAGAAAACCGGGCTGTTTCCCGAGCAGGCCACGGGTGACCAGCGCGGCGAAGGTGTCGAGAGGGGCCGTTGCGGCTGTCCCTTGGACCATTTCGGGGTGTTCAGCTTTTCAAAGTTCCGAGGTCAATATCACCCGGCGGAAAGAATGTCGGGGAATACCCAACTTCCGTCGAGGATTTCTGCGCGGGGCTGATATAGGCGGATCGTGTAGTTCCAGCCCGGCGTGATTGGGATGCAGTTGATCCGACCGTCCTCGCAGCCGCCGAAATGGATGGTGAAGGAGCCGTCGTCTTTTGGCGTGGCGGAGGTCTGGTTGTAGATGTTCCGGCCGAGATCGTTGGGCGCCAGGCAGCCCTCGGCGTCGTAGACGGTGATCGTACAGAAGGCGTCCGCCGGCACGTCCTTGACGGTCACCACATGGGGTGTTTCGCCGTCATTCACCTCGACGGCATCGACGATTCCCTGAGCCGTGGTGCCCGGTTGCCCAGCCCAGCCTGCCATTCCGATCAAATGGTCGAGCGGGTCAATTTCGCCTCGGCGACCGAAGGAGGTGGTGGACTCAAGCCCGACGACCGCTGCCAGGTCGCTGACGGCCCTGTGCTGCGGCGAGGGCAAGAAGAAGGCGTCGCATTTTCACTGTCCTCTCTATTAGATCACCGGCTGGACGGTAGGAAAGGTCCACGACCCGTCGAGGATCTCAGGCCCCGGCTGGTACATCCGCACGGTGTAGTTCCACCCGTCCATGAGCGGCAGGCAATTCTCACGCCCGTTGTCGCAGCCACCGAAATGCACAGTCATGGAGCCGTCATCGTTGCGCGCGCCCATAACCGAGTTGACGATGCAGGCGTCGAGCGCGTTAGGTTCGAAGAAGCGTTGAGCGTTGTAGAGGCTGATCGACCAGAAGGCGTATGTCGACCGCGACGTAGGGCGTATCGAAGGTCTCCATATCCAGCGGGTTGGTGCCACCACCGTGGAACTCCTCGTTGATGTAGTGATCCTGGTTGACGATCATCGCCGACATGTACCGATCCCCCACCTCGGGCAGGGTCAACCTTGCGCCCTAGATGATGTCGACGTTCGGGGCGCTATAATGCGTCTCGCGGTTCATGCTGACCGTCGGCTGATTGTCTACGGGCGTCGGTTCGCGGAAATGGTAGAAGCGGTTCAGCCCGCCCGCGAGCGCGACATACTTGGCGAACTCGATGTCTGTAGCGGCGCGGTTGAAGTTAGCGATCGTGATCGGAATCTAGCGGGCGTCCAAGAGAGCGTCCAGGTTGTCGTCGGCGAACTGCGCCAATGCTGGCGCACAGAAAAGACCGATCGTCAGAGCTATGATCGGACCGAGTTGAATTAGGCTCATCATATAGCACGTCCCCCTGCCGAACATACAATCAGCCTTATTAAAGACTTACCGAAGCCAAGCATTGATCTGCCTAAATGACAGAAAAGTCCGCTTTTTTTCATTCCCATACCTTGCAGCTAAGGTCCGGAGCGAGCCCAACTGGCACCTTGGGCTTTTCTGCTGCGCGCGCAGCACGTGAATAGATGCACGTGCTTGGTTCATGACGCCGCGCGGCGGCAGAGATCGCGGTTATTCGTTCACAGTACGACCTGCTCGCCCGTCTGCGCAGCACCCGTGCTTTCTTGAGACAACGACATCGTCTCCGAAGAACGTCGAGTGAACAGAGACAGGGCGCGTAAATCAATGAGCCAAAACAATAGTCAAATCCATTAAACGGCGTGGAGAACGCGATTTCACCCGACGTTGGTGTGAAGGCGCTACCCCAAACGTGAAATCGGACTAAGTCACCGCAGATGAACGACACGACAGAAAAGGAAGCTATCGAGGAGGCAACAGGCCTTGCGCCGCGCGAGATCTATGAAGTCATTCGACGCGAAGGCAAAGAAGAGCTCGAACGACCTCATAAGTCTTTGGTCTGGTCCGGTTTTGCCGCTGGGATAATGATTAGCTTCTCAGTGCTCGCTGAAGCCATATTACGCACTTATCTCCCGGATACCCCCGGACGTTATCTGATCGAGAATTTTGGTTACAGTTTCGGCTTTCTTCTTGTCATCATGGGGCGCTTGCAGCTTTTCACAGAAAACACGATCACCACGGTTTTTCCGCTCGTCGCCTCGCCGACGCGCACGATGCTCGGCCGTGTTTTACGTCTATGGAGCACCGTTCTTGCGGCAAATGTGGTCGGAGCGTTTTGCGCCGCCTCGCTCTTTGCGTTCACGCCCGCAATCCCGTCCGATCTCCTTCCGGCGATCACAGAGCTTTCCGAGCATGCTTTGGGCTTTTCTCCCGGCGTTGCCTTTGCCCGCGCCATCCCGGCAGGCGTTCTTGTCGCGGCTCTGGTCTGGATGCTTCCACAGTCGCTGGCCTCCTCATTCTGGCTCATCATCGCGTTCACCTGGCTTATCGCGGCGGGCGATTTCGCACATATCGTCGCGGGCTCGGTCGAAATGTGGTTCCTGCTTCTGACGGGGGCCAAAGGGGTTGCTGAGGCGGCTTTTGGTTTTTTCATACCGGTCTTTTTCGGCAACGTCGTCGGCGGCACAGTTATCTTCACCCTCATGGCTTGGGGGCAAGTCCAAGAAGAGGTGGATAATGGATCAAAATAGGTCCGACAAGCTGCGTCAGAAGGGAAAATAGCTGGTTAAGGAGGATATCGAATGAGCAAGGATCATGGGCCCTCAATCAAGGACGACGACACCTACGAGGCGCTGCGCGACGATGGCTATTCCAAGAAGAAAGCCGCGCGCATCGCCAATGCACAGGCGAGCGATGACATGTCACCAAGCAAGAAAGGTGGCAAGGCTCCGCCCTACGAGGAGTGGACCAGGGACGACCTGCTCAAGAGAGCTACCGAACTCGGCATCGAGGGGCGGTGGGACATGTCGAAAGACGTGTTGATCGAGGCCCTTCGGGACAAGACCTGAACCAACAGTGCATCGTGGATTGTGCTCTCAAAACTATAGAAACAGGAGACAACCGATGAGTGACTATGAAAGCGGCGACTCGGTGAAGTGGCGGTGGGGCGATGGCACCGGCACCGGCAAGGTCGTCGAACGGTTCACCGACGACGTTACAAAGACGATCAAGGGCACCGAGGTGAAACGCAAGGCGAGCCAGGAAGACCCTGCCTATCTGATCGAGCAATCAGACGGGGATCAGGTTTTGAAGTCGGGAGCCGAACTCTCTCCCGCGTAAGCGAAGATCAGGCCGTCGAAAACGCTTGCGCGGGCACCGCGATCAGCCGCTTGCGGGTCCTGAACAGACCGACGGACTGGGCCGCTATGAGGGCACCCAAGACGACGAGCAAATTGGCCGCGACTGCTGCGGCGAGGATGCCGGTGTATCCGAATGCCAGTACGCCGATCCAAGCCAGCGGCAGATAGATGACGAAGATGCGTCCCGAGCTCAGCGACATCAAGTGAATGGCTCTGGAACGCGCGTTCATTGCGGTGTTGGCTGTCGCGAAGATACCGTATCCACAAGTCCTCTCATCTATATACCGAGTGGGTGAGTTACCCAGCCGGCCACACCACCTTACCGGATGATCTGAGGCAATTGATGCACTAAGTACTGCGCGGTACTGGGTCTCACGCCAGGCATGTGCAAGGGTAGGCAGCCTCTCCTAAACCTCGACAAGTACCGCTTAGACGCTAGTTCCTCGCGTCTGATCCAATATTGAGATGGACAAGGGGGTGCCGTGGCATCGCGAGAGACACTGGTCAAAGACTTCATGGAACGCATCAGCTCCCGCAACGCTGGGCAGCAGGAGTTCCTGCAAGCCGTCGAAGAGGTCGCCAATGACGTTTTGACCGTCGAAAAGGCAAACAGCGCCTACGCAGCGGCGCGTGTTCTGGAGCGGCTGACCGAGCCCGACCGGTTGATCTCTTTCCGGGTGGATTGGGAGGATGACAGTGGTGCGCTGCAGGTCAATCGCGGCTGGCGCGTGCAGATGTCAAACGCTATCGGCCCGTACAAAGGGGGCATCCGGTTTCATCCGACCGTCAGTCCGTCGGTGTTGAAGTTTCTGGCCTTCGAGCAGGTATTTAAGAACGCACTGACCGGCCTGCCGCTCGGCGGCGGCAAAGGCGGGGCGGACTTCGACCCAAGCGGCCGAAGCGACAGCGAAATCATGCGCTTCTGCCACGCCTTCATGGCGGAACTGGCTCATCATATCGGACCCGATCGCGACGTGCCAGCGGGCGACATTAATGTCGGAGCGCGCGAAATCGGCTTTCTATTCGGGGCCTACAAGCGGCACCACCGCGAGTTCACCGGCGCACTGACCGGCAAGGGTGATAGCTTCGGCGGCAGCGCCATGCGTGTCGAGGCCACGGGCTATGGGCTGATCTACTTTCTGCAAGCCATGTTGGCGGAAAAGTCTGAGGATGTTGCCGAGCAGCGAATTGCGATCTCTGGCATGGGAAACGTGGCACTTCATGCCGCAGAGAAGGCAATTGCTGAAGGAGGCACGGTCGTTTCGCTCTCACATTCGGCCGGAACGATCCTGGCAGAAGACGGCTTGAATGCGGAAGCGCTCGAATGGATACGGACTGCACGCTCGGAAGATCGAGATGTCGCCGACGCACCGGCGCGTCTTGGGCTTGTCTACAAGGCTGGAGAGAAGCCGTGGGGGATCGAAGCCAGTGTTGCTCTACCCTGTGCGACGCAAAATGAGCTTGAACAAAGCGATGCAAAGGCGGCCGTCGATGCGGGTTTGCGGTATCTTGCCGAAGGCGCCAACATGCCTCTGACCGGTTCAGCGGTCGCACATATTGAACAGGCCGGGGTCGTCTACGGGCCCGGAAAGGCGGCGAACGCGGGCGGTGTGGCAATCTCGGGTCTAGAGATGAGCCAGAACGCACACCGGCAATTTTCCTCGGCAGAAGAGGTCGATACTGCGTTGAAATCGATCATGCGCGAGATTCATGACCGCGCCGCCGACGAGGGGCGCAAGAGTGATCGGTTTAACTACCGCCGTGGTGCGAACATCGCCGGTTACCGGAAGGTCGCAGAGGCCATTTCCAGCTTCGGGATCGTGTGATGACTGGCGCGGAACTCTTCGTGGCCTGTCTCGAAGCGGCCGGAATTGAGGTGATCTATGGATTGCCGGGTGAAGAAAACACCGCGCTGATGCTGGCGCTCAAGACCTCGTCGATCCGGTTCGTGTTGACCCGGCATGAGCAGAGCGCGGCCTTCATGGCGTCAGTGTATGGTCGCATGACCGGGCGTCCGGCGGCTTGCCTTGCCACGCTTGGGCCTGGGGCAACAAACCTCGTCACCGGGGTTGCGGACGCCACGCTGGATTACGCGCCACTTCTCACGATCACGGGCCAGGGCAGCACGGACCGATTAGCCTTGTCGGAAAGTCATCAGGTAATTGACCTGACTGCTCTGTTCGCGCCGGTGACAAAGCATTCACAAACTCTGATGGATGCAAGTGAAATCCCCGGCGCCGTCGTTGAGGCCCTGCGCGTCGCAACCGCCCCGCGCCCCGGCGCGGTGCATCTGTCACTTCCGGAGGACGTCGCCGCGCAGGATGTCGAAGCACAGCCGCGTTCCGTTCCAACCCGCACACGGGTTATTTCGCACAGCGATGCAATCGCGAACGCGACCAGCCTTTTGTCGAACGCTGAAATGCCGATGATCGTGGCCGGTGCAGGGGTTGTCCGCACAGGTGCCGCACATCGTCTCGTCGACTTTGCAGAAGCGCATGATCTACCGCTGGCAACAACATTCATGGGCAACGGGATCGTGGCAGCGACGCATCCTCTGAGCCTTGGAACAATTGGACAGCCTTTCGAGGATCACGTTGATCGCGCCGTTCGGGCGGCTGACCTTGTCTTGGCCATCGGCTTCGACGCGATAGAGACATCGCCAGCCGGATTTTCTGGCGACGGGCGACCACGGGTTCTACATATCGCGGAAACAGCGGCAGCGGCGGATCTTGGCTGGGAGGTCGTCGCCGACGTCGCGGGTGACATCGATGCATCCCTCAGCGCCTTATCGAGCGCCTTGGGAGACCGCCAATGGGGGATCTTTGAAGAGGCGCGGAAGGCGCAAGAAAAGATCCGGAGCGAGCGCGCTCGACCTAGGCCGTCAGGCAGCTCAGCACAGCTTTTGCCGGAAGGCATCTTGGCGGTCGTCGAGGAACAACTGAGGGAGCAAGACACGGTCGTGTCCGGCGTCGGCACCCACAAGCTCAAGGTTGCCCGGTCGCTCGCGGCAAAGCGCCCCGGCCAGATCATCATCGCGAACGGTTCAGCAGGGATGGGAATAGCGCTTCCGGGCGCGATGGTGGCAGCGGATTTGCAGCAGCAGGGGCGTGCAATCGCCATTGTCGGGGACGGTGAATTCCTGATGAATGTGCAGGACATGGAGACCGCAGTGCGTCTGAAGTCTCCGCTGACCGTCTTGCTCTGGGAGGATGGCGGGTACGGCCTGATTGAGGAAAAGCAGGAAAGCGAAGCGGGGTCGCATACTGACCTTGCCTTCGGCAATCCCGACTGGGCCGATCTGTGCCGCGCCTTCAAATGGCGACACATTCCCGTCGAGACCTATGCTGATCTTGCTCCCGCGCTTCGATCGTGCCGGAAGAGTGACGGACCTGTGCTGATCACCCTGAAGGTCGACTACAGTGAAGGTTTGGGGCCGAATTTTGATGACAAAAGCTGATATGACCCGCGTTCAAAGTCTTCCGGTGCCGGAAACGGTCGACGGGTCCCCTCGGCGCGTCGGCGTAGAAATCGAACTGGGCAATCTCGCGGCCGCTGAGGTGGCAAGGAAAATCTGCACGATCTGCGGAGGGAGCGTCAGCGAGGATGGTCCCCACGACTACGCGGTGCGCGGTACGGTCTTCGGTGATCTCGAGGTGTATCTCGACACCCGATTTCGCAAAGACGCAGAAACATGGTTGCATAAAGCGGGGCTCGATCTTGCGCAACTGGTGGTTCCGGTGGAAGTTGTGACGCCGCCCATCCCACCCGAGATGCTGCCCCGGCTTGACGAAACGATCGCCATGTTGGCCGATCAAGGTGCGACAGGCACGTCCGGCGGTATTCTGTTAGGCTTCGGCGTACATCTGAACATCGAGATCGCAGAACATACTTCGGAGCATCTCGGTGGTGTTTTGACAAGTTTCGCCTTGCTGGAGGCGGCCCTGCGAGAGGTCATGCAAATCGACGCGTCCCGACGTCTCTTGCCGTTTACATCGCCCTATCCGCAGACTTTGGTCGATCGACTGGTGGCAGAGCGCGGCTGTAGTCTCGACGCGTTGACGGAGATTTACCTCGAAGAGAATCCTACGCGGAATACGTCGCTCGATATGCTACCCATCTTTGCGTATCTCGACCCCGACGCAGTCACGAACCGCATCGACGACACCGCCGTGTCGGCACGGCCAACGTTTCACTATCGCCTGCCCGATTGCCGCCTCGATGATGCGGGCTGGAGCGTCACAGCAGAATGGAACCGCTGGACGGTTATCGAACGAGCCGCCGATGAGGCAGTCCTTGCCGACCTGTGCGGTGCTTGGCTGGAATACCGGGCGGCGGGTCGTGCTGTGCGGGCCGATTGGGTCGAGACATGCCACACTGTTCTGGCGGCGCACGGATTGGAGATCCCGGTATGACGCGGCCGAACATCGGCGTAACCGTATCGCAGCGCAGCGGGTGGCGTATCTTTCCCCTAATGGCGTTCAACATCTGGCTAGCTGGTGGCAAGGCGCTGCGCTGGCAGACCGCATCGGCAATCGATCTTGACGCGGTTGACGGGGTCGTCATCGGCGGGGGCGACGACATTTCACCAATGCTCTATGGCGGCAAGATTTCCGCCCGGGCACGCCTGGATACTGACCGGGATGAGATGGAAAAACGCATCGTGCTCGAGGCCGCCGCGGCCAACATCCCGGTCTTGGGCATTTGCAGGGGGTCGCAGATGCTCAACGTGGCGCTTGGAGGCACGTTGCACCAAGACGCCTACAGCGCCTTTCCGTCGCGTTTCTACAAAACGATCCTTCCGCGCAAAGCTGTCGAGATCGACGAAGGCACCCGCTTGGGTCAGATCCTCCAGACTAGCACCCTAAGTGTAAACGCCCTTCATACGCAGGCCGTTGAAAAGCTGGGTGAGAATATCGGAGTGGCGGCCAGAGACGACGGCGGAATGGTACAGGCAATCGAGCGTATGGCAGACCCCTTCGCGATAGGGGTCCAATGGCATCCCGAACACCTGTTCTACCGCACGGGCCACCGCCGGCTTTTCAAGGCGCTCGTCCTTGCTGCGCAAGCGTACAGGGTGAACCGTCCGCAGGGTCGTACCGTGGACCTGGGGTTGCAGGACGAAGCGGCGCGGATCGGGCGCGACAATTCCGATCCAGCTGGAAAAGCCTGAAAGCGGGCTATGTTCTAAGTTCGAAAGACGGCAGAACCGGCCTGCCAAAACTGAAATGCGTTGGTACCGGACACAAAAGCGGAGGTTGATTTGCTCTTTTCCCTAAATGACTTGGTTGGCTTTTCTGCTAAAGCGAAGGACTTCGAGGCATCGGTCGTCGATGTCTTTCTGGAGCGCAACAGCTGGCAGGTCAGTCATCTGGTGCTGGACACCGGGGGAATTCTGGAGAACCGGCTTGCCGTCGTGCCTAGCAGCGCCATTTCGGACGTCTCCCCGGGCGAGCGGACGCTGCGCGTTGACCTGACAAAGGAAAAGGCCGAGGCGCAACAATTACTCGGTGGGGCGTCGCTCCTCGAGGACGGTGATTTGTCGGTGCTGCCCGAGCTCATTTTTGGAGCCGATGAAGAAACGGTCACCAAGGCGTTCTTTTCGACAATCGGCACGCAGGATCAGTACTTTTCGTTTGTTGCCGCAGCTTCTTCGAAGGCTGTGAACACATCCGAGACAATCGGCAGCGTGATCGGCTTTATTGTCGAAGCGGACACGATGACTGCAACCCACATCACCGTAGATACAGGCATAACCGTGCCAAAATCGCAGCACGTGCTGCCGGTATCACTGGTCGAGGAGGTCGGCAGCACTGACAGCGAAACCGTATTGGCGGTCGACAAGAAAAAGCTTGGTGAAAGCCCGGAGCTTGAACAATTTGACGGGCTGGACCGGCACTGGATTGACCGCGTCGCATCATACTACGGCCTAAGCTAAAGTCGCTATCAGCCGCATTACCAACCTCAGTCCTTCTCACGCTGCACTTCTGAAAGCTTCGTGCCTGTGAATACAGACGCGCCGCTCATGAGCGCGAGAAGGGCGAGCACGCCCTCAGGCCCTGCAACATCGGCAAGTAGGCCAAGCAACCCCCCGGCCAGCAAAAGAAGCCCAATCAGCGAATTCGACAAGGCCGTGTAGACCGCCTTTCGCCCGCCGGTGTCCATGTCCGTCAGATGTGTCTTCCGACCTGCGCGGGCGCCTTCGTAGGCGATCTGTGCCGCAAAGACGAAACCCGCCACGATCGGACCGCCGACAGCATCTGCCTCCGTCAGCCCCCAGACAGCGGCGGCCGCATAGCTCAGCGCGGCGAGGAGGCCCGCCAACATGAGGGTCTTACGACTTGATCGGTCCGACGACGCCCCCCCAGACGTAAGCGGAGACGATAGCGGCAATAGACGAGGCCAGGAGAAGCAGTCCAAGGTTTCCGAATTCTGCCCCACGGTCGCTACCGAGGAGCACGAGGAAGGGGGGTGCCAGGGCCGTTGAGATCAGGAGCGCCCGCGTCGCAATGTAGCTCCGAAGCTCGGCATCTTCCTGTAACGGGCGAACAAGGTCGCCGAGCGCGTCTTCCGATGCCTCTGCGCCCTTATCAACTCTCTCCTCAAGCGTGCTGAAGAGGCCGGCGGCAAACAGCCACAGAACACCGGCGACCGCGATGGCGCCAGCCACGTAGGAAGGCTCGCGCGGGAGCGTGCCGGTCGCCAGCAGGATCGCGAAGGCGAAGACCGCGATCGCTGAGATCGTACTCGCGGCTCCGGACACCCGGCCGCGCTGGCCCTTTTCGACCGTGCGCGCGAGCACGTCCTTGTAGCTGACCGAGCAGGCGGATCGGGCGACCGCCAGAACGGCGAGGCACCCCACGATCAACAGTGCCGCCGGCTGACCGGGAAGAAGAAGCGCAGAAGCGGCAATGCCGAAGGCGGCGAGGCCTTGCACTACAGACCCCGCGACCCAATAGTACTTGCGGATCGCCGAGTGCTCGACCCGCCGCGCGAGCAGAAGCTGCGGAAGCAGCGACCCCGCCTCGCGGACGGGGACCAGAAGGCCGATCAGGTAGCCTTGCGCTCCGATCGCGTTCATGAGCCAGGCAAGTACGAGCTTCGGATCAATGAGGCCGTCGGCCGTCTTGGTCGACGACAGCGACCCGATATGAATGAAGATATTCCGTTTCATGGCCCATTGACTCCGTGATCCGCGATCTGATTGCAACCGCGAAGCGCCGCGATCGAAGCAGGCGTCCGTCTGGTCGCTTGGCAAGCGGGCGTCGGGTTCGTTCAGCCGGGACGGGTGTCGGCACGGCCGGGGTCACGTGCGCCTACCCTACCTCCCGTTCCTCAGAGTTGGCCCCCGCTTTCGGAGCTGACTTCAGTACGGCGTAGTCAGACGCGCTCATGGACTCGCGTGCCCATGAGTCGGCGTCCGTGGCCATCTTCGACGCCGGATCGGCGAAGACGTTCGGGCGAATCGAGGCCAGCGCATGCAGAGCCTTCTGAAGCCTTAGCTGAACCTCGATGCAAGAGGCGCCGTCCCGGGCGATGGGCCGAAATGCATCAACGATCAGGTCCGCCGAACTGACCGGCGGCACGAATACGTTCAGGTACGCGATCTCCGAGGACGGATCGTCCCTCCAACGAGCGAGAATCCGCACAAGCCGCCCCAGAACGCTGATCGCGGTTCCGGGGTCGTTGACGGCTGGCGAAAGAGAGCGGGAGGCAATCTCTGACAAAACGATGAGGCCAAACCTCGGATCCTGATCGAAACTCCGCTCGGTGCCAATCGTGAAGGCCTCTCGGAGCTTCTCCAATGCGTCCTTGTCGCCGATCTCGCGCTCAATGTAGAGACATGGCTGTGCCTCGTGCACGAACGATCCCGGTAGCGCATCCAGCCAGACCTTGGCATTCAGATCTCCCGCGACCCTGTCGAGCGCTCCGACGTCGACATGGAGCACGTAGCCCGCCCCGGATGCACAGAGAGGAACGCAGGAGGTCGGAATTCCCGAAACAAGAGGCCGGGCGCACAGAAACGGATTGGCAAGCCGCGTTTCGAGCGAGCTTGCCGCCGCAGCCTCCACCCGATCGAGGGTATTTTCCATGCGTCCAAAGGTCATGAGGTGACTAATCCAGCGCAGGAGCGCCAGCACGACCAGCGCGATGACCCCGGCGGTGGCCGCGAATAAAACCACCCGGCCGGTACTGCTGAAGTAGCCGGCCTGAAGCGCGATAATTCCCACAAGGCTGAACAGAAATGCGCCGAGGAAAGTCGCAAGAACGTTCTGCGTGGTTGGATCCTGCTGAAGCAGAGCCGACGCACGGGGGGTGGCGGTGCTCGCAGCAGCCGAGAAGGCCGAGATCGCGATCCCCAGTGAGAATGTCGTTACAGCAAGCATCGAAGACGCGAGGATGTTGAGTACCTGATCGATCGACTCGACCCCGATACTCCCCGTCCATGACTGCGGTATCAGGGGCGCGACCAGCTGCGCGACGCCGACCGCCACCACTGCGAGCAGCGCCAGCGCCACAGCGCGAACCCAAACTTTGCGCAGTTGCCTCACGATTTGCCAAAGAAACTTCGACGTCAATTCAGGCCCTCGCTGAACCAATTAGGATTAAATTTCGCTTCGCCGATATTGATCGGCATCTGCTCCGACGTCTCGGGTCGTCGCAATCTAAACAGTAGGGCGTTTCCCGTCCAAGACCTGAATTCGACCGCGTCAGCACTGGGATCTCCCGATTTTGCAGGTTCTGTCCCCTACATTTCAAAAAGTGGGCAGATCAGTCATGCGCTCACAGAACGAGAGATCGCTTCGGAACCAAAGGGGCGGATCATCGGGCAAAAACGACCTTTTCTGCCAAAACAAGTCTAAGCGATCCGCGCTCGGCTGGAACTCGTGGTGTCAGATCTTGTCAAAGAAGAACGCGTACGCGAACGGATTTCCGTCATCCAAAACAAGACGAAGCGACCCGTTCAGTTCGAACTAACTCAAAACACACGCGAAACCGTCCTGAGCTGGATCAATGCGCCTGAGATGGTTGCGTGCCGATTCATGTTTCCAAGTCGGTTTCACGACCGCCCACACATATCAACGCGCCAGTACAAAGGTCGCGGAAATTTATCGAAAGACTGGTAACCTTCGCGCTGTCCAACTGCTGCTTGGTCGCAACAAGGTGCGATAGCACTGTTCGATACCTGGGCGTCGCACTCGAAGATGCTCTAGGAATTGCAGAGCGCATAGACATCTGGCCCGTCGTGGCGAGCGGCTCGGCCACTCGCCATTTTGATGCGGTTGTTCGTCTTTCGCGCGGTGGTCGTCGGTGCCGAGCCCGTGTTGACGTTCGACTTTCGGCCAGATTCGGACAAGCGCAGGTCCATCGACGGGCCGCCCCCGGTCTGTCGATTTGGTGTAGCTTGATGCTGTTACTGAGCGTCGCGATGCCCTTGCAACATCAAACTGCTCAGGAATGAGCGGTAGATGGACAACTTGCGGCCTGCCGATCGAGCGGCACGTCAAACTCTATACTGTTCGCGTCTGAGCCGCAGGCTCAAGCGGCTGCAAAAGCGCGTTTCTACTTAGACCTAAACACCGCTCGCGAACTGCTGCTTCGGTGACGCGCGCTGCATCGCAACGACAGGCCCGCCGCGAGTGCGAACGGATGCTGCGTCAGCGAGAGGCTGAAGTTCAAGTTCGGGCTTGTCTGCTTAGCGGTCACTAATGCCGAACACAGCGAATGACTCCATTGAGCTCTTATCGCCGTTCTACTGTTCTGCTTACCACGGATGGCGGATACTTATTGCGTTTTCAGAGCGAGACCTCCGCCTACCAGCGATTGACGTGGATCATAGCGATGTTGACGCTTGGCGAGTAGTTTGCAACGACTTGGGGTGGGAGCCTGTGTTATGCTTGACCGGCGAGAAATTGCAGTTCTTGTGATTGCACTGTTCTTTTGGTTGGCTGGGGCTATCGCAGCGTCCGCTGACGTCCCAATGTTCTTCTTCGTTGCAACACTCCGCATCTGGTACTGGTGGGCAATCCCGGCAGCAATCATTCTTGAGGCAATTGTTTTTCGGTTTGCCTTTAAAACCACTTGGCGAATTGCTTTCGGCATTTCGGTTGCTGCGAATTTGGCCAGTGGCGCTTTGGGCGTACCGCTTTACCCCGTTGTCGGGATGATGATGTATACCATTCTGGCACCTCTGGTAACTGGCATGTTCGGCTATGGAATGGTTGTCGAAGCAGCTGCGACGTTGATTGCCCTGGTTATGCTCGACACAGCAGTGGAACTCTTAGCATTGGTTCTGATGTATCGTGTTTTCCACGTGCGAGCCTCGATTTTGAACGCTTTGTGGGTCTTTTGTGCCAACTTTATCAGCACGGCTCTACTCGTGACCGTCATAACATCCGTGCCAAATCTGCCCGCGCTTGATGGCCAGCCAGAGTATTTGACGCAAGAGCAACTTGATCAAGTCGCGCTGCAATTTTCTGATGAACTACAACAAATGAACAGAATGGGTGCGGCGCTCTTTCAGGGCGAGCGGATTGACAAGCCAGAGTTGGATCCCAGTTGGCTCGCTGCTCAGCGCGAGGAAGCTTTATTACGGAACTTCCGCGATCTAGCTATCGTAATTTCAACCGGAGAAGATCGGGAAAATGTCGAGGCAACATTCCTAATCGGCGAAGCTCACGGCCGAAACCTAATGGCCTGGCAATTCGGTGAGCAAAACGACGCATACGGTTGCTATGAACTCGCGTGCTTCTCGCGGTCAGAGGATGAAAATGGCTCGACAATCTACTATACAGCAATGGGTTACTCTGCGTCTGGCTACTCTCTAAGTATAATTGCCACACTCATTGAACGGCCAACGAATTGAAGATGCATAGTACGGTTCATTTTAGTTGGACGTCGCGCAGAGCCCGATTTCGCGCCATCGGCTAACGGCAGAAAAGTCCAGAGCCTTCGCATTTTAAATTGGGTGGCGCCCATCCATGATTTGATCGTGCCGTAGGGGTCCCGACGGTCATGCTGCGTAGCTCCAATTTCCACAAAGCCCCGGACAAACCAAACCTCCGGTTCGTTTCAAGCAACCAGCGGTGCGGCGCGTCAAACCTGCAGTTCGCTGTGTGAGCGAATTTAGCGGTAAACTGAACCTACGCAGAGCTGACAATCCAGCTGCATAATGCAAGTTAGGCAGGGCGCTTTGAAGCGTCCTGCCCGGTGGCCCTCTTCCTACTCAGGAATGGTTGCTCCGGTAGCGGCCTCATACGCATTCGCCGCAAGCGATACGGCGTCGTGATCGCTGGTTCCGGGCAGGACCTCAAAGAGAGGATCGAAATCGACCATCTTCTGAGCAAGCTGCCCGAGGATCGAAACATCACCCTCGGCCTGGATTGTGCCATCGCCAATCAGGGCCTCGAACTCGGCTTCACCTATCATGACCCGTTCAAGATCCGCGCGGTTCACTACCAGCGTCAGATCCGGGTCATCGGCAAGGAAGCCCTCGATATTGGTCAGCGTCGCGTTGGCGAGTTCGAGAATGAACTTCTCGCCATTGTCGGGCGTGACGATGTTCACGGTAAATTCCAAACCCTCCGCCTGGCGACTGTCCATTCGGATACCAAGGAAGTTCAGAAACATTTCCGTCGACATTGCTCGGATCACGTCAGGCCCCGAAGTGCTCGCCCGCTCGCCCGCGGGAATGCCAGACCGAAGCTCATAGGCACCTGCAAGGAAGCTGTTGCGCAGGCCCGGGTTCTCCTGCTGGTACCCCAGTTGCTCGAATGCATCGGCAAGCGCGTCCTTGGCCTCTTGATTTCCTGGTTCGGCATGGACCAGTTTGTCGAGGATCTCGGTCGCCTGCCGATATTCACCCGCCTCATGCAGTTCCGCTGCTTTGGCGAGGATCGGGCCGGATCCACCCATCATTTCGACATAAAGCGGCGCGCTGTCGGCGGGGGTGTGGGGGATCAGTGTGGTCGGGTTGCAATCCCAAAATCCAAGGTAACGCTGGATCACACCGCGTGAGTTATGTTGCGGCGAACCGTGATAGCCTCGTGTGTGCCATGTCTGTTTGAGCCCCTCGGACGGCTCATAGACCTCGTGAATCTGATTGATCGTCACCCCTTGGTTCGCATAATGCAGCACCTGGTTGTTCATATGGGCATAGACGTCGCGTTGCGCGCGGAGCACCTCTTGAACGCGGTCGTTTCCCCAACGCGGCCAATGGTGGGAGGCGAAGAGCACCTCGGCTTCGGTGCCGAACAGGTACAGAGCGCGTGCGATGTACTTCGACCAGCGCAGCGGGTCGCGGACCGGCGCACCGCGCAATGTGTAGATATTGTGAAGCGAGGAAACGACGTTTTCAGCCATCCAAAGCGCCTTCATCTCGGGGATATAGGTATTCATCTCCGATGGCGCCTCGGTGTCAGGCGTGTTCTGGAAAACCATACGAACTCCGTCCACATCGAGGTATTCGATATCGGCTTCCACGATTTTCGACGGGGCAATCAGCCCAACTTCGCCCGCCGAGACACCCTGACCCAAGCCCTGGGTCACAAACCCATGCGGCGCGACGGGCAACACCTGACCGTATTGGAATGACAGCCGCCGGTTCATTGCATTACCAGCATAGACGTTCTCGGAGATGGTGAATTCCATAAAGTCGCGCGGGGCAATGATCTCGACCTTGCCGGCGCGCACATCCGCTTCATCGACAATCCCGCGCACGCCTCCCCAATGATCGGTATGGGAATGGGAATAGATCACGGCCGTGAGCGGCAATCCCTCACCCCGGTGTTCCTGAAAGAACTCCCACGCGGCACGGGCGACCTCGGCCGAGATCAGCGGATCGAAACAGATCCAGCCCGTTTCCCCCCGGACAAAGGAAATCTGCGAAAGATCGAAGCCGCGGACCTGATAGATTTGCCCCTCGAGCACCTCATAAAGCCCATAATCCTGATTTAGCCGCGCCTGGCGCAACATGGACGGATGGATGCTGTCCCATTCCCTGTCTTCGTTCAGGAAGTCGAAACGGGCCTTGTCCCAGGCGACATGTCCGGCATCCGCCATGATCTGTTTTTGCGGCATCTCAGCGATCAAGCCGCGGGCCTGCTCGTCGAAGTCTCGCGTATCTGAAAAGGGCAAAGTCTCGCGCGCTTCGGCGAGGATGCGTAGAGTATGCTCGGACGGCGCTTTGCCTTTGGGATGGAAATGTTCCGGCAAGGGCGCGGCCCCCTGTGCCCGGGCAAGACCGTCCTCTCCAAGCATGGCTGGTGCCACGGCAAACGCGGCTCCGAGTGCAGGTGCAGATTTGATGAAATCGCGACGTGTGGTCATTATTTCCTCCTCTCAAAATAAACGGGTCGCATCGATGCGTAGCCCTAAAGGCCTGATCAGACACGCCGCTCGGTCAATGCCCGAACCAGTCTATAGGCGCCCCTGTACCTGTCCACAGGAAAACAGCTGTCATTTCGCGACAATCAGAGGCCACCCTGAATCTTTCACGAGGTGTCGACTGCCTTCGACCGGAAATCTGTCGGAGTCACATTTTGCCATTTGCGGAATGCACGTGTGAAGTTTTCAGGCTCGGTGTAGCCAAGCTCCATCGCGATGGTTTTGACAGGGAGATCCGTCTCGGACAGGAACGCAATCGCACGTCTGCGCCGTGCATTTTCCAGCAAATCTTGATAGGTCAGGCCACGTTTCGCCAGCTTTCGCTGAAGCGTTCTTGGGCCTATGTCGATGACTTTCGCACAACCATCCAGATCGACCTCGCCATCCATCAGACGCAGGTCGATCACCTCAAGCAGGCCGTCGCATCGCTCCGCGTTCGTTCGATCTTGGCTGGTTTTGAGGTCAAGTGACAGGAGTGGGCGCGTAAAGGGGAGACCTGAGACCAGTCGCGCTTCGAGATCCGTCTTTCGAACAGCTACACCGAAATTCGGTCGGCCAAAAAGAATCTTCGCATCCACCAAGGCCTCCAGCCTGTCGATCTTGGCTGGCTGGTCGTAGTCGACCTCAACCCAGTCGGGCCGCCAGTTCGCGCCCAGAAAGCCGCGAAAGAAAACCAGGACCGTCTCAAAAAGATGATCAGTAAAATGCCGAACGGTTTCTACCTTCGCCAATCCGCTTTCATAACACCAGACGAGATGGTCCTTGTGTTCCGCCAAGTACATTCGGCTGCCGATTTCATGCGCGGGCAAGGTGGCGCACACACGTTTAAGCGCCTGACCCAGATTTGGGGCACAATAGGCAAAACCTGCCCACGGCCCATAGTGCTGCGCTGTCGTTCTGGCGCCAAGCTGCACTCCAAACTCGTCACACCCTACCGTCCGGCCAGCGGCTTCGATCACGCGGATCATTTTGGCCAGTGGAATCCGGCGATCCGGCGCGCAAAGAACACTGAGTGGAAGATCATGGCGCCGCAAGATCGTCCGCAGCGCCTTTGCGCTGGCCATCTCCTCGACCATTCGCGGGAAGTTCCCCCATCCCCTGATTGTCGTCATCGGCACCATGTGGTTAAATTTCTCTCGTCATCCGATGGTCTTATGTCCCGCGTGTTGCGCGTCCCGGGGTGGTTGAGATGAAAGGGAGCGGCGATTGTGATTGGTTCTCCGATTCCTTTAACGGATATCATAAATTCGTGCGAAAAGCAGCTTGCTGCGCGCGCGTATGCCCCTGTCTCAGCCGTCCCAAGCGTCGCGGCGTGCCGAGTGAGACCGATGTCGGGCTTTGATCTCGGAGCTGACTTGCGGCGACACAGAATTGTTCCCGATCCTGCCGCCTTTTGAATGTGGGTTACGAAATTGGCAACCAAACTGGTTCGCATCCGCGGAGAAAGCTCGCCTTCCGGCGGCCTGCACCATCTGTAAAGTTCGGTACAGATGCGCAAGTTCGTTCAAGAACGGCTGCTTTCGCTTCCCAAGGGCTGGACCTAGACACTCGCAGCGAAGGTCTGCTTCCCGCTGATCCTGTTGAAAAACATCGTGTTGCGAGCGCGGAAAGTGGTGTTCTGAACTGAAGACGAGCGCCTTTTTAGTCACGCTTTGCACGTGTGCTGCTGTGCAGGACAGATCTTAGTCAATATGCGGAGGTTTTGGGCGGTGGTGGTGAGGACGAATTCGTCACTTGCGCCGCATAGGCCACGTAATCGGAGGCGTCCGACGCCAAGGATGCGTTTGAGCTGGACGAAGAGCATCTCGACTTTCTTTCGGAGTTTCATCGAGAAGTCGTACTGCCTTGTCGTGGCAATGTCGCGGGCGACCTGTCACATTCATGTGCGGCCGTTAGCATGCAGCATCATGATTGGGCGACTCACAATGCGGCCGGAGCAGGGGGTAATCAAGTTCAGGATGATTCACGTGAACCTTGCGGGAACATGTCTGCACGGATTTTGCACGCGTATCAGGTGCAGTTCCTTAAATGTTCCCGGAAATTTGAAAAAACTCCCTATTTTTCTGGTGCGGTAAAAAACTGAAAAAAACGCCTTGTTTCTCTAGGTTCCGGCAAATATACGGATCAGCGGAGACGTGGCCGAGTGGTCGAAGGCGCTCCCCTGCTAAGGGAGTAGGCGGGAAACCGTCTCGAGGGTTCGAATCCCTTCGTCTCCGCCATCAACCTATTTGAGTGAATTATCATGGCATGTTCAACATGCCGTAAACTCAAATATAATCGGCACTTACTATTTTGTAGTATCATCTTGAGTTTGACTGAATTGTCTTTAGTATCTTTCGTTGAGTGGTATATTTTGTGGTATTTTCATGTCTGCGCTTGGCGGGAAGCTGACAAAGAAGCTGGTAGAGAATCTCGGCCCGGGTCGGCATGGTGACGGTTCTGGCCTGTATCTCGTTGTCGATCCATCGGGCGCACGGCGTTGGATCGTGCGCGTAACGGTCAAGGGGCAGAAGAACCGCAAGGGCGCACCGCTACGAACGGATTTTGGATTGGGCGGTGCTGATGTTGTCACTTTGAATCAGGCCCGCGAGAGGGCATTGGAATACAGGCGGATGGCGAAAGCCGGGTTAAACCCTCGGTTCAACGCCCAGCGTGAAATCCCGACCTTTGAGGAACTCAGCCGTCAGGTTCACATTGACCGCCTGCCAACATGGAAGAATGCCAAGCATGGCCAGCAATGGCTCAACACCTTGCGCGACTATGCGTTCCCCAAGATCGGTCGAATGCCCGTGGACAGCATCGATCAGCCCGAAGTGCTGATGTGCTTGTCCCCTATCTGGACCGAGAAACACGAAACCGCAAAGCGACTGTCTCAACGGATCAAGACAGTGCTCGACGTGGCAAAGTCCAAGGGCTTCCGCTCGGGAGAGAACCCGGTGACCGCGATCCGCGAAGGTAAGGTGCTGCCCACCGTCAAAGCCAAGGTGCAGCACCACGACGCGATGCCGTGGCAAGAGGTGCCTGCGTTTTATGCCGAGTTACGGACCCGCTCTGCCATGGCCGCCAAGGCGCTGCAGTTCACCATTCTGACTGCCTGCCGGACCTCAGAGGTGCTGGAGATGAAATGGCCCGAGGTCGATGTCGATGCGCGACTGTGGACCATACCTGCGGAGCGCATGAAAGGCGGACAGGTCCATCGTGTTCCTCTCACCAACGAAATGCTGGCCATTCTGGAGCCGCTGCGCGCGTTGGCCTCTGACTATGTGTTTGAGGGGCAAAAGCGGCATCAGCCCTTGTCGAACATGTCTATGTTGATGCTGCTGCGCCGAATGCGGCAGGATGGTGTCACGGTGCATGGATTCCGCAGCTCGTTTCGGGATTGGGCGGCGGAGGCTGCAGACGCACCACGCGAACTGGCAGAGGCGGCCTTAGCCCATCAGATTGGGTCGGACGTGGAACGGGCTTACGCGCGGTCAGATTTATTAGAGCGCCGACGCGAACTTATGCACAGTTGGTCAAGCTACTTATACAAGCGTGATGGCGCCGATGGCTAAAGTGGAGACAATACTGGCATTGAGATTCGTGTTGGCCGAGAAGGTTTACCCAATGCAACCCGAACTGGTTCGAAATGACACAAAGACTGCGCAACTAGTGCATCGTTACGTTCAGAAAGTTCAGTCTGAAACCCATGAATGGTGGCGAAAAAAGGCCACGGAAAGATCTAGGTTAGAAGACGAACTTTTGGATTCCAGATTTGCTTTAGAACCTTTGTTCAACATTTCCGAGGATACTTTGAGAAAGTACATTGCGGAGCTTTGGAAAATTGGAGAGTTCACCGGCGACCTCTGCTTTCGCAGTGTCAAGAGCAAAGAGTGATTTTTCCGTTTTGGAATAATGGGATGACTACTGTTCTCAGCTTCTAATTTTTGTGAATATTGGGTGCCATCGAAACTGATCCACGAGGATTTTAACGATGGCAAACGTCTTCAACGACGACCGGGTCTATTTCCCAGAAGACCCTGAAATGCAATTGCTGGGAAACCGCGAAAAGCTGGCTCAATGGCGCCACCGCATGTGCGGTCCGGCCTTCATCCGCATCGGTCGGCGGATCGCCTATCACGGCGCTGATCTAAACGCCTGGCTAGCGGCGCGGCGCACCGATCCCAACAACGAGGCTGCGTAATGAAAAACCCCAACTCCAGGCGCGGAGATGGGGCTTTTCCAGTGACATCAACTGCCACCCTAGCAAGTTCAGTTGATGCCACAGGATGCCCCGCGCCGACAAGACAAAACGAGCGCCGGTACTACTGGTCGCCCCTAAGCCAATCGGTCGAACGTGTGATCATTCGGCAAGGACGGATCGAGCATGGCTGATTTCTCCTACTCCACACCGCGCAACAAAATTCACAACAAGGGGCCTTTCACTGGCCCGCTTACCCGAACCGATCATCGGGAAACTGCTGAGAACTACCGGGGCGAGTTCTTTCGCCTCGGCATTTACCGGGTTGCCGTTTGCCGGGATTGCATCCAATGGCTGTTTCAGCGTCAGAGGCCCCAATTTCAGACCGGGGGAGCGGCCTGGGACACGCTCGGGTACTGTGTGTCCAAATCCGGTCTAACCCGGCTCGTCCGGGCTCATATCGGCTGTGACATTCCCGAACTGGATGCTTTGCCCGGACACTTCCAGCGGAGGTGTCGCGATGAGTAGGCGTCGATCTCCGAAGGGCAAACGGTCGGATGAGGGGCAATACATCCCTCTGCCCTACGCGATGATCAAATCTCCGGCGTGGCGGGCATTGTCCGGACCTGCAGTGAAGCTCTGGCTTGAGCTTCACACCCGCTACAACGGTGGCAACAACGGCAAGGTGTTTCTGTCGATGAACGAAGCGGCAGATATCCTCGGCTTGGGCAAGGCCACGGTTCAGCGCGCGTTCGAGGATCTGCAGCACAAAGGCTTCCTAGTGCTGGAGCAGGAAGGAAACTGGTATCACCGTCGCG
>NZ_LQBP01000012.1 GCF_001507545.1 Ruegeria profundi
CAATCGTCAGGCAGACGCGCCCATCTACAAAATCTCTGTGCCCCAATCAGTGCCCAGCGAACGCCACCAGCGCCAATACCGCGAGAGCGGTTTCGTCCTCGTCCCGGGAAACAGACATAGTGCGGAACTCGCTGAAAGACTGCATCGAGCCCACTCTGACCAATGCTGCGGTGTGGACGAACGGGTAGAATGCCGAGGTTGCGGACATCCTGCAACCTCTTCAATTCGGAACGCAGTCTCTACCCCAGATCAGAGTCCAAGCTGAACCGCGCCGCTGCTTTTGCTGAATACGCGGTCTGGGTGCGGAAAATGGGCAGCCATACTGTCCATACGTAGACGAGTTCGAATTGGTCTGACACCACATTTCAATCAGCCATCTCCTTCAGACCTTCGATCTGCAGGTCGAAACCCTCTTGAATGTGACTGGTGAATGTCTCAAGAGCCTCGGTTACATCACCGGTCGCAATTGCGTCAACGAGTGCAAGATGGTTTCCGAGGGACTTGGAGATATCCACATTTTCAATGGCTGAAAACAGATGGAACGCCATTGCTTTGCCCCAGATCATATCGAACATGTCGATAAGAAATTTGTTGCCCGCTTCGACCATGAACGCGCGGTGGATGCGGCGATTAGCGATGAAATAGTCGCGGGTTGTTGGTTGGACTAGATCTTCTTCGCGACGAATTAAATCGCGCAGTCGATCAAGGACTTCCGGTTCTGCGTGAACAGCAAGTATGCGAGCAGCTTGGCCTTCGATCGCAGCACGTGCCTGATACAATTGCCGAACTTCGGTCTGATCCATGCGAGCCAGTCGAAATCCGCCACTTGCGGCAACTTCCAACACGCCTTCGGTTTCCAACCGCATGAGCGCCTCGCGTACCGGTGTCCGGCTGATGTTCAACTCGGCCGCAAGTTTCTCCTGCACGAGCCGATCCTCGCCGGTGATCTCGCGACTCATGATGGCTTCGACCAACTGGTCATAGACCTCGTCCGCCAGGCGCCTACGTTGTGTTTTGATCTGCTTTAGAGCCACTCGAAGCCTCTCTTTCTGTTCTTTCTGAATTCTGTATTCAAAAATGCAGCGGGTGCCAAGGCGAATAGGGTTGCTATTGTCCGTGTACTGTATACAGTATACAGGCATGAATGAACAGGGAGTCCTTTATGTGTGGAATTGCTGGCAGGATACTGGCCGCGCCCGGTAAGGTTGGGGCGGACCTAGTTGACCTGATGGACGCGCAGGAACATCGAGGTGCCGACAGCACTGGGTTTGCTGTTTATGGCTTGCCGCGGGAAACCGGGTACGTATTGCGAGGCATGGGCTTTGACAAATCCCAACTAGATGCGGATCTGATCAAGTTTGAGGCCATACTGCGTGAGCACGGAAGCAGTTTTCTATCCGATCCTGCAATCGTCGCGGATGATAACCCTCATTACTGCTTTCGGATGGAGATTTCGGATCCAGCAAATTTGAAAGCGTGGGTCGCAGATGCTGATGAACTGACGGATCGAATTGAAATACAATCTTGTGGTCGCAGCCTTGAGATCATCAAGGATATCGGTGGTGCTGAGGCCGTGGCCGAAAAGCACGGTGTGCGCGATTTAATCGGAACGCACGGGCTGGGGCATGCACGGCTGGCTACAGAAAGCTCAGTTCTGCCCAACGCATCGCACCCGTTCTGGGCGCGTCCGTTTTCGGATGTCGCTATTGTTCACAACGGGCAGATCACCGACTACTTCACCTGGCGCGATAGGCTGACCAGGATGGGCTATCGGTTCCTGACCGAAAATGACAGTGAGTTGATTGCCGTGTGGGTCAGTGACCAGATGAAGGCGGGGTTGACGATGGAGCAGGCGCTCAAAAAATCTATCACCTCGATCGACGGCGTGTTCACCTACATGATTGCTACACAAAACGGTATCGGTTTTGCCAAAGACCGATTTGCCATGAAGCCTCTGGTCGTTGTCAATCGCAATGGTGATCTGGCCGCCGCGACCGAGGAACAAGCGGTCCGGCGCGTGATGACCGAAGAATGCGATGTAATCAACTATGACGGGCCATCATTAACGGGCATCTGGGGTGTTGGAAACCGGAGCTTGGCGGCATGAGTGAGGTGGCAGAAAGGATGGACGAGATCGTCATCGAAGTCGGCAAGCGACATATCCGCGAGGTGAACCGGGACATAATGGATGCGTGTGCCACTGGTCGGCCAATCCGTGTCGTAAACACGCTGTCGCGCCATAACCTTGGGGTGGGTCTTCCAGACAACGTGGATATAACATTCGAAGGGTCCGTCGGCTATTACTGCGGCGGTCTCAATACTGGTGCGAACATTTCAATCGAACGCAACTGTGGCTGGGCTGTTGGTGAGGGTATGGCCAAGGGGCATATAACCGTGGGTGGTTATGCTGGCATGTCCTGCGGGGCCGCCATGATCGGTGGCACGATCCACGTCAAAGGTGATGCCGGGCCAAGGGTCGGCGTTGCGATGAAGGGTGGAAACATCGTTGTCGAGGGCAAGATCGGATATCAGTCCGGTTTCATGGCCCATTCCGGGCGGATTATAGCGCTTGGTGGGGCAGGGGAATCCTGCGCTGACGCACTTTGGGAAGGTGAGGTCTGGGTTGCCGGAGAAGTTGACAGTCTGGGCGTGGATGTCGACGTGATCGAACCGACTGCCGAAGAAGTGGCCGAGGTAGATGCGATCCTCGAACCGCTTGGGTTGGTCGACAGTTCGCGAAATTGGCGCAAAATGGTTTCGGGCCAGCGTCTTTGGTATTTTGAAAGCAGGGACGCAAGCGCATGGCTCATGATCTGAGTAAACCTTACGAATATCCGTTCGACGTCGCATCGGAAGAGGAGATCAGGTTCCGGGATGCCGGTGCGGTTGATGGCCGCCCGGCCGGTGTTCCATCCTCTTATGATGAGGGAGGGTCTACCCGCTGGACGCCCGAAGCGATCTCGGAAGTTCACGCTTTGGCGCAGCTCGGGCGCTACCAGGTGCGCGGGTACAATACGTTCAATAAGCAATTGCCGACATTTGATGACCTGACATTCGTGCCCGCCACAATGACGCGTCTTCCACTGGAAGGGTACCGCGAGAGCTGCGACACGACGACCGTTCTTGGCGGTGGGCGCGGATTGGTTGAACGTCCGCTGGAACTGAAAATCCCGATTTATATCGCCTCGATGTCCTTTGGCGCCTTGTCAGCGTCGGCGAAGGCGTCGCTGGGCTATGGTGCTTCCAAGGTGGGCACCATGACCTGCACGGGTGAGGGTGGTATGTTAGAGGAAGAGCGCGAAGCTTCCCAACGCCTGCTCTATCAGATGTCACCTGCCCGGTATGGCGTGGATCTGGATCACTTGCGCCGCGCTGATGCGCTGGAACTTGTTGTAGGGCAGGGGGCGAAGCCGGGTACCGGAGGGCTACTGCTGGGCATGAAGGTCAGCCCGCGGGTCAGCAAAATGCGGACTTTACCAGAAGGCGTCGATCAGCGTTCGACGATCCGCCATCCCGATTTCCTCGGGGCCGACGACCTTGCGGTCAAGATTGAGGAATTGCGCATTGCCACCAATTATCAGGTGCCGATCTTTATCAAAATGGGTGCGACACGGCCCCGATTTGACGTGGCGGTTGCTGCCAAAGCCGGCGCGGATGTCGTGGTCGTTGATGGTGCTGAAGGCGGCACAGGAGCGTCTCCGGAACTGTTGTTGAACCATACCGGTATCCCAACGATGAGCGCCATTCGTGCAGCGCGCGAAGCATTGGATGAATGTGGCATGACCGGAAAGGTTTCCCTTGTGGCTGCCGGTGGCATTCGATCTGGTGTAGATGCTGCGAAATGCCTGGCACTTGGCGCCGACGCAGTCATGATCGGAAACGCGGCCATGGTTGCTCTGGGGTGCAACAGCCCGCGGTACTTGGAGGATTACGCGGCCTTGGGAACATCCCCCGGCGCCTGCCATCATTGCCACACAGGTCGTTGCCCGGTTGGCATTGCAACCCAGGATGAAGAGCTGGAATCACGGATGAACCCGCGTGCAGGGGCAGAGCGAATTGCGCGCTATTTGACGGCCATGACGATGGAGATTACGGCGCTGGCTAAGGCCTGTGGCAAGTCGTCTGTTCACAACCTGGAAACCGAAGACCTGCGTGCCCTTAGCTTTCAAGCGTCGGCCTTCACCGGCGTGAAAATGGCCGGAATTGACAGGGCCTTCGACTGGTGAGGATTGCAGTTCTTGAACTGACGAGCCACCCGCTGCCACTGCTGGACGGAATGCCGCGAACCGCGCAGCAGATTCAGGCGTGGATCGCGCCGCATCTGCCGGAGGCCGATTTTGATGTGGTCGGAGTCGTTGATGGAGAGCCGCTCCCCAACGACAATGATTTCGACGGTGTTATTGTCGGCGGATCAGAGTTTGGCGTTTATGACGTCACGCAATGGATGCAGCCGCTGCGTACGTTCCTTGAACGCTGTCGAGAGACTCGCAAAGCGGTGTTTGGAATTTGTTTCGGGCACCAAATAATGGCTGACGTCTATGGCGGGCGGGCCGAGAAGGCCGAGGTGGGCAAAGTCGTTGGCGCCCGACCCTTCAACTTTGGCGGTGACAACGTTGACGCTTTTGTCTGGCATCAGGATCAGGTGACACGGGTTCCCAGCTCGGCCCGGGTGGCGGGTTCAGCAAGCCACTGCCCCGTGGGCGCTTTGGATTACGACTTTCCCGCGCGCTCAGTTCAGTTTCATCCCGAATACAGGGTGGATCATTTGCGTGATTTGTTCACTAGGGGGCGAGGGGATTTGCTGTCGCCAGCTGAAGCGGATGCAGGGATGTCGTCGGTCAGCTCTGCAAAGGTCTCAGACGATCTTGCAGCGTTTCAGGCGGTGGAATTGTTTCGCGGCACCTACGTCCCGGAGTGACAAGCTTTCGATAAAAAGGGCTTTTGATCCTGATCAAGTTCGCCTGATTGCTTCCGTGTATACTGTATACGAAGTAAATCGAGAGGGCTCGGGATGACAGAGGACAAGGGCTTCATTGAGCGGATGGCGCGTATTTTCGGGGTTCCGCGTGAACGGCGTATTAGCGATCCAGAGTTATCGGATCTTGGCCTTTCCAAAGCAGATTTTATCATGCTTCGGTCTGGTGTGCCAAATGCACGGGAGCGCATTCTGTCCATGGCCCGTCAATTTGGTCTGACAGAAGACGATCTTGACGCACATCCCGAGCTTAGCCTTGAGTTGGCGGAAAAGTGTGGGCATTGCCGTCAGGCAAAGACCTGCCGCGACGCAATCAGATCAGGCGACCGCCTGCCGCAAGAGAAATGCCCGAACTCGGGGCTGTATGCGGCGCTTTCAGAAGTTTAACGCCCACTTGGGCTTTCTTTTGCACTCAGCTTTCTGCGACCGGTGATTTTGAAGCGATCAGCCGTTCCGAAGTCATTCATTCCAACCCCTGCAGCAAACTCGGCAAAGACCGGTGCGTGCTTGAACAGATGGCCTGAACAGCCGCCCGCAAACAACACGTTTTCGTGCTCGGGGTGCCAGTCGACAATGAAATGCGTGTCTGGTGTCAGGATGATCTGGTTGAATTTTGAATCCACAACTCTTTGACCTTCAAGGCCCGGAAGCCGGTGTCGGATGTAACTCCGAGTGCGGCCCAACGTTTCCTGACGGATCAGCCGTTCGTCGTTATCCAAATCGATTTTGTCCGGAATGACCACAGCCGCCTTTACGCCTGAACCTTCGGAAGAGGGTAGGCCAAACGAACCCTGGCCATGATCGATCCAACAGGGCATCCGGCTCATGTCGAAATCTTCAGATCCGTCGGGCGTCGAGGTGTACAGAACGTTTACACCAACCACCGTTGATATCGGCTTGATCGTTCTGGGAAACATGTCCGCCATCCAAGGGCCCGTTGAAACAACGATAAGGTCCGCCTCAAGCGGTTTTCCATCCAGCATCGGGCGCTCTGATCCATCGGTAGTTACGCGACCGCGCTGCACAATCCCGCCTGCACGCCGAAACAGCTCCAACGCGGTCAGGACGCAGCGATGTGCCATCAGCATTCCGGCTTCGGGCTCGAACAGGGCGTATTCGATGTCAGGCACGCGAAATTGAGGGAACCGACTTTCGATATCCTGCTGCCCGAACTTGTAGTAGGGCACGCCAACTCGATCGAAGGTCTCGGTTGTGGCGTTTTCCCAATCACAATGACCACCGGTCGCCAGAATCAGTGCACCGCACTCATACATCAGGTTCTGGCCGCTCTCGGCCTGCAATTCCAGCCAGCGCAGGCGGCTTTCGCGCGCCCACCTCGTATAAAATTCGTCCCGCCCGGAAATCGCGCGGATTACACGGTTGTAATCCGTTGAAGACGCACGGGAATGTCCCGGCTCCCAGCGGTCTATCAAAGTCACCGCCTCGCCGCGTCGTTGCAGTGTAAGCGCCGTCATTACGCCGACGATGCCGCCTCCGACAACGATGACCGAGCTCTTGGACATGGTGCAGATTTTCCTTGTTTATCGGTTGTCTTTGTGGATACTGTATACAGAATACAGCAATTATAAAGCCAAAAAACAGGGAGAGCGCACCAATGAGTTCGGGATTTGATTTGCCCAAGGGCACGCACACCGTCATTCTTGGTGTGGGTGACCTGAACGGCATCATGCGCGGGAAGCGCATTCCGGCCAGCCACTGGGACCACGTCTGCGAAAGCGGCAATGCGTTGTCGATTGCTTTGATGGCAATCGACATGACATGCGACGTCTGGGATACGCCTTACGTCAATTTCGACAACGGTTACCCCGATATGCACGTCTTCCCTATGACCCAGCCCGTTGCTGTGCCGTGGGAACCGGGAGTTGCTGTTTGTTTCGGGCGCGCAGAGGGTATGGACCACAAGCCGGTTCCCATCGATCCAAGGCAAGCATTGGTGCGTCAGGTTGAGCGGGCACGCGAGATGGGGTTCGAGGTCAATGTCGGCACTGAGCTTGAGTTCTATCTTCTGGATCCGGAAACCGGGAAGCCTCGTGACAGTGGAATTCAGGTTTACGGCCTTGGTCGCGCAGCGCGGATGGAGCACATTGTCGGGCCAATCCGTCAACAGATCAATGAATGCGGTATTCCCATTGAGCAATCGAACCCTGAGTACGCCGCGGGCCAGGTTGAGGTGAATATCCGGTACGGGGAAGCTCTGCAAGCTGCCGACCGAGTTGTCCTGTTTAAGTCTTTGATCCGCCAGTTGGGGATCGCCCATGGGTATCTGGCCACCTTTATGCCTAAGCCGTTCTTTGAACAGTCAGGCAATGGATTTCACACTCATTATTCACTGTGGAAAGACGGTAAGAATGTCTTTGCTGACAACGGCAAGATCAGTGGCGTAGGCAGATCATTCATCGCCGGGCTGCAACAGCGCATGTGCGAAACGGCAATTTGCGGCAGCGGTACGGTAAATGGCTATCGACGTCGCCAGCCCTATACGTTCTGCCCGATCAATACGAGTTGGGGCCACGACAACCGTACGGTTGGTATTCGGGTGATAGAAGGGTCTGACAGCGCGGTGCGCGTCGAAAAGCGTGATGCAGGTGCGGACGCGAACCCCTACCTTCTTCTGGCTGCTGAAATTGCGGCGGGGCTGGACGGGATCGAGCAAGGAATGACGCCCACAGAGCCGACAACCGGCAATGGTTACGAGGAAGGGATCGGCGATCCCATTCCTACCGATTTGCCAACTGCTATCGAACTGGCGAGGGGATCGGATTGGCTGCGTGATGTAATGGGCGAAATGCAGTGGGAGCTGGTTTTGCAACAGGCCGAGCGCGAGCTGGAGTTCTTCAATCAACAGGTCACACCGATTGAGTTGGACCGATACCTGAGGACTTTCTGATGCATTTGGGCAAGGTTGCCGGAACCGTCACCGCTACAGCCAAAGACGCAAAACTGGTTGGTACGAAACTGCTGGTGACGGATTTGGTGGACAGCAAAGGCAAAGTGGTCGATCCGGCGCGGGTTGCTGTCGACACTTGCGGCGCCGGAGTTGGTGACATGGTTCTTGTTGTCAACGGCTCGGCGGCGCGCATGGCGGCCGGTTTGTCCACCGCACCGGTCGATTTGGCAATCATTGCGGTGGTGGATCGCGTGACTACGACCTGAACCAAACACAGCACACATCAACATTTCTTTGGAGGAACAGAAAATGGCGAAACCAGTTGCAGGGCAAATGGCCCTGGGGATGATCGAAACTCGCGGACTTGTCGGCGCGATCGAAGCGGCGGATGCGATGGTCAAAGCGGCCAGCGTTTCGATCGTCGGTCAGACCAAGGCTGGCGGAGGTCTGGTCACGACCCTCGTACGGGGTGAGGTTGGCGCGGTCAAAGCGGCAACCGATGCGGGTGCCACGGCTGCTAACAAAGTCGGAGAAGTCGTTTCCGTACATGTGATTGCGCGCCCGCATGATGAGCTTGAAGCCATCATCGACGGGCTTGGTGCTGGCACTGCGGCCTAATCCGCCTGCTACTAGGAGACGCTATGTCAGCCGGATTCGAGGAATTCACACGTGCAGCGACACGCGGCGCGACGCGGGGTGCGCCTGAACTGCCCAAGCTCGACCAGATTGCGGTGCTGGGTGGCGGTGCAGATGCGCGGCTATTGGCAGCTTTGTGTCTTGCGGAAGGGGCTGAGGTCACCTTGTTTTCCGCCTATGGCGCTGAACTGTCGCTGCTGGCGCAATCCTCTGGTATCTCGCTTCGGGGTGAGGGGCCGGTCGGAACCTATCAGGTTGACCGGGACGGGCCATCGGTGCGCACGACCGCTGAACTGGATGCGGCAGTGAGCGGAGCGCAGGTGATTTTTCTGACCGGTCCGATTCATAAACAGCGCACCTACGCCATGGTTCTTGCGGATCATCTGAGCGACGGGCAGGTTTTAGTTCTTGCGCCGGGCCGATCGCTGGGCGCTGTTGAAACGGCTTGGCTCTTGCGGATCGGAGGCTGTGTGGCGGACGTCACGCTGGTTGAGGTTCAGGGTCTACCGTATTGGTTCCGGTCCGAAGGCGCTGGGCTGACACTTTCGCAGGCGGCTCCGATGGCTGCGGCAACTTTGCCACGCGGACGTGACGAGGTTTTGCAAGCCTTGTCCACGTACCTTCCCAACTTACAAAAAGTCGACTCCGTCTTGGCATCTGGCTTCAACGATCTTTCAGCCGCTGTTGAAATACCGGCTTTGATCCTCGGTGGGACTGCAATGGGCACAGGTGGTCCAAATGTTCCCATGGGTGGCGTTCCGTTAGAGGACAACCAGACTTTTGCATCGCTGATTGGGCCCGACCAGAAAGAGGTAATCCGGGGGCTTGCAGACGAGCGGCGGCGCATTGCGGCGGCCTTCGGTGTTCGCAAACTACCTGAAACTGAGCATTGGGTATCCGTGTTCGCCGGTTCTGAACGGGGTTCAGGTGCCCGTCCAATCCCAGATCAGCAATGGTCTCGTTCCATGATGCGTGACGGGGTGTTGGGTTCACTTGTTCCACTTGTGTCTGCCGGTGAGCTTGCGGGTATTCCAAGCCCGCTGACAAGCAGTCTGATTACCATGTCTGACCGCATTCTAGGCGCTGACATAGCTGCTGCCGGGCGGCGCCTTGAAACTATTGGTATTACAGCGGGCGACGTCGACCAGGCACGCCGTATCTTTGACACCATCGTCACCGGAGCTTCGTGATGGACGCAGATCTGAAATCGATTGCCTCTGCGAGGCGCGCTGCTGACAGCGCGTTTGAGGCCTATCGTGCTTTTCTGGGCACTGACCCGGTGCAGGTGGACGCAATCGTTGACGCAATGGCGCGCGCTATCGAGCCGGAAGCCGAACGGCTGGGGCAAATGGCGGTCGAGGAAACCGGCTATGGAAATGTTCCGGACAAACGGGTCAAGAACCTGTTCAATGCTCTTTCTGTCGCGGACTACCTCAGAGACGTGACAACGCTGGGGATGCTCTGGCGGGATGATGCGACGAAGATCGCCGCCTTTGGAGAGCCTATGGGTGTGGTCGCAGCCCTTATCCCTGTGACGAACCCAACGTCGACAATCATCTACAAGGTGCTCTCGGCGGTAAAGGCAGGCAATGCAATCGTTTGCGCGCCACATCCGCGCGGCGTTGAGTGCGGGATCGAAACCGTGCGCATCATGGCGCGTGCCGCCGAGCAGATGGGGGCTCCAAAAGATCTTATTCAATGCCTGGATTCAGTGACAATTCAGGGCACCGCTGAGTTGATGAAACATCGCCGTACGTCGGTTGTGATGGCCACTGGCGGCCCGGCAATGGTTAAAGCCGCATATTCCAGTGGCAAACCGACGCTCGCAGTCGGTGCCGGTAACGTGCCTTGCTATGTGCACAAGTCGAAAGCACGCGATCTGGCCGAAGTGGCCGAGATGATCGTGACATCGAAAAGTTTCGACTATGGAACGGCCTGTGTCAGCGAACAGGCTGTCGTGGCCGACCCGGAAATCGCACGTGATCTGCGCCACGAACTTAAACTGAAAGGTGCCTATTTCTGCACTCCGGCCGAGGCGGACCGTCTTGCCAAGGTGATCTTTAAAGGCGTGCGGGTAATGGATCCCGACAAGGTTGGGCAAAGCCCACAAGCGCTTGCAGATGCGGCGGGATTTGCGATTCCGCCGCGCACCCGGTGCCTTGTGTCGGAAGAGAGTGAAGTTGGTTGGCAACGCCCGCTATCTGCTGAAAAACTAAACCCCGTTTTGGCGTTCTATGAAGCGAAATCCACAGATCATGGAATTAAACTGGCGCAATCCATCGCCAAATTTGAAGGTTGGGGTCATTCCTCTGTTATCCATTCGGATGACCCCGAGGTCGTCGCCCGTTTCGCCTCAGTGCCCACTGGGCGAGTACTGGTGAATACGCCGGGCATTATGGGTGGAATGGGCTATTCCACCGATCTTGAGCCATCTTTCATGCTGGGCACAGGCACGTGGTCGGGGTCGATTACTTCTGACAACGTCACGGCGCTACACCTCATCAACATCAAACGGGTCGCCTATGAAAGTAGACCTTGGCGCGACATTTACGAGGAGTATGGCGCATGAGCGAGATCACGATCCGGGCGCTGATGCAGATCGACAACCTGCAACCCAAATTCGCCGCTTATAACGGGGCGACGGTTCAGGGTTCGGTGCCTTTGTCCGGCGATACAGTTCTGATCGGAGAGTTCGCGCCTGGCAACGGGGTGTTTTCGCTTATCGACCGGGCGCTCAAGGCGTCCTCGGTCGAGGCTACGACACAGATGGTAGAGCGTGAGTTCGGGTTTTTCATCCTGCGGTCTCCGTCGAATGCCGAGGTGTCCGCCGCGCGGGATGCGATGTTGTCCGAACTCGGGGCCACGATGTCTGACCGCCTAAAGCCAGCGATAAGCTCCACTCAAATCATAACGAGTGTAGAGCCCTATCAGGCGCAGCTGTTGAACAAATGGCGGAAGGGTGCGCTGATCGTTCCGGGTCAGACTTTGGGGATCGTGGAATGTGCACCGGCCGCATATATCTCAATCGCCGCGAATGAGGCTGAGAAGGCAGCAGAAATCGACATCGTCGAAGTGCGTGCTGTGGGGCGGTTTGGAAGGCTGTTTATCTCCGGGTCGGAAAACTCGGTCAAAACCGCCGTCGAGGCCGCGACAAGCGCCGTCGAGGCGGTGGATGGACAGGCCGGTTGATGGCAGATCCGCGTGTCATAGGTACAGAAGCGGTCGAAGATGCCCGCCGTCGTGGTCGGATCGTATTCGAGCTGTTACCCGGTGATATCGTGACAGCCTTGGCCCGCGAAACCGCTGAACGTCTCGGTGTTACATTGGTCGATGGCCCGCTGGAGAGGCAGCAACCACAGCGCACGGATGCGGCGATTTCAATGCAGCGGGTGTTATATCGCCGCTCGCCCAAATGGGTTGCTCCGGTTCGCACTAAGCGTAAGGCGCGCAGGCTGGGCAAGCTTGCCCTGATCGGAGCAGGGGGGGTCGGTGGTAATATAGCGCATCTGGCGGCCATGCAGGATATCGCGGATGAGATTGCTCTGATCGACATCGTACCTGGTATGGCCGCCGCAACCGCCTTGGACCTTAATCACACCACAGGCATTACCGGAGCACGTGCGCGGTGCATAGGGGGTGAGTCGCTAGATCTTGTGACTGGGGCCGAGGTGGTTGTCGTAACTGCGGGCCTTGCTCGCCGCCCTGGTATGAGCCGAGCAGATTTGATCGACGTGAATGCGCGCGTAATCCGTCAGGCCGCCGAGGCGATCCGGTCGGCCGCTCCAAATGCTATCGTCATTGTTGTCACTAATCCGCTTGATGAAATGACCTTTGAAATGCTGCGTGCAACTGCGTTCCCCCGCGAACGCGTCCTTGGGATGGCTGGCACGTTGGACAGCAGCCGTTTTCGAAATGCCCTTGCCGTGGCCGCTGGAGTTTGTCCCGCTGATGTTGAAGCCTTTACTCTTGGAAGTCATGGAGACGAAATGGCGCCAATATCCAGCCGGGCCAAAATAAAAGGCCGGGCTTTGGATGTGTTTCTGTCTTCTGATCAGATCGACGCCTGTGTTCAAGACGCAGTCACGGGCGGGGGGCAGGTCGTTTCCCTCAAGAAGTCAGGTTCCGCAACCATCGCTCCAGCGCATGCGTCGATTGAATTGATTGACCATATCCGGGGTGCACGTACCGGCCCTGTTCCGGTGTCCGTCATGTTGCAGGGTGAGTATGGAATTGACGGCGTGGTACTTGGCGTTGCCGCCCATCTCGGGTCCACCGGGTTGATTGAGGTTGAGGAGTTGCGTCTGACTGATCAAGAACAAGCGGCTTTGCATGAGGCGGCTGATGCTATCCGGTCGAGGTTGGGTCTTTGACCCGCCGCATATGGAAATCAGGCGGACGGTTTGAGGAGGTCGCGTCTTATTCCCGCGCAAAACGCATCGGTCCCTTCGTTTGGGTCGCCGGGACCACAGCTATCGAGCCCAGCGGGCGCATTCACGCGCCAGGAGATGTTGAAGCCCAAACAAGCTATGTCCTTTCCCGTATAGAAGAGGCTTTAAAAGCTGTCGGAGCCGAGATGCGCCATGTTGGACGCGTCCGGGCATATCTGACAGACATGTCCAGTGCAGGAAAGTTCGCCCACGTTCATGGAACTGTCTTCCGTGACATCGATCCGGTCCTGACAGCTGTTCAAGCGGGCCTGACGCAGCCCGGTTTGATGGTAGAAATCGATGTCGACGCGGTTATTCACGACGAAAACGGCGAAATCAGTGGAATCTGAACATGAGTTGCAAAGAAAGGATTTGATCGGACAAGCGTCTTGTGTACTGTATACAGAATACAAGAAAGGCATAATAAGACACAGGGAGCTAATGTGATGATGAAGACAGCGCTACTCAGCGGGACATGCATCGCGCTCATGGCCTCGGCGGCCGGGGCGGAAATTAAGGTTGGATTTATCGGGTCGCTTTCCTCGGATACCGGCCTATCGACCCTGCGGGGGGCCGAGGTTGCGATCGAGGAGTTGAACGCCAATGGCGGCGTGATGGGCCAGCAGATAACTTTGGTTTCAGCCGATACCGGACAGGACCCAACCGAAGGGGTGCGCGCATACGAATACCTCGCCGAGACCGAAGAGGTCGATTTCATCATCTCAGGCTCGATTGACGATGTGTCCCTAGGTTGGCTGCCAAGGATGCAGGAATATAGAATTCCGACGCTGGACACATGGACATCCTATATTGGCATAATCGACATGGTGGTCGAAGACCCCGAAAGTATGGCGCCCTATTTCATGAATATTGCCTCAGATGAGGCGCTGGCAACGCTTTACATAAACTTCGGCGCGGATGTTCTTAAGGAAAAGATGGGCTGGGACTCGGTCGTCATTCTGGCCGAGGACACGGCTTTTGGTGAGGCGATCACCGGTCTGGTTACTGAAGCGCTTGCGCCGGTTGCCGGGATCGAGGTCAAGGACATCATCACCTATGACGTTGCGACTGTTGATTTCGCACCAATTTTCAGCCGGGCACAAGACACCGGGGCGGACTTCATCTATCAGGTCTCTTCTGTGAATTCGCAGGTTGTCTCATCGCAATATGTCAAACTGCAAGTGCCAATGGCGATGACGGGCGTAAACGTATCCGCATTGGGTATGGAGTATTGGGAAGACACTGGCGGAGCCGGTGGCGGCATCTCGACCCTGTCACCTATACCGTCTGTGGGGTTCAAGCTGGACCCGGCCAGTCAGGCTTTTGTGGACACCTATCAAGCCAAATATGACAGCCGCCCATTGCTGCCGCATTTCAACGGCTTCAACGCCTATCACGGTCTGAAACAGGCCATGGCTGCGGCAGAAGAGGCTGGAGGCTTCGACAATGTCGAAGGCTGGGCCGATGCGATGAAGAAACAGGATCTGGTTTTGGAGATGGATGGTCAGCTTTGGCTGCGCTATGCCTTCTGGGGCGATGATGAGGTCGAGCCCGTGACGGGCCGCACCTATCCGCACAATATCCGCTTTGATCTGTCCGAGCCGTTTGACGATGCAGCTCCGTCAATGGTCGTGGTTCAGTGGTACGAGGATGGCACTGCGGCTGTTGTGTATCCCGAAAAATACGCGACGGGTGAGTTCACGCTGCCCAGCTGGGTAAAACAGTAGACCGCTCGCCCAGATAGCCCGAACCGGGCGCGCGCAGGTGCGCGCCCGCAGCCAGGAATCCCGACATGTTACAGATATTGATTCAGGGGCTTTTGCTCAGCGGCCTCTACGCGCTTATCGCTATGGGTTTTACGCTGATCTTCAGCATCGGGCGCGTTCTGAATCTCGCTTATGGCGCATATTTGATGGTCGGCGGTTACATGTACTTCTGGGTTTCTCAGACGCTTGGGATGCCAAAGCTCTTGGGTGTCGCCGTGGCGGCCGTGCTTGGTGTGCTGATGGGTTTCTTGAAATATCGCCTGATCGTCAAAACGCTCAAAGGCGATCATGTGGCGGTCGAGATTTCGACGCTGATCCTCGCGGTTGTTATTCAGGCAGGGATCGTTCTGGTATTCGGAGACAGCAGCAAAATACTTTTGCCGATTGTCCCGGGCGTGATCAACGTGGCCGGGGCATCAGTTACTTATAACATCCTGATCGCGACCCTTATCAGCTGGGCAATCCTATTGGGGCTGTTTGCCTTTGTACGGCTCACACATACCGGACGGGCGATGCAGGCCGTGTCGATGGATGCTAAGGGCGCGGCGATTTCGGGAATTGATCCTGATCGCATCAACCTGATTACGTGGGGTATCTCTGGCGCTTTGGGAGCGATCGGCGGCGTCTTCTTTGCCAGTTATACGCAATTATCGCCATCTATGTGGGTAGCACCACTTATCATTTCAGTGGCCGTGGTAATCGTGGGTGGCATCGGCTCGATCCTTGGAACGCTGGTGGTGGCCCACATTATCGGGTTCCTTGAAGTCATTGTCGTGGCAACACTTGCACCAGAATTGCGCGGTGTCTTCACTATGTTGTTGATCATCGGCGTGTTGGTGACGCGCCCGCAGGGTCTGTTTGGCCGCGAGGAGTTGTGACGATGGGGCTGCGCTGGTTTCACTTTGCACTCTGGGGCGGTTTGATCGTCGGAATGCTCCTGTTGCCGCAGGTTGTTTCGAACGGAACACTGCGAACGATGATCTTTGCGAACTATCTGGCGATCTTTGCCATCAGTTGGGATGTGCTATCGGGTCGAACAGGGTATGTAAGCTTCGGCCATCCGTTCCTGATCGGTATCGGAGCTTACACCACTGCAATCCTGACCAAGCGGTTCGATGTTCCGGTCGAAATCTCGATACCCGTGGCAGTTCTGTTTACAATGATCGCGGGCCTTTTGGTTTTGTTGCCAGCCTTGCGTATTCGAGGCAGTTATTTCGCTTTGGTCACGCTAGCTTTCATGGAGCTGCTGTATCAGCTCGTTCAAGTTATTCGTCCGGATCTGACCGGTGGAACGCGGGGCATGTCTGGAATTCAAACGCTTACACGCGGTGCAGCGAACGGGTATTACCTGTCCACTACGTTGATGCTGACGATTGCTGTCAGTATGTGGTTGCTGATGAAAACGCGGCTTGGCACTGCGTTGTCCGCTATTGGCATGAATGAGGAAAGTGTTCGGGGTTCGGGCCTGAGCACTACACGTCTGAAAGCATTTGCCTTTCTGACAAGCGCAATGATCGCCGGGCTAGGCGGAGCATTCTACGTCCACTACTTGGGATCACTCGCGCCGCGTGCTCTGTTTGATATCAATTTCTTGTTCACGATCATTGTCGCTGCGCTTTTGGGTGGAACATCAACCATTATTGGCCCAATGATTGGCGCTTTCTTCATGACCTTCCTGCTAGAGTACTTAAGACCCGTTCTTCCCGGTGCAGAGCGTTACTTTGTATACGGTGCCATTGCGCTGCTCCTTTACATGTATCAGCCGAAAGGTCTTGTGGAACTTGTCCGACGTGGCTTCAAAAGTTTGAACAAGGGGCGAACGGCATGAGCACAGCCTTACAGGTCTCAAATCTGGTAAAGCGTTTTGGCGGGTTGGTCGCGACAAATAATCTGTCGTTTTCACTGAAAGAGGGCGAGTCCTTGGGGTTGATCGGCCCCAACGGAGCGGGCAAGACCACCGTATTCAGCCAGATCATGGGTGAGCTACGCCAAAACAGTGGCACAATTGAACTGTTTGGAGACGAAATCTCAACGTTGTCAACGCCTCAGCGTATTCGGGCCGGTGTCAGCAGAACTTATCAGATTCCGCGCCCGTTTGGTGAGATGAGTGTTGCTGAGAATATTCGTGTAGGTCTGATGCCGGACAACATCTGGCAAATGATCGTGTCACCCCCTGATACCAGACGTGAAAGAGAACTTGCGCTCAGTGTCGGTTTCCTAAAGGCGGACCTTGGCCGTATGCCAACTGAATTGGCGATGGGCGATCTGCGCAAGCTTGAGATGGCGCGAACCATGGCGACGGCGCCCAAGGTGATGTTGTTGGATGAGGTGTTTGCAGGCCTTACAACCGGTGAGATCGCTCAGATTTCCGATCTCATTCAGTCCATGCGCAAAGATGGGATGACCTTTCTGATTGTCAGCCATGATTTGCCTGCGCTTGAACCTTTGATTGATCGTGCGATCGCCATTGAAAGAGGCACCATGATCGCAGAGGGCACGTTCAGTGAGGTCATGAACGACAAGGCGGTTCAAGCCTCATATTTGGGGGGCGTGTGATGTCATATCTGGAGATCGAAAACCTTTCTGCTTTCTATGGCAAGGCCCAAGCGCTGACTGATATTTCTATAACTGTACAACCCGGCGAGATCGTAGCTGTTGTTGGTCCGAATGGTGCTGGAAAGTCCACGTTGCTGGATAGCATTATGGGTTTGGTCAAAATCGACGGTGACATTCGGCTTCGAGGCCACAGTCTTGTCGGTCGAACACCTTCGGAAATTGTGCGGCACGGAGTGGGTTATGCGCCGGAGCGTTTCAACCTGTTTCCCTACATGTCGGTGCGTGACAACCTGATGGTCGGTGCCTTCACGGCTCGTGATGATATCCAGAGCAATCTGAGCATGGTGCACAGCCTCTTCCCGCGTCTTGAAGAGAGGGAAGGGCAGGAAACCTCGACCCAATCAGGTGGGGAACGACAAATGGTTTCGTTCGGTCGCGCCCTAATGACGAGTCCCGAGCTGTTATTGGTCGACGAGCCCACAATTGGATTGGCCCCAAAAATCTGCCACGAAATCGCCGAGGTCCTGCGAAAGCTCAACAAGGAATACGGTCTGACCGTGGTAATCACAGAACAAAACGCCAATTTTGCTCTTTCTCTTGCAAGCCGTATTTATGTGCTCGAGTCAGGCCGTATGCAGACTTCGGGCACAGCAGATGAACTGCGAAATGACAAGAGATTGCTTGAAGCTTATTTTGGCGGACATTGAGACCCTTTTGGGACAAGGGAGCACATTCTTTTTGTTCCATTGATGGAGGGTCAACACTAAGTCCTCTGCGTGCTCTTGTTGGAAGAAATCAGACTGCGCCGATGACGTCAGGCACGCCGATGTCTGTTCGGACACTCTCTGCTTTTTGACTGGTTGCCGTTAAAAGAAAACTGTTGCGTAGTGTGTGTGCGGTTTGGTTGCGTCTTAACATCTTGCAAGTCGAACTAGTTCAAAGGCAGCCTTTTTCTACCCATTCCCGCCATGGTGACGGTCTGCCGCATCTGTATATGAAGTTCGAAGCATGGGTCTGTCACCGGCGAACTCACCCGCTTTCCTTGCGCACCGCGGAGTGCAACCAGAACTGAAAGCCTGCACCGCGAAGCGATGCAAACTTTTGCCTCCGCCATCCAAAACGGCAGGAATGGCCAAGTAGCAGAACTTGACGTCTAGAAGCGCTCGGACTGCTATCCGGACCCTAAGTGAACAGCTGACAAAAGCGCTGATGTGGCCGCCTTGACTTGCCGATTCAACCGATCATGTTAAAGCACTCTTCGTGCCGTCCGCAGCACGATTCACTTTACTTACAGCGACAACCAGAATGCTTCTGCCGCCGGGCTGAGGTGGTGTGATTTTTCCCGGATTTTGCGAAGTTGTCGACGGGTCGGCGGGTCATCGGGCCGAAGGAAGGACACTTCGTCGAGTTGGTGCTGCACAGCACTTCGTGGCAAAACCGTTGCCCCAAGACCGGCCCGGACGAAAGATAGCAGAGCGGTGGTGTTCCGAGCTTCGAGGTTGCAGGTGGCCAGCAGCGGCGCAAGGCAAGCATGCGCGACCAAATGGCAAAGCGGATTGGCGATGAACGGCTCGCGAAGCAGCAGTTGCCACGAACAGGCTTCGCCGTCTGCCATCGCATCGGAAATGGCCCCATCCCTGCGGCAGACGATGCCAAGATCGTCTTCGTAGATCACAGTGTCTTCGGTTGCGTCCTCAACGGGCTCGGACAGGATCCCGATATCGGCATCATCAAGCTTGACCCGCTGTCGAACCGTGGCGCTGTCTACATCGCTGATTTCCAGCCGTACGTCCGGACGTTGTTGCTGAAAAGAGGCGATGATGCCGGGCAGGAAGGTCACGGTCGCCGAAGGGACGACGGCAAGCCGTACGGTGCCGGCGGTGGAAACAGCGTGCCGCCCAATCGCATCGACACTTCGTGAAAATGCGTCGGTTGCGCGATTGCTTTCCTGAAGGACAAGCTGACCCAGCGGTGTGAGTCTGTTCTTGCGGTCTGTCTCGAACAGCGGCGCGCCGATATGGTCCTCCAGCAATGCCAGCGTCATTGACACCGCCGATGGTGTCCGCCCCAACTGTTCGGCTGCCGACCCAAGCGATCCCTGCTCGGCAACGGTTCGAAAGGTGCGCAGCATCTCAAGCTTGATCGCCATTTCAGTTTTCCTGAAATTACCTTCAATACTTCCAGATTGCCTGAAATCACATACTTCGTCTAGGAGCGATCTCAAGCAAAGACGAGGATGTTCCATGCAAACCGGACTCTATATCGATGGTCGTTGGCAAAACGGCGCAGGTGAGATCGAAAACCGTAACCCTTCGGACGTATCGGACCTGATCGGCACCTTTGCCCAGGCCAGCGCGGATCAGTTGGACACCGCGCTCGATGCCGCGAAACGTGCGCAAAAGATCTGGTGGGCAGCGGGCATACAGAAACGCCATGACGTTTTGATGGCAATCGGAACCGAGTTGATGGCGCGGGCTGATGAGATTGGACGCCTCGTGTCGCGCGAAGAAGGCAAACCGCTGGCCGAGGGAAGGGGCGAGGTTTACCGCGCCGGGCAGTTCTTCACTTATTACGCCGCTGAATGTCTGCGCGGTCACGGCGATCTGGCCGAAAGCGTCCGTCCCGGAGTCGAGATTGACGTGCGTCGCGAACCTGTGGGCGTGGTTGCGATCATATCGCCCTGGAATTTCCCCGTGGCGACGCCCGCATGGAAGATCGCCCCGGCCCTGGCCTTTGGCAACGCGGTGGTCTGGAAGCCCGCCAACCTGACGCCCGCCAGCGCCGTTGCACTGACCGAGATTATCGCCAAACAGGACATTCCCGCCGGTCTCTTTAATCTCGTCGCAGGACCGGGCCGTGATGTCGGCCAGCGGCTTGTGGAAAGCCGTAACGTGGCGGCGATCAGTTTCACCGGGTCGGTTCCGGTTGGGCGCGGCATCGCGGCCTCGGCGATCGGAAACATGACCAAGGTGCAGATGGAGATGGGCTCGAAAAACCCTATGCTCATTATGGAAGATGCAGATCTCGAACTCGCCGTGACGCATGCTGCCGGCGCGGCTTTTGGCGCCACGGGTCAGAAATGCACCGCCGCCTCGCGCCTGATCGTGCACGCTGCGATCCATGACGAATTCGTTTCAAGGCTCGTCAAGGCCACCGAGGCATTTCAGGTCGGCCATGCGCTGGAAGACGGCACTCAGCTCGGCCCCGTGGTCAGCGAGGGACAGCTGGAACAGAACCTGAATTACATCCAGATTGGCAGGGACGAAGGCGCCGAACTTCTGACAGGCGGGGACAGGCTGGAGCGTGCGACCGAGGGGTACTACATGGCCCCTGCCGTCTTTGCGGGCACAACCAATGATATGCGTATCAACCGTGAGGAAATGTTCGCGCCGATTACCTGCGTGATCAAGGCCGAGAGCTATGACGAAGCGCTTGCTATCGCCAATGACAGCGACTTCGGCCTCACCGCTGGGATCATGACCAGAAGCCTTGCCCGCGCCAGCCATTTCCGCGCCAACATGCAGGCCGGCTGCGTCATGGTGAACCTGCCGACTGCAGGCACCGATTATCACGTCCCCTTTGGCGGGCGCGGTGCATCATCTTACGGCCCGCGCGAACAGGGCAGTTACGCCGCCGAGTTCTATACTACGGTCAAAACCGCTTATGTCGCGGCGGGAGAACCGGCATGAGCGTCCTGATTGACGGGCTGCAATACGCCAACTGGTCCGAGAAGATTTTCCGCCAGATGCGCGAGGGCCGGGTGGATGCGGTGCATGTCACCATCACCTACCACGAGACCTTTCGCGAAACGGTCCTGCAAATCGAACACTGGAACCGTTGGTTCGAACAGTTTCCCGACCTGATCTTTCAGGGGCGCACCGCCGCTGATGTCCGGCTTGCGCAGGAAACCGGGCGCACCGCGATCTTCTTTGGTTCGCAGAATCCGTCCTGCATGGAAGACGATATCGGGCTGATTGAGATTCTGCACACACTTGGCCTGCGCTTCATGCAACTGACCTACAACAACCAGTCGCTGCTGGCTTCGGGGTGCTACGAAGACGACGACACGGGACTCACCCGTATGGGTCGCGAGGTCGTGGCTGAAATGAACCGCGTCGGGCTGGTCGTGGATATGAGCCATTCCGGAGAACGATCGACGCTTGAGGCCATCGAACACTCGTCACGTCCGATCACCATCAGCCACGCCAATCCGTCTAGCTGGCACAAGGCACTCCGCAATAAGTCGGATACAGTGCTCAAGGCACTGGCAGAGAGCGGCGGGATGCTGGGGTTTTCGGTCTACCCACACCACCTTAAGGACGGCAGCGCATGCACGTTGCAGGATTACTGCGACATGGTCGCCCGCACCGCTGACCTGATGGGCGTCCACAACATCGGAATTGGCACCGACCTGTGCCAGGACCAACCCGACAGCATCGTCGAATGGATGCGCGTTGGCCGGTGGACCAAGCGAATTGACTATGGAGAAGGCAGCGCAGCAGAGCCGGGGTTTCCTGAAATGCCTAGCTGGTTCGCCGATAACCGGGATTTCGGGAACATCCGGGCCGGTCTGCGCACTGCCGGGATGGACGACGCAGAGGTCGATGCCGTCATGGGCGGCAACTGGCTGCGATTTTTCGAACAGAGCTTTGGCGCGAAAAGGCCGGTGAAAAACACCAGCGCTCGCGCAGCGGAATGATCATCCCCGCGGGAGGCGGGGTTTTGTCTGGGAGGACAACAAATTGACGGATACAACGACAACCGGCAGCCAGCCGGCCAGCCTGGGCAGAGTGGACAAACCACTTTTCGCCATCACCGGCGGGTTCATCGCACTGTTCTGTATACTGGCGCTGATCGACATCGACCTTCTGTCGCGCATGGTCGACTGGGGTTTCAACTTCTCTGCAACCTATTTTGGCCTCTATTGGCAGGTGCTGCTGCTGGCCACATTTGTGATCGGCCTTGGGCTTTGCGTTCTGCCCGGCGCAAGAACCCGCATGGGCGCGCTGACTACACCTGAATTCACGATGTTCCAGTGGGGCTCGATGATCATGTGCACGCTATTGGCGGGCGGCGGTGTCTTTTGGGCTGCCGGTGAACCAATCGCGCATTATCTGTCCACGCCACCGCTGTTCGGAGACCTGAGCGCTGACCCCACGGCACAAGCTTATGCCGCTTTGGCGCAAAGCTTTCTGCACTGGGGCTTTCTTGCCTGGGCGATCCTGGGGTCGCTGACAACGGTGATGCTGATGCACTACCACTATGACAAAGGCCTGCCGCTGGCACCACGCACGCTGCTCTATCCGCTGTTCGGAGACCGCGCGCTCAACGGACCTATCGGCCTGATCGCCGACGCATCCTGTATCATCGCGGTGGTCGCAGGAACGGTCGGACCTATCGGCTTTCTCGGGCTTCAGATGTCGTACGGGTTGAATGCGCTTTTCGGCATTCCTGACACCTTTGCCACACAGACGGTGGTGATCCTGGCGCTTGCAAGCGTCTACACCGTGTCGGCGATCTCGGGCCTTTCGAAAGGCATCCAGCTCTTGTCCAGGGTCAACGTGATCCTTGCCTTCGTGCTTCTGGCCTTCATGCTGGTCGCCGGCCCTACCTTTTTCATCTTCGACGGTTTTGCCGGCGGGATGGGCGTGTATCTGTCGAACTTCTTCGACATGGCGATGTATCGCGGCGAAGCGGGCATCGTTGGCGCGCCGGGCTGGTTAGGCTGGTGGACAGTGTTCTTCTGGGGCTGGTTTCTGGGCTACGGGCCGCTCATGGCGATCTTCATCGCCCGCGTCAGCCGGGGCCGGTCAATCCGGTCGATCATCCTGATGCTGTCTGTCCTGGCACCCATCGTGACAAACTTTTGGTTCACCATCATCGGCGGCACGGGGATCGCGCTGGAGCAGGCTGTTCCGGGTGCGATTTCTGGCCCCTTCGAAGGGTTCAACCTGCCTGCCGGTCTGCTCGCCACTACGCAGGCACTGCCGATGGGTTTCCTGCTTTCTGTTCTGTTCCTGGTTCTGACGATGATCTTTGTTGCCACGACCAGCGACTCGATGAGCTTTGTCATCGCCACGTCGATGTCAAACGACAATCCGTCACCCGTGCTGCGTGCCTTCTGGGGGATTGCAATGGGGATCATGGCACTTATCCTGATCTCGACCGGATCAGGCGGCATCGGCAAGTTGCAGAGCTTTATCGTGGTCACGGCCGTGCCGGTGTCGCTGGTGCTCTTGCCATCGCTCTGGGATGCGCTGCGGATCACATTGATGCTGGGCAAGAAGACCTGAAAAAGGGGCGCGGGCAGGCCGCCCGCGCCAACACCTACTACCCCGAGGAGGACATCATGGATCGTGCGCATACCTGCCTGCCCCCCGAAACCGCACCGTTCCGCCGCGCGCCGTCGCAGGTCATGCGCCTCGACCGGATGGGTTGCGCGCATCCCACCCGCCTGTCCTTTCTGCGCACCCTGCTGCGCCGGATCGAGCGCGAGGGCTGGGTCTTCGACCGCCCGGTGTGGGAAATCGACGCGCTGGGCGTAGGCCGTGCCGTCTATCGCGCCAAGGGCCCCGAGCGGACCTATTGCCTTGTCGCTTTTGCCCATGACCTGCCAGACGAGATGCGCTCGGACCGGGTCATCGCAACGGCCTGGGACGCGACCTTTGCCCTTTTCGACGGTGAACCGACCAAGGCCGATCTTGACCGCCTTCAGGCCAACGTTCCCCTTCAGGAAGCAGGCCGAATCTCTCCGCGCGAGCTTTCGCTCAGCCGCGCCAACCGCTCTGTCCGGCTTTTCGCCCATGTCATCGACCATCTGGCGCAGGGACAGCAGCCCGACATCGCCGAGGTCGAAAGCGTCGGCTACCTGATGCGCACCACTGCGGTCTACGGCTCGGGCAAATTCGGCGCTGCCGATCGGGCGGCCATTGCCGACCGCCCGGAACTCAACGCGCCGTTCCAGATCGAGATGCTCTCGGTCTGGCTGACCCGGCAGTTCACTGTCGACATCGCAGAACATCTCGCCGCGGTTCAAGGTGGCGCAAAAGCCGTGCGGTTGGACCCGGCCATCCGCAGAATGCTCGGCGTGGGGAATTCAACAGGCCTCGGCATGGCACCGTTCCTCGTGCGGCACCCGGTGTTGCTGAACAACTGGATGATGGCGCGTGAAGAGGCTTTGGCGCGGGTGCGGGCCCAGGAGTCTGTGACACCGCAGGTAGCAGATGAGCTGCGCACGGCGCTCTCGGCTGCGCAGGTCAATGCTGCAAAATGGACCTCAACCCATCCGCTGCAAGTCGCCAAGCTCGAGGCCCTTCGCAAGGACCTCGACCTGCTGGCTAACTGGCTTGGCGACTGGCCCGCACCAGACGCACTATACCCTTGGGACGCGCTCTGGCGCTGGGCCGAGGCCGAGCTATCACTCGAAGGGCAAGAGGCCTTGGTGGCGTTGATGCTGGAGCCGCACGGCGCGCTGATCGATGACCTTGCCGAACAGATGACGGCTGATGAATCCGCAACCTTCCGGCTCGATGGCGCTATGACGACCGGAGCCCTGACCTGCATACTGGCTGATCACTACGATTGGGCGCTGGATATCGATTTCGACGCCCCGGAAAATATCGCCCGGTTCTGGTATGTGTCGGAGGAAAAGCTGGAACCCCGGCTCGGCAACCGCTTCGCCGAGGATGGTGCCGCGCTAGAGCAACCACTTTGCATCGCCCGCCTGGCTAATGAACTACACGCCGCCCTTGCTGACCGCCCCTATGACGAACCGCTCGCTGCCTTTCTACTGGCGCATCCCGATCATCGGTTCATGGCCCGCCGGGCGCAGATCGCCGCCAATCACCCGTTTGGCGAAGTGCGCGATAACTTGATCGCTGAAGATATGCTGCCGATCGACCTGATGCGTTGCAAGCTGGCGTGCTTCGGTGCCAGCCGGTTTGATCCGAGATCCGACAAATGGGTTCGCATCAGCTTGTTCCAGGATATGCCCTATCCCTCAGATATCTGCCCGGGAGGCTGGACATGACCGTTCTGCATGAAGACATCGAAGCCATGGACCCGACCCGCTCGGGCTCTCCAATGCCGACCGGCAAGAGTGCCAGCCTGTCTCTGAACGAGATCGAACAGCTTTGCCTTAAGGCCGCGCGCGGAGCGGGCATGAGCTGGGGACAGGCAGAAGAGGCTGGCTTTGCCGCAGCATGGCTGGCGCGGCAGGGGCTGGACGGTCCGGGCGCGCTTCTAGCGCAATTGCAGGCTGCGCAGGACCGCGCCTGGCGCGACATCTGCCCCGTAGTCGACGCTGGCGCATTCCGAGCGCCCGAGGGTGGCCTGCTGTGCCCGATCGCCTTGGGGTCGGCGCTGTGCGATTATGTGGCGTTGCCCGTGATGCAATGTGACAGCCTGCGGATCGGTCCGGTCACACAGCCAATCCTGCTCTTGCCGTTCCTGTCCGACATGGCTCGGGCACGGCAACAGCCGGTTCGGATCGAATGGCCCGGCGGCGCGGTCGTGGCAAGCCCCGATGGCCGGGTAGCTGGCGATATCGGCGCACTGGCAACGGCCTTGCCGGTGGAGGCCGAGCTTCTGATCGGATCAGAGTTCGCAACGCGCCAGCCGGACTCGGATCCGATGGCACCGATGGTGGTGGCCGCCGAAACTATTGGCGCGCTCAATACGCTTGCCATGCGTATCACCGTCCCTGCTTCTGATGTCTCGCGCGCCGGAGCAGGCGCGGCGGGCGACAACGATTGACACGTAAAGGAAGACCTCATGAGCCTTAAACGACTGAACCCGGGCCCGCGTATGAGTCAGGCGGTGTGCATAGGCGACATCGCCTTTCTCGCCGGACAGGTGCCAAATGACCTGACCGGCGATATCAACGCGCAGACCCGCGAAGTGCTGGACAAGATCGACGCGGTGATGGCCGAGCTGGGCGGCAGCAAGGCCGACATCGCCTCGGTTCAGGTCTGGCTGTCCGACATGGCCGATTTCCAGGGTATGAACGCTGTGTGGGATGCCTGGGTCGATCCCGAACACCCGCCCGCCCGCGCCACTGGCGGCGTGCCGCTCGCCCGGCCTGGCATGCGCGTCGAAATGATTGTTACTGCCCGCGCCCCAACATAGTTCACTTTCGGACCGCTGACATTGCTTGCATAGAGGCCTTCAACAGCAAACTCCGATCCGAATGCCTGAACGCGTATTGGGTCATGGAGCTTGAAGATACGGTTAAAAAGCTGGAAGTTTGGAGAAGACACTACAACGAGGACCGACCCCACAGCGCGATCGGATACAAGATGGCTGGAGGTCTTAAACAACGCCGAACCTCGATTGACCCAAATTATCTGACAAAGGACAACTTCATTTGGCGGGCAAAAATACCGGTAAAGTAAACGTTTTCAAAAACTAACCTTGCAAACTGGGTGACTAGGGCGATGAGTAAACCGCAACCGAAGCGCGCAAACAGCCAATCCGGGCATATTGTCGACTTCAGTCCGTTGGCTCGTCGGTGCGCGAAGGCCAGGGTTTGGAGCTTGAACCGACAGAACCCTTGTGTTGTTCAGTCGAGCCTTTTGACCCGGCTTGTGCGCCGCGCGTCTGTCACGAATTTCGGGCAAGCCCATGGCTTCGACCAAATCGCCAAGCTCAGAGACTACCAGCAGCGAGTGCCTATCCGTCACTACACCGAGTTCTGGCAGGAGTGGTGGCAGGAAAAATACCCCGATCTCATCAACCGAACTTGGCCGGGGCGAATTCCGTATTTCGCAATGACCTCCGGGACAACAACGGGCCGCTCTAAATACATTCCCTATACGTCCGAGATGCGGCGTTCCGCAGCGCAAGGATTTCTAGATTTATTGTGTTTTCACTTCGTAAACAGGCCAGACAGCCGACTACTGGGTGGTGCTGCTCTGGGATTGACCGGCCCGACTGACTTACAGCGTGCTGCTTCAGGTGTCGATGTTGGTTCGGTCAGCGCGATCACGGCAGGTGCTTTGCCGAATTGGTTTGAGGGTCGTGTGTTGCCGCCCCCCGATATTGCTGGGATTGAAGACTGGGAGGAAAAGATCCGCCGTCTTGCTCCGTTGTCTCTGCGGAAAGATGTGCGTTTCTTGGGTGGTTCACCAAACTGGTTACTGATCTTCTTGGACGAATTGGCCCAAGCGGGGGACACTTCAGGTGTAAAACTGGTCGATTGGTACCCAAACCTGGAGCTCATCGTTCATGGAGGTGTAAACTTCGCCCCTTACCGGCAGCGGTTTTTAAGATTGATGCAGGGAGGTCATGCAGAAACACGAGAGATGTACTCTGCAAGTGAGGGTGTATTTGCTTATGCCGACAAAGGCGACGGGGAGGGGATGCGCCTGCATTTGAACGGGAATGTGTTTTTCGAGTTTATTCCTGCGGAACAGATCCATTCCAAAAGCCCCGATCGGCACTGGGTTGGTAATATTGAAACCGGAGTCGATTACGCCTTGGCAATTTCAACGGCCGCTGGGCTATGGTCATATATTGTGGGGGACATCGTACGCTTCGTGGATATCTCGCCACCACGCTTGTTGGTGGTCGGGCGAGTGGAAAACGGGTTGTCCGTCTTCGGTGAACATCTGATTGAGGCCGAGATCGCGGACGCAGTAGCTGCCGCTGCATCGAACACAGGACTCTCCGTTATCGACTATAGCGTTGGTACCGTCTGCCAAGATCAACGCAATCGCCACCTCTATCTCATCGAAGTTGAAAGAAAACCTCAGCCGAATGCCGCAGAATCGTTCGCGGCAATAGTCGACAAAGTTTTGTGCGCGCAAAATGATGACTATTCAGAATTGCGTACAGGAGGTCTCGCTCTGTCTGCACCAGAGGTGAATTTCGTTGCCAAGGGAGGGTTCCTCAGATGGATGAAATCTCGCCGCGGTTTGGGCGGCCAGTATAAGGTTCCCAGGCTCGTGACGGACGCCAGTTTGTTCGATGACATGCGCAAGGCTATTTTGAGCCAGGCAACCGAAGGTCAAAGTCATGACGGTTGAGGTGATTTGGCAAGACCCCAGTTCACGCCGAATGATCACGCGATCGGACGAACCTTCAGCGGCAACCGTTGAGTTGCTTGCTCAAACAGTCTGGGGAAGCCGGTCCACGAAATACCGCATTATTGATATCGCCAAAACGTTGGCTCGGTTGCGTGACCCAAGTTATTTTGTTTTGTCAGATGCCGGGCAGGAGCTTTGCGTATTCGTTCTGGATAAGTGTTTGAAACTGTTGATGGGGAAAAGGTGCCATGGCTTCCACTTCGTAATGGCCTCGACTAGGCCTGATCGACAGCACGAGGGACTTGCAGGACAGCTGATTGAGCATGTCCGGAACTATTGCACCTCGACCGTCGGGTCACCGGGGTTCGGATTTGCCTATGTCGAAGAAACAACTGAATACTCGCTGCACCTATCGGATCAGATTGGTCACACAGTTGAGGCAAACATTGCTCTGGCGCTCTTTACTCGGGTTTCTCCGCGTAATGATCCCAATGTGGGCTTGGTCCTGCCCGGGGAAGCGGAACAGGTTTTGGCTGACTTGGAGCAGACATACGAAGGCCACGAATTGACCGATTTCCGCTCATCATTCAAACCGGACGAGTGTTTCGTCGCTCGAGAAGGAGCGACAATAGTAGCGCTTGCTCAGGCAGAACTGTTGCGGTGGTCGATCATCTCGATACCCGGAATCCGGGGAGCTTTTTTACTGAGGGTTCTTCCTTTTTTGCCGGGACTAAATGGCGTTTTGAACTTACGGGACCTGAGGGTGGTCAGATTGGGGAATTTGGTTGTGAAAGAGGGACAGGAAGCAGCGTTCTTTAAGCTGTTGGAAGCCTGTTTGTATCACTACCAAGCCAAAATTGGCCTCATAATGCTTGATGAACGAAGCAGCGTATTACGCCGCATTCGAGAAAGTGGAAAAATGGGACTGCTATCTCATGCCATGTCAGGGTCCGCCAAACTGAGGATCGACGTTGTGGGAATGGGCGAGGATATGATCGCGAAGTTGCGAAACGGACCTGTAATGGTGAGTGCTGGTGACGTCTTCTGATCGGTCACTCGCCAACTATCTTGCGCCCCAGAGCACCGGGTATGACCTTGAAGAACAACGCCACTGCCTTGTTGAACAGGCCCGGAATACAGATTGGTTGGTTTTTTTCCACGGCGCGTATAGCGGCGGCCGCAACATCATTCGGTTCGCTCCACATCCACTTCGGGATTGCGACAGACTCCACAGTCCCACCCGCCGCGGCTTGAAACCCAGTATGTGTGAACCCCGGGCAAACGGCGGTGACGTGTACGCTACTCGCTTTCAATTCCGCCCGCAACGCGATTGAAAACCGAGCGAGGTACGATTTTAAAGGGTAGTACAGAGTTCCTCCTGCGTGAGGTGGGACAAAAGCCGCCAGTGAGGATACGTTTATGATCCAACCCGACCTTCTTTCCTGCATTGTCGGAGCAAAAAGATAGCACAGCCGAACCGGGGCCGCGCCCATAACTTCGATGGCCTCACGATGCCTGTCCCATTCCACTTCGCACAGAGTTCCGGGAACCCCGAATCCGGCATTGTTCACGAGGATATCCACGTGGATGTGTTGCCCCGTCAGGTAATCGAACAGGCGTCGAGGCGTCTCAGGTATGGCAAGGTCTCCGGTCCAAACTACTACGTCTATGCCATGTTGTGATCGCAGCCGTGACGCCAACTTTTGTAAGGGATCAATACGACGTGCGACGATGACTAAATTGACGCCTTTGGATGCGTATTCTTCCGCAAAAGCCTGTCCGATACCCGAGGACGCCCCCGTGATGAGCGCGGTTCTGTTGTTTAGGGTTTCCAACGTCACGCGCTCCTAAAGGTTCAGGGTCTCACGCATTTCGGCAAGGCAGCCCAGCAGGAAGTCGATCTGTTCACGTTCGTGTTGGCATGTCATCACGAACCTGATGCGAGCTTGGCCGAGTGCAACAGCGGGGTAACGAGCATGCGGTGCAATGATACCGCGATGTCTTAGCAAGCGGGTAACCTCTGCCGCTTTTAGTTCATCGCCAATCAAGGTCGGGACAATGTGTGCTTCGCTGCCAAGCGTTCTATACCCTCGCGATTCCACTTCACGCCTAAAGTAGAATGCGTTCTCAAGCGCTTTTTCGCGTCGCCAGGGCTCGCGTTCAGCAATGTCGATAGCTTCAGTAACCCCGGCTGCGATGGCGGGTGGCAATGGCGCCGAAAATATATAGGTGCGTGCGGAAATACGTAAAAAGTCGATAACTTCCTTATCTCCAGCAACATATCCACCAACGCCTCCGAAGGCCTTTGTAAATGTGCCCATTTGCAAGTCGACGTCGGTGGAAGCGACCCCGTGGTGTTCAAGGCTGCCCCGTCCGTTTGCCCCGAGCATGCCGACCCCGTGCGCATCATCGATCATCAGCATGGCGTCGTGTTCGCGTGCCAAATCGGCAATCGCCGGGATCGGTGCGATGTCTCCATCCATGCTGAACACGCCGTCGCTTACGATAAGCTTGGATGGCATTTTCGACATGCCAAGAGCCTCAGCGAGGCGTTTTATATTTTTATGGGGGAACTTGCTGATCTTAGCTTTTGCAAGGCGTACACCATCTACGACGCTTGCGTGGTTCAGTTCTTCACTGAAAACTTCCCAACCAGCGGTATCATCCTCTCCTATCTTATCTACGCTAGAATTGCCAAGGTGGGTCTCAGCCAACGACTGAAGAAAGTCTACCTTCATAAGCGCTGGGATCACCCCAACGTTGGCCATGTACCCTGCTGCAAAACAGATAGCGTCTTCTTGGCCGACAAATTCGGCGATACGCTGCTCAAGCGCTCTGTGAACATCGATGTTCGCCGCCATCTGTCGTGATCCGCCGGAACCAAGCCCATAGCGTTCGAGCGCTTTCTGGGCTGTTGCTTTGACTTCTGAATGGTTGGATAGGCCAAGCAGGTTGTTGGAGCAAAATAACAGATGATCGCGACCGTCGACCCATATTACAGGCTCAGTCGTCGCACTGTTTACGATGGGATTGTTCGGGTAAAGTCCCGAATTTTGCACGAGTTCTGTCAAAGACTTTATTCGCGCAGCGGGTGAAGAAGCAGTTCCTGCCATTAGTCGAACCTTTCTTTCCAAGCCTCGAATTTTCGAGCAATTCAAGACCCACTTCGAAAGGTTAACCCCCTCAACGTTGAATGAAATTGATTTGAATCATGGAGGTTTTGAACACCAACTGGGAAGATCGGCCATGCTTGAAAGGTCGCCAACCAGCGGGGTAGGGGATGCGCTATGCCAAACGATTCCAGAGGCATTTGAAGCAAGAGTCAGTGATACGCCTGACAGCCCCGCCTATATTCAGTTCGTGAACGGTGCCTGGCAGACACTGACTTGGCGCATGGTGAAGGAACGTGTCGACAAACGACGCGCTGCCTTTGCGCAAACTGGTTTACGTTCCGGTGATCGGATCGGGATTTTCTTACCCAACGGTGTTGAGTGGATAGTCACCGATCTGGCAGCCATGAGCGAGAGGCTTGTAACCGTTCCGGTCTACACGCGGGATAGTGCCGCCAATATTTGCCACGTCCTGAACGACAGCGGTGCGGCTTTATGTGTGACCGACAGTATAGATCGCTGGGAAGGGTTGGGGCCTGACCGTAAGTCCCTGCACGAATTAAGTCACGTTTGGCTGCTCAACGGGGAACAGCCTTCCAGAGGACGAGCGATAGCCTGCCCCGACCCAGCAAAGGGACGTCACCAACAAGATCCAGGGGAATTCGGTTCGCCAAATGACCTGGCGACACTTATTTACACTTCCGGGACCACGGGGGCTCCAAAGGGGGTGATGCTAGCTCACAAAGCACTCCTTTGGAACGCGGCGACAGTGGGGAAAATTAATCCGATTTCAAATAAGGACTTATTCCTGTCTGTCCTTCCTTTGGCTCACGCATTCGAGAGAACCTTGGGCTATATCTGTCCGATGCTTGCGAACAGCCCGGTAGCTTTCACGCGTTCCATACAAGAACTAGCTCAAGACATGGAAACTTTGCATCCAACCGTGATGCTGGCGGTGCCACGACTTTTCGAAAGGTTCCATGACAAGGTGATTTCTGAAGCAGAAAGTTCGCTAATCGCACGCAAGTTGTTAGCTTGGACCGAGGCAATCGGCTGGCACCGTCGGCAAGTAATTGAAAAAAACCTACCTCCCCCTTCTACTATGGCGAAACTTTATTGGAGCCTGATCGGCAAACGTGTCGCAAGGCGTGTACACGCAGCTTTCGGGGGTCAAATTAGGATGTTGATTTGCGGTGGCGCGCACTTGTCTGCAGACACGTCCCGGTTTTTTGCAGCAATGGAAATACCTCTGCTTCAAGGGTACGGGCTTACCGAGGCTGGACCTGCAGTTACCGGGTCGACAATTGAGGATCGTCGCTGTGACAGCGTCGGGTTCACGCTACCTGGCAGCGAACTGAGAATAGGCGACCGCCAAGAACTTTTGATCCGCTCGCCAAGCGCAATGATCGGATACTGGAACAATCCAGACGCCACAAACGCCGCTTTCGATCAAGATCACTGGCTCCGTACGGGGGACGCTGCCGAAATAATTGATGAACGCGTCTACATAAACGGGAGAATAAAGGACATCCTCGTGCTATCGACCGGGGAAAACGTAAACCCAACGCCTATAGAAACAGCTCTGGCTGCCAATCCTCTGGTCGATCAGGTCTGCGTCTTGGGTGACGGTAAGCCGTGGTGCTCAGCGGTTGTTGTTGTAAATGTACCGAAATTCCAAGCTTGGTGCCGAGGGTTGGATATTTCTCTGGCTGACCCAATGTCCGAACAAGTACGAAGGAAGCTGGTCAAATTTTTAGCCATTGGTTTGGAAGATATCCCACCGTTTGCCCGCATCCGCGACATTGTCATTGAAACTGAACCCTGGGGTCTCGAAAGCGGTCTAATCACGCCGACACTTAAGCCCAAGCGTCCGCAAATTCTAGCGCGCTATGAGAGAGCATTCACAAAACTCTACCATTGATTGCACATATCGCGCTGTGCCTAAATGCCGTTAGTGCATCCGAAGCGAGGGTTCATTTTGCCCGCAAGGCGGTCACACGCGAGGGCCATACAAGAAGAACTTGGGCTGAGGCGGGCAAGGGGTTTCCATGGGGTCTGGTTGAAATGCCTGCTCTAAGCTCAACGCGCACGATTGCGCCGGAGCGACACCTTCTGTTTCCTCTGGTCTCAAAGCGGCCGTTGGTCCAGAGACAGTAGGGTGCGTGCATCGGCGCGGTGGCAAAGCCTGAGCTTACGGACAATTTGTAAGACTTGGCGCTGTTAAACCTTGTCATCCACAGCAATACGGGCTGGCCGTTTCGGTTCGCCAGAAGATTGAGAGAACAGCTTTTGTCGGTTGGTGGCAGTCGTCCGCCATATCAGACCAGACACTGCCAACATCTGAAAGCCCCCTCCGTTCAAGGGCCCAATACGAACCAGTTTCCGGCTTGTGGTAGAACTACGTTGGGTCACACGAATTAGAGGCCGCAATGACTAATCTTGAGCCAATACTCGCCACGTTGGAGGAATACGCTCATGCGCACTGTGCCAAGGACCTTGAACGGTTGATGACCCTCTTCGTTGACGGGGATGCGATCTCGCTCATCGGGACTTGTGGTGATGAGCTTTGTTCGGGTCGCTCAGCTGTGTCGTCAGTTTTAGCGCGGAACTTCCGAGACGCGACGGCAACACCGTTTGAATGGGGATGGAAAGATATTGCTGTTCATCGCGAAGCGGAGCCAAAAATTGGGCGCCTGCATCCTGCTTCAACCGATCGGTGCTGTAACCGTCAGCATTTTGCATGACCAAGCTACAGATTTTGGGAGGCGTCGAATGTAAGTGGCAGCCGCTGCAAATACTTTCACTACTTTGATTGTGTTGAGAATTCTTTGTTTGGCCGAGAACGCACAGATCGATAAGATGATTGCCTGAACCCGAATGACTTGCTGTTAATCTTGCGCGATGAAACTGAACACATTGACCATTGCCGCCGGTTTGGTCGTGCTTTTGGTGCCAGTCCTCGTACCGGCTCCGGCTGGTATGTCAGAGCCAAGCTGGCGAGCGTCTGGCTTAGCCGTTACCATGGCTTTTTGGTGGCTCACGGAAGCGCTGCCATTAGCTGCAACAGCGCTACTACCTTTGGCTTGCGCTCCAATCCTCGCTCTTGCCGAACTGGACGACGTGGCTCGATCTTACAGTGATCCGCTGGTCATATTGTTCTTGGGCGGTTTTCTTATTGCCAAGGCTATCGAAAAATCGGATTTGCACTGCCGTCTCGCGACTGCGCTGGTGCGACGGGCAGGTACGAGTCCACGTCGTGTTCTTGGCGCGTTCATGGCCTGCACCGCATTTCTCAGCCTTTGGATCAGCAATACGGCCTCTGCAATGGTTGTGGCTCCGATTGCTGCTGCGATTGTGAGTGCGCACGACGATGACAGAGGCTTCTGTACCGCGCTGATGCTCGGCGTGGCATTTTCGGCCACGATTGGGGGGATGGGCTCCTTGATCGGCACACCGCCCAATGCGATTTTTGCGGCCTATGTCAGCACCACCTACGATGTCACCGTCGGTTTTGCGCAATGGGCGGTGATTGGCATTCCTGTCGCGTTTGTTCTGTTGCTGGTGACATGGGTCTTTCTCGCTTGGGTTTCACCGGGTGTGCGCAAGGGTGAACTGCACGTTTTGGATGAGCGATCGGGCATGCAAGTAAGTTTGGCCGAGCGCCGAGTCGCAATTGTCGCAGGTCTGACAGCGACCGCATGGCTATCGCGCCCCTTGGTGGAATGGCTGTTGCCGACACTTGAATTTTCGGACGCGGGTATCGCAATGATTGCGGCTGTTACGCTTTTCATCGTTTCGGACGGGAAAGGTAGTCGGTTGCTCGACTGGGAGACCGGGTCATCAATACGCTGGGACGTACTTATTCTTTTCGGCGGCGGTCTGGCCCTTGCCAATATTATTCAAAGCTCCGGTTTGGCGGAAAGCATGGGCGGGAGATTTCAGGTGATCGCTCACTGGCCGGAGTTGGCTGTTTTGTTCACCATAGCGGGGCTTATTGTTTATCTTGGAGAACTGGCAAGCAATACTGCAATGGCGGCAATATTTTTGCCAATTGCCGGTGCAATCGCGACAGGACTTGGCTCTGATCCAGTAACGTTTTTGCTGCCAATCGCATTGGCCGCCTCGATAGGCTTTATGCTTCCCGTGGCAACACCACCGAATGCCATCGTCTTCGCCAACCCCGCTGTTACGCGGCAAAGCATGCTACGCGCGGGTGCGCCGCTGGATCTGATTGCTTTGGTCATCACTGTAGTCCTGACATCAATTCTAGGACCTTGGTTGCTAATGTGAGACGGTGCTTTTGGTGCGGGCGTTGGCCGTATCGGGAACAGCCGCCGCCTGCACGCCGGTCGATGTTGCATAGTTTGTGCTTCTCGTTAAAGTGTTGCGTCTGCTGGTCCTTTTGAACAAAGCGCTGATCAAACCGGAAGCAAAAAAACCAATGCCGCAAGAGCCCCCTAAAAGTCCACGCAACGGGCCAAACTGGTCGGTTTGGACCAATTACATCGTCTTCGCGTTCATTCTGGTGTTTGTATTGATCGCCAACTTCCTCGTTCAGCCCGGCGAAAAGGAAACAACGGTAACTTACACCGAGTTGAAACAGGTTCTGCGCGAAGGCCGGGCTCAATCAGCAGAGTTGCGCGAACATGTTATTGTCATAGATGCAATAACAGAAGGAGGAGATGACACGCAGGTTCTGCGAGCTGTCATACCGCCTGTGGGTGATCCGGAATTGCTGGAATTGCTCGAAGACCAAGGTGTCGATATCACTGCTACTGAACCAGCTGATATTTCGCTCTTCACCTATATTCTGCCTTGGGTCCTTATCCTTGGCATCTACTTGTGGCTTCAGCGGCGAATGATGGGCGGTGTTCCGGGTAGCCCTGGCGGCATGACCGGTAGCCTTCTCAGCGGCCGCTTTTCCAAGCCGGCAAAATCGGGGAAAACTTTAACCTTTGACGATGTCGCAGGCCAGGATCAGGCCAAACGTGAGGTGGCGGAATTGGTCGAATTCCTGCGTGACCCGGAAAGGTTTACCCGCGTTGGCGCTGAGGTCCCGCATGGTGTTTTGCTTGTCGGTCCGCCCGGTACCGGCAAAACCTTGCTGGCCAAGGCGCTTGCCGGTGAGGCGGATGTCCCTTTCTTTTCGACGTCAGGTTCTGAATTCATAGAGATTTTCGTAGGTGTCGGTGCAGGTCGGGTCCGCAAGCTGTTTGAAGAAGCACGCAAAGCGGCCCCTTCGATCATCTTTATTGATGAGTTGGACAGTGTCGGACGCACACGCGGCACCGGGCTTGGCGGTGGCCATGATGAGCGGGAACAGACACTGAACCAGATACTTGCCGAACTTGATGGGTTCACCGAACGCGAAGCGGTTGTCGTGTTGGCCGCAACCAACCGGCCAGACGTGCTGGATCCGGCCCTACTCAGGCCGGGCCGGTTTGACCGGCACGTCACGCTTAACCTTCCTGACAAAAAAGCGCGACGCGCGATTCTCGATATCCATGCCAGGAAACTGCCGTTGGAAGATTCCGGTGATCTTGACCACATCGCAGCTGGGACACCGGGTTTCTCGGGGGCAGATTTGAAAAACCTCCTCAACGAAGCCGCAATCGGCGCGGCGCGGCGCAATGCAAGTCTGATTTCGCGCCCTGATCTCGACGAAGCGCGTGACAAGGTGATGATGGGAACGGTACGCACACTGGCAATTAGACCGGAGGAACGTCACCGTCTCGCGGTACATGAGGCTGGCCATACCGCCGTTTCTTACTTCATGCCCGAAGCTGATCCGCTCTACAAGGTTACAATCATACCGCGTGGCCATGCTCTTGGCGGAACCCACTCCTTACCAGAGGCAGAGCGCCATACACTTGATGAGGCCTTCCTTCGAGACCAACTTGTAACACTGCTTGCAGGGCGTGCCGCTGAACGCTTGTTCCTTGGGACTGTGAGTTCGGGTGCCGATGACGATATCCGGAGAGCCACTGCAATCGCGCGTTCAATGGTTGCGCGTTGGGGGATGACTGAAGAACTCGGCCCCATCGATCTGCGGCAAAGCGAAGATCACCCGTTTCTGGGGCGGTCAATCGCGCAGCCCAGAAGTCATTCCGACACAACTGCAGCCCAAGTGGACCAAGCTATTATCAATTTGCTCAACGAGGCCGAGGCGCGGGCAACCGCCACTCTTAAAGAACACAAGCTTAGGATAGAAGAACTGGTCTCGACGCTTGAAGCCAAAGAAACACTGGATTTCGATGAGATCCAGTTGTGCCTCGATCCAGAACATAGCGTGCAACAGCCTCGGCAGGTCCCGCGCTCGGTTACAAAGATACCGGCGGCTGGGCATGCGGAACATTCCAGTTAGAAATGCAAATGCCGTTGCCTACGTGATGGACTGTTTTTTTCGCATTTTTGGGTGAACGCAGCCTGCGGTGGTCACTGCTGCTGCCGCAAAATTCGGAGACCTTGACCGTTTCCCAAAGGTCCATCGTCGATGACTTACCCCGGCGCTGCCATGGCAGTTCAGACGAGGGCTTTGTCCGAAGATCTCAGGTTTAGGCGTTTATTTGCAAGAGGTCTGGGCGGGAATCGCGGGCCTTTCGTCCAAGTAAACCCGCCGGCTTAGTACCATTTAATGCGATGCTGAATCGTCTCACCTCGCAGGTGTTCGCGGTACTTTGGATCGGCTTCGATTGCGCAGACCATTCGGAGTGCAAGAGCCGAGCCTTTCCTGTTGCTGATGGAAGCCTTGTTATCCATCTCGATGAAAATCGTGAAATGGGCGATGTTTCTGGCGCCGCTCGCGGTTTTCGGTCTGATGGCTCAGCTTATAATACGCGTCGGCTTCGACACATTGCAAAGCAGAGGTACCCATTTATTTCTTTAGTGCCCGAAAAGAACTGGAACGCTGGTTTGTTCCAACATTGCTTGCGTTGTTCCCCCAAAAACGGACTCACGCAAATAGGAATGCCCGTAAGCACCCATTGCAACGAGGTCCGCCCCCATTTCTCTTGCGCTCTCCTGAATACAGTGTTCAATCGATAGTCCACCACTCGGGAGCCGCGAAACGACCACGTTGCAACCGTGATGGTTGAGCCATGCAGCAATGGCAGTTCCCGGTTCTTGATCTTCCGCGTCACCAAGCAATGGCGGATCAAAACACCCGACCACAACCTCTTTGGCCGCCAGAAAATAGGGTAAGGCCAAATGCGCCGCCCTGGACGCAGGCAAGCTATCATTCCATGCCAGAAAAACGCAATCGCGTTGGGCAAACGGATCTCCATTGACCATCAAAGCGACCGGTGAATGGAATAATAGCCCATATGCGATCTTGTGAAACACGTCGGGGTCTTTTCGCAACTCAGCGTCCAGAAAGGCGACGTCGGAGCTATAAGCTTGCCGTGCTGCAAGATGCTGTAAATCTGTTCCCGAACCCATAAAGGCGATGACGTTTGCTGATACGCCATGCCGCACAATCAGGGCTTCAATCTTAGCGGCACGAGACTTTAAGGCGGCGTCTTTTTCTTTCAGAGCATCCAGCCAGTTTGAAGGCAGACCTGCTTTAACAAACCTGTTTGATTCATACTTTAGGTAAGGCAGGTTAGGCAAAGCCGTGGTCAGAACGCAAATTAAACGGCTATTCTGTATACGGGCAGCCTCCGCGCATTTCAAAATCTGCGCGTCATCAGTATCGACTCCTAAAAAATATGTCGAAGTTCCGTGTTGCATTCTTTACCTCCATCCAGAATCCCACATCGCCAGGAAGCAGAACGCGCTATTTCAACCAAAACTGAGATAATTTTGCCGACCTCTCGTCTTACTTCGGCAGCATGAAAAACTCTTCCAGAACTATCTTGCCTTCGGACACCGAGTATATAGCGATCTCGCGCAAGGTCATGCGCTCTCCCGTAGCTTTCTGAGTTACTTCAGCCCTAAACCGCACTCCAAAACGGTTGGGAGGGTGGACGTAGGGGCCATCCACGTCGAGTTCCTGAAGCTCATGCGTCGCCAGCCAATCCTCTCTTTTTCCCTTTATCGCTTCCCGACCTTTCGTAACGCGGAATTGTCGGACCGGAGGCACAACCGCCTCTATCGACTGTGCGTTTTCGGCATACATTTCATCGACACTTGCAATTCCCCTGCGTTCCCGCATGGCCTGAACGAATGATCTTCCGATTTCAACTAAGCCTTCCATGAGCACCCCCTGCGTTGCGATTAGCTGTACCACTTTTTACCCCAGTCAGTCTTGACAAAGATCAATCCGTATATTGAGCGATGCTTTGAAGCCAATTCGAACCAACTTCGGCCAGGCCAGAAGGGATGACCTTGATGCCGCGCCAAAGTCGCATTGCTTTGAAAAAAGGCGGACCAGCATTAACAGAAGAAACCAACTTGAGGCGGGCAGAAGAGAAAGCCGTTTTGGCATTTTCAGACATGCTGAACAGGATGAACTGACGGCGGCTTCGACTTCGCTACACCCCGGCTTCCAAACGCAGATTGCAAATTTTCCTGAACGCCTATCCGGAGAGGTTAATGAGCTCAACTCACTTGGAAAGCACTACGAACGGGAATCAACTTGGAATTTGTCCCTACACGATACTCCTGGATGATTGGGGTTAATTTCTATCAAAAAGCGCCAGTTCAAAGTGCTGCACGGGCGTAAAGCCGTGGCATTAGCAAGCGGTTCGGTAAGCAATCAAAAAAGAAAAGGGTATTGAACCGACGGCTCGAAAAACACCCACACCCGTCAGCAATACGTCCAGTTAGGCATATGGGCGAACGTGAAAAACAATGCCTTCAAGCGTTTAAGCCGTCAGACCCCCTGCGGCTCAAATCTCAGCCATATTGCCAACTTTGCGGCACAAAGCGATAGCCTTCGGATTCCGCTTCGACAAAGCCCACACCTGGGAAAGAAACATGCGCGCCGGCGATCCGCAACCGATCTGCGCTTGCCATGTCAAAAACCCGCGCCCGCGTGGCCGCCGCCATCTCCGTATCGACGTCAAAGCCGATAGTGACCTCGGGGCGTGGAAATTGGACAGGACCGACATGCACGATGTCCCCAAAAAACAGTAGCGTGTCATCGCCTGAACTCAGCATGAATCCGGTATGCCCCGGCGTATGACCCGGGAGCGGCATGGCAGTTAGTCCTGCGCCCAGATCGCTTTCCCCCGTAAACGGCATCAACCGGTCTCCAAACGCTGCGACCGCCCCAGTTGCCATGTCAAAGAAACCCTGAAACTCTGCTGGCGCCTTGGACTTGATATCGGCATCACCCCAGAATGCCAGATCAGCCTCATTGACATGCAGCGTTGCGTTGGCGAATGGGTTGCCCGTTTCGGTCAAGATGCCGCCGATATGATCAGGATGCAGATGGGTCGCGCACACGGCGTCTACGGCAGCCGGATCAAGCCCGAGTGTCGTCATCGTAGACACCAGATGGCCCAAGCCGTCGCCAAATGCTGTGCCGGTACCGGCGTCAATCAGTGTCAACCGCCCACCATGGTCGACGAGAAAGGCGTTTACCCCGGTTGGATGAGTTGGGCCGGGAAGATATGCGTCTGCAAGCAAAGCAGCAAACCCTTCGGCATCGATCCCGATCAGCGCTGAGGCATCGATGGGCAGAAACCCGTCCGACAGCGCGGTGACCTTCGCGTCGCCGATCTGAAATTCTCGCGCAGCCACAAGACCTGTGCCCGCAGAGCCCGCTGCTTTGACAGGTGCTACCCGAAGCCCGGCCAAGCCGACCGCAGCCAAAGCACTTGCGGTGAAAAAGTCACGACGGTTCATGTTGGTTCTCCCGTTTCAGCAAACGATTCTTTCCATTTGATCCAACTTAGCAGAGAAATGGCATATAGGCTTAACACTGATCAGGATGCAAAATCTGCGAATTGGTTTGTGCATTTTCGAGCTCGTTCGTGCAGAAAAGTTTCGATGCAACATGGCGGGAATCTGCGCTTTCGTAGTGGGTCTGGTTCTGAAGGGATTTGTTTGCTCGGTGGCTTGCTAGCTCGAGCCACCTGAATGTCTAGGTATGGATTGCGACTGACAACGATAAACAGCGTGGTGGTTGCGCTCGCATTGGGCTTTTGTACGGTGGCTAGCGCTGACTCGAATGATAAGGCGGACGCGCCTGTGGAAGGCCCGGTGTTTGTGCCTCCAGAAATCGGCGCGCCGGCTGACCGCCTAGGGGCAGGGACGCGTGATATTGATAGTGCGACTTAGGAACTCCTCCTGCTTGTACCGCCGAATGGCGGGTTGACGTCATCTGGAACACCACCTTTGGTTTGGCGGCTTTCAACAGGGTTCCGCGGTAAAATGACAACCCAAATTTCCGCGCCGGGCGCGACGGGTGTTGCGCTCGAACGGCAAGGTCCGCTGCGCAAGGGCCATTACAGTCTTGATCTGCGTCGTTCGAACTTTCGCCTCAAGGCGGGTATTATCTACGTTTGGAAAGTCACGCTGATCGAAAGCGATCAGGTGTCGCAACAGCCGAAAGTCTTGTGGAACGCGTGGAGCTGACGGCAGACGACCCAGGGCAAACCGGCATTTGGTTCGATGCTTTAGCGCCGCTGGTATCTATCGATCTCAACGGCAGAGCCCGCATAGCTGATGATCATGCGTTAACCCAACTTTTGAAGGCCGGAGAGCTTGCAGACGTTGATCAATTCACTGCGTTCAACGAGCGCCTTTTGCACGATGACGGCCAAACATACATTCGCATTTACACACCGAATTGATTGCCCTTTAAGCTGAATTATCCTCGATAGCGTGCGAACCGTGCAAGGATCTAGCTGAATTAGAGCACAATGACGCAGAACAGACGTATATCTTATTCCCCATCTCCTTCATCCCCGATCATTCGTTTTTTTTGCATGCGGTTCTTCTAGGTCTGATCGGCCACCGCCTCCTTCAGAGTCGCCCCCTCATCTCAGGGTTGTGGCTTGGCGCGCGGTGTCGCCCGTGGATCGCGTCTTGCCGGCCTCAAGAAACTCTTTCGACCACCTGTCGTGGGGGCTCGTCGCGATCACCTCGCGGCGGTACAGTTCAACTACGCTGTACTGGTCGCGTAAACCCGCCAGCGATCCAGATATTCTGATCGGTTGAATGCTGCTTGCTGGTGCGCCGACGAACATCTGTCTCGACCTTCCCGGCAGGCCATTTGCATGCCCCGGGTTTCTGTCTCAACTCCACTCCTTGCCGGCTGCGATGTGCCGGAAGCCCTCCGGTGCGAAATCAATTCTTATGTCCCGAAGGGGCGACGAGGGGCGCTCGACCAGGCTATTACCCGCGCCAATATTCCGATCTGAGCCAGTTGCCTGTGCCGTGCTGTGATAACCTGCATGGGCACATTGCCCTGTGCTGCAATCTGGCGAAACTGAAGCCTGTTTGGCGAATTTCGTCGCTAGGTTGAACCGTGCGAGCGGGTGTAAAAATCGATGGCTGCTCCGTCCACGACCCGGACATGGGCGTTGATCAACCGAAGGACCGGTTCCCGCGTTAATCGACACTGGTCTGTGAAGGCAGCCTCTGTCGCGGTGTTTGGCGGCACCGCGTAACTGCAAAAAATGGGTGTGCACTCATCGGATGAAAATCCCCGGATGTCTCTGAGAGGCCCGAAGCAGTTATTTCCAAAGATGACAACTTGCTTGGGCTGACCTAATGTCAATTGTATGGAACGCCGCCTCGCCGTAATCTTGATGGCCGACATGGTAGAATATTCCGCTGCCATGGGCAGGGACCAGTCCGGTACGATTGAATTGATCCGCGAACTTCGAGAACGCTGGTTGGAGCCTGAGGCCGAACGACGGGGTGGCAGGATTCTCAAGCGGATGGGCGACGGGTGGATCATCGCCTTTCTGTCAGTCACGGAGGCTGTTGAGACCGCTCAGGCCGTGCAACAGGCATTGGCTGGCCATGAAAAAATCCAGTTGAGAGTGGCCGTACATCTCGGGGAAATTGCGGAAGACGAGGCTGATGTCTACGGTGCGGGCATTAACATCGCGGCGCGTTTGCAGACTGAGGCGCCGCCCGGCGGTGTGATGATCTCAGAAGACCTCAAGCGGCAGCTGGATGCCCGTCTTGCCCAGGATTTTGGTGACGCTGGAACTTTTGAGCTAAAAAACGTGGCCAATCCTGTAAACGGATTTCAATGGCGACCGGTTATCAAGCCGAAAGTCGGGCAGTTCGACGTGCCTGCGATCGCTGTAGAGCGGGTAACGAGCGCGCCTGAAACACAGGAGACGCTTGAAGTCAGCGCGGACTTGCAGGAGCAGTTGGTTCATAATCTGTCGCGCCGGACAGGTGTACGGGTGCTTGCCACCGATTCATTGGACGATGCCGAGGCGACTTATAGCCTGAGATGCAGGCTCCGATGCCGCGATTCCGAGGCGAAAATTACGGCAAGCCTGACCCGGCTTAGTGACGGACAGGTGGTTTGGTCGCGTGTATTCTTCGGCGATCCGCGAAATCTTTTTGCTTTGACGGACAGGGCTGCAGAGCAGCTATCGGACGCCCTTCGATTGCAAATCAATGCTTTCGATGGGGATCGGCTTGCCGATATTCCCGATGATCAATTGAGCGCCAGCGAACTAAGAGCGCGTGCCGCAATGCTGTTTTATCGCGCCACTGTTGCTGACTATCGTCACGCCCTCGACTTGCTGGAGCGGGCGCTGAGCCTTGACCCTCAAAACGGATCCGCACTTGCCATGTGGAGTGAAGGTCAACTGTTCATCCTGGAAGCTTGCTTTGACGAAGCCGAGGCGGCCCTGCGCGAAAAGATAATCAGATTTTCGAACAAGGCCGTACAAGCGTCACCGCGGTCCGACTATTCCTGGTATGTCCGGGCGCATGTACGTGCGCGGCTCTGTGGCGATGTTGAGGGAGCGCGCAAGGATATCGATCGCATCACTCAACTAAACCCCGGCTATGTCCTTGGAATGGAAGCCCGCGGCGTCACGGAGTTGGTTGCGGGCAATTGGATAATCGCTGCGAAATCTCTGACCGACGCTGTTGAACGTTCCGCGGACGATCCGTTTTTACCATTCCGACTTTATCTGCTTGCAATCGCGCAATTGATGGCAGGGGAGCCGCAGCCAGCGCTTGCAACTATTTCAGACGCAACAGAATTGCGTCCTGATTGTCGGCATTACTGGCTTGTACGTGCTTGGATTTTGAGCGAGTTAGGCAGAAACCAAGAGGCGAACACGGCTGCCGAAATGGCAGAAAGCGCGCCAAAACGGGCCGATATCCTCGCACAAAATGTCAACTTACCAAGTGATGTTCGAGAAGCCATCGGACTGCCGACTGTACCGCTCTCGGCAAGGGGCTAGAACAAGATCTCTGCAAGCCCGGTCGCAGGGTGCCCGGTTGCTGCGTCCGCGACCCAGACGTTGGTCAATGGCGTAAAAATCAATTGCCTAAGACGGTTGCGGAGCCATTGCTGCGGTCTTTACGCTCGACCGGAACACTCCCACACATCCGAGATGGTTTCCGACCCCGCGCAAGCGAGTGCTTCGGTCACTTGCAGGACGCTGACACCAAACAAAGCGGCCCACCGGGGAAAGCTTGGATGTCTCCTTACTGGTATGAGCTTGGTATAGAAGCAAGTCATGAAACTGTCAGCTACTGGCGGAACCGTATGTTGATCAGGGTCAAGGAGAGATGCCGATTTCTGGTTACATACTGTTTTCGCTGAGAACACACCGGAAGGAGAATTGAGATGGTTGAGAAATCCCACACCAGCGGCTTTTGGCCTTCGCTCTATGATCCCTTGCGCCAACTGGGTGAACGAGTAGCAGAGTGGCTGGCGCCGGCATCCGAAGCCGTTGGAAGCGACAACTCATATAGAATTGCTGTGGAACTTCCCGGCGTAGAGGAAAAGGATATTCACCTGAGCGTAGAAGAAGGCGTTGTTAATCTTAAAGGTGAAAAGCGATCGGCGCGTGAAGAAAGCGGAGAGACCTGGTTCTTCTCTGAGCGGCAGTATGGCTCGTTTAGTCGTTCTTTTCGTTTGCCACCAGACGCGGAAGGGGAAAAGGTCGACGCTCAACTAAAGGATGGTGTTTTGACAATCACAATTCCCAAGAAGAAACCCAAAAAACATGAGACTGCAAGAGTAGAAATTCGTAAAGGCTAACAGCTTGAAAGCGCAATCGAGAGTTCGTTGAAGGACATGCCTGAAGATGTGGCAGAGGCTGGTTATTAATCAGGTATGTCCAAATCGCTTTCCTGGCACTTTCGGAAATGCCCGTGTTGAGGTTTGCAAGTTGAGAAAGCAGGACGGCTTTTTCTAACGATCGCGGGCGTTTCACAAAGACTTTGCGATCAATTGTGTCTGGGCTGGTGCATAGTCAAACCATGCAGGCCCGCAGTGAAGAACAAGGAACAATGCAAATGAGCTGGCCTATGCCGGTTTGAAATCACAATTCAGGAGGGAGCTGAAAGTGACTTCTGCGGAAATGGAAGAAATGATGCAACTTTCGCAAAGCAGAGCGGAAGCCTATCTTCATATTGCCAAGTCTATGGTGATGAATGACTTTGGGCTGGCGACGGAACACATGCATGCCGACGTGGTCGTAGCTCTTGCGGCTGCCATGATGCAGCACGAAGGTGCACAAATCATAGCAGACGCGTTTCGAGCAGAAAACCTCCAGCGCAAGTGAGTTGCTGACTTTCCCCAAAATAATCGGGCTTTGCGTCAGCAAAAGCCTTCTCTGCTGAACTTGGCTTGAGGTCCTGTCCAGGGTTCTAACAAATATAGTCCGGTCCTTGATGTAGGTCATGCAAACCAGAGCGGTTCTGACTGATCCTTGTATAGGGGAGAGGAACTATGTCCAAATCGGATGAGTCTATTCGAATGGCGCCGAGCCCATCTCGGGCCTTGCAGTCTGACGCTGATCCATGGGCCGATACACGCGGCATGATCGGTGCCCCGGGGGGCGTCATAAACATCGCGCATGAAGCCGTTGACCGTCACGTAGAAAATGGCCACGGCGCAGATCAGGCGCTGCGATTTCTCGGCAAGAATGGGTCTCGACAGGTATTTACTTACAGCGATCTGTCGGAGGCGTCGGCCAAATTCGCTAATATTCTTGTCTCGCATGGGCTAGAGCCGGGGGATGCGGTCTTCAGCCTCCTTGGCCGAGGTCCGGATGTCTATATTGCCGCTTTGGGCACACTCAAAGCCGGGCTCGTTTTTACTCCGCTTTTTTCTGCGTTCGGACCGGAACCCATTCGTACGCGGATGGAAATCGGCAATGCCAAGGTTTTGATCACGACCCTGCAGTTGTACCGGCGCAAGATCGCGAAATGGCGCTCAGAAATTCCGACGCTGAAGCTTGTTTTGATCACAGGTGACGTTGCCCCCGACGACTGCCTTTCACTTGATCAACAGATGGCGGGGTCGTCATCGAAGTTTACGACCGCCAGAACGGGGCCGGAAGATCCCGCACTCGTGCACTTTACGTCTGGCACGACAGGGAAACCCAAAGGGGTTGTCCATGTCCACAATGCAGTCTTGTACCACGGCTTTTCAGGCAAAGTGGCTCTGGATCTGACGCCCGGAACGATTTTCTGGTGCACTGCAGATCCGGGTTGGGTCACAGGTACATCCTACGGGATCATCGCCCCGCTGGTGAACCGCGTGACCATAATCGTAGACGAGGCTGAATTTGATCTCGACCGCTGGTACGGCATTGTTGAGAATGAACAGGTTGAGGTCTGGTATTCTGCGCCAACAGCAATCCGCCTGATGATGCGCGCCGGTGCGGAAGCCGCTAAGCCCTATGATCTTTCATCGTTGAGATTTCTCGCAAGCGTGGGGGAACCGCTAAACCCCGAAGCCGTTACGTGGAGCGAAGAAGTCTTCGGACAGCCGTTTCACGACAACTGGTGGCAAAGTGAGACAGGCGGCATCATGATCGCCAACTGCCCTGGAGCACAAGTAAAACCTGGGTCCATGGGCAAGCCGATGCCGGGCATCCAAGCAGGCATCATGGAACATGAAGGTGACCGTCTGCGCGAACTTGCTGACGGAGAAATTGGCGAATTGGCCCTAAAACCTGGCTGGCCTTCCATGATGCGCGCTTATCTCCATGAGCAAGCCCGCTATGACAAGTGTTTCAAGGATGGTTGGTACCTGTCCGGCGACCTCACGACCCGAGACCAGGATGGATACTTCTGGTTTGTTGGTCGAGCGGACGATCTGATCAAGACATCGGGGCACCTTGTTGGTCCGTTTGAAGTCGAAAGCGCCTTGCTCGAACACGAAGCGGTAGCGGAGGCAGGTGTGATCGGACTGCCCGATGAAACCGCTGGTGAAATCGTCAAGGCCTATGTCACACTCAACCCGGGATTTACACCCGACGAAGATTTGGAGCGCGACATCCGTGGCCATACACGAAAGAGGCTGGGCCCTGCGGTCGCTCCGCGGGAAGTAATCTTTCGCAACACGCTGCCCAAGACAAGATCCGGCAAGATCATGCGCAGGCTATTGAAAGCGCGCGAACTGGGTCTGCCTGAGGGTGACATTTCCACGCTGGAGACGGATGAGACATGACGACAATCGATAAGCCACGACTCGACCGGGCCCATGTATTGTCGCTCCTTCGCGACATGATCCGCGTACGGAAGTTCGAAGACAAGTGCGCAGAACTCTACACGCAGGAAAAGATCCGCGGATTTCTTCATCTATATGACGGTGAAGAAGCGATTGCCGCAGGTGTTATCCCAGTTCTGGAAGCGCGCGACCGCATTGTTGCCACGTATCGCGAACATGGGCATGCCCTGATACGGGGCGTGCCGATGACAACCGTGATGGCCGAAATGTATGGTAAGGCCGAAGGTTGTTCCGGAGGGCGTGGCGGTTCCATGCATCTGTTCGACGCCGGAACTCATTTCTACGGTGGCAATGCAATCGTGGGCGGTGGCTTGCCCCTTGCCGCAGGCCTCGCCTTGGCTGACCGGATGCGCGATCAGGACACTGTCACGGCTTGTTTTTTTGGCGAGGGGGCTGTCGCAGAAGGTGAGTTTCACGAGGCAATGAATCTTGCGGCACTTTGGAACCTCCCGGTGCTTTTCGTATGCGAAAACAATGGCTACGCCATGGGCAGTGCCTTGACACGCACAGAGTCCGAGACCGATATCGCCGCCAAAGCCTCTGCGTATAAGGTCGAAGCGCATCGCGTCGACGGTATGGACGTCGTTGCCGTCGAAGCTGCGGCGAGAAAGGCCATTCACAACATTCGGACGACTGGAAAACCGGCTTTTCTTGAATGCAGAACGTACCGGTTTCGTGCGCATTCCATGTTTGACGCCCAGTTGTATCGTGACAAAGCCGAGGTTGAGAAATGGCGCGACTGCGGCCCCATCGTTCAGTTCCGAGGCTGGCTTTTAGAAAATGGGCTGGTTCATGAAGAAGAGGTCGCGGATATTGAGGCCGCGATTGACGCAGAGATTGCCGACGCCGTGGCCTTCGCAGAAGCCGGCACCTGGGAACCGGTGGAGCGTCTTTACGTCAATACGCTGGGCCGTCAGGCAGAACCGCCAGAGGGACTGACCCCATCGGGCGAGACCCTCGAAACAACCTATCGTGACGCCGTTCGGGACGCCTTGCGCGACGCACTGATCCGGGATGACCGTGTTTTCCTTATGGGCGAAGACGTTGGCGCATATGGAGGCTGCTACGCCGTATCAAAAGGACTGATGGAAGAATTCGGTGAAGCCCGCATTCGTGACACGCCCTTGTCCGAAAGCGGATTTACCGGTGCGGGTATCGGGGCTGCCGCCGCTGGTATGCGTCCAATTGTCGAGTTGATGACGGTAAATTTCTCGCTCCTTGCGCTTGACCAGATCATGAACACGGCGGCCACGATCCGTCATATGTCCGGAGGGCACTTCGGCGTGCCGTTGGTGATCCGTATGGCCACCGGTGCGGGAAAGCAGCTTGCAGCACAGCATTCGCACAGTCTTGAAGGGTGGTACGCTCACATTCCCGGATTGAAGGTATTGGCTCCGGCAACGTTGGAAGATGCGCGCGGCATGTTGTGGACGGCTCTGGAAGACCCGGATCCGGTGCTGATTTTCGAAAACGTGATGCTCTATAACCGGGCGGGATCGATTGATGCCAATGCAGGTCCGGTTGACATCACTAAGGCCGCCATCAGGCGCGAAGGCGCCGATCTCAGCCTGATCACCTATGGTGGGTCGCTTTACAAAACCCTTGATGCAGCGGATGCACTCGCTGCAACGGGGATATTGGCCGAAGTGGTAGATTTGCGGTCTCTTCGACCCTTGGATGACGAAACAATCATGGCTTCAGTGGGCAAAACGCGCCGCGCTGTAATCGTCGACGAAGGGTGGCGAAGTGGGTCTCTTGCGGCAGAGGTTTCTGCGCGCATTATGGAACAGGTCTTCTGGACGCTGGATGCACCGGTTGGTCGTGTATGTTCGGAAGAGGTGCCGATCCCCTATCCCAAACATCTTGAAGATGCCGCAATACCGCAGGTCGACAAAATCGTTGCAGCCGCAAAAGCCGTTTTAGGGCGAAGCTGATGGCCATTTTTACGCTCCCATCGCTTGGCTCGGATATGGAGGCTGGAACACTCGTCGAGTGGCTTGTCTCGCCGGGCGACAGGGTCAGTCGGGGTGACGTCGTCGCCGTCATCGAAACCCAAAAGGGCGCAATTGAGATTGAGTGCTACGAAGAAGGGACCGTCCATGCGCTGATGGCGGAGACCGGCGAAGAACTCCCGGTGGGGGCACCTCTCGCCATACTGCTTGCTCCCGGAGAGGCCCCGCCCGACGATACGGCTGAGCTTCGTTCGGATACAACACCAGCAGCCCCCTCCATCGTCAAGCCAAAGTTGCAACAAACGCCAGCTGCCCCTTTGCCCTTCGAAGAGGTGCGGGCGTCCCCGGCGGCGCGCTTGCGCGCGCGAGAGTTGAATGTTGACCTGAAAGATCTGAGCGGGTCTTTTCCGGGTGGCGGCATCGTTCTGGCCGATGTCGAGGCGGTATCGGCACGTGGGTCCGCGACATCCTCCAAGCCCTCGCCAATGGCGGAAATGCGCAAGGCGATTGGTGCCTCAATGGCTCGATCCAAACAAACGATTCCGCATTTCTATTTGTCGCACATGATCGACGTTCAACCCGCGATGGACTGGCTAGCGGAACACAACAAAGCGGTTTCGCCAGCAGAGCGGCTTCTCAGTGGTGCGCTGTTTGTGCGCTGTGCTGTTCTGGCGGCAGAAAAGGTGCAGGAACTGAACGGTCACTATGTGAATGGTGCGTTCCAGCCTTCTGAAAGCGTTAACGCGGCCATTGCCGTTGCCTTGCGCGGAGGTGGCCTTGTTGCACCTGCTCTGATGGACGCAAACCGCCTGAACCTCAGCGAAACGATGGACGGAATGCGAGACCTGGTCAGCCGCGCGCGTTCCGGGCGGTTGCGCAATTCCGAGATGACAGAAGGAACGATAACAATTTCAAGCTTGGGCGAGACGGGCGCCGAAGCGATGGCTGGTATCATCTTCCCTCCGCAGGTAGCACTCCTGTGTATTGGCGCGCCGCAAATCCGGCCATGGGTAGTGGATGGCGACATCGTGCCCCGCCGCGTGGTCACTTTGACACTGTCAGTTGACCATAGAGTGAGCGATGGCCGTCTGGCGGCGCGGTTTATCACCGAATTTGAGACCCGGATTAAGGACCCAGATAGCCTATGACCGAAGAAGACATCCGCGCTGTTTTCATTAATGAGTTAGTGAAAATCGCACCTGATCTCGATGCTCAGGATATTGGCGAAGATGAGCGCCTGCAGGATGATCTTGGGCTGGACTCGATGGATATTCTGAACCTCGTGGCTGCGCTCCACAAAGCTTTTGGTGTCAGTATCCCCGAACCGGATTACCCCAAAATTGCGACCACGCGTTTGGCCGTGTCATATCTGCAGGAGATGCAGGCCTAGCGTAATAGGCGGACTGCATGAGCCTATACGGGGCATTCCGCTGGCGGAGGCAGAGGCCAATTACTAAGCTGCTCCGGAAACTGGGGATACTGCCGCGTGTGTGACTGAAATCAGCCTCCGGCAAACCCAGTGCCGTTCAATCTGGCTTGGCGCCCTTAAGCTAGCCGAGCAAGTCTGGCCTGAGCACCATAACGGCACCCAGAACAAGTAGTACGACGCCACCGATTAGGTGCGAGATTCGTGAAAAACGCCCTGTTGCCGCAACCGATCGCAGTGTTACCATCGCGATCACGAAGATGAGTATGTCGTCCAGCAGGAAGACCGAAATATAAACGAGCAGATATCCGTAATGGGCTAGTGACGGGAGTTCGTGCATGGCCAAAACCTGGGTGTACACAGCTGGTACGCCCGCCGAGCAAACCAGCTCAATCAAATTCACGCTGACCGCCAGTAAACCGATGGAAAGCGACGCTATAAGAAGGCTGGGCTCCTGTACAACCCGACGAAAGGATGCGGTCACCGACCGCTTTCGGTCGAGACTGGTTACCTTGCAGATCCCCTCTGGGTTCGTCCAATACTCGCGCAGGTAATACAGGCCTGCCGCTAAAGCCAGCACACCGATGGCCAGCCGCAACCAAGCCACTGCACCAATCCAAAGCACGACGTTCAGCCAGGCCGAGAGCACAGCAAAATACATTAGCGCAGTCGCCACCAAGAACACGAGGCCCAGTGTCCACATGCGTCGGCTGTCTTCGACGCCCAACAACATTCCAATCAGAAGTGCCAACACCCACATCGCACATGGATTGAAGCCATCGATGGCTGCCAGCACCAAAGTCAGAACAGGAAGTGACAGATTGGAAAGACTTGTCTCACCAATAAAGGGAAGAGCGACGGTTTCTGCATCATTCTCTGGCGTCGCATCCATTTGGACCTTACCGCTGGTCTTTTCGCCTAACCGCAGTTTTGCGACAATGTCTGGACAGCGCTCAGACCGACAGGCTTCAATCATTCTTAGATAGCCATTTTCGCTGCGCCCAGCAGCATAGCCCAGCTGATACCTTGAGCCGACGACGACCAATGGTACTGCTGGGCGCTCGACTCTAAGTGTATCTATTACCGTCTGAAAAAGTGTATTGTCTTCGGTGGACGCCCCGAGCTCGATGCGTTCCACTACCAGTTCCGGGTCCGTCTCGGCCATCTCAGTGATCGCGGTAATTGCCTTGCTGCAGTACGGGCAACCCTCCTGCCAGAAAACATAAACCGTCACCTCTTGCGCTGCTGTGGGCGCCCCTAGAAGAACGACCCAAAGCAACACCAGAAACCTGCAAAAATACGGCCTAATCACATTTGACAATCTACCCTGCACCGTATGCTCCTTGGCGGCGGCAGATAAAAAGCACGCGAGGCCAACGGGCGTCAATGATCTGGCGCAAGCGCTGTTTGCAAACATTGTATGTTGGGTTCAGCACCTGAGATTTGGCAGGGTGTTTGACCGTTGGCGTTAGGGTCTTGTCAACAGAACCTTTTTGTTCCGGGCAGGGGGCTTTCTTGGCCAAGATCCGCAAATTGATATGGTTGTGGAAGGACAGATCGCCGAATGAAACGCAGCGCATTCGATGAAATCGAGCGCCCTTGGATGTCGGTACCGGAAAGCATCATTCAGCTTCTTTTTTGCAGATCAATTCAGTGCTACCCACTAGAACAGCATGACCAATACCTCACCGACGATCCTTTCTACTGTTTCACGCCAGTTTATCGATGACTGGTTAAGTGCGCTGGAGGCTCTTTGTTCGGAAGCGCACATGTCGTCGCTTATCAGCAGATCCGGTTTGGTTGCGGATCAAGCTCAACCTCATGCTCGGGTGACGCTGGATCAAATCGTCTGTCTTTATCAACTTGCTGCCGTGGAAACCGGCGATGAAATGATGGGACTCTGGACCCGACCCATCCGTCCCAGGGCCTTGCAACACCTATTGACGTGCGTACGAGAAGCCACGTCTATTCCCTCTGCGCTCTATCGGTTTTCGACATTCTGGAATTTACTGTTGGATGATTATCAGTTTGAACTGGATGATTCAGCAGGCACCTTGAAGCTGACCCTGAAGCCGCAAGGCGATGTCCCGGTTCAACGATTCGGGCACATGTTGATCCTCAAACTCGCGCACGGTCTCATGTCATGGCTGGCAGGTCACGAGGTGCCGGTCAAAGGTGTTGGTTTCGTGTTTGAACGACCGGAATTCAATCAAGACTACGCAACTATCTTTCCTGCGCCTGTGCAGTTTGGCATGGCGGAGACTTCAATCTCGTTCGATGAGGCGCGGCTCTCTCCAGTGAAGCCGCGCAGCCCTTCTGATCTTGATGAGTTTCTTCAAAACGCACCACGAGATTGGATTTTCACAAGCTCCCGTGAACACACGCAATCGTTGCGCGTGCGAACCTATTTGACCCAGACACCATGGGAAACGGCTAATTTGACCGAAGCAGCGCGAGCGATGCACATGACGCCGCGTACGCTGATAAGGAGGCTGGAGGCAGATGGGACTTCTTTTCAGGCCATCAAGGATGCGCTGAGGCGCGACATTGCTATTCGTGATCTACATGCCGGACGCAAGAGCGTCGAAGCAATCGCGCTTGATGTCGGTTTTTCCTCCGCTGCGAATTTTCACCGCGCCTTCCAGCGCTGGACCGGCAGCACGCCTAGCACTTACCGACGACATCATTCGAAATATCCTTAGTTTTGTCACTTTCGGACAATGCATTGTCACCCAAAGAGATAGAGCTCGGAGGGCAGTTTCGCTAATCCGCCGTTAATACAGTCGTTCTAAACCGCATTCAGTACTCAGTCCAATCTTGTTCGCCATCGTTGCTAAGCTTGGAATGGCGTTATTCGAGAATGCGCTGCCGTGAAAGGATTCTCAGATGACAGATAAACTCGCCACAATACTGCATGCTGCCCGCGATCATGCAGAGCAGGTCATTTTGCCCAATGTTGATACATGGAACGCCACAAAAAGATGGCCCCGCGATGCGTCAAACAAGGCCGGTGCAGTAGGCCTGACCGGTCTCTACGCACCAGAAGAGTTTGGCGGCCAAGGCTTGCCACTATCTGATGGCATTCAGGTTTATGAACAACTCGGACTCGGCGACGGTGCCTATGCCTTTGCCTTGTCGATGCACAACATCTGTACGTTTGCTGGGTGTGGTTATGGCACGGAGGCGTTCAAGGAAAAATGGGCACGTGACCTGACTTCTGGTCGCAAACTGGCGAACTTCGCACTGACCGAACCACAGTCGGGTTCTGATCCGATGAAGATGTACACTCGCGCTAAAATAAATGGAGATGGCACATGGACCATCAACGGGTCCAAGGCCTGGGTCAGCCTGGCGACTGAGGCGGATATCTATTTCACCGTGGTTAAAACCAGTGACACACCCGGACACCAGGATATGGCAATGATCGCTATTCCCGCCGATGCACCGGGGATCAGCTTTGGGCCACTGTACGATACACCCTCTTATAATTTTCTACCTATGTCCGAAATGTATCTGAACCAGGTAGTTGTCAGTGAAGACAATATCATCCTGCCAGTAGGTCAGGGCCTGCAAGGTTCGCTCATGGCCATTGATATAGCACGTGTGTCCATCGCCTCTGGTTGCTGCGGATTGATGCAATCCGCGCTGGACACCGCGCTGTCCTATTCGAAGAACCGCAAGATGTTTGGCGGCAAGAATCTGGAGTTGGATGGCATTCAGTGGATGCTGGGCGAAGTCGCGACAGAGCTTGAAGCATCTCGACTGTTGTATCGCAAAGCGGCAGAGGTGCTTGGAACTCCCGAAGGGCCGCTGATGGCAGCGCATGCGAAGCGCTTTGTCCCTGACGCTGCGGTCAAAGCTGCGAACACTTGCACCCAAGTGCTGGGCGGTATGGGATTGTTGCAATCATATGGTCTGGACCGATTGTCCCGCCTTGCGCAGATGCTTCGGATTGTTGACGGGACAACGGAGATCAGCCGCGTTGTCATTGGGCGGGCTTTGCAAAAGCGTGCAGCGACTTTACCCGATCTGCCTGTTCCAAAAGGTTTTGGTGAAGAAGATGCAACAACTGAACCCCGGACTGCACACGAGATGGCCTGAGCTAACCTTATCTATCAAATCGGCCGCGGAAGGTTCCGTCCTGCGCTTCGATCTTGGTTTCAAGGCTAAAGTCGTCGGTCTCGATGGTTGTACCGACCCCGATGACCCGTGCGCCACATTCGGCCAGTACCCAGTTGATTGCCTCACCAACTCCACGGCCGGAGCCGGTGACAAGCCCCGTCTTGCCGCTCAGATCAATGGTGCGCTGTTCCGGTAGCCGGAAGCTATTCATCTAACAATCTCCTCTGAGACATCGGCCAATGATCCGTATCATTTGCGTTTGATCAAAGAGCTGCTAGCCGCGTCCTGCTAAAAGGAACCAAACTTTGCCGCTGAGTTTCTTGTGAGAGGGAACTTCTTAACAGGTATTTGAAACGACAGCCCAAGAAAAGGAGCGACACATATGAAAGATCCGGAGCTTACGATCCTGATCAAAGAGCTTGAGACCAGATCAGATTTGTCTGTAGGTGACCTTGATGGCGTTGCCCACGGTTTGACCTTCTTATTTTCGGATCGAGAAAGTCTTGCAGACCTTTCCGCGCAGGACGTCTCTGGCGCAGAGCAGGCATTGCATATTGCGGATGTGGCATTTCCCAACTGGTCTGTGAATATCCACGGCCGAGCCAACGAAAAAGATGGACATTGGAGGTGTTCGTTGCGCGAAAGCGATGCCAGGGATAATGATGCGGTGATCGGTATAGGTAGTTCCCCCGTCTTGTCCCAAGCCATACTTGCCGCGACCATGCGGCTCGCAATGTCACTACAGCCAGATTGAACCGCCTTCGTGCGTCGGCCGGGCTTGAGCAAGGAGATGAGTGCGCGGGTTAAAAACGGGCTGATATCGCGTTATTTCGTGTGTGCATTTGGATGAAATTCTTACCATAACTCTCAACCCGGCAGTGGACTATGCGACCTCTATTGAGGCTGTTGTTCCGGGTCCGAAGTTGTACTGTAAAACACCCAGAGTCGATCCGGGGGGTGGTGGCGTCAATGTTGCCAGAGCCATCTGCATGCTCGGCGGACGGGCAAAGGCGCTTGTTGCGACAGGCGGCGCGAGCGGTCAGAAGCTGTGCGCGATGCTTGAAGCCGAGAGTGTTCCCGTTCATGCCGTGGACGTCGGCGGCGAAACCCGACTGAGTTTTGCCGTGACGGACGAGAGCAGCGGTGATCAATACCGGTTCAGCCTTCCCGGAGACACGCTGACGAAAGAGATCGGCGAGCTTCTTATAGAGGGAATCGTTTCGCAAGCCCCGCGCAATGGGTTGGTAGTTTTGAGCGGTGGCGTCGCGCCCGGTCTCAGCGATCGTTTTCCCGAGAAAATCCGGACCGCCCTTGAAGGAATTACGGACAGGCTTGTCGTGGATACCTCCAAGGGCGCACTGCATCGGTTGATATCCGAACCTGTTGCTCCTCTGCATGTTCTGCGGTTCGACCATGGAGAGGCTGAACGCGCTGCGGGGCGGCCGCTTGCAGAATTGCAGGAGAGTATCAGTTTTCTGACCAGTATGATTTCGCGGGGCGTTGCGGAAACGATTGTGATGGGCCTTGGTGCCGAGGGATCGCTGCTGGTGACATCAGCGGCGCGATACTTATGCCGGACCCCAAAGGTTCCGGTTGTCAGTAAAATCGGGGCGGGCGACGCCTTCATCGGGGGGTTCACCCTGTCATTGCAACGAGGAGAGGGTTTGCAAGATGCGTTGCGGTGGGGGGTTTCTGCCTCTTCTGCAACAATGGCGACAGAGGGTACGGGTCTTTGCAGGGAAAAAGATGTTCTAGCGCTTCTTCAAATGTGCGAATTCGAAGTCCTTTGACTCAACTATTCTCGGCATTTGCGACATTGCGGAGTACCTTTGTGAAACTATCCGGTGTCACTGAGATACTGTCGATTCCCAACTTTACCAAAAGACGCGCGTAGGCCGGGTCATTGCTGGGCGCCTGCCCGCAAAAGCCTACCTTCACACCTGCATCATGTGCTTTGCGAATAACGGTTTCGATCATCCAGAGGACCGCAGGGTCATCTTCACGGAAGAGCTCGGACAAGTCTTCGGAGTCTCTGTCGATGCCCAGGGTAAGCTGCGTCAGATCGTTCGACCCGATCGAAAACCCATCGAAGCGCTCTGCGAATTCTGCAGCGCGCACAACGTTTGAGGGGATTTCGCACATTACGTAGATTTCCAGACCGTCAATGCCGCGTTTCAGTCCGTTTTCAGCCATGACCTCAAGAACCCGGTCGGCTTCGGCCGGAGTTCGGCAGAAGGGGATCATGACAATCACGTTTTGAAACCCGATCTTGCGCCGCAGACGGTCGATTGCCCGGCATTCTAGCGCAAACCCATCCCTGTAGTGATCAGAGTAGTACCGCGATGCGCCCCGAAAGCCGATCATTGGATTTGCCTCGCTGGGCTCGAAGGAACGCCCGCCCAACAAATCTGCGTATTCATTCGTCTTGAAATCGCTCATGCGCACTATGACCGGTTTCGGATGGCAGAAGGCGGCGATACGAGACAATCCGCGTGAGAGCCGTTCGATAAAAAATTCCTCCTTGCTGTCATATGCGTGTGTAAGCCGTTCAATCTCGTCCAGCGCGTCGCTGTCCGCCACCCGTTCCGGATGGACAAGCGCCATCGGGTGTACATGGACGATTGAGTTTATCACGAACTCCATGCGCGCAAGTCCAACACCCCGCACGGGCAAGCGCCACCACCTGAATGCAGCAGACGGGTTTGCCAAGTTCATCATCACATCGGTCCGCGTGTCCGGAAGATTGTCCAAGGGTTCCTCGGTCACGGTGATCTTCGACAGCCCTTCTGTGATTGTGCCGGTCTCTCCGCCTGCACATGAAACAGTCACTTCCTGTGCATCGTGCAATACGTGGGTTGCGTTGCCGCATCCGACCACGGCGGGTAGTCCAAGCTCGCGGCTGATAATCGCGGCATGTGATGTCCTGCCCCCATGATCGGTGACGATCGCTGCCGCGCGTTTCATAATCGGCACCCAGTCCGGATCCGTTGTGGATGTCACCAGTATGGAACCATCGACAAAGTTCGCGATGTCACTGGCGCTCTGGATGATATTGATCCGCCCGCTTACAGCGGCATCGCCAACGCTCAGCCCGGTCGTCAGTGTCTTGCCGGGAGCTTGGACCTCATAGGTGCGAAGTGCAGGCAATTCGCGGCGGGATTGGACTGTCTCCGGTCTGGCCTGCACAATGTACAACTCGCCGGTATCGCCGTCGCGGGCCCACTCCATGTCCATCGGCTGGCCGTAATGTTCTTCGATAATGCAGGCCTGGCGGGCTAGCGTCAGAATTTCGCTGTCGCTGAGAACGTATTGTTCCCGTTCTGCCGCGGAAGTGTTTACTGTCCGCGCATCCCCGCTGGCGTCGAGAATCATCTTGATTTCCTTTCGCCCGCATTTTTTTTCAAGAATTGGGCAAAGCGCCGGATCGGTCAGAAACGGCTTGAAAACCTGGTATTCATCCGGGTCAACCGCGCCCTGAACGACGGTTTCGCCAAGACCCCACGCCGCATTAATCAGCACAGCATTTGGGAAACCCGTCTCGGTATCGATGGAAAACATCACCCCCGATCCGCCTTGTCCGGCGTTGACCATGAGTTGGACACCAACAGACAGGGCCACTTTCTGATGCTCGAAACCTTTGGCCTGCCTGTAAGAGATTGCGCGGTCCGTATACAGCGAAGCGTAACAATTGCGACAGGCTTCAAGCAAAGCGTGCTCTCCGCAAACGTTGAGGAACGTTTCCTGCTGACCTGCAAAGCTTGCGTCGGGCAAGTCTTCTGCAGTGGCGCTGGAACGCACGGCAACTGCGACGTTCTTCTGCCCCAGCAAATTGCTGAGACGCCGATAGTGCGAGCGGATTTCCTGTGCAATTTCGTCCGGCCAGTCGCCATTTCTTATCGCGTCCCGAATGGATTTTCCTGCGTCGCTCAGCGAGATTTTACCGGTGGCAAGTCGTTGCAGGTCGCTTGCGATTTGGACCTCCAGTTCATTGCGTTCTATGAAATCCCGGAACGCGTCTGCCGTCGTTGCAAAGCCGGGCGGTACTTGTATACCCTTCTGGCCCAAGCTGCGAACCATTTCCCCTAATGAGGCATTCTTTCCCCCGACGATATCGGTGTCAGTGTGCGTCACGTCTTCAAAGCCGATAACGTACCGTTCCCGGTTGGGCATGACCTCCTCCTTCTCGAAACGAAAGCAACTGTAACATCTCAGTCCAAACGTTTTTTGATCCATGTCAGCGTCCGAGAAATGCAATCGGATACCGGGAAGGTGGCCTTGTGTACAAACCTGACCTGACGTGGATCAATGCAACGTCTTGCAGATGGTTTAAACAATACCTCGTCTGATGCGGTCGGAAGGCCCACGATGATGGAGGTTTGCCTTGTCCAGGATTGTCCGAGTACCCGAAGACGTCGTTGTTCTGGTTTGCGATTCAAAGAAAGCACTGCTTCTCAGAAATATTGGGGCGGTCGCGCATCCGGAATTCCATATCGAAGAAAGCATTGAGCGACCCCAAGACGAAGATGAGGCCGGCAACTCCGCCCGTCCTGGCCGAAGGTTCGATGGTGGTGCTGCAGCAGCCTCCGGTAGCTCCCGCAGTGCTATGGAAGCAACCGACGCCGAAGCAAAGCATGCAGAGGCATTCGCAGTAGACGTCGTTTCGGCTTTGGGTGAGCGACACCAGAAAAAGCCGATGGGAGGGCTGATAATTGCTGCACCTCCGTCATTTCTTGGGATTCTGCGACAGAAGATGGATCACAGTCTACAGCAACTCATCCGCGATGAAGTGGCTAAAGAACTTGCGGAAATGCCAGTGTCAGAAATTCAGAAGGTCTTACTGAATAGCCTGTGACAATGCGCTTTAACTGCTCGTCTGTTGGCAATCTCTGCAAGAGACGGGTTTTTTTGATTATCGTGTCAGATCATATCGGTCTGCAACGGACTTGGGGGTTGGTATTCCGGGTTGTAGCAATAGGGTACGATCCAGCTAAATAGAGCATAATGACCCTTATGCTTAGTTTACGCTCAAACGCCTGTAAGGCAGTCTAAATTGACCGTTCCGACATGGCAGAGCCATAAACCGGAACATCTGCGATCAATTTGAAAACAACTCGATCAGGTTATTCAAGAATGGCCATAATGTTTCTCGATACGGTCAAAGGCGAGGTTGATAACATCCTCAGATACACAATACGCCATCCTAACATGACCTGAACCCGAAGGACCAAAGGCACTGCCTGGCGTCACGGTGACCTTCGCGTCACGCAGCAGCTCATGTGCAAACCTTACGTCTTCCACTTGCGACCCGCGAAGACGAGGGAAGACGTAGTACGCCCCTTCAGGACGCGCGTATTCGAATATGTGGGACACTGCATCCAGCCTAGCACAGATCAGTTCCCGACGACGATTTAGCCGCGTCTCAAAGTCATGCAGGTGGGTTGGCTCTGATGACAAGGCCGCCAACGCGCCAACCTGAGAAATCCGTGGTGTACAAATCATCGTAAGGTCATGCACCTTGGCGACTTCATCGCAAATTACTTCGGGAGCGATCATGTAACCTACTCTCCACCCGCTCATCGCGTAGGCTTTGGAAAAAGTGAAGAGATACACCAGGTTGTCTACATGTTCTGGCGCCGAGGCAAGGTTGAAGAAAATCGGTTTGTTTTCGTAAGTGAACAGGCTGTAAGGATCGTCGAGAATAATCAATACACCGTGCTGGGCGGCAATCTTTGCAGTGCGGCGCAAAGTGTCTTTACTAAAGATACGACCTGTCGGATTAGAAGGGGATACCAGTACTATGGCTTTGGTTCGGGGGCCAATCAGTGTTTCAAGCGCATCGACGTCCAGTTCCCAGCCTTTATCCTCATCCATAGACCAGAACACAGGCGTCCCGCCGCAAAACTCAATCTGGCTTATGTGAGATACAAAACCCGGGTCTGTCACAATCACTTCGTCTCCGGCTTCGACAAGAACATGTAGAATGCTATTCAACGCCTCCATATTGCCAGAGGTGATCGTCACATTTCGATCTGGATCGACGCGTATGCCAGTTCGACGCTCGTGCTCTTGCGCAACGGCGGTGCGCAGTTCCGGTAAACCGGCAGGCAAACTGTACATGCCGATCGTGGCATCCCGTTCCAGTTCCCGCGCTACGCTCTCGCGAATGTAGGAAGGTGTGCGAAACGAGGGCAATCCCCAAGCAAGCGATGCTGCCCCAGAGACCTTGGCGCTCAGGATGGACATTTCCTTGATCGCCGACATCGCGAGGCGGCGCGATCTGCTTGAGATCAGTTCAACCTGTTTGTTTTGTGTATTCATGAACTTCTACCGTAGATCATAGAAAAGATATCTGTCTTGATTGCCCCATTGCACTCAAGCGTCAGTCTTCGGGTTCAATGGCATGGCCGAGCCTGGTTCGACTTCGTTTGTGAGCCGCTGTTGAACGCCGGAACGCCCGCTCAGCACACGCCAAAGACTATGGCATGCCTGCCGGATCAGCATTGAAAAACATACCCGTCTGCAGCGCCCGCCAATGGGTGCCGAAGGCCTAATTACGTGGCACTGATTTGAGAGAAGCATGACGTCAGGTGATCTCTGGCGCAACCATTTTACCAGCTCCAGAGGTGGGCGCTCTTTTCGGGTTGCGTGGAAGTGCCAGCAGTGGGAACCTGAAGATGCCGGTCTTTTTATGTGTGCAGCGAAATTGCGTTGCATCCTCCTCAGGCCGGATCGGGCCCGAACCCAGCTAGCCAAACGGCCGCTTTCAGCAAGGAGCCGCTGATGCATGTAGACCCGCGGACACGGGGACAGGTTCACGCCCAAGACAGTGCGAGCGCGTTGGCGTTGCTGGACGTGGATGTGCAGCTCGGGCTGAGTGCGGAAGAGGCAGCGCGCCGCCAGAAGGTCTATGGCTTAAACCAACTGGAACGAGCGAAACGTACTTCGGCCCTGACGTTGCTACTTGATCAGTTCCGCAGTGTGATTGTCTGGCTTCTGACTGCTGCCGCGGTGCTGTCTCTGATGGTGTCCGATTACCCTGAAGCGATCGCGATTTTCTGCGTATTGGCTATCAACACCGCAATCGGCTTTTTCACAAGCTGGAATGCGTTGCGGTCGATGGAGGCGCTGTTTCGCCTGACCGCAGTCACCACCCGGGTGCGTCGGGACGGAAGTTCGGTTTTGCTGCCGGTAGCCGAGATTACCCCGGGCGACGTAGTGATCCTCGAAGCTGGAGACGTGGTGCCAGCCGACTTGCGGCTGATCCAGGTCGAGAGTTTGCAATGCGATGAAAGCGCCTTAACTGGAGAGTCAGCGCCCGTTACCAAAACGTCGCAGCGACTTGCCGCCGATACTTTGGTGGCAGATCGCACAAATATCGCCTTTAAAGGCACGGCGGTGACCCGTGGAGCTGGCATAGGGGTTGTCGCCCTTGTCGGTGCTGAGACGGAAATTGGCCGTATCGCCACCCTTGCACAAACCGCAGAAGCAGCGGCCAACCCGCTGGAGAAACGTCTGGACAAGCTGGGTCAGGCGCTGGTTCTGATTACCATCGCACTATCGGGGCTGATTGGCATAATTGGATTCATGCGCGGCCTCGGGATAGTCGAAATGGCTGAGACCGCGATCGCGCTGGCTGTTGCTGCAGTGCCTGAGGGTCTGCCTGTTGTCGCCACTCTGGCGCTGGCGCGCGGCATGCTGCGAATGGCCCGGCGCAACACATTGATAGAACGGCTTTCTGCGGTCGAGACCTTAGGCGCGACTACACTGATCCTGACAGACAAGACCGGTACCTTGACCGAAAACCGGATGACCGTAGCGGGCTTTGTCCTGGAAGATCGCGATCTCACCAGCGAGTGCTTGGTACAAAACGCAGCCGATGCGATGGACTTGCGGATGGCGCTGGAGATCGGTGCACTCTGCAACACTGCGGAACTCAGCCATAGCGGCGAGAAGGGTATCGGAGATCCACTGGAACTGGCGCTGTTGGAAATCGCTACCTTGTTGGATGTGCGCCCGGATCTTGACCCCGACGACCGGCCCGAGGTCGGCAAGCATCCATACGACCCGGCCTTTAAAATGATGGCGACGCAGCACAGCGCTGAAGGTCGCTATTTCGTCGCGGTCAAGGGGGCACCAGAATCAGTGCTTGAAAGCGCGATCGAGGTGCTGGGCGCAACCGGTCCTCAGCCTTTGACCGAGGCCCAGCGGCAGCAATGGCTGGACCGGATTGAGGCGGCGGCTGGGTCGGGCTATCGCCTCATCGGCCTTGCGTACAAATATACCGACAGCACAGAGGAGCCGCTGCTTGAGCGCTTGACGCTTGTTGGCCTTGTTAAACTGCTGGACCCTCTGCGCTCGGATGTGCCGGAAGCGATCGCAGAGTGCCTGAGCGCCGGAGTGCGAGTTGTCATGATGACTGGCGACCATATAGCCACTGCAACTGAGATCGCAGCCCAAGCCGGGCTGGGTGTGGGTGGAGGCATCGTCGCAATGTCCGAGGCCTCGCTGCAAGACCTGAAATCCGGCCGCATCGACAGCGAGTTGGGAAGGCAACTGGCTGAGACCAATGTTTTCGCAAGGGTGGCACCTGAAACCAAGCTGCGGCTTGTCGAATATTATCAGGATCAGGGCCATGTGGTCGCTATGACTGGTGATGGAGTGAACGATGCTCCGGCGCTTAAGAAATCCGATATCGGAATCGCCATGGGTCAACGTGGAACCCAGGTGGCACGCGATGCAGCGGATGTGGTGCTGAAGGACGACGCATTCACCTCGATTGTCGCAGCGATGTGGCAGGGGCGTGTGATCTTTGGCAATATTCGCCGCTTTGTCGTCTATCTGATGTCCTGCAACTTCAGTGAAATCCTGATAGTAGGGCTGGCTATAGCCGCTGGTCTTCCCGCGCCGTTGGTACCTTTGCAAATCCTGTTTCTCAATATCGTCACCGATGTGTTTCCCGCATTTGCCTTGGGTCTGGGCGAGGGGGACCGCAACGTCATGAAACGGCCGCCGCGCGATCCGCAGGAACCAATTGTTGGCCGTCCGCAATGGATCGATATCGCGGTATTTGGCCTTCTGATTACGGTTGCCACTCTGGGTGCGTATTGGCTGGCACTGATCCATCTGATGTTGCCGGTGCATGAGGCAGTGACAGTCGCCTTTCTAACACTGGCGCTGGGGCAACTTTGGCACGTTTTCAATATGCGGGAACGCGGAGAGGGACTGCTGATCAATTCCGTGTCGAAAAATCCCTGGGTCTTCGCAGCACTGCTTTTGTGTCTGGCTCTGCTGGTCGCTGCATATAAATTGCCTTCGGTGGCAGCGGTATTGCAACTTTCCCCACTCTCGTCCGAAGAGTTTGTTTTAGCCGCAGGTGCTAGTGTGTTTCCGCTGGTCGGCGGCTCGCTTTGGCTTGCGCTGACCCGCAACCGAAGCGTTTAGACGAAGCTGCGGCGCATTGCCATCGCATCACTCACCCTTGTTTGTGCAAGATCGACGGCAGCTTGTCGTGGCGGAACTCGTCTGTTGCGCATATCCTCAAGTATCGCCCTCGTGTTGTGTCGGATCTTGCTGGCGATGGTTTGCATGGCTTGCGCCTCGGACCCGCCGTGATATTCAGTCGAGGCGCAAATCACCCCGCCGGCATTGGCGATGAAGTCCGGTACTACGAGCACTCGCCGTGAATGAAGCTGCGCTTCTATCTCCGGACTTGCCGGGATGTTCGCGCCTTCAAGGATGAGCTTGGCTCTTATGCTGTTGACGTTGCCGACATGTATGGCACCGGGGCGCGCGGCCGGAACCAAAATATCACATTCGACTCCGATAACCGAGGTCGGATCTGGCATTGCTTTGCCGCCGGTCAGCGCAGTCACGCTTTTTCCTGCGCTTTTCAAGGCTATCAATTCGGCCAGCGGCAAACCGTCCGGGTCCATGAGGCTGCCGAGACTGTCAGAGACAGCGACCAGTATTGCACCTTTGTCGGCGAGGAAGCGCGCCGCGTTTTGGCCGACCGCGCCGAAACCCTGGATCGACACCCGCGCCCCTTCAAGGCCCATGTCGCAATAGTCCACAGCCACTTCGGCGGCAGCAGCCAGGCCGAAACCTGTGGCACCGATTTCATCCAAAGGGATGCCGCCCAGTACCCGCGGCAGTCCGACAGCGCGGTCAATTTCGTCGGTGACCCAACCCATGCAGGTTTCGTTGGTGCCCATGTCAGGGCCAGGGATATAATCCTCAATCTGTTTGATCGCTTTGGCAAAGGCGCGCATCAGCCCTTGTTTTGCGGCAGTCGACATGGCTGGGTCCGCAGAAATCACCGCCTTTCCACCGCCATGCGGCAAACCAGCGGCGGCGTTCTTCAGCGTCATCGCTCGGGCCAGTCCCGCGCATTCCGCTAGTGTTACGTCAGGCGCCATCCGAACCCCGCCGATCGAGGGTCCGGCAGCAGTGTTGTCAACAACCACGATTGACTGCAAGCCAGCTCTGGAATTATGCAGGTGAATGACCTTTTCTGGACCTAGCTCGTCGCACAATGCGAAGATATTGCTCATTGCATCATCCCTTTTCCGAGGGTGTTTCCAATCGGGCACGTACCGTTGCAAGGAAGCGTGCCGCCTCGCCACCGGTAACGGCGCGGTGGTCGAAGCTCAGTGACAAGGGAAGCACCCGCTGCTCTTGTGGCCTGCCATCCTTCAGTGTGATGCGAGTACCGATCCGACCGGCGCCAAGGATGGCAACCTGCGGTGGAACGACCACCAGCACCGCATGTTCACCGCCGATCATACCAAAATTCGAAAGGGTTATCGTTGCATCGCGCATCACCTCTGGGGTGATGGTCCGGTTGCGGACCGAAGCTTTGAGCGCTGCCAATTCGGACGCCAGATCGCGCGGGGTCTCGACGCCGCGCAGCACCGGGGCGAATAAACCATCAGGCGTATCCATAGCTATCGCCAAGTCCACATGCGCATGCAATTGACGTCGTTCACCGTCGAACCAAGCGTTCAGCGCGGGTTCTGCGACGCATGCAGCAGCAATGGCACAAACAAGGTGCAGCGTCGTGTTTTCATCCGTTGCCCAAGCGGATATGTCGGCATGATCCATAACGGTCGCTGGCACTACACTGGTGCCCGAGCGCTCCATCGTCCGAGCCATGACTCGGCGCGGCCCGTGCAACGCTTCGCCCAAGCCGACGGCGGCTGTCAGTACATCTGCAGATTGGATCGTACCGTCGGGACCGGTGCCAGCGACAATCGCAAGATCAACCCCGCGCTCGGCTGCCAACTTGCGCACTGCCGGGCTGGCCTTGACCCGGGTCACTGTTTCCGCAGGGGGGGCCGCCAGTGCATCTTTAGGGTTCGGGGCCGCAACGTTGATCTCGCCCACGACAGAGCCTTTGTCCGTAGCACGCTCGCTGTCGAACACTACCAATGCTCCACCCACGGGCACGATCTCACCCGGTTTCGCCATGAGCCGGGAAATGGTGCCGCTAAAGGGCGAGGGCACTTCGACCACCGCTTTGTCGGTCTCGACCGATACCAGCGGCTGGTCAGCGATCACATGATCGCCGGCGGTCACATGCCAGGCGACGATTTCCGCTTCATTCAGACCTTCTCCAAGATCGGGTAGGTGAAATATGCTCATGCAAACTCCATGGTTTCCCGGGCCGCGCTCATTATGCGGGCGACGTCCGGAAAGAAATGATTTTCGAGCCGTGAATAGGGAGTTACAGTGTCATACCCGGTGACCCGTCGAACCGGCGCCAGAAGGCTGGTCAGGCGGTTATTGGCCAGATCGGCAGCTACCTCGGCGCCAAACCCGCCAGTCATCGGTGCTTCGTGAACGATCACACAGCGCCCGGTCTTTTCTACTGACGTGTGTACCGCGGCGCGGTCATAAGGTTTCAAGGTCGCCAGGTCGATCACCTCGGCTTCGACCCCTTCACTGGAAAGTTGATTGGCGGCTTCTAGTACTTCCTTGCAACATGCGCCCCACGTGATCAGGGTCACATCGCCGCCCGCGCGCAGAGTGAAGGCGGTGTCGAGCGGGAGTGCCTTTCCGTCATCCTCGACCGGTTCCGAAAACGCGCGGTAGAGCCGTTTCGGTTCTAAAAATACAACTGGATCAGGGTTTTGGATCGCCGCCAGCAACAGACCATAGGCTCGAGCGGGTGAACTAGGGATCACGACCCGCAGCCCTGGTATATGCGCGAGCATTGCCTCCATGCTTTCAGAATGGTGCTCGGGTGCCTTGATGCCGCCGCCAAAAGGCGCACGCAACACCATCGGGCAACTCAATCGCCCCCTGGTGCGATTGCGCAGTCTGGCTGCATGATTGGCTAACTGGTCTATGGCAGAATAGATAAAGCCCATAAACTGGATTTCGGCCACTGGCCTCAGCCCCTGCGCTGCAGCGCCTATCGAGACCCCAGCGATCACAGTTTCGGACAGGGGGGTGTCGCGCACCCGTGAAGCACCGTGACGCTGGATCAGTCCGTCGGTGGCTCGAAAAACACCGCCATCGATGCCCACATCCTCGCCAAATATGATCACCTCGGGGTCGTCTCGCAGTGCCCGGTCGAGGGCCAGCCGTATTGCCTCGATCATCGAAAGTTCAGCCATCTGCGACCTCCTCGGCTTGGAAAGCCAGATTGGCGGGCAGCTCTGCGAAAAGGTGGTCGAACATGGCCCGAGCTGGCTCTGGTTCAATGGTCAGGTAGGCTTCGGCTGCCGCATTCACACAGGTATCGGATTCGTGCAGGAGAGCCTTTTCTTCCTCTCTGCTCCAGCCATGATGCGCCACAAGATAGTTTCGCAGCCTTGCAATTGGTTCTTCCTGCCAATGCGGGCTGACCTCTGCGTCATCGCGATAACGGCTGGCGTCGTCCGCGGTCGTGTGGTCGCCCAGCCGATAGGTCTGGCATTCGATCAAGCTGCCGCCTTTTCCGACCCGCGCGTTATCCAGCGCTTCAGCGACTGCGGTTCGAACTGCGATCACGTCGTTGCCATCGACAACTTTCCCCGGTACCCCTGCCGCTACCGCCTTTTGCGCCAGCGTCTGAGCCGCGCTCTGATCGCTACGTCTGACGGAAATGGCCCATTGGTTGTTGTTGATCACGAAGACTGCCGGTAGACGCCAGACTCCAACCAGATTCAGCGCCTCGTAGAAATCTCCTTTGGACGTGGCGCCGTCGCCAGCTACTGCCACCGCCACCCGTGCCTCGCTGCGCTGCGCCATTGCCAGTGCCACCCCGGCGGCATGGGGGAAATGTGAGGCAACCGGGATACAAACCGGAAAATCCTGCGCCTGCTCGGCAAAAGCATTGCCACGCTCGTCACCAGCCCAGAACAGAAACAGTTCCTCTAAGGAAACGCCGCGCAGCATCTGCGCGCCGTGCTCTCGGAAAGAGGGCAGGAAAACGTCCTCGTCACGCATTGCAAGCGCGGTGCCAATGCCGATCGCCTCTTGCCCCAAACTTGAGCCATAGGTGCCCAGCCGCCCAGTGCGTTGCAGTGCAATTGCCTTGGTATCGAAGGTCCTGGTCAGCATCATCGCTCGGTACATACTTACCAAGCAATCACGGTCGTGGGCAAAATCGGGCAGGTCGCCCACGACTTCTCCTTCCGGCGTAAGGAACCGTAGTGGTTCTGGTACCGTGATTTGTACGCTATCAACCATGGCCTATTCCCTTTTTACGCTTTCAAGGTCCCGTGCCATTTGTTCGCACATCACGTTTTTCTGCACTTTGCGGGCTATCGTCCTTCGGACGCTATCGGCAAACCTGATGTGACGCGGGTCCATGAAATGCGCGATTTGCCCTTGCAGAATTCGCGGCTGTCCTCGGTGTTGTCGTAATGGCCTTTGCTTGGCTTGATCCAGGCACAGACCTCTTTGCCGGATATCTCTTTCGGGGCACGCATCGCTTCGACCTGATCAATGACCGGGTGGGTATAGAGGAAACCCCGTGCTCGTAGCTCTTCGACGAGTGAACGTTATGGTAAACCTCTTGCATTCAGAGCCTCCTACTCTGTCCGTAAGGCGGCCGACTCCGGTTTTTTGGGGTCCCGGCGTTGCATTGAAATAGCATATCGCCAGACCCGCGATCAGGGATTGATGGAAATCAAATGCGTGATGACAGTTCCATCCGCAACAGGGCACCTTGTGAGATTTCGATAAAGCAATGCAGCGCAGACAGGATACCTAAAGGCTGATCCTACGCTTATGAGCGGTCAATCTGAGGCGTATTGTTACACCTTAATATTTTCGTTTTAAATCAATTGGTTTTCTTGTTTTCAATGCCTGCCGAAAGTGCGTTGGTAACAGACTGCGTGCCAATCTTTCTGGAACGGACACGCAGCAGGCGCGTCAGGAATAACCAGGGCAACATGACCGAAATCAAAGCGAACTTGGCTGGTCCTTGTCACACTACAATTCGAGCTAACACTCCTGACCGACCCCCGATGGTCAGTTCCTGTGTCGGTCAGGGCTGTAGGGGAGGGACGAGAAATGAACCAACTTGGTCTGAGGTTCTCGGATCGCGCCGAAGCTGGGCGCCAATTGGGAAATCGTTTGGCAGGCATGGGATTGGATAGTCCTGTTGTCTATGCTTTGCCGCGCGGTGGCGTGCCAGTGGCAGTTGAGGTTGCGCGCGCACTTAATGCACCGTTGGATCTGATATTCGTTCGCAAGATAGGTGCGCCGGGATCGCCAGAGGTCGCGCTTGGAGCGATCGTTGACGGTGAAAACCCTCAAATCGTTGTTAATGAAGAGATTCAGAGACGATCACGCGCTGGTGCCGATTATCTTGAGAAAGCACGTGCAAGGGAATTGCACGAATTAGAAAGACGTCGATCGCGATACCTTGGTGAGCGTGCGCAGGTATCTGCGAAAGGCAAAACCGCTGTTATTGTAGATGATGGGCTAGCGACCGGAGCGACGATGAAAGCGGCTCTTATCGCGATGCAGCAGCAAGGCGCAAAGAAAGTGTGCATTGCGGTTCCCGTCGCCCCGGCTGAAGTCGCAATAGAATTCCAAAAACTGGCCGACGAAGTTGTTTGCCTGAACCCGGCGCAGCAGTTCTTTGGCGTCGGTGCTTTTTTCGATGACTTTCATCAACTCAGTGATGAGGAAACCATAGGTCTCTTGCGGGAAGGGTGGTCGGAAAACGATAATGAGCAGTTATCGCCCGGGTTTTCATCCCGGCAAGTTGCGGTGCCTCCTTTAGGGCTTTCCGGAGAAATCATTGTCCCGCCTGATCCCCGTGGACTGGTAATTTTCGCGCATGGTAGCGGGTCGAGCAGGTTGAGTCCCCGCAACAAGGCTGTGGCCAATACGTTGAACACCCGCGGCTTTGCAACTTTGCTCTTTGACCTGCTGACTCCGGATGAGGCGCAGGATCGACGAAATGTCTTCGACATCCCTCTATTGGCCGACCGGATTGTAGAGACTGTTCTTTACGCCAGCGGTGAGCCGGACATAGCTGACTTGCCGATTGGCCTGTTCGGTTCCAGCACCGGCGCAGGTGCATCGCTGGTTGCTGCGGCGGAATTAAAAGACCGCATCGGCGCTGTTGTTTCCCGCGGCGGACGTCCTGATCTTGCTGGTGAAAAACTCAATAACGTCACCGCACCGACACTGCTCATTGTTGGCGGCGACGACCATCATGTGATTACCTTGAACAGGCAGGCCCTCAGCGCGCTGACTTGTGAAAAGCTCCTCAAGATCGTTCCTAATGCTGGCCACTTGTTTGAAGAGGCAGGCGCGCTTGAGATGGTGACTGAATTGGCCTGCAATTGGTTTCAACACCATCTAACTGTGCCGGAGACTGCAGTACATCCAGAACCAGAGTTTCATTTGAAAAGCTCGGAAGACATTGCGAAGGTGCTGCGCAAGAAAGTAATTTCACTACCGGAACCAGAAGATCCGTCCTTTGCGGAAGCATTTGACAGGTTTGGCACGGCAAGAGTGGTTCTGCTGGGCGAAGCCTCACACGGAACTTCAGAATTCTATCGTGCAAGGGCTGCGATTACGAACAGGCTAATCGATAAACACGGCTTTAATTTGATAGCCGTAGAGGCCGACTGGCCCGATGCCGCCGCGATTGACCGTTACATTCGCCATAAACCGGGCAGACCGATGCGCAGCCCGCCATTTTCTCGGTTTCCAACGTGGATGTGGCGGAACCGTGAAGTCGACGACTTTATCGCTTGCCTACGTAGACGCAATTCGGGAATCTCACCTGAAAATCAGGTGAAGTTTACAGGTTTAGATATTTACAGCATGCACACGTCTATTGGGGCAGTGCTGGACTATCTTGACCGGGTAGACCCGACAGCAGCTGCCGAAGCACGTCAGCGCTATGCCTGTTTCGATCCCTGGTCGCATGAACTGGCATCATACGGCCGAGCCTCGCTAAGCCGTGGATACGCGTTGTGTGAGGCTCCGGTCATGCGCACATTGCTCGACTTGCTACAGGGCGAACTGCAATATGCTGCGCAAGATGGCGACGACTTCTTTGATGCCGTTCAAAACGCGCGGCTCGTCGCGAATTCGGAACGCTACTATCGCGTGATGTACTACGGGTCACATGAGTCTTGGAACTTGCGGGACAGCCATATGTTCAAGACATTAAAGCAGAGTTTGGACCATGCCGGACCTAATGCAAAAGCCGTCGTTTGGGCACACAATTCGCACATCGGAGATGCCCGTTTTACTGATATGGGCACCGCGCGTGGCGAATTGAACATCGGTCAGCTGTGTAGAGCGGAGTTTGGCGACGACGCTGTGCTCATCGGCTTTAGTACGAACACAGGGACGGTTGCGGCCGCCTCGGAATGGGATGCACCAATGGAAATAAAGTCTGTGCGACATTCCCGATCCGATAGCTACGAGGCAATTTGCCACCAGGTGGGCGTGCCTCGTTTCCTGCTCAACCTCGGAAACGATCTGGATTCTTCACTTCGCACTGCGCTTTCAGAACCGCGTCTGGAGCGATATATTGGAGTCATCTACCGCCCCGAAACAGAACGTTGGAGCCACTACTCTCACGCATCGCTGCCCGATCAGTATGATGCGTTCGTGTGGTTTGATGAGACCTGCGCGGTAACCCCAATACCAACGCGTGTGTCGGCTGGTGAGGATGAGACCTACCCGTTTGGGCTCTGAATCCATTGTGGTGTGAGTAGGCTGATTTGGTTCGGGCGTTGCCATCATATGTGTCCGTATTCAGATAATTCGGGCCAAATGGCGGTGTTGGCTAGCGGAGAGTTCCAGCCCTCGTGTTTCTGACTGCCCTCACATTTCGACGTAACAAGATGGTCAAGCTGGCCGATCAGACGAACATGATCCTGGAAAAGCTGAATGTGGGTTTCGATGCCAAGACACGTGTGGGCGATCTGTCTATCGCCAACCAGCAGATGGTCGAAATTGCCCGTGCCCTGACCGTCGATGCCAAGGCGGTTATTTTCGACGAACCAACTGCATCGCTGACTGATGCCGAGAAGGTTGTGCTGTTCGATGTCATCGCCGATCTGAAGCGCGAAGGTGTGGGCATCATCTACATCTCTCACCGCATGGAAGAGATATTCAAGATCACCGACCGCATCTCGGTTCTGCGCGATGGCCAGTATCAGGGCACGGTTGCGACGGCGGACAGCACCGAAGAGTCCGTCACGCAGATGATGATCGGGCGCAAGCTCGACCTCAGCAGAAACCTTTCGCACCACGATCTGGGTGCCGTGGCACTTGAGGTACGCGGGCTAAGTTGCGGCAAGCTTTACCAGGATGTAAGTTTCGAAATCCGCCGGGGCGAAGTTGTCGGATTCTATGGCCTTGTGGACGCTGGTCGGACTGAGATAGCCGAAACCCTATTTGGCCTGCGTGACCCGTCCAAAGGACAAATCCTGCTGGACGGCGAAGAAATCCGCATTCACTCCCCAGCGGATGCCATTGCTCGTGGCATCAGCCTGGTGCCGGAGGATCGAAAAGGTCAGGGCCTTGTCCTTGGCATGAGTTGCCGAGACAACATGACCCTGCCTCAGGTCGATGACCTCAAAGCCGGGTCTTTTGTTGCCGAAGGCGCCGAGATCGCAATTTTCGACCAGTACCGCGACCGGCTGGACATCCGCACACCGGGCTGGAAGGCGCGGGTGGGCAACCTGTCAGGTGGCAATCAGCAGAAGATCGTGATCGGCAAGTGGCTGTCGATGCATCCCAATGTCTTGATCGTGGATGAACCTACCCGGGGCATTGATGTGGGCTCCAAGTCGGAAATACACAAGCTTCTTCGCGAGTTGGCGGCTCAGGGCTATGCAGTGATGGTGATCAGTTCCGAAATGCCAGAGGTGCTGCATGTTTCCGATAGGATCATCGCCATGTATTCAGGCCGGGTGATGCGAACCTTCACGTCTGATGAGGTGTCCGAGGACAACCTAATTCAGGCGATCTCAGGTCTTGGCGGCGATCAGGCCGCCTGAACCCGGCGCGCCCGACCGCTGTGAAATTTGAAAAGGAAGACAGATGAAACTTCTCCGCTATGGTCAGCCCGGTGCCGAAAAACCCGGCCTTCTTGATGCCTCTGGCCGTGTCCGTGACCTGTCGGGCGTCGTGCCCGACATCGCCGGAGAGGCGCTGAGCCCCGACAGCCTGAGCAAGCTTGCCAAGCTTGATCCAGAAAGCCTGCCGCGGGTCGAAGGTATCCCACAGCAGGACCTGCGGCTGGGGGCCTGCGTCGGCAATATTGGCAAATATGTCTGCATCGGCCTCAACTACGCCGATCATGCGGAAGAGGCTGGGATGCCGATCCCAGAAGAGCCGATCATCTTCAACAAATGGACCTCAGCCGTGGTGGGTCCGAACGACGACATTCAAGTGCCGCGTGGTTCGGTCAAGACCGATTGGGAAATCGAACTGGGCGTGGTGATTGGCGCACCGGGTACCTATATCGACGAAGCCGACGCCATGAACCACGTAGCCGGATTCTGCGTGATCAACGATGTGTCCGAACGCGACTTCCAACTCAACCGTGCAGGCACCTGGGACAAGGGCAAAGGGTGCGACACCTTTGGACCGACCGGCCCATGGCTGGTCACGCAAGACGAAATCACTGATATAAACAACCTCGACATGTGGCTCGATGTGGACGGTGAACGCATGCAAACAGGCTCGACAGCCACACTCGTTTTTAAGGTACCTCATCTGGTGTCATACTGTAGCCAGTTCATGAGCTTGCAGCCTGGCGACGTGATCTCTACCGGTACCCCTCCGGGCGTGGGCATGGGGCAAAAGCCACCACGCTACCTGCACGGTGGAGAAATTGTCACGCTTGGTATCGCCGGACTTGGTGAGCAGAAATCTTTGGTCAGACCTGCGATCACATAGCACCTGACGCGTCCGATCGGCGATACTTCATTTCAAACTGTCGGCACTCAACGACAACTTGGGGCAAATCCGCATTGGTATCGTTGGAGCTTTCGCCGCAGTGCCGCGCACAAGATCATTTGCTGGGAACGTGAGGACGCTGGTCAGTAAGCCCATAGCAGTCGTTCAGTAGGACTTTGGAGGCCGTGTTGCTAAGGATGACTGTTCAGAACACAGTGAAAGGAAGCCGCGCAAACTCTGTTATCCTTCTTCGACGACCATAAACTTCAGGGGATTGCGGCTTTTTTGACAATTGACTGTATGTCTACACCGGAGACATTCGGGACGACTGAACAAATGACCGGGTCGAACCCAATGCGGACCTGATCCAGTACCTTCGCAGGTGCGGTATAGGATCGACCGAAGCTGTCAGCTGCGACACAGTAGGAAAAGCGCTCCTTTATGACAACCGGAGCGAGTTCTCGGTGAATGATGTCCGCGTTCGAGGCAAAGCTGCCTTTCGCCAATTCTCTTTAGACGAAACAGAAAATGCGTGATAGCTCCGAACTATGGCAACCATATCCGCGCAAAATCGACCGTCTATCCCTTACGGATTTGCGATTGTTGGTGTCCTGTTCGCCTCAGTCTGTTTTGGGTTGGTTCCTTACTTCAGCCGAAGCCTGACAGAACAGGGCGTGGCACCCTATGCCGTTGCATTCTATCGCTACATCGTCGCAGCAATTCTTCTGCTTCCTGTTCTCGTCTTGCACCGAAAAGAATGGCGAGCGATCATTTGGGGCCTTTCAGCTGGCGCCGTAATGGGTCTCGGTTGGATCGGATATGTAACGGCGCTAGAGGCATTGCCTGCATCGACGGTGGGTGTACTTTACATGACCTATCCGGTGTTCACCCTGGTCATCGCATGGGCTGTGTTTGCCGATGCACCCACGCGGCGCGCATTGTTGGCCGCTGGCCTGATTGTAGTCGCGGCTGTCATTGCTGGATCGCCCGCTTCAATCCCTGCGGAGCATCTACCAACACTTTTGATATCCCTTGCCGCGCCATTCGGGTTTGGTTTTGGAATTTGCGTGCTGGTGCACAGGTTGTCACTGATTGCGCCGTTGGCACGTATCGCGTCAGTGTCTTTGGGATCCGTTCTTGGCCTCGCGCCGCTTATCCTCGGTGCTGACGTCGCAGAGCTTTTCCCAACGGAGAAATCTGATTGGCTTTTGATTGTTGGTATCGGACTTGTCACCGCGCTTGTGCCCCAGCTCATCTACACGATCTGCTCGCCCGTTATCGGGGCGTCCCAAACTGCGGTAGCCGGAAGCATCGAATTGCCCACGATGTTTGCCGTCGGTTTTCTGGCTTTTGGTGAGGCCATCACTGTTTCTCAGGCTTTGGCATGTGCGTTGGTGCTGGGCGCAATCGCGATCACAAGAAGCCGAAAGACACGCACCGTATCGACCGTGCTTGCAAAATCACCCAAGCGGTAGTGCTGGGTTCAATGCGGACGGGTTCGCCCAATGATCGGAGTGACCTGCAGTTACGTCGAGACAGTGCCATCCTGAACCCAAACATCAAACTGCGCCAATACGGCGTCGCTGAAGGCCTTGTCGTTGATATGTGCATCCAGTTCGGTTGTTGGAATTCGGTCAGATATCGCTTTTCTTACTTCGTCCACCATATCGCTTAGTGCGTCCGGGTCGTATGCCTCTTCACCTTCTTTGTCCCAAGCTTCGACCCCCTGAGTGGGCATAAAAAAGTGCACCGGTCCCGTCGCAGCTTCAAGGCGGTTGGCGAGTTCACGTATCCACGCACGGCGTTCTTCGCCAGTAAATACAGAACTCTTGATCAGGCGATTATGTTCGTGAAAGGGGCGATCAGCATATTGCTCTGGAATGTCCTGCCAACCTGCAAAGTCCAACAAATCCAGCGCGCCGGGTGCCACCATTTGCGGGGTACCCACGCGCCCGGCATTTGTAACGCGGTCCTCGCCGCTTGAGACGACAGAACCCGCCATCAGATTTCCGAATTCCTGCATGCAGAAATCCATCACGCAAACAAATGCACCCTCACCGGCAAGTTTCTCAAAGGCCATACCGCCCATGCCGGTAGAATGGAAAACGGCCACTTCGAAGCCGCGCTCTTCCAGAGCTGGTTTCAGGGTCTTCATGTAGCGCAGGCAGGATGATCCCAGGCTGGTCATTCCGATCAAGGGCTTGCTGCGATCCAGTTCGATTGCAGCTTTGGTAGCCCCGACAACTGCTCCGGCGGCCTGACTTAAAGAGGATCTGCAAATCGAGTTCATTCCATAAAGACCGCCGGCCCATAAGATCATTTGAACGTCAGGGGCCAGACGATGTGGCGGGATCAAAGGCGAAAAGCTCACTGTTGAAACGATGTATTTTGGAACCCCCATCGGCAGCGCCTGTGCGCAATCCAGCGCCAGATCGGTGCCCATTGTTCCACCAATTGCTAGCATTCCGTGAAATCGGCCTTCGGCATAAGCCTGCGCGACGACATTGGCGGCGCCAGCGGACATCACGCGGAAGGCTTTGTTTTCGTCCCCTTGCGCGATGACGTCTCCAATGGTCATTCCGGCAGCAGCGGCGATGTCATGTTTGCTGATGTCTGTTGCGTTCTCAGGTTCCCCCAGAACCGAGACGTCCATTGTCAGAACGCTGGCACATTGCGCCTTGACCACGTCCTCGATGAAACGCATCTCGGGTTCCTTGGTGTCGTAGGTACCGATCAGCAGAACTGTTTTTTGGGTCATGGGTTCCTCTCCTGCCTGCGCATTGGTCCAGACGATTATTTTTTTAGGGCAGTTCCCGCCCTGATCCCCCACGTGTCACGCGGCCTTCCTTGATTTCAGAGTTTTATCCAGGCCGTTTTCAGATCCAGATATTTGTCAAATGCGTGCAGGGACTTGTCATGCCCATTTCCGGACTGCTTGACGCCCCCAAGCGGCACTGTGATATCCGCCCCGCCATAGGTGTTAACATGCACCACGCCCGCTTTGATTTTTGAAATCATACGATGTGCGCGGGATAGGTTCGACGTCCACACGCCGGCGGCGAGACCAAATTCAGTCGCGTTGGCAAGGGCGACGGCTTCTTCTTCTGTGTCAAAGACTTGAACTGTAAGAACCGGTCCAAACACCTCTTGGCAGACAACGCGGTCGTCAGGGTTGACGCCGGTGATGACTGTCGGTGCCATATACGTCCCCCCGGTGTCGTGCAGAATCCGCGTTCCACCTGTGTTAATGGTGCGACCAGCGGTGCGAGCCTCTTCAACGAATTGAAGGTTTTGCGCCAGCTGGTTTTCCGAGTTTACGGCACCTGCTTGAGTCCTTGGGTCCAGCGGGTCGCCGACCTGCATGGCCTCGGCGTTCGCAACCAACAAGTCGACGAATTTGTCGTGGATTTCCCGCTGGACCAGTAGCCGGGAACCCGCAACGCAGACTTGGCCGGAATTGCGAAAGATGCCAGCGGCCGACACCTTCGCGGCTTCGGCCAGATCGGGGGCGTCGGCAAACACGATATTCGGGGATTTTCCGCCGAGTTCCAGATAAACGCGTTTAAGGTTTGATCTTGCCGAGGCTTCAAGCAATCGACGGCCTGTCGCTCCGGAACCTGTAAAAACAAGAGCATCAACGTCTTGGGATTCAGCGATTTCTGCCCCAACAACTATGCCTTCGCCAGTCACGACGCTTAGGACGCCCGGTGGAAGACCGGCCTCCAGCGCAAGTTCGGCCAACCGGATAAGAGTTAACGATGCCGTTTCTGCGGGTTTCAAGACAACGGTGCATCCTGCGGCAAGCGCTGGGCCCAGTTTCCAGCTGCCGATCATCAGTGGAAAATTCCACGGTACGATTGCGCCTACCACTCCAACCGGTTGCTTGTGTATCAACCCCAGTGCACCGGGAGCAGTAGGGGCAATCTCGCCATAAATCTTGTCGATCGCCTCTGCAAAATAGCGGATCGTCCCGGCAGCGCTGAGGGGCTCGGCCTTGTAGGCCATGCCAATTTCAGTTCCATTGTCGCGTACGCCCAAAACAGCCAGCTCGTCAGCCTCTGCTTCGACAAGGTCTGCCCATTTCAACATGATTTTCTTGCGAGCAGCGGGGGCGACGTCAGACCATCTTCCGTCATCGAAAGCGCGTCGCGCTGAACGGATTGCCAATTGGGCATCCTCACGGGTTCCCTTGGGTATGGTTGTCAGGGTCGATCCGTCGATTGGCGATATGACGTCCAGTGTCGCGCCATCCGACGCGTCACGGCTGGTACCATCGATCAGATGACGTGCTGGCGGAACCGCACGAGACCGGAGTTCCTCTATCCTTGTTTTGTCCAAATCGAGCCTCAGTAGGTTTGAATAATGAACCAAAGGTGTCAAAAAAAGTGTCAAACTTTAAACCTGCATTTGTCAATAATGATTTTTTAGTTGACAGGTGAAGAAACAAATTCAGAATAAATGATACTAAAGGTTCAAATAATAAACCGATCAGCGACTCGTCGCAGGGAGATATCATGTCCAACAAAGCCAAGGCCGCATTGGCCGCACTTGCAATTGGTCTGGCCGGTTCGGCCTTGGCCGAGTATCCCGAAAAGCCCGTAAGTTTTATCGTTCCGTGGCCTCCGGGCGATTTGGAAGACGTACTGACCCGGATGATCGCCGAAGATTTTCAGGCCGAATACGGTGTTCCGGCAGCAGTGGTGAACAAACCTGGCGGCGGCGGTGGCCCGTTCCCAGGGGCCGTAGAGGTGGCAACAGCCCCGGCAGACGGGTACACAATCGGTTCCTTTGTTCCGGCGGTTTCATTGATCGGGCACGAGATCGACATCCCGGAGCTTACACCTGAGAAATTCGATCCGATTGGTATTTTCCTGACCTATCCGTTCGTGATCGCGACTTCGGGCAATGCACCTTATTCGTCGATGCAGGAGCTGGCTGACTACGCCAAGGAAAACGAGGTGTTCCTCGGGCATTTCGGTGACGTTCTGACCCCAACCCAAGTCACCAAGGCTTTATCTTCGACAATGGGTTTTGAATGGGCAGGGGATGCGGCATTTGACGCGTTGGATTGTAACACGCTGGCCTCTGGCGATGCAGACGTGATTAACACCACGCTACAGCTTATCCTGCCTTGCCTTGACGATGTGAAGGTTCTGGTCTCGATCACCGGTGAGAGGATCAGTAAGGTTCCTGACACGCCTGCGATTGGCGAGGTTGAGCCGAGCCTCGATATCTCTCTGTGGAACGGTCTGTTCGTGACCAAGGACACCCCGGCGGATGTGCGCGAAAAGATCGCAGCCGTTGCCGAGAAAACTGTGAACAGTGAGCGTGCTCAACAGCTTGCAGAGGAAACAGGTGCGCTGGTCTATTGGCTGAATGCCGACGAAAGCGCCGCCGTGATTGCCGAAGACAAGGCAACTCTGGGCACAATCTCAGAAGCGCTGGGTCAATAACCGCGATCTTTTGAGGGGGCGCCGGCGCGCCCTCTCACCGCTGCTAAGGACCACTTCGAATGGATAACTCCGAGCTTTTACAGGTTAAAACAAAGTCGTCCGGCCAGGTTGTTTTTGTTGTTGCAGGTCTGATCGTTACATTGGTTCTGCTGTCCCAAATTGGCAACCAGACCGAATGGACCGACAAGGCGCGCAACATAGGCAGCCAGCCCCGTTTATGGCCTGCGATCGCGCTGATCACCATGCTTGCAGGTTTTGCGATCCATTACCGGTTGATGCGACGCAGAAAGCCGAATGCGTTGGATTGGGTCGAAGCCCGGCGTTGGGCGGAGCCGTTGGAATATCTGCTATGGTTTCTAGTTTATGTGGCGGCCGTCCCCAGACTGGGATTCATGCCCATGAGCATAGTTTTCGCCTGTGCGCTGACCTACCGTCTAGGATACCGGACGCGATTGGCAGTTGGAATTGCCGCACTGTTCGCGATTGCGATGGTCGTCTTGTTCAAGGGAATGCTGGGTGTGAGTATTCCGGGCGCTCAAGTCTATGAATTTCTGCCAGATTCGATCCGAACGTTTTTTCTGGTGTATCTCTGATGGACCTGATTTTTTCAGCCATTGACGTTCTGGCACGCTGGGACGTGATGCTTGCCCTTCTGGTGGGGGCGGTGGGCGGGGTCGCCATCGGCGCCATTCCGGGGGTGGGGCCAGCTGTTGCCATTGCCATCCTTTTACCCGCGACGTTCTCAATGGATCCGATTGTAGGGCTGACCTTGCTGTTGGGCATCTACGGCTCGTCAATGTATGGCGGGTCAATTCCTGCGATACTGATCAACACGCCTGGCACAGCGGTGAACGCGCTGACCACCTATGACGGATTTCCAATGACGCTGCGGGGCGAAGGCCGCCGGGCCTTGTCTCTGGCCTATTCAGCAAGCTTCCTGGGTGGGCTGTTTTCGGTCATATGCCTGATCTTCCTGTCGCCCGTTCTGGCAAAGATCGCACCAATGTTCGGATCGCGTGAGATTTTCCTTGCGGCTCTGCTTGGCCTTGTCCTCGTCGTTGTTGCGCATAAAGGTCAGATGGCTATCGCGGCTGCGCTTGCGGGATTCGGTATTCTGATCGGCACAGTTGGGTTGGAACCTGCTGCCTATACCCGCCGCTTCACCTTTGGTCAGAGTTGGTTGGCAGGTGGTCTTGATCTCATCGTGGTGGTGCTGGGCCTTTTTGCGCTGTCACAGGCGTTTTTGCTGCTGACGATGGATGATGAGAAAATCAGGCTGCCTCGGTCACGCGGTTCTTTGTTTCAAGGTTTTCGTGAGCTTGCGCGTCACCCGCGCGTTGCAGCGATCTCGGCCAGTTTCGGCGTTGTCATGGGTATGGTCCCGGGGGTCGGGGAATTTACGGCGCAGTTCATGTCCTACACATCGGCACGCAAGCTGTCCAAGAACCCCAAAGCGTTCGGGCATGGCTCGTCAGAGGGGTTGATCGCATCAGAAGCTGCCAATAACGCCGTGCCGGCAGCGGCCATGATCCCGCTGCTTGCGCTGGGCATTCCGGGTGAGGCACTGACCGCGATGATGCTGTCGGTGTTTTATGTCCACAACGTGGTTCCCGGCCCCGGTCTGTTCCAGAATGACATGGACTTCGTTGTCGCGCTCTACATCGCGCTACTGGTCCTGAATGTCATTGTTGTTGGCTTCTTGCTGGTTTCAACCGGCTGGCTGGTCCACCTGGCGCGCATTCCCAATCGCTTTTTGGGTATGTGCATCCTTTTGCTGAGTTTCGTCGGAGTCTATTCGATCCGCAATTCGACCATGGACTGCATTATCGCGGCGGTGTTCGGCCTGCTGGGTTTCGTCCTCAAACGCTTGAACATGCCCATCGTCCCGATCATCCTTGGTATGGTCCTGGGGGGGATAATGGAGGTTAAGCTGCGCGCGTCTTTGGCGCGGGTCAAAACCCCGTTGGACTTTATTGATCGTCCGATCGCTTTTCTGCTGTTCTGCGTCATCCTGATCATCCTCGGCTCGACCATCTGGCGGGTCTGGCGGGAATGGCGCCCGGTTGATCGCCGTTCGATGCAGAAAAAGGCATCAAACACCTTTGCCAAACGAATTTCAGGTCGCTCGCACCGGCATTTCGAAAACCGCAAGAAACAACAAAGACGGAGGCGTTTCTATGACCATGTGGGTTCCTGAAGGCGACGGGTATGCTGATCTGGGCTCGCATGAGAGTTTCGCCAAAGGTGCGCCTTACAATTCGTTTGCCCTGCTGGAGGTAAGGGTGCTGTTCGAGGAATTGGCCAAGCGGATCAAAACCATCGAACCCGACGGGCCCGAGGCGTTCGTCCGGTCCAATTTTGTAAACGGCATCAAGCGGATGCCTGTTCGCGTCACTTTGCAGTAGGTTTTCAATGTCTAACCGTTTACGCGCCCTTTTCATCGATCACCTGTCGATCCCGCGTGGGAAGTACATGCCCGCCAGTAAGATCGGTGATGCCTCGACGCGTTTTGCACGCGCAACGTTCGGGGTGCATTACGATCGCGATCTGCTGTTGGACGCGCCACACGCAAAAGTACGCGAAGGTGCCCCGGACATGGAGTTGCGCTGGCGTGGTGATGACGTGCGCACGGGGTGGGAACCAAACACTTCAATCGTTTTGGGTGACCTGTACGACGCTGATGGATCGCCTTTGTCCTTGTGTCCGCGAGGCGCGTTGAAACGTGCCGTTGCCGACTGGGAAAAGCACGGCTTAAAGCCAATGCTTGGGATCGAACTGGAAGCCTATGCTTTGCAAGGCGGCGAGGATGGTCGGTTGCGGCCCTATGATGCGCCCGGAGGTGGCGTGTACGGCACCGGGCCGTTCGCCGATCCGATGCGGATCAATGATGTGATCTGGAACAAGGCGCTGGAAATGGGATTCAGGCTTGATCTGATCACGGCCGAATATGACAGCCCCCAGTTTGAGTACACTCTGACCTTTGATGATGCACTATCCGCTGTAGATGACATTGTTCTCTTTCGTCAAATGGCCCGAGAGGTCGCATTGGATCACGGGATCATCCTGACATTTCTTCCCAAGCCGCTGTCCGAGCTTGGCGGGTCTGGGATGCATATCAACTTTTCGTTTCAGGACGCCGAGGGAAAAAACGCGCTTGCGACCGGCGAGGTTGGCGGCCCGGATCACCTTAATGATCTGTCGCGTGGTTGCCTTGCCGGTTTGGTGCACCATCACGAAGGCCTGGCTGGCTTGATTGCCCCCACAGCCGGGTCATACCGTCGCCTTCAACCTGCGTCGCTGTCAGGCTATTGGAAAAACTGGGGTGGCGATCACCGCAGCGTCACCACGCGCGTATCTGGCGAAGGTGGCGCGAAAGCCCGTTTGGAACACCGCATGGCCGACGCCAGTGCCAACCCGTACACAGCCTGTGCCGCGGTCCTTCAGGCCGCCCGTCTTGGGTATGAGTCCGGCATGAACCTGCCGCCCATCGAAACCGGAGACGGGTTCGACAAAGTTGACGCGCGCACCGGAACGGCCCCCAACTTGCGCAAAGCAATTCACGACCTGCAGGCCGACACCGCGTTAGTGGATGCTGTTGGTCGGGAACTGGTTGAAAATCATGCCTTCATGAAAGAGCGCGAATTCCGTAAGACGCGCGAACTGGAGCCTGATGCTCTGCTCGACTTTTATGTGTGGTTTATCTGATATGCGACTTGCAACCCTTGTCACCAACACCGACTTTAGCGCTTTTGCCAAAGCGCGACCGTTGGATGACGAAAAATTCGCGACATTGATTGCCGAGGTTCGCCCCGATTTGGTGGTCACCGCCTTTTGGGTCTGTAGGGGAGAGTTCCCCGAAGATATTTCGGCAGTTGATGGCGTGATGACAACCGGAAGCCCAGCATCCGTGACCGAAAATGCACCGTGGATGCAGCAGCTTGAGGTGCTGATCAAAGATATCATCGAACGCAAAACCCCTGTTTTTGGCGCGTGTTTCGGGCATCAGATCATCGCGAAGACCCTCAGTGCGACGGTTGTGCGGACTCCGAATGGGTGGGCGCATGGTCTGATCGAAACCAACTGCGTGGCATCCCGGCCGTGGTCGGACCATGAGAATCGATGGAATCGCTACGGTTCGCATATTGAGCAGGTGGGCGCTTTACCCGATGGTGCGTGCCAATCACTAGAAACAGGCCCGGCGGATCGGGCAGAATTTGCGGCGTTCTTCGAGTATGGAGGGCGATAGATGGGAACGATCACTAAGGCATTGGACTTGCTGACGTTATTCGCCCGTGACCGGGCTGAAATCGGGTTGGGAGAATTCGTGCGCCTGACAGGTCGAGACAAGGCGACGATACATCGGCATCTGACTGAGTTGACCGAAAACGGCTATCTTGAACAACATCCTGATACACGCGCTTATCGCCTTGGGCCCGCACTCCTGCGCCTTTCGGCCCTGCGCGAGACGTTGTTTCCGGTGCGCAAGCTGTTACAGCCCATCGTTTTTGAATTGTCCGAAACCGTGGGTGAGCTGGCCCATGCCAGTCTTTTGCAAGGCGATGCGTTGTCGCCGGTCGCTCATTCCGATCCGGCTTTGCATGGCATTCAGGTTAATTTCGACATTGCCGAGATGTTGCCGCTACACGCGACGTCATCCGGTATAGCAGCTTTGGCCTTCTGCCCGGAAGAATGGCAAGCCCGCATCCTGAGCAGACCGTTGTCGCGCTTTACAGATCGGACAATTTCGGACCCTGCTGATTTGAAGGCAGAAATTGACATGGTGCGCCGGTATGGCGTCGCTTCGGTCGCCGGTGCCTTCGACGAGGGCGTCAGCTCAGTCGGTGCCCCGTTATTTGGTGAAGGGGGCCGGGTTCTCGGCTCATTGGCTGTCGCCGTTCCCAGCGTACGCGCCAAGCCGGAGAAACTGCGCGATATTGCGCTGAAGCTATCAAAAGAGGCGGAACGCGCCTCAACCGCTTTGGGCGGCACGGTCCCCCGGAATTTTGAGGACCTGCCGCCGCATTGGGGTGATGAAACCACGACACGACAGGTGATCACATGAAGGACAGCAATTTCCTTAAAGAAAATAATGCACGCCACCTGTGGCACCCGATGGCTCACCCGGCTGACAGCCTCGCACACCCGCCCGAGATTATCGTTGGCGGCGAAGGCGTCAGCATCACGGATGTAGATGGGCGCACGGTTGTGGACGGGGTGGGCGGCCTTTGGAACGTGAATCTCGGCTATTCCTGCCAACCGGTGAAGGATGCCATTTCAGAACAATTGGACAGACTGCCTTACTACTCAATTTTCAGGGGAACGACGAACGATCTGGTGATTGAACTCAGCTATATGCTGCGTGAGTTTTTCGCGCCCGATGGTCTGTCGCGTGCGTTCTTTACGTCAGGGGGATCGGATGGAGTAGAGATCGCCCTGCGCCTTGCGCGGCAATATCACAAAGTGCGTGGCGAAGCCGGACGCGTTAAGTTCCTGAGCCTCAAGAAGGGCTATCACGGAACGCATACTTTGGGCGCATCAGTCAACGGAAACCCGAATTTCCGGACCCAATACGAGCCACTGATGCCAGGCTGCCATCATATTCCTTCGCCCTACACCTATCGCAACCCGTTTGGCGAAACGGATCCGGAGAAACTGGCGCAGTTGTGCCTTGCAGCCCTTGAAGATGAGATCAAGTTCCAGGATTCCTCGACCATTGCGGCGATGATCATGGAGCCTGTTCTTGGGGCAGGTGGGGTTATTCCCCCGCACGAAAGCTTTATGCCTGGTGTGCGTGAGATATGTTCAAAACACGGAATTTTGCTGATCGCGGACGAAGTCATAACAGCCTATGGCCGAACGGGCGCGTGGAGCGGATCGCGCCGCTTTGGCGTTCAGCCAGATATGGCGGTTACAGCCAAGGCCATCACAAACGGATACTTCCCTTTCGGTGCCGTTATGATCAGCGACGCCATCTCCGAAGTCTTTGAAAATGATACCTCTGGCAAAGCCACGATCGGATCAGGCTATACGTATTCCGGACATCCGGTTGGCGCGGCTGCTGCAATCGCGTGCCTGAAGGAAACCGAACGTTTGAACGTCAAGGACAATGCTGCAAAGCGGGGTGAGCAACTGCATGCTGGTCTCAAACAGCTTGGTGAGACATACGATCTGATCGGCGATGTGCGCGGTGGTTATGGTTTGATGTGTGCTTTGGAGCTTGTATCAGACCGGGACACCAAGGCGCCTATCGACAAGGCCTCGATCAGCACGGTTCAGAAAACAGCCTACGACGCCGGAGCCATGGTGCGCGTGTCAGGCAACAACATCATTCTGTCGCCGCCACTTATCCTGAGCGAAGATGACGTGAACACAATACTCACTGCTCTGGACAAGGGTTTGGGGGCGGTCTGAGCGCTCAGGCGTCATGATCTTCTTCGTTTAGGCGCAGGGTGAGTTTCTGCAGCAGAGTCACAAGTGTATCGTGATCTTTTTCCCCAAGGATGTCGCGATAGTAGGCCGCGATGTCTGATGCTTCGGTCATATGATCGTTGATGATCGCTTGCCCCGCGCCGGTGATGGCGATGTGCTGGCGACGACGATCATTGGGGTCAGCCTCGCGCGAAACGAGTCCGGCGTTTTCCATGGAGTGTACAATCCGGCTCAGGCTGGGGGACATCAAGGCAGCGCGATTGGCCAGCGTTCCGGTTTCCATCTTTCCGCTTTCACTCAAAACGCGCAAGACGCGCCATTGCTGCTCGGTAATGCCAGCTTTTTGCAGCATTTTGCGGATAGGTGCCATAACCGCCTCGCGTGCGCGGGTGAGCGATACGGGCAAAGACTGCGAGGTCGGAGGTAGTAAAGAGTTCAATTGAGGTTTCGGCGTATCTTGCAAGGATCTGATCCTGTTTATTTCATATGTTAATTAAATTGATTGACTCGCGGTTGCAATATCCAGTACACATCAATTTAATTAACATGATAAATAAATCGGTGAACTCATGCCGCATATCCACATCGAGTATTCCGGAAACCTTGAACGGGTCGTAGATATGGCCAGTTTGTGCGACGCGCTCCGGCAATCAGCAGCCGGGATAGCTGCGCTGCCAATGCCCGGTGTGCGCGTCCGCGCGATCCGTGTCGATCACTATTCCATCGCGGATGGCGACCAAAAACATGGGTTTGTCGATATATCGGTCCGATTGCGCGAAGGGCGTTCGGACGATGTCAAAAAAGACGTCATCAATGACCTTTTCAAAGCCGCGCAGGTGTTTCTTGCACCCGCAATGAAGACGCATTCGATCGCGCTTTCTTCCGAATTGCGCGAGATTGACGCAAAACTTTCCCCGAAATGCGGCACAATCCGAGACCATCTGGAGAACCCGAAATGAGCACCTTGGAGCAGAATCTTGAAAAACTGCGTGAGTTGTTGGCGCGTTTTCAGGAAGGTGGAATAAATAACCGCATTGCGGGCGAGGATCGGGACGGCTCGGCCGGGACGTTTCAAAACACGTCTCCCGTAGACAAAAGCGTGATTTGCAGTGTTGCCCAAGGCAACCGCGATGACATCGACGCCGCAGCGAATGCGGCAGCCGACGCCTTCCCCAACTGGCGCGACACAACGGCAACCGAACGGCGCAAAATGCTGATCCGTGTGGCCGAGGCTATCGAAGAACGTGCCGAAGAAATCGCCTTGTGTGAATGCTGGGATACGGGCCAGACCCTGAAATTCATGTCCAAGGCAGCGCTGCGTGGAGCCGAGAACTTTCGCTATTTTGCAGACCAAGTCGTTCAGGCACGGGATGGCCAGCATCTGAAATCACCGACCCTGATGAATATCACAACACGCGTACCCATTGGGCCTGTTGGTGTCATTACTCCGTGGAACACGCCATTTATGCTGTCCACGTGGAAAATCGCACCGGCGCTGGCGGCCGGATGTACGGTGGTTCACAAGCCGGCGGAGGCAAGTCCGCTTACGGCGCGATTGCTGGTGGAAATCGCTGAAGAAGCCGGTCTGCCAAAAGGTGTGTTGAATACAGTGAACGGTTTTGGCGATGAGGCGGGCAAAGCGCTGTGTGAACATCCAAAAATCCGCGCCATTGCCTTTGTCGGCGAAAGCCGCACGGGCAGTTTGATCACGAAGCAGGGGGCAGATACGCTGAAGCGCAACCACCTTGAGCTAGGCGGAAAGAACCCGGTGATCGTGTTTGACGACGCCGATCTTGAGCGTGCATTGGATGCGGTGATCTTCATGATCTACTCGATCAACGGTGAGCGCTGCACCTCTTCCTCACGCCTGTTGATTCAAGACACGATCAAGGAAGAGTTCGAGGCAAAACTCGTCGAACGTGTAAACAAGATCAAGGTTGGTCATCCGTTAGACCCAACCACCGAGATCGGTCCGCTGGTTACCGAAGAGCACTACAACAAGGTCACCAGCTATTTTGACATTGCAAAAGAAGACGGTGCAACGGTAGCAGCAGGTGGGACAAAGCTCGGAGACGAAGGGTACTTTGTGCGACCAACGTTGTTTACCAATGCGAACAACCAGATGCGCATCGCGCGCGAAGAGATTTTTGGCCCGGTTCTGACCGCAATCCCGTTCTCGACAGAAGAAGAGGCACTGCAGATCGCCAATGACACGCCTTATGGTCTGACCGGGTATGTCTGGACGAACGACCTGACACGCGCATTACGGTTTACGGACCAGCTGGAGGCGGGGATGATCTGGGTGAACTCGGAAAACGTGCGCCATCTGCCCACGCCGTTTGGTGGTGTCAAAGCCTCAGGCATCGGTCGTGACGGTGGGGATTGGAGTTTTGAGTTTTACATGGAGCAAAAGCACATCGGTTTTGCGACAGGGCAGCACAAGATTACGCAACTTGGGATGTAACGCGACTGAAATCGGTGCCTATCTTGGGCTGATATCTTATATTTGGGTTTAGGCGCGTGATCGGAATTTGGGTTCGCAATTCCCAATTTCGATAGGGATCAGAAAACGTCTCCCTCGGGCGAAAAGCTTGAGAGAAACGAACTGACAAAGGAGGAACTGTCATGGGAAAGATCGTACAGGCTGCGAAGATTACGCATGTGCCGAGCATCTGGATGTCCCACACGATGCCAAAGTACAAAGGCATCCGGCAACCTGCCATCGATGGATATGCGCGCCTGCGTCAGGATGCGATTGATCGCGGGGTCGATACGTTTGTCGTGTTTGACACGCATTGGATCACCAATCAGGGTTTCCATTTGAACACTAAAGAGCACCACAAAGGCCGTTTCATCAGCCACGAACTGCCGCATATGCTGGCGGATATGGAATTCGATTACCGCGGTGATCACGAACTGGGCGAAACCATTCTTGATGTTCTGCATGAGCGTGGCGAACGGGCCCTGGGCCATTCTCACCCCGATATGGGAATGGAATACGGCACGCTGCTACCGATGCACTTCATCAATGAGGGTGTTAATGCACGGGTGTTGCCGGTTGCGGTCAACCAGTTCTCATCGATTCAGGAAAACCGTGTCTGGGGCGAGGCTATTGCGGAAGGAATTCGCCGCTCGGATCGCAATGTGTCCATTTTGGCTTCAGGTTCGCTCAGCCATGACTTCACGCCGAACGAACGCTCGGTTGACGGTTTGAACTCTGTCAATGGTGAGTTTAACCGCCAGATGGATCTAAGAGTGATTGAGCTTTGGGAGCAGGGCCGCTTCGAAGAATTCCTTGAGCTTCTTCCTGACTACGCCAAGAAATGCACCGGAGAATGCGCGATGAACGATACGGCGCTTTTGTTCGGTGCGCTTGGTTGGGGCAGCTACAAAGGCCAGATCGATATCTACACACCTTATTTCGGCAGCTCTGGAACAGGTCAGGCAAACATTAGCTTTTCAGTCTAAAGATTTGTAAAACGACAAAAAAAACCTAAGCTGAAATGGCCAATCTCGGTGGGCTGTTGCGGTATAAGAAAGCGAACGGATGAACTGGGACGAATTTGCACATTGGGGGCAGCAGATATCGAAATGGGCTGCCGCCTACCATCAAACCCTGTCAGATCGCCCGGTCAGGGCGCAAACGGCACCGGGGGCCATTTCCGCCCAGCTTGAGCCGGCCCCGCCAGAAACTGGTCAGCCAATGGAAACCATCATGGCCGACTTTGAGCGGATCGTAATGCCGGGGATAACCCATTGGCAGCACCCGCGCTTTTTCGCGTATTTTCCGGCTAATGCCGCGCCGCCGTCCATGCTGGCTGAGATGCTGGTGACCACGATCGCTGCGCAGTGCATGTTGTGGCAGACCTCGCCCGCTGGCACCGAAGTCGAAAGTGTTATGGTAGATTGGCTGCGACAAGCGCTTGGTCTGCCCACGGGGATGACAGGCGTCATTCAGGATAGCGCGTCCTCGGCCACACTGTCAGCGGTCCTGACAATGCGCGAACGCGCCACAGGTTTTACCGGCAACCGAGAGGGCCTGAATGCCAAGGGTGCCTTCAGGATTTATTGTTCTGATCAAGTACATTCGTCGATTGACCGGGCCTGCTGGGTCGCCGGGATTGGTCAGGACAATCTGGTCAAGCTACCCACGCAAGGGCCGACCTTTGCAATTGATCCCGATGCGCTTGAGGCCGCGATCCAGCGCGACATCGCCGCCGGGCATGTGCCTGCAGGGATCATCGCAATTACCGGTGGCACGGGTGTGGGTGCCTGTGATGATCTTGTGGCCGTGGCGGATATCGCCCAAAGGCATGATCTTTACACGCATCTTGATGCTGCATGGGCTGGGTCGGCCATGATCTGCCCCGAGTTTCGGGATCCACTATGGGCCGGGGCAGAGCGTTATGACAGCATCGTGTTCAATCCGCATAAATGGCTGGGGGCCCAATTTGACTGTGCGATCCAGTTTCTGAAAGACGCGACACCGCAGCTTAACACGCTAAAAATCGAACCGGAGTACCTCAAGACCTCAGGGGCAGAGGTCACGAACTATTCTGAATGGACCATCCCGCTGGGTCGTCGGTTCCGGGCGTTGAAAATCTGGTTCTTGCTGCGCTCATATGGGCTTGACGGGTTGCGGGCGCGTATCCGCAATCACGTTGCCTGGGCCAACGAGCTTGCCGAAAAAATCGGCTCAATTGAGGGGTTTGAGATCACAACTGGCCCGATCCTCAGCCTGTTTTCCTTTCGCTGTCCGGGTGACGATGACATGCAGCAGCGATTGGTGGACGCGCTGAACGATGACGGCAGGATTTACCTTACGCAAGGTATGTTCGACGGTCGTAAGATTATCCGCCTTCAGGTTGGGCAATTCGATACCACGCGGGAAGACGTGCTAATGGCCGCTGACGTGATCCGCGATGTTTGGGGGTCTCTTTCATGAAGTATGCAACTTTCTCGGCGGATGGAGACACATTTTTTGGCGTGATCACCGATAGTGGTGCAATTGCGCTGAACGAAGCCTTTCCCGACTACGCCAGCCTTTACGAGGTGATCGCCGCCGGTGCGTTTGATCAGTTGAGCGGTGCAGCCGAAGGCAAACCGGTCACACATAAGGGTTTTAAGTATGAAATGGTCATGCCGGATGCCCGTCGTATCCTCTGTGTCGGTGTGAATTTCCCGGACCGGAATGCTGAATACAAGGACGGCAGTGAACAACCAAAACATATGTCACTGTTCCCACGATTTGCCAGCGGGTTCACGGGGCATGACTGCCCTTTGATCCGCCCGCCGGAAAACCACACGCTGGATTATGAAGGCGAGGTGGCCGTTGTGATTGGAAAGGGCGGTCGCAGGATTTCACAGCAGGGCGCTTATGACCACATCGCGGCCCTGACACTTTGCAACGAAGGCACGATCCGCGACTGGGTACGGCACGCCAAGTTCAACGTCACCCAGGGCAAGAATTGGGATAATTCGGGGGCCATGGGTCCGTGGTTGGTACCTTTCACAGATACCGCGCAACTGGACGATGCGCGCATCCAGACCCATGTAAATGGTGAGTTGCGTCAGAACGATACTCTGAACCGTATGATGTTTCCGATCCGCCGCGAAATCGAATACATCTCGACCTTCATGACGTTGCAGCCGGGGGATATCATTGTCACCGGTACGCCAACCGGGGCAGGCGCGCGGTTCGATCCGCCGAAGTATCTGGTTCCGGGCGATGTCGTGGAGGTTTCGGTCGAAGGCATCGGCACCTTGCGCAACACGGTCGAGGATGAACAGCCATGACGCCGGATGACCACGCCCGCGCTGCGGCCGATTTGCTGCAGGCGGAACGCACAGGCAAGCAGATCGGGCTGTTGACCCTGCGCTATCCCGATATGGGGATGGATGATGCATACGCGGTACAAAATGCCATCTATCGCCAGAAGTTAGCGGAGGGGCGAAAAGTAATCGGGTGGAAGATCGGCCTGACCTCAAAAGCCATGCAGCATGCGCTGAACATCGACATTCCCGACAGCGGAATCCTGTTTGATGACATGGCATTCGACAATGGTGGCAGGGTTCCAGCCGGTCGGTTTATCCAGCCTCGGATCGAAGCCGAGATCGCATTTGTGATGAAGTCTTCTGTCGGCGGTGAAAACGTGACTCGTGAGGATGTTATCGCTGCCACGGACTACGTGGCGCCTTCTATCGAAATCCTCGACACCCGTATTCAACGCGTAGACCCAAAGACAGGCAAGGCGCGCACCGTCTATGATACAATCAGCGACAACGCCGCCAATGCAGGCATTGTGCTGGGCGCAGAACGCCATGCGATAGATGCTTTCGACTTGCGTTGGGTCGGTGCGTTGAACTTCCGCAATGGCGAGATTGAGGAAACCGGCCTGGGTGCCGGGGTACTGAACGACCCAATCAAAAGCGTGGTTTGGTTGGCGCGCCGTATGGCGCAATATGGTCAGAGCATTGAGCCGGGCCAAATCGTCCTTTCCGGAAGTTTTATCCGCCCTATCGAGTGTCCTTCGGGTGCGAAAATCCACGCAGATTTCGGGGCTTTTGGTTCGGCTGATATCACTTTTGCCTGAAAGTAACGCCGCAGGTGCCGGCGCCCAGACAGTTAAGATCGCCCGCCTAAAGGTCGTTATCGCAACCGTCGCTCTCACAGCAACAGTCAGCTAGGGGTTATGATCCTGCCCCTAATTTTCTAAGTATTCGCTCCAACTCAGCAGCCTCAGATTTGCTGAGCTTGTCCTGAATGGAATTGACCAGCATTTCAGCGTAAATCGGCCACATCGCCTCTCTGATCGCTAGCCCCTTGGGTGTAAGCTTGATCGTCTGACCTCTGCCATCATTTTCAACTTCCTCCCGAGTGATAAGACCTGCTTCAGCAATACGACCCAACATGCGGGATAATCCGTACTGTGGAAGCAATAACCTTTCCTTCAACTCGTAGGGGCGGATACCGTTCGGCCCAGCCTTTTCGATTTCAAGCAATACGTCATACCAGCCAAGCCTTGGTAGGTTGTTGTTCTTCAACTCAGACTCGATGCCTTCAAGCAATGCTTGGCCCGTATTCAGCAAAGAAGTCCAAATTCTCGTTGTTTGTGGGTCTGGAGTGATCATGTCCAAGTTCTCGCAGAAAGATGCAATTGCATCAACCTTGACGTTTGCGCATTGAAGCCAATATAGATGCAGATGCATCTACCTTGGAGATACCAGATGACCCTTCACCTGATGAGCCACGTTCTCTGCCCCTATGTTCAACGTGCGGCCATTTCGATGTTCGAAAAAGAAGTGCCTTTTGATCGAACTGATATCGACCTTGGGAACAAGCCAGATTGGTTCCTTGAAATATCACCGCTGGGAAAAACGCCGGTTTTAACCTGCGACGGCCATGCCATTTTCGAATCTGCTGCCATTCTGGAGTTTCTGGAGGATACGCAAAAACGTCCCCTTCATCCAAACGACCCCATTTCGCGTGCTCAGCATCGAGGATGGATTGAGTTTGGCTCGACAATCCTGAACGATATTGCTGGGTTCTATAGTGCGAAAAGCGAGGACATGCTTGACCAGAAGATCGCCACTCTGGCCGCAAAATTTTCGCAGCTAGAGCTGCAATTAGATGACGGGCCGTATTTTTCAGGCAGCAAATTTACCTTGGTGGACGCCGTTTTTGCGCCGATATTCCGGTATTTCGACACGTTCGATGAAATTGCAGATTTCGGTATTCTGGTCGGAAAGAAGAAAGTTCTTGCGTGGCGAAAGGCGTTGGCTGCGCGACCCTCGGTCGTCAACGCGGTCTCGGCTGATTATCCCCGATTTCTCTGGGAGTTTCTGCTAAAACGCGACTCTTACCTGTCTAATTTGATGAAGCAGCCAATTGGCGGGGATCAATATCGTCTGCCGCACGAAACAACCACGCAAGTTTAATTCGGGCCGCTGCGTCTGCAGAGCGGACCTTCAAGGTATTGATGATGGCGGTTCCAATCCCAAGGCAACTACGTACTATCGAGCAGGAAGATGCGTGCTGACCGAACGAGGGCACCGTCTTCAAGCTGCGTTGTAAATCTCGGTTGCTGAGGTCTTGGATCGGTTGTCGGCCCCGGTGCTGCAGGGTGACTAAATGTCGAAGATGTCCATCAGGCTTTCAAACATGCTTTCACGTTTTCGCCGTTGGGGGCGACGCTGCTCGGTCTGGGGTTGCTGCTTATAAGACTGTTCATCGTCAAAAGACCGCTCGACGGAAACGCTCTGCGCACCAGCGTCCTGAAGGGCTTCTTCGCGGATCATCAAGATGATCTTTTCAAGTTCGCCTTTGTCCAGCCAGATGCCGCCTGACGTTTGGCAGATATCGATTTTCACACCATAACGCTCAACCTCTTTCATCGGGGAGCCGTCAATTGGAGAACTGAGTAAGGGCATATTGTTTTACCTTTGCTGAAAGGATGTACGACACTCACATTTAACGCTTTTCCGTCCTCGTGATATGATGATTTGGATGTGTTGATACAAGGGTATGAAGTCCCGGAGTTCTGCGATACAACTGCCAGGGCCGAGAGTAAAAGATCGAACTGCGCAGCCAGTAATACTTTAGACCCATTATGTCGTCGCCAAAAAGCACACGCATGATTTCGCCCGACTTCGGCCCCTGCAACTGCAGCGGCGAAACATCGGGTTCGACGATGGTAACATCCATGCCGGAATGCACCGCGACGCCCTGAGCCCAAAGCAGGATGTCGCTGTCTGCCAGCGAGATCCAGAAATTATTTTCCGCAAGGCGCAGCAGGATCGGATCGTTCAGGATGCCGCCTTCGGCATTGGTGATCAGGATGTATTTGCACTGGCCAATCGCCATCTTCGACAG
>NZ_LQBP01000013.1 GCF_001507545.1 Ruegeria profundi
AGGGCGCCAATGTCGCCCATAAACCGAGGCTGGCCGACGTAGACGGCAGAAAACCTTCAGCAAGGAGAAATTACGCGAGTTTCCACACACCCTCGGCTCATAGCCGACAAACGCCGCTATCTGAAGCAATACCCGTTTTTTGGTTGGCCTGAATTGACCGGCCCATTTTGATTGTAAGCGCATTATTGGCCTGAAACCCATCGGGATGATCGTTTGCTGCGCTTCTCATTCATTTCTTCTCGAAACGGTAAACGCCATCCCAAGTGGCCGGTGGTTTAAACGCGAAACGGCTGCAACGTTCGATAAAGACATCTACAAGAAGCTTGTTAGTTGCGATTTCTCGATGCGTCTGGAGGGCTTCCAATGCATCAGACCATTTTCCAGACTGATACAAATCATAGCATACACGCCATTCTTCGAGCTCGCGTTTCTTGGCTACGCTTGCCAGAAAGCCACTCTCATCATCTTTTTCCGCGATTAGTTCAAAGATACGACTAGGAAAACTAGTTCCGGCAGGCACAACATGGTCAACTTCGCGCAGCAAAAACATGCTCTCGACATGAACAGCGACATCTGACGACACGAGAATCCTTGTACCGTAAACTTTGTTCAACCCTTCCAGTCTGGAAGCAAAATTTACGGCAGCACCCAGTGCTGTGTATTGCAATCTCGAAAGAGACCCAACGTTACCGACCACTACGCGACCGGTGTGTAGGCCGAAACGTGTGTGCAACGGACGTAATGGTAACGCTTCCTCATCAGAATTGAGTTTCGCCTCAGCCTGCAAACAAGCCAAAGCTGCTCTGCAAGCATGAACAGGGTGATCAGTATCATCGAGCGGAGCATTCCACAGAGCCATAATGGCATCGCCGATGTACTTATCCACGGTACCCTGATTGCCGGATATCTCTTTTTCCATTGCTTCGAAATACTCGGACAAAGCAGGCATCAGAACTTCGGGTTCAAGCCCCTCGGTTTGGCGCGTAAAGCCTTTGAGGTCGGCGAACATAAGGGTCACGTCGCGCGACTCTCCCCCAACGCTAATTCTCTCTGCTTTCGAAAGGATAGAGCGCACCAGCTCCTTCGGTACGAACGCACCGAAACTCGACAATCCAGCTTTCATACTTGCAATGGCTGCTCCGAGTTCGGCGACTTCCTGAATATTTGACTTCAGATTCAAGTTTTCACTCAATTCGAAGTTACTGACTTTTCTGGCTTCCTTTGCCACGCGCACGAGATTTTTGCTCAACAGACGGGCGACAACAAAGGTAAATGAGACAGCCAGAACCAAAGCAAGTACGCCGATTTGCATGGCGCGAGTCGTGTTTCTTTTTATTTCTCCTATAAACTCATCTTCCGGCACTATGAGCCCGAGCGTGGGTTGGGCACCGAAGACTTCAGGGATAGGCATCACAGATGCGATATAGTTTCTTGCATCGGATGCTGGAGCTATGCGGAGAAAGCCCTGCTGACTGGTTCGCCATTTATCAATGACACTTTCAATAATTTGGCTACGACCTTCAATTAGCTCGTTCGTATTTGTACTCACGAAGCGCGGCTCTCCACCTTCGGATCGCGTGCTGGTGTAGGAAAGCAGGCGACCTTCGCGATCTAGCATGAAAACCAAACCATGATCGCCGATCCTTATATCATCTAGGATTTGCGAAAGTGCCGATATTGTTATGTCGAGCGCAACGACGCCAAGCAATTTACCTTCGTCGTCGACTACGGCTTTTGAGAACGTTGCACCCAGACGTCCTGTGCTCTCAAACTGATAAAGCGGCGAAACGTAAACGCCGCTTTGCTCTAACGCCCCGCGATACCAAGGGCGTGTTCGAGGATCGTAGACAGTAGTGCCACTAAGAAATGGCGTCGCCAACGAACTGCCATTCGACCAAAAGTAAGTTTCGACACGGTCGCCAGATTGTTCTGAAATTATCCGTTGGACGCGATTCACTCCTTCCGGCACTGGCAAGGCGCTCTGTCCAAAAGTTTTCCAGTGTTTTGGAAGGTTTATATTTTGGAAAAAGTCGCCGGATTTTTCCTCTCCAAAATACAAGCCATAGTAGTGCTCATTACCTTGCATCTGCGAATAGAGCACGTCCAAACCTGCACTTGAGCCAGCATACTCCTTAAACTTAGAAAGAAAGACCGACGCAGAAGATACGACACTTCCCGCTCCGCGTATTACGGTTAGCATCTCATCTACTGACTGATTTCTTGCCTCGGCCATCCGCTCTTTCGCGGTACGAATGGCGAGTTCTTTGTTGCCAAAATAAAGAATGGCAACAAGCATTGTTGTTACGGCTAACGTGAGAAACGTGAATAACGTCGCAACACCGATATGGAGACGTACTTTCATACCCTTAATTAGTCAAAATGTAGCAATAGAAGTCCAGTCGCGCGTTGCCTCACAAATAAGTATCTTGAGTGCATTGTTCCCTGAGGACAGAAAAATATTGGCACTATTGTTCTTCCTTGGCTTCTTCAGCGCTCTTGGTTCGCCCAAACCGAACGCTAAAGGACGGCATATCGTGAACCAGCCAATAGGCGAGTGAACAAGCAATCACTAGAAGTGCAAGGCCGACCAGATCCAGTCCGCTGGTTTTTTCCGTATCGAGTATAATGACCTTTCGTGCGACGGCCATGAGCGCCGTCGCAACCACTATCTTCACATGGATTACGTCGTCGCGGAGATAGATTGTGATGTTTACGAATATTTCGATAGCGATTAGCACCGCCATGAAGGCGCCAAAAGTAGCCAATATTTCAGAGATTGTCAGTATGAATACAGGCTGATTGATTAGTTTCTGATAGAGGGTCCAGGCCACATCCAAGACGCCAAGTAGAATAACCAGAACCATCATTACGGCCAAAATACGGACGGCAAATCGAATTACGACCTGAAGTTTTTCTACAAATGGATCCTTGTGTTCCATTTATCACTTCCCCTTCCTTGCTACGTCAGGACGCCAAATGGGCATTCTCTGCGCCACCATCGCTTGCTATCCAACGGAAATGTCCTGTACCATCAGCGTTTCGCTTCGGCTGAGCTTACCTCGACGATTTTTGGCATCACTCTAACGCCAGATGTCTTTTGTCCTACAGGACTGGCTCGCTAGCTCCGTTAAAAAAAAATTCCGAAATCCACATGGCCAACCACAAAAGAAACTACGATCTGCGTATGCCGCTACTTGCCGATCGGCAGAAGCCGATGACTATTCTTGAGTTCGCTTCAAAACGCGCCGCAAACTACTCCTAGAGGCCAAAAAGGTTAGATTACTCCGTCGATAAACTTGGCAAGATCCTCCTTTCCACACAAAACAAGTGACCACCATTTTAGGGTTAACACTTTGAAACTACACTCTTTACACTCAAACGAATTTAAGATTAAACATCTCCTTCAGGCCGGAAAGCACGAGTGTTGGAAGCGCCGCGACAAAGAACGTTCCCAACAGATGTGAAAGAGGCAACGGAACCGTGCCCAGAACGAAATGGCCCGGAGCAGAATAAATTGCCAACAACGATAAAACGATTGAAATGCCGACTGCGCCTAGCAGCACGGTGTTACCAAGCGGCGACTTTCGGTAAAGCGTCGTTGTAGTTCGCGCGTCAAAGACATGCCAGATTTGCGCAAATATGAGGGTCATGAATGCAGCTGTTTGCGCGTGCTCCAGAGAGGCGCCGCGTTCGAGAAACTCCTGAAACACATAGTAGGTCAGAAAACCCAATGCGCTCCCCCTAATCAGAATCCGCTCTTTCATTCCGCCACCAAACATGTCCTCGTCGCGCGGGCGTGGCGGGCGTCTCATTAGATCCGGCTCGCTTTTTTCAAATCCCAGCGCCAGTGCTGGTAAGCCATCTGAAACTAGGTTCACCCACAGGATCATAAGCGGTGTGATCGGAAGGAGGGGGTCTGCGCCCATTAGCAGGAAAGCGAAAAGTATAGTGGTAACTTCCGCAACGTTGGCGGTCAGAGCTTGCCGGACGAATTTCAGTAGGTTGTCAAAGATTCTCCGGCCCTCACGAACAGCCGTGACAATAGTCGTGAAGTTATCATCCAGAAGGATCAACGCGGCGCTGTCCTTGGCAACCTGTGTCCCGGTTATCCCCATGGCGACACCTATGTCAGCAGCGCGAAGCGCAGGCGCATCGTTGACGCCATCTCCTGTCATCGCGGCCACTTCACCGTTGGTCTGAAGTGCCTTGACGATGCGAAGTTTGTGCTCGGGCGTCACGCGCGCAAACACAGCTGCGTTCTTCACAGCGCTATTTAGATCTTCGTCTTTCATTTGGTCGAGCTCGGCACCCGTGAATACGGCTTGCTGTGAACCCGAAATTACACCGATTCGCTCGGCTATCGCCTTGGCGGTGACTGCGTGATCCCCAGTAATCATAACAGTACGAATTCCGGCACTGGTGGCTTCTGCTACGGCATGCGGGACTTCTTGTCGGGGGGGATCCATAATACCATGTATACCAGCGAGCACGATTTCCTGTTCGGGGTTGTCGTGATCCAGTTCGTCTGGGGAAACTTCGCGATACGCCACTGCCAAAGTTCTAAGAGCGCGCTCGCCAAAACTGTCAATGACATCTTCTACATCAGCTCGTAGTTCAGGCGTTATATGGCGCTCCTCCTCGCCGATGCGGACCTTAACTGCTCGCGACAAAATTACGTCAGGAGCTCCTTTTGCAACCAAAACAGTTCGCCCGTCGGGGAGCTGTGCGAAGACAGACATCATTTTTCGTGTTGAATCGAATGGGAAGGATTGAAGAGCCTCGCTCCGACGAGCACTCAATTCTTCGACATCAATTCCAGCCTTTGCCGCAGCGACCAGAAGCGCACCTTCAGTCGGGTTACCTTGCACCGAGGTCTCAGCACCTTCACCAATCAGCCGGGCATCATTGCAAAAAGCAGAGATCATCAGCACAGGCCACAACGCTGTCCCCTCTTCGACCTTTGTGGCTTGGTTTTTCGAGTCCAGAAATTCCCCTGACGTGTCAAAGCCCGCGCCACTTACCTCCCAGGTTTCGCCCCTAGCCCAAATGCGCATTACTTGCATTTGGTTTTGTGTAAGAGTTCCAGTCTTGTCAGAACAGATAACAGACGTGGCGCCTAACGTTTCCACTGAAGACAGTTTTCGAGCCAGAGCGTTATTCGAAGCCATGTTCTGAGATCCGAGCGTCAAAAGTATTGTGACGACAGTTGGTAGGCCTTCTGGAATGGCTGCTACTGACAGGGAAATGGCTGTATTCAGCATTTCAGCGAGGTCCATGCCGTTTATTACGCCGATGCCAATGACGATAGCTACAACGATAAGGGCCGCGATAATGAGTACCTTCGAAAGTGCTTCGATTTTTAGCTGCAGCGGTGTCTTTGGTTCCTTAGCTGCTGACATCAGATCCGCGATATGGCCAACCTCGGTTCTCATGCCAGTTCCAACCACGACGCCTTCGCCGGTTCCACCTGTGACAAGGGTACTCATGAAGCCCATGTTGAGGCGATCGGCAAGAACGACCTCGTGATCGTTGATCCTGCGATCATGTTTGTCCACAGGTTCGGACTCTCCGGTTAGTGCAGCTTCATCGACCTGCATTCTGTTGGCTTGGAGAAAGCGAATGTCAGCGGCAAGGATATCACCTGTTTTAACTATCAATATGTCGCCGGGGACGAGATCAGAAGCAGCGATTTGTACCTGGTCACCATCCCTTCTTACCAAAGCCTGAGGGGCTGACATCTCGCGAAGTGCGGCGAGTGATTGTTCTGCCTTGAACTCTTGCCAAAACGAGATGAAGGCATTGAAGATCGCGATCACGAAGATCGCCACGGCGTCAATCCAATGTCCGGTGAAAGCCGAAATAACCGCACCCACCATAAGGATTATTAGGAGCGGACTCTTAAATTGAACGAGCAGCATTTTCCACGCCGGTTCAGCCTCGGTTTCGGATAGACGGTTCAGTCCGTATCGGGAGAGGCGTTCCTTTGCGGTTTTCGAGCTCAAACCGTGTTTAGGATCTACAGCTAGTGTCTCGGTTAATGCAGTTTTCTCGATCACCCAAGGTGCTGTCGGAAGTGTGTCTCGGTCATCCGTGGCATGGTTAGCATGCTGCATAGAAGCCCCTTTCGTTACAACGTGGGTGCAAATCTTCGCGCAAACATAGCGCGAATCACCGCTAGTCTACTTCCTGCCCTCAATTTTTCACTTTCCGTTGAGCCATTTTGGTTCGCCAAAAATTGAAACGAATCTAGATACATGCTCGTTTTTTTCACGTTGCTCCACCTCCAACGCGAGTATCAAATGTCCAAATTCAAGTTTCCTACTGCATTTACAATCCTGTTTGCTCTGATCGCTATTGTAGCGGTGCTAACTTGGGTCATTCCTGCAGGCGAATACGAACGTCAAATGAACGAAGCTTTAGGCAGTGAAGCTCCTGTTCCGGGCACCTATCACGAAGTCGAGTCTAACCCCCAAGGACTAACTTCGGTCATTCTCGCACCAATTGCAGGGATGTATGACCCTGGGCTTCTCGGAAGCTCTTCAAGTGCAGCAATAGACGTCGCGCTCTTCGTTTTGGTTATTGGCGGCTTTCTGATGGTCTTGACCAAAACTGGTGCCATCGACGCCGGCATTGGGTGGTTGCTACACAGGCTTGAAGGCCGCGAGATTTTAATGATCCCGATTCTGATGATCGCATTTGCATTTGGCGGCACCAGCTACGGCATGGCTGAGGAAACACTGGCGTTTTATGCTCTCATAATTCCGGTTTTCATACGCGCGGGATATGATTCAGTCACCGGTGTTGCCGTGATCATGCTAGGAGCTGGTATCGGCACTCTTGGCTCAACATTCAACGCGTTTGCGACAGTCGTCGCTTCGCAAGGCGCTGGTATTCCATTTACGACTGGCATCGTTCTAAGGTTTATTATCCTCATACTCTGCTTGGCAGCTGGCATCGCTTTTGTCATGAGATACGCAAAGCGAGTAAAGGTCGATCCTTCTGCATCTGTGGTTGCGGATCAAGCCGAGGAAAACAGAAGGCATTTTCTTAAGGGGTCGGCCGGCGATGATGCTTTGCCAGAGTTGACTCGAACCCGTTCTATTATCCTGCTCTTGTTCGGCATTACGTTTGCAATAATGATCTATGGTGTTGTGGTTTTGGGGTGGTGGATGGCCGAGATGTCTGGCCTGTTCCTTGTGATGTCCATCATCGTTTGGTGGGTCGGAAAAATGGACGAAGGGTCCCGTATGGACGAGGCGACCTTTGTGGAAACCTTCGTCGATGGTGCCCGCGATCTGCTGGGGGTTGCGCTGATCATCGGTGTCGCGCGCGGCGTGGTCGTGATCATGGACGCGGGCAAAATCACCGATACCATCCTTGCCGGAGCTGAGGGCTTTGTCTCGGGGCTGAGCGAGTTTGCCTTTATCAACGCTATGTTTGGCATTCAGATTTTGATGTCATTCCTGGTGCCGTCCTCATCTGGGCTGGCCACGCTTTCGATGCCGATCATGGCGCCACTGGCAGACTTTGCGGGCGTCGGCCGTGACCTTGTGGTGACTGCCTATCAATCAGCCAACGGATGGGTGAACCTTTTCAATCCGACATTTGCCGTCGTCATGGGAGGGCTAGCCATTGGCCGCGTGTCATATGACAGGTGGCTACGTTTTGTTTTCCCGCTGCTCGTAATTCTGGCCGTGATCATCTGCGCCGCACTTACCGTTGGGGCCATTACTGATCCGGGGATCGACGGGTCCACAACCGAGACTTCAGACACGACATCGAACTGAGCCGTCGCAATGACCGATCGCTCCGCTCCAGAAACGACTTCGGCATCGGGCGCTCTTGGGCTGACGGCCTGTATCGCTTTGGTCGTTGGGAACATGATCGGGTCCGGAGTTTTCCTGCTTCCAGCTTCTCTCGCGCCATTTGGACCAATTGCGATAGGCGGGTGGATTTTGACCTCGGCAGGGGCACTGGTTCTGGCAATCATCTTTGGTCGATTGTCGCGTGTCGTCTCCAAACCGGGCGGTCCCTACGCATATTCTCAGGAAGCCTTTGGCGACTTTGCGGGCTTCATCATCGCTTGGGGATATTGGATCGCGCTTTGGACTGGCAATGCCGCCGTCGCTGTGGCTCTTGTGGGATACCTTGGATTCTTGTTTCCGGTCCTCGTCGAAGTCCCGATGTACGGACTCGCCACGGCCCTGGTTGCGATCTGGTCACTGACTTTGATCAACATTCGTGGCGTCGAGGAGGCCGGGCTGGTTCAGATTGTAACAACCGTGCTCAAGCTTGTACCACTTATCCTGATTGGCACGCTGGGCATCTTTTGGATCAATCCCGAGAATTACATGCCGGTAAACCAGAGCGGGACAACTGCGGTTTCCGCGATATCGGCGGCGGCAGCATTAACTCTTTGGGCTTATCTGGGGCTAGAGTCGGCCACCGTACCGTCCGGCGATGTGATTGAGTCCGAAAAAACCATTCCACGTGCCACTGTCATCGGCGTCATCATTGCGGCATGTGTGTACATATCGGTTACGGCCGTTTCGATGGGCGTTCTTCCAGCGGATACCCTTGGCGTCTCGGCAGCCCCGCTGGCTGCAGTCGGCGAGGTGATGTTCGGAACCTTTGGCGGCGTCCTTGTTGCGGTGGGCGCGGTGATTTCGACGTTTGGTACCCTTAATGGCTTTACGCTTCTCAGCGGACAGGTTCCATATGGTGCCGCATTGGATCGCGTCTTCCCTGCAGCCTTGGGCCAAAAATCCAAGTTTGGAACGCCTGCTAATGCGTTAATCCTGTCGAACGCGCTAGCCTCGGTTCTGATCATCATGAACTATGCGCAAGGGCTGGTCGCCGCATTCAACTTTGTCATTTTGCTCGCCGTTGTCGCCAGCCTGTTGCCCTATGCCATCTGCTCTGTGGCCGAGATTTTGATCCGTCTGAAAGGCGGGCAGGTCTTGCATGGCCCGGAACTGGCGAAGGTCGCCGTGCTGGGCGCGCTTGGGTTCATTTATTCGGTCTGGGCCTTCATCGGCTCAGGCGCTGAAACTGTTTTGGTTGGCTCCGTCCTGTTGCTTATGGGCGTGCCCATCCACGTCTGGGTCCGCTGGAGCCAGGCCAATGAAATTGAAGACATTCAGAAAAAGGATAGTTCGAAAGGAGAGTTGCAATGAAGCTCGGCGTTCATTCCGAGATCGGAAAGCTCAACAAGGTGATTGTCTCGCGCCCTTCACTGGCGCATGACCGACTGACACCGCGAAATTGCGAAGAGCTTTTGTTCGATGACGTGATCTGGGTCGAACAAGCTCGCAAAGACCACGCCGAGTTCTGCTCGCTCATGCGCGAACGCGGGGTCGAGGTTTACGACATTCAGGATCTTTTGGCTGAAGTGCTTACTGATAGTAGCGCTAGATCTTTCATGCTTGATCGATTGATCATTCCAAAAATTGTTGGCCTTGGCGTGTCTGTTGAGATGAGGGCTTGGTTGGACGAGATGAAAGCTGCGGATCTCGCGCGCCACATGCTTGGGGGTATCATATTCGCGGAATTACCCAAGGGAACCATTGACCCAAAATTCGACGATTTGATCACCCAGAGTGAGTTCGTATTGCCCGCTGTGCCTAACGCCCTTTTCCAGCGCGATCCTTCGTGTTGGATATTCAACGGTGTGACAACGAACCCGATGTTTTGGCCTGCTCGCAAACCTGAGACCTTAATGATGCGTGCGGTGTATAAATTCCATCCGATGTTTAAGGAAGCCGAGTTTGATATCTGGTGGGGCGACAGCGATGAGGATTTTGCCAATGCCTCAGTCGAAGGCGGTGACGTGCAGCCTGTAGGTAAAGGAACCGTGTTTATCGGAATGGGTGAACGAACGACGAGTCATGCTGTTACCCTTCTCGCGCAGGCACTATTCGAGAAAGGCGGGGCAGAGAGAGTAGTCGCCTGCGCGATGCCAAAAAGCCGCGCGGCCATGCATCTGGATACCGTCTTCACTTGTCTTGACCACGACAAAGTGACTGCATTCACGGAAGTCGCGGATCAGATCACGTGCATTTCACTACGCCCAGACGACAAGAAACTGTTCGATGCAAGGGTCGAAGAAGGACACCTGTTCGACGTTTACAAAGAAGCACTGGGGCTGAACTCGCTGGAGGTCATCTCGACAGGTGGTAACGAGTTCCAGGCCGAGCGCGAGCAATGGGATGACGGCAACAACGTAGTGGCCCTCTCGCCCGGTGTTGTCGTTGGCTATGCACGTAACACGTTTACGAACGGCAAGATGCGCGCAGCCGGTGTCGAGGTGATCGAAATCTCGGGTCAGGAACTGGGGCGTGGTCGCGGTGGTGGCCACTGTATGACCTGCCCGATCGATCGCGACCCCGCCTATTGAATTTACCATGGGTGCAGCCCCCTGTGCCCACTGATTTTAGTTAGGGAGAGACAAAATGGCATTCAATCTCAAGGGTAGAAGCTATCTGAAAATCGCCGATTTCAGCCAGCGTGAAATGCTGTATCTGCTGGATCTAGCCCGCGACCTGAAACGCGCAAAGTATGCCCGCGCGGAAAAGCCGTCGTTAACCGGCAAGAACATCTGCCTTATCTTCGAAAAAACTTCGACACGCACTCGCTGCGCCTTTGAAGTGGCCGCCTACGATCAGGGCGCGAATATCACCTATCTCGATCCGTCGGGCTCGCAGATCGGGCATAAGGAGTCGATGAAAGACACGGCTCGCGTATTGGGCCGCATGTTCGACGGGATCGAATTTCGCGGAGCGGGTCAGGATATGGTTGAGACGTTGTCAGACTATGCTGGCGTGCCGGTCTACAATGGCCTAACGGACGATTGGCATCCAACACAGATGCTCGCGGATATGCAAACCATGATCGAGCATGCCGACAAGCCCCGCAAGGATATCGTTTACGCCTATTCAGGTGATTGCCGATCGAACATGGGCAATTCGCTTCTGATGCTGGGCGCGATCATGGGCTGCGATGTTCGAATGGTCTCACCAAAAGAAACTCAGCCCCATGACGACGTGCGGGAGTTGGCTATGGAGAGGGCCGAAAAGACGGGCGCACGTGTGACCATCACGGACGATACGTCTGCTGTCGAAGGCGCGGACTTCATTCATACCGATGTCTGGGTGTCGATGGGTGAGCCGAAAGAGGTCTGGGCCGAGCGCATCAAATTGCTGAGCCCCTATCAGGTCAACATGGACCTAATGAAGAAAACCGGTAATCCAAGCGTGAAATTCATGCACTGCCTGCCAGCATTCCACAATCTGGAGACCAAGGTAGGTCAGGACATTCACGAACAGTTCGGCATCTCGGAAATGGAAGTGACCGAGCAGGTTTTCGAAAGCGATATGAACATAGCCTTTGAGCAAGCTGAAAATCGGATGCATACAATCAAGGCGATCCTTGTCGCCACACTTGGAGCCTGACCCATGGGACGCGTTGTTGTAGCACTCGGCGGCAACGCGCTTCTCAAACGGGGTGAGGAAATGACGGCGGACAATCAACGCAAGAACGCGAAGATTGCCGCCAAAGCTCTTGCCCCGCTGTGCGAAGCGCATGAAACCGTCATCACCCATGGCAATGGTCCGCAGGTCGGAATGCTCGCCCTGCAAGAGATCATGTATACTGATGTCGAGGAGTACCCATTGGACGTTTTGGCCGGCGAGACGATGGGCATGATCGGTTACATGATCGAGCAGGAACTGGGCAATATCCTGCCATTCAAGCACCATATTGCCACCCTGTTGACCATGATCGAGGTAGACCCAAGCGACCCAGCCTTCGAAAATCCGACCAAATTCATCGGACAGGTCTATTCCGAAGTGAACGCCAAGAAGGAAGCAGCCGAAAAAGGCTGGACCGTAAAGCCGGACGGAGACTACTGGCGTCGTGTGGTGCCTTCACCAAAACCGAAACGCATCTTTCAAATCGAACCGATCCGTTGGATTTTGGAAAAGGGCGCGACCGTGATCGCTGCTGGCGGAGGTGGCATCCCAACGATGTATGAGGCAGGAACTGAACGGAAACTCGTCGGGGTCGAAGCCGTCATCGACAAAGACTTTGCCTCTTGTCTTCTGGCGCAGAACCTTGGCGCAGACTTCTTTGTCATCGCTACGGATGCAGAGGCCGTGTTTCTGAACTGGGGAACACCTGATCAGAAAGGCATTCGGGCGATCACACCAGACGCTCTAGACGAGTACAGTTTTCCTGCGGGGTCAATGGGTCCGAAGGTGCAAGCTGCGCAAGACTTTGCGCGATCATCGGGCGGTCGCGCGATCATCTGCGCCCTAGCCGATGTTCCCGCGGCTGTTCGCGGTGAAAAAGGAACTACGGTTTCTGAAAGCGTGGGAGAGACCAGGTTCCATTGATACAATGGGCACGACAAGAATGTTCTGCTCGAAGCCTTCTTTGTTGTCAACATTTCTCTCTGAGCTGACGCACCCAAGTGATTCCTAACAATCAACTTGGACCAGTCAGATGAGGCTGCTCAAAGTTTGTAACTGGCTTGAATGACGCTGGATTTAAGCGATTTAAAAGGCATTCCTAACAGCAGGATGGATTGTCTGACGTGGGCGCTAGCGGTGTCAGTGTATTGAACACTCGCACTCAAGCTATTGATGTGACACATACCACTACCTTCCCAATTAGCACTTCGAGTATTGTCTTCCAAGACTTCCAGAGCGTAGAAAGAGTTACTTCGGACTGAAGGAAACTGCGTTCGTTTCAAAACTGAAATGGTTGTCCAATCATCATCTGCAGCCTAATACCTTCGCCAGAAAATGCGGTATCTGCTCTGACTACAAAGCCTTGAACCCATGCGCGGAACCCAATACCAGCGCTCCATTTCATGTCAGAATGCAGTTCGCCAAGATCGTAACTGCCTGCGACGCGGCCCATCTCACCAAATGGAACAACCTGCACCCACTCAACACCCAGCAATTCTTGGGCGGCGGGCCATTGGTCGAATGGATTCCAATACGGGGTCATGCGAAGTTCCGCAGAATAGTAGATGGCAGAACGATCATTGAATCTCTCCTCCGGAAAGCCGCGCATACGAAACAAACCTCCAAGCGTGGCTCCAGTGTAAGGAGGTGGACGATTGGAGATAACTCCTCCATTTTCACTCCAAGACGGAGTATCTGCAGTCCAGAAATCGAATGCGAGCACTCGACTGCGGAACCACGCGGACTCCCCAAATTCATGATATGCATCAAATTCAGCCTGCATGACAGTCCAGGAATCTGTACTGTCAAACCAACCGAAATCCCTTGAATATTGCAGCTTGAGGCCAACGCCTTTCGTGGGGTTCACCGGAAAGTCACGGTTATCCCAGAAGTAGACGAAATCCAGACCATTTGTGCGCAACTCTCCGTCAAAGTCATCTCCGTCGCTCACCAACGCTCTGTGAAACGGCCTTATCTCAAAAAAGCTTCGCCCACTTTCAAATGGGTTCAGAGACGATCCACCTGTCGCGCCGGAAACCAGGAAGCCATCGCGTATACTGTAGTCAGGAACAACTTGATTGCGACCGTGACCTATCGGCAAAAGATACTTGAACCGGACTCGCGAAAACACGTCCGAACCGCTACCTGTGACAAAGTTGTCTTTGTTCGAGTCATTCGTTCCTGCTCGCTTCCCTGCGAAATCCGGATTGCCGTCTACATATGTGTCTGCGTCGTTGTAATAACCGAGAGAAAATATGGGATCGATAAAGAGGCGATTCCATCGAGGGACCCGTAGGTCTTCTGCGGCAAGGAAACCTGTGGCTGAGCCAGTGTCACCAGCAATGATAGTGCCAAGTATCCTGGCCTGAGGTTGCGGGTATCCTACCCGTCCTTCTACCCAGCCTGCGCTGAGACCAAATGTTTCATTGTAAAAGGCAAAGGGAAGGCTGAGCCTGAGGCCAGAATAGTCCTCAACTTCCTCAGCCAATACCGAAGGCGTTACAGCGCAGAACATGAGTAACAAGGCGCAAAGTCGCACGGCAACCGCGTTCGATCTGCAAGCGTGAAGCTTTGGCACCTCGGAAATCAAGTTCGAAGCACTCCCTTTCAATTCAGCTTTAAGAATATAAAAGGTCGAAGGTTTTTGATAATGATTATAAGCGCTACCGGAAAAAGAATGTTTCGGTGTGACGATTTGAAAACTGGCGAAGGCTCCTTCGCGATATGCATAAAGCTGGTTCTGGAGAAACAAGCCGCACTCAGTATTGTGGGGTTACCATCCTATCGTAGGGTTACCGTCTTCAAGCTTTGAAATCGTCTGCCGAGCGCGGACCACTGTGCGAGGCAACTCGTGCCTTGGTGGCACCGGTGCAAGACGCGGAAAAGGAGAAAGTCTCGTGATTAGTCAATTGTTGCTGGGCTCAGTTATCACGCTGCTCTCCATTATGACAGGCGCAATAATGTGGGGCGTTCTTAATGAGGTACTTGAAAAAATGGAGCCGTGGCTTCGACATTCGAACAACCGATTTATGTCATTTGTAGTGGTTTTGATCATGGTCGTGGTTTGCATAATGAGCGTTACGACATTTGGCGTTTGGTTGTGGGCCCTAGTTTTTTTGCAGATGTCAGTATTCAGCACGCTGGAAGAGGCGGTGTACTACTCACTGGTAGCGTATACGACCTTGGGTATTGGCGATGTAGTCGTCCCACAGCACCAGAGATTGCTCGGCGGGATGACTGGAGCAAACGGTTTTTTCATGTTTGGTTTGATGACAGCAATGCTCACTGATATTTTTCGCCACGTGGGAAGGATGCAGCGCGGCTTGGAAGACTAGTAAATTGCTGTTGCGGGCCAGCGGGAGTTTTCCTAACTCGATAAACTCTGCTGTTAAATCTGTTGGAACGACCTTCAATTGGGCTCGACCACCCCATCTTTGAGCATAACACGCCCGACTAACCCCGCTAAGTAAAACGTCCGCGTCAGCATGAAGTGCCCAAATGATGATAACAGCTTTCCAGTTGAACTAATTTCGGACACGACCTACACCGCAGATTGAGAAGCAAATGGATACACGTCTGTATCCCAGGACAAAAAGCAACGCAAAAAATCCGCCCAATCAGACAAGCGTCGTTGTAACGCCGTAGCCGTATCGAGATAATTTTTTGGTGGCGTGTCGCAAGACGATACGATTTTTACCTAACGACGTCCTTCTCCGCTATCGCTTTGGCTGCAGCGGTCAAATTCTGGCTATGAAACTCGATTAAGCCTGACTTTAAGGTAAGTTCGAGACGAACAATTGGATAATAAACGCATTGGCAATATCGACAAAGAAAGCTGAAACCAGCGGAAGCACAATGAAGGCAAGCGGAGACGGGCCATACTTATGCGTCACGGCAGTCATGTTTGCGATGGCCGTAGGTGTAGCTCCAAGAGCGAAACCCGCGAAACCCGCCGACATCACGCCAGCGAAGTAGTTTCGCCCCATCGTTCGATAGACAACGAAAATGATGAAAGCAGCAGCAGCAGCAGTTTGAAGCGTCATTGTGACGGCTAAAACACCAGCGGAACCCGCCAAAGTCCACAGTTGCATACTCATTAGAGACATTGAAAGAAACACTGCTAACGAGAAGTCTTGTAATAGTTTCAGAGAGGCAGTCCCCGTTGGAGTCTTGATCTTCGGAAAAACTCTGGGCGTCAGGTTTGCCAGTAAAATGCCAGAAAGAAGGCATGGCACAAAGAGCGGCAAATTTGCTCCGGTTAATTCCAGCGATTCATCTGCAATGAAGCCAATCACAATTGCTAAATGTGTCCAAAGAATAGCTCTCATCATTCCAGGATTCGTCGGGCCACCGATCGGATCGGTAGAAGCTGTCACCTCATTAGCGTTTTCATCGGAACTGGAAATCGGCGTTTTCTCTTTCGCGCTTGGTTCAAGCCGGTCACGCGCAACCAAGTAGCTGGCGATTGGTCCTCCAATTAGACTTGCCATGATTAATCCGATCGTCGCAGCAGCGATGCCGAGCTCTGCTGCACCCGCTACGGCATATTGCTCTTCAACAACTGGGCCCCACGCTATGGCTGTACCGTGACCACCGATGAGAGATGTTGTCCCCATCATCACACCAGCCTGAGATGGCAACCCAAACAGTGAAGCTCCGAGAACGCCTATTCCATTCTGGATAAACATATACCCAATGGTCAAAACTAGCATGAGGCCCAAAAGTGGGCCGCCTTTAACTAGGTCCGAGAACTTCGCATTAAGACCAATTGTGGTGAAGAAGTAGATCAGCAAAGAGTCGCGCGACGCCAGATCATAAACTACTTCTCGCCCGGTCACAGTCACCACGCCTAGTGTCACTAGTGCTGCCAGTAAACCACCGGAAACCGGTTCGGGGATTGAGTACTTGCGTAAAAGCTCAAACTGCTCTGTGAGCCTTGATCCGAGAAAGTACACAACGATGCCAAGAGTCACAGCAATAAAACTATCCACCACGATCGGTTCTGCCATGAACAGACTCCTAACTTCGCCTCACCACTATTCGGCCTTGAACAAGCTGCACAGGTGCAACCAGAAATTTTGGCCCGATGGTAGAGCATGATCGAACAAGGGTGCAAGACAACGATCCTGCTGCTAGACTTGGCCGATACTTACAACGAAAAGCCAATTCACAAAAAATAGAAGGGCCATCAACGTGAAACACTTGATCAAAAGCGCTGTCAGCATCGCCCTTTGCAGTATAACTGGTGTTCCAGCTGCAGCAGGCGAAAAGACACATTCTTACTTATTCTTAGGCGAAGAGACGATCCTAACAGGCACCGAAAATTGTGTTTACGAAATAATGAAACAAGGTGTCGAGGTAGATGAAAACGAAAGTAGGGTATTCTATGAATTAGCGCAGGGAATTATCTTAATTTATGCGCAAAAATACGTCCGCTATCGAACCACTGGAAAAGTACCGGAATCATACAGCGAAGAAGAAGCCGAAATATTGCAATCAGGTGAGATAGACGAATTTTTCGAACACTGCTTTGAGTGAAAAAACGACGATCAGTTTAAATTTTGTGATAAAGTTTGCTGTCTTGGCAGGTACGAGACCCTTTGGACGCGAAGCGGTATGCGAGCCGGCAATCCGTAAACTCTGCTAGACAGTAACAATCCGCGTCCTCCCAATTTCAGGCTATAATTGAATGAGTCTAGCTGCATGAAGTCGATCTTGGCGATCCTTGTCTATGCGGTTCGGCGAAAAGCAGGAGGTTGATCCATGTCGAAACCGATAGTTCGTTTGCTGCCGTACTTTTTTGTTGGCTTTGCTTTTCTGAGTTTCAACGCAGCTTACGCGCAGCCCACAGAAACAGCAGAGCAGCAAGTAGATTGGCTGCAATTAGGGATGGGACTGTTTGGCGGTTTGGCGCTCTTTTTGGCTGGATTGGACCTATTGTCTGAGGGCCTAAAGAAAGCTGCAGGAAACACTCTACGAGATGTTCTTCAAAAGCTTACTGTGAACCGTTTTATGGGCGCGGCGACTGGCGCATTTGTTACAGGTGTTCTGAACTCTTCTTCTGTTACGACAGTGCTGGTCGTGGGGTTTGTTACAGCCGGAGTCATGACACTTGCGCAATCCGTCGGCGTGATCATGGGAGCAAATATTGGCAGCACTGTCACGGCGCAGCTGCTGGCATTCAACCTCTCTACGTATTCCCTGATTGCAGTGGCTCTAGGTTTTTTTATGACTTTTGGTAGTAAGAATGAACGCTCAAAATACATGGGTATGATGATAATGGGCCTCGGTTTGGTGTTCTACGGAATGGGCCTGATGAGCGATGGGATGGAACCTTTACGCAGTTACGAACCCTTCTTGGAAATTCTCGCCAGCATGGAACAACCGCTTTTTGGCATTTTGGCGGGAGCGCTATTCACTGGTTTGGTTCAGTCCTCTGCCGCCACTGTCGGTATTGCCATAGCGATGGCAAGCGAAGGTTTGCTGTCTCTACAGGCAGGGATAGTTTTGGCCTTGGGGGCAAATATCGGGACCTGTGTCACAGCATTGCTTGCGGCACTTGGCAAGCCGGTCGAGGCGGTTCGTGCATCTGTTGTACATGTCTTGTTCAATATTGCCGGTGTTCTAATTTGGATACCTTTCCTGAGCATTCTCGCGGACATAGCGGTAAATGTTTCGCCCGCCGCCGCGGAAGGTCTGGTTGGAAAAGACAAACTTGCTGCGGAGGTTCCTAGGCAGATCGCAAATGCTAACACCATGTTCAATGTCCTCAACACTATGATATTTATCGGTTTCACGACGGCCTTCGCGCGCCTCGCGGAAAGGCTGGTCCCAGATCGGCCTGAGCCAAAAGATAAAATAATCCAGCCCGATTTCCTTGATGATGGGGCTCTAGAAGCTCCCACGATTGCCCTTGAAAACGCGAGAAGAGAGATTGAAAGGGCCGGACACATCGCCTTGGAAATGATGGACGCACTAGGAAAGGGAGCTGAACACCACGACAGAGAGGCGTTGGATGCGGTCGCAAGACGAGACGATGAAGTGGATATTCTAAGTTCAGAAATCATGAAATACCTTGGTCGCATTAGGCAAAGCTCGCTCACTGAAAGCGAAAGCGAAACGCATCAGAAACTTGTCTCTGCAATTATAAATATTGAGAGTGCAGCAGACATTGTTGAATCGGACATGGTTGAGCTGCTCAAAATCTTCATCGATGGCGATTATGCCGAAAGTAGTGAAACAACCCGAGATATGGTGCAGGGTCTTTGGACTTGTGCGAGAGAAAGTCTTGAACTCGCGGTCCAAGCTGTAGGGAACAGCGACCAGCGCTCTGCTCAAGAAGTACTCTTGCTCAAAGATGATATTAGAACTCTTTCCGACCAGCTATTCGAAAGGCACGCCAAGCGACTGGACATTGACGAACCTCGATACTTGGAGCGTGTGCGACTTCTGATGACTTTTATTGAGCAGTTGCGCCACATGTACACACTGACAAAACGGGTCGCGAAGACACAGCTACCAGTCGAAATCGCCACAGAGGCGGCTTAAACTTTTCCCACGTTCAATAGCAAGCCGACCACCTTTTTGAAGTCCAGCCTTGGAGCAGCCCTTGAATCCAATGGTGTTTGAAAGGACGTATTCCGACCGTCAGCCAGCTAGTATTTTTGCGGAACAGTATGTGTGAACGAAATGGACTTTGGAGCACCTTTCCTGCGTTTGCGACGATTTGGCAGTTCAGGAAGAATAAAGGGCTCTTCGTCATACGGAATCGACTGAAGTAAGTGGGAGATGCAATTCAGTCTTGCTAGGCGTTTGTTGTCTGCGGGGACGCGGAACCAAGGTGCATGTTCACTGTCTGTCGCCGAAATCATTCTCTCATATGCTTCGGTGTAGTCCCACCAACGCGCCCAGGACTCCAAGTCCATCGGGCTTAGTTTCCAATGTTTTCTAGGATCGATCATGCGATCCTTGAAACGCTCCTGCTGAACTTCTCTACTGACATCAAAAAAATATTTCAAAAGTATGATACCTTCTCTGACAAGGTATCGCTCAAAACCAGGCGCGTCGGTCAAAAAGTTCTCATATTCTTTGTCGGTACAGAAACCCATGACCCGTTCCACTCCCGCACGATTGTACCAACTTCGGTCGAAAAGGACGATCTCGCCTCCTGCAGGAAGATGTTCAAAATACCTCTGGACATAGACTTGGGACTTTTGTCGGTCGCTTGGTGCAGGAAGCGCAACGACCCGAAAGACTCGTGGGCTTACACGCTCGGTAATACGTTTGATGACGCCGCCTTTTCCTGCGGCGTCGCGCCCTTCGAACACTACAACAACTCTCGCCTTGGTTCGTTGCACCCAACCTTGGAGGTGACAAAGCTCCACCTGTAGTCTCTTTAAATCCGTCTCATAGGATTTCTTGGAGATTTTCTTCTTTTTTGCCACGTCCTTTACCCCCCCCCATTCAACAACTGTAGGCAATTGAGTTAGAGTTATTGCGAGTTCGTTTGATGCAGTCCTTGCAACCACATAAGCGATTAAGTCTACGAACAACTGACAACCCACTCGTTCAAGCTTTAAGGCACTGCCAGATCAAACCAACCAACACTCTACGCGTCTAGAATTTCCGGCGCCTCTATTACAGGCCACCAGACATGCGTAGCGAGCCATTCGTAGTCGATCCCGCCCGCACCATTCACACCATTTGACTGCTTGTGTGCGGAAATTAGTTCTTGGCTGAAACGGTGCCCCCCTCGAACGAACTTTGTCAGTTCGCGATGCACAGTCCAGTTCAAAGCCAAACCCATTTCTGTGATTTGAAACCCATCGTCTACATGTTTCACGTTCGGGTTAGCTAGAAGGTTCAGCTGTCGTCTCACGCTTGTCTGAGGCAAATTAGTATATTTAGCTAAACCGCGAGTTGTCCACGGCTGAGGATGGATAACAAGTGCTTGATGCACCCTCTGCATAGGGGGCGGATACTTAAAATGATCAAACGTGACTTGCCAGCGGCGCCAAAGTCGTAACCGATTGCGCTCAGTTTCACTCATCGACATAGTCGCATACACTAATGATATTAATTTAGCTGACAAGCCAGCTGAAGCAAAGTTCCCATTAGCGGTAACAATTAATAGTGGCTTACCGAGGCGGACGATCGCTCCAAAGTGTCCCTGACTTATAACGCTGATAACCGTAGTCAAACAGCGCTCGCATGTACTCTGGATCGAACGGCTCAGCTAGAGGATAGTCGAAATCCGTTCTGATCCAAGTTGCTTGGTATTCGCCGCCACTCTGCAGACTCAGTTTGTACGCAATCGTAAGATCATCTACGCCTTGTGCCTTGATCAGTGTGGAAAGCGAGCGTGCAGATACTTGGAGGACCCCCGGTTCAATAACTTTAAGTTCTGGCTCAACTTTGCCGTTTCGGATCGCATACAGCTTTCCACCACGAGCATATTTCCTTGGGATGTCCCATCCAGGCACGTAGGCGGTTTGAGAATAGACGCCACCATCAACGTGAAGTTCATCCCGAACACCATCCTTAGTATCGACGTCGATTAAAACCGGAGGAAAAACACCCGGAATTGCCGCTGATGCGAGCAAGACATCACCAAATGTCTTTTTTGCATTTGGTGAATTACTGTTCGCGATGGCGCCCATATCCCAAAGCACCGGCCTTTGTGCATCTAAACTCACCGTCTGAACTAACAACCGCCGTCCGCGACGATGCTCTTTGGCAATCTGCGATAAAAAATTGTCGGTTATGTAAGTTTCGATAAGTTGTTTTAACGGGTCAGAGTTTTTGACAGAGGAACCACTTAGGATGCCAGTTATAAATCTGCCTCTGAATATCCGCGACGGTGGTAGCCCACCGTACAGCTCTTTGAGCTCATCATCATAGTCGGAACCCAGAAAGGCGAATGGTGCGGCCAACGCGCCTGTAGAAACCCCTGTAACGACCAAAAATTCTGGGCGTGTGCCGGCGTCGCTCCATGCGGAAAGAATACCGGCAGCGAAGGCTCCGTCCTCGCCACCGCCCGATAGTGTTAGTGTGTAGTCCGCAGAAAGCCTTGACGCGCGCCTTTGACGATGAATCTCTTCAAGAAGTTCACTGATATTGGCAGGAGCTACATCGGCCCAATAACGAGCACCTTCAATGCCCGGAACTTGTGGGCTCTCTAGATCCAATTCGCTCACTGGGTTCCTAGAAATGCTTGAGCAACCCACTTGGAAAAGTAGTAGCAGGAAAACACAAAGCTTCCTCCAATTCATGCATACCTTCTCCACAAAAAATAGCTCCGTTGGGTTAAGCTAAGGAATAAGCCACCAAATCTCGTTTTGGCCAAGCTTTTCTTTAGTCTTTTTGGGGATAGAGCACGCTATTGGCCGCCCCATTTCCCTTGCGCACTCTGATTTAACTTCATTTTTTGGAAACGTGCTGATCAGCGCTCTAACGTTTCTCGGTGGGGACCATTTCTGTACTGGTTGGTAAGACTTCAGTGTGAGAAGTCTGCTCAGCACGTGACACGGGCTCAACTGACCAAATCCTTTGCCCCAAATACAATGCAAAACAAAGCATGACCGAGAAATTCACCCAGTAAAGCGCGATGTCACCGAAAAAGGTGGTAGCCAAGTTGGCGATCAAGGGGCCGCTTATTGAGCCTAGAGTCCAAACCAATAGCATAGTTACCGCTGCCGAAGAGACGTAGACAGGAACCGTTCTGTCCAACGCGTGCGCCACAAGCAAAGAATACAGTGTGAGCAAACTACCACCAAGTAGCATCAGAATAATGCAAAGGATTACGAAGCCGGTTGAGTTGTAGTCGAATGAATTGACGCTATGGTCGTAGTCCACGTCGACCAGAACCGCCATAAGAAGAAAAACTACTGTTGCGGTGACCGTAGCTATCAAGATTACTATCCGACGGTCCATCTTGTCGGATAGCCATCCAAGCGGAAACTGAAAAAGGACACGCCCGAGGTAAATGAGGGCTACCATAAGGGCCACATCGATTATTTCGACCCCTAGCTGAGCAGCATTGTAGGGGACCACGCTCAACAAAGTTGTAGACACCATACCCATAGCGAATACGCCCAAGACCGCGGCTGGGGCGTCTTTGAATAATCCGCGTATTCGAATGGGTACAGAGGTTTCATTGTTGGGAGGAGTTGAGCGGGTAGTCGAGATAACCACAATCGAAACGCAGTAAAACAAAGCGACGTAAACGAATGCCTCTCGAATATCACCAGGCACTACAAAAACTAAAAACTGACTGAACACGGCGACTACGCCGACGATTATCGCATAGACCGCGAGAACTCTTCCGCGGGTTTTGTCCTCCGCAGTTTCATTGAGCCATGTGTCACCAATCGAAAAGAGCCCTGCGGTCGCCAATCCAGTAAGGAAGCGCAAAAAGATAAGAAATGGAGTGCTGGTGGAAACTGAAAAAAGTATAGCCGCCGCTATCGTGATAGCTGCGCCAGAAGCAAATGCACGGATGTGACCAATATCAGCAATCGATCTGGCGACAACAAAACACCCGACTAAAAATCCTGCAGAGTACGCGGACGCCGCAAATGAAGCGGCTTCTTGAGACGCCCCAATTTCAGAAAACGCGAGTGGAACCAAAGTACCAGATCCAGCAGTGGCCAGCTGAACAGCAGCCATTGCAATGAATAGTGATTGAAGATTTAAAACTTGGTTTCTGATTGCCAATGCACCCTAGCTCCAAGTTGCACCGAGGCCCGGTAAGTTTTTCTTACTTCTCGCTTCTACTCAGGTAGACGCGCGGTATCTCCCAGCAAACAACGACACGCGTTAAAGTTATTGACACTGAGTGCTACTGAAATCGAAAATCGCTGGACATTATAGTCGAACTTCAGGCTTTCGCGAATACAGTATTTGGTCGATTTTTAGCTTACACTTTATAATAAAACAAAAAAATCTGCTCATTTCCCTGAAACTTCACTGAGCCATTTTGGCTCGAAAGAATTTGTGCAAAACTACTGGTGCGGGCAGAGTTGGTTCAAACGATCTCTTTTCCCACGAAGCTCCTTGTGCCGTTGCGAGCGTCCAACAGGCGAGCAGCTTCGAAAAAGTAGGTGAACAAATATGCATCTGAACTTCCTAGGTACATTGGCGGCTATCGTATGTAGTGCTTTTCCCAGCGTTGCAGCAGCACAAGATACCCCTGCAACTGCAAGGCCCGCTAAAGTCTTCACTGTTGTTAAAGCCTCATCTGACTTTGAAAGAATTTATCCTGCTATTGTCTACCCTTCGAGGGAAGTTGAACTCTCTTTTCGGGTCAGTGGGCGGATAACAGAGCTGCCGATTAGGGCCTCCAGCAATGTAGTGCGCGAAGGCGTCGTTGCCCAACTAGACACCCGAGACTTTGAAGTTGAAGTAGCTAGGCTTAATAGCCAACTCGAAGAGGCAGAGGCGAATTTAATTGTGCTGAGGTCAGGTGCACGCCCTGAAGAAATTACGGCTCTAGAAGCCTCGGTTCAGGCAGCTCAAGCTCAACGAGATCAAGCACGAGAAGAATACGTCCGCTCAGCTCAGCTTTTGGAAAGGGGGGTAATTCCTACTGCGCAGTACCAACAACGTGAAGCTGCCTTTCGTCTGGCAGAAGCCGAGCTGGTGTCACGAGAAGAGCAACTTACAATTGGTCGTAGCGGTGGGCGGCCAGAAGAAATAGTTGCTGCAGAAGCGGCGATCCGTGGCCTTAAAACACAAATTCAATCGGCAAAAAACGATCTTTCCGATGCTACGCTTCGAGCGCCGTTCGATGGAACGATTGCCAAGCGCAACGTGGACAATTTCCGCAATGTTCAAGCCGGTGAAACCATCGCCTTAATCCAAGATCTATCGACTGTAGATGTAAGTTATGACTTGCCCGGCGCTGACATAATCGCAATGTCGTCAATTGGCTTCGACAATGTTGTTAGTTTGGTTACGTTCGACTCGTTGCCAGGCGTAGAAATGAACGCAGACCTTGTCGAGTTTACTACGCAAGCAGACGCAGCAACACAAACCTATCGAGGTCGTCTATCAGTAACCCCGCCTGAAGACTTGGTTGTACTGCCAGGGATGGTAGCGCGCGTGATTATTAGGGCGGACGGACAAAACGACACACATGTTGTGGTTCCACTTTCAGCTTTAGCGGCAAGCCCCGACGGTTCCCCTTATGTCTGGCTATTGGATGGATCCAACAACACCGTCAAGCGTCGACCAGTTGAGTTGGGAGAAGCATCTGAAGACTTCGTGTTCGTAAAAACTGGCCTTGAAGAAGGGCAAATGGTTGTAACTGCAGGATTGAGCGAACTGCAGGAAGACATGGTAGTTCGCCCGATTTCAAAAGTTGGTGAGTAGCAAATGGATCTCGCAAGGTTTGCAATTGAGAAGCGTCTAATTTCGGCGTTGGTGACTATTCTCATCTTGGTGGCTGGCTATTTTGCATACTTAACTCTTCCTCGTTTCGAAGATCCTGAGTTCATAATAAGGCAAGCTCAGGTCATAACACCTTATCCGGGTGCCACTGCAGAAGAAGTTGCCGAAGAAGTCACTGAGGTTATTGAGAATGCTCTACAAGAGCTCTCTGGGGTAAAAGAGGTAAAGTCAGTTTCATCACCCGGCCTCAGCACTGTGACGGTCGAATTTACAATCTCCACGACACCTGATTTTCCGTCACTTCATGCAAGATTTGCCCAATTGCGCGCAAAGATACGTGACGCTCAAACAAGTCTGCCGCCGAACGCGCTGCAATCTCAGGTCTACGATGATTTTGGCGACGTGTATGCCTTATACTTTGCGATCGTAGGCGATGGGTATTCAATAGCCGAGCTTCACGAGTACGCCAAGGAGCTCCAAAGGGAGTTGGTTGCCGTAAGCGGTGTTTCCAAGGTGGTCTTAAGTGGTGAACAGAATGAGGCAATCTTTGTAGAGTATGCACCAGCAAGGTTAATAGAACTTGGAATATCACCGCAGCAAATTGGGCAAGTTCTGGAGGGACAAAACCTCGTAGCGCCCGCGGGTTCCATAAAGTCCAACTCGCGACGAATAGATATACGGCCGGCGGCGGCAGTCGCCTCAATTGACGCTATCAAAGACCTAGTCGTTTCTGTGCCGAGTAGTGGTGCATCATTTCGACTTTCAGATATCGCAACCGTGTCGCGCGGTTACGTTGAACCCGCAAGCCCCCTACTTTTTCGGGACGGTCAGCCTGCAATTGGAATTGGAATATCGAATAGCCTGGGCGGAAACGTTGTGAACATGGGCGAAGCCGTTAAGCAACGGATAAACGAGCTGGAGAACCTAAGGCCAATCGGAATCCAGATTTTGCCAATCTCTGATCAGTCTGCTTCGGTAAAAGAATCGATCAACGATTTCGTCATGAACGTGGTTCTGGCGCTCATCATCGTTGTAGGCATATTGCTTATTTTTATGGGGTTAAGATCCGGAATACTCATGGGGGGTATTCTGTTGGTCACAGTCGCAGGCACGCTTGCCGGCATGCAGCTCTTAGGGCTCGACATGCAAAGGATTTCACTAGGCGCGCTGATAATTGCGCTCGGTATGCTGGTTGATAACGCTATTGTCGTTGTCGAAGGTACGTTGGTCCGCGTTCAACGCGGTGAAGCCACCAGTGACGCTGCTATCTCTGTCGTCAATCAAACCAAATGGCCACTACTCGGAGGAACAGTTGTAGGACTCTTGGCGTTTTCCCCAATTGGTTTTTCACCGGACAACACTGGAGAATACGCTGGGAGCCTCTTCTGGACGATTTCGATCTCGTTGCTTTTTTCGTGGTTGGTAGCGATATGGCTCACGCCCTATTTTTGCACTCTGCTGCTGAAGCCAACCTCGGAAAAACCGCCTGCAGAGAATGCTATTCTCCGTGCCTATCGTTCACTCCTCGCGTATGCGATCCGATTCCGGTACCTTACTGTGGGGCTTGTTGTTGTGCTCTTTCTCTCTGCGATCGCAGGGTTTGCGCTAGTACCACCGGGCTTCTTTCCCAACAGCACCAGGGCGCAATTTGTAGTGGATTACTTTTTGCCAGAGGGAACCGACATTGAACAAACCAGTCAGGACATGCGAGAGATTGAAGCGCATCTCTTAACTCTACCAGGTGTCACCTCTACAAATCTGTCTGTGGGCAGCGGGCATTTACGCTTCATGTTGGTATACGACAGTGAAGACCAGAACCCCGCCTATGGTCAAATTTTGGTGGACGTAGAGGATTATCGGCAGATCGATGCACTACAGCCGGAAATTCAGTCTTGGATTGACCAAAGCTACGCTGACTCATATGCAAAAGTCTGGAAGTTTGCACTGGGCCCTGGAGGTGGATCGAAAATCGAAGCCGAGTTTTCGGGTCCCGATCCCGTTGTGCTTCGCGAACTCGCCGAACAGGCAAAATTGATCTTCGCTGAAAACGGAGCCATCGCGATAAAAGACGACTGGCGCGAACAAAAGCAGGTCATTCGACCAGTTATCGACACAGAAAACGCCCGCAGGTTGGGCCTCACCCAAGCTGAAATTTCCAGGGCAGTTTACTGGCATCAAGTAGGGGCGCCAATCGGGATTTATCGCGAAGGCGACAACCTGTTGGACGTAGTTATGCGCCCATTCGAAGCAGACCGAAGCAATATTAGTGATCTAAGAAACATCCAAGTTTATAGCGAGATCGCTGGAGGATATATTCCAATATCCCAAGTAGTAGACCGATTTGACCTAGTTTTCGAAGCTGGAAATCTAAGGCGCATCGATCGTCGGCTCGCAATCACGGCACAAGCCGACAACGCGCCGCAAGTACTTTCGGGCGATCTTTTTGCTCAAGTCCGGACACTCGTTGAAGCAATAGATTTGCCAAGTGGATATTCTCTCGAATGGAGAGGCGAATATGGTGACTCTCAAAGCGCAAACGACGGCCTTGCTTCGACTATGCCAATTGGTTTTGGCGCGATGATCGTCGTAGTATTTTTCTTGTTCAATGCAGTCCGGCAGCCATTAATCATTTGGTTGACAGTACCGCTGGCTCTGATTGGGGTGGTCTGGGGCCTCGCTGCAACCAGAACGCCACTCGAATTTATGGCAATATTGGGTGTTTTGTCTCTAACAGGGATGCTAATCAAAAACGCTATCGTCCTTATTGACGAAACCGATACTCAGATTGCCAGTGGAAAACCTCGATGGCAGGCCGTTGTTGACTCAGCTGTTCTACGCGTCCGCCCAGTGTCATTGGGAGTACTTACTACTGTACTTGGAGTAATGCCTTTGCTGTGGGATCCGTTTTTCGAGTCGCTCGCAGTGGTGATCATCTGCGGTTTGAGTTTTGCAACCATTCTTACGCTGATAGTGGTGCCGACTCTGTACTCAATTTTCTTTAGAATAAATGAGGACGAAACAGCGGCTTAATCACTAACCTGCGAATCCCCACCTCTGCAAAACATCTCGCGCTTTCGGCATGTTCCAGGCTTTTAGTACGTCCTTTAGCATGTACCAACTGATTTGGATCCAACCTTCTATTCGCACGACCTTACCAGACTTGCAGAGAACCCCGTCTCAAAGTGCGGAACCTAAATTTTTTACGCAATCCCAAGGCATTCATGGTGTCCTACAGAGATTCTGTTGGAACATTGCGAACGGTAAGTTTGCCTGACCATACCTCAGCTTGTTTGGCGTTTGCTAAAAGGCTTTTTTGAGCAGTTCTCGAAGATTTCCAAATTCCGCTTTCTGCTGTGGTTTCAATTGATCGCTGCAACACAGGCTTGGAATTTCTCTGCTGGCGTTTGGTATTGCAAGGTCTTTCGAGGTCGCTCGTTGAGCTGGCGAGCCATTGATGTTGGAGTTTCCGTTACTCGGTTTTAGCTGCAATTCCACACCGTCAATACTGGGCGGTTCGGGGGGCTGGAACCAGACCAATGTTTCGGCCACGGTGCGGTGGATGGCCAGAAGCTTTCCGGTCAAGGTGCGAAAACCGATGATATAGTCGGTCGGTGTTTTAGCTGGCTCAATGTAGCGAGCATAGAGAACGCTCTCGGCGTCCTTTGGGGCGAGTGTCATTCTGCGGTTTCCAGGTTGTTTGAAGTCGGCTGCCGCGCCGCGTAGAGGAACGATTCGACGGGGTAGGTGTGAAGTGCGTGGGCGGTGGCCACGAGGGTTGCCATCTGGTATGAAAACGGGGCCTTTCCGGTATCATCTTAGATATGAAAAGGAATAATTGCCCGGGTCTTGCTCATGCCTTTCCATGCCTCGTGGCGCCGGAGCAGAACTTCCGGCGAGGGAAATTTATCAAGAACAATTTGCGTTTCCATGACCGCTGGTAATCTGGTCTTGTTGCGGAACACGAACCCATCACCGTTGGACGAAAAGGCAAAAGGGACCCGCAGCATCTTTGCATATATAAGTGCCTGCTGCATGCCCTCTCCAATCGCGTGCTTGTTGCCTTTCACCTCCACGACGGTGATCGGGATGTTCGGCTTAAGGTAGAGTACATAGTAAGCCCTCTTCTGTTTGCCGCGTGCGACCAGCCTGCCTCGTACAATCGTGGGTCCATCAGTCAGCGCCTTCTCTTTAGAGATGTGTGTCTGGAGGTCCCAACCCGCTTTCTGGATGGCAGGCGCAATAAGCTTGCTGCAATTGTCTCGCTCCGTAGGTACTCGCTTGTCCACTAGATTCCCTCGTAGCGTAAGTCGCTATTGTTCCACACACCTTATTGGTTACCCATACAACCCCAAGTCGCAACCAGTTTTGCAAACTAATGGAAAGCCTCATAAGCGATTTTTAACTATCACTTATGACTCTGATCATCGTGATCGTGCATATTCTGAATTTTGTATAGACATATCGAAGAGCATGCGATCGTGGCTTTGCTGTTCCTTGCAACTTTGCCGTTGAACGACCACGAAAAATCGTCACTAGTTTGTGAGGAGCGAAAGAGGCTTGAAATCTATTCAGTCACGGGCACCGATTCCAGCTATTGCATTTTGGGGATGGAAGGCAACCAATGATAACGACCCACACACTAATGGCTGATTTTGGCTGTTTCGGCTGGCGCCACCGCGGCCCGGAGAACGAAGTGAACCCACCTTTGGGTGGTGGCACATGGGACGGGTACTGCTGGAGCGACGAAGACGCCGTCATAGATGAACAACTAAGGCTGGAACTGCGCGCGTGGCACGCTCGTTTTGAGATTGGAAATTCTGGATGCGAAGAAAACTCCTACAAGTTCGATTGGGAGAGCTTTCATAGCGAAGGTCTTGCTCTCTGCCGTAAGCTCAAGACCGCTTTCGGATCAACTGTTCGTATACGATACAAAAAACCCGTGGAGGACCCGACCTGCCGTGGCAGGAATCCAGTGCAGATCGAAGCTGATGGGCGTGTGGTAGACGTGCCGTGGGATCATAATCTGGAAAGACAAAGATTGGCTGGATTCGTGGAAGATGTACGAAGGCGCTTAGAAAATGGTTGATGTGATAAGCGTCTATCCTTTGACTACTTCTAAACTGCAGTGGTTCAGATGCGACCTGACAGACGCTGCAAGAAAACGGCCAACTTTCAGATTGCATCGATCTATTTCTTCTGCGCACGCGATGAGGGGCCCTGTTTAGCCTTTTTCTTTGGCCCTGTGCTAAGACCGCCATGCAATCGGCAGCGTCGCTTACCTGGCACTACTCGAGCCTGACATTGGCCGCCGGTCCGGGTTTTTGCTCCGCACGTCGGGCGTTCTGACTTGGGCAACGGTTCGCCGTTCTCATTCAACCCGAGCTCTGTCATCCGTTTGCAGTTTAAACCAGAACATCCCGAGCAATCCCTCTGGTAGTTTCTGTGTTTGTGAGCTTCCGCAGGGCAAGGCCGCCAACGCGCCCGAAGTACCTGCCAATCGATGGGGTCACGGTGAAAGAGCGAACGCATCTTTACTTCAAGTTTCGTTGGTCTTCCCATCAGTAAACACCAACATTTGTTAGCATAGTCGGCAAACCCCATGATGAGCGCGAGGCGACGGTTTTACCGCCCATCGCCTTGCTTTCCTCGGTGGCAGGTTCTTCCACTAAGTTCATTTTGCAACATCCCAATCGTATCGAACTGGCTGCAGTGAATTGGTGGCGTGGAGAGGGGGCTTATCTTCCTCGTGCGCTGCCTTCTCAGCGGCTTCCTGGTGTTCGATCATTTCGGCCTCCATCTGGTTCGCCTTTTGCTCGCCATAGATTTTTTTGACGTTCAAGTACCAAGCCAAACGATACTTGCGGAGCGTGTCCGGCTTCATCAGTCCGCGGGACTGCATTTCAACGCAAAGTCTGCCAAACAGGCACCCTTCGGGAATGCCTTCCCCAGAATCCATGCGGTTGGCGTAAATCTTCAGTGTGTCAATCTCGTCACCCTGAGCGGGGCGTTTAATCGTGGTTCCCTGCACCTCGTGAGCCGCAGCCTTCAATTCGAATGCAGTGGGCCAAACGCGAGTTTTTGCATCTTCGTCCAACTGCTGTTGATACTTCGACCACCAACCCTCGTAGCCGTTCCGGGGTGCATACTTATCAATAGTGAACGCCAAAGAGTTCATTTCTTCGCGCTGGGCCCTTTCATTTCCAACGAGTTGCCGAGGCATAGAGCGCCGTTCAAGCAGGCCCTTTAGCTTGGTTTTCAGGAAGTGCTCTCGGTGGTTCATTGATGGCCTCCAAAGCAGATACCGTCCATGATGGCATCAAGGTCGGGTTGGTGTGAGGGTTGCGGCTTAAGAGCGGCGCTGATCCAAGACACCGGCTCTGACACCCCCAAGCGGCTTGCGTCCCGCAGCGCATTGAACGTGGCCGTATCGCCGGATTGCTTGCGCCACATACCAATCAGACTGCGCGCTTTTTGGGCAGGAGTTCCATATTTGCCAAGGAAGGCAACACCCCTGTCGAAAACTTCTTTCGTGAAATCGACTGCATCGGCAGATGCCGATACGCAAGTATCGGAACTAATTGGGTTGTTGGGTAGTTGGGTAGGTTGCTCCGTGGGGATATCCACGGTTGGCGCCGTTTCATTACTTTTCAGAGACTTATCTGGTTTATCGCCCTTTTTACGGTTTGACTGTCGCGCAACCTGTTGTTCGACATAAGCGGCTTCCTTTCGTAACCTCTGAGAAATCAGCATGCCGCCATCGACTTCAAGAAAATCCCTGATGACCGATCCAATGCGCGATCTCCAGAGGCGTGGAGACACCCTGGAGACCGCGGCAAGGCGGCGGTCATCATCAGGAAAATCACATGTTTCGCGCACCCACATCGCCATGAGAATAAGCATGTAGGCACCAACTTCGTCGGCAGCGAGGTGCGGCGTATCACGCTGAAATGCGTCTACCCAAAGTGGGCAGGGACGTTTTGCGCGAGCGCGTTTGGCGTTGAAATCACTCATCTCGAGCAACCTCCCGCAGCTTTCCAACTTCCCGAGGGCTCTTAGCGCCACAAGTGATTTTAGCTTTTTTCGATTCATCGAAGTGACCGGCCACGATGAAGCCTCCGTAGCGAGCGACTAGCATATTTCGCCATCTCGCAGAGCGCGGAGGTGGAGATCGATTTCCTCTTCGATCCACAACAAACGGCCACCAAGCTTAAAGGGTTTTGGAAGCCTCTCAGCAGCCAGGTCGGCATATATGGATGAACGAGAGCGGTTCCCGAGCTTCTTGCGAAGCTCGTTCAGGGTCAGGTACTTTACGTGAGTCGAAACAATTGCGCTCATAGGGCCAGTCGTCCTTTCTTACTCAGGACGAAAGCCAGAATGATCGCAAACGGCCGCTCGTCCCACAAATGGGCCCCTTTCGGGGAGTGACGAACTGCACGTCTTGCGCAGTATTGATTCGCAAACTAACGGACAAATGCGGACAGCACAATATATTGTTGATTGTTCGCCGATACATACTGCATGTACGGCGTGATAACTTCGATCTAATACGCCTACAAACTCCGTGGGTTGCCGAAGGAGGGCACCCCGCGCGGTTTGGGGAACAGGTGCTGGATGCGTTTCAGGTGCTGTAGGTCGAGCCAGAACAAGTGCGACATAGACAATCCTCCTGCCGCCCTTGAATCACGACGGCTTTGCAGATGGAATCGGCCAATGCTATGGCCGCTCAGAGCGGCGAACCGGTCATCCGACGAAAAACCTCAGATGACGGCAGTGAGCCCGAAGCAGCCGATTTCGGCTTCAGCGGCCAGGTCTGCACTCGGTCGAACAGCTGTCATTGGACGGCCACACCACGCCCGTTCGGTGATGGGTGCGCGCCTGCATCCTTGGCCGGAAGCAGCGGAAGAAACCGGTAAAGTACGACAAGCGTCGCTAAAAACGGCGCAACCGGTTCGAGATCATGTTCGGAAGGTTGAAGGATTGGCGGCGTGTGGCAACCCGCTACGGCAGGTGCCCCAAGGTCTTCCTATCAGCCATCGCCCTCGCAGCACTCGTCATCTACTGGCTATGAGTCCTGACCCTAAGGTGAAGCCTTAACTCAAACAAGCGGAGCCTTAGTCTGGTACATATGCTTAAGCGTATTATCCACAAATGCTGATCATGCTTGTGAGCGAGACGAAGAGACCTTCCTGAAAGTGGTTGGTGTCGCGCCCGTTATCTTAAGAAAAGCGCGAGTGAAGTGTGCTTGGTTCGAGTATCCCAAAGAGCGTGAAATATCAGCAATCGGTAACGCAGTATCGTCCAGCAATTCCATAGCGGCACTGATGCGTGCCCGAGACAAAATATGCGAAAAGCTTTCTCCCTCTTTCTGAAGGGACCGCTGGAGGTGCCGCTCACTACAATTCAACAGGCGCGAAACAAACGCCAATGACAGACGAGGGTCGGACAAGTAGGTTTTCACCAACGCGGTGGCGGCCTGTGTCGCCGGCGCATGTCTCGCAGGAGTTTCTGAGGAAAGCGCATAGCGCGCGGCGGTAGCAACCTCGCTGTTCTGGATCAGCAGTTCCGTTTCTGCTTGCTCAAATCTCAGTCTGCATTCGTCCGAATGGATTATGGCTTCGAGATCGGCATGATGGCGTGACTGCAAATTCAGTAACGTCGGCCGCCACGCGGGGCCGAGAATACTTCTGACCGTCTCCAGCATGAGTTTGAGTACGTAGAGCTCAACCTGCCGAACCTGTTCACGACTACCAACAATCGCTCTGCGACTGAAAACGACCCCGTTCCAGACCGGTCGGACAACGAAATCGGCACTGCTGCATTCGTGTGTCGCAAGATTACAAAATGTGACCATCCGCTCAAACAGCGTCTTTTTGCTGAAGAGCAAATCCATCGCTCCATGCTCATGAAGATTTGCGACACGCCCGGCGTCGAAGCCCAGATCAAACTTGCCAGTCGCGGTTGCCAAGCTCTCGGCGAGTCTCCAAAGCTGGTGCTCAGAGATCATCTCTTCTTGCTTCGCGAGCATGCGTTCGTTGATCTCGACTTCGGCGAGAAACTTCATCGGATCAAGTCCAGCTGCCTCGCAGGCAATCGCGAAGTTTGTTGCGTACCTGATTTTTACGATACCCTGCAAAAAGCCGCCTCCAACGGTTTCACGGTCTTGTTGTAGTACTCTTTTACCATTTTACGACTCCCGATTTACCATTTGCGCATGCAGGGGCGGATACCAGTTTTTACGCTGTGTGTTGGCAGTAGACTGATACACACTGCCACAATGCCTCATGCTTGCTTGAGTTCTCAGACCGGTAGCGTCGAAAATCAAAGCAGGACTGCCATTTGCGGCCACCGTTGAGAGTGCATCATAGCCGAGAAAGGAAGCTTGCATGACAATAATCAAATCCATACGCGCAACAGCGGTTATGACAGCCATGGCGCTTGCTTCACCTACATTCGCGCAGGAAAACGCGCCCCGGCAGGTGCTGTTCAGCAATGTAAACATCTTCGACGGGGTCAGCGAGACGTTGATCGAAAACGGTTCGGTGCTGGTCGAAGGCAACCTGATTAAGACCGTCTCGGCTGACGCGATCGACGCGCCTGATGCATTTCCGGTTGATGGTGAGGGGCGCACTCTGATGCCAGGCATGATCGACATGCACTCGCACTTGTGCTTGCGTGACGGTATTCCCTGGGCAAGGACAGATTATGACCAGATGCTGGCGGGCGGGTATACGGCCCTTGTGCTCATCGATTACCTCGACCAAGGCTTCACAACGACGCGCGACACCGGGTGCAATGTTCTGGGGATTACCAAAGGTGTAAACAACGGTATTATTCCTGGCCCGCGCATTTTTCCCAGTGGCGGCGTGATAAGCCAGACCGGCGGCCATGGCGACATCGGCTTTTTCAATGACATGCCGGGAACGGTGGACGACCTCGAAAAACACGGCTGGTCCTACATCGCGGACGGCGTGACCGAGGCCCGACGCGCCGCGCGGCATAACTTCCGCGGCGGAGCAACGCAGATCAAAGTCATGGCCGGCGGCGGCGTTGCCAGCGAGTTCGACCCGATCCACATGACGCAGATGTCGGTGGAAGAAATGGAGGCCGTAGTCGAGGTTGCGCGCGACTATGGCAGCTACGTGACAGTGCACGCCTATCATGACCGGTCTGTGAACCGCGCCATCGACGCGGGTGTTCGGGTGATCGAACACAACTTTCTTGTTTCCGAAGACACAATCATCCGTATGAAAGAGGAAGGTGTTGCACTGTCGGCTCAGGCGGTCGTGGCGCTGGAAGTCTTCGATCCTGCAGCCGTCGAGCAGATCACGTTCTTCTCGCCCGACCAGAAAGCGAAGGCCGTTCAGGTCAACTCGGGAGCGACCCAGATGTTTGAATGGGCGCTCAAGCACGATCTTCTGATTGTCACCGGCGGTGACATGTTTGGCCCCGACCATGGCCGGCAAGCGGAGAACCTGATCTGGTTCAACAAGAGTGCGAACGACAACTACCTGACCCTCAAGACCGCAACGTCGAACGCAGCCGAAGTGCTGAGTTGGAGCGGTGAGATGAACAAGTACAAGGATGGTCCGCTGGGTGTGATCGAAGAAGGCGCTTATGCCGACATCATCCTTGTGAATGGAAATCCGCTTGAGGACCTAGATGCCGTGCTGCGCCAGAATGTCGATTTCGTCATGAAGGACGGACTTGTCTACAAGAACTGGCTACCGAGTGAGAATGCCCCAGCATTCTCGCCAGCCCGTATGGATCGCGAGGCGTATGTGTCACGGTGAAAGTGATGTCAGGAGTTCAGCCGAAGTGCCGCAGACTAACGTCATCATTGTAAGCGACGGATCTATCTTCGAGGGCACCTCTCGATCATGCCAAAACGGAGCGGCTTTCCATCTGGCCGCGCCGATTTTGAAGAGCCAATTAAACCGAATTGGGAAGCTTATGAAAACGATACTTTCCTCTGTAGCAGCTATTTTCGCACTGTCTTTAACGGCGACGGCACAGGAGACGGAAGCGCCACGGCTCCTCTTCACAAATTGCCACGTGTTTGACGGTGTGGCAGACAGTCTTGCGGAAGGTCGCAACATCCTGGTCGAGGGCAATCTCATCTCGGCGGTCGGCGATGCCGATCTGACGTCTGAGGGCGCGGAGGTGATCGACTGCGATGGTCGCACGCTGATGCCCGGCCTAATCGACGCGCATTCGCACATCTATATGAACATGCCCGGCGGGGTCGGTGGTATGGAGTCCGGGACGTGGGATCAGATCGGTGCCCGCGCAGCTTCGCAGGCCACGGAGTATCTCTACAACGGATTCACGTCGATCCGTGAACTGGGCGGTGGTGGCTCTGGGGTCAAGAAAACTGTCGATGAAGGGCTGATCGAAGGACCGCGCATCTACCCGGGCGGGGCCTTCATCTCTCAAACGTCCGGACATGCGGATCTGCGCTATGGCTCACAGCGTAACCCAAACCTGCCGCCCTATCCCGATGACAACAACGCACAGCGACTTGGGGTCACGATTGTCGCCGACGGGCCGGATGCAGTTCTTGCGGCAACGCGCCAGAACCTCAGTCAAGGTGCGAGCCAGATCAAGCTGATGGCGGGCGGCGGTGTGGCGTCGATCCTCGATCCGTTGCACACGCTCCAATTCCTGCCGGAAGAGATCGAGATGGCGGTACGCGCGGCGGCGGATTGGGACACCTATGTCGCCGTCCACGTGTTTTCCGATGAAGGCATCCGCCGCTCGGTTGATGCCGGCGTGCGCAGCATCGAACATGGGTTCTTCGCGAGCCGAGAAACGCTGCAGCTCATGAAGGATCGCGACGTTTTCCTTGTTGCGCAGATGACAGGCATCTCGCCCTATTTGGAGTTAAACCCGGGCCTGCAGTCGCCGGAGAACCAGGCCAAGCTGGCTTTGGCGACCGATCTCTCGAAGGACTTTGTGCAAAACGTGAAGGCGATTCAGCCCAAGATGGCGTTTCAGTCCGACATCGTGTTTGCAACCGGAGAGCAGTTCCGAGCGCAGATGGATTACGAGAAGTGGTTCCACGCGGATCTTTTTGGAAACCACGCGATGCTGGTCGCCGCGACGTCGGGTGCGGGAGAGTTGCTGGCCTATTCAGGCTTGGCAAACCCCTATCTGGAAGGGCCGCTCGGCGTAATCGAGGAAGGGGCCTACGCCGATATTCTGATCGTCGAAGGCAACCCGTTGGAGGATATCAGCGTCATCGGTGGCAATGAAAAATGGTATGATGCCGAGCCACGCGCACGCGATATCCCGACCCTGCGGGTGATCATGAAGGACGGCGTGATCTACAAGAACACGCTCGAATGAGCGTAGGAGGGGTGGCTTTACCTCGTGTCACCTCTCCAATTTTACCAAAGGAATCCAATGCAATGCGTATCCTTCTTGCAATCGTGGCGCTGACAATCATGGCGACCAAGCCTGCTGCTGCCGTTGAATCCGACTATCTCGATTGGGCAAGCCTTGTCGATGTGTCGGCCCAAGATTTCAAGGATCCGTTCCGCGATCTTGACCCAGACACGCTGGGAGATCTCGTAAGGTATGCCCGGTTACAAGCGCGGCTGGAAGCGGCAGATATGGACGACGCCACGAGCGACGAATTGTACACGCGCATCGCCGAAACCCGCGAGACGCTGGAAAATGCCGGTATCGATATCGAATGGCTACTTTCACAGCGTTGGGAGGTCGCCGAACGCCGCCGCACCGCCGCGCTTGCTGTGAATCCGGACCTTGATGGTAAAGAGGTGGAAATTGGCGGATTTGTTGTTCCCGCCCCGCCAATGGAGGATGGTACACCCACCGCCTATTTGGTGCCCGAGCGTGGCATGTGCGCGCATATTCCACCACCACCTCCCAACCAACTCCTGCGGATCGTTGCTTCCGAGTTGCCCGAGTTCCAGCGCATCCACGAACCGGTGATCGTGCGGGGACGCCTCACGGCCGTTGAGACCAACCGTGAGGTTTTCGTGGTTGATGGCCCGGTTCCGATGTGGAGCGCGTGGACCATCGACAACGCGTCCCTCGAAATCTTCAAACCCAAGGCCGATGAGTGACAGGGGGCCATCGCCACTTCTTTTTGCGAATTTGACGCTTTGTTACTTGAAAGCGCGAGAGCCCAAATTTGCAGACCTGCATTTGCAACACTTAGAAGAAAGGAATTGCCGTGCATCTCCTCAAATTGACATCCGTTACGTGTGCAGCGCTTTTGACAACCGCCGCGGTCGCGCAAGAAGAGGCCCCTGCACGCACTCTCTTCACCAACGTGAATATCTACGACGGCGTGACCCCCAAGTTGGTCATGGATGCGCACGTCTTGGTGGAAGGCAACCTGATCGCCGAAGTCTCGACTGATCCGATCGACGCAGCTGGGGCGACGGTGATTGACGGAGGGGGGCGCACGCTAACCCCTGGATTGAGTGATATGCACGTTCATTTGCAACTCGTAACGGCAGCACCGTCGCTTGAGTTCATGCGGGCGCAGGAGGTGCATCTTCGCATGGTTCCGATCGCCGAAGACATGCTCATGCGCGGCTTCACCACGGTGCGGGACGCCTGCGGCAACACCCACGGGCTGCGGGAAACTATCAACGATGGCACGCTCATCGGGCCACGTATCATCTCGTCCGGGGCCTGCATCGGCGGATGGTCGAGCCACGCCGATTTCATGGCTGACACCTCCGTCAAAGGGCAGACCAACGTCGAGGCCATCGGCTTTTCCTCAATTGCGGATGGGCCTGACGAAATTCGCGAAGCGATCCGTCGTGAGATGCGGCAGGGTGCGAGCTTCATCAAGTTGATGATCGGTGGTGGCATTGCATCCACCTACGATCCACTTGACGTGACGACTATGTCGCTCGAGGAGATCGAAGCTGCTGTAGACGAGACGGAACGCTGGGGCACTTACGCGACCGCGCATATCAATACCGATGCGTCTGTCGGTCTCGCGCTGGATGCCGGGATGCGCACGTTTGAGCATCTGCTGCTAACCAGTCCGGAGATGATGGCCCGCGTGAAGGAAGAAGTCGAGATCTACAGTATCCAGACGGCTGTGGTCGATGGCCTGGGGTCGAACCCGGTCTTCGTGACGCCTGCCGCTGTCGCTAAGGCGCAGTTTGTCGAAGCAAACGCAAGCAAGGCCTTTGAAGCGGCAAAAGCCCTGGACATACCGATGTCGTTCGGCGTGGACAGCTATGGATCTCTGGAGGCGTTTCGGTTCAACAGTCAGGCCATCACCGTGCGCAAGAATCTGTTCTCCAACGATGTGATCCTCGAGATGATGTTTCAGAACAATCGGAAGCTTATGGAGATGTCCGGGGCGCGTCTGCCTTACCGGGATGGCCCACTCGCCATCATTGAGCCAGGCGCCTATGCGGATATCCTGCTCGTCGACGGAGATCCGACTGAAGATGTGGCTGTCTTCTCCGACTGGGAGAACAATATCGATCTGGTGATGAAAGACGGCGTGATCTACAGGGCTGAGCTGGCAGAATGAAACTTGCTCGCACTCTTTGTCGGGCGATTTTTCTCGTCGTGTTGTCGCCTCTCGCCCAGCCGGCGGTTGCGCAAGAAGGAGGCCTGTCCGGCCCATCCTCGACCGCGGCGGATCTCACGCCCGGAGATGGCTTGACGAACCCGCAATTTCGCTCGGATTTCCCACGCAATGCGCTTCCCGGCTTTTACGCATGGAAGGACGGGCTTGCCGAGCGGGGCGTGAAACTAGGCTTTGACTATCTCGCGCTAGGTCAGTGGTCCGACAGCGACCTTGGATCGGGAAACGCCTCCAGTGGCATCGCGCGCTTCTTCGGAACGCTCGCTGCAGGTGGCGGGCATTCATTCACGTTCAAGATCGAGAACCGGCAGGCCTATGGCAGTGTGGCCCCGCAATTTTTTGGGTTTGACGGCGGTGCAGTTTCGATCACAGGAACAGCATTCAACGACAGCGGAACGATCCTTACCAACCTTTTCTGGACCTACCGGAATCCTGACGGCCGGTTCACGCTTCAGGCCGGGCAGATCGACGTCACCGACTTCCTCGATGTCTACGGGCTGGTCAGCCCCTATACTGCGTTCCAGAACCTCGCCTTCAACACCAATCCCACGATCAACGCGCCGAATCCCGGCCTCGGCATCGCTGCCGGGGTCGCGCTCGGCTCCAATTTCTACGCTGTCGCCAGCATCGCCGATGCCAATGCCGACCCGTCCGAGCCGGATACGCGAGTTTTCTCCGATGGCGAGACCTTCAAGAGCCTAGAGATCGGATACACGAGCGGCCAGGACCGCATCTATTTCGACAATATCCACCTCACCGTCTGGCAATCCGATGCCAGCGAGGAACTCGACCGCGCTGAAGATTACGGGGCCGCGCTGTCTGCGTCGTGGTTCATTGACAATACCTGGATGCCGTTCATTCGATATGGTGTGTCCGAAGGGACAGCTGCGCTCTACGAACGGTCTCTTTCAACAGGCATCGGCTGGTATGGACGCAATACTGACGTCGCGGGTCTTGGCTTGAACTGGGCAGAGGCCAAGGGCTTTGACGACACGCAGTTCACGGCCGAGGCCTTCTACCGGTTCTCGATTTCGCCCGGCCTGCAGATCACGCCTTCTGTCCAGTACATCTCCGATCCTCTCCTCGATACAAGCCAGGACGACATTCTTCTCGTCGGCTTGCGCGCGCGGGTTCTTTTCTGATGACGCGGAGAGGTCACGACCATGCAAGGCACGCCCGACAATCTCCAGTCACGAGAAGCGACCGTCGCTTCGCACATGGCAGAGCGCGCGGGGTCTTTCGGCGCTTCTCCAGGCTGCTGGCGCTGCCAGCCGGCCTCGGGCGCGTAAGCAGGTTGAAAGGGGATCACAAGGTGCTCAATAGAATTCGCATCCAAGGGTTTTCTGTTCAAGTACTCGCCTTGCTGCTTTGCACCATCGCGTTTTCGAACAGTTCCGAGGCGCAGTCGCCCGAGACGATCACATGGGATGCTCTGGTTCCGGGAGTGCTGGCGGAAGACGCCAGTGGCTCCCCTGACGGCGGACCGGCCTCGGATGAGCCGGTGCGCGATGGCCAAACAGTGCTTCCGCATTCCAACGCTTTTGACCCTCTGTCCGCAGGAGACGTCGTCGTAGAGGAATGGGAAGAGAGTGCATTTCGAGTTGCACAACGGCTTCTGAGCACGTCGGTCACAATCGATGGCTACGTGTTGCCTCTTGCCAGTGAGCAAGGCCGCGTTATCGAGTTCCTCCTCGTGCCGTGGGTCGGAGCCTGCATTCACACCCCCGCACCTCCGCCGAACCAGATCATCCATGTGTCTTATCCGAATGGCCTGAGCCTCGATCAGGACTTTGACGCCGTTCGTCTGACCGGGACATTGGTCTCCGAACCGGCCGATCACCGCCTCTATCTGGTCGATGGACAGCGGGATATTCCGGTCTCCTACGCCTTGGTCGACGCTGCCGAGGCCGGTCCGCCGGGAAAGGTGGTCGCCTCGTCCGTGGATGACATCCCGTTGGCGGCACGCACTCAGATCTGGATCGGTACCCTCTTTACCGAAAGCATGACTGCATTCGGCAGGGATGGCTCATGGAGCGCGCTCGGCTTCGCCCTGGTGATCTCGTTCGCATATGGGGCATTGCACACGCTCGGCCCCGGCCATGGCAAGGCGGTTGTGGTGTCGTTTTTCGTGGGCAGCGGGGGCAGCCTCTCCCGCGGCCTGTCGATGGGTACACGTATCGCGGTCTTTCATGTTCTGTCGGCAATCCTGGTCGTGCTCCTGCTCGACTTCGCGGTTCGTAAGGCAACAGGGGCCGCACCCTCGGATTATCGTGCTATACGGCTGGGAAGCTATGCACTGATCATCCTGATCGGCGCGGTCATGCTGTGGCAAGCGCTGGCAGCGATCCGCATACGAAAAGGCGCCGCTGCATCTGGGGCGCATGACCACAGCCACGACCGTCACGGCCACAGCGGGTGTGCCGCCTGTAGCGCAGCATCCGCCCAGAAGGGCAGTGGCTGGGTCGCGGCGGCGGTCGGTGTTGTGCCCTGCACCGGGGCCTTGCTCGTGATGCTCTTCGGGCTGGCAAACGACCTCGTGCTGCCTGCGATTGCGATGGTTGTAGCCATCTCGGCAGGCATGGCAATGGCTATGTCGGCCATTGGCATCACCGCCCTCTGGGGTCGCGCCTGGGCCGAGCGCCGCCTAGGAACCAACGATGCCCGACGCGCCCGCGTGGAATCCGGCGCACGCCTCGCCGGAGCGAGCTGCGTTCTGCTGATCGGCCTGTTGCTGTTCTGGACCACATACACGCAGGAACAGACGTTGGCCGTTCCAGAAATCACACTTGCCGAACGCTCAGAATTTCCTTCAGACTGACGGCAGATTTCCATGACTTCCAACCCTGAGCTCAAACATAATACTAGAAAACAGTGGCTTAGTTCGTTGAGCACGTTCGACCCCGGTCCTATCCCCTCCATCAATTGGCTGCTATCCTGTAGTGAGCCGTCAACGGACGAACGTAGCTAGATGACTGTTTCGTCCGCACTGTGGTCCTTGCCCCATTTTCAGCCAAGGTCCGCTGTCTGTAGAAGCGGTCGCTCGTTTATAGGTCCTGACCCTAATAGCGGTACCCTGCTCAAATCGTCAATAAGCGCTAACCTAAGTTATTGGATCACGACGTATTTTTCTGGGTGGGTGACCTACTACGGTAGATGCTGTGAGTGATTGAAGCCCGCGCGCAAATTTTAAATACAGACTCTGCTATTGCTCGGCGGCCGATTTCACGATTTTCCTGCCGCCGCTTGATAAAAAGTCAGCCCAGCGTTCAGTTAGTGCATGCCGTTGCTCGAGAAAATCTGTTCGCCGATAGGCTCGAACCACGCCAGAGTCGGTTGTGTGTCCCAGCATTGCTTCTGCAACTTCGTGCGGTGCGTCGGTCGCTTCAGCCAGCCAGTCGCGAAGGCTACTTCGGAAGCCGTGCGGGCGGGCGTCCAGTTTGCGACGTTCCATCATCCGCGAGAGTGTCATATCAGAGATCACGCCCTGCCGATTATTCGGAAAAAGGAAACCATTTCTGGAATGCGGTAGGGCAAGGTCGATAACGCGACGCGATTCCTGCGAAAGCGGCACTCGAAAATCGCTGGTGGCTCCTTTGCGCCCTTTCATGAACTCTCCCGGAATAGTCCAAACATTTCCTGAAATCTGATCGGTCTTGATAAAGCGCAGAGGTTTAGAGCGAACGCCTGTTAGGATGAGCAACCTCATTGCCAAATTCGAGAGAGACGGTTCCTCCAAGGTTTCGTAGAAATTGGGAACTTCGCTCCACGGCATTGCAGGGATATGTTTCGGCTGATGACGGGACTTGCCCAATAGTGCCTTGGCTTTATCCGTCGCCTGAAGATCAACGTCCAACCCGAGCGCCGCCGCATGGCGAAAAACAATGCTTAGCCGGTTCATCGCCTTTCGCGCTGTATCGGCCTTTGTGTGCCAGATTGGAGCCAGCGTGTCGCGAATGTCGCGCTGGTCAATATCTGTTATCGGTACCTTCCCGAGCTTGGGCAGCACATGCCCATTTAGCGGTGAGAGCCAACGACCAGCTTTTCCATCACCTTTGAGTTCTGCCTTTCTCGCTTCGAATGCTTCTGCAGTCAGAACCGCAAGTGAAACACCTTCTCGCCGCGCCGCACGTGCCTCTGCTTCACGCTCTTTTACTGGATCGCGGCCTTCCGCAGCGACAGAGCGCCATCGCTGCGCAGCACTACGGGCATTCGCAAGAGAAAGAGTTGGGTAACCGCCAAGGCCCATTTCGCGTCTTCGACCGTGCACGGTTACGCGCAGCACCCACTGCGCTCCGCCGTCTTCTCGTTTGACGAGCCAAAGTCCAGCTCCGTCACAGTGTTTGCCCGTTGGCGCAGTTTTAGCAAATGAAGCTGACAGTCTGTTTGTTGCCCGCATTTTTATCCACCCTAATATCCACCTTACCCTATTGGATGGTTCTAAACGCGGCAAGACAAGTTCGGACAGTTTATTCATCTAAATCAACGTAATAGATTGGGAATCTGCACAGGAACGAACAATCTCATACAGGTTGCATGTGCCGCCCCCGGCACCATTTGCTCACTGAGGCATATCACGCCAGGAAAATGGATTTCTTTTGATCTAGATTTGTTTAATAGGCATTCGGTGTAGGGCGCTTTTGACGCGTGAGAACGCTAGACCGTTAGACGCCGTATTGCTCAAATCGGTGCAGTACTCATAAAACGACCAGCGCTGATAAATATGCGGAAAATCGAACCAAATTGTCCGAAAGCTACCGCGGTGCTTTGGGGGTAGGGTAAGGGTTCCCAACTATAACCCGAACCGAGAAAGATTACTGCGGCAAGGTGGTCAAATTTTTGAATGAAGTGAATGGTAGCGGAGGAGGGACTTGAACCCCCGACACGCGGATTATGATTCCGCTGCTCTAACCAACTGAGCTACTCCGCCATGAGTGAGAGGCGATTTAAGCGAGGGGCTTGATAGGGTCAAGAGGAAAACACGGTCGATGTCGGATTCTTTTCGACCGTGGTCACGTGTTTTCAGATGGCGATGATTGTTCGGTTTGATTGGCGTCTGCAATCCGGCGGATAAAGGCGGCACAGGCGTCGGGCCTTGTGATCAGGATCATGTGGCCAGCTCCATCGATCTGTTCGTGGGTCAGGCCGAACCGGGTCATTGTTTCACCATGTGTGTCCGGTGAAAGGATCGCGTCCTGCGCACCGTAGAGAATACCTCCGGGCACGGATAGCTCACCATATCCGTCTGCTTGTGCTGCGATACTGTCATCAACACCGACAACATCTTGCGAGCCGGTGATAAAGGCCGACGGCCGCAGACCAAGCGCGCCACCTGCGCGATCCAAAAAATCCTCGGGCGCAGGTTCAGGGTCGAAAACGGTGCTTAGGGCATGATGCGCGGTTTTGGCAGCAAGCGGCACGGCCAGTGTGTTACCGATCAGTTTTCTGAGCCACTCGGAACGCATCTCCATCGGTTTGAACACCTGAGGGGTGGCAGAAAGCTTGTGTGTCAGGGGTGCCAGAAGGGCCAGCGCCTTGGTCTTTTCCGGGTGATCCAACGCCATGGCCAAAGACACTGCACCACCAAGGGAATGGCCCACCAGAACCGCGTCGCTGACGCCTTTGATATCCAGAAACTCCTGTATCATACGCGCCTGTTCAGGCAGACAGCCCAGATCGGCCCTGTCGCGGGTCGAATAGCCACAGCCCGGCCGGTCGAGTGCTATGACGTGATAGTCACCTGCTAGCATATCCACCAGCGCGTAGGTGAAATGTTGCAGCTGCCCGGCTAACCCGTGGATCATCACGATGGTCTGTTTAGACGGATGGCCGCGTTCCACGTAATGGATGCTGCCGCCCTCTACCGGTGTGATGTCGCCAAGCTGCGGTACGCGCGTATACCCTTGGGCGGTCAGCTTTCGGGTCCATAGGTTCATGCCAACCAAGAACGCAACGATCAGCAGGACGATAATCAGCAAAGTGGTCATCTCAGCGGTCTCCGCCTTGGGAAGGGACAGGGTGATAGTGCTCCAGCCCGGCCTGGGCCATACGCTTTTCATACTCGGATACGGTGCCTGGCCAAAGCGTTGTGTTGCGGCCTTGGGCATCCTGATACCAGGATGTGCACCCACCCGCTTGCCAAACGCTGTCCGCGTGGCGGTCCTGCATCTCTTGGGTGAAGGCGGCTTGTTTGGTGGGGTCGGGTGTGATGACCTGCAAACCATCGCGCTGCATCTGATCCAACACACGACCAATGTGTCGAACCTGTGCTTCGATCATCAGCACGACCGAGTTATGACCCAGCCCGGTATGCGGCCCCAACAACATGAAAAAGTTCGGAAACCCCGCGATGGCAGTGCCCAGGTTGGCTTGCATCCCGTCAACCCATGCATCCCGCAGGGTCAGGCCATCGGTTCCGGTGATGTTCAATCGCTCGACCACGTCGGTTACGTGAAAGCCAGTACCCCAGATCAAAACATCCGCCCGCGTTCGGCTATCGTCAGACGCGATGATCTGATTGCCTTCGATCGAAGCTACTCCGTACGGGATTACCGTCACGTTGTCCCGCGCAAGGGCAGGGTACCAATCATTGGAACTGAGGATACGTTTGCAGCCGATCCGGTAATCAGGGGTAAGGCGTTCGCGTTCGTCGGGGTCGGTAATCGCACTCTCCAGACCCTTGCGCCACATTTTCATGGCGAAGTTCACCATTCGCTCTTCGCCGCGGAACACGCGGTGACGGTATTCAAAGATCATGTAGATCAGCTTGCGTCGAAGGCGGGGCAGGGCAGGGATACGCCGATAAAGAGATCGCACCCAAGGCGCAATCGGGCCATCCGGGCGCGGCAGAACATATGGCGCAGAGCGTTGGAATATAGTGACATGCGCCGCCGTTTTCGCGATTTCCGGTACGAACTGCACAGCAGAAGCACCAGTGCCGACGACAGCGATCCGCTTGCCCGATAAGTCCGTTTCGTGATCCCATTCGGCTGAGTGGAATTTGGGGCCGTGGAAGCTGTCGGCGCCGGGGATCGCCGGTATGCTTGGAAAGTGTAACGCGCCAATGGCTGAAACGAGAAACCGCGCTGTCCAGCGTTGACCGTCCTCGGTTTCCACCTGCCAGCGGTCGCCGTCCCATCGGGCAGACTTGAGCTGATGGTGAAAATGGCAGAGGTCGTAAAGCCCCTCGTCCCGGCAGACCTTTTGCAGATAGGCCTGAATTTCCGACCCGCCGGCATAAGCGCGGCTCCAGTCAGGGTTCAGGTGGGTGGCCATCGAATACAGATGAGATGGGATATCGCAGGCCACGCCGGGATAGGTATTTTCGCGCCACGTGCCGCCGATATCTCCCGCCTTTTCGAGTATGGCAATTTCGCCGATGCCGCGTTTGCGGGCCTCGATTGCCATCGTGAGGCCTGAAAACCCGGCGCCGACGATCAGCATCTCCGTTTTATGTTTCATGCGCGCGCACCTCCCAAAGTGACGCCAAGTGCCGCCTCAGACTATAAAGCCGAACGGGCGCGAGAACAGCGTCTCATAGGGTCAAGCGCGGTTTGGCACCTGCGTCACGGAAAAGATCACCACGGACCTTGTTCAGTAGCAACATTAGCTTATCGCGTTATGTCCTACGCTTTGTGTCAGTCTCAGGGAGTGCGCAATACCCGTCTGCCTTAAAGGCGGGATTGCCGCGAAGACGCATTCAAAACTCCAAATGATGCGCCCGGCCATAGGCAACAAGCCGGGCGTTCAGCGCCTCAGCCTCGGGGGCGCCGGACTCCAACGCGAAAACAAAGGCATGTGTCAGATAGAAACATGCCGCGTCGATATCTTGCGCTGCTTCGCACTCATCCGCTGCCAGAGTATAATATCGGATCAATGCCGCATGATCTTTGCGATCATGGGCCTCAATCAACAGGCGATCCAGTTCGTTTGTGTCCATCAGGTCTTTCATCGGGAAAGGCCAGCCTTAGCCCTTTTCCGCGCGGCCGTTTTCGATCTGGGTCGCAACCCAGTGATGAAAGTTATGCGTCGGCCCGTCCATCGCCGGAGAGAAGCGTCCGCCATCGAATAGCACCCCGTGGCGGCCTTTCTGCATGCCTTCGACGACAAAAACATCCTCTTCGAACACCGTTTTCCAAAGTTGCGCGTTCGAGGCACGAAGCCCGTCATGCTCGGGCGTGTCCGCGATACTTTTGGCGTAGTAGAGCTCGATATGTTCAACGGTTTTTTCCTGGTCCACGGGCTCGAGCACGATGGCAAAGCTGTGGTCGCGCTGCACGCCCAGCAGGACGTTGGGGTAAAGCGCCACATATTCCGCGCCTTCGTTCCACTTGTCGCTCAGCCCTTCAAAGTCAGGAAAGGTCGCGCCGTCCTGATTGGTCAGTTGACGATAGACCAGCGTTCCCTGACCGGAGTAATGCCCGCGCGCCTCAATGTTATAGTGATCCTCAAGCCGGGAATAGCTGTTCAGGCCGGGATGCACCCAGGGCAAGTGGTAGCTTTCGCAGTAATTCTCGACCGCCAGTTTCCAGTTGGTTTTAACCTCCAGCTTGAATGAGGATGTCTCACCACCGTGATGCACCGGTTGTTCGAATTCTTTCCAGCGCTCAAGCAGGGCGCCATGGGCGTCTTCGAACGCGGGTGCAGTGCCGTCCACGTTGACAAAGATCACGTCGCGCCAGACATGAGAGCGAACGCGTACAAGGCCGAGATCATCGCGGTTCACATCCGGATGCTTGTTCTGACCGGGGCCGCCGACATGCGGTGTGGCGCGAAGCTCACCTTTCAGGCTGTAGCACCAGCTGTGATAGGGGCAGCGGATTGCGCCGCCGATTTTGCGGGGTGTATCCACAAGGATCATGCCGCGGTGGCGGCAGGTGTTCTGAAAGACGCCGATTTCTCCATCCCGGTCCCGCACGATCAGCAGGGGCATGCCAAGAAAATCGACCGGTTTGGCGTCGCCTTCCTCGGGCACATCCTTACCAAAGCCGATCCCGGACCAGTTGGCAAAAAGGACGGATTGCCTTTCTTCGGCGAAGATTGCCGGGTCAGTGTAATGCTCATTCGGAAGACCGTTCGCGACGGTCACATCGGCCAGAACGGATGACAACGCGCTGTGCTTGTTCATCGGGCTCTCCTGATCGGTTGCTGGATGCAGTCTTTTCCTACTGACGGATCGGATGGTGTTCGATCAATATCAGAAATCCTCATCGACGGATGAGTTGAGCTAAACCGAGCCATCGTTGACCTCTTGAAGGATCCAGTTTTTCAGGGCGCGGGCGTTATCTGAAAGGTCTTCATCCGGGCGGCCAACCAAGTAGAATTGGTTGGGCGCGGTCAGCTGATGCGGCGCGATCGGCACCAGCTTGCCGGATTGTAGCATTGGCTGAATCAGCCGTTGCCACCCCAACGCAAGACCGGCCCCCTTGCGGGCAAGTTGCAGGGCGACAGAATAGCTGTTCACTCGGGGTCCGGTCGCAATCGTACCTTCATGGCCCAGTTGGCGAAACCAGTCGGGCCATGTGGTCCAGGTGCGGTCTTCCGAATCCAGATGGATCAGCCGTTCCGCCGCCAGCGCGGCAAGGCTGGCCCCTGCCAGTCGCTTTGCGATCTCGGGGCTGGCGACCGGGATCAGGTGATCGCGAAACAGGGGCGTGTGCGATAGGTTGGGATCGGAATCACGCCCGTATCGAATAAAAAAGTCCATGTCCTGCCGATCGCGAAACGGGCGGTCCTGTGACAGCTGATCCACGTTTACATCCGGCATCTCGCGCCAGAACCGGATCACGGCCGGGGACAGCCACAGCGCTGCCACCGCCGTAGTCGACCCGACGATCACCTTGCCCCCCGATTTTCTGTTGCGGATTGTGGCCAACACTATTGAGATACGCCCGAATGAGGATGACAGCGCCTCGTACAGGGCCTGTCCATCTTCGGTCAGATCGACACCGCGGTGCTTGCGTTGAAAAAGCGTGGTGTCCAGATCGCCCTCAAGCGCCTTGATCTGATGACTGACCGCGCCGGGCGTGACCGAAAGCTCATCGGCGGCGTTCTTGAAGCTCAGGTGCCGGGCGGCGGCTTCGAACGCGGCCAGCGTCGTCAATGGCGGCAGATTATAGTGGCGCCTGGACATGGTGGCCTAGACTCGCTGTCAAATTTCGGTTGAGTTGTCTTCACCTGATTATCAGAGGTTTTGCGGGCAAAAGCCAGAAGCCCGTGCGTGAAAGGTGCATTTTTCATCCTTGGTTCTGCCTGCGTGTCGCTTTCTGCAAGCAGAGATCGCAATCCGTCAGGTGAAACGGACGTGAATGCGCCATTCTCGGCACAAGGATTGGAGAATTGCCCCATGAACATCCGAACCCCAAGCCGCGCGGGTGGACGCGCCGCCCGCAGGGCCATGAGAACTGCGCCGAACTTCAACATGCTGCCAGGCCTGACCAGAGGTATCCCCCTGTGTGAGGTGATGGACGGCGCGCAAGTGGAACGCATCGACGCTGCGTCAATGTACATACTCGAAAACGTAGGCGTTCAGTTCCGCGATCCTATCGCGCTGCAAGACTGGAAAAGAGTGGGCGCAAAAGTTGTAGGCGAGCTTGTCTACCTTGATCGTGATCTTGTGCGAGACTTGATTGCCACGATCCCGTCCGATTTCACCTATCACGCCCGCGATCCAAACAAGAACGTCCGGCTGGGCGGTAAGCATTCGATCTTTGTGCCAATGACCGGCGCGCCCTTCCTGCGCGATCTGGACGATGTACGCCGGAACCCGACGCTGGACGATCTGGCGATGTTCCACAAGCTCAGCCACATGATGCCCGCGCTGCATTCCAGTGCCCATCACATCGTGGAACCCTATGACCACCCGATCAGCCAGCGGCACCTGCGTATTACTTACTCTTCCATGAAACACTCGGACAAAACGTTCATGGGCATGACAACGAGCCCCAAGAACGCCGAAGACGTGATGGATATGTGCGCCATCTTGTTCGGAGAGCAGTTTCTTGAGGATCATCCTGTCACTACGGGGAACTGCAACGGGAACTCTCCGCTGGTCTGGGATGAAACCATGCTAGGCGCGATGCGTGCCTTCTGTCGCCGAAATCAGCCGGTGCTGTGCTCGCCCTTTGTGCTGGGCGGGGCCAATACACCGGCTTCCGTTCCAGCCACCGTGGCGCAGCTGAATGCCGAGGCGCTGAGCGCACTGGCCTATACGCAAGTGATCCGCAAGGGCGCACCGGCGATCTATGGTCACTATCTTTCGACCGTGTCGATGAAATCAGGCGCGCCGATGGCCGGGACTCCTGAAATCAGCTTAATGAACTTTATGATCGGCCAGATGGCACGGTATTATGACGTGCCGTGGCGTACCTCGAACACGCTGGGTGGGGCCAAGACCTTTGACGCGCAGGCTGGATACGAATCTGCCACGACGTTGCAGGCAGTGATCCATGCCGGGGCCAATTATATCTGGCACAGCGCCGGTTGGAACGAGGCCGGGATGCATTGCTCAGTTGCCAAGTTCGTTGTCGACGCCGAGCAATGCGCCATGGCTTACCGCATGGCTGAGGGGCCAAAATGGCATGACTTCGACCAAGCCATTGCGGCGGTATCCGATGTTGGTCCGGGCGGACACTACTTAGGTCATCCGCATACGCAGGATAATTTTCAGGAAGCATTTTTCATGCCTGAGCTGTTCGACAACAACTCGATCGAACAATGGACGGCTGAGGGTGAGGTTGAGATCACCGAACGCGCCTTGAGCCGCGCCAAGACCCTGTTGGCCGAGTATGAAGAGCCGAGGCTGGACGAAGCCAAGAATGAGGCGCTGCTTGACTATATCGCCCGACGAGAGCGGGAAATTCCGGCCGCAGATGAGTTGAACCAGAGCTACTGAGCGCTTTTACCACCGCGGAGGTTGCCAAGAACGCATTGGTCAAATCAATCTGTCCAAGGTGCCAACATAGCCGTTCGAATCTAGAGTTATTCTTTGCCCGAGCGCCACTCTTTCCAAGCCAGATAGGCGTTTGCGCCCAGCGACGCAAAAGGCTCGGGTGGAAGCCGAGGTGGTACTGGTTGCGCCAAAAAGTGATCGGCAATCTGTGACCCGCCCTGCGTCAACAGTTCGGCAATTCCGATACCCTGCAGAGTGCCGCGCGCGATGCCCAGCCCATTCTGGCAGCAAGCGGCGTACAGGCCGGTATCCAATTCCCCAAACGCGGCAGAGCCATTGCGGCTGAGGCACAGCATACCTGCCCATCGATGCTGGGTCTGCACGTCCGGCAGATGCGGGAAGCGTTCGCGAAACTTGCGGTCATGCACCAAACCCGCTTTGCGCAGGCGCGTTTGGCTGGTCTCGATAGAGGGGTGAAAGCTTGAACATGTTCGGATCAGGATGCGGTCCCCATAGCTGCCAGAGATCCGTCGTACCGATGTGCCCATAGGATCGGCAGGCGTCACCGCCCATCGGGTCTGGCCGCCCAGCGTCTTGATCTGCTTTGGTTTCAGCGGCTCGGTGATTGAAGCGTACAGGCAGATGTGGATCAGCCGGTGCTGGTAAAACCCAAAACTTTCAATATGGCCGTTATTGGCCAGAATGATGCGTCCGGTCGCTATCCTTGCTTTGGGTGTCTCAACGATCCAGCCACCGGCCTGTTTCTCAAATCCGGTGACGGGTGAGTTTTCATAGATGCCCGCAACCTCTGCCAGCCGCGCAGACAGTGCCCGGACATACGCAGCGGGCTGCATCATCACAGTACCCGGCGCATACAGCCCCGAAGTATAGTGCGGGCTGCCGGTGATTTCATGCATCTGTTGCTGGTCGTAAAGTGAAAAAGGCTCGCCGAGCCGCTCAAGATGTTTGGCGAAATCGCGGTTGTGTTGGTCGCCTGCCTTGGTTGCGGCTGCATTAAACTTGCCGCAGGGGTCGAACATCTCTTGCGGCAGCTCGCAGTCGGCCGCAACGCCTGAGGCAAACGCAATAGCCTGTCGGTTCAGCGCAATCGCGGCGCGGTCCGCATCCAGCCCCGTTCCCGCGTAATTGTCCGATGACAGATCATGAGGCAGGTCAATCATGAAGCCCGAATTGCGCCCTGCCGATCCTTCGGCGAACCGTCCGGCCTCTAACAATGTAATTTTTAGACTTGCATCCAATTGCGCCAACCGTCTGGCGGCAGACAGACCGGCAAACCCGCCACCGATAATCGTGACATCAGCGGAGTGATCCTCGGTCAGTTCAGGCAAAGCGATCTGCGGCGGCAGGATTACATTCCATCCCGCCGGGCCAGTCTGCCGAGGCAGACGTCTGGCCTTGTGTTGTCTCAATCGACGGCCTCATCGGCGTCATCGGCCAGATCAATCCAGATGGTCTTCAGTTGCGTGTATTGGTCATGGGCGTGAACGGAATTATCCCGCCCGCCAAAGCCTGACTGTTTATAGCCGCCGAAGGGCGTGGTGATGTCCCCTTCGCCAAAGCTGTTCACCGTCACGGTGCCCGCCCGGATCGACCGCGCGCCCCGAATGGCGCGTTTGACATTGGCAGTGAAGATCGACGCACATAGGCCATATTCGGTGTCGTTGGCCATCTTAATGGCTTCGTCAAAGCTCGAGACCTCGATCACTGACAGCACAGGTCCGAATATCTCGTCCCGCGCCAAGGTGGCATCGTTGCCTGAGACTTCGACCACAGTGGCCTCGACAAAGCCGTTCTCTGCCCTGCCGCCAAAAACCACGTTCTCGGCTTGATCCAGATAACCGCAGACCTTGTTGAAATGCCCCTCGCTGACCAGCGCGCCCATACGCGTAGCTGGATCAAGGGGGTCGCCGGTGTTCCATTGTTTTGCGTGATGCGCGATACGTTTCAGCAGCGCGCTTTTCACATCCTTGTGCACAATCAAACGGGATGAGGCTGAGCAGTTCTCGCCCATGTTCCAGAATGCACCGTTAACCACATGCGCCGCCACGCGATCCATGTTTTCGGCGTCATCCATGACAATGGCGGGGTTCTTGCCACCCATTTCCAGCACCACTTCCTTCGCGTTGCTTTCGGCAGAATAGGTCAGGAAACGCTTGCCGGTGATTGTCGAGCCGGTGAAGGACACCATGTCGATATCCATATGCCGCCCGATGGGTTCCCCCACTTCGACCCCGCCGCCGGGAACGATGTTTAATACTCCGCGCGGCAACCCGGCCTCCATCGCCAGCTCGGCCAGTCGCAGCGCCGTCAGCGTGGTTTCAGCCGCGGGCTTCACGATCACTGAACAGCCAGCGGCCAGCGCGGGCCCGATCTTCCACGCCAGCATCAATAAGGGGAAGTTCCAAGGCAGCACCAGACCGACAACACCAATCGGCTCGCGCACGACCATGGCGATGTGATCGTCGCTGGCAGGCGACACCTGATCGTAGATCTTGTCGATCGCCTCGGCATGCCATTTTAGGCAGTGGATCGCCTCGGGCACATCCACGGTTTCACAGTCATAGATGGTCTTGCCACTGTCGATGCTCTCAATCACTGCCAGTTCGCGCGCGTTGCGGGTCATCAGTTTGCATAGCCGGATCAATACGTCTTTACGGTCTGAGGGATGCATCTTGCTCCAGCGGCCGTCCTCAAAAGCTTCACGCGCCTTTTCGACAGCAAAATCCACATCGGTCGCGTCGCAGGCCGCGATATCAGCCAGCTTGGCACCTGTCGCAGGGTTTACCGTTTCAAACGTCTCACCTGAGATCGCCGGGCGGAACGCCCCGTCTATAAAAGCCCCTGTCGGCAAGGTCAGGCCCGCGGCGATGGATTTGTATTCGTCCCGTGTGAGCAATTCCATACCTTACTCCTCCGCCACAATGTCAGCGATTGTCTTCTTCAGCACGCGGGTCACCTGCTCCAGCGCGCGCTTGTCATCCTTGTTCAGACCTTTCAGCGGAGGTCGCATTGCCCCCGCGTCGATCCCGTTCATGGTGACGCCATGCTTGATGGTCTGAATGAACTTGCCACCCTGTTCCAGCACCCTCATCAGCGGCATCATAGCGCTCATGATCCGCCGACCCTTGGCGAAATCGCCTTCGACAACGCAAGCATGATACAGCGCCACGTGTTCGGCAGGCAGGAAGTTCGACCCGCCACAAACCCAGAACGGCGCGCCCCAGGCAAAGAACTCGAGCGCCTGGTCATCCATGCCGCAGCCCAGCTGGATATGTGGATAATCCCGCGCCAGCAGATGCACCCGGTTGATATCCCCCGAACTTTCCTTGATGCCGCAGAAGTTCCGGCTGCGGCCCACGCGGTCCAGAAATTCCGTGCCCATCATCGTGCCGGTACGGTGCGGATAATTGTACAGCATAACCGGCAGGTTGGCAGCCTTATCGATCGCCAGCGCGTTCAGGGCATTTTCCCGGTCGGTTGGTACTGAATAAGGTGGGCTGGCCAGCAAAATCGCATCCGCTCCAATTTCGCGCGCGCCAGAGGCCAGCGTCATCGAGTCCTGCGTCAGCATAGCTCCGGTGCCCACGACCAGCGGCAACCGGTGTTTCAGTTGCGTGAACGTAAACCGCGCGAGTTCCAGCCGTTCTGCAACGGTCTGAGCATAGTTCTCGCCGGTAGAGCCGCCCGAGATCAGGCCGTGCACGCCACTATCGACCAGGTATTCGATCACCTGCGCCAGAGCGTCCCAATTCACGCTGCCATCTGCGTGATAGGGTGTGACGACCGGGGTATATATCCCCTCAAATCTGAAAATCGGGTTCATGCGATCCTCATGCAGGTTTCAAATTAGGTGCGGCGCCCAACGGGACGTCCAGAGCAGCCGGCATCACGAACATTTCGATTTGGTCGCGCGACAGGTTCCAGTGATCCTCGGCCAGCTGCGCAGCAGCCGCCTCATCGCCCGCCTCGATGGCGGCGATGATGGCGTCGTGCTGGCGACTGGCTTCGGATAAGTTCTCGGGCATCTTCGCCGTTTGGGGCCGGTAAAAGGTCATCCCGATCCGCGCGTGATCAATCAGCAGGCGGTTGAATGAGGGCAATAGGTAGACATTGCCCGACATCTCGCCGGTCACGTCGTGGAACCTGTTGTTGGCCAGTGCACGATCCTCACCCGACCCCGAGCGTAATGCGTGTTTGAATACCTGTTGCGCATCTTTCAGGTCGTCGATCTGTGCACGCGTGGCGTTTTGCGCCGCCAGCCGCAGAATTGCGCCATAGATCATTGGCGCGGCCAGAAAGAAATCGCGCAGCGTTGTGTAGGACATCTCCGACACCCGCGCGCTGCGATTGGTGCGCAAGTCCAGATAGCCTTCGCCCGCCATTTGGCGGAACACTTCGCGTAATGGAGTTCGTGACAGACCAAAGGCATCCGAAAGATAGACCTCATCCAGATCTGCGCCGGGTTGCAGACGCAAGGTCAGGATCGACTCTCGCAGGTGATCCCGAAGCGCATCTTTGCGGGATTTTGCGTCATCTTTCATCCTCTATCCCTTTTCCACAAATTCGAGTCGCACTCATCGCGGTTTGTTGTATTCTAAAAAAATACAATTTGTATACAAAAAAGAATCGTGCAGCATAAGCTGTCGACTACGCCAAGCTGAATGGGACATTCCATGCGCAAACCGCGCCACATCACTTTCATCCTGATCGAGGAGTTCTCGCATCTCGCCTTTTCCTGCGCGGTTGAGCCGCTGCGGATCGCCAACCTCGTCAGCGGCAAGGATCTGTATGACTGGACTTTCCTGTCGGAACATGGCGAACAGGCTGTGTGTTCGAACGGGTCAGTCACCCTGGTTCATGGCGGATTGGGGGATGTACCCAAAACCGATCAGGTATTCGTGCTGTCTGGTATCCACATGCGCAGTCACGTCTCGCGCCCGTTGCTGGCTGCGCTGCGACGGGAGCGTGCACGGGGAACGCCCATTGGCGCATTGTGTTCCGGTGCCTGGATACTGGCAGAAGCCGGATTTCTGGACGGGATGCAGGCCGCGATCCATTGGGAATATCATGACGCTTTTATGGAGGCCTTCCCCGAGGTAAATTTGGTCCGCAGCGTTTTTGTGGCCGATGAAAAACACATCACGGCGTCGGGTGGCACCGCGACTGCGGATCTCATGCTGCACGTGATCGGGCAGGATCATGATGAGGAACTGGCCGTCGCGGTTGCCGACCAGATGGTCTACAATGCGGTGCGCAATGCCACTGCCAAGCAGCGGGTGTCGCTGCAATCGCGAAACGGTATGAGAAATGCCCACTTGGCCAAGGCGATTCACATCATGCGGGACTGTATAGCAACGCCCGTTTCGCCGTCGCAGATTGCCGAGGACCTTGGAATATCGACGCGGCAACTGGAACGGCTGTTCGGCAAATACCTCAACACCTCGCCCAAAAAATACTTCATGGAACTGCGCCTTGAGCGCGCCCAGAATCTGCTTTTGCAGACCGAGGCGTCGGTGACCGAAGTTGCCATGGCCTGCGGCTTTGAAAGCCCCGGCCATTTCTCGCGCGTTTACAGGTCCAGCTTTGGCGTCACGCCACATGGGCAGAAAAGCAAAATAGACTGATGAAAGGCGGCGGGGGAGCTGCTCTGTCCGTAGGCAAGTCTGGCTGGCCAGGCGCTCACCCCCCTCGTCCCGCTCGTACCCCCTCGTTAATTTGAAACTCGTAAACTGATCAGCAGGATTGATCCCTTGTAGTCAGTGAAAAAGGCACAACTATTACAACAACGTGTCAGATGTAAGAATCTTTGGGTCGAAAACGCATCGCGTGCCGCATTTCGAGTTGTGTAGCGCCGCCTCGCTCAAACGGATTTTGAGGTTTTTTGGCTGCTGATGTTTGCGTTAAACCGTCGTTTGTGTCAGTTTTATTTAGCCAACAAAGGAACGATTTCAGCAAAAAATGGCGTTAACTCGTAACCGAATTGTTATAAGAGTTTCCATGTCCTCATCAGAAGTTATGACTGGAGGACAAACATGAATTTGGAATCTCACGAAGCCGCAGTGCAGTATGCACCACGCGTGATTTCGATTGCCAAGCGCGAGCAGCAAATCTGTCGGGCATCCAAAGCTGCTGAGGCCGCGTTCCAACAGGTGTCTCAGGACGCGATGTGCAGTGAACCCGTACAGGGTGAGGTGCAGGACCGCGTGTTCACAATCTTCCGCTGGTATTTCCTTTCCGCCTTTTGCACCCGCTTGCTGACGGATGCAAAACACCGGCTTGAACATCAGACCTTGCAGGTTTCCGTTGATATCTTCAGTGCGGTGAAAATGGTGCTGACTGAAACTGAGATCGAACGCTCGATGGCTTTGGTGAGTACCGAGCGCACCTCTCCAACCGTTGCCCGGGTGAACGATATCGGAAGCCGGGGCCATGCCGTCGGCTGGGTTGCTGCCGGGCTTTACGAAAAGGGCCGGGATTTCCCGCAAGAGCTTCGGACCGCGCTGGCCGGTGCGTTGGCTGCGTCGACACGGATCAATTGATCGCGCTAAAAAGATGTTGTTTCCGTCCGGTTCTCACCGCGCAATGGTTTGGGCCGCCTGCCGCTATTGATCACGGGTAAGAAGTTTCTGCAATGCAACTGCTGCGCGTACCGGCGCGTAATCGTGGCGCATGATCAGCGAAGTCGGAGAAGTACCGAATGGCTCGGGCAGGGGGGTGATATCAAGGTTCTGACCGACCAGTGTCTTCGCGACGGCGTTTCTGGGTGCAACCGCACGTCCCATTTCAGCCGCCACGCACCCCATGATCCCGTCGAACGTCCCCATTTCCAGAAGGTCGGAGTCCGATCTTCCGATAGATCTCAACCACGTTTCGGTCGTCGCCCTGTAATGGCATCCAAAGCCAAACACCAGAACCGGAGCATCGTCTTTCAGGTTCTTGGCTGAAACGACCACGAGTTCTTCTTCAAAGGCCGGTATCGCTTTGAACCTGTTTTCATCCGCGGGGCCCGCAATGAATGCTGCGTCAAGCTCACGTTTCCAAACAGCCTGAGTAAGCTGGGCCGTTGGGCCGGTTGTCAAAGACAGCTGTGCATCCGGGCAAACCTCGCGCAGGGTCTTCAGCAACGCAGGAAGCCGAGCTGAGGCCGTGGTCTCCATCGCCCCCAATCGCAAGTGCCCAGACCCGTTTGCAATATCCTTCAGATTACTTTCGACGTATCTGATTTCCTTTGACAGCCGATCCAATTTGGAATGAGCAATTTCACCAAACGGCGTCAGTTGGGCACCGCCCCGACCGCGCGTGAACAGCTTTTGCCCGAACTCCTCTTCCAAACGGACAATCCGGTGCGTCACATTGGATTGCACGGTTCCAAGTTTCAGAGCAGCAGCCGCAAAGCCGCCTTTTTCAACTACGGCGAGGAACGTTCGAAGCAAAGCAAAATCCATGTTCTAAAATTATTGATGAAAAATTCCTTATTCAATCATTTTTTCAGGAAGAGGAAAAATGCTACATTGTGGGAAACAACGGCTTGGGAACAGAAAAACGTGGAACAGATACTTCATACGCGCCTGACCGAGATGCTCGGCATTGAACACCCCATCCTGCTGGCGCCCATGGACCTCGTCTCTGGTGGTAAGCTGGCGGGTGCCGTTACATCTGCGGGTGGTTTGGGCCTGATCGGCGGGGGGTATGGCGACCTTGACTGGATCACCAAGGAATTTGAGGAGGCCGGAAACCAGGCTGTTGGTGTCGGGTTCATCACTTGGAGCATGCTGAAACAGCCGGGATTGCTGGACAAAACCTTGGAACTGGGTCCCAAGGTACTGATGCTGTCCTTCGGTGATGGCACCGAAGCGGTGCAAAAGGCGCGTGCTGCGGGGGTGAAAACCCTGTGGCAAATTCAGCGACTTGAGCAAGCTGAAATGGCCATCAAGGCAGGTGTAGACATAGTTGTCGTTCAAGGCCAAGAAGGCGGCGGCCACGGCATGGACCGCGGGCTGACTGCATTGTTGCCAGCGGTCAGAGACTTGGCGGGTCCAGATCAGGTTATTGTTGCGGCGGGTGGAATCGCGGATGGAAGGGGTCTTGCTGCCGCCCTTATGCTGGGTGCGGACGGCGTCATGATGGGAACGCGCTTTTGGGCCAGCAACGAAGCAGTGGGACCGGACGCGGCAAAGCGACAGTTAGTGGACTCCAAGGGCGATGACACAATCAGATCAAAAGTGTTCGACGTGGTCCGAGGGCTGGACTGGCCGTGGCACTTTAGCGGCCGCGTGGTTGCGAACAAATTCGCTAGGAAATGGCATAACAATATCGAAGCGTTACAAGAAAACGCCGATGCGCAGCGCGAAGTGTATGAGGCATCCGATCCACAAGACTATGCGACCCGGGTTCTGATTGCCGGTGAGGCGCTGGATTTGATAGATGCAATCGAAAGTGCCGAGCAGATTGTTGATAAAACCGTATCCCAGGCCGCCGCGCTGCTGAAAAACGGTGCGAATTTCTTGGCGCGATAGAGGTTTTTGCATCGTGCCGCGCTTGGCAAAGTGTAGGTGCCCTGAATGATGCAGCGGCCAGATCAGAGTGTTCCTGCAACAAGCTGAAATCGCCCAGCCGGTTCATTCAAAGGGACGGATGATCCGCTCCGGGGTGATCAACAGACTGTGTTGAGATTGACATCCCCCTTCCGTCAAAGCGAAAACTCCGTATTTTCTGCCGTGGTGTTAATGGCTTAGTTGACCTTTCGGGCGATTTCAGGGCAGGAAAACACGAAGAGTAGAAGCCCAAGTATCAATGAACATCAAACATACTGCTATCGGCGCGTTGCAAAGATTGGCTCGCCGAACGTCCGAGCATCTCATTCTAAATATCGGGGATGACCTTTCAGAGGATAAAAAAGAGCTGACGCGCATCATGTCCTCCGCGTTAGACAGTCTTGATACTGCTGCCGGGCCTGTGGAACTGCCTGACTTGGCAGAGGTTCGGGCCTTGCGTCACGCGCCAAAGGTTTTCGGGGCCAGTGCTCCCACGTCTTTGGCCCCGTTGCAGCAAGCGGCCCTTTCGGCGTTTGGCTATGTTAGGTGGGCCGAATTCTATGTCGAGAATAACTGGAGCCGCCCGTTCCTGTCGGAATTTGCAAACGGGGAAGGTGTTGGTCCGAACGGCGTTCTGAAAAGCCAAGACCTTATACTTGGTCTGTTTTTGCTTGGTCCCAATTCCTACTATCCGCCGCACGCCCATCCCGCGGAAGAGTTCTACGTCGTCCTGTCAGGGGATGTCTTGTTCCACGGGAGCAACGGAGCAAGTCCTATTCGGAAAATTCAGGGTGACTTCATGATATTCAGAAGCAACGAAGCGCATGCAATCCAAACCTTCGACACCCCTGTGTTCGCCGTCCACGGTCAGGTCGGTGCCATCAACGAACCCAGCTGGTATCGAGACGACATGAACGATTTTTCGGAACCAAAAAAATATCCGGAACTCAAAAAGGCATAGTTGATGCCGCAGCCGCTGTGCAACATCCAGCCTAGTTGCTGGGGTCCCTGTCCCGCAGGATGGCGACCAAACCCAGTTCGGCCTTGCCGATACGCTCTTGATCCAGCGGTCTGCCGGACAGGCAGGTGAAAGTGGATGGGCAGCGAAGCGGGCCAGATATTGATTTACGCGCAGCGTGGCGGGCTGGGTGAAGATGCTTACTGGCGGATATCCTTGCATGGCCTTGCAAGACATCACGTTTACCGGCACCTATAAAGATACGGCCGAGGATCTCCGGCACACCCGAAACGCATTTTTGCGGTCGACAAGGTGCGCTTGACTGAACCGTGGGATCGGCTTTGGGCAAAGGGCTTGACGCACAGCGATCTGCGCATGGAGTCGTTGTTGCCCTGAAACCATCCTCGTGCCGTGGGTTTAGGCCCGGCAAAACGGAGGGGGTCATGTATAATAAAGTTCTTGTTCCAATGGCGCTGGATCACGGCATTTCACACCACACGCTTGAGGTGGCCCGCGCCCTTTCAGCGGACGGCGGCGAGATCGTTGCCTTGCATGTTTATGAGATGCCACAGGGTTCGGTCAGCGCTTATCTGGACAAGGAATTGGTCGCGCGTGGGTTTCGCGCGGCCAGCATCATGTTGCGGGAGAAAATCGACGATGTCGAAGGTGTTATGTCCGATATTGTCAAGGGACACACCGCCCGGACCATAATCGATTATGCCAATGGCAGGGATTTCGACTGCATCGTCATCGGCTCGCACAAGCCCGGCCTCAGCGATTACTTCCTCGGCTCTACCGCGTCCCGGGTTGTCCGCCATGCCGGATGTGCCGTGCATGTGCATCGCAGCATCTAACCTTTCAATCGCGCCGACCGCGCCCCAAACAGGACTGACAGACCCTAAATGAACATTGATGAAAAGATCGCTGATGATCTCATCGCAAACGATATCTCATTTGTTACCACCGTGCCGTGCAAGCAATTGGCCGGGGTGATCGATGAAATCGACAAGCGCGACGGCATCTATCACATCCCGGCCAACAAAGAGGATGAAGGGATGGGCCTGTGCGCCGGTGCGTGGATGGGTGGCAAACGCCCTGCGATTATCATGCAGAACACCGCTATTGGCGTGACGATCAACACTCTGGCGACGCTGATCCAGTATTATCGGATGCCGCTACCCATGCTGATCTCATACCGGGGGGAACTGCGCGAACCCATCGCCTGTCAGGTGGAAATGGCCGTGCATACCAAGGCTCTGCTGGCGCAGATGAACATCCCGACTTATCACTTCCACCATCAGGCAGATGTGGCCGAGTTGGACGCGATCCTGAAATACACCTTCATGTGTAACAAACCGGTCGCTATTCTGACCGACGCCAATTTCTGGGGAGGCTATGGCGACTAATGATACGTTCCGAAATTCTAAAGGAAATTGCCCCGATCCTGCGCGACCAACTGGTTGTCTGCAATATCGGCATCCCAAGTCAGGAACTTCATGCCATCGACGACCAACCGAGCAATTTCTATATGCTGGGTACGATGGGGCTGGCCTCGTCCATTGGCCTTGGGCTGGCGCTTTCGCAGCCCAAACCGGTGATCGTGATTGATGGCGATGGCTCGGTTTTGACCAATCTTGGCACGCTGCCGACCATCGCCAACAATGTGGCCGACAACTACATCTTGCTGATCATCGATAACGGGTCTTACGGGTCTACCGGGGATCAGCCGACCTATGCAGGGCGGAAAACCTCGCTGGCGAAAATGGCTGAAGCTGCAGGCTGCGACCGGGTCATCGAATGCCAGGCCAAGCAGACCGGCCGTGTTCTGCAAGAGGCGCTGGATGCCAGGCAGATGACCATCATCGTCAGCAAATGTGAAAGCGGCAATGCCAAGATGCCGCCGATTACAATGGACCCGGTTGTCATCCGCGATCGCTTTATGAAGGCGGTTCAGGCCTGATTGCGGTCAACGTCCGCCATAGGGTCGAAGACGCGCCAAACCTCTCTGCGTCCGCTTCGAAAGCAGTGGGGCATTCGCGATCAATGGTACGGAACATTCATGTCGCGATGGTTTAGATTTGAGTGGTCTCTGGTGCCGAAATAAAACGTGGCCAGTTTGTAACCTTTTTTGTTCCAGCGGTTTACCATAGCCTCAAACGGGCGCTGCTATACCCAGCAGGTGCAGGGCTTGAAACAGCATTGCCTGATTTAAGCTTATCACCGGTCTGCCAACCGCGTCCGGGTCCAACACACCTCGCCCGTCATTGTCCATCACCTGCGCCGTCGCGGGCTTTCATTTTGCGACAATTACATCAGCGGTTTACTGGCGGGCGCATCAAGTGCCGCCAGTGTGTATGTCGACATTCGCGCAATATAAGCTGCGGCTCTGTCATGCCTGCCTTTGGTATAGGTTTCTGCCCGACTGACCGCGTTTACCAGCGGGTTGTTGGTTGTGACGATCGAAAGATCGCCAGTCGTTGCAACATGCATCACCATCCAACGACGCGCGGCTTTGGTGTATTCAGCACAGCACAAATTCACACATATAAACTTTAAGCATAAAATATTTTTACTTGAAGGGATGGGCGACTCGGTCTAGCGTTTCAGGTATTCAAAGGGATGAGGGGAAGGTGGCGATGCGCATTGCTTGCCTTGGCGGTGGACCTGCGGGCCTTTATTTCGGGATTTCGATGAAGCTTCGAAATCCGGGGGCTGAGGTTGAGGTGATCGAACGCAATCGACCCGATGACACCTTTGGCTGGGGCGTTGTCCTGTCGGATGAGACGCTGGACAACTTGGCGGCCAATGATCCCGTCAGTGCCGCCAAAATCCGCGACCACTTTGCATATTGGGATGACGTTGCACTTGTTCACAATGGCCAGCGTACAGTTTCAGGCGGGCATGGCTTTTGCGGGATCGGACGCAAGCAGCTTTTGCTGCTTCTGCAAGACCGCGCCCGCGAGTTGGGTGTTGAAATGCGGTTTGAAACCGAGATCGTGTCAGCCTCGGACTATATGAACGACTACGATATCGTTATCGCTTCGGATGGGTTGAACTCGAAAACACGTACCGAGTTTGCAGACGTGTTCAAGCCGGATATCGACCAGCGACTGTGTCAGTTCATCTGGCTGGGAACGCATCAGAAATTCGATGACGCCTTCACCTTTATTTTTGAGAAGACCAAAAAGGGGTGGGTCTGGGCGCATGCCTATCAGTTCGACCCGGATACTGCGACTTTCATTGTCGAATGCACACAAGAGACCTTCGACGCTTATGGCTTTGCTGACATGAGCCAGCAGGAGTCGATCGCAGTCTGTGAAGAGATTTTCAAGGATCATCTGGGCGGCCATGCCCTGATGACCAATGCCAACCACATTCGCGGTTCAGCCTGGCTGCGGTTCCCGCGTGTCTTGTGCGAAAAATGGAGCTTCAAGAACGTCGTCTTATTGGGAGATGCGGCCGCCACAGCGCATTTCTCGATCGGGTCGGGCACGAAGCTGGCGCTGGAAAGCGCGATTGCGCTGGCCGAGTATATCCATACTGAAAACACGCTTGAGGCGGCATTTGCCCGCTATGAAGACGAACGCCGATTAGAGGTTCTCCGCCTGCAATCGGCTGCGCGGAACTCGGTCGAATGGTTCGAAGATGTGGAACGATACCTCGATCTGGATTCAGTGCAGCTGAACTATTCCATGCTGACACGGTCGCAGCGGATCAGCCATGAAAACCTGCGCGCGCGTGATGCACAGTGGCTGGGCCGGGCAGAAGCCTGGTTCATGCAGCAGGCCGGGGCCGAATCCAACGCGCCCGCCCGCGCGCCGATGTTTGCACCGTTTCGATTGCGTGAGATGGCGTTGAAGAACCGGATCGTGGTTTCACCCATGGCGCAGTACAAAGCGGTGGACGGCTGCCCGACCGATTGGCACCTGATCCACTATGGCGAGCGTGCCAAGGGTGGGGCAGGGCTGGTTTATACCGAGATGACCTGTGTCAGTGCGGATGGCCGCATCTCGCCGGGCTGTCCGGGGTTGTATGCGCCCGCGCATGAAACGGCATGGCGTCGACTGACCGATTTTGTGCACGCCGAGACCGAAGCCAAAATCTGCTGCCAAATCGGACATGCCGGACGCAAGGGATCGACCCGCATCGGGTGGGAGGGTATGGATCAACCGCTGGAGGATGGAAACTGGCCGCTGATATCGGCCTCTGCCATTCCGTGGTCAGACGAAAACGCAGTGCCCAAAGCGATGGATCGCGCGGATATGGATCGTGTGACCGCGCAGTTTGTTGAAGCCGCGCGCATGGCTGATCGCGCCGGGTTCGACATGATCGAACTGCATGCGGCTCATGGTTATCTGATCTCGTCCTTCATTTCGCCGCTGTCCAACACGCGCGACGATGAATACGGTGGCAGTCTGGAAAACCGCACGCGCTATCCGCTGGAAGTCTTCACGGCCATGCGCGCGGTTTGGCCCGAGGCAAAGCCGATGGCGGTGCGCATCTCAGCCAGCGACTGGGTTGGCGAAAACGGCATCACCCCGGAAGAGGCCGTTGAGATCGCCACCATGTTCGATGCGGCGGGCGCGGATATCGTGGATGTCTCTGCCGGTCAAACCTCGGTACAAGCGCAGCCGGTTTACGGGCGGATGTTCCAAACCCCGTTCTCGGACCGCATCCGAAATGAGCGCGGCATCAAGACCATGGCGGTCGGAAACATCTATGAGGCGGACCACGTCAATTCAATCCTGATGGCGGGGCGTGCCGATCTGGTCTGCCTGGCACGGCCACATTTGAACGATCCATACTGGACCCTGCACGCAGCCACCGCGCTGGGCGACCGGCAAGAGGTCTGGCCCAAGCCCTATGAGGCCGGACGGGATCAGGCCTGGCGACTGGCTGATCGTGAAGCGGAAATGGAAGGTAAGGTATGAGCCACGTTGTTGTATCAGGCGGTGGCACCGGGGTAGGGGCCGCGATTGCAAAACGCTTTGCAGAAGATGGCGCGGCGGTCACTCTTTTAGGGCGGACCGAAGCCAATCTACAGCAGCAAGGGCTGCCCTACGAAGTCTGTGACGTGACAGATGCGGCGCAGGTGCAAGCAGCTTTCAGGTCTGCCCGCGCCGAACGGGGCCCGGTTACCGCGGTCATCGCCAATGCAGGGGCGGCACACTCTGCCCCTTTTTCAAAGATGACCGCAGATGACCTGCGGGCCATGACCGAGGTGAATTTGGTTGGAGTTTTCAATGTGTGGCAGGCCGGGCTATCAGACATGCAGGCCGCTGGCACGGGACGCCTGATCACCATAGCGTCGGTCGCAGGGCTGAAAGGTTTTGCCTATGTCGCGGGATATTGCGCCGCGAAGCACGCCGTGGTCGGCCTGACCCGAGCGCTGGCGGTTGAACTGGCCCCCACTGGGATTACCGTGAACGCCGTTTGCCCCGGCTATGTCGACACCCCCATGCTGGACCGCTCAATTGCGAACATCGTCGAAAAGACGGGGATGAGCGCAGAGGACGCCGCTGCCTCGCTTCATCGGGGCAACCCTCAACGTCGGTTCATTGAAACAGATGAGGTCGCAAGTGCTGTCATGTGGTTGTGTTCGGATGCAGCAAAATCGGTGAACGGCCACACGCTCAGCCTGTCCGGGGGGGAGGTATGACGCCAACGCTTGCGCAACCCCCGCTTGAAGATGCCTCGAAAGAGCGGCTGCGCCTTTGGTTGCGGTTGCTTAAAACCACACGTGGGATTGAGGCAAAACTGCGCGAAAATTTCCGGGCCGAGTTCGATACGACCTTGCCCCGGTTCGACGTCATGGCAGCCTTGTCACGCTATGAAGATGGCCTGAAGATGAGTGAGATATCGGGCGTTTTGCGCGTCTCCAACGGAAACGTGACCGGTATTGTCGATCGGTTGGCTGACGACGGGTTGCTGGTGCGTGTTCCGGTGCCCGGCGACCGACGGGCCCATCGTGTCTGCATGACGCGGAAAGGGCGCGAAGAGTTCGCCCGGCAGGCCGCTGCGCATGAGGCCTGGATTGCCGACATGCTTGGCCAGTTTTCGGCCGAAGATGCGCGGACGCTGACCACGGAATTCAATCTGCCAGAGGAAGCCAATGACCGGTGACGTCAAACATTTTCGGTGTGAAGTTCAGAACCGGGTTGCAACAATCGCTCTGGACCGGCCTGATCGGAAAAACCCGCTGACCTTCGACAGCTATGCCGAACTGCGCGACTGGTTTCGCGATCTGGTCTATGTGGATGATGTTGATGCGGTGGTTTTTGCGTCGAACGGAGGCAACTTCAGCTCAGGCGGGGACGTGCATGACATTATTTGCCCGCTGACCCGCATGAACATGAAACAATTGCTGGCCTTCACCCGCATGACAGGCGATCTGGTCAAGGCGATGGTGAATTGCGGTAAGCCGGTTATCGCTGCGATTGACGGAGTGTGCGTTGGCGCGGGGGCGATCATCGCTATGGCGTCCGATCTGCGCATCGCCACCCCACAGGCCAAATGCGCCTTTCTGTTTACACGCGTTGGCCTTGCGGGCTGCGACATGGGTGCATGTGCGATCCTGCCTCGGATCATCGGGCAGGGCCGGGCTGCGGAACTGCTCTATACCGGGCGGTCCATGAGTGCGGACGAAGGGTTTGCCTGGGGCTTCTACAACAATCTGGTCGAGGCCGATCAGTTGGACGGTGCGGCGCAAGACATGGCCCGCCGGATCGCGGCAGGCCCGAATTTTGCGCATATGATGACCAAAACGATGCTTGCGCAGGAATGGTCCATGTCCATCGAACAGGCGATCGAAGCCGAAGCGCAGGCGCAGGCCATCTGCATGCAGACCGGAGATTTTGAACGCGCCTACAACGCCTTCGTGGCCAAGGAAAAACCGGACTTTATGGGGGATTGATGCCAGATCGCAGCTTTTTGACATGGCCGTTTTTTGAACCGCGTCACCGGGACTGGGCCGCGCGGGTGGAACAGGTCGCGCAAGGGCTTGAGATCGACCACACGGACACGGATGCCGCCTGTCGCAGACTTGTGCGAGATTTGGGGGCGGCTGGCCTGCTGCACCCTACGGCGGATGAGGGCGGTCAGCTGGATGTTCGGACGCTGTGCCTGACGCGTGAAATCCTTGCCCGCCATGATGGATTGGCCGACTTTTCCTTTGCGATGCAAGGGTTGGGGACCGGCGCGATTTCGCTTTTCGGAACGCCCGAACAAAAAGCCGCATGGTTGCCGAAGACCCGCAGCGGACAGGCGATTTCGGCCTTTGCATTGACCGAGCCGCAATCGGGTTCGGACGTTGCAAATTCGACCATGACCGCGACGCGGGATGGGGATGACTACGTTTTGAACGGCGAAAAGACGTGGATTTCGAACGGCGGGATCGCGGATGTGTACACTCTGTTCGCCCGCACCGGTGAAGCGCCGGGGGCCAAGGGTTTGTCCGCCTTCATCGTCACGCCCGATCTGCCGGGCTTTGAAGTTGTCGAGCGGCTGAGCACCATCGCGCCGCATCCGCTGGCCACGCTGCGGTTCACCGATGTCCGCGTGCCGGTGCAATCCATGATCGGGGCAGGTGGGGCGGGGTTTCGGATCGCAATGTCCGTGTTGGATGTGTTCCGCTCGACCGTGGCAGCAGCTGCTTTGGGATTTGCGCGCCGCGCGCTGGATGAGGCGCTGCAGAGGGTCGGAGCCCGTCATGTACAGGGCGCACCGCTGTTCGATTTGCAGATGGTGCAGGGTCACGTTGCAGACATGGCGTTGGATGTCGATGCGGCGGCTTTGCTGATCTATCGCGCTGCATGGGCCAAGGACAGTGGCGCGCCGCGTGTCACGCGTGAGGCGGCGATGGCAAAGCTGTTCGCCACTGACCATGCGCAGCAGGTCATCGACACGGCGGTGCAACTGTTTGGCGGTGACGGCGTGCGTTCGGGCATGCCGGTCGAGACGCTTTACCGCGAAATCCGGGCGTTGCGCATCTACGAAGGTGCCTCGGACGTCCAGAAGGTGGTGATTGCCCGCCAGACAAAGGCCGCTCAGAGCGAGGGAAAGTAATGTTGGGACCGTCCGCGCATACCGATACGTTCACCCGAGACAATCTTCCGCCCGAGGATCAGTGGCCGGACTTTCTGTTGGACGGATTCGACTACCCAGATTACCTGAACGCAGGCTACGAGCTGACGGACGCGATGGTCGAAAAAGGTTTTGGCGACAACATCGCGCTGATCGGCAATGGACGCCAGCGGACCTATAAAGAGCTTACTGACTGGACCAACCGGCTGGCGCATGTGCTGGTCGAGGATTTGGGCGTGCGGCCCGGCAATCGCGTGTTGATACGGTCGGCAAACAACCCGGCGATGGTGGCCTGCTGGCTGGCTGCAACCAAGGCTGGGGCAGTGGTCGTCAACACTATGCCCATGCTCCGCGCTGGCGAGTTGACGAAACATGTCGACAAGGCAGAGATCCAGCTTGCCCTCTGCGACACGCGTTTGATGGAAGAAATGGAGATCTGCGCCCGCGACAGTCGGTTCTTGAAGCGGGTTGTGGGCTTTGACGGGACATCGAACCATGATGCTGAGCTGGATCGTCTGGCACTTCAAAAACCAGTAAAATTCGACTGTGTCAAAACCGGACGCGATGATGTGGCCTTGCTAGGGTTTACATCCGGTTCGACGGGGGACCCAAAGGCCACGATGCATTTCCACCGTGACCTGATGATCATCGCTGATGGCTATGCGCAAGAGGTTCTGGATGTACAGCCCGAAGACGTATTTGTCGGCTCACCCCCGCTGGCATTCACCTTTGGGCTGGGTGGTCTGGCGGTGTTTCCCCTGCGGTTTGGGGCCACGGCGACCTTGCTGGAACAAGCCTCGCCCACGGGTATGATCGAGATCATAGAGACGTACAAAGCCACCGTTTGTTTTACCGCGCCCACCGCATATCGTGTGATGCTACGGGCGATGGAGGACGGGGCCGACCTGTCCAGCCTGCGCGCGGCGGTGTCCGCGGGGGAAACGTTGCCGAAGCCCGTCTACGACGAATGGATCGCACGGACGGGCAAACCGATGCTCGACGGGATCGGCGCGACGGAAATGCTGCATATCTTCATCTCGAACCGGTTTGACGATCACCGACCCGCGTGTACCGGGCGTCCGGTCAAAGGGTACGAGGCGAAGGTTTTGAACCACGATGGGTCAGAGGCAGCGGTTGGTGAGGTTGGCCGGTTGGCCGTGCGCGGACCAACCGGCTGCCGGTATCTGGACGATGTGCGGCAGAAAAAATACGTCTTGGATGGGTGGAACATCACGGGCGACAGTTTCTACAAGGATGACGGCGGTTACTTCCATTTCGCGGCCAGAAACGACGATATGATCCTGTCCGCCGGGTACAATATCGCAGGCCCCGAGGTTGAGGCCGCGCTGCTTGCGCATGAGGCCGTTGCGGAATGTGCAGTGGTGGGTGCACCAGATCCCGATCGCGGGGAAATCGTTCAGGCGCATATTGTCCTTGCCCAGGGCGTAACAGCCGATGATGCCCTGCGCGAGGCGCTGCAAAATCACGTGAAATCGGTCATTGCGCCGTACAAATATCCGCGCTCTATCCGGTTTTGTGAGTCCTTGCCAAAGACGGCGACAGGAAAAATTCAGCGGTTCAAGCTGAAAACCCTCTCGACGAAGGGGGTATGATCGGTGTGAATAGCAAAACAACAAGAAAGAACACTCTGACAGGGGCATAGGTGAACGCGCAGAACAACGACACAAGGTGCGTTCAAAAGACCAACAAAGGGAGATGAAGATGAAAAAGTTTTTAGCAGCCGCTGCGGTTTCGGCGCTATGCGCCACCGGTGCGCTGGCTGAGGTCAAGGTCGGGATGATCACGACGCTGTCCGGCGGTGGTGCAGGGTTGGGTATCGACGTGCGCGACGGATTCATGCTGGCGATCGCGCAATCGGGTCGCGACGACATTGAGGTCGTGATCGAGGATGACCAGCGCAAGCCGGACATCGCCGTGCAATTGTCCGATAAGATGATCCAATCTGAACGCGTCGACGTGATGACGGGTATCATCTGGTCCAACCTTGCGATGGCGGTTGTGCCGGCGGCGGTGAATCAGAACGTGTTCTACCTGTCGCCCAATGCGGGCCCGTCGCCCTTGGCCGGGCAAGGCTGTCACCAGAACTATTTCAACGTGGCCTGGCAAAATGACAACCTGCACGAGGCCGCCGGAGCCTATGCCAACGGCGCGGGCTACTCGAACAGCTTTATCCTGGCACCGAATTACCCGGCGGGCGTGGACGCGCTGACGGGATACAAACGGTTTTTCGAGGGCAATCTGGCTGGTGAGGTTTACACCGAACTGGGGCAGACAGACTATGCCGCCGAGATTGCCCAAATCCGCGCCAGCGATGCGGACAGCGTTTTCTTTTTCCTGCCCGGTGGCATGGGGATTTCGTTCCTCAAGCAATATGCTGACAGCGGTATCGAATTGCCCGTGGTCGGCCCGGCCTTCAGCTTTGATCAGGGTATCTTACAAGCGGTTGGCGATGCAGCGCTGGGCGTGGTGAACACTTCGCAATGGAACAAGGATATCGACAACCCGACCAACGCGGCCTTCGTCGAAAGCTTCCAGGCTGAATACGGACGCCTGCCTTCGCTCTATGCAAGCCAGGGATTCGACACGGCAAACCTGTTGCTGTCCGCGCTTGAGAAAGCCGACCCGTCGGATGCCGATGCCTTCCGCGAAGCGCTGCGTGCGGCTGAGTTCGACAGCACCCGCGGTGATTTCAGCTTTGGTCCGAACCACCACCCGATTCAGACTATCTATGCGCGCGAAGTGATCAAGGAAGGTGACGTGTTCACCAACAAAATCATCGGCGTTGCGCTGGAAAACCACTCTGACGCTTACGCGGCTGAGTGCAAAATGTAACTGACCTGCTGCCTGCCCCCGTTCGCGGGGCGGGCAGACCACCGGAGTTTCCATGTCCTCGATCCTGATTATCGAGCAGATCCTCAACGGGCTGCAATTCGGCGTCATGCTGTTCTTGATGGCGGCTGGCCTGACGCTGATTTTTGGCGTTATGGGTCTGATCAACCTGGCCCATGGCTCACTCTACATGGTTGGCGCGTTTGCCGCCGCTGCCGTGGCCGGGGCAACCGGGTCTTTCCTGTTGGCGCTGGTTGCGGCTTTGGCGGCTGCGGCGCTGGCTGGCGCGATTGTAGAAATGGCGGTGATCCGACGGCTGTACAACGCGCCGCACTTGGATCAGGTGCTGGCCACCTTTGCGCTGATCCTGATCTTTTCCGAAGGTACGCGTTGGGTCTTTGGGTCTTTCCCGCTGTTTCTGGACATCCCCGATGCACTGTCCGGGCCAGTTACGCTGCCGGGCGGGATTGAATATCCGCTGTATCGTCTGACCCTGATCGGCATCGGGCTGGCCGTGGCCGTCGGTCTTTGGGCACTGATAGAACGTACTCGGCTGGGCATTCAGATTCGCGCCGGAGAGAATGATCGCGAGATGATTGCGGCGCTGGGCGTCGATATTTCAAAACTCTACACGCTGGTTTTCGCGCTGGGCGCCGCGCTGGCGGGTCTGGCCGGGGCTTTGGTTGGCGCGATCCAGTCAGTTCAGGTGGGCATGGGCGAGCCTGTTTTGATCCTTGCCTTTGTTGTCATCGTTATTGGCGGAATCGGTTCGGTACGCGGTGCCTTTGTCGGTGCCTTGCTGGTCGGATTGACCGACACGCTAGGCGGTGTGTTCCTGCCCGAACTCTTCAAGCTGTTCATGGAGACGGGGGCCGCGCAGAAATCAGGCTCGGCGCTGGCGTCTATGGGCATTTACGTGCTGATGGGGCTGGTTCTGATCTGGCGACCCACCGGCCTGTTCGGAGCACGCGCATGAGGTTAAATGAAAGATATCTCAACGCCGTTATGATCGTGGGCCTGCTGGCGCTGCCGCTTTGGGCGGTTGTTGCGGATCAGCCGTTTACGATCACCTTGGTGACGCGGGCTGTGATCCTTGCCTTGGCCGCGGTGGGGTTGAACATCATCCTGGGGATAGGCGGGATGGTCAGCTTTGGCCACGCCGTGTTTTTCGGGATCGGAGGGTACGCGATGGGCATCCTTGCCTATCACGCGCAGACCTACACGGCGCTTGACCTTGGGCTTTTCTCGATGGACGGCACGAAGTCCATGCCGATGATCTGGCTTGTGGCTATGATCCTGTCAGCAATAGTGGCGGTTTTTATTGGGTTGTTGTCTCTGAGAACCTCTGGTGTTTACTTCATCATGATCACGCTGGCATTCGGGCAGATGTTCTTCTATTTCGCGATCTCTTGGGCGCAGTATGGAGGGGAGGATGGGTTGTCGATCTACGTTCGCAACGATTTCCCCGGCCTGAACACACTGGCACCGATTCAGTTTTATACCATCTGTTTCACGCTACTATGCGTAGTGCTGTTTCTGTTTGCGCGCCTTCAGGCATCGCCCTTTGGACTGGCCCTGAACGCTGCGCGCCAGACGTCGGTGCGGGTTGAGACCGTGGGCCTGAACCCGATGCAGCTGAAGCTGCTTGCCTTTGTGATTTCAGGCGCGATCACCGGGCTGGCAGGTGCTTTGTTTGCGGACCTGAACCGCTTTGTGTCCCCTACAATGTTCAGTTGGCAGTTGTCGGGTGAGTTGATCGTTCTGATCATCATCGGCGGGGTGGGTCGGCTGATGGGGCCGGTTATCGGTGCCTGCGTCTTTGTTGCGCTTGAACATTTCCTTGGCGAATTGACCGACTTTTGGCACGTCTATCTGGGCCTGGTCTTGCTGTGTATCGTGCTGTTCGGGCGCGGCGGCCTAACTGGATTGCTGACCGGGAAAGAGGGCGCACATGTCTGATCCCGTTCTTGCCACGCTGAACCTGAACAAAAGCTTTGGGGCGCTCAAAGCCACGGATGACGTGTCCATTGACCTGAAGCCGGGGGAAATCCACGCAATTATCGGCCCCAATGGCGCGGGTAAGTCGACGTTGATCCAGCAGATTTGCGGTGGGTTGAGGCCCGACTCGGGACGCGTGATGCTAAGGGGTCAGGACGTATCGGGGTTCAGCACCCAAGCGCGTGCGCGGGCCGGGCTGGGGCGCACGTTCCAGATTTCGCAGCTTTGCATGGAGGACAGCGTTCTTGAAAACGCGGTGCTGGGCGCAATGGGGGCCGAACATATGGCCTGGCGGTTCTGGCGGCCAGCCTTGAAACGCTCAGCCCTGCGCGAGCGGGCCGAGGCCGCCTTGGAGCGGGTTGGTCTGACAGAAAACCGCGATACGCGCTGTGCCAATCTCAGCCACGGCCAGCGGCGGCAGTTGGAAGTCGCGGTGGCGCTGACCTTGTCGCCAAAGGCCTTTGTCATGGATGAGCCGATGGCGGGTTTGGGCGCCGAGGGGTCCAAACGGCTGACCGGGTTTCTGGATGGTCTTCGGCAAGAAGCCCCCATTCTTCTGGTCGAGCATGACATGGATGCAGTTTTTGCCTTGGCTGATCGGATTAGCGTTTTGGTCTATGGCAAGGTCATCGCCACCGGTACAGCGGATGAAATCCGCTCAAGCCGCGAAGTGCGCGACGCGTATCTGGGGGATGAGGCATGACGCTTTTGCGGATAGAAAACCTCACCGCGACCTATGGCGTCAGCCAGGCGCTGTTCGGCGTTGATCTTGAGATGTCGGAAGGGCAGGTCACGGCCCTGATGGGGCGCAATGGGATGGGCAAGACCACCACGGTAAAGGCCATTTGCCGGATGATCCGGTCTGAGGGTACGTTGACGCTGGACGGGCAGGATCTGCACGCATTACCCAGCCACAAGGTCGCCCGTCAGGGCGTGGGGTTGGTGCCGGAAGGACGCCGCTGTTTCGCTGATCTGACCGTGCGTGAGAACCTGATCGCCGCCGCGCGCCCGGGATACTGGTCCTTGGGCCGCGTGACGGATCTGTTTCCCCGTTTGGCCGAGCGTCAGACCCAACGGGCGGTTTCATTGTCGGGCGGAGAGCAGCAGATGCTGGCGATTGGTCGCGCTTTGATGACGAACCCTCGGTTGTTGATACTGGACGAAGCAACAGAGGGTCTTGCGCCAATCGTCCGACAGGAAATCTGGGCGGCGTTGCATCGTCTACGGCAAGAGACCAACGTGGCGATTCTGCTCATCGACAAGTCAATAAAGGAACTGGCGTCTGTGTCCGACAGGGCGGTCATACTGGAACGTGGGCGCACCGTCTGGTCGGGCAAAATGGACGAACTGACCTCGGACATTTCAGAGAAATACGTGGGGGTTTGATGGCGTTCGAATTTCATCAAAAAGTGCTTTTCAAACATTGCGACCCCGCCGGGATCGTGTTTTTTCCACGCTATTTTGAGATAATCAATGATTGTGTCGAAGCGTTCTTTGATCAGGGGTTAAATGCCCCGTTTCATGATCTGCATCGCAATGGGGCGGTGCCGACCGTGCAAATTCAGACCCAGTTTCCGGCTCCAAGCCGCCATGGCGATGAATTGGTTTTTCAACTCGAGATCACACAGGTCGGCCGCAGTTCGGCAGATTACAAGATGACCGCATGTTGCGGGGATGAGGTGCGCCTGACCACTTCGGCAACCTTAGTCAACGTCACCGCAAATGGCCGCCCCGAGGCTTGGCCAGATGTGATCCGCAGCAAGCTAACCGAATTCAAGGGGGGCGCGACATGAGCCACAAAATCATCCAGCCTGACGGATGGCTTCCGGCAAAAGGCTATGCAAATGGCGTTCTGACAAAGGATGGGACGCTTCATATCGGCGGCCAGATCGGCTGGGACGCAAACAAGACCTTCGTCAGCGGTGGCTTCATCGGCCAGATGAAACAAGCGCTTCAAAACATCGTGGATATCGTCGAAGCCGCGGGCGGTCAGGCATCGGATGTGACCCGCCTGACGTGGTTTGTCACCGATAAAAGCGAATACCTTGCCAAACAGGCCGAGGTTGGTGCCGCCTACCGCGAGGTGTTCGGCAAGCATTTCCCCGCCATGTCGATGATCATCGTGGCCGGTCTGGTCGAAGACGAAGCGCTTGTGGAAATCGAAGCCACGGCGCATTTGCCCTAAGACGCGAAGCCTGCCTAGAACCGATAGGTGGCACCAAATAGCGGTCTGGACTGATCAAAGCTGCAATCGTTGCTATTATTGTCGCGATCAAATGAAGTATACCGTTATTCGCCCTGCAGCCCTCACCTGTCGTCAAAAGTATAATCGGCGCTCAGCAGAACCGACCACGCCCGACTGCCGCTGCGGAAACCGCAGTAATCAGCATATGCGGTGCTGCTCCATCTGAAACCACCCGCAGGACCTGCGCTACCAATAGTCAGGTTTGTGTAATTAGAGACCGCCAGCACTCTCGATTGTCTCTTTGTTTCGGACCGTGCACCCATGAAGGCGAAATCCAGGTTTTTCCACGCGTCGTGAAAGCTCAGCGTACCTAAGGGGGTTTCAATGCGGGTTTCCGTCTCGGGCATGGATACATAAATCTTGGCCTCTTAGGACCCGTCGGACCGTTGCCGTGGCACCGAACAAAGCCGACGACGAGGTTGAGATTTTCCTTTTGCATTGGAGGCATTCCTTCTCTGCCATGTGTTTCCCGAGTTGCGGACGTTTGTTTGCTGGATGCTAAGCCGCCAAACCTTTGGAGTGTTGCACGCTTGGTACTCGGCGCAATACGGATAACCAGAACCAGTGAGCCCCCTGAAATTCGGACACTGATATGAGGTTTGGTTTGTTGCCTGCTGTTCTTCGATGAAGAGAAGATCAGAGTTGTTGAAGCGGACGGGTAACTTGCCCGACTTCAGGGTGCCCCAGTCCTGCTCTATTGGCTGAGAAAAGAAGAAATCCCGACCGATCCGCAGGAGCAGAGAGTAGCTTAGTCCACGCCAAAACCCCTGCAAAATTTGAGGAGTAGGTTACAAAATTGGAAGCTGAATGAACTTTTGTATTTAGCAATACAAGACTGACGGGCGCACATTGCGAACCTCAGTCACTGATCACCAGGTATCCACAGCACCTTTTTGATATTTTTGATAATTCTTGTCACTAGCCTGCACTATCAATAGTCAACTTTGAATGTGTAGGTGCGTAGCTGGAAACAAAATCTGGAAACAGAATCGAGCTTTATGACGCCATCTCAGGTGCAAGAATGCCAACGTATAGTCAAGGTCTGCACCGGTTGATTGACGGGAGGAACTCCATGACTGCTTCAAATATAGGAACCCCGGAGCAACTCCGTGATCCGAACTACTTTCCAGCTATTTACCGAGCCGTTCCATTGGGTGTTCAGCATGTTCTGGCAATGTTCGTTTCAAATGTAACCCCTGCAATTATTGTTGCGGGCGCTGCCGGCTTTGGTTTTGGGTCAAATAGCCCGGATTTTCCTGAATTACTGTACCTTATCCAAATGTCGATGCTGTTTGCAGGCGTCGCAACGCTGATGCAAACCGTTACTATTGGTCCTGTCGGTGCAGCCCTGCCCATCGTGCAAGGCACCTCGTTTGCATTTATTCCAATCATGATACCTCTGGTTGCGGGGAAGGGTGTTGACGGTCTAGCAGCACTTTTTGGCGGCGTGATAATTGGCGGTCTTTTTCACTCTCTACTTGGCACCGTGATAGGTAGAATACGCTTTGCGCTGCCGCCTTTGGTTACCGGTCTTGTTGTCACCATGATCGGGCTCGCGTTGGTGAAAGTCGGCATTGAGTACGCCGCCGGTGGTGTACCCGCAAAGGCCTCAGGCGCAGAAAGCTACGGATCTCTCTCGAGTTGGGCACCAGCTCTGATCGTTGTATTTGTAACTCTTGGCCTTAAATTCTTTGCTCGCGGAATGCTGTCTGTGTCGGCGGTTCTGATCGGAATTCTTGTTGGTTACGTGTACTGCATATTCGTTGGAAAACTCCCAATAGAGGCAATTTCGGGATCCTGGGAACGGTCCGCTGCTTTCGCGCTGCCACAACCCTTCAAATACGGTTTTGAGTTCTCATTGGCCGCCGTGATCGGCTTTTGCCTCATGGCTTTTGTTTCGGCTGTTGAAACCGTCGGGGACGTGTCCGGGATAACGAAGGGTGGTGCTAACCGCGAGGCAACGGACAGAGAAATCGAAGGTGCGACATACGCTGATGGCTTCGGTACTGCACTTGCAGGAATTTTTGGAGGGTTCCCAAATACTTCCTTCAGCCAAAACGTTGGCCTGATTGCTATGACCGGGGTAATGAGCAGGCATGTCGTTACCATCGGCGCCATATTCTTGATCATATGCGGACTGATACCCAAGGTAGGCGGTATCATTCGAACTGTCCCAATCGAGGTGCTCGGTGGTGGGGTAATTGTCATGTTCGGAATGGTTGTCGCCGCAGGTGTTTCAATGCTGTCGGATGTGACTTGGAACCGTCGCAACATGGTTATTTTTGCGGTCTCTCTTTCGATAGGTCTGGGTCTGCAACTAGAGGTAATGAACGTCGCGCCTGGCTCGGCAAACGCCCTGCAACACCTTCCTGACACACTGAGGATATTGGGTGCTTCAGGCATTTTACCTGCGGCTCTCATCGCCATTGTTCTTAACCTCATTCTGCCAGAGACGCTCGCGGATGAAGCAACCGAAGAAGTATCCGGGGGAATGGCAGGACACGGTCGTAGTGAAATGATGAAAGATGATCACGTCTGATATTGCATAAGCGGCAAACTCCCCTTCGCTTTGGAAAGGAATTCAGCCCAAACGTTGGGTTGAAAGCTCGGGGTTGCAATTTACTGACCTTGGAAAGGGCGTTTGTAAAAAAATCCGCGTTTCGATCCACAAAGTCCGCCGACGAAGACCGAGGAGCATTAAAGGTCAACGCTTCCGACAAAAAACGCACTGACGATGACTGGTGTTCGACTCATTGTGAGCAGGCAAACTTGTTGGCATCGATTTGCACGAACCGCGTGGAATTCGCACGGTTATGATAAATTCGCATTGTCATGGAAGATGGCTGTGCTGCCAGTCTGCGGCTATCCAGTCTGGGGGCAATTCCCTGTTCGTTAGGGAACAGGGAAATTTGCCATCGCGAACAGGTAAACCGCCGAAAGACACCCGCTTCAAACCGGGCAAGTCTGGCAATCCAAAGGGGTGGCCCAGGGGATCAAATAACAAACGTCCGGGCATGCATGAGGAGCGGATGAAAGATATCGTTCTCGATGAGGTATACCGCGACATCACGATCCGGGAAGGGCACCGCAGCGTGACCGTTCCCATGGCGCAGGCGTGCGGAAGCCGGGATAGAAACCATGGATGAGCCCATTCCGCATCCGGATCACATCAAGATCGACTTGCGAACTGGCAAGGTGCGCATTGTCGGACCAATGACCAAAGAAGAGAAAGAGAAATTGGACGACTGGCGTAGAAAACTCCCTGACCTCCCTGCCAACATCGACGATCTGCGTGAAGCGATGGTCCACGAAACTGACCCAGATGAGATCGCAGAGCTCGAATGCCACATCCGGACAGGTGAAGAGCTTTATGATCGGGTCAGCACCGCTTTGGCTGTCGTGGATAAATCTCCGCCCAGGTGATTTGCAACTGACGGTGCCTTTAAAGTCGGCACAGCAACGCAAAGCGGTCATAAGGGGTACGGTAACAGATGACTGCGTCGAGCTGATTCTGTTGAAAATCATCGTGTTGCGATTGGAAAATGTGGGTGCTGATTGAAGGTGAGAGCGCCTATTATTGTTAGGTTATTTTCGGTTTCTGCGGTGCAGGAAAGGTCTTCGCCAGTTTACGGAGGTATTGGGCGGTGGCGGCGAAAAGGAATTTGCCATTTACGCCGCATGGGCCACGTAATCGGGGGCCAAGGATGCCTATAAGGTGTTCAAACAGCATCTCGACCTTCTTCCTCAACCACATTGAGATTTCGTATTGGCGGGTCTTAGCGATATTTCGGGCGACCTATCGCCCTCGCGCACCCAGGCGGGTGAGCGTGATGTGCCCGGTGGCATTACCAAGGCAGGGGATGTCAATCTGAGGCGGGCGCTGTGCCGGGCTGCGACTGTCATGATGAACCGGGGACGCTCGATATGGTTGCGAACATGGGTGCCCAGCTTGCCCGACGCCGAGGTCGGAAAATAGCGATGGTTACCCTCGCTTGCCGCATTGCTGTCATCCTTCATCGGATTTGGGTCGCTGGCACCGTATTGCAGCCCCACGCGGCACCGAACATGGCCTGATCGCCTGTTGATCCACCCGTTGCCTGCCTGATCGCAGGCCTTCGAAGTCCCGCGGGGACGTGGGTCCGATGGTGCCGTGGTCTGGACCGTCGCTGAAACCAATCCAGCACGCCAATGAGATGGGCAGATCGGAACTAAATAATGTCGGCAGGCAAGGCGCTGAGCACGAACCTAAGCATGGACCCGAAGGACCCCAATCGAAGGCCGCGACAGAAAGCAGGGCGGGCACAAATTGACACAGCGGCACTGCCATCGCCGATCAATCATGCTGCGCAAAATAGCTTGACTGAGACAGCCCCGATGCAGAAGTCCTTAGCCTAGACGATCTGACGGTCTAAAGACTGTTTTCCAGAGTTTGCAGGTCGATTTAACAGATGCAAAAGCTCGATCTGACTAGAAGCGCCGGTCTTGGAAAATATCGAACTCAAGTGTGACCGAACGGTTGTTGGGCAAACAGACAAACTTTCAGATATTGTTCTGACCGTCATTCCTTCCTTCATCATCGCACAGATTCGGAATTCGCTTCTGCTTAAAGCTGCTGGATTTCGAGCATCCAAGATCGGGACTATGCCTATTTCACGAATTTTTCTACGCTGGTGGCTTCGCGTCTGGTCAGATTGAGAGGAAACAACTCCGGGGGTGCGCTTGCTCCATCCAAATGCCAGTGTTGAAGCTAATAAAGAAAGAAAATCCAGATCTTCACGCGATGGTGCATGCCTATACTGTAATTCCAGATGATCAAGCTGGCTTTTACTAGACTCAAGCGGGATCACAACTATCTCATTGAATTCTTTTAGGGCAATTTCTCGACTTTGAGAAACGGATTCGCTGACAGACGGCAACATTTCCGACAAACGCCAAATTGAACCTGCCTTTGCGGATAAAATGCTGTCGCCTATTATCATTTCGATCTTAGTCTGAGGTTGCGAAGGCCAAATTTTTCCTTCATGGATACAGCGTCTTGCAAGATGCTTAACTTTTAATTCTTTTTTTGATGTGCGAACAATTAATGCAGCATCTGCATTAGCAAGTTGCATTATCTGGTTTAGGACAATCGGTATGGGCGCATTGCCACTTAATGCAAGTATCCATTCCATAACTGTCTTCAAGCTATCATCCGCACGAGCGGTCTTGGAGAAATTTACACTCATTACTTTGTTTACCAACCCAACCGGAACAATCAGTCGGGCTCCTTGTTGCGGCCCCCACCGCTTTCAACAACTTGCGCCGCGATCTTTGCAGGCGGCAAGCGATATGGCGTCTGGGAAACCAAGGAGCTTTGAAAGTGTAGAATAGTGGGGATCTTGTAAAGTATTGTAAATAAACAAAAAAATAAAAAAAATTTCTGGAATCTTTCATGCGTTCCCAAGTCCTGCCTCCGAAATCAACGGCGGAACATTGTTTTTGGAAATGCATCAATCACCTCTAATTTTGCAATAATGTTTCCAGGGTCTGTGATTCGCGGCGAGTATGCGATTCGTCGAACATTAATGCTCTATTCATGTCGCATTAAAGTAAATCTCCTCAAGAAATATGGCTGATATGAAGAAACAACCAAAGATAGAAAACTTTGCATCTTTGACTGAAGTTTGAAACCTATCCCCGGGCTAATTTGATTCCTGAGCTTAGGCAAAGCGCCTGCTTCCGTTGCTCTACATAGATAGCGGCGTATTTTTTAACTTAACCTTTCGGGGGAAACATGACTAAATTTATGAAGAAGTTCGTGAAAGAAGAAAGCGGTGCGGCAATTGTTGAGTATGGCCTCGCGCTTTTGGTTGTTGGCTCGATTGCGGTTGGCGCATTCAGCTTCCTGGGCACCGAGACTGCTAATAATGTTGCTGGCGCCTGCGATGCTCTGAACGCAACCAATAACTGCTGATCCAGCGACGATTCAAAATTTGAAAAAACAACAGAATTCTGCGCCGTCGCATCAGTAAAACGGCGCAGAATCCATCGCCGGGATTTTCGAAAACAATCGAGTATAAAAATTTCGAATCTTTTGAGCGTAACTTTTGGAGAAAGAGATGCGTATCAGACCAGTTATTACCACGTTATTCGGAATCGCGATTGCGTCTGGATCCGTTTTCCTGGCGAAAGACTACATTCAGATTAATCCAAGCGCGTCTGGATCGACGACATCAAATGCCGATTTGGTAGAGATCTACGTTGCGCGATCGGAAATCGCTTTCGGTCAGACAATCGAAGCGCACCATGTCACAACTCATTCCTGGCCCCGCGAAGCTCTGCCAGCAGGAGTGTTCACGGATATCGACGTGCTTGTCCCGGAAAACCGCCGTCAGCTGCGTCGTGCCAAAGGGCGTTTTTATCCTGGCGAAGTCATGTTGCTCTCCAAGGTTTCGAACTTTGGCGAAAAAGTGACGCTGGTTCAAAAGTTGGGTGAAAATACCCGTGCCATGGCCATCGAGGTGGACGCCGGGACTGCCGTTGGTGGGTTTGTTACCCCTGGTGATACGGTGGATATTGTTTTGACCCAAGGGGCAAAAATGGACTTGCGCGCCGTAACTATTCTGCAAAATATCCGTGTGATCGGCGTGGATCAACAATCCGAAGAACTTACTGATCAGCCCGAGGTTGCCCGCACAATCACAGTGGAAGTAACACCTCAGCAAGGTCAGCGCCTGGCACTGGCACAAAAGGCTGGAACCCTGAGCCTTACCCTGAGAACGTTGGACAGTGTTGAGGACGAACCTATGGAGATGGTTCGTTTGCGCGATCTTCTGCAGGAAGAGGGGCCGGTTGAAAAGGTCGATGTACAACCCACGGTCAGAGTGAACCGTGGGACCGAATCTGAGGTCGTCAAAATCCAGAGAACGCCCCGTGAGGCCCCGGAAGCGACAAGCGGTGAACCGGTGTCTGAGGTGGACCCTGGCAACCAGACGGATGCTCAGCAGTCCCCGGCTGTTGTCAACCCTGACGCGAAGCCAAAGGCCCGTCCCAAGGCCCGTCCCATCGAAGTTAGTCAGAACTCTGCACAGTAAGCCGTAGCCATGCATCTGAAAGCCAACATATCAATCTTTCGTAAGGACGAGCGTGGAACGGTTGCGATCCTCTGGGGCACCGCGTTGGTAGCGTTTCTTGGCTTCTTTGCGATCACACTGGATGTGGGCCGGTTGAGCTCAACCCATTCCGAGCTTCAATCGTTCGCAGATAGTGTGGCTCTTGCCGCGGCTGGTGAGTTGGACGGGCAGCCGGATGCTATCACTCGCGCAACGGGTGCCGCGGCCAACCTGATCAGCGACAGTCAAACTTTCGCCAACGGATCCAGTACGCTCTCAGGATCTGCGGATTACACCCTTACCTTTCACTCGGCTCTTCCCGCTTCGGATTTGACGCCGTTGGGTGCAGATATCACGACGAACCCACGCGAAGCAAAGTTTGCGCAGGTCGTGTTGACACAGAAGTCTGTCACCGTGAGCCTGGCATCAGCTCTGGACAAAATTCTGGGTGGAGGCGGAATTACACCCGTCAATATTTCAGCCGAGGCCGTAGCCGGATACACAAAAGCTGCCTGTGATATCTCGCCCTTGATGTTTTGCCTACCGCCCGATTGGGAGACTACTCTGACTGTGGGCGACCAAATCCTGCTCCGCAGCGGCGGCAATAATACCGCCTGGGGTGCGGGTAACTTCGGGTTTATTGATCTGGATAGCTTTGGAGATCTTCAAAGTGGTGCCTGTGCGAATGAAGGTGGCAACAAATTAGCCTGCCTTATCGCTGCACAGGAAAACATTACTCAATGCGTTCTGACCAATGGCCTGAATACAGAACCTGGGCAGAAGGTTGGTATTACTAACGCTGCTTTTAATGTTCGGTTTGATATTTATCGCTCCACGCTTAACGGTGAAAAAAACAAGCCATTGTACGCGCCAGCGCCGAATGTCATCAAAGGAATCCAAAAGAAGGGTGGCGGCTCCTGCATTCAAGGGAGCGAGGAGGGCACTCCTGACACCACGGCCCTTGGCCGCGATACCTGCATGGCCGCGGGCACCTGCGGTGGTAACAACCGTTTCGGTGACGGCACTTGGGATCGCACAGGCTATATAAATCGCAATCATGACCTGGCTGACGGTGTGGCGGATGGAATCGGCAGCGACGCTCATCTGCCGGCCCTCAGTGGACCAGATACGGTCTTTGCAGGTACGCGGTACGGAATGTACCTTAGGGAAATCGCGTACGGCAATACCAATCCGCATTCTGCGCCGAACGCAAATTCGATCCTCGACCCTACGCTTGCGGAAACCGGTCGACCAATCTGTTCGAACCAAATGTCCACCAATCCAGCGCGGCGTATCGTAAACGCAGCCGGTATAGATTGCACCCAAAACCCCGTTTCTGGAAGGACTACGGGTGTGCCGGTCACGAAATTCGTCTCGCTTTTCTTGACCGAACCGGTAGGCGACGACGGTGCGTCCCCTCCCAGCTTTGATATCCATGGCGAAATTGTTGGCTTTCCAGACGTCGCTGGCGTCGGCAGCGGTGGCAACGGGTTCGGCGGTATCTTTCGCGACGTTGTGCAGCTGTATCGGTGAGGGGGCCAAAGATCATGAAAAACCGTCTGACAGCCCCTTTCAAACGCTTCGCAAGAAATGACGATGGCGCGGTCATCGTAGAATTTGGCCTTGTCATGCCGTTCATGCTGCTGCTCTTCGCCGCAACGGTAGAAGCCGCGCATCTGATGTGGTCCTACCAGTCAGTCATCGCAGGCGTTCGGGATGCAAACCGCTATTTGTCCAGGGTTACCCCCTTAGATATCTGCACTTCTGGCGGATCAGTCGCAGGGTTGGCCACAACTTTGAAGGACATCGTCGAGGATGACAAAGACGCCAGCATCCTGTTTCCGGCTAGCATCACCGTCAATTCGGTGACACCCAGCCTGTCCTGCGTTTCCGGAGCCTATCGAGTGAACCCAGCCCCAGTTGGAACGGTCAGCGCCAATATCACTGTTCAATTTCCTTTGGGCAGTATCCTGTCGCTCTTTGGGGACGGTTTGTCATCAGTGACGACCGATGTCTCGGACACATCGCGGATATTTGGACAATGAAGACTATGCTGCATATCAACGCGTTTTCGCGCCGCGTGATGGACTTCTTTGTTAGGCAAGACGGTGGTGTTCTTGTCGAGTTTGCCCTGATCGTTTCGCTGTTTCTTTTCCTCTTTATGTCGTTGCTGGACTTCGGTCGGCTTTCTTACAGCGTTGTGAACGCCCAGAAAGCCTCGCAACTTGCTACGCGTATCGCGATTGTGCGACCGCCTGCCTGTCCCGGAGTTCCTGCAACGCACCAGCGCGGTACATCTCCGTCATCACCACGTTTTGGCACGTCCTGCAGCGCCTCTGCCGGTGTTTGCGACGACCCGCAAACACCACCATGCGCTGGCGATGCGTCCAACCCTACGGCCTCGGAAATCTGGACGCGCATCAGTCCTTTATTGCCGCCGAGCGCCACAATTAACAATCTGCAGTTTCACTATGACTTCAATTCAAACTTGGGTTTCCTGGGTGGCCCTTACACACCCGTTGTCACAGTCGAATTGAACTTGGATGATTTTCAGTTCGTCTCACCACTGGGCGCGCTGGCAAATGCCGCAGGCGCGACAAACAGCACAATTTCTTCGACAGTCGGATACTCAAATTTCAGTGTTTCGTTGCCTGCTGAAGACCTTGCAATAGGAGAGTCAGGATGAAGGATCAAAACGTTTCCGCGATAAAATCACAAGCGATTATGCTTGTTACAGAAAACGAAGCCGTCACCCGGATGGTGGAGGAAGCCTTTCCTTCGGAATACGAGAACAGAGTCACTGAAAACACGAACACGTTCCGGGCGTTGAATGGAACCGCCCTTCAAATTGCGTTCAAACATGACGTGGTGATCTTCGAAATCGACCCCGATGACACCGGTGAAGTACAGGCCATTGAAGACGTGCTGGCACATCGCGATGACGACACGTTGTTCGTGGCGCTGACACAGAATGACCTCTCGATTTCCAAGGCCCGTGAGTTACGCAAGATCGGGATCGACGAAGTTCTCCCGCTGTCGATTGATGGCGAAGGCCTGAAAGCTGCCGTTGGCGAAAAAATCAGCGCACGCAGGGTTTCGCAGACAAATTTCGCGGGTGGCGTTGCGGCATTGGGCAAGGTGATCCCGGTGGCGAAATCGCGTGGTGGTGTCGGCGCTTCAACCGTTGCAGTTAACTTGGCTTGCTCACTGGTTGGCGGAAAGAGGTCTTTCTTCAGGAAGTCAGCGAAAAACCGTGTCGCACTTTTGGATTTTGACATTCAGTTCGGAAACTCGAACGTATTTCTGGATATTGAGGATAACGGCGGCTTCCTGCAACTTATTGAAAACTCAGAAGTCCCGGACGACCACTTTCTATCTTCGATCCTGCAAGAGCACGCGCTCGGCGTGGATGTCTTGTGCGCACCGGCTCCAATGGTGCCTCTTCAATCGATGCGGTCCGATGTTATCAAGGGCATGCTGGACCTGCTGCAAAGGCGTTATGACTATGTCGTCATTGATCTTCCCTGTGCAGTGGTTGACTGGGTTGAACCCATTTTCAAACAAGCCACTCAGTTGGCTTTAGTCACAGATACCACCGTTCCGTGCGTGCGGCAGGCTCGTCGGTTGATCGACTTCTACCGCGAGGTAAATGTCGGTCTTTCGGTTGAAATCGTCGTCAACCGAGAGCGGAATACTTTGATCAAAACTTCGCATGTCCGCGAAGCGGAAAAGGTGTTGGAGACAAGCCTTAAACACTGGTTGCCGGACAATCCAAAAGTCGCCCGCAATTCCGTGGATTTTGGAAGGCCGGTTGTTGATATGAAACCGCAATCAGATCTTGGAAAAGCCTTGGCAAAACTGGCCGCTGTCATGTCGGTGGATGCACAGTCATTGGCAACGAAAAAAGCATAATAAGGAGATTGTTGTGTTCAACGAATTCAGATCACGTAAGACCGCTTCCAAGTCGAATGTCCTGACACTGGAACGGCCAATTGAAATGCCCCTCAAGTCAAAAGCGGTCGCCGAGCCTGTAGACACTGATCTTCAGGCGCATCTGGAACTCAAGAGCCGCTTGCACGGTGAACTTCTGGACCGGCTGAATCTTTCGGTTATCGACAAGGTCGAGCGGTCGGAACTGAAACGCCAAATTGCCTCTCTAGTGACGGGTTTGATCGAGGCTGAAAAGCTGCATATGCGGTCCGAGGCTTTCACGGGTCTGGTAGATGAGCTCATCCACGAAGTCATGGGACTGGGTCCGCTGGAGCCTTTGCTGGAAGACCCAACCATCAACGATATTCTCGTAAATTCGTATGATCAAGTTTATGTCGAACGCTTTGGACTTCTCGAGGAGTCCACTGTCCGTTTTCGTGACGAACGTCATCTTCTGCGAATTATCGACAAGATCGTCAGTAAAGTAGGCCGTCGCATTGACGAGTCTCAGCCTTGGGTTGATGCACGCTTGGAAGACGGCAGCCGTGTCAACGCAATCATTCGGCCCTGTTCCGTCGATGGACCAGCTCTGTCAATCCGCAAGTTTTCTCGTAATCCACTGACAGTTGAGAAGCTTGTTGAACAGGAAAGCATGAATGATCAGGCGGCAAGACTTCTTGAAGCCCTCGTTGAAGCAAGGTTGAACATACTCATTTCTGGCGGGACCGGCTCCGGTAAAACAACAATGCTGAACGCAGTGTCTTCATTTATCGACGGCAAGCAGCGTATTGTGACCATCGAGGATGCAGCCGAACTACAGCTTCAGCAACGCCATGTCGTTCGCCTGGAAACCCGCCCGCCGAATTCGGAAGGGCAAGGTGTTATCACGCAACGCGACTTGGTCCGCAACGCACTGAGGATGCGCCCTGACCGCATCATCGTCGGGGAGGTTCGTGGTTCGGAATGTTTTGACATGCTTCAGGCCATGAATACAGGCCATGATGGGTCGATGACGACCGTTCACGCAAACTCGGCGCGTGATGCGTTAAGCCGGGTCGAACAGATGGTCACAATGCTTGGCGCTGACTTGCCTATGAGAACTATCCGCTCTCAGATCGCTTCAGCCATACAGGTTGTGCTCCAACTCACCCGCCTAAGCGACGGCACCCGCAGAGTCGTCAGCATTTCGGAAATCACCGGCATGGAAGATGAAACGATCACCATGCAGGATATTTTCGTCTTCAAGCGCCGCGGCAAGTCCGAGGACGGTAAAATCCTAGGAGAGTTTATGCCAACGGGTATACGACCAAAGTGCTTTGACCAATTGATCGCCGCGGGGGTCGATGTGGATACCAACATGTTTATTCATAAGGCACCGTCATCATGATAGACCTACAGCCAAATACACTGAACATTCTGCTATACATTTCGATTTTCCTTGGCGTTCTATTGGCTTACGAGGGTGTGGCGCAATTTCTTTTGCGCGGGGAATCCTCTAGCGAGGCCAGAAACCGCCGCATGAAAATGATCCAGGGCGGCGCTTCTACCGATGAGGTTCTGCAATTGTTGCGTGACCCGGCGATGATGGTTTCAGGCGAAAGACTCGGGCTGATCGCCCGGCTTCGTCGCCTGCTGGCTCAGGCTGGCTTAACGATCGGACCAGTGCCGGTTCTGTTCGCTATTGCCTTATTTGCAGCTGTAATCTTTGTTGCCGCTTCCCGCTTTATTTCACCGGGACTGGCGTTGGTTCTGAGCATCACTGTGGCCGTTGCATTTCCAGTAATTGTGTTAGTGGCAATAAAAGACGCCAGAGCCGAAAAGCTGACCAAACAGCTGCCAGATGCCTTAGATCTGATGGCCCGCGGCCTAAAAGTAGGTCATCCCGTCGCTGTTACGGTCGGAAATGTGGCGACCGATCTGCCGGATCCAATTGGCTCGGAATTTGGAGTCATCCAAGACCAGATTAACTATGGCGACGATGTCGCAACGGCGTTTCGGGACTTTGCGAAACGCGTTGGAACCGAAGATGCCAATTACCTGGCTGTAAGCATCGGGATCCAGCATGGAACGGGCGGCAATCTTGCCCGCATTCTGAACATTCTGTCTCAGGTGATCAGAGACCGGCAAACCATGCAGAAGAAAATCAAGGCAATTTCTGCCGAGGGCCGGCTGAGTAGTCTTATTCTGACGTTTCTGCCGGTATTCATCTTCCTTTCGATCCATCTGACTACGCCATCATTCTACGGCGATATTCAAAGCGATCCGTTGTTCCCATACTTTGCAGGCGCGATCATCGGCCTGACTGTAATACAAGGGCTCATTCTCAGACGGCTCGTTAGTTTCAAGTTCTAATCTGGAGCGGAGATATGGAATTCATTCAAGACATTCTGGGCGACCAAGATCTTCCTCAGCAGTATCTATTGCTGGCCGGTATCGCCGTGAGCATATTCTTTGTGGTTATAGGCGTCTCAGGGATGACCGCAAGTGACAACACCGCGGCTCGCCGGATGCGTGTTGGTTCGGTGACTGGCGGGCATGGCGCGGATTTTGACCTCATCCAGGGGGACAACAGTGATCCGCACGGGTTGCTTAAGGCATTCATCCCTGCTTCCAAGCGTGAGCGCTCCAAAATTGGCAGGCAACTAAAACAAGCCGGAATTCAGGGTAAATTTGCCATCCGCTCATTCTATTTGTTTAGGGTGGTTTTGGGTTTTTTGCTGCCAGCCGCTTTTGTAATCGCTCTCGCGCTACCGCTTGAAACGCAGGTACAGTTACGCATTGCCAATTTACTGCAGGGCATCACATGGGTTAATGCGCTGCAGATTGTCACAGCTTTGATGGTGGCCGGCTTTTATGGACCTGCCATTTGGCTGCGGTACCGGATAAAAAAGCGGCGTCGGGCGATCGAACACAGCCTTCCTAATGCGCTCGATTTGTTGCAGGTCGCGATCGAGGCGGGATTGGGCTTTGACGCTGCCATGGTGCGTGTGTCGCATGAAATGGCCCAAGCGGCGCCGGAAATTTCGCAAGAGTTCACCATTCTTCAACTAGAGCTTCAGGCAGGCAAGGAACGTCAAGCCGCGTTCATGGATATGGCGGACCGCGTAGGGATTGAAGAGGTGCACTCCTTCGCAAACGCGCTTCTGCAGTCCAATCAGTACGGGACCAGCGTCTCGGTGTCGCTGCGCACTTTTGCAACCGAAATGCGCCAGGACCGCGAGCTTCGAGCTCAGGAAAAGGCCAACCGCCTTCCGGTTCAAATGTCCGGCGTCATGGCTCTGTGTATGATGCCTGTTCTACTGATGGTTTGTCTGGCGCCAATGTTGATCCGTTGGATCAACATGTATGGTTGATGTGCGAAGAAAACTATCGGGACCAGTTAGAAAAGTAGCGTTGAGGCTGGCAGGAGGCTTTCGTGGCCTATGTCCGTGATTAAACGGTCGACATTCAAGTACTAAAAGCCTGTCCGAGATCATTTGTCTTGCCGATAAACAATATTTCTGAGCCTGCCCGACTGAACTGGTCCACCGTAGTGATCGGGAAACGGGAGTGATCAACCCCACCGGAGTAGTTCATCTAAATTAACAGTGAATGACCCGCCTTGGGTTCATCGGGGCGAACGTTTCCGTGGCTGGCGGGCGATATCTTTGAATCTATGGCTCAGGCTGTGGACGGTGAACTCTTTCTTTCCGGTGCTTCTCTCAGTGTCTTCATCATAGCAGCAGAGGCTGCATCAGCGCCCCTATCTTGGCAACGTAAGCCGGGGTGACTTCGAAGAAGGGTTAACCGGATCTCTTGAAACAATCCGTTGAAACGTAGCAATACGAGATGACCGCCTAGGGGGGTTAGCAGATTCGCAACCTCTCCTTTCAACTCGTTGATCTGAATATCCGTCAAGCCACGTAACTTAGGGTTTTAAACCTGTCGCGCAAAGCTTTCAACTTTGTCGATAGACTTTTGGATATCTTTCGTCTGCTCGTGCAAGGTCACATGACTGGCCTGTCATGTTTACCTCAATGTTTCATTTGTCAAAGACGATCAGCTATCGAGGCCGAGCATGGATTTTACAGCGGCCTCGACTTCATCGGTCACTGGTTTGTTAGCTGCGTTTTCCAGTGCTTCGCGCTCAATCTGCGGCTGGTTTTCGACAGCTTCGGCCAATTCGTCGATTTCTGCTGCGGCATCGTCGTAATCAATCGCAGCTTGTCTTTCTGCATTCAGATCATCTGCCGCATCGACAGCTTCCTGCAACTCGTCATTGGCGGTCTGAAGCTCTGCTTCAATATCGGGATCTGTCCCTCCGGCATCGGCAAGAGCGTCCTCCAGTTCAGTCACGCGATCCTGCTTCTCCTGGACATCTGTCAGAGCCGCTTTGAGATCTTGTTCAATTTCGGAAACTGGCCGGTCCGGCGGCGTCATTCCATCAAGCAAGGCCTGCTTTTCTTCTAGCTCCATGCGCAACTCATCCCCGGCTAAGACCGCATCTCGATAGGCGGCGATGCGGCCAACGCGGGAATTCGGCGCGGCATTCTTCAAGGCGTTTTCGCTAGCGTTGGCAGCATTCAGCGCCCCTAGTTCTGAGGGGTGGACACCCAACAAAGAGGCCATTTTATTCCCTGTTGGGCGCATGGCCGGGCGGGTCTTTTTGGTCACCTCAGGCTTTGGCTGGGCCGTGCGCGCCACGCGCACGGTTTTGGTCTTCTTCTTGGTTTTCTTGCCGCCAAACAGGTTCTTCAAAGAAAACGTTTTTTCTTTAGAGGACTTTGACTTTGTACCACCTGCGGTGGAAGATTTGCGGCCCAATTTTCCGGCTGCTTTCTTGCCGTCGTTCTTGGACGCGCCGGGTTCGCCGCCTTTGCCTTTACCTTTCCCGGCACCGTCGTTGCCTCCGCCTTTGCCGTTTCCACCACCATTACCCTTCCCGCCACCGTTTCCCTTGCCTTCCTTCGCGTATGCGGCATCTGGAAATGCGATCGTGCCGACAATCGCGGTGGAACCCAACAGGGCAATGGCAATGGCGGTCGCTTTCAACAGTCCAGTCGATTTGGTTTTCATAATGGTCCTCGATCGCTTGCAAGTTCTTCTGTCGCCTCGATGTAAAATCAGCGGACACGGAAACCCGGCGTCGGAAACAGAATCCAACGCACCGATCTAAACCCATCATCATTGAACGCACACGTAACTGGCTGTTCATCACAGGTTCACATTCAAATTGGTAGATTAGACAGGCATTTATGTAGTAAAGACTGATCGGGATGAAAAAGCTCATTGTCCTTGCGTTCCTTTTTGCCTTTCTCCAACCAGGTGAGGGGCAAACCGCCGCGCGTGAGCTGAAGCAGTCCGAACTACGCAAGGCGACAACCTCCGGTAGCGCCATCCGGTTAAATAAAGTCATAAAAGGTGTTGAAAAGGTTTTTGGCGGAACGCCGGTTGACGCGCGCGCCTTTCAGGCTGACAAGTTGTATTATCGCATTCTGGTCAAGAAACCGAACGGTAAAATCATCAGTGTTATCGTAAACGCCCAGACCGGTGTGGTCGTGTCGAACCGGTCCAGCGTCGGGCGGCAAATTTCCGAAGCAGCGCGATCCGCTTCTGATAAGTCTGTCAATGCCAAATCGCGGGGGAAATCCGCTAACCAGGGTAACAGCGGAAACAAAGGAAATCGTGGCGGCAACGGCGGTGGCAACTCTGGCGGCAATGGCGGTGGCAACTCTGGCGGCAATGGCGGTGGCAACTCTGGCGGCAATGGCGGTGGCAACTCTGGCGGCAATGGCGGTGGCAACTCTGGCGGCAATG
>NZ_LQBP01000014.1 GCF_001507545.1 Ruegeria profundi
GGCGCCAATGTCGCCCATAAACCGAGGCTGGCCGACGTAGACGGCAGAAAACCTTCAGCAAGGAGAAATTACGCGAGTTTCCACACACCCTCGGCTCTGGGCCGTCGTTCAGCCCTGTTTCGTCCAAAGACCGCTTCCAGTCGCTGAAAACCCTTGCGATGATCTACACTACAGAAGATGAGCAATAAACTGCGCCCCGGGAATGACCGCTTCCGGGCAGCTGTTCCAACCCTATCCGCCGCTCTGCCGCATGGCGGCTCCGGGCCCAAACAGGACTTTCAAAGTTACTTGAGCAAGCCGGAATCCAAGAAGGTTATTGTTTTCAGAAGATTGCAAAGAATTGTTGGCCGCACTTGACTATTAACTCAATTTTTATCGCATTATTGACGCAATAGTGAGCTGGCGTGGTTACGGAGGTTGATTGATGCTCATCGTTTTGAGTCTTTACTTCGGCTTGATTTGGTTAGTGTTTTCTAAACTCAAATGGCTTCCGTGGAACGGCTTCTGGAAAACGGTGATCTATGGTGGCGCTGCAGTAATTGCCCTTGTGGTCTTGGGAGCTCTCAACCACACAACGCCGACAGGGCCGGTTTCAGTTCAAGGAATTGAGACAAACATCGCACCTAACGTTTCCGGAACTGTTGTCGAGGTGGCTGTCGAGGCCAATCAATCCGTTAATGAAGGTGATCTACTCTTCAAAATCGATCCCGAAGTGTTTGCAGCTGAAGTATCACGCCTTGAGGCTTCTCTTGAAACAGCTAAGGCTTCGGCAGATCAGTTGCAGACTGATCTCGCTGCAGCCGAAGCAGAAATCGAGTCGTTGAATGTCCAACTACTCTTCGGGCAGCAAAGGCGTGACGACATCATCCAATTGGAAGAACGAGGTGCATCGACGACATTTCAACTCCAAGAAGCCGTTGCGACGATTGATCAATTGACCGCTAGTATCCGCGCAGCTGAAGCACGCAAGAAGGGGCTGGAGCGTCGAATTTCTGCTACTATTGATGGTCGAGACGCCGCAATTGTCGAAGCTGAAATGGCTTTGGAACAAGCCAAATGGAGTCTTGAAGAGACAGAGGTTCATTCACCAGGAAATGGTGTCGTTGCTGCTGTAACACTAAGACCCGGAAATCGCGCCACCACTTTTCAAGGTGCGATAACCTTTATTGATCCGTTGGATTTCGCCATTGTAGCCTCCCTCCCGCAATCCAGTCGTCAAAATGTGAATATCGGAGACGAGATCAGGTTGGCACTGCGTACACGGCCGGGGGCAGAACTCTCGGGAATCATTGTCGCTATGCCAGTTGGATCTGCCGAGGGGACACTGGATCTGCGCGCAGGCCTTCCTTCAATCCGAGAGCTTGCTGGTATTTCCAGCTACCCGGTGTTGATCGAGTTATCTGACGTTTCAGGTCTTGAGTCGCTACCTTTTGGTACATCAGGTACAGCCTTGGTAATGACTGAAGAAGCAGGCGCAATAGGAATCCTTGCCGAAATTCTATTCTGGGTAACCAAACAGCTGAACTATCTTTAGCTGGTGGCCGCAATGAAACTTTCCTTTACCCTCACTATAGGCGGCTACGCCCGCAGAGCCGTCGATCTATGAAATCTGGCGAATGTTTGCCTTGAGCCCGAAGCTGCCGATTAAATGACGCGCAATGACCGTCGGCTGTGAGCGGATACCTACTCATTCGGATGGCGTGAAGCGAGCGCCACTAGAATCTATCATCGCAACAGGTCACGGAGAGGTGGGAAAACTCCCAGAATGCAAAGGACAATTAGGCCGAAGGCGGCGGTGAAGTATACGAGGTTTGCTTCATGTTTCGGCCAAACCACAATGCCGCACACCAGCTGCTCGCAGTGAAAAAGGCGGACCTTCAACTCTTGGTCGGCAGTGCCGACGTAGCCGTCATAGCGTTCAGCAGTTCGACTCTTACTCCACTCAACAAAACTGACCTCGAGCCAGCGTTCGATCCCGAGTTCGTCTTCGAAGTGAAGCATCAGCGCTTCGACGCTTTCGGCCGACTCAAATCTTAGCTCGCGACCGTCTGGACTTTCACTGTACACAGTCGCCGAAATGGGAAGCTCGACTTTTTCCTTTTCAAGATGGGCTCCAATCACCTCAATTAGGATCGGCAGCGCAATTGCACATGGCAAGGCGACAAGCCCGAAAACCAATGCACCGCGCGACGCCCATCCTCCAAAGTAGCCAAGCTTGTGGAACCACCACGCAAAGAAGAAGCCGACGAAGAAAGGTATGCCGAGCATCGGCCGTAGCATGCCCAGGAGGAAGAGTGGCTCTACAAGGACAATGCACGTTGCGAAGAACAGGCCTATTGCGAGCGTTACCACGACCATGGCAACTTCGGTTCTCATGACCTACCTCCGACTTTGGTTAGCGAAGAGGTTATATGAACTCGAACCGGGGGAAATTGATGCAACTCAACATTACCGTTTAGCATAACTAGTTCTCACGAGATTTGAGTTCGCGCAAGGTGCCTAAGGCCCACTTTGTCCGCTCTCCCGACCTCAGGTCACGCAACTAACTCGCGGGCGCAGTGAATGTTTCTTCTAACGGGCCACATCGCAGCGACGGTGAACAGGGTCGAATGGCAGGAATGGGCCGGACTGTCACTTTTGCGGTATGACAGAATGTAGAAATCGCCAATGGTGGAGGGCATTCTCCCTGCCGCTTTCCTTTCGTGGGCCAGCGGGACTTGGACAAGCCAAACGCCCCTAGCCGTCAGGGTGAGGACGTTGCCCTCCCCCTCGGGCAACTCTTTTAAACAGGGCCGTGTCCTCGGATTTGCCTGCGGGCCGCACCACCCCTGTCGAATAGCGTTGCCTCGCCCCCTCCCGCGTTCGCCTTGTGGCAGATTAGCAGGAACAGGCAGCTTCGCTTTCTGACCTACAAATCAGCTCTGATCTTCCGAAAGGGAAGTCAGATCAAACCAAACTGCCTGCGGGAGTATGAACTGGGGGCGGCGTGTTAGTTGATGACGCAAAGGTCAAATTCAACTGACATCCAACATCGGGCGTGCCATCTGATGTCGAACGTTCACCTAGTTTCTGGTCCAACTATGACGGTTGGGTCAGGTTCGTGTGACTTTCAACATTATGTGTGGAATGTCACTGATTTCTGACACAATCGACTTCCAAAACCTCAACAAATCGATAAATCGCGTCATTCAATTCTGATCCTGTAAAGATAGCTGCCATTCATCAACGCTGCGGCTAGGGTCCGCAGCGAGCGCAGTTTGACGTATACTGCGCTATGCCCCAACGACGGCAAGGCGCAGATAAAGCGGACGTTTCAAAGTCCTGTCTCCTACCTCATTCGCCTATTGACGCAACCCTTTTTCCGAGTGCGATTACCTCGTATTAGAAAACGATCCGTGTTCTTAGGCCGAACAGGGTAATTTGGTCCTGATCAGGGTTCAGAAGCGGGTCAGAAATGAACTGCAGTGACGGCGTGATCTGCAGCCCAGGTGAGATCGAAAAACGGTAGAATGCCTCGAGCGTGAATTGATCGCCGTCTATGCCTCTTGCCTCGGCCCAGTTCAGGCCCACACCGGCCAGATCGGTGTTGCGACCATAATAGCCCAGACCGGCAGAAACCGACCGCTCATAAAGCGCTGCGGTCCCCTTTGAAGCCCCTGCGCGGAAAAACGGCATCCACTTATTGTCAACAAACCATGCAGCAGAAAAAGCAGCACCGTAGTCCTCTGCTCGGCTACCATCGTCAGCGGCATCCGCATGCCAAAAGGTCAAATGGATATTGTCGAAGTAGATGCGATCAAAGCCGGAGGTGTAACCAAGTTCGAGTGATTTGAAGAGATTGCCATCGTTAAATACATCGAAATTTGGATCAGACGGGTCGGCGTTTGCGTCTGAGACGCTCGCAACGGCGTAGAGGTTCTCGCTCAGCTTTATTCCACCGGCAATGCCAAGTCCTTGGTTGGGCGCGTTAATTGTCGGGTTGGTATTGAATGACAGGTTTTGGAAACCACTGTAGGGGCTTACCAACCCGTAGATATCCACGAAATCCGTTACATCAATCTGCCCGACTTGCAGCGTCCACGAACCGTTCTCGGCCCTTTGGGTCCAGAACAGGTTGGTCAATAACAAACCATTATCGTTGAAGGCTGTCCCTGTGATCGAAAGGGCTCCACCATCCAGCCCAAGGATTTGCGGAGCAACATCGGTGTAACTGTGCCTGTCTTCGATCTTGAATGTCAGAGAACCCCGTTCAGTTGCCTGCCAAGTCCCGTAGAAACGCGCAATGCCGCTGGCCGCTTCGCCGGTTCCCAGATCAGAGTTTGTGGTTTGGCCCAACGCCAAGTAATCAATGTTGAACCGAAACCCACCCTCGGCCAGCCGGTCTTTCCACCCGAACCAACCCGGTGCGATATTGCGTGGGAAATCAGAACGATATTGTGGATCGGTCAGGCCATCTCCGGGCTGTAGATCAGCTTCGACCGAAGATGGACCGGATAGTCCCTGAGCCGAGGCCGTGCCAGTGACAGCAATACTCAGTGTAGCAACCAGAAGTCTTATCATTCAGGCGCCTTTGCCCCACCGGTTTTGCGGTTGCCTGCCGCGCGGATGCGGTCAGCGGCACGCTGCTTCCATTCCAGCCTGTCCGCCTTGGTTTCGAGCGTTTCGACACGTTCCGTTTCCAACTGGAAGGTCGCATTCATAGGCATCAGGCCATCCACAACCATCATATTTTGAATAGAAGGGTCGATAGTCAGCATGCCCGTCAGCCGAACGGGTTCATGGAAATAGCTGGGCGTCCAGTCCCCGTTCAACCGCACACGGATCATCTGGTTGGGCGGAGGTGGAGGCATGTGACTGCACATCCCTCTTTCTGGCACCAGATAAGCCACAGGTCGACCGTCCGGATCACTCGGAGCAGGTATGGCAAAGCCCGCCAGTGTGATTGTTTTACCATCAAATTGCGGATTTCCGTTTGTCCCAGCCTTTCTTCGACGCTCCATTACGACTTCGCGCTGATCGAGCAGCCAGTCGATATCAATTCCATCAGCAGCCAAGGCATCCTCGGTCTCGGTCAAAAGCGATTGCCACTTTTGCCGTTCTTCTTCGCTGCCACCATCCTGCTGCAGCCTGCCACGCAGTCGAACGACGTAAAGAACATCGTCAAATTGTTCAGGACTAAGATCTCGATAAGGGTCTTCAAAGACCTGCGCAGATGGGGCTGGCAGGTCGGCCCAATCTAATGCGGTTTCAGGCGTGGCCGTGGCAACATGACCGCACAAAACCAACCCTGCGAATACTGCGGAGCAAAACCAATTTCGCATGAATGCTCTCCGGCTGCTTTATCTGGTCAATCCAGTGTGTTTTTGTAGATCACACCGTCCTTCATGATCAGTCGGATCGTCTCGGGGCTTTCGGGCCTCGGGTCGGCACCGAACCACTGATCGCCCGTACCAACGACCGAGAAATCCTCGAGCGGGTTACCGTCGATCAGCAGGATATCCGCATAGGCGCCTTCTTCAATCACACCCAGTTTCCCAGCGGTATACGGGTTCATGAAGTCACCTGACAAAGCGACCACCTCGCCACCCGTCGATGTCAGCGTGACCATGGATGTGTAGGGCCCGAAAAACTCGTTGTTCAGGTGCTTTTCGTAGGCAATCTGGATATTGCAGGCCTCAACCGAACCAACACAGTCAGTCTGGAACCCTCGCTTCACCGGACATTCCTTCATATTGTCGATGTAGCCTGCAAATGTTGCCGATGCAGACTTGGCTTTGGCAAGGCTCGACGGGACGTTTGCCACTGCCGGAATATCGAGCAGCCCGGGATCGAAGGCCGTCAGGTTGGTGGTAATGTATGCGCCTTTTTCGTTCATGACCTGGGCAATTTCACAGTCAAACGAAAAGCCGTGCTCGATGGACATGACGCCTGCATCAAGCGCACTCAGGATCGCTTCCTTGCGGTACGAATGCGCCATGACATAGCTGCCATACTCATTGGCGACTTGCACAGCGGCCCTGATTTCCTCAGGCGATCCGGCCAGTAGTTGCCATGGGTCAAAGGCCGAAACGACACCGCCGGATTGCATGAACTTCAACTGGGTCGCACCCATTCGGAAATTGTTGCGCGCAAACCTATAGACGTCGTCGACACCGCTCACCTCCTGCGCCAAGTTCAGACGGCTCATGTTGGTCTCTGAGCCCGGTGGAGCGGTGAAATTCGCGAAATCAGCATGACCGCCGCGCGTTCCGATAAATGCACCGGACGGAAAGTAACGCGGTCCTTCAATTTGGCCTGCGTCAATTGCGCGGCGCAGCCCGCCATTGGCGCCACCTGCATCCCTGACTGTGGTGAAGCCCTGCATCAAATACATCTCGGCCATCCGCGCACCGTGTATGGCAAAGTCTTCCCACGTTGTGTTGGCCTCCATCGCAGGCAGGGTCGGGCCCATCAGCATCAGGTGCGCGTGCAGTTCGATAAACCCGGGGGTCAGTGTCCGCCCCTCTCCGTCAATAACCGTGGCATTGGGGGCATCGATCGCATCGGTTGATACGGCCTTAATCAGGTTGCCCTCGACCAATACGCTTGCATTCTCGATACGCTGTTCATTCACGCCATCGAAAACATGCACGTTGGTAAACAGCGTTAGGGGTTCTTCTTGATCCTGAGCCTGCGCGGACGTTGACAAAGAAAGACCTGCAGCGACAATAGCCGTCGAGCAAAGCGACATTCGTAGACCGGACATAAGTACTCCCTTCATATTCCTGTTTTGCCAACTGTAGCCCGGAAAGTTTTGCCTCGGTTGCCAGTTTCGCATTAGGATGTTCGAATGTGACCACAAAAATGGCCACTGAGCACAGCATTTGACCCTGAAAGGGTGACGAGAATGCCATTCAACTCCACCTCTCAAGAACATAGCGAGGGCTTTGTTCGCCTCTCATTGGCTGCTCCGTTTCTGCGGCATCTCACTGACCGGGACATCAATCCTCAACCCGCCTTGGATCAAGTCGGCTTGAAAGCCGAACTGCTGTCCGACCCATCGGTCTACGTCCATTCGGAGTTGGTCTACGGCCTGTTAAATGCCTTCTCGGACTTGTCCGGGGATCGATACCTTGGACTGAATGTCGGGGAGACGTTTGACCTGCAAGAATGGCCACCGTTCGCTCAAGCCCTGCAGTCTACAAAAACGCTGTTCGAGTTTTTTACGCGCTTCGTTGGGCTTGTACCGCAGGAGTCCAATTCTGTGCGGCACAGCCTTGTTATCGAAGCAGACAAAGCGACTTATCGTATCAAGAGGCAACAGGAACCAACTGTCCCACCCATTCAGGTGACCGGTTTTGGTGCCGCAATCTACGTACGCCTATTACAAACCGTCGTCGGAGATTCATGGGATGCTTCTCGTGTGCGATGGGAAAGCAGATATATCAATGGCCTGCCTATCGACTACAAAGGGATCGAGGTTGGCCTTGGGACTGATCCCGGAATGCAAATTAGTTTTCCAGTGGAATGGTTGTTTTTGCGCCATGTTTCTGAGGGCTCTGCCAAACACATAACCTCACCGCGACGAGATCAAGACGTAACCGTGGTGGCAGCCTTGCGATCTGTCTTACGCGACAAACTGGATGAAACCGATTTGGGGCCGGAGGTAGTGGCCGGTTTGTTGGGAATACAACCTGAACGGTTTCTCAAAGCGCTTCAGAAACAAGGCACAACGCTACCCCGCGAAATCAAACGGCTGCGTGTCGATGTCGCCAAAGAGCACCTCATAGAAGACCAGATGACAATTGCGGAGATTGGTCTGTTGCTCGGTTATTCTGACAAGTCCCATTTCACTCGCTTCTTCCGAGGTCAGACCGGAATGACACCGACCAAGTTCCGAAACAAACAAATGTGCTAAAGCAAAAAACGAGTGATTAAAAGAAGTTGCTCTATTGGGACCAGCTTGGAGAACTCGCGGTGCGAATTTAAACAAAACAGGCAGCGGCTTAAAGGGGTCGGTTACGATCGTCAAAACAACTGCTGCAACTGGCGGTGCCGTTGTGTACCGCGGAGTTTATGAAGCTTGGTTCCGAATGTCCGACTTGGCTGGATGCGGTTATTTCAGCGGTGAAAGCGAATTACTGTTATGTCCCGCACGGCGGACGTTGCCCCTTATTGTGAACCCAGAGTCCAAACTCTGGGATTCTGTCTCGCCTCATCCTTGACGTGAACAACATAGATCGCACAGCCAAAGATCGCGCAGAAAATCAGCAAGTTCACAGCCAAGGCCCTGAATACACCACGGCGGTAATTCCGCCCCTTCCACGTGCCCTTGAAATCATCCGGCTTGCGGGACCTCGGGTTGGTATGCTCGAAGCTTCTGGCCATGGATGCTCCCTATTGTTGAACTTCAATTATCCGCTTTGAGTCCCAAGCTGCCATAAACGAAAATGCTAAATGTTTCCATTCAGCGAAGGCCGAAAGCAGCGCAAGACGTCGGTCAAATACGACGAGCGCAAATACATATGTCGAAACAGCATAGAGATATTGTTTGGCAGGCTTAAGGGTTAGAGGCGCTCGGCCATCCGCTATGACCTCTGCACCAAGATCTTCCTCTTAGCAACAGTCATCTACTGTTTATGACTCCTGGCCCCAAGTTTTTTTAGTAATTTTTCGGAAACAATAAGACTGTTGAAACCTGAATTGATGCGACCAAATAGCCAAAAGCTTCTTACAAATCACGTAATTTCGGCAATGCAATTTACCTTTAAAAAACTGCCTCTAAGCTAATAGTCCGTTTTGAAACTAGGAGAGCAAAGTTTAGAGTGCCGAATTTACCATCTCCTTTCCAATACCTTTTTTTGGCAGCCGCAGTTATTATTCCTACATCGGCGCTGGCTGGCTTTTCTCTTGTTTTATCGAATGCCACCGACAGTGAAATCGGGCGACTTGCCTTCGAGGTGTTTTGGGTTGGTGAAGAATCAAACGCGCCAACATTCATTAATTTTTTACTCCTTATTGTATCCAGCGGCTTCATTGCTTTGGCGGCCGCGCAGGCATTTTCCGATAGGAATCCGTGGCGCTGGCATTGGCTTGGTCTTGCGGTTGTAGTTCTTCTCGCGGCGTTCGACGATGCTGCTCAGGTACATGAGCCAGTTGGTACCTACCTAACGAAGGGGATTGAAGGGAGCGGGTTGTTCGCGTGGGAGTGGGTCTACTACGGTTTCGCGGTTGTTGCGATACTCGTGCTGCTTGGATTTCGTTTTGTGGTGTACGGCATGGATGCTGCACCAAGGCGATATCTAGTCCTTGGTGCACTCGTCTATTTTGGCGCTGCACTTGGGTTAGAGATGGTTTCAGCCTTCATGTGGTTTCACGAAATGGACAACGGCCGTTACGTGACACTGCTTGAGGAAACCTGCGAAATGTTCGGTGCCGCGCTTTTTGGAGCCTGCGGACTGAGGCAATTGATGCCGGTGCCAGAAGCCAGAAAGGCGACGCACACTTCTTCTCAACCCAGATTTGGCACTGCCCGCGAGACTACAAGGTTCTAGGTCAGTGGAAATACGAGAGGTGCCCAGAAGTGGCGGCATTCATGAAATGGTCGCACTTACCAATGACCGTTCAGCCCGCACAGTGGTCGTTCACTTCGACTAATCGTGCCACGAAGGAGCGAACGGCGTGTGTGGATGGCTCCTGCATAGCAAGACATTTTTGATTAGATTTGTGCACTTGTCAGAAGCAGTCATGTGTCCGGCCTGTTTGCGCGGATTTGAACGCTGGCCCTGATGGGTTCCGCAAACCAAGGTCCTATCAGCTTTGCGGGCTGTCATGCCCGCGCCATTCGGCGGAGTGTCCTGGTTTTGGCGGTAGACTTATGCACCATTATCTCGCGGGTCTTGCTAACTCGATGTATCTTTCGTTTTAGACAGCGGCGCGTGGGCTGTAAGGTTCGTTTCGGGTGAGCACCGCCCAGACGATCCGGGCGGTCTTATTGGCCATAGCGACAGTTGCAACCCGCGCGGTCTTGCGTTCGAGCAGTGATGTCAGCCACTTGCTGGCACGTTCGGGGTGAGACCGTGTTTGTCGAACGAGTGATGTCATGCCGACGACAAGCAGAGAGCGCAAATATTGATCACCCATCTTGGTGATCCGCCCCAGCTTCTCCTTGCCGCCGCTGGATTTGTTTGCAGGGGTCAGACCCAGCCAGGCAGCAAACTCCCGGCCGTTTCGGAACTGGTGCCCATCGCCGATGCTGGCGATGATCGCAGACGCCGTTACGGCACCCACGCCCGGGATCGTGCGCAACAAGCGCACCCGTTCATCTTCTTTGCCCACTTGCTTCAGACATTCCTCGTATCATCGGACCCGCCTATGCAGAGCCATGAGTTGTTCGGACAGGTTACGGATCACCTCGTTGGCGATGTCTGGCAAGTCGGGCACTTCGCCAATAGCGATATTTTCTGCAAAACCAATGACGCGCGCCAGCCCTCTTGGGATGTAAATACCGAACTCAGCAACTAAGCCACGCAAGCCATTGATCAGTTAGGTCCTTTGGCTGACCAAAAGATCGCGCGCCCGATGCAGCGACAGAAGAGACTGTTGTTCGGCGGTCTTAATCGACACAAAACGCATGGTTGGTCGGGTCACAGCCTCGCAAATCGCCTCGGCATCAATGGCATCTGGCTTTCCGCGTTTGACGTAGGGCTTCACATACATCGGGGGAATCAACCGAACCTCATGGCCCAGATTCGTGAGTTCGCGGGCCCAATGATGTGCGCTGCTGCAGGATTCCATGCCGATTAGAGAGGGCTCCAACTTCGCAAAGAACGGCAGAAACTGCGCCCTCCTTTGCGGCTTGTTGCACACCACTTCTTCCGGAGCGGTGATCCCATGGACTTGGAAACCGTTCTTGGCCAGATCAACGCCAATTGTGGTGACTTGCATGGGGTGGCTCCTCTCATAACCAAACTTTGACACCTGGACTATGGCGCCTTGCGACGCCGGTTGAAGCAGGAGCCATCCACCCCATCAGGTTTGTCCGCACTGCTGACGTCCGAGCTAATTTGACCAACCCAAATCGATTGGTGGTACGTTCGATCCCAAGCCTCAGTTCGATCTTTTTAATGCAATAAGATTAGGTCACTGGAGTGGACCGCGCAGTCGGTTCTTAGGCTTCTGTGGTATCGTCTGTCAGGAGCACCCGATAGCGCATCTCTCTGGTAGGGTATCTGTTTGCCTCCAATCAGTCGCTAAGTCGATTTGTTCTATGCCTTCGACAACGCCGTCCTTTGATCTTCGAAGAGCTTTAGCAGTACCATCCAAGGAGTTTCGGGTTTCCAAGCTTAAGTCACCGATACCGCCAACAGCGTGATGAAGCATGTTGTCTAAACAGATCGCTAGCGCGTTCGCTTCCATTGCGAGGCCAAGAATGTCGTCGCAGATGTCTTTGGGAGATTCTTTCACCATCTCGTTTCCTTTCTAATTTGGTGTTTGAGAACCCGACACTCGCAGGACAGCGCATGGGTAGTTCGAGTTCAGAAACGAAAAAGAAAAGACATCGGAAATACACCATATGTTGGGCAAAATGTGGGGCAGAAAAACTCAAAGTCCCAGTTTTGCTTTATTTTACATGATGTTGGGCTTACCAAGTGGCGGACCGAGGAGGATTCGAACCCCCGACCCCTTGATTCGTAGTCAAGTACTCTATCCAGCTGAGCTATCGGTCCGCGTTGGTGAGGCGGTGTTTAGACCTAGCTCTGGGGAGGTGCAAGGCGATTCTTCAAAAAAAGTCTAAAAAGTCACGTCACCCCGAGGCAGCCGAAATTCAAAGGTGGTTCCCTCAGGGCCTGTCTCTTTCAAAACCAGATCGCCGCCATGTCCGCGCACCAGCTCTTGCGAGATAGCAAGACCAAGACCCGATCCTCCTTTACGGACCCCGCCCTGAAACGGTGTGAACAGGTTTTCACGCGCTTTGGGTGGCAAGCCGGGACCGTTATCCTTGATTTCGATGCACCAGTCATTTTCACCCGCATAGCCGGTAATCGTAATTTTTCCGGGTTTTCCGGACGCAGCCAGCGCTTGAAAGGCGTTTCTCACCAAATTCATCATGACGCGGAAAATCTGCTCTGGGTCCGCGCGCGCCACAAGGTCCTTTGGCACGTCGTTGACAATCTCGACGCAGGCATCGCCGATGGCGAGCTTCTCGCTGGACACCACGTCTTCGGCCACATCGCGCAGGGGCACCATTGTCAGGGTGGGTGCGGGTTCTTCGGCGCGGCCAAAGGCCAGCGTACTTTCGCACAGGGACACAGCCCGCGTGATCGAGTTCACCAGTTTCGGTGCCATTCGCCGCACCAAGGGGTCGTCACTGGTTTCGATCCGGTCAGTGAACAACTGCGCCGAGGTCAGGATATTTCGGAGATCATGGCTGACCTTGGCGACCGCACCCCCCAGTTGTGCCAGACGTTCACGCTGTTTCAGGGCTTGGGTCAGTTCTGTCTGAAGTTTCTGAAGCGCCTCTTCAGCCTCACGCAGTTCGGTCACTTTTGAATTGGGCGAGATGATACCACGCGCGTCCTCTGGCGCGCCCGCATATCGCTGCATGTAGCCCACAACGCTTTTGATTGGTTTCACCAAGACCACGCGAACGGCAAGAAACAGGAAAAACGCGGTGATAATCGAGATGACAAAGGACAGGCCCAGAATGCGTAGCCCATAGTCGGTCATCGCGGCACGCAGCGGCATGCTGTCTATGGTGACCTCAATCAACAGACCTGCATCTTTTACCGGCTCACCAATAACCCGAATGACTTCGTTTTCCGGGGTGAACAAGCGCGACAGAGCATCCTTGATCAGAATCCACGGCCCGGCGTCGCGCAGGTCGTAGGTATGGGCGATGGGCTCGGGAATGGGTGAGGACAGCATCAGCTGACGCACCTCGTCGCGCCGCAACACCACATTGTAGACACCAGCATTGGCCAAAAGCTCGGCCTCAAGTTCTTGTGCCAGCATGTCGTCGGCCAGCAGGGCCAATGAAGCGATCTGGGCGCGCTCAAGCCGATTGAGCAGGAAATCTTCGCGGAACCGCGCAATTGAGGGTACAAAAATCAGGACTTCGGCCAACATTACGAAGACCGTGGTCAGGATCAGAAATCGGCCCGACAGCGAGTTCAAATTGCGCCCCCTTTCCGATCAGGGCATCCAGCGTTGGATAAACCCGACCACGCGTTTAACTGTCTGATTCTCAAACAGCCTTGGGGTGAAATAGGCTCCCGCGACGCGTTTGTTAAGCTCTCCGATCGTCGGATAGGGCGAAACCATTGCGGCGATCTGCCCCATTTTGAGGTTATTTGCCAAAGCCAACGACCACAAGTTGATCAACTCTCCGGCCTGATGGCCAACAATCGTGGCACCCACCGGGCGGCCCTTTACGACCATGACCTTGATGAAACCTTTAGTCTTCCGCTCCGAGATCGCGCGGTCGTTGTGGTGATAGTCAAAGCGCGCAATCTCGACCTTGTCGCCATGTTTATCACGTGCCTGCGCTTCGGTCAGTCCGACCTGCGCCAGTTCCGGGTCGGTATAGGTGGCCCATGGAATATGCGCCGTTTTGACCTTTGACGGCAAACCAAACAGGGCCGAGCGGATGATGACCCCGGCGTGATAGCCCGCCACATGGGTGAATTGCATGCCACCCGCGACATCACCGATAGCATAGACTTTCGGGTTCGTGGTGCGCAGAGACGCATCCACCTTTATCCCGGCGCGGGTCGGCTCGATCCCTGCGGCCTCAAGTTTCAAGCGGTCTGTATTGGCCTTACGCCCGGCCGCCAGCAACAAATGTGAACCCGAGAATACTTCTCCGTTCTCGGTCACAACTTCAACGACGCCCTTGTTGTCGCGGATCTGTGCGACCGTCGCATTTTCATGAATGGCCACGCCCTCGGCACGAAGTGTATCCAGCACAACAGCGGCCGCCTCGGGGTCGTCCTTGCCCAGCGCTTTCTGGCCTTCAATCACGGTCACGTCACATCCAAGACGGATATGCGCCTGCGCCATTTCCATGCCGATTGGACCACCACCGATTATCAGAAGGTGCTCAGGCCTTTCGCGCAGATCGAAAATCGTCTCATTGGTGAAGTATGGAACCTGCTCCAGCCCCGGAATCGACGGCACCAAAGGCGACGAGCCCGTGGCAATGACAATCCTGCGTGCCGTAATCAGCTGATCACCAGCCTGTACCTGGGTCCGAGAGACGAAGCTGCCATATTCACGGATCACCGTGACACCGAACCCCTCAAACCGTTCCTGGCTGTCCATTGGCTCGATCTGGGCGATCACGTCATGAACGTGATCCTTAGCGGCCGCGTAATCCACCTGCGGGACAACATCTGCAACGCCAAGTGCAGAGGCGTTTGCCTGACCATGGGCCGCTTTGCCACTGGCGATCAATGCCTTGGACGGCACACAGCCGAAATTCAGACAATCGCCGCCCATTTTGTGGCCTTCCAGCAGGACGACCTTCGCGCCCATCTGGCTGGCACCTGCGGCCACGGACAAACCGCCCGACCCAGCCCCGATCACCAGGATATCCGTTTTCAGGTCTTTCATGAAATCAGACGCCCTTTTTGCCGCGCAGAGCTTTGATGGCAATCGGTAACGCGGCCAGCGCGCACAGACCCAGAATGGGGCCAATCACAAACGGCTCCCACAACAGCGAGACATCCGGTGTTTCACCCCGGTCGAACACGCCACCCAACCCCACACCGATCCAGGTGTAGACGATGCCACCAGGAATAATGCCCAGCGCCGTGGTGATCAGAAAGTTGCGGAACTTCACGCCAACCAGCGCCGGCACTAGGTTGGCCACGAAAAATGGCACAACGGGAACAAGGCGCAACAGAAACAGAACCGGGATTTCGTTCTCGTGCAGGCCGTCCTTGAGTTTCTTGACCGTCCCCTCCGAGGATTCCAGCCGTGCTGTCAGCGATTCACCCAAGCCCCACCGCGCCGCCAAAAAGATTGCAGACGCACCTATCGTGGCGGCGAAAACGTTGAAAACGGTCCCTGAAAATAAGCCGAACAGGAACCCGCCGGTCATCGAGGCCACGGCCGCGCCTGGCAGCGAAAAGGCGACAATCAGGATGTAAACAGAGACGAAACCAGCAGCCAGCAACCAAAAATGCGTATCACGCCAAACCAACAGCGCCTCGCGGTTGTCGCGCAGCGTCTCAAATGTCAGGTAATCGCCAAGCGTGAAAAAGCCCACCGTGGCAACGGTGAGAATCACCAGCAAAGGAATGTGTCGCGCAAGCCCGCTGCGTCGGGCCTGGGTAATATCGCTCATGGAACTGTCCGGTTTTTTGCGTTTCATTAGAACACAACATGCGACGTCGAGGGGCCAAGCAACAGGGACTTCACGCCGCCTTGATGTCTGCGACCCTTAAAGTGACGGTATTGGGCCCTAAACCCCACGTTTTGAAACCTTTTGCGGGGTGTGGTTACAGAATTGTTGCAAAAGGCGCCAAAACCCCCACCTAGGGGTTTGACTTAGCTCCCGCTACCCAGTAGAGGACGGGCTTCGAACACCACGGGCAGGCGAATCCGCGCTGCACCCGACCGCATAGATTGGAGACGGAGCGATGAAACGCACCTATCAGCCTTCGAACCTGGTTCGCAAACGCCGCCACGGTTTCCGCGCGCGCATGGCCACCAAGGCCGGCCGCAAGATCCTGAATGCACGCCGCGCCCGCGGTCGTAAATCGCTGAGCGCGTAACCCGCTCACCGATCAGGTTATGAACATGACGCCGCCGGAGGCCCCTGTGGATGGTAAGAACCACCCCGGGGATATGCCCCCGGCGGCGTCCGTTTGCGCACCCGAACCCTTGACTGTGCTCAGGAAACGGTCTGATTTCCTGAAAGCCGCGCGCGCGTGCAGACAGGGCACATCCTCGATGATGGTACAGGCCCGCAAACGTGCGCCCGATGAGGCGAACGGAATTCGCGTTGGCTTTACCTGTTCCAAAAAGGTTGGAAATGCAGTCGCCCGCAACCGCGCCAAGCGCAGGCTGCGCGAGGCCGCGCGGGCTGTTCTGCCCGTCAACGGCCAGGACGGGTGGGATTACGTACTGATTGGCCGAGCTGAGGTGACTGCCGCTCGTCCGTTCGACTTGCTGGCTGCGGATTTGCGATATGCCCTGCGTAAAATCCACGGGGCCGGAACATGACTCTGCTTGCGCGTATTTTCGCCCTGCCCGTGCGAGCCTATCGGTTGGTGTTCAGCCCTTGGGTCGGCTTCAATTGCCGGTATCAGCCCACATGCTCAGCCTATGCACTGGAGGCGTTAGAGAAACACGGCGCCGTAAAAGGCGCGTGGCTGGCCGCCCGGCGGATCGGGCGCTGCCATCCTTGGGGTGGTGATGGGTACGACCCGGTTCCGGATCGCAAAGACGATCCTGCATGACCCCTAGTCAGGCTTGACCGGCGGCACCCTCCGCTGAACACTTGGACCCGAACTGCCCGAGGTCCTGATGACATCTGACGCGCGCCACTCTCTGCCCACCCATGACGTTCTGAACCAACCACCTGCACGCGGGGATCAGGACCTGTGGGCGACAGACCCGGTGCTGCAAGCGAATGTTGGATTGACCGGGGGACGCACCGACCCGCTGATTTCATACGCACAAACCATTGGCCAAGCTGAGGTGCGAGAGCTTGGCCGCGAAGCCAACCGCCATCCGCCAGAGCTGAAACAATTCGATCCCGGTGGACGGCGATTGGACGAGGTGCGGTTTCACCCCGCCTATCACCACCTGATGCGCCTGTCCCGATCCGCCGGCTACGCCACACTGCCGTGGGACGGAGAGCCGGGCGGCCATGCGACCCACGCGGCCATGGTCTACATCGCCAGCCAGATCGAACCCGGCCATTGTTGCCCGCTGACCATGACCTACGCCGCGATCCCCACAATCGCCGCCCATGGTGACATAGCGTCGGTTTGGCACCCAAAGCTGATGTCGCCCCGGTATGACCCCGCGACAAAGCCCATCGGTGAAAAGACCGGCGCTACTTTGGGGATGGCAATGACCGAAAAACAGGGCGGGTCGGACGTGCGCGCGAATACAACGCGCGCCCTGAGGGATGGCGATCACTGGAGGTTGCGCGGGCATAAGTGGTTCTGTTCGGCCCCGATGTCGGACGGCTTCCTGACACTGGCGCAGGCCCCAGAGGGATTGACCTGTTTCCTCGTCCCCCGGTGGTTAGAGGGTGAGCGCAACGCAATCCATCTGATGCGCCTGAAAGACAAGCTGGGCAACAAGTCCAACGCATCGGCGGAAATCGAATTTCACGACGCACTGGCCTTTCAGTTGGGCGAGGAAGGCGCAGGGGTCCGTACCATCCTGGAAATGGTGCATCACACGCGGCTTGACACGGCAATGGCCCCGGCTGGCCTGATGCGCGCCGCCCTGTCCGAGGCGCATCACTGGGTGACGCATCGGACCGCCTTCCAACGCCGGTTGCTGGACCAGCCCCTTATGCGTGCGGTTCTGGCTGACTTGGTGCTGGATTGGGAGGGTGCCCTGACGCTGGGGATGCGCGTGGCGCGGTCTTTCGATGGCCATACCGCCGAAGACCGAGCTTTCGCCCGGATTAGTGTTGCGCTGGCTAAGTTCCTGAACACAAAACGCTGCCCTGTGGTTGTAGCAGAAGCTTTGGAGGTGTTGGGCGGCATGGGGTATGTCGAGGACACGCCCCTGCCTCTTCTTTACAGAGAGGCTCCGCTGAACGGAATATGGGAAGGTTCAGGCAACGTGATCTGCCTTGATATCCTTCGAACCCTGTCGCGCGAGCCTTTGGCCGCGGAAGTGCTGGGGGCCGAGCTGAATGCCGCAAAGGGCGCAGATCGCGCATATGACGCCGCGCTGAGGGCGCATCGTGAGCGCTGGCCTGCCCTTCCGGCTGAGGCCGAGGCGCGCTGGTTCGCTGAACGCACTGCTTTGTTGCTAACCGCCTCTCAACTTCTGCAAAACGGCCCTGACGCGGTCGCTGATGGTTTCATCGCCACCCGCCTTTCAGGCCACAGTGGGCGCATTCCCGGATCGGTGGCCGGGCTGGACACGGACGCTCTGCTAGCGCGGTTAGGCTAACGCCGCACTTGCCCGGTCGCACCAACTGCTGTAGGGGCTGCGCATGTTTGACGACGCTGACGATATCCACCCGCTTTTTGCTGGCGCGCCCTCGACCACCGAGTTCAAGAAGCTGCGCAAACGTATCATACGCCAGACCCGCGAAGCCATCGAGCATTACGGCATGGTGGACCCGTCCGCCCACGAAAAAGATGGCAAACCACCCCGCTGGCTGGTCTGCCTGTCCGGTGGCAAAGACAGCTACACCCTGCTTGCGGTCCTCTACGAACTGAAGTGGCGCGGACTACTGCCTGTCGACCTGCTGGCCTGCAACCTGGACCAGGGCCAGCCCGGATTTCCGGCAACCGTCCTGCCCGAGTTCCTGGAACGCATGAATGTGCCGCACCGGATCGAATACCAGGACACCTATTCCGTAGTTGTAGACAAGGTTCCGCAGGGCCGCACCTATTGCGCGCTGTGCTCACGTCTGCGCCGGGGCAATCTGTACCGTGTCGCACGTGAAGAGGGGTGCTCGGCCGTAGTACTTGGTCACCATCGCGATGACATCCTAGAGACCTTTTTCATGAACCTGTTCCATGGCGGGCGTCTGGCAACGATGCCGCCAAAACTGGTAAACGAAGAAGGCGATCTTTTCGTGTTCCGCCCACTGGCCCATGTAGCCGAGGCTGATTGCGAGAAATTCGCCACCTCGATGAATTATCCGATCATCCCTTGCGATCTTTGCGGCAGCCAGGACGGATTGCAACGCCAGCAGGTTAAACAAATACTGGATCAGTGGGAAAAGAACAGCCCCGGTCGGCGGCAGGTGATGTTCCGGGCGCTCACCAACGCACGGCCCTCGCACCTGCTGGATCCGAAACTGTTCGACTTTGCCAATCTGTCGCTAAACCCACGCAAAACAGACGAAAATTCGGGCGAAATTCCCCAGCTACGTTAACGTCTCGCTCAGATTGGTTTTCTACGGTGGCTACAGACGTTCTATGCCCAACGTAAAGGCCCGGAAAACCGATGTGGAAACATATCAAGCTCGAACGCTATATCACTGCGCTTGCTTCCATGCTTAACAACCCCGCCGCGTTGGCGTTTCTGCCCGCCATAAGCCTTGCGGCCTTTTGGCTGGGGGGCGAGCGGGCGCTGGTGGTCGTTGCGCTTGGCCTACCGCTGATTTGTATTGGTGCCGCTGCGTTTGACTCTAGGACCAGCAAGCAGAAAAAGCGCCCCCGCCTTCTGGGTGGATTGTTGGCCCTCGACAGTTTTGCCGCCGAGTTGGAAGGTTTTTTTGATACCGCAACGTCCAGCGGATCAGAGTCAGCCTGCGTCCTTGTTGCGCTGGACGATTATTCTGACTTTCTGGACCACCACGGAAACTCAGCCGCAAATCACCTGGCCGATCAATTCAGTAGCCGCATTCTTACCGTTATCCGCTCGCAAGACGTAGCCACCAGGCTGGAGCCCAACAAGATTGCAATCGGTTTGCACCCCTCTCACAGCTTGGACCTTGAAGCCTGCATCCAGATGGCCGGGCGCATTCAGGCCGTTGTGGAAGAGCCTTTTGCGCTAAACGGCGCTGGAGTTTACGCATCTTGTTCGATCGGATTTTGCCTTGTGTCCAGCGTGGCCGGGGACCGGTACGAAGAATGGATCGACGCTGCCTCAGCCGCTTTAAGCGAGGCACAACGCAACGGGCTTTCGACCATTCGTGCATTTTCAAGCGAAACGCAGCGTAGGTCGCGTCTGCGGGCCAATCTGCGCAGAGAGTTAGAGGCGGCACTGGACAATGGTGAAATCCGTCCGTGGTTTCAACCTCAGGTCTCAACCGATACCGGGCAAGTCACGGGGTTTGAGGCGCTGGCCCGCTGGGAACACCCGCAAAAGGGAATTTTAGGACCTCAGGTTTTCCTGCCTTTTGCTGAGCAGGCCGAACTTATGGTAAAATTCGGTCAGACGATGCGGCGCCATGCCTTTGCCGCCATGCGCGATTGGGACCGTGCCGGGATTGCAATTCCAAGAATTGGCGTGAATTTTTCATCAGACGAGTTGCGCGATCCTGCGCTGATAGATCGTCTGAAATGGGAATTGGACCAGAATGACCTGGCGCCAGACCGGCTGGCTGTTGAGATCTTGGAAACCGTTTTTTCCCGCAGGCCAGACGATGTAATCACGCGTAATGTGACTGGTATGGCCAAGCTTGGGTGCTGCATTGATCTGGACGACTTTGGCACAGGGCATGCGTCGATCGCGTCGATCAAGCGCTTTGACGTCAGGCGCATCAAAATTGACCGATCCTTTGTTGCAAAAGCGGATCGCGACGCCAGCCAGCAACAACTTGTCAGCGCCATCCTGACGATGGCTGAGCGGTTGAACGTAGAAACGCTGGCCGAAGGGGTCGAGACCCGCGGTGAGCACGCCTTGATGGCGCAATTGGGCTGCAACCATGTTCAGGGCTTCGGCATTGGCAAGCCAATGCCGTTCGAGAACACATTTGGCTGGATTGCGGAGTATCAAAGCAAGATCACCGCAATGCCAAGGATTGAGCGAAAGACTGGCCATTAATCGTGAATTTAAGGCATAGAAACGCAAACCGTGACGAAATGTCGGGCGAATTCGCTTGACCTTTGGGCCTGCACTCTGTTGAACCCACCGAGTGTGTTTCACTGCTTAAGGTGGCTGTCCCCGATGGACGATCAAAACAAGAATCTTATCCTTGCAACCGCGCTCAGCTTTCTCGTGATCCTTGTTTGGTTCGTGCTGTTCCCCCCTCCGGAACCAACACCCACACCCAACGAGACCGAGATTGCCACTGTTGAGGGCAATGAGGTTCAAACACCCAGCGCCGCGGGCACTGGCACCGTTGGTGAGGCGACGACTGCCACCGAAGAGACCCTGCCCGATGAGCAGGCCCCGCGCGTTGAGATCGACACCCCCCGTCTGAAAGGCAGCCTGTCGCTGTCGGGTGGCCGGATCGATGAGCTGTTCCTGAAAGACTACAAGGTTTCCATCGACGATGGCGCACCAATTGTTGAGTTGCTGTATCCGGTCGGTTCAGAATCGGCTTATTACGCCCTCTACGGGTGGGCTCCTGGTGCTGGTGTTGGTGGCGCGGATGTACCCGGCCCAAACACGCTGTGGACCGTGGAAGAGGGTGAAGCGCTGAGCGTCGACACCCCAATCACCCTGAGATGGGACAACGAAAACGGTTTGACCTTCCGCCGCGTGATCTCGGTAGATGAAGACTATATGTTTACGGTCACTCAATCGGTCGAAAACAACTCGGCGACCGAGGTCGGCATGGCACCTTACGGCATCCTCGCCCGCCACGGCATCGGTGAGGATGGGGACCTGCCCGGTCTGAAAAACTTCTTCATTCTGCATGAAGGCGTGATCGGCATGGCGGATGGCACGCTGACCGAGATCGACTATGGCGATGTACGAGATTTCGATATCGACCCGAATGAACGTGCGCAGGCCGAGGTGTTCCAGATCAAAGAGGATGGGTGGATCGGTTTCACCGACCACTTCTGGATGACCACGCTGATCCCCGAGCCGGGAACCGCATTCAAGGCAGCCGCAAAGTTTGATCCGCGTCGGAATATCTATCAGACCGAAACCGTTCTGCCGACCCTGACCGTCGCTCCTGGCGCCACGGAAGAGGTCACTACGCAGCTATTCGCAGGTGCCAAGGAATGGCAGACCATCCGCGAATATCAGGCACAAGGTGTGTACAAGTTCATCGACAGCATCGACTGGGGCTGGTTCTTCTTCCTGACCAAGCCGATCTTTTGGCTGCTGCACAACATCAATGTTTTGATCGGCAATATGGGCTGGTCCATCATCGGCCTGACACTGATCATCAAGGCGATCCTGTTCCCGTTGGCGTTCAAATCCTACGTCTCGATGGCGAAGATGAAAGAGCTCCAACCGCAGATGGAGGCCCTGAAAGAGGCCGCTGGCGATGATCGTCAGAAGATGCAACAGGGCATGATGGAACTGTACAAAAAGGAGAAAGTGAACCCGGCTGCGGGCTGTCTGCCGATCCTTCTGCAGATTCCGATCTTCTTCTCACTGTACAAGGTGATCTTTGTCACGATCGAACTGCGTCAGGCGCCTTGGTTCGGGCCATTCCAGGACCTGAGCGCACCCGACCCGACCTCGATCATGAATTTCTTTGGGCTGCTACCCTGGGCTGGTCCGCAACCTGAAAGCCTGATGGCGCTGATCTTCATTGGCATCCTGCCGCTGTTGCTGGGCATTTCGATGTGGCTTCAGCAAAAGCTGAACCCGGCACCAACCGACGCGACGCAGGCAATGATCTTTGCTTGGATGCCGTGGGTGTTCATGTTCATGCTGGGCGGCTTTGCCAGCGGATTGGTGGTATACTGGATCGCGAACAACACCATAACGTTCACCCAGCAATACCTGATCATGCGCAGCCAGGGCTACAAGCCGGACGTGTTTGGCAACATCAAGTCCAGCTTCAAGCGGTCGTCAAAAGCGGATGATAAATGACGGGTGAGGTAACCCAAATTTGGCGGCACCCGATTAAAAGCCATGGTCGCGAGGCCGTGAAAACCGTAAACATGATTTCCGGGCAAACGATGCCCGGAGATCGTGTTTGGGCCGTCGCGCATGAGGCATCCACGGCAGACGGTTCGGACTGGGCTCCGTGCGCCAATTTCAGTCGTTGCGCGAAGGCACCGCAGTTGATGGCGATCTCGGCAAGCGTGGACGGAGAACGAGTGACACTGTCTCACCCGGATCGTCCAGATTTGACGTTTGCCCCTGATAGTCAGCCACAAGTTTTTCTGGAGTGGGTCAGACCCTTGATGCCGGCAGACCGGGCAGCCTCGACCCGGATTATTCGAGTGCCGGGTCGCGGGATGACCGACAGCGATTTCCCTTCGATCAGCCTATGCAATATGGCGTCTCACCGGGCGGTTGGACAAAAACTGGAACAGGACCTATCGATCCATCGCTGGCGCGGTAATATCTGGATTGACGGAATGCCCCTGTGGGAAGAGTTCGACTGGCTAGGGCGCGACGTTCGGATCGGAAAGGCAATATTCCGAGTGCGCGAACGTATCACCCGCTGCCTGGCAACAACTGCCAACCCGGATACCGGCCAACGCGATGCCGACACCCTTGGTGCTCTTGAAACGTGGGGGCATCAGGATTTTGGCGTTTATGCCGAAGTAGTCAAAGGCGGCGAAATCTCGGTTGGTGACAAGGTACAGATTATATGAGCACCCTTCCCTTTCCGCTAGCATCTGAGCCCGACGACATGGAATTGGAGCGCGGGCGCAAATTGTTCGCGGGCCCGTCCGAATTCATCAAGGGCGTGGTCGCAATGGACGGCCTGCCTGCGCCAGACAGATTAGAGGTGTGCTTTGCAGGCCGGTCAAACGTGGGTAAATCCAGCCTGATCAACGCACTGACGGGCACCAAGGGGTTGGCGCGTGCCTCTAACACACCGGGCCGCACGCAGGAGATCAACTTTTTCACCCAAGGCCCCGAGCTTTATCTGGTTGACCTGCCCGGCTATGGTTATGCCAATGCGCCGGTGAAGGTGGTGGAGAAATGGCAGCGGTTGCTGAAACAGTACCTGAGCGGCCGTCAGACCCTGCGCCGGGCCTTTGTCCTGATCGACTCGCGCCACGGGGTTAAGCCGGTCGACGCCGAAATCATGAAATTGCTGGATACCAGCGCTGTTACTTTCCAATGCGTGATGACCAAGGCCGACAAGGTCAAGGCCAAGGACCGTGAAAAGGTACTGGACCAGGTGCGTGGTGCGCTGTCGAAACATCCCGCCGCTTTTCCGGAGATCGTGCTTACCTCATCCGAAAAAGGTGACGGAATACCGATCCTTCGTTCGATCATCGCACATCTGGAATAACCCTGCCGTTTTACTATTGCCCCCTGTTGGCGTTGCGGGCCTGCCCGCTGGTAGGTTTGATCTTGCTGGCGGTGGGGGTGATTGACCTACTACCGCTCAGCAAGATCCCGGTCGTGAAACGCACGAAAAGCTGACCGAGCCCTGGCTGCGCATGCAAAACGGCCCGTTCTCTGCCGTTGTTTCCGCTATCCGGTCTTGGCACCACCCCGCAAAGGCCCTAACACGGGAGCCCAGAGGGACAGCAGCCATGAAGACAAGAGAAATGAACCGGGACTGGATCGCCACCGCCGCCACCTTGAACAGCGCTTTGCCATATCTTCAGCGCTATGATGGGGCGATTGTCGTCATCAAGCTGGGCGGTCACGCCATGGGCAGCGACGAAGCGATGGAAAGCTTTGCTCGTGACGTCGTTCTGATGCGCCAGGTGGGTGTCAACCCAGTGATCGTGCATGGCGGCGGGCCGATGATCAACGCGATGCTGAGCCAGTTGAATATCCAGTCCGAATTCGTAAACGGCAAACGCGTCACAGACAGGGCCACTGTCGAAGTGGTTGAGATGGTACTGTCCGGCCTTGTCAACAAACGCATCGTTCAGGCAATCAACAGACAGGGCGGCACGGCGGTGGGCCTGTCGGGCAAGGACGCGAACCTGATCATCTGCGATCAGGCTGATCCTTCCCTGGGTTTCGTCGGCGCACCGTCCGAGATGAACCCGAAGATCCTGCAAGATCTGTTCGCGCATGATGTAATCCCGGTAATCGCCCCCCTCGGTGCAGGTAAGAATGGTGAGACCTTCAACATCAACGGCGATACCGCTGCTGGTGCCATCGCGTCCGCGCTCAAAGCAGACCGGCTGCTTTTGCTGACGGATGTTTCGGGCGTGAAGAACGCAGGTGGCGAGGTCGTGACCGAGCTTAAGGCGGGTCAGATTCGTGAAATGACGATGGACGGCACGATCGCAGGTGGCATGATCCCAAAGACGGAAACGGCGCTGGACGCGCTGCACAGCGGTGTTCGCGCTGTGGTCATTCTGGACGGGCGCGCACCAAACGCTGTACTGTTAGAGCTGTTTACCGAACACGGCGCCGGTTCGCTGATCCGGCCAGACTAATCAACGCAGCGGAGGAGACATGACCGGACCAAACCCGACCTCCTCTTCCATTGCCTACGACCATGTGGACCAGGCGATACAGACCGTCGGCCTGATCGTCATGGGCGCGCTACATCCACGGCTGACAGGGGCAAAGCAACTGGAAGGCGGGACCTTGATCCTGCTGGGTGCCGGATCAGCGTTTTGGCCAAAGCTGAAATCCGCGCCTGAATGGCTGAGCGCACACCCCGTAGACAGGTGGTCGTCGCGTGTCATCGGTGAATTGGCGCGCGATCTCGGGGCCGAGGCGCATTTTCCGTTCGGCGGCCCACCCTACGCCCCGTTTATCGATTGGGCGCTGAAATCTGGCCGTACATTTAGTAGCCCCGTAGGCGCACTGGTGCACGACACGGTAGGTATGATGATTTCCTTCCGGGGCGCGCTGCATTTTGCCGAGGAGTTTTCAATTCCCCAAGTGACCGGTATTTCTCCGTGTGTGACCTGCGCGGCTCCATGCGCCCAAGCCTGTCCGGTGGGCGCACTGAACAACCACAGTTTTTATGACGTGGGCGCTTGCCACAGTCATCTGAGCACGGTCGAAGGCCAGACCTGCATGACCGGCGGTTGCCTTGCGCGGCTGTCCTGCCCGCTAAGCAAGAATGCAGGGCGCGATCCGGAACAATCCGCCCACCACATGAGAGCTTTCCACCCGTCATGACCCGCATGCTGATCCTGACCCGTCACGCAAAATCCAGCTGGGGTGATCTGTCCCTGGACGATCATGACCGCCCACTGAACAAACGGGGGCGCAAGTCGGCCCCGGCGATTGCCGCGTGGCTGCGTGCTAACAACTGGTTGCCTGACGAGGTGCTGAGTTCAACCTCGGCCCGCACACGCGAAACTTGGGATCTGATGAAACTGCGGGCGGAAAAGGTAAGCTTTCACCACACACTCTATCACGCCGATCCCGAAGACATTTTACACGAGCTGTCCGGTGCCACAGGGCGAACCGTGCTTTTGCTCGGGCATAATCCGGGTATCGGTGCCTTTGCAAACCGTATCGTCCGGCAAGCACCTGATCATCCCCGGTTTCTTGATTACCCGACCTGCGCAACGACCGTGATCCGGTTCGATACGACCGACTGGGCCAAGGTGCGCTGGAAAAGCGGCGCGGTGCAGGGATTTGTCATTCCGCGCGAACTTTTGGAATGAAAAAAGGCGGGGCAAAACCCCGCCTTCTTTTCTAGTTTTATCGGAATTAGTGGCCCAGAATCTGGCTCAGGAACAGCTTGGTCCGTTCGCTTTGCGGGTTGTTGAAGAACTCTTCCGGTTCATTCTGCTCCACGATCTGACCCGCGTCCATGAAGATCACGCGGTTAGCGACCTGACGGGCAAAACCCATCTCATGCGTCACGCAGAGCATTGTCATGCCTTCCTCGGCCAGCTCGATCATGGTGTCGAGCACCTCTTTGATCATCTCTGGGTCAAGCGCTGATGTGGGTTCATCGAACAGCATGATCCGCGGCATCATGCAGAGCGAGCGGGCAATCGCCACACGCTGCTGCTGACCGCCCGAAAGCTGGCCGGGATACTTGTCCGCCTGTTCGGGGATTTTCACCTTTTCCAGGAAATGCATCGCGCGCTCTTCGGCCTCTTTCTTGGGCGTCTTACGCACCCAGATCGGGGCTAGCGTGCAGTTCTCCAGAATAGTCAGATGCGGGAACAGGTTGAAGTGTTGGAACACCATGCCAACCTCGGACCGGATCTTGTCGATATTTTTCAAGTCATTCGACAACTCGGTCCCATCCACAACGATTCTACCCTGCTGGTGTTCCTCCAGCGCGTTTAAGCAGCGGATCAGGGTGGATTTGCCCGAACCCGACGGCCCGGCAATAACAATCCGCTCGCCTTGGTTCACGGTCAGATTGATATCACGCAGAACGTGGAAGGACCCATACCACTTGTTCATACCGTTGATTTCGATGGCGACCTCGTCGCTCACCTGCATTTTGGAGCGGTCGATTTCGCGGTCAATTGCAAGTTCAGACATGTGTTGAACTCCTTAACGATGATCTGTGGCAAGGCGACGCTCGAGCCACTGAGAATATTGAGAGATGCCGTAACAGACGACGAAGAACAGAAGCGCGGCAAAGCCCAGAAGCTCCCAATAGACGCCGTTCCATTGGGTCGATGCCAGGATCGGCCCGCGGATCATGCCCACGAGGTCAAACATCGAGATAACCGAAACCAGCGTGGTATCCTTGAACAGGCCCACGGCCACGTTCACGATACCTGGAATCGAAATCTTCAACGCCTGCGGCAGAATGATCAACTGCATCGCCTGCGGGTAATCAAGGCCCAGACTGTCTGCTGCCTCGTACTGCCCACGCGGAAGGGCTGCCAGACCACCACGGATCACCTCGGCGATATAGGCGGCCGAGAACATGGTGATCATGATCACAACCCGCAGGAACAGGTCGACCGTGCTGTCAGGCGGGAAGAAATACGCCAGCATCACCGAGGCCACGAACAGCAGCGTGATCAGTGGCACGCCACGGATGAACTCGATGAAGATGACGCAGACCCACTTGATCAGCGGCATGTTTGATTGGCGACCCAAAGCAAGGGCGATCCCAAGCGGCACCGACAAAGATACACAGGTCACACCAAGCATCATGTTCAGCATGAAACCGCCAAGATCGCGGCTGGGAACCGCCGTGAGCCAGGCGTTGTCTGACGCGCCTTCCGGTATCAGGGCTCCGCCGACGTTCCAGATGACCAGCGCAGTCGCGATGGCCCCAAAAAACCCGGCGGCAAAGCTGTTGCTGCCCAGTTTCCGGAAAACCAACGAGGCCCCCACACAGCCGATCAGCGCGACCAGCGGCACAAGAATGGTGCCACCCCATATCAGCCAGAAAGCCAAGAAGGGATAGACTGCCGTGAACAGAAGCATCTTACGCGGCAGATCAAAGAAAAGCACCGGCGCAAATGCCACCAACATCAGCACAAAAGCCAGATTTGGCCGCCAGTAGGCCTCCTCGGGGTATTTGAACCCGTAGATCAGTTGCGGCCACCGCTCGGTCAGAACCGCAAAACACGCACCAGTCTTACCGGCGAGAATCTCGCGGCATTCGGACAGAGAGTTTGCTTGCCACACACCGTTGAAAATCCATGGCATTGTGTTCTTTACGAGCACATAGATCAGCAGCAGAGACAAAACCGTCAGAACAGTATTGGTAACGCCCGAGAACAGATTCTCGCGCAACCACTTGACGATACCCGTTTCATTTGCAGGCGGTGGCGCTGGTGGGATGGTACCCTCGGCCACGAAAGCGATTGGGTTGGTTGTTTGGTCACTCATGGCTCAGCGCTCCTTCAACTTAACGGAGGCATTGTAGATGTTCATACCCATCGAAATCAGCAGCGACGCCGTAAGGTAGAACAACATCAACAACAGAACGCATTCGATCGCGCGGCCCGTCTGGTTCAGCGTGATACCGCCCAATGTTGCGGTGATATCCGCATATCCAACGGCAATCGCCAGCGACGAGTTCTTGGTGATGTTCAGGTACTGCGAAATCAGCGGTGGGATGATAACCCGCAAGGCTTGGGGCAGGATCACAAGGTTCATGATGCGTCCCTGACGCAAGCCCAGCGCGGCCGCAGCTTCGGTCTGTCCCTTGCTGATTGCCTGAATACCGGCCCGAACGTTTTCGGCGATGAAGGCACCGGTATAGATCGACAAGGCAAACCATAGAGCAATCAGCGGACCACCGACCTTGATACCGCCGCTGAAGTTGAAGCCTTTCAGTTCAGGGACATTCCAAGTCAGGCCCATCAGAAACATCAGGATGCCAAACGGCGCCAGCCAAACCGCAAGTTTCACAAGCATGGTTTTAGGCCGTACACCTGTTAGTTCCTGTGTTTTCGTCGCGCGTTTCTCGATCTCTCTGGAGGCAAACCACGAACCAACCAAAACCACCAGAACCAGAAGCCAGTTCAGGAAGGTTACGCCGAACAGTCCGTTGGTAAACTCCGGACGCGGAATGTACACGCCGCGATTGGTGAACGCGAACAGATCCAGCACCATGCTGGACGCCGGATCCTCGCCCCGAAAGGCGCGCGGGCTGGGCAAAACGGCGGTCATGATGAAGAAGATGATGAGGATCCAGATCAACACCGGGATGTTCCGGAAAATCTCGACATAGATCGCCATCAATTTGGATACGAGCCAGTTTTTGGACAGGCGCAGAACACCCGCGATAACGCCAAAAATCGTGGCTGTGATACACGCAAGAAACGCCACCAAAAGCGTGTTCAGCAAACCAACGATAGCAGCGCGTGCATGCGAGGACTGGCTGTCATATTCAACCAGACGCTGGTTAATGTCGTATCCGGCTGGATCGCCAAGAAATTCGTAAGAGATGTTGAGCCCGGCGGCCCGAAGGTTCTGGATCAGGTTGTTCCCAAGATACCAGATGGAAAGCGCAATAACGATTGCCGCGATCACTTGAAAGGTAAGAGACCGATAGCGGGTATCGTTTATAAGCATCGACAACCGAAAATCGGCTTTCGGCGGATCTGTCATGGTCGACATATTGTGGAGTCCCCGTGCATTTCGGGTGCTTTATGTCCGGCGAGGTTTTCCCCGCTCTTGCGACACCCGTAGCATTCTGATTTGAAAAAGGGCGCAGGTTACCCAGCGCCCTTTTCCGTGGATTTTAGCGGAACGGTGGCGAGTACAGCAGGCCGCCGTCAGTCCACTGTGCGTTCAGGCCGCGTGCCAGACCGATCGGCGTTTCCTCACCGATGTTCTTGGCAAACACTTCGCCGTAGTTACCACCGGCTTTGATCGCGCGCTGCGCCCACGTTGCGTCCAGACCCAGCATCTCACCCAGGGTGCCTTCGGAACCCAGCAGGCGGTTTACTTCGGGATTGTCGGTACCGGCTGCCATCTCGTCGATATTCGCCGAGGTCACGCCCAGTTCTTCTGCTGCAATCAGTGCGTTCAACGTCCAGCGAACCACGTCGCCCCACTCGTTGTCGCCGTGACGGACCAGCGGGCCCAGCGGCTCTTTCGAGATGATTTCAGGCAGAATCACGTGATCGCCCGAGTTTTCAAACGTTGCGCGCGTGGCCGCAAGGCCGGATGCGTCGGTCGTGTAAACGTCACAGGCACCAGCCAGATACTGCTGCTGCGCTTCGGCGTTGGTTTCGATCGGAACCGGCTCGTAGCTCATGTTGTTGATGCGGAAGAAATCCGCCAGGTTGAGCTCGGTCGTGGTGCCGGTCTGGATGCAGACGGTCGCACCGTCCAGTTCCTTGGCCGAGCTTACGCCCAGAGCCTTGGGAACCATGAAACCCTGACCATCGTAGTAGTTGATGCCGACAAACTCGAACTTCAGATCGACGTCACGGCTGAAAGTCCAGGTGGTGTTACGGGCCAGCATGTCAATCTCGCCCGAAGCCAGCGCGGTAAAGCGTGTTTTACCGGTGGTAGGAATGAACTCAACAGCCATCGGATCGTCCAGAACGGCGGCTGCGACTGCGCGGCAGACAGCCACGTCAAAGCCCTGCCACTCGCCGTTGGCATCAGGGCTGGCAAAGCCGGGTACACCGGTTGCAACGCCGCAGTTCAACTTGCCGCGTGCTTTGACATCGTCGGCGGTCCCTGCCGCAGCTGCGCCAGCAGCCAAGCCGGCGATCGTTGCCACGCCCAAGATTACGGATTTTTTCATTTTTACCTCTTCCTGATTTGCCGTCCCGGTCCAGGGACGGTTCTGTCCAGCACCTTTGGTGCCGGAAAGGTTTCCCCAAAGGTGTCTCCCCTTTAGTGGGCATGAGTTTGGGCGTAATCATAAACAAACGTCAAGGGCCGGATCAGGGAAAACGATGAGTCATCTCAAAGATGACTCGCCCGACGTTGGAAAATTGGGCTTTGTGGGATCAAACCGAGATGTCAAAGAACTTTTTGGCGTGCAAAAACGCAGTCCTTTTTGTTTCTGAAACAGCGTGCGCCTCGTCATCATGGCCCCATTGTTCAATCTGCCAAAGCTCGTCGAGCCGGGAAATTCGCCAGATTTCTTCCGCGGCACGCCAGTTTTGGGCCGCAGCGAACCCAAGGATCAGCGACCCAGACAGGCTGACAAGATCGTGAAAGGCAGCCAGCTGGAAATCGTTAAGTTCATGAACTCGCTGCCTTAGCGGGGTCAGCGCCATTTCAGATTGCGGCTGATGAAGCACACCGACCACGGGCCGCAACCGTACTGAGAGCATGTCAGCCGCCCAGTCAAGGGCCGGGTCCCACTGTTCGGCCTGACGCTCTTGCAACTCTTGCGGGTGCGTTGCGCGGTAACACAGCAAATCCGAATCGCCATAGTCGGCAAGCATATCCGCAACTTCGGCGTGTTGGTGGCGCACCTTGTCGATCGCGGCATTTGCCGACCGTGTGAACGGCATCGCTGTCGGGTCAATCACATCTTGCTGAGCGTCCCATTCCGCAGCGACCTCTTCCGCCATGGAACGCGTCGGTAGGATCAAGGCAGCCTTGGCCGGGGTTTTGACTCGGCGACCGTCCAGCTCGACGGTGTAGCCTCCTTCGGCGTCGACCACCGCACTCTCGGTCCAAAATCGTTTCGGCTTCCAGTCGCTCATGCCTTCAGGTCCAAATTGTGTCCAGCGTCCCTTGCAGCTGGTCAAAAGTTTCAATTAAGCAGGTTGCCCCGTCCAGCGCCGACCTGTCGTGGTAGCCCCATGTCACGCCGACGCTCGGGACACCCGCGGCGCGCGCCATGTCCATGTCGAACCGGGTGTCGCCGACCATCACAGTATTGGACGCGCTCACCCCGGTTTCGCCGCGCGCCGTCTCGATCATCGAAGGATGCGGCTTGGACGGATGGTGGTCCGCGACCTGCCGGGTCACAAAATAGCGCTCTAACCCATGTGCCTCAACCAAAGCATCCAGCCCGCGCTGCGATTTTCCAGTCGCCACGCCCAACAGAATTTCGGGGACGGCATGCAATGCCTCAATGGTATCGCGCGCACCGGGGTAGAGCGGTGAACTGGCGGCGCCCTGTTCAAGCCGCTGCGCGTGATAGGCCTGTTTATAGCCCTCTACAAGCCGCCGCTGATCGGCACCCGTACACTCGGGCACCAGGCGCGCCATGGCATTGGGCAAGGACAGCCCCACGATGGACAAAATCGCCTCTCGTTCAGGGACCGGCAGCGACAACGCATCGAAACTGGCGGTCATCGCCGCCACGATACTGCCCTGACTGTCGACCAGCGTGCCATCGACATCGAACAGCACCAAACGCAAAGGTGCGCTCATTGTAGGTCCTCAAACGGATCGTCGGCCGCCAGATCCTCAGTCCATCCGAAAGTGTCCCAGCTTTGTTTCATATGGTCTGGCAGCGGTGCCGTGACGGTGATGGTCTTGCGGGTTACCGGATGCTGGAACGACGCTTGCCGGGCGTGCAGGTGCAGCTTCTTGCTGATGATCCCGCCAAGTTGCGCGCCCCAGCCATCGCCAAGGTTCTCTTGCCCCGATCCACCGTATTTCCCGTCACCGATGATCGGATGTCCGATCGCTGCCATATGCGCCCGCAACTGATGTGTGCGGCCCGTGATCGGCTCCATCGCCACCCATGAGGCGCGCCCTGCCACCCGGTACAATGTTGCATAGAGTGTGTGCGCCCGTTTCGCGCCCGGCGTGTCGTTGATTTCGTTCAGATGCACGGCGATCATCTTTTCGCCCTCACCCTGCTTGCCGTGACCCGAGGCCTTGACCAACCCGGTCATGATCTCACCTAGGTATGGGGTCGGCACCCCGGCCACCAGCGCCCAGTAGATTTTGCGCGTGTCGCGGTGACGGAAAGCTGCGGTCAACCCCTTGGCGGCATCGCGCGTACGCGCCATCAGCAGAACGCCCGAGGTGTCCTTGTCCAATCGATGCACGAGGCGGGGGTTCTCATCATATCCAAAGCGCAGAGCCTCGGACAGGCTGTCCACATGGCGCGTCTGGCCGCTGCCGCCCTGCACCGGCAGACCATGCGGTTTATTCAGCGCCAACACATGATCATCGCGGTAGATCACGCAGGACTGGATCATTTTGGCATCAGCCTCTGACACAGCCTTTTTGACCTCGGCGGGCTTGTGATCGGCGTCAGGCAATGGCGGTACGCGTACGACCTGACCAGCCTCAAGCCGGGTCGAGGCCTTGACGCGACTGCCTTCAACCCGCAACTCGCCCTTGCGGCACATCTTTTCGATGCGACCCTGACTGACATGGGGAAACAGACGGCGCAGCCAGCGGTCAACCCGCTGGTCGCCATCACCTTTTTCCACGGTGATCATCTGTACGCCGCTCATGCCGATATCTCCTGCGCCGCACGGATCATCCGCGCGACCAACCAGTCTGTAAGTGCCCAAGAAAACATGCGCGTCTGTGGCGCGCAAAGGGCCAAGAGTCAAGGCGGTCAGATGTTCTTGAAATCCCCGTGCCGACCGGCCCCATCGCGGAAACGACCCGCCCCGGCCGTGCCTTCGCGACGGATCGCCTCAAGACCATTGGCCCATTCAACTTTGAGCGCATCCCGCACCGGCATACCGCGTGTCTCGATGATCGACCGGCGATCGGCCCGTACAGCCGCTTGCGGGAAACGGGCAATTTCACGGGCCATAGTCTCGGCAACCGCCCGAGCCTCTCCATGCGGTACAACCCTTTCGGCAAGACCGATGCGATAGCATTCATCTGCTTCAACCTTGCGCCCGGTCAGGGCGATCTCAAGCGCCTTGCCCTGTCCGACAAGCCGCGGCAAGCGAATCGTGCCGCCATCCATCAGTGTAATCCCCCAGCGGCGGCAATAAACGCCCAGATACGCCGTTTCCGCCATCACACGAATATCGCACCACAGGGCAAGCTCCATACCGCCCGCCACAGCGGCACCTTCAATTGCCCCGATCACCGGTTTGGACAACTCCAAACGAGACGGTCCCATCGGACCAAGCGTCGAGGGCGCAGACCCGATCGGGAAAGCATGTTTTTCAAAATAGGCCTCGCCCAGCTCTCTGTCTGCAAGAGTGGCCGCCAGTTTCAAATCCCAACCGGCACAAAAATTACCACCCTTGCCCCAGAATACGGCAACCTTGGCCGGGCTATGTTCAAACTCCAGAAATGCGGCGACCAGTGCTTTGGCGTGTTCTGTGTCTACAGCGTTGCGGGCTTGCGGACGGTCATGGATGATGGTCCAGACATCTTCGGTTTTTTCGATTGAGACAGTCATGCGGTTCCTCCCTCGGGTCTCAGGCCCCAAAGGAAACGCGTTTTGCCTCACCTGTCGCCCCTTACGCGGCGGAACTTAGTTGTTACGCTGCGCGCGCAGCTTGGCAAAGTAGTCCAGTCGTTTTTTCAACTCACGCTCAAATCCGCGTTCGACCGGTTGGTAGAGCTCGGGCCGCTCCATCCCGTCCGGGAAATAGTTCTGACCCGAAAACCCATCTTCGGCATCATGATCATACGCATAGCCCGCGCCATATCCCTGATCCTTCATCAACGAGGTCGGAGCATTCAGGATATGCTTTGGCGGCGGCTCGCTGCCCGACTGTTTGGCCAACCGCATCGCTGCTTTATACCCCACGTACCCACCGTTCGATTTTGGTGCCAACGCCAGATAAACAAGCGCCTGCGCCAGAGCGAGCTCACCCTCGGGGCTGCCAAGCCGCTCATAGGTTTGCCATGACTGCAGGCAGATCGCCTGTGCTTGCGGATCGGCCAGACCTATATCCTCAACCGCCATCCGGGTGATACGGCGCGCCAGATACCTTGGGTCCTCGCCCCCCGTCAGCATTCTTGCAAACCAGTACAGGGCGGCATCCGGATCAGACCCCCGTACTGATTTGTGAAGGGCTGAGATAAGGTTGTAATGCTCATCGCCGGATTTGTCGTATTTCGCCGCCCTGCGCATCAGTCGTGTCGACAGCGCGTCCGGGTCGAGGGCCGCATCGACCTTCCAGGCCGCGATCTGTTCAATCAGGTTCAAAAGCGCCCGCCCGTCGCCATCCGCCATTTCCTGCAGTGCCTCGCGCGCGGGGCCAGTCAATGGCAATGCGCGATCGAGCTCTTTCTCTGCCCGCTGCGTCAGGCGTTCCAGATCAGCAAGGCTTAGACGTTCCAGCACCAGAACCTGCGCCCGGCTGAGCAGCGCCGCGTTTAGCTCAAAAGACGGGTTTTCCGTCGTTGCCCCAACCAGCAGGATCGTCCCATCCTCCATATGCGGCAAGAACCCATCCTGCTGAGCCTTGTTAAAGCGGTGGATTTCATCCACGAACAACAGCGTTCCCTGCCCGTTCTGCCGCCGGATCTTGGCCGCCTCGAACACTTTCTTCAGGTCGGGTACACCAGTGAAAATGGCGCTGATCTGGACGAAATGCAGATCGGTTTCCTGCGCCAGCAGCCGCGCGATAGTGGTTTTACCCACGCCTGGCGGCCCCCAGAACACCAAGCTAGACAAACTGCCCGAAGCCAGCATCACCCCCAGCGGAGCATCCGGACCCAATACCTGCTCTTGCCCGATTACCTCGGAAAGCGACTTGGGTCGCAACCGATCCGCCAGCGGGCGATGGGCGGAAGATGCAGGCTCGGTCGCCCCGGTATCGAACAGATCACCCAAGGTTCTACAGCCGGAACCGCAGGGAAACGGAACGGCCCCCGCGCAGAAGATCAAAGACAAACCGACGACCGGGGTTGGTCAGCGCATCCACCACATCGCGGGGATTTTCGATTTGTACACCGTTGATACTGCTGATCACATCACCCACACGCAGGCCCGACCGGCCGCCATAGCGGCCAGCATCCACCACAACAACGCCGGTCTGCGACAAAAGCAGACCCATCTGGGCAATCACCGCCGGATTGATGCGCGCGACCGTCAGGCCCGGCATCACTGTCCGATCATCCAGCGCGGTTTCCTCAGCTGGTGGGGTCTCAGGCGCTTTGATCAAGGCAACTTCAACATCGGCCTGTTCATCACCGCGTAAACGGGTCACGACCGAGGTGCCACCAACCCCTGCCACGGACATTCGAAACTTCATCTCGGCGGGCGAGTTCACCTCATCCCCGTCTACATGGGTAACTACGTCACCCACCTGCAAACCCGCATCAGCCAAAGGGCTAAGCGGATGAAGGTCGGAAATTACCACGCCCTGCGGCATAACCAGACCTAGTGATTCCGCAATATCGGCGCTCATGTGCTGGCCGGCCATCCCAGCCCATGGGCTGACGAAACTGTCATTGCCCTGCTGCGCTTGTCGTAGGAACTCTGCCACCAGGTTCGCCGGAATGGCAAAACCGATCCCGTTAGAGCCACCAGAACGTGTCAGGATAGCGGTATTGATTCCAATCAGGTCGCCGTTCACGTCGATCAAGGCCCCTCCGGAGTTTCCCGGATTGATGGCCGCATCAGTCTGAATAAAGTAGCCGCGCGCATTCCCTGTGGCCGCGCCTGTTCGGGCAAGTCCTGAAATTATACCGGACGATACAGTCTGCCCAACCCCAAACGGGTTGCCAATGGCCAGCGCCAGTTCACCCACCTCAACATGGTCCGAGTCGCGCAGTTGCAGGAATGGCAGGTCTTTGGCCCCATCCAACCTGAGAATGGCGATATCGCTTTCCTTATCTCCCAGCACCACTTGCGCCGAATACTCTCTGCGATCCGTCGTCACCACGCGAATCTCGGTGGCTGATCCTACCACGTGGTAATTGGACACCACGTAGCCATCGGCGGACAGGATCACACCCGATCCAAGCGAGTTTTGAACCCGCGGGCGCGGCTCGCCAAACCCCCCGCCAAAGAAATCTTCAAAAAACGGGTCCGAGAAGAAGGGGTTCGCCCGGCCCCTCCTGACAATCTTGGCATAGATGTTGACGACCGCCGGCGACGCCTGCTTGACGACCGGCGCAAATCCTATGCTGATTTCGGCCTGCGATTGCGGAACGCGGGTGTCAGCGGACGCCATAGAAGCGCAGGCCAACAAAGAAGCAATAAGTGTCGCGCGGAACATAGTGACCTCCACCTACAGAGTTGTGATGGATATGCGCGTCCGTGAAAGGTAATGCAAGCATGGGGAGCGGGTTCGACACAGCGGCAATGCTGGCCGCGTGTGTTTTTTTGTAGCACCATCAGACTATCAGGTTTGGTAACGTCAGGGGTCCGGCCGACATATCATTTGAAAGAAGACGCTGGTCCACAACACAATCGCTTTCGATGGGTTGCCGCGATCAAATATAAATTTTTGTACGTGGAAAGGAAAAAGCCCCGCGTTTGGAACGCGGGGCCTGATCAGGAAAGCTTGGGCTTTCTTATTCTTCGTCTGCGGCCTCTTCGGCGGCAACGCGGGCTTTGTCCGCCGCGCCTTTGGCGTCGACGTCACGATCAACAAATTCGATGATCGCCATCGGAGCCATGTCACCATAGCGGAAGCCAGCCTTCAGGATTCGGACGTAACCACCCTGACGCTCGGCATAGCGGGGGCCCAGAACTTCGAACAGCTTGGCGACGTCTTTGTCTTCCTTAAGCTGTGCTGCGGCCTGACGGCGGGCGTGCAGGTCGCCGCGCTTGCCAAGAGTAACCAGCTTTTCGATGATCGGGCGCAGTTCTTTTGCCTTGGGCAGAGTTGTTTTGATTTGCTCATGCTCGATGAGCGAGCCAGCCATGTTCGCAAACAGAGCCTTGCGATGCTCATGAGTACGGTTCAGGCGGCGGTAACCACGTGCGTGACGCATTTTCTAGTTCCTTCTTTCGCGTTTTGCTTTGTCTGGCCGGCGATGCGTGTCACCGGCTCTCCTTGGGGCGGAAGTGCCCATACAGTCCCCGGACGCCCGGGCATTGGGGACGACGCGCTTAGAACGCGTCTTCGAATTTCTTCGCCAGATCTTCGATGTTGTCGGGCGGCCAATCCTCGACATCCATGCCAAGGTGCAGACCCATGCCGGACAGCACTTCTTTGATCTCGTTCAGCGATTTGCGGCCAAAGTTCGGGGTGCGCAGCATCTCGGCTTCGGTTTTCTGGATCAGATCGCCGATGTAGACGATATTGTCGTTCTTCAGACAGTTTGCCGAACGGACCGACAGTTCCAGCTCGTCCACTTTCTTCAGCAGCAGCGGGTTGAACTCCAGACCATCGTCTTCGTCCTGGCGACCAGCCGATTCCGGTTCGTCGAAGTTGACGAAGATCGACAGCTGGTCCTGCAGGATACGAGCGGCAAACGCCAGCGCGTCCTCAGGCGTGATCGACCCATCGGTGTCAATCTTCAGCGTCAGCTTGTCATAGTCCAGAACCTGACCTTCACGGGTTGGCTGAACGTCATAGGCAACCTTTTTGACCGGCGAATAGATCGCGTCGATCGGGATCAGTCCGATGGGCGCGTCTTCCGGCTTGTTCTTCTCGGCCGAGACATAACCCTTGCCAGTATTGACGGTCAGCTCCATGAACAGATCAGCGCCATCGTCCAGGTGGCAGATGACGTGATCGCGGTTCAGAACCTCGATACCGGCGCTTTCGCTGATGTCGCCAGCGGTGACAACAGCGGGGCCTTTGGCATTGATCGACAGGCGCTTGGGGCCTTCGACTTCCATGCGCAGCGCAACCTGCTTGAGGTTCAGGATGATGTCGGTGACGTCTTCACGAACGCCTGCGACCGACGAGAACTCGTGCAATACGTTATCGATCTGGACGCTGGTGATAGCCGCACCCTGCAGCGAGCTCATCAGAACGCGGCGCAGCGCGTTGCCCAGAGTCAGACCAAAGCCACGCTCCAGCGGTTCGGCAACCAAGGTTGCCTGGCGCGCAGGATCGTTGCCTGGCTTGCCTTCCAGCTGGGTCGGCTTGATCAATTCTGCCCAATTCTTGTGGATCATGTAATCCCTCCATTCCTGTCCGCGCCCCATGACCAACAAGGTGCAGACGCCCGAGGTTTAAAATGACGCGCTGGGGCCGTGCAAAAAACACAGCCCCAGCTCAATTCAAAATTCCTTACACGCGGCGGCGCTTAGGCGGACGGCAGCCGTTGTGGGCCATCGGCGTCACGTCGCGGATCGACGTGATGTTGAAGCCCACTGCAGCCAGTGCACGCAGAGCAGATTCACGGCCCGAACCGGGGCCCTGGACTTCGACTTCAAGCGTCTTTACGCCATGTTCCTGCGCCTTTTTACCCGCGTCTTCCGCAGCCATCTGAGCAGCGTAGGGCGTCGACTTCCGCGATCCCTTGAAACCCATGGTGCCAGCGGACGACCACGAGATGGCGTTGCCCTGCACATCCGAGATCAGGATCTTGGTGTTGTTGAAGGTCGAATTCACATGGGCAACGCCCGATGCGATGTTCTTACGCTCTTTACGCTTAACGCGTGTCTTGTCACGTGCCATCAGTCAGACCCTCCCTTATTTCTTCTTACCGGCAATGGCCTTTGCAGGGCCTTTGCGGGTACGTGCGTTGGTGTGGGTACGCTGACCGCGAACCGGCAGGTTGCGGCGGTGACGCAGACCGCGATAGCAGCCCAGGTCCATCAGGCGCTTGACGTTCATCTGAACTTCACGACGCAGGTCACCTTCGACGGTGTAGTTGGCATCGATATGTTCGCGGATGGCCAGAACTTCGGCATCCGACAGTTCATTGACGCGACGAGACGCTTCAATGCCTACGGCTTCGCAAATCGCTTTGGCCGAGGTGTTGCCGATACCGGTGATATATGTGAGGGCGATTGGTACCCGTTTGGCAGTCGGGATGTTTACGCCGGCAATACGTGCCACGTGTCACTTTCCTTTTTGTTGCGGTTCCGTAGCTCCAGAACCTTTTTTCACAACACTTGACCGTGGCAGTGAGGCCAGAGGGTCCAGCATTTGTACGAGGTCGTTAAAGCGCGCCGGACGAATCCCGCACGCAAACATGATTCCCATAGGGATGTGGGTCGATATGTACTTTTGAAGGGGCCGTCAAGCCCCAACACGCAGTCAGCCCAAAATCGCCTCGATTGAGGCGGTGACTTCTTCGATGCCGGCCAGTCCATTTACCGGACGCAGGTCGCCTTTGGCATAGTAATACCCAATCAACGGCGAGGTCTTTTTGTAGTATTCCATCAAACGCGTGCGCAGGCTGTCTTCGTTGTCGTCTGCGCGACGCCGGAAGTCATTTTCCTTACCGCAATTGATGCATTTACCATCAGCCGGAATTGGCTTGGTGATATCGTTGTAGACTTCACCACATCCGCCACATGTCGAGCGCGCCGTGATACGCTTAACCAGCGCCTCGTCGTCAACGCGCATCTCGATCACGGTATGCAGCGACTGACCCACTTTCGCGAGCAACGCCGCCAGCGCGTCAGCTTGTGCCAAGGTGCGCGGGAAGCCATCAAAGATAAAGCCAGCGCCGGTTTCCGAGGTCAGCTTCTCTTCGATCAGGCCGATCACGATTTCATCGGTGACAAGCTTGCCGGCGTCCATGATCGCCGCAACCTTCTGGCCCATCTCGGTGCCCGAGGTCTTAGCCTCACGCAACATGTCGCCGGTGCTCAACTGTACCATGCCGCGTGTTTCAACGAGGTGGCGCGCTTGCGTCCCTTTACCGGCGCCCGGGGGGCCAAGGAGAATGATATTCATCGACGAGCGGGTCCCTTCCTGCCGCGTTTCTTACCCTTGCCGCGCAGTTGAGACTTTTCAATCAGCCCTTCGTATTGATGCGCCAGCAGGTGGCTCTGAACCTGTTGGATCGTATCCATGGTCACAGAGACGATAATCAGAACAGAGGTACCGCCGAAATAGAACGGGATGGCAAACTGGTTCCGAAGGATTTCAGGCAACAGACAAACAGCTGCCAGATAGGCCGAGCCCAAAACCAGCACGCGGTTCACGACGTATTCCAGATACTCGGCGGTCTTCTTGCCCGGACGAATACCCGGTACAAAGCCGTTCTGTTTTTTCAGGTTATCCGCCACATCGTCGGGCTTGAATGACACGTTGAACGTGTAGAAGTAGGCGAAGAAAACGATCATTGTGGCAAAGAACAACAAATACAGCGGCTGTCCGGGGCCAAAGTTCGCCAACAGCCACGACATCACCGGCCCGCTGGTTGCTCCGGATGAGAAGGTTGAGATCGTAACTGGCAACAGCAGTAGCGAACTTGCAAAGATCGCTGGGATCACGCCTGCCGGGTTCACTTTGACCGGCAGATGGCTTGAACCACCCTCATACACCTTCATACCGGCTTGTCGGCGCGGATACTGAATGTGAATCTTTCGCAATGCCCGTTCCATGAACACGACAAAAGTGATCACGGCAATGACCATCACGATCACGCCAACGATCACGGCGGGGCTGATTGCACCGGACCGACCCGAGGCAAAGAACTGCGCCAATGCAGCCGGAACTTCGGCGATGATGCCCACAAAAATAATCAAGGAAATGCCGTTGCCGATGCCGCGCGCGGTGATCTGTTCGCCCAGCCACATCAGGAACATCGTACCACCGACCAGAGTGATCATGGTCGACATCCGGAAAAACAGGCCCGGATCCGTCGCAAGATCACCCGATTCCAACGAAACGGCCAGACCATAAGACTGCACGGTCGCCAACGCCACGGTGCCGAAACGGGTATATTGGTTGATTTTCTTGCGGCCCTGCTCGCCCTCTTTCTTGAGTTGTTCGAGCGCGGGAACCATCGAGGTCAGCAGTTGCACGATGATCGAGGCAGAAATGTAGGGCATGATGCCGAGAGCAAAAATACCCATCCGCCCCAGCGCCCCGCCGGTGAACATCGAAACCATGCCGCCGATGCCCTGCCCCGCCTGCTCCATAAACTCACGCAGGGCCTGACCGTCAATCCCAGGCACCGGAATAAAGGTGCCTAGACGATAGACGATCAACAAACCCAGCGTGAACAGGATGCGGTTGCGCAGATCGGTGGCTTTTCCCAGGGCAGACCAGCTTGTATTGGCTGCCATTTGTTCTGCTGCTGATACCATGAATCGGTCTCTCTTATGGAAACGCCGCCCGAAACCGTTTTCCGGCTCGGGCGGCGTTTGGGAAAACTCTGACGTCTATGTAAGCGGGTCTTGCCCCGCTCACAAGCGCTTACTCTGCCGCAGCGGCTTTTGTGACCGTCAGTGAACCGCCCGCTTTCTCAACCGCCTCAACAGCAGCTTTCGAAGCACCTGTCACTTCCAGGTTCAGTTTTGCACTGATTTCACCCTTGGCCAGAACGCGGACACCATCCAGTTTGCGGCGGACCAGACCAGACGCAACCAACGCGTCTTCAGTGATCGCAGCTGACGCATCCAGCTTACCGGCGTCGACGAATTTCTGGATCAGGCCAAGGTTGATAACGGCGAATGCCTTGCGGTTGGGCTTGTTGAAGCCACGCTTGGGCAGACGCTGATACAGCGGCATCTGGCCGCCTTCATAGCCGTTGATAGCCACACCCGAACGGGATTTCTGGCCTTTTATACCACGGCCACCCATTTTACCCTTGCCCGAGCCGGGACCACGGCCGACGCGTGTCCGTTTCGGTGCGGCGCCGGGATTGTCGCGCAATTCATGCAGTTTCATATCGCTTCTCCTAAGCCGGATATGACCCCGAAGCGTAATGGGTCAACCACGGCGTTTCTTGATTTCGATTCTTTGGGACCAAAGTCCACCGGAGGCGTATAAGCCCGCTTATCCCGGTTGGCAAGCCCGCAGGCACTTACCGCGCTATTCTTGGATGCCTGCCGCGCTTCCCTCATCCCCACCATGCGGCTGTATCGGTGCTGCGAGCGGATCGATTCCATGTTTTTCGACCAACTTGCCGATCAAGCTCTCGGGATCTGGCTTTCCACCGTACTTGGTTCGCATGATAGCCCGCATACGTCGGCCGTACAGATGGATCGAAACTGTGTCTTCGTGCATGAATTGGTCGACTCTTGCGCCCGGTCGGGCCAGGGCACGCCGGCGCGTGTAGTTCAAAGGGTAAAAAACGTGCTCAGGCAGCGCATACTTGATCTCACCTGTCTGCTTTAGCGCCCATGTGAACGCCTTTGGCCCCCAAGCGCCCCAATACACCTCGGGAACGTTCACTGGGGTCCCGTTTAGCAGCGCTTCTTCCAGCGGTTTGCGGTGGCGTGGGGGCATCCAGGGAAGAATACGATATGGGTCGCGGGTAAATTCAATCAGCTTACCCAGAGTCTCGCTATCCTGCGGCAAAGCAAGCACACCAATTGCCACCTCTCCTTCGAGATAACCGTAGTAGTGGCCGTTCGGCGTTGTGAAAGGTTTCAGACAATAGGCATCCGTATCCGCCCAGATCAAATCTGGCTCCTGCGCCAACATCCGGTATCGAAATTTATCCGAATGCGGCGCGGGGCTGCCGGTTCTGCTATGGGTGATGAATTCGGAAACGGGCAGAATTTCCCGCGCGTCCCTCTGCTCTACACCGTCTGGAATGTTCGTTACGTTGCCGTAGGTGTACAGGCGTACGCTTTGGCCGACATCCAGATAAGACTTGATGCAGACCTGTTCGAGAAAGCTCAGCGGTCCGTCGACCCACAGCATCCCTATCTGATATTCTCGCGCCATAAGAGTTTATTCCGTTGGATTGATGCACCTAAGCCGTTTCAATAGCATTTGCCTGATACGGCACGGCGTCACAATCCCGCTGGCGAAAAAATCCGTCTCCGTGACACGAGGGGCGCTGAATCCAAAAGAGACGCCAAATGGCGCCTCTGGATAAACGGCCGAGTTCGCAATTTACGAGCAGAACGTGTGATCGCGCGCGATGTCCTTTATGTCGCAGCGACGTACACCGATATCGTTCAACTCGCGATCTGTCAGACCCTGCAGCTCAGAGTATGTGCGGCTGTACTCCGCACGCAGCGCAAACGATTTCCTCACCTGCGCAACGAATTTGCTGAGGCTGGCAGCCACGCTGAAACCGCGACCAGAGGATGTTGCTGTATATGCCATTAGAGAGTCCTTTCCTGACCGGAGCGTATTCTCCGGGTTATTTCTGTTCCTTTATGGGGACAGCGGTCAGATAAGCGTGCCGGATACCGCCAACAACCTAAGTTTCGGTCTAGCCGCTATGCGCTAAGGGAATGGCCAGCGTGATATTTTCCATCCGACGATATGCACCTCAATTGATCCTGGGCACCCGGTTGAAAAGTGGCGTCCTCGGGTCCTGTTCAACTCGGTGGCTGACGTGCTGCAAACAAAAACGCCCCCGAACGGATCGGAGGCGTCTCTTTTGCTTCGAAAGGTTGGCGCTTAGCCGCGCTCTTCGATGATCTCAACCAGATGCGGGATCTTGTTGACCATGCCGCGAACCGAAGGAGTGTCTTCCAGCTCACGGGTCTTGTGCATCTTGTTCAAACCCAGACCGATCAGGGTCGCGCGCTGTTCAGCGGGGCGGCGAATCGGAGAACCGATCTGCTTGACGACGATTGTTTTTGCCATGACGTGCTCTCCTTACGCTTCAGCTTCAGCAGGCGCGTCGGCGGCAGGCGCTTCGTCCCGCTTGGGCAGGATGTCTGCAACCTTTTTACCACGACGTGCCGCAACCGAACGCGGGCTCTGCTCTTTCTGCAGGCCGTTGATGGTGGCGCGGATCATGTTGTACGGGTTCTGCGAGCCCAGCGACTTGGACACAACGTCCTTGACGCCCAGCATTTCGAACACAGCACGCATCGGACCACCGGCGATGATACCGGTACCTTCAGGCGCGGTGCGCATAACCACTTTACCGGCACCGTGACGGCCTGTCATGTCGTGGTGCAGGGTACGACCTTCGCGCAGTTGCACGCGAATCATCTGACGCTTGGCTTGTTCAGTTGCTTTACGGATGGCCTCAGGTACTTCTTTCGCTTTACCTTTGCCAAAGCCGACGCGGCCCTTCTGATCGCCGACAACCACCAGAGCGGCGAAGCCAAAGCGCTTACCACCTTTTACGGTTTTCGACACGCGGTTGATTGCGACCAGACGATCTGCAAATTCCGGTGTTTCTTCACGGTCGCGGCCACGGCCCCGACGGTTTTCACGTTCTGCCATTTGGCATCCCTTTTCTCATGTGGCGCATACGGCGCCGTTTCTTCAATCCAAGTGAGCCTCGACTGCCGTCGAGGCCCCCGGATCATCGGGGCGGACCGAAACCCGCCCTCAATCTTTGATATCGCGCATCTTGATCCGAAAACCGGTTCCCACTTTTCGGGATGCGCTTAGTCTTAGATCTTCAGACCACCGTCACGCGCAGCGTCGGCCAGAGCCTTCACCTTGCCGTGGAACAGGAAGCCGCCGCGATCGAAATAGGCCTCTTCGACGCCTGCCTTCTTTGCACGCTCGGCGATGGCCGCGCCCACTTTGGTGGCCGCTTCGATGTTGTTCTTGCCAACAACGCCCAGATCTTTTTCCAGGCTCGAGGCCGAAGCCAGGGTCACGCCACGCACATCGTCGATCAGCTGAACAGAAATGTTCTTGTTCGAACGATGCACGGACAGACGCGGGCGACCCGCGTTGACCTTGCGAAGTTTGTTCCGAACGCGCAGGCGGCGCTTCAGAAACAGGGTTCTTTTGCTGTTTGCCATTGTGTTCGTCCTTACTTCTTCTTGCCTTCCTTGCGGAAGATGAACTCGCCCTTATAGCGGATACCCTTGCCTTTGTACGGCTCGGGACGGCGCCAGTCGCGGATCTTGGCCGCAACTTCGCCAACCAGCTGCTGGTCGATACCTTCCACAACAACTTCGGTCTGCTTCGGTGCGGTGATTGTGACACCTTCCGGAGCAACGAAATCAACATCGTGGCTGTAGCCCAGGTTCAGCTTCAGGGTGTTGCCCTGCATCTGAGCCCGGTAACCAACACCCTGGATCTCCAGCTCTTTCTTGAAGCCGTTGGTCACGCCTTCAATCAGATTGGCAACCATGGTGCGGCTCATGCCCCACTGCTGGCGCGCCCGCTTGGACATGCCACGAGGGTTGATCTGCACGACGTTGTCTTCAACCGACAGCGTTACGTCGTCGGTCGCGGTGAAGCTGCGGGTGCCTTTCGGACCTTTGACTTCGATGGTCTGGCCGGACACAGAGGCGGTAACGCCGCTGGGCAGCTCGACCGGTTTTTTACCAATACGAGACATTGCAGACCTCCTTAGAAGACGGTGCAGAGCACTTCGCCGCCAACATTGTTGGAGCGAGCGTTTGCGTCCGACATCACACCTTTCGGAGTGCTGACAATCGACACACCCAGACCCTGACGGACCTGCGGGATGTCATTGACGCCCATGTAAACGCGACGACCGGGTTTTGAGACCCGCTTCAGCTCACGAATAACAGGGGTGCCTTCGTAGTATTTCAGGCTGATTTCGATGGCCGGATGACCGTTTTCACCGGTCGTCTTTTCATAGCCACGGATGTAGCCTTCGTCCGCCAGCACGTCCAGAACCCAACCGCGCAGCTTGGATGCCGGAGTGGAAACGGTGGACTTGCCGCGCATTTGCGCGTTGCGGATACGGGTGAGCATATCGCCGATAGGATCATTCATATCTATGTCTCCCTTACCAGCTCGATTTCACCATGCCGGGGATCTGACCAGCAGAACCCAGCTCGCGCAGCGCGATACGGCTGACCTTCAGCTTACGGTAGTAAGCGTGGGGACGACCGGTCAGCTGACAACGGTTGTGCAGACGGGTGGCCGAGCTGTTGCGCGGCAGTTTCGCCAGTTTCAGACGCGCCTTGAAACGCTCTTCCATCGGGCGGCTCTCGTCATTCGCGATTTCTTTCAGCTCGGCACGCTTTGCGGCATATTTGGCCACCAGGCGTTCGCGCTTTTTCTCGCGTTCGATCATTGCTTTCTTAGCCATGTCTCAATCCTCCCGGCGCTTATGCGTTGAACGGCATGTTGAATGCTTTCAACAGGCTTTTCGCTTCAGCGTCGGTTTTCGCTGTGGTGGCAATTACGATATCCAGGCCCCAGACCTCATCGACTTTGTCGAAATCGATTTCCGGGAACACGATGTGCTCTTTCATGCCCATGGCAAAGTTGCCCTGACCATCGAAAGACGGTTTCACACCGCGGAAGTCACGAACGCGCGGCAGCGCGATTGTGATCAGACGATCCAGGAATTCATACATCCGGTCGCCGCGCAGGGTCACTTTCGCGCCCAGCGGCATATCTTCACGGACGCGGAAACCCGCGATCGACTTCTTCGCCTTGGTTGCAACGGCCTGTTGACCGGCAATCGCAGTCAGATCCTCGACAGCAGCTTTTGCTTTCTTCGAATCTTTGACGGCTTCGGCACCACACCCAATGTTCAGAACGATTTTTTCCAGCTTGGGCAGCTGCATGTCGTTCTTGTAGCCGAACTCTTCTTTCAGAGCAGCACTGATGGTCTCGGCGTACTGAGCTTTCAGACGCGGGGTATAGGTTGCGGTATCAAGCATCGATCACGTCCCCCGTGGTCTTGGCGAAACGAACCTTCTTGTCACCTTCCATGCGGAAGCCAACGCGGGTTGCTTTGCCGTTTTTATCCAGCAGTGCCAGGTTCGACAGCTCGATCGGGTTTGCCTGAGGCAGGCGACCACCTTGCGACGTTTGCGACTGGCGAGTGTGGCGGATGGCAATGTTGATGCCTTCGACCACTGCTTTGCCGGCTTTCGGATCGACCGAGGAAATGGTTCCCTCTTTGCCCTTGTCCTTACCGGCCAGCACGACGACCTTGTCGCCTTTGCGGAGTTTAGCAGCCATGATTACAGCACCTCCGGAGCCAGCGAGATGATTTTCATGAAGTTCTTGCCGCGCAGTTCACGAACAACGGGGCCAAAGATACGGGTACCGATCGGCTCGTTGTTGTTGTTCAGAATAACGGCAGCGTTGCGATCGAAACGGATCGCGGTGCCGTCTTCACGACGGACTTCCTTGGCGGTGCGTACGACGACGGCCTTGCGGACGTCACCTTTCTTTACGCGGCCGCGGGGGATGGCTTCCTTCACCGAGACGACAATAACGTCGCCGACGGAGGCGTATTTACGCTTGGAACCACCCAGGACCTTGATGCACTGAACTCGGCGTGCGCCGGAGTTGTCAGCAACATCCAGATTGGTCTGCATCTGGATCATGTGGTTTCTCCCGACCTGTGGGGGCTGTTCTGTTTAGGTCCCCCAGGGTTTCGACAAATGGAAAAGTCCTGGTGGCTTACGCCTCCAGAACCTCCCAACGTTTCGTCTTCGATTTCGGTGCGCATTCGATGATGCGGACTGTGTCACCGACCTTGAAGGCGTTCTTTTCATCGTGAGCCCGGTATTTCTTGGACTTACGGATGGTTTTCTTCAGAACCGGATGCGTAAAGCGGCGCTCGACGGATACGGTTACTGTCTGTTCATTGGCGTCGCTGGTCACGGTGCCTTGCAGGATACGCTTGGGCATCTGATTACTCCTCGGATGCCGCAGCTGCGGCCTTTTCGTTCAGAATAGTTTTGACACGGGCAGCATTGCGGCGGGCCGCTTTGATACCAGCAGTGTTTTCCAGCTGACCGGTCGCCTGTTGAAAGCGCAGGTTAAAGCTTTCTTTCTTCAGGTTGGCCAGTTCCTCGCGGAGCTGGTCCGGGGTCTTGTCACGCAGTTCTTGGGCGTTCATCGCCTTTTTCCTTTGCTCAAAACACCAGAAGGCCCCCTTGCAGGGTCACCTTGGACCTGGTGGATGAATGATAGACATACGAATCGCCCGACAACGCCGGGAGACCGCAGGATGCCGCCGTATAAGGGTTTAGGGGGTGGGTGGCAAGAGGAAGTTTGAGCAATCCGTTGGGGAGAAACTCAACGTTCTCTTGGTCTGTCACATTTTTCGAGCGGATGAGCGAAGTTTAGATCTTCAAGAACTGCGTTAGCTATTTCATCTTCAGAGAAAAACACAGTTTTCGCGAGTTCATCTAGTGTCACGTTTCTGCGCTCATCTGCGAGATCGGGGTAGCGGTCAGGATCGAAGTTTGAAGGCGCTATGACTATTCCCACAAGATAAGCAGTCTCCCCAAGCGAAAGGTCGTCAATTTCCTTACCAAAATACACCAGGGCGGCGTCATTTGGCCGATAACAGCTTCGACCCCAGTAAAGTGTGTTTATGTACCAATTCATAGTCTCTTCACGGGACAGTGTTTTGGACACAGCAAATCCAGTGGCAAGTAACCCCATTTTTCCGACTTCTCTTACCGACCGAACTCGCTCAGAAGCCCTTAAAGTTGTTCTTGAGTATTGCGGCAGTTCAGTTCTTAAAAACTCTGGATCATAAAAACCGACCATCGCTTTTCGCAGAAGCTCCGGAACCGGGGCACGTCCAGTCGTGTCAGCCGTGTAGAGTTCAATTATTTCCTCCGAACTTGGCAGCCCTACGTCAGAAGGCTGACTGTAGCCAGAACTCGCAGCAACCAATGAGGTGAAAAAGACAGTTTTCGAGAACCAACGACCCATTCAAAAGCTCTAACTCAAGTTGTTTGCGAATACGTGCTCAAAAGATAGTCTCTTGACTTCGTTCCCATCAATCCCACTTATAATTAAAACTGACCGAAATCCGCTCTTCCTCGGCCATGTTCATCGGCACCTCGTGGCGCAGCCAGCTTTCCCATAGCAAGACATCCCCCACTTGCGGCTTCAAATAGATGAACGGCTGCAAATCCCGCCGCCCTCCTTTGAGGCGCGTCGGCGCGGCCATCATGCGGCCTGAGCGGGGGTCTTCCAGTTTCAGCGCACTCGCCCCTTCAGGCATCGCCACATAGGTCGTGCCCGAGATCACGCTGTGGGGATGCAGATGGCTGGAATGCATGCCGCCCTCGGGCAATATGTTGATCCACAAGTCCTCAAGCTTCAGCGCGCCCTCACCCAGATCGAACTCCAAATCCTTGGCAAAGGCCGCCACGTGCTGGTCCAATGCCGCTACCAGATCGGCAAAGATCGGGAACCGCCAAGGCAGATCAGTCAGCGAGGCGTAGCTGGTGTAGCCGGGATAGCCGTTCTCTTCGCACCATTCCTGTCCGGCTTCGTCATCCTCAGCGATGACAAGGCAAGAGCTTTCCAACTCTCCCGCGTCGATCGTCGGATCAAACTCGGACAAAGCTGCGAGGTAGAGACGGGTTACGAAGAGTGATTCAATCTTTGGCATAGAGACGTATTAGACCAACCGCCCGGCAATTTCGATAGGGAGTTTAGCGAGGCTCTGCCTCGCGCTCCGGGATATTTTTCGCCAGATGAAGACGAAGGCCCCTGCTTCATTTGGCTCGAAATATCCCGGGGGAGTTGCGGCTTGCCGCAGCGGGGGCAGAGCCCCCGAAAAGAAAACCCCGCCGGTTTCCCGGCGGGGGTCAATCTTGTCACGATGGAGGCCTAAGCCCCAATTCGGTTACCAGTCTTCGCGGACCACGACGCGGGTCTTGATCGGCAGCTTCATCGCGGCCAGGCGCAGGGCTTCGCGGGCGATGTCGTCATTGACGCCGTCGATTTCGAACATCACGCGGCCAGGCTTGACTTTGCATGCCCAACGGTCGACCGAACCCTTACCTTTACCCATACGAACTTCGATCGGCTTTGCAGTTACCGGAGTGTCGGGGAAGATGCGGATCCAGACGCGACCCTGACGCTTCATGTGGCGCGTCATGGCACGACGTGCAGCTTCGATCTGGCGTGCAGTTACACGCTCAGGCTCAAGAGCTTTCAGGCCGTAGGTGCCAAAGTTCAGATCAGAGCCGCCCTTGGCGAGACCCTTGATCCGGCCTTTGTGCATCTTGCGGAATTTAGTACGCTTTGGTTGAAGCATATCTTTCCCTCCTTAGCGACGACCGCCACCAGCACCACGAGGTGCAGGGCCGTCCTGGAGTTCCTGTGCTTTACGGTCACGTGCCTGCGGATCGTGCTCCATGATCTCACCTTTGAAGATCCAGACCTTGATCCCGATGATCCCGTAGGGGGTCATCGCTTCGGCATGTGCGTAATCGATGTCGGCACGCAGGGTGTGCAGAGGCACGCGGCCTTCGCGGTACCACTCGGTCCGTGCGATTTCAGCGCCGCCCAGACGACCAGCGACGTTCACCCGGATACCCAGGGCGCCCATGCGCATGGCGTTCTGAACCGACCGCTTCATTGCGCGACGGAACGAAACACGACGTTCCAGCTGCTGAGCGATGGACTCGGCAACCAGCTGCGCGTCAAGCTCGGGCTTGCGCACTTCGACGATGTTCAGGTGCAGTTCGCTGTCGGTCATGCGAGCAAGCTTTTTGCGCAGAACTTCGATGTCTGCACCTTTCTTACCGATGATGACACCGGGACGTGCGGTGTGGATCGTAACGCGGCACTTCTTGTGCGGACGTTCGATGATCACACGGGCAACACCGGCCTGCTTGCACTCTTTGTTGATGAACTCACGGATCCTGAGGTCTTCCAGCAGAAGATCACCGTAGTCCTTGGTGTCGGCGTACCAGCGGCTGTCCCAGGTGCGGTTGACCTGCAGGCGCATGCCGATCGGATTTACTTTATGACCCATTAGGCTTGCTCCTCAACTTGACGCACCTTGATGGTGATCTCCGAGAACGGCTTCATGATCTTGCCGAAACGGCCACGGGCACGCGGACGACCGCGCTTCATGACGAGGTTCTTGCCAACCCATGCTTCGGCGACGATCAGCTCGTCAACGTCCAGGTTGTGGTTGTTTTCGGCATTCGCGATTGCGGACTGCAGGCACTTCTTGACGTCCTGCGCGACACGCTTGTTGCTGAAAGTCAGGTCGGTCAGAGCCTTCTCAACTTTCTTGCCGCGGATCATTTGCGCAACCAGGTTCAGTTTCTGCGGGCTGGTGCGAAGCATACGGGTTTTCGCCATTGCTTCGTTTTCAGCCACGCGGCGGGGGTTCTTTTCCTTGCCCATGACTTACTTCCGCTTCGCTTTTTTGTCTGCGGCGTGGCCATAATAGGTCCGGGTCGGCGAGTATTCACCGAACTTCTGACCGATCATGTCTTCCGAGACGTTGACGGGGATATGTTTCTGGCCGTTGTACACACCAAAGGTCAGACCCACGAACTGGGGCAGAATGGTGGAACGACGCGACCAGATTTTGATGACTTCGTTACGGCCCGACTCGCGCGCTGCTTCGGCTTTTTTCAGCACGTAAGCATCGACGAAAGGACCCTTCCAAACAGAGCGAGACATGGATTAACGTCCCTTCTTCTTGGCGTGCCGCGAGCGGATGATCAGCTTCTGGGACGCTTTGTTCTTGTTACGGGTACGCTTACCCTTGGTGTCCTTACCCCACGGAGTAACCGGCGTACGGCCACCCGAGGTACGACCTTCACCACCACCGTGCGGGTGATCGATCGGGTTCATTGCAACACCACGAACCGACGGACGAACGCCCTTATGGCGCATACGGCCGGCTTTACCGAGGTTTTGGTTCGAGTTGTCGGGGTTGGACACGGCACCAACGGTGGCCATGCATTCCTGACGGACCATGCGAAGCTCGCCCGAGCTCAGACGGATCTGAGCGTAGCCGCCATCACGACCAACGAACTGAGCGTAAGTACCGGCCGCACGTGCGATCTGACCGCCCTTGCCAGGCTTCATCTCGATGTTGTGGACGATGGTACCGATAGGCATGCCCGAGAACGGCATTGCGTTGCCCGGCTTGATGTCGGCCTTGGCGGATGCCACGACTTTGTCACCAACAGCCAGACGCTGCGGAGCCAGGATATATGCCTGCTCGCCGTCTTCGTATTTTACCAGTGCGATGAATGCGGTCCGGTTCGGGTCATATTCGATCCGCTCGACGGTTGCCGCCACATCAAATTTGTTCCGTTTGAAGTCAACGATCCGGTAGAGACGCTTTGCGCCACCGCCGCGGCGGCGTGAAGTGATCCGTCCGGTGTTGTTCCGGCCGCCCGATTTGGTCAAACCCTCTGTGAGAGACTTGACCGGACGTCCTTTCCAAAGCTCCGAACGGTCGATCAGCACCAGCCCGCGCTGGCCCGGCGTCGTCGGCTTGTACGACTTGAGTGCCATGCTTTCTGTCTTCCGTTTAGCAAGTGCAGGGGTTTCCCTGCTATGTGATAGGCCCCCGTAGGTGCCAAGGGTATAGGGCCCCGAAGGTCCCCGGTTAGAAATATCAGAGGCCCCGGAACGAATCCGAGGCCGCAAGATTGGGAGCGTTTAGCAGTGTTGGGGGTGGGTGTCTATAGGGTTTCTCGCAATTTAAGATGGCGACTCAGGATACTCTTACTCACATTGAAGCGATACAGTTTCCGACACAGCCAGACCTTAACTAAACACATCGCTCAAAGGCACTATAGCGACAGCATGAATATCCAACAGATAGTCTACCTAGACCAAGGCCCTATTAGCCATCTCCGCCGATCGCAAAGCGGTTCTACTCTTTTTAGGGCGGCTATTGAGCGACTGGATAGTTGGGCAATCACGTTTTCTGACACGCACGTTCGCGAGATTCTCCGCAGCGATAGACCACTTGAGTTCATTGAGGCATTGGAGGGAATTGGAGCCTATTACTTGCCCCCTGTCACCAACCTGCCCAAGATTGAGATCCGGTCGACAGCTCTAAAAGCCAATATAGTACGAGAAGTCATTCCGGAAGAAATTGACTTTACCCTCAAGTCTCACTTGGCCAACGAAAAAATACTCAGGCTGCTAGCAGCTCTTCACATGGGTGCCGGATTTCTGGATATCGAAAATGAAAGAGAAGAAATTCTCCATTCGATTGATGGCTACATAGAAGCATTTCGCCAAGAAATGCACATAATTTGCGAGAACGAATTTGATCCAAGCGAGATTGTAGAAATGGTTCGCTCACAGTTTGAACCAATCAAAAATGAGATTAACGATCTGAGCATTAGCCAGTTGGACACTGAAGCCCGAAATTTTCATAGAGAATTCAAAAAACAAAAACCAAGGTCGCAAGCTGAACTGGATCAAATACCAGACGATGAAATTGCCGAGTATCTATTTTCCAAACTGCCAGACTCAGTTGGGATTGATAGTTTCTACCCACGAGAATTCGGGCGAGCCGAGATTGAAGCAGGTAGCATTTCGAGTTTTGCATTCCTTCTTTTTAGTCTGGGCGTAGCCGCGTTTGAAAGACCAAAGAAAGGCGGGCAAAGCCGCTATCTTGAAAGATTTATTAGTCAGTTTCGCGACTGCGAGCATATTGAAAACGCGAGCCGATGCCACGTGTTCTTAACTGGGGATTCGCGGGCAGCTCGCTTGGCACGAGCTACATACAGCTACGCGGGGCTACCGACAGAAGTACTCAAGCTCGAAGTTGCCAAATGAGACCGGCACCCCGTTCGGGAGATCGGGACTTCGCGACCTAGATCGCAGGACAGGGCCGAAGGCCGCCGCGCCAGCGACTGCCCGTCCCGGCGGGCTGGCGCTTTGAGGGCGTTTGCGTCTCGCTATGAGGTCGGATGGATATGGCACCATAAAGCGCACTTATCAGCCGTGGCGGCGCCATCCCACGGGCACTCGCTGGCGCGGCTTTGGATCAAACCAAACACATTTCCCGGCAACATTCATTGTTTCTTAAGTAGTCACGCACAAAGCTGTCCGAACAAAGCGCCCGACTGGTCCCCTATGGTGACAGACCACTTCCACAATGATCCGTATATGAGCCACTATTAGATGTTGGGAGTATTCCTTAGAGGAACCCTTTTGCTACTGGCAACTATCCTATTGCTTGCGACGTTTAGCATACTGGCGCTTGCTGCACTCTATTCGAAGAAATTCGGCACCTGCGTGCAACTACCCAGCGGGGCCAACCTCAGCTACGAAGCTTATGCAGATTTCAGCCGCCCATATTTTTTTCCCATGGCCGTACTCAGGCAAAGCGACGGCACCATCATTGGGCGCGATATTTTTCCGATACGCACAACTGAAACCGCTACCTATGGTACAGTTTGGCCTGACCACAACGGGCCAGCGCTTTTCACCTTTATCTGGCATAAGGATCACGGGTTGGTGCGCAGGGACCGGACACCAAAGTTGTTTGAACAACTCCAATCAGATTTGGGTGAAAAAACTCTTGGCGCACCACGGGACCTGAACGTGAACACGCTCTGGCTGATGACGCGTCTTCAAAACTTCGCCCATTTTCAAGGCACCGATTGCAAAGTGCGCCTGATTACATGGTGAGACCCGCGTTAAAAAAACCCCCGCTTTCGCGGGGGCCTTTATCTCTCTCCAAAGACGGGTCCGATCAGAGGCCAGTGGACACGTCGATGGTGTTACCCTCTTCGAGGGTCACATATGCTTTCTTGACGTCTTTCCGACGGTCAAGCTTCAGCCCAAAGACCTTCTACGGCACAGCGGCTCGGACTCCACCGCAACTCGTTGCTTGAGTTTGATATGGCCCAGCACCTCGCGAAAGGCGCGGTGTTTGGGTTTGCCTTCCAGATAATCCGCCAGTTTGAGCAGGTTAATCGGGTGTTTCGTAATCAGCGCCTCAATCCGCTGCACCGCATCGTCCAGCGCATAGTGATCCACGTACTGACAGGCCACCTGCGTGGGCGTCAGCAGGCAGTAATCCTGCGGGCGTTTCTCGGTGTATCGCGTGATATCAAAAGGCGACGCGCCGAGCGCGTGGAACTTCGGGATGTAGACGCGCATATCGGCGTGCGGCTGTTCCAACACCGTGCCGGAGATTTGGTGAAAACCCAGCGGACCAAGCTTGCCGACCACATGCTTTCGCATCGCCGGAGAAACCATGTCCACATCCGCGCGATCATATTTCAGATCATCGAAAACCGACAACAGACCCAGCTTTTCATCAGCAAGCTGAAAATAGGGTTCTGCGCTGAATGCTCGCATCTGCTCCAGAACCTGCGCACGCACAGTTTCAGTGTCTGAAACGAAATCGGCCTCGGCGGGTTGAACCGCCGAGGCCGTAAACAGTCGCAGTAAGCGTCGGATCAAAGACCGGTGCTCACGTCGATGGTGTTGCCCTCTTCCAGGGTCACATATGCTTTTTTGACGTCTTTCCGACGACCCAACTGGCCGCGGAACCGCTTGACCTTGCCTTTGGTCACAGTGGTGTTCACCGCTTTGACCTTCACACCAAACAGCGCCTCAACGGCCTCTTTGATCTGCGGCTTGTTGCTGTCGATCGCCACTTCAAAGACAACCGCGCCGTTCTCAGATGCCATGGTCGACTTTTCGGTGATGACCGGCTTGCGGATCACGTCGTAGTGTTCTGCCTTCGCGCTCATTTTAGACGAGCCTCCAGTGCTTCGACAGCCGCTTTGGTGAGCACCAGAGTGTCACGCTTGAGGATGTCATAGACGTTTGCGCCCATCGACGGCAGGATATCCAGACCTTCGATGTTCTTGGACGCTTTCAGGAAACCTTCGTTCACGGTCGCGCCGTCGATGACCAAGGCGCGTTTCCAGCCCAGGTTTGCAACCTGTTTGGCCAGAGCGGCGGTCTTGCCTTCGGCTTCGGCGTTCTCGATCACAACCAGTTCACCTGCCTTGGCTTTGGCCGACAGAGCGTGGCGCAGGCCCAGCTTGCGGAACTTCTTCGGCAGGTCGTGGCCGTGCGACCGCGGGGTCGGGCCCTTGTAGATACCACCCTTGCGGAAGATCGGCGCGTTGCGGTCACCGTGACGAGCGCCACCGGTGCCCTTCTGGCGATAGATCTTCTTGGTCGAGTAGCTGGTTTCCGAGCGGGTCTTCACCTTGTGGGTGCCGGCCTGCGCGTTGTTGCGCTGCCAACGGACCACACGGTGCAGGATGTCCGCGCGCGGCTCGAGACCGAACAGATCGGCGTTCAGCTCGATGTCGCCGGCTTTGCCGCCGTCCAGTTTGATTACATCAAGTTTCATGCTTCACCACCTTCCGCGGGAGCTTCTTCCGCAGGAGCTTCGGTCGCTTCAGTTGCAGCCGATTTCACAGCAGCCGGGAAAGGCAGGCCTTCCGGTGCTTTCTTCTTAACGGCGTCCTTGACGGTAACCCAGCCCGATTTCGGTCCGGGAACGGCGCCTTTGATGAAGACCAGACCACGGTCGGCGTCGGTTTTGACAACCTCCAGGTTCTGGGTGGTTACACGGGCAGCACCCATGTGACCGGCCATCTTCTTGCCTTTGAACACCTTGCCCGGGTCCTGACACTGACCCGTTGAGCCGTGCGAACGGTGGCTGATCGACACACCGTGCGAGGCGCGCAGACCACCGAAGTTCCAGCGCTTCATCGCACCGGCAAAGCCTTTACCGATCGAGGTACCCGAAACGTCAACTTTCTGACCTTCCAGGAAGTGTTCTGCCGAAATCTCGGCGCCCACATCGATCAGGCCATCTTCGGAGACGCGGAACTCGGCCAGCTTACGCTTAGGCTCGACCTTTGCAGCGGCGTAGTGACCGCGCATGGCTTTCGAGGTGCGTTTTGCCTTGGCAGCACCGGCGCCCAGCTGAACGGCAGTGTAGCCGTCTTTGTCAGCGGTCCGCTGTGCAACAACCTGCAGGTTGTCCAGGTGAAGAACGGTCACAGGAATCTGCTTGCCGTCTTCCATGAACAGGCGGGTCATGCCAACTTTTTTTGCGATAATACCAGAGCGCATAATCTATACCCTCCGATCTTACGACTGCAGCTTGATCTCGACATCCACACCAGCAGCGAGGTCGAGCTTCATCAGCGCGTCAACGGTCTGGGGGGTCGGATCAACGATGTCGAGCAGACGCTTGTGCGTACGGATCTCGAACTGGTCGCGGGATTTCTTGTCAACGTGAGGGCCACGGAGAACCGTGAACTTCTCGATCTTGTTCGGCAGGGGGATCGGGCCGCGCACGTTCGCGCCGGTCCGCTTGGCAGTGTTGACGATCTCTTGCGTGCTGGCATCCAGAACGCGATAGTCAAATGCCTTCAGCCGAATACGGATGTTTTGGCTTTGCATATTAACAGCCTTTTATCAGGCGTTGGAGTTGAGAGGAGGACAGACGCGCATCGCCAACCCTCATCGAACCCAAAAGGCGGGAATCACCCCGCCTTGATGTTCTTAGTGAGAACCCGCGCGTGATAGTGGTGTTGGTGCGGTTTGGCAAGGGGGAATTACCTGCCTTTTCTCAATCCAGCTGGATGATCAGTATATATGCAAGTAGCTAAACGAACGCGAGGTGAGAAATTGACAAAGTCGTTTTGGGATTTCTGGCTATTTTTGATACCCGGCGGCGTCCTGTCTTACATTATTTCCTTTTTGTCTCATGATCTTCTGGGCATACCTCAGGGAGTACCCTTCGCGCGCTTTGGCATAACCGGAACAATCGCGCAAATCTCGTTACTGCTGCTACCGTTTGCTATTAGCGCATCTTTGGCGGCAATATTCTATTTTCGACGTCACCGCAGATCAGAAACTGGTCAAGAAATTGTTAAATGCGCAAAGAAAATCGGCTTCACAATCTTCGCTTTGACCATTCTGTACTTCGTGCTGAGCGGAGCGTGGTTCGCCTTGGTGCAAGCACCTAATTTGATTATGATTGCAGCTGTGCTGTTTGCGCCATCTTTGTCAGCTGCGGCTGTATTTTGGATCGTGTTTTCAGCAACCCTTCGACTAATTACACGTTGGCGTAGCATCAGTTAAAAAAGGTGATACAAAAAGGCCGCCCTTTATGGGGCGGCCTTCTTTAGTCTTCTCCGAGTTGCTGCCGGCAGGTTTTCGGTTGTACAATCGCCTGCCGCAACCAGACGCGGCAGGCGCGCCTTACTCGATGATCTTCGACACAACGCCGGCGCCGACGGTGCGGCCGCCTTCGCGGATGGCGAAGCGGAGGCCCTGCTCCATCGCGATCGGTGCGATCAGCTCAACGCCGAACGACACGTTGTCGCCGGGCATGACCATCTCGGTGCCTTCGGCCAGGGTCACGGTGCCGGTCACGTCCGTGGTACGGAAGTAGAACTGAGGACGGTAGTTCGCGAAGAACGGCGTGTGACGACCGCCTTCTTCCTTGGTCAGGATATAGGCTTCGGCTTCGAACTTGGTGTGCGGGGTCACCGAGCCGGGCTTACACAGAACCTGGCCACGCTCAACACCGTCACGGTCAACACCGCGCAGCAGGGCGCCGATGTTGTCGCCTGCTTCACCGCGGTCCAGCAGCTTGCGGAACATCTCAACACCGGTGCAGGTGGTTTTCGAAGTGTCGCGGATGCCGACGATTTCGATCTCGTCGCCCACG
>NZ_LQBP01000015.1 GCF_001507545.1 Ruegeria profundi
AGCCACAATCCCCATAGCACCGAAATCTGCCCGCGCTTTCCTCCTTGTCAGATTTATCGCCGCTGCAGCTCACGCTGACAGCAGCCACAAACCTTAGACATAGTGGACATTGCCTTTAGGCTGAAATTCTGCGAGGGAGCCGCCGGACGGTCTTTAGATCACCTTCAATGTTTGATTTGTTTCGCTGGCGGAGAAAAAATGTCATTTGAAGCATGGCTCGCGTTTACGTTGATTTCCGCTGCAAACATCGTGACACCGGGTCCCGCGATCTTGAATACGATCCGACGGGCCGCGCAACTCGGCTTCAAGCAATGTCTACCGACGATTGCTGCAAACGCGGTCGGGCTCGCCGTCGCCGGATTTGCATGCGCGTTTGGCGTCGCTGCGTTTGTTCTTGCCTCTGAGTGGCTATGGTTCCTGTTTCGTTGGGCGGGGGTGCTCTATCTTGCTTACTTGGGGCTCCGCCTGATTTTCGTGCGCGAAACGCTTGACCTTGGCCCGTCAACATCCGCCCGACCGTCTGTGTCGACCACGGCACTGTTTCTGGAGGCGTTTACTCTGGCGGTATCTAACCCGAAGGCCGTTCTTTTTTACGTGGCGATCTTCCCGCAAGTCATTCAACCGGATCTGCCCGCCGCGCCGCAGGCATTTGTGCTGGTGTCCACCTATAGTGCAATATCCCTCGCTTCTCTGACGACCTACGCGGCACTTGCCGGATTATTGCGCGCGCGTATGCTGACCCAGTCCAGATACCGAGGGTTTCGGGTTTTATCCGGGATTGTACTTCTTGGGTTTGCTGGAAAGCTGGCACAAGAAGTTCGGTAGGCTTGGGCTCAGAACCGCCGCTGAATGACATTGGTATTCTATAGCAGAGTTATCAAAGCCTCATGCCGCTCTAAATACGCCTGCCGAACCTCAACCGGTGGGCGCAATGAAATTTCCAACCCCTCCATCACCGCCTTGTCCGGACGACCGAAGAACTTTGTCGCCTCGGCCTCCGAAAACCCGGCAATCTGCGTTGCCTCCATCCAGGCGCTGATCTTGTCGGCTTTTTTGATCTGCCGTTTCACCGTTTTCGGCACTGCTGCAGGCAGACCAAACCGGATGTGGATCGCCGCACTCAGACGGTCATCCAGCGCGCCGTAGTCGGGTCCGACGGCGGATTTTACGGGTGAGATCATATCTCCGATCACGTATTCCGGCGCGTCATGTAACAATGCTGCCAGCCGCCATTTAACCGGTGCCTTCGGGGCAATCCGAGAAAACAGCTGCTCAACCAGAAGGGAGTGTTCCGCTACGGAATAGGCAAAATCACCCGCTGTTTGACCGTTCCAACGGGCCACAAATGCCAGTCCATGCGCGATATCTTCGATTTCGATGTCCACTGGCGTCGGATCTAGTAAATCCAGCCGGCGGCCCGACAGCATCCTCTGCCATGCTCTGGGTTGTGTTGCCATTCTGCCATGCCCCTCGGATCGGCCCGCGACGAACGGGTGTTTTTGTGGTATCGTTTACCTGTCGAGATCACCAGCTGCCAACAATTTCTTGACCAGTCGTGCTTTGAACCGGCGCTTGGTGGTTCCGACATTTGTGCTGAGGGGGGTGCATGCTCCTCCCGGTGTGCCCCTCTCGGAACGTAACGCGTATCGAAAGGAGCTAGTTATGTTTCAGCGACTGATTGGAATTTCCCTGGCCTTTGGAATGGCCGCTACTGCCCCCCCTGCTTTTGCCAAAAACTGTGCGCAGCGAGAGCACGTGATCGCCAAGCTGCAGGACAGCTATTCAGAAGAACTGGTTTTTGGCGGATTGCAGAAAACCAGTGGTGCGCAGGCGGTGATGGAGGTCTGGACCTCGAAAGAAACCGGAAGCTACACGGTTCTGGTCACTCACGCGAACGGCATGACGTGCATTGTTGCAGTTGGTACCGATTTTTTTGAAGCGATGCCAAAGGATAAGCTGAAGGGCGAACCCAGCTGATATTTACAGCGGATTAATCTGTTCCAGGTCATCCGAGTTGCCACCTGCCCCGTAGAATGATAGGGGCAGCGCGGATCTGTTTACCGGAATGGAGCATACGATGGCCGGGGACTATATTGTTAAAGACATTGCGCTTGCCGGGTTCGGCCGCAAAGAGCTGGACATTGCCGAGACCGAAATGCCGGGGCTGATGGCTCTGCGCGCGGAATACGGTGAGAGTAAGCCCCTTAAAGGTGCGCGGATCGTTGGTTCGTTGCATATGACCATCCAGACCGCTGTTCTGATCGAAACACTGGTGGCACTGGGCGCGGATGTGCGCTGGGCGTCGTGCAACATCTTCTCGACCCAGGACCACGCGGCAGCCGCAATTGCCGAGGCTGGCATTCCCGTTTTTGCGATCAAGGGCCAGACGCTTGAGGAACACTGGGACTATCTGGATAAGTCCTTCCTGTTCGAAGACGGGCCGAACATGATCCTGGACGATGGCGGCGACGCAACGCTGTACATCCTTCTGGGGGCCCGCGCCGAAGCGGGCGAGGACATTATTCCTGTTCCGACTTCGGAAGAGGAAGAGGTGATCAAGGCCCAGATCAAGAAACGGATGGCGGCATCGCCGGGTTGGTTTACCAAGATGCGCGACCAGATCCAAGGCGTTTCCGAGGAAACCACCACTGGCGTGAACCGTCTGTATCAACTGGTGAAAGACGGCCACCTACCGTTCCCTGCGATCAATGTGAATGACAGCGTCACCAAGTCGAAATTCGACAACAAGTACGGCTGCAAGGAATCGCTGGTCGACGGTATCCGCCGCGCCACTGACACCATGATGGCAGGCAAGGTCGCCGTGGTCTGCGGTTACGGCGATGTCGGCAAAGGCTCGGCTGCTTCGCTGCGTGGCGCAGGTGCCCGCGTGAAAGTGACCGAGGTCGACCCGATCTGCGCGCTGCAAGCCGCGATGGACGGGTTCGAAGTCACCCTGCTGGAAGACGAAGTCGCGACAGCCGATATCTTCATCACCACCACCGGCAACAAGGACGTGATCCGCATCGAGCATATGCGCGCGATGAAGGACATGGCCATCGTCGGCAACATCGGTCACTTCGACAACGAAATTCAGGTGGCCAGCCTGAAGAACCACAAATGGACCAACATCAAGGAACAGGTGGACATGATCGAGATGCCCTCGGGCAACCGGATCATCCTGCTGTCAGAAGGCCGTTTGCTGAACCTTGGCAACGCGACCGGCCACCCGTCCTTCGTGATGTCAGCCTCGTTCACCAACCAGGTACTGGCGCAGATTGAGCTGTTCACCAAGGGCGACCAATACGAAAACAAGGTCTATATCCTACCCAAGCATCTGGATGAAAAAGTAGCCCGTCTGCATCTGGATCGCATCGGTGTGAAACTGACCAAGATGGACAATGAACAGGCCGCTTACATCGGGGTTAAGCCGGAAGGTCCGTTCAAACCCGAGCATTACCGCTACTGATTTCAGAGCTGATAAACAAAAGCGTGTGGGACGCCGCCGGTTATGCAACTGGCGGCGTTTTTTGTACCGGTTGCCATGTTCATCGTCGTATGTGGCGGCGTGTGGCAGATCCCCACACGCAGTGCTGTTGGCCATGAACCGCTGACATGAACGGGTATCGCGGATCTGGTTAAAATTGGGGGGAGAAATCCCATAAATTTTTCCTTTCGGAAAATTTGCCGTCGCGGCTAACCTTGATGAAGACGGTAATTTGGGCCGTTGCATCACAACAATGGGAGATTGCGACATGGGAAAACGCGACGAGCTGATCGCCAAATATGCTGATGATCTGAAAAACAAATGCGGGATGGATCCCGATATGGATCTGCTGACCAAGGTCACGATCGGCTGTGGTCCGGCGATCTATGACGCCGACGCGTCGACCGTAGCTGCTACACAGGAGTCCGAACTTGAGACGGTCAAGGACAACTTCCTTGTCAAAAAGCTGGGTCTGTCTGACGGGCCAGAGTTGATGGAAGCAATCCATGCAGTGCTAGGGAAATACGGAATGTCCGAGCGCAACAAATACCGTGCGGTGGTTTATTACATGCTCACCAAGCATTTCGGAAAAGAGTCGGTTTACGGCTGATTGCTTGGGTTCTGCGCTCGTAAGGGCACTGCCGAGCGTTTCCAATTTTAAGCAAGCGGCATTTGCACTGACCGTCGGTATTCGATACGTATCATAGTGTGACCAGGACGGTCAGAGCCAAAAAAATCCATACGCGTGTGGTGAGTTGGGAGCACGCGGGGAAGGGAAGGTTCTGCATTCGTCGGGGCCTTCCCTTATTTTCGGGTTACGGATGCTGTCTGGTCAAGCACCTTCTTCCAGCCTGCGTGATCCTCAACATCTTGAAATTGGCTGTGCCGCTCGGGCGGGATCAAAGGATGAAACTACCGCAATCCCGACTGTCTTGTAACGGTGATCCGGGGTGGGACGAGCCGACGGGCTAACCCGCCTGCGTGTTGCCCATATCGCAAATCACCTGCCATTCCGCATCGGTGACCGGCTGTACGGACAGGCGAGAGTTTTTGACCAGAACCATCTCGGCCAGACGTTCCTCTGCCTTGATGTCATCCAGCGTTACTGCTGTTGCGAACGGCCGCACCGCCTTGATATCCACGCAGTCCCAGCGCTCATCATCGGTTGTGCTGTCGGGATGCGCCTCGGCGCAGACCTCGACAATACCAACGATCGCCTTGTCCTTTTGCGAATGGTAGAAGAATCCGCGATCACCGATCTTCATCTGCCGCATGAAATTGCGCGCCTGATAATTTCGCACGCCGTCCCATTCTTCCCCTGCTTCGCCTTTGGCAACCTGTTGGTCCCAACTCCAGGTCGAGGGTTCGGATTTGAACAGCCAGTATGCCATCACCCGATGACCTTCTTCCACGGGATCAGCTCGACCGATTTGAATAGCCCTGCCTTGGCATACGGATCATTCTCCGCCCAGGTTTGTGCTGCTGTTATGTCCTCGACTTCGAGGATGACAAGCGACCCGATCATCTCGTCCCCGTCCAATAGCGGTCCGGCTTGCGATACGACACCGGTTTGCTCTATATAAGCAAGGTGATCGGCGCGGTTGTCCTTGCGGGTTTGCAGGGCGCCATCCTTGTCTTTGGCGATCAGGGCTATCAGCATTTATTCCTCCTTCAGGGGACGGTTGAGCAGGGATTGAATGGCTTGGGGCACACTATAGGCGCCATGGCTCAGGTCAGCCACAGTAACGCTTATGGGCATGTCCAGCCCCTCGGCAACAGCAATTTCAGCCATGGCGCGCGCGGTGGCGACCCCTTCGACTGTGGTATGGGTATCAAACGGACGATTTTGACCCAAACAAAGGCCAAAACGATAGTTTCTGGACAGTTCGGATGAACAGGTCAGCACCAGATCGCCCAGACCTGACAAACCCATCAGGGTATCTGTCTTTGCGCCGCGCATCAGGGCAAAGCGCTGCATCTCAGCAAATCCACGAGTCAACAGGGCAGCGCGGGCGCTATCGCCCAGCCCGGCGCCAATCGCGGCCCCGCATCCAATGGCGATGACGTTTTTCAATGCACCCCCCAGTTCCGCACCGATAACATCGGTGGTGCGATAAAGGCGCAGGTTGGCGGTGGTGAGTTCGGTTTGCAGCACCTTGCCCAAATCGGCATCCCCACAAGCCAGAGTGAGCGCGGTCGGCAATCCGCGTGCGATATCGTCGGCAAAGCTGGGCCCGGTCAGCAGCGCCGGACTTGCATTCGGGATCGTCTGGCGCACCACCGAGATGGGCCCCAGACCCGTGGTCAGCTCGATCCCCTTGCAGCAGACGACCAGCGTTTTTCCGGCAAGGTTCGACGCGTGCTCAGTAAGGGCCGCGCGCAGTTTCTGCATGGGCACCGCCAGTAGCACGATATCCGCGGCCTCTACGTCCTTGATATCGGACGTCACCGAAATCGCTGGCGGCAGGGGGACATTCGGCAGACGGGCGGAGTTTTCGCGACTGTTCTCCATGTGGATGGCATGCTCGGCGCTGCGTGCCCAAAGGGTAACGAATCCGTTCCCGGCCAGCGAAATGGCCAGCGCCGTGCCGAACGCACCCGCCCCAAGGACGGCGACGCTCATGCCTTGGCGCCCTTCTTGCCGCTGCCCAACATGGCCGGGCTGGATTGATCCAGCGGCCAGCGGGGTCTGGCGGTCAGATCAAGACCGTCACGCGCCCCTGCACGAAAAAGCTCGATCCCGGCATAGGCGATCATTGCCGCGTTATCGGTGCATAGATTCAGCGGTGGAGCGATAAAGCGAGCGCCCTTGGCACAACAAACAGTCTCTAGCACAGATCGAATCGCTGTATTGGCAGCGACACCACCCGCCACTGCAATTACCGGATCAGAGGGCGCAAGTTCCAGGTACTGATCTATCGCCCGGCGCGTTTTCTCGGCCAAGGTGTCCACGATGGCCTGCTGAAACCCGGCGCACAGATCGGCGCGATCCTGACGGGTCAAACCGCCCTTTTCAGCGACGATCTGGTCGCGCATCCGCATCAAAGCCGTCTTGAGCCCCGAAAAGGACAGGTCACACCCTGGCCGATCCAGTAATGGCCGGGGAAAACGAAAACGCTCAGGATCGCCTGAACGCGCCTCAGCCTCGACCGAGGGGCCACCGGGTTGCGGCAGGCCCAGCAAGCGGGCGGTTTTGTCAAACGCCTCACCCGGCGCATCGTCGATCGTGCCGCCCAGTCGGGTGAACTCTTCCGGTCCATGCGCGATCAGGTATTGGCAATGCCCGCCTGACACCAGTAGTATCAGGTATGGAAACGCGATGCCGTCGGTCAGGCGCGGCGTCAGGGCATGGCCTGCCAGATGGTTCACGCCGATCAAGGGCAGGCCGGTTGCCGCGCTGAGACCCTTGGCGCACATGACGCCGGACATGACCCCGCCAATAAGGCCCGGCCCGGCAGTAACGGCGATGGCGTCGATCCCGGAAAGGGTCAGGTTTGCGGCTTCAAGCGCCTGCACAACGCACGTGTCCAGTTTCTCTGCATGGGCACGGGCAGCAATTTCAGGCACGACGCCTCCAAAGGCGCTGTGCAGGTCTGTCTGTCCGTACACGATTGAAGACAGTACCTCGGCCCCGGTACCAACGGTTTGGCGCACGACGGCAGCAGCCGTGTCATCACAGCTGCTTTCCAACCCAAGTACGGTAAGTGTTTGCACCATTGGCCTGATCCGCTACACACATAAGTGTCAAGCGGGGTATCACCCTGCGCGGATGCAAACAATCCCAAGGCGGAAGGCGCCGACTGTTGTATTTGTTGATGACCCGCCCGCGCGCTGCTTCGCAGAGGTTTGTCGCGCAGCTGCCAACCCGTGTGAGATCTCGGGTCGAGGTCATCTATTCCCCGATACTTGAAATCAAGCCGCTACCGGTCAAGATCGACACCAGCGGCGTGCGGGGTCTGATTCTTACCTCGGCGAATGCAGTAAATGCGGCTGTTTCGCTGGGCGTTTCGCGTCACTTGCCCGCCTTTTGTGTGGGTCCCGCAACCACCGGCACCGCGAAGGGCGCCGGTTGGGAGGCGACGATGGTTGGCGCAACCGCCGAAGAACTGGTGGCGTTCTTGCTGAAACACCGGCCCGAAAGCCCGCTATTGCACCTGCGCGGTGAACACACGCGGGGAAATATCGCCCTCCGCCTGACTGAGTCGGGCCTGACAGTGCGCGAACAAGCCGTGTATCAGCAAAGACTGCTACCGTTGACGCCTGAGGCAACTGCCGCCGCGGATGGCCTTTTACCCGTGATTGCGCCTTTGTTTTCCCCTCGGACAGCGCGACAATTTGCCGATATCTGGACCGGATCGGCACCGCTTTGGCTGGCCGCGATCAGCCAAGCAACGGCAGACCCCCTTTATTCCTTGGACTACGCGCGATTGAAAATCGCCAAGGAGCCGACTCCGAAAAAAATGCAGAAAGCCGTGAAAAAGCTTGTGAAACATGCGATGCGGGTTGAGGGCAACGAGACCACCGACTAACTTAGACCCTGCTGTTATTCATGTGAAATCGGATTCGATAAGGGGAATGTAGCGGTGGCGCGTAAGAAAAAGACCGATCAAAAGCCGGTAGATGACCCTAAGCCAGAAGAAACAGTGGCGTTTACCTCTGCACGCGAAACTGCGGCTGTTGACGCGAAGAAGCAGGTAGAAGAGGCCCTTTCCGAAGCCGAAGCCGAAGCCGAAGCCGAAGCCGAAGCCGAAGCCGAAGCCGAAGCCGAAGCCGAAGCCGAAGCCGAAGCCGAAGCCGAAGCCGCTGTGGAACACGAGCAGGAAGCGCCTGCGCGCCCGGAAGACGCGGAAAAAGCGCCGCGCGAAGACGCACAGAAAGAGGAAAACCGCGGCGGATTTATACCGGCTTTGCTTGGCGGGGTGCTGGCAGCGGGGATCGGTTTTGCAGCAGGCAGTGCAGGTCTTTTCGGCTCAGGCGATACCAATGAGCTTGCGGCGCTGGAAGCTCAGCTGAACGATCAGTCCAACCGGATTGAGACGCTGACGAACTCTCTGGCCGACACCTCGGATATAGACAGCAAAATCGCCGCGCTGACAGATCAGGTCGCGCCAGTGACTGCGGAGCTGGAGACCTTGAAGTCCAGCCTCGAAGAGCTGGCGGGCAAAATCGATCCTCTGGCAAGCCGCCTGACCGATCTGGAAGGCAGTGCCCTGACGCAAGGCGCGTCTGCTGAGGTTTCTGCGGCATTCGAGGCCGAGCTAAAGAAACTTCAGGACTCGCTTGCAACGCAGCGAGCCGAAGTTGAAAAAATGGTGTCAGACGCACAAGCGTTGGAAGCGCAAGCTGCCGCCAAGGCACAGGCCGCGACCAATGCATCAATCCTGACCCAGCTTCGCAATCAACTGGATGCGGGCCAGCCTTATGGTGATCTGTTGGCCGAGTTGACGGCGGGTGGCCTGACGGTGCCCGAAGCCTTGTCAGCCCCAGCGGATAAAGGCGTTGAAACGTTAACTGAATTGCGCGAATCTTTTGCGCCTGCAGCCCGTACTGCATTGGCTGATGCACGCGACGCGGACAAGACCACTGGGTTGGTTGCCTTCTTGCAACGCCAGACTGGGGCAAGATCGGTGACGCCGCAGGACGGCGACAGCCCCGATGCGATCTTGTCTCGGGCAGAGGCCGCGTTGGCAGATGGTGACGTTGCTGCGGCATTGACCGAACTTAATTCCCTGCCTGATGAGGCAAAGGCGGCACTGATGGATTGGGAGCAGGCGGCATTGACCCGGGTGGCTGCCGTTGATGCCGCAAACGCGCTGCAATCCAGCGTAAACTCGAACTGAAGGACCTGCCATGCTGTGGTCATTGTTTAAGATTGTAGTTTTTGTAGCGATTATCGGCCTGCTGGCCGTGGGCGCCATGTTCCTGATGGAAACCAGTGGCGGTGTGCAGATCACGGCAGGCGGAGTGGAATATACGCTGGGGCCGCTGCAATCTGTGATCGCGCTGGGTGTTCTGATCCTGGCTATTTGGGTATTCTTCAAGCTGCTGACCTTGCTGATTGCGACCCTGAAGTTCCTGAACGGTGATGAAACGGCGCTGTCGCGTTATTTCGACCGCAACCGGGAACGGCGCGGCTATCAGGCACTGGCCGATGGTTTGATGGCGCTGGCCTCGGGCGAGGGACGCGTGGCGATGAACAAGGCCACAAAGGCTGAAAAGCTGTTGAACAAGCCGGAACTGACCAACCTGTTGGTGGCCCAGGCGGCCGAGATGAACGGCGATACCAAAAAGGCATCCGAGACCTATAAAAAGCTGGTCACGAACAACGCCACGCGATTTGTGGGCGTGCGCGGGATCATGAAGCAGAAACTGGTCGAGGGTGATGACGACACGGCCCGTAAACTGGCTGAAAAAGCGCTGGCAATCAAACCACGGCATGCCGAAACGCAGGATATCCTGCTGGGCTTGCAGACCAAGTCGCAGGATTGGACCGGCGCGCGTTCGACCCTGACGGCCAAGCTCAAGGCCGGCCATCTGCCGCGCGATGTGTTCAAGCGCCGTGACGCTGTGCTGGCTTTGTCTGAGGCCAAGGGCATTCTTGATGAAAGTGCCACGCTGGAACAGCGGGAGCTTGCGATTGAGGCCAACCGCCTTTCGCCAGATCTGGTGCCTGCCGCAGCCTTGGCTGCGCGCGCTTATATCAAAAAGGGCAAACCGCGTGCCGCTAGCAAGATCCTGAAAAAAGCATGGGAGGTTCAGCCGCACCCGGACTTGGCCCATGCCTTTGCCGAGATCGCGCCAAATGAAACTCCGTCAGAACGGATCAAGCGCTTTACAACGTTGACGCGCATTCAACCTGAAAACCCCGAAACACGTCTGATTCTGGCTGAGTTGAACATCGTGGCCGAGGATTTCCCAGAAGCCCGCCGCGCCCTGGGCGATGTCGTTGAAAAGCAGGCCGATGCCCGGGCTTATACCCTTATGGCGGCCATCGAGCGTGGTGAGGGCGCTTCGGACGCGGTGGTGCAGGGTTGGCTGGCCAAGGCATTGACTGCGCCACGCGGGCCGCAATGGGTATGCGACAACTGCCACGACATTCAACCTGAATGGGGCCCGGTTTGTCAGAACTGCGGCAGCTTCGATACCCTTAGCTGGCAAACACCCATGACACCCGAAATTGCCACGGCGACGGGCGTGCACATGCTGCCACTGATCGTCGGTGCGCTTGAGGACAAAACCAACTCTGACGCTGAGCCGGAAGAGGCCGAACAGGAAGAAACCGCCGAGGTTATCGAGATGGAGGCAGAGTCCGTCCAACCCGATGCCGAACCTGTTGTTGAAAAACAGGCTTAGAAGCACCGTATGCGGCAATGGTCCTGCCGGCACCGGGCTTATTGCTGATGTACAGATTGGGCTGAAACGGTTCGGGTCGTCAGATGACCAGACGGTTTGGCGTATAGTGGGCGAACCTGCATGCTCACTTTTTGCACCTGTGGTGCTTTGTCATCTGGGTCCCGTCACGTTCTGCGAATTGCAGACAATTAAGTGAATTGGCACAGTCAAATCCGTTTGCTAACGTCGCCCTCGCGTCAGGGGAGGGCGCGAAACTCCATATGCTGGACTATTCGCATAACGCGTGGCTTGTGGCGGCCTCATTGGCCGTGGCCCTTATGGCCGGTTTTACCGGCCTTTACCTGACGCATGGCGCGTCCAAGCTGGAACCTCAGCGCCGTAAGTTCATTGTTGCTTTGGCCGCGATTATTCTGGGTGGTGGCATATGGTCGATGCATTTCGTGGCGATGCTGGGCCTACAACTTCCAATCCTGTTTTACTATGACGCGTTGATCACCTTGATCTCGGCCCTGGTCGCAATCCTGATGGTGGGGCTTGCTTTGCTGTTGTTGCATTTTCGACCGCGCACGATGTGGACCATTATCGCGGCAGGCGTGATCGTGGGTCTTGGTATCGTTGTGATGCACTATGTTGGTATGGCGGGTATGGAACTGTGCCGCCCCGTCTATACGGTCTGGGATGTAGCGCTTGCAACACTTGCATCCGTGGTCCTTTCGACACTTGCAATCTGGGCAGCTTACGACAAACGCACGCAACGCAATATCCTGTTGGGGACGGTGTGTTTCGGATTGGCCGTGTTTACCATGCATTTCGTCGCCACCGGTCTGACCGACTTTATCGCAAGTGAAGATGCCGGGCGTGCGGGGCCTGCATTGAACAATCAGGTGTTGGCAATGGGGGTCACTGTCGCGGTCTTCATGATCTGTGGCGCGTTCCTGCTGACGGGGATCAGCTTCTTTGCGCCCGACCCCGACCCGGTTGATATCCCGATGCCCAAACCAGCTGCGTTTCGGGCGGGGGTTCCGTATGAGCGCGAGGGCCAGACCTTTTTCGCCGAACCCGACAAGATTGCCGCCATCCGGGCCGAGGGGCATTACACCGTCCTTTACATCGGTGCCGAAAAGCTCTTTTGCCCGTGGTCTATCACTGTGGCAGAGTCTCGCCTCAAACAGGATGGCTTTTTGCGCGCGCACCGCAGTTATCTGGTCAATCCGACCCATGTCTCCAGCTTTGAACGGCACAAAGACAATGGCACCTGTTATTTTGGCGGGGTCGATGCGTTAACCAAAGTGCCTGTAAGTCGCACCCGCCTTACGGCCATCCGCGACGCGCTGGGCGTTTAATCGCAGTTCGTGCAGCCTGTTCGCATTTCGTGAAACAAGATGCGCGTCCTGTGCCCGCTGGCTGGATTGGTCGGTCCCGCCGTCTTTTCCTGCTGTCAGGTCCCCCAAGGCAAATGAGTCCGGACCCAGGGAGGAAAAGCATGATACCAGCCGGTTTCGAGTATCACCGGCCAGGCGACATCGCCTCGGCCATTGGCATTCTTCAGGAACACGGAGATGAGGCGCGGGTTATCGCGGGTGGGCACAGCCTGATCCCGATGATGAAGCTGCGTATGGCCGAGATGGGTCATCTTGTCGATCTACAAGCCATCGAGGAGCTTAAGGGCATTGATATCGGCACTGACACAGTCTCGCTGGGTGCGATGGTCACGCAGCATGAGTTGATCACCCACGACGGTTTGGCAAAGGCAATTCCGCTGATCCGAGAGGCCGCGTTGCAGATCGCCGACCCTCAGGTGCGCTACATGGGGACGGTAGGTGGCAACGTTGCCAATGGCGATCCGGGCAATGACATGCCGGGGCTGATGCAGTGCCTCAACGCGGTGTTTGAATTGTCCGGCCCGGATGGCTCGCGCAGCGTAGCCGCGCGCGATTTCTATGAGGCCGCGTATTTCACGGCCCGCGAGGATGAGGAAATTCTGACCCGCATCGCGATCCCGGTTCCGGGATCGGGCGTAGGGCAGGCGTATGAAAAGCAGAAACGTAAGATTGGTGATTATGCCACCGCCGCCGCCGCGGTGATGGTTGGCAACGGAACGGCATCGGTCGCGATGACCAACTTAGCCGACACGCCGGTCTGGTCCGAAAGCGCCAGCAGCGCTTTGGCAGAAGGTAATGTCGAGGGCAGCGTGGCTGCGATGCTGGGTGACATCGATCCGGTGGCCGACAACCGCGGTCCTGTCGAGTTCAAGAAACACGTTGCCGCCGTGATGCTGCGCCGTGCCATCGACCGTGCGCAAAGCCGCGCGGGTTGAGGGGAGATAGAAATGTCGAAAATGCATGTCAAACTCACCGTGAACGGCAAAGAGGTCGAAGGACTGGCCGAGCCGCGCACGCTTCTCATTCACTTCCTGCGGGAAGATCTGAAAATTACCGGCCCTCATATTGGTTGTGAGACCAGCCACTGCGGGGCCTGCACTGTCGATATAGACGGCAAGTCAGTCAAATCCTGCACGACCTTCGTGGCTCAGGTGAACGGGGCCGATATCACCACCGTCGAAGGGTTAGCCAATGATGATGGCAGCCTTGGGGTGTTGCAAGAAATGTTCCGCGAACATCACGGGCTTCAGTGCGGTTTCTGCACGCCGGGTATGATCACCCGCGCGCATCGCCTGTTGCAGGAAAACCCGAACCCGACCGAGGAAGAAATCCGTTTCGGAATGGCCGGGAATCTGTGCCGCTGCACCGGATACCAAAACATCGTCAAGGCGATCTCGGCCTCGGCTGACATTCTGAACGCTCAAGAGCCCTCAGGTAGCGAAGCGGTAGGGCAAACAAAAGTGGAGGCCGCGGAATGAACGACCAGACTTTGACCCCCGAAGAACGCGCTGCCAACCTCAAAGGGATGGGCTGCGCCCGAAAGCGTGTCGAAGATGTGCGCTTTACCCAAGGCAAGGGAAATTATGTCGATGACATTAAGCTGGACGGGATGCTGTTTGGTGACTTTGTCCGCTCGCCTTACGCACACGCTCGCGTGGTCAGCGTGAACAAAGAGGCAGCGCTGGCATTGCCCGGTGTTGTTGCGGTTTTGACCGCCGAAGATCTGGCTCCGTTGGGTCTGCACTGGATGCCGACCCTCGCAGGTGACAAGCAGATGGTGCTGGCAGACGGTAAGGTGCTGTTCCAAGGCCAGGAGGTGGCTTATGTGGTTGCCGAAGACCGGTACATCGCAGCGGACGCGGTCGAGCTGGTGGAAGTTGAATACGAGGAATTGCCGGTTCTGACCGACCCGTTCGAGGCGCTGAAGTCAGACGTGGTGCTGCGCGAAGACCTTGAAGGCCAGACCGAAGGCGCGCACGGCCCGCGCAAGCATCACAACCACATCTTTACATGGGAGCAAGGCGACAAGGACGCGACCGAGGCCGTTCTGGCCGAGGCCGATGTGGTCGCCGAGGAAATGGTTTACTACCACCGCACCCACCCCTGTCCGCTGGAGACCTGCGGCTGCGTGGCCTCGATGGACAAGGTGACGGGTAAGCTGACCCTCTATGGCACATTTCAAGCGCCGCACGCGATCCGAACGGTTGTGTCTCTGATTTCAGGTATCGCCGAGCACAATATTCGCGTCATCAGCCCCGATATCGGAGGTGGGTTCGGTAACAAGGTCGGCGCCTATGCGGGCTATGTCTGCTCGGTCGTGGCCTCCATCGTGACCGGCAAGCCAGTGAAATGGGTTGAGGATCGGATGGAGAACCTGATGACCACCGCCTTTGCCCGCGACTACTGGATGCAGGGTAAGATCGCGGCTACCAAAGATGGCAAGATTACCGGGCTGTGGTGCCACACAACAGCGGACCATGGCGGGTTCGATGCCTGTGCTGATCCGACCAAGTTCCCGGCTGGGTTCATGAACATCTGCACCGGATCCTATGATATTCCCACCGCTTATCTGGCTGTTGACGGCGTGTATACCAACAAGGCTCCGGGCGGGGTCGCTTATCGCTGTTCCTTCCGTGTGACCGAGGCTGCCTATTTCATCGAACGGATGATTGAGGTTCTGGCCATCAAACTGAACATGGACGCGGCCGAGCTGCGCCGGATCAACTTTATCAAGGCTGATCAGTTCCCTTACCAGTCTGCGCTGGGTTGGGAATATGACTCGGGCGATTATCATACCGCGTGGGACAAGGCGTTGAAGGCGGTCGATTATGAAGGTCTGCGGGCGGAACAGGCGCAGCGGATAGAGGATTTCAAAGCTGGCAAGACCCGTAAACTGTTGGGGATTGGTCTGACGCATTTCACGGAAATCGTGGGCGCTGGGCCGGTGAAGAACTGCGACATCCTTGGGCTGGGCATGTTCGACAGTTGCGAGATTCGCATCCACCCAACAGGGTCGGCCATCGCGCGGCTGGGGACGATCAGCCAGGGTCAGGGCCATGCCACGACCTTTGCCCAGATCATCGCGAGTGAGATCGGCCTGCCCGCCGATGACATCACGCTGGAGGAAGGCGATACCGACACCGCGCCTTATGGGCTTGGCACATATGGGTCTCGGTCCACGCCTGTGGCCGGAGCGGCAACGGCCATGGCGGCACGCAAAATCCGCGCCAAGGCACAGATGATCGCGGCCTATCTACTTGAGGTGCATGACGACGATGTCGAATGGGACGTGGACCGGTTCGCCGTCAAAGGCGCGCCTGAGCGGTTCAAGACCATGAAGGACATCGCCTTCGCTGCCTATAACCAGGCTATTCCGGGGCTTGAGCCGGGTTTGGAGGCCGTCAGCTACTATGACCCGCCGAACATGACTTATCCGTTCGGTGCTTATATTTGCGTCATGGAGATCGACGTGGATACCGGCGAATGGGAGGTCCGGCAATTCTATGCGCTGGATGATTGCGGCACCCGCATCAACCCGATGATCATCGAAGGCCAAGTCCATGGCGGCGTGACCGAGGCACTGGCCATCGCAATGGGTCAGGAGATCGCCTATGATGACATGGGCAATGTGAAAACCGGTACGTTGATGGATTTCTTCCTTCCAACTGCATGGGAAACGCCCAACTACACGACTGATCACACCGTTACGCCCTCACCACACCATCCGATTGGTGCAAAAGGCGTTGGGGAAAGCCCGAATGTAGGTGGCGTGCCTGCATTTTCGAATGCGGTTCATGATGCGTTCAAGCCGTTCGGGCTGGTTCAAAGCCACATGCCGCATGACCATTGGCGGATCTGGAAAATCGCGAGTGGGCTTGGGATGCACGGGTAATTGATTTCGAACCGGCCTAGCCGGTCCGATCAAACGGAGGGGGTTCTACCCCCTCCGAACCTCCCCCGGGATATTTTTGGCCAGATGAAGATTGGATCCTGGTTGTGACGCTGAGTGACGTAAAGAACGGATTGGCAAAACAGGGCTATGTGGCAGATGACCGTCTGGCAATGGCCCTGCATTTGGCAGACAGCCTGGGCCGCCCTTTGTTGCTGGAAGGTCCTGCGGGTGTGGGCAAGACCGAGGTGGCCAAGGCGCTGGCGGCGTGGCGGGACACGCGATTGATCCGCTTGCAGTGCTACGAGGGACTGGACGCCAGCCACGCTATTTACGAGTGGAACTATCAACGCCAGCTACTAGCGATCCGGGCCAGTGAAGCGCAGGGTGGGACCAGTGAAGCACAGCTGTTTTCTGATGAGTATTTACTGAAAAGACCTTTGTTAGAGGCTATATCAGAAGACAAGCCCCCGGTTCTTCTGATCGACGAGATTGATCGGGCGGACGAGGAGTTCGAAGCGTACCTTCTTGAAATATTGTCCGATTTCCAGATCACAATACCCGAGTTGGGCACAATTTCGGCACGGGTAAAGCCTATCGTCATTTTGACCGCGAATGGTACGCGGGATCTGTCCGACGCCTTACGGCGCAGGTGCCTGTACAGTTTTCTGGATTACCCGTCACGTGATACGGAACTTGCCATCTTGCGCGCTCGGATGCCGAAGGTCGAGGAAAGACTGGCCCGCCAGATCATCGGTGTCGTGCAGGCGCTGCGGAAAGAAGAGCTTGAGAAAACCCCCGGCATTGCCGAGATGCTGGACTGGGCTGCGGCACTGTCTGGTCTGGGGGTCAACGATCTTGCCAAATCAAGGGATGAGGTTCAGGCAACCCTTGTCTGCTTGCTGAAAACCGCCGCCGATTATGATGCGGCCCCGCCGGAAGTGATGGACCGGCTTATCGGGAAAGTGGCGTGATGCAGGTTACGCGTTTCCCCTCTCGTGCCGACGGTCTTTCTGACCGTATGTCGGGGTTTATTGCCCATCTTCGCATGAATGGCTTGCGTGTCGGGCCGCGGGAAACCGGGGATGCGCTGGCTGCCCTGACTGCGGTCAACGCGACCGACGTACGGCAAGCGCGGCAAGCCCTGCGCGCCGTTTTGGCTGGCGATTCCGAAGACTGGCGGCGCTTTGATGACTTGTTCGATGCCTATTGGTTCAACATGGGCAAACAACGCAAAGGTGCGGCACAGACGTCACATGTTCGGGTTCAAACAGCAAAGCCAATGATCTGGCAGCAAAACGACCAGACAGAAAAGGGTGCGAACTCGGATACGGATCAGAAGGCCACAGCTGATCCGCGCGATAGGTCGGCCACGGGGATAGACGGGAAGCTTGTTGCAACCCGTCAGGCCGACCTATCGCGTCAAGACCTGCGCGAGTTGTTGGACGAACAGAGCCTATTGCAGGCAGAAAAGGCTGCAATTGCGATAGCGCGTGCAATTCGCGACAGGCGCTCACGCAGACGTAAACAGGCGCTTCGTGGTCCGGCGCTGGATATTCGTCGCATTCAACGCGCCAGCCTCGCGCGGGGCGGAGAGCCGATTGACCTCTTTCACCGCGCTCGTCCACCGCGCCCTATGAAGATCGTGGCGCTGTGTGATGTCAGTGGGTCGATGACCGTTTATTCGCGTGTCTTTCTGGCCTTTCTCAAAGGGTTGATCAGCAGCGGGACGCAGGCGGATACCTATCTGTTCCACACGCGCCTGATGCGGGTCACAGACGCCTTGCGCGACCATGATACTCTGCGCGCGGCTGGGAGGCTGTCGCTGATGGCCGAAGGATTCGGCGGTGGAACCGATATCTCGGGGAGCCTCAACACCTTTCTGACAGGTTATGGTGCGCGGGCACTGAATGGTCGAACCATCGTGCTGATCCTGTCTGATGGGTATTGCAGTTCGGATCCGAAGGCGCTGGGCGATGTGCTGGCGCGTATCCGCCGCAAGGCAAGGCGGATCGTTTGGTTGAACCCGCTAAAAGGCTGGCGGGACTATCAGCCCATCGCCGCGGCGATGCAGGAGGCCAAACCCTACCTGGATGCGCATCTGCCTGCCAACACGCTTGAAGCCTTGGCAGCGCTAGAGCCGCAGTTCCGAAAGCTGTGAGAGGAGTCTGGTATGGGAAGTTTCGACATCTTCGACACCATTGAACAGTTGCGCAAAACGGATGAGGCGTTCTGTGTCGCTACGGTGTTACGAACGGCGGATGCAACCTCGGCCAAGGCAGGGGCCAAAGCCGCCATCACTCGGGACGGGCGCATTTTGGGGCATCTCGGCGGGGCCTGCGTTCAACGGGCTGTCCGGGCCTCGGCTCAGGAGGCCTTGAGCAGTGGTGCGCCGCGAATGATCCGTGTGAAACCTTCGGACAAGGTGGTGAAAATGGCCGATCCTGATGGCGTACAAACATTCAAAAGCGGCTGCCCGTCAGGCGGTACCGTCGATCTGCTTGTGGAACCTTATCAACACGCACCAAGGCTTGTGATCTTTGGCGAGTCGCTGATTGCCAAGGCGCTTGCTGCGCATGGGGCGTTATCAGGGTTCCGTGTTTGCGTAAGCGAAAGTGCCGAGATAGAGGGGGATTTTCAGCGCTTTACACAGGAGTCTATCGGGCAGTTGGGCGTCGAGGCGCGCGACTACGTTGTGGTTGCCTCTCAGGGTCGCGGTGATGCCGCAGCCCTGAAAGCCGCGTTGCAAACCGATGCTTTGCGCGTTTCCATGGTGGCCAGCCGCCAAAAGGCTGATACTTTGATAACGAAACTTATCGCTCAGGGGTTGGACCCGGTGCGGGCAGGGCGGCTAAAATCACCTGCGGGGCTGGATATCCATGCGATTGACCCGCACGAAATTGCCTTGTCGATCCTGGCCGAGATTGTGCTGTGGCGAAACAGTGATAAGACGACGGAGGCGTCTGATGATGAGAAACGCGCTTAACCGCCTGCGGGTCCTGTGGCCCCCGCGTCCTGAGCAAACGCCGAAAGAAGCGACGGAAACTGCGCTTTTGGTCTATCCGAGATGTTGCTGAACAAAGGAAATCTGAATGGAACTGAGTGATGAAATCCGCATCGCAGCACCGCGTGATGTTGTGTATCGCGCTCTGAACAACCCCGAAGTACTGCAGGAGTGTATTCCGGGGTGCGAAGAGCTGACCCAGAACTCACCCGAGGAACTTGCCGCGAAGGTTGTTCTCAAGATCGGTCCGGTCAAGGCAAAATTCGCCGGAGAGGTCACACTGGACAATTCCAACGCGCCCGAGAGGTTTTCGCTGACCGGTGAAGGTAAGGGCGGGGCAGCGGGTTTCGCCAAGGGCGGCGCCGATGTCACTTTGACCGAAGACGGCTCGGAGACCATTCTGGCCTATACCGCCAAGGTCGATGTCGGCGGCAAGATCGCTCAGCTTGGCAGCCGTTTGATCGCCGGAACAGCCAAGAAGCTATCAGGCAAGTTCTTCACGCGATTTGGTGAGATCGTGTCGGAACAGTCGGTTTCCTGACCATCGCCAATCACATGCGATAAAACCGGCGGGCCGTCGCCCCGAAAATCTGGTCGTGCTGTTTTTCAGGAACAAGAGCGGTATGCCGGCCAAGCAGTTCCGCATAAGTGGCAGACAGGCTGTCCACTGGAAAGTTTGATCCGAACATGCAGCGATTTGCCCCGAATTGGGTCAGGCATGTTTCGACGATGGGCCGGACGCTGTCGACGTTCCAGTTGTGATCAAACATACCAAGACCGGACAGTTTGCAAGTAATCTGGGGCAGACCCGAAAGGTTCCGCAATGCCTGTGACCAACTTTCCAGCCCCTGCGCTGACCTATCATGAGGTGAGCCAGCATGGCACAGCGCCACTTGGGTTGCGGGGGATTGCGCCAAAACGCTTGCGGTGTGTTCCATCAGTTCCGGCAGCAGTTGCAGATCGAAGCTTAAGCCACGATCGCCAAGCTGCTTCAGCCCGTCCAGAAACTTGGGGTTATCCAGCAGGTCATTTGTGCCGGATATTTGGTCCTCACCCGGTGCGCGACCGATGATCTGGCGCACACCGCGCACAGAAGGCAGTGTTTGCAAGCGGTCAAGCTGTGCGCTCAGATCATCCGAAGTCAGGTCGCAAAACGCGACCTGCACAAGCGGCCAGTCAGGGTTTTCGTCGGCAACGGATTGTATCCATTGCGCCTCTGCCCATGGGTCTGACGCGCCGACCTGAATATGGACCGACGCATCAAACTCCACGGCATCACTGCGAAACTGGGGCAGAAGATAGTCGCGCTGAATCGGCGTTGGGTCACCGAAAAAACGCACGGCACCCTTTTCCATCAGCCAGGGATAGTGGACGGTGCTCAGATCCCAGAGGTGATGATGCGCGTCGATCCTCATGGTGTTTCGATCCCTGTTGTGCGGGTCAGAATATCCACCCCTTGTTGGTTCCAGAAGTGGAGAAGGTCGATAAATATCCAGTTTTCAGCCAGCTTATCACCTGACCGACGATAGATATCGATTACGCGGAACTCACCGGGTTTTCCGGTGGCGGGCATTCCCATGAAGCCGCCAGAAGGTACCGCCGTAAAATTCGGCCAGCCGAAGAAACCGCCATAGTGCCCTTCGGCCAGGCGGCAGATATGCCTGGTTTTCGTCCTATCTGTAAAAGCCGCGCGGAACGGGCCGGAATGCTGCCGCGCGTAGCGTTCGATCGTATAGGTTGCACCGACGCCTTCGGGACCCCACCAGATCATGTCGTCATGCCATGTGCGCGCCAGCTCGTCGGTCAGGGACAGGCCGCTGTCCCATTGCCCAAGATCCGAGATCATGGCGTTGATGGCGTTCAGCGTTCTTTGCGCTTCATCTGCGGGTTGGTCTTCGAATAGCAAACCGTCATGGGTTATCGGCCCCGGCTGCACCAGATGCGCGGCGGTTTGCGGCGGAAACGGATTTTGACCGGCCTGCACCATCAGGTGTGGGATGTCGAAATACATTGCCGTTTCGGTGATCTGACCGTCCGCGACCTTGTGGAATGCGCAGTAACGCAGAAACGCCATCTTGCCAGTGGGGCGAATCCCCAGCCATGCCGCATCAAAAAGACCCATGAGGTGCCCCATCGACACCACCCATATGCCGTCATCGCTGAGTGAATTGGCGCCTGCAAAAAAGATATCCTGCCGCCGCTGCAACCGTGTGAGACTGTGTTTCAAGGGCTGCCAGAACCTGCGTGCCACCTCTTGCGGGCCGGTGATTTCGTTAAACGGATGAAAGCCGCGCCACAGCAGATTCGGCGCGCAGAAGCGGGTCATGACGGCGGTGAGGTCGGCCCCGCTTGCACTGTCGAGTGCGTCGTAGAAGGACAGGATCAACTTTTTTTCGGCTTGGAATCCCACAGTGCTTTCCATTTCATTTCAGTAGTTTGAGGTTTGAAAACCGTAAATCCGACTCGGTGTTCGGGCTTATACTTGCATACGTATGCAAAAAAGTCTTGCCTGATTTGATATACCCGAATTACAGTTTTGCACACGTATGCAAATCGAATCCTTGCAGGGGGCACCATGGCGGAAATTCAATTGCGCAACGTCGGCAAGCGCTGGGGCTCGTTCGTGGGGGTTCACAATTTCGACCTAACCATCGCTGACCGCGAATTCCTGGTCCTTCTGGGTCCGTCAGGGTGCGGCAAGACAACCACGATGCGTATGATTGCGGGCCTTGAGGACGTAACCGAGGGCGACATTCTTGTGGACGGCAAGGTCGTCAACGATCTGGAGCCAAAGGATCGCGATGTCGCTATGGTGTTCCAAAGCTACGCCCTTTATCCCAACATGAACGTCTATGAGAACATCCGCTTTCCGCTGAAGGTGCGCGGGATTGATCCGTCGACCCATGACGAAAAGGTCCGCCGCGCCAGCGCGATGGTCGAGCTGGATGACTTCCTGCATCGTAAGCCCGCTGAATTGTCGGGCGGTCAGCGACAGCGCGTGGCCCTGGCCCGCGCCATTGTGCGTGAACCCAACGTGTTCCTGATGGATGAGCCGCTGTCGAATCTTGATGCAAAGCTGCGGGTTTCGACCCGCGCACAGATCAAGAACCTCAGCCATGAACTTGCGGTAACAACCATCTATGTGACCCATGACCAGATCGAAGCCATGACCCTGGCCGACCGTGTTGTGGTGATGAAACAGGGCGTTGTGCAGCAAGTGGGCAGCCCGACCGAAATTTATGACCGACCCGCCAATACATTCGTAGCCAGCTTTATTGGCTCGCCCGCGATGAACCTGATGGATGGTGAGGTCTCAGGCGGAGTGTTCCGTACCAAGCATGTGGAAATACCGGTTGATGCGCCGGACGGCCCGATGACGTTAGGCTTTCGCGCCGAAGACGCCAGCCTTGCCGAGGGCGATGGTGAAATTTCCGCACCGATCTACACGCTGGAGCTGTTGGGTGACGCGACCATGATCTCGGTCCGGGTTGGCGGTGCCCTTGTTTCGGTCAAGGCCGATAAATCTTTCCGCGCCGAGATAGGCGAGCCGGTCTCGTTCTCGGTGCCAACAGAAATCTGTCACCTCTTTGAAGCTGAAAGCGGTGCGCGGATTGGGGAGTAACCCCAAAACAGCCCATTCGGGCATAACACCGGTCCGGACGTCGACGACGGACCGATCCTGACAGGGAGAAACGCATGAAACTCAAATCACTTTTCATGGCAGGTGCCATGTCCCTTGCCGCAGGTGGCGCGTGGGCCGATTGTGCCTTTGAAAATGACGTGCCGTTGAAATCGCTTTCGGCAGGGTTCGAAGCCTGGAAAGCCGTGACCGATGCGATGGCTGAATGCGGCAACTTCAGTGCTTCGCTGGACCAGGAGTTCCGCGAAAAGCAGCCCGAAGCGTTTGCAGCCGATCCGGCGCTTTACCAGATTGGCGGTGTCTCGAACGCGACACTGGTGCCCCTGCTCAATGCAGGAACCATTCGTCCGGTGGATGACCTGGTCGAAAAATACGGTCAGAACCTCCTGCCGAACCAGTTGATCAAGGTCGACGGCAAAACCATGGCGATTGCGATGATGGTTAACGCCCAGCACCTGATGTATCGCAGCGATGTTCTGGCCGATCTGGGCATCGAAGAACCCAAGTCGTATGACGATGTTCTGGCTGCTGCCGCCAAGATCAAAGAGGCAGGCGTCATGGAATATCCGATCGGAGCCACCTTCAAAACCGGTTGGAACCTCGGTCAGGAATTCGTCAACATGTACCTCGGTGAAGGCGGTGAGTTCTTCGGCGAAGGAAACATGCCGACGATTAACAACGACCAAGGTGTCGCGGCGCTGGAAATGATGAAGGCCATGACCGAATACATGGACCCTGAATACCTTGTGTCTGACTCCACCTACGTTCAGCAGCAGTTCCAGCAGGGCAAGATTGCCATGGCGAACCTTTGGGCAAGCCGTGCAGCGGCAATGAATGACGAGGCCGAAAGTCAGGTGGTTGGCAAGGTTACGATGGCGGCGGCCCCGATGGGTTCGGTCGCTCCTGCGACCACGGTCTGGTGGGACGGGGTCGTTTTTGCCACTAACATGAGCGATGAAGAGGCCGATGCCGCTTTCCGCGTTGCGCTTGAAGGCATGGATGAAGACATGGTTCGTGCCAACAATGATGCCGCCGTCTGGCTAAGCCCTGCCTATTCCGCAGGTGAACTGGCCGCAGGTGCTGCCGCATCCGCCGAAGCGGGCGCCAAGGCTTATCCGGCATCGGGACCGATGGGCATCATGCACACCGCTTTGGGCAACGGCTTGGCCGATTACCTGACGGGTGCCAAGGACGCCCAGACAACACTGGCCGATATCGAGGCGGACTATACAACCGCCGCCAAAGAAGCCGGTCTGATCTCCAACTGATCCTCCTGCGGGAGGGCTGCGGCCCTCCTGCGCCTTCCCCTGAGAACCATGAGAAAGGCAGAGCCATGAATTTCCGGACATTTGCCGCCTTTGTCGGCCCTTCTGTCTTTATGATGCTTCTCTTTATCGCGTATCCGCTGATCAGCGTGTTCATGCAGAGTTTCTACATCACGCAACCGATTTATGAGACGGTAGAGATAGAAACCTGTACGCCCGGTTTCCTGACACAGACTTGCATAACGGAACAGGTCTCTCAGCCCAAACTGGACGAGCACGGAGAGATCATCACACAAACAGAATACGTTGGGCTGCAAAGCTATCGCAATGTGCTTGAGCCTGAACGGGCCTGGCGCGCGATCAGCAATGGCGAATGGAACGTGTTGTCCACGATTAACTTCTGGAAGGCGTTGCGTTTTACCCTGACGTTCACCCTGATTACATTGCCGTTGGTGATTGGGTGCGGTCTGGGCATTTCGGTCCTTATCAACAATGCTGCCCGGGCCATTCGCGGGCCCGTGATTTTCGTCTCGTTGCTGCCTTTCATTATCACGCCCGTGATTGGGGTACTGTCGATCAACTGGCTGTTTCGGGGCGATGGTATTCTGACCGCGATGCTTGAGACGTGGCTGAACCGCGACATCGCCTTGTTTGCACAAGCCTGGACGATCGAGATCCTGATGATGGTCTACCGTGTCTGGCACGTCGCGCCCTTTGCTGCCATCGTGTTCTACGCCGGATTGCAGACCGTCAACCAGGACAGTCTTGAAAGCGCGGTCATCGACGGTGCGACCCGCTGGCAGCGGATGAAGTACATCGTGATCCCGCATCTGATGCCGCTGATCATCTTCGTGTCGATGATCCACCTGATGGACAGCTACCGGGTGTTTGAGGAAATCGTCGGCTTCTCAAGCCAGGGATATGTCATCTCTCTGCAGTGGCTGACCTACGACTTCCTTGTGCCTGATCAGGCCGGCAACCGGTCGATCAGCCGGGCCTCGGCCAGTGCCATGCTGACCATGATCGGCGTCGTCATCCTGCTTATCTTCCCGCTGCGCCGGACATGGCGTGATCATAAAGGAGGTCACTAAGATGTCTTCACGTGCGCTTCGCCAACCCCTTAGCTTAAGGCTGACGTCGAATATCTTCCTTGCATTCTGGTGCATCGTGGCCGTCTTTCCGATCCTTTGGATTACGGTCATGAGCTTCAAATCGCCGGTAGATGCTTTTGACAGCAATGCGCTGAACGTCATCTTTGGGCCAGCAACATTGGCCAAAGGGCAGGGAATATCGATACTCGATATTATTGCGGGCATTGCGATTTTCTGGGGTACCATCCTTGTTTCAACGAAAACGCTGCCCTCTATGGTCAGGTCATACACCAAACCCGGACAAGCGTGGTTTGGGTGGGTGATCGGTGTACTGGTTGTGATCGTCGGCTTCCTGTTGGTGTTTTTCGTAATCCTGCCCGCAGTTCTGGGTGTGCTGAACCCGATTTTTGGCCCGCTCGGAAAAGATGTGCTGGGTTTGACCACCGAGCACTACAAAACAGTGTGGATAGACCGCGGTTTTTCCGACAATTTCCAAAACTCGCTGATCGTAACGACTGGAGTTGTCACGCTGTCACTGACCGTGGGTACACTGGCCGGATATGGGCTGGCGCGTTCAGGCTCGACACTGGCGTTCTGGATCCTGATTGTTGCGCTGATTTTCCGGGCTTTGCCCCCTTCGGTGCTGGTTTCGGGTTACCTGCCTGTCTTTATTTCTTCGGCCGAATGGCTGGCCCCGATCCTTGGGGAAAACGCGCCTACGCTTTACGGAAAACCATTTGCCGTAATTGCGGTACTTGTGGCAATAAACCAGCCCTTTACCATCTGGATGCTGCGATCATTCTTCCAGAACATCCCGTCCGAACTGGACGAGGCTGCGCGGGTTGATGGTTGCAGTCACTTTCAGGCGTTCCGGCGTGTTATCATGCCGGTGATGTGGCCGGGTGTGATCACCACGGGTTTGTTCAGCTTCCTGCTGGCGTATAACGACTTTCTTGTCACGTCTCTGCTTCTGGACGCGCAGAACCAGACGATGGTTCCGGCCATTGTTGGTATGTTCAACCGCGAAACGACGACTACCGATCAGGTCGTCGCCGTGGCGGCTGCTGTATCGATCACGGCACCGCTGATCTTTCTTGTTCTGATCTTCCAACGCCAAATCGTCAGCGGCCTGACCGCCGGAGCCGTGAAAGGCTGATGAGTAACCACGCCCGACACAACGCCATGGCGCGCCATCCTGCCTTGAACAGGTTGCCACGGGACTTCCTGAGCTTTGGGGTGTCTCCTCAAAACTCATCCCCGGACAACCTGAAAGGATATGAAGAATGAAAGGCTCCCGCCCCGAACAAGCGGTTCTGACCCGCGACACGGACCTGAGCAAGACGGAAGAAACACGCCATGTCATCGAAACCATGGTCGATGGGCTGAACGACCACCGAATTGACGATATCGGCGAGTTTTTTTCGCAGGGTTTTCGTTGGATGGGCAACCAGGGCTGCGGCACCAAGACCGGTTTGAAAGAGTTTCAGGACAACTGGCAGCGCCCGTTTCAGGCGGCGTTCTCGGACAAGACCTGTATCGACGAAGCCCGGCTGTACATGGGTGAATGGGCGGCTGCGTTTGGTCGTCAGGAGGCCACTCATTCAGGCGAGTTTCTGGGTATCGCCCCGACAGGTAAACGGGTCGAGATTCGGTACATGGATTTCTGGAAAGTGGTCGACGGCAAGATCGTGGACAATTGGGTGAATGTCGATTTCGCCCATGTTGCGGCGCAGTTGGGCGTGGACGTGTTCAACGGACAAGGCTGGGAAGCATTTGACCGGGGCGAAAAAACTCCGCCTCGGCCCGAAAACTGAGGATTGGAAACATGACAATCAAGTATCTGAAACGCGGGAAGTCTGACGCCGACCGGGCCGAGGATGACGCCAAGACACGGGCCGTTGTTGAAGCCACGCTGAAAGACATCGAAACCCGCGGCGATGCCGCCGTGCGTGAACTGAGCGAGAAGTTCGACAACTATTCTCCGCCCTCGTTCCGGCTGTCGCAGCAGGAGATCGACGATCTCATTGGTCAACTGACGGACCGTGAATTGGCTGATATCAAGTTCGCGCAGGAACAGGTGCGAAACTTTGCGCAGGCCCAGCGCGACTCGATGCTGGATATTGAGGTTGAGACTTTGCCCGGTGTTATTCTGGGCCACAAGAACATCCCGGTTCAATCGGTCGGATGTTACGTGCCCGGCGGTAAGTTTCCGATGGTGGCCTCGGCGCATATGTCGGTGGCGACGGCTTCGGTTGCGGGTGTGCCCCGGATCATCGCCTGCACGCCACCGTTCAACGGCAAGCCCAACCCAGCGGTGATTGCTGCCATGTATCTGGGCGGGGCGCATGAGATTTATGTCATGGGTGGCATTCAGGCGATCGGTGCTATGGCACTGGGGACCGAGACGATCGACCCCGTTCACATGCTGGTCGGCCCCGGCAACGCCTTTGTGGCCGAAGCCAAGCGTCAACTGTTCGGCCGTGTCGGTATCGACCTGTTTGCTGGTCCGACCGAAACAATGGTGATTGCCGACGAGACCGCAGCAGATGCGGAACTGTGCGCAACCGATCTTCTGGGTCAGGCTGAGCATGGCTATAACAGCCCCTGCGTGCTGCTGACCAATTCGCGCAAACTGGCCGAGGACACCATGGCCGAGGTCGATCGCCTGCTTGGCATCCTGCCAACGGCTGGCACTGCAAAAGTGTCGTGGGACGAGTACGGCGAAGTGATCGTCTGTGACACCTATGACGAGATGCTGCAGGTCGCCGATGACATCGCGTCCGAGCATGTTCAGGTCATGACTGACCGCGATGACTGGTTCTTGGAAAACATGACCTGCTACGGCGCGTTGTTCCTTGGTCCGCGCACCAATGTCTCGAACGGAGACAAGGTGATCGGAACAAACCATACCCTGCCAACGAAGAAAGCCGGGCGCTATACCGGCGGGCTTTGGGTAGGCAAGTACCTCAAGACGCACAGCTATCAGAAAGTGCTGACGGATGAGGCGGCGACGCTGATCGGCGAATATGGCTCACGTTTGTGCATGCTGGAAGGTTTCGTTGGCCATGCCGAGCAATGCAATGTTCGCGTGCGCAGATATGGCGGCATCAATGTCCCCTATGGCGAACCTGCCCCCTATCGGGATGCTGCAGAATGAGTGACGCGCATAGCCGACACAAGGCTCTGATCGCACCGCTTCGGGCCGCGATGTACGATTTTTCCGAGGCCGGTGTTCGCAAGGCGCTGGCTGAGGTTACGGCTGACGATGCCGTATTTCACCTGTGCCATCCGTTCGGCGACAGCACTGGCAGCGATGCATTTTATGACCGCGCCTACAAGGATCTTCTGGATGCCTGGCCCGATCTCGAACGGCGCGACTACATCGTCATGGCCGGACCGGATGAAGATGGCGCCGACTGGGTCGGTTGTGGGGGTTACTATACCGGTACTTTCACGGGTCAGTGGCTTGATATTCCGCCAACCGGTCATCAAGTGACCATGCGGTTCCACGAATTCTTCCGGTTTGTGGACGGCAAGGTTGTTGAGGTTCAGGCGCTTTGGGACATTCCTGAGGTCATGATGCAGGCAAACGCCTGGCCGATGGCCCCCAGCCTTGGTCATGAATGGCATGTGCCCGGACCGGCGACACAGGACGGTTTTGTGCCCGGTCCCTATGATGCGGCCAAGGGCAAGGCGACCTGTCAGCACATCATCGACATGCTGGAACACCTGAAAAAGCACCCGTCGCAAGGTGGGCCCGAAGTTATGGAGATGGAGCGTTTTTGGCATCCGCGGATGAACTGGTACGGCCCATCGGGCATCGGCACCGGGCGCGGCTATGCAGGCTTTCGCAACTGGCACCAGATACCGTTCCTGAACGGTATGCCGGATCGTGGGCAATACGTGAATGACATCACCTATCACTTCTTTGGTGACGGCGAGTACGCTGCGGTGACCGGATGGCCCAACATGATCCAGACCGTGACCCATGATGGTTGGCTGGGGATCGCGCCTTCGAGCAAGAAGATCACCATGCGCAGCCTCGATTTCTGGCGGCTTGAAAACGGGCGCATTCGGGAAAACTGGGTTCTGGTTGATCTTCTTGATGCGTATCGGCAGCTTGGCGTTGACGTCTTTGCCCGTCTGCGGGAATTCAATAAGGCCCGCAATCTGGGCCGCATTGAAACGCCCGATGGAATGAGCTGATGACCGACCTGCCCCGTACTCCTTCGTTTTCGCTAAAGGGTAAAACCGCCCTTGTGACCGGCGCCTCCTCGGGGATCGGGCAGGGCTGCGCCGTGGCACTGGCCGAGGCCGGCGCCCACGTGGTCTGTGCCGCGCGGGGTGCCGACCGCCTGGCCGACACCGTTGCCGCGTTGCAGGGGCAGGGCTGGTCAGCCGAGGCCGCGGTTGTGGATCAGGGTGATCTGAACGCTCTGAAACACCTGTTCGAAGACCGCGCCTTTGATGTCGTTGTGAACTCTGCCGGAACCGCGCGCCACAGCCCGGCGGTTGAGACGACGCCCGAGGATTTCGACGCCGTCACCGATGTAAACCTGCGGTCCGCCTATTTCCTGTCGGCCTATGCAGCCAAAGCATTGATGGCCGCGGGCAAACCGGGGTCGATCATTCATATCTCAAGCCAGATGGGTCACGTGGGCGGAGTTGACCGAGCGCTCTACTGCGCAACCAAGCATGGGCTTGAGGGTATGGTCAAAGCCATGGCGATCGAATGGGGCAAGCAGCGCATTCGGATCAACACAATCTGCCCGACCTTTATTCGCACGCCTCTGACCCAATCAACTTTCGACAATCCGGAACGGGCCGCCTGGATACTTGAGAAAATCAAGCTGGACCGTGTGGGTGAGGTTGAAGACATCATGGGTGCGGTCACATATCTTGCCTCGGACGCCTCGGCGCTTGTCACCGGGACTTCGATGCTGATTGACGGCGGGTGGACGGCGGACTGATGCCCGAGAAAGTCACCTCTCTTCAGGTTGCGCAGCTGGCCGGTGTCAGCCAGTCGGCGGTCAGCCGGGTGTTTACCCCCGGTGCGTCGGTCAGCAAAAAGACCGAAGAGAAGGTGCGCGAGGCCGCGGCAAAACTGGGCTATCGCCCTAACGTTCTGGCGCGGGCGATGGTGTCTGGCAAAAGCCGCATCATCGGCTTGGTGGTCGGGTATCTGGACAATTACTTTTATCCCGAAGCGCTTGAGAAGCTTTCAAATGCCCTGCAAGAGCGGGGCTACCACGTTTTGATTTTCATGGCTTCACGCTCGGCCGGGAATATCGACGATGTGATGGACGAGATCCTTGATTATCAGGTGGACGGGGTCATTCTGGCCTCGGTCCCCATGTCATCGGACATCGCCATGCGCTGCCAGCAGGCAGGGGTACCGGTGGTTCTGTTCAACCGTAGTCAGGATATTGAGGGGATCACCACCGTCACGTCCGACAACTATGCGGGTGGTCGTAAAGTGGCCGAGTTCCTGGTGGCGGGGGGCCATGAACGGATTGCTTACATCGCAGGTTGGCAGGGCGCTTCGACTCAGCGTGACCGCGAGGCCGGATTTCGCGCGGCGCTGAACGCGGCCGGGCATGACCTGTTTGCCCATGACGTGGGTGAGTTTCACACCGAAAACGCCCGCGCCGCCGCGCGCAGGATGTTCGATGTGGACCCCAATAAAAGACCGGATGCCGTATTTGTTGCCAACGACCATATGGCCCTGGCTGTGATGGATGTGATCCGCTTTGAACTTGGCCTGCGCGTGCCCGAGGACGTCTCGGTCGTGGGCTATGATGACGTGCCGCCCGCAGGGTGGCCCGCCTATAACCTGACGACAATCCGGCAGCGGGCCAACATGATGGTGGCCGAAACCGTAGCCGCGCTTTTTGAACATATCGACTCCCCCGCGACGATCGAGCCGCGCAAGGTGGCCATTGATGGGCCATTGGTCGTGCGGACCTCGGCCCGGTTGCCAAAGGGGTGGACACCACAAAGGACAGAGACATGAAAGGCTTCGATCCGAAGTTCCGGGATTTTCCGGACTACATCATCGGTATCACCAAGGAAATCTGGGAAGACCGGGGTATAGCCACACTGCATGACTATTACAGCGAGGATATCGTTGTACGGTCGCCCGCGTCGGTGGTCGTGGGCAACCAGAATGTCATCGGCGCAACCATGGCGACGCTGGCCGAGTTTCCTGACCGGCAGCTTCTAGGCGAGGATGTGATTTGGTCTGGCACGCCCGAAGACGGAATGCTGAGCTCTCACCGGATTATCTCGACTGCGACGCATCTGGCCGAAGGTGTGTATGGCAAGCCCACAGGCACCAAGCTGCGCTACCGGATTCTGGCGGATTGCCATGCCATCGACAATCAGATCAACGATGAATGGTTGATCCGAGATCAGGGTGCCATCGTGCGGCAGATGGGATGGGACCCCAAGGAATATGCTTCGGACCTGATCGCACGCGAAGGTGGGCCGGACACCTGCGTCAAACCCCTGACGCCCGAAACCGATAAGCCCGGACCCTACACTGGCACTGGCAACGACAATGAATGGGGTCAGCGCTATGCCGATATACTGACCCGAATTATGAGCGCCGATATGCGCGTGATCGAGGCCGAGTATGACCGCGCCGTGCAGTCCGAATATGTCGGCGGTGTCACGGGCCACGGGTGGGACTCGGTAGACCGGTTCTGGATGGGTCTGCGCGCCAGCTTCCCCAATGCCAAATTCAAAATCGAACACCAGATCGGCCGCGACGATCCGAACATGGCCCCTCGTGCTGCGATCCGCTGGAGCTTGTGGGGCAAGCATGACGGGTGGGGTGTTTTTGGTGCGCCGACTGGTGCACAGGTCTATGTTTTGGGCATCAGCCATGCCGAGTTTGGCGAGTTGATCACGGGCCATCCGCATTTGCGCCGCGAATACACGTTGTTTGATGAAACCTCGGTCTGGAAACAGATTCTGCTGCAAGGTGGAGAGGGCTGAGTGACCGCGATGGTATCATCTCTGAACGCCAGTCAGGCGGCGCAGCGATATCATTCGTACCGCGCGTCGCTGCGCGCGCGGCGTCTGAACAATCGTCCTCCGGGGGTGGGGATTGATCCCATCACACCCCTCAATCCCAAGGAGACACAGCCATGAGTACCATTCAACAACGCATCGTCCGTTATGGCGAACTGCAGCCCTGTAAAACCGCCTTTATCGATGCGCATACGCCGGGCAGCGATCAAAAGGAAAACTTCACTATTATCGGTGGTGGCGTGTCGGAGTCGCCGGATCAGCACGTACATATCACCGACAAGATCGGCTTTAACATCGGTGCGGCGGGTCAGCCGCCGAAATGCCGAAACTCGCTGCACAGCCACACCACGGCCGAGGTGTTTTTCGTTGCCAAAGGCCGCTGGCGGTTTTTCTGGGGCCGCTATGGGACGGCGGGTGAGTTCATTGCCGAAGAGGGTGACATTTTCAACATTCCTACCGGCATCTTCCGTGGTTTCGAAAATGTGGGTCAGGACTACGGGATGATCATGTCGATCCTTGGCGGCGATGATGCGGGCGGGGGTGTCACGTGGGCACCGCAGGTGATCCAGGACGCGCAGGCACATGGTCTGATGCTGGGTGACAATGGCGTCTTATACGACAGCAAGAAGGGTCAGGAGCTGCCGCACAATGTCCGCCCGATGCCTGTTTTGACCGAAGAAGAGTTGAAAAACTATCCTGAGGTTCCAGTCGATGCTGTAGTTGGTAAATACGTGGCTCGATACTGGGACCTGATGGCGCTGGCAGCAGACAAACCGGCTCTGGTGATCGGCGAAACCGGCCTTATCAAAGACAAACCGGGTTTTGAGGTTGATTTCCTGACCCGTGGCTCGTCCGTCACCGAAGCGGTCAAGGCCGATAAGCCAGTGGTTCTGATGCCAGCCAGTGGCCATTGGCGCATCTCTGTCGACGGGTACGAGACGGTATTGTCCAACGGTGATACCGCGCTGGTCATGCCGGGCGAGGCATACAGCGTAGCGCCCTCCATGACCGGGCAGGCAGGTCTGTATCGGATCACGGCAACTGACGATCCCGCCGGAGCCACCTGGGTCGGATGACCCTTGATCCCGACAATACCCGCGCGGTCTATGACCGGCAGGCCAGAACCTATGATGAGCAACGTTCGCGGGTTCTGTTCGAAGCGCGCTGGCTTGCGCGCTTCACCGCCAGTCTGAAACCCGGTGATCACGTTCTGGATCTGGGCTGCGGCACGGGCGAACCCATCGCGCGCTGGTTCATGGCCGAAGGGTTCACTGTCACCGGCGTCGATTTCTCGGACGCCATGCTAGCGATTGCCCAAAGCCGTTGGCCCGATTGCGATTGGCGGCAGGCGGATATGCGCGATTTTGAGTTGAACCAGACATTTGATGGGATCATCGCCTGGAACAGTTTTTTCCACCTGACCGCTGATGAGCAGACAAGCTGTATCGCACGAATGTCACGCCATCTGCGCCCGGGCGGTATGCTGATGCTGACCGTAGGCCCAAGCGCAGGTGAGGAACACGGCACAGTCGGCGGAGAGGCGGTGTATCACGCGTCCCTTTCGCCCGCAGGCTATGCGACTTGTCTTGAGGAAAACGGGATGATCATGACCGGCTTTCTAGCAAAAGATCCGGAAACCCAAAGCCATACAGTTCTGATGGCGCGCAAGATATAACGGAGGGGCCATGCCTGTAAAAACAACACATGTTGGGTCTTTGCCGCGCTCGCAAGAGGTGGTCGATTTTATCTTTGCCCGCGAACGTGAAGAGCCATTCGATCAAACCGATTTCGACGCATGCATGTCGAAAGCCGTTTCCGAGACTGTGCGCAAACAGGTTGAGGCGGGCGTGGATATCGTCAGTGATGGCGAGACGTCAAAGATTTCCTACGCCACCTATGTCAAGGATCGCTATACCGGATTTTCAGGCGACAGCCCGCGCAATGCCCCGGCTGATCTGAAGATGTTTCCCGGCTTTCTGAAACGGCTGGCCGATGACGGTGGCACACCAAAATACGCGCGGCCCCAATGCACCGGCGAGGTGCGCTCGAAAGGGCAGGGAGAGCTTGAGAAGGATATTGCCAACCTCAAGGCCGCCATGGCGCAGCACGGGGCCGAGCGCGGATTCATGAACGCGGCATCCCCAGGCGTGATTTCGCTTTTCCTGCAAAACGATTTCTACCCAACGCGTGAGGCTTATCTGGCCGCGTTGGCGGATGCGATGAAGGATGAATACGAAACCATCGTGGCCGCCGGTCTGGATATCCAGTTGGATTGTCCCGACCTTGCGCTGTCGCGCCATATGCTGTTCAATGATCTGACAGACGAGGAATTCGTCAAGATCGCCGATATGCACGTTGTGGCGCTGAACCATGCGTTGCAGAATGTACCGCAGGATCGGGTGCGGGTGCACATATGTTGGGGAAATTACGAAGGCCCGCATTGCTGCGACATTGCCATGGACAAGGTGTTCACGACGCTGATGAACACAAAGTCTCGCTATGTGTTGTTCGAAACCTCGAACCCACGCCATGCGCATGAGTGGACGGTGTTCCGTGACCGCAAGGGCGAGATTCCAGACGACAAGGTTCTGGTTCCCGGTGTCGTCGATACCACGACGAACTTTGTTGAGCATCCCGAACTGGTGGCGCAGCGGATTGAACGGTTCACCGATATCGCTGGCGCTGACCGGGTGATTGCAGGCAGTGATTGCGGCTTTGGTACCTTTGCGGGTTTTGGTGCGGTTGATCCGGATATCGCTTATGCCAAGCTGACAGCATTGTCCGAGGGCGCAAAGCTGGCCCGGGCATGACTCCGCTGGTTCTTCTACCCGGAATGATGTGCGATGCGCGGTTGTTTCAGCCGCAGATCGCCGCTTTGTCGGGTTCGCGGCCATTGATGACCTTTCCACTTGCGGCGCAGGACAGCGTGCAGGCGATGGCGGCTTACGTCTTGTCCCATGCGCCCCCGGTTTTCGCGCTGGCGGGTCTTTCCATGGGTGGCATCGTGGCGATGGAGGTGGTGCGGCAGGCACCAGAGCGGGTTGAGCGTTTGGCCCTGCTAGACACCAACCCGCTGGCCGAAAAGACGCAGGTCAAGGCGCGTCGCGGGCCGCAGATGGCTGCGGTGAAGGCGGGCCAACTGCGCCAAGTGATGCGGGATGAGATGAAGCCCAACTATCTGGCCGATGGCCCAGATCGGGATGCCATCCTTGACCTGTGCATGGCCATGGCGATGGATCTTGGCGCCGATGTATTCCTGCACCAATCCCGCGCTTTGATGGATCGCCCCGACCAGAGTGAGACTCTGAAAACCTATACCGGTCCCGCACTGGTTCTGTGTGGGCGCGAGGATGGCCTGTGCCCGGTCGAGCGGCACAGGTTGATGCATGAATTGCTGCCCAACAGCACATTGGAAATCATCGAAGAGGCCGGGCACCTGCCTACTTTGGAAAAACCCGATGATACGACAGCAGCCCTGATCCGGTGGTTGGAAGCCACATGATACGACCGTTGCGCAGGGTAGGTGCTTCTCTGCTTGCTGTATTGCACTGATCTTTGCATCAAGCGGTACCCCGCGCGAAAACCCGCAGAGATCTCATGCTCTGAGAGGTGACCGTCACCTTACAGAAGGCCCGACGCGGCGTGCACGTCGGACTTTGGATATAGCTGTTTAGGGATATGCTGGCTTCATCAGGCGCGCTGTGTGGCTTTGCGCCCGTATTTGTTGCCGCGCAGAAGCATGAATGCTGACAGCCCCAACGCCATCACCTGAAGGTCAGCGATTGTAAGCGCACCCCAGTAGAAATAAATGATGACCCCGGTAACAGCCGCCACACCTGCAAAGCCGCCAATACGGGTCAGGGCATCGCCAGCGAGCCGGAACTTACCCAGTTGCGGTCTGAACGTTTCGATTACACCACCCACGATCAGTGCGGCAGCGCCAAGTATTTCCGCAAATGCGGCAAGGATGTACAATGCAGCCGGTACGCCAAAATCCCCCGGTGACGTGAACACGGACGGAAACTTTTGTTGGCCGTAATAGAACAGTAGCCCCGCAAGTGGGATGCGGATTGTCCAGTGCGCGATGCGATCACTCCAATCGAAGCCGGGCACACGGCCCTTGCGCCGCCCAATCGTATAGACCACTTGTGCAAGTCCCTGACGTTTCGATGAGTTTGAGTTTACCGTCATGTCGCTCGGCATGTCATTCCTTCCTTACGTTGCTGATAACTGTTTTGGGTTCTCCGTCCATCGTGCAGCAGGACCTGTGCGTCCCGCTGCCATTTGTGCCATTTCTTTAGCTGCTTTGATCAGTGCTGCTTTCGTCGGTGGTGATCAAAGACTTTGCTTCTTCCACCAGTGCCTCAAGCTTATCACCACCTTTTCCGGGCACGCGTGCGTTCAGGATGTCATCGGCATTTGACAGGTCATCCCCGACTACAACCAATGCGACCATACCCATGGCCTGATGCGGCAAGCACACAACAGCAGTAAGGCCGGTTTCTGTTACTTCGTACTCAATTGCCTGGTTCACGCGTCCTCGGAACGGTTCCTGTCCTTCGGGAAGCGCGTCTTTTACGGATTGAGCGTTGTGTGACTTGTCAGTTGGAACGAAACGGATAATGTCACCGACTTCGGCACGGATCAGTTCCTGGCTGAAGACCATTCGGTCTCCGTCCTCGTTCTTGTTCAACATCTCGATCTCGATGATGTCAGCAAGCGCAGGTGCGGCAGATGCCACACTGAGTGCGATAGCGAGCAATGTCGTTTTCATAGCAGTCTCCCGATTATTGATCTGACAGCAGATAGCGAGCGCTGTTGAGAAGTCCGGTGAGGAACCGAAAATAGCGACGGTTTAGCGCACCACGGGTGTCGTGCGCATGCGGGCCGGCATTGATCGGGCCCTTTTCCCGAATGCTAGATTGAAGGCTGCAGAATACGCCCGGTTTGGCCGATGCTGTTCACGCATCGAACCAGTCTGACGTTCCTAGTCAGTGATCCGCCGAACCGTACGTGATGCGTTTTCAAACGCTTTTGCAGCGTGGAGAAGCCTTCTTGCGGCTTGTCCCGGAAATCCTTCTTCCTCGCCCTCGTCGAATACCGCGTAGGCAGCATATGCAAATCGGGGCGCTTCCTCGATCAGGCTTAACCAGCCTTCACTCAGTGCCGGTTCAACAACACGTCGCGGAAAATAACCGGCCGAGGGCACAGACCTCAGGTACTGCAGGCCAAGCGTGCCGATCCCCAATTGCAGGCGTGGCGCATCAAGTTCGGGAAAATTCAGCAAATGGTCAGCCCGGAATTCCGGACCCCAATCTATCAGAACGTATGCTTCACCCAGTTCGGTGGGCAGTGCATGTGGTCCACTACTCACCAGGACAAACTCATCCTGAAAAAGTTGAAGGGCAGAGAGGCCGGAGGCTTTGCGCGGGCGGTACATGATAGCAAGATCAAGGCCGCCCTCTGCAATTTCGCGTGAAAGGGTTTGAGGGGATGCAGCCGATGCCCGTATCGCGACATCTGGCAGTGCTGCCATTAGATCGGGTAAGGCATCGATAAGGTACCCGTCCCAAAGGCTAGGAGCGGCCCCGATTTCTAGCGCGGCGGCCATTGTCACGGGTAGGCCCGCATCCAGTTTTGCCTGCGTCCAGGTACGCACAAGGACCTGAGCATGTTTCATAAAATGCCGCCCTGCCGGTGTTAGGGTTGCGCCCGATTTGCCACGTTCGAATACCGCTTGTCCCAGCTGTTGCTCGAGCGTTCGAATGCGCATACTGACCGTCGATTGCGTGACATGCACCTTGTTTGCCGCATCAAAAAAGGTGCCTGTTTCAACAACGGCCAGAAATGTTCGGGCAAGCTCTATATCCACGGTTCACCTATTTGAATATCCGATATTATCGACGACATAAATTCGTTATTCAATACGATACGACTGTGTCATAGTGCCGGCGTAGCGCAAAAGTGCCCCCACCAGATCGGAACACCAATCAACGGAGTTCATTTTGTAGTGGAGATCCCGACCTGCGGAGCCGTTGCAACCTGAACACCCTGTGATGCACTGACACCAGCGCGCTACACCAACCCTGAAACGGGCAAGCTGCCCATGTTTCCCGGAGACCAAAAATGGGTCGAGTTTCAATTGTTATCTGCTCTCACCGCTGTTCGCGCTGCCTGCGTTCGCCGTACCTGCCGATCCCGATATGGATGGCGACGGGCTTGCCTCTTTGGCAGAGCTGCAGACGAAGTATCCTCAGATAACCGAGGATATTTTCCTTGATATAGACGCGAATGCGGATGGTTTCATCAACGAAGTCGAATTGCTGGTCGCCGTTGAGACCGACCTTCTGCCCGCGTTCATCACCGATCAGTAAGCCAGGGGCGATCAAGCTATGAGAAAGCCAATCCCACCCTACAGGTGGATGCTTGCAGCGTTGGGTATCTGGTTGGTCATGTCTCCATTTCTTCTGTTCAGCCAAGAGGTTCTGCTACGGGGTTTGGCTGATCGGGAAATGCTTGTTTTCATGATCTTCGGTTTTGGCATCCTGCTCATGTGCAGCAGAGCTACCCAAGGCCACCTTTTCATGCGGGTGGCTCCGGTCGTGGCGACAGGGGGTGTTTTGATTGCTGTGCCAACGGTGCTGGGTTTCACCGGACACCATGTGGCTGCGGCCAATGCGTGGGTGTCCGGTTCGGTTTTGATTGCGCTTGCCGCGTGGGAGGCGTTGGTGAGCCAAAAACAGTACACGATCGTTTAGAATGACACGGGGCGCGGGATGTCGTCCCGTGTTATTCAGAAATGGTGCCATGAACCGAGAACTCTCAAATGAGGCATAGCCATGTCCATCGCCAGCATAGTTGACGCGCAGAAATTCAAGCGTCGCCCCTTCTGTGATACCGACACAACCGTTTTTGATGCAGCCGTGACGATGGCCCTTCTCGAAGTCAACGCGTTGGCTGTTATTGAGGATGGGCAACTGGCCGGAATTATCACGGATCATGATATCCTTCTGTGCCTTGCGGATTCCGGCTCGTCCTTTTACGAGCAAACCGTAAATGATTGGATGACCGAAAACCCGGTTGCCTGTCCGACTGGCGCTAAGCTGTCCACCGCTCTGAACCTGATGGCCAAGCACGAGGTCCGCAATCTTGTGATTACGCAGCGCGGCGATCCGTTAACTGTGGTGAGCAGCAAGGAAATCCTTGCGCGCATCCATGAAGAGGATGAGCTTGAACTGGCGGTGCTCAGGGGCATGGCTCGCAAACCCTCGGATCGGCCAAACGCCTGAAGCCAAAGCGATACGCAATTGTTAGTGAAGGTCAGTGAACGACCCGTTGACCAGTTTCAGCTTTTGAGAAAGCAGTTTGCAAAGGTCAGGCAAAACGTTTTGCCTTAGTCATCCGTGACACGGAACTCACCTGACGCTGCATCAGTCGGAGGTTCATCAAACTCCTGCGAGATGAGCCCCCTGCGGATAAGCTCGCGGATTGCGGCCGCTCTGGATGGCAGGCGGTTTTCAAACCGCCAGTCATCGATCGCTTTCAGCTCTTCCAAGTCTAGCATCAGCTGGAGTTTTTCAGTTCTTTTCGGCGGCCTGGATTGGTCAGACACTGAAACACCCTCAATTACATACGTCACTTACTCCAAATATGTATGACAGGGCATCTCCATTTCTACAACCGCATGCGTCAGCGCTGTTCGACACCTTGTTCATGGCGCCTCATGAACCTGGGTGGCTGATGGCGTATACGTCTGTTAAGCATATGTTTTTATTTGATTTTAATAGTATCCACATCCATGTTGACGACAGCTGGTCAACAAAAAGGATTGAATATGACGTATCAAGTTCTGAAACCCGAAGCGCAAGACCAAACCCATGATACGGGCATCGGCAAAAACACTTGGATCGCCAATGCCGTCACTGAAGTGCTGGCCGACAGCATGCTGCTGATGGTGAAAACCCAAGGGTGCCATTGGAATGTCGTAGGTCCGCTGTTTTTACCGATACATGAGCTGACCGAGCGCCAGTACCGTGATCTTTTTGAGGCTGTTGATGACTTGGCGGAACGTATCCGCGCGTTGGGTCATGTTGCGCCGATTTCATTCACTGACATGATAAGCCAAGCGACGCTGGCGGAAGAAGAGACCGTCAAAGACGCTCATGGTATGATCAAACAACTGATTGCAGATAACGAAACAATCGTGCGCAACCTGCGAGAAACGGCGGCGCTTGCGTCTCGACACGGCGATGGAGCGACCGAAGACCTGATGAATGCACGCATGGTCAAACACGAAGAGGCGGTTTGGATGCTAAAAGCTGTTGTGGCATCCTGACGTTGCGCCGTTGGGTACAAAGAAATTGCTCGCAATCCAGCTGGTTAGAACCCAAGCAACTTCATAGTTGAAAAGCTATCTAGATCGCGCGCACGACGGTCTCTCACCGCCTTTTAAGCGGTGAGAAGACCACCTAGGCACTATTTGTCGGCAGTTTCAGGTCCTGCCTTTCATTGACCTGGTGCCGCATTTGCAAAGGTCAGACTGAGAATAGGACATTCACGGACTTCCGACGTATACCTCCGCACTTTGCACTTTGGCCCCTACAACGCATCAAAATGGGAGATCCTTCTGGCTCATCGCGTATCATTCAGAGCGCTTTGCCACCAGCGTTTTTAGTTGCTTCTTTCCAGCTTCTGACTCACCGCAATCTTGCTGATGTCATGAGGCGTCGGTTGATCGACACAGTGAAAATACAAGAGTATTTTTTCAAAGTTTAAACATTGCCAACAGGTGCCCTTTGGAACGTTTTCATGTTTCTCAACGGCCCGTTGCCCGTTAATCTGCACAGCATGGTCCGACATCTTTTTCCCATCTCATCCTTGCTTTTTGGATCGGGTCTTCTTTTGTTCGCGGGTGGCGTGCACGGCCTCATCCTCCCGGTTAGGGGATCAATGGAGGGCTTTTCCCCAAGCGCTCTTGGTCTTTTGGGAACGGGATGGGCCATCGGCTATGTTGGCGGATGTCTTGTCGTCCCAAGGCTGGTCGGGGCCGTCGGTCATATACGCACCTTTGGTGTAATGTGCGCGCTGGCTGCAGTAACGATCCTGTTTCAAGCCATATTCATCAACGCATGGGCATGGATACCGACCCGCGCAATTTCTGGATTTTGTTTTGCCGGCGCCGCGATGATCGTTGAATCGTGGTTGAATGACCGGGTTGCGCCGAACAACCGCGGAACGATTTTCGGCGTGTATACGATGGTGAATTTAGGGGCAGTTACAGCCGGACAAATGGCTATTTCCCTAGGCGACGCAACGGGATTTGTCTTTTTTGCGATCGGAGCAATCGTGTATTGCCTGGCTCTTATTCCAACCGCCTTGTCCACCTCGGCTTCGCCCGCACCGCTGACATCCGTAAGGCTAGACCTGCCCGCGCTGTGGCGAAACTCACCCGTTGCGGTCGCAGCGGTTTTTCTTGTCGGGATTTCGAATGCGGCTTTCGGCACGTTGGCTGCCGTCTATGCAGACCGCGTGGGTCTGTCGCTTACTGCCATTGCGTTGTTTGCGAGTATCCCGGTTCTGGCCGGAGCCCTGGCTCAGTTGCCAATCGGATTTATCAGCGACCGCATGGACCGACGGAAGGTCCTGCTTTTCACGGCTGTACTGGCCCTTGCATCCGATTTGGCATTCGTCATCCTGGTACCGGAGTCCCGGTTCATGAACCTTGTTCTTGTCGGCGCGTTTGGTGCAGCGATTTTTGCGATGTACCCGGTTATCGTCGCCCACGCGAATGACCATGCGCCTGCGGGCACCTCGATCCAGGTTTCAGGTGGTTTGCTGATGGTTTTTGGCCTGGGTTCGATTATTGGCCCGTTGATCGCTGGTGTGGCCATGGCTGGCGTTGGGCCGCAGGGGCTGTTCATGACGACGGTTGCCGCGCATTGCCTGATGATCGCGTTCACTATCTGGCGCATCTTTGCCAAATCCGCCGTGCCTGAGAGTGAGAAAACAGCGTTTCGTGTCAGCGCTCCGGCCCGTGGCGTCACGCCCGAGACCGCCGTCCTTGCCGTTGGCGAGGACGAGGCAGCGTCTTTAGCTGAGGCAGAGAGTGAACCGACCCGCGCCAGATAAAAGTAAGATGGCCGGGAATCCGGGTTTAAGACCCAGATGAGAAGGTTAGCGCCTTGTTGGCTGCGTTGGTTCAGTCTCGAAACAGTGCGGCTGCTGTAGGCTACGCGAAGCGAATTTCGGAAATTGAACTGGAAAAGCGAAACTCAATCAATGTGCGGATCAGCGCCGAATACTAGATCGCACTCTGGATGAAGTGTTCGGGTTCTCAATACTATTCTGCAAGACCCTGTGATATTTAGATAAATTGAGAGTTGGCTACAAAAAACGAGCCCACATAAAGTTCGTTTTTAGCAAATTTCTTGAATTCATTAGAAGTAAAGGAGTTTGAATTCCGTAACTCACCAATCCATTCAGACTTTTAGAACTTGCTCAAAGATCGAACGGAAATTTGGTGCCCAGGAGAGGCACTGAACACTTTATCTCAATGCCTCATAGTGCATCAGTGATGATATTTTTATCAAATAATATCAGAGGTATTAGAGCGTGTACCCCTCATTATGCCTCACAAGGCGTCTTGATACCGCAGAAAAAACAGGGGATAAAACGGGGGATATAAGTTGCTGTGAGGGGATATGGCCGGATCACTATACAAACTGAGCGCCGCGAAAGTTCGGTCTGCCGGACCCGGCAAGCATAGTGACGGCGGCGGCCTGTACCTGTATCGGCTGGCGTCTGGTGACCAGTGGGTGTTTAGGTTCACTATCTCAGGCAAACGCAAGGAAATGGGTTTGGGAGGATTCCCCAGCGTTACACTGGCCCAGGCGCGTGAAATGGCTGACGCCCATCGCGGGATCGTCAAGCGCGGTGGCAACCCGATTGAGGTTCGCAACGCTGAGAAGGCGCAGGCGGCAGCGGATCAGGTGGCCAACGACCCCAAGGCCCGCGAAAAACGCCTGTTGAAGAACATCGCGCCACAGGCGTTTGAAGCCCGCAAGGCCCAGCTTAAAGGTGATGGGGAGGCAGGACGCTGGTATAGCCCGATTAAGACACACATACTCCCAGCACTGGGCGAAAAGCCGGTTGAGGATATCACCGGCACTGTTATAGCCGACGCACTCCGCCCGATTTGGCACACCAAGACAGACGTGGCCAGAAAAGCAATAACCCGGCTCAAAGCCTGCCTGAGTTACGCCAGCGCCCAGAAATACGAGATTGACCGCCACGCCATCGAGGACGCCCGCGAACTGCTGGGTAAGCAGGTCCACAAGGCTAAGAACATCCCATCGATGGACTGGCGGGATATCCCTGCTTTCTATCAGAGCCTCGAAGGCGGCGGCATCGTTCATCTCGCCCTGCAACTTCTAATCCTGACCGGATTACGGTCCAAGCCTATCCGGTTTGCACATGTGGATCAGATAAAGGGCAACATCTGGACGGTACCCGCAGAACTGGTGAAGGGGCCACGCGGTAAGACCGACGATTTCCGAGTACCCCTGTCAAAAGAGGCGCAGTGGATCGTGGAAAAGGCCATCGAAACCGCCCGTGATGGATATTTATTCCCCGGTGTCCGAAAAGGAGTCATCAGTGACGCCAGTATGGCGCGCCATATGGAGCGTTTAAAACTTGATGCACGACCTCACGGGTTTCGGGCTAGCTTTAGGACTTGGGCCGATGAGGCAACCAATACAGACTATGAAATCAAGGAAACCGCGATAGGCCACAAGGTCGGATCAACCGTTTCACGGGCCTACCAGAGATCCGACTACTTTGATGAACGCTTGTTACTGGTTGAGCGCTGGGCGGCACATGTGACCGGCAAAGAGGCCAAGGTTGTTCTGATTCGAGGTACAGGGAATGCGTGATTCCGGTTCATTTATCCACAACTTATACATAGAGCTATCCGGAATTAGTCCCCGCAAACGTACGTATACTTATCCCCGCACGGTCAATCGCATAGAAGGTGCATCAAGATGTTGCGGTGCTTATGTGGTGGCTCTACTATGAGTAGACCACTTATTACGGGTCATGATGGCTCATGAGTGTAAATACCCGCAGAGGGACGCCATCCTCTCCTACAATTCCGGCGTCCCATCTACTCAAACCGAAACCAACGAGTAGAAGGCCCGGAATAAAATGCACTCAGGAAGACAAACGGATTACGCCGTCAGTTAAATTCGGTTGGTCCGTAATAGTCTCCCGCATGCGACAAACAACTTTCGTCACATTCCACACTATATGGAACCTGTCGTGACAAACGCAACAGCTAAAGTTTCGCATTTAGCGAACGGTTTGAGCGTGCTTCGCTGACAGGTTAGCCACCCGGAATGTAGTTAAATCTATCCGAGCCTTCTGCCAGTTAAGAGGTATCTCATATGGCAGAACCTAACACTAAATCCAAAAACCTGATCCGTCTCACAGACGCTATTCAGCGGTATTCACTAAGTCGGTCCACCTTTGACCGTGCGGTTAAAAGGGGTGCGATTACCAAGCACACCGTTGGTCGTGCCGCGTTCGTGGACACGCATCAAATTGATGCCTGGATCACGGGCGAAACTCAGAGCGTTTAAACGAAAACCCGCGCCAATGGGACGACATTGGGCACGGGCGATTTCGTTTTCACATTATAGCAAGTCTGTATGCGGAATTTATCGTGTTTCGTCCCTTCGCGCAAGCGAGGACAGAGTACATGACAATAGTAAGAAACTACAACTCAAAGCGGGCCGAATCAAGAAAACCAAACGAGCGCCGGTATTACTGGTCGCCCCTAAGCCAATCAGTCGAACGGGTGATCGTACGGAAAGGACAGATCGAGCATGGCTGATTTCTCCTACTCCACACCGCGCAACAAAAGTCACAACAAGGGGCCTGTAACTGGCCCAATTACCCGAGCCGATCATCGGGAAACCGCTGAGAACTATAGCGGAGAGCTGTTTCGCCATGGTGTCTACCGCGTCGCCGTCTGCAGGGATGGCATCCAATGGCTGTTTCAGCGGCAGAGACCCCAGTTTCCGGCCGGGGGAGCGGCCTGGGACACACTCGGGTACTGTGTGTCCAAATCTGGCCTGACCCGACTCGTCCGGGCGCATATCGGCTGTAACATAACCGAACTGGATGTATTGTCCGCGCATTTCCAGCGGAGGTGTTGCGATGAGTAGGCGTCGATCTCCCAAGGGTAAAAGGTCGGATGAGGGCCAATACGTTAAGCTGCCCTATGCGATCCTGAAATCCCCGGCGTGGCGTGCCCTGTCTGGACCTGCAGTGAAGCTCTGGCTGGAGCTTCACACCCGCTACAACGGTGGCAACAACGGCAAGGTGTTTCTGTCGATGAACGAAGCGGCAGATATCCTGGGCTTGGGCAAGGCCACGGTTCAGCGCGCGTTCGAGGATCTGCAGCACAAAGGCTTCCTAGTGCTGGAGCAGGAAGGAAACTGGTATCACCGTCGCGCCCACGAATGGCGGTTGACGACCAAGGCGACGCAAACCCGATCCGGCAAGAAAGCCGCCACCAACGACTGGCGGTTCTGGCAGTCCAAAAAAATAAAACGCGGTTCTGAGACGGACCCGTCAGCATCTTCTGTGGTTCCGTTTGAGAACCCAAAGACCATCCTTGGTTCCAAATCAGAACCCGTCAGGCCGATTTCTCGTCGGTCCTTCGGTTCTGAATCGGAACACTAATACTAACCACTCCCTGCTACGAGAGGCGGACATGAGCAAAGCACATAATGACAGTGACAACGAATTGCAGCCCAGACACCAAGAACTCACCGAGGCGGAAACAACCGCCGTTTTGGCTGTACAAGAAAAGTACCAAAACCAGGTACGAGCACCCGATCTGAAATTCGAATTCGATGAGGAGAAGCGAAACCTGACAGTCGGACATCAGGATAAGGAACCATCCGACGCTACTGCTTTGGCAATGCACGAGCTTGGTACAGTCGATACGAGGTTCTTCGAAGGTGTACTGGAACAAGTGGCCGCTCTCGGAAAACAGGGTAGCCCAATTTCCGAGGCGTCCTCGAACTTTGTTTTGTCCGTCGTAAGAGGTGTGCAGCCACAGGACGAAATCGAAACAATGCTCGCGATACAGATGGGGGCGATCCATCAGGCTACGATGATGATGGCGCGCAGGCTCAATCACGTTGAAACCATTCAGCAACAGGATGCGGCGGAACGGGCGCTAAACAAGCTAGCGAGAACGTTCACAGGCCAGGTTGAGACACTGAAAAAGTATAGGTCAAAGGCAGATCAGACAGTTCGGGTCGAGCGCGTTGAGGTTAAGGAAGGTGGTCAGGCTATAGTCGGCAATGTCCACAACGGGGGGCGGGGTGGTGTCAAAAAGTGACGACAACCTCATGGACCCAACAAAACGGCTCAGAGATGCGCCGAGATGTACTGCCACAGCGAAGTCCACGGGCCGACGATGCAAAGCACCGGCGGTTCGAGGTTGGTGTGTTTGCCGAGTTCATGGTGCAGGCGGTGGACACGCTGCTGGACCGAGCCATCCATCATGGAAGCATGGAAAACGATCGCGAGAGACCGAAGAATCACGTAAGGCCGTCAACGACCTGATCCGAGCAGACAAAATACTGCAGAAATTGATCCATTGATTGGGTACTGCCTGATAACGTGCGATGCTGTCATTCACGGCTGAAAGTTCTTTTTTCTGTGACGAACGAGCGCTCAGCGGCACTTACCAGTCACTTGAGAAAAATGCTCGGATGACCGAGTCGAGCCCGAAGCCGCCACCGCAATGCGGCTTAAACGCTGCGAGCGCATTCGGCCGCAGGCAGCCCATAGAAGACCTTCATTGCTGGGTTCTGCATAAGCTGAGACCTGCTAAAACTGGCCATCCAAGACCTCACCGTGGATAGCGAGCTAAGCAAGAGCAACGACGCCCGTAGAATGTTAACTAGGCAGCACGAGCGGCGACGCAAAATGTGTTATTGATTGATGGCGACTTCGTTGCAGAAGATCAGAGGTTACAGTGACTGCCGATTTAGAAAATGTGAGGGCCGAAGTTGCGATTTTGCGCGAACGCGAAACGGCGATCCGTGACATTCTGCACTTGATTAGCGCCTCTCGGACTGATCCTACGCCTGTATTCGAAACGATCATAAAAAATGCAGCAGGCCTTGCAAACGCGCCTTCGGCCAATCTGGTCGTCCTCAATGATGACCGTAGTTATTGGACGTTAGAAGCGCACTATGGAGAAGGATTGCGTCATTTAAGCGTAGGGCAGACAACCCGTTTTTCGGACAGTAACTTGGTCCCGGCCCAATCGATGCGGGCGGCCTCTGTCGTCGAGGTTGAAGATTTGGTGGACACGGAACTTTACCGGCAAGGTGACCCTGGCCGGGTCGCGATGGTTGAAATGGAAGGCATGCGGACCATCGTGGGTGTTCCACTTATTCTAAATGGCAAAGCAATTGGTTGCATCACGCTTTTTCGACGCGAAGTTAATGCCTTTACCACCGATGAAATTGAGTTAGTGGAAACCTTTGCTGCACAAGCCGTCATCGCCATTGAGAATGTGCGGCAATTTAGGGAGATCCAATCGCGGCTTGAGCGCGAAGCGGCCACTGGAGAGGTCTTGAGCGTCATCAGTCAAAGCCGTTCGGACGCACAGCCGGTCTTTAGCGCGATATTGGAAAACGCAGCGCGACTTTGCTCAGCGCCGCACGCAATTCTGCTTTTACGTGACCAGAATGACGAACATCTCGTGGTCGCAGCGAACAATGCAGCGCAATCAGCGTTTATTGATCACCTCAGGAAGACGCCGCATCGGCTTGACAATGAAGCAAGCTATGCTGTGCGTGCGGTAAAGGAAAAGCGAGTTCTACATATTCCAGATCTTCGCGAGGCCAAATCCTTGTCCGAACATGTCCCCCAAATCAAAGTAGCCTTGGATCTCGAAGGAATGCGCACAGTTTTGCAAGTGCCACTGCACCAAGAAAATAAGGCGATAGGGGTCATTGCGCTCTATAAGCTCGAAGTCGCGCCATTTACCGATGATCAGATCAAGCTCGTTGAAACCTTCGCTGCCCAAGCGGTGATTGCAATCGAAAACACCAACCAATTTAGAAACCTAGAGGCTTTGAACGCAGAATTGGGCGAGCGCGTCGATCAACAAGTCGAAGAGATCGAGCGCATGGGCCGATTGAAACGCTTTCTTCCCTCTGCTGTCGCCGATGCTGTCGTGACTTCTGGCGACGAAAGTCTGCTCACTTCGCATCGTGCGCTTGTTGCGACCCTTTTCTGTGATCTGCGTGGGTTCACAGCCTTTTGTGAAAGCGCTGAGCCTGAAGAAACCATCGACGTTCTTCAGACCTACCATCAGGAGATGTCCATGTTGATCGACGAGTATGGCGGTGGTGTAGATCAGCGGGCCGGCGATGGGATAATGGTTATTTTTAACGATCCAATCACTGTTGATGATCCGGCAGGCGACGCAGTGCGTTTAGCCGTGGCAATGCGCCGAAAGATGCGAAGACTTTGCGCCGACTGGAAGAAACTGGGCCACCGGCTTGGCTTCGGCATCGGGATCTCTTACGGCTATGCCACGGTCGGTATCGTCGGCTCCGAAGGCCGCTTCGACTACACTGCCTCCGGGACGTCGATCAACACAGCTGCACGGCTTTGCGACATGGCGGACAACGATGAGATCCTTGTTTCCCCTCGAACCTGGGCTGCAATTGAAGGTGAGTTTGAAGCAGAAAGCCGGGGAGAGGCAAAGATCAAGGGCATTAGGGAGCCGGTCGAAATCTATGCCGTGGTCGCTGAGTAGTATGAAATGGCTGATAGAGTCGATATTTCGATCTTTGCAAAGTCTGCTTTCTGCGCAGTCCCGAAATTCGGATCTGACCTGGTTGCAGGTGCAGCGAGCAACGGCTTCGTCCCGCATCTCGGGCCTTCGCCGAATTTTTCTGAACGTCCGGTGCCAACGAAAGCGGTCGTTGCAAGTCGCTGATCAGCGCCTTTGTTGGCTAATGTCTGCTTACCCGTCTTAAGCAGACCTTCTTCGAAAAATGGTCTAGGTCCGAGTTGCGGACGAGGACGAAACCGCTCTCGCGGTATTGGCGCTGGTGGCGTTCGCTGGGCACTGATTGGGGCACAGAGATTTTGTAGATGGGCGCGTCTGCCTGACGATTGG
>NZ_LQBP01000016.1 GCF_001507545.1 Ruegeria profundi
CGGTGGCAACTCTGGCGGCAATGGCGGTGGCAACTCTGGCGGCAATGGCGGTGGCAACTCTGGCGGCAATGGCGGTGGCAACTCTGGCGGCAACGGCGGTGGCAATTCCGGCGGCAACGGCGGTGGCAATTCCGGCGGCAACGGCGGTGGCAATTCTGGCGGCAATGGCGGTGGCAACTCTGGCGGCAACGGCGGTGGCAATTCCGGCGGCAAGGGCGGTGGCAAAAAGTGATGGTTAAACAACCGTCCACGCGCTTATAACTCCAGAGTATGAGAATTCTACTGGCAGAAGATGAACCACACCTCTGCGATCAGATCAAAAAGCTTCTGAACGCCGAAGGCCGGGTGGTGGATGTTGTCCATAACGGGCTCGAAGCTCTGCATCTGGGCGCGACCGAACCCTACGACATGATCATTCTGGATATCGGCCTGCCTGAGCGCGATGGTGTATCGGTTCTGCGTGAATGGCGCGACTCCGGTGTCCAGACTCCGGTCTTGATCCTTACGGCGCGCGATGGCTGGAGCGAAAGGGTTGATGGCCTGGATGCCGGAGCCGATGATTATATGACCAAACCGTTCCACATGTCCGAGTTGGCTGCGCGCGTTCGCGCCATTCTGCGGCGGCAAAGCGGGCAGTTGAATCCGGTAATCGAAATGGGACGCGTCACTCTGGACACCCGCAACGGGCGGGTTTCGGTCGATGGCGTGCCGGTCGACCTAACAGCGCAGGAAATTGCCGTGTTGACCTACCTGGTCCACAATACGGGGCGCCTGATCTCGAGAACCGAGCTGTCTGAGCATATCTACGAATACGATGGCGACCGGGATTCAAACACCATTGCTGTCTTTATAAACCGCCTGCGTAAAAAGCTGGGCTCCGACCTGATCAAAACGGTTCGGGGCCGTGGATATATGATTGATTCAGCCTGATGTTGTCACTGCGTCAACGGGCACTGCTGGGAGGGATTGCATCCGGTGCCGTGTCTGTGACTCTGGGCACACTTGCAGTGTTCTCCTATATCAATGACCGGGTCTCGGAACGGTTCGACACCGCTTTGCGCGACCGCCATACGCAGCTGGTGGTGGGACTGAGCGTCACCACTCAGAACCCCGATGCACTGCGCGATCTAATGTTCGACCCGGCCTACGGCACACCCTATTCAGGGCGGTATTGGCAGGTCAGCAGTGATGATGGAGAGATTTATACTTCGGCGTCGCTGTTTGACGGGATCATCGCCGAACCACACGGCAACCCGGATGTACAGACGCTCTGGAACACACAAGGGCCGGAAGATGAAACCCTGCGTAGCGCCTATCAAAAGATTACCTACGAAGACGGTACGGTCTGGGGTGTCAGCGTCGCCGAAAGTCGGGCGCAGCTTGTGGCCGAGCGTCGTGCTGCGCAGAAAAGCCTGTTGCCTGTGTTTGCCCTTGTTGGTCTGATTGGAGTGGCCGGATCGCTGCTCCTGATGTCGTTCATCCTCGGTCCGCTGCAGAGGCTTCGCAGCGATGTGGCGCATCGCTGGGATCGGGACGACGACCTCGAACCGGGTGACTATCCTGAAGAGGTTTCTCCCCTCGTCGATGACTTGAACAAGCTTTTGCGTCGAAACCGCGACATAGTGGCGGGGTCGCGCCGACAGGCGGCGGATCTGGCACATGCACTCAAAACCCCCGCCGCCATCCTGCGTAACGAACTGGTTACCCTGTCCGAGGCCGGAGCTGCGACCGATATCGCACAGGAAACACTGGATCGGATTGACGCTCAGCTGAGCCGGTCACTGGCCAGGCTGCGGGCGCTGCACACCGCGGACCTGACTCATTCCCGAACCGATCTGTCAAATTCCATCGATCGATTGGCTCGCTTGTTTACTACGATAGCGGATCGCGAAGGAAAGACGCTGGAAATCAACCGAGACCCCGATCTCTGGGTGCGCATGGACGCACAGGACATCGAAGAAGTTCTTGGCAACTTGCTCGACAACGCAGTCAAGTGGAGCAGACGGTCAGTACGCCTGACAGCCAACCGTAGACAAGATCACATCCAAATCCGTATCGAGGATGACGGCCCCGGAATACCGCTACACGCTCACCGCGAGGCCCTTCGATCCGGGGGGCGGTTAGACACCTCTGTCACAGGCAGCGGTTTGGGATTGGCAATTGCAGTCGATCTGCTTGCTGCCTATGGCGCCCGCTTGGATCTACGAACATCCGCGTCGCTGGGCGGGTTGGAATGCCGGGTTGAAATCTCGACCTGAAGAAGCGCGAAATTAGCTTTTCAGAGCTTGCGAGACCTTTTGGCAGCGCAGGGTGTGATGGTCATTCGGGAAGCAATCCGGCTGCTGGTCAATCGATTTGGACATCATTTCTCGGACTGCCTGTGCCGGGATCGGCCGCGACCGATCGACAGGTGGTGCCTGGATGAAGTAGTGATTCCTTACAAGAAACACTGGCTGTGGCGGGCGATCGACGTAAATGGAGACGTTCTCGATATTCCCTTGCAAACGCGCAGGAATACAAAAGCGGCAAAGCGGTTGCACCAAAGACTGGTTTCACAGTTTGGCGAACCAAGGGTCGTCATCACAGATGAATTACGCAGCTATATCTTTCTGCCGCCCCCGCCGTTATCAACTCACCAACCACCACGTCCGCAACTATGCGTTTAACCTCTGGGCCAACTACGCTGCCGGGGTGGCAGTATGAACCAGTCTGTGCCAATATTTCAGTGGTTGTAGAAGACAACTTGGCAATTGCGCTTAGCGAACTCAAGATTGTTCATCTTGCGTTAACATTTGGTTCATTTTCAGTAATTTTGTCGCCCAATCATTTCCCAAAAAATAACGAAATTCTTTCCTAAGGTGTCTTCGAAACTTGGATGCTAGCCGGAGAGCGCCATGCTAGATTTTCTGCCCCCGAAAGATACACCGCAGTTTGGTCGTGACGAAAGCGGTTCACTTACCATTTTTGCCCTCTTCATGTTTTTGATCATGGTCGCCACTGTGGGTATTGGCGTGGATTACATGCGTTTTGAGAACGAACGCACAAACTTGCAGTACACACTGGACCGGGCTGTTCTGGCCGCTGCGGACCTTGATCAAAAAGCCGAGCCAAAATCCGTCGTTCGTTCATATCTGGAAAAGAAGGGCCTTTTGGAAAATGTGACCAGCATCAATGTGGTCAACAGCGCAGGTTATCGCGAGGTGTCGGCAACTGCCATTTCCGAGTTGCCGACCCAATTCATGCACCTTTCTGGCGTCGATACAATGACCGCACCCGCGGCTAGCACGGCTGAGGAAAGCGTTGGTTTGGCCGAAATCTCAATAGTCACGGACGTCTCGACCTCGATTGATCTGCCAGCATTGAAAGAAGCTACGAAAAGCATCATCACGCAGATTGGAACGAAAAACGGGACTTGGAGTAACGAGATTTCATTTTCACTTATCCCGTATTCCAGCCAGGTCAACGCTGGCGCGGATCTGCTGAAATACTATAATCTGGACCGTTTCCATAACCACTCGCACTGTGTCAACTTTATCGATAACGAATTCAGCCAGCCTGAACTTTCACTGACCAGGCTGCTGGAACAAACGGCTCATTTTGACCCTTACACCGAGACTAAAGAGCCGATTGAACATCCCGTCTGCCCAATCCGCCCCGGTTCGGCGATCCTGCCGTTTCAAAACGATAAAACGGTGCTTCATAACTATGTAGACGGCCTCACCAAGCTCAGCAATCCAGTGGCGGATGAGGACTCAGGCCTGGACAATGGCGCGAATTGGGGCCTTGTCCTGCTGGACCCGGGCACACGTCCGGTCATCAATAACCTCGCGACCATCGACAATATCGTGCCGGATACATTCAAGGACCGCCCCGTGGCTTATAATGGCGACGTCCTGAAGGTTCTGATCCTTGTGTCCGACGGAGACAATACTGACCAGCACATGCTTAACCCGTCGATGCGCACCACTATGTCAGATATATGGTACAACGCGGAAACTGATCGTTTCTCGGTCTACCAGTCGAACGGCAACCCCAACTACTGGTGGCCGCATGACAATAGCTGGCAGGATCACCCTTACGGAAATGGAGACACGCGTTGCTCGGGTAAGAAAAAGAGTACGTGCGTGACAGAAGACGAACCCGGCGAAGCGGTACAATTGTCTTACGTTGAACTGCTGAACCTAGTGTCTCTGGAACACATCGAAAACAACATCTTCACCCATTCGCCAAGCGCCTATGGTCAGTGGGAAGGCAAGGCATTCAGCAAGAAAAATGCGGTCGCCAAGGATCAGCGCACCAAACACGTATGCAAGGCCGCCAAGGATCAAGGGGTGATTGTTTTTGGTGTCAGCGTCGATGCCCCGGTGAATGGCCAAAAGGTACTGCAAAACTGCGCAAGCTCCGCAAGCCATTACTATGAAGCATCGGCCCCTGATCTCAAAAACGCCTTTACTTCGATCGCGTCCTCCGTCCGTATGCTGAGGTTGACACAATGATGCGTAGATTGATTTCCGCTCTGAACAAGTTCCACCACCAAGAGGACGGAAACCCGACCGTTGAGTTTGCTATCGTCTTCCCAGCGATCATGTTGTTGGTTCTTTCGGGGCTAGAGCTTGGCTTGGTAACATTGAAACACGCGCAGCTTGAGCGCGCCGTTGACCTGACCGTGCGCGACATTCGCCTGAACACCGGTGCCAATCCACAACACGACGACATCAAGGCTCTTATTTGCAGCCGCGCCGGTTTTATCAGCAATTGCGAAGCCAACATGCGTCTGGAGATGATCCGACAGGATCCTTTTGCCGCTATGACGGTGCCCGCCAATCCTGATTGCACTGACCTCTCCGAAGTTGCTCGCCCGGTGCGGACTTTCCAAAACGGCCTAGAGAACGAGTTGATGGTTCTTCGAGCCTGCGCCAAGATCAACCCCGTTTTCCCAACATCCGCAATGGGCAAGGCTCTGGTCAACGAGGAAGGCCAGTACGCCCTGACCGCTACAACTGTCTTTGTACAAGAGCCGAGTTAGTATCATGATTAAGCGAATTCTGACCAATGGCCTAAAACGTTTCCAAGCAAAAGAAGAGGGCTCGATTTCTCTCGAGGCAGTCCTCATTACCCCAATGCTTTTTTGGACTATTCTAGCAGGGTATACGTTTTTCGAAGCCTACAGGCAGAGTTCTTTGAACATAAAAGCGACCCATACGATTGGCGACATAATTTCCCGCGAAACTAGGGAAATCAACAGCGTTTACATTGACACTATGGAAGAAATGTTCAGTTTGATCGTGACCAATCAGTCTGATCTGAAATTCCGAGTATCGTTGGTTTTATACGATGAGGCGTCCGATAGCCACACGGTGAATTGGTCAGCAATACGCGGTGGGTATACCGAGAAATTGACGAACGCCAATATTTTGCAATATCGGGATGCTCTGCCCCTGATGTCAGATCAGAATACTCTGATCCTGGTTGAGACGTCCAATACGTTTGTCCCACCCTTTAAAGTTGGCTTGGGGAACATCGAACTGAAAAACTTCGTTGTCGCCCGACCGCGCTTTGCAAATAACATTAAAGGTAACGTCTAAGGCGGTTTGCCGTTGGTGAAAGGCGTCGCTCTGTCAAAAGAGGCTGTCACGAGGCTCACACAGAGTTAAAGCTGGGCGATGGTAGGCTCTGACACGTGGCATATCCTTTTCTCAGTAAAGAATTGCGGCGCGTGAACAACGCCATGATATGCCGCCCCTCAGGGCCATCACCAGCTTTCAAAAATTACTTACGGCTTTCGGGAGAGTACCCAAATCTGGCGTGAGTAGCTGCTCGACCTCACGTGGCGTAGCAAGGCCCATGCGCCCGATCTTGCCATCTGCGATGGCGCCTTGGGATCATGGGCGCCCTTGCGGTAAGTTTTAGGCAGCGCGCGTGAACAACGCTGTTGGGTCCGCAAAACCGGGACCCTGCTTACAGAGATGCCAAAATCGGCGCAGTCTAAAGTCAAGGGCCACATGCACGACATCTGGCAAGCCGGGACGAAGGCGGACTCGGCCTTCGATTTTTCTTCGTCGAGCCCTGTAGGGCGAAACACGATAAGGTAGCGGCCAAGCTGGTCAACGACCGAGACGTCCTGCTCGCCTACTACGGTTTTACCGCCGAACACTCGAAGCAAATCAGAACGAGCATCCCAATCGAGAGCACCGTTGCCGCCGTCCGCCACCACACCGTCAAGACCAAAGGCTGTCAGTGCCGGAAATCCGAGGCGGATGTTGCCACGATCAGCGAGAAGCTCGGCTGGCAGTCGCACACGACGCGGGCGGCGCAAGGCTGGGTTTGAGATCTCCACCGGGAAACCAGAAGACGGTAAAGCATCTTGTTACCGGATCATTGCACAGCCAGCGGACGCCACGTGCTGGGAAGAGCTCGGCCAGATAGACCGGCCCGCCCTGCGCGTGGCCTTGGCGGCGGCGTTCGGCGACGCCCCGCCGAATTTGCTGTCAATGGTCTTCATCCGCAAGGCGCTGATCTGGGATGCGCAGTGTCGGGCTTTCGGCGAGCTAACGACAGAGTTGAAGCGCGCCCTGATATCCGCTGCAGGCGGCCAGCATGTCAGAACCCCGAAACCCGCGATCAAAACCGGTACGCATCTTATGCGGGAATGGAACGGCCGGAGGTATCAGGTAGAAGTTCGAGAAGACGGCTTCGTGATGAACGACGACCACTACAAATCTCTGTCTGCCATTGCGCTGCAGGTTACCGGCACCAGCTGGTCGGGGCCTCGTTTCTTTGGCCTCACCAGCAGGGCCGGGACGGGCGCATAAAGAAGACCCGCTGCGCCATCGATACCTGTAAAAGGTCGGAAGACGGGCTGGAACAGAAGTTCAACTCGCTCCACGCCCAGCGGGAAGCCCGTGCCCCCTACATCGCCAGCCAGAAGCATGAAGGCTGGGTGCTGCTCGGCGATCACTACAACGACGGGGAACTCTCCGGCGGATCGCTGGATCGCCCGGCTTGGCAGCAGCTATTGGCGGATATCCAAGATGGAGAGATCGATCGCCTGACCCGGTCGCTGGCGAATTTTGCCAAGATCGTCGATATCCTCGATGCCGCCGGCGCCTCCTTCGTTTTCGTCACGCAGTCCTTCAACACGGCGACCAGCATGGGGCGGCTCACGCTGAACATGCTGCTCAGCTTCGAACAGTCCGAGCGCGAGGTGACGGCGGAACGGATCCGGGACAAGATCGCCGCCTCCAAACGACGCGTCCAGCACATGATCGATCTTGCCTTCCTCGCGCCGGATCTCGTGCGAGATGTACTTGAAGGCAAACAGCCCCTTGGCTTTACGTCCGACTGGTGCAAATCGCGAACCCTGCCATCAGACTGGCAGGAGCAGCGCGCGCTTCTCGCGACTCTCTGATCCACCAAACCCAAACCTGCTACCGCGAAAACGCCGAGCACAGACTTTTGGCTATTTGCCGCCGTGTTCCGGCTCGGTCAATGGTCTGCGCCAGCGCACGACGCCGCTAAACCGCTGATAACGCGCGACTATTCGAAGCTTACCTTGCACGGTCTGGATATGCGAGAGTGGGTGGCTGGGGTGGTAGGATTCGAACCTACGATACACGGTACCAAAAACCGCTGCCTTACCACTTGGCTACACCCCAACAGTGAGGCGCTGTCTACGATTGTTGTTTGGAGGGTTCAAGAGCTTTTAGGCGAAAAAATCAGCTTTGGGCAAAAATATTTTTAGTCATGACCGACAGCCCGGAACAGCAAAACTGGCGCTAGTTGAGCGGCATGGCGCAAACGGTGCCGCCTAAGCATCATCCGGAGTTCGTAAGTCACAAAATGGTGAATGGTGCTGAGTTCGCAAACCTGCGTTTTTAGGGTCTTACCTTAGCATCATGGGCTTACAAAACATGGGCGCGCACTGCCATTCTATGAGGGATTTTCAATTGCTGAACACACACTTTGACACATTGAAGAGAATAAAAATATTTGGAAAGCCAGCACACCTACCTAGCCGGGCATAGCCTGTTCTTTTCGCAGGCACCCGAGAACCCGGAGAGGATAAAGCTATACCCAGTTGTCGCGGCGGCCCAATCGCTACGCTATTCGCGAATTTCAGAGGGGTCGACGCCCCAGAGTTTTGATTTCTCTGCCCAGCCACGATACCCGCCAGCCGAGATGTGGCACCAATCCAGGCTGCATTTGCCAAGGCGTGCCACCACACCGGATTCGAATTTGGCGCTGACTTGGGAATTGGGGTCGGGGTTTGTGTAAACGGACAGCAATTCGGAATCGATCAGGACGGTACGTACACCTGAAAGCAGGGCGTAGTGTACCCATCCTCCGGCTCCGTCACGATCCTGCACCTTACGCCAATTGCCGTATTCGGCCGTGATCTGCAGCGGCATACCGCGCCGCTTGAAAACCCAATCGATTCGATGCGTCAGCGACGGGCCGCGGCGCACATTGCCCTCAGCGGCCTTCATCGAAACATAGCGGGGTATAGGCAGGTTTGTGACTTGGCCCCGCTTGTCTTGTGCGTTGGCGCTGAATGCCCCCAGAAACACAATAAATGCGCACGAAATCACCAGAAGGCGGCGTTTTACCGTTAGAAAACCACTCACTGACTGCCTGCTCTTGTGCCTGTTGATCTGGTTTCGAAAAAAGGTCGTCTCAATGCGATTGGGGTTCTTGTGCCCCGCCTGATCCTGCGCCACGATGCCATGGCGCGCAAAGATTTGCAAAGCGATGGGAGTGCAAAGGTGCCAAGAGAACGTCTGAGTGTTGTCGTAACGCGACGGTTGCCCGAGGCAGTGGAAACCAGACTGTGCGAGTTGTTCGATGTTCAACTGCGCGACGATGATGCCCCCATGTCGCGCGAAGAACTGGTCGCTGCGGTTCAAAGTGCGGATGTATTGGTTCCCACAGTTACCGATACAATTGATGGTGGCTTGTTGGGGCAGGCGGGCGAAAACCTGCGCCTGATTGCCAACTATGGGGCGGGTGTCGACAACATCGACGTCGCGACAGCGCGACAGCGCGGTATCCTGGTCTCTAACACGCCCGGCGTTCTGACCGATGACACGGCCGACATGACGATGGCGCTGATCCTTGCGGTTACACGACGACTGCCCGAAGGCATCAGCTTGATGCAACAGGGGGATTGGTCCGGCTGGGCGCCCACGGCCTTACTGGGTGGTCGGATCGGTGGCCGGCGTCTTGGGATTCTGGGAATGGGCCGGATCGGGCAGGCCGTGGCGCGACGTGCCAGCGTGTTTGGGATGCAAGTGCATTACCACAATCGTCGCCGGTTGCGCCCCGAGATTGAGCAGGAGCTTGACGCAACCTATTGGGAAAGTCTTGATCAGATGGTGGCGCGGATGGATGTAATCTCGGTCCATTGCCCGTCGACTCCATCCACGTTTCACCTGATGAATGCGCGCCGTTTGAAGCTGTTGAAACCCTCCGCTGTAGTTATCAATACCTCTCGGGGTGAGGTGATTGACGAAAACGCACTGACCCGACTGATCCGGTCTGGTGATATCGCGGGTGCGGGTCTCGACGTCTATGAACACGGCACTCAGGTGAACCCGCGTTTGCGGCAATTGCCGAATGTCGTTCTTTTGCCCCACATGGGCTCGGCCACGCTGGAAGGGCGGATCGAGATGGGGGAGAAGGTCATTATCAACATCAAGACCTTTGAGGACGGACACCGCCCGCCGGATCAGGTTGTCCCATCTATGCTGTGACGCGCCCGCGCCGCAGAAACAGTTTTCTGGAGGATACGATGAATAGAAATCTGATTTCGGGGTTGTTTTTTGCGGCGTTGACCTTTGGCGGTGCGTCCCTTGCACAGGAAACGGCAGATACGGTCGCGCCCGAGGGTGCCTCCGAAGGTCAGGTTCAGGCTCTGACCGATGAGGTCATCGCCTCTCTTGAGGCGAAAATGGCCGGGATACCGGTGCGTTCTGACAACTGGATGGTTGCTGCGGCGCATCCCCTGGCTGTTGAGGCCGGGGCCAAGGTGCTCCGTGCCGGTGGGTCGGCGGCTGATGCCATGGTCGCCGTTCAAGTCGTTTTGGGTTTGGTCGAGCCGCAATCCTCGGGCCTTGGTGGCGGTGCGTTTCTGGTCTGGTATGACGCCGCGACTGGCACATTGACCACGCTGGACGGGCGCGAGACAGCACCTCTGGAAGCGAACCACCGATTGTTTTTGGACAAGGATGGTGAGCCGCTGCAATTCTTCGATGCCGTCGTTGGTGGTCTTTCGGTCGGCACGCCCGGCACGCCTGCGCTGATGGAAGACGCCCACCGCCGTTGGGGGCGCAGCCCTTGGCCGGGCCTGTTTCAGGATGGCATCAGGTTGGCGGAAGAAGGGTTTCTTGTGTCTCCGCGCCTCGCGTCCCTTGTCGAAGCGGATTCTGAACGGCTATCACGCTTTCCGGCCACAGCCGAGTATTTCCTGCCGGGCGGCGAGCCGTTGCAGCAAGGTCAGCGTCTGATGAATCCGGATTACGCAGAAACTTTGCGCGTATTGGCCAGCGATGGATCTGCCGGGTTCTATGGTGGCGAAATCGCTGCCGGGATCGTCAGCACTGTGCGCAACGCCCCTGGTAATCCTGGTGTTCTTTCCGGTGTCGATCTGGCGCTGTATCAAGTGATCGAGCGTGAACCTGTCTGTGCCGCCTATCGCAGCTTTGAGGTTTGCGGCATCGGCCCGCCCTCGTCGGGGGCACTGACGGTTGGGCAGATTTTGGGCATGTTGAACGATTATGATCTGGCCGCGATGGGGCCAGAGGACGCAAATGCCTGGAGGCTGATCGGCGATGCCTCGCGCCTCGCCTTTGCGGATCGTGGGCGTTACATGGCGGATCATGATTTTGTTCCGATGCCCACACAGGGGCTGGTTGACCCCGACTATCTTTCTGAACGCAGTCAGTTGCTGAACACTGAGGGCGCACTGACTGAGGTATCGCCCGGCAATCCGGAATTCGATCATGCATCCAACTGGGCGGATGATGTGTCGCTGGAACTGCCTTCGACCTCGCATATTTCGATCGTGGATCAGTACGGAAACGTGTTGTCGATGACCACCACCATTGAGAACGGGTTTGGCTCACGCCTGATGACAAATGGGTTCCTGCTGAATAACGAGTTGACGGATTTCTCATTCAAAACCCACAGCAACGGTGTGCCAATCGCGAACCGGCTGGAACCCGGCAAACGTCCGCGTTCATCCATGAGTCCAACCATCGTTATGCAGGACAACGCGCCGGTGCTGGCGATCGGCTCGCCGGGTGGTAGCCGGATCATCGGGTATGTGGCCAAGTCGATCATTGCCTGGGCGGATTGGGATATGGATGTGCAACAGGCGCTGTCGCTGCCGCATCTTGTCAATCGGTTCGGCACTTACGATGTCGAACAAGGCACGTCAGCCGAGGGGTTCTTGGATTCGCTGATCGAACTGGGCTATGAGGTCAATCCACGCGATCTGACATCTGGGTTGCACGCGATTGAAATTGGCGAAGGTCTGATCGGTGGCGCAGACCCGCGCCGCGAAGGCATCGCGCTGGGCGAATAAAGGGAACTACAAATGGTGCAGGCTGTAGCTTTGGCGCGAAACGAGGCCGGGATTGAAACGGCTGTAGGCATACTCAAGCAAAAGTTTGGCGACCGTCTGCAAACGGGCCAAGCTATTCGCGAACAGCATGGCCACACGACCACCTGGATCGAAAATCAAGCGCCGGACGCAGTGGTCTTTCCCCAGTCGACCGAGGAGGTTTCACAGATTGTCAAAACCTGCGCCTTGCACAAAGTCCCTGTGATTGCCTTCGGCACCGGCACCTCGCTTGAGGGGCACGTGAACGCCCCGGCGGGGGGGATCTCAGTAGATTTGTCACGGATGAACAATGTGCTGGCCGTACATGCAAATGATCTGGACTGCGTTGTGCAGCCCGGCGTGACGCGCGAAGATCTGAACACTCATTTACGGGATCAGGGCTTGTTCTTCCCCATCGATCCGGGGGCCAATGCCTCGCTTGGTGGTATGGCGGCAACGCGGGCGTCAGGTACAAACGCCGTGCGTTATGGCACGATGAAAGACAATATCCTCAGCCTTGAGGCGGTGATGCCTGACGGTCAGATCATTCGCACCGGGCATCGGGCGCGGAAATCTTCTGCCGGGTACGATTTGACCCGCCTTTTGATAGGGGCTGAGGGCACTTTGGGCATCATCACCGAGCTTACCCTGCGCCTGCATGGCATCCCCGAGGCGATCACCTCGGCCCGGTGTTCCTTTCCGTCCGTCGATGCGGCCTGTCAGGCCGTGATGACGACGATCCAATATGGTGTGCCTGTGGCCCGGATCGAGCTGCTGGACGCGTTGTCGGTCAAGGCTGCCAACGCCTATTCCGGGCTGAGTTTGCCAGAAACGCCGTTACTGCTTTTGGAGTTTCACGGCTCGGACGCGGGCGCGGTCGAACAGGCGGACACCTTTGGACAGATCGCCGAAGAATTCGGCGGTGCCGATTTCGCCGCCACCTCGACCACCGAAGAGCGGAACAAGCTCTGGCAAGCCCGGCATGATATGTATTGGGCCAGCTTGCAACTGCGCCCCGGTGCACGGGGAATCTCAACCGACGTTTGTGTTCCGATATCGCGTCTTGCGGAATGTGTCACGACCACCCGGGACAAGGCCGAAGAGATGGGCCTCATGGCACCAATTGTCGGACATGTGGGGGATGGAAATTTCCACACTCTGCTGCTGATCGACATGGACAATGCCGAGGAAGTGGCCCGTGGAGATGCGTTCGTTGGCTGGTTGAACGATCTGGCGATCTCGATGGAAGGTACGTGCACTGGTGAGCATGGAATCGGACAGGGAAAACGCCCCTATTTACTTAAAGAGCTAGGTGCGGCGGTCACTTACATGGATGCCATAAAAAAGGCGCTGGACCCGGATAACATCATGAATCCAGGTAAAATCCTGTCTTTCCCCGGAAACTGACCTTCGACAAAAATCTGACCCTGAAGCCACATGGCTGCCCTATTCGCAGACTATCTTTCGCATTCAAGAGCAGTGATTGATTTTAGGGTCTCGAATGGGCGTTTTACGGATTTTGGGTTTTGCAATGATCGTGTGTTTGGTCATCGCTGGCCTCGACTATTTCCAGCAGGGTAAAAAACACGACGGCAGTTTGTCCGTCAGTGGTTATGTTGACACGATCAAACAGCGTTTCGCGCAGCAACAGGGCGAACGTGAGGCCAAAGCCGTTGAGCGCGATCGTCAGAACCGCTGGAACGCCGGTGCCAAACCCTATCTTCCTGCGGCCGCACAGGGTTGGGATCGGTATGAGCTGACAGACCTCGACAGCGCACCGGTGGACACTGTTCTTTCGGAGTATGACCCGACGCCGCTGATAAGCTCGGTTTCTGGTACGTCCGAGTTGATACGCCTATCCAAAGCGGGAAAAGAGGGCTTCGCCCGCAAGCTAAGCAAGACGGGGCTGGTCTATTCCAACGGGGATGAGGTCGCCTGGTTCGACATTAGCCTCAAGCCCAAATCCGCGCGCAACTCATTGGCTGGTATCGCCTTGTCGCGGCAGCAGAATTTTGCAGCGATGACCGAGATCACCAAAGGTTTCGCGGTCATTGATGGCGTCGCGTTCATGGAAACCACATATTCCATGTTGGAGTCTGACGAAGCCCCCGACTATCGCAGGATTACCGGGCGCATTGGAATCGATGAGGAAGTCGTGATCCGAATGAACACCAATGCGTCAGACGAAGCCATTCTCGAACTGTTGCAAGCTGTCGATTATGCCGCCCTGAATGCGTTGCTGACCTTCCCTTCGCCCGTCGTGGGGGCAGGTATCCTGATCCCGCAAGACCGGCAAGCAGAAGTCGCACAGAAGATGGATGACTTATACTCTGAGATGATATTGGTGCAGGAAAAGATGACCGACGAAAAACTCGAGAATCTTAACTTTGCTGCGGTGATGGTCAACGCGATGACGGCATCTGGGTATAATAGCGATGGCATCATGGACATTACCGGTGGCAAGGTGTTCGAAAATCAGGATGTTCTGCAAATCGGATATGGTCGGGCGCAAAAGCTGCTGTTGGAGTCCGACCAACGCCAAGCTGCGCTTGCCGACGACACGGCGCAAGGGTCGGGCTTTTTCAAGCGGTTGAAAGACAAATTACCGGCCTTCGGAATACCTGGGGTTACGGGCGCGTCTGCGGACTCTGCTGCGCCTAAGAAGTCGTCGCAGCCCGTGCGCGTGCACAAGGGCGGGTTGGGGACATCCTGCGCACAAGTTGGCAGCATAAAACGATGTGCAGCCGCCGGCCAATAGGCCAAATCCATTGAATCAACGGCCCGTATTGAATAGCGGGTCGTTTTCTTTCTCTCACTGGTCGGATGAATGTCGCGCCGGGGTCTTCAATTGCGCCATATGGTGTCAACTGAATTCAAGGGGAGACGCCCGGTTATGAAAACCCAAGTCAAAGCATTGGTCGTTGGCGGCGGCGCCATCGGGACCTCGATTGCCTATCACCTGGCCAAGGCGGGCTGGGACGATGTCATGTTGATCGAACGGGATGAGCTGACGTCTGGCTCAACCTGGCACGCAGCCGGTTTGCTGCCGTTGTTCAACATGTCCTATGCGACAACTCACATCCACAAATACTCGGTCGATTTCTACAAGACGCTTGAGGAAGAGACCGGCTTGAACGCGGGCTTTGCCGTGGTCGGGAACCTGCGCATGGCGCAGACGCAGGATCGTATGGATGAATACATGCTCTATGCATCCACGGCCGAGACTTGTGATGTCAAATACGAATGGCTGACCCCGGATCAGATCAAGGAACGCTGGCCGTTGATCGAAACCGGCGACCTGAAGGGCGCGATTTACCACACCGAAGACGGCTACATTAACCCCGCTGACGTGACTCAGGCGATGGCCAAAGGTGCCCGTCAGCGCGGCGTGGACATCGTGCGCAAAATGCAGGCCGATGCCTTCCACTGGAACGGTACTCATTGGGAAGTCACCTGCACCAAGATGGTTGAGCAGGGCGGCAACCTTGTTCCCTCCGACGAGCAGGTGGTGATCACCGCCGAACACGTTGTGACCGCGTCGGGCAACCATGCACAGCGCACGGCCAAGATGCTGGGCATCAAGATGCCCGCAATCCCGGTTGAGCACACGTTCATCGTCATGGACAAAGACCCTGAACTGGTCAAATGGCGTGAGGCAGGCAACCCCGAGCACCCCGTTGTGCGTGACGCTGACAACGAATCTTATGCGCGTGAGGAACGCGGTGGCTGGATTCTGGGTATCTACGAACACGGTGCACCCGCACGGTTTGAATATGGTGTGCCAGACAGCTTCCGAGCAGACCTGTTCCCGCTGGATCTCGATCGGATTGCCGAGCAATACATGGCGATGGCCGAACGCGTGCCGTCCTGCGCCGACTCGGGCCTGAAGGACGATTTCAACGGGCCGATCTGTTACACACCTGATGGAAACCCGCTGGTTGGTCCGGCTCCGGGTCTGCGCAATATGTGGTTGGCCGAAGGCTTTAGCTTTGGCATTACCGCAGCAGGCGGCACCGGCTACTATCTGGCGCAGATGATGGTCGATGGCGAAGCCGAGATCGACATGGCCTCGCTGGACCCCAAGCGGTATTCGTCCAACTGGATGACCACCGAGTTCGCCGCGCGCAAGAACGAAGAGTGTTATGAGCACGTCTATATCCTGCACCATCCGGATGAAGAGCGTGAAGCCTGCCGCCCGCTGCGCACCGTTCCGGCCTATGACCGTCAGAAAGCCCGCGGCGCGCAGTTCGGCTGGGTCAACGGCTGGGAACGTCCGAACTACTTCGGCCCGCTGGATGCACCGGACAACTTTGACAAGGAAAGCCGTTCCTTCCGCCGTGGTGGCTGGTGGCAATATGCCGTCGAAGAAGCCAAAGCGATCCGCAACGGCGTTGGCCTGATCGACGCCTCGGCCTTTACCAAGCATGTGGTCAAAGGCCCCGGCGCGACCCAGTTCCTCGATTGGTTCACCTGTAACAAGCTGCCCAAGGTCGGACGCATCAACCTGACCTATGCGCTGACCTCGCACGGCACCACCCGTACCGAATACACCATCGTCCGCAATGGCGAGAACAGCTATTACATCGTCTCCGCCGGTGCCTGGACCGAGTATGACGCCGATTACCTGCGTAAAGCGGCCGAGGACAAGATGGAGGAGTTCGGTTACATCGAGATCCAGGACGTGACCACCCAGTGGGGCGTCTTCGCCATCGCCGGACCAAAGTCGCGTGATGTTCTGAAAGAGGTTATCAAAGACGCCGACCCCGAAACCGCACTGTCCAACAAGCGCTTCCCGTGGTTGTCGGCGCGCCAGATCGAACTGGGCATGTGCCCGGTCAACGCGATCCGCGTGGCTTATACAGGTGAGCTGGGCTGGGAACTGCACCACCCGATCGAAATGCAGAACTATCTGTTCGACCTGCTGGAAAAAGCTGGTGAGAAGCACGGTATGAAGCTGGTCGGAGCCCGCGCCCAGAACTGGCTGCGTCAGGAGAAATCCTATCGCGCCTTCGGCACCGAGCTGGGCCGCGATGCGACCCCGCTGGAAGCTGATCTACCGCGCTTTGTCGATCTGTCGAAAGACTTCTACGGCAAGGCCAAGCTGGAAGAGACTGGTGTGCGCGTGAAATGCTGCACTCTGCTGATCGACGGGCCGGACGATGCCGACCCGTGGGGACGTGAGGTGTTGTACACTCCGGAAGGTGAGCGCGTGGGGCGTCTGACCTCGGGCGGGTATTCGGTGGCGTTTGAGAAATCCATCGGCATGGGCTATGTGAAGCCCGAATTGGCGGTCGAAGGCACCAAACTGAAGGTCAAGATGCAAGACAAGCTGTGGGACGCAGTCGTGACCTGCGACAGCCCCTATGACCCGAAAAACGAAACCATCCGCAAGGATGGGTGATTAGTCAAAGACCCCGGAGAACTCCGGGGTCTTTTTTATTGGGACAGTTCGTCGAAACATTCCAACGCTTTGGCGGCGTACATCATCGACGGGCCTCCACCCATCTGGATGGTCATCGCCAACACGTCTGAAAACTCAGCGCGCGACGCCCCGGCTTTGATCAGGGCTTCGGTGTGGAGCGTGATGCAGGGCTCACACCGGATCGCGATCGAGATGCCCAAAGCGATGAACTCTTTGGTTTTGTAGTCCAGCTCACCCCCTTGCTTCACGACTGCCCCAAGCGCACCGAATGCGCGGGTGGTATCCGGTAGCGCACCGTTAAGGGCGCGCAGACCTTGTCGCGTGTCCTTGATCTTTTCCTGCCAGCTCATGTCACCATTCCATTTCACATAATGTGATATGGATATGCTGCAGCGTGCTGAGACCGACTTTGATCTTGATCAGCTATCACGTTTTTCTGCAACAAACGTCAGGTTGTTTGCCGGCATCTCAACCACTTCAAGGACGTTCAGGCCCTGGGTGGCCATCCAACTGGCGATGTCACCGTCATCCTTGTATCCGATTTCCGGATCTTGCTGGACAAGCGCATCATGGAACCTCTGGTCGCCATCGCTCGTCAGTCGGCCCGACCTTTTGAACGGACCATAGAGGATAAATCGGCCTTTTGGGGCAAGCGCCTGCGCGGCTTCGGCAATCAGCACCTGCGTTTCCGGCCAACTGATCAGATGCACCAGATTGATCAAGACGATAAGGTTTTGATCCGAAAATTTCGTATGCCAACCGGGGGCCGTTGCGTCCAGTGCGACTGCTTCTGCAACATTGGGCAAATCCGAAGTATAGGAATTGATGCTTGCGCGTCGCTCGGGCTCAACTTCGGTCGGTTGCCATTTCAAGGCGGGCAAGCCCTGCGCAAAGGCGCTGACATGCTGGCCTGTCCCGCTGGCGATTTCCAGTGCCTGACCTTCGGTCGGTGCCCACTTCACCAGCAGATCGCAAAGTGCATCCGCGTTGCGGGTCGCCGCGGGGGCAACAAGCCGCCCGTCCTGACCTTTGGTTGCAACGCTGGCGCTAGGGGGAAGGGTTCGTTTGATCATCGGCGCAGTCTTTCCGGGCTGAGGGCGGCTGTGGTTTCTGTATCAAGATCGGGGGTCATACCTGTCGCCAGATCAGCAACCAGTTGCGACGCGGCGGGAGAGGTCTGGAATCCATACCCGCCCTGACCCGCTGACCAGATAAAGGAAGGGTCTGCCGGATCGGGGCCAAGCACCAAGGTCCCATCTGGCGCAAAGCTGCGCAGCCCGGCCCAGTTCGCCTCAACCCGTGTGACGGGTTCGATGACCATCTCTTCGTAGCGGGCTAAGCCTTCGGCCAGCACCAAATCGTCGGCATATGCGTCCTGAGGCGGCACAGGCTCGGCCTCGGACGGTGAGACCAGCAGTTTGCCCGCATCGGGCTTGGCGTACCATGCCTCCCCCACACCGAACAGCATCGGCCAGCCCCTGATGTCATGTCCGCCGGGGGCAGGCAAGCGCGCCATTGACCGGCGCTTTGGCGTAATACCGATGGGTTTGATCCCCGCCAGGGCGGCAACCTCATCGACCCAAGGACCTGCTGCATTCACCAATTTGCGCGCGTCGTAAACATCCCCGGCCTCCACGATCCAATGCTTGTCTTTCCGAATTGAGGTGACACGCGCCTTGGTCAGCACCGCCCCACCATTTCCGCGGATGGTTCGGACGAAATCCTGCATTAACCTGTCGGTGTCGATATCGAATGTAGATTGGCTGACAGCCGCATAGGCAAGTTTGTCTGAGTCCAGAATGGGCACGCGATCTATTGCATCAGCCGCAGAAATGGCACGCATGTTCAACGCGGCAGCATCTGCTTCAAACGCGGCTTGCTGGTCCTTGCGACCGACCAACAAAATACCGCGAGGAGTCAGATATCCGCCATTCTCATCGTGTAGATACGCCGCGCTGGCCTTGTTCAACGCAACAACCGAAGGCGGACCGTAGCTTTGTTCGAACAATGCGGCCGAGCGACCGGACGCGTGATAGCCAATCGCGTCTTCAGCCTCAAGAACGGTTACCCGCCCGTGGGCCGACAGGCGCGCCCCGGCACTCAGGCCAGCGATGCCGCCGCCTATGACAAGGAAATCAATCATTTGTCCTCTGCGGTACGCTTCGATTGAACGGTGCAGGCCAGCCGGACGCCGCCACCTGAGCCTGCTTGGACGCTTAAAGCAGTCTTGCTGGAGCGCATCAAGCCGCTTGACCAAAAGCGGTGTTGATCGCCTGCATCAGAGGGAGCGAAGGTATTCCAAAACAATGTGTAGTGCAGAACAAAAAAGGGCCGGCCAAGCGGCCAGCCCTTCGGTGTTTTTGCGGTGCCGCTTATTGCGGAATGTCACCTTCCAGACCTTCGACATAGAAGTTCATACCCGCCAGCGTGCCGTCATCGGCCACTTCGCCTTCTGCCAACCAGTCGCTGCCGTCCTGCTTTTTCAGCGGGCCGGTGAAGGGGTGATATTCACCTGCGGCCATTGCGGCTTTCAGCGCCAGCGCCTCTTCCTTTACATTGGCCGGTACGGCGTCCGAGATCTCTCCGATTGCAACCATGCCTTCACGGATACCATCCCACGTGTTGGCGGTTTCCCATGTGCCGTCCATGACGGCCTGAGTCCGGGCGATGTAGTAAGGGGCCCAGTCGTCGATGATCGAGGATACACGCGGGAACGGAGCGTATTCGCTCATGTCCGAGGCCTGACCAAAGGTGACAACGTTGCCGGCCTCTTGTGCGGCCGCCTGTGGTGCGGTCGAGTCGGTGTGCTGAAGGATCACATCCGCGCCCTGTTCGATCAGAACGGTGGCGGCATCCGCCTCTTTCGCCGGATCGAACCATGTGTAGGCCCAGACGATCTTGAACTCGACATCCGGGTTCACCTTCTTGGCGTGGATATAAGCCGAGTTGATGCCACGGATCACTTCGGGGATCGGGTAAGATCCGATATAGCCGATGATATTCGACTCGGTCATGTTACCAGCGATATGGCCCTGAACCGCGCGTCCTTCGTAGAAACGAGCCGAATAAACCGAAACGTTCGGCGCGGTCTTATAGCCTGTTGCGTGCTCGAATTTCACATCCGGGAATTTCTTGGCAACGTTAATGGTCGGATCCATATAGCCAAATGACGTGGTGAAGATCAGATCTGCACCGTCCAGCGCCATCTGAGTCATCACGCGTTCGGCATCTGGACCTTCCGGAACGGATTCGACGAACACGGTTTCAACCTTGTCGCCAAAATGTTCTTCGACGGCCAGACGACCCTTGTTGTGCTCGTAGGTCCAGCCGCCGTCGCCGATGGGGCCGACATAGACAAAACCGACCTTGGTTTTGTCTTGGGCCACAGCGCCTGTGGCCAGACCAAGCGCGATGGCGGCGCTTGTCAGAAGTGAAGTGAATTTCATGTGTTACTCCCCAAGTTGGTTCAGTTGGCCCCTAGTGTGAGGCATGGAAGATCCGGCCCAGTGAGGCAGGTGCGCTGCTCTTGTCGGCCGAAAGGATCACGAGCACAAGGATCGTGATGATGTAGGGCGACATTGCCAGATACTCGACAGGGATGGCAACGCCCGCTGCCTGCAAATTAAGCTGCAACACGGTGATACCGCCGAACAAATAGGCACCCAGCAACGCGCGCCACGGCTTCCAGCTGGCGAACACGACCAAGGCCAGAGCGATCCAGCCCACGCCTGCGGTCATCCCTTCGGTCCACTGTGGGACGCGGATCAGGCTGATATAGGCTCCGCCCAGGCCTGCGCAGGCTCCGCCGAAAAGGATCGCCAGTATGCGGATCTTGATCACCTTGTAGCCAAGCGCGTGCGCGGCATCGTGGTTTTCGCCCACGGCGCGCAGGATCAGGCCGACCCGCGTGTATTTCAGTGTCGCCCACACGGCGGCGGTCAGACCGATACCGACATAAAGGATCGGGTCATGCTGAAACAGGATCGGGCCGATCACTGGAATATCGCTGATTACCGGGATATGGATTTCACCCATGCTGGGCGGTTTGACCCCAACGTAGCCCTGCCCCATCAAGGCGCTGAAGCCCAGTCCAAAAAGCGTTAACGCCAACCCGCTGGCAACCTGGTTGGCCAGCGCCACCTGCGTCAGCAGCACGAACAACAGCGACAGCACCGCGCCACCAACAGCGGCTGCGACAAAACCCAGATAGGGCGAGCCCGTCTCGACCGAGATCGAAAAGCCGCTGATTGCGCCGACGATCATCATGCCTTCGACGCCAAGGTTAAGAACGCCTGCTTTTTCCACGACCAGCTCTCCGATCGCGGCAAGCAGAAGTGGGGTTGCGGCCACCATCAGCGAGGCGATCAGAAGGACGGGGTTAATTTCACCAAGGTCCATGTTACGCTACCTCGCTACGGGCCGCACGGATGCGGTAGTTTGTCAGAAGATCGAAAGCCAGCAGGAAGAACAACAGCATCCCCTGGAAAACTTGGATGGCAGCGGCTGGCAGGCCCAACTGAGACTGTGCGATCTCGCCGCCGATATAGGTCAGCGCCATCAGGCCCCCGGCCAGCAGAATGCCCACCGGATGCAGGCGGCCCAGAAAAGCTACGATGATCGCGGTAAAGCCGTAGCCCACGTTAAAGTCGATGCTGACCACGCCCGAAGGACCTGAGACCTCGAACATCCCAGCCAGACCTGCCAGAGCGCCGGACAAACCCAGACAGAACAGGATCAGCCGGGCAGGGTTCACGCCGGCGAATTTCGCTGCCCGAGGGGCCTCACCCGTCAGGCGAATGTGGAACCCCAGCATATGCCGGTTCAGCAGGATATAGGCGAAAATCACGGCGATCAGTGCCGTTACGACGCCCCAGTGCATCCCTGATCCGGCGATCAGTTCGGCATTATGCGCGCTGTCATAGGATTGCAGGTTGCGCGAGCCGGGAAAGCCAAAGCCTTCGGGGTTCTTCAGCAGACCAAGTGAGACCGAGGCCAGCATCTGCTCGGCCACATAGACCAACATCAGCGACACAAGGATTTCGTTGGTGCCAAAGCGAACCTTCAGAAAGGCCGGGATCATCGCCCAAAGCCAGCCGCCGAACGCCCCGGCGATCACCATGATCGGAAAGATGTACCACGCCTCCAGCGGATAAAAAGCCAGCCCGGCCCCGGCCCCAAAAATGGCACCCATGATGTACTGGCCTTCGGCGCCGATATTCCAGATGCCCGCGCGAAAACCCAGCGACAGGCCAATTGCGATCAGCACCAGCGGCGCGCCTTTCACCAGCAATTGCGGACGGTAGTAGAAGGCAAACTCACCAAACAGCGGTTCCCAGAAAATGGTACCGATGGCTTCGATCGGGTTCTTTCCCAGGATGGCGAACAGAACGCCGCCAAAAATCATCGTTGCCACCACCGCGACCAAAGGGGTGGCATAAGACCACGCCTTGGACGGCTGAGGCCGTTTCTCCAACACAATCATCCGCTCATCCCCCTGTTATTGTTCTCTTTTGTTGTGTTTTAGACATGGGCCACCTCCATGCCATGCGCGCCACCCATCATCAGGCCGATCTCATCTACGGTCAGGCCGGAGGTCGGACGCGGTGCGCTTAGCCGGCCTTCGTTCAGGGCGGCGAAACTGTCGGAGATTTCCATCAGCTCATCCAAATCCTGCGAGATGCAGACAACTGCCGTACCCTTGGCGGCCAGATCCAGAATGGCCTGTCGGATTGCCGCCGCCGCAGCGGCGTCAACGCCCCAGGTTGGCTGGTTCACCACCAGAACGTCCGGGTCTTGCATAACTTCGCGGCCAATGACGAATTTTTGCAGATTGCCACCCGACAATGATCGGGCCGCATTCTCGGGGCCGGGGGTTCGGACATCGAACGCTTTTATGATTTTCTCGGCAAAGTTCTTCGTTTCGGCCCATTTGAGAAAACCGTTGTTCTCAAGGCTCTCGCGGACCGACCCGGTCAGCAGCGCGTTTTCGGTCAGGCTCATATCCGGGGCTGCCGCGTGTCCAAGCCGTTCCTCGGGGGCGGTCAGAACGCCCAGCTTGCGGCGTGCTGTTGGGCCGAGTTTTCCGATGGGCTGTCCGTTAAACTTGATCGCGTCTGCGGTGGTCAGGATTTCACCGGACAGCACGCCCAGCAGTTCATCCTGCCCGTTCCCGGCAACCCCGCCAATGCCAAGAACTTCACCCTTTCGAACTGTCATGTGCACATTTTTCAACGCGGTTCCGAATTCCGAAGGCGAAGGCACCGACAACCCGCTGACATCCAGTGCGACTTCACCGAACTCACGTCCTGCTCGTTCGGGCGTTTGCAGGGTTGAACCCACCATCAACTCGGCCATATCGCGGGCCGAGGTCTGTGAGGGGACACATTCGCCCACATTCTTGCCCAGCCGCAGGATTGTTGCATGGTCACACAGCGTGCGAATTTCTTCGAGCTTGTGCGAGATATACAGGATGGATGTCCCTTCGGACCGCAATTTGTTCAGTGTTTCGAACAAGATGTTGACCTCTTGCGGGGTCAGAACCGAGGTTGGTTCATCCATGATCAACAGCTTGGGGTCTTGAAGAAGGCATCGGATGATCTCAACCCGCTGACGCTCACCGGCGGATAGGTCACCAACCGTGCGGTAAGGGTCCAAAGGCAGGCCGTAGGTCTCGGACACTTCGCGAATGCGCGAGGCGAGATCGCCCATCGGGGGCGGGTTCTCCATTCCCAGGGCAATGTTTTCGGCCACGTTCAGCGCGTCGAACAGCGAGAAATGTTGGAACACCATCGCGATCCCATCCGCGCGCGCAGCCCTGGGTTCAGCAGGCGCAAAAGGCTGGCCACGAAGCGTCATGGTGCCGCTATCGGGCTTGACCAAACCATAAATCATCTTGACCAGCGTCGATTTGCCCGCGCCGTTTTCGCCCAGCAGGGCATGGACTTCGCCCTCGCCAATGTCAAAGGACACCTGATCATTGGCCACGACACCGGGATAGGCCTTGGTCAGCCCCTGCAAACTTAGGAGTGGAGTGGTCACGCGCTCAGGTCCTTCTTCAAGTCATTCTGCCGGGCCGGACGCAACACTTGCGCGGCGACGCCAACGGCGATCATTTGCGGGTGTTTGCCCAGTGACGGATCACCGATTGGGCAGGTGATCCGGCTTATCCGTTCGGGTGAATGCCCAAGGGCCGCCAACCGAGACCGGAATCGCGCCCATTTCGTAGCCGAGCCGATCAGGCCAGCAAAGCGGAAATCGTGCGAAAGCAGCCTGTTGCACAGTTCCAGGTCCAGATTATGAGAATAGGTGAGCACAAGATGCTCGGCACTACGTGGTGCATGATGGACCAGCGCCGCCGGTTTGGCAGCCGGAATCGCGGTTACACCGGGTGGAATGCTGTCCGGGAACCGATCTTGCGTGGTATCGACCCAGGTAATCGCCAGATCGGGCAGTGGGGACAGGACATCCACCAGCGCGCGGCCAACGTGGCCTGCGCCCCAGATCCACAGATTGCGCGTGGGTTGGTGTACCGGTTCAACCATCCAGCCTTCAATCAGTTGTGGTTCAGGTGCGATGCCTTGACTGCGGGCGGACGCCAGCAGGCGTTTGACGGATAAAGGCATGTCACCATCCTTCGCTGACCGTACAACAATAGTGCTGTCGAGTGCGTTCACGGCCTCAAGGTCGTAGACCTCGCTGAGCAGGGACACCGCGCCACCGCAGCATTGTCCCATCTCGGGCCCAAGCGCGTGGTGGGTCAGCTTAATTTGCGATGTTTGCAACCGCGCGGCTTCGGTCGCCTGAAACTCAAGGGTGCCACCCCCGATTGTGCCGCTTTGCCCGTCCTCCCAAACCAGCATTGCAGCACCAACCTCACGCGGGGACGATCCCTTGATCGCAGCGATAACCACCCGGGTGACTGTCCCGTGGGTTTTGATCGCCTCCCTCAAAGCCTCCAGGTCAAATCCCATCAGATGCCTCCCTTAATTCTTTGCACGCCGTGCCAGATTTCTTCGGCCGTCGCGGGCGCGTTCAACGCCGGATAGCTGTCGCCACAGGCCGCTACCGCATCTGACAGCGCCAACCAAGCCGAAATGCCCAGCATGAAGGGCGGCTCACCCACCGCTTTCGAGCGATAGATCGTGTTCTCGCGATTCTCACCCTCCCACAGCGCGACGTTGAAGACATCCGGCCGGTCCGAGCAGGCGGGGATTTTGTAAGTCGACGGCGCATGCGTGCGCAGGTTGCCGGTATCGTCCCAGACCAGTTCCTCGGTCGTCAGCCAGCCGGCACCTTGCACATAGCCGCCTTCGACCTGCCCGATGTCCAGCGCGGGGTTCAGCGAGGCGCCCGCGTCATGCAGGATATCCGTGCGCAGGATGCGGTTTTCCCCGGTCAGGGTGTCGACGGCGACCTCGGTCACAGCCGCGCCATAGGCGAAGTAAAAGAACGGGCGGCCGCGCCCCTTGATCCGGTCCCACTCGATCTTCGGGGTTTTGTAGAACCCGGTTGCCGACAGGCTGATCCGGCCCTGATAGGCAAGGGCAGCGGCTTCGGCAAATGTATAGCGTTCTTCACCGACCGAAACGGTGCCTTCGGAAAAGATGACAGTCGATGGATCGGCCTGATGACGTTCGGCGAGATATTCGGCCATCCGGTCGCGGATCGTATCGCACGCAGCTTTCACTGCCATTCCGTTCAGGTCACTGCCGGATGATGCCGCGGTGGCTGATGTGTTGGGCACCTTCGCGGTGTCAGTGGCGGTGATCTTCACCATCTCCAACGGGATGCCAAAGCGCGAAGCAGCGACCTGCGCGACTTTTTGGAACAGCCCTTGGCCCATCTCGGTGCCGCCGTGGTTCAGGTGGACCGAGCCGTCCTGATAGACGTGCACCAAGGCGCCCGCCTGATTCAGATGGGTCAGCGTGAAGGAGATACCGAACTTGACCGGGGAAAAGGCGATACCCTTTTTGATCACGCGGTTCGCGGCATTCCATTTCTGGATGGCCGCTTTGCGCGCGGCATAATCGCTGGACTTCAAAAGCGCCTCGGTCATACCGTGAAGCTCAAAGTCGCTAACCTCCATGCCGTAGGGCGTGGTATTGCCACCGGCAGGCAAAGGACGCACCGGAGCGTTCCCGATCTCAACAGCGCCACGGCTGGTCAGGTCTTCATGCGGATCGGGATGACCCATCGGTTTCTCAGCGGGTGCGTGTTCGGTTACTGCGTGTGCGGGCTCATAATAGTTGCGACGACGTAATTCGACGGGGTCCAGCCCCAATTCATAGGCCGCGTGGTCCATGACCCGCTCGATCCCAACCATTCCCTGAGGGCCGCCGAACCCGCGATAGGCGGTGGCGGATTGGGTATTGGTCTTTAAGCGGTGGCTTTCGATCCGGGCATTCGGCAGCAAATAGGCATTGTCCGAGTGCAGCATCGCGCGGTCGGCGACGGGCAAGGACAGGTCCTGTGCCCAGCCGCAAATGGCATAGTGGTGGAACGAGACGCCCTGAATATGGCCATTCTCATCAAACCCAGCCTTGTAGGCGATGCGGAAGGCGTGGCGTTTACCGGTGATGATCATGTCATCATCGCGGTCATATCGCATTTTGCAGGTTTTGCCGGTGGCCCGCGCTGCAACGGCGCAAGCGACGGCCAAAGCGTTGCCTTGACTTTCCTTGCCGCCAAAACCCCCGCCCATGCGACGGGTCTCGACCCGGACGGCGTTCATCGGAACGCCCAAAGCATCGGCTACCTTGTGCTGAATCTCGGTTGGGTGCTGGGTCGAAGAATGCACCAACATGTCCGCGCCTTCATTCGGAACCGCCAAGGCGGCCTGTCCTTCCAAATAGAAATGCTCTTGCCCACCAAGCTCAAACGAGCCTTCGATCACGTGCGCCGCGCCGGCAATGGCGGCATCCGTATCGCCCTTGGCATAGATGCGCGGACCGTCTTCGAACCGGCTGTCAGCGGCAAGCGCGTCTTCGATCGTCAGGATCGGCGTCTCTTTGTCATAGTCGATCTTGCCAAGGCGCGCGGCCTTGCGCGCGGCCGAATGACTTGTTGCAACGACCAAAAATACGGGCTGGCCGATATAATGAACGGTGCCATCTGATAACAGCGGTTCATCGTGGATCGACGGTGAGACATCGTTGGCAAAAGGCAGGTCGCTGGCGGTCATGACCATGACCACGCCGTCCGCGGCCTCTACAGCCGACAAATCCATCGCGGTGATTCTGCCTTTGGCTATCGGACTGAGGCCAAACGCCAGGTGCAGCGTTCCTTTTGGCGTGGGGATGTCGTCGACGTATCGCGCCACACCAGAGACATGTAGGGGGGCCGCGTCATGAGGCAGAGCCTTGGTCACGCTCATACTGACACCTCCAGCACGTTTGTTACTTCACCCTGATCTTCAAGGAAGTATCTTTCCAGCATCGCTTTGGCCGTCTCTAGCCGATAGGTGGCCGAGGCGCGCATGTCCGTAAGCGGGGCATAATCCGTTCCGAAGGCAGGCAATGCCGCCTGAATGGTCTGGGGCGTCCACGGTTGGCCGATCAAAGCGGCCTCAACGTTTGAGGCGCGTTTTGGAATACCGGCCATACCGCCAAACGCGATGCGCGCATCAGTGACGGTGCCCTCTGTAATGGTGATGTTGAAACACCCGCATACGGCCGAGATATCCTGATCGAACCTTTTGCTGAGTTTGTAACACTTCAGACGATCCGGCTGGCGCGGGAAGCTGACAGCTTCGAGGAATTCGCCGGGGCCGCGATCTTGCTTGCCGTAGTCGATAAAGAAATTCTCCAGCGGGATCGATCGGCGTTCATCCCCGTGGCGCAAGTGAAGGGTCGCGCCAAGCGCGATCAACGCAGGCGGATTGTCCCCGATGGGTGAGCCATTGGCGATATTCCCGCCGACTGTGGCGGCGTGCCGGATCTGAACGCTGGAGTAACGGCGGATCATCTCGGCATAAGAGGGGTGCATATCGGCCAGCGCCTCGCCCATTCGGTTCATGTCCACCATGGCGCCAAAGCGGATTTCGTCTTCGGTGATCGTGACCTTTTTTAGATCCTCGCAGCGGTTCAGAAAGATCACCGGGGTCAGATCGCGCAGCTGCTTGGTGACCCACAGGCCTACATCGGTCGCACCTGCGACCAAGGTGGCATCCGGGTGGTTTGCATATAAGGCGGCCAATTCGTCAGACGAACCGGGCAACATGGTCGGCGCGGCTGACGTTGCAACGGGTTCGTCCTTGACCCAGACCGGGACAGGCTGCGCCTCAGCCGCTTCCGCTGCGCGGATGATCGGCGCATAGCCGGTGCAGCGGCACAGGTTCCCGGCAAGCTGTGTATCGTGATCTGTTGCGCCATTTGCGTGGCTTGCAACCATCGACATCACGAAACCGGGCGTGCAAAACCCGCATTGTGAGCCGTGAAGGTCCACCATCGCTTGTTGTACCGGATGGGGTTCATTGTTCGGGCCGCTGGCCCCCTCGACGGTGCGGACCGCTTTGCCGTGCAACTGCGGCAGAAACAGAATGCAGGAATTCAGTGCCTTGGCCCCATCTGTGTCAGTCACCATTACGGTGCAGGCGCCGCAGTCGCCTTCGCTGCAGCCTTCCTTGGTGCCAGTCAGGCCGCGATCCTCGCGCAGCCAGTCCAGCAGTGTGGCTGTAGGATCGACATCCGCCAGCTCAACTGTCTCTCCGTTCAGAAGAAACGTGATATTCATTCGAGAAACCCGTCGCCTTACCCGGTTGCGCCCTGCGGTGCCCTCCTTCGATGCGACGTAGAAAGAGTGGCGGGCGAATAGCTTGCCGTTCGATGTTAGAAACAGGGCAGGTTATCTGGCAAGAAAAACTGATTATGTTATGCATGATTACGACCATTCGATAGGGTAATGCCTGTTTTCCGAACCATTCAGCCATTTGAAATCAATGCGTTTTCCGTTCTGACCTAGCAGCCCCTGCCGAAGCACCTTCTGAAAAAGCCGAACAATCGGCGCTGATTTTTTAAACATCCAAAAGCGTCGGTTCCCGCTTTTGCCGCGCTGCTGGCTGGGGTAGCGTAGGCGGCATGAGCAGTACACCTCGATTCATCCACCTTCGCGTTCATACTGAATATTCCCTGTTAGAAGGGGCCGTGCGGCTGAAAAAGCTGCCTGCCCTGTGCGAGCAGATGGAGATGCCCGCCGTTGCCGTTACGGACACCAATAGCATGTTCTCGGCGCTGGAATTCTCGGTCACTGCAAGCGGGGCGGGGGTGCAGCCGATCATGGGCTGTCAGGTGGATCTGTGTTTTGTGCAGGCCCAGCCGGGTGAAAAGCCCAAGGCACCCGCGCCGCTAGTGTTATTGGCGCAATCCGAGACGGGGTATGAGAACCTGATGAAGCTCAGCTCGTGTCTTTATGTGGACAAGGGCGGGCAGTTGCCGCAGGTCACGCTTGAGGAACTGGCCGAACGCTCGGATGGTTTGATCTGCCTGACCGGCGGACCAGACGGGCCGGTAGGCCGTTTGCTGCAACAAGGCCAACGCCCGGCGGCTGAGGCGTTGGTGGACCGGCTGGCAGCGATGTTCCCGGATCGTTTGTATATCGAACTGCAACGCCATCCGGGTGAGGATGGCCAGCCCGAAGCAGAACGCCTGACCGAGCGCGGCCATGTCGAGATGGCCTACGCCAAGAACCTGCCCTTGGTCGCCACTAATGACGTCTATTTTCCGACCTCGGATATGTACGAAGCCCATGATGCGCTGATCTGTATTGCCGAAGGGGCCTATGTCGATCAGCAGCAGGGCCGCCGCCGCCTGACGGCGCAGCATTATTTCAAGTCCCAACAAGAGATGGCGACGCTGTTCGCAGACCTGCCCGAAGCGATCGAAAACACGGTTGAGATCGCCAAGCGCTGCGCCTTCATGGCCTATCGTCGCGATCCGATCTTGCCGAAATTCGCTGATGACGAGGTGGCCGAGCTGCGCCGCATCGCCAATGAAGGTCTGCAGAAACGCTTGGCTGTCATCCCGCACGCAGTAACGCCCGAGGAATACCAGGAACGGTTGGATTTCGAGCTGGATATTATCGAAGGCATGGGGTTTCCGGGTTATTTCCTGATCGTTGCCGACTTTATCCAATGGGCCAAAGACCATGACATTCCGGTTGGGCCGGGGCGGGGTTCGGGGGCTGGGTCGCTGGTGGCGTATGCACTGACGATCACCGACCTTGACCCGTTGCGCTACAGCCTGCTGTTCGAACGGTTCCTGAACCCCGAGCGTGTCTCGATGCCCGATTTCGATATCGACTTCTGCATGGACCGTCGTGAGGAAGTGATCCGTTATGTTCAAAAGAAATACGGACGCGACAAGGTGGGGCAGATCATCACCTTTGGTGCCTTGCTATCGAAAGCCGCCGTGCGTGATATCGGGCGGGTTTTGCAAATGCCATACGGGCAGGTGGATCGCCTGTCCAAGATGATCCCGGTCGAGGGGGTAAAACCGGTTTCGATCGAAAAAGCGCTTAAGGACGAGCCGCGTCTGCGCGAAGAGGCACGGAATGAAGAGGTGGTCGATCGTCTGCTCACCTATGGCCAACAGGTTGAAGGGCTGCTACGCAACGCCTCAACCCACGCGGCAGGTGTGGTGATCGGGGACCGTCCTTTGGATGCGTTGGTGCCGCTTTATCAGGATCCGCGGTCAGACATGCCCGCGACCCAGTTCAACATGAAATGGGTCGAACAGGCCGGGTTGGTGAAGTTCGACTTTCTGGGCCTTAAGACGCTGACTGTGATCCAGAACGCCATGGATCTGATCTTCAAATCCGGGCGGGATTTGCATATCGCGGCAGATGGGACAGAACTGTACGAACCGGCCGAAGGGGCGGAGAACCAGATCAATGCCATCCCGCTGGATGATGAGGCGACATACAAGCTCTATTCGGCTGCCAAGACGGTAGCGGTGTTCCAGGTTGAAAGCTCGGGCATGATGGATGCGCTCAAGCGCATGAAGCCAACCTGTATCGAGGATATCGTCGCCCTTGTGGCGCTGTACCGCCCCGGCCCGATGGAGAACATCCCGACCTATTGTGAGGTCAAGAACGGCCAACGCAAGATCACTTCGGTCCATCCTCTGATCGACCATATCCTTGAGGAAACGCAGGGCATCATCGTCTACCAGGAGCAGGTGATGCAGATCGCTCAGGTCATGGCGGGGTATAGCCTTGGCGGCGCTGACCTACTGCGCCGCGCGATGGGCAAAAAGATCAAAGAGGCGATGGATGCCGAGCGCCCCAAATTCGAAAAGGGCGCGGCAGAAAACGGCGTGGATGCCAAGAAGGCGTCCGAGGTGTTCGACCTGCTTGAGAAATTCGCCAATTACGGCTTCAACAAATCCCACGCGGCGGCTTATGCGGTGGTCAGCTATCAGACAGGCTGGCTAAAGGCGAACCACCCGGTCGAATTCATGGCCGGTGTCATGAACTGCGATATCCACCTGACCGAAAAACTGGCGGTGTATTTCGAAGAGGTGCGCAAAGGGCTCGAGCTGCCCTATGTGCCGCCCTGCGTGAATCGGTCAATCGCCACGTTTGACGTAGTAGACGGGCAACTTGTCTATGCGCTGGGCGCTTTGAAAAACGTGGGCGTGGACGCAATGAATCTTGTCGTCGACGGGCGTGGGGACAAACCCTTTGTCAACCTGTTCGACTTTGCCCGCCGGGTCGATCTTAAGAAAGTTGGCAAACGCCCGTTGGAGATGCTGGCACGGGCCGGAGCATTCGATGAGCTAGACAAGAACCGCCGCCGCGTTTTCGAAAGCCTCGATCCGCTGGTTCAGTATTCGGCGGCGATCCATGACCAGAAGAATTCGAACCAGGTGTCGCTGTTTGGTGAGGCGGGTGATGATCTGCCCGAACCGCGCCTGTCGCCCACGGCGGACTGGCTGCCGGCAGAGCGCCTCAGCGAAGAGTTCAAAGCCATCGGGTTCTATCTATCCGGTCACCCGCTGGATGATTACATGCCGGCGCTGAAGCGCAAGCAGGTCATGACGTTTGACGATGTAACGGAAAAAGCGCGCTCGGGTCCGTTCATTGCCAAAATGGCGGGTGTTGTCGCCGGGCGGCAAGAGCGGAAATCGGCCAAGGGCAACCGCTTTGCCTTTGCGCAATTGTCCGACCCGACAGGGGCGTATGAGGTCACACTGTTCTCGGAAACGCTTGAGAAGTCGCGTGAGTTTCTGGAAACCGGCGCGCAGGTGGTTCTGTCGGCCGAAGCTACGATGGAATCCGATCAGTTGAAGTTGCTGGCGCGTTCGGTGGGTCCGGCGGATTCGGTCGTGGCCGAGGCAGGTGCCACGGGGTTACGCATATTCGTGGACGTGCCCGAAGTGCTACCGACCGTTGCCAAGGTGCTTGAGGATGCCGCCGGTGCCGCCAAACGGGCTGCCAAAGGCCCGATCCACATTTGCCTGCTGGACCCGGGTTTGCCCGGAGATGTCGAGATGGATCTGGGTCAGGATTTCCCCATCAACCCGCAGATCAAGGGCGCGATCAAATCGCTGGACGGCGTGAGCTTGGTCGAGGAAATCTAACGCGCTGGATTGGTGCCGGGATTGACTAGCTCTGGCCAAAAGCTTGCCTCATCGACAACGCAGTGAAAACCACGCTGGGGCTCAAAGACGTTCAGTAATGCGGCGGGCGTTCGTCTCCGAACACGACCCCGCCCGAACCTTCTTGTGCACGATCAGCCTCGCGCTGCAGCAGCATCTCGACCCGTCGGGCCAGACGGTCGATATCGCCTTGTTGGCGGGTGACGACTGTGTTCAGCTCGTCAACTGTGCGGGTCAGGTGGGCGATCTGTTCTTCCAGATGCTGCATTGGGATCTCCTGTCTTGAGCCGGTCATAACGACCCCGGCAGTCCAAGGCCAGCGAAAGCGTACCTTGCCCCGATGCGGGGCATGGGATAGACCGCGCGCGGAACAAGGATACTCCCAAGGACGCCCCACATGGCCAAGCCCAAGAAACAGCCCCGCCCCAAGGCCGTAACGCCAAAAGGGTTCCGTGACTATTTCGGCCAGGAAGTCACGCAGCGCACTGAAATGCTGCGGGCTATTGCGGACGTCTATCATCGCTATGGCTTTGACGCGCTTGAGAGCAGCGCGGTCGAAACGGTTGAGGCGCTGGGTAAGTTCCTGCCGGACGTGGACCGCCCGAACGAAGGCGTGTTTGCATGGCAGGAGTTCGATGAGGGCGGCAACGGCGATTGGATGGCCCTGCGCTATGACCTGACCGCGCCTTTGGCCCGTGTCTATGCGCAACACCGCAATGATCTGCCTACGCCCTATCGCCGCTATGCGATGGGGCCGGTTTGGCGGAATGAAAAGCCTGGGCCTGGGCGGTATCGCCAGTTTTATCAATGTGATGCGGATACCGTAGGTACAGCTTCGATGGCGGCGGACGCCGAGATTTGCGCGATGCTGGCTGACACGCTCGAGACGGTTGGGATTCCACGCGGTGACTATGTTATTCGATTGAACAACCGGAAAATTCTGAACGGTATTCTTGAACTCACGTTTGGCAAGGTGAAACTCGGCAAGCTCGAGGGTTCGAAAGAGGAGAATGCCAAGCTACAGGCAGTGTGGGATCGAAACGTAGAAGAGGCGATTCTGCGGACAATGGACAAACACGATAAAGTAGGTGACCAAGGAGTTCGCGAACTGCTTGGCCCTGGTCGAAGGGACGAGTCTGGAGCGTTCATTGAAGGTTGGAGCCGAAGCGCCGAAGAAATCGATGTAGTGCTCTCGTTTTTGAATTCGCGAAAAGAGAATAATCAACAAACACTTGATGGCTTGTATAAACTGGTTGAGGGTTCAGAAATCGGTCGGCAAGGTGTCAATGAGCTTAAGAGCATTTGTGCCTTGTTGGAGGCTCAAGGCTACGAAGGGAACAGAATAGTTGTCGACCCTTCGGTCGTGCGTGGCCTCGGCTATTACACTGGCCCGGTCTACGAGGCCGAACTGACATTCGAGATCTTCGACGAAAAAGGCCGCAAGCGGCAGTTCGGGTCTGTTGCAGGTGGTGGGCGTTATGACGATCTGGTCAAACGCTTCACCGGGCAGGAAGTACCTGCGACTGGAATTTCAATCGGGGTTGACCGCTTGCTGGCTGCTCTGCGTGAAAAAGGACGGATCAGCGCGCAGGCCAAGGGGCCTGTCGTTGTTACTGTCATGGACCGCGACCGCATGGCGGACTATCAGGCTATGGTGGCCGAGCTGCGCAATGCAGGCATTCGGGCCGAAGTTTATCTGGGCAACCCCAAGAACTTTGGCAATCAGCTGAAATATGCGGATAAGCGGAACTCTCCGATTGCCGTGATCGAAGGCGGCGACGAAAAGGCCAATGGTATCGTTCAGATCAAAGATTTGATCCTTGGGGCGAAGATCGCCGAAAGCGCCACGCTTGAGGAATGGAAAGAACGCCCCAGTCAGTTCGAAGTGCCGCGAGGTGATCTGGTCGCCAAGGTTCGCGAAATTCTGGACAGTCAGGGCTAGCTCATGGCCAATCGTTCTCAGATTCAGGCCCGCGCGGCCATGATGCGTGTCCGGTTCGAGGCTGCGGGCGCGCAGGTCGTCGATCCGCCGCTGCTGCAACCGGCAGAGACGTTGCTGGACCTATACGGAGAAGACATCCGGGCCCGCGCTTATGTGACGTCGGACGCGCTGCGGGGTGAGCAGATGTTGCGTCCCGACTTCACCCTGCCGGTGGTGCAGATGCACATGAGCGACGGGGCCGAGCCTGCGCGCTATACCTATTCCGGCGAGGTGTTCCGCCGGCAAGAGCTCAACCCGGATCGGTCCAACGAATACATTCAGGTCGGATACGAGGTCTTTGACCGTGACGATCCTTCGGGCGCGGATGCTGAGGTATTCTCGCTGTTCGCCCTCCAACTGCGTGGCTTGCCGCTGCGCGCGGCGACCGGGGATATTGGCATTCTGACGGCGGCGGTTCAGGGGCTGCGTACCACGGACCGACGTAAGGCGGCGTTGATGCGGCATCTGTGGCGGCCGCGTCGCTTTCGTATCCTGCTGGAGCGGTTCGCCGGGCGTAAACCAGCGCCTGAAGAGCGGGATGCGCTGCTGAATGCCGAAGACCCCTTGGCGGTTGACGCACCTATGATCGGCAAACGTCGCGCGACCGAGATCGAAGCACGGATCGAGGCGTTGCGCGAAGACCGCGATACGCCGCCGATCGCCGACAGCGAATTGGCAGGGTTGGAGACCCTATTGAATGTGCGCGAAACCATGCCCTTTGCGTTAGAGCAATTGCGCGACGTGGCGGTGGACCTGCCGCAGATTACGCAGGCGCTTGATCGGCTTGAGGCGCGGGTGGCCGCGCTGCAAGCACGCGGTGTGGACGTCGCACGCCTGGATTTTGAGGCCGCCTACGGACGTACTTCGATGGAGTACTACGACGGGTTTGTCTTCGGTTTTTACGCCGAGGGTCGCCCCGATCTGCCGCCGATTGCAACCGGCGGGCGCTATGATGCGCTGACCCGACAATTGGGTAACGGTGCCGAAATCCCCGCCGTGGGCGGCGTGCTGCGCCCCGATCTGATGCTGGAAATCGAGGAGGCCGCACAATGAGTTTGAAACTGGGCGTGCCTTCCAAGGGCCGGTTGATGGAAAAGACCTTTGCGTGGTTCGAAAAGCGCGGGATTGTTCTGTCGCGCAGCGGATCGGACCGGGAATATGCCGGCAAGGTTGAAGGCATTGACGGCGTTTCCCTGATCTTGCTGTCCGCTGGGGAAATGCCGCGCGAACTGGCCGCAGGGCGCATACATTTGGGCGTCACCGGAATTGACTTGGTGCAAGAGAAACTGCCGCGTTGGGAACAGCAGGTCGAAGAAGTCTCGCAACTTGGGTTCGGCAAGGCCGATCTTATCATCGCGACACCAGCCTGTTGGGTGGATGTCGATACGCTGGACGATCTTGATGCCGTTGCCGCAGCATTCCGCAAAGCACACGGCCATCGGCTGCGGATTGCAACGAAGTACCACCGGCTGGTGCGTGAGTTCCTGACAGATGCGGGCGTGGCCGATTACACTCTGGTCGACAGTCAGGGTGCGACCGAGGGCACAGTAATGAATGAAACGGCTGAGGCGGTTGCGGATATCACATCGACGGGTGAAACCTTGCGTGCCAACCACCTGAAGATTTTGTCAGATGGGTTGATCCTGCGGTCTCAGGCAACGTTGTGGCGCAGCCGCGTGGCCAGCTATGATGCAGAGGACAAGGCCGTGTTATCCGAGCTTTTGGATCGTCTTGCCTGATTACAACACACCGATTTCCGCCAGCGCGCGGTTCAGATCATCGGGCAGCGCGTCGTCTTGCGCGCGACTTTTTGGCAGATCGGCTGGTGTATCTTCCGGTTGCAGATAGCGCCACCCTTGGAAAGGGCGCTTTAGGGCGTTTTGTGTGCGGACAACATCTGGGTCCAAAACGATGGCGCAGCGGCGGATTCCGTCCTCACCCCGCACCTCATCCAAACGAAGGATGCGCTGACGGCATTGGACGACGCCTTTGATCACCCAGTAGATTGATCCGCCATTCAGTATCTCGGCCTCGCGTTTCGGCCACATGCGGGTGACATGGCGGGGCAGACGGTCATCAAACCGCTGGCGATAGCTGTCCTGCCACGCAATCAGGCTGTCAACGCTTTCTGAGCCAACCGAAAGTTTAATGAGATTAACGTATTTATCCACAGCTTTCCCACAGAGTCGTCCCGAAGACCACCTCTATATTGTAGACTGCTGGGCGCTGCCATCAAGGTGTTGTGGCGAGGGTGTGATTTGGGGTAAGCTGCTTATCTCTTTCTACTCAGGGAATCGCCAATGAGCCGCTTTGCTGCCCCCATCGCCGAACAGATTTGGGATATGAAATACCGCTTTAAACAGGCGGATGGGACACCCATAGACCTTACGGTTGAGGATAGCTGGCGACGCATAGCCCGCGATCTGGCGCGGGTAGAACAGGATCCGGCCCATTGGGAGGAAAAATTTTACGCGGCATTGGAGGACTTCAAATACCTGCCTGCAGGTCGCATCACAGCCGGGGCAGGTACGGCACGGCAGGTGACGCTGTTTAACTGCTTTGTCATGGGAACGATTCCAGACAGTATGGGCGGCATATTCGACATGTTGAAAGAGGCCGCGCTGACCATGCAGCAGGGGGGTGGGATCGGGTATGATTTCTCGACCATCCGGCCAAGGGGTGCTGATGTGCATGGGGTGGCCGCTGATGCATCGGGGCCGCTGTCTTTCATGGATGTGTGGGACGCGATGTGCCGCACCATCATGTCCGCAGGATCGCGTCGCGGGGCGATGATGGCGACGATGCGCTGCGATCACCCGGACATTGAACACTTTATCACAGCCAAATCCGACCCCGCCCGACTGCGCATGTTTAACATGTCGGTTTTGGTGACCGATGCCTTTATGGAGGCGGTCAAGGCGGACGGGCCGTGGGAGCTGGTCTTTGACGGTAAGATCTACCACACAGTGCAGGCGCGTGATCTGTGGAACAAGATCATGCAGGCGACGTATGACTACGCCGAACCCGGCGTGATCTTTATCGACCGGATCAATGCGGCAAACAACCTGAGCTATGTTGAAACCATTGCGGCGACCAATCCATGTGGCGAGCAGCCCCTGCCACCCTACGGCGCATGCCTTTTGGGATCGATCAACCTTGCACGGCTGGTAGCCGAGCCGTTCGAAACTGCTGCGCATCTGGATGAAGATGCCCTGCAAGAACTTGTCGCCACAGCGGTCCGAATGATGGACAACGTGGTTGATGTGTCGAAATTTCCGCTGGCCGAGCAAGAGGCCGAAGCGCAGGACAAACGCCGCATCGGTTTGGGCGTTACAGGTCTGGCCGATGCCCTGTTGATGCTTGGGCTGCGCTATGGTTCCGACGAGGCGGCGCGTCAGACCGAGCGCTGGTTGCACGCGATCGCCCGCGCCGCGTATCTGGCGTCGGTCGATTTGGCGAAGGAAAAGGGTGCGTTTCCCCTGTTCGATACCGAGAAATACCTGGCCAGCGGTACGATGCAGCAGATGGACGAAGACGTGCGCGACGCAATCCGGGAACACGGCATTCGCAACGCGCTGCTGACCTCGATCGCACCGACGGGGACGATTTCGCTTTACGCGGGGAATGTCTCGTCCGGGATCGAGCCGGTCTTTGCCTATGCTTATACGCGAAAAGTGCTGCAGAAAGACGGATCACGCACCGAGGAAGAGGTCGTGGACTATGCCGTGCAGATGTGGCGTAACAAGTTTGGTGACAAGGAACTTCCTGAGTTCTTTGTGAACGCGCAAACGCTGACGCCCGCGGATCACGTCAAGATGCAGGCGGCGGCGCAGAAATGGATCGACAGCTCGATTTCAAAGACGATCAACTGCCCGGAAGATATCAGTTTTGATGACTTCAAAGATGTCTACATGCAGGCTTGGGATCAGGGCTGCAAAGGTTGCACCACCTATCGCCCGAATGATGTGACCGGAAGCGTGTTGAGCGTTTCGGAAAACTCGGACAAAGCGCCGGGTGAAAGCGCGGATGCCCCGCAAGAAGTCCAAGGCGGTGATGTCATTTATATGTCAGAACCGCTGGACCGGCCGCAGTCACTTGAAGGTTCGACTTACAAACTGAAATGGCCCGACAGTGAGCACGCCATCTATCTGACAATCAACGATATTATCATCGGTGGACGTCGCCGCCCGTTCGAGGTTTTCATCAATTCGAAAAATATGGAGCACTTCGCCTGGACCGTTGCGCTGACCCGCATGATCTCGGCCGTGTTCCGGCGTGGGGGTGACGTCTCGTTTGTCGTCGAAGAATTGAAAGCCGTTTTTGACCCGCGCGGGGGGGCGTGGGTTCAAGGCAAATACATCCCGTCGATCCTAGCGGCAATCGGTGGTGTGATCGAGCAGCATATGGTCGCCATAGGCTTCCTTGAAGGTGAGGGCATGGGCCTCAAGTCCGACCCTCAGGCGCAGGTTGTGAACATGGATGCGCCGCGTGGAAAAGCCTGCCCGTCTTGTGGCCAGTACGACATGGTGATGATTGAAGGCTGCATGACCTGCCGAAGTTGCGGTCATTCCAAGTGTGGGTAATTGCGCAGCTTAGACATATTGTCGGACCCATGAATTAACTGCCATTGGCAAGGGTTTCCCGCCATTTTGACACGAGGTTAATTGCCATCGGCCGAAATTCGGCCGGTGGTTTTGTTTTAAAACAATAGCTTACGCGATCTCCGCCTTTTGCATGCTGAAGGGGTGCGTTTCCCCCTCCGAAGATCAGCACCTCCTGTTGACTGAAACGGCGGTTTTGAGCAGGGCTTATTCACCTTCCTTCAATTCCTGTCACGGAGTTGACCGAATTTGCCAGTCGTGAGGTGCGACGCCGTGGATTGACGCAGGCGTCGGTTGAGGCCGTGGCTGAGGCGTTGGAAATTTCCGGACGCGGTGCGGAGCTGAACCTTCGGCACGTCATCCGGATGCTGACAAGGGGTGAAGGGGTGGAGGCGGCTGGGGTCCATCATTGAGCACGCAGTTTCTCCGTCCGCTCAATCGACAGGATAGGAGCCGCATATGCAGGGTCAAGACCACTGCATCACTGATGAGGCGTTGCGTTTTATGGAGCGGTTCCCCGAGGTGTATAGCAGCCCTACAGAAAGTGGTGGCGGAACGGGCTGAAACTGCGCGCTAGGCCGGTGGCAGCGAAGCCGGACAAAACTGCTGTCTATTCAGGCCTGATAGTGGACTGCAGCGCAACCACCCTACAACCTCTACACTAAAGGGGTTGCGCGACATCTACCCGTTGCATTTGCCGCAAATGCTCCACCTAAACGCCAATCTATCCATCTCTATTCAAGTGCGCCGATCTGACGCTTCCATGCAAGCCATTCATCCCGCATTTGAATCGTCTCCAGCCTTAGGTTGTCGATCCCGCTATATGGCGTATCTACAGCCGCTGGAAGGTCGGGATAACGTTGTTTCCAAGCCATGTGTCGCTGTAGAATGCGCTCGAAAGGAGAAGCGGCCCATGCACCGACAGGCGTTGAAACCGGATACTTTTCGCCGGGGTCACGAAGCAAGTCGTAGAATGGTGCGACGACCAAATTAGAGCCGGCGTCCGCCAAGTTCAGTTTGAAGTGCTCTTTGATAACAGCCGCCAGATTGAAAGATTGGTAAACGAACACGGTATCTCGCCGCCCTTTGCCTTCGCCCAAAAGCAGCATTGACGTTTGGTCGACACCGTCAATGACACGGTCCGTCGGAAGATGCTCGAGTCCCCCGGCGACGCGCGCCAGTGTCGTAAACAGGTCGGCTACATGGATCATGTCTCCAACGTAGCTGTCCGCTTCAATTGCCGCAGGCCATCGAATAAATGCATCAACCCGCACTCCACCTTCGGTCGCATCGCCCTTGCCGCCCCGGTAGATCATCGGTGAATAGCCTGAATACGGCGCATACTTTGTGAAGTTGCCGTTGTCACCCATAATGATAACAATCGTGTTGTCGGCCTTCCCGCCTTCCTCAAGACGCGCGAGAATATCGCCAATCCAACCGTCAACTTTCTGCATCGATTCCGTTTGAAATCCACCATTGGGTGAGGTGAATTGGTCAACATCTGATCTGGTAAAGGTCAGCGGTAGCAATGGCCAGTATTGCAGAAAAAACGGTTCGTCCTTGGCCATCAGTGCATCTAATTGCTCAAGCGTCTGGCGCTGATATCGTTCGTTCATTTCGATATACTTCGCCTGTGTCCATTCTTCCCCGGCCTGAAGGTCCACTTCAGATGCCAACTCGCCCGCCACAGCCTCCAATCCCGTAACCATAGTTCCCGGTACGGGACGGAAACTGCGATCCAACACCCACTTGTCGTCAAACTGGGTGTAGTTTGCGCCGATCATCTGGTTGCCTTCATGAGAGGCACGCGCAAAAAGTGCCAATTGCGCTTGTTGGTGCACAGGGAAGGCGGCGAAGTCGAAACCTTGATTGTGCGGGAAGCTCTCGGCAATGTCGCCGATATGCCACTTCCCGACATGAGATGTGTTGTACCCCTCGGCTTTCAAAACCTCGGCCAAGGTCACTTCCTCGGCGGCCATGCCGAACCCGTCCATCGCCACCGAGGTTTTAGCCATGCCCAGCCGATAGGGCTGTCGTCCGGTCATAAAGGCGACACGAGTGGGAGTGCAGGACGGCTCCGTGTACATGCGCATCATACGCAACCCGTCTTCCGCGAACTCATTGATGTTCGGAGTTTCGTAGCCACGCACGTAGTTCAAGTAGGGTGTGCCGATCTCGCCGAAACCAATGTCATCAATTAGGATGTACAGGATGTTGGGAGGCTGACCGCCATTAGCGCTGCGTATTTCGGCAAGTCGAGCGTCGACGGCAGCGTCGTCCTCTGCCCAAGCCTCCGCGTGCTGTCGCTCAAGCACATAGTACTCTGCGTCATGAACAATTTCCGTGCCCTGCCCCGCAGCCATTCCAGCCAAGCATGTCAAGGTGGCGCTGGTCAACAAAGCAGTGGCACTCGCACTTCTCGCGAACGACTTGAAACACAACCGGTTCATTCTCTTCCCCCCAAATAAGATACATCAATGGATTAGCAATGACTGAAGTGTTGCAGTTTCGAAAACGGCGGTCCTTGATATCGGTCAACATAAGTGACTGCTCAGGGCTGAGGCTGTGTGGAAACTCCGATTGTGGTATGCTTTTCGGCAAAGACCGGAGGCGGGCATGTCGGGGTATATTGAGGGGACGGATCGGGGGC
>NZ_LQBP01000017.1 GCF_001507545.1 Ruegeria profundi
AGGGCGCCAATGTCGCCCATAAACCGAGGCTGGCCGACGTAGACGGCAGAAAACCTTCAGCAAGGAGAAATTACGCGAGTTTCCACACACCCTCGGCTCAGAGCCGACATTCGCTACGCCCTGCATCAGTGTCTGCTATAGTTTTTTTTGACGGACATTCCGTCAAATCTACATCTTCGGCTTTGCTGCGCCTGAAATTGAGCCCAGTGTGGTACTTATTGTGGTACTACATCTAAATAATTCAACTTTAAACATATTTTATAGTATCTTGTTGGTTTCGTTATACTGCCTTCGTCTCCGCCACAACATAGCCTGTAGATTTTGAGCGGTTTTGTGGCCCACGTATTTTGGCGGGATTTCTGCAGAATATGTGCGGTGATGACCGTTAGCGACCTGAAATCACATGCGATATACCCGCCAAAAATGGCAAGAGTCTCCGTTTACATTTGGCACGCTACGATTTTCGGGGCCGTTCTGGCGCTGGGCTTGACTTTCGGTTGAATGGAAGTTGTTTGCCGCCTAATTCTCCAAGTCGTTCTGCGAACGCCCGACGAGCTGACCGCATATCTTTAGCCCACCCCAAGCATCATTCGCGCAAAGAGGTCTTTCTCGGTTCAACGCTTCAAGAGCGTTTTGTGCGGCCCGTAGGCGGCGCTCACCAGCTTAAGCCGTTGCGGTTGATGAAGATAATCGCACTCAGCACTCGTCGGCCATCAACGCGAGGCTTGCCATGGGATTTGGGAAATTAGAACTTCAACAGCTCGTCTTCGCCTAACCTTGATGACCAGCCCTCGCTGATATGCAGGACTTCATCATGCTCAGCGACCATCAGGCTTTCATGGGTGCAATGCGTATGCATTGATTTCGCGATGTTGTGGAAGCTATCACCTAGCGTGGTAACGCGTGACACCGCGCCAGTGATAAGACCAATTGCAAGCACCGACCGTTGGTCAATCATGCGAAAAGGAGCGTCCGGACCGACGTCTCGGGCGATGTTCTGCAGCAATGTGACCGCGTCCAACAACGGTATTGCTGCCGTTGGAACGTCGGGCGGCACCCATTCGAGATTCCCAGCGTACAATCGTTCAGATACGCTGTACCCGTTTTTTCAAGCCAACGTCGGATTGGAAAAATTACCGAGGCGCGTATCAGGGGAAGTTGACGCGACGTGCCTCCAGCAGACTACATTTTGGCGCGTAGAGTCGAATAGGAGGCACAAATTTGATATAGGTCAATGGGTGGGGGCTAAACACGTTCTTAAGATTGCCTTCATAGGGGACGTGCCGAGGTCAGATCATATCTTGTTTTCGTGCAAAAGAGCGTAGCAAGTTGACCGTTCACACCCCCTGAGCATGCAAGGGGTGTCAGATGATAATCAAGAAAACTGGATTAAGAAATTTCTTAAGTGCGGTTGGCGCTTTGGCAGCATCAGCAACCGTGGCAAACGCGCAAGATAGCCGGTGGACCTATGCGGCTTCGATCTATCTTTTTGCGGCCGAGACAACCACCCAAATCGGATCCGTAGAGTCGAAATTGAGTTTCAGCGATGCGCTGGAAAATCTGGATATGGCGTTCATGGGGGCGTTCGAAGCCAGCAACGACCAATGGAGCTTTGGGTTGGATTACATGTACACCAACCTTGGGTTTACCGGCGACACGCCCGGTAATGTTTTCAGCGGTGCCGAGACGAATTTGAAAACCCAGATCCTGACTGGTTTTGTCGCTTACCGAGTTCTTGAAAACCAAAATGCGTCTGTCGATGTTGCAGGCGGATTTAGATACTTCGATACGGAAACGGAGTTGAATCTCGTTGGTGGCCCGCCGGTTCCGTCAGTCACTGCCAGTGAGGATTGGATAGATCCGATCATCGGGGTGCGCGCAAACATGCGGTTCTCCGACCGCTGGTCTGGCACCGCATTTCTTGATTACGGCGGCTTCGACGGTGACAGCGAGACCTGGCAGGTTCTTCTGAGCGCGGATTACGCGCTCAATGAAAACTGGGACCTCCGTTTCGGCTACCGGTATCTTGACGTCGAAAACACCATCAGCGGAACTGACTTCAGTTTTGAACAGTCGGGCCCGATTTTTGGTGCGACGTATCGCTTCTGACGGGCGGCACGCAAAGATGATCGCGGAAAAACTGGCGAAACCAGACCTGGAGCCACCGGCATCGATATGCAAAGCGCTTACAGCCCTGACTCTTGCCGCGCTTTGTGCCACGCCCGCAGCATCTGATGAAGGTCACGCCCGCGAATGCGACCATCTCGCATTCAGGACGCCGGAGGTCGACTGGCAGGTCTGGATCGCGCAAGAAGCCGATCCGTTCTCCTGCAGGTTTACAATTACGTCCAAATCAATCGCGCTGGGTCCGCAATACACGATCGATGTTCGAGAGTGGTCGCCGGACGTCCAGCTTTCAGGCAAAGTCTTTGACTTTGCCGCTACTGCCAACGCAATCGAAATCGATGCGAGCGACGCAGACTGTCGCTTTCGCTCGACGTGTTGCACGCGGCTGCCACGTACATCGAGTTGGCGGGTAACCTTGGGCGGTGGGATGGCTTGGGTTTCGTTGGAAAGGCTGAAGCTCGCGTAGGCTGGCCGTTGACCCGGGTAAGTGTTGCTGGCGTGGGTCGGCGCATCGTGCGCCGATGTGCCTCTGGTGCCAACAACTGCTGAGATTGGTGCAAAAGCATGGATTTCAGGGACTTAAAGGGATTTCGCTAACCAAGAGGAACCAGGGGGACGAATTCATGTTGACCAAGAACAGACTCATTATGTCCGGGGCTAGCGTGCTTTTTGCGTGCGCGGCACATGCCGAGAATGAATTGGATCGTGAAGTATTGCCGATCGCGCCCCCTCACACCAAGGGTTATGTCGAACTCGATGTGCGCGACACGTCCCCGCCGCCTTTCTTTCAAGTGAAAGCCCCTGAGAATGCGCCTAATGTCTTGGTTGTTCTGGTAGATGATTTGGGCTTCGCAGGAACGAGCACCTTCGGCGGCCCCGTCGAAACAGATGTTTTCGATGAATTGGCGACGGAGGGCCTTCGATTTGTCGATTTTCACACAACAGCAGTCTGTTCGCCAACGCGAGCCGCGCTGAAGAGCGGCAGAAATCATCATGTGAACAACATGGGTGGAATTATCGAAATGGGCACGGCATATCCGGGTAACACCGGCCAGATCCCGAAATCGGTTGCGCCCATTGCTGAGGTTCTGCGGCTCAACGGGTATGCCACCGCCGCCTTCGGTAAATGGCACGAAACAGCGGCCTGGGAGGCGAGCATTGCAGGCCCGCAGGATCGTTGGCCGACACGTCAGGGGTTTGATAAGTTCTATGGTTTTCTCGGGGGCGAGACGAACCAGTGGGCACCCTTTATTTATGATGGAGTGCACCCGGTCGAATTGCCCGAAGATCCGAACTATCACTTCCTTACCGATATGACGGATCAGGCGGTTGCTTGGATTCGCTACCAGAAAGCCCTCACGCCGGATCGTCCTTTCTTTGTTTACTTTGCGCCGGGCGCTACACATGCGCCCCACCACGTTCCGCAGGAATGGTCGGAGAAATGGAAGGGGAAGTTCGATGCGGGCTGGGATGTGCTTCGAAAAGAGATCCTTGCACGCCAGATCGAGCGCGGAATTGTCCCGGAAGGAACGAAACTTGCACCCAAGCCCGAAGCCATTCCAGACTGGGATACGCTGAGCGAGGATGAAAAGACCCTGTACAAACGACAGTTCGAGGTTTTCGCGGGCTATGTCGACATGACTGATTACGAGATCGGCCGTGTCGTTGAAGCCGTCGAAGCGACAGGTCAGCTTGATAACACGCTGATATTCCTCGTTTACGGTGACAATGGCACCAGCGCTGAAGGCGGCCGCAACGGCATGTTCAGCGAAATGACGTATTTCAACGGTGTGCAGGAACAGGTGTCAGACATGCTCACCAAGCTCGACAAGTGGGGCGGGCCCGAAACCTATCCTCATATGGCGGCCGGGTGGGCCGTCGCCATGGATACGCCCTATCAGTGGACAAAGCAGGTCGCGTCGGACCCGGGTGGAACAAAGGTCGGTATGGTCGTCCATTGGCCTGACGGTTTCGAGGCCAGAGACGAACAGCGGGATCAGTTCACTCACGTCATAGATGTCGCACCAACCATCCTTGAGGCTACCGGCATTCCAGAGCCGCGTGAGGTCAATGGCGTCTCGCAGTATCCTATGGATGGGATCAGTATGCTCTACACCTTTGACGACCCGACCGCAGAAGAGCGCCATACCACGCAGTATTTCGAAATGTTCGGAAACCGGGCGATTTACCATGAGGGTTGGTGGGCACGCACGATTCACAAAGCACCTTGGGAGCCAAAACCGCGCAGAGCGCTGGCTGACGATATCTGGGAACTTTACGATACCACCACCGATTTCAGCCTCACTAATGATCTTTCCGATGACATGCCGGAGAAACTGGCCCAAATGCAGACGATCTTCATGCAGGAAGCGGCGAGGAACAACGTTTTACCGATCGATGACCGTGTCTTTGAACGCATCAATCCGGCGTCAGCTGGCCGACCAGACCTGATGGCCGGAAGGACGTCTATTACCCTGGCTGGCGGCATGACTGGCATGACGGAGAACGTTTTCCTCGACATAAAAAACAAGTCCAAGACGATAACTACGGAAATCGAGGTGCCAGAAAGCGGTGCCGATGGAACGATCATCGCGCAGGGCGGGCGTTTCGGCGGCTGGTCCCTTTATGTTAACGGCGGTGTGCCCGGATATGACTATAACTTCCTGGGGCTGGAGCGCTTTTCGATCACTGGGACCGAGAAACTCGCTCCCGGGCGCGCTACTCTCCGCTTTGAGTTTGACTATGACGGCGACGGCCTTGGCAAGGGTGGAGATGCGCGTCTATTCGTTAACGATACGCAGGTTGGCGAGGGCCGCATCGAGCGTACGCAGCCCCACATCTTTTCCGCTGACGAAACGGCCGATGTGGGTGTGGACCTTGCTACGCCAGTGGTCGAAACTGTCGGATCAGAAGCCGCCTCACGGTTTACTGGAACGATCAACAGTGTGACAGTTGTAGTGAAATGAAGCCTGTTTGCTATAAATCGCGATCAGAAAATTCAGGTCGTGTTTGTCAGACGATAGCTTGGGTCGCTGTGACCGCTTCGTCGTACAGGCCGTCTACCTGCTGTGCCCGCGTTCCCGGTTTACACGAACGCCCAGCTTGCACGTCTCGAACTGTCGGGCTCTGCTTGGTCAGCGGAAGCGATCTGCCAGAAAGTCGATCAAGCTGCGCGTCCGGTATGGCAGGAATGCCGTTTCGGGGCGCAGAATAAAGATACCGCCGCCGGCATCCGGTTCTGTGTATTCTTCCAGCACTGGCACAAGCCATCCTCTTTGCAGGTCGGTCGTGGTAAGGAACGATGGTAACCACGCAATGCCAAGCCCAGCACGGCATGCCGAATGGAGCGCCTCGAGGTTGTTGCAGGAAAAACCCGCGCCAAGTCGCGCCAAACCGCCCTGCGGTTGGGTAAAGCCCCAGTCTGAAAGCTGCCTTTCCTGCCCGAGTCGCAGACATCTGTGGTTTGTCAGATCATCGGGCTTTTCAGGAATACCATGCCGTTCAAGATAGTCAGGTGTCGCACAGGGCAGGCGAGGATTATTCATCAGTCTTCGAGAGACGAGGGACGAGTCGGGTAAGATGCCGCTTCGGATTGCAAGATCGAAGCCATCACCGATCAGGTCGACGATCTTGTCCGTCAAAAGTAGCTCTATCTCGACTTCCGGGTGACGTTCCATGAATTCGATCACCAGGGGCACGACCTGCCGACGACCAAGCGCCGCTGAACTTGTAAGTCGTATTGTCCCGCGCAAAGTTAAGGCATCATCGGCGATATCCGCCTCGAGCGCTGACAGGCGGGCAAATAATCCTCTGGCTTCCTCGACGTACCGCCGACCCGCTTTTGTCAGCGTCATGCGCCGGGTTGAGCGGACAAGCAGCGGCACATTCAATCGCTTTTCCAGTTGATGAACCCGTTTGCCAACCGCAGACGGGGTGTACCCCAACGCTCTGGCTGCTGCCGAGAAACTGCCATGATCAACAACGGCCAGCAGGATTTCCAGTTCTGTCTTCTGTGTCATCTATTCCAAAAAGTATCAAGATTTGATCCCGGTTGCTCAGTTATCCTTAAAGCTTTTCCAAAGTATATCAGATATACGCTGATAGCCCGAGGAGCTCTTCTTTGCACGCCGTATCGACACAAACTCTTTTTACACCGCTGACCCTGCCAAATGGTTGCGTGCTAAAGAACAGAATCATCAAATCGGCCATGTCGGATTCACTGGGGGATGGTCAAGGCAACCCGACCGCCATTCAGATACGGCTGTATGAGCGGTGGGCAGAGGGTGGGCTGGCAGCCTCAATCATCGGAGAGGTCCAAGGCGATCCGCGATACCCTGAAAAACCGGGTAACCTTATTCTGGATGACAAAGCCAATACGGGGGCGTTTCGCGAACTTGCTCGACGCGGATCGGCAAACAGGGCGCACCTTTGGTTGCAGCTTGGGCATGCCGGGGCACTGGCGCATCTGCCGATAAGCAAACCCAGAGGGCCAAGCCAGATGGACTTTCCTGATTTCCGCAGTGAGGCCATGTCACGCGCTGAAATCGAAACCGTCCCCGAGTGTTTTGCCAAAACGGCGCGCCATGCGGCAGAGTTGGGTTTTGGCGGCGTTCAAATTCATGCCGCACACGGGTTTCTTCTGAGTCAGTTTCTGTCCCCGCTTTTTAATCATCGAACCGATGCCTATGGGGGTTCGATAAGCGCGCGAATGAGATTGCTTATCGAAACGGTCGAAGCTGTTCGCGCCGCAGTTCCATCTGACTTTGTTGTTTCAGTAAAGTTAAACGCGACCGATCAGCTTGTCGGAGGTTTGACGGAAGAAGCAGCCCTCAAGGTCGTGGCCGCTCTGGAAGGAAAGGGTGTTGATCTTCTGGACATCAGCGGCGGCACGTACTTTCCTGGTGCTCCGTCGAGTTCGGAGCGCAACACTAAAGGGCCCTATTTTGTCGAATTTGCCCGCGCGGCGCGTCAACTGACGTCGATACCGCTTATGGCGACAGGCGGGTTCAAACGCCACGAGGAAGCCGAAGCTGCCGTCCGTTCCGGGGATGTGGATGCGGTAGGTTTGGCACGGGGATTTGTGCTTGACCCCTGCTTACCAGCGACATGGAAAGCAGGAAAAAGTAGTCCTGCGTTTCCTCGCTTTGACACGTTGTCGCCCGGTGGTATGATCGCTTGGTTTACCATGCGCATTACGGATCTTGGGGCAGACCGTGAGGGAATTGTCGATCGCGATCTCGACGAGGCTGTCGCAGAATACGAAAAACGTGATGAGCAGCGTGTCGCAATTTGGAAGAAACGAAGTTCGGGTCACTAAGGCTTTTTGCACAGTCAACGGCTTGAGCTGCTCCGGTTAGAAATGAGTATGCACAGCCCTTCAAGCGCGGTTCATAAGCTACGCCTGCCTTGGTCTTTGTTTTACCGTGCACTATCCAAATTAGACAACGCCATGTTCGACAACTTGTTCGGGATGGGATTCTGCCCAGTCAGCCAGAAAAGCGGACATCTCGGGCACCGTCGCAAACCGTGCCGCTTTTCGGGGCAGCGCCACACCCTTTGCCAGCGCCATGCGTGCACATTCAATGTGATCGCGGTGTGCTCTTTGCGGGCAGTTTTCCGACCCGTGGATGATGGTTGACAACAACGTGCCTCCGTAAGCGTTGGTGTGTTCAAGGTCGGGGTGTTGGCCCAGAAAATAGGACATCACCTCGACCATGCCCTCCCAGCCAGCCAGGTGGAGCGGCGGCATTCCCATCTCGTCCGGATGATTGGGGTCAAAGCCCATCTCGACCAAACGCTGCATATGAGGCAGGGTTCCTTCGCGCCAGACGAGGCGGCACAGAAGGCACTTCATCTCATCCGAAAGCGCATTCATGTCTATCATGTCACCGGGTTCGGGCCTGCCGTCCGCTGCCCGCGCAAGCTGCTCTTCTGTCTGCGAAAGCTGGGTCATCGCGCCCGCGTGTTCCAATACCTCCACCACGTCACGGTTCCCGAAGATTCGGGCGAAGGCATAGGGCGTATGACCGCGACTGACGGCGTTTGGGTCTGCACCGTGATCCAGCAACAGTTGGGCGATTTCGCCCGAAGCCAGGCGCCGCGCCGCTTGATGCAGGGCGGGGATTACCAGTGAGGGTTCGCCAGACGGATGCGGGGCAATGCCTTCATTGGGGTCCGCGCCGTGTTCAAGCAACAGGCGAACGGCCTCGGTGCTGTTGAAATCAATTGCACGGGGAAGTGCATTTGTGCCTTGGGGGTCTGCGCCATGCTCCAGCAACAAACGAAGACCAACGGTATGGCCAAGCTCGGTCGAATGGTAGAGCGACTCGTTGTCGTTTGGATCTGCGCCTTTCGACAGCAGCCACTTTGCCAATGACATATTGTCAGCATGCCCAATCGCACCGTAGAGCGCGGACAACCGGTGTTCTTCTAACGGGTCGAAAGCGAAACTGTCATTCACATCTGCGCCGTTCGCCAATAGCAGTTCCGCCATCGCCAGCATGTCACTTTCTTTTTCAGGCGCTGACTTGATGTATCTGGAAAACGCAAGATGGCACATCGGGCGTCTTGGTGGATAGTTGCGCGTGGCGGCCCCTGGGTCCTCAGTCAAAATCTTGCGCATGGCGTCGATTTCGTACATCGCGACAAGAAGGGGAACCTGCCCCGCCGCAAGATCTGGCTCATCTGCAAGCAGGTGCGCGACCGTCTCGGGCGAGCCGTTGTATAGCGCCCAACGCAGCCGACCCTGTTTCTGCGCGCGATCCATGCCCTGCGTTTCGACGGCCAGTTTCAGAGCAGGCCAGGACGCATATCCCGTTTCACGCGCGATGACGTGTAGGCAATCGGCGTGTTTATAGACGCCGTTCTTGGGCATCGGAATGATACCATGGATGCGCAGCAACGCGCCCTTGTCGCCCCCAGTCAGAGCTTTGCCCAGAGCCTTGGCATCACGTCGTAATTGGTCGATTGATTTTGTCATCGGTGTTCCCTCCGCTGCCCGAGGGTCCGCTAAACCGGGCTGAGAAACCGATGTGGTTTTCGTGTACTCTCTGCGAGGTGCCGATGACAGCTTTCCGCGGACCGGGTGGCCGCCTCAAACGACCTGGAGTGAGTGTACCGCTCGCCAAGATATCACGCAAGTCGAACGGGTCGCAGGCATCGGTTGCACTGGGGCCGGAAAAATTCGCAACGAAAGTCTGGTGTTTCCCGACCAAGACACTTTGAATACACGACAATTGGCGACTCGGGCAAACCGGAACGCGTTCGCTTTTCCAGGCAATCAAGAACAGGGGCAAACAAGATGGAAGGGACATGGATCGACAAGTTCAAGGGGCTAAGCCGCTTGCCAGACGATATTCGCGCAGACCTTGAGGCCGGAAGTCAGATCGTCTCGGTTCCCGCTGGTACGAAGGTCTTTGGGCCCGGGCAGTCGGCTGACAATCTGCTGCTCCTGCTGGATGGTACTGTTCGGGTTCAGCAAAAGTCGGAAACGGGGCGCGAGGTTTTTCTCTATCGTGTGCATGCCGGTGAAAGCTGTGTCCTGACGACGGCGTGCATGCTGGCCTTCGAAGAGTATTCAGCGGATGGGATTGCTGAGACCGATGTGCGCGCCGTCGCCATTCCCCGCACGACTTTCGATCGACTGGTCGCGAATTCGCCCGTCTTTCGTGAGTTTGTATTTACCGCGTATTCAAAACGCATCACCGACCTTTTCACGCTTATCGATGACATCGTGTTCCAACGCATGGACGTGCGCCTTGCCTCGCGGCTTTTGGAGCTGGCGGACGAGAACGGTGTGGTGCACGCAACCCATGCTGTTCTGGCAACCGAGCTTGGCACGGCACGCGAGGTGATCTCACGGACGCTGTCAGAGTTCAACCGCCGTGGCTGGGTCGAACAATCGCGTGGTGAGGTACGGCTTACTGGCCGGGCAGGGATTGAGCGGCTGGTCAGGTCTTCTGGCGCGGGTGTCTGAATCCGGCGTGTTAGCTGTTTAGTTTGCTTTTGGTGACTTGGTCACCAAAGGATCGGTCAGATGTATGCCATGGTACATCCATCGAATCTCGATGGAGTAGGAACATGACCACCAACATGGGAAAATTTGACCGTGGCGGCCGTCTGGCTATTGCTGCGGTGTTATTTGTTTTGGCGTTCGGCACGAGTGCTTTGGGGACAGGTCTTCTGTTCTGGCTTGCGCTTGTCGTGGCGGGCATCTTCACGCTGACGGCCTTTGTCGGGAATTGCCCGATTTATAGCCTTATCGGCCTCAAAACCTGCCGAGACTGCTGATGATTGAGACGGCTTTCACTCCTTGGGCGTCGCTTGCAGGCGGTGTCCTGATCGGCGTATCCTCGACGCTTCTTATGCTGATGCTCGGGCGTGTTTTTGGCGCGACCGGTATCTTGGCAGGCTTGTTTCAACCGGCCTCTGGTCAGGATTTCTCGTGGCGTGCGGCCCTTGTTGCCGGGATGGTTTCGGGTCCGGCTGTCGTCTGGTTGATGACCGGCCAAATGCCCGCTGTTGAGGTTCCGATTTCGACCCTCGCCCTGGTTTTGGGCGGTCTCATCGTGGGTGTCGGCGTGACCTACGGCTCGGGCTGCACATCAGGGCACGGGGTTTGCGGAATGGCGCGCCTGAGCCCGCGGTCCATCGCCGCCACGATCACCTTCATGATCTTCACCGGCCTAACGGTCTATATCATCCGCCACGTGATCGGAGGTTAACCCATGAGACTGATCGCAACATATCTGATCGGCTTGATCTTTGGTGTCGGTATCTCGATATCAGGCATGGCAAACCCGGCCAAGGTCCTAAACTTTTTTGATATCGTCGGCACATGGGATCCGTCGCTGATCTTCGTGATGGGCGGGGCGCTAGTGACCACGTTCATCGGCTATAAGCTCGTCTTCGGACGAAGCGCACCGATCTTCGAGCCTGACTTCCAAGTACCCGTCAATCGCACAATTGATGCTCGCCTGATCGGCGGCTCTGCCGTTTTCGGAATTGGCTGGGGCATCGCGGGTTTCTGTCCGGGCGGCGCGCTGCCGGCGCTTGGTACGGGCCGGTGGGAGGTCGTAGCCTTCACCGCAGCCCTGGTGGCAGGAATACTTCTTGCCAAGTTCATTCAATCACTTACGGCGCCGCGCCGCACCAACGCGGCTTGACCCGTTTCAGGAGGAGACAAACATGACCGACTATCCTGTCAACATGGATATCAAACCCGAGGTTCAGGCCTTTTTCGACGAGGCCACAAACACGATCAGCTACATTGTGAAAGACCCGACATCGAACGCCTGCGCGATTGTCGACAGCGTCATGGATATCGACTACGCGGCAGGTCGCATCACCTATGATCACGCGGACGAAATTATACGGCAGATCGATGCGCAAGGCTTGAAGCTGGAATGGATCATCGAGACCCATGTCCATGCCGATCACCTGAGCGCCGCGCCGTATATCCAGCAAAAACTGGGCGGCAAGATCGGCATCGGTTCGAAGATCATGGTCGTGCAGGATACGTTCGGCAAAGTCTTCAATGAGGGGACAGAGTTTCAGCGCGACGGGTCCCAGTTCGACCGGCTTTTCGAAGATGGCGATACCTATATGGTCGGCAATATGCAGGCCTTTGCCATGTACACACCGGGCCATACCCCGGCTTGCATGGTGCATGTCATGGGCGACGCGGCTTTTGTTGGCGATACGCTCTTTATGCCGGATGGCGGGTCAGCGCGTGCAGATTTTCCGGGCGGGGATGCGGGTGTTCTTTATGACAGCATTCAAAAGGTTCTGGCGCTGCCGGATGCAATGCGGCTGTTCATGTGTCACGACTACGGCCCCAATGGCCGCGATATTCAATGGGAGACGACAGTCGGCGACGAGAAAGCCCACAACATCCATGTCGGCGGTGGCAAGTCGAAAGAAGAGTTCGTCAAATTCCGCACCGAGCGCGACGCGCAGTTGGATATGCCCAAGCTGATCATCCCGTCATTGCAGGTAAACATGCGCGCTGGCGAGGTGCCGACCGACAAAGACGGAAACCCGATGCTCAAGGTGCCGGTTAACGGTCTTTGAGCAAAATCTGCTCTGGTGGAGGGAAAAAATGGAACTCAGGAAAATCTCGCCGAAATTCACGGTAAGCCCGCAAATCTCGGTGGAGGACATCCCTGCAATTGCCGCAGAAGGCTTCCAGGCGATTATTTGCAACCGGCCGGATGGTGAAGGCGCCGATCAGCCCTCTTTCGAGGAAATCGAGGCGGCTGCAAAGGCCGCTGGTCTTCAGGCGCGCTATGTGCCCGTTCAGTCCGGTATGGTAAAGGACGAAGATGTCGAGGCGTTTGGTGACGCTTTGGCAGACCTGCAACGCCCCCTTCTGGCCTATTGCCGAACAGGCACGCGGTCGGCGACGCTCTGGTCGTTCCACGAGGCCAAGAAACGCCCGATGTCCGAGATCCTCTCTGCGACCAAGGCGGCAGGTTATGACATGAACGGCGTGGCCCGTCGTATCGCCAACGGGGGAAAGACCCCGACAGATACGGGTGATGCGCATTTCGAAGTCGTCATCATCGGTGCGGGCGCGGGCGGCATTTCGGTTGCCGCCAGCCTCAAATCCCGCAAGCCCGGTTTAAACATCGCAGTCATTGATCCAGCCGACATACACTATTATCAGCCCGGCTGGACCATGGTTGGCGGCGGTATTTTCGACGCGCAGAGCACGGCAAAGACCATGGGCAGTCTGATCCCGAAGGGAGTGCACTGGATCAAGTCCGCCGTCGCGGCGTTTGAGCCGAAGAACAACGCTGTCATCCTGGATGGGTGCCGGGTCGTGAAGTATGATCGCCTGGTCGTGTGTCCCGGTCTGAAACTCGACTGGGGCAAGGTCGAGGGTCTTGAGGAAACGCTTGGGCGCAACGGCGTCACGTCGAATTACCGGTACGATCTGGCGCCCTATACATGGCAGTTGGTAGAGCAGATGAGGGAAGGCCGGGCAATCTTTACCCAGCCGCCGATGCCGATCAAATGCGCGGGCGCACCGCAAAAGGCGATGTATCTCTCTGGTGATGCCTGGTTCCGCCGCGGTGTCCTGAAAGACATCGACATTCAATTCATGAACGCAGGCGGCGTGCTGTTCGGCGTCAAGGATTACGTCCCCGCCCTGATGCAATACGTCAAGAAATACGACGCGGGGCTGAATTTCTTTCACAATCTCGTCTCGGTGGACGGTCCGGCCAAGAAAGCGACCTTTAGGGTCGAAAAACCCGATACTGATCCCACTGAGGTCACGGTTGAGTTCGACATGATGCATGTCTGCCCGCCGCAAACTGCACCAGATTTCATCCGTGTCTCGCCCTTGGCGGATGCTGCTGGCTGGGTTGACGTGGATCAGGCCACTTTACGCCACAAGGAATTTGAAAACATCTGGTCGTTGGGTGACGTGATGAATGCGCCCAATGCCAAGACCGCAGCCGCAGCACGCAAACAAGCGCCAACCGTGGCCGACAACATCGTTGCCGACATCGCCGGGCGTTCTGCGGTGGCTCAGTATGACGGGTACGGTTCCTGTCCGCTGACGGTCGAGCGCGGTAAGATCGTTCTGGCAGAATTCGGATATGGTGGAACGTTGCAGCCTTCGTTCCCGAAATTCATTCTGGATGGAACAAAGCCAACACGCACGGCATGGTTCCTCAAGGAAACGGTACTGCCGCCGATCTACTGGAAAGCCATGCTTCGGGGCAAGGAATGGATGGCCAAACCAGAAAAGCTGAAGGTTTTGGTTGAGTAAGCTACTGACGCAATTGCGCATTTCCTTCCTTCATGCGCGATGAATAATGGGCGGATCAGATCCGCCCCTTTTTACGGATGAACACGATGATTGACCATCTTCGCCGTTATATGCCGATTTTGGACTGGGGGCGCACCTATGACCGAAAGGCATTTTCGAATGACATGATCGCGGCGGTTATCGTCACAATTATGCTGATACCGCAATCCTTGGCGTACGCCCTTTTGGCGGGTTTGCCGCCGGAAGCGGGCATATACGCCTCGATCGCGCCGATAATCCTTTATGCAATTTTCGGCACCAGCCGGGCCCTTGCGGTCGGGCCGGTCGCCGTTGTGTCACTGCTGACCGCCTCAGCCGTGGGGCAAGTCGCCGAGCAGGGAACCGCAGGCTATGCCGTTGCCGCGTTGACGCTGGCATTCCTGTCGGGCGGATTTCTTGTTCTGATGGGGGTGTTTCGTCTGGGCTTTTTTGCCAATTTCCTCAGCCACCCCGTCATCGCCGGGTTTATCACGGCCTCGGGTATCCTGATCGCGACCAGCCAGCTCAAACATATCTTGGGGATCAGCTCCCATGGGCACACGCTGCCCGAAATGCTGGGTTCGATCTTCGCGCATCTGAACGAGGTCAATTGGATCACGCTTGCAATCGGCGTTTCTGCCACTGGCTTCCTTTTCTGGGTGCGTGGCAACCTCAGACCCGCGTTGCGCAAACTGGGCACGCCGCCGCTGATTTCCGACATTCTGACCAAGGCCGGACCTGTGGCCGCTGTTGTCGCAACAACCCTGTCCGTTTGGTTATTAGGGCTGAATGACCGCGGCGTAAAGATTGTGGGTGAGGTTCCGCAAAGCCTGCCGCCTTTGACGCTTCCGGGTTTTACGCCCGACCTTTTGAGCGCACTTCTTGTTCCTGCAATCCTGATTTCGATCATTGGCTTTGTCGAAAGCGTTTCCGTGGCGCAGACCCTGGCAGCGAAAAAGCGCCAGCGGATCGATCCGGATCAGGAACTGATTGGCTTGGGGGCTGCCAACCTTGGCGCTGCGTTTACAGGTGGCTACCCGGTGACAGGCGGTTTTGCGCGCTCGGTCGTGAATTTCGACGCCGGTGCTGAAACACCAGCCGCTGGTGCCTTTACGGCTGTCGGGTTGGCGATTGCTGCTGTCGCGCTGACGCCGCTGGTCTACTTTTTGCCGAACGCAACGCTGGCTGCAACAATCATCGTCGCCGTGCTGAGCCTTGTTGACCTTTCAATCCTGCAAAAGACATGGCGTTATTCGAGGGCCGATTTCACGGCTGTGGCGGCGACAATCGTTTTGACCCTTGGCCTGGGTGTTGAGGTCGGTGTCGCCTCGGGCGTCACGATCTCTGTCCTGTTGCATCTTTACAAGACATCGCGCCCGCATGTGGCCGAGGTCGGCCTTGTTCCCGGGACCCAGCATTTCCGAAATATCCTGCGTCACAAGGTAGAAACAGACCCGGCACTGGTGACCTTGCGGGTCGATGAGAGCCTCTATTTCGTGAACGCCCGGTTCCTTGAGGACCTTGTGCAGAAACGTGTCACAAATGGCTGCGGAATCCAGAATGTCGTCCTGATGTTTTCTGCCGTGAACGAGGTGGACTATTCTGCCCTCGAAAGTCTTGAGGCCATCAACCATCGCCTGAAGGATATGGGGGTCGGTCTTCACCTTTCAGAAGTGAAAGGGCCGGTGATGGACCGCTTGAAGCGGTCGCATTTTATCGACGACCTGAACGGGCGGGTATTCTTGGCGCAACACGACGCATGGGCCGCACTTTCCAAACAGAATGGACAAGCGAAAGCAGCCGAGTAAACAGGTAGTAGCGGCAACAAAATTCCTCTGCCGGGTGTTGGTCTTGTCGGGTGGCGGGCAGGCTGGTTTCATGGGAGTCCACGTAAATCATGCGCGCGACGATACATGCTTGGACACTAAAATCTATGGCCGTGCTTCTGCATGTGTGTGTTCTCGCGTGCCTCATTTTGCCAGGTTTCGCGGTCGCACGGGAGGTGCGCGAGCAGCATGTTCAAACTGTTCTTGATGCTGTTGACGCCGTCTGCGGCCTGCCAGAGCTTACTGGTCTTGCTGCTCAGTCCGCCATTCCCGGAAGTTGGCTGATCAGCGAAAAACATCGTCCCAATATCGCAAGACCTCGTGTGATATCCATTCGGCTTGTCATGGCTGACCGCAGTGAGCTGGAAATTGAACGCCGTCAGCATAATGGGCAGCTGAGACAGTTTCGAGCGTCGCTGTGGCTTGACCATGGCAACGGCCCGGAACCTTACCTTTTGGCGATCGCGGATGGGGGTTGCAATGTTCGATCAGGCCGCGAAATTCGGTCAGCAGGTGACGCCTGGCAATATCTTGATCAGCTTGATGGAGACCTCACAACAGTAAGGTGGACCGAAACGCTGCAAGCCCCTTGGCCAGGTGGCGTAGACAAGGGCGGTGTGCGAGTCGGATTCATCGACTCCGGGCTTGCTTACGACCTGCCGGTTTTTCGTGAGCAACTGGCGCGCGGGGCGGACAAACAACCGCTTGGGTTCGACTATTGGGATATGGACCCGTGGCCCTATGATGGCGACGTGTCACGCGGACGGTTCTTGCCCATCCGGCACGGGACGGCCGTCGCGTCCATCTTTGTTCGTGAAGCACCCGATGCCGCGATTGTTCCCTACAGGTATCCGCGGCCGGACATGGCGCGCCTGGGCGATACCGTCGCGCGGGCCGCAGGTGATGGCGTGCGGATTTTAGCTATGCCGCTGGGCAGCAACAAAAAGTCGGAATGGGCCGCGTTTGAGGCCGCCTTGGACGCGTTCGATGTGCTTGCGATTGTCTCTGCGGGCAATAACGGACGGGATATCGACAAGAACCCGGTTTACCCGGCGGCGCTGTCCTCGGATCGGATCCTTACGGTGACATCGGCGGATGAGTTTGGACGTCTGGCTGAAGGCTCGAACTGGGGCCAAACCCATGTGGATGTGATGGTTCCGGCTGAAAACGTGCAGATCGTCGATTTTCGAGGTGCGTCGGGTGTCGCGTCAGGTTCGAGCTATGCTGTTCCGCGCGTTGCGGCGTTGGCTGCGCGTCTTCTGGCTGAAAGACCAGAGCTTACCGCCATAGAGCTTAAAAACAGTATTTTGAGACTAGCTAAGCCTTCTCCGTTCGAGCGTGACGGTGTGCTTTCAACAGGATGGATTCCCAATCCGTTAGATCCGTAGCTACTGTCGTGTCGGGGCGGGTGGCGCGCTGTCGATAAATCGACGCGCAGCTTGCGCTTGCGTGGGATCAGCTTGAAGTAAGGCCTTGTATGCATCCTCAGCAAGTTCAGGCGCGTCGCCCCACACGCCTGATTGAATGGCGAACCGGAGGACCTGAGGGTCATCCTGGGCCAGTTCCATCGCGCGGCGTGCGTGGTGCGTCATCTCACTGAACCTGCCCGCCAGTTGCAATGATACCAGCAGCGAAATGCGCGCATTGAGAGAATTCGGGACTTGATCGACTGCCTGCCCATGAAGGGCAATCGCCGCGTCAAAGTCGCCCGCACGCGCCAAAATGCGGCCTGCTTCCAAAAGTTGTCCTTGATTTTGGGTCGCGGAACAGGTGTCGGCCAGCGCTGCCAAATCCTTGTCCTGCCCGGCGGTGACGTCCAAGGCATCCATCGCGTCAACGCAATCCGCCAAAGCCGACCCGAGGCTGGCTGTAATCTCGGTCGCGCGCGGATCATCTCTGAGTGAAAGAAGGGCGCGAATATCAGCGACTGGAATGGCTTCATAGCGGCCTTCGCCGCCACCGGCATTGATGCCCACAAGCCCTCCGTCCTTGTTGACAAGCGCACCACCACTGACGCCGGGTTGCATATAAGATGTCACATGAACGCGCCCAAGATCCGCGCCGGGTGCAGGCGTCGCGATCAGCGCGCCGGGGTCGAACACGCGCACCTCCTGACTGCCAACATCCGCACCGATTGCGTAGGTCTCATCAATTGCCGCTTGCTCGTGGTCCAATTCGGCGATGATGCCTGTAGTTGGCAACCCATCCACTTCGATAAGTGCAAGATCACCGGCATAGGCAGATGGCACCACACGTCCGTCGCGCGGACCGTCCGGTGTAAAGACAACGACATCCGGCTGATTGGCGACTACATGGCGGTTGGTCACAAGCAGGTTCGGCCCAATTCGCGTGGCGCTGGCAACCGGGTCGAAACTGGATATCAGGAAGACCGCCTGTCGCAACTGGCAAACCGGCGCCGGGTGCGGGCAGTCGCCGAGAGCCTCAGCGCTTGGTTCATCCGTTGGACTACCGTTCAGCAACAGCACTGCTGTAATCTGTCGCCCTGCGCGCTCGACCCTTACGTCGACCTGCGCGGCATTTTCCGGCAAGAGGGACAGAGCCGCGACAGCGTCGCGCGGCTTGAGCACTCGGCGGCCGTCAACATGCGTGACAAGGTCGTCTGGCAAAAGCCCGGCAACCTCAGCCGCGCCACCCGGTTGTAGCGCGGAAATAACGGGCGCGGCTTTTTCGGCAAGTTGCTTTCGGCCCGGGTTTGCAAGGCTCCAGCCCGGATCGGGATAAGTGACAATGCCGTCTTCGGCCAGCGCATCCGCAACACGGATAAGCAGGTCAGTCGAGACCGCGAAATTAACCCCGATATTCGTATCACCGCTCGACGCAAATATGCCCGACATCATGCCAAGAAGGCGCCCGTTTGCATCAACAAGCGCGCCGCCTGATACTCCGGGGTTTGCTGCAGCATCGGTTTGAACAAAGTGCTCAACCGGATTGAAACCAGCGTCCGAAATGTCGAGCGCCGAGACCACCCCGCAGGTGACGGAGATACCCAGCCCCCAAGCATTGCCCATCGCGCAGGCTGGTGCCGCCAGCGCAGGCGGCGGGGCAATCTCAAAACCCGGGAGATCAACATCCACGCGCAGCAGAGCGATATCGCTGGCGGCATCTGACGCGATCAGCGTTGCGGGCAAAACACGCCCATCCCACATGCGCACATCTATGCGGTTGGCTGGCTCGATCACATGCCATGCCGTTGCGATAAAGCCTGAGGGCAGCACAACACCGCTGCCTTCCGGCGCAACCCCCGGTCGTGTCCCGGCACCGCCCTGCGCGTGGCCGGGCCACACGGGAAGCACGGACACAACCGATTTGATCGTGTCAGCGGGAAAACCGTGCAATGTTTCGCCAGATGATCCCGACGGTAGCATTATCGCCACCGCGAGTGCTGTAAGGGTTCTCATTACGGCTGTGATACTGATCACGATTGATGTCTCCGTTCCAAAAACACTAATCCTGCTGTCCTCCCCTGGACACGCTTGTTGAAGGGGCAGGGACAATATGGTCGCCATCAGACCTGACGCCTTCGGATTGGATTTGCCCGGCTGGATACGCCAGAATCGCTCCGCACCGATATTTGAGTTGGCCTTTCAAAAAGTCAGTTCGGCAAGGTTGGGTTCCGCCATACTTCAGCCTTCATTGCTCAAAGGAACGCGTGTCTTGCACCCTGACCTCCGTCGTGGCTGATGGATGCTAACATATCGAGGCAGTTCAAAGCGAATAGGGCAACGCTGGCGTTCTTGACTGCTGTACGGATTCGGAAAACAGGCCAGGCGGATGGCTGAAATCTGTTGGTATAGCACTGGCAAAGAGCTTAAAAGAGGCGAAAGAGTAAGCCGTTCGCCTGACTTTAAAAAAGAATTTGAAATATTGCGCTTTTGGACAGTTTTCGGGTTCAACGTGCAGGGCATTTAGGGGCCACTTGGCAAGCAGGTTGCAAGAATAATTCTGTGGCATAGCTTTAGCCAGATCAGAGACGTGTAATGGATATTGTTCTTGTAACAACAGTGGTTGCATCGCTTTTTGTCGTGATCGGCCTGGCCGAGCCAGCCGCGACGCGGCTTCGTATTCCGTATAGCGTTGTACTTGCTGTTCTTGGCACGATTATTGGCGTGGCTGCGGCCTTTTTTCTTCGAACCGACCTGACCGAAGTGATGAACCCAGTGGCCGAAGCTATCCTTGGGCTACCGATCAGCGCGAATGTTTTCCTGTACTTGTTCCTGCCAACGCTGCTTTTTCAAGCGACGCTTGGAATGAACTTGCGGCGTATGATGGATGACTGGGTTCCGATACTCGTCCTGGCAATCGTCGCGGTTTTTGTCGCCACCTTCACGGTTGGCTTTGCCCTGGCAGCCGTAAGTTCGCTATCTGTTGTCGCGTGTCTTTTGCTGGGCGCGATCATTTCGACAACCGACCCATCGGCTGTTGTGAGTATTTTTCGGTCAATTGCGGCACCGCAAAGACTGTCCCGGATAATCGAAGGCGAGAGCCTGCTGAATGATGCAGCCGCGATTGCATTGTTCGGGCTGTTCATCGGCTTTGTGATGGTTGGCGCACCGGACCCAAAGCCAAGTGACGCTCTGATCCAGTTTCCCTTGCTTTTGGTTGGGGGTGCCGTGACTGGTTGGATTCTGGCCCGCGCCAGCCTGTGGCTGATGTCCTTGATCGAGGGCTTTGAGCTGGCGCAGATCTCAATCTCGATCGCGTTGCCATACCTTGCCTATGTCGTCGCCGAGCAGAGTGTCGGTGCATCTGGCGTCATTGCAGTTGTCGTTTCGGGCATCACTTTGAATCTGTCTGCGCCTGGGCGTTTGACCCCGCAGGCATGGGCGCGCTTGTCGGATGTTTGGGGTGTGCTTGCGCATTGGGCCGGGGCGCTGATCTTTATTCTTGCCGCACTGCTGATCCCAAGGTTGCTGAGCGGCTTTCAGTGGTCAGATTTTGGGCTGATCCTTGTGGTGATTGTTGCAGCTGTTGCTGCCCGCGTTTTCATTCTGTTTGGCTTCCTGCCCTTTTTGACCCTGCTACGTGTTTCTCCGCCAGTGGATCGCCCCTTCCGTTTTGCAATTCTCTGGGGCGGTATGCGCGGTGCAGTAACCCTTGCGCTGGCATTGGCCGTTACAGAGAACGCCCAAGTCGCGGCCGAGACAAAAAGGGCCGTTGGTATCCTTGCGACGGGTTTCACCCTGTTCACCCTTATCGTTCAGGGGCCAACCCTTCGGCCATTCATACGCCGCCTTGGGCTTGATAAGCTTTCAGCCGTGGACGAAGCCCTGTCCCGACAGGTCATCGCCGTTTCATTACAGACGGTCCGCGAAGACGTGGAAAAGACCACATCAAGCTATGAACTGAAGCCCGATATCATCCGATCAGAGGCTGTTCAATTTGGTCAAAGGCTTGAGGCCGCGGTGCGTTCCGCAGAGGAACGCAAGGATATTCTGGACCGAGATCGCGTAACCCTGGGCCTTATCGCACTGGCCGGTGCCGAGAGGAATTTTGTTCTGGGTCACATGCGCGACCGATCGCTTTCGACACGTTTGGCCGAACGGGCACTTTTGGACATTGATCGACTGATTGAGGCAACGCGCCTGCAAGGCCGCACGGGGTATCTACGGGCGGCGCGCCGAACCATCGATTATGGCAGATTTTTTCGCGTCACCGCTTTTCTGAATGACAGACTGCGTTTGCGGGCTCCGCTGGCCCGTGTAACCGCGCATCGCTTTGAAGTATTGCTTGCCCAACGTCTGGTGCTTCGCGATATCTACCGCTTTGTGGATCAACGCATTCGCCGGATACACGGGCGTCGCGTCGCGGGCATCCTCAGAGAGCTTATTGACCGGAGGGCCGAGTATGTAGACACCGCCCTTGACGGCCTTCAGCTTCAATATCCCGGCTTTGCCGAAGAAGTTCAGCGCCGCTTCATCCGCCGGATCGCTTTGCGGCTGGAAGAACGGGAATACTCCGAGATGTTCGACGAGGGTTTGATTGGGGCCGAACTGTATTCAGTGCTTTTGCATGACGTTTCCGAAAAGCGCACGGCAGCCGAAGCGCGCCCGATGATCGATATCGCACCGCGTGCGGCGGAGCTTGTAAAACGAATACCGGTTTTGTCGGACGTAAGCCCGTCCGGGCTTCGCCGCCTTGTGCGCGCATTAAAGACCCGCCACGTAGAAGCAGGCGAGATTATCATCCAGAAAAACGCCCCGGCGCGCAGGGTCTACTTTATCGTCTCAGGCGCGGTTGAGCTCGAAATGGCTGGACAAAGCTGGCGCTTGGGGCGAGGTGAAATTTTTGGTCAGACTGAATTGTTGCTGCGTCAAAAACGCCGGGCAACCGTCCGTGCGATTGTGCCCACAACGCTTTTGATTTTGGACGAGGAAAAATTCCGCAGACTCGTCCAGCGCAGCAAGTCCCTGCGTGAGGCAATAGTCGCGAGCGCTGCAAACCAGGGCGTTGAACTGCGTAAGCTCATCGAAACAGAGTGAATTTCTTTGTCGCTCTATCGAACTGAGTGCTGTCCCGTACTGCGATCCTGAGATATCGAATTGGCTTTAGCTCGCTGGCCCATCGCACCAGAAACGCGGCATTTTAACGAATCTGGAATTTATGGCACTCTTCCCGCCAGGCGAGATTAGATCCGTCTTGCAAATGATCTGCCGCTTATGCCCTGGGAGGAGCCCGCTATGAACCTGAGACCTGACCCTACATTTCACGCAACCCCAAAACTTGCCATGGAAGCGCCTGCGGAAACGCTTGCCTTCACATTGATGCTCAGCCCGGATGGCTCGGAACCTGATGGGCTGGCCGTTATAGATGTTGATCCAAAATCCAAGACCTACGGCCAGATCGTTCATAAGCTTATGATGCCCAACAAGGGGGATGAGTTTCATCATTTTGGCTGGAATGCCTGCTCTTCGGCGCTGTCTCCATTGACCGGACATGCCTTTTTAGAGCGGCGATATCTGATTATACCGGGTATCCGGTCCTCTCGCATTTATGTAATCGATGTGAAAGAGCCGCTGAAGGCAAAAATTCACAAGATAATCGAGCCAGAAGAGGTCTTCGCCAAAACTGGTTATTCGCGTCCGCATACGATCCATTGCGGCCCCGAAGGTATCTACGTTTCAACGCTTGGTGGCGGCGGGCCGGATGGAACTGATGGACCTCCGGGTATTTTTATCATGGATTGCGAGACATTCGATATCCTTGGGCGCTACGAAATGGACCGGGGCGAGCAAGACAAACACTATGACTTCTGGTGGAACCTTCCGCGTGATTACATGGTGAGTTCCGAGTGGGGACTGCCGCCGCAATTCGAAAACGGGATCGTGGCCGAAGATTTGCTGTCCAACAAATATGGTCACAAGATTCACTTCTGGAATTTGCGCGAACGTCGGAATGTCCAGACCATTGATCTGGGCGAAAACCATCAAATGGCTTTGGAAATCCGGCCCGCTCATGATCCTGCAAAGGATTATGGCTTCTGTGGTGTCGTGGTCGACACGACGAACCTGCAGGGTTGCATCTTCACGTGGTGGCAAAAAGACGACGGCACGTTTGAGGCGAAAAAGACCATCACAATTGATCCACGGCCAGAGAAGGCCGAAAACCTCCCACCCCTTCTGCAAGGGTTTGAGGCCGTGCCGCCATTGGTGACCGACATCGACCTTAGCCTTGACGACAGGTACCTCTATGTCGCGTGCTGGGGTCAGGGTGAAATGCATCAGTACGATGTTTCCGACCCGATGAACCCCAAGCTGACCGGGAAGGTAGAGCTAGGCGGTATTGCGCGCGGCGCGAAGCATCCGAATGGCAAAGGCTTTGCCTACGGTCCGCAAATGGTCGAGATCAGCCGGGATGGCAAGCGGGTCTATTGGACCAACTCGTTGTATTCAACTTGGGATGATCAATTCTACCCCGACGATGAGGGCGGGCAAATGGTGATGGCCAATGTCGGTGAAAACGGTGGCTTGGAACTGGACAAGGATTTCTATGTTGAGTTCCCGAAAGGCTATCGCAGCCACCAGATACGCCTTGAAGGCGGTGACTGTTCAACCGATAGTTTCTGCTACCCGTCCGTCTGACGCGTGGGCGGATTGGAAACGACAACAGCTCTTTGGTGGGCTGTTGTCGCCTCGGGCATATACCATGGGATTAATCCCGGGATGGGGTGGCCACTGGCGGTTTCCGCCGCATTGATGGACAAGAGCCGCAACAGTTTCTTCAACGCATTGATCGCTTTGGCCGCCGGGCATCTTTTTGCGATGGCTGCCATTCTTTTTCCTTTCACAGCGCTGCTGTTTCTGGCTGAACGGCAACGTGAAATTCAGATTGGCGCGGCATGTCTTGTGATCGGGCTTGGCGTCTATCTTTTGGTCAACCGCCGCCACCCGCGCTTTCTTGCGCGTGTGCCGCCGTCTCGGCTTGCACTGTGGTCATTTCTGGCGGCAATGGCGCACGGTGCGGGATTGATGTTGGTGCCAATCTATCTTGGGATCTGCCGCACGATCGCAACTGACGCGGGTCACGCAGCCGCCTCTGACCTGATGACTGGTAACGCGAAAGTCGCCGTGTTGGTTGCTTTGGCCCACACAGCTGCGATGACATCCTCTGGCGGTCTGCTTGCGTTCGGAGTCTACCGTTGGCTGGGGTTGCGATTTCTTTCCAAGAGCTGGTTCAACCTGGACCTGGTGTGGGCGCTGAGCCTGATCCTTGTAGGAGTTCTGTCGCTGATGTTTGTGCACTAAGTTGATCGATCCCTGGGTTAAGCTTTTAGAAGAGTTGCTAACAAATGCTACACGCTGCGCGGTGCATCTTGGGTTTAGAAGCTGCAAGGACAAACTAGAGTTTAGTGTTCCGCAGGCGTCAAAAAACTTGCCAGACAAATAGCGTTTATCCGGTATTGCAGGACTCAGTCAACGAAATCACTTTTTCGGAGATTTCGATTGCTGTTTATTTTCAGGATGTTGATGGTGCTGCTGGAGAGAATTGAACTCTCGACCTCTCCCTTACCAAGGGAGTGCTCTACCTCTGAGCTACAGCAGCGCTGTGGGCGGGTGATTAGACTTAAACGAAACGCGGCGCAAGGGTCTCTGGACGGTTTTTTTCGCCTCCTGTAGAGAAAGAGCATGGCAGAAAGAACTACACCCAAAAAACAGGGCAAATCCGGGGATGCGCGCGAAGAGCGTTTGAAGGCGGCGCTGAAGGCGAATATGGCGCGGCGCAAGGCGCAGGCCAAGGCGCGGGCGGCATCCGAGGATAAATCCGTAAAGGACGAGGGATAAGAGCAGATGGATTCGATTTTGGTGACGGGCAATGGGCCTTTGAACGGTAAAATACCGATCGCGGGGGCCAAGAATGCCTGTCTGACGCTGATGCCCGCGACCTTGCTGAGCGAAGAACCGCTGACGCTGACCAACGCGCCGCGGTTGAGCGATATCAAAACCATGACCCTGCTTTTGCAATCGCTGGGGGCTGAGGTGTCCGCGTTGCAGGACGGGCAGGTTCTGGCGATGTCGAGCCATGACCTGACCAGTCACACGGCGGACTACGAGATTGTGCGCAAGATGCGGGCATCCAACCTTGTGCTGGGCCCGATGCTGGCGCGGCTGGGTCAGGCGGTTGTGTCATTACCGGGTGGCTGCGCGATTGGCGCGCGCCCGATGGATCTGCACGTTGAGGGGCTTGAAGCGCTGGGTGCTGAGATCGAGCTGAAGGATGGCTATCTGCACGCCAAGGCACCGGGGGGGCTGAAAGGTGCCGTGCATGAGATGCGCTTTGCTTCGGTGGGGGCAACCGAGAATATCGTTATGGCGGCAACGCTGGCCAAGGGCACCACGGTTCTCAAGAACGCCGCGCGTGAGCCTGAGATCGTCGACCTGGTCGAGTGCCTGCGTAAGATGGGCGCTCAGATTTCGGGCGAAGGGAGCTCGACCATCGAGATTCAGGGTGTCGACCGGCTGCACGGGGCAACGCATCAGGTTGTCACCGACCGTATCGAGTTGGGCACCTATATGCTGGCCCCGGCCATCTGCGGCGGTGAGGTTGAACTGTTGGGTGGCCGTATGTCATTGGTTGAGTCTTTCGCCGCCAAGTTGGACGCGGCTGGTGTAAGTGTTTCGGAAACCGAGAACGGCCTGAAAGTGGCGCGCAAAAACGGGCGTGTAACATCGGTGGATGTGGTCACAGAGCCGTTTCCGGGCTTCCCAACAGACCTTCAGGCGCAGATGATGGCGTTGATGTGTACGGCCGAAGGGACCTCGGTTCTTGAGGAACGCATATTCGAAAACCGTTTCATGCACGCGCCGGAACTTGTACGCATGGGTGCGAATATCGAGGTTCACGGCGGTACGGCCACGGTCACGGGCGTCGAACGTTTGAAAGGCGCGCCCGTTATGGCGACGGACCTGCGTGCGTCGGTCTCGTTGATTTTGGCCGGATTGGCAGCTGAGGGCGAAACAATGGTCAACCGGGTCTATCATCTGGATCGCGGATATGAGCATGTTGTGCGCAAGCTGGAAGGCGTGGGTGCCAAAATCGAACGGATCAAGGGCCAATGACAGACGCAAGTTTTCACGATGGACGCGAGGCCCCGCTGAACCTGGGTGCCGAAGATGCGGACGATCTGCAGGTGATTTCGACTCTGACGCAGGACGCCGTGTTCCCGGTAACCGAAATGACGTGGAAGCCGTCACAGCGCCGCTTTGGATTGCTGCTGAACCGCTTTCGCTGGGAAGACAAAGATGCCGCTATGCGTCGTGATCGGCCGTTTGAGCGGGTGCAGTCGGTTCTTGTGTTCGATTCGGTGCTGTCGGTTGCCAGTCAGGGGATCGACCGCAGTGAAAAGGATATGATCCTGTCTTTGCTATCGGTCGATTTCGAGGCGGACGAGGACGGGGCCGGTCACATTGTGTTGACGCTGGCCGGTGACGGCGGCATCCGGCTAAAGGTTGAGGCGGTTGACGCGACGCTCAAGGATGTGACGCGCCCGTACAAGGCGCCATCCGGGCACGCGCCGCATCATCCTGAATGAACGACCTCTGCACCACGAACGAACTTGTGTCAAAAATGCTAAAAACAAGGGTTTTTGGCGTTTGATTTCTGCCGCGCTACAAGTGAAGGCCCGCATCGGGGTTGAGGCTGTCGTGCCTCGACGGTATGACCCGTCGAAACGCTTTCGGAGTCTTGCATATGCCCGTTCTTCTTGACACGACCTCGGCCGATTTCGAGCCCGCGTTTCAGGCGCTTTTGTCAGCCAAGCGCGAAGACAGCCCTGATGTGGATGCCACGGTCGCGCAGATCATCGAAGATGTGCGCGCGCGGGGCAATGCCGCTGTCATCGAACTGACTGCCAAGTTTGACCGGCTGGAGTTGACGCCCGGTTCGATGGCATTCTCCGCCGCAGACATCGACGCGGCAGTTTCACAGGTTGCGGACGCGGACCGTGTGGCATTGGAACTGGCTGCTGCGCGCATCCGCGCCTATCACGAAAAGCAGATGCCCGAAGACTATCAGTGGACCGACGCAACCGGGGCAACGCTTGGCTGGCGCTGGTCGGCGGTGTCAGCGGCCGGATTGTATGTCCCTGGCGGTTTGGCATCGTACCCGTCTTCGGTTCTGATGAATGCGATCCCGGCGAAGGTTGCAGGGGTCGAGCGGCTGGCCATAACCGTTCCCACGCCGGACGGGCAGGTGAATCCGCTGGTCCTGCTGGCGGCGCGGCTTGCTGGTGTGGACGAAATCTATCGTATAGGCGGGGCGCAAGCCATTGCTGCGCTGGCCTATGGCACCGAGACAATTTCGCCGGTAGATAAAATCACCGGCCCGGGAAATGCCTTTGTTGCCGCCGCCAAACGCCGGGTGTTCGGCAAGGTCGGCATCGACATGATCGCAGGACCGTCTGAGATTCTGGTCATCGCCGACAAAGACAACGATCCCGACTGGATCGCGTTGGATCTGCTGAGCCAGGCCGAACATGACGAGAGCGCCCAATCTATCCTGATCACGGATGATGCCGCATTTGGGCAAGCCGTTTCGCAGGCTGTTGAAAAGCGTCTTGAAACCTTGCAACGCCGTGCAATCGCCGGGGCAAGCTGGCGCGATTTCGGCGCTGTGATCACCGTGCGCGATCTGGACGAGGCTGCAGCCCTGTCCAACCGTATTGCACCAGAACATCTTGAGCTGTGTGTGAGCGATCCTGTCGCTCTGAGTAAAAAGACAATCCACGCAGGTGCCATCTTCTTGGGCCAGTACACGCCCGAAGCCATTGGCGACTATGTTGGCGGCCCCAACCATGTTTTGCCCACGGCGCGGTCAGCCCGGTTTTCTTCTGGTCTGAGTGTGATGGACTTTCTCAAGCGTACAACACTCAGCCAGGTGACGCCCGAGGCGCTGCGCGTGATCGGACCTGCGGCAGAACAACTGGCGCAGTCAGAAAGCCTTGAGGCGCATGGATTGTCGGTTACGGCGCGTCTTAATCGACTGAATGGCTGATATGGCGCAACCCGCTACGCCATATTGGCGCTTGTGTGCGTTGCTCAATGAAATGCGTTGTTATAGGTCTGGGCTGAGCTGAACGGACCACAGACAACATGACCCGAATTTCGCGTATCGAGCTTGACGACCGAAACCTGCCCCCGCCGACCCCCGAGATCGAGCAGGAGCGCAAGGTCGCGATCTTTGATCTGTTGGAAAACAACAGCTTTACCCTGCCGCAGCGCGAGGGGCGCGTGGTTCCGGATGGGCCATACCACTTGCACCTTTCGATCCGCGACAAACGTCTGGTGTTCGACGTCGCGACCGAAGCCGAAGAAAAAGCCGCGGAATTTCACCTTTCGCTGGGGCCGTTCAAGCAGGTGGTCAAAGACTATTTCCAGATCTGTGAAAGTTACTTTGACGCGGTGAAATCCTTGCCGCCCAGTCAGATCGAAACCATTGATATGGCACGGCGTGGTATCCACAACGAAGGCAGTCGCGTGTTGCAAGAGCGACTGGAAGGTAAAGCGGATATTGACAGCGATACTGCCCGCCGCCTGTTCACGCTTATTTGCGTACTGCATTTCGGGGGGTGACGGGTGACGCCTCTGCCGCAGTCGGTCCTGTTTTGTTGTGACCACAATTCGGTTCGGTCCCCGATGGCCGAAGGCATCATGAAGAAATTCTACGGCACCGGAACCTATGTGCAATCCGCCGGTGTGCATAATGATCTTGAGATTGACGGCTTTTGCATCGCAGTTTGCCAGGAGATCGGCGTGGAACTGTCCCGGCACCGGTCGCGTTCGTTTGATGAAATGCAGGAATGGGGCGACGATCTGAGTTCTTTTGACCTGGTGGTTGCCCTGTCGCCTGCCAGCCAGCGCAGGGCGCTGGAGTTGACCCGGATTTTTCATCTGGATGTCGATTATTGGCCAATAATGGACCCTACCGGACTGGGCGAGACACGCGAGGAAAAGCTAAACCACTACCGACAGACCCGCGATCAGATCATCAAGCACCTCAAAGATCGCTGGGGCGAACCTACGGAGTGTACATGAACCAGACCGTCAAAACCTATTTCGACGCCTTTAATGCCGGGGACGTGGATGGCATGCTGGCCTGCCTGTCCGATGGTGTGGCCCACCATGTGAACGAAGGCCAGATCCGCGTTGGAAAACAGAAATTTGCGGCGTTTTGTGCCCATATGAACCGCTGTTACCGCGAGAACCTGACCGATATCGTGGTTTTCGAGACCGCAGGCGGCACCCGCGCCGCGGCTGAGTTCATCGTCAACGGAACATATTTGCAAACGGATGAAGGTCTGCCCGAAGCGCGTGGCCAGACCTATCGGCTGCCTGCCGGTTCATTTTTTGACTTGAAGGGCGGCAAGATCACGCGCGTCACCACCTTCTACAACCTTGCCGACTGGGCGCGACAGGTCACAAATGGCTGAGGTCTCAGAGGTTCACGCCTTGACCGGGGCTGTCCTTTCAGACGCCCTCGACGACGTTGCACGCCTTCGGATCGCGGTGTTTCGGGCGTGGCCCTACCTCTATGACGGTGATCTGGATTACGAACACAGATACCTGCAATCCTATCGCGACAGCGACAAGGCCATCGTTGTGGGCGCGTTTGACGGTGATCGCCTGGTCGGGGCGTCAACCGGCGCACCTCTGATTGATCATGCCGACGACTTTGGCGCTGCATTCGACGGCTCAGGGCTGGACGTGTCTGAGATTTTCTACTGTGCCGAGTCCGTCCTGCTGCCGGATTATCGAGGGCAGGGCACTGGCCACAGGTTCTTTGATTTACGAGAAGCCCATGCCATCAGGCTTGGCTTCACCAAGTGCGCCTTTTGCAGTGTTCTGCGCGCGGCGGATCATCCCATGCGGCCGGAAAACTACCGGCCGCTGGACGCCTTCTGGCGGGCGCGAGGCTATGATCTGCTACCCGGCGCCATCGCGCAGTTCTCATGGAAAGACGTTGGTGCCGAGAAGGAAACGATGAAGCCGCTGCAGTTCTGGATACGGGATTTGCCAATAACGGAAGTTTCAGTCTGAAATCGTGTCGTCATTCGGTATCTACCCCACTCTGAACCCGATACCAGAGCGGTGATGCCTCCGCAGTTCGCCGCGATAACCCTGTACAGACACATGGCCCGGTTTTAGGGTCATATCGTACCCAAACCTGAGAAGTTGTCATGAAAGTTGCGACCGCCGCCTATAACCTAGATTGGCTCGACAGTTGGGCGCAGTACGAAGACAAGCTGGACCGATGGGTGGCCGAAGCCGCAGGGCAGGGGGCCGACCTGCTGGTCTTTCCTGAATACGGCGCGATGGAACTATCAACGCTGGACGGGGCTGAGGTCGCCGGAAATCTGGAACATTCGATCCGCGCCGTGTCCGATCGGATGGAAGCGGCGCAGGGGCTGCATCAACGCCTTTCGCAGACCTATGGGGTATATATTCTGGGCGCGTCGGCCCCGATTGTGGATGGGTCAGGACGTCCGGTGAACCGTGCCGAACTTTATGCACCCGGTGGCGGGCAAGACCATCAGGACAAACAGATCATGACCCGGTTCGAGCGCGACGACTGGGACATTGTGCCAGGCGGCCCGCTGAAACTCTTTGAAACCTCATTGGGCAAAATCGGTGTACTTATTTGTTATGACAGCGAGTTTCCCCTGCTTGGCCGCGCCCTGAGTGAAGCCGACGTGATTCTGGTTCCGTCCTGTACCGAGGCGCTGTCAGGCTATTGGCGCGTCCGGATCGGAGCGATGTCGCGGGCACTGGAAAATCAATGCGTTACGGTGATGGCGTCCTTGGTCGGTAACAATGACTGGTCCGAGGCGGTGGATATGAACACAGGTACCGGCGGCGTTTTTGGCCCGCCGGACAAGGGGTTTCCTTCGACTGGTGTGCTGTCTGAAGGAACGATGAACCGTCCCGGATGGACCTATGCGGATATTGATCTTTCGGTCATTGCCGAGGTCCGTGCAGACGGGCACGTGCTGAACCGCACCCATTGGACAGAGCAATCCCCCCGCGCCAATTCAATCACAATATCCCGTGTTTGAGTGATTCTGGCCTTGAAATAAGCCCAAAATAGGCTCATTTAGGCGCACATCCTCGCAGATTCTGCGAGTGCAACGTAATGATGGAGACAACATGGCCAAGGAAGATACGCTCGAATTTCCCGGTGTCGTGAAGGAACTCCTGCCTAATGCGACGTTTCGGGTCGAGCTGGAAAACGGCCATGAGATCATCGCACACACGGCAGGCAAGATGCGCAAGAACCGCATCCGTGTTCTGGCTGGCGACAAAGTGCAGGTCGAGATGACCCCTTATGATCTGACCAAGGGTCGGATCAACTATCGCTTCAAGTAACGCCAACCACAATGGCGTTTATTTTAGGATCGGGCAGCCCAAGGCGGCTGGACCTGCTGGCGCAGCTTGGCGTACAGCCTGATTTTATTCGCGCCCCGGATATTGACGAAACCCCCATAAAGGGTGAGTTGCCCGTTCCGTATTGCAATCGCATCACGCGCGAAAAGGTGCAGGCAGTTGAAGCAGATGGCGACGACATTACCCTGTGCGCAGATACCACGGTTGCGCTTGGCCGCCGTATTCTGGGCAAGCCCCAAAACGAAGGGGACGCGGCGGAGTTTCTGTACGCGCTATCCGGTCGACGGCATCGCGTGATCACCTCGGTCGCGGTGCGGCGTGGGGAGCGGGTGCTACAGCGCGACGTGGTTTCCCAAGTTAAGGTCAAACGGCTGTCGGACCAGGAAATCAACGCATATCTGGCGACCAAAGACTGGCAGGGCAAAGCAGGCGCATACGCTATTCAAGGTCCTGCCGGCGCGTTCATTCCATGGATATCCGGTTCCTTCACTGGCATCGTAGGCTTGCCGCTGTCAGAGACAGCCGCTCTTTTGCAAGGCATAGGGTATCCCCTGTATCGTGAGGGCTCATGAAGGGTCGCACTATCGTTCTGGACCATATCGACAACCGCGAAGCTGCTGCCTTGATGGTGGATGGTAGGTTAGAGGATTTCCTAATTGCCGGAGACGCCCCTGCGCCCGGCACAATCTATCGCGCCCGCGCTGACCGCCCGGTGAAGGGGCAGGGCGGAATGTTCCTGACAACACCGGATGGCCCGGCCTTTCTGCGCCAAGTTCGTGGATTGAAGCCCGGCACCCTGATGCTGGTGCAGGTAACGGGATATGCCGAACCGGGCAAAGCGCTTCCGGTTACGGATCGCATCCTTTTCAAAAGCCGCTATGCGATCGTCACGCCCGATGCGCCGGGCTTGAATATCTCACGCTCTATTCGCGATGAGGCTGAGCGTGACCGTCTGCTTGAGATCGCGCATGAATGCATGGAAAACAGCGATTATGGTCTGATCTTGCGGTCTTGCTGTGAAGGTGAGGATGCAGGTGAAATTGCGCAGGACATCAGCGCCATGCTGGCCCATGCCGATCAGGTTATGAACGATTTGGGTACGGAACCAGACCTCTTGCTGGAAGGCGATGGCCCACACGTCCTCGCCTGGCGCGACTGGACCGATCCGGCCGAGGTGGTCACGCATGCCGGCGGATTCGAGGAGCAAGGCGTGCTTGACGCGTTGGACATGGCCCGCGGGATTTCCGAACCGCTGCAAGGCGGGGGTCATTTGTATATACAGCCCACGCGCGCGTTGGTCGCCGTAGACGTGAACACCGGGTCAGACACATCGCTGGCCGCTGGAACCAAAGCGAACTTCGCCTGCGCCAAAGCGTTGGCCCGCGCGCTGCGTGTAAGGGGGCTTGGGGGACAAATTACGCTGGACTTGGCGCCTATGCCAAAAAAAGACCGACGCGGGTTCGAATCCGCCCTGCGCGCCGCGTTCAAGGCCGACGGTATCGAAACCATCTTGGCCGGATGGACCCCGCTGGGCCATTACGAACTGCAACGCAAACGCGGCCGAATCCCCCTAACGGAGGTGCTGAAATGAGCTGCCCGATTTGCGGTTCCGACACCGTGATCAAGTTTCGTCCGTTTTGCTCAAAGCGCTGTGCGGATATAGACCTTGCCAAGTGGCTAAACGGGTCATACGCGGTTCCGTCGCAGCGCGAAGAAGACCTTGACGCCGACGGCTCACAAGACGAACCAGAGCAACAGCGTCCACATTGAAAAAATGTAAAAAAGCCTCTGGACACTGCTTGGTGCAAGTCATAGAAGGCCTCCACCCAACGATGATAATCGTTCCCGTGCCCGGGTAGCTCAGGGGTAGAGCAGTGGATTGAAAATCCTCGTGTCGGTGGTTCGATTCCGCCCCCGGGCACCATAAAATTACTATATAAACCTGATTTTAATGAAAAAAATAGGTGTCCGGATTGGTCTTGTCCACCCTAATATCCACCTTTAGCGCGTGGGTGGCATAGTGACAATGGAGCATTGCAACCTGAACCGCTTCCGTATGTATCTTTTATTGAGAGCCGTACCGTAACTTTTGGTCGCCTTGAGCAATTCGTAGATCCAGTAGAGTGCTCACTCTGTTTCGCGGTGGTGTCCATAGACTTGCCCAAAGATCGGTCGCCATGACCAGATCCTCAATGCTGTTATTCTGCTTGCTTACCTTCCCGTGACGGCATGACGATCCGACCAATAAATGATCGCAGCGCCAAGGCGGGTTTCGCGCCCTTTCAGGGCGTCATCACATGGTGTCTGACGTCAGCCCCAATGGGACAGTTTAGGTCGATTTGATAAGAGAGGGTTTCTGGCTCATCGTAACCGCCAAGGAGTGGAGATGAGAAAGAAACTCGGAACCAAGTTGAGCCATGGTGAGAAGGTCGTAAAGGACATTCGCCGTGCGACGCCGAATTTCGTACCTGGTCGAGGCACCGCAGCGCGATTTCTCGGAAGCGAACGTTCAAAATAGTCAACATGGCCGAAATCTGAACCGGACGTTCGCTGCACCCCGCATCTATGTCTCACTTGTGGACAAATCCGCCCGACGCTGGCTGACGTTAAATTTATGTCTCCTATGGCTTAACCGCAGCGCCGATCCCTCTGGCCCAATAGTCAAAAGAGCTTTCAACATCTGCCCATGTTGACCACGGTGTCGCGTTCATAAATCTGGCGCCACGCGATCGATCCACGACGATAGCGTTTATCTCATCCAACTCTGCGTCCGAAAATGCAGCCTCAATTGTAACTTCACCGACACTAAATGATGTAGCAACCAAGACGCCGGCAGCATTTGGGACAGCGCTCGGAGCTTTTATGCCTGACAGTGTAAAGGAAATCCGCATAGTGTTCTCGCCGGGTTCGGTGGTGACTTCTTTCCCGGCCGCACGTAACTCGCTCGTTACCTGATCGCGAAAGTAGTTTTGCATTCGCGCCAGATCACTGTCACTTAACTTTTCAACGCCTGGATCGTCGTACCGTACGCTGACAGGGTCGACGATAAACCGATCAAATGTTGACAAGTCTGGTGCGTTCGGGCGTACAAAAAGCAGCGCTGGCGCAATACTGTCATCCGCAACCAGCCCCGAAGCGTCGTTGGAAAGTTCATAGTCCCCGACTTTCTGAGACGTGGAGCCACAAGCGGCCACGATTAACAGCGAAAGAAATAGGGCAGCTTTCGTCAGATTTTTCATAACATTTTCCTTACATGTCTTTTGAGGCCTTCGGATGCCAAGCAGACGCCCAGACTTATTATCCACTGTAACCATATTCACAGCGCAGCAATGTTTGATGCCAATATGTCTAAGTTTTCGACAATGCGCACATAAACTTAGTGAAACTACGATCGTTATCCTGCGAAGGCACATAAGGGTCAAATATTAGTCTCTCGGCAATTGAACAAATAGGAACAATCTTTTGGTCCCTGTGACGTACAGATAACTTCTGAAGAAGTGCTTAGGCTATTGATAATTTTATTGAGCCATTATGGCTCAGATGAGCTTGGACAAACCCGGCAACTCGCGCAATATTCGTCACGTCAATCGATGCGAATTCTGGAAACGCTCGGACAAATAAATGGAAAACCTGCTTTTTTGGCAAGCGATACTGATCACTTTGGTGATCCTTGTCCTCGCGGTGGGCTATTTTTTCGTCACGTCATTGTTTGGCCTCAACGACCCCTGGATCGCCTTCGCAGCGGTCACGATCTGGAGCGCTCTTGGTATGAAGCTGCAACAAGCTCCAGGCGTATTTATCGGTGGCGCGGTTGGTCTCGTGATCTCTTGGTCCATCTCTGCCCTACCTGACCTTTATGGGGATCTCGCACTGATTTTCCCGATCACCGCGATCGTCCTGGCGATCGCGTGCAAGATTAAAGAGATGCTGCCGCTCTTCTGCAACTTCGGCCTTTTTATCTTCCTAACCATTGGCTCGGCGGATTTCGTTTTTGAGAGTGGTAAGCAACTTACATACCTCGGAGATCTGGCCTTCGGGGCTGTTTGCTTCTGGATCGTCCCGTCATTGGCCACGCGCCTTAGGTCCGGGGCTGCGACAAATGACTAGGACGATCACCGCCCACTCATTCGCGTGGGCCCTTGAGCCGCATTTGTGACAGAGGAGTTTTGGACATGGGACGTTATGACGGCAAGGTAGCATTCATAACCGGGGCGAGCCGGGGGATCAGAAAGGCCATCGCGATGCGGCTGGCCTCGTAAGGGGCATCTGTTGTGCTGAACTAACCAGTAATGGGAAAAGAGAAACGGCAACCGGACACCTTGCAATCCGCCGTCGCAGATATTCAGGCTATGGGTGGCAAAGCAGAAGTTGCCTGCGATCTCGCCGACCTTGAGGCACGAAAAGGGCTGATCGAACGAGCAAGCGCTTTTTTTTGGGGCCGATCGACATCCTCGTGAACAACGCAGCGTACGGGATCATGAAGCCCCTCACGGCAATTGAACACAACGAGCTAACCTTTATGTTCGAGCTAAACGTGACCGCACCAGTCGACCTCGCTTGGCAATGCCGGCCTGACATGAAAACGCGTGGCGCAGGGTGGATCCTGAACATCGGCACCGGATCGGCCAGGGTCGACGAACTGCCCGGCCGCGACGGCATTCCCAAGGAAGCAAGCTACTCGATGGGAGGGTACGGAACAACCAAGGCGGCTCCGGACCGTGCTACATTGGCGCTAGCCCGCGAGTTGCAGGAATACGGCATATTCGTGAATTCGATGCGGCCCACTGCCATCGTGCTAACCTCGGGTGCCGACTTTACCCGGATGATTGCAAAGACCAATCCGGACATGCTTGAGCCGGTCGAAGTGATGGACGAAGGGGCGCTCGAGCTATGTACTGGCAGGCATGTGGGGCGGGTGATCGCAAGTCGTGAAATTATCCATTACGTGGCCGGCAAGGTTCACAGTCTGGACGGAAAAACTGTACTTGGCGACGCCTTCCTGCTAGGCGACCCAAAGGGAACAACGGACTGATGCCCGCGCCGTGTTTTGCTGGGCTGTCCTCGCTCAGGTTGGCGCGCGGAATACAAAACCTGGGCGTATACCAGCAGTATCAGCTGGCGCATTCTGACATCTAGATTTCAGGCGAACCACCTTTGCGCCTCTAAGAGAATTTAATGTCGGGTTCTTCGATGATCGGCCACCAGACATGTTTCTCCAGCATCTGGAAATTCGCAGCGTCGGGACCGTATGCCTTTCTGAATACTTCGATCAATTCTTGATTAGTGTGACACCCACCGCGAACGTACTTGGAAAGTTCGCGGTGAAAACTAGCGTTGAACGCAAGCTGAATTTGAGAAATTTGGACCTCTTCCGTGGTGCGTACAATCGCCTGTCCGCTGGCCAAGAGATCTAGTTGTCGGCGTACCGTCGTTTGTGGAAGGTTGGTGTAACTTGCAAGCGCACGTGTGCTCCAACGGCGCCGATGAACCACAAGCGCCTGATGAACGCGTTGAAACGGGTCGGTATAGTTGAACCAGTCAAAAGTTATCTTCTAGCGTTACCATAGACGAAGTTGGTTTCGCTCGTTCGTGGGTTAGTCGATCTCCATTCCGCGAGCGCCTATCCTAATGATAGAGCGAATTAAACATGCGACACTCGCGCATCTTGACTCTAACTGCTCTAATTGGGTGTTTTTTGCCAGTACGACAGCCTAGTTCGCAACTCGCACATCAGAGACCGCTATCAGCAGTTTCGTAATGCTCCGCAGCAAACGGCCGCTTTTTAGCTTTTTTTGTCGAAAACGCCCATTTGAATGACGTGTACCCATGCTTCGTCCGCAATTCAGACATCGGCGCTAAATTTCTCGCTGCACCACGAATGAACTTCCGCTTTTGTAGCTGCGGCGCGGCTATGAGTTTTGCTGTTGGCATTGCTGCATGAGCAAGCAAGAGCGAAAGACCACTTCCGGATTGGGCTGAGGCTGTGTGGAAACTCCGATTGTGGTATGCTTTTCGGCAAAGACCGGAGGCGGGCATGTCGGGGTATATTGAGGGGACGGATCGGGGGCAGA
>NZ_LQBP01000018.1 GCF_001507545.1 Ruegeria profundi
GCCACAATCCCCATAGCACCGAAATCTGCCCGCGCTTTCCTCCTTGTCAGATTTATCGCCGCTGCAGCTCACGCTGACAGCAGCCACAAACCTTAGACGGAGCTGCCGTTCGCTGCGAATTGCCCGAACGACGGCAGCGCAGGACGAAGGAGACATCGCTAACACTCGTGCGAGCGGCTTTTCTTGCATTCACGGGAAACGGTAAGCGGGCCGCTGAAGCCAGGGTGCCTCTACTCCAGTTCCTTGATACATGGCGTGAAGGAACATGTGTGCGGTCACCGGGTCGCTCATGAAAGGCGACATTCGGATGTTACCTTCTTTAGTCTCTCCACTCGCTTCGAAGATCACATCGTTTTCTTTAATCGTGGCAACCACGCGGTTCTCATCAAGTTTTTCAGGATCAATGGCAGTAGGGTCCTGCGCTAGCAGCACAAAATCCGCGAGTTTGCCGACCTCGATTGATCCTTTTTCGTCTTCCTCAAAATGTTGCCAGGCTGGCCAGATTGTTAAAGCCTTCAAGGCTGTCACGACATCAACACGTTGATGCGGGCCAAGAATGTCTCCTGATCGTGTCCGGCGCGTCACCGTCGCGTCGAGAATGCGCATACTGTCCGGAAAAGCCACCGGCGCATCATGGTGCGAACCGAACATCATATCTCTTTGAACCAGCCACCCTGTTGGTGAGATATTCTCTGCATTTACCGGGCCCACGGTTCGGTCGCGATGCCAGTCGCCCCAATAAAATGTGTGCATCGGGAACAGTGACATGAACACGCCCAGTTCCTTATACGCGTCGACTTGGTCCTCGCGCAAAAACTGACCATGGATGAGCACCGGCCGGTTCCCCGGATCACCGTATTGATCGCGCGCAGCGTGGAGTGCCGCGATCAGCATGTCGGAAGCGCCTTCGCCATTCGCGTGCGTGATGATCTGTATATTATTCTCGAAGCACCAGTTCACCGCCTCTTGGACCTTCTCCATGGTAACCGCAGCATAACCCGCATAGCCTGCCGGATAGTCGCCGATCGGATCGTAGTAAGGGCGGTCCCTTAGCGCGGTAAAGCCTTGCGGCGATCCATCAATGGTCAGTTTGCAGCCACCGACGCGAATGCCGTTATCGTACTCTCGGGAGACATTCTCACTAATGTATTCTCTTGCCTCAAGAACGTCGGGGTATGCGACAACGTCGATCGGTATCCGACCTTCGCTCGCCATGGCCTTCAGCGTCTCGACGCTTGAACCAGAAGACCGGCCATCTTGCCCGGTAGTATAGCCGAAACTTGCCCAGAGTTCAGAGCCGGCAACTGCAAATGCTGCGAAGGCCTCCGGTCCGAGTTGCGACAAGACGGGAACCAGCGCCCCAAAAAACGCATACTCCTCCAGAACCCCATTTGGCTCACCACCTGCGCCGCGCTGGATAATGCCGCCTGTGGGGTCTTTCGTTGATGCATCATAGCCTACTATCTCAAGCGTCTTGGAGTTCGCCACACCGATATGGCCGGACTGGTGCACAATAATGATGGGAAGCTGGTCCGACACGGCGTCGAGGTCCTCACGAGTTGGGTGTCGTTGTTCCGCAAGTTGAGCATTGTCGTAGCCGAAGCCGATTATCACGCCAGCTTCTTCTACAGCGGCGCTGTTCTCTTCAACCCAGTCCAGCAGTGTATTTTGCAGACTTTCGATATCGGTCACCTCGCCATCGGGCGGCGCCAGCAGGTTAGCCGACAACGCTTGTAAGCCACCGAAAACAACATGCCCGTGGCTGTCGATGAAACCGGGGACCATCGTTCGTCCCTCCAGGTCGAATATCTCGGTTTCGTCGCCCTGTTGCGCCATCACATCAGTGAGCGTCCCCACGGAAAGAATGCGACCGTCTTTCACCGCAACTGCTTCTGCGGTTGGCGCTTCGTCGTTGATCGTAAGTATCGGACCACCGGTATAAATCGTATCGGCGATGTCTTGGGCGCTCGCTGATCCGGCTGAAAACGCAAGGCTGGTCAGCGCAAGAATGCTCAGAAAGTGTGGCATCAAAAATCGCTCCCGGTGTCGAAATGCAGGAATTGTAGATGTGACATTTCTATAGCGCTCGATTTTTCAAGTCACGTGTCAAGTCACGTGCTAAGTACTCATTTGACGCTGCCGTAAGTGGCCGCTTCGGGCTCGGTGCAGTCATTCAGTGAAATCTGCTCAACGTCTGCTTTGCGGTGTCGCTTCAGCCCCTCGATGCATCGCCAAATCAAAGCGCACAGATTTTCTTTTCAAGAATCCTTCGGTTTAAAGTTGGAATGGCTGACGGATGCACGGCGCTAACTGTGTTCACGGACCTAGCAGAGCAAACCAAGTCAAAACATGGACTCTCCGCCTTCTAGGACTTAGCAAGCATGGACGAAAATACAGGGGATATATCAGGGGATAAAATGCGGCTGTGAAAAAAAGACAATTATTATCAGTATATTGATACTACAATTGGTGCCCAGGAGAGGACTCGAACCTCCACGTCCATACGGACACTAGCACCTGAAGCTAGCGCGTCTACCAATTCCGCCACCTGGGCAGGTGTCGTGGAGGGGCGTTTAAGCCTACTGGCGGGGGGCGTCAACCGGATTCGGGAAGTTTTTTTAAGTTTTTTGTCACACAACCACGTTGGTTCACAGCCTGTCGAGTTTTCGCATGTTCGCGGCGTTATTGCGCCTTGTTTGCGAGGGCTTTGAGCGCTAATTCAGGTCAAAACCAGTCAGTAGGAGCCCTCGCATGTCCAAACTGGTCACGATTTATGGCGGATCGGGATTTGTCGGTCGGTATATCGCTCGGCGTATGGCAAACGAAGGATGGCGCGTGCGGGTTGCCGTGCGGCGCCCGAATGAGGCGATGTTTGTCAAGCCGTACGGCGTGGTGGGACAGGTCGAACCCGTGCTGTGCAATATCCGCGACGATGCGTCTGTTGCAGCCGTGATGCATGGCGCCGATGCCGTGGTAAACTGTGTGGGCGTTCTGAACGAACTGGGGAAGAACGCGTTCGATGCGGTGCAGGCTGACGGCGCGGCGCGCATAGCACGCATTGCCGCTGACCAAGGTGTTGAGCGCATGGTGCACATCTCGGCGATTGGTGCGGATGCCGGATCGAACAGCGCATATGCCCGCAGCAAGGCGGATGGTGAGGCCGGTGTGCTGGCGCATATGCCAAACGCGCTGATCCTGCGCCCGTCGATTATTTTTGGAACAGAAGACCAGTTCTTTAACCGTTTTGCCGGAATGGCGCGTATGGGGCCGCTGCTGCCCTTGGTCGGGGCTGAGACCAAGTTTCAACCGGTTTACGTGGATGACGTAGCCAAAGCCGCCGTAAAAGGCGTTTTGGGAAATGCTGGCGGCGGCGTCTATGAGCTGGGCGGACCCGAAGTAAAAACTTTCCGCGCATTAATGCAGCAGATGCTGGACGTGATCAATCGCCGACGTGTAATCGTAGGTGTGCCCTATTGGGCGGCGTGGATCATGGCGAACGTTCTTGATCTTGTGAAATTTGTCACGTTTCAGTTGTTCCCCAATCCCATCCTGACCCGTGATCAATTAAAAAACCTGCGGCGGGACAATGTGGTGGCCGATGGTGTCAAAAGCTTTGCGGATCTGGGCATTGCTCCGGCGACGCTGGAGTCTGTACTGCCGGACTATCTGTGGAAGTTCCGCCCCTCGGGTCAGTATGATGAGATTCAGAAGTCGGCTGACAACCTGCGATCTTAGTCAGCTATAAGCGATCACCAAAAGGATCGCGCCCAGTATGACGCGATAGATGACATAGGGTGTAAAGCTGACGCTTCGTAGCAGGCGCATCATCAGGCTAAGGGCCAAAAGAGCCGAAACAAATGCAAAGAGGGCGGCGATTGCCCCGTCTTTGGCCAGTTGCGTGTCTGCTTCGTGGATGACGTCCGCGGAAAGCAACACGCCCGAGGCCGCAATTGCGGGGATTGACATCAGCATTGCAAGCCGCGCGCCGTCTTCCCGCTTGTAGCCAAGGTGCCGTGCGCCGGTAATTGTGATCCCTGAACGTGAAGTGCCGGGGATCAACGCCAGCACTTGCCACAGCCCCATGATCATTGCATCCCGCAAACCCCAGTCGCTGGTCTTTTTGGTTTGCGGGCCGTTCTGGTCCATCCAATACAGCAAAAGCCCGAAGCCCAACATTGCCCACCCGATGACTGCCATTGAGCGTAGGGACTGGCTGAAACCGGTTTTAAACAGGATGGCCCCAACGATAACGGTGGGAATCGTTGCTATGATCAAACTCATCGCCAAGCGTGCCTGCGGGGTATCAATTCGTCCTGTCAGGGCGCGCGGCAGACCCGCGATGAGCTGTTTTACATCGGACCAAAAATAAAGAACCACAGCACCCAGCGTACCAACATGCACCGCGACATCGATTGCAAGCCCTTGGTCATCCAAGCCGGTCAGGTTGGGCAAGAGGATCAGGTGACCCGATGATGAGACGGGCAAAAATTCGGTGATACCCTGAATAATCGCCGCGAGAATCAACTGAAATAAACTCATTTAACCTGCCGTGTTGCCGTCACGTAATAGTTGCGAGCAATGGGTATAAGTGTGGTGTGAAAAAGGAAAGCATGTAAATAGGTCCGAATCGGATATAAAAATTGTACTTTTCTTCAAAATTTTTGCCGCAGTCCTGCATTTTTTTCAAAATAGGTAAGTACAATTGACTTTTAATATCTGAACGTATCCCGTAAACAGGCGCGACCAAGCCAATTCATGGAGTCCGACCCGTGGCCAAGCAAGCGATGCTGAAATTTGTCCAGATCGATCGTGTCATGCCCGAAAAGCGTGCCGCCGATGACCGCAAAGACGACTTTGACGAAATCTATGCCGAATACGCTTCGGCCAAGGCGGAAGAACAGGCCAGCCGCTGCAGTCAGTGTGGTGTTCCGTATTGCCAGTCGCACTGTCCTTTGCACAACAACATTCCGGACTGGCTGCGCCTGACCGCTACGGGACGGTTGCAAGAGGCCTATCAGACCAGCCAGGCCACGAATACCTTCCCGGAAATTTGCGGCCGCATCTGCCCGCAGGACCGTCTGTGCGAAGGCAACTGCGTGATCGAGCAATCGGGTCATGGGACGGTTACCATTGGCTCAATCGAGAAATACATAACTGATACAGCATGGGATAAGGGCTGGGTCATGCCTGTTTCCCCGCCATCCGAGCGCAGCGAGAGTGTTGGGATCATTGGTGGCGGCCCCGGTGGTCTGGCGGCTGCAGATATGCTGCGTCGTGCCGGGATTCAGGTCACGGTCTATGATCGCTATGATCGCGCTGGCGGTCTGCTGATGTATGGCATACCGGGATTTAAACTCGAAAAGGATATCGTGCAGCGCCGCAATGATCTGCTGGCTGACGGTGGGGTCGAGTTTGTTCTGAATTGCGACGTGGACGCGGCCAAGTTCGACGAAATCCGTGCCAAGCATGACGCCGTGATCATCGCCACGGGCGTATACAAGTCGCGTGATCTTTCCATGCCGGGCAGCGGTCTGGATGGCATTGAAAAGGCTATCGATTTCCTGACCGCCTCGAACCGCAAGAGCTTTGGCGACGTGGTTGAGGATTTCGACAACGGACGTCTGAATGCCAAGGGCAAAAAGGTTGTCGTGATCGGCGGCGGGGACACTGCGATGGACTGTGTGCGCACATCTATCCGCCAAGGCGCGACCTCGGTCAAATGTCTGTATCGCCGTGACCGCGCCAACATGCCCGGTTCGCAACGCGAGACACAGAACGCCGAGGAAGAAGGCGTCATCTTTGAATGGCTCAGCGCGCCCAAAGGATTCACCGGCGATGACAGCGTCACCGGTGTGATGGTACAAAAAATGCGACTGGGTCAGCCCGATGCCTCGGGTCGTCAGGCGCCTGAAGTTATCGAAGGCGCGGATTATGTCGAAGAAGCGGATCTTGTGATCAAGGCGCTGGGCTTCGAGCCCGAGGATCTGCCCACTCTGTTCGGACAGCCAGACCTGCCCGTAACACGATGGGGAACCGTCAAGGCCGCCTTCCAGACCGGTGCGACCGAGATGGATGGCGTTTACGCGATTGGTGACATCGTGCGCGGCGCGTCTTTGGTTGTTTGGGCGATCCGGGACGGACGCGACTGCGCCAATGCGATCATCGACACGTTCAACAGCAAGGCTGCAATCGCGGCCGAGTAACAGTCACGCCCAGCGGCAGGAGGAACGGAGTGTCCGAATTGCAAGGCCAGTGTATGTGCGGTGCGGTCACAGTTACCGCGACCCCGGCGCGTGATGCGCTTGGTGCGTGCCATTGCGACCAATGCCGCCGCTGGACCAGTTCGATGCTTATCACGTTCCCGGCCGAGCATGGCTATGCCGCTCTGGGCCCGGTCAAGACCTTCACCTCATCCGACTGGGCAGAACGCCTTCTGCTCCGAATGTGGGTCGGCCCTGTGGTACCGGATCACACTGCCGGGTGAGATTTATGGACACACACATATGGCGGCGGGCCTCTTCGAAGACATCGACCACCCGCTGAAACTTGAACTTTATATCGACAAGAAACCCAAGGGTTACGCGTTCGCGGGTGAGCGCCAGCAAATGACCAAAGCCGAGGTTGAAGCCATGTATGCCCCCTCGGAAGAAGGAGACAGCCAATGACCAAATATGATGCCAATTGGGTGCAGGCCGAAGAAGCCAAGCGCAAATGGATGGCAGAAAACGGTCTCTATTCCGAGCAGGAAGAACATTCATCCTGTGGTGTCGGGCTTGTTGTTTCGGTTGACGGAAAGTCATCGCGCAAGGTTGTGGACGCCGGGATCAATGCGCTCAAGGCGATCTGGCACCGTGGTGCGGTGGACGCCGATGGCAAAACAGGTGACGGCGCGGGTATCCACGTTCAGATCCCGGTTCCTTTCTTTTACGACCAGATACGCCGCACAGGGCATGAACCGAACATGGGTGAGCTGATTGCGGTCGGTCAGGTGTTCTTGCCCCGCACCGATTTTGGTGCGCAGGAACGGTGCCGGACCATTGTGGAAACCGAAGTTCTGCGCATGGGCTATTACATCTATGGCTGGCGTCATGTGCCGGTGGATGTGACCTGTCTTGGCGAAAAGGCCAACGCGACCCGGCCCGAGATTGAGCAGATCCTGATCTCGAACTCCAAGGGTGTGGATGAAGAGACGTTTGAGCGTGAGCTTTACGTCATCCGCCGTCGCATTGAAAAAGCAGCCATCGCTTCGGGCATTTCGGGTCTGTATCTTGCATCGCTGTCCTGCCGCTCAATTATCTACAAAGGCATGATGCTGGCCGAGCAGGTTGCTGTCTTCTACCCCGATCTGATGGATGAGCGGTTTGAATCGAACTTTGCGATCTATCACCAACGCTATTCGACCAACACGTTCCCTCAATGGTGGCTGGCGCAACCGTTCCGCATGTTGGCCCATAACGGTGAGATCAACACGCTGAAGGGCAACATCAACTGGATGAAAAGCCATGAAATCCGCATGGCATCGGCGACCTTTGGCGACTATGCCGAAGACATCAAGCCGATTATCGCCGGTGGGTCTTCGGACTCAGCTGCATTAGACTCGGTTTTCGAGGTTCTTGTGCGTGCTGGCCGTTCGGCCCCGATGGCTAAAACCATGTTGGTGCCCGAAAGCTGGTCCAAGCAGGCGGTGGAACTGCCACAGGCCTGGCGCGATATGTATTCCTACTGCAACTCGGTGATGGAGCCTTGGGATGGCCCCGCCGCGCTGGCGATGACCGACGGGCGCTGGGTTTGTGCCGGCCTGGACCGCAATGGCCTGCGCCCGATGCGCTATGTCGTGACCGGCGATGGTCTGGTCATCGCGGGTTCGGAAGCAGGCATGGTGCCGATTGACGAGGCCAGCGTGACCGAAAAAGGCGCGTTGGGACCGGGTCAAATGCTTGCGGTCGATATGAAAAAGGGCAAGCTGTACCGCGACAAGCAGATCAAGGACAAGCTGGCGCGCGCGTTGCCTTTTGGCGAATGGGTCAGCAAGATCAACGATCTGGACGAGTCGCTGGCCGGTGTGACCGAAGTGCCGATTTTCTCAGGTGAAGAACTGCGCAAGCGTCAGATTGCAGCTGGCTATTCGGTTGAGGAGCTAGAGCAGATTCTTGCCCCAATGGCTGAGGACGGAAAAGAATCCATTGCCTCGATGGGTGACGACACGCCGTCAGCCGTCCTGTCCAAGCAATACCGCCCGCTAAGCCATTTCTTCCGCCAGAACTTTAGCCAGGTGACCAACCCGCCAATTGACTCACTGCGTGAATACCGGGTGATGTCGCTGAAAACGCGGTTCGGAAACCTTAAGAACGTGCTGGACGAGGACAGCAGCCAGACCGAGATCATCGTGCTGGAAAGCCCCTTCGTCGGCAATGCGCAGTGGGACAAACTGGTTGAGAACTTTAACGCTCCGCTGGCTGAGATCGATTGTAGTTTTGAACCTGGACGCGGTGCACTTAGCGCCGCTTTGACCCGTGTTAGAGCCGAAGCAGAAGAAGCCGTGCGCTCGGGCGCGGGGCATCTGGTGCTGTCTGACATGAACTCGGGATCAGGACGCGTTGCGATGCCGATGATCCTGGCGACCAGCGCCGTGCATTCGCATTTGACCCGTCAGGGGCTGCGGACCTTCTGCTCGTTGAATGTTCGTGCAGCGGAATGCGTGGACCCGCACTATTTCGCCGTACTGATCGGCTGCGGTGCAACCGTTGTAAACGCCTATCTGGCCGAGGATTCGCTGGCAGACCGTATTGATCGCGGTTTGCTGGATGGCACATTGACGGAAAACGTCGCGCGCTATCGCGAAGCCATCGACCAGGGCTTGCTGAAGATCATGGCCAAGATGGGGATTTCGGTGATTTCCTCGTATCGTGGCGGTCTGAACTTTGAAGCCGTGGGTCTGAGCCGCGCCATGGTTGCCGAGTATTTCCCGGGCATGACCAGCCGGATATCCGGGATCGGCGTCACCGGTATTCAGACCAAAGTCGAAGAAATCCATGCCAAAGGCTGGGAGAGCGGTCTGGACGTTCTGCCCATCGGCGGGTTCTACAAAGCCCGGACATCAGGTGAGACCCACGCGTGGGAAGCAACGTCAATGCATATGATGCAAATGGCCTGCAACCGCGCATCATATGAGCTGTGGAAGCAATACTCGGCCAAAATGCAGGCGAACCCACCGATCCACCTACGTGACCTGATGGATTTCAAACCGCTGGGCAAGCCCGTGCCGATTGAAGAGGTCGAGTCGATCACCTCGATCCGTAAACGTTTTGTCACGCCGGGCATGTCGCTGGGCGCGCTGTCGCCCGAGGCGCATAAGACGCTGAACGTGGCGATGAACCGGATTGGTGCGAAATCCGACTCGGGCGAGGGTGGTGAAGACCCGGCGCATTTTGTGCCAGAGCCAAATGGCGACAACCCATCGGCCAAGATCAAGCAGGTTGCTTCGGGCCGGTTTGGCGTGACCGCCGAATATCTGAACCAGTGTGAAGAGCTTGAGATCAAGGTCGCCCAAGGTGCAAAACCCGGTGAGGGTGGCCAGCTGCCCGGCATGAAGGTCACTGACCTGATCGCGCGTCTGCGTCACTCGACCAAAGGCGTGACGCTGATTTCGCCGCCGCCGCACCACGACATCTACTCGATCGAGGATCTGGCGCAGCTGATCTATGACCTGAAACAGATCAACCCGCGCTGCAAGGTGACGGTTAAGCTGGTGGCGTCGTCCGGCGTTGGCACGATTGCCGCCGGTGTCGCAAAGGCAAAAGCGGATATTATCCTTATTTCGGGTCACAATGGCGGCACAGGTGCCTCGCCCGCGACCTCGATCAAATATGCTGGTCTCCCGTGGGAGATGGGCCTGACCGAAGCGCATCAGGTTCTGGCGATGAACAACCTGAGGGATCGCGTCACGCTGCGAACCGATGGCGGTCTGCGTACCGGGCGCGATATCGTCATGGCAGCGATGATGGGGGCCGAGGAATACGGCATCGGTACAGCCGCTCTGATCGCGATGGGCTGTATCATGGTGCGTCAGTGCCAGTCGAACACCTGTCCGGTTGGTGTCTGTACGCAGGATGAATCACTGCGCGCCAAGTTCACGGGCAACGCAGATAAAGTGGTCAACCTGATCACCTTCTACGCACAGGAAGTGCGCGAACTGCTGGCCAGCCTTGGTGCGCGTTCCATGGACGAAGTAATCGGACGCGCGGATTTGCTGGCACAGGTCAGCCGAGGCTCGGCGCATCTGGACGATCTGGATCTCAACCCGCTTTTGATCACGGTCGATGGCGCGCAAGACATCGTTTACAACCGAGACAAGGACCGCAACGCGGTGCCGGATACGCTGGATGCTGAGATCGTCCGCGATGCCGCGCGGTTCCTGAAAGACGGTGAAAAGATGCAGCTGTCTTACGCGGTGCAGAACACGCATCGGACCGTGGGCACCCGCGTCTCAAGCCATATCGTTCAGAATTTCGGTATGCGGAATACCTTCCAGCCCGACCACTTGCACGTAAAACTGCAGGGCTCGGCCGGACAGTCGCTGGGGGCATTTGCTGCACCGGGTCTGAAGCTTGAGGTATCGGGCGATGCCAACGACTATGTCGGCAAGGGCCTGTCGGGCGGCACCATTGTGGTGCGACCGCCGCAGGTCAGCCCGTTGAAGGCGGATGAAAACACCATCATCGGCAACACAGTTCTGTACGGCGCCACCGATGGGCACCTGTTTGCTGCCGGACGCGCCGGAGAGCGTTTTGCGGTTCGGAACTCGGGCGCAAAAGTCGTGATCGAGGGTTGCGGCTCGAACGGGTGTGAATACATGACGGGCGGTGTCGCAGTGATCCTGGGCGATATTGGTGCCAATTTTGGTGCGGGCATGACCGGTGGCATGGCCTATCTCTACGACCCTGAAGGTAAGGCGGAAAAGCTGATGAACAAGGAAACGCTGGTGACCTGTCCGGTGACGGTTGACCATTGGGAAAACCAGTTGAAATCGCTGGTTCAGGCGCATCAGACCGAAACCTTCAGCCGCAAAGCCGCCGATATCCTGCAGCATTGGGATGTTGAAAAGGCGAACTTCCTTCAGGTCTGTCCGAAAGAGATGCTGAACAAGCTCAGCTATCCTTTGACCCACGAAGCCACTGCGGTGCCGGCAGAGTAAACCCGTCAGTCTTCGCTGCTGACAAACCCGCGTGTCGTAGAAAGCACGCGGGTTTTCTATTTTTGTCAAATTTATATGCACTTATTGATTTATCATCAGGCGCTCGTACAAAAGTCCAAGTTCCTTCACAGTTTGCTGCCAAGCTGCTGTGCAATGTGACGAAGAGGCAAGAGCGAACTTATGCCGACGACCTATACAGATCAGTTTTTTGACATGGACCCAGCGAACCCGCCGGCGGCCGGGACGGCGCTGACTGTGCAGAGCTACACGCTGGTCGATCAAAATGACGATGATGATATTGACCGGTTCAACAACGACACGGTGAATGGTCAGGATGTTACCCGCTCGTGGCCCGGCGATACGGTGACGATCAACGTTTCGGGCATGGGGAATGTCACATATACCGGCACGACTTTTTATCTTGCCGACGGTACACGGGTTTTTACACCAACCGATGGTCAGGTTCTGCAACCCGGAACATTTGTATCGTCTTCATTTGTTACGTCGCAGGGTCCGTTGGATGTTGGCGAACTTGGCCCTCCCTGTTTCACGCCCGGTACGCTAATCGAAACGCCGAGTGGTTTGCGCCTTGTCGAAGACTTAAAGCCTGGCGATCCGGTGTTAACTGCGGATAACGGCACGCAGCCTGTTTTGTGGGTTGGTCGCACCACTATTAAGGCCGAAGGCAAGCTGGCCCCAGTTCGGTTCGAGGCCGGCGTGCTGGGTCTGGATCATGCGCTGATCGTATCTCCTCAGCATAGGATGCTTATCGAAGACTGGCGCGCGCCGTATCTGTTTGGTTACTCAGAGGTGCTGATCGCAGCGCATTGCCTGGTTAACGGCGAGACTGTCACCCGCGTCGAATGCGATGAGGTTACATACATCCACCTGCTGTTCTCACGACACGAGATACTTATCGCTAATGGGGCGAAAAGCGAAAGCTACTATCCCGGACATGCGGTACGCGCGTCGGATCGGGATACTCAGGCTGAGTTGCTATCCCTGTTCCCAGAGTTACGTGCCCGCAACCCGGTTCTGCCGGAAACCGCCCGCCCGGTGATCCGCCCGCGCGAAGCGCGCGCCTTGGCGATTTAAGCCGTTTTCAAGCCTCGCGCCGCGTCGTATAGCAAAAGGATGGCAAAAAAGGCAGTAAGCAAGTCGGGCAGCAAGAAACGCAAGGCGTCCAAAACGCAAAAGCAAACATCCACGCGGATTCGTCTTTGGGCGACCCGTATTGTGTTGGGTGTGGTTGTTATTGTTGTTGGGTTGGTGGCGCTTTACTCCGTGGTGAACCCTCCATTGACTCATACCATCTGGTCCGAATGGCGCCGGTTGGGCAAAGTAGAGCGGAATTGGGTGCCGATCGAAGACATCTCTCCGGTTATGGCACGTGCCGTTGTCGCGGCCGAGGACGCGAACTTTTGCCTGCATTGGGGTTTTGACGTCGAGGCGATCCGCGATGCGCTGGAAAATGGGGGGTCTCGTGGCGCATCGACCATTTCTCAGCAAGTGGTCAAGAACGTATTCCTGTGGCAAGGGCGCAGCTGGGTTCGCAAAGCTCTGGAAACCTCGCTTACGCCGGTGGTTGAGATCTTCTGGAGCAAGCAGCGCATCCTTGAGGTTTATCTGAACGTGGCTGAAACCGGAGAGGGCGTATTCGGTGTTGAGGCAGCAGCCCAACGGAATTTCAATGTGTCTGCCGCCCAGCTTAGCCCGGTACAAGCGGCCCGGATTGCCGCCATCCTGCCTTCACCACGTAACCGATCTGTCACGGACCCTTCGGTTCGCACCCGCAGGCGGGCCGCGGCAATACTGGATGGAGCGGCCACCATCCGCGCAGATGGTCGCTCAAACTGTTTCGAGGATTGAAACTTATTGCCCCTCAAGGCTAAAGCTGAGGGGTCTACACTGGTTCGATTGGAAGCCCATGGCGCGTCTGTTTCATGTTCCCCTGTCCCCTTTTTGCCGGAAAGTCCGCCTGTCCCTTGCGGAAAAAAAGATCGAGGTTGAACTGGTCGAAGAGAAATACTGGGAAAGAGACCCGGATTTTCTGCGTCGCAATCCTGCGGGGAAAGTGCCGGTCTTGCGTCTGGATGGGAAGATTTTGGCAGAAAGCACCGCTATCTGTGAATATATCGAAGAAACCCGCCCGGAACCCTCGTTGATGCCAAAAAACCCTGACGCTCGGTATGAGGTTCGGCGCCTCGTGGGGTGGTTCGATGATAAATTCCACCATGAGGTCACATCAAAGCTGCTGTACGAGCGGGTCAACAAGAAAGTAACCGGCGAAGGCTATCCAGACAGCAAGAACGTTAAGGAAGGTGCCCGCGCGATCAAGTACCATCTGGATTACATGGCTTGGTTGTTGGATCATCGCCGCTGGTTGGCTGGGGACACCATGACTTTGGCGGATTTCGCAGCGGCGGCGCATTTTTCAGCGCTGGATTATATCTCGGATGTAGATTGGAACCGATCCCAGGCGGTTAAGGATTGGTACGCCAAGATTAAATCACGTCCTGCATTCCGATCGATTCTGGCGGATCAAGTTCCGGGATTCCGGCCTCCGTCCCATTACGCCGACCTGGATTTCTGATAACTGCACCCGGGGGCCGCTGGCCTGATTTTGGTGTGAATCGCCCACAAGAAGCTTGGGCTTTCGCCGTTCACCGCCCGAGGATTACTCTAACCAGATGACGAACGGATCGAGCCTAAAGGATAAGCTGGTGGCGCAGGCGCTGACCGAAGGGTTCGTGTCATGCCGCGTGTGTCGTCCGTGGGACGTTCCCGAAGTCCCTGCACGCCTTGAGGCGTTTCTGGAGGCTGAGTATCACGGGCAGATGGGCTGGATGGCTGAGCGGACCCATTGGCGTGGCGATCCCGCGGCATTGTGGCCGGATGCACGGTCGGTGATCATGCTGGCCGAAAGCTATACGCCTGAACACGATCCGACAGAGGTTCTGAACCACCCGGACAAAGCCGCGATTTCCGTTTATGCGCAGAACAAGGATTATCATGATCTGGTCAAGAAGCGGCTGAAACGTCTGGCGCGTTGGCTGATTTCTGAGGCTGGCGGAGAGGTGAAGGTCTTTGTTGATACCGCACCGGTTCCGGAAAAGGCGCTGGGCCATGCTGCTGGGCTTGGCTGGCAGGGAAAACACACCAATCTTGTAAGCCGGGACTGGGGCAATTGGGCTTTTATAGGGTCGGTCTTTACCACTCTGGACCTGCCAGCTGACATGGCAGAGGTGGATCATTGCGGATCATGCCGGGCCTGTCTGGATGCCTGCCCGACAGATGCTTTTCCTGCGCCGTATCGCTTGGATGCGCGACGGTGTATTTCCTATTTAACCATTGAACACAAAGGCCCGGTGGATGAAGAGTTGCGGTCGAAACTCGGTAATCGGATTTATGGCTGCGATGACTGCTTGGCCGCGTGCCCGTGGAACAAATTTGCGGTGGCAGCAAGCGATATCCGCTATGCAGCCCGTGATGATTTGAAGGCACCGTCGTTGGCAGAGCTGGCAGCGCTGGACTACACTGCATTCCGCGCAAAGTTTTCCGGTTCGCCCATCAAGCGGATCGGACGAGATCGATTTGTGCGCAACGTGCTCTACGCAATCGGGAATTCTGATACGGCAGAACTGTTGCCGGTGGCGCAGGAATTGACTAACGATCCGGACCCTGCTGTGGCAGATGCGGCGCGCTGGGCGGTCAAACAACTGTTGTAGCTGACGCAAACAGGCTGGACGTGTCGGTCCAAACCGTTACACCCAACGACAGCGAACAGGAAGGAGTTCCAGATGGCGCTGGCTTTGGGGGTGGATACGGGTGGAACCTACACGGACGCGGTTCTGATTCGGGATGAGCGTGAGGTGATCGCCTCGGCCAAGTCCCTGACGACGCGGTCTGATCTGGCAATTGGCGTCGGTAAGGCGATTCAGGCAGTTCTGGACGCGGCGCAGGTGGCGCCAGAGCAAATCTCGATGGCATCGCTGTCGACCACATTGGCGACGAATGCACTGGTCGAGGGGCAGGGCGGGCGCGTGGCGCTGATCTATATCGGGTTCAAGGAAGACGACCTTGGTAAGCACGGTCTGAGGGATGCGCTGAAAGGTGATCCGGCCCTCGTCTTATCAGGCGGTCATACCCATGCCGGAGGACAGGCTGCTCCGCTGGACATTGCGGCGCTGGAGTCGTTTTTAGCCTCTCACAAAGGCATTTCTGGCTTTGCGGTGGCCGCTCAATTCGCCACGCGCAACCCCGCGCATGAGTTAGAGGCCGCGCGATTCATTGCGGATAGGACCGGTGCGCCGGTGACGTGTTCGCATCATCTTTCAGCCAAGCTAAACGGTCCGAAACGCGCCGTTACAGCGGTTTTGAATGCCCGTTTGATCGGAATGATTGACCGCTTGATCGGGCGGGCCCAGGATCAGCTATTGGAGCTTGGCATAACCGCCCCGATGATGGTTGTACGCGGCGATGGCGCATTAATGAGCGCCGAGCAAGCGCGTGAGCGACCGATTGAAACGATCCTAAGCGGTCCGGCGGCGTCCATTGTTGGGGCAAGCTGGCTGACGGGGGCTGATAACGCGTTGGTTTCGGATATTGGCGGCACGACCACGGATGTTGCACTGATCCGGGATGGGAAACCGGCGATAGATCCAGCAGGTGCACAGGTCGGCGGGTTTCGCACTATGGTCGAGGCCGTGGCGATGCGGACTCATGGTTTGGGCGGTGACAGTCAGGTGCATGCTGTGACCGAAGGCTTGGGCGGCGGGGTGTTTCTGGGGCCGCGGCGGGTGGTGCCAGTCTCTCTGATTGCGTCAGAAGCCCCCGAAATCGTTCATGCCGTTTTGGATGCGCAGCTACGGTCGACCACTGTTGGTGAACATGACACGCGCTTTGCGCGGCTTGTTCCCGGTATTCACGCCGGGGGGTTGGGTGGACGCGAAGAGGCTTTGATCGAGCGGTTGGGAGACCGGGTTATGCCGCTGAGCGATCTGTTGCGCACCCGGATGGAGAACGGGGCCCTGACGCGTCTGGTGGATCGAGGGATCGTTCAGGTTTCGGGCGTCACGCCATCAGATGCCAGCCACGTACTGGGCCGGCTGGATAGCTGGGATGCTGAGGCTGCCGAGAAAGCGCTGGAACTGATGGCACGCAAGCGTGTGGGAACTGGTGACAGGCTGGCAGCCGCGCCCAGAAACTTGGCGGAGATGATTGTACATCAGCTAACGGAACAGACCGTTTTGACCCTATTAGAGACTGCTTTTGCCGAAGAAGCAGATAATTTCGGTCTGCCACCCGCCGATTTAGCCCGCCATGTTCTGACGCGCAAAGGCTTGTCAAAGCATCGTGGGCTTTTGGCGCTGGATGCAGCGTTGAATGTGGATGTGGTGGGGCTTGGCGCGTCGGCCCCCAGCTATTACCCGGCAGTTGGTGAACGCTTGCACGCCCGGATGATCCTGCCTGAGCACGCAGGCGTGGCCAATGCCATCGGTGCCGTGGTCGGGCGGCTTACTCTGCGCCGGTCCGGGACGGTGACATCCCCGTCCGAGGGGCGCTATAGGGTTCATCTTGAAGATGGTCCGCAAGACTTTACCGAATCCGACACGGCACTGGACATGCTTGAATCTGTGCTGCGGGATCAGGCAGAAGGCGCCGTTCGCGAAGCCGGGGCTGCGGATATCCGGGTCGTGGTCGATCGGGACATCCGCACCGCACGGATCGAAGCGCAAGACGTGTTCGTCGAGGCGATGATCACTGTTGAGGCCAGTGGTCGGCCTCGCGTGGCGTCAGGGTAGCCCCGCAAGGGGGCTGCCTCACTATTCTGCCGCGTCGCGCTTGGGCAGCACCCAATCTGCACGTGGGAAATGGCAGGTATAGCCGTTCGGGATACGCTCAAGATAGTCCTGATGCTCAGGCTCGGCCTCCCAGAAATCACCGACAGGCTCGACCTCGGTTACAACCTTGCCCGGCCATAGCCCGCTCGCATTCACGTCGGCAATCGTGTCCAGGGCCACTTGTTTCTGCGCGTCGTCAACATAGTAAATCGCCGATCGATAGCTCATCCCGCGATCATTGCCCTGACGGTTCAGCGTTGTTGGATCGTGAATCTGAAAGAAGAACTCCAGCAATTCGCGATAGGTGATTTTTGTTGGATCGAAAAAGATCTCGATCCCTTCGGCATGGGTTCCGTGGTTGCGATAAGTTGCGTTTGGTACGTCACCGCCCGTATAGCCGACACGGGTGCGCGACACCCCCGGCAATTTGCGGATCAGGTCCTGCATGCCCCAGAAACAGCCCCCGGCCAGTACGGCACGTTCTTCGGTCATCAGATATCCTCCACATGGTTCAGGTAATCGCCGTACCCTTCGGCCTCCATCTCATCGCGATGAATGAACCGCAGCGCGGCAGAGTTGATGCAATATCGCAGGCCGCCATGCTCGCGCGGCCCATCAGGAAACACGTGGCCCAGATGGCTGTCCCCGTGTTTCGAGCGTACTTCGACCCGCACCATGCCAAGACTTGTGTCAGATTTTTCCAGCACGTGTTCATCAATGATTGGCTTGGTAAAGCTGGGCCAGCCGCACCCAGATTCGTATTTATGGGTGGAGGCAAACAGTGGCTCGCCTGATACGATATCCACGTAGATGCCCGGTTCCTTGTTGTGCAGGTACGCGCCCGTTCCCGGACGTTCAGTGCCGTTGCGTTGCGTCACGCGAAGCTGTTCGGGTGTCAAGGCAGCAATGGCTTCACTGGATTTGGTGAAACGCGTCATGGTTCCTCCCGCTTGGTTTGACTGATATGTAATCTGGTGCGCCAGAGAGGAAATAAAAAGCCCATTTCAGCGGCCTCGCGGTGTCGTGTGTATGATCCACGTGGGCGGTTGCCGCGTATACCTATTATATCGGAGGGGTAGAAATGGTTCGTGTACTTCTTTTGACCGCTTTAATCCTGATTGGTCGCACCGTTCAAGCGTCACAGATGAGTGGTGAGTTTCCGTCGATCGACGGGGGCACATTGTCGATAGAGGATTGGCGAGGCCAGGCGGTTCTGGTGGTGAACACGGCGTCGCAATGTGGATTTACGGGCCAGTACGAAGCACTCCAACAAGTTCATGAAGAGTATTCGGATCGTGGATTGGTCGTGTTGGCCGTACCGTCGGATTCGTTCAATCAAGAGCTGAACTCGGCCGAAGACGTTAAGCAGTTTTGCGACGTGAATTTTGGCCTGACCCTGCCGATGACCGATATCACACCGGTCATCGGGCCGGATGCGCACCCTTTTTACAAGGCAGTCCGGGCCGAGACCGGGTTTGCACCGCGTTGGAATTTCAACAAGGTTTTACTTGATAAAAATGGCTCTGTCGTCGCCACGTTTGGATCGAATGTCCGGCCGGATTCGTCAAAGCTGCTGCGTCAGGTCGAGGCCGTGCTTCCCTGAGATGGCTGCCGCGACAGCTGCACAGCCAGAATGCCCAAGGTGGTGATCCCCACCCCGACTAAATCCAGCGGTCCGAGTTGTTCCCCCAAAAGGATCGCCGCGATGCTGACACCGAACACCGGATTGAGGAAATGGAAGGTTGCGGCACGGGTCGCACCGATCCGATCCAGCAACAACACCCAGATCAGGGTGGCCAACAGACCTGGAAACAGCGTCGTATAAGTGAACGCCAGCGCAAGGGGTACGGTTGGGTGAATGAATATTGTCTCAAACATGGGCGCGGCAACAAACAGGGCCGCCGAACCCACCAACATCTGTAACCCGACCACCATCATGAAGTTTCCACCTGATGTGGCGCCGCGAATGGTGAGCGTTGCAAATGTCAGCGCCAAAGCGCCGATGCAGCACAGTGTTACGCCGAATAGATCGACACCACCGCCGATGCGGGTGCTCAGGATAAGTGCGACGCCTGCGAATCCGGCAAACAAGCCTAATACCGCGACCGGTCGTAGCTTTTCGCCCAGAAACAGAAAACCCGCAAATGCCACCAGAAGGGGCATGGTGGACGCGATTATGGCCGCTACCGAGGCTTCAACCGTTTGCATTGCATAGAAATTTAGACCCAAATAAAGGGCATTCTGGCAGATACCGAACAAAATCGTTGCACGCCATTGGGATCGTGTCAGATGCCAGCTTTGCCCCATCACACGGGCAATTACGACCCCGAGGCAACCCGAGATCAAAAACCGCAGCGCCAATGAAAACAAGGGTGAAGCATCCGCGACGATGATCCGGGCCGAGGTGAAGGCTGACGACCAGATGAAGGCAAAAACCAGCCCCATGGCGATTGCGCGAAAATCCATTGGTCCCCCATTAACACGGTGGGACTTTTTCTGATTTTCAGGTGGGTCGCAAGCATCCTTGTCAAAAATACCATGCCTTTAGCACAGGCATGGCTGTCACGATTTTGTTGGTTGGCCTTGCGATGTAAGACACGCATCAAAAAACAAACAACGAGAACATAGTCGCGCGTTGCCCGCTGACCTCAATCTGGATTTCCGAATGATCTGATCGGCTCAATGACCTTGCTCTGAACGAAAACGGAGTACATTCGCCCGGTTTTTGTTATGCGGGTCAGAGTTGGCAGAGCTTACTGCTACGCTATCTTCCGGTAAAGGCAACTGGGATAAACACAGAATGTTGGAAGAAAAACGCAAAGACCTTGATGCTGAAAAGCAGAAGAAGATCCTGCTGCGGCTTGTTAACGAACTCAGTCAGTCCTCACCGGACTTGTACTACAGGCCAACTAGCGACATTGCGGCATATCTTGAGAAATATATTCGTGGCGATGCAAAGCTGACGGTGGATGAACGTACGTTGATGAACCGGCTCAGCCGCCGCGATCTGGAAGTATTATTGAGCCTGCACTAACGCCATAGAAACTGACACCATAGAAAAAGGGCCCCCGATCGGGTGGCCCTTCATCATTGTTCATGCTGCCTGCGATTAGCCGTTGACGCTGTCCTTAAGCGCCTTCGCAATGGTCATCTTGACCACTTTGTCGGCTTCTTTCTTGAACTGCTCGCCAGTGGCAGGGTTGCGCACCATGCGCTCGGGGCGCTCGCGGCAATAGATTTTGCCGACGCCAGGCAAGGTCACCGCACCACCAGCCGATACTTCGCGGGTAATCAGGCCAGTGATAGCCTCCAGCGCGCTGTTGGCGGCTTTCTTGTCGGTTCCCATTTCCTCAGCGAGAGCAGCAACCAGCTGAGTCTTTGTCATAGGCTTTGCCATTTCTTGGTCTCCTTAACGTGCCCGATAGATTGGGCCTCACCGCGTAACTGTAACGGGATATTGTGGTCAAACACAACGAATAGTAGCGTTGAAAACCCTAAAAATAGGGGGGTTTCGTTGCTTTTTTGCGTCAGAGAAAGGCTGTTTCGTCAAACGAACGCAATTTCCGGCTGTGTAAACGCTCCAGCGGCATGCCGCGCAGGTGTTCCATCGCTCGTATTCCAATCGCCAAATGACGGCTGACCTGAGTGGTATAAAACGCCGAAGCCATACCGGGCAGCTTAAGTTCGCCATGCAGCGGTTTGTCTGACACACACAGCAAAGTGCCATAGGGCACCCGGAACCGATAGCCGTTTGCAGCAATGGTGGCGCTTTCCATATCAAGCGCGATTGCGCGGGATTGGCTGAGTCGCTGCACCGGGCCAGACTGGTCGCGCAATTCCCAGTTGCGGTTGTCGACCGAGGCAACTGTACCGGTTCGCATGATCCGCTTAAGTTCATAACCTTCCAGTTCCGTAACCTCGGCCACGGCGCGTTCCAGCGCCACCTGAATCTCGGCCAGTGGCGGGATCGGCACCCAGACCGGCAAATCATCATCCAGAACCTTGTCTTCACGCAGATAGGCATGGGCCAGCACGAAATCCCCCAGGGCCTGGGTGTTGCGCAACCCGGCGCAATGGCCGACCATCAGCCAGGCGTGCGGGCGCAGTACGGCTATGTGGTCCGTGGCAGTTTTGGCGTTCGACGGGCCAACGCCGATGTTCACAAGCGTGATCCCGGACCCGTCGGCACGTTTCAGGTGATAAGTGGGCATCTGCGGCAGTTTCAAAGGCTGTTCAATCACGCCATCTGGGTCCGTAATTTCGGCATTCCCGGTCGAGACGAAGCTGGTATAGCCGCTGTCGGGGTTCGCCAGTTGCGCACGGGCGTAGCTTTCAAACTCAGATACATAGAACTGGTAGTTGGTGAAAAGAACGTGGTTCTGAAAATGATCGGGGTCGGTTGCGGTGTAGTGTGACAGCCGCGCAAGCGAATAGTCCACCCGCTGCGCAGTGAACAGCGAAAGCGGTCCGGGGTTGCCCTCGGCATCATGGACGCCGTTGACGATGTCGTCATTGGTTGAGGTCAGATCCGGTACGTCAAACACATCGCGCAGGGTGAAACTGGCCGCCCCCTGATGTGGAACCACGAGGTCTGGATTGTTGGCCACGGCGAAATGCACCGGAATCGGCGTGTCGGACGCGCCGATTGTCACCGGTTGATCGTGGTTCTTGATCAGCAGCGCGATCTGCTGGGTCAGGTATGAGCGGAACAGATCTGGGCGGGTGACAGTCGTCGCATGAGTGCCCGGTTCCGATACATGACCAAAGCTCAGTCGGCTGTCGACCTGCGCATAAGATGAGGTCTTGATGCGGATCTCTGGGTAATAGGCCCTGTATCGTTCAGTCGGAGTCTCTCCATCCATCGCGTCTGCAAAGCTGTCGCAGAGGAATTGGGTGGCTTGGGTATACAGCTCTTCCAGGCGAGCAACTGCTTCAGCGGGGTCTTTGAATGTGTCCGGGGTCGGAACATCAGGTGTTCTTATAATCGTCATGCAAGGGGTTCCAGAAGGTCGATCTTTTTGAATGTCCGCACGTCCACCAGACCAAGGTCTGAAATCCGCAGCTCGGGGATCACGACAAGGGCCAACAGTGAGTGCTGCATATACGCGTTGTTCAATTGGCAACCGCAAGCCTGCATTGCAGCAACCATCTGTTCTGCTTTTGCCGCGACATCGGTTGCCAGGCTGTCTGACATCAGGCCCGCGATCGGAAGCTCAACCAAAGCCAATTCTTCGCCATCGCGGTAAATGGTGATACCGCCGCCGACCTCAGCCAGACGGTTCGCGGCCAGTGCCATCTGCTCGCGGTCAGTGCCGACCACGATCATGTGGTGACTGTCATGCGCAACGGTTGAGGCCATCGCCATTTTGCCCTGATACCCAAAGCCCGAGACAAAGGCATTGGTCACGCCCCCGGTCGCGCGATGGCGTTCGACCAACGCGATCTGGCAAACATCTCCTTCCCCTTCGACAAGGCCGCCGATGATCGGCAGCTCGGCCTTCAGCGCCTTTGTGGGTGCTTGGTTCTCAACAACACCAATCACATTGGCCTGCACACGATTGGCACCAACGGGCGCTTTGATTTCGAAATCTGTGTCTGTCAGCGTATGGCCCAGATGCACGGTATTGCGTGCGGTGTCTGGCCAGTTCAGATGTGGGCAGTCAACTGTGATCGTGCCGTTCTCGGCCACCACCTGACCACGGGCGATGACCATTTCGATGGGCAGCTCCGTCAGGTCCGAACTCAGCACAACATCTGCTCGTCGTCCCGGAGTGATTGAACCGATCTCACGCTCCAGCCCGAAATGGGTTGCGGTGTTGATTGTCGCCATCTGCAAAGCCACAAGCGGATCACAGCCGCAGGCAATTGCATGGCGTACAACGCGGTTCATGTGCCCTTCATTGACCAACGTGCCCGAGTGGCAGTCATCCGTACACAGGACAAAGTTCCGCGGGTCCAGCCCCTTTTCAGTAATGGCTGTGATCTGGCTTTCGACATCATACCAGGCCGAGCCCAGTCGCATCATCGACCGCATCCCTTGCCGAACCCTGGCAATTGCGTCAGCATCGCATGTCCCTTCGTGATCATCCGCTGGACCTCCGGCCACATAAGCCGCGAAGTCTGGTCCTAAATCAGGTGATGCATAGTGTCCGCCCACGGTTTTGCCGGCGTTCTGCGTTGCTGCGATTTCGGCCAGCATCTTGGGGTCGCCCTGGATGACACCGGGGAAATTCATCATCTCACCCAGTCCGATGATACCGGGCCAGGTCATCGCGTCGGCAACGTCCTCGGGCGTGATCTCGTACCCAGTTGTCTCAAGCCCCGGTGCTGAAGGCGCGCAAGAGGGCATTTGGGTATAGATGTTCACTGGCTGCATCAGTGCTTCGTCATGCATCATGCGTACGCCGTCCAGCCCCAACACGTTGGCGATTTCATGCGGGTCCGTGAACATCGAGGTCGTACCATGAGGAATCACCGCACGGGCAAATTCGGCCGGGGTCAGCATGCCCGATTCGATATGCATGTGCGCGTCGCAAAGGCCGGGCAACATATAACGGCCCTGCGCCTCGATGATTTGTGTATCAGGACCCACGCAATGGGATGCATCCGGTCCAACAAATGCGATGCGCCCTGCCGCGATGGCGATATCGTGGTTGGGCAAGGTCTCACGGCTGTGCACATTTACCCAGATGCCGCCACGGATGATCAAATTCGCAGCCTCGCGTCCTGCGGCGACGGCAATTAATCGAGGGGCGACTTCGGGCCAGCTTGGGAAGGGTGTGTATTCCATGACGCAACTTTCCTGAATGCTGAGAAAGGTGCAACCCCCGTCGAACAGCTATCATGAAACCGTCACGCAGCGCGTCAGCGCTGCCGGGCCCAACCTGAGGAGATGTCGCGCAGCGGCGTCGACGATGGGCGGGAGCACCCTTGATTACCGTAGTTGGTCCACCTGCATCTCACGGCGAACCCAATCGGCAAACGCGACAGCGCCCGGAGTCTCTTCGGCCTGGGGTGAAAGCAGCAGGTAATAGGCCTCGGGCATTTCGGCACGATAGGAAAAGGGTGCCCACAGCCGTCCCTGCTCAATCAGGTCGCGCGCAATTGTATCATGGGTCAGGCACAGCCCACCGCCGGACATCGCAACCGATAAGCTAACCAGATAGGTGTTTGAATACACAATGGGCGGATTTTCCCACATCAGAGCCTGATCTTGGACCCAATTCATCCAATTGGACATCAGGTTTGAGCAGTCAAATAGTGGTTTTTGTTGCAGCGTCTCCAACGTCACCTGATAGCCCGGCGCGCAAACCGGGTAATAGTAGTCGGTTCGCAGCAATTCTGTCCGCACCGTATCGGATGGTCGCAGCGAATAGCGTATCTCTACCGCAGCACCCTCGGCCATTTCGCGGGGCTCCCACAGGTCGGTGAAGATGTTCAGGTGCACATCGGGATGCTCGGTCTGGAATTTTGGCAGGCGCGGAGCCAGCCAGTTTACAGCGAAACTGATGTTGCTTTGGACCTGAACCGCATTCTGCTGCGCGCCCGTGACCGCCTGTGTGCCACGCACCAGTGTCCGGAAAGCGTCACGCACAACAGGAAGATAGGTGATGCCTGCCTCGGTCAGTTCCAGCGCTCGTGGCTGGCGTAGGAATAAGGGCTGGCCCAGATACCCTTCAAGAGACTTTATCTGCTGACTGACCGCGCTTTGGGTCATGTTCAGGTCACGGGCCGCACCGGTGAAGGACATATGGCGCGCTGCAGCTTCGAATGTGCGCAGCCAGCCAAGCGGCGGAAGCGGTGTCTGCACGACATAACCTTGCCATTAGTTCAACTAATGCTCTACCTGCGTATTTTTCGTTGGTCAAACTCTGGTTGCCAAGGCACCCTGTCCCACAGCCCTTGCCAGCCTGATCGGAGACGCCAATGACCGTCACAAACCTGCGCCCAAATATCGACTACTGGACCGAACGAGTAGATCTGGCCGCGACTTTCCGCTGGACAGAGCGGCTGAACATGCATGAAGGCGTGGCAAATCATTTCAGCCTAGCTGTCAACGACGAGGGAACACAGTTTCTGATGAATCCCAACCAGATGCATTTTGCCCGCGTGAAAGCATCGAATCTGCTGCTGCTCGACGCCAATGACCCGAATGTCATGTCCCAGCCCGGTGCCCCGGATCCGACGGCATGGGGGCTGCACGGCTCGATCCATCGCCAATGCCCGCATGCGCGCTGCGTGATGCATGTGCATTCAATCTTTGCCACTGTTCTGGCGTCTCTGGCAGATAGCAGTTTGCCACCAATTGATCAGAACACGGCGACGTTCTTCAACCGGTATGTGGTTGATGAGGAATTTGGCGGGCTTGCTTTTGAAAGCGAAGGCGCGCGCTGTGCCTCAATGCTGTCGGATCCGAAAAAGAAGGTGATGATCATGGGCAACCACGGGGTGCTGGTGATCGGCAGCGACCCGGCAGATACCTTCAATCGCCTCTACTATTTCGAGCGCGCGGCGGAGACCTATATCCGCGCGCTTCAAACCGGCCAGCCCCTGCGTGTGCTGTCCGACGCGATCGCCGAGAAGACTGCGCAGGAATTGGACGACTATCCCGATCAGGCCGAAGCGCATTTGCGCGAGATCAAAGCTCTGCTGGATGCCGAAGGTTCCGATTACGCCACATAAAGGGTATCGACATGACCGACGCCTCACAGGATCCCGAAACTGCCCGCTGGCACTATCGCCCGAAAGGGCCGGTCGGGTTGAACCCGTTATTCAGTTGGCCCCCTCGCCCTAGTGCTGTTTTGAAATGGTATAGCGGAGCGTGGTTGCAAATCACGTCATTGACGCTGTGCATGGTGCTGGCCGTAACAGCATACATATTCTTTTTCCCTGCGTTAGAGACGATGCAAAGCTTTGCTCCGGGCTGGATGTTTCGCATCTGGCTGCTGAATATGGTGCCTCAGATATTGATCGCGGGTGGTCTTCATTGGTGGCTGTACATGCGCAAAGGACAGGGCATGTACAAGAAGTTCGACCGCCGGGATCTGACACGGAACAATGGCAATTTCACCTTCCGCAATCAGGTCTGGGACAATATCTGGTGGACGCTTGGCAGTGCGATGACTGTGGCGACCGTGTATCAGTGGATCATTTATTGGGCGATGGCCAACGGATATGTGCCCACCATGACCTGGGCCAGCGCGCCGGTTTGGTGTGTAGTCTGGATGGCATTCATTCCCATGTGGTCAGGCTTGCACTTTTACTGGGTGCATCGTCTGGCGCATCACCCCAAGCTCTACAAACACGTCCATGCCGTGCATCATCGTAATGTGAACATCGGGCCGTGGTCGGGCATTTCGAACCACTGGTACGAGAACCTGCTATATTTCTCTGGCTACTTTGTCCACCTGATCGTGCCGTCGCATCCGCTGCACGTGGTATTCCACACGTATTTCCAGCAGATCAGCCCTGTTCTGTCGCATTCCGGTTTCGAAAAGCTGAGGGCTGGAAACACCGATGCCGCCCGCGCCGGTGATTTCTTTCATCAACTGCATCACCGGTATTTCGAGTGCAACTATGGCACCTCCGAGATTCCGTTCGACAAATGGTTTGGCACCTATCACGACGGCACCGCCGAAGCGACGACCCGCACCAGCGCGTTCAAAAAGCAGATGTACACCTAGGGGGTCAGGTCCGTTCGAACAACGCAATCAGCGCCGTGTCATCCTTGTTGGGACCGGCGGCGAGTTCGCCGTAAATACGCACCTCTGGCAGGGTAAGGTTTTGTATCTCGCCCTGCGTTAGTCTTTGCAGAGTTTCGGCGAAGTGCATCTTTTCATAGTGCTTTGCATTGATCGACAACGCGAATTGTGCGCCGGGCCGGGCGATACGCAGCAGGGCGGGCAACGCCTCGGCGCCCAGATGACCGTGGGTGAACGTGCCAGACGAGACAATGCCCGCATAGCTGTTGTCCGGGACTGGAATGCCCTGGTTCAGATCGGCTTCGATCGCGTCTCGATAGATGGCCTTGCGCATGGCCTGATCCAGCATCTCGGCGCTGATATCGGTTGCATCAATCGGACCGACGCCCAGCCCAGCCAGAATCGCACCGCATAAGCCCGTACCTGCACCTACATCCAGAACCGGTCCCTGGCCGCCAGCGGCCACAAACGCGCGCGCTGTATGGATATGCAGCTGATAATCTTCGAGCGCGGCAAAGCCTTCGTCATAGTCTCCGGCCCATTCGGCATATAACCGTTTATGGTCTTCCGGAGTGTCCAGCGCATAGGCGGCGTGTAGGTTGGGTGTTTTCTTACTCATGCTTCAATGAAAAGCGCATCGAAGGATTCGATCAAGTATTCTGACGCAGATGCTTGCATCCACCGGGATTGCGGATCATCAAGGGTGCCATGACAGGTACTCTTTTTTCCTTCGGCCACGGGTATTCGGCACAGGCTTTGTCCCGCCTGTTGTCACCCCAGGGCTGGACCATTCGCGGGACTACACGCGATCCGGCCCAATTCCACACGATTCGCGCATCCGGCGCAGAGCCTTTCGTTTGGCCGGGGCAGTCTCCGGACTTGAATGGGGTGACGCATCTGTTGATCTCGACCGCGCCGAATGCCGAGGGCGATCCGGTTCTGGCGGTTTTGAAAGAAGAAATCGCAGCGAGGGCTGCGCAGTTTCAATGGGTCGGATATCTGTCGACTACAGCAGTCTATGGCGATCATCAGGGCGCATGGGTGGACGAATCCACGCCGGCCGCCCCGACGGCCAAGCGGGGCAGATGGCGGCTGGAGGCTGAGCAACAATGGCTTGGCATCCCGGAACTGCCCGTACATATCTTTCGGCTGGCCGGTATTTATGGCCCCGGCCGCGGACCGTTTTCCAAGCTCAAGCGTGTGGGCATGCGTCGCATCATAAAGCCCGGGCAGGTGTTTTCACGCATTCATGTGGCAGATATCGCGCAAGTTCTTGCAGCGTCGATGGCTGCGCCGAATCCCGGCGCGGTTTACAATGTGTGCGATGATGAACCGGTGCCGCCGCAAGACGTAATCGCCTATGCGGCCGAGCTGCAAGGGCTGCCCTTGCCCCCAGCCGTGCCGTTTGACGAAGCTGACCTGACACCGATGGCCCGAAGCTTTTATAGCGAGAACAAGCGCGTCAGGAATGACCGTATCAAGGATGAACTGGGCGTGCGCCTGCTGTACCCGGATTATCGCAAAGGGTTGCAGGCACTGATGAGCGATGGCTGACCTTTAACGCGCAGCGGCCTTGATCAGGTCAGCCGCCTTTTCGGCGATCATGATCGTTGGTGCATTGGTGTTGCCAGAGACCAGAGTCGGCATAACCGAGGCATCGACAACACGCAGCCCCTCGATCCCATGCACGCGCAATTCGGGGTCAACCACGGCCATGTCATCCACACCCATCTTGCATGTTCCCACGGGGTGATAAATCGTATCGGCCCTGTCTCGGATGTGGCCTTCCCAATCTGCGTCCGTCTGGGCGGTGTCGGTTCCAAACATCTCTTTATGCCGATACTTCTCAAGAGCAGGCGCCTGAATGATGTCGCGCATCATGCGCGCACCTTTGATCATCGTCTCCAGATCACGATCATCGGACAGGAAGGCTGGATCAATGGCCGGTGGTGCAAACGGGTCGGAGCTGGTTAGCCCGACGGTCCCCCGGCTTTCGGGGCGGAGTTTGCAGACATGGCAGCTGAACCCGTGGCCATAATGCAGCTTTCGGGCGTGATCATCGACCAGTGAGATTACAAAATGAAGCTGAATATCGGGCCGATCCAGATCTGGGGACGTTTTCAGGAACCCCGCCCCCTCTGCAAAAGGCGTGGCCGCCATTGAAACTCCGGTTTGACGCCAGCGCCAAAGGTGGCGCAGCAGGTTGGCGGTAGCAAACGCTCCGATCCCGAAATTGTCGGTATCCCTGGTTTTGTAGGACAGGATGAAATCCAGATGATCCTGCAGGTTCTTGCCTACGCCGGGCAGGTTGTGACGCACGGCGATACCGTGCCGGGTCAAGTCCGCGCCCGACCCGATCCCTGAAAGTTGCAACAATTGCGGTGACATGAAGGCTCCTGCACAGATCAGCACCTCTCGCCGTGCTTTAACCGCAATGTCTGCGCCTTTGGCTTTCTTCTTGTAAACCACCCCGGTGGCGCGTTTCCCGTCAAACGTCAGTTCCTTGGCGTGGGCATGAGTTATGACCGTCAGGTTCGGACGCTCCATCACCGGATGGACATACGCTGCAGCGGCAGAACAACGTTCACCGTTTCGCGCCGGGTCGTGGAATTGCGTAACCTGGTAAAGACCAACACCTTCGTTGTCGCCGCGGTTGAAATCTTCCCTGCGGCGGTGCTGCATCTGTTCAGCCGCCTCAATGAACGCATGCGTTATAGGGCGGGGCTCTTTCTGGTGTGAGACCTGAAGCGGACCGCTGTCGCCATGTAGGTCATCTGCACCATCCTCATTATTCTCGGACCGCTTGAAATAGGGCAGGACGCTGTCCCAGTCCCACCCGGTGCAGCCATGTTCGGCCCACCCGTCATAGTCCTGACGCTGCCCCCTGATATACAGCATTGCATTGATCGCGCTGGATCCGCCCAGCACCTTGCCGCGCGGCTGATACCCGCGGCGCCCCTTCAGCCCTTGCTGTGGCACGGTCTCCAAAGCCCAGTTGTTGATCTTTGGCCGCCCCGGCAGCGCAGCAACCACAGCTGCGGGCATCCGCACCACAATACCGTCGCCACGCCCGCCGGCCTCAAGCAGGCAAACATGCGTGTCGGGGTCTTCGCTCAGTCGGTTTGCCAGAACAGAACCTGCTGACCCGCCGCCGACGATCACATAGTCAAATTCCATTCCGCTCTCCTTGGTGCTGGATCGGGCATGGTCCTGCCCGCCTTGTCCTTCTGATCAGAGAGTGGCGTAACTGCGAAAAAACACAATCTCCACAAATACCTTGTGACCCAAGGTTATATAGGGACGCAGTTGCGGAACCGAGTGTAGCCCGGGCCTCCGCCGAAGTTATCCCGAATTCAAACTGCAGAACTGCCATGAAACACAGCTTTCTTGTTGTCGTTGGTCTGGGATCACATAGAGGGACAAGATAGGATTGCGGCCGCAGATACGAAGATGAGCATGGGCGCGATTAATGACCCAATCTCGAAAACGGTTCTGAGAGAACGCCAAAGAGCTTGATGTTGTCTTTGCTAAAATCGTTCGTGACTTCATCTCGGGCGGCGTTTTCCGTGGCGCAAGGCTTTTGTGTATACCAAGCATTGGGTACGATTCCGCTAAAAGGTCGCCTGTTCGCCCACTTGAAGCAGTGTTTTGGCGGCTTCACAGTGAAAAATTTTAGCCTAACCAATTGTTTAAATTGGATTTAATGGGTTTCCCTTGAGAAATGTGAAGTTTTTTCAAAATGGGGGTTGCAGGTCCCAGACCTAATCCGTAAATACCCCTTCACCGGCGCTGCTGAGGCGGTTGTTGGGTCGCTGGAGACGGCGGGGACGCACTGGAGAGACGGTGGGACGCTCGGGAGAGACTGGGGGCATCTTGGGAATGAGTTAGGCGGGCGCGCTGATGTTTTGGCGCACTGGTCTGGTGTTTGGCTCTTGGTGTTATGTTCTTTGACATTGATGGATAACTGAAGAGATATGTGGGCGGTTTG
>NZ_LQBP01000019.1 GCF_001507545.1 Ruegeria profundi
TGCCCCCGATCCGTCCCCTCAATATACCCCGACATGCCCGCCTCCGGTCTTTGCCGAAAAGCATACCACAATCGGAGTTTCCACACAGCCTCAGCCCAGTGCCGACATTTCCGTGGCGCACCCGAACAGTTGGCCGAAGTTAAAGCCAGCCAGACATCACCCGCTCCTTAGTCAGAAGTAGTTCATCCATCCCCCCAAAGAACCCGCATCATCCGGAGGGAAACCAAGTGAATAACGCAGGCGGTAGTTTTGGGGTGTTGGTGATAAGGTACTGATCGAAAGATGGATTAAAGTTCCCCGCGTCACCTCTATCTGGGATGATGGGCAACGCGGGGATTTAGTCTGACCATGGAACTAGCCAGACTAAGTCGAATGTGCGGTTGGCCGCTGTTAGTCAACCAAGTTAGCATGAGCGCAAATTCTGTTCGCTACAGTCAAAGTTCTTCACCCGCCATCTGCACAGCGCAGCCACGTTTTCTGTCGCGGATGTGTAGGTTGAAACAAACAAGAAATTCTCAAGCACGCGAGAGCAAACTTTTTGGCGCGCGTAAAATTACTTGAAATGTTGTATTTAGATTCAAGTTTTCGAATGCGTGGCAAATTAGTATTACCTCTGTTGCTCGCACAATCGCCAGACTTGTCTGGTTGCCTCCTGGAGACGCAAGTGAGTGGTGTCGCCAGGGGCCGTTATTTTCGGCTTAACGGGTCTAATGGAGAAAGCTCTAAATTCGACGTGCACAGCAAATCTGAGACCTCTCCGTGCAAATCTCAGTTTCGTTCGCAAAACCGTGGTTCTGCCAAATTGAGCGGTTCTCTATATCGAAAGCGACCCAAAGATCTGTGGTTTTCATCACAGGGAAATATTCAAACATAAACATAATTCTGGATTTGTTGCGTCTGTGTGTGCTCTCTTCGACCGTTAAAGAAGTAGGGGACAGACAGATGAGACGAGCACTGAGAACGTTGACGTTTTGGTCATTCGTTTGGTTCACGGCATTAGCGAGTGTTTTTCCTGCCGGCGCGCAAGAGACTGAGGCCGACCAAGAGGCTTTGGAAGTCGAGAATGACGATCTCATAAATGCAGTCGCTGATAAGATGATTGCGGCCGACGATCTCGAGATCCTACTTGTTCCCTTAACTGCGGATGAGCTTTCCCAGGTTGCTGGTACTTGGCAGAGTTATGTGCGCTCTCGGCTCGAAGAAGTCGCGCAAGTAAACTTGCAACTTCGTTCGGCGAGCGGAACTCGGGAAGACAGCTTGCGGTCTCAGTTGTCCTCATTGAACGATTCTGGATCAGACATTCTCGACAAGTATCGCCTGGTGCTCGAAGCATGGACCCTGAAAGGCGCAAAGGCGGAAGATCTAGAACCGCATACTGACTATATTCTCGCGTTGAAAACGGGAGCCCTAAAAACGACCGATCTTCAAACACTTTTTCAGAACGCTTGGGCCTGGTTGTTCTCGTGGGATGGGGGCGTCGGTCTGCTGATGGCCGGTCTGGGTGTTTTGTTGGCAGTTTGGGCCATGATGTTCATTGCTCGGATGGTGCGCCGGGTCACTGAACGGGGTCTGAACAAAATTCCAACTATCTCCAGAATGCTGAAACGCTTCATTGCCACCGCCGTATACTGGGCCGTTTTCGTCCTTGGTATACTCGTCGTTTTAGCTTTGTTCGGAGTTAACGTTACACCGCTTTTTGCCGTGCTCGGTGGTTTGTCGTTCATCCTAGGTTTTGCCTTGCAGGAAACGCTGGGAAACCTCGCAAGCGGTCTGATGATCATGGTCCTCAAGCCATTCGACACTGGCGACTATATCCAAGTGGGCGGTTCATCTGGGTTTGTGGATGAGATGTCGGTGGTTTCAACCAAGATCAGAACATTCGACAACCAGCTTATTATAGTTCCCAACAGCAAAATTTGGGGGGATGTCATTACCAATGTAAGTGCATCCGAAGAACGTCGGGTCGATCTGGTCTTTGGTATCGCCTATTCGGACAACGCTGCCCAAGCAATTGAAGTGCTCAAAGACTTGGTTGCGCATCACCAGCTTTGTCTGAAGACACCAGAACCAGAAATTTTCGTGGGTGAGTTGGGAGACAACTCCGTCAACATCTTCTGCCGTCCATGGTCCAAATCCGATGACTATTGGACTGTCTATTGGGACCTTACTGGTCAAGCAAAAGAGCGGTTTGACACGGAAGGTATATCCATACCGTTCCCGCAACGCGATGTGCATATTATTCCCGCAGAAGGAGCAAAATCATGAGGGCTCTTACGCTATGGTTACTGCCTCTTCTATTTTCCTGCACTTTTGCGCTTGCACAGTCTGAAGAAATCCTCGCACCGGCTGAAGAGAGAAAGGATCCCGAGTTTATTGCGCCAGTGATAGTGGATGGCGAAGAATTGTTCGTGGTTCGCGGTTCAAGTGCGCTGCCCGCAACCGAACGAGCGAGAAAAATTGAGGAGAGGATCGCTCAAGTCGCCGATGCATCTGCGAAAGCTTCAGTTCAGCTTGAGATATCGGACGCCGAATTTGGGAAAATGATACGCGTTGACGGGCAGATGGTTACGATAACCACCCAAGCTGATGCTGAGCACGAACAAATGGCTATTGAAGTTCTAGCTGGGCTTCAGTCCGAAGCGATTGAGGCTGCAATCCTTCAATACCGAGATGCTCGGTCCAATGAGGGCAGAGTAGATAGTGCGATGGTTGCATTTGCTTGGACGGCAGTCTTCGCCCTCGCTTCATACGCGTTTTTTGCGAAGCGGCGAAAACTGTTAAACTACATAAGACAGAATTTGGAAAAGAGAGCTGAAGGCGTAGAGGAGGCCACGAAGTCGATCTTAAGAAGCAGGGCAATCGCCTCGATTATCGTCTATACAATCCACATATTGATGTGGGTTCTGTTTCTGTTCTTTTTCTATTACTACCTCTCATTGGTGCTGCTCTCCTTTGCAGAAACACAAGGCATTGCCCAAATCCTATTGAAATACGTCAGCGAGCCGCTCGTATCTGTCGTTTTGGCAATTGTTGAATATATCCCCAACTTGATCATGCTCGCAATCATCGCAGCTGTGACACGGTTAGGAATTCGAGGCCTAGATCTTTTTTTCGACAACGTCCAGAGCGGCGCTTTCCAATTGAAAGACTTTGAAGATCATTGGATTGCACCAACAAAAATGCTGTGCAGGGCTTTGCTAATTGTTATCGCGCTGGTGTTTGCCTATCCTTATATTCCCGGATCTGACTCTCGTGCTTTTCAGGGCCTGACTATACTGGCCGGTATCATGGTATCGTTGGGGTCGAACACGGTCGTCTCGAATATGATGGCCGGTCTGTTTGTCATCTACAGGCGCAGTACCAATGTAGGTGATCGAATTCAGGTCGGTGACAAGATTGGCGACGTAACTGAGATCAAACTGATGGAAACGCTCATCAAATCGATCAAGAACGAGATGATTAGCATTCCAAATGCACAGCTGCTCAATTCCGAGGTTGTAAACTACTCGCGTAAAGTGGATGGCCGCGGACTGTTGGTTCACACGACAGTAGGGATCGGATACGAGGAGCCACCAAAGAAAATCAAAGCGATGCTGATAGAGGCAGCTTATCGTACTCAAGGGTTAAGAAAGAACCCTGAACCTTTTGTGCTTTGGGCGCAGCTGGCTGACTACGCAATTAATTATGAGATCAACGCATACACTTCGCGCGGATCGAGCTTGCCTAAGATTTTGTCCGATTTGCGCGAAAACATTGTCGATGTGTTTAATGAAAACGGAACACAGATAATGACACCGTCGTACATTGCGGACCCGCCGGAACCCAAAGTTTCAACAGAGGACTGGGATGGAAAACTTGCTCATGTATCTGAATAGCAATTCACCTGCTTCATCTACGAAACTACACAAACGCATTATTGCGGTTGTTGGATTGGTTTGATTGAAACTGGACATTCAGGCCAACTTAGCCACTTACGCCGTCATCGGTATTATTTTCGGTGAATTTAACAAATTGGCTGAAATACCCGCAGGCTAGATCGACATAGGTGTACGTGATGACAGCGCCAGTTTTGGCGTTTGTGAAAGTGGTCGAGTCTTAGGATCATTGCAACCTGGAGCGCGTTGCCAAAACCCGAGACATCAATTGCGCTGTTTGGACCAATGTTCAGCTAGGCGCAGAATGCGGAGCCGTTGCTGTCGGCATTCGTCAAAGTTTTTAGAAAGAACGGGTGTTTTTCGGAAGCATCTTCTGCCTTCTTGAACCCTAGGTTTGTTCTTTAACTGACAGCTTCCACTGCTATTGCAGTTGCAAAATATCCGGAACGCAAAGCTGTCTTCTTGCCGGCATTTTGTCCGCACCATCCGATCGTTTCAGCCGTTTCGGACCGTCTTTGACCTTGATCTTCGGCTTTGCTAGTGGACCCTTCAAGGTCACGGGCCAGGGGCTCTTCGAAAGAGGTTCGCCAATCTTGCGGGGCTGCAGATTTAGGTCCAAAACCTTGCCCGCCACATTAACACCGCCAAAGACGACGACTTGGACATGATCTGTCTCCAATGTGGTTTGTTTCGTTGAAATACTTCCATTGGAAATACTAATCGGCGCGCGCAAACATACAATTGGAGCAACCTTTTGTTTCTCTTTGGTAAACACCCAAGGTAGCACCCCCAATCCGGCCAGATCTAAAAGCTGGGTCTCGATCGAGCCATCACGCATTGAAACTGTGGCATTGCCGCTCATGCTGTTGGCAAAATGCTTGGCTGAATCGGTTCTTCCGGTCACCGAAAAATCTGCATAGATCGTACCGCTTGCGCCCTTTTTGAAGTTCAGGTTGTGAAGAATTTCATCCAGTTGCCAGCCACCTGCCTTGCCGGTCAATGTAAGCAAATGCGCGTCGTTCGATAAGTCCATTTGCGCGCTGACGTCGAAATGAGCGCCTCCGTATTCAAACTCCAGTGGTCCTGCCTTAAGCTCGTTTTTGTTGAGCGTCACTTCGCTCTGCAAACTGCTGATGCCCTTGGCACCTTCGATGTGCCGAAGGTCAACGTCGACATCCATATCGATGCCGGACAAGAGAATTGAGCGCCCGATAGGTTTAAGCGTTACATCTCTTAACGCGCCTTGGTTGCCCTCGTCTTCTTTCTTAGATTCTTTCTCTTCCGGATTTGGGCCGCCTAATTTCCGCAACTGTGCCGCAGCCTGAACGATAGTTCGGATCTGATCTATCATTATCAGGTCACTCTCAATAGAACCCTGCAGCACCGGGTCCCTTGTTGCATCATCAAGATCGGCCACAATCTGCAAGATAGAGTCGGCGACCTCAACATTGGCACTCGCGTTCCAATCAGTGCCTTCGCTAACAAGGTTGATTTCAAGGCGAGCCTGCCCGGTTTCCACACGTTCAAGCGATAGTGCCTCCAAAAGATCCGCTCCGGATGGAACTGCGACATCAATTGCCAAATCCAGGTCCTCGAATTTGAGTACATTCTCAACAGTGCCATGCACCTCAAGGTTCCAGACGTCTGTATCGCTTGTCTTTCCATCCAAATTTGTCAGCGAAAGCTGATTGATGTCGCCGTTTAAATGGAAGTCACCGGAAAACCTGCCAAGCTGGTCGTCTGGTCCCAACAATTCTGGCGAGATCAAACTGCTTGCCGGTATATCCATTAGGCCTTCTGCCGATATGCCTTGCAACTGAAGCGCGTCATCGACCGAACCGTTCAAAATGATGAACGGTTCGGCTGGTTTCCCAATTCTAAGGTTGATGTTTCCAACATTTAAAGTGCCTTCTGGTGTTCTGGAAAGCTCGGAGAACTTAATCGGGGGCGGGCCTTCGCCAGACGTGTCCAACGTGAAACCGTTGGTCTTAATGACCATTTGTCGCTGCGGCACCTGCCCAGGCACGCTGTCGATAACCATGTCGACTGCGATAAGTTTAAGATCATATCGCGAGGCGGCTGGGGCTGGTTCCGCATCTTCTGGGTACAACCGAATGCGGGTTGTTAGCGATACGTCTTCCGGGTTCCTCAATTCTCCGATCTGCCCCGTCAACGAAAGGCTTTGTCCGCCTTCCAATTCAGCCAATACAGATAGGTCGTCAATCCGTGCTACACCGTCGACTGATGTGAACGTTGCGCCAATATTCCCTGTACCTTCCAAAACGTGGCTCAGCTTCAGGATATCAAGAAGCTGGCCAAGTTCGGCAATCTCTACGGTCGTTGCCACTTGCAGACCGCTTTCTTGAGGGACTTCCTCGGCGACAATAGAAATCTGTTCAAAGTTCACCGCCACTTGAAACGGTTCTTCCGCAGGGAATGTCGCGTTCAGATCAAACCTCTCTCCGTTGAGCGAACCGGCCCCGACTGCAGTCGCAACATCGGTTTCCGTATCACGCTTTAAGAGCAGCTCAGGAAGCTGCAGATCTAACTCAAGTCCGTTAAAATCGTTCTGATAAAGAATGGCGATATCAGTCAGATCAATTTTGCAGTCCGTTAGAATTCCGGCTAACAGCGGCGTCGGGGAATTTGCGGGTTTCCCGGCTTCGGCTTCCGTTTGGGAAATGGACTGCCAGTTTCCGAAGCCGTCTTTGTCTGTGATTAGGTTCAGATGAACACCTGAGAGCGAAAGACCACTCAGTGACAGTTTACTGTTCCAAAGGTCGCGCGCGGAAACCTCAAACTCGATCTCATCGATTGCTGCAAGTTTCACATCAGCATTCTGAGAACCAGGTAGTTCCAGCCCTGCCGCTGACACCTGCAATTGCCGACCAATCCCCAGACGCACTTCATCTTCAATTCTAACCTCTTGGCCAAGTTTCTTGGAGATCAGATTTTCGACGAAAGTAGTCCTGACCGAGGAAAACAACGCAGAAGACAGTAAAAGCCAAGCTGCTATCACAGCGACAAACGCGACAGCGCAACAAATCAAAATACCTTTTGCAACGTATCGCATGTTCTTCTCCTAAAATTCCGATTCATCCAATGGGCAGCCTAGACCATTTAATCATTAAGTTAATGGAATATACGGTCGGTAAATGATCTGAAGTCTGAATGATCTTGACCATATAGCTGATTTTCTCGCCTATTTAGTCGAACCGCTAAGAAACGGGTAAATGTCAAACTTCGGCTAGTGCTGCACGCCCGGTTTCTAAATAGCTGGCATGAGGAGAGTTTTACTAGCCAATACGGATGCGCTGCATGAGCTTTGAGCATGGCAGCACGACGTAAGCTTCAACCGACAGGCAGCCAAGTGCCTCCGGTTTTCCATATTTATCTAATTACTGCTATGTATGAATTCATCAAACGATGAGGACATGATGAATTCACTAACTAGAATAACACGTGGGGTAGGCGTCGCTTTCAAGGACGGTAGAGTGAAAGGCATTCTTGCCTTCACAGTTGGAATGATTTTATGGGCCTCGGTCTTTTATCACTTTGTCGAAGGTTGGAGTTGGCTCGACTCAATCTACTTTTCTGTCGTGACCATTTCGACCGTGGGGTTTGGTGACTTCTCACCCGAAACCGCGGCAGGGAAGATCTTCACAATGTTATACATCATCGTAGGCCTCGGTGTCTTCGTGACCGCAGCGACCACGGTGGCAGATACGATCTTGTCCCAAGACGACAAAAAAGCGGACAAATAATCCCTTCCCCAATGGGACATGTCGAGTTCATGTGCAGACGCTATGCTGACCTGCCGATTCAAGCCGTGGACCGGATTCACTCGTGCCTTCAAGCTGATAGATGATCGCCTGAAGCTCAAAAAAATTACATATCACGTTTTTTGAGTGTATTGTCTGGAAAGCAAGTAATGGAGGGATGGAATGGAAAAGACCCAGGACGCGAAGATTGTCGACCTAGCGATACGATTGCTCTTTCTCGGACTGTTCCTCTACAGCGCCTTGGTCATGGTTGCCCCGCTTGCAAGTGTGGTTATCTGGGCAACGATCCTCTGCGTTGCGCTTTATCCGTCTTTCGATTGGCTGCAATCCAAGCTGGGAGGGCGGAAGAAACTCGCGGCGACCATCTTGGTTTTGTTGGGTCTTGTTTTGACTTTGGGGCCAGTTGCGACAGCAGTATCTGGTGCTGCAGAACTTGGGTCTGAGTTCGCTGAACAAGCAGACAAAGGAGAGTTGGAAGTCCCACCCGCGCCCGAGGGCCTCAAGGAATTACCACTTATCGGAAGCAAGATTGCCGACGTGTGGGGAATGTTTGAGCGGAACCTGGATGGTGCGCTTGCCAAATACGGCGCGCAAATCCTTGAGATCACCAAATCACTCTTCGGAAAAGTGCTGGGCATCGGTATCGGGCTTCTTGGCTTAGCTCTGTCCGTGTTGATTATGGGGGCGTTGTTCAGCCCCGGGCCAAATTTGGTCCAGGGTCTTCAGCGCTTTGCAAATCGTGTTTTCGCTCCGCGCGGTGGAGAATTCGTAACATTAGCGGGCGCAACAATTCGGAACGTGACAAAAGGAGTGATTGGCGTAGCAGCCATTCAAGCTGTCTGCGTTTGGATACTATTGGCTTTGTTTGGGATTTCTTCGGCCGCCACGCTGGCATTTATCTGCCTGATACTCTCGATTATCCAAATCGGGCCCGGATTGGTTCTTATACCCGTTATTATCTACGCGTGGAGTTCTATGTCCGGCGGAACTGCTTTGATCTTCACCATACTGGCCGTTCCCGTCATGATAATGGACAGTTTCCTAAGACCCGTGTTCATTTCAAAGGGCCTTGAGACTCCCATGTTGGTCATCCTTATCGGTGTTCTCGGAGGTATGATGGCGTACGGTTTAATCGGCGTTTTTATGGGGCCGGTACTCTTTGCTGTCTTCTATGAGCTGTTCAAGGTTTGGATTGATACCTCGCCTGAAGCAGAAGGCACTGTTGAAGGTGCGGCGAAATGAGAAAGACGATATGGACAACCTTGGCTGTCATTTTGATTTTTCTTGTCTGGTATCTGGTCGCTGATCGAAAAACGCCATTTACCGGGAACGCCAGAGTAAAAGCTGTGGCCACCCAAATCGTACCTCAGGTGACCGGAACGGTAACGGAAGTTTTGGTAGAAAACGGCCAAGTCGTTTCGGCAGGTGATGTTCTGGTTCGAATAGATTCCAGGCCCTACGAAATCGAGCGTTCAAAGGCGGAAGCTGATCTTGAAGCGGCGACCCAGGAGGTGGGTGCGTCTTCGGCAGAGGTAAGTGCGGCACAAGCCAAACTCGCAAGGGCGCAGAGCGATCTGGATACGATGCGCATTCAGACGGAACGTGTGTTTGCGCTCGAAAAGAAAGGGTTGATTGCCGTCTCAAAGGCCGATGATGCACGAGGACAACTAGCAGAATCTGAGGCAAACTTTGAGAACGCACAAGCTGATCTGGAAAAAGCAAAGCAAAGGCTTGGTGATGACGGGATTGAAAACCCGAAAATCCAGCGCGCGTTGGCGGCCTTGGCGGACGCAGAACTAAACCTTGAATGGACTGAACTGCGTGCTCCGGCGACAGGCGTCATCTCTAATCTGCTGATAGCCCCAGGAACGTATGCGAGATCCGGTCAGGATCTGCTGACGTTTCTGGATGCAACTGACGTCTGGATCGAGGCGTATTTTACTGAGAACAACCTGGGAAGGGCTTCGATAGGGTCTCCGGTTGATGTGGTGTTGGATATGCATCCCGGTAAGATTGTTCCGGGCGTCATTGAGAGCTTTAGTGCTGCTGTTTCCCTAAGTGGCGGTGATGAGCCAGGGCAATTGGCGAGCCCGCCAAGCACCAAGGGATTTTTGCGGGAGCCTGAAAGGTTTCCGGTCAGGATCGTTCTGCCCGGCTATGAAGCTGGAAAAGCCGAAGATGATCTTCGCTTTCAGCTGAATGGGCAGGCCGATGTGATCATGTATCTAAGTGACAACTCGTTGTTGAACCTCGTAGGCCGCACCTACATCCGCGTGGTTTCAATACTGTCCTATGCGTATTGAGGACCAACGCTCTGTCGCCCGGCTTGCGGTGGGTGTTACCGGCGTCTTTTCCTTGGGCTTGTTTCTTGGCTGGCCCCTCGCCGTCGTTGGGGCGGTGTTCACCGCACTGTTTTTGCAGGCGCCCTCCGCATTGCCTCTGGCAGCATTTGCTAAGCTGTTTGTTTTTGCGATTGGATTGATGTTCATTTCGTTCCTGGTGTCTTCAATCTTCTCACCATATCCTCTTGTGTTCCTTATTCTGGTGGCCATTGGAATAATCCTGTCATTCATGTGGTCGGTTTCAGGCGCCGGAGTTTTACCGGGTGTCATTGCCCTGATGGGTGCACTGATGATCCCGAACTTGGTTCTGCAATCACAGGATCTGGCCTTGGTGCTTGTGTACTGGATACCGTTGAACCTGTTGTTTGCGGGCTTTGTATCGACGCTGATGTTCGTGTTGATACCCGCTGAACCTCAGACGGCCGCTCAGAAGATAGCAGCAACGTCGCCAGACTTCGACCCATATCGCCGAATAGTCAGGATGTCGCTTGTTACAGTGCCGTTTGCTTTGGCGTTTTTTGTTTCCGGCGCGTCTGCACTACTGGTTCTGTTTTTCGTCGCCCTGCTGAGCCAGCAACTTGCGGCAATGCCTGCTGCAGGCAAAACAGTTGCAAAAGCTATGCTGACGGCAAACCTTCTTGGGGCGGCAGTATCCATCATTTGTTATGAAATAAACGTAATAGCTCCGGTTATTCTAACCCCCATTCTGCTGTGTTTTTTATTTTGCCTCACACTCGGAGCACTTGGAAAGTCAAAAGTACCGCTCGCCGCCGCCGCCGGTTCCGCTATTACAACAGCTCTGATTGTATATGGCGGTTCGGTTGCACCGTTTTCAGACGAGGCTGACGTCAAGAGCATCACTCGCGTATTGCAAGTTGCCAGCGCCGCTTTTTTTGTAATCATCGCATATGTCGTGGTGGATGAATTCTGGCCGGAAAAAGAGCGCCAGGCGACTTAATGAAGTTAGTTGCGATGTGGCGTGGTTCTGAAACAAGTAGAGTTTCCAGTGTGACAACTATTATTTGATTTATCCGGTCCGAAAGAAGTCAGCTTTGTCCGCACGCGAGACCTTGGATACGGGTGCGGCGAAAGTCCGGTTTTGATTTTGGCCATTTCGGAGGATTTGAATGCCAGGTTCGCAAAAAATCACGCTGCTAAGCTGTGACGTGTTGCAATGTCTGACACGTGCGCTGCCGCGGAATTTGCCGCGGCGGCATCAGATGGCCTGGTGCGCACATCCGGCACTCGATCGAAGGCTTACTGGAAGCGACTCCACGCCTTCTGGAAGGAGGTCGCGATGTTCTCCCAAGCGCTCTCCATGCCTTTCCGCATGTCGTCCCACGCGGCATCGCTTGCAACCTGCGCCTCCCTCATCTTGGCGTGAGCCTCGTCACGCTGCTTGCGCATCTCGGCAAGATGCTTTTCGTAGTTCGCCTTGTTCTCTGCCTCGGCGGCTCTTGCATGGGCCTGAAGCTTGTCGATTTCGGCATTCCACTCGTCAAGCTTCGCTTTCATCTTCTCAACATATACGTCGCGATCCATCTTCGTCTCCTCCATTTCATAGTAGGATATTGTCATACAATCGTTCGAGACTTAAGGGTGCCAACTGGACCCTTTTCCGCGTTCGCTGGGTTCATGCCGCGATTTTGTTCGCTGAACTCCGTTTTTAACACTCTGGCTGCAGGCATGCAGCGGACCGCAAGAGGGTCCGCATCTCGGACCTTCGCCAATATTTGACGAACGTCCGCTTACGACGAAAGCAGCCGTTTATGGTCGATGATCTGCGTTTTGGCGCACGAAGGTCAGGTTATGGGTTTAATCAGACCTTCATCAGAAAAGGCTCTAGGTCCGAGTTGCGGACTTTTCTGCCTGATGCTGGCGCAGCGAATTCATCGTTCGAGCGACCACCGTTTTCTTCGGCGCTTGTCGCGTGACTGCGGCAGGGGCTCTCGAAGCGGACGTTTGATTCCGCCAAATTGGCGCAATTCGAAACTTGTCGCTCGCTGCACCAGTGTTGTATTTCTGAGTTTCGGACGCGCTCGACCCTACCGTGGGCTTTCATGATCGAACAAGCTACAGCACCGCAAGAAACGCCGCTAAGCCGCCCGGATTCCGCTTGCTCGTTTCGGCTCCAAAAGGCCCTCCCAACGCCTGATCCGGACGCAGCACTTGCTTTTGGCGTGGAATGCGTTCACTGCGAGGGATGTAGGGACCCGCAAGAGCTATAGCGGAGATCTTCGTCCGCCGGTTTGATGTTGCCTGTTGGGCGCGAGGCGACCGTCTCAAACCAACTGAGCCGGTTCATTTCGATTTGCTGCGTCCGCCGATGCGTATGAACTCTCCCGGCGGCCCCATACGTACATCCCAGAGGATCGCCCAGGCCCGCAATGCAAACGCCGCCAGGCACGCGATGATCTCGCTGGGGATTTCCGGCAAACCCAGCTGTAACAGTGTTGCATAAAGCAGTGCCCCCAGAAGCGCAGCCGAGGCATAGAGCTGACCAGACATGATCATGGGCTGAGTGTTCGTGATCACGTCCCGGATGACCCCGCCCCCCGTGGCCGTCACCATGCCCATGAAGACCGCAATGATGAATGGCGCACCGAAGTCCAGGGCTATGTGGCAGCCGACCACGCCAAACGCTGCAAGGCCAAGAGTATCGGCCCAGACCATGGCCTTCTTGTTGGCGAAGTCCGATGTGGCCCAAAAGTAGGCGGCAATGGCGGCAACGAAGACAAGGATCAGTTCCTCGGGGTTCTGCGTCCACCAGACCGTACGCCCGAGCAAGAGATCACGTGTCGTGCCGCCGCCAATCCCTGTAATCGCGCCGATCAACACACACCCTAAAATGTCCATCTTGAACCGGGCTGCCGTCAGCGCCCCGCTGACGGCAAAGACCACGTCGCCGAAATACATGATCACGAGAATGCTGGTGCTGAGCGGCTCAAGCATGCTGCTCTCCTATCAAAGCTGCAGACCCAATTCGGTCCATCTCAAATTACGTGGCTCTCTGCACATTCTGTTTCAGCAATGGCATCTAGACAAAGGACCATCCGCCATCCAGTGCAAAGAACTGACCGGTTGAAAAATTGCATTTTCCGTCGACAAGGGACGCCGCTAAGTAAGCGCATTCTTGGGTGGTCCCCAGCCGCCCGACCGGCAATTCCGCCGCCGCTTTATCAAGCGCCCTGGGATCGTTGTCGTTGGCTTCTTCGAACATTTTGACGAAGGCCGGATAGTCTAGCGCAGCCGTACCGAACCCGTTCACCACAACACCGGTTCCGGCAACGGTCAACGCGGCCGAGCGGATCAGACTGTTGGCCGCTGCGCGCATGGCGCTGTACGTGGCCACTGTTGGCTGCGGCCGCACACCACTGACGCTGGTGTTAATCAGGACCTGTCCGGAGCCCTGTGCGACCAGCGGCGGCAGAACCGCCTGCAGGGCGTACATCACTGACAGAAAGTTTCCCTGGTAAACTTGGTCGGCGTTTTCGATATTGGCAGTCAGCACCGTATTTACCACGTGGGATCCTGTGCGGATCGCGACCGAGTCGAATTTGCCGAAGCGGGCTTTCGCAGCATCCACAAGGGCCTGCGCCGCACCCGCTTCGTTAATGTTCTCAGCGCCCGCTGCAACTTCAACCTCCGCGCCCAACTCCTTGAGACGCGCCTCCAGCCCTTCGACCGGCGGTCCGATAACCAAATCATGAGCTCGGCGCGCCATCTCCACGGCGAGATCCGGCATCATGTGTGTCTGTGCATCCGCGATCAGCACCACGCGGCGTTCGGAGGCTGTGTTGGGGTTCCCGGATACTTCGGACATGTCTTACTCTCCGGTCGACTTCATTAGATTTGTCTTGTGGGTGAATATTGCCTGAGAAACGGATCTTGCCAGAGTCGCGCTTTGGTGGGGCGGCCGTTTCAGACCACCCCAATCTGGCACCGTTCACATAGGGATCCTGGTGCCGGCCATTTGCCAAGCGACTGGCGGGGACGGATGGAATTTGCCCGACACTTCGCCGGCCGCTTCGCGGTCCTCATACAGGTCGAACGTCTTGATCTGCGCACCTTCCTCAAGGTCCTGGTTCTTCAGATCGATCCACACCAAATTGGGCATATCGGTGACGTTGTGGTAGTAACGCAGATTCGTCAGATCGGCGACGCTCTGATAGATGGTCGCCGCCACATTGGGTCGAACCGGGTCATTGGCGCCAAGAGGCGTGGCCTGACTGCGCATCACAGACAAGATACCTGCGACCGCCGCTTGGTAGTGCTTGGGCGGGTTCGGAAGTTGCGTGAGGTAATAGGCGCCGCGCACGAAACGGTCGTTTGCCTCGAACGATCCGGGCAGCGGCTTGTCGCCTCCCAGTCCCTTGAACTGCTTGAGATATTCCAGCTGCTGTTCATACGGTGGGGAGTTGGTCACTACGGTGACATCCTTACCATGATGGATCGAAACTTCGCCGTCGAAGATCTCGATGATCGCGGAATCGCCCGACTTGTCCGCCAGTGTTACGTGCAAGGGCGACTTGGCATCGAGCCCTTGGTGCACCATGAGCATCGGCTGAACCTGAAAGGACTTGCTCGCCGCAACAGCCTCGGCCACCGTTGCGAAGTTGTCGAGGTAGTACTGCACATGCACAGAACTGCACAGGCCGGGGATGGACGGGTCACGCTCGCCATAGGTCGCCTCGGCGAGATAGAGTGAACTCACGCCCAACCCGGCCTCGTTCATGCCGTCCAGCGTGCAACAGTCATATGTCGAGACGGCCACGCTGCCATATTTCGAGGTCCATTGGAGGGGGTTTTCCGGCACCATCCCGTTCATCTCGATCCCGCGCGGAAACACATGCAACTTGTTGCGTTGCTCCGTCGTCCAGTCCATGTTCCGGCCGATAAGTACCGGTTGGCCTGCTACGGACCACATCGTTCTTGAGCACATAACTTTTCTCCTTGTTTTGATCGGTTTCGATTTTTTAGGAGACAGCCGGCTTGAAAACAGGCTGCCTCACTAGATCGTTGTCATCCGCGAAACGCGGATCACGCAAACAACGCCTTCAGATCGAAATGCTGCCATTCCCCATTCGACGGGGGCAGGCGCACCCAGAGTTGCAGGTTGTTGAGATCCGCCGCGATGGTGTAGTTGGTCAGATCCGCATCCTGCTTCTTAGGTTTGGTCGGCCCGCCATTCTCGCGGAAGCTGCCGTCTTCATTGAACAACGTCAGTTCGAAGATCTCCCGCATCTTGGCGGCATCGAGCTTGCCATGCGAGTCAGCGGCCCGGGCCTCGACATTCTTGTAGCGGGTCAGCGAGTTGCTGATCGTGTCGCGAATATGCAGGCCCCAATCCTGGTTCAGGAATGTATTGACCACAGCCAGCACATCGCCATCACCGTCGGGCAAACGCCGCCGGCTGTCATAAAGCGTGGTTTCATACGAGCACTTGTCACCGCTTGCATCGGCGATGCCCCAGATCGATGGAAATTCGACGCGCGTGGCGCCGAACCGTGCGGAAACAGCAGACGTGCTGTCACCGTCGCAAAGGAAGTCAAAGACCCGGTGCTCGAAACAGGGGCGCGCCGCGGCGATAACCTGTCCGCCCATGGACGTGCCGTCATGCATATCGACATAGACGCCCTTGTCATTGATTGCGGTGACAGGGAACGTCCAGCCCGGCCAAGTGACGCTGGCCACACTGTTGGACCCATCGACCGGGTTGAACACAGTGCAATAGGTCTTGAAATTACAGAATTCCTCGCCCCAATCCATGTTGCGCGCAACATAGGTATTGCCGTCTACGGTCGCGGCGCCTGAGGCATAGAGGCTCGAGCAGCCCGAAAAGCTGTGCATCTTGGCCTGGTAGACCGCCATGATCCCGCCTTGATCCAGCAGCACAACTTTGTCGACGGGCCAGCCCATACCTTCAGCCAGGCCGTCGAAAAACTGCTGCTTACGCCGGGACGCGCGCTCGTAGATGTTTTTCCCCCACAGTTCGCGGGCATCTTCTTCGGTGGTCCAGCCGTTCTTGATCATCGGTGCGACCAGCGCGTCCCACATCGGTTCCATGTCGGCTTTGGCAAGGGTGCCGTACTGCACCCCCATCTCATGCCAGCTTCCCGATAGCGTCATGAGCCGGATATCCGAGTCTTCCGTGTCGTATAGCTTTCCGCCACCATGTTCTGCGGCAAGTTTCATTTTCTTCTCCCTTGTAGGTTTGGTTGATTGAGGTGAGGTCTTCGATCGAAGGTTTCTATTCCTCCGATATCCATACGATCGGATCGGCGGCCTCGAATTCGGCCGAGATCTCGCCCGCAAGACGTGTTTCGCGCCCCAACAGGATCAATCTTGTCCCAGTCGCGACCGGCGATGGAGAATCCGATGCCTGTTTCGGAGAAGATGCGTCTGCACAGTTCGTAAGCGCTCCTAGTTCGGATCGAACTCCGGTGCGGTCCCGGTTCCGGATGTCTATGATCTGCCGCATGCGTCGGCCTCGTGCCAAAATTTCTCAATGATCGCGGTGCAGACAAAAGAACCAACAGGACGGGCCTGCCCGGCTGCACCGCATACAATGTAAGGTTATGTTATATCATCGTATATAGCGCGGCAACACAAAGTGGAAACAAGGTGCCAATCTTCCACTCTGGAAGACTTCTTCTCTTGGCTGCAGGGCGCTTTTTCGTGGCCAGCCCGTCTGGACTGCCACGCCGATCCCGGTGATCGCGCCGATCAAAACGCAGCCGAGAACAGCTCGCTGCGCCTTGTTTAAATGTCCGCTTTTCTTCTGCGACGCAGCCAGTAGCTTTGGTGATAAGCTTGCCGCGCCCGCGAAGGCAAGCTTATCAACACTTCCGCCTTGGGCTCAACGCGGTCATCTGAGTCTTTTAGTCAGATGACGGCTTAGGAACGGATAGCGGTCATTGTTGGTGGTCATTCCGAGAAATTTCGCCTTAAGGTCTGCATTGAATGGCAGCGGACGTTCGCAGAAATCTGCTGCACGGCAGAGTTGCGGACAGAGCCGACATGAAACAAGGCCAGGTCCGGGTGGCTTCCGTGTTTGAGGCAGCTGCCGGCTACCTCATTTCCTACGACTAGAAACCTTCTGTTGGGGCGAGAGCTTCCAGCAGGGCGGCGTGCTCGGCTTGCAGCAACGGCTTGAGAAAGAACATCGTCGGTTCTTTTGACAGAGCGTCGGCAACGGCGTCGCTTGCGGCGGCAGCGTCAGTGTCGCCAAGTTTTCTCAGCACGATTGCCTTGAACCGATGGAGCGTCCAGAAGCCGGGCTGAAGCTGGATAACGCTGTCCAGAGCATTGGCACAGCCCTGAAAGTCGCCGGAACAATACAGGCAGACCGCGAGATTGACCTGCCGCATTGGTTCATAGGACATCTCGGTTGCCAGCCCCTCCACCTGCTCCAACGTCGCAAGAGCATCGTCGAATTTGCCTTCCGCGATCTCAACCATGGAGAGGATTAAGCGGCCAAAATAATAGGTCGGGTTGAGCTTCAGCGAGTGATGACAATCGCGCTTGGCGCTTTTGAAATCCTTTTTGCCGAACAAAAAGCACATACCGCGAACGGCAAACAGGTAATCGCTTTTGGGCATTGAGACCAACGCGCGGTTCAATGCGCTTTCCAGCAAGTCAGCTTTGCAGGGTTCAATTTCCTCGAACCTCGTTCGGGCAAACAGGATATCCCCCATAGACGACATCGCCAGAACCATCGGATGTTCCGGGTTCAGTTCCAGCGCCCGGTCCAGATATTTCCTGGCGTCGAGCCATTCTTTGTGTTTGCCTGACTGACCGGTGCTCGCGACGCGTGCCAGAAGGTCGGATATGCCCATTTCCTCGATCGGCATATGTTTCACACGCTCGGCATCAAAATTGTTCAGGTGGTTGCGGATATCCGCGTTTACTTGTGCAGCCGTTTCGTCGAAGAACGCAAAGATGTCCGCAGTTTCACCTTGATAGTTCTGCGAGAAAGAAGGCTCGCCGGTTTCAGACAGCACCAGAGATATACTCAGCCGCGCTTTGCTCGCCGCCATCCGCAGTCTGCCGCGCAGAAAATAGGTTGGGTCAAGCGTCATCGCCGTGAGCGCGTCCACAACCCGAATACCGGTGCGTTTCGACAGGTTCATCAAGAGCTGATCACGCAATTCCAGCGCTGCGGCCTTAGTATCTTCGTCATTCGGCCCGAACTCTATCTTTTCCACGACGATGACGGGGCGCTTATCCTCTTCCGGTGCGACCTTTGGCTTTGGCGACCAGTAAAAGCCCTCGACCGGATCGGGAATGTTTTTTAACTCCAGCAACCCCGCGCTTTCGAATTGTGCTGCCAGACTGCCGCTAAGCTGTCGAAACAGGTCTTGCGAAATCATGATGCCGCCGGGCGGTGCCTCGGCCTCGAGCCGAGCCGCAAGATTGATTCCGGTGCCATAAAATTCGTCTTCGTCCTCGGTAATTTCACCCAAATGGCCGCCGATACGTAATTTTATCATTGGGTGTTTGGCCAGCTTACTCTGAATCTCAGTTGCGCAGTCCAGAGCCGTCGTGATCGACCCGAAGGCAATGATCCATCCGTCGCCCAAACGCTTGAGGATTTCGCCCCCATGGCGATCGCAGATCGGAACCAGCTTGGTGTCGTTGATCTCTCTGACTGCCGCTATCCCTGACTTTTCGTCGCGGGCCATCATTCCGGAATAACCGACAATGTCCGCTACGATGATTACTGCCAAACGGCTGCCCATGTTTCGTCCTCCATTTAGATGGTCGGGCCTAGCGTCGACGCATGCGGCAATTACTTATACAAATGCTGGTATGATCCAACAATCGGCGTAGCCGTTTATCCGGGTCGCGGCAGACGAAAATTCGATTGACCGCATCAAAATGATGGTTGAGCGTTGCGAGCAGTTTCCAGGGACCCGAATTTGTCTGCTCTGGGCTCAACTGAGACATCGGACGCTTTCAGTCAGATGACAGCTAAGCTGCCTTCAGCAGTCGCTCGGGAACAGCGGATGCCACGGCATCGTCCGCTTTGACGATCATTGCCTTGGATGTAAAGCTGCCAAAAGCTAACCACCCCCCTCAGATCGGCGGAATGGATTATTGCAATAGAGACAAACCATATAGGCGTGGGGTTACGGGGTAGGGCTAGAGGCCGTTGGTGGGTTGCCAAAAGGGTCGATTTTCGGAGGAAATGGCGATTTGGAAGGTTTCGGACCGGATTATGAGCAATACTAAGCGGCTGTTTCATCCGCAAGCAGCCTACTGTTCAACAGGCGGTTCATTTCGTTCCCATAGAGGCACGCATTCCGCGTAAAAAGGGATGGTTGCTCGTTGCCAGGGCGCGAGACGGTTTTCTTCTTCTGCAGCCATTCCGGGGCTTGCAAAAAGCCTGATGTGGACACCGTCACCTTCGTCAAAAAAGTACCAATATGAAGAGATTTCTCCATCAATGTTTCGGATGCGTTGGTATGCCCCTTCCCCGATACGCTCGAAACGTACCGGCTTACCATCACCTGCTACGTACTCGCGAATGGCTACATCGCCGTAGAAATCCCACGTGACGGGTCCAAGTGCTCGCTGCTGTAAACACGTAAGTCCTGTCAAATCCACGGTTTCTGCAACTGCTACAGAAAGCGTCAGTGATGTTCCGATAGTGAGGCACGCAGCGATGAGATGATTCATTCTCATACCTAAACAAAACATCAAAAAATGCTCAAGGGGAAAGCAATAGGCTCTCTGCCTTCGATTGGACAACCTGATTGTTCATCAGTATTGCTATTGGTTTAAGCGGTCGTTCCGACAACTCGCAGCAATATCAACTAAGGGCTCGGAGGAGACGTTCGGCTAGTTTGGTCGAGTGACTGTTTTGTGTCGGTGACCAGCCCGTGCCCAATCAATGGATCAATTTTTGCAGTTTTCTGTCTGCGCGGATCAGGTCGTTGACGGCCTTGCGCGATTCTTCGGTCTCTCGCGATCGTTTTCCATGCTTCCATGATGGATGGCTTGGCCCAGCAGCGTGTCCACCGCCTGCACCATGAACTCGGCAAACACACCAGCCTCGAACCGCCGGTGCTTTGCATCGTTGGCCCGTGGACTTCGCTGTGGCAGTACATCTCGGCGCATCTCTGAGCCGTTTTGTTGGGTCCATGAGGTTGTCGTCACTTTTTGACACCACCCCGCCCC
>NZ_LQBP01000020.1 GCF_001507545.1 Ruegeria profundi
AGCCACAATCCCCATAGCACCGAAATCTGCCCGCGCTTTCCTCCTTGTCAGATTTATCGCCGCTGCAGCTCACGCTGACAGCAGCCACAAACCTTAGACGAAGCAGTCACACAACAATGATCGAAATGAGTTTACCCGCACTTCGCACAATTTGAACGGGAAGGGCGTGGGAATGCTAGGACTATTCCATACCTAGGGCTTCGCGACCAGCTTGCCGCTTGCGCCAAGTGTCGCCCATCCCTTGCTGCATTGCTCGCGGAAGCTGATCGACGGGAACAATCAAGCCACGATCCTCTGTCGGCCAATCGGTCAGGAGTTCGGGTTTGAACCCTCTAGGACAGTAACCCGTCCGCGATCTCGCACGCCTTGCGCCGCAGTCGTGAGAAATATTGTGACATTTCAGCGCCCAATGCCTCAGGGAACCGTGTACAATTCCAGACGGGGAAAACCATTATAACCGAAACGGAAACCGCCGGCCTGCGAAATACCTGATCCGGCTGGCTTCAATGGTCTTTTCTGCGTCGCAATGTACAATTCCCGACGCACGGGTTGTTCAAGTAACAAGTAAAGTGAGAGCCTTTTTATCATGTCCACGAAAGACCAGCTCCATACAGCATCTGACCGTGACGCTCGCCGCCACCCCGTGGCGTCCGTTGCTGTTTTGGTGCCGTGTTACAATGAGGAAAAATCAATCGAACACGTCGTACGCGGCTTTCGGGACAGCCTGCCCGATGCCCGGATTTACGTATGTGATAACAACTCCACCGATCGCACCAAAGAAGTCGCAGAAGAGGCGGGCGCCATCGTATGCACTGAGCCACAGCAAGGTAAGGGCAACGTGGTACGCCGCATGTTCGCAGACATTGACGCAGACATCTATGTTCTGGTCGATGGCGATAACACGTACGAAGCAGCCGCTGCACCTCGACTGATCTCAACCTTGGTTGACGGCACGCTTGACATGGTCACCGGATGCCGCGTGACGGAAATCCGAGAGGCTTACCGACCAGGCCACGTGTTGGGCAATAAGGTTCTTACCGGTCTGGTCACATCCGTTTTTGGTCGGCGAACACGCGATATGTTGTCGGGCTATCGCGTTTTCTCAAGACGCTTCGTGAAAAGCTTTCCGGCACTATCGCGCGGATTTGAGATCGAAACGGAACTGACCGTTCACGCACTTGAATTGCGCATGCCCATCGCCGATGTCGATACAGCCTATGTTGACCGGCTACCGGGATCCAATAGCAAGCTTTCGACTTTCCGTGACGGCTTCCGCATTTTGAGAATGATCGTAAGCCTCGTCAAAGAGGAGCGCCCGACTGCTTTTTTTGCTGGGCTCGGCGGGCTGCTCGCGGTGCTGGCGGTTGTTGTAGGTTGGCCAGTGGTGGCCGAGTTCCTTGAAACGGGACTTGTGCCGAGATTGCCCACTGCGGTGCTCGCAGCTTCAATCATGGTGATTGCAGTCCTCTCCACGATGGCAGGCCTCATTCTGGGGACGGTGACCTTGGGGCGACGCGAGATGAAGCGACTGCACTACCTACAGACACCACCGGTCCGGAGCCGCTAGGTGCCAGCGCCACACTCTTTGACACAGATTGCCCGTTTTGCAGTCGTGGGTGTCATGGGTTTTATGGTCGACGGGGCCTTATTGCACAATTCGGTTGAGGGATTCACTTCGTGAATCCAGTAAGATAGCTGGATGGCATGAGCAGATGGGCCCCTACGAAGCACAAGACCAAGAACTGGTCGGCTTTCAATGAAGCGTAGAAGCGGTGCGGATCGTTTTCGATCTGGTTTGATCCGGGGATGACATGGCGACCACCACCGACAGGCAAGCGTGGTCGATAACCGAGCTTCAGCGACGCGGCGAATGTTGGATTTGATCCCAGCGGCGTACGGTATGATCGGTCACCCTTTTTTGCGAAATAACGCGAGGCGACGGTCAGTTGACAAAAGCAGCTTAGTCAGCGTGGTACTATGTGGCTATCGAATAAACATCCATGACCTCGGAAAAACCTGTGAACTCAACGCCTTGAATCAACCTCGACTCCAGCGTTGCACCAAGGCCATTCTTCGTGGTCTCATCAATCAATAGCTCGCAGCCAATCGCCTTTGTGTGCGCCTCAAGCCGCGCTGCGAGGTTCACCGTTCTGCCAATGCAGGTATAGCTCGCGCGCGCCTCGGTCCCGGCATAGCCAGCGACGACTTCACCAGTCGCGATACCAGCCCCAATCCGGATGGCGGGCGCGCCGGCCGCGATACGTTCGGAATTAAAATCCGCCATCATCGCAAACATGTCTTGTGCGGCAGAAACCGCAGAGACCGCCGTATTTTCAAGCGCTTGCGGTGCTCCGAACACCGCCATAAGCCCGTCCCCGATCATGAGCGTTACGATCCCGCCATGGTTTGCGATCGCGTCGAACATCAGCGTATAGTAGGCGTTTAGAAACTCAATGCTCTCCTCGGGAGTCTGCGCCTCGCTTAAGGCCGTGAAGCCACGGATATCGCAAAAGAGGATGGACGCCTCGACGCGCCGCCCGCCAATCGAAAAGCCCTGCTCGGCGAGGTCCTGTGCCACCTCACGCGTTGCGAAGCGTTGCAGCAAACGTCTTTGCTCGTCGCGTAGCCGTTTTTTCTCCAGACAGGAATTGATCCGGGCCTCGAGCAAGGTCTTGTTCACCGGTTTGGGTAAATAGTCTTCTGCGCCGAGTTCGATGCAGCGCACTATGTTTTCCAATCCCTCTACGGACGAGGTCACGATTACCGGCAGGTCGCGCAGCGCCAGATCGGCCTTGAGCGCTTCGAGAACCTCGAACCCGTCCATCTCCGGCATCTCGATATCGAGAAGAAGCAGATCGAACGCCTCTTTGTTGAGACGCGCCATCGCCAGCCGTCCGTTTTCCGCAATCTCGGCGTGGTGGCCGAGCATCTCGACGCTTCGGGACAGTAGAAGCCGATTGACCTTATTATCATCGACGATCAGAAGTCGTTGCCCGGTCTCAGCCATCACGCCACTCGATCAGGGCGGCGCTGGCTTCAGCGTAGCGGTCCTCGAGCGCTTCGATCTGGGGCCCATTATCCGAGTTGAGACCGCCCAGTTCCAGTTGCCTGGCCTGTTTCGCCAGATCAGTCGCCCCGAACACATTTGCATTCGATTTCAGCGAGTGCGCGCCGCGCCGGAACTTGTCGGCATCGCCGACGACCATCGCCGCCTTCATCTCTTTGATCAACCCGGGCGCTTCTTCGAGAAACGTGTTCACGAGGTCTTCGACGAAGCCCTCACCCATCGTGTCCTGCAACGTGTCAAAGATGTCGGCATCTAGTGGCAGATCGGCCATGGTCATTTCTTCTTTCTCTGCGGAACCTGTTTGAGCGCCTCGACAAGGCGCTCGACGCGAATGGGTTTGGCAATGTAGTCATCCATCCCGGCGGCCAGACACATTTCCCGGTCGCCCTGCATGGCGTTGGCGGTCATCGCAACAATCCGGGGGCGGTCATCAAAAGACGCGGCGTTGATGCGGCGCGAGGCTTCGAGCCCGTCCATCTCAGGCATCTGCACGTCCATCAAAACGACGTCATAGGTCTGCCGGACGAGACTTTCGAGCGCTTCGACTCCGTTGCTGGCCACATCGCAGCGATAGCCCATTTGTTCCAGGAGACGTGTCGCCAACTTTTGATTCACAAGATTGTCCTCTGCGAGAAGTATGCGCAGCGGATGCTGTTCTCCCAGTTTTGGCTCGGTGCTTTTCTTGGCCGATGAGACCCGGCGTCGCGGCTTGCGGCGCGCCTTGGGCGCAAAGATGCTGATGAGCGTATCGAACAGGTGCGATTGCTTGAGGGGTTTGGAGAGGAACGCGGTAAAAAGCCCTTCCTCGGATTTCACGTCCCGCACACCCAGCGAACTGAACAGAACAAGCGGCAGGTCCGGGCGCACCTTGCGGATCGCTGTGGCCAGCGCAGTCCCGTCCATGTCGGGCATGTGCATATCGAGAATGGCAAGATCGAAGGGCTCGCCTCGCTCAACCGCTTTCAACCCAGCCGCGGGCGTGTCGAAGGCCACGGTGTGCGTACCCCATTTCTCGGTTTGCAGCGACAGAATCTTGAGATTGGTCTCGTTGTCATCGACCAACAGCAGGCGCTTGCCGACAAGCTCGTTTTGCGGGCCGGTGAGGTTGCGCATTTCGGTTTTCGGCAGTGTCGCAGGCTTTGCCAGTACCGAGAAGCGGAAGGTCGATCCCTTCCCTACCCCTTCGCTTTCGGCGGTCATCGTCCCACCCATCAATTCCGCCAAACGTTTCGAGATCGCAAGGCCGAGCCCGGTGCCACCATATTTGCGGGTGGTGGAGCTGTCGGCCTGACTGAAGGATTGGAACAAACGGCCCATGCCCTGTTCGGTGAGACCGATCCCGGTGTCGCGAACGGCAAACTCGACCGAGACGTACCCGTCCTCTTGCGGCGTGGCGGTAACAGAGAGCACAACCTCGCCAGAATCGGTAAACTTCACGGCGTTCGAGATCAGATTGAGCAGAATCTGCCGCAGCTTGGTGAGGTCGGTACTGATCGCGGCAGGCACGGCATCGTCCATCAGGTAGGCAATATCGAGCTGCTTTTTCGCCGCGCGACCAGCCATCAACTCAAGCGCACTTTCGATGCACTCCCGCAGATCGAACGGGTGCGTTTCGACCTCCATCTGCCCGGCTTCGATCTTCGAGAAGTCAAGGATTTCGTTGATAATGCCCAAGAGCGCGTCGCCACTATCCCGGATCGTCCGCGCGTAATCCTTTTGTTCGTTGTTCAGCGGAGTGTCCATCAAAAGCCCGCTCATACCGATCACTGCATTCATCGGCGTGCGGATTTCGTGGCTCATGGTGGCAAGGAAGGCGCTTTTGGCCTCGTTGGCCTGCTCGGCTTCCTCCCGCGCCTCCTGCGCTTCGCGGAACAGGCGCACGTTCTCGATTGCAATGGCGGCTTGATCGGCAAAAGCTTCGAGCTGGTCGAAATCGGACGTGCTGGGCATGACCCCGTCCGCCCAGGCCACGACCAAAACACCCCAGAGCCCCCCGCCGGTGCGGACCGGAACGCCGATGATATGCCGGTAGCCGTGAAGCCGGGCGGTTTCATGGTCAAAATAGAGCGCGGGGTCTTGCGCATCGACGATGTGGTGCCGCTGGCCAGTCGCGATGACCTCTCCGGCAATGGAGTTCTCGCTTGGCGGCGCTGGGTAACGGCGTAGGTATACCCGCATGAAGTCCTCGGAAAATCCGCTGGCGGAGCGATGATGAACAAGCCCGTCTTCATAGCGCCAGAGCATGCAGAACTTGGCGTTACACACATCGGTTGCGCTTTCGGTGATGCGATCGAAGACGGGCTGCAAATCGTCCGGTGACTGGCTGATCACACGCAGAATTTCGGCGCTTGCTGTTTGCCGGGCGAGTGAAGACTGCGTTTCGTTGAATAGCCGCACATTCTCGATCGCGATCACCGCCTGATCGCAGAAGCTTTGTGCAAGCTCAATCTCGTCGTCAGTAAAGGCCTGGGCCGCTTTGGTCCGTGTGAAAATTAAAACCCCCACCGCCTCGCCTTCGCGCAAGAGCGGTAGATAGAGCGCAGTCTTGAGACCAAATCTTTCCCATGTTTCCGGCTCGTGACCGATCAGATCGACCTGTGAGCCATCGGGGATGTGCAGATACTCTTTTGTAAGCATGACACGCGAAGGGTAGTTCCGATCCGGCTTGATGGGTATCGCGCGCTTGACCAGGTCGTCTGCAGGACCTGAGGGCCGGGCCCCGGCTGCGGGTCGGACAAAATCTCCCTCGCGCTTCAGGATAACTGCCCCATCGCAACCCATAAGCCGCACCCCAGACCGCACGATGGCCTCAAACACCGGCGTCGTATCGTCCGGTGACTGGCTGATGACCTTAAGAATATCGGCACTGGCGATCTGCCGCGCGAGCGCGGTTTGGGTCTCGCTGAAGAGTCGAACGTTTTCGAGGGCAATCACCGCCTGGTCGCTAAAGGACCGGGCCATTGCAATCTCTTCTTCCGAGAACGCGCGCTTGGTCGTGCGGAAAAACGTGAAGCCACCAAGACAGGTCTGCCCTCGCATCATAGGCACAAAGAGCGAGGATCGATATCCGTGTTTGTCGCGCAAAACGATATCTGCCGGGCCAAGCTCAGCTGTACTCCAGTCTGGAATGTGCACCAGCTCCCCTTTGCGCATCGCCATTGGAAGCAGGCTCTCCGTGGCATCAAGCGGGAACCGCACCTCCGCCACGTTCGCAGAGAGCCCCTCGGGCGTGGCGACTGTGGTTTGCCACCCATAGGTGCCGTCCGATTGCATGGCCTGAACGACATCGCAGTCGATCAAAGAGACGCCAGAGGTGACGATTTCCTCAAAGACGGGTTGCACATCTGTGGGGCTTTCACTGATCACCCGAAGCACATTGGCGCTGGCGGTTTGCCTTGCCAGCGCGGCTTTGGTCTCGTTGACGAGCTTCGCGTTCTCCACCGCGATCACCGCCTGATCGGCGAAGCTCTCAACGAGCGCGATGTCCGTGGCGGCGAAGGGTTTCACCTCCCGCCGGTAGAGAGCGATGTTCCCGATCCCCTTGCCTTTGTGGACCATCGGAATGGCAAGGAAGGTGCGAATGTTTTCTGCCTTGGCCGCTATGATAGCAGGGTCATCGTTCTTATAGGCTTCGGTCTCAAGCACGTCTTCAACGTGCATGGGGCGCATCTGGACAATCGACTCCGTCGTGTTGAGACCCGAGGCCAGGTTCCAGCGTGTCTCTCCCACTTTCAGGAATTCGATCTCCTCGCCCCAATGGGCAACAAGCCGCGAATGGGTCTTCTGTTCTTCGACGAGGTTCATGCTGGCCATGGGCGCGTCGCAGAGGTCGGCGGCCCGTCTCAGAATCGCCTCGAAGACCGGCGTGAGATCATCCTGAGCCTCGCTGACCACGCGCAGGATCTCGGCACTGGCAGTTTGGCGAACCAGTGCTGTTTGGGTTTCATTGAACATCCGCGCGTTCTGGATCGCGATCACTGCTTGGTCAGCGAAGCTTTCCAGCAGGTCCATTTCGCGCTGCGTAAACACACTGGGCGAGGTCGGATCGTCATGACTGCGAGCGAGGCTTATGAGCCCAATAATCTGACCTTTCCACAGCATCGGCGCAAGGATCGTGGCGAAGTTTCCATTCTTTTCGCCCATGCGTTTGACGACCGGATGCACGTCGTCACCGTTAACGGCGTCGGGCACATAACAGACGCGCGGCTGGTCCGAGACGGCATCAAGCAGCGTCCGAGACGGGGGCGATGGTTGATAGTCGGCGCCTTGCCGTGTCCCATAAGGACCGCGGATTTCCCCGATATGCACCAAACCGTCGGCTTCGAGCGTAAGCACCGCAAGATCGTCGCAGGGGATGAGCTTTTGGCAACTGTCGAGGATTTTGGAAAATACGGGCTTTGCGTCCTCGACCGAATTGGAGATGACCTCCAGGATATCCGCGGTGGCAGTCTGCTGCTCAAGCGCCTGGTTGGTCTCGCGGAAGAGCCGCGCGTTCTGAATTGCAATAACGGCCTGATCGGCAAAGCCCTGCATAATGCCGAGCTCTTTGTCCGTGAAGGGCTTCGCCGAGCGCGCCACACCCACGACACCGATCCCTTTACCCTCCCAGATCATTGGCGCGAAAGCGACCGAGTGATAGGAGGCGATCCGAGCCATCTCGCGCAGCACTTTCGGCACGTCCGGGTTGTTCGCGCAATCGGCAAAGTTTGCCACACGCCGGGTGCGGATCGCGTCGCCCGCCGGTGTGATCTCCCATGGCGCAGGGAAGGTCTGCAAAAGCTCTTCTTCGAAGTTTCCGATATAGGCCGCGACCTGCAAGAGCCCATTATCGTCTATCAGCAGAACATCCAGTTCCTCACCGCCAAAGAGATTGCGGCAGCTGTCGAGGATTTTTTCGAACACGGGCTGAGTGTCCTCGACAGACTGGCTGATGACGCCAAGGATTTCCGCGCTGGCTTTCTGCTGCTCCAGCGCCTCTTCGACCTCCGCAGTGCGCTGCTGGACCTCGTCAAAGAGCCGGGCGTTGCCGATGGCGATCACGGCCTGCGCGGCGAAGGTCTCCATCAATCCAATCTGCTTTTCTGAGAAACCGTTGACCTGATCGTGGGCCATGGTGATGGTACCGATCGTCTCGCCGTTCTTGATCAGCGGCACCCCGAGCGCGGAGAGATAATTGCCCTGCCGCGCGGGTCCGCTCCATTCGTATGTCGGGTCCGCGAGAGTGTCGGCGACATATACCCGTTCGCCCGTTCCAGCGACGCGGCCAGTGACAGTGTTCTGGCCAGGCACGATGGGATTTGCTTTCAGGATCTCAACAATATCGTCGGGTGCGTCAATGACCTCGACAACTTCAAAATTGCCCGTCTCTGCGTTCTTCAAGGCCACATAACCGCCCTTCGGCGCGCAGAGCCGCTTTGCCACGCGCAAGATTGCCTGCAGCACAGGCCGCACCTCGTTCGGCGAGCGGGAAATCACCCCGAGAACTTCCGCGGTCGCAGTCTGGTATTCAAGCGCTTCTTCGACCTCCGCCGTACGTTCTTTCGTTTCCTGCAACAGGCGTGCGTTCTCTATGGCGATACTGGCCTGATTGGCGAACGTCTGCACAAGTTCGACTTGTGCAGGCGGTGGCGAGCCTGTGTGGGGCCAGCCCATCACGATCGCATATTCTACCTTTCCATTGACCCGGACAGGAACACCCCGCGTGTGCCGGTAGCCCAGACGCTTTGCAAACGCGTTGGCCATGAGGGGGTCGTTTTGTGCATCCTCGACAAAAAAAGGCTTTCCAGTTTGCATCACCCGATACCCGACATGACCTTCCGGTCTGTTGGACGCGTAGCCTTCTGCAAGCTCGTCAATTTCCGCATCAAACCCGTACTGCGCCCGGACGCTGTAGGTCTCGCCGTCAAAGTGATCCAGAACACAGAAGGTCGCCTGGCAAAGCTCTGCGGCCTTTTTCACCAGCAAATCAAAGACGGGCTGAAGATCTGATGTAGCCTCGTTGATGACTTGCAAGAGCTCCGCACTGGCCTGCTCGCGCACCAGCGCCTCCTCGACTTCCGCCGTGCGCTGCTGTAACTCGTCGAACAGTCGCGCATTGCTGAGTGCGATCACTGCTTGCGATGCAAACGTCTCCAAAAGCGCAATCTGCTTGGTGCTGAACGCGTGCGCTTTGCTATGGGCCATAACGATCACACCGACCACCAACCCGTCTTGCACCAGCGGCACGCCCAGCGTCGTCAGGTACATGCCGACGTCGGCAGCCTGCTTCCACGTGTAGCTTTCATCGGTCGCGGTGTCGGCGACATAAACCGTCTTGCCGTGCAGCGCCGCGCGCCCGATGCAGGAGCCTTCCTCTGGCGGGATTGGGTTGGCCTGCAGGAACACGGTGAACTCCTGCGAGACGTTGTTCGACGTTGCGATCCGGTAGAGTCCGTCATCTGGATCGCGCATGGCAAAGAAGGCGTATTCCGGCGTGCAGATCCGCGACGCGACAGTGAGGATCGACTCCAGCACCGGCTCAAGCTCATTTGGAGAGCGCGAGATGACCCCCAGCACTTCGGACGTCGCGGTCTGGTATTCCAGCGCTTCCTGTGTTTCGACGAAAAGCTGCGTGTTACACAGGGCGATAATGGCCTGATCGCAATAAGACTGTGCAAGTGCAATCTCGGCCGCGGAAAATTCCAGCGCCGTTTTGGACCCCAGCGCAAGAGAGCCGAGACAGACGCCGTTCTGCACCAGCGGGATATAGATGGCACAAGAGAGCCCAAGCTGCTTGCCGCGAGCGACCTCGTGGGGCGGAAGATCGTAATTGACCCAGTCGATAATATGCTGCGTCTCGCCTGTGGTCATGGCGCGCGACGGAAAGTTCTGTTCAGGCTCAAGCGGCATGAGCGGCAGACCGCCTGCGGTGAAGCGCGAGGCGAGCTTGGCCGCGCCTTCGCGAACCTTTTCGGTGATCATCACACCGCCCCGTACCGCGCCCGAAGCCGGATAGTAATTGTCACCCTCGCGCAGGTGGAAAATGGCCATCTCGCAGCCAATCATCTCTACCGCGCTGCGCACAATCGTGTCGATCACCGGCTGGACGTCGGTGGGCGACTGACTGATCGCCCGCAGGATACTCGATGTGGTTTTCTGCCGCTCGAGCGCCTCTTGAGTTTCGGTGAAAAGCCGTGTGTTCTCGATTGCAATTGCGGCCTGATCGGCGAAACTTTGAATGAGTTCCACCTGAGCGCGCGGCCGCTCGGCCGTGCTGGGCCACGCAACCAGTATGACACCCCAAACTTGCCCACCGTTGAAAATGGGCACGCCAATCAGGCGACTCAGGCCGGTTTTTTGGGCGAAATTAGCGTTGTAATAGGTCTCATCGCGGCAATCCTCGACGTCGATGAGGTCTTTGGACTGCACAACCTGAACCGAGGGATGGGTCAGATCATCGGGCGGCACCGGATAGTGATCGCTCAGCTCCTGTGCCAGATTTGACGCCAACCCGTGCGCCGCGCGATGCAGTATGCCGGCATCCCCGACCTGATCGAGTATTACGAAGCTCGCATCGCATAGCTCCGCGGTCTTCTCCACAATCGCGTCGAACACAGGTTGCAGATCGCCCGGCGCATTGCTGACGAGCCGCAGAATTTCCGCGCTCGCGCTTTGCTGCGCCAGAGCGGCCTGCGTTTCGCGAAACATCGCCGCGTTCTGAATAGCGACGCTGGCCTGCTCGGCAAAGGCCTGCACAAGCGCGATCTGTTCATCCGCCGTCTCGAATGCCTCACGCAGCCCCAACACAATGACGCCCCACATCCCGTCCTCTGCCGGAACTGGAACCCCAATAACATCTTTGAACCCATAGGTTTGTGCGAGCTTTTTATCCCGGTAATCAGTATTTCCGACATGCTTAAGATGCACAGGAGCGCCGCTGTCATAGACCATCCCGGTTGCCGAGTTCGGCGTCACTGGCGCGGGAAACGCGGACAAGTAGTCTTCAAGCTCTTCGCGTGGAAACCCGTAGATCGCGGCGTGATGAATGACGTTTCCCTCAAGCCGCCACATATTGCAAAAGGATGCATCGCACAACTCCGCTGCGTGCCGGGCCACAGCATCGAGTACCGGCTGCACATCGCCTGCCGCCTGATGCATGAGCGACAGCACGTCCAACAGCGCAGCTTCCCGCGCCCGGGCTTGCGCCAGCGAGCTATCGATTTTTGCGTTGTCGACGAATTCCGGCAATCAAGCATCCCACGTTATCGCGTTTTCGTGATAGTTTAGTCTATGACACGTAGACATGGCCAGATAGGTACTGTCAGACGAATTCGAACAAGTCTCAGTTTGACGCCAAACCCGAGAACCTATCCGGAACAAAGCTGACGCTACTCAGTAAGAGCGGCGGTGCGTGGCAACTTGAAAGTACCTCTGCTGGTCAGCGATCTTTCCTTGTTGAAGTGGTTGTATACGGAGGAATGGACGGAGGCGAACTTCTGTAAACTTCGCATGCGCCTGAAACGCTGCATCGCGCGCAGTTGCTGAACACGCTTCTTTCTGATCTCCGGCGCAAACATCGGGCCAAACCTGTTCCACCAATAGCAGATAGTTTCGTGGCTCACGTCCATGCCTCGCTCGTGCAGCAGATCTTCGACATTTCGAAGCGAGAGCGGGAAGCGGATGTACAGCATCACCGCAAGGCAGATGATCTCGGGACTGGTTTTAAAGTATTTGAAAGAGGCGGGCCTGATTATAGGCAAAAACTACGCAACCGCCCTGCCCGCCTCAACCCTAGTTCCTCTGACATGCCCCCCAAGGATCAAAGCTGTGCCCAGAGTAATTAGAACCGGGTTGAGCGACATGATTGCCGCGGCATTTGCCAAGACGTGTAGCGCCTATCTGGTCATCAGTACTTTATCGGCCGTTTATTCCTCAACTCGGTCCTTCAAAAATAGGTCGTTTCGCGCTGAATGACGTTCTTTTTTTCTTCACGCCATGCTGCTAATTGATTTGGCGGATTTGTTGCATCCGCGAAAAGGCGGCCAAACGGCACTTCCGGTACGGGCTCAAGGCAGCCATCTGAGTCTTTCAGTCAGATGATTGCTTAGGAACGGATAGCGATCATTGTTGGTGGTCATTCCGAGAATTTTTCGCCTGAAGGTCTGCATTAAGAACGGCAGCGGACGTTCGCAGAAATCTGCTGAAAGGCAGAGTTGCGGGACAAAACCGTCGTTCGAATTAATTGACTTTGAACCATCCCATCATCCCACTCGCCTGATGCGACAGCATATGGCAGTGGATCATCCATTTGCCAGGATTATCCGCGACGAATGCAATCTCCACCGTTTCGTCCGCCTGTATGAGGACCGTATCGCGCACGTCTTTGTGGGGATCGGGTACGCTGTTGCGCGACAAAACAGTGAAGTGGTGCCCGTGGACGTGTATGCCGTGCGGGAAGGCCGAGCGATTGGTCACCTCCATGCGCACCGTTCGACCAAGGCGTGCTTCAAACATTGGTTCGCCCATGCCGTGGGCGACCCCGTTGAATGCCCATGCCATGCCGCGAGATGTCAGTTCGCGAAAATCCATTTTCTCGCCCTGATATGTGGCTTCAACCATGCCCCGCATGGCGCCTCCTTCCATCAGCAGGGGCTGGTTCTGCGCAGTCGCGAGGTCAAGTGTTGGCAGCGTTTTCCATGATGGCAATGGTCTGACATCTTCTCCTGAACGCTGCACCGGTTCGCCCTCAATATTGAAAGAGGCAAACTCCACCTGATTTCCTCTCCCAGTGTCGACCACGAGATTGGTCATTTCTGTGGATGTCACCGGTGCATCAACGACGATATCGGCCCGCTGTGCTGGCGCCAATTCCAAAACTTCGAGCTTGCGCGGTGCAACAGGATGACCGTCCAAAGCGACGAGGGTCGAGGACAGGCCAGGTAAGCTGATTGGCATGATCCGGTCGGTTGCGACATTGATCATCCTCAGGCGCACACGCTCAGCAGGGCGAAGAGAGAACCCTGGGAATGACTGTCCGTTTACCGTCCCTGTGTTACCCATCCTTCCCGCATGAGCCGCTGCATGGAGATCGTCCCATCTACCTTCGACAATTGATCCATCTTCGTTAAGTAGCCAATCATCAAGCACCAGCGTAAGTTCACGGGTTGCTGCACCGGGCAGGCCCAGCCATGGCTCAACATCTTCCACGATTAGTGGTCCGGCAAGTCCACGTGCGACCTGCTCCCGGCTTCGGTTGTGGGAGTGATACCAATACGTCCCCGGGTCTGGACAAACAAAATCATAATCGAATGTACCACCGGTCGGCACGGGATCTTGGGTCAATGGTGCCGCCCCGTCCATCGCATTGTCGATCCGGATACCATGCCAGTGCACCGCTGTAGATTGCGGCAGTTCGTTCAGAAGCCTCCGCGTCACCCGTTCGCCTGCTTTCACGCGTATCTCAGGTCCTGGAACTGATCCCGCACCCTTTTGAGCATAGGCCCATACATCCGTTCGTGGAAATCCTTCGGGGGTGAGTTGCGCCGTTGATGTCGTTGCCCGAAGGACCGCCTGAGTTCCGTCGGCATGGCTGTGCTTCGGTAGCAAGGGAGCTGCTCCAAGAGCGGAAAGACCAGTTACAAACGAGCGACGTGAAAGCGATGTCATAAGCCTACTCTTCTTAAAGGTTCACAGGCGGAGTGGTTACAGAAGTAAGTGTTGCTGTCGAAATCAGTATCAAGAGGACGAAGAAGCCCTCAATCTTAATTGAACGGCGCAACTTGGACGCGGCATGTTCGTCGCCATTTTCTAGTGTCGGAACGAGCTTCAACTTGTTCAGAGCAGCAAGGCTCAGCAAACCGGAAAAGAAGATCATCTTAGTCAGAAGTGTCCAACCGTAGGCGGTGGAGAACAACCCATTCACTGATCCCGTCATCAACCACGCGAATGTTAACCCAACAATCACGAGAGCCGGGACGGTCCCGCTCGCTACGACACCAAAACGGTGCAAGAGAATGCCCGCAAATTCCAACCGTGCCGCTTGATGAAGAGGTGCCAAAGCCGCAATCCAAAAACCGGCAGTCAGTAGATGGACTGACAACAACCCGACAAGCAACCAACGCGGATCACTGAGCGAATGGCCGACTTGCGTGTACGAGACCGCGATCAAAACAGACCCAATCAAAGCGATGAGAGAAGCAACATTGCCGCCAAGAGCGATTGCCAGAACGAGCAAGGTGCCAAGGCCTCTCAGAACCGCTGCCGATCCAAGCGGGCTTTCCCAGATCAACCCCAGCATCATCGTGTCGGTCATGCCATCCATGCCCATGCCGGAAATACGCGCGGACCGAATACCAAAGCGCAAAGCGATGAGCGCGACACAGAGAAAAGCCGCTGCGATTGCGATGCTGCGGGCAACACGCAGCACGTCCTTGTGCGCCTCCCGGAATGTCACAATGAACAGCGGCCCACCAAGTGCCAGCAACGCGGTGCCATACTCCAGTGCCTTCGCAAGTATGGCGGCGATTGCCCATGCATCTATTGGAGCCAAGCCCGTCACGATCAGCCTACCTCACTCGGCGACCGTAAAGCTGAACGATCCCTGCATGGGGTGTCCATCCGCCGCCAGCCCGCGCCAATCGAACTGATAGACACCTGCACCCATTGCGCTTTCCGGCGTCGCACGGAACTCGGTCACCGGATCGAGGCCGGTCTCCCGCACGATAGCAACATCGCCATTCGGACCTTTCAGTGATATGGCTGTTACGCGCATCGGATCGTCAAACCGAATTTCAATCATCTCTACGGTCTCGACCGTCGTGTTGTTGCCCGGCGTGGTTTGCTCTGCTTTTGAATGACCAAACACGCTGGTTGGCAGCAAAAGCAGTGCGGCGATTGCCGTTGATTTTAGTCTCATCGCCTTTCCTCCATTTCATCATGGCGCGCCCGAATGTGCGGCGGCCAGGTTGACTTGATATAGCTCAGAACGGCGATGATTTCGTCGTCCGAGAGTATGCCCTCATACGCTGGCATATTGGTCGCGTAGCTTGGGTCACCAATTACTTCTGCCGGACCATACTTGGTCAGGCGAAACAGCAATTCACCATCATGGTGCCATGTATGTCCGGTGGCATCATGCGGCGGCGCCCGCAGGCGGCCATCTTCGTCAAGACCTTGCCAGCCTTCCTCGCCTTCGAGATTGGAACCGTGGCACGACGCGCAATTTTGTTCATAAACCTCCGCTCCATGACTAACGACGGATGCATCATTAGGTTTGAGGACAACGCCACCAGCGTTTGAAAGCCCGGTGGCGAAATAGACGAGCGCGGCACCGATCAGAAATACCGCGCCAGATATCAGCGCCCGCTTCACGCTCATTGACCTACACTGTAGTAAACCTGATTGTCAGAGGCTTCTCCGCCGAACGCAAAAACATCATACCGTACACTTGGATCAGTCCCCATGCCAGGTGAGCCGTACGGCATGCCGGGCACGGCGATACCTTTAACGTTCGGGCGCTCGGACAGCAGTTTGCGAATGGCTTCAAACGGAACATGCCCTTCGACTACATATCCGTCGATGGTAGCGGTGTGACATGCCCACATGTTTCCGGGGACACCACCTTCCAGCTTGGCGCTGGTCACATCCGCCGTGTCGGTCACTTCAACTTCAAATCCTTCTTCGCGGGCCAGCGAAACCCAAGCGCCGCAACAACCGCACGTCGGGCTTTTGACAACGTGCATCTTCCCATAATCTGTCAGGGCTGTGGTGTCGTCTGCGTGGGTATACCCGGTCCAAGTCATAGTTAAGAAGCTCAGCATCAGTACACCAACTGCCGCACGTCCGAGTGTTCTGCTAGTTTTAATCATAGTCGTGTTCCTCACGGAATAAGAACGACAGGGCTTTACCCGTCGTGATGCAATCCAAGAATTGGGGAATACGCCCGCTTGGGGCGTAGCTGCATCAGGCGCTTCGCGGTGGATCGAGAGGTCCTGCGAGTTCAACACCATCCGGCACAATGCCATTTTCGGCGGAAATATCCGACGAGACTTCCGGCAATGGCTCGCCGTCTGCCGGAGCAGGAAGGAGACCCGCAAAAATATGGCAATCCGGAGAGTTGTCATTGTGATCCGTGCAGCAATGCTCGTGTGCACTGGAGTGTGTATCTGGCACACTCACGTGAAGCTCGTTTTCCATAAGCCCATGCGCGCCCGCCATCGCATTGGTATGAGCGATGGAGAAAAAGACCGACAGGATCATTAATAGGCGAAAAAAGCGCATGGGTACCAATTTACCCAGCGCGAGCTATCGATTGCAAGCAACAACAATGGAGCGTGACTGTCAGGTACCAGTGTGCGTGCGCATCTTGGCCTCTCGCCATCAAGCCGAAGAAACCGAGTCGTTTAATCCGCGCGACGACGGCTGTGTCTTCGCTGGTTACCGTCAGTTCAACGCCCTGTTTGCTTTCCTGCACTGAAACGGCCCAGCGATAATCGCGCGCCTACTGGCCAGCATGTGCCGGTACCATCCGTCTCAATGAAGCAAGCGTCTCTGCATCGCCCGTGACCGATACACGAAGCCCGTCTAGCAGTGAGGTCTCGGTAACGATCGATCCGATTAAAAGCCTGTCCATGTCAACGAAGTGTTCGCATAACCCAGACAAATCGACTTTTGTCCTATCCGTTTCCGGTTCCGCCTCAAGAACACGCACAACCTCTGCCAAGGCCCCAAATGTGCATTGGCCCGGTTCCTTCAATCCGGCACCGCCGTGCATTTGCGTGTGCATGTGCGTTTTGTGTTTCTGCGAACTGCCCCTAGTGTTGGAGGATTGGGTGTCAGTGCATCTACAAACGGTCCAGACCAAGGGGCTTAGCCACTTGATGTGTTCGTTCAGTGCGTAAAAGGCCACCTAGGGCTCGGCCCGGTCATTTGTTCAATCGCGACAAATGTCTGCTCTGTAGACGCAGCTTCTATTCGTTGGAAGTGATTTCAGCAGGCTTCGCCGATGGCTGATTACTATCTCATTGAATTGACACGGAGTGATGATCTAGGATTATGGACAGATGAGCAAAGTTCAACGCCCACCGAAGCCCCGACCGCGCCCCTATTCTCCCAATCCTGATCGCTATGAGCAAATGGTCTATCGCCGTTGCGGTCGGTCTGGCATAAAGCTACCAGCGATAAGCCTTGGGCTATGGCACAACTTCGGTGAGGATACGCCGCACCAAACAAAGCGCGATCTTTGCCGGACTGCTTTTGACCTGGGTATAACGCACTTTGATTTGGCAAATAACTATGGCCCGCCCCCGGGATCGGCGGAAGAGGCATTCGGCGAAATTCTGAAAACTGATTTCGCAGGCTATCGAGACGAACTCATCATATCTACCAAGGCCGGTTACGACATGTGGCCAGGCCCTTACGGGGAGTGGGGATCACGGAAATATCTCGTGGCCTCATGTGACCAGTCGCTCAAGCGGATGGGGCTCGACTACGCAGATATCTTTTATTCCCACCGTTTTGATCCGGATACCCCACTGGAAGAGACTATGGGAGCCTTGGACTATATCGTGCGCTCCGGACGCGCACTTTACGTCGGGATTTCAAGCTACAACTCGCAAAGAACACGCGAAGCGCTTGCCATCTTGAATGACCTAGGCACACCGTGCCTGATCCATCAGCCTTCCTACAACCTGCTCAACCGCTGGGTTGAACACGACGGGCTGTTGGACACGCTCGATGAAATGGGCGTCGGATCTATTGCGTTTACGCCTCTTGCACAGGGTATTTTGACATCGAAGTATTTGAACGAAATTCCTGCAGGCAGTCGGGCGACCCAAGGAAAGTCGCTCTTGGACGGCATGATCAACGAACGTTCACTGGCGAGTGTCCGGGCTCTAAACGACATAGCGGCGTCGCGCGGTCAATCATTGGCACAGATGGCGCTCGCTTGGGTCTTGAAAGGCGGTCGGGTAACGACTGCGCTTATTGGCGCTTCGCGACCCGAGCAAATCGTGGATTGCGTCGGTGCAGTCGACAATATGGAATTTACCGACGCGGAACTCTCAAGGATTGATGAGGTCAGTTCGGAAGAGGACATCAATTTATGGGCGCGATCCTCCGAAACTGAGTAGCAGTGATGTCGACGTTTTTTGGTGCGAGCAGGCTTTTTGCACAATAGCATGTCATTTCCGCTTTGACACCTCTATGTCGGCTTACGGCAGAACCGGACGTTGGCTTCAAGGGCGACTAAGTCCGAGTTGCGGACGAGGACGAAACCGCTCTCGCGGTATTGGCGCTGGTGGCGTTCGCTGGGCACTGATTGGGGCACAGAGATTTTGTAGATGGGCGCGTCTGCCTGACGATTG
>NZ_LQBP01000021.1 GCF_001507545.1 Ruegeria profundi
AGCCACAATCCCCATAGCACCGAAATCTGCCCGCGCTTTCCTCCTTGTCAGATTTATCGCCGCTGCAGCTCACGCTGACAGCAGCCACAAACCTTAGACTAAACTGACGTCGAACGAATTAACCGCGTGGGTATGGGGATCCCACGCGGCCTGACAAGATGAAAAATAGTGTGCTTTCACTCACGCCGAATATTATAAGGGCATAAATTCACCGACTCAACGAAATGCCGGTGTTGGGTGCTTTGGAGGCTGATATTTAAGCAGTAACGGCATCAATGCTGTCCAACAGGACCCTTTTGTTCCGGTTTGCTTGGCAAAAGATGCTCGGGAGATTAATGGCGAACGTTTTCACGCGCGTTAAGGTCTGTTCCGATGGCAGAACTTATTTGGACGCCACGTTTGCCGGCGGCTCCAGACCTGAGATTTCGAGGATCAATTTGCGACGGATTGCTTCTGCGAGATCGTCTTCATTCGCCGCAGTTACGACAAAGGCGCCAATACCACCGATTATCTGCTGCTCGTAGATTTCGGCGAGATCCGGATAACGGGCCAGCGTGTCGCAAAACCGGCAAAGGATTGGAAGCCCGTTGATCGTTATGCCAGACGCAACCACTTCCTCTCGTGCGGTTGATATCAAGGGTCCTGAAAAACTGTTCGGGCTGTCACCCGAGAAATCTATAACTTTTCTCCAACCTTCAAAATCGTTCTGCTCTATGAGCCTCTTCGCGTCGAGCAAGGCTGCCCCGATTGCATTTCGCCCATAGGCCTGCCGAGGTGGGCCTATTAATGCGTCAGCAAATACCTGTGCGCTTTTTGCTCCATCGATCTTAGTCCAATCGACAATAACTGCGGTATTTGCAGCCCACTCAACATAGGTCACCGCTATGGCGCCATAAGCTGACTCCTGTATTGCAGCAAGCACGCGAGGATCGGTGATTGCGTCAGCGTATCCTTGGCGCTGAAACTCGATTTCCGCCTCGGTTATTGAACCGGAAGCATCTGCCAGCAAAACGAGTTCCAGTTCCACCTCTTCTGAAAGAGCAGGCAAACCTAATAGGATGAAAAGCACGGACAGGATACGCATACAGAAAGGGTAGCGTATCTCTACAACTTTGAAACCGCTTAACGCCTGATAAGGGTTTTTGTCCTAACAACTTAAATTCCACCCAGTTGGTGGGTGGCAACGAAAGAATCCGAACCGTCGAACCCGCCAGGCCTCGACCTTCAACAAATCTGCTTTACCTCTCTTTCATGCGTTGGATTGCAGTTCTACTTCTCTTTGTTCCCGGGATCGCGTACTCGAATGACTGGGACTCTTTCTCCGAGCCTGGCGCAATCGCGATTATGCGTCATGCGCTTGCTCCTGGCACGGGTGACCCGGCAAACTTCGAAATTGGTGATTGCGCGACACAGAGGAACTTAAACGAGCGTGGTCGGGAGCAAGCACGAGCCATCGGCGCTGCATTGCAGGAGCGGGGCATTAATTTCGACGCGGTGCTTAGCAGTCAGTGGTGCCGAACTCTCGAAACGGCTGAACTCCTCAATGTGGGGCTCGTCAGTGAAGCTCCGTCCCTCAACTCATTCTTCGGCGATTATTCGACACGGGACAGCCAGACAATCCAGACACGCAACCTGATCGCTGAAACCTCGGGTCGTTTGATGCTTGTCACCCATCAGGTGAATATTTTCGCCCTCACGGGGCAGACCACGCGATCCGGCGAGGTTCTAATCATTCGATCCACAGCAGATGACGTCGAAGTTCTTGGCAGCATTATGATACAGCCGTAATTCAAGCGGTTGAAGCAAAGCTTACGTCCACCCGTGGCCAACTGAGATTGTTCACCCAATTTCTAATTCATTTATTTGGTCTTGTCAGAAGAACATGGGTTGAGGAGGGCAAGCCGACGCGCTCCGTCGCTCTCGCCGAATGACGCGAACTTGTTCTGGCATAAAGGGTGGCTCTACTGGCCTAGGTGAGATCGGTTGGAAATTGTCTGACGGTAACCAAATTTGATATCAAGCACCACGCCCTGCTATGCGACCCAGCACAACGGCACTCAGTAAGCCATTTCCTGAAAGATACCCGCTGTCCCCCTTGCCCGAAACACCAGCGGCCGCGCCGCCGCCTGCATAAAGGTTGGTGAATGCGATACCGTCCTCCTTAAGGACGCGCGCAGAGGAGTCGACGCACAAACCGCCTTGGGTGTGGAACAGGGCACCTGTGACGCGGACGCCCATGAAAGGTGGTGCCAAGAGTGGCGGGTTGAAAGACCTGCCGAATTGATCCGTGCCACCTACAGGAATTTCTCGAATGGTTTGCTCCAAAGCCACAGATGGCAGGCCCAGTGCCTTCGAAAGGTCTTCGATTGTCTCAGCGGACCGGATCGCGCCTGTCTCTTCCGCGCGCTTGAAATCTTCGAACTGGCGCGCGATCGCGGCAATGCGGCCGTCGAAGATGGCGAAGGCCTCTCCACCGGGCTGCGCCAGCACCGCGCGGGCGGCCTCAGAATAGCCTTGCGACTCGTCCCAGAAACGATAACCGTCGCGGTTCACCTGTACCCCGCCTTCGGTAATCACTGCCCAGGTTATCAGGATTCCATGTGGGTGCGCGACATTGCCGTGGCCTTGGTAGGCCCCCAGGTTTTGCAGCCCGGCACCCAGCCCCTCTGCCCACAGAACGGCCTCACCCCGGTTACCGCTATGCCCGAACCAGAGCGCATCTTCGATTTGTGGCACGTGCTCGGACACAAGGGCGCGATTGCCACCAAAACCGTTGCAGGCAAGGATAAGGCGGTCGCAGGCAATGGTTTCGACGGTTGCATCCGGGCCGGTCACGGCAACACCCAAGATCTGGTCTTGATCGCGATACAGCGTTGTCGCGCGGCGATTGCAGATGATGTCCAAACCTTCACGCTCGCAGGCGCTGCGAAGCGCGTCGATCAACTCTCGCCCCGAGCGCGTCGGCAGCCCGTGCATCCGACGGCGCGAGTGACCGGGGTAGTCGAAATCCGTAACAACCGAAAAGGGCAGGGCGTGGCGTTCAGAAAGCCAGTCGATGACTTCGGCGGCATTACTGGTCAACAGATCGACCAGTTCTTGCTCGTTCTCGCTGTGGGCCTTCGACTGGATATCGCTGGCAAAGAGTGCAGCATCGTCCGTGATCCCAGCGGCCTGCTGAATCTTTGTGTCCGCAGCAGGGATCAGCCCAGCAGATAAAGCGGTCGAGCCGCTGGGATAAGGTTCGGCCTCGACGACCAGCACGTCCTGTCCTGCCTCAGAAGCCGACAGGGCGGCGACCAGACCGCAAGCCCCCGCGCCGATGATCAGTGTGCCAATCTTCAGATCGAACCGATCCGGTGGAACATCCTCAACCTTGGGTGTCATCATAGCGGGCCCCGGCATTCAGCATCTCGGCGGTTCCAATGACTTCGTTCAGACCGCCGAAATCGAACATGTTCTGTGCGAAGGGCTTGTTCGAGCCGTTGTCTGCAAGGCTCTGATAGTATGCCTGAGCAGTTTTGGCCAAAGCCCGAACGATCCCGCCAGGGAAAATGACGATAGAATAACCCTGTGCCTCAAGATCGTCAGCGCCAAGTATCGGGGTCGCGCCGCCTTCGACCATGTTCGCCAAAAGGGGGACGCGCGGGGCAAATCGACCCGCGATGGTCGTCAGTTGTTCGCGGCTTTGCGGAGCTTCGAGAAAAAGAACATCAGCACCAGCCTCCATATAGGTTTCAGCGCGCTCGATAGCAGCGTTGAACCCCTCAACGGCGATGGCGTCCGTTCGGGCTATAATCAGCGTGTCACTGCTGGCGCGCGCGTCAGCCATCGCCGCGATCTTTCCAGCCATTTCCTGCGCGGGGATCAGTGATTTGTCAGACAAATGTCCGCAGCGTTTCGGAAAGGTCTGATCTTCGATTTGCAGCGCGGATGCACCGGCACGTTCATATAGCCGCATGGTTCGCTGGGCGTTCAATGCGTTCCCAAAGCCCGTATCGGCGTCGATGATAACGGGTAATGAGACTCGATCAGCGATCAGCGTCATCGTGTCTGCCATCTCGGACGCCGTGGACAATCCGATATCGGGGCGACCTAGTCGCGTGTAAGCTACGGCGGCGCCGCTCAAATACAGCGCCTCGAATCCAGCTTTTTCAGCCAGCGCAGCCGTCAAACCGTCAAACACGCCCGGTGCGACGAGAATTTCTTTCTTTGTCAGGCGGGATTTAAGGCTCATTTGGCTCCCTCCAGCCAGTTCAACATCTGATCGCACTTTCGCTGGTGCGTGACGGTGCCCAGTGACAGGAGCGTCGCATCATGAACCTCTTGCAGAAAGGCGGCGCATCCGTCTGTCAGCAGAACAGTATCGATATCTCGCAGATGCGCATCGCGCAGAGTCGAAGCAACTCCACCATTGGTCACGATACCGCCGACAATCAGATTTTCGATGCCCAAGGCGCGCATCAGATATTCCAGACGTGTTTGGTAAAAAGCCGAGTAGGCAACCTTTTCGATGACGAAATCGCAGGGTTTCAGCGTATCGACCAGACTATGGCCAAACTCGCCTGGCGCAAAGTCGCCTTTGGTCAGGAACGGGCGTAGTTTCTTCAGGTGTGGTGCAATCAATGGCTCGCCATCGCGGTCGGGTACAAGTGTGAACTGCGCTGAAAAATAACGCCCACCCGCGGCTTGCAACTTTCGTGCCAGAGGGGCGATGCGATCGGGAAGAGCAGCAATTTCTTGAGCCGACTGGCCGGCCCGGCCATAGGCGCCTTCAGGATGGATGAAGTCGTTCTGAAGATCGATGGTCAGCAACGCCGTCTTGCGCGGGTCCCAGGTTTCTGGTTCGCTCATTCAGCCCTCCTCCTGTGGTTCGATGATCGTGTTGCCAAAGGAGTCCACGCGCCCTTGAAAATCTGGTTCGATCAGGACAGTCGTGTCAGGCTGGGTCAGAATGGCCGGACCTTTGATTACCGCGCCGACCGGTAATGACAAGCGATCATAAATGGCTGTGTCATGCCAAGCAGCTCCGAAGTGAACTTTCCGCGTCGACGAGGGCGTGGCTCTGCCTTCGATTGCCGGAGCAAGAGAAGAAAGATCGAATTTCGGTCGCTTGCCCGTTACAGCGCTGCGCAGGTTCAATATGCGTCGCACGCCGTTTTTCAGCAGTCTTCCATAGGTGGCGTTGTAAGCCGTATCAAAGGCCTGTTCGATGTCGGTTTTGCTTGGCGCTGTAACCTTACCGTTTGTCATCGTGACGGTCAGCGGCACCGGCACAGTATGCGTTTGACCCACATAAGCCATATCCAGCTCGAATGAGATCTCACGCTTGTCGAATGTGGTCCGCGATGCGTCAAGCAGCGCCATACCCTGATCCACGTGCTCTTGCATGAATGCGCCCAAAGCAGCTTTGTCCAACTGCGTGACTAGTGTGTTGATCGTCTGTACGAAATCTTGCCGCATGTCGGCGATCACACAGCCCAATGCTGAGGTGACACCGGGGTAACGCGGAATGATCGCGCGGGCGATCCCCACTTCGGCCAGCATTGCCCCGGCATGCAAGGCTCCGCCACCGCCGAACGGCATGAAGGCAAAACGTTTGGGGTCAAAGCCGCGCTCGATACTTACAAGGCGGATCGCTCCGGCCATGCGGGAATTGGCGACGCGCAGGATGGCCTCGGCCGCCTGAAGTCTGGATAAACCCAGAGGTTCGCCGACGTGGACATCAATAGCTTTTCCAGCAGCCTCCACGTCCAGCCTTTCCAGTTTGCCACCAATCGGGTTGTTCGGATCGATTCGACCCAGCACGACATTGGCATCCGTTACCGTCGGGCGATCATTGCCCAGACCGTAGGCGACCGGGCCGGGATTTGACCCAGCGCTTTCAGGGCCGATGTTCAACAATCCGCCCTTATCGACCCAGGCAATCGACCCCCCGCCTGCGCCAATGGTCGTTATTTCGATCATTGGGTTACGTACAACCATCCCAAAATCGATGGAGGTCTGGGCCGACAACATCGTTTGCCCCTGTGATATCAGCGAGACATCAAAGCTGGTACCGCCCATGTCCCCAGTGATCACATTGTCGAAGCCTGCGGATTGCGCGATATAGCCCGCAGCAATCACTCCCGCCGCCGGACCAGACAGCGCCGTACGCACCGGTAGGCGGGATGCTGTATCGACCCCCATGACGCCGCCATTGGATTGCACAACCATGAACTCGCCATCGAATCCGCCGGATTGCAAGGCGTTTTCAAGGCGGGTCAAATAGCCCGAGACTTCGGGCTGCAGATAGGCGTTCAGCGCTGTGGTCGAGAACCGTTCGAATTCACGGATTTCCGGCAGAATTTCTGACGAGGCCGAAACATGAGGGTTTGGCCAAATCTCGCGGACGGCGGCAACGGCGGCAGCTTCGTTTTCCGGGTTGGCATAGGCATTGGCGAACAGGATCGCGATGGCTTTGCATCCTTGCTCTCGCAAGTGCTCTGCTGCTCTGCGAACGGCGACCAGATCGACCGGTGTGCGAATGGTGCCATCCGCCAGCGTGCGTTCCGGCACCTCCAACCGGTCGCGACGGTCCACAACCGGTTCGAAATCCCCGCGCAATCCCCAGGTGCGTGGCCGGTCCCTTCTGCGCATCTCTAACACGTCCCGCAGACCTGCAGTGCAGATCACGCCCGTTCTGGCCCCTTTGCGTTCCAGCAGAGCATTTGTGCCCGCGGTGGTGCCGTGTACCACAACTGAGATCTCGGACAGGTCGTCAACCTCGCGCCCAATCCCGTCAAGAAATCCACCCGACTGGTCCGGGCGCGTGGTGGGAACCTTGGCGACGGACGCGCTTCCGTCCGCTTCGTTTAGGACAAAAACATCCGTGAACGTGCCCCCCACGTCCACGCCGATCATACGTCCGGTCATGGCTTAGCCTCCCGCCATGTGGTGCCGTAGACCTGGTCCGCCTGTTCAGCACTTACAAGCCCGCGCGCCACATCCTTGGCGATTGCTTCAGGGGCGCGGCTGCCCGCAGAGCCGTAGCCGCCGCCGCCGGGTGTCTCAAGGCGAACCGCTTGTCCTTGCTTCAAATTGATCCCTCTCATTTTTGAAACAAGAGGCGGCGCCTTCCACCCATCGTCTTGTTCATAAGTGAAGACGTTCATCGCTCCGTCACCACCATGGGCGATACCCTTGGGAGGGAACTTGCCGCGTTCGCCAAACAGAAACGCCTGAGCGCCATTTTCCTCAAGAACTTCAATTTCGTAGACAGCGCCAAGCCCGCCCCGATGCGCACCTGCACCTGCGCTGTCGGGGCGTAGAGCCCACTGACGGAACATGACAGGATAGGCGGCTTCAAGAATTTCCATCGGCGGGATCGTCGCCGTCGAGATCGGAGCGTTACCGTGGTTCAGCCCGTCGCTTTCGATCGAGCCGCCGTGGCCCCCGCCGTAAAAGCTGAACATCACCCATGGCTGTCCGTTAGAGCGTTTCCCAGCGATGGAAAGCGCATTGATCGTACCGTATGCATTGGCGACAACACGATCCGGTGCAGCGTTGGCAAAGGCCGAAAATACTACATCGATCATTCGCAAAATAGTTTCCGTGTATCCACCGGTTGGGGCAGGGAACTCGGCCGACAACAGGCTGTCTGCGGGCACGATTACTTCGATGGGGCGCATCACGCCGGCGTTGGCAGGCAACGCCGGAAAGACGTGTTTTATGGCCACATAGGCGGTTGCAACGGTGGTGGGCAGAGCGATGTTCACAGGCCCGGCGCATTGAGGGGATGAGCCTGTGAAATCCAGCACCATTTGATCGCCCTTGATCTCAAGCGTCAGTTTGATGCGAAGCGGGTCATCGGTGATACCGTCGTTGTCTAGGAAATCTTCGGCCTCCCAGCGACCGTCCGGCAATTCCTGCAACTCGGACCGCATAAGCACCTCGGCCCGATCACTGAGCGCTTCAAGAGCGGCAGAGACTGTTTCAGCTTCGTATTCGTCCAGCAACTCGTCCATCCTCCGAACCCCAAGATCCAGAGCACCTAGTTGCCCGTTCAAGTCCCCCATCGCCGATTGAGGCAGACGGGTATTGCGCAGCAGAATGTCGATTATGTCCTGATTAACCTCACCTTTACGCGCCAATTTTACCGGCGGCAGAACAAAGGCTTCCTGGAAAACCTCGGTCGCAGCCGGGTTATAGTTTCCGGGCACCGCACCGCCCACGTCATGCCAGTGCCCAACTGACGCGAGATAGCAGAACAACTTGCCATCGCGGAAATAGGGACGCACCAGGCGCATGTCAGACAAGTGTGTGCCGCCGATATGCGCATCGTTGAAGATATAGATATCGCCGTCTTCCAGATCCTCTTCCGCTGCGGCCTTTTCGATCACCGCTTTGACAGCAAAGGACATCACCCCCACGAAGATTGGCAATCCGGATTTGCCCTGAACCAGAGTGTCGCCCGTTGTTGCAGAATACAGACCATGGCTGGCGTCATGCGCCTCGGCGATGATCGGGTTGAAGGCTGCCCGAAACAGGGTTGCATCCATTTCGTCGGCGATCTGTTCCATGCGGCCTGCAAGAACAGAAAGAGTAATTGGGTCAATCTCGCTCATGCCTGTGCCCTTGTTTCTGCAATATCGTTCCAGACATCCTGACGTGTGATCAGATCATTCTGAATCTCGAACCGGTCAATGAAGCGGATGCCTTCGAATTGTGAACCATCGGTCCATTCACCGGACAACGTACCCCGGCAATAAACAATCGCAGCGTCGCCATCGCTTTGCATGGCGTCGAACCCCTCGTAGGTTTTCGCGATCCGGCTATACCGGTTTGCCGCCCAACTCCTGAGATCCTCCAGATCACGCATAGGCGCGGTTCCGGGAAATTGCATCACGAAGTCCGAGCTGAGCCTTTTGCGCGCGCTTTCAAACGCGCGGTCACTCATTTCAGACAAAAAGGCCCGCACGATGTGTTCGGGGTCCTGTTTGGCCCGAGCTGGCAGTCTGCTCTTGCCGCCGCGATAGTAGTTCTGGTCGGAAATGTCGTGGATCACGACGGTCACAAGCTCTGGCGCAGCAGGCACTACGAATCGCACAGCATTAGTCAGCGTCACGCCAAGTCGTTGTTTTTCTTGTGTACTATAGCCCTCGATCACATGCAGTTCGACGATCGGCATGCAAAAGTTCCTCCGGTTGTTGTATTATCTGTAATACAGCTCACTAAATAATTGTAAGACTATTTTTCGAGAAGAAATAATACTAAAGCTTGATTTTCCAAGTTCCGGTTTTACGATTGAAGGTGCTGTGATAGGGGAATCAACGGGTGAACAAGATCAACGCGGCCAATCTACCGGACGGGACTAAGGCGCAACGCGTCTACCTGCATCTGCATGATCAAATCACCGAAGGACAGCTTTCGGCAGGCGAAACCCTGCCCGGTGAGCAGCGGTTGGCCGAGAAGTTCAGCGTCTCACGCGTGACCATAAGGCGGGCGCTGGACGCGCTTTCACGAAATGGCCTGATCGAACGTCAAGCAGGCAGCGGCACCCGGGTTTCCGGCCGATCTACCCTTGGGGCACCTGCGGCGATGGATTTCAACACGCTTATGCCGCAGCTGGTCGAAATGGGGCAAAGCACTGCCGCGCGGCTATTGTCCTTTTCGTACGGCAAGGCTCCGGAGGTGGTGGCGTCGGCCATGGGGCTACCGAGCGACCAGCAGGTGCAGATCGCAACGCGAGTGCGCCTGACTGATGATGTGCCGTTTTCACACCTGACGACTTACGTTCCCGCTTCGATTGCGCAGAACTACTCGGAAAGTGACCTCGCCACGACACCGCTGTTCAAACTTCTGGAGCGCAGCGGTGTGCAAATTGAAGAGGCACATCAGACCGTTTCCGCAACTTTGGCAGGGCCTGATGTGGCCGAGGCATTGGGCGTTGCAGTCGGTTCGGCGTTGTTATCGTTGAAGCGGATCGTTCGGGACGTCGAAGGTAATGGTGTTGAGTATCTTTCCGGCCTCTATCGCTCTGACATGTTTCGGCTCGAAATGCCTTTGGCGCGCGTGGGAACCGGTTCAGCCCGGCATTGGGAACCTGCGATTGGACGCAGCGAGGAGACTGGGAAATGAGCGCACCGCGCACCATGCTCGACAAACTTTGGGCCTCGCACGAGGTTCTGAGGCGCGAGGATGGTGTTTCGTTGCTTTGGGTCGATCGACACTTTGTGCATGAAGGGTCGCATCATGCCTTTGCCAAGCTGGCAGAGCGTGGCTTACCCGTGGCGGAACCGGGCCTCACCTTTGCGGTGGCAGATCATTACGCGCCCACACGCGACCGGACCAGGATTGCCGATCCAAAAATCGCCCGAATGATCGAAACTTTGCGAAACAACGCGTCGCACCACAACCTCAGAATTTTCGATCTCAGTGATCCGTCGCAGGGCATCGTTCACGTGATAGGGCCCGAGTTGGGTCTGACATTGCCCGGGCTGCTTATCAATTGCGGGGACAGCCACACATCCACTCACGGGGCATTTGGCGCGTTGGCTTTCGGGATTGGGGCGACAGAGGTAGCGCATGTGTTGGCGACACAGACGGTTTGGCAGCGAAAACCCAAGGCAATGCGCATAAACGTCGAAGGTCGTTTGGGGTTCGGCGTTACGGCCAAGGACATTGCCCTCAACTGGATCGGGCAATTGGGCAGCGGCGGTGCGCAAGGCCATGCGATTGAGTACGGAGGTCAGACGATCCGTGATCTGTCGATGGAAGGGCGCATGACACTGTGCAACCTCTCAATCGAAGGCGGGGCGCGGTTTGGCATGGTGGCACCGGATGAGGTAACGCTTGCTTACCTTAAGGGGCGTGAATACGCGCCTTCGGGCGCAGACCTAAAGAGCGCCCAAAAGGCGTGGCGCGGTCTGATCACGGACGAAGGGGCTGTTTTCGATCGCGAGGTTACGCTGAGCGCAACTGACATTGCGCCGACTGTGACGTGGGGCACCAGCCCGGAACAGGCCCTGCCCATAACGGCCAGTATTCCCAGTCCAGACCCCACCGATCCAGCCAAGTCAAATTCTGTGCGCGAAGCTTTGGATTACATGGCGTTGAGACCGGGGCAGCCCTTGGACGGTATCCCGGTGGATCAGGTCTTTATCGGCTCGTGCACGAATGGGCGTATTGAAGACCTTCGCGAGGCTGCTTTGGTTTTGTCGGGACGCCGGGCGCGCGTGCCGGGGCTTGTCGCGCCCGGTTCGGCGCGGGTAAAGGCACAGGCCGAAGCCGAAGGGTTGGACAGGATATTCCAAGATGCCGGGTTGGAGTGGGCCGCGTCAGGTTGCTCTATGTGCGTTGGCATGAACGGAGACGTTGTGGCCGAGGGCAAACGCTGCGCATCCTCGACCAACCGCAATTTCCGTGGACGCCAGGGACGCGGCGCGCGAACGCATCTGATGTCCCCGGCGATGGTCGCCGCAGCGGCCGTGACAGGGACAATCACGGATGTTAGGCCGCTTTTGCAGGGCAGGGCAGCGTGATGGCGGGGTGGAGCACTCAAAAGGGGCACGCCCTAGCACTGGCGATCGACAATATCGACACGGATCAGCTTATCCCGGCGCGTTTCATGTCAGTCCCGCGCAGCGAGGGGTATGGCCGGTACCTTCTGCACGATATGCGGCGGGACGATGATGAACAGCTGAAAGCAGACTTCCCGCTGAACCGCCACGAGGGGATCAGCATACTGGTTGCCGGACATAACTTTGGCAGCGGATCGTCACGTGAGGCGGCGGTTTATGCGCTGGTCGACGCAGGCATTCGTGCGGTCATCGCACCCAGTTTTGGTGACATCTTCGCCAACAATGCCATCAATAATGGCCTGCTACCCGCGCGAGTGGATGCCGAGAAGGTGACGCAGCTACAGCATGCGCTGAAAGATGCCCCAGTCCTTGCTTCGATTGATCTGACCGAGAACCGACTAACCATTGGGGATATAACAGCGACCTTTGAGCTGGACGAAGGATGGCGTGTGAAACTGATCAACGGCTGGGACGACATCGACCTGACCCAGCAGCATACGCAGGCAATCAACGCTCATAGGGACAACCGCAACCGGGCCGCCCCTTGGGCCTGGCCGAACAAACCGGATTAGGACACGTCGCGCAAAGACGACGCAACACGGGTCAAGAGACCTGAAATTAGGGGAAGCCAGGAAAATGCCCCTGAAACAAGTGGAGGATTAAATATGAAGATGAACGCATTGGCTGGCCTCATGGCAGGGGCCGTGATCGTCGCCGGAACGGCCAAAGCCGAAGAAACGATCTCGGCGGTGCACGCCTTTCCCGAAACGCTGATCTATACGCAGAGTTTTCTGGACTTTGTCGAAAAAGTTAACGAAGCGGGCAAAGGGGTCATTCAGATTGACGTGCGCGGCGGGCCGGAAGCCATTGGCATGTTCCAGCAGCCCGATGCGGTGCGCGACGGAATTGTTGACATGGTTTACACTCCAGGCTCCTTCTACGGTGGCGCGCTGCCCGAGAAAGACGCGATGGTCGCGTCGAATCTGACCGCGATTGAAACGCGCGAAAATGGCGGTACGGAACTGATCGATCAGATCCACCAGGACAAAATGGGCCTGAAATACCTCGGCTGGTTCGATAGTGGCGTCTGCTACAACCTTTGGACCCGCAACGAGCCTAGTTTCGATGCCGACGGCAATCTGGAAGTTGAAGGGCTGAAACTGCGCGGCAACAACGTCTACAACGCTTTCTTCACCAACTATCTTGGTGCGCAAGTGATCGACCTGCCCACGGGCGAAGTATATTCGGCCCTGCAACGTGGTGTTGTTGATGCGACCGGCTGGACTCAGATTGGCCTGATCGACCTGAAATGGAACGAGTTCCTGAACTACCGCATTGAGCCATGCTTCTTCTCGACCGATCTCGGCGTAATCGTGAACCTCGACCGCTGGAACTCGCTGCCTGAAGAGGCGCGCACGATCCTGCAAGATGTGGCGATCCAACACGAAAAGGACAGTGTTGAAGCCCTGCGCAGCAAACGCGACGAAGACTTTGCGGCCCTTGACGCAGCAGGCATGACGGTTGTTAGCCTGGAAGGTGAGGCAAAGGCGAACTACCTTGCGGCGGCCCGTGAAAAGACATGGGAGCGTATGAAAGGCCTGATGGCCGAGCAGCCCGGCGGCACTGATAACTATGATCGCCTGATCGAGCTGTTCTACGATCTCGACGCTGCGAACTAAGACCACTGACAGGCCCGCCCCAGACTGACGGGCCTATCACTTTTCGGGGCAGAGCAGGCGGGATGATGAAAAGGACCTATGACGCAGTGCTGTTTGGCATGGCCATTGTCGCTGGCCTTTTGCTGGTTTGGCTGATGTTATCCGTCATCACGTCAGTTCTGATGCGAAATGCCGGGCTGCAACCCTTTGCATGGCTTTTTACATCTGCCGAATACGGGCTTTTGTACATGACCATGTTGGGTGCGCCGTGGCTGGTTCGGGAAAAGGGCCACGTCCACATCGAACTGGTGACGGCCGCGTTGCCAGTTGGTTTGCGCCGGATTGTCAGCAGAACGGTGGCAACCGCCTGCGTGCTGGTCTGCCTGATCCTCGCCTGGCAAGGGGCTGATCTGGTCCTGACAAACATCGAGCGCGGGGACTACGACACCCGCGCTTACTATTTCCCTCGATGGATGCTGACTATCGCCTTTCCGCTATCGTTTGGAATGATGGCGATCGAGTTTTCGCGCTTTGTCTTCGGGCCTGAGCTGATGCACAGCGGAGAAGCAGGGATACACGAATAATGGAGTGGTACGAAGCGCTTGCCCTGCTGCTTGGGTCAATAGTGTTCCTGATGGCCATCGGAATGCCCGTGGCGCTGGCTTTTCTGGCGGCCAACATTCTGGGCGCTTGGGTTTTCATGGGGGGTGAGCGAGGTATCACGCAACTTCTCAACAACGGGCTGGGCGCACTGACCAAATACGCGCTGATGCCAATCCCGTTGTTCCTGTTGATGGGCGAGATATTCTTCCACACCGGGTTGGGCGGGCGCATGTTCAGCGCGATAGACAAATTGCTGGGCCGCCTGCCGGGACGGCTGAGTTATGTGACCGTTCTGGGGGGCACTGCGTTTTCAACCTTGTCAGGGTCGTCCATGGGCTCAACCGCGCTTTTAGGGTCGCTTATGGTGCCGGAAATGAACCGCCGCGGATACAAATCGTATATGAGCATTGGACCAATTTTAGGAACGGGTGGCTTGGCGATCATCATCCCGCCCTCGGCGCTGGCGGTTCTTCTGGCCACGCTGGCACAGATAGACGTCGCAGCCTTGCTGATAGCCGGAGTCATTCCCGGTCTGTTACTCGCCTTGTTCTATATTGGCACGATCTGGCTTCAGACCCGGCTGGATCGCGACGCAGCGCCAGCCTACGATGTCGAGCCGATGTCATTGGCATACCGCCTGAAACTGCTCATGACTGAGGTCGTGCCGATGGTTGGCGTCATGGTCGTGATTATCGTCTTGATGATTCAAGGCTTTGTTACGCCATCCGAGGCAGCAGCGTTTGGCGCATTGGGCGTGTTGATCCTGGCCGCCATATTTCGTTGCCTATCATGGGAGGCGATCCAAAAGTCGGTCATCGGCGCCCTCAAGGTAACGTTGATGGCCTATTTGATTGTCTTTGGCTCGGCCACGTTCAGCCAGCTATTGGCTTTTTCCGGAGCGTCTCGGGGCTTGGTGAATTGGGCCATCGCGTTTGAACTTGCCCCACTGGCCATGCTGACGGTGATGTTCGCTGTCTTGCTGCTTCTTGGCATGTTCATGGAGCAGATCTCGATCATGTTGCTGACCGTGCCAATCTTCTTTCCACTGGCGCAGACGCTCGGGTTTGATCCGATCTGGTTCGGTCTGATCATGTTGCTTTCGCTCGAGATCAGCTTCACCACACCACCATTTGGGTTGCTGCTGTTTGTGATGAAAGGCGTCGCGCCGCCCGGCACCACGATGCGCGAAATCTATACGTCGGCATTCCCGTTTATTTTCTGCTCGATCCTGCTGGTCGTCCTGCTGATCATTTTCCCAAACATGGCACTGTTCTTGCCATCCTTATGAGACTTGCTTCTGTGGAAGACGCGTGAATGCTCTTGTGAAGTTCGCTGACCGACAGTGCGCACGTGTTTTTCGACGATATTCAGGCAGGACCCTGCGAGCAACCCGCGCTGAGCTCGCTTTGAATGAAAGCAAACGGCAGGTTTGTCTAAGGTTTGTGGCTGCTGTCAGCGTGAGCTGCAGCGGCGATAAATCTGACAAGGAGGAAAGCGCGGGCAGATTTCGGTGCTATGGGGATTGTGGCT
>NZ_LQBP01000022.1 GCF_001507545.1 Ruegeria profundi
GCCCCCGATCCGTCCCCTCAATATACCCCGACATGCCCGCCTCCGGTCTTTGCCGAAAAGCATACCACAATCGGAGTTTCCACACAGCCTCAGCCCTTTCCAGACCTTCGACTTGCGTCTTCCTAAGGGTAGGACCGTATGTCTTTTGCGTCCGAGTTGAACGTGAAAAAAACAGAGAGCGTTCTTCATGCGGCTCTGTGGTGCTGCTGCTTGGAAGAAACGCAATCCTTTCAACGTTCAACAACCCCACTATGCGAGTGAAGGCGCTGTAAGCAATGGCTCACCAGCACTACGAAAGCCTTCGCTTCACTCGCCTTAGCCGTTTTCTGATGTGCCGGATTGTTGCAACAAGCTCACGATCATTGCGGGCGCTTCCGTTAACGTTGTTCCAGATTGCGAGAACTTGATCGACGTCCGCAACAGCGAATTCTTTTTCCTGGCCTTTGACTGGTCTTTCAATATGATGAATTAAGTTGAGAAAGTAGGGAAGCGGGCCCAGCAATTCATCTGCATCCACGTCTTTCGCATTGATCAAGGTTCCGTAGCGCTCCGAAAGGGTCTTGAGAGTTTCCAAGACGTCTTCATTGTATGAAAACACAGCTAAGATTGCTTCGCCGAGTATGCTGTATGACCGCTTCATGAGATTATTGAAAACTTTCGCATGTAACTCGTCGTTTTTGAATTCCGGCAACCCAAGTTTTAGAACAACGAAAGCGCATAAAGGGTAATCTCGGCAGATTCCCTCCAACTCAATGTGAAGCTGCGTCTCCAGTTCCTGTGAATTGCTTGTCGTCGGGTTCGTCTTAAAAAACCCTAACGCTACCAAGGCGTCTTTTACAAAATTAAGCCCGGATGATCCCGGCGTGAAGCCAATCAAAGCGTGAGCTAACTCTTCATCGGATACGCCATTAGCAACAGCCCACTTCAGAACCTGGTTTTCAGTATGCCTCGACGTTAGTTGCTTTCTGACCTCCCTCATCATCTGACGAAAAACTGAAGATGAGTCAGTTTTCTGTTGGCAAAGTTCCCTGCACTCCTGAGCAGCTCGAGCAGCGCTTTCTACGTCTCCTCTTGCGAGCCAGAGACGCAACTCTGTTTCTCGCGAGGCATTTGTATGGATCTGAACAGCACCTAAGTATTTCTCTGCCTCCGTATAGTGATCCGATTGGATTGCATACTCCGCTAGTGCAATGAAGTCAGAGTCAGTGATCTTAAAAGGGTCATCCTTTCCAACTAATACCGGGAGGCCTGAGAATTGAACCACATAGCTCAGAAGGGATACATTAAACATGATTGCTGAGAAGGCGGCGAAGTACTCCTCGATCCCCAATGAGCTCGTAACAAAATTGTACCAACTGTCAGGTTGATAGATGGCAAGGAACGTTTCTTTGTATTCGTATAGTGACGGGAGAGGAGGTGCCCCGTTGCTTCTAAGCGACGTAAGCAGGAACAGAAGGCTGCCGCCCTCCAAAACAAGGAGTAAAAAGTACATCAAACGCGGTCGGCTGTAGCGTCTACGGAGATTCTCCGTAAGGCCTTCGGTGGCGGGGCTCATGTCCGAAGCAGAGTACCCAACAAGTCGCGCAGTCGTTGCAATTAGCAATATCCAAAAAACAGACCGATAGCCCACTTCTGCGCCGGAGAGAGCAATAGCAAAGATTGCGGCACACGAAAATGCGGTAGCCACGGGAAAAAGAAACTGTTCTGATAGAAATCCGGGTTTCCTATCTGCTCGGGACAACCTTTGAAAGGGTGTTTCCTTTGTTTGCCGCCCTTCTCGTCCGATTGTCGTCAACAATCCAGCCAGCAGTAGGACCAACCAAAAAACGGCTAGGTTGAGCCCAGCACATACTAGATACACTGTTAACGTCAGCGCGGCAAACACCGATGGGGGATCAAAAACGATGTATCCAATAGTCGAGCGGATCGATGCACCCCAACCGCGGTGTTTCAGCACCAATACGATAATCCCAACGATAGTGGATAGAGAAATGATGATCCCAAGTTGGAAGTACGTGGAGAACGCCTTGGTTTGTAGTGCATGAGGGCTGAGAAAAAACAATGCGAGCAGCGCCGCAATAGACAATACTATTCGGACTTCTCCCATAATTCATTACTTCTCGTTCTGCGCGCTAGTGTCGCGAATGGCCAATTGCTTGCTTGCGTACAAGCTTATATCACGAAGATCAGGCGAAATCTAAGGTCGGCTTTGTCCGGAGGCTGTGTGAAAACTCCCGCTGTTATCTGAAGGATGGTATGCTTTCCGGGAGAGATGCGGAGACATTCCGTGGGGCAAATTATCGAGGGCATTGATCGGCATCAGGCGCTGCTGTTCCCTGAGTGTTTGGACGATTACGTTGGCGAAGACAGTGCAGTCCGGGTGATCGACGCCTTCGTAGAGATGATCGATCTTGCCGGGCTCGGCTTCAACGCAGCACCAGCGGCGACGGCTCGGCCCGGCTACCATCCTAGGCTGATGCTGCGGATTTATCTGTATGGTTATTTGAACCAGATCCAGTCCTCGCAACGGTTGGAGCGCGAGTGTGGTCGCAACCTGGAACTCATTTGGCTGACGGGCCGGTTGAAGCTAGATTTCAAGAGCATCGCTGACTTTCGCAAGGATAATGGCCGCGCAATCCGCAAAGTCTGCCAGCAGTTCGTCGCGCTATGTCGTGACATCCATCCGCGGGATGCGAACCTCGTTGCCATCGATGACAGCCGGTTCATGGCGGTGAAAGCAAAGGCCAAGAACTACACGCGCAGCAAGCTGCGCCAGAAGCTCGGTGAGATCGACAAAGCCATTGAGCGTTATCTGGGTGAAATGGATCGTGCCGACGAAGTGTTTGAGCAGACCGGAACGGCCTTACCCGAAGCACGCATGGAACGCACCCTGCGAAAGCTAGAGCATCTCTGAAAAGAAGCGGCGCGCTACAGATCGATCGAAAACCGCATGGGTGCAACGGGCGAAACACAGGTCTCACTGAGTGATACTGACGCGCGATCCATGGCCACGACACCCCGCATGCCGCGTGTTGTTGAGTACAACGTGCAGACAGCCATGGAGGCCGAGCATCACCTTATCGTCGCCCATGAAGTCACCATGCAGGGCTACGACAGGGACGCCTTGTCGATGATGGCGGTGGCTGCGCGCGATGCGATGGCCCCGGATCGGATCGAGGTCATCGCAGACAAGGGATACTATAAGAGCGAAGAAATCCTCGCCTGTGAGGACGCCAGGATCGCGGGCGGCGTCCACAAGCCTCAGACATCAAATGTCAGCGCACGTGAACAGTTCGACAAAGCTGATTTTGCCTACGACGCTTCGGCTGACGCTTACATCTGCCCGGCAAGCCAACAGCTGATCTATCGGTTCACGAGCCAGCAAGACGGCAAAGTGATCCGGACCTACTGGTCCAGCCACTGCGAGGGTTGCGTGCTCAAGGACAAATGCACGAACAGCAAAGAACGCCGCATCCGCAGGTGGGAACATGAAGATGTTCTGGAACGTGTTCAGCAGCGCCTGGACAAGTACCCCACCCAAATTGCTGCGCGCAGCATGACGGTCGAACACCCCTACGACACGATCAGGTCATGGATGGGTGCGACGCACTTCAAGATGAGGCGGCTGAAAAACGTCGCCACCGAGATGGCCTTGCACGTCCTCGCCTACAACATGACCCGCGTGATCAAGATTATGGGCACACCAGCACTGGTTGCCACGATGAAGGCCTAATAGGCGGTGGTTTGGCTCGAATACAGATTCAAAACGCGCCAGAGAGCGGTCAAGACGATCTTCACATCAAATCCGATGCGCCACTGTCAATAATTTGGCCAATTACAATCCAAACGCCCAAACATCGCAGCGGTCTCAAAAGCTCACGCAGTTTCCACACAGCCTGTGGACGATACTGACATTTGCGCGGCAGGGGCCATGGTTTTGTTATGCAAACCTAAACTCGAGCTCTTCTACGAGTAATATTCAAACAAATGATGGCCTCTTGGCGACGCCACTCACTTACGTCACCAAGAGGCGAACCAGACAAATCTGGCGAATGCGTGAGCAACAGAGGTAATACAAATTTGCCCCGCCTTCGAATACTTGAATCAAAGATGAAGCAATTCAAGTATTTTTACGCGCGGAAAATATAAATTTATCATGTGGGCTATGCTTGCGTGAGTACTGGATCTTGCAGTCCTGCTTTTGAAGGTAGGGGCGAACTGTGCAAGTAGTTGGTTACTAATTAGGACAACACTGTCGTGAATCAGTGGTCACACCAGTCTGGTTAACTTCGCTTACCCAAATACGCATTCCAGATAGCCTGGGCAGTCCCATGGCCAGACTATGGCCCGCGCTGTCTGTCATCCCAGGTCATGACGGCGCGGGTATTTGGATCACAACTACATTCTGCCCTGACTTTAGCGAGCGAATACTTGGGACACCAAGCGGCTGTAAAGCAGAATGCAGTGGTGTCTACGTTGCGCACAGCAGCCACCTAGAAACCAGCTTAAGTGCCCTCTTACTCAGACGGCTCGATAGCAGGAAAGGACCAGTTTCCGTTCAAGATCTCTTCACGAGGTTCATATAGCCGAACAGTGTAGTTCCAGCCTGAAGTGATCGGTATGCAATTCACGCGCCCGTCTTCGCAGGCGCCAAAATTGATGGTGATGCTGCCGTCGGCATTGGCTTCTGCTGTAACGTTATTGAGACTGTTTCGACCGAGATCGTTTGCTTCGAGATAACCGTCGGCATTCTAGACGGTAATCGACCAGAACGCTTCAACCGGGACTTCATTCACCGTTACCGAATGTGGTGTTTCGCCATCATTTGCATCGACGCTGTCGATTTCATAGAGCGCGGCCGTTCGCGGTAGTCCGCCCCAGCCGGCAGCGGTTCCAACCAGATGATCGATGGGCCTGGTCTCTTCCTCGGTGCCAAACGAGTAGAAGCTGCTGAATCCGAGTTCGGCAAGGTTGCTTAAGGCCATGCGCGCCCGTGCCAGATCATCCAGATCCCAATCCGGCGCTTCGAACGGACCTGTCCCGCCTCCAGTCACGGTAAGGCTGTCCTGAGTGGCATGTGCCTCTATCACATCGTCAGGATCGTTAGCGTCCATGAATATCCGTACAGTCACATAGGCAAATCGAGTACCAACGTTTTCCTCGGTCAGGTTGTAGGTCCCGGGCGCGGTTTCGACGAACATGTAGTGATCCTGATTGATCACATGCATCGAGATGTATCGCTCGCCCAGATCAGACAGAGTGAATTCAACCGGATCGGACAGGTCCAGGACGATCCCGGAGTAGAGCGTGTCCTGGTTCATCCGGATAACCGGTTGATTGTCAGGGGTCGTCGGTTTGCGAACGTGGATCAATTCCCCAACACCCACGTCAAATGCAGCCATATTGGCACGGAACATATGATCCGTCTCCGCCCGGACAAAAGTGTCCAGCGTCACTGGTTCGGAAACAGCCAGAGATGGGGCCAGCAGAGCAATCGGAAACAATTTCTTCAACATCATCGGCGTCCTTCTCAGTTCACAGGTTGCGCGGCGGGAAAGGTCCAGCTTCCATCTAGGACCTCCTGACGGGGGCGATACAAGCGCACCACGTAGTTCCAGCCTTCGGTGATGGGTAAGCAATTCACCCGCCCGTCGTCGCAGGCTCCAAGATGGATGGTCATGCTTCCGTCAGCATTCTGCGCGCCGGTGACAGAGTTGATGCTGTAGGCGTTCAGTGCGTTCGGTTCATAGAAGCCGTCGGCATTATACATGCTCACCGACCAGAAAGCGTCCACCGGCACGTTCTGCGGCACCTCGATCTTGTACGCGCCGACGGGCAGACTTGGGAAAAATGCAGGGTAAAATGCTTCCGCTTCTGGCAGCCCGCCCCAGCCAGCAATCGTTCCGAGCATGTGGCGTATGGGGTGGACGTCTTCCTTTGTGCCGAACATGCGGGAACTGTCTGGTACGAACCCGAGGGCACCGAGCGGCAGCAGCTGTTCGACTACCGCCTCAAAAGCTTCGTCATCGTAGTTCGGGGCCACGAATGGGTTCGATGCATTGGCCTCGATTGTCATTGCGTCCTGGATCGCATTGACGGCCGCCACGTCCTCCGGATCTGCGGCGTCAACAAGCACGCGGAGGTAGACAATCACGTAAGGGGTGTCGAACTTTTCCAAGTCGAGGGTGTAGGTGCCGCCACCGAAGAACACCTCGTTTATGAAGTGGTCCTGATTGACGACCATAGCCGTCATGTACCGATCCTCGACTTCGGGAAGGGTCAAGGTCGCGCCCTCGCTGATGTCGACAACGGCGGTGCTATATAACGTGTCGCGGTTCATCCGGATCGTCGGTTGGTTTTCGACCGGGGTTGGTTCCCGGAAGTGGAAGAACCGATTGATGCCACGTGCGAGCGAGACGTATTTTTGAAACTCAAGGTCTGTGGCCGCCCGGATGAAATTGTCTGCGGTGATCGGCACCTCGGCGCTCTCGATCAAGCCCTCAAGGGTGTTGGTCGTCGTTTGGGCTTGCCCCGTTGTTCCGACCATTATTGCCAAAGCCAAGGCAACTAGACTTACTCGCATCGCGCTTATCCCCCAACATCCCAATAGCAAGCCAATATATGCGTTTAACCCCAGATTTCTTTGACCTGCGTCAAGCTTAACTCCCCAAGAACACGTCGTTAGTTCCGAGCTTCAAGTTCTTTGGACTACTTAGCGAAGCCGATGTGAGAAAGGATATTCCCCGCTGTTTGAAGGATGTCGGCCGAGGGATTCTAGGCTGACGCCGCTCTGGTCTCATGCCAATCATTGGCTGAAGTTTGTCCGAACGGTCACCTCTCGAGGACAGACCGGACGAACATCTAGTATCAATTTTCAGCCTTCCGGCGCGTACCAAATTGGCGAGGTATATGCGCGTTCTTGGTGAACCATCACAGCGTCTTCAGGCAGCTCGAGGTTGCCATAGAAAGCTTCGTCATAAGCTAGCCATGTCGGCGTCGGGATTTCTAAAACGCGGACGTAGTAATAGGCATGTTGAGATGGGTCAAACTCAGGATCCACCCAATGAGCACCAAGAGCAGCGGAACCAATGGTGTTTGTATAGTCCGCGCCAGTAACAGTGTCCCCTACGGGTGGAAGAATGCCGTCGGCGTTGGGCGCCCGGTCTCCAGCCCAAGCGGCGTCGAAGACTTTCGTCCGGGGTTCGCCATTCGCATCAACCCAACCCTTGACGACCTGAATGCGGTCCAGGTTTGCACCGTCGGGGTCGCGGAGAGCACGGACCATAAAGCTGGGTGCAGAACCTTCGGGCCCGGCAAACAGATCAGCGCCCATCGGGACGCCACGTGCATACCTTTCGGCTGCGAAGTCGGGCCGATGAACCTCTTCTGGTTCAAAGTCCCATCCGGCAATCACGCGCACGGTCATCCGTGGACCAGTTGTGGCATAAACTTCCTTACGCTTAAACGCATCCCAGATAGCTTCTCGAGTGTTCTCTCGCGCCCAAGCAGCAGCGAGACCCGAGGCGATGGTCTCGTAGTGCTTCACCGTGATCTCTTCGCCAAGGAAATCCGGCTGAATAGGGTTCTCAGAAATGCGGTCTTCTATTGCACTGGGTTCCGCCATCGAAGCCTTACCGAAATAGTTGTCTTCCCGTGACGTCGCGAGCGAAGTGTGACTGTCGGTCGAGCCAATCATGCCGAACTTGAACGGGTTAACGCCGATCTCTTCCTCGTACTTCAATCCCCTCGCCAAAGCGTCCCGGGCATATTCCCGCGGCAGCATCTCCGGTGTCTTGAGTTCGGTCCCAAAGTTCCCACGGTCCCAAGTGCCGTAGTCGGCAAACTCGTCATTTGGTGAGAGCATGGGATGCGCCTCACCATCGCCTTTGATCTGAGTGACCTCGTACAGCGGTTCCCACCGCATTCGCCTTTCGGCATAAGCCGCGTCCAACGGTTCGCCGTTTGCACGCGCGTCGTCGAACATCAGGCCGTTCGATAGGTTCCCATTGTGCGGAAACGCCATGACCTTGCCACCCGTCCGTGCCTCGTAGGCCTCCATCCAATCCCACAGATCCTCGGGATCCGAGCTGTCATAGTTGGAGAACGGCACGATGTCCGCGACTTTGTCGGCACCGTCACGAAACATGACGACCCGGTGAAGGTTGTTTGCATTGGTAACTGACGTCCACTCAAAGCCATTCAAGGCGGTGAAAACACCGGGCTCGTTGTAGTGCTCTGCGGTGTCGACAATACGGTTGTAGAATGTCCGCGTCAGGTCGTCGTCATCCAGGGGATCGGTGTTCACCATCATAGACTCGCCCCAAAGCACGTAGGCAGCCAATGGATCGCCCGCCTTCACCAGATCATGAACCTGACGACCCCAAGAGTTGGCTAAAAGCTGTGGATTCGACTCCGAAATCATGGGAGCCAGACCAAGATTTTCGGCGTGGTCAGCTACAACAAGAAAGTCGAGTGGTCGCACGAGTTGAGCGTAATCGCCAAGCGAGGCGCGGACTTTCTCGCCGCGAGCGAAGCGAAACGCTTCATCTGGCCCAAGAGCATTCCCGACCATTCCTGCATCCGTTGAATAGGACGTGTGCAGGTGGGTGTCGCCCCAGAATACCCGGTTGGGAAAAGACTGGTCGACAAATGGCGAGTAATGTTGCGTACCAATCCCTGCGTCTTCTGGATCAATCGCCAAATCGCCTAAGTAAGACTGCGCCAACCCTGCGCCAGCCATAAGGGCAGTCAAACTCGCTCCAACAAGAATTTGCTTCATCAAACCCTCCACTACACCGCGAAATCTTTGTAAGCATAACACACATTCCGATGACTGGTTTGGCTTCAATCACAACCAGATTGCCCTAGTGAGATCGAATGACCGCTATGGGCTGAGGCTGTGTGGAAACTCCGATTGTGGTATGCTTTTCGGCAAAGACCGGAGGCGGGCATGTCGGGGTATATTGAGGGGACGGATCGGGGGCA
>NZ_LQBP01000023.1 GCF_001507545.1 Ruegeria profundi
AGGGCGCCAATGTCGCCCATAAACCGAGGCTGGCCGACGTAGACGGCAGAAAACCTTCAGCAAGGAGAAATTACGCGAGTTTCCACACACCCTCGGCTCGAAGCGGACTTGTGGCGATGCAGCGGGGTCAGTTTGGAGGCTGTCTCGAAAGCGGACTTTGCAAGACTATGGATGATCTGGCGTTTTCACAGGCTTGGCCCGATGCGCGGCCAATCGGCCTTCGGAAGCTGTCGTCTGTTCAATCTGGGCTGACCGACGGCTTCGAGCCCAACTGTGACCAATGCTGCGCTTTGCATGAATGGCAGTGATGCGCCAAACACCGGCACTTATTTCCCAGATGGCGGGCCAATGCGGGTGTTCGGAAATGGACCACGCGCTGAGCTCGAGCTCCCCAAAGCGGGCCACTCGACTTGGATTTCTGTGTTGAGCAATCCCATTGTTGCGCAGCCTAACGGGGGCTGAGGTCCGCCAGGTCGCGCATGGCGGTCGCCATTGGGACTGTGCCGGACATCTTCGGGGCACCGCCTAGGTTTGTTCTCTCGGTGCATGGAGGGAGTACCGCTAGCAGACGTCGGCTGGCACCATGGCGATGTCGGAATAGCGTCCATCCGATGTTGTAATCGCGGCACATTGCGAACCGTCGTTCTTCAGCCAGAAACTGGTGAGCCCTTGGCTGCGAACAAGGCTGTAGCCTCGATTTTGCAAGCCCAATTCCGCCTGTCCGGCTCGGGCGCCTACGAATCCTGCCAACTCACCCGGGCCGGAAGCTGGAGCAGATACCGTCTTGGGTTCAGATGTTGTCGTCTCCATACAGCCTGCAACAACCGCAAGTGCACAACAGGCAAACAGTGTGGGTGTTCGTTTCATGATAGTCTTCCTTCGATTGACTTTATTGGGGTGAACTCTCGTTTAGGCATTGCCGTTACTCTTTCGAGCGCTCTCGGAACAGCAGGACGACGGCCACAATAAACGCGATGGCTCCTATGCCGATCAGGCCGACGCCAAGCGGTAGCAGGAAGCTTTCCCGCAAAACTCCGTCTTCGCCGACATCGCCATAGAATCGCCTTTCAGCGGCAAGGCTGGCGCCTCCGAGTGCAGCGGCAATCCATGCTGAGATTGCCGCCCGTCTTGCGCTCATTGATAAACTCCTTGGAATACGCCACGTCGATCAAACTGACACCGGAAAGCCCGCACCGGATTGTTCTTGAATCGGCCCGTCACAACGTACTGATTGCCGAGGTTCAAAGGCCGGTCGGTTTCCAGAAGCGGCACCGCTGTCTGGAAATGTCCGGCAGCTGCGCCGAGGCAATAGGCCTGCATCCCGCCAACAGGTGTGGGAACTGCACCGGACGATGCAGGGCTCTGACCCTGTTCGCGACGATACCGCTCGACAGCATCGCGCGAGCGTGCGCGCTGGTCGCCAGAGCAGGTGCTGCCTGCCGTGATTTCCCGCCCGGTCGGGCTGAACAGCACCTGGCACCCGCTGCTCCACGCAACTTCGAATTCGCCCGTATCGCGCTGAAACAGGGTCGGGACAGCACCTTGTGGGCGACCGGGCCGCGTGTTCGAGTTGGCGGGGGCGACATTGGCACTCGATGGCCGGCTTGACTCGCGCAAGAACCGTCCGGCAACCCAGCCCTCGAAACCGCCATCTGGCGCTTCCACTTCGCACCAGCGCTGCGAGCGTTGCACGCAGCCGAGGTTCCGCATCACATACCCGTTCGGTACGCGGGCCACGACGCGGTTCGAGGTCGACGGGCCGGAGCGCACGTTCAACGTGTCGCCGCGTGACACGCCGGTCACGGCCCACCAGTCCGGGCCACCGCTCAGACCATTGGCAAAATCGGAAGTTGGTTGCTGCGACGTCGCGACGGGACCACCGGATTCAGCGAGAAACCGCCCCGCCACCCAGCCGATGAAGCGTCCGTCTGGCGCTTCGACGCGGCACCAGCGGCCATTGGCATCCGTGCATCCCATGTTGCGCAGCACGAAACCGCGCGGAACCGTCGTGACGACGCTGTTCGAAGTGGAGGGACCGGAACGGACATTGAGCCGTCCGGAGACACCCGTGACCGCCCACCAGTCCGGGCCACCTGCCAGACTGTCGGCATAATCGGTTGCGGGCGCGGCCGCCCCGCCAATGCTGACCGTAAGTCGGTAGTCCGCCTGCTCGCCCCGTCTTGCGGCATTTCGATTGAGGAAGACCTGGATGGTATAGGTTCCGCTCTCGGGCAGAATCCCGGCATAGCTCGTACCGCTAACCGGGCCGACGAACAGGGCTTCGCTTTGGCCGGGCACGTCGCCCGGCGCGAAAATGTTGAAATAGGCCGAGGAGTTTGACGTCGCGAGGTCGACGCGCATGGATTGCCCCGCGCTTGCGCCGAGCTCGTAGCGAACCTCCTCACTGCCCACGATCCGGCCGGGTATCGTCGCGCCACTGGTGCCGGAGGCGAAGCGCACCTCCTCGGTTCGGAGTTGGGCGCTTGCGCCGGTGGCCATGGCCAAGGCGGCGATGAGTGTGATGGTCTTGAACAGTTTCATATCGCTCTCCGGTCGGGTTAGCTGGCGGGCACGCAGGTCATCGGGGTCCCGTCGGACCAAACCAGCGTTACGGTATCGCCATCGAGGGTCAGACTGTGACCAAAGGTGCCCTCGTAGCGCGTGCCGCTGTCCGAGGGGATGACGGTCGCCGTATCGACGCTGTCGCCGTATTCAAGCCGGGCGCTCGGACGTTCCGTCGCGAAGTAGTAGGCCGTCACCTCGTTTGCCGGATTGCCATCGCAGGCGTAGCTGACCACCTCTGTCGGCTCTTCGAGGAACCATTCCGCCACAAGCTGGCCCTCGCGGCGCAGATAAGCGTCCGCAACACACATCCGCAGGTCGTTGGCTTTCCAGCACTCGTCCCGGCCGGAGAGCCAGCCGCGTTGATAAGCGCGGAGCGTGGCCGCGGCTTCGTCGGCCCCTACGTCGAGCCCTTCAGCTGCGTCAACAGCGGCAGCAAAGCGGTCTGCCAGCCGTAGGTCCAACATGGCCAAGTCGGCATCGGTGCAGATCAGTTTTTCCGCGCTCGAGGTTGCCGCGTCGCAATCGAAAGACGGCGAAAGGCCGGCGACTTCCGTGTCCGCCGTCGGTTCACTGTCTCCCGCTGTGGCGGCGGGTGCGGAGGCCTCCTCGGCCGTGGCTGCAGCTTCCTGCACCCAGTCTGCGATGATGAAGGGAGGGGTCACACCTTCGGTGCAGGTCTCCGGTGCGAACTTGCGCGAGGGATCGTTGACGAAACTCTCCATCATGTCGCGTGCGCAACGGGAGTAGATGATCGCACCATGTCCTGCCTCGGGAATGATGAAAGCCTGCGCATTGCTCAGGCCTCGCGTCGCCTCGACCGCCCAGTTGAACGACGTCTGCTGATCCCAGGTTCCACCCAGCGACAGTGTCGGGATGTCGCTTTCCACGACCTCCTGCCAGTTCTCGCGCGGGTGCTGTTCGAAGAGCGGGCAAACGTTATCAAGCATCAAACCGACCGCCCCATCCCAGTTCGCGCTGGAGAGCGGGAATTCGAGGCTGGCATTCACCTCCCGGTAGCCTTCCATAGTGTTGAAAGGCACGTCCTCCTGGCAGGCGTAGATGTAGAGGTCGAACAGGCTCACAAACCCATAGACAGTCGTGTCCAGCGACTTGCTGCTGGCCTCGAAGAAGCTTGACACTTCCGCATCGCTCATGGCGGCCACCAGAGCTTGCAGGCGCTCTGCCGCCGCCCCGTCATAATGTCCGGCAACGAATTCTGACAAGGACGCCCGGCTTCTGTCCCCGTCCACAAGAACGGCGAAATCGCGTGCGAGCGAGACGGCAAGGGCCGAGTCGCCGAAGATCACACCGCTGGCGCGGGTGAGCTCTCGATCCAGCAAAGCTGCCAGCGGTGTGAACTCACGCTCCCGCTGGATCGCCTCCCGGAACCCGCGGATCGTCAGATCGAGCTCATGATCTGTTTCGCGGATCCGTGTGGCTTCTGAGATTGCCAGTTCAAGGAGCGTTTCAGCCTCCGGATCAGACACCTGCGCCTTGACCCTCAGGTCATTCACGGGATCGCTCGGAAGCCGGTAGCGGTTCTCTCCCACGAAATCGAGCGTCGGGGTGGCCGCGTCCGGGTCGTCGACAAGACGCGCCCATTCGTAGATCATCGCGGGCATGTAAGGCGTCAGGCTCGGCAGACTGATCTTGGTCCCGTCCGCCCGTTCCGGGAACATGTTGAGGATGGCTTGCGGCGAGATGGCCGTGCCGCTCCGGTTGTGGATAAGGTCGCCTGCCTCAGCCGCTTCGAGCGCGGTGTTCAGCACATCGCCGAGGTTCGGATAGGCCGCGTCGCAGGCGCTGTCAGCGGCGCAATCCTCGACCAGCCGGACGATCGAGTCGTTGAGCGGGACTGCACCCGTGTCGTAGAGCGCGATCCAGGGCGGCGCCACCCCATCGATGACGACGGATCGCAAGCCTTCAGGTGCGCTGCGCATGACCTCAAGGGCCAGCTTCGAGCCGTATGAGATGCCGAGGAGGTTGTAGGTGTCATACCCCAGCGTCGACATAACCAGCGGCACATCACGCGCGTTCTGTAAGGTGTTGTAGTGCTGGAGCTTGATGTCCTCGCTCTCCTGCAATTCCTGCGCGCATCCGATCACGAGCGACTCGCTCAGACCGACAACGGCCTCATCCACGAGCGAGTTGACGGTAACGGAACACTCGGCATCACCCGTCGACAGGCCGGCGGCGCGCTGATCGAACATGATGACATCACGGGTCTGGCGGATGCCGTCGAAGACGCCCGCAAAGCCCTGAAGCCCGTTCATGTTGCCCGACCCAGGGCCACCGTGAAGATATAGGAACGGGTCTGCTTCCGGGACTTGGGAGTGAGACTTCATGAATGTGAATAGTAGATCGACCCTCCGGTCGACCGGATCATCGTGGTTTTCCGGCACACTGACCGTGCCGCAGACGATCGTTTCGCCTTCAATCTCGCTGATGCCCACAGGTTGCGGGCAGGGTGCCAAGGCAACGGGCGCCTCCGGGTTATGCCCTCCGGTCGCGACAGCACCGAAATGGTCGCTCGGGTCGACAGGTTCGCCGGACAACGCAGCAAGCACCGTAATGATTTCTCTGAAGTCCATGATTTCTCTACCCTTTTCTTTGCTCACAGGCCACGGCGCCAGGATCGCGATCGCGCGGTTGTCGATGAGACAAATGGCACAGACCGTGTTTCGGTTGGGGACACGAAAGGCGGATAACTAAGACGCCGCGCGGCAACGCGCAGACCGAACAAGGACACAAGGGATTTTCTTCCGCGACCCCGAAGTCAAGGATTACGGATGTTTAGGACGCTGGCTATCCGGCAAGCGTCGCGGGACTATCCGGCTTGCGTCAGTTCAGGCGCATGGCGTGCGACATCTTGGACGCCCCGGATAATCCTAGCGCTGTCAGCGTCGTGACCGGTTCAGTGTTTCCTGAGGCGCTTCACCATAAGCGGCGCGGTATTTCGCAGAAAACCTGCCCAGATGCGCGATGCCGCTGATAAAGGCGATCTCCGTCACGGTGTCGGTCGCGCTGGCGGATAGCAGCCGCATCCGCGCCGCCTCCAACCGAAGCGTGGACAAATACAGAGATGGGCTGATCCCGCGATGCCTTTTGAATGCCCTTTGAAGCGTGCGCAGATTGATCTCGGCTCCCTGAGCCAACTCACCGACACTGACCTGCTCGGCAAACCGTGATTTTGCAATTTCCTCGAATTCAAGCACGAGCTTTACGCTGTCCGGCACGCTGCGCTGTTGCGGTTCCGCATAGCCATGGCATTCGAACAGTTCGGCAAGGTGGTCCGACAAAAGGGCCTCAAAAAGACGCGCGCGTCCGGGCGTGACATGTGGCAATCCACGAACGAAAAACTCTTCATGGGCATATTCAAGTAACCGTCTTGTGGCATTCGATGCTGCAACTGTGTCGTCCGTGACCACCTGTCCTTTCCGGTTCGTGAGCTTAAGGCCATTGCTTGACATGATGCACTCTGCCGCCTCAGGTGCGACGAAGCACGAAATCCCGCGGGTTTCACGGGTTGTGGCGTCCTCCACGAGCTGCGCGCGAATATGTCCCGGGTGTGCAAGGATCATTTTGCCCTCATCCACCAAGCCCTCGTCATTGTCGAGAGCACGGACCAGCGTTCCCTTAAGCATTGCATCGATCGTGAAATACGGAAGGTGCGAAACAGAAAACTCATGCCCGGTGGATGTATATGCATGAAGCACGATGTGGCTGTTCGGGAAGATGCAACTCTTGATCTTTACCTCAGGCGAGGCCTGCGGATGCAGTTTGAAGCCATAAACGCCGGTCTCGGCCAAAACGGTGCGAGACATGTCTTCGACGTTGTTCGGGGTGACGTGCAGCGTAGATACTTCAGTCATTCGTTGATCAGCCGTTCCAAACCTTTTCCACGAAGAGACTAGAATGAGTGTAAGGGCTTTCCAATGCGCAGTTCAGCTGCTCAGTGAGCTCGCAGAACCGCAAAGTCGAGGACAGTCGCATCCGAAACTGCAGCGATACGCGCAAAGCAGCCATTTGGCTGCATAGGTTGAACGACGCTTTTGTCTAAGGTTTGTGGCTGCTGTCAGCGTGAGCTGCAGCGGCGATAAATCTGACAAGGAGGAAAGCGCGGGCAGATTTCGGTGCTATGGGGATTGTGGCT
>NZ_LQBP01000024.1:2500-6407 GCF_001507545.1 Ruegeria profundi
CACTTGAGTGAGTGCTGGATCATCCAATTGGATGGGTGTGCGAACGCGCATTCTCTGAGAGAATACGCTGCCTCGCACCTGGCAGACTTCCTTCGGAAGTCGCCAACATTGACATCGTATAGAGAGAAATCAATCAACACTGTTTGATCGCGCCGAGTGTGGCGCTGATCTCGGTCGTTCTTGTCTTCGTCCTCAAGTAGCCGAATAGGCGGTAGGACATATGGGGGATGAGCGGCGCAGTTTGGGTCTAGCCGGCCTTTAATGCGTATCGCGACTGAAACGAACAGAGTTGTCCAAGTCAAATATACTAACCCGAGCGACCTGCGTTGATCAGCTGCACGGCTGTGAGACCATATGGGGTTGCTCAATTGTCCTCGTCCAAGTGGCGGGGGCGGGAAATGTATGTTTTTGGTTCAGTAAGAGAGACGGGTTGTTACCAGCGCCTGTCATTGGATTTGCTTCGCAAATCCTGTCTTTCTCTTTCTGGATCAAATCAAGCGCGAGAAGGGCGTTTGGTGAATGCCTTGGCAGCAAGAGGCGATGAAAGACGTGATACTCTGCGATAAGCCATGGGGAGCTGAGAATAAGCTTTGATCCATGGATCTCTGAATGGGGCAACCCACCTGAATGTTTGTTATTGTTAGTTTTGCTAATCAATAATGAGCATGAACAGGTACTTAAGACCTGAATACATAGGGTTTTAAGAGCAAACCCGGGGAACTGAAACATCTAAGTACCCGGAGGAAAGGAAATCAATTGATACTCCCCCAGTAGCGGCGAGCGAACGGGGACCAGCCGAGCCGTGAGTGTGAATAGAACCTGTTGGGAAGCAGGACCATAGAGGGTGATAGTCCCGTATATGAAGCATGATCGGACGTATTAAGTAGGGCGGAACACGTGAAATTCTGTCTGAAGATCGGAGGACCACCTTCGAAGGCTAAGTACTCCTTGCTGACCGATAGCGAACCAGTACCGTGAGGGAAAGGTGAAAAGCACCCCGACGAGGGGAGTGAAACAGTACCTGAAACCGAACGCCTACAATCAGTCGGAGGCTCCTTGCGAGCTGACGGCGTACCTTTTGTATAATGGGTCATCGACTTGGTCTCACGAGCAAGCTTAAGCCGTTAGGTGTAGGCGTAGCGAAAGCGAGTCTTAATAGGGCGTCGAGTTCGTGGGATCAGACCCGAAACCGAGTGATCTAGGCATGGCCAGGTTGAAGGTAAGGTAACACTTACTGGAGGACCGAACCCACATCCGTTGAAAAGGATCGGGATGAGCTGTGCCTAGGGGTGAAAGGCCAATCAAACTCGGAGATAGCTGGTTCTCTGCGAAATCTATTTAGGTAGAGCGTCATCCGAATACCCCGGGGGGTAGAGCACTGGATGGGTAATGGGGCCCCACAGGCTTACTGATCCTAACCAAACTCCGAATACCCGGGAGTACTAGATGGCAGACACACTGCGGATGCTAACGTCCGTAGTGGAGAGGGAAACAACCCTGACCTACGACTAAGGCCCCCAATTCATGGCTAAGTGGGAAAGCAGGTGGGACGACCAAAACAACCAGGAGGTTGGCTTAGAAGCAGCCATCCTTTAAAGATAGCGTAACAGCTCACTGGTCTAAATAAGTTGTCCTGCGGCGAAGATGTAACGGGGCTCAAGCCATGAGCCGAAGTCTAGGGATGCGTAAGCATCGGTAGCAGAGCGTAGTGTGACATAGAACCTTGCCTTTTTTACCGCCGGTTATCAGGTGCGAGCAATCGCGCTCAAGTAGCCGAATAGGCGGTAGCGCAGGCATAGGTTCTTTCGATGAAGCCGGGGCGTGAGCCATCCGGTGGAGAGATCACTAGTGAGAATGATGACATGAGTAGCGACAAAGAGTGTGAGAGACACTCTCGCCGAAAGTCCAAGGGTTCCTGCTTAAAGCTAATCTGAGCAGGGTAAGCCGGCCCCTAAGCCGAGGCCGAAAGGCGTAGGCGATGGGAACTAGGTTAATATTCCTAGGCCAGGAGGATGTGACGGATTGCAGATGTAGTTCAGCCTTATCGGATTGGTTGGGCTGCTGAGCAGTTCCTGGAAATAGCCCTCCATCAGACCGTACCCTAAACCGACACAGGTGGACTGGTAGAGCATACCAAGGCGCTTGAGAGAACGATGTTGAAGGAACTCGGCAAAATACCTCCGTAAGTTCGCGAGAAGGAGGCCCGGTTCCTAGGCAACTAGGGGCTGGGGGCACAAACCAGGGGGTGGCGACTGTTTATTAAAAACACAGGGCTCTGCGAAGTCGCAAGACGACGTATAGGGTCTGACGCCTGCCCGGTGCCTGAAGGTTAAAAGGAGAGGTGAGAGCCTTGAATTGAAGCCCAGGTAAACGGCGGCCGTAACTATAACGGTCCTAAGGTAGCGAAATTCCTTGTCGGGTAAGTTCCGACCTGCACGAATGGCGTAACGACTTCCCCGCTGTCTCCAACATCGACTCAGCGAAATTGAATTGCCTGTCAAGATGCAGGCTTCCCGCGGTTAGACGGAAAGACCCCGTGCACCTTTACTACAGCTTCGCACTGGCATCAGGATTGTGATGTGCAGGATAGGTGGTAGGCTTCGAAACCGTGACGCCAGTCGCGGTGGAGCCTCCCTTGAGATACCACCCTTCGCACTCTTGATGTCTAACCGCGGTCCGTTACCCGGATCCGGGACCCTGCGTGGCGGGTAGTTTGACTGGGGCGGTCGCCTCCTAAAGCGTAACGGAGGCGCGCGAAGGTTGGCTCAGAGCGGTCGGAAATCGCTCGTTGAGTGCAATGGCAGAAGCCAGCCTGACTGCAAGACTGACAAGTCGAGCAGAGTCGAAAGACGGCCATAGTGATCCGGTGGTCCCGAGTGGAAGGGCCATCGCTCAACGGATAAAAGGTACGCCGGGGATAACAGGCTGATACTGCCCAAGAGTCCATATCGACGGCAGTGTTTGGCACCTCGATGTCGGCTCATCTCATCCTGGGGCTGGAGCAGGTCCCAAGGGTACGGCTGTTCGCCGTTTAAAGAGGTACGTGAGCTGGGTTTAGAACGTCGTGAGACAGTTCGGTCCCTATCTGCCGTGGGTGTAGGAGACTTGAGAGGAGTTGCCCCTAGTACGAGAGGACCGGGGTGAACGATCCACTGGTGGACCAGTTGTCGTGCCAACGGCAGTGCTGGGTAGCTATGATCGGAAAGGATAACCGCTGAAGGCATCTAAGCGGGAAGCCCCCCTCAAAACAAGGTCTCCCTGAGGGCCGTGGAAGACCACCACGTCAATAGGCCGGAGATGTACGCGCAGTAATGCGTTCAGTTGACCGGTACTAATCGCCCGATAGGCTTGATTTGATCCAGTAATGGAAAGATGAAATCAAACCAGAAGCATACACTGACCTTGAGTTGGATAACTCAGATGCGGGAACGCGCACTCGTAAACGAATACGCTGCCTCCCGCGCGTGATAATCCGCAAACGCGGATTGCACGGTGTTGATTGATGTGAAACCCCGTAAGGGGTGACATAACAACCGAGTGGCAACGCGCCTTTTGCAAGCAAAAGACGCTGCCTGCCACCTCGTCGCTTTCTTGCACAGCAAGAAAGTCGACATGGGCTTTTCCTCGGTTTGGTGGTCATAGCGCAAGTGAAACACCCGGTCCCATCCCGAACCCGGAAGTTAAGCACTGCCGCGCCAATGGTACTTGGGCTCAAGCCCCGGGAGAGTAGGTCACCGCCAAACCTAGAAAAAGCCCAATTCTCTCTAACGATGAAAAGAACACTACCCGGTCTCAAACAGCCAAATAGGCGGTAGACCAAACCAAAGTGTCGCGGGATGGAGCAGCCCGGTAGCTCGTCAGGCTCATAACCTGAAGGTCGCAGGTTCAAATCCTGCTCCCGCAACCA
>NZ_LQBP01000025.1 GCF_001507545.1 Ruegeria profundi
CCAATCGTCAGGCAGACGCGCCCATCTACAAAATCTCTGTGCCCCAATCAGTGCCCAGCGAACGCCACCAGCGCCAATACCGCGAGAGCGGTTTCGTCCTCGTCCGCAATTCTGCCGTTCAGCAGAATTCAGCGAACGTCCGCTGCCGTTCAATGCAGACCTTCAGGCGAAATTCCTCCGATTGACCTCCAACAATGACCGCTATCCGTTCCTAAGCCGTCATCTGACTAAAAGACTCAGATGACTGCCTTGAGCCCAATCTGCCTAATGCTGCGGAACAGCCGAATGCCCGCTTTTCTCCCAGGCGACCATCACGGCATGCGTCATCGCAATGACCTTAAGCCAGCGTGGAATAAACCTCGGCAACTCGCTGAAAGGTCCAAAAGCAGGCGATAACCGCACATCCACCGGCTAAGCCCACTCGTAGGGACATCCACAAACTGGAGTTCAAGCGCCGACACATTATTAAGGCAGGCCAGAGCGCAAGAATAATGGTGACCTGGCCAAGCTCGACGCCAAGATTGAATGCAAGCAGGCTTTGCCAGATGTTTGGGGATGTAACCTGCAAAATCTTGTGCAACACAAAGCTAAACCCAAGACCGTGCAAGAGGCCAATCAGTGTCGTCAGAAGCACCATCGTGACCTCAGAGCGCGCGCTGTCCTTAAAACTCATAAACGCTGCGACGGCTGCAAATATGATAGAAAGTGCGATCCCGGTTTCGACGGCAGGAACAAACCACGCGCCCGATGGTACAAACCCGAAAAACCCCAGCGACAGCGTTACGCTATGCCCCACGGTAAAACCGGTTGCACGCAGTAGTAGCGCCCGGAGAGTTTGCGCCCCAATGACCAGGCACACAACAAACAGAACATGATCCAACCCTTCGAGGATATGTCGTATGCCTTCCCAGACAAAACTCAGGAATCCTCCATACCCCTCTTGCTGAACCACCAATGGTTCAGTCATCAGGCCCCGAGATCGGAATATCTGCGGTGTGTCCGATGCGTAGTCGAGAATTAAGTTGGCCGTTTGGTCCTGATCCGGCAAGCCGGGGTCCAGCACGTTGGCAATGCTGTACGATTGGATCGGGCCGTCGGTGTCATAATGCAGGACGAGATCGACAATTGTGTCACCAACAAAAAGCGGCGGCGTTAAGGCCGTTTCGGTGTCCACGGCCTGTTGAGCTTCGGTCAAAGTTGCAAATCCGGGCTCATTTCCAACGCGATGCAAGCGAACGGACTTAACTGTTCCTCTTAAGCGCTGATTGTCGACTATCAGATGCAACCCACCTTCGGCGAATTGCCCCAGCCCATTGGGATCGCTCATGACTGCCTGCAAGTCGACGAAGTGGACCAACTGACCGTCGCTCATGGCATTAGTCGTGAATGGTGCAGCTTTCGGCAAGGCATCACCATCCTGATCACCGACCTTGTCTGCAACCAGATAAGGCATGGGCGTACGGATGTAGACACGCAGACCGTCTTCGGAATGCTCGACATGCGAAATTCGAACGTTGAGGTTAAGCAAAAAATGCGCCGAGGCCGACAGCGTCAGTGACAAAAAAACACCGACAAACAGAGCGCCGAAAGCAAAAACCTTTGGTCTTAAACACTTATGCATTTGGATCGCGAGCCTCGATTACAGTTAATCCATCCAGCTTCCAATGGCCTGACTCAGGTATGACCTCGGCCAGCACCCGAAACGTAACGGCGCGCATATGGGCATGCCCCCAATGACCGCCTTGGGCTTTCGCCGTCCATTTGGCCAGAGTGCTAAATCCACCCGGTTTGAGGGTTGGGTTAATGCGCTCTAATTTCAGGTCGCTGATATTAGTAACCGTAGCAAGACTGCCTCCTGGCGTTCGGATCGCGAGACCACGTTCAACCTCTGATGCGATGTCACCCAGAGACGCTTCCGTCACAATCTGTGCCAGCTCTGACTTTCTTGCCGCTGGCGAAACTTCCAGAGTCGCCGTGCTCAAGTTCTCGACCATCGAGCGCAGTATATCTTCCGCAACCTGCAGCTCAGGGGGCACAGACTTCTTCCAAGGCAAGTCCGGCAAATATCCCGAAAACGCGACGGTTGCCGATGTTGCGGCAATCATTGTTACGCAACTGATGCGCTTTGCAACTTTTTCCTTGCACAGCAGGAAGAAACCAAGTGAGGCGGCACTAATCATCCCGGAGATCAAAGCGAATGCCGGGTTCTGCCATGTCTGCTGCTCAACTGGAATTTGAGTGACAGATGCTCTTTCGTATTGGAGCAAGTGGTTCTGCCAATGAAACTGAGGGTCTGCTGGTGTCACAGCTCCAAAGAACGGTCCGGCGACATCGTTTGAAATGGTCGCAACGCGGGAGATTTTCTCGTCAAACATATCCCATGTGACTGTCACCTGATCGGGAAGGTCTGCCGATGGGAAAGACAGGATAGCTCCGATAAACGCATTGTTCACAGACACTTCCTTTCCCGGCTCGACAACCTGAAAACCCTGCGATGTCAGCTCCAGGAGTTTTGCTGTAGCGTTCGACGGTTGCACTAATTTGCCATCAATTGACACAGGGTTACGAGAAGCCAGGAAGGCCGCCGCTTGGTTTACGATCAAGGCGCTAGGCTGTGGCGAAAGTGTTTGACCGACTTCGGTAGTTTCACCAATCCAAGGCGCCAGTTCACGCAAGCGGATCAGCGTCTCATGCCGAACTTCACGAGGTTCGATGTAAAGAAAGGTGGATGTCCCGTCCTGAGCTTTTCGATTCAGGCTTTCCGCAGAAAAGCGGCTATCCCACGGATCAGGCCAGTGAATCTTTAACTCTGCCGGCTTTGACAAGTAGCTGAAATCCGTGACCGGAACCTCTCGGTCAAAAACCTGCATCCCGATTGTTACCAGTGGTTCGCCATCCTGCGATGGAGGCATTATGGTCAGCTCGTTGGGAACTGAGTTTTGAAACGGAAAGAACACTTCGACGAACAGAACACGCGGATCTTTTGGCGGGCTGGGAACAATTTGACCCGAGAATGGATCGCGCTGACCTGCAAGCGGCGAGGCCCGGTCGATGCGCGTTCGGTATTCTAACTTTCTGATTTCAGCGTGTAGGGGCTCTTCGTCCCTTGCAACAATAGACAGCACCCGATTTTCGACTTGGGCAGAGCCTTGATTGGACTCTTGTTCAGCCTCCGGCTCACCCTCGACGAAATCCGATGACCAACCAATTGGCAACATATCCGCAAACAACGGAATATCTTCGATATAGATCTCAAGGTCGACGTAAACCCCATCATCTTTGACATGAAGGACAGCAATATTGGGTGCGACTTCCGAACCGTTTGTCAAAACGACATCTGCTGAAACGGCCTGTGCACCCGAGACCATCACGCTCAGCATCAGGAATAGTCGGCACAGATACCGCCAAATCGGAATTTTGTTCACCCCTTGAACGTCAATTGTCCGGCATTGGCGGTGGCGTGTAACCGTCCCACTTGCCCGCTTGAACCTTTTCAGAAGGCTCTTTTTCTTTTGAACGCGGGGCGTTGATGTATTCGTCGCTCACAGCTGGTGGTAGCACATAGTCGTCAACACTCGCTTCCCGAACAACGATTTGGTCCTTTGTTACGTTGATCACCTGTAGATCTCGCGCCAGCGTCAGAGGTCCATTGTAAGTCGAACGAACGCCTTCCAAAATCGCCTGATAATTTTCGGGTGAAAGAACAGAGTGATACCCCAGCGCCATGCGAGGTTCGACCGCGGACATCACTTTGCCAAAGGCAGCAGGTTCGGTATGAATGCGCGTAGCTACATAAGTCGCCTGTTTCATGTCCCAGCCAAAATACGGGGCCAGAGCATCAGGTGGCAGGAAAGCTTCGTGAGAAGCGATGTCCGCCCCTTTGGCATAGTCTACATACCATTTGTTTGGGTAAGTATCGCCACCAAAGACGTACTTCAGCCCATTCCATTCCAGTGAGTAGCTCACGGAACCATCAAGGCTGTGAATCGCAGGCCAGGATCGGATAGTTACGTCGTTCTCCTGATAAACGATCTCGTTTTCTTGCATGTAATCGAATTCAGTGACTTCGAGCTTGGCGCCATCATCCGGCAGCGCCCCTGTACGTGTGGCCAAATCCCAAGCATAGGCTTTAGACATGCCCTCAACATAAGCTTTGGTGCCCAGTTCATCTTCTGATCCGGACGGGCCGAAGATGCGGAGCGGTGTATATCTGCCCGAAAGCCAACCTCCAACGTGGAGGCCCATGAAGTCTCCAACGTGATCAACATGCAAATGGCTGAAGAAGACCTTGTCGATCTTTGCGAAGTCTGGTCGCAGCGAGAAAAGGTTTCCCGTTGCGCCAGTTCCTACGTCAAACAGAAAGACGTCCCCATTCCCAAGTTCCACATAAAACGAAATTGAAACGGCTGCCTTGGTTTGGTTTGGCATCCCCGTACCTAATGCCGTGATACGCATTTCATCCGCGCCGAGGATTTCAGTGTTGGGAAAGTACGACGCGGGATAAACACCATTTTCAATTGCAGAAGCAGTGCGACCAGTCGGCAGCGCGTTTTGCGCTGAAGCGGTGCCAGCCAACGACAAACCCAAAGCCAATAGTGCGCCAGTCGTGGAATTCATAATGCTTTTCATTGATCCCCCCTATTCTGCATGGCGTTTCGAAGAGCACGATTTCGTGAACTCCCAGTTGCCCATAGACTTCTCTACGGTACGACCATAGACTACTCTATGTCAAATAATGAATGCTATAATCTGAATGTCAGAAACTGTCACCCGAGCCTCACCCAAAAACGCTGCGACCAAAAAAGACTGGATTTTGCTTGCCTACAAAGTCCTGAACGAGGGTGGCGTTTCCGCGATAAAAGTCGTGCCAATGGCAAAGCGACTGAACCTGACAAGCGGCAGCTTTTACTGGCATTTCAAGAACGTCCGTGAGCTTTTGGATGAGGTGCTCAGATATTGGGAGCAGGAACTGACTGACAAAGTGATCGCACAGGCAAAGACATTTGGCGGCCCCCCGGAAGACCGCATTCTTCTTCTTATGAAAAAGGTCATTGAAGAGGACGCCGCCTTGCCGGATCACGCTGTCTCAGTGTGGGCGAATACCGATGAGAAGGTGAAAGAATCGTATCAAAGAACCATCGGCAAACGGTTCCAGTTCGCCGCCTGGATGTTTGAACAGGCCGGGTTTTCGAAAGAAGAAGCGAAAGCGCGTGGAAGATTGATGGTTACTTCGCTAATGGGAGACTCTTCGACCGGTCTGAAAGCCCAAGGCGATTGGGAAAAGGTTATAGAGCGGGAACATGCAATTCTTGTCAGAAAGTAGAAGATAGAACAAGAAAGTTGCCCGGCCTTGTAAGTTTGCTCGAAACGGACAGCCAATTCTTAATTGCCCCGTAGAAACAGCTCACGCAACAATGCCAGAAGCAGACGTTCAGTCTGTGACCATCAAGGTCCGCTTTGTCTAAGGTTTGTGGCTGCTGTCAGCGTGAGCTGCAGCGGCGATAAATCTGACAAGGAGGAAAGCGCGGGCAGATTTCGGTGCTATGGGGATTGTGGCT
>NZ_LQBP01000026.1 GCF_001507545.1 Ruegeria profundi
CCAATCGTCAGGCAGACGCGCCCATCTACAAAATCTCTGTGCCCCAATCAGTGCCCAGCGAACGCCACCAGCGCCAATACCGCGAGAGCGGTTTCGTCCTCGTCCGCAGAGCGGTCGTTGGCGACATTTAAGTGAATGACCGCACCGAGCACATTTCGACCGATGCTGAACGCCGCGTGAATTTCGCTCAAGCGGGGCAAAGCAGTCTTTGGTTCAGCGCTATTGGTCTATTTGGTCATTTCCAAGCTTGGTTTGCCCGGACGAGACAGATGAAGATCGCCTCCGTTGGCTCGGGGCGTCGAGGGCACCTCCGCTCGCCGGGCCGCGCAGCGGCTGAAACAGCATTCGGTCGAGCCAGAGGTCTCGGCGTGTGCGAAACTGCTCGATGCCAATTTCCATGCCCTTATGCCCCTTCTCGGGTTGCGCAACGTAGGTTCCGAGGAGCCGGTCCCACCACGGTAGATTAAAGCCAAAATTCGAGTTGGTCTCGCTTGGATCGACGGAGTGGTGGACTCGGTGCATGTCTGGAGTGACGACGAGCCATCTGAGAATTCGATCCACCGGACGCGGCAAATCAATGTTTGCGTGATTGAAAAGCGCGGTAGCGTTCAGGATTACCTCGAAAAGGAGCACCGCGACTGCGGGCGGCCCCAAGGCTGCTACGACCGCCAGCTTGATCCCCATCGAGATGAGGATTTCTACCGGATGGAAACGCAAGCCTGTGGTCGCGTCAAAATCGAGGTCGGCGTGATGCATCCGGTGCAGACGCCAAAGCCCCGGTACCGCATGGAACATCACATGCTGAAGGTAGATTGCGAGATCGAGAAGCAGCATGGAGACCAAGATCGCAACCCAAACCGGCGCCTCGATGTTGTTGAAGAGCCCCCATCCGCGCTCCTCGGCCTTGGCTGCGAGACCAACCGCGAGGATTGGAAAGGTCAGCCGCAGGATAGCGGTGTCGAGCACTACGAGCGCAAGGTTGTTTGTCCATCGGACAACGCGCGGAATATCCCGTCGGCGCCGGGGTGCGGCCACTTCCCAAAGTGCCATCGCCGCCAGGACGGCTAGGAAGGCAATAAGGCGGATAGTTGGTTCAGCAGCAAGGATTGCGTCGGACATGGACATCCACTGTTCGGGTTTCCGTCGCGATAGAATTGCAAGGCATTCTAGACGACGACCGCTCCAATGTATCGCAGACATTCAAGCGATACCATCTGAGGGCGGCCTCGTCCGCAACTCTGCCGTTCGATGCAGACCTTTAGGCGAAATTTCTCGGAATGACCACCAACAAGGACCGCTATCCGTTCCTAAGCCGTCATCTGACCAAAAGCCTCAGATGACTGCCTTGAGCCCGTTGCGGACTGTTGTTGCCGAAAGCATTAGAACAGGTTTTGGCCTTCTCACTCTTTCTTTGACGGACATCTATGAAACTAACCAATTGGAAACTTAAATCTGGTCTTCCATTCATAATCGTGGCTAGTACATGAGATGAAAATTCGTCTACACATCGGCGTCGCGACGGTATTCACGCTACTTACATTGTGCGTAACCACGATGCTTGTGGCCATTCTGTATTTCGGAAACAAGCAACTTGCCGTTCATACGGCACAAAAACAGATGGCAGCGGCCAGAGCGCGGTCAGTTGAAGACATGCTGACTGTCATTCGCGGTGCCGGAAATGTCGTGTCTTCCGCGTCCGTATTTCTGTCGAATTTTCCCGAACAAGCAAACTCGCTTGTTGGTTTGGATGTTCTATACTCGAAGATCCAAGGTAAGGAGCACTATTACGGATTGTATTTTGCGGAAGCGCAATCTGGAGACTTCTATCAGAATATCAATATTCCGAGTGACTGGCGCGTTTTCGGCCCTGATCAAAGGCCGGTGCCCGAGGGTGTCAACCGCGTGCAGCGCATTATTTTGGACCAAGCGGACACTCGTTTGGAGACATATTACTGGTCAGAGAAAAACGAACCCCCAAAACCATTTCTCAGCCGAAGCACCAAATATGACCCACGTTCGCGTCCTTGGTATCGCGGAGCAATAGAGCATTCCGAAATATACATAACGCCGCTCTACCTGTTTGAAAGTACAGGCAATGCGGGCGTTACCTTCTCCAAGAGCGTGTTTGACAAAACAGGCAAACTGATGGGCGTGGTTGCGCTCGACATGACAATGTCGGCTCTTTCGCAAATTCTAAACGATATTCGGATTGGAGATCACGGCCTCGCCTTCATGATGGACCGAGAGGGCCGGCTACTCGCTTATACAAGCACACGTTCCGACGATGGGATGGCGCGTTTTGTGAGTGCCAATCCAAATGAGCAAATCGAAATGGACAACAGGGTTGTTGCCGGTGCTGTAAGCCAATGGCAGGCCAACCAACAAGAATTCTTCAACTTCGTTTCCCCCTCAGATGCGCGTAAGCACATAGCCTCTGTTGCGCCTATTCCAGAGATTTTCGGGGCCCAGCCGACGCTTGGGTTAACAGTGCCTGAGGAAGAGCTTGTTGGGGGCATACAACGAACGACAAAGCGTGCTTTGCAATTCGGCGGGCTGGCAATGGTAGTGGCGGTAGCTTTCACTTTCCTTGTGGCCCGTGTTCTAAGCAAGAGCCTGGGTAGAGTTACAACAGAAGCTCGAAAGGTCAGCAATTTCGAACTAGGCGATGATCTGAACTTAAAGTCGAATATTCAGGAGGTTGCCGAGCTGGAAGCCGCGATTGCGAGCATGAAGGCCGGTCTGTCCAGTTTTGGCGCTTACGTTCCGAAAGAGTTGGTTCGTTCCATCGTTTCAAAAGCGGAGAGAATTGGGGTCGGGGGTAACTCGCAGGAAGTGACGCTCATGTTCACTGATCTTCAGGGATTCACCTCTCAAACAGAAGGGCTTGAACCGGAAATCCTTATGCCCGCGTTATCCGAATATTTCGAGGCTATGGAGGAAGTAATTTCTTCAAATTTTGGTACCGTCGATAAATACATCGGAGACGCCATCATGGCGCTTTGGAATGCTCCAATTGGTGACCCTGATCATCCAAATCATGCGTGCCGGGCGGCGCTGGCTTGTTTGCGCGCCGAAGAACACCTCAACTCTGAACAAGGAACCTCACCTTTGCGTCCGCTCCATACGCGTTTCGGGCTGCATACTGGTCCTGTGGTCGTTGGAAACGTTGGCTCACAATCAAGGCTGCAGTATACGGCGCTGGGGGCAGCCGTGAACTTTGCTTCGCGGCTGGAAGGCTTAAATAAAGTCTATGGAACCAGAATACTTGTCTCGGAAGCCGTTGCTTGTCATGTCGAGAGCGAGTTCTTGTTGCGTGAAATTGACATTGTCATACCTCTTGGAGCAAGCAACCCCAGCCGCATCTATGAACTCGTATGTGAAAACGGGGCCAATGTGAGTGACGCGCTGAAACGCGAACTTGACAGTTGGGAGACGTGCTATTCTTTGTACCGGTCGGCAGCTTGGCAAGATGCATTGAACGCATTTGAAAAGCATAGACAGTTGGAAAAAAACGAGCTTCTCGTCGACACATTTATTGATCGATGCAATGGCTTCATCTCTCAACCTCAGGACTCAGACTGGGACGGCGTGTACAGATTTCAAAGTAAATGAACGAACGATTTGAAAACTTTTTGACTATTTCGGATCTGTTGCTCCATTGACCGACCGACTTGTCCGCGAAGCGGTCGTTCATCCAGATCAAAGGTGCTGCGGTGCCGCTAACGGCGGTTTCGTCTAAGGTTTGTGGCTGCTGTCAGCGTGAGCTGCAGCGGCGATAAATCTGACAAGGAGGAAAGCGCGGGCAGATTTCGGTGCTATGGGGATTGTG
>NZ_LQBP01000027.1 GCF_001507545.1 Ruegeria profundi
GTCTAAGGTTTGTGGCTGCTGTCAGCGTGAGCTGCAGCGGCGATAAATCTGACAAGGAGGAAAGCGCGGGCAGATTTCGGTGCTATGGGGATTGTGGCTCAGGGCTTGGGTCAACGGTGCGGTGAACAGCGAAGCCTGCCATGCTGATCCGCGCAGGCGCGTTGATCTTTCTGGTGCCGTGTCGCGTGTCGGCCCATTTCTCTGTGGCCATGGGCCTTGTGCGGCGCTGTTTTTGGCGGACTGGCCGCGTTGACTGGTCCGGCGCGTCCATCTGGCGGGGCCGGGTGTGACGGTTGGATCATGCGGCGTCCTCCCATGGCGGTGCGCGGGATTTGGGGATTTGGCCGCGCAGGAAGGTTGCGATAATGATCATGGCCCCGCCGCATTTCGGGCAAGGCGGAAGAGCGGCCCGGTCATCGGGGTCGTCGCTCGTCCCTTCATGCGGTGCCCGGTCGGGTGCTGGCTCCGTCTCCAACAAGCGCCGGGTCTTCTCGATCCTGTCGCGGCGGATGCCATTGGCCAGGAACCCCGCGTGGCGGATGCGGTGGAAGCCGGAGGGCAGGACATGGATCAGGAAGCGGCGGATGAACTCGTCCGTGGGCAGGCGCATGACCTTCATGCGGTCCCCGCGCCTGATGCGGTAGTCCTTCCAGCGGAAGGACACCGTGTCGCCATCGGTACTGATAAGCCGGTGGTTAGAGATCGCGACCCGGTGCGTGTAGCGGCCGAGATAGGCCAGCACGGCCTCCGGCCCGCCGAAGGGCGGTTTGGCGTAAACGACCCAGTTGGTTTTGCGCAGCGGCGCGAGATGGGCGGCGAAGGCATCGGGATCGACCAGTTCCGGCAGATCGCCGAAGAAGCGCAGCTTGCCGGTCCGGTGCAACCTCATCAGTCCCTCGAGGAACAGCCGCCGGAACAGCCGCGACAGGACCTTCACCGGCAGGAAGAACCCCGGACGGCAACCGATCCACCGGGCGCCATCAGGCGACAAACCACCCCCTGGCACGATGACGTGCACATGCGGGTGGTGGGTCATCGCCGAGCCCCAGGTATGCAGCACGCTGGTCATGCCGATCCGCGCGCCGAGATGCTTCGGATCGGCGGCGATGGTCAGCAATGTCTGGGCCGAGGCCTTGAACAGCAGACCATAGACCGCCGCCTTGTTGTGATACGCGATATCCGCAATCGGCGCAGGCAGCGTAAACACCACGTGGAAGTACTCGACAGGCAACAGGTCCGCGATCCGCGCCTGCATCCACTCCCGCGATGCGGCCCCCTGACACTTCGGGCAATGGCGATTGCGGCACGAGTTGTAGGCGATGTGCTCATGGCCGCAATCGGTACAGGCCGCAACATGACCGCCAAGCGCGGCAGTGCGGCAAGTCTCGATCGCGGACATCACCTTCAACTGCGGCAGGTTCAGATGCCCTGCATGGTCCCGGCGATAGGCAGGTCCATGGGCGTGGAAGATATCCGCGACCTCCAGTCTGGGGCGGGGCATGGAACAGGCGCGTTAGCCTGCCTCACTCTTCCGTCGCACCAGCAGATCGAGCGGGCTGGTGACATCCCGGATCGTCTTGGTCGCCACCTTGGTATAGATCGTCGTGGTCTCCAGCTTTGCATGCCCGAGCAGCACCTGAATCACCCGGATGTCCGTCCCATCCTCCAGCAGATGTGTGGCGAAGCTGTGCCGCAGCGTATGCGGCGACACCTTCTTTTTGAGCCCGGCGAAGTCACAGGCCACCCCGAAGGCGCGGTTGAACTGCCGCGTCGAGATCGGATCGACCCGGTTGCGGCCGGGAAAGAACCAGCCCGCCGGCCGTGCCTCGCGATAATAGTCACGCAGCAGGTCAAGAAGGGCTGGCGACAGCATCACGTGTCGATCCTTGCGCCCCTTGCCCTGTTCGACACGGATCAGCATGCGGTCGCTGTCGATGTCGCCGACCTTGAGATGCGTGACCTCGCTTGCCCGCAGCCCGCCGCCATAGGCCACGCTGAAGGCGGCACGGTACCTCAGCCCGGGCCCAGGTGCCGCTTCGAGAATGCGCGTGACCTCCTCGGCGCTGAGCACAACTGGGATCTTTTTTGCAGCGCGCTGATAGCGCATGTGCCGCTTCATCTCCGGCCTCAGGCACGTGGTCGCGAAGAAGAAGCTGAGCACCGTCAGACGGTTGTTGAAGGTCGGCGCACCAACGCCGCGCTCCTTCATGTCGAGCTGAAACGCGCGCAATTCCTCCGGCGTCGCGGTATCGGGCGAATGCCCCAGAAACCGCGTGAACTCCCGCATCGCCCGCAGGTACATCGTCTGCGTCTTGGGTTGCAGCCCCTTGATCCGCATATCCTCGAGAAACCGCTGGCGCAGCGCGGGCACGTATTGGTCTGTCATCGGAACCTCCTGTCATCAGATTGAGAAGGCCCCAATCGTCAGGCAGACGCGCCCATCTACAAAATCTCTGTGCCCCAATCAGTGCCCAGCGAACGCCACCAGCGCCAATACCGCGAGAGCGGTTTCGTCC
>NZ_LQBP01000028.1 GCF_001507545.1 Ruegeria profundi
CAATCGTCAGGCAGACGCGCCCATCTACAAAATCTCTGTGCCCCAATCAGTGCCCAGCGAACGCCACCAGCGCCAATACCGCGAGAGCGGTTTCGTCCTAGTCCGAAAAGCTGATTTTTAAGCAAATTGCAGCGTACGACCGTGGTGAGCCCATACCTCCCCAATACTGTACAACACCGAATGGCTTCTCTTGCCTTTTAGCTGCTTGCCATACCAGCAATCATTGCGCCTAGCGCGACAAGGTGGACAAGCATGAGCGCCTTGTCATTCCATAGTGCGCCGACGGCGAACCACCCCACGACACCGACAAGAAACATGTATAGGTTCCAAGGTGTCCAACCAAACCCCGTTGCGGTGTATCCCATGATCTGAACAGCAGATGCGCCCCACTTGACCATGAAGACACGGCGCTCGCGCGGCAATACAAAGGCCAAGGCTTCAGACTGCACGGGTCAAACCTCCGTCGATACGCAGGTTTTGTCCCGTCATGTAGCCACCATCTTCCGAGGCGAGCCATGAAATGAGAGAAGACACCTCCGACGCGAAACCGTAACGCCCCATGGGAATACGCGATTTGCGGTCTTCGGTTTCGGGCAGGCTATCGATGAAGCCCGGAAGGACGTTGTTCATGCGAATGTTCTCTGACGCGTATTTGTCCGAAAAGAGCTTCGTGAATGCTGCAAGCCCGGCCCGGAAAACCCCCGACGTTGGAAAGAGAGGGTCGGGTTCGAAGGCGGCAAAGGTTGAGATGTTGATGATTGTTCCGCCGCCTTGGGCCTGCATTGTCGGCGTGACAAGCCTTGTAGGGCGGACCACGTTCATCAGGTAGACTTCCATCCCTTTATGCCATTCGTCGTCGTTGATTTCGAGAATCGAACCCTTCGGTCCGTGGCCAGCAGAGTTCACCAAGACATCAATACGACCCCAACGATCCTTCGCGCCTTCGACCAAAGCGTTGAGCGCTTCTCCATCAAGGTTAGAGCCCGTCACGCCAAAGCCCCCGAGTTCGCCGCCGAGCGCCTCACCCTTACCTGACGAGGACAGGATGCCAATCTTGAACCCATCTCCCGCCAATTTGCGGGCTGCATCAGCGCCCATACCGCTCCCGCCCGCTGTAATCAGAGCTACTTTTTCTACTGTCATATCTAGTGTCCTTTGGTGGTTAGGTTATATATAATTAGCTTGCCGAGAAAGTGTGATTGAGAATTGATGTTGCGTGGCAGTAGAAATACCATTGCAAAATGACTGAACTTCCCCCACTCAATAGTCTGCGTGCTTTCGATGCGGCGGGCCGCCGCCTCAGTTTCCGCTCAGCAGCCGAAGAACTGGGCGTCACGCAAGGGGCCGTGGCGCAACAAGTGCGTCAGCTCGAAGCGCATCTTGATGTGGTTTTGTTTGAACGGGTGCCGAAGGGGCTGCGGTTCACATCGGTCGGGCGCAGTTTTCACAACCGGATCGCCAAGGTGTTCGCAGACCTTCGATCCGCAACTGCCGAACTGAAGCCAGAGCCGAACAAAGTCCTTATCAGCGTCACTCCGACTTTCGCTGCAAAATGGCTGATCCCAAACCTACCGGACTTTTCGGCAGCATACCCGAATATTGATTTGCGGATCATGGCCACTGAGAAAGTCTCGAGCTTTCATAGCGACGGGATAGACCTTGCAGTGCGCCAAGGATCGCCGCCCTTTGGCGCATCACTAGACGTAACCCTTTTGTTCAAGCAATCGCTCATCGCGGTAGCTGCGCCAATATTTGCGGCCAAGGACGATAGTTTTCTTGAGCCAGAAACCCTCAATAAACTTCCAAAAATCCATGACACCCATGATCTGTGGCCCAGCTATCTTGCGCATTTGGGCGTCGAGTACCGGTCTCCTCGTGACCTTCATCTGAGCCAAACGTCTCTTGCGGTCGATGCTGCTATCGCCGGGCAAGGTGTGGCCTTGGTAAGCCGGTTTCTAGTGGCTCATGACATTGAAGCCAGGCGCTTGGTCGAGGTTGGTGCAACCTGGGATGCGGGCAGAAATGACTTCTATGTCCTCTTGCCGCGAGCCACCAAAAACAATGAGTCGGTGACCAACGTTTTGGCATGGCTCAAGTCGCGCTCCGCCGAAGATACTTGAATGCCTTGAATGGAAAGCAGACATTTAGATTATTCGAGCGAATGGCAGTTGAGTCTAAGGTTTGTGGCCGCTGCAGCTCACGCTGACAGCAGCCACAAACCTTAGACGAAACCGTCTTCCAAGCATTTTTGATTAACGTCAGCTTTCGGGTCGTTTGCAGCCGCTGACTCCCTGCGATTTGGGTGGCAAGGTCACGCATTTTGCGGATGGGTCACACCTTTCTGATTCAAGTCACATAATATCAATGATTTAGCCCTGGCATGTGTCACGCCTTTATTGGC
>NZ_LQBP01000029.1 GCF_001507545.1 Ruegeria profundi
GAGCCGAGGGTGTGTGGAAACTCGCGTAATTTCTCCTTGCTGAAGGTTTTCTGCCGTCTACGTCGGCCAGCCTCGGTTTATGGGCGACATTGGCGCCCTTTGGATCGGAAGGGCGCGGAGATTGGAGGCTGATGCGTTTTTCGGCGGGTAATTTGAGCCAATTGCCTCTTTTCAGGCTGGAATGGCGGCCAGAAGTCCCCGAACCCCGATCAGGGCGATCATGCGCTTGATGTTATAGGCAAGCACGTGGAATGCCATCTCGGTGCGGACGTTTCCGAGCCTGCGCATCCGAAAGTGCGTTGCGCCCATCCAGGCCTTGATCGTGCCGAACGGGTGCTCAACAGTCGAGCGGCGGAGCGACATCAGTGTAGGATCGCGGCTCATTCGATCGCGCATCGCATCCACAAGGTGCTCGTGCTCCCAGCGGGTGATCCGACGTTCCTTCCCGGTGGTGCAACGCGCTTTGAGCGGGCAGGTCTGACAGACACTGGCCCAGTAACGCCGCACCACCAGACCGGCCTCCTCGGTCGTGTAGCGATATGTCAGCGTCTCGCCTGCAGGACACCGGTAGACATCCGCGTGTGCGTCATAGGCGAAGTCGGCCTTCACATACATGTCCTTCTTGCGGTTGCCCGAGGTCTCGGGCCGTGGGAGGGTCGTGGTGATGCCGTCCTGATGACAAGCCAGAATCTCGCGGCCGCTGAAATAGCCCTTATCGGCAACCGCGCTCATCTCGTCGCGGCCGAGCGCTGTCTTCGCCCGCTTGGCCATCGGCGACAGCTGCTCGCGATCGTGCCCGTCATTGATCACATCATGCGTCACGATCAAGTGGGTCTCGGTATCCACCGCGGCCTGGGCATTGTAACCCACGAACCCGCTTCCCTTGGCGCTCGTCGCCATGGAACGAGAGTCCGGGTCAGTCAGGGAGATCTGGTTGTCTGTGGAATTCTTCAGCGCCCGGTCCATGTCCTGCAGGCGCTGGATCTCCTGCTGGATGCGGCCGTAGCGCCGGTGGAGGTTGGCGAGCTTTTCCAGGCGTGCCTCGCCCTCTTCCTGCCTATCGATGCGCACCATCTCGTCAATGTAGCGTTCGACGCTGGCTTCGAGATGTGCGATCCGGCTTGCAACCTTGCCCGTTGTGAAGTTCTTGTCGCGATTGTTTACGGCCTTGAACTTGGAGCCATCGATCGCGACACAGTCGCCCTTCAGAACTCCGATCCGGCGGCAAAGTTCCACGAACTGCGCACAGGTCCGACGGATGGCATCACCGTTGTCGCGCCGGAAATCGGCAATTGTCTTGTGGTCTGGCGCCAATCGCCCGGTAAGCCACATGACCTCGACATTCCGTCCAGCCTCCCGCTCCAGCGCTCGGCTGGACGGAACCCGGTTCAGATAGCCGTAGATGAACAGCTTCAGCAGGACTGATGGGTGATAACCCGGCCGACCCGTTGGCGCGGGACAAGTCCGGGCGAAGCCAATCTCCGTAAGATCGATCTGATCCACGAAAAGGTCGATCACACGGGCCGGATTGTCCTCGCAGATCCAGTCCTCCAGCCGGTCTGGAAACAGCGTCGTCTGCCCCCGATCCGTCCCCTCAATATACCCCGACATGCCCGCCTCCGGTCTTTGCCGAAAAGCATACCACAATCGGAGTTTCCACACAGCCTCAGCCC
>NZ_LQBP01000030.1 GCF_001507545.1 Ruegeria profundi
AGGGCGCCAATGTCGCCCATAAACCGAGGCTGGCCGACGTAGACGGCAGAAAACCTTCAGCAAGGAGAAATTACGCGAGTTTCCACACACCCTCGGCTCTCAACAGACCTTCGCCGGAGCGTCAATGAGTGGCGGCTATCGTTATTGGGTCAGAAATGCTTGAAGTCTGGGTCAGAATTGAATGACGCGATTTACCTATTTGTTGAGATTTTGGAAGTCGATTGTGTCAGAAATCAGTGACGTTTCAAAATAGTTTAAGTAATTGGTAATAAGAGAAAAGTCGACATTGCCAAGCGTCGGCCTATCAAGAAAGTCACCGAAAACGAATTCGATTAAGTTGCAGGGTCTTGCCAGAAGAAGTTGGGTTGAGGCGGGCAAGGGGCTTTCCTGGTCTCCTGCCATAAAAATCGATCGCCATTCAAGTATTTCAAACCAGTCGCGAGATCATTCGTTTCGTGGTGATGATATACGTTCGGTTTCCACTGTCGCTTCGAAACGTCGAAGACCTGCTACATGAGCGCGGTATCGAAGTAAGTCATGAAACTGTCCGCTACTAGTGGAACCGTTCTGGCCCAATGGTCGCGTCGAAAATGCGCAGAAAACGGATACAGCAACTTCGGGCGTACTCAAAATCGAAGTGGCATATCGACGAAGTCTTCGTGAAGATGAATGGCAAGAGACACTACCTCTGGCGGGCCGTAGATCACGAAGGTGAGGTGCTCGAAGCCGCCGTCACATAGCGCCGAAACAAAGCCGCGCACTGAAATTCCTCAAGAAATTGATGAAGCAACACGGCACAGCGGAGAAGTTGGTTACGGATCGATTCGCGTCATATCGGGCGGCACTCAGAGAGCTTGTAGCCAAGGAAAAACGACAGACGGGTAGGTGGTTCAACAACATGATTGTTTCAATGCGATTCATAAGTGACATCGGTCAGTTCGAATTGGATTGCTAGGCCTTGTTTTGAGGTCGCCGCCGAGACAGTCATTTCGTTAACAAATTGGTCATTATTGACGGACCTTTGCTACACCACGAACTGCTTTGGTTCGCATTGATGTGTATCAACAGCGACGTCTGCATTGTCTAAGGTTTGTGGCTGCTGTCAGCGTGAGCTGCAGCGGCGATAAATCTGACAAGGAGGAAAGCGCGGGCAGATTTCGGTGCTATGGGGATTGTGGCT
>NZ_LQBP01000031.1 GCF_001507545.1 Ruegeria profundi
TCTGCCCCCGATCCGTCCCCTCAATATACCCCGACATGCCCGCCTCCGGTCTTTGCCGAAAAGCATACCACAATCGGAGTTTCCACACAGCCTCAGCCCGAAGCAGTCGCTGATTTGATGCGCCGTACATCGGCTCCGATTTTTTTCATATTTGATTGTCAAAAACGGTGTTTGTGAGCAGCAGTTGTTGTCGCAAACTTGCTGGAAACTGATTTCAGAAAAAGGGCGGAAAGAATGAACATGGGTCTGTGGATTGCACTGCTTGTTGTGATCGGTGCTGGAGCTGCTGCCAGTCTGCAAGCACCAGTAAATGCCGCTCTGGTGCGGGTAACAGGAAACTCGATACTGGTTTCCGTTGTATCATTCGGGGTCGGTTTTTTGGTCCTTGCTCTTATCGCGCTTTACTCTGGTGGGCTGACGTCAATCCCGAAACTTGGCAAAGCGGACTGGTGGATGTTCCTAGGAGGAGCTTTGGGGGCATTTTCCGTTTGGGGAATGCTGTGGGGCGTGCCATTGCTGGGTGTCGTAACAATGATTTCCGCCCTGATCCTCGGGCAGATGGTGGCGGCATTGTTATTGGATTACGTGGGCGCGTTCGGGCTACCGGTGAGAGAACTGACATTGCCCCGTGCCGTCGGCACCATATTGGTTGTGGCAGGAGTCATCTTATCGCGCTTCTAAAGGGAAACGTTTTGCAATCACTTTCAACTTGGCAGAGCGCAACGGTGAATGGCGACTTTGTCTAAGGTTTGTGGCTGCTGTCAGCGTGAGCTGCAGCGGCGATAAATCTGACAAGGAGGAAAGCGCGGGCAGATTTCGGTGCTATGGGGATTGTGGCT
>NZ_LQBP01000032.1 GCF_001507545.1 Ruegeria profundi
ATGGCAAAGGAAAAGTTTGAGCGTACAAAACCGCACGTCAACATCGGCACGATTGGCCACGTTGACCATGGTAAGACGACGCTGACCGCAGCAATCACCAAGTATTTCGGCGACTTCAAGGCGTATGACCAGATTGACGGTGCGCCGGAAGAAAAGGCGCGCGGCATCACCATCTCGACCGCCCACGTGGAATACGAGACCGACAACCGCCACTATGCGCACGTTGACTGCCCCGGCCACGCCGACTACGTCAAGAACATGATCACCGGTGCCGCTCAGATGGACGGCGCGATCCTGGTTGTGAACGCCGCTGACGGCCCGATGCCGCAAACGCGTGAGCACATCCTGCTGGGCCGCCAGGTTGGCATCCCGAAGATGGTCGTGTTCCTGAACAAAGTTGACCAGGTTGACGACGAAGAGCTGCTGGAGCTGGTTGAGATGGAAGTGCGCGAACTGCTGTCCAGCTACGACTACCCCGGCGACGATATTCCGATCATCGCAGGGTCGGCTCTGGCCGCGATGGAAGGCAACAACCCGGAAATCGGCGAAGAGAAGATCAAGGAACTGATGGCGGCTGTTGATGAGTATATCGACACCCCTGAGCGTGCTGTTGACCAGCCGTTCCTGATGCCGATCGAAGACGTGTTCTCGATCTCGGGCCGCGGTACCGTTGTGACGGGCCGTGTTGAGCGTGGCGTGATCAACGTGGGCGACGAGATCGAAATCGTCGGCATCCGCGACACTTCGAAAACCACCTGCACCGGTGTTGAGATGTTCCGCAAGCTGCTGGACCGCGGTGAAGC
>NZ_LQBP01000033.1 GCF_001507545.1 Ruegeria profundi
GTAGACAAAGCGGTCGCAGCCGGAGAAACGGTGACGGTACCGGTGACCTACACCTATCAATCAGCCGAAAGCGGCGACATCATCACCAACACCACAGAAGTGGTGCTGGATGCAGCCAATCAAAGCGTCGACTTCACGGTGGCCGCAGTGGATGACGCCTACGCAGAAGGCGACGAAGTTTACAGCGTCGTCATCGGCACGCCAGTAGACACAGGCAGCTTCGAAAACGTCGAGTTGGGCAACGACACAGTCGCCACGACCATTAAAGACGGCAACGACAACGAAGGCACACCAGGAGACGACGACAAAGCCATCGTCTCAATCAGCGGTGATGCCAGCGTCGTCGAAGGCAATGACGCCAGCTACACAGTGAGCGTAGACAAAGCGGTCGCAGCCGGAGAAACGGTGACGGTACCGGTGACCTACACCTATCAATCAGCCGAAAGCGGCGACATC